>NZ_CP024893.1:0-3345406 GCF_004006355.1 Cobetia sp. ICG0124 | reverse complement strand
ATATTCGGAGGGACTCGGGTTGGTGCCTGCCATTACTCTGCCTCAGGTTCGTGTGTACGGTGTTCGCTTCACCAGCCAGGGGCCCAGCCAGTGAACCGCCATTGCCGCCACGTAAGCGCAAAAAAATAAAGCGGGGTTTGAGGGCGGCACTGCAATGAAGAAGAATGCAAACAATACGGCCGTCAAACCGAACTTACCGGCCTCAGCCTGATAGAAGGCCTTGACCATCGCCTGGGCGTAACGTGCGCCCGTCACGCGCAATGAACGCCAGGCAAAGAACAGGTTGGGCAGCAGGCAGACCAGGCCACCACACAGGGCAGACAATGCCGCGCCGCTTCCCTTGCTCACCCAGGACAGGAGTACGGCACACAGAATCACCAGCGCCTGGCCCCAGAGAAGTCGCGCGACCTGAGGGCGTCGCAAGGCAGCGGGTGTCGTCTTGTGCATCGTGAACCTGTCCATCGCAGTGATGACTCTCGCCAATCCCTGTCACTGCGCATCCTGCAGCCGGGGAGCAAACTCGCCGGATTATAGGGGAGCGCCGCATCGCCATCAACCAAACTGCCGGCTAAATTCCTTGATCTTTCGCAAGCTTACGACCAAAGCCTCACCATCTTGCGTGAAACAGATGACAGTTGGCTTACGTTGACAGTCGCTTGCGATGCAGGCGACGTAGGGTTGCGCCTATCACAACCCCCCGTCAAGACGATCTTCTAGTGGATATGACCGAGAATGCCATCCAGCTCATCCAGGCTGGTATAGGAGATGGTGACCTTGCCCTTGCCGCTCTTGCCATGACGGATATTGACCGCCGCCCCCAACTGCTCTGACAGCCGGGTCTCCAGGCGCTGGATGTCCGCATCTGGCCTGGGCGCGGAAGGCTTGGTCTGCTCTCCTTTCTGCACGCTTTTCACCAGCGCTTCCGTCTGGCGCACGGTCAGCTCACGCTCGACCACCTCATGAGCCAGCTTGCGCTGACGTGCAGGACTGAGCCCGATCAGGGTACGGGCATGACCCATGTCCAGCTCACCGCGTTCCAGCAGTGTCTGCACTTCCTGATCCAGCGTCAGCAGACGCAACAGGTTGGCCACTTGCGCACGTGAGCGACCGACGGCATCCCCGACCTGCTGCTGAGTCAGTTCGAACTCGTCGAGCAGGCGCTTGAGCGCCATGGCCTCTTCGACCGGATTGAGATTTTCGCGCTGGATGTTCTCGATCAGCGCCAGAGCCAGCGCGATCTCGTCACTGATGCCTTCCCGGATGACGGCCGGAATAGTGTCCAGTTCCGCCAGCTGGGACGCCCGCCACCGCCGTTCACCCGCGATGATCTCGTAACGTCCTTCCGCGATGGGCCGCACCACGATGGGCTGCATGACCCCCTGGGCGCGAATGGAATCCGCCAGTTCTTCCAGCGCTTCCGGCTGGATGTCACGCCGCGGCTGGTACTTGCCACGTTGCAACTGCCCCAGTGGCAGGCGCTCGAGGCGCTCGCCGGACAGCACGGCTGCCTCGGCCCCGGTATCCGTCGCGGCGCCTTCGGCATCAGATTCGGCATGGCGGCGGCGATTGCCAGCGCCGATCAGGGCATCCAGGCCCCTTCCCAGGGCACGCTTACGCGTCATGGACCTTCCTCGGTGAAGTTACAGCGAGAGACGACGAATCAATTCCTTGGCGAGCACGCGATAGGCCTGGCTGCCACGCGACAGACGCGCGTACTTGGTGACCGGCAGACCATGGCTCGGCGCTTCGGCCACCCGCACGTTGCGTGGAATGGTGGCCTTGATCAGGGTATCGCCAAAGTAATCGGAAAGTTGCTTGCTGACATCGCGGGTCAGACTGTTGCGGGCGTCGTACATGGTGCGCACGATCCCGAACACGTCGAGGGCCGGATTCACGTTGCCCTGTATCTGCTCGACGGTATCCAGCAGCGCTGACAGGCCTTCCAGAGCATAGAACTCGCACTGAAGGGGAATCAGGACGCCATGGGCGGCGGTCAGGGCATTGACGGTCAGCATGTTGAGCGAGGGCGGGCAGTCGATCAGCACCACGTCATATTCCGAGGCGATCGGGGCGAGTGCCTCGGCAAGACGCCGCTCGCGCCCTTCGACATCCAGCAGGTCGACTTCGGCAGCCGTGAGATCGCCATTGCCCGGCAACAGGGCATAGCCGGCATCCGGGCAGTCGAGAATCACGTCGCTGGCCCGCAGTTCACCCAGCAGCACGTCCAGCACGCTGCCTTCCAGGTCATGCTTGTCGATGCCACTGCCCATGGTGGCGTGGCCCTGGGGGTCGAGGTCGATCAGCAATACGCGGCGATCGAGCGCCGCCAGCGAAGCGGCGAGATTGACGGCTGTCGTGGTCTTGCCGACACCACCTTTCTGGTTGGTCAGCGCGATGATCTTGGTCACGAGCGACTTCCTTGGTTCCTTGAGAAGCGAGGCCTTTGGCACCAGCCGCATGCTCACGAGGGCAGATCATGGATCTGCCCTCCCAGAGCCTCAGGCTGCCTGCCTTTTGCGCCCGGCACAATCCCTGCACGCGCCGCGAGACGAGCGGTCAGTCGCGTTTCAAGCGCAGAAGGTGACGTTCACCTTCTTCTCCCGGGACACACAGTCTGAGCGTCTCGACCAGCGAGACACCCGCCGGCAACCGTGCGATCTCGTCATTGGGGATGCGACCTTTCATCGCCAGCCATTCGCCGCCTTTAGCCAGTACGGCGCCTGACAGATTGACGAAGGCGTCAGTATCGGCGAAGGCCCGCGAGATGATCTGCTCGAAGGGCGCGCCATCATAGGCTTCGATACGCACCTGAGTCGGGCTCAGGTTGTTCAGGCCCAGCTCGTGGCCGGCCTGAATCTGGAAACGCACCTTCTTGCCATTGGAATCCAGCGGTACGACAGCGATGTCGGGACGCATGATCGCGATCACGAGACTCGGCAGGCCCGGGCCGGCACCGACGTCCAGCAGGCGTGGCCCGCTGATGTGGGGCAGCACGCTGAGGCTATCCAGCAGATGGCGCGTCACCATCGCCTCCGGCTCACGTACCGCGGTGAGGTTATAGGCGCGATTCCACTTGTGCAACAGCACCAGCAGCGTCATCAGCTGCGCATGCTGCTCATCACTCAGCGCCACTCCCATGGCGCTGGCACCGCGACTGAGCAACTGGGCGCAACGCGCACGCTGCGTCTCGTTGAGCGTCTGACTCATTGCGCGACTCCCGTGTCAGCCGTATCGGTATCTGCTGGAGTCTCCGCCTTGATCAACTGCCGTTTCTTCAAGTGAATCAACAGGATGGAAACCGCTGCTGGCGTGACACCGGAAATGCGGCCTGCCTGGGCAAGCGTCGCCGGGCGCGCTTCATTGAGCTTCTGCTTGATCTCGTTGGACAGGCCATCGACGGAGTCGTAATCGAGACTGGCCGGCAATTCGGTGTGCTCATGACGACGCAGGCGGTCGATCTCTTCCTGCTGACGCTGGATGTAGCCCGCGTACTTGGCGGTGATCTGCACCTGCTCGGCGATGCGCCAGTCGTCGACTCCTTCCCCTTTCAGGCCTGCCACATCCGGATACTCGAGCTCCGGACGCTTGAGCAGCTCCATCAGACTGGCTTCACGCTTGAGCGGTGAGCTGAGCTTGTCGCTCAGCGGGGCCAGCTCCGGGCTCTTCGGCGTCAGCCAGGTGCTTTGCAGACGAGCGGTCTCGCGCTCGATCGCTTCGCGCTTCTGCTCGAACGCCGCCCAGCGCGCGTCATCGATCAAGCCGAGTTCGCGGCCCTTGGCAGTCAGACGCAGATCCGCATTGTCCTCGCGCAGCAGCAGACGATATTCGGCACGTGAGGTGAACATGCGATACGGCTCGCGAGTGCCGAGGGTGATCAGGTCATCGACCATCACGCCGGTGTAGGCCTCGTCGCGCAGTGGATGCCAGGCCTCGTCGTCAGTGGCGCGCAAGGCGGCGTTGACGCCTGCCAGCAGGCCCTGGGCACCGGCTTCTTCATAGCCGGTGGTGCCGTTGATCTGACCAGCGAAGTACAGATTCTTGATGAAACGCGTCTCCAGGGAGTGATGCAGATCCTGGGGATTGAAGAAATCGTATTCGATGGCGTAGCCGGGACGCGTGATGTGCGCGTTTTCCATGCCACGAATCGAGCGTACCACCTCGAGCTGCGTATCGAAGGGCAGCGAGGTGGAGATGCCATTGGGGTACAGCTCGTGGGTATTCAGGCCTTCCGGCTCGATGAAGACCTGGTGGCTGTTCTTGTCGGCGAAGCGATGCACCTTGTCCTCGATGGACGGGCAGTAACGCGGCCCGATGCCATCGATGACGCCGGAGTACATCGGCGAGCGATCGAGATTGGCGAAGATGATCTCGTGAGTGCGCTCGTTGGTATGCGTGATGAAGCAGTTGACCTGCTCCGGATGCATTTCCCGACTGCCCATGTAGGACATCACCGGGCGCGGTGCGTCACCCGGCTGAGCTTCCATCTTGCTGAAATCAACGCTCTTGGCATCGATGCGCGGCGGGGTACCGGTCTTGAGCCGATCAACCCGGAATGGCAGCTCGCGCAGACGTGACGCCAGGCCATTGGCGGGCGGATCCCCGGCACGTCCACCGGCATGGTGGTCCAAACCGATATGGATCACGCCACCGAGGAAGGTCCCGGTCGCCAGCACCACCGTGGTGGCGTGGAAACGAATGCCGGTCTGAGTGACGACACCCCGTACGGTCTCGCCTTCGACGATCAGGTCTTCCGCACCCTGCTGGAACAGCGTCAGGTTCGGCTGGTTCTCCAGCACGTTGCGAATCGCCGCCTTGTACAGCGCCCGGTCGGCCTGTGCTCGAGTGGCACGTACCGCCGGGCCCTTGCGGGCATTCAGCGTGCGGAACTGGATACCCGCCATGTCGGTTGCCAGGCCCATGGCACCGCCCAACGCATCGATCTCCTTGACCAGATGGCTCTTGCCGATCCCACCGATGGCGGGATTGCAGGACATCTGCCCCAGGGTCTCGATGTTATGGGTCAGCAGCAGGGTCTGACGGCCCATGCGGGCAGCCGCCAGTGCGGCTTCCGTACCGGCATGACCGCCGCCGATGACGATCACGTCAAAGCGGTTCGGGTAATCCACGTTGGCACCTCGGGGTATCACGAAACTTGGATGAAGCGCTGTTCGCATGGTGGCGAATCAGGCAAATCGGCCAGACACGACGATGACTCGATGTCTGGATGAATCCGGGACTGACGAACGTCATGGCGAAGACAAGGCGCCGCAGACGGCATGAGCTCGACCCGATGGGGAGCCTGCAAGCCAATCGGATGACGTTCGGGCCGCACAGTATAAACCGCCTGTGGGTAAGCGTCAGGAGTTTTCCACAGTGCCGGGGTGTCCGAACGTCCTTCGGGTTTCCGGATAACAAGATTATATAAAGAAAAGAAAAAGGGGTTCTGTTGATGTTGTAACTACTGTTGTGGACAAAATCAGTGGGAAATCGACTTTATCTCTTAAAAATCAGTATCTTACGATGTTGATATAGTTGGGGAGAAAATGCGTGCTACCTGAGGATGCCACCGGTGGCTTCCTGTGGATGAAACACCGCCTTGTCCACAAGCCCAGTTATCCTCGTTTTCATACCGTGCTGGTACCGGACTTTTCTGCCCTGCTGTGCACAAGTGGCCAGTTTACCCACAACCCCTAGTGCTGCAAGGGCTAACGTACAGAAGGCCGCGGATGATGCCGCAAAATGTCCACAGAGGCAAATCGTCTTCACCTCGACACGCCAACTCTGTAGATAGTACGGGGATAAGCCGTGAGTGGATGGCTACGCTGCCCAGCAGTGGTGCCGGGCAAAAAAAAGCCCCGACCTGACGGTCGGGGCATGGCCTCTCTCAAGAGATGGCAGCGGGGGTTCAGTGCTTGAGAACGCGCGCCAGGAAGCTCTGGGTGCGCGGATGACGAGGGGTGTCGAAGACCTCGCTCGGAGTGCCTTCCTCGACGATGCTGCCCTGGTGGACGAAGACGACGCGATCCGCGACTTCACGCGCGAAGCTCATCTCATGCGTGACGATCATCATCGTCATGCCGTCGCGTGCCAGCTCACGCATCACGTCCAGCACCTCCCCGATCATCTCGGGGTCCAGTGCGGAGGTGGGCTCATCGAACAGCATCAGGCGGGGTTCCATCGCCAGTGAGCGGGCGATGGCGACGCGTTGCTGCTGGCCGCCTGACAGCTGGCCGGGGTACTTGTCGGCCTGCTCGAGAATATTGACCCGCTCGAGCAGCGTGTCGGCCTGTCGCTCGGCGGTCGCCCGGTCACTGCCGCGCACCTTGATGGGGGCCAGGCTGACGTTGTCACGTACCTTCATGTGCGGAAAGAGATTGAATTGCTGGAAGACCATGCCGACTTCGGTGCGAATCGTCTTCAGCGCTCGGTGGCTCTTGCCGTGGGGGATCAAGGACTGTCCGTCCACTTCGATGCTGCCGCCCTGGAACTCCTCGAGGCCATTCACGCAGCGGATCAGCGTCGACTTGCCGGAACCACTGGCGCCGATGATCACCACCACTTCCCCCTGGGCGACCTCGAGATCGATGTCCTTGAGCACATGCAGGCTGCCGAAGTGCTTGTTGATCTTTTGCATGTTCACGATGGCGGTCATCAGGCGCTCCTGGCCGGCGCGAAGGGCTGGCTGATCGGGAAAGAAGAGATCATTGGCCCACCAGTCCGCGACGCTCCAGCATCCGTAGCCCGAAGGACAGGCTCAGCGTGATGACGAGGTAGAGCATGGCGACCATGAAGTAGGTTTCCAGCGCGTTGAAGGTGGTGGCAATGTAAATCTGGCCCTGGCGGACCAGCTCACCGACACCGATCACCGAGAACAGCGAGGTGTCCTTGATGGACACGATCCCCTGATTGCCGAGCGCCGGGATCATGCGACGCAGTGCCTGCGGCCAGATGATGTAGCGGAAGGTCTGGGGGGTGGAAAGGCCCAGTGACAGTCCGGCCTCGCGTTGCCCGCGCGCGATGGACTGCACGCCACCACGCACGATCTCGGAGATATAGGCCGCGGAATTGAGCGCGATGGCTGCGATACCGGCGGTCAGGGCATCGATGGGCCCCCCGATGATCTGCGGCAGACCATAGAAGATGAACAGGACCTGCACCAGCACGGGCGTGCCGCGGAAGATCTCGATGTAGGCGGTGGCGACCCAGCGCAGTATCCGGCTGGGGGAGAGGCTCAGCAGGCCAAACAGGATGCCGAGCATGAAGCCGATGGCCAGGCCACCGAAGGAAATGGCGAGGGTCCAGGGGATCCCCTCGAGCAGGTACGGCACGGAGGAAATCGCCGCCTGCCAGTCAAACTGGAATTGAACGTCCACGTGGGGCTCCTTGGCACCATCATCTCGCGCTTATTCGCTGTCGCTCGGCAGGGCGCCGAACCACTTCTGATAGATCTCGGCGTAGCTACCATCGGACTTCATCTCGGCCAGTGCCTTGTTGGCGGCGTCGGTCCACTCACTGCCCTCGGTGAAGGCGATGCCGTACTGCTGACCTTCATAGAGCGGGCCCACTGTCTTCACGCGACCGTTGCCCTTGGTCTTGGCGAAGTAGCCGACATTGGGAGCGTCATAGAAGACGGCATCGACGCTGCCGGACATCAGTGCCATGTACATGTCGGCGCTGCCGGGATAGGGCGTGATGGTGGAGTCTTCCAGATTGGCGGTGAGGTAGTCATAGCTGGTGGAGCCGATCTTGGTGCCGATCTTCTTGCCTTCCAGCCCCTCGATGCCCTCGATGTCGCCATTGTTGGCCGCGGTCAGGATCCGCAGGCCGGAGTCGTAATAAGGGTCGGTGAAGTCGACGATCTTCTCGCGGGCCTCGGTGATGGTGATGCCGGCGATGGCGACATCGACGCTGCCGGTCTGTACGGCCGGGATGATGCCATTGAAGTCCATGGTCTTGAGGTCGATATCGAAACCGGCGCGCTCACCGATGGCGTTGAGGATGTCGATATCGAAGCCGACCATCTTGCCGCTTTCCTGATCGAGCATCTCGAAAGGCACGAAGCTCGGGTCAGTCGCGGCCTTGAGGGTGACGGCATGGGCGGCACTGGCCATCAGGGTGGCGGCCGCGAGACCGGACAGCGAGGCCAGCAGGTGGGATCTACGCATTTTACATGCCTCTTTATATTTAGATTTTAGGATGTAGTGCGTTTTCAGAGTGACGAGAGCACAAGATCCCGTCAAGTCTGCGAGCGCCGCCGTGCGGCGGGTTGGCATTCGCAACCTGCTGAGATAGTGAAAAAAAATCGCCCCCTATCGGAAACCGATAGGGGGCGATCAGGTGGCGGCATCGCGCCGGATGTCATGCTGCGCCGTCAGACCATGAAGGACGAACCACAGCCACAGGTGCTGGTGGCATTCGGGTTCTGGATCAGGAAACGCGCCCCGGCCAGACCTTCCTCGTAGTCGATCGTCGAGCCGACCAGATACTGGTAGGACAGCGGGTCGATCACGACCGCGGCTTCGCCCAGCTCGACCACGGTGTCGTCCTCAGCCATGTCGGTGGCGATATCGAAACCGTACTGGAAGCCGGAACAACCACCGCCAGTGACGTAGACCCTGAGACGTAGCTCCGGGTTGGCTTCTTCCGCGCGCAGCGCAGCGATCCGGGCCTTGGCGCTCTCGGATAGATACAGCGGCGTGGGGATGAAGCTTTGTGCTTCGCTCATGCGGGCCTCCTCGAAGGAGTCGGAGGCCGGGCGCTGAAGACAGCGCCCGGCACGGTATAGAGAACGGAATGCTGCCTATTATCCCTATATCCGAGCAAAAGGGTCAACTTTGTCTGACGTGCTGCCTTGCTGGCGACACTGGCGGCTCAGGGCATCATCGCCGGCGCCCCGATGCCGGTCATCTCATCCAGGCCGAACATCAGGTTGAGGTTCTGGATGGCCTGACCTGATGCGCCCTTGACCAGATTGTCGATCACCGACAGCACGACCAGGGTGTCGCCATTGCCCGGACGATGCAGGGCGATGCGGCACAGGTTGGTGCCACGCACGCTGCGCGTCTCCGGATGGCTACCCAGCGGCATGACATCGACGGCGGGGTGATCGGCGTAACGCTGCTCGAACAGCGCCTGCAGATCTTCCAGCGTACCGCTGAAGCCGCTCAGGCGCGGATAGAGAGTGGAGTGGATGCCACGGATCATCGGCGTCAGGTGCGGGACGAAGGTGAGGCCGACCGCGCTGCCCGCTGCCATGTCCAGCCCCTGGGTGATTTCCGGCAGGTGACGGTGACCGGAGGCGCCGTAGGCCTTCATGGACTCGCCGGCTTCACACAGCAGTGAGCCGACCTTGGCACCGCGACCGGCACCGGAAACGGCGGACTTGCAGTCGGCGATGATGTTGTCGGTCTCGATCAGACCGGCTTCCAGCAGCGGAATGAGCCCCAGTTGCACGGAGGTCGGGTAGCAGCCCGGCACCGCGATCAGACGGGCTTCACGGATGGCGTCGCGATTGACTTCCGGCAGGCCGTAGACGGCTTCGCCGAGCAGTTCCGGTGCACCATGCGGCTGGCCATACCATTCGGCCCAGACGTCGGCGTCCTTGATGCGGAAGTCTGCGGACAGGTCGATCACGCGGGTGCCACGGGCCAGAAGGTCGCCGGCCAGCGCATGAGCGACGCCATGCGGCGTGGCGAAGAACACGGCGTCACAGGCTGCCAGCACCTCGGCATCCGGCTCGCTGAACGCGAGGGTGTCGTAGTGGCCGCGCAGATTGGGGTACATCTCGTCGACACGCACGCCCTTCTCGCTGCGTGAGGTGATCACGGTCACTTCCACCTGCGGGTGGCTGGCCAGCAACCTGAGGAGCTCCACTCCGGTGTAACCGGTGCCGCCGACGATACCTACCTTGATCATGCTGCCTCCCCGCTTTCGAGCGGTGTCCTGTTGATACGAATGTGACTCGTGTGTCCGGCTTGCTGATGCGACCTTTTGCGGCCTGTGCGCGAGACAGGCGTTGCGCCATGCTGTGCCGAGGTTGTCGGATTGTGCACGGTCGCGACGGTGCGCAATCGATATGATACACAGGTGTCAGGCGGGCAGTAATGTGCTGCCGACATGGATGTTCATCGTCATCGTCAGTGCCTTTCAAGGAGTCGTGAGTGTCACGCCTGTCGCGTCCGCATCTGCCTCGTCCCAGTCTCGACAATTTCCGGCGCAAGCTGGCGGCGGTCGATGCCCTTCCCCAGCTGTGTCTGCTGGGACTGATCGCTGGCCTGCTGACCGGCTCGTTGATGGTCGGTTTCCGACTGTTGCTGAGCGCGGGGGCACTCGGCTTCATGCCGGATGACAGCCCGGAAAACTTCGAGGGCCTGGCGCCCTGGGTGCGCGCGTCATTGCCCTTGCTGGCCGTGCTAGTGATCGGCATCGTGCTCGGTCGTCAGCATCCTGCTCAGCGCAAGCTTGGCATCGGTCATGTCATCGAACGCCTGACCTACCATCAGGGCAAGATGCCGCTGCGTGCCTGGCTCAACCAGATCGTGGTCGGGGTCGTGAGCGTGCTGGGTGGCCTGTCCGCCGGACGTGAAGGACCGGCCATCCACCTCGGGGCTGGCGCTTCCAGCTGGGTCGGGGAGCGTCTCAAGCTGCCCAACAACAGTCTGCGAGTGCTGGTTGCCTGTGGCACGGCCGCGGGAATTTCCGCCTCATTCAATACGCCGATCGCCGGTGTCATCTTCGCCATGGAAGTGGTGATGATGGAGTACACCCTGACAGGCTTCATGCCGGTGATTCTGGCTTCGACCGCGGGTGCGGTCGTCTCGCAGCTCGTCTATGGCGCCGAACCGGCGTTCGCGGTGCCTTCTCTGCTATTGCACTCGCTGCTGGATCTCCCCTGGGTCGTGATCACGGCACTGGTGATCGGGCTGCTGGCGGGAGGTTTCGTGCACCTGGCTCGGCAGCAGGAGCGTGCCGCGCGTCTGACATGGTCAGGACGGATGGCACTGGTGGGGCTCTCGACGGCCGCCGTGGCCTGGTGGTACCCGCAGGTGCAGGGAATCGGCTATGACAGCCTCGCCCAGCTGCTCGACGGTCAGCTGGCGCTGGATGTGCTGCTGGCGCTGGTCATCGGCAAGCTGATGCTGTCGGCGATATGCGTCGCCTGTGGAGTGCCCATCGGCATCATCGGCCCCGTCGTGGTGGCCGGTGCTGCCGCGGGTGCCCTGATGGGCATGCTGGGCGGCTGGATCTTGCCGGACCAGGCCTCGGACATCGCGCTCTACGCCCTGCTCGGCATGGCGGCGATGATGGGGGCAGTGCTTCAGGCTCCGCTGGCGGCGCTGATGGCACTGCTCGAACTGACGCATTCTCCCAATATCATCCTGCCCGGCATGCTGGCCGTGGTAGTGGCGGGGCTGACCTGCCGCCAGCTGTGCCATTGCCAGGGATTCTTCATCTCGACGCTGACGGCGCAGGGCTTGCACCCGCTTCAGCAACCCTTGATGCAGGCGCTTTCCCGAGTCGCGGTGCCGGCGGTGATGGAGCGCTCCGTGGTCAGCGTGCCGCGGCGCATCACTCGTGAGCGTGCCCGCGCCCTGCTCGAGAGCAAGCCTGTCTGGCTGGTGGTCACGCGTTCGACGCCGGAAAAGCCGATGGTGGCGCTGCCGGCGGCGGATCTGGTGCGTGTGCTGATGGATGAGCACTGGCGAGAGCAGGAAGCGCTCGACCTGCTCGAGATTCCAGCCCAGCGTCTGGATCTCGCCCCGATCCATCTGCAGGCAACGCTGTCGGAAGCCTATGAGCGGCTGCTGCCGAGCAATGTCGATGCGCTCTATGTGGAGCACACCACGGCCCCGATGATTCGCAAGATTTCAGGTATCATCACGCGTGATGCAATAGAGAGCTACTATCGATACAAGCCGTGATTCCGCCCCTGACTGACGGAGTTTCCCCATGTATCTGTGGATCAAGGCGTTCCATCTGATTGCCGTGGTGTGCTGGTTTGCCGCCCTGTTCTATCTTCCGCGTCTTTACGTCTATCACGCCCAGGCGCGTGATGCCGGCGACATCAAGGCCATCGAGTACTTCAAGACCATGGAGCGCAAGCTCTACCGCGGCATCATGATGCCGTCGATGATCGCGACTCTGGTGCTGGGCATCTGGCTGCTGGCACTGGTGCCGAGCTTCATGAGCATGGGCTGGATGCACCTCAAGCTGGCCATGGTCGTGCTGCTGGTCGGCTATCACCATGCCTGTGGGCTGTACCTGAAGCAGTTCGCTGCCGACACCTGCAAGCGAACCTCACGCTACTTCCGCTTCTTCAATGAAGTACCGGTACTGATGCTGGTGGTGATCGTCATCTGCGTCATCGTCAAACCGTTCTGAGAGCCAGCGCTGCCATGACTGAGTGCCCAGCAAGACTGCCCTGTGTTCTGGTGCTGGCGGGACATGACCCCAGCGGCGGCGCGGGTCTGATCGCCGACAGTGAGGCGATTCGGGCCGGTGGTGGCTGGGCGCTGACGGTACCGACGGCGCTGACGGTACAGAATTCCAGCAATGTCCAGGCAGTGATGGCGCAGTCAGGCGAGTCGATTCTGGCGATGGCGCATGCCCTGCTCGATGATTTTCGGCCTCGGGCGCTCAAGATCGGACTTCTCGCCAGTCACGAAGCGCTGATGGCGACGGTTACGCTGATCGATGAACTTCGCCAGCACTGGCCCGCGCTTCCGGTGGTATGGGACCCGGTACTCAAGGCCGGCGGAGGCCATGAGCTCTCCAGTGAAGCGCTGATCCAGCAGGCGCGCGAAACGCTGCTGGCGCGGGTGGATGTCATCACGCCCAATCGTGGCGAGCTTGCGCGTCTGGCAGCCTGTCCTGAGGGTGCCGGCGAGAATGAGCTCGCCGAGCGCTTGCTGATGGAAGGTGCAGGCGCCGTGCTGGTCACCGGGACTGACCCCCTGGATCATGATGACGCCTCGCTCTCTGATTATCCACACCGTCTTGAGTCATCAATGACTCTTTCCCATTTTTCGCGGCCGTCGTGCCGCACCGTGTCCCTCAAGAGGTATGTCATGACCACGTCCGCTGCCCAGTTCGAACGCGCCAGCCGTCACATTCCCGGTGGCGTCAATTCGCCGGTTCGCGCCTTCAAGGGACTGCATCGTCCGCCGGTGTTCATCGATCATGCCAAGGCCGCCTATCTCTTCGATGTCGAAGACAAGCGCTATATCGATTACGTCGGTTCCTGGGGACCGATGATCACCGGCCATGCCGATGAAGACGTGCTCAACGCCGTGCGTGAGCGACTCGAGAGCGGTCTGTCCTTCGGTGCGCCCACCGAGATCGAATCCGAGATGGCCGAGCTGATCTGCGAGATGCTGCCAAGTCTCGACATGGTGCGCATGACCAACTCCGGCACCGAAGCCACCATGTCGGCGATCCGCCTGGCGCGTGGTTTCACCGGTCGCGACAAGATCGTCAAGTTCGAAGGCAACTACCATGGCCACTCGGACTCGCTGCTGGTCAAGGCCGGCTCAGGTGCATTGACCCATGGCGAGCCCAGCTCCCCGGGCGTGCCGGCCTCGCTCGCCGAGCACACCATCACGCTGGACTACAACGACGCCGAAGGTGTGCGCCGTTGCTTCGCCGAGCTGGGTGATCAGATCGCCTGCATCATCGTCGAGCCGGTGGCCGGCAACATGAACTGCATTCCGCCGGTGCCTGGCTTCCTGGAGAGCCTGCGTGAAGTGTGTGATGCCCATGGCAGCGTGCTGATCCTCGATGAGGTGATGACGGGCTTCCGTGTCGCGCTGGGTGGCGCTCAGGCGCATTACAACATCACGCCGGACCTGACCTGCCTGGGCAAGATCGTCGGCGGCGGCATGCCGGTGGGCGCCTTCGGTGGCAAGCGCGAGATCATGCATCATCTCTCGCCGCTGGGCCCCGTCTACCAGGCGGGCACCCTGGCCGGCAATCCGCTGGCGATGGCTGCCGGGGTCGCGCTGCTGCGCAAGCTCCAGGCACCGGGCTTCCATGCCGAGCTGACCCGCAAGGTCGAGATGCTGTGTGACGGCCTGGAGAGTCGTGCCAAGGCCGCCGGCATCGCCGCGATCACCCAGCGGGCAGGTGGCATGTTCGGACTGTTCTTCACGGATCAGTCCGCGGTCACCGATTTCCAGTCCGCCACGCGTTGTCGCCAGGAAGACTTCGCGACCTTCTTCAACGGCATGCTGGCAGAGGGAGTCTATCTGGCGCCGTCAGCCTATGAGGCAGGTTTCATGTCCGCCGCCCACAGCGACGAGGATATCCAGGCCACTCTTGAGGCTGCCGAGCGCGTCTTTGCACAGATGGCAGCCTCGGCCTGAGTCCTGAGTCGGTCAGACGGTAGAAGCCGGTATCGACCCGCTCGGCAGGCTGCCGGGCGGGCCGCCATCCGGTACACTTGCCGCCAACGATAGCGATTGCGCTAATGACCCTATAGCCAGCTTGCCTTAGCGGAGATGACCTTGAGCCAGGCCCTGATTCGAGCCCTTCACACCGCCGATTGCTTCGATCACCCCGTGAAGGATATCGAAGTGCACGAGACGCACATCTCGTGGATCGTGCTGACCGGCGACTACGCCTACAAGATCAAGAAGCCGCTGGATTTCGGCAGCTTCCTGGATTTTTCCACGCTGGAGCGTCGCAAGCACCTGTGTGAACAGGAGGTGCGCCTCAATCGCCGTCTGGCACCGACGCTCTATCTGGATACCGTGCCGATTTCCGGTACGCCGGAGGCGCCACGCATCAATGATGAGAGTGCCGTCTTCGAGTATGCGGTGAAGATGCGTCAGTTCTCCAACCGGCACCTGTTCAGCGCCTTGCAGGCCAGCGGTGAGCTGTCGCTGGAGCTGCTGGACGACCTGGTCGATCAGCTGGTGGCCTTCCACGAGCAGGCTGAACGCATCCAGGGTGACAGTGATCTTGGCAGCCCGCAGATGGTCAGCCGTACCATCGACAATGAGTTCACGTTGATTCGTCCGCGCCTCGAAGAGGAGGCTGCGCTCATCAAGCGTCTGGCGCTGTTGCAGGAGTGGACGGAAGAGACCTTCCAGCGTCTCCAACCGGAATTCGAGCGTCGTTGGCAGGAAGGCTTCGTGCGCGAGACCCATGGCGACATCCATCTGGGCAACGCCGTACGTCACGAAGGCCGAGCCTTGCTCTTTGATGGTATCGAGTTCAATGAAGAGCTGCGCTGGAACGATGTCGGCTGTGATCTGGCCTTCCTGGTGATGGATCTGGAAGCCCGCGATGAGCCGGCCTTCGCCCATCACGCCCTGAATCGTTACCTGGAGCTTTCGGGTGATTACTCGCTGGTGCGTCTGCTGCCGTACTACAAGATCTATCGCGCGCTGATTCGGGCCAAGGTCGCGATGATTCGCTATCACCAGCCGGAGTTGAGTGACGCGGATCGTCTCGACGTGATGGCGGAGTATGAGCGCTATATCGAGCTGGCGGAGCGCTACAGCGAGATCCGCTTCCCGTACATGATCATCGGCGTGGGGGTCTCCGGTAGCGGCAAGAGTCGCTTCACCGAAGAAATGGTGCGTGAGCTGGGGGGTGTGCGCATCCGCAGCGATGTCGAGCGCAAGCGCCTGTATGGCTTTGCCGCGGATGCCGACACCGGCTCGGGTCTCAATGGCGGCATCTATACGCCGCAGGCGACGCATGCGACCTACGAGCGGCTGTCGAATCTGTCAGCCACCCTGCTGGAATCGGGAATCCCCGTCTGCATCGATGCCACCTGCCTGAAGAAATCACAGCGTGATCGTCTGCGTCACGAGGCAGAAGCCCGTGGCCTGCCCGTGCTGATGATCAGCTTCGAGGCCGATGAGGAGACGCTGCGCAGGCGCATCGTCAAGCGCAGTCAGCGTAGTGGCGAGGCGTCCGAGGCGGGGCTTGAGGTGCTGGACAAGCAATTGGCCAATCGTGAGCCGTTCGCTCCTGAGGAGCATGGTCAACTGATCCATATCGACACGACAGCGCCCAACGCTAACGTAACGTTGGCACGCTTGATCCGCGAGCAGCTTAGACTGCACTAAGCCCAACGACATGCTGAAAGGAGCATGGCGAGCCCCGATCTGCATTTGAGAACTCTGCATCAGATAAGGAAATACCATGCGTCATAATCTTGCACCTACCGCTGCCGTCGCCATCAGCCTTGCACTGCTCGCCGGTTGCTCAAGTCAGCCTTCCACGGCGGATCTGATGCGGGGGCAGGCAGAGGAAGCCAAGGCTGTCGCCCAGGTGCGCGATCAACTGGCCGACCAGTGGGAAGAGGGCAAATCACTGGTCGCGGCAGGTGAGAAACAGATCGTCAGTGGTGAAGATCTCGTCGATGACGGAGAAGCCAATATTCGCAAGGGCCAGGCCTTGATCGAAAAGGGCAACAAGCAGATCAAGAAAGGCAAGGGCCGTATCACCAGTGGCAACAAGCAGGTCGCCCAGGGTCGCAAGATGGTGGATGAGAGCCTCTCGACCTATCGCCAGTCTTTCCCGGAACAGTCCGTGACACTGGAAAAGAAGTAACCCGCCATCGCGATAATCATTTCGCAGCTGATACTGGAAGGCCGCTGACATTCGTGTCGGCGGCCTTTTCCTTTGATGGCATCACCAGAGCTTAAAAATGAAAAACCCCGCTTGCGCGGGGTTCTGTAAGACATCTTGGTTGGGCGTGATCAGTACTGCATCACGCTCGCCACGTTGCCACCGCCGGTCTGGGTCACGCTGGCGGTGTTCATCGCACCGGACTGCACGACGTGAGCACGGTTGGCGACGAAGCTCAGGATGCCACCTGCCTGCTGAAGGACTTCGGAGCTGTGGCCAGAGCCAGTCTGTTGGACGCGGGCGTGATCGTTGTAGCCAGTCTGGGTGATCAGAGAGTCACTGTTGGTACCACCTTGCTCGACGATGGCGTAGTTGGAATATCCGCTCTGACTGTTGATGGCCAGATTCTCGCTTCCCGTCTGGCTGATGTCGGAGTACTGCAGCATGTCTGACTGAGTCACCCGCGCAGTGTTGTTCGCATTGCTCTGATTGACGAGCGAGTCATGGGAGCTGCCGTCCTGAGTGACTCGTGCGACTTGATTTGCACCGGCCTGGGTGACGGTTGAATCGATACGTGAGCCGGTCTGGGTCACGACGGCAAGGCCCAGTTCACCGGTCTGTGAAACCGTGGAGTTGTTGAAGCGTCCTTCCTGAGTGACACGTGCACGGTTGTACTCACCGGTCTGCATCACATCCGAGGCGTGCTGGTAGCCGGTCTGGGACACCCGGGCAATCGCATAACTGCCTTGCTGAGTGGCCATGGAATCATTGAATACCCCTGTCTGTGTCACGACCAGAGTATTTTCACGCCCTGCCGGCGAGCCGCTGGCACCCTGCCAGGATTCAGAGTGGTTGGCAAAACCATCCTGGGTGACGCGGGTGAGGTGCTTGTAGCTCTTCTGGTTCAGGTCAACGGAATTGTAGGCACCCGTCTGATTGACGATACCGGTGTTGGTGCTGCTGTACTGCTGTGATTTTACCTTGTTGGCACCCCCCAGCTGATTGACGCGAATCGTATGATTGACGCCGTTCTGATAGGTGTTTGCCTTGTTGAAAGCCCCTGTCTGGTCAATATCACTGTCATGTGAGCTGTTGAGCGAGCCGCCATCTCGAGACGTCTGACCTACCTTGGCCTTGTTCATGAAGCCGGTCTGGTCGACATCCGATGTATTGTTGTCTGCCATGGCGTGAGAAGAGATGGCGATGGCAGCAGCGAGAAGGCTGATTTGAATCTTCATGGTAAGTTCCCTTGTATTGATGCTCGCGTTACAGCATTGGCGTGGGCGCCTGGAGATAACTCATCAGTTCCGACTTCTGCATGTCCGCCGGGTCTGCCAAGGCCCATAGCTGGCGCTCCACCCCTTGAGCAATCAGGTGGATGACAGCGGCCTCGATGGCCGACATCACGGCTAGCTGGACTGGCTCATTGTTGGTATAGCCTGTCTCCATTTCCAGCAATCGACTGAAATCGATGAAGCGATAGACGCCCGCTCGAAGCTCGCGAGAGTAGATCGTCTTGCTGGTATTGACGTTGGCGATGACCTGGCCGGTGGTGATATCCACTGCGCGCAGATTCACGGTCACCTGGTCGACCTGATACTGACCCGATGCCCCGATACCGAAGTACTCTGCCCCAGAGCCACCTGTCCTGACATTGGAATCAAAGGCGATGATGCCGCCTTCGAAAAGCAGGTTGGCTGCCTGCAATGCCTCAATATCCCCCTGGCCGGTTCTCTCCAGATTGGCCCGGATGATCTTGCGTTCCGTGAGCAGGTTCTGCAGGCCGACACGCTCCAGAGGAATGAACCAGCCGGAGTCGGAGAGAGCGGCACTCAGCATGGCCGCCCCTCCCTGGGTCACTGCCGTGGAGAAGGTACTGGCCGGAGCCGGTCGGTACTGGCCTGTCTGGTCCCGGAAATCGTAGATGGCGACGGGAATTCGCCCGGCTGGTGGCGGGAGATTGATCAGATCGTTGTAGGTGGTGGTTCTTGGCATCAAGGTGCTGGGCATCCCTGCCAGCCCCTCGGTATGCGCCACCATGGGAGCACAGCCCGCAAGCGCCAGGCCGGTCACGGCCATCAGCGAGGTAAGCATCTTCCGTGTCAGAACGCATTGCCTGAGGTGCCAAGATTGATGACGGTCGTTTCTCCGGTCGCACGATCCAGCACCTGCATGGAGAAACCGCCATTGCCGTTACTGACGACCTCGACACGCAACTGGGCGCTGTCGATCACGCTGGTACGGCCTGGCTCACTGGTATCGACGGCATCGGTGATGGCGTCGGAGACCAGGCTGTTGCGAAGGTCACTGATGAAGAGTTCTGTCTCTGAAAGACTGTCGAACGAGTAGGCATCGGGATCCTCATGGGTATCCTGTGCCTGGGCCTTGCTGAGCAGATAGCTGCCATTGAGAGGGTTGCCGCCGAAACTTGGATTGACGGGCTGATAGATGAGTTCGCCGGCATATAGCGGCATCGCCGATAACAGCAACGACACCGCGAGTGTCTGATGCTTCATGATGTTCCCCTGTTCCCTTGCACATTGTCAGGGTCTTCGTGATCGAAGCCCTTTTATTATGGATTCAACCTGTGCTTTTCAGAATTCATCGCCCGCCATGTCCGGATCGTCCTGGAGTGCTTCCAGCACCTTGCGACGCAGGAACTGGTTGGAGACGGTGGTAACGGCTGAGCTTGCGTAGAGGTCGACGTCATTCACTCTCGGGGGCAGGGTCGCCTCATAGAGAACGGTATTGCCCTCCGTGATCCAGATGAGGCTGCCCCAGCGTGCCGAAGGACGCTCGTGAATACTCAGAGAGGTGTTTCTCAGGGCTGGACTATCAAGGCGTTGCTGGCTGAATTGACGATAGAAGGTCTTGCCGATCATCGTCATGGTGCGATCTATTATCACCCCGCTCAGGCCATCACTGAGTCTGGAGCGAGGCCGCTGGATGGCGACCCCATCGTGGCCATCCGCCCGGGCCCCGCTGCCTTCGCTGGCAACCGAGACTTCTGGTTTCACCGCCTCCGGCGCTGATTGCGCGGAGGCATGCGACATCAGGGAAAGTGCCAGTCCCCATGCAAAGGCATGGTGGACAACCATGCCTGCGGCGCTCACGACATCTGTGCTCGACGAGCGATACGCGGTGTACGTGATACCGGCATGGCAAGGTTCTGGCGAGCCCAGTTCATGGCCTGGATGCGATTGTGCACCTTGATCTTGCGGAAGATGTTGTAGAGGTGTGACTTGACCGTATGTTCGCTGACGAACAGCTGGTCTGCTATCTCGGTATTGGAGGCACCCGTGCCCAGCAGGCCGATGATCTCTACCTCGCGCTGCGTCAGACCGCAGACGGGGCGATAGGCGTTCAGCTGCTGACGACGGTAGAAGTCCAGCAAGCGAGTCATCAGCGGGCGGGACATCCACATGTCGCCTTCCAGCAATTTCGCGATTCCCTTGCTGATCAGCGACAGACTATCCTGACGATAGAAGACACCCTGCAGGTGCGTGCTGACCAGCAGGCTTGCGGCCTCTTCCTCATCACTGATGTTGATCGCTGCCAGCTCGGCACTGGCATCCTGACTGGCATCAGCATCCCAGCGTTGCATCGTGGTCTCGTCGACGTGGTCGGTATCGAGAAGCACGATCGTCCTGTCTGCCTGCCCTGGGGTGTAATCCTCGTCGGGGCTTGCGGAAGCCACCTGACACTCAAGCTGCTGGCGAATGTAATCCATGAACAGCGCTGACTGCGGATTGCAGTCAGTCACCAGCAGCACCATTGCATTCCCTGTAATCATGGTGCGAGACCTCTGAGTTGTCTTACCGATTTTCTTGCGTGCTGCGGGAGGTAGAGATTGAGATGCTCGTGCGCCCACTCGATGGCCTGATGCCGGTTGTGAACCCTGATTTTACGAAAGATATTATATAAATGAGACTTTACCGTGTGCTGACTGAGGTTCAAACGTTGAGCAATATCGACATTACTCTGTCGAGTGGCGATCAGGGATAATATTTCCAGTTCCCTTTGCGTCAATCCCATGACAGGTTGGAAGGCGATCTGTTGTTGTTGACGATAATGACGAATCAGCGATTGCATCAATTTTCGCGATAACCATATCTCCTCGTCCAGCATCGCCTTTATACCCTGACTTATCTGAGAAAGATTATCATGTCGGTAGAAGATGCCGTTCAAGGGAACATGCAAAAGCAGGGCGATGGCAGCGTCCTCATGCTCGACATTGAATGCGGCTGACCTGGAAAGCGAGCTCCAGTGGGTCATCTTCGCCAGATCGCATTGTGCGCTGTCGATCAGCACCAGATTCGGCGTGGCAGGCGTGTCGGCCTCCCTGTCGCAGGCTTCCACGGAGCATTGAAGCTGTTCATGCAGATAATCGACAAACAGCTCAGTCTGTGGAGACAAGGCGGTCACGAACAGGACTTTGGTCGTTTGCATGGGGCACTCCTGCCGCACGTTTCTTCTGACACCACCCCGGAGATGTTCATGTCTGCCTCATCACTTGTGCTGGCCAGCGGCAATGCTGGCAAGCTGCGGGAATTCGCTCGCTTGCTGGCTCCACTGGGTATTGCCCCGATTCCTCAGAGCCAGCTGGGTGTCAGTGATGCCGAAGAGACCGGGTTGACCTTCGTCGAGAATGCCTTGATCAAGGCGCGTCATGCCGCCGCCATCACCGGACTTCCGGCGCTGGCCGATGATTCGGGGATCGAGGTCGATGCGCTGGACGGCGAGCCCGGTATCTACTCGGCACGTTTCGCCTCGCGTCGTCAGCAAGGCCAGGGAGATCAGGACAACAATGCGGCCTTACTGTCAGCGCTGGAAGGTGTGCCGGAGGAGGCGCGTACGGCGCGCTACTGGTGTGTGCTGGTCTACCTTCGGCATGCGGCAGACCCTGTCCCCATCATCGTGCAGGCCAGCTGGGAGGGCCGGGTGCTGACCGCTCCGAGTGGTGATGGCGGTTTCGGCTATGACCCCCTCTTCTGGTTGCCAGAGCAGGGCATGAGTGCGGCACAGCTTGAGGCATCCACCAAGAATCGACTCAGTCACCGGGGCCGTGCCATGCAACAGCTGCTTCAAGCATTGACCGCTGCAAGTGAGAGCGCTTGATGTCCGTCGAGTCGTTGCCGCCGTTATCCCTCTATATTCATGTGCCGTGGTGCGTGCGCAAATGTCCTTACTGTGATTTCAACTCCCACGGTGTGGGCCGCGATGCCCATCTACCGGAAGTGGAGTACATCACGGCACTGCTGGCGGATCTGGACCAGGATCTCCAATGCCTCCAGGGGCAGCCTGAGCGTGAACTGCAAAGCATCTTCATCGGTGGCGGGACCCCGAGCCTGCTGAGCGGGCAGGCCTATCAGCGGCTGTTCGATGGCATTCGCGAGCGCGTGGCACTGTCCGAGGGATGCGAGATCACGCTGGAGGCCAATCCCGGCACGCTGGAACAAGGCCGCTTCGCTGCCTATCGCGCTGCCGGCATCAATCGGCTGTCCATCGGGGTACAGACCTTCCAGCCGGAACAGCTCAGCGTACTGGGGCGTATCCACTCCGCACAGGAGGCCGAACGGGCGGTTGCCAGCGCACGTGCCGCCGGTTTCGACAACTTCAACATCGACCTGATGCATGGCCTGCCGGGACAGACATTGGAAACGGCGCTGGATGACATCCAGCGCGCACTGGCGCTCAAGCCCACTCATCTCTCGTGGTATCAACTGACGCTGGAGCCCAATACCGAGTTCTACTCGCGCCCCCCGGTGCTGCCGGAAGATGATCTGCTGTGGGACATTCAGGATCATGGTCACGAGATGCTGGAAAGCGGCGGATTCCGTCGCTATGAAATTTCCGCCTACGCCCTTGAGGGGCGAGGGGCACGCCACAACCTGAACTACTGGAAATTCGGAGATTATCTCGGCATCGGTGCGGGCGCGCACGGCAAGCTGACGCTGGCGAAGACGGACAGCAGCGGGAACTTCACTGGCGAGCTGCAGCTCCAGCGACGCTGGAAGAGCCGGCAGCCCCAGGCCTATCTGCGTCGCATGCAGGACCCGCGTGGCTTCATTGCCGGTCAGCAGGAGATCGCCCCGGAAGAGCTGGCACTCGAGTTCATGATGAATGCGCTGCGTCTGACGGATGGCGTCAGCTTCGAGGAGATGCGCCGCACGACCGGGCTTGAGCGCGAGGCCTTGGAGCCGGGGCTGAGTCTGGCGCGCGCGCGCGGGCTTATCGTTGAGGATGACGCGCTGTTGCGTGCCTCGCCGCAGGGCTTATTGTTCCTCAATGACCTGCTGGCCATGTTCGACACCTGAACGATCAGGCATGATCACACCAGAATGTGGCACTACGCCGATGTCGTCTTGCCATCCATGAGAGTGAAGATAGGGAGCGTTACCATGAAGAAGTCCGTACTCCTGGCCCTGCCGCTGGCAGCTGCCGTCGCGATGGCGGGTTGCACCACGACCAACCCGTATACCAATGAGCAGCAGACCTCCAGTACGGCCAAGGGTGCCGGTATCGGGGCTGTCGTTGGTGCCATCGCCGGGGCGACCAAGAGTGGCAACCATCGTCTCGACAAGGCGCTGATCGGCGCGGCAGCCGGCGCGGCAGCCGGTGGTGGCATCGGGTATTACATGGATGTCCAGGAAGCCAAGCTGCGTGATCAGCTGCAGGGCACCGGCGTCAGCGTGACCCGTGTCGGCGATCAGATCATCCTCAACATGCCGTCCAACGTCACCTTCGGTTCCGATTCCAGCACTCTGTCCGGCCAGATTCAGCCGGTCATGGATGGTGTGATCACGGTCCTCAAGGAATATGACGAGACTCGCGTCAACATCGCGGGCTATACCGATTCTACCGGTGCCAGCAACTACAACCAGAATCTGTCCGAGCTGCGTGCCCAGGCGGTCGGCAACTATCTGGCCAGTGGTGGCATCGCCTTCAATCGTCTGAACATGCGTGGTTATGGCGAAGCCAGCCCGGTGGCATCGAATGATACCCAGTCCGGTCGTGCACAGAACCGTCGCGTCGAGATCACTCTGACTCCGCTGGAAAGCTGAGTCTCAGACAAGGCCTGCGCTTCGGCGTGGGCCTTGTCGTCTGTGAAGGACGGCTTTTGGGGTGACAAGTGACCATCTCTGCTATCCTTCAGCCCCTTCAGCGGTCTTATGCCGCTGACATCGCCGTATCAAGGAGGCGCATTTGCTCGCCTATCAGCACGCCTATCATGCCGGCAACTTCGCCGATCTCCACAAACACCTGCTGGCCAATACGCTCGCCGAGCATCTATTACGTAAAGAGTCGCCTGTTACGTTCATCGATACCCATGCCGGACGCGGCTGGTATCCCCTGGCGGCACGTGAAACAGAGCAATTGCGCGAGTATGAGCAGGGCGTGTTGCCAGTGTGGCAGGTGCGCGATCGCTGGCTGACGGACGCGGGCGAACCTGCCCCGGGTGCAACGGACAAGCCACTGGCACGCTGGTTGGCCAGGCTGGCCGACATGCAGCCCGAGAGTGGCAAGGGAGCGCCGTCCACGTTGAGCGTTTATCCCGGCTCGCCCTGGTGGTTGAGCCAGGCGTTGCGTCAGGGGGACAGGCTGCTGGCGTATGAACTGCATCCGGGTGAGATCTACCACTTCGACCAGGCGCCGGTGCAGCGTGACAGTCTTGGCAAGGTGATGCGCCGCCAGCAGGACGGGCTGTCTGGCCTGTTGGCAGCAGTGCCGGTCACCACGCCGCGTGTCGCGGTGCTGATCGACCCCAGTTACGAGCTCAAGAACGATTACCGTGATGTGGCGGATGTCGTGGTCGAGACGCTGCGCAAGTCTCGTCATGCCACCATCATGATCTGGTATCCGCTGCTGCCGGCCGGTCGTCAGCATGACCTGCTCGAGCGCCTCAAGAAGCAGTCGCCCGCGCCGATGTGGCGCAGCGAGCTGGTGATTGACTCGCCCGAGGGCGATCACGGCATGTATGGCTCTGGCATGCTGGTGATCAATCCTCCGTGGCAGTTCGATCGTCAGTTCTCTGATGCCATGCAGGAGGTGGTCGAGGTGCTCAAGGGCGCACTGCCGGCTCCGCAGTCCGTTGCCGTCGAGCACAAGGGCCTGTGGTGGTTGTCGGAAGAGGTCGCACGAGCGCGCAGCGAACCCAAGCCGATGCCGCGCGAGCGGTTGCTGGCGCTGCGCAAGCTCAACCAGAAGGTCAAGCGCGACGCCGACGTGGAAGTGACTCAGGCCAAGCCCAAGCGTGAGAAGCTCAAGCGCGGAGAAGGCTGGGCCAAGCCGCGCGTCCGCAATGACAGCGCGACGCCCAAGGCCAAGGGCAAGCGTCATTCCGCGACGGCCAAGCCGAAGACCAGCATCAAGGCGCAGATCAAGGACCAGGTGCATGGGCATTCCGCCCCCAGTGAGAAGCGGGTCAGCGAAAAGCCCGCCGAGCGCAAGTCGACGTCACGCCCCGAGCCGGCACAACCGCGTGGCAAGGGCGAGATGGCGGGCAAGGCTGCAGGCAAGGATTCTGCCAGCTGGAGCGACTGGTCTTCCAGCATGCCGGGCAAGGGGCGCCGTGAAGGCTCTACTCGCGTCAGCAAGCGCAGTACGCCGGCGATTGGCCGCGATGGTCAGGTCAATTCTTCCAGCACCACCAAGTTGCCCAGGAAGTATGCCGCCAGGCAGCGTCCTGAAGACACCAGCGACGTCGGCAAGCCGCTGGATGCCCGTGAGGCGCGTGCCCTGCGTGAGAAGCAGGAACACAATGCCATGAAGGGCAAGGCGACCAAGGGAAGCCCCGACAAGGTCAGTGGGGAATATCTTCCTGCCACAGGCGCTGGTAGAGGCCGGGCGTCGTCATCAATTCTTCGTGTGACCCCAGCTGCGTGACGCGCCCCTGTTCCAGCACCAGCAATCGATCTGCGTCCCGCACCGTGGCCAGACGATGTGCCACCACGATCAGGGTCACCTCGCCGCGCAACTCCTGCAGCGCCTGCTGCAGCAGCGCCTCGGTATGGCTGTCGATGCTGGCGGTGGCCTCATCCAGCAGCAGGACGTGTGGGGTGGCCACCAGAGCACGGCCGAGCGCCAGCAACTGCCGCTCCCCGGTGGAAAGGCTCAGGCCTCGCTCGCCCAGCAGCGTGTCGAGGCCCTCCGGCAGTCCGCGGATCAGCGGCGTCAGGTGTGCCTTGTCCAGCACCATGTCCAGCCGTGAATCGCTGATCTCGCGCCCCAGCAGCAGGTTGTCGCGCAATGTCGTGGCACGGATGAAGGGCTCCTGGGGAACGATGGCGATGGCCGCTGCGCGTTGGTGTGCTGACCACTCTCCCAGTGGCCGTCCATCCAGCCGGAGTTGCTCGCGGTGAGCCGGGCGCTGACCACTGAGCAGGTCGAGCAGGGTGGACTTGCCACTGCCGGTCGGGCCGACGACCCCCAGAAATTCACCACTTTCGATCGTGAGCGTGATGCCATCCAGCGCAGGGGCTTCTGCTCCCTGGTGCCAGTGGGTCAGATGCTCGAGCTGATAGTGACCACTCGCCAACGTCCCCGGCGCTTCCCCTTCCCGTGGAGTCTCCAGCACTTCTTCCAGACGTCCGGCGGCTACCAGCGCTGACTGGAAGACCTGCAGGCGTTGGGTAATCTCGATCAGCGGTTCGCTGATGCGCCCCAGCCAGGCGATGAAGGCATACAGCACGCCCAGCTCAGCGCCTCCGCCCAGTTCACGCAGCCCGAAGACCGCGACCAGTGTCAGCGTGATCAGCATGGCCATCAGGTCGATGGCGGAACGCAGCAACAGGCCCGAGACGCGTACCGTGCGCATGCGCGCTGAATATTGCGCGAGATTGAGGCGATGATAGCGCTCGCCGAAGCGCGTCGTCTGGTGGCTGGCCTGCAGGACACTCATCCCGCCGATCGCCTCGGCGATACGTGCATTCTGAAAGGCGCGCAGTCGGCGTACTTCACTGGCAGCACGACCGGAGAAACGCTGATAGAGCCAGATCAATCCGACGGAAAGCGGAATCAGTGCCATCGCGATGAGCGCGAGGGTGCCATCCATCAACGCCATGGCGGACAGTATGCCAATCAGCAGCACCACGTTGCCGACCAGCGTGGCCAGCACTCCGACATACAGCTCCTTCAGGGACTCGGTATCGTTGGTCACGCGTGCCACCAGTTCACCGGCCGCCAGAGTATCCAATGTCGTCAGTGGCTGATGGAGCAGGTGAGTGAAGACTCGCTCACGCAGATCGCGCACGCTGGCGAGCGCCAGGCGTGCGAAGCGCAGTTGCTGCAGATAGCGCCCGGCGGCTGCCCCACCCTGGGTGATCAGGTACAGACCCATCAGCCCTGCCAGCGCCTCGGGGGCCAGATTGCCGGGAATCAGGTGCTCATCCAGGTAACGCTGTGTCAGCCACGGGCCGAGGACGTCCAGCGCCGTGGCAACGATCAGGATCGACAGCGCGCGCAGGACATCCCCCAGGCGCTGCCTCAGCGGTTGCCACAGCAGTATCAGGCGACGACGGCTGAGCAAGCGTGATGCCACGGGAGCCTCGGATTGCGTGTGACTCATGAGCGCACTCCCTGCGGTGCATCGCTGTCCCGGTCTGCCTGCTGGGCCTGCCAGAGTCGCCAGTAGGCGCCACGCGCCTCGAGCAGCGTCTGGTGATTGCCCTGTTCGAGAATGCGCCCGTCCTCGAGGACCAGAATGCGCTGACAGCGCTGGACGGCTGACAGACGATGACTATTGATGATCAGCGTGCGCCGTCGTCCCTGGCGCTCAGAGTGTTGCAGACGTGCCAGCGTGGTCAGCAGGGTGCGCTCGGTGACCTGATCCACGGCGGACAGGGTGTCATCCAGCAGCAGGATGGGAGCCTCGGTGAGCAGACTGCGCGCCAGTGCCAAGCGTTGACGCTGACCGCCGGAGAGCGTGATGCCACGCTCGCCGATCATGGTATCGAGCCCGGCGGGAAGACGCGCGAGATCATTGTCGAAGGCGGCGGCGCTCAACGCCTGGTGTATCCGCGCATGGCTGGCCTCGGGACACGCGAGGGCGACATTGTCGGCCACCGAGAGCGCAAACAGGAAGGGATCCTGCGGGACGAGCGAGAACTGGCCACGCCATGCGCGAAGTGTGTACTCACTTGCGGGGTGACCTCCCAGTGTCAGCGTTCCCTGGTCGTCTGACAGCGGCCAGCTGCGAGACAGCAGGCGCAGCAGCGTGGACTTGCCGCTGCCGGTCGCACCGACGATTCCCAGGCTTTCCCCTGCCGCCACCTCAAGCGAGATCGGTCCAAGAGCACGCTGCTGGCTTCCAGGGTAGAGGAATTCCTTGATCTCAAGGCGGAGTGAGTGGTCGCTCACCTCATCCCGTGTGCCGGTATCCTGCAGCGCTTCCGGGGCCGCATGGAAGATGGCCAGGCGACGAGCGGCCGCCGCACCACGCTGCAGGATGTTCAGGCACCAGCCGAGCGCGAACATCGGCCAGATCAACTGGGCGAGATAGAGCGAGAAGCTGGTCAGTTGTCCAAGCGTGATGGCCTCCTGGAGATAGCGCCAGCTGCCGATGCCCAGCGTCAACAAGGTGGCCATCGAGAGCGAGAGAAACACCACGGGGCTGAAGGCGGCCTCGAGTGTCTGGACGCGATAATCCACGCGTTCGGCGGCCGCGGCGCGTTTCGAGAAGGCGCGGGCTTCGTCATCGAGCAGCGCATGACTCCTGAGCATGCGAATGCCGGCGAAGGCTTCCTGGGTCTGGTCGTTGAGGTCCGAGAAGCGTTCCAGCGATTCGCGAAAACGCAGTCCGATACGTCGGGAGATTCGGGCAAAGGCCCAGGCCATGAAGGGGAACGGCAGCAAGGCAAGCAATGTCAGCGGCACATCGATCGCGAACAGCATGATGCCCAGCACCAGTACGAAGGTCATGGCGCCATCGACGCTGGACAGCACACCTTCTGCGGCGGCCATCTCCACGGCATCGATGTCCTGACTGGCGTGCGCCATCAGGTCTCCGGTGCGATGACGCTGATAGAAGCCGGGGTCCAGGCGTGTCAGCTTGGCGTGAAAGGCATCACGCTGCTCCGTCCCCAGCCGATAGGCGGTCCCGAACAGCGCCACGCGCCAGGCATAGCGCAGGGCGTAGAGCGCGAGGCCCGCTGCCACCAGCCACCACAGGCGGGTCAGCAGGGCATCATGATCCAGACTGCCATCACGCAGGGCATCGATGGTGGCGCCGATGGCCCACGGCAGCAGCAGATTCAGCCCCGCGACCCCGATCAGGAACGCGATGGCCAGCAGGTAGCGGGGCCAGTGGCGGGTGAAGAAATCGAGCAGCAGATGTCGCAATGGGGCCTCGGGAAGAGGCCCTGTGCTCAGCTCGGCGGCGGGGTTCGGCGGGAGTGAGGTGCTGGAGTCACGGGACTCGCGATGGGAATCCTGCGGCCTGTTCGATGTTGCGCGTCCCGCCATGTCGACTCCCTGTCTGCCCCTGCCCATCTTCGCCACTCGGAGATGTTCGGCAGAGGCAGTATAACGAGAGTCTGTCCGCCAGACGCAAGCGCTGGCGGCGGGAGGCTTTCGGGAGGAGAAGGTCAGTCCGGCGGGATCACTTGCCGATGCAGAAGCTGCCGAAGATTTCCCCGAGCAGATCATCGGCCGAGAATTCACCGGTGATCTCGGACAGCGCCATCTGGGCAGCACGCAGGTCTTCGGCCAGCAGCTCCCCCGCCGCGGCGCCAAGCAGCTGGGCCTCACCGTTGTCGAGAGACTCGCCGGCACGCTCCAGCGCATCCAGGTGACGGCGGCGGGCGCTGAAGCGACCTTCGGCCGTGCCGGTGAAGCCCATGATGTCCTTGAGGTGATCACGCAAGGCATCCAGGCCCTGATTGTCGCGCGCCGAGATGCGCACCACGCTGGCCTGATGACGTGCCTGCTCGGCATCGCCATCCTCGATGGCAGTGACGTTGGTCAACCCGGGCGTCTCGCCGCTGGTGTCGATCTTGTTGCGGACCAGCGTCAGGCGTGACGGATCCGGCAGGCGTGCGACGAATTCCGGCCAGATCTCCATCGGGTCGGTGGCTGGCGTGGTCGCGGCATCGACCAGCAACAGGACGCGATCCGCCTTCTCGATCTCGTCCCAGGCGCGCTGCACGCCGATGCGCTCGACGGCATCCGGGGTGTCTCGCAGGCCGGCGGTATCGATGACATGCAGTGGCATGCCATCGAGGTGGATGTGCTCACGCAGCACGTCGCGCGTGGTGCCTTCGATGTCGGTGACGATGGCGGTGTCCTGCTCGGTCAGCGCATTGAGCAGGCTCGACTTGCCGGCATTGGGGCGGCCGGCGATCACCACCGTCATGCCCTCGCGCATCAGGGCACCTTGGTTGGCGGCGGCGCGCACGCCCATCAGCTCGGCCTTGACCTCATTGAGACGCGCCGCGACATGCCCGTCGGCCAGGAAGTCGATTTCCTCTTCCGGGAAATCGATGGCGGCCTCGACGTAGATGCGCAGCTCGATCAGGCGCTGTACCAGCGCACTGACACGCGTCGAGAACTCGCCCTTGAGCGAACGCAGCGCATTCTCGGCCGCCGCGCGTGAGCTGGCATCGATCAGGTCGGCGATGGCTTCGGCCTGGGCGAGATCCAGCTTGTCGTTCAGGAAGGCACGCTCACTGAACTCACCGGGGCGTGCCAGGCGTGCGCCCAGCTGCACGCAGCGCTCCAGCAGCAGATCCATGATCACCGGGCCACCATGCCCCTGCAGTTCCAGCACATCCTCGCCGGTGAAGGAATTCGGGCCCTTGAAGTAGAGCGCGATGCCTTCGTCGAGGGCGATGGGGTTGCCCTGGGTGTCCAGTCCCATGAACGGGCCATAGTGGGCATGACGCGGCGGGGGGCACTGGCCCAGCATGGCCTGGGCGATGGCCTGGCAGGCCGGCCCGGAGACACGGATGATGCCGACGCCACCACGGCCGGGCGGAGTGGCCAGTGCCGCGATGGAGTCAGGCTGGTAGGCGGTAGACATGCAGAAACCTCGGGCACGAAGCCGGAATGAAGGTGTAGGGGATGGGCGCTATTGTCGCGGCTGACGCCCCGCGACAGCAAGCGAGGCCCCGCCAGAGGCGAGGGTCGTGGGTGAGTCATGTCAGGCGAACCTGAAAGGCATCATGCGCCTTTCTTGGTCGGCTCGGCATTCTCGATCTGACGGGTGATGACGTACTGCTGAGCGATCGACAGCGTGTTGTTGACGATCCAGTACAGCACCAGACCTGCCGGGAACCACAGGAAGAAGAAGGTGAAGACGATGGGCAGCATCTTCATGATCTTCGCCTGGGTGGGGTCCGGAGGCGTCGGGTTCAGCAGCTGCTGGATGAACATCGTGAGACCCATGACGATGGGCAGGATGAACAGCGGATCCTTCACGGAAAGATCCTGAATCCACAGCATGAACGGTGCGTGACGCAGTTCGACGGACTCCATCAGCATCCAGTAAAGGGCGATGAAGACCGGCATCTGGATCACGATCGGCAGACAGCCGCCCAGCGGATTGATCTTCTCCGTCTGGTAGAACTTCATCATCTCCTGGGAGACCTTCTGGCGGTCGCTGCCGTACTTCTCCTTGATGCGCTGCATCTCGGGGCCCATCTTGCGCATCTTGGCCATCGAGCGGTATGCGGTCGCGGACAGCGGGAACAGCACGACCTTCACCAGCACGGTCAGCAGGATGATGGAGGCACCCCAGTTGCCGACCAGCGCGTGGATGTGCTCCAGCAGCCAGAACAGCGGATTGGCCAGGAACCACAGCCAACCGAAGTCGACCACCAGTTCCAGATAGGGCGCGGTCGCTTCCAGCTGGTCCTGATCCTTCGGTCCGACGTACAGGGTGGCACCGAGCTCAGCCTGCTGACCGGCCGCGACCTGAGTGGTCGGGCTGGCGAAGGCCGCCACGTTGCGGTTCTGCTTGTCGACGCTGGTGTAGTACAGATTCTTCTGATTGTCAGCCGGCACCCAAGCAGACACGAAGTAGTGCTGGATCATGGAGACCCAGCCACCCTGGATGTCGACATTCTTGAAGCTGCCGTCCTGGATATCTTCGAAATCCACCTTCTGGTAGTGGTTCTCTTCTGACGAGAAGGCCGCACCCAGATAGGACTTCATGCCCATGCCGCCACCGGTGGACGGGTCGGCACTGTTGTCGCGAGCCAGCTGACCGATGAAGCGTGCACCGACCGGCTGCTGGGACTGGTTGTCCAGCAGATAGTCAACCTTGAGCTGGTAGCTGTCCTTGCTGACGGTGAAGCGCTTGATGATCGCGACGCCGTTGACGTCGGCCTTCAGATCCACCTGCAGGCTATCGTCATTCTCGCCCATGAGGTAGCTGTTGCTATCGGCGGAGAAGGCGATACGTCCCTTGTGACCATCCAGCTGCAGGCCGGACTTGGCCACGTAGCTGCGTGACTGATTGTCAGACAGCAGGACGAAGGGAGCTTCAGAGGTGTTGTTCTGCTTGTGCTCGAGCAGGGCGGCATAGACGACGTCGCCACCCTGCGGGTCGATACGCAGGTCCAGCACATCGCTCTTGACTTCGATCAGGCTGTTGCTCGGAGTACTGGTCGCACTGTCCGGCGTTGCAAGACCGGTATCGCCGCTGGAAGCATTGCTGCTGCTCGGAGCCTCAAGGCCCTGGGCAGTGGCGTTGGCAGCCTGAGAGGCCACCTGGGGAGCCTGTGTCTCTGCAGCGGGCTGGTCGTAATCCTTGTTCCACTGGACGACCAGCAGATAGGCGACAACCGCAAGCGGAATCACGAGGAGTAATCGTTTGACATCCATTGTGTATACCCGGTGGAGGGTGAATCAATCTGGCGGGGAGTCAGATGAGTCCGGGTACGAACGGTGGGGCGCATAACGAAAAAAACGCCACATGCCGGACGCACCGGAGAGGTGTCGCGTCAGGCAGGTGGCGTTGACTTGGCCGCTTTCAGACGTCTGGCATCCTTCTCCAGACGAGCCCACATGCCGTCAAGCTGGCGATGCAGTGTCTCGTTGTCCAGCTCGTTCACACCTCGCTTGGCCAATACGACGATGTCGACGGCCGGAAGGCGATGCTGGCGGAGGCGAATGGATTCGCGTGTCAGACGTTTGAGGCGGTTGCGATCTACGGCACGGCGCACGTTCTTCTTGCTGAACACCAACCCCAGGCGGGCATGTCCCAGGTCGTTCGGACACGCCAGAGCCAGAAGCCCCTTGCCGTGTACCTTGAGGGTGGTGTGATCGAAGACGTGCCGGTAATCCCCGGCAGTCAGCAAGCGAAGCTGCCGGGGAAATCCCTGACGGGACATCCGGGCCTCGATCAGGCGCTCAGACGCTTACGGCCTTTCGCACGACGACGCTGGATGACCTCACGGCCACCTTTGGTCGCCATACGAGCACGGAAACCGTGTGTGCGCTTGCGCTTCAGGACGCTCGGCTGAAATGTGCGTTTCATAGCTGCTTCTTCCCACGTGGTTGTTTGGAAAAGGTCAACGAATGTTGCCCTGTATCCACATGAGGACAGGGCAGATTGGTCAGGGGCAGGGATTCTAGTGAATCTGCAAGTCGCTTGCAATGTCGCGTGAGAAGTTGTCCACAGCCGTTTCCCGACATTTCACTGCTGATTCGTGCCACGCCGCCCGTCAGCTGGCGTTTCTCACGGCTATCGAGCCAGCCACGGAGCACGTGTGCAGGGCCAAAAAAATCCATACCCAGGTTGTCCACAGTGGATTTCCCTGCCGATGTCGTGTGGATAACTCGTGGCTTGGCCTATACAATGGCCGCCCCTTTGATCACTGGATGTGAGGTCGCGTGTCGCTCGCACTTTGGCAACAATGTCTTGACGCCCTGCAAGACGAGCTGAATTCACAGCAGTTCAACACCTGGGTTCGTCCCTTGCAGGCTGAGGAAGGTGACGGCGGAGAGCTGTGCCTGCTCGCCCCCAATCGCTTCGTACGCGACTGGGTCAATGACAAGTACCTCAAGCGGATTCATGAGCTTTTGCGTGAGCTTGCTCCGGGCAAACCGCCCAAGGTCGAGCTCAGCGTGGGAAGCCGCCGCACGGTCTCCAATCCGCGGCCAGAGGGGGCATCGACTTCATCGGTGTCCGCTCAGGCCCCTGCGCCCGGCCAGATGCCGAGCCCGCGTGCGCCGTCAGTGCATACGCCCCCGCGTGGCAATTACGCAGAAGAGCGTGAGATGGCGGGTGACGGTGCGCAGGAGGCGGCACCGCGTCGCAATGCGCGGCAGGTGCAGGTAGAAGGCAGCCTCAAGCATTCCAGTGGCTTGAATCCGAATTTCACCTTCGAAACCTTCGTCGAAGGCAAGTCCAACCAGCTGGCACGTGCCGCCTCCCGTCAGGTCTCTGAGAACCCGGGTGGCGCCTACAACCCGCTGTTCCTCTATGGTGGCGTCGGTCTGGGCAAGACCCACCTGATGCATGCGGTGGGCAACCATCTGGCCAAGCAGGGTGGCGAGAATGCCAAGGTGGTCTATCTGCACTCCGAGCGCTTCGTGGCTGACATGGTCAAGGCGCTGCAGCTCAATGCCATCAATGACTTCAAGCGTTTCTACCGCTCGGTGGATGCGCTGCTGATCGATGACATCCAGTTCTTTGCCGGCAAGGAGCGTTCTCAGGAAGAGTTCTTCCATACCTTCAATGCCTTGCTGGAAGGGGGACAGCAGATGATCCTGACCTCGGATCGCTATCCGAAGGAGATCAATGGTGTCGAAGAGCGCCTGAAGTCCCGCTTCGGTTGGGGGCTGACAGTGGCCATCGAGCCGCCGGAGCTTGAGACTCGTGTCGCGATCCTGATGAAGAAGGCGGACCAGGCGAAGGTCGACCTGCCTCATGATGCGGCCTTCTTCATTGCCCAGAAGATCCGTTCCAACGTGCGTGAGCTCGAGGGTGCCCTGAAAAAGGTCATCGCGGACTCCCATTTCATGGGACGTGCGATCAACCAGGACTTCATCCGTGAATCCCTGAAGGATCTGCTGGCATTGCAGGACAAGCAGGTGGGTGTGGACAATATCCAGCGCACCGTGGCCGAGTATTACAAGATCAAGATTTCCGATCTGCATTCCAAGCGTCGCTCGCGCTCGGTGGCACGTCCGCGTCAGGTCGCCATGGCACTTGCCAAGGAGCTGACCAATCACAGCTTGCCGGAAATCGGCGATGCCTTCGGTGGACGCGACCACACGACAGTGCTGCATGCCTGCCGCAAGGTGGCCTCACTGCGCGAAGAGAACGCCGACATTCGCGAAGACTACAAGAATCTGCTGCGTCTTCTGACCAGCTGATTCAGTTGCCACGCAGCGCCGAGAGGGTGAGGTCAACCTGTCCGGCGCTTAGTGCACCGGGCTTCTCCCGTTTCCAGAGAGTGGAGTCTCCATGAAATTTGCCATTTCGCGTGAAGCCCTGCTGCGCCCGCTGTCCCTGGTGGCGGGTGTGGTCGAGCGTCGTCAAACCCTGCCGGTGCTGTCCAACGTGTTGCTGGAGGTGTCTGATCAGCAACTGTCATTGACGGGGACCGACCTGGAGGTCGAGCTGATCGGGCGTGTCGAGCCCAGCCGTGTCGATGAGCCGGGTTCCGCGACGGTACCAGCGCGCAAGTTGATGGATATCTGCAAGTCGCTGCCGGAAGGCAGCGAGATCATCCTGGCGCTCGAGGAAGGCCGTGCCATCCTGCGCAGTGGTCGTTCACGCTTCACGCTCTCGACGCTGCCGGTCGCGGAATTCCCCAACATCGATGATGGTCAGGGTGATATCACCATCAGCCTGCCGCGCGGCACGCTCAAGCATCTGATCGATGCCACTTCCTTTGCCATGGCGCAGCAGGATGTCCGTTATTATCTCAACGGCATGCTGCTGGAACTGACCAGCAATCTGGTGCGCACCGTGGCCACTGATGGACACCGCCTGGCGGTATGTGAGCAGGCCGCTGACATCAGTGTTGCCGAGTCCCAGAAGCTGATCATTCCCCGCAAGGGCATTCTGGAACTGACGCGTCTGCTGGACGGCAGCAATGAGCTGCTGACGCTCACCGTCAGCGGGACTCACGTCCGGGCGCAGACCGGCGACTTCACCTTCACTTCCAAGCTGGTGGACGGCAAGTTCCCGGATTACGAGCGTGTCGTGCCGCGTGGCGGTGACAAGGTCATCGTGGCGGAGCGTGCCGAGCTGCGGCAGGTACTGTCACGTACCGCGATTCTTTCCAACGAGAAGTATCGTGGTGTCCGCCTGTACCTGGAGGCCGGCAATCTGCGCGTGCTGGCCAACAACCCGGAGCAGGAAGAAGCCGAAGAGAACATCGCACTGGATTATCAAGGCGGTGGTCTGGAGATCGGCTTCAATGTCGGCTATCTGATCGACGTTCTGGGCGTGCTGGATTCGGATCGTGTCCAGTTGACGCTTTCCGATGCCAACAGCTCTGCGCTGCTGGAAGAGCCGGGCGGCGGTGATGCGCGTTACGTAGTCATGCCGATGCGTCTGTAATAGTGTAAAGTCGTTAAAAATCATGTGCTTGATTCGTAATTATCGCAAAGTCTTCGTCGTCTTCATTTGTCCTGACTGAGGTCGCCATGGCGCTTGAACGTCTGCAATTCCAGAACCTGCGTAACCTTGCGCCTGTCGATATCGCGCCGGGTCCGAGGGTCAACCTGGTGAGCGGCGCCAACGGCAGCGGGAAATCGAGCCTGCTGGAAGGTGTGCATGTGCTGGGACTGGCACGTTCCTTCCGCACCCACAAGCTGAAGCATGCCATCGCGCACGATATGCCCGGCATGACGCTGTTCGGTCGGTTGGCAGGGGATCCCCCTCGCCCGCTGGGAGTGCGCCGTGAGCAGGCTGCAGATGGCCTCGAGATGCGACTGGATGGAGAGAAGGTCGAGCGTGTGGCGCAGCTGGCGCAGGCGCTTCCCTTGCAGCTGATCAATCCGGATGCATTCCGGCTGCTGGAAGGCTCGCCATCGGCACGCCGCGAGTTTCTCGATTGGGGCGTGTTTCACGTGAAACATGATTTCTTCGATGTCTGGCAGCGGGTTCGCCGTGCGCTCAAACATCGGAACGCGCTACTCAGACATGGTAAGATGGACGTTCAGGCATTGAACGTCTGGGATCGTGAGTTTGCTCATTGGAGTGAGCGTCTCGATGCCCTGCGCATGGAATATATGCAAGCGCTGGCCCCCCTGTTTCAGGCAACTCTCGCTGAGCTGATCGAGCTGCCGGATCTCAGTCTGCGTTATCAACGTGGCTGGGATGCGAAGCGCTCTCTAGGAGAGGTGCTGGCAGCAGGGCGTGACAGCGATAGCCACATGGGGTTTACCCAGACCGGACCGCAGCGCGCTGATCTACGCATTCGTCTCGGGCGCCGCCCTGCGGTAGAGGTGCTGTCCCGTGGCCAGCAGAAATTGGTCGTCAGCGCACTCAAGCTGGCTCAAGGGCGGTTGCTTGAGGAAATGAACGGACGTACCTGTGTTTATCTGATCGACGACCTGCCGGCAGAACTGGATGGCGAACATCGCCGACTCTTCTGCCAGTTGCTGGCCAGCCTCGAGTGTCAGGTCTTCGTGACCTGTGTCGAACCCGAAGCATTGGATCGGGTCTGGCTGCCGGGCACGGATGTCAGAATGTTTCACGTGGAACACGGGCGACTGCACACGGAATGACTTCACGACGGAGAAGCCAATGAGCGAACAGGCTTACGACTCATCGAGCATCAAGGTCCTCAAGGGCCTGGATGCCGTACGCAAGCGCCCCGGGATGTACATCGGCGATACCGATGATGGCACGGGGCTGCATCACATGGTGTTCGAGCTGGTGGATAATTCCATCGACGAGGCGCTGGCAGGGCACTGTAGCGAAGTCCGCGTGGTCATCCACGCCGATGAGTCGGTCTCCGTCAGCGACAACGGCCGTGGCGTGCCGACCGAGATTCATGAGGAAGAGGGCGTCAGCGCAGCTGAGGTCATCATGACGGTGCTGCACGCTGGTGGTAAGTTCGATGACAATTCCTACAAGGTCTCCGGCGGCCTGCATGGCGTTGGCGTATCCGTCGTCAACGCGCTGTCCGAAGAGCTGAAGCTGACCATCTGGCGTCAGGGCAAGGTCCATGAGCAGATCTATCGTCACGGCGTGCCAGAGGCCCCGTTGGCAGTGGTCGGCAACACCGAGAAGTCCGGCACCCTGGTGCGCTTCAAGCCCTCACCGCTGACGTTCGGCAACATCGCGTTTCACTACGAGATTCTGGCCAAGCGTCTGCGGGAACTCTCCTTCCTGAATTCAGGTGTGGCGATTCGTCTGATCGACGAGCGTAGCGGCAAGGAAGAGCTCTTCCACTATGAGGGCGGTCTCAAGGCGTTCGTGGATCATCTCAACACCAACAAGGCAGCCTTGAATCCGGTGTTCCATTTTGAAATGGAGCGCGAGGACGGTATCGGTGTCGAGGTGGCGATGCAGTGGAATGATGCTTTCTCCGAGAACATCTTCTGCTACACCAACAATATCCCTCAGCGGGATGGCGGAACTCACCTGGCGGGCTTCCGTGCAGCCTTGACCCGTACCCTCAACAGCTACATCGAGGCGGAAGGGCTGCTCAAGAAGTCCAAGGTCGGCACCACCGGGGATGATGCCCGTGAAGGCCTGACCGCGATCATCTCGGTCAAGGTGCCGGATCCGAAGTTCTCCTCGCAGACCAAGGACAAGCTGGTGTCCTCCGAGGTCAAGACAGCGGTCGAGCAGGAAATGGGCCGTCTGTTCTCCGAGTACCTGATCGAGAAGCCCAACGAAGCCAAGGCCATCGTCAACAAGATGCTGGATGCGGCACGTGCGCGTGAAGCGGCCCGCAAGGCGCGTGACATGACGCGTCGCAAGGGCGCACTGGATATCGCGGGGCTGCCGGGCAAGCTGGCTGATTGCCAGGAGAAGGACCCGAGTCTTTCCGAACTGTATCTGGTCGAGGGTGATTCTGCCGGCGGTTCCGCCAAGCAGGGTCGTGATCGTCGTACCCAGGCGATCCTGCCGCTGAAGGGCAAGATCCTCAACGTCGAGAAGGCGCGCTTCGACAAGATGCTGTCATCTGCAGAAGTCGGCACGCTGATCACGGCGCTGGGCTGCGGTATTGGTCGGGAGGAGTTCAATCCTGACAAGCTGCGTTACCACTCCGTGATCATCATGACGGATGCTGACGTCGATGGTTCGCACATTCGTACGCTGCTGTTGACCTTCTTCTTCCGTCAGATGCCGGAGCTGATCGAGCGTGGTCATATCTTCATCGCGCAGCCACCGCTCTACAAGATCAAGCGTGGCAAGCACGAGCAGTATCTGAAGGATGAGCAGGCGCTTCAGGATTACCTGACAGCCACGGCGCTGGACGGCGGCAAGCTGCACGTCAATGCCGATGCGCCGGGTATCGCTGGCGCTCAGCTCGAAGCACTGGTCAATCAGTATCGCGGCGTGATGAAGCGTATCGATCGTCTGGCGCGCGTCTATCCGTCTGCCGTGCTGCGCAAGATCGTGCATGCCCCGCATCTGGATGAGTCGGCACTGAAGGATGAAGCCATGGTGCAGGGCTGGATCGATGGTCTCCAGAAGGAAATGGATGATCTGATCGCCTATGAGGGCGGCCCGCACTACAGCTTCAGCCTCAGCCATGACAGTGAGCGTAACCTCTATCTGCCGGCAGTCACACTGACGGCGCACGGTGTCAGCAGTGACTATCTGTGGGACGTCGATTTCTTCAAGTCCGCGGACTACCGTGAGATCAGCGAGCTGGGCTCCATGCTGGAAGGCTTGCTGGAGGCGGGCAGCTATGTCTCACGCGGTGAGCGCAAGAAGGAGGTCGTCACCTTCTACGAGGCACTTGACTGGCTGATGAAGGAAGCGGCGCGTGGCTTCAGCATCCAGCGCTACAAGGGGCTGGGAGAAATGAATCCGGACCAGCTGTGGGAAACCACCATGGATCCGGAATCACGCCGCATGCTGCGTGTGACGGTCGAAGACGCGATCGGTGCCGATCAGATGTTCAACACCCTGATGGGAGATGAGGTCGAGCCGCGTCGTGACTTTATCGAGCGCTTCGCCCTGGTGGCCAATCTCGACGTCTGATGTCGTGTCAGCCATTCAGCGATACGCTCTGCCGTGACGGTTGCCGTCGCCAGCCCCAGATGATCCACGTCCTCGAGTATCGTGACGTGCGCGGCGGGATGTTGCGGCTGCAGGCATTCCTCGAGTCGGTCGGCGTGAAACGCCTCATCCTGATCACCGATCAATGCCAGCAAGGGCACGTGATGCCGTGACAGAGTCTCGAGATCTCGTTGGTAATGGCGTGGATTGAGGCCTGTCATCAAGCGCCAGGAGTAAGCGCTCGTGGTGTTGGCATCGCGATATTCAGCGGGAATGTTGAAGGTGACTACCTCGAGATGATCCAGGCGATGGATGGACAGCTTGTTCAAGAGCATGCATGTCAGCATGCGTGCTATCCGCGGTTGTGCCCAGCGGGAATCGCGACGCATGTTGGGAGCGAGGTGATCCAGATAGGGAGCCAGCAGAATGAGGCCAGCCAACGGGATGCCGGCAAGCCCGTGTTCCAGAGCGGATGCCGCGAAACGCAGTGCCAGGCCGCCTCCCGCAGAGTGCCCGGCGATCCACAAGCTGGCGTCGGCGGGGAGATCCAGTGAGCGGATCAGATCTTCAAGATCCTCCTCGAGCTGCAGCGGGTGATCGATATCGCCGCGCCGGGCAGGCGTCGGGCCATGGCCACGCAAGTCAGGCGTGTGGACGTGATACCCCTCAGTGGCCAGATGCGTTGCCAGTGAGGCGAGGTAGCGACTGTCAGCACTGGAACCATGCAGCAGGATGAGGTGTGTCGTGCTCGCTGGAATCCGCGTCGGGTGGTAGTGACGACAGCCCAGGCTGCTGCCATCGCGACAGCGGTAGGGGACGAGTTCATTCGGTGCTGACCACGCTTCCTTGTCTGCCAGGAAAGTCGTGAAATCAAAGGCATGGCTGTTGGAATCGGGCATTCGCGTCACTCGCTCGGGATGTTGCGGCATGAAAAAAGCCCGCTATCTGATCAGGTCAGATAGCGGGCTTTTTCGTTCAAGGACCCGGCGCACTCGACAGGCTGATCAAGTCCGGTGCCTCAAGGCTTGGTATCTCAAGACTTGGTGTCTCAAGACTCAATGCGCCTGATTGAGGAAGCCTTCGTCCAGCTTCAGCTCATCATTGCGATTGATGCCGATATCGCGTGACAGGATGTTGCTGGCGATCTGTTTGGCTTCTTCCAAAGAATGCATCTGTGCAGTACCGCACTGATAGACGTTGAGCTCCGGAATCTCTTCCTGGCGTGCGACGTTCAACACGTCCTGCATGGCGGCAGACCAGGCAGCGGCAACCCGGGCTTCGTCCGGCTCGCCGATCAGGCTCATGTAGAAGCCGGTACGGCAACCCATCGGCGAGATGTCGATGATCTCGACGCCATCACCATTGAGGTGCTCGCGCATGAAGCCAGCGAACAGATGTTCCAGCGTGTGAATGCCCTTCTCGGAGAGAATCTCTTCATTCGGCACGCAGAAACGCAGATCAAAGACGGTGATGTTGTCGCCCTTGGGGGTTCCCATCTTCTTGGCCACGCGCACGGCAGGGGCTTTCATGATGGTGTGGTCGACTGTGAAGCTATCCAGCAGTGGCATACGAGGCCTCCAGCATGAGGGAGTGAGATGGGCAGGCCATTGCCTGCCCGGATTCATGTCTGAAGGGTAGCATATCGCCGCTATTGAATAGAGGGGCAAGCACATGCCGGCGCAGGGAGTGCGCGCGGCATGTGTGTCTCACAGATAGCTCTCGGCAGCGGCTTCACAGCTCACGCAGCGGCGCTGGGACTTTCCCGGCTCACCATCCGACATGGCGTGGTTGAGCTCGCCATCCAGCAGGCGGTTGGTGAAGTCGGCCAGGTTGGCGACCACCAGCACGTCCTTGAGGCCCTCGCCATCGGCCAGTGTCTTCTGGCCCTTGCCGGTCATCACCAGCGCGGCGCGACAGCCGGCCTTCTGGCCAGCGACCAGATCGCGCAGACTGTCGCCCAGCATCCAGGCGCCTTCGAAGTCCGGGATCTGCAGAGCGTCCTGAATCTGGTGCAGCAGGCCGGGTTCCGGCTTGCGGCAATCACAGCCATCATCCGGGCCATGCGGGCAGTAGGCGATGTGGGCGATATCGCCACCGGCTTCCTTCACCAGCTGCATCATCTTGTCGTGCATCTGGTCGAGTTCCCGGTGACCGAAGTGGCCGCGAGCGATGCCGGACTGATTGGTCGCGACGGCTACGGTATAGCCCGCTCGCGTCAGGCGAGCGATGGCCTGAATGGAGGTGGGGTATTCGATCCACTCCTCGGCATTCTTGACGAAGGCATCGGAGTCTTCATTGATGACACCATCACGGTCGAGCACGATCAGTTTTTGCATGGTCAACTCTTCACCTCAGGGCAGTCAGGGGCGTCAGCCGGGCTGCTTGTCAGGGGGGTGCGACAGGCTGTCACGCTTTTCGAACACTGTTTCTATACTGGAGGAGGCTGGATGCAAAAGAACCCCGCCGTGGCGGGGTTCTTTTGCAGAGACTGCCATATACCGATGTCGGGGACACCGTGGGCCGGCAGCCCTTATTGGGTCAGCAGGCTGATGTCGGCCACACCCATGAACAGGCCTTGCAGACTGGCCAGCATCGCCAGGCGATTGGCGCGCACGGCGGCATCGTCGGCGTTGACCATGACCTGATCGAAGAAGGCATCGACCGGCTCGCGCAGGCTGGCCAGCGTATCGAGGGCTTCCTGGTAGCGTGCCGCCGCGAACAGCGGTGCCACTTCCGCGCCACGTGCCTTGAGGGCCTCTGCCAGTGCCTGCTCGGCCGGCTCACTCAACAGGCTCGTGTCCACCTCGGTGCGGCCATCGTGCTCGGCCTTGGCGAGGATGTTGGAGACGCGCTTGTTGGCGGCTGCCAGAGCGGCGGCTTCCGGGCGTTCGCCGAAGGCGTGCACGGCACGCAGACGACGCGCGAAGTCCAGCGGGTTGCTGATCTTCAGGGTACGCACGGCCAGGTACAGTTCGGCACCCATGCCCTCGTCATTGGCCCAGGCGCGGAAGCGATCGAGCATGTACTCGAGCACGTCCTCGACCAGTCCTTCGGCCTTGGGCAGGTCACGATGCTGCTCGGCGCTGACGGTCAGCAGCTCGCGCAGGTCGAGGTCCAGTTCGCCCTTGATCAGGATGTTGAGCACCCCGATGGTGGCACGACGCAGCGCGAACGGGTCCTTGGCGCCGGTCGGACGCTGACCGATGCCGAAGATGCCGGTCAGGGTGTCGAGACGGTCCGCCAGGGCGATCGCCATGCCGGCCTTGGTCGCGGGAATCGCATCGCCGGCGAAGCGCGGCAGATACTGTTCTTCCAGCGCACGCGCGACGGTGGCATCTTCGCCATCGTGACGGGCGTAGTAGTGGCCCATGATGCCCTGCAGTTCCGGGAACTCCAGCACCATCTCGGTGACCAGGTCGGTCTTGGCCAGCTGTGCGGCGCGTGCGGCGTGCTCGACATCGGCACCGATGCGTTCCGCGATGTGGCGGGCCACGGCTTCGCTGCGACGGGCCTTCTCGGCCATGCTGCCCAGCTTCTGCTGGAAGACGACGCTCTCGAGCTTCTCGCGACGCGATTCCAGCGTGCTGCGCAGGTCGGTCTCGTAGAAGAAGGCGGCATCGCCCAGACGCGGACGAATCACCTTCTCGTTACCGGAGATGACCTGTTGCGGGTCCTTGCTCTCGATATTGGAGATGGTGATGAAGGCCGGCTTGAGCTTGCCGTCGTTGTCCAGCAGGTGGAAGTACTTCTGGTTGGCCTTCATGGAGGAGATCAGACACTCCGCCGGCACTTCCAGGAAGCGCTCATCGAAGGTGCCCGTCAGTGCGACCGGCCATTCCACGAGACCATTGACCTCGTTGAGGAGGGCTTCCTCGATGACGGCATTGGCGCCATAGACTTCCGCCTCGGCCTGGACCTGTTCGCGGATGCGCTCACGGCGTACTTCACGGTTGGCCAGCACGCGGGCATCTTCCAGCGCGTCGAGGTAGTCCTCGGCGTGCGCCAGCGTGATGGCCTGCGGGGCATGGAAGCGATGACCGAAGGTGGTGCGGCCTGCCTCGAGGCCCAGCACGCTGGCCTCGATCACTTCGCTGCCGTACAGCGCGACCAGCCAATGCACCGGACGAGAGAACTCGATGCGTGAGGCACCCCAGCGCATGTTCTTCGGCACCGGCAGGCGAGCGACGACCTGTTCCAGCATGGCCGGCAGCAGGGCGGAAAGATGCTCGCCCGGCTGGGTATGACGATAGCCGAGCCAGGTGCCCTTGTCGGTTTCCAGCTCGATCAGATCACTGACCTCGACACCGCAGGAGCGAGCGAAGCCCTGCACGGCGCGGGTCGGCTCACCATCCTTGAAGGCCGCAGCCTTGGCCGGGCCACGCTTCTCGATCTCGCGGTCCGGTTGACGCTCGGCCAGCGACTCGATCATCACCGCCAGACGACGTGGTGTGGCGTAGGCGCGGACCTGACCGAAGGCGACTTCGGCCTCACGCAAGCCATCGGCCAGGCCATTGGCCAGGCCGTCGGCGAGTGCATCGATGGCACCCGGCGGCAGTTCTTCGCAGCCCAGTTCGATCAGCAGGGTATTCACGGAGGTCATGCTGACGCGTCTCCCTCGGTAGTGGTGTCATCGGCGGCGAGCAGCTCGTCACGCAGTGCCTGTGGTGCCAGCGGGAAGCCAGCGGCCTTGCGCGAGTCGTAATAGGCGTGGGCCACGTCGCGGGCGAGGGTGCGCACGCGCAGGATGTAACGCTGACGCTCGGTGACGGAGATGGCGTGACGCGCATCCAGCAGGTTGAAGGTGTGGGAGGCCTTCAGCACCTGCTCATAGGCCGGCAGCGGCAGGTTGGCCGCCAGCAGCTTCTGACATTCGCTCTCGCAGTGATCGAAGGCAGCGAACAGCTCCGGCACGGCAGCGTGCTCGAAGTTGTAGGCGGACTGCTCCTTCTCGTTCTGCAGGAAGACATCGCCGTAGGTGACCACGGAGCCGTCCGGTGCGGTGGTCCAGATCAGGTCGTAGACGCTGTCCACGTCCTGCAGGTACATCGCGATGCGCTCGAGACCGTAGGTCAGCTCGCCGGTGACCGGGAAGCACTCGATGCCGCCTGCCTGCTGGAAGTAGGTGAACTGGGTCACTTCCATGCCGTTGAGCCACATTTCCCAGCCAAGTCCCCAGGCGCCCAGCGTCGGGGATTCCCAGTTGTCCTCGACGAAGCGGATGTCGTGGACCAGCGGGTCAATGCCCAGACGCTCCAGCGAGCCCAGATAGAGCTCCTGCAGGTTGGCCGGTGACGGCTTCATCACCACCTGGAACTGGTAGTAGTGCTGCAGGCGATTGGGATTTTCGCCGTAGCGGCCGTCGGTGGGACGGCGGGAAGGCTGCACATAGGCAGCGTTCCAGGTTTCAGGACCGATGGAGCGCAGGAAGGTCGCCGGGTGGAAAGTCCCCGCGCCAACCTCCATATCCAATGGCTGCAGGATGATGCAACCCTGTTCGGCCCAGTATTGCTGCAGGGCCAGAATCAGGCCCTGGAAGGTTTTCACGTCTGGCTGTGTCATTGGTGAAGCCCGTTGGCCCATGAATTCGAGAACTGCCAAGTATACAATCCCCGCTTATCGGGTTATAGGCCGCAGACGTAACCGAGTGCGTGCCATTTCCAAATTCTGATGCGTCGCGTCCCTGCACGCGCGTATTGCCTACAAGCCTCTGAGAGGCTATGGGAGCTCAAATGATCGTCGTTACCGGAGGCGCCGGCTTCATCGGTGCCAATATCGTCAAGGCACTCAATGATCGCGGCCGTACCGATATCCTGGTGGTGGATGACCTGAGTGACGGCACCAAGTTCGTCAATCTGGCGGATCTGACCATTGCCGACTATCTCGACAAGGACGATTTCCTGATTCGCGTCCAGTCGAGCCTGATGGGTGAGTATGCCGAGCTGCCGAAGATCGAGGCGATCTTCCACGAGGGCGCCTGCTCCGATACCACCGAGTGGGACGGCCAGTTCATGCTCGAGAACAACTTCGAGTACTCCAAGGTGCTGCTCAACTTCTGTGAGGCGAATCAGATTCCCTTCCTCTACGCGAGCTCCGCGGCGACCTATGGCGACAGCCAGGTCTTCAAGGAAACACCGGAGTTCGAAGGGCCGCTCAACGTCTACGGCTACTCCAAGCTGCTGTTTGATCAGCACGTGCGCCAGCGTTGGGACAGCCTGACCACCCAGGTGGTCGGCTTCCGCTATTTCAATGTCTATGGCCCGCGTGAGCAGCACAAGGGCAAGATGGCCAGCGTCGCCTACCACCATCACACCCAGGTGAAGGCGGGCGAGAACCCGAAGCTGTTCGGCGCCTACGATGGCTATGAAGCCGGCATGCAGAGCCGTGACTTCGTCTACGTCGGTGATGTGGTCGACGTCAATCTGTGGTTCCTCGATCACCCGGAAGCCTCCGGCATCTTCAACCTGGGCACCGGCCGTGCCGAGCCGTTCAAGGCGATCGCCGAGACCGTCATCGAGTACTACGAGAAGGGCGAGATCGAGTACATCGACTTCCCGGAAAACCTCAAGGGCCGCTACCAGAGCTTCACGCGTGCCGACATCGGCAAGCTGCGCAAGGCCGGCTGCAACGTCGAGTTCAAGACCGTTGCCCAGGGCACTCGCGCCTATCTCGAATGGCTGAATCGCTGAGTCTGAGCACGTGTGGACTGAGCACGTGTGGACTGAGGGTAAGCGCGTGTGGAATGAGCATGGGCGCCTGCATCGCAAGTGCGATGGGGCAGGGCAAGCGCATCCGCAAAGAGGGTTGGCCGTGAAGAGGAGCAAGGCATGAGTGAGCGCATTCTGGTGGTCGGGCCCAGCTGGGTCGGCGACATGGTGATGGCGCAGAGCCTGTTCATGACGTTGAAGCAGCGCTCGCCCGGCTGCCGGATCAGTGTGCTGGCGCCCGCCTGGTCGCAACCGATCATCGAGCGCATGCCCGAGGTCGAGGAAGCGCTGGCACTGCCGGCGGGGCATGGCGACTTCGCCCTCAAGGCGCGCTGGCGACTGGGGCGCTCGCTGCGCGGGCGTTTCGATCGCGCCATCGTGCTGCCGCGCTCCTGGAAGTCGGCGCTGGTGCCATTCTTCGCGCGTATTCCAGTGCGGGTCGGCTTCACCGGTGAGCAGCGCCACGGCCTGCTCACCGAGTGCCGCAAGCTCGACAAGTCGATTCTCGATCAGACCGTCAAGCGCTTCACCTCACTGGGCCTGCCGCTGGACGAGGCCAACCCGCCGCAGCGCATCCCCGAACCCTGTCTCGTCACCGACAGCGCCAATCAGCGGCGTCTGCGCGAGGAGCTGGGCCTGAGTGCGCCACCGGCCCCCATCATCGGCATGATGCCGGGCGCGGAATACGGGCCGGCCAAGCAGTGGCCACTGGCGCACTTTCGCGAGCTTGCCGAGTCACTGACGCAGGCCGGGGCGGAGGTGCGTATCTTTGGCGGTCCCAAGGATGTGGCGGCCGGTGAGGAGATTGCCCAGGGGCTGGCCGGCGTCCACAACCTGTGTGGCAAGACGCGACTGGCGGATGCGGTGGATCTGATCGCCGAGTGTCGGGAAGTGGTCAGCAATGATTCCGGCCTGATGCATGTGGCGGCCGCGGTAGGGGCCCGTATCCAGGGCATCTACGGCTCCTCGTCACCACATTACACGCCACCGCTGACGGCCAATCGCGAGATTCACTGGCTGGCGCTGGAGTGCTCACCGTGTTTCAAGCGCGTCTGTCCGTTGGGGCATACCAACTGCCTGAATCACATCGCGCCTGAGCGATTGCTGACGGCGATCGCGCTGGATGAGGATGAGCGGTGAGCTTGCCGAAGAATCGTACGACGGATGATCTGATCCATCCGCGGATGCGCGGGGCGATGACGCGTGCACAGCGTATCGAGGCGTGGCGTGCCTGGTGTGAGCAGCACCTGGTACTGCCGTTCAGCCGGGCATGGCTGGTGCGCTGGTGCCGGCATCGCTCGCGCCATCAGGGGCTTGAGCAGCGTGGCTTGCCGCGACATGCCGTGGAAGACGTGATGGGACCAGAGGCGCTGACACTGTGGATCAATCCGCGTGAACTGGTGCGCGACGTCAACTTCGGGCGTGACAAGCGCAAGCGGCCTTCCTCGAATGCCTTCATCTGGGAGGGTGACTGGGACCTGCGGCGTGGCGCCTTCCGCTTCGGCTCACGCTCGCGCCTGATGCGTGACCTGATCGAGCATGGTGATGATCTGACGGTGACCGAGCGTTATCAGCAGCTCAAGGCCTTGCTGGAGGCGGGCAAGCCCTGGGCATCGCCGCGTGATGGCCTGCTGATGGACAGTGAGGAACAGATTCTCGGTTACCTGCGCTGTTATCGCGGTTATCTGCAGGACATGGCCGCCAATGGCTTCCGCCAGGGCATCACCAAGGATGAGATGGGCGTCGCGGTGACGCGTGATGGCCGTCTGCTCAAGATCAATCGTGGCCTGCATCGCCTGGCGATGGCGCAGCAGGTGGGAGTGCCCCGCGTGCCTGTCGTCATCAAGGCGGTACATCGTGAGTTCTGGGACAAGGTGACCGCCGGTGCCGAAGGTGATGAGGCTCTGCGGCGTCTGCAGGCTGCGCTGCAAGAGTGTCGTCCCGAAAGCGAACCCGGCCCGCTGGACCCCAAGACCTATCCCGTGCTGGGAGTGGATGAGGGGTGGCCGGATCTGCGTGGACTCGAGGATGCAAATTCCGGCAGTTGAGCCGATAACCTGTTGTTTATAAAAACGAAAAAGCCCCAGCAGGTACTTGGGCGACAGGTACCTGGGCGATAGATGCCTGGGCGATAGATGCCTGAGGCGAGAAGCGGTCTAGCGTGCCAGTCGCTGATAAAGCCCCAGATAGGCCTCGCCCATGGCGCTGGGGGTGAAGCGTGCCAGATGCGCCCGCGCGCCCGCGACCAGCCGCTCTCGACGTGGTGCGTCATCGCCGAGTGCCACGATGGCGGCAGCCAGCGCGGGTGCATTGCCGGTGGGCACCAGCACGCCGGTGGCATCGTCATGCACGATATCGGGGATGCCATCCACCTCGCTTGCGATGATCGGGACGCCGTGGTCCATCACGTCGAGCAGGATCGAGCCAAGTCCTTCATTGCGTGACGGGAAGGCGAACAGATCGAAGGCTTCCAGATAGTCGCCGACATTGGTGTGGAAGCCCTCCCAGACAAGATTGTCCAGATCGGCGCTCTCCGCCTTGAAGGCGGCTTCATCCTCTCCCGCGCCCAGGCAGACGAACAGCAGCTGCGGGTGACTGTCGCGCAGCTGACGGGCCGCCTCGATCAGCACTCGCTGGCCCTTGTGGCGGTCCACCAGCGCGCCGACATGCCCGACGACGAAGCGACCCCCGGCGGGCGTATTGCCGAAGCGCTCCCGCAGTCTGCCCACGGCTGTCTCATCGCTGGGCAGGTGGGCGAGGGTGCTGGGAATCAGAGCCGTCTCCCCCCACTGGCGCTCACGCAGGTGTGACTCGATCACCGAGGAAATCGCCACCCGGCGGGCGGCGGCGCGATAGGTCAGACGATTGAACCACTTGTCCTTCACCGGCTGAGGCACCCGGCGGGTCAGCAGATAAGGCGTGCCGGTGAGGCGCTGATGCAGCCACGCCCAGTGCACGGCCTTGGCTTCGTGAGCATGCACGATATCGGCGCGAGGCTGACCGAGATGGCCCCTGAAGCGCCCGTGGATCTCGATCACGTCCACCGTGACGGCAAGCTCAAGCGCCGCCAGTTCGGTGATCAATGGCGAGCCTTGCAGGCACACCAGCGACTGACGGATCGGCGCGCCGGCTTCGCCGTTCTCTCCCGGGCTGGCGCGTCGCGCCAGGTCCGCGATCAGGTTGAGCGTCTGGCGTTCACCACCGCGAAAGCCGCGGGCCAGATTGACGTGGCGCACGTGCAGCGGCCGAGACGGAGCTTGCGACGCCGCCTGCTCACAAGCAGAGGTCATGGTCACCATACCTTGTTGAAGTCTTCCGCCTCACGCACCTTGGCGTCGCGCTGGAATTCCAGCAGCTTGGCGTATTTCAGGTAGGCATTGACGCTGGCGGACAGCGCCACCGAGAAGCCATCGACGCCATCGCGGAAGCCGGCCTGGAAGACGAACTTGCGCATGAAGGCATTGCTGGCATGCAGGAAGGGCGTGAAGGCGTTGGCGCGTTTTCCCTTCTGATACATGATCTTGGCGGCGCGATTCGAGAAGCGGCCACTGGCCTTGACGAACAGCTCACCCAGATTGGCGAAGCTGTAATGCTCGAGGTCCGCATCCAGCTCGCAGGGGTGGCTGGCCTGAACGGAGCTGTGCTGGCGCGAATCGCGGAAGGCGAGCTTCTCGCGGTCATACAGGCGCAGGCAGTAATCGGGGTACCAGCCGGCATGTCGCACCCAGCGTGAGCCGATGAAGTTGCGACGGCGTAGCGCGAAGCCGTCGTGGGGCGTGCTGTCGAGTGCCAGTTCCCGGATGGCGCTGACGGCGCCGTCGGTCAGGCGTTCATCGGCGTCCAGTGACAGCACCCAGCGGTGGCTGGCATAGCTCGGTCCGACGTTCTTCTGCGGCCCGTCGCCCAGATAGGGCTGGTCGATCACCACGGCGCCCATGGCGCGCGCCAGCTCGCAGGTGGCATCCGTGGAGCCGGAATCGACCACGATCAGCTCATCGCAGACCTGGGCCAGCGAGCGCAGGCAGTCCTCGATGTTGTGGGCTTCATTGAGAGTGATGACGCAGCCGGTGATGGGCACGGCGGTGCGCAGCTTGCCATCGGAAGGAGGGGCGGTCGGGGGCGCCTGCCGACGATTCATGTCGCTATCGTACACTGCATGGGCACCGATGCCTCGTGATAGGCGCTGCGAATGGCGGCCAGGCACGTGGCATGGTGCCTCGGCGTGAAGCGCGCCAGCGAGCGCCCCAGGCGTGAGAGGTTGTTCTCGCGCCAGCGTGCGTCGGCGGGAGCCTCGTCATGCAGCTGGCAGCGATCGAGATCGATCACGTAGGCGCGTCCGCCTTCATCGACCAGCAGGTTGCGTGCGTTGAGATCGACATGCTCGAGCCCGGCGTCATGTACGGCGCGAATGGCGCGACCTGTCGTCTCCAGCACTGTCAGCAGGGATTCGGGCAGCTCGGCCCCGGCAGGCAGGCGCTGTGCTTCGAGGGCGATCAGATCATCGGCGAAGGCGCGCGCGCCGGGAATCAGTACCGTGATCAGGGCGGCCTCGTAGCTTAGGCCATGCCGCCATACGCAGGCGCCGACCGGCTCTGGCACCGGCAGCCCCTGGCGATGCAGCGTTTCCGTCAGGCGCAGCTCGGCGAAGGCGCGGGTGCGCTCAAGGCCGGTGTAGAGGTAGCGCTGACGAGCGATCTTCGCGATCAGCCCCCCGCGTCGATAGGGGCGCAGCGCCCAGCGTTGAGCCGGGGCGCCAGTGGCATGGACGGGGTGCAGCTCAGCGGGCAAACGACAGACATCGAGGAACAGACTCGCCCCGCGCCCCGGTGCTTCGCCGGTCACGGCGCCGTGTTCGCGCCAGAACGATGGCATGAACCAGTCCGGCGTCATTTGTGGCGCTGTTTCGCCATCATATAGAATGTGGGCATTCTCATTTCGGAAAACTGCCATCCGCATGAAGCATCCTCTCCCTGCCCAGCCCGCACATATCTGCGTGCTCCGGCTCTCCGCTCTCGGCGATGTCTGCAATCTTGTGCCAACGGTACGCGCCTTGCAGCGTCAGTGGCCTGAGGCCCGCATTACCTGGATCGTCGGCAAGGGGGAGCACAGTCTACTGTCCGGCCTGACCGGGGTCGAGTTCGTGGTCTACGACAAGTCCACCGGCCTTGCGGGCATGCGCGCCATCTGGCGCCAGCTCAAGGACACGCACTTCGATGTGCTGTTGCACATGCAGCAGGCGCTGCGGGCCAGCGCCCTGTCGTTGGGCCTCAAGGCCCGAGTGCGCATCGGTTACGACCGTGCGCGCGCCAAGGACTGGCAGTACCTCTTTACCTCCCATCAGCTGACCCCGCGCGAGCGCGCTCACGTGCTGGAGTCGTTCATGGACTTCGCACGTGCCCTGGGTGTCGAGGACTGCCGGCTCGACTGGCGTCTCGATGTGCCGCCCGAGGCCTATGGTGAGGCGGCGCGCGTGACCGGTGAGGCGCCCTATCTCGTCATCAGTCCGTGTGCCAATCCGCGCCTGCGCAACTTCCGCAACTGGTCGGCCGAGGGCTATGCGGCGGTCGTCGATCATGCCTGGCAGCAATACGGCATCCGCAGCGTGATGACCGGCGGCGGCAGCCCGCAGGAACGCGAGATGGGCGCGCGCATCAAGGCGCTGGTCAGTGAAGGCGCGGTCATCGATGCCATCGGTGGTACCTCGCTCAAGGGCCTGCTGGCGCTGATCGATCGCGCCGTCGCGGTGATCGCGCCGGACTCCGGCCCCGTGCATATGGGCAATGCGCTCAATACACCGGTGATCGGCCTGTACGCCACCACCAACCCCGAGCGTGCGGCGCCCTATTGCTGGCAGCATCTGGTGGTCAATCGCTATCCGGATGCGGTGGAAACCTATCTGCACAAGCAGATGGACGAGATCCACTGGGGCCAGCGCGTACGCCATCAGGACGCCATGAGCCTGATCCGCGCCGAGGATGTCATCGCGCGCCTCGCTGAGCTGCTGGCGGACACCGATGGCGTCATTCGCGGCCAGAGTTGCGAACGTCTGCCGGTCGCGGCTGTCTCGTCTACTGACATCTCTTCTTCTGAATTTCCCTCTGCACGCGGAGACGCCTGATGAAGCTTGATCTGACTGCGCTTGAACAGGCTCGCCTGCTGGTCGTGGGTGATGTGATGCTCGACCGCTACTGGCACGGTGGCACCTCACGCATCTCGCCGGAAGCCCCGGTGCCGGTGGTGCGCGTCGGCGAGAGTGAAGACCGCCCGGGCGGTGCCGCCAACGTCGCGCTCAACATCGCGTCGCTCGGTGCGCATGCCACTCTCGCCGGTGTGGTCGGTCAGGATGACAACGCCGCCATCCTGACCCGCGCACTGGAAAACGCCAATGTCATCACGCGCTTCCAGGCCAGTGACAGCGTGCCGACCATCACCAAGCTGCGCGTGATGAGCCGCAATCAGCAGCTGCTGCGCCTTGATTTCGAGGAGCCGCTGCACGAGGTGGATACCAGCGCGCTGGTGCGCCAGGTCGAGGCCGAGCTGGCTGCGAGTGGCGTGATGATTCTCTCCGACTACGGCAAGGGCTCGCTGAATCAGGTCGAGGTGCTGATCGCCGCGGCGCGCGCGGCGGGCAAGCGTGTGCTGGTCGACCCCAAGGGCAGTGATTTCTCGCGCTATCGTGGCGCCAGCATCATCACGCCCAATCTGACCGAATTCGAGACCATCGTCGGGCCATGCCGCAGCGATGAGGAACTGGCCGAGAAGGGTGAGGCGCTGCGTGCCGAGCTCGAGCTGGAAGCCCTGCTGGTGACGCGTAGCGAGAAGGGCATGACCTTGATCCGCGAGGGCCATCAGCCGCTGCATCTGCCGACGCATGCGCGTGAGGTCTATGACGTCACCGGTGCCGGTGACACCGTGATCGGCGTGCTGGGTCTGGCGCTGGCGGCTGGCCATGCCTTCCCGGAGGCCGTGATGCTGGCCAATCTGGCCGCAGGCCTGGTCGTCGCCAAGCCGGGCACCGCGACCCTGTCGGTCGCCGAGCTCTACACCGCGCTGCATGGTGACAAGCTGGCGGAATTCGGCGTGATCCAGGAGTCCGCGCTCATCCCGGCAGTGAAGGCCGCTCAGGCACGCGGCGAGCGCGTGGTGATGACCAATGGCTGCTTCGACATCCTGCATGCCGGTCATGTGGCCTACCTGCAGGAGGCGGCACGTCAGGGCGACCGTCTGATCGTGGCGGTCAATGACGATGCCTCGGTGGCACGCCTCAAGGGGCCGACGCGTCCGATCAACCCGGTACTGCGTCGCATGCAGGTGCTGGCGGGCCTCGGCGCGGTCGCCTGGGTCGTGCCCTTCAGCGAAGACACCCCGGCACGCCTGATTGAGGCCGTGCTGCCGGATGTGCTGGTCAAGGGCGGTGACTATCGTCCCGAAGAGATCGCCGGGGGCGAGGCGGTGATCGCCAACGGTGGCGAGGTGCGTGTGCTCGGTTTCGAGGATGGCGTCTCCACCACGGCGATGATCGCCACCATTCTTGATCGCGAGGACTAGGCGTGAGCCTTGCCCGTGGCCTCTACAGCACCGCACTGACCCTGCTGTCTCCCCTCATCTGGCAGCGGGTCTGGCGCGAGCACGATGATCGGCACTCGCGCCTGGAGCGGCTGGGCATCCTCCCTGCCACGCCTGCCGCCGCGCCGGACCGCGAGCGCCCCATCTGGCTGCATGCGGCCTCGTTGGGCGAGATGGTCATGATGGCCAGCGCCATCGAGGCGTTGCGGCGCCGCTATCCCCTCCGCCCGCTGATCGTGACCACCATGACCGCGACGGGGGCTGCCCAGGCGGCTCGCCTGTTGCACACGCCTGAGGGAACGCCCGAGCTTGCCCCTGCGCGGCATCATTATCTGCCACTGGACTTTCCCTGCAGCGCACGTCGCTTCGTGTCTCGCCTGCGGCCGGCCCTGGTCGTGCTGGTGGAAACCGAGCTGTGGCCGAATCTGATCGCAAGCTGTGCGCGCCAGAGGATACCCGTGAGCGTGGTCAATGCGCGGCTGTCACCGCGCGCCTTCACACGCTACCGCAAGGTCGGGGCCTTGATGCGCGAGACGTTGTCGCAGGTGAGCGCGCTGACGGCCAAGGCGCCGGAAGATCTCGAGCGTTTCATCGCGCTTGGGCTTCCTGCGGCGCGGGGGAAGACGGTCGGTTCACTCAAGTTCGAGCTCGAGATATCGCCACAGGCCGTCGCGGCAGGCAAGGGACTGCGCGAGCAGTTCCAGGGGCGGCGGGTGTGGATCGCCGCCTCGACACACGAGGGGGAAGATGCCCTGATGCTGGATGCCCACGCAGCCGTGCGTGCTCGGCATCCTGATGCCTTGCTGCTGCTGGTGCCGCGCCATCCGCAACGCTTCGAGACGGTCGCCGCACAGAGTGCGAGCTGGTGTGAGTCACGCGGGGAAACCTGCCTGCGTCGCAGCCACATGTCGGTGCTGGTCGGCGATAGCCTGGGCGAGCTGCTCGCCCTGTATGCGGCGAGCGATGTCGCCTTCGTCGGCGGCAGCCTGGTGCCCATCGGCGGGCATAATCTGCTCGAACCGGCCGCGCTTGGGCTGCCACTGTTGAGTGGCCCATCGCTTGAGAACTTCAGTGAGATCGCCGAGGTGATGACGGCGGAAGGAGCTCTGCAGGTCGTCGATGATGCCGAGGCGCTGGCCGAGGCCGTCATCACACTGCTGGAAGATGAGTCGCAGCGCCAACGGGCAGGGCAGGCGGCGCGTGAACGGGTAGCCCGCAATCGCGGGGCGCTGGCAGGGACACTGCAGCAGCTGGAAGACCTGTTGCCGCTCAGCACTCGATGAGCTGCGCCGTCACGCCCATGTCGGCATCCAGACCCTCCAGGCAATCGCGCGCTGCGGCGCTGGCATTGCTGATCACCACATCGAAGCTTTCCAGTGGCGCGATGAAGGCCGGGCGTACCATCTCGAACTTGCGGGCATCGATGATCAGGAAGCGCTGCATGGCGCTTTCCAGCGCGGCCTGCTTGGCCGCCACCTCATGAAAGTGGAAGCAGCTGACGCCGCGCTCGGCGTGCACGCCACCGGCCGAGAGAAATGCCTTGTTGATGCCCAGACGGCGAATGGCTTCCGGCATGTCGGTGGCGGTAAAGGACTGGGTGGCCGGATGAAACAGTCCGCCCAGCATGACCAGTCGCACGCCGGGCAGGTGGCCGACGGCATTGGCGACATTCAGGGCGCAGGTCACCAGGGTCAGTGTCATCTGACGATCCAGTGCCGCGGCCAGGTGGACCAGGGTCGTCCCGCAATCCACGTACAGGGTATCGCCGTCCTCGATGTGACTGGCCAGTCGCTGGCACAACGCTTGCTTGATAGGAGCGCTGGCATCGATCTCGCGGTCGAGGCGATAGACGCTGCTGGCGGAAGATTCCGCCAGCAGCAGGCGTCCCCCCAGTATCTCCAACAGCCCGTTGCTGTGAGTGACATCACGGCGAATCGTCATCTCGGACACGCCGCAGAGCTGCGCGGCGTCGCTGAGCTGCAGTGGGCTGCCCTCGCGCAGGATGGCCTGCAAGCGGTCAAGGCGTGCAGCGCTTTGGTTGTTCATGCGGCTCAGGACCTTCCCAATGAATCCCCTCATGAGTCTGGTCGGGATGGCATCGCTCATCCTCATCGCCGTGGCGTTGTCATCGAATCGACGCGCTATCCGCCTGCGCACCGTCGGGGGTGCCTTTGCCATCCAGTTGGCCATCGGTGCCTTCGTGCTCTACACCTCCTTCGGCCAGGGTGTGCTGGCCGGTGTCTCAGGCGCCGTCAGTCAGGTCGTCAATTATGCCGATCAAGGCATCAGCTTCCTGTTCGGCAGTCTGGCCAATCCGGGCAGCGGTGTCGGCTTCATCTTCGCCATCAAGGTGCTGCCGATCATCATCTTCTTCTCGTCGCTGATCGCGGTGCTCTACTACCTCGGCATCATGCACGTGGGTGATTCGCCTGCTGGGTGGGCGGCCTGCAGCGCGTGCTCGGGAACAGTCGCGCACGGAATCCCTCTCCGCGACCGCCAACATCTTCGTCGGACAGACGGAGGCACCGCTGGTGGTCAAGCCGCTCATCTGGCGAGCATGACGCGTTCCGAGCTGTTCGCCGTGATGTGTGGTGGTCTGGCATCCGTCGCCGGCTCCGTACTGGGTGGCTACGCGGCGCTGGGCATCCCGATGGAGTATCTGGTGGCGGCGTCCTTCATGGCAGCGCCCGGCGGCTTGCTGTTTGCCAAGCTTCTGTTCCCGGAGACTGACAAGCCGGATGACTCGATCGCCGTGGCGGATGCCTCGCTCAAGGATGACGATCGCACCGTCCAACGTGCTGGACGCTGCGGCATCCGGTGCGTCTTCCGGCCTGAAACTGGCCGCCAATGTCGGCGCGATGCTGCTGGCCTTCATCGCCTTGATCGGGCTGATCAACGGCATTCTCGGCTGGTGTCGGCGGCTGGTTCGGCTATCAGGACATCACGCTGCAGTCTCGACATGATTCTCGGCTGCGCTCTTCGCGCCGTTGGCCTTCCTGTTGGGCGTGCCATGGAGCGAGGCGACGCTGGCGGGGTCCTTCATCGGTCAGAAGCTGGTGGTGAACGAGTTCGTCGCCTACATCAATCTGGCGCCCTACCTGAGTGGCGACAGTCTCGTGGCCGCCACGGGTGCGGTGATGACGCCCTACACCATGGCTGTGCTGTCCTTCGCGCTGTGCGGCTTCGCCAACCTGTCGTCCATCGCCATTCTGCTCGGCGGGTTGGGCAGCCTGGCCCCGACGCGCCGGCATGAGATCGCCAGTCTGGGTCTCAAGGCGGTACTGGCCGGTACGCTTTCCAATCTGATGTCGGCGGCGATCGCCGGCTTCTTCCTGGCGCTGGCGGCCTGATCGGGATGTCGCCCATCTCACAGTGGATGGGCGATCCGCCAAACGTCGCCCTATCGTTTTTGCGAGGAAGTGCTAACATCGCGCCCTTTGCAAATCCGGCGCAGCCCGAACCACAACAATTCAGAACAGTTGATTACTCAAGACAGGATCATTTCGCGATGACTATGCTCAAGACCGTCGCGGCCAGTGCACTGGCCGCCACTACCCTCCTGACGGCTGCCGCGCCAGCCCAGGCCACCGATTTCAATGGCGACATCCACGCCAATGACTACAAGTGGCTGACCTTCAATCTGATGCGCAGCGAGGACAACCGTCTGCCGTTCCGCAACAGTGAAGATACCTATCTGGAAATGGAATTCGGAGGCCGTTCGGGCATCGTCGATCTCTACGGCTATGTCGATTTCTTCGACATCTTCGATGACAGCTCGGATGACCTCAATGGCGGCGACAACTTCTTCGCCAAGCTGGCCCCGCGCTTCTCGCTGGACGCCATGACCGGTCACGACCTGTCCTTCGGCCCGGTGGACGAGCTTTACATCGCCACCGTCACCAACATCGGTGACAACGGCGCATTCGGCGGTCTGTGGGAGCACTATGTCGGTCTGGGCAGCGATGTGCAGGTGCCATGGTTCGGCAAGATGGGCTTCAACCTCTACGCCCGCTACGTGCGTGAGAACTACGGCGGTGAAGACGAGAGCAAGTGGGACGGCTACATGGCGTCCACCAACTGGTTCAAGCCGTTCGTCAACTTCGAGGACGGTAGCTTCATCGCCTATCAGGGCTATCTGGACTACAAGTTCGATGCCGATGAAGTGGGCAGCCAGGACGGTCGCAGCATCAACAGCATGGAGTGGTTCAACGGCATCTACTACCACACCCAGCGTTTCGCGGTGGGTTACGGCCTGAAGTACTACAACAACATGGCGTTCTTCACCGATGGCTCCACCGCCACCGGCGTGCGTCAGGACACCACCGGCTTCGGCAACTACTTCAGCATCAACTACAAGTTCTGATCACCGCTTCGCTCTCGATGAGCGACCGGCGCGCAAACAGAAACGGGAAGCCCCTCAGGGCTTCCCGTTTTTCGTCTGGCTGCTCTGGCGTCTGACACCTGGAAGCTGACACCTGTCCAGCAGATACTCCCAGCTGTGGTCCGGCTTGAGCAGCACCTTGACGCCACTATCCAGCGTGATGGTCGTCGGAGAGCTGATCGGCAGGCTGTCTGCCATCAGCACCGGGCTCTCCTCAGGCAGTGATGCGCTCGACACCTGTCTCGCGACCGACCAGCAGTACATCGGCGCCACGGGCGGCGAACAGACCATTGGTGACGACGCCGACGATGGCATTGATGCGGGCTTCCATGGTGATCGGGTCTTCGATCAGGAAGTTGTAGCAATCGAGGATGCGGTTGCCGTTGTCCGTCAGAACGCCTTCACGATAGACCGGGTCCGCGCCCAGCTTGACCAGTTCGCGCGCGACGTAGGAACGTGCCATCGGAATGACTTCCACCGGCAGCGGGAAGCCACCGAGGATGTCGACCTGCTTCGAGCCATCGGCGATGCACACGAAACGCTCAGCGCAGGCCGCGACGATCTTCTCGCGGGTCAGCGCCGCACCACCGCCCTTGATCATCGCCAGACGCGGATCGATCTCGTCGGCACCATCCACGTACACCGGCACGGTGCCCACATGGTTGAGCTCGTAGACGTCGATGCCGTGGCCCTTGAGGCGCTGGGCAGTGGCTTCGGAGCTGGCGACGGCGCCGGCAAAGTCGTGGCGAACCTCCGCCAGAGCATCGATGAACAGGTTGGCGGTGGAGCCGGTGCCGACGCCGATGATGGTGTCGCGGTTCAGCAGCGGGCGGATCTCATCAAGGGCAGCGCGGGCCACGGCTTGCTTCAGCTCATCCTGGGTCATGTCATACCTCGGGTCGGTGGGGCAGGGGTGGAGAGTGGCCGGGCGACGCAACGCGAGAAAACGCCACATTATAACGGCAAACGTCGCGATGGCGCTGGACGCTCTCGCCGGCGGTCTGATAACAATGGGGGTTCGGTCGCACCCATGCGGCCCGCGCTGCGACACATCAGGACATTCCTATAATGCTCGAACACTACGTCAAGAAAATCCTGTCGGCTCGTGTCTATGAAGCCGCCCATGAAACCCCGCTCTCGTCAGCCCCGATGCTGTCACGTCGTTTCAGCAACCAGATTTTCATCAAGCGGGAAGACCTGCAGCCCGTCTACTCCTTCAAGATTCGCGGCGCCTACAACAAGATGGCGCAGCTGAGCGATGAGCAGAAGGCCTGTGGCGTGATTGCCGCCTCGGCGGGCAACCATGCCCAGGGGCTGGCGATGGCAGCCAAGCTGATGGGCGTGAAGGCCGTCATCGTCATGCCGCGTATCACACCGGAGATCAAGGTGCAGGCGGTGCGTGAACGCGGCGCACGCGTGGTGCTCAAGGGCGATGCCTTTCCCGAGGCGCTCGCGCATGCCCAGGCATTGATGCAAGAACATGGCTACACCTTCATTCCGCCCTTCGATGACCCGGACGTGATCGCCGGGCAGGGGACGGTGGGCATGGAGATCCTGCGTCAGCACCCGGGCAAGATCGATGCGATCTTCGTGCCGGTGGGCGGCGGTGGCCTGATTGCCGGTGTCGCGGCCTACGTGAAGTATCTGCGTCCGGACATTCGTGTCATCGGTGTCGAGGCTGAGGATGCGGCCTGCCTCAAGGCGGCCATGGAGGCCGGCGAGCGTGTGGTGCTGGACCAGGTCGGCGTGTTCGCCGAGGGAGTGGCCGTGGCGCAGATCGGCGAGGCGCCGTTCGAGATCATCCGCCATACCGTCGATGAAGTGATCACCGTCAATACCGATGAGATGTGCGCGGCGGTCAAGGATATCTTCGAGGACACGCGCGCCGTGTCAGAGACCAGCGGCGCTCTGTCGCTGGCGGGCCTCAAGAAGTACATCCAGCAGACTGGCGCGGAAGGGCAGACGCTGGTCTGCATCAACTCCGGGGCCAATACCAACTTCGATCGCCTGCAGCACATCGCCGAGCGCACCGAGCTCGGCGAGCAGCGGGAAGCCATTCTGGCGGTCACCTTGCCGGAGCGCCCCGGGGCCTACAAGCAGTTCTGCAAGGTGATCGGCAAGCGCATGGTCACCGAGTTCAACTACCGCTATGCCAACCCGGAGGAGGCGCACGTCTTCGTCGGTGTTCAGGTCAAGCCGGGCGGGGAAGACCGCGCAGCGGTGGTCGAGAAGCTGCGTGAGGCGGGCTACGCGGTGGAGGATCTCACCGACAACGAGCTGGCCAAGCTGCACACGCGTCATCTGGTCGGGGGGCGCACCAGCAGCGACCTCGAGGAGGAGGTCTATCGCTTCGAGTTCCCGGAACGTCCTGGTGCCCTGATGAACTTCCTGACCCATCTGCCTGCGGACTGGAACATCTCGCTGTTCCACTATCGCAATCACGGCGCGTCCCATGGGCGAGTCCTGATCGGCATGCAGGTGCCCAATGGGGATCGCGCCGAGGTCGAGAAGTATTTCGCGGAGATCGGCTATCGCTTCTGGAAGGAAAGCGACAATCCGGCCTATCGCCTTTTCCTGTCATGAGCGTGGAAAAACGTTCATTCATACGGCTGCATGGTGATTGTCATACGCAGGTCAGATGCCTATCATCGTGGGCACTGTCAGGAAGACAGTCATCGACAACCGTCACGCGAAAGCCACTGACGATATAAGAAGAAGCCCGCTCTCATGAAACGCAAGCCCGATCTGGTCATGGCCCTGGTATTCATTTTCGGGATTGGTGTCGTCGCCACCGGCTACGCCCAGACCGTCATGGGTTCCTGAATCGTGCACTGCCGCCTTCGCGGCCTGGGCGCACGATCTCGCGATCACTGACGATGGCATCCAGCGGTATGTCCCAGGCTTGTACCGGCAAGGCCGGCACCTTCTGACAGTGATGGGCGAGGCCGATCAACCTCGGTCTTGGCCCGGCGCGACGGGTGAAGGCGAAGCTGCGGTCATAGAAACCGCCCCCCATGCCGATCCGTGCGCCAGCCTCATCGAACCCCACCAGCGGCATCAGCACGATATCCAATGCCCAGGCCGGCAGGCGTCGGCCCTTGTGGGCTCCGAAGCGCGTGTCAGGTTCGGCGATGCCGAAGCGATTGCTCACCAGTGGGGTATGGTCGTCGTAGCGGACGAACCAGAGTGAGTTGACCGCGAAGGGTCGCAGGACCGGTAGATAGACGCGTGCTCCCCGACGTTGCAGCCATCGGCACAGACGGGTGGCGTCGATCTCGCCATCATTGGGCAGGTACAGGGCGATGTCCCGGGCACGCAGCAGTTCCGGCAGACGCTTCAGTCGTCGCAACAGGGCCTGCTCGGCATTACGGCGCTCGGGGGCCGTCAACTGGCGTCGCCGTTGGCGTAGCAAGCGTCTCAGGGCGCGGCGATCCGCAGTGGGGTGATCAAGCTCGCTGGACAATGGCCAGAGCGTGACATCACGTGAAAGCGAGGGAGGCGAATAGTGATTCGCGAGGGCGGCGCGAGCCGCAGGGGGTTTGAGCATGCCTGACATTCTCCGTCAGACAGGGTTCTCCAAGGTGCCGGTGTTACCGGGGGCCCTTGAACCCAGCGGTTCAAGGTGGGTAGTCCCGCGCAGCGCATCAGGCTTTCCGACGCACGGACATGCACACAGCACTGCGCAGTGGACTCCCTGGGAATAGCTTATAAGCTCGAGGGACATCGGCAACTGTCGTACACCCCAGAGAACTCCTTCAGTCTACCAAACCCCGTCTGCCGGCCCAAGGCTTAATCCTGTCGGGAACAGACTGTTGCTGAAATTTATCAGTTGTTTGATTCTCAAGCGTTTTTTGCTTCATCAGCACGCGCCTTCGCACGTTGGACAGACTCGGCTGGTACCTGCTTGAGGGCCGCATCCAGCTGGCGATCCAGCGCCGTGAGGCGTGTCTCGAAATCCTGCTGCATGGCGCGTTCGCTGTCGCGGCTGTTGATCAGTTCGTGAGAGATGTTGAGCGCGGCCATCAGGGCGACCTTGTCGGCACTGATGGTATTGCCACGTTGCTGGATGCCTTGCATGGCGAGATCCAGGTAGGCCGCCGCACGGGTCAAACCATCTTCCTCGCCGGGTTGGCAGCTGACGGTATAGCTGCGGCCGAGCAGGCTGATCTCGGTGGTATTGCGGGGAGTCGTGGAGTCGCTCATGTCAGTCCTCTCGGGCCATGTCCGGCGTCGTCCTGATTGACGGCGGCGTCCTTGACTGGGCGTCACCTCGCAGTGAGGACGGCAAGCCAGAAGGAGGGCCAGTGCGGTAAGATGGGGGCATTCTCGAGCCACTATAGAGAGCCGCTTCTGGAGGGTCAACGCGCTGCGCAGTGCGGCTGTCTTCTCACCGACTCAATGGACCCGCACCATGGCCATCATCAACGATACCTTCGACTTCTCTCTCGTCGCGGACCAGTTCCTGGTTCACGGCAGCCTGAACAACCCTTCCTTCCTTGATGGACAGCTGGTCGCTGCCCTGGCGATGGATGACATCAGCGCGGAAGACTGGTTGAGCCGCGTCTGTGCCGCATTGGGAGTGGAGCAACCGGCCACCCGTGAAGCGGGCGAGGTGTTCCTCAGCTGGCGCACGCGCAACCAGGAGCGCCTGGCGGCCAGCGAGATGAGCTTCGAGCCGCTGTTGCCGGACGACATGTTCTCCCTGGCCGAGCGTGGCCAGAGCCTGCGTGAGTGGACGCTGGGCTTCCAGGAAGAGCTGGCAGGCGTCGATGGCGAGGTCCGCAAGGGCTGGAGCCAGGCATTGCGTGATGCGCTGAGCGATGTCGAGGCCATCTCGAGCGGCCTGGCCAACGCCGAGGACCTGGATGACGACAATGCCGAGGACGAGGCGGATCTGTTCGCGCTGGCCGACCACGTGCGCATGGCGGCCCTGCTGCTGTATACCGAGCAGCACCCGGGCAACCCGGACGTCGAGAAGCCCAGTGACGATCAGTTGCCGGAAGGCGGACTTGAAGGCAGTCTCGGGGTCAGCTCGCGCAACGACACTCACTGAGGACCCCGACGGAGAACGCCATGATCGTCCCTGAAATCCTGCCTGCGCCGGCGGCGCTGACTGCTGATGACTTCTCGGCGCGTCGCCAGCGTCTGATGACGCAGCTGCCTAGTGATGCCGCGGTACTGGTGTTGTCGTCCGGCCTGGCACAGCGCAATCGTGACAGTGGGTTCACCTTCCGTCAGAACAGTGACTTTCATTACCTGACCGGCTGGCCGGAACCGGAAGCGGCATTGTTGCTGTTGCCGGGGCGCGCGGAAGGCGAGAGCGTACTGTTCTGTCAGGAAAAGGATCCGCTGGCGGAAGCCTGGACCGGTATCCGTATCGGTGCCGAAGGGGCCGTGACGCAGGCGGGATTCGACCAGGCCTTCACCAATGATCAGCGTGAGGATGTCATGGCCGGTCTGCTGGATGGCCGTGGGCGTCTCTTCGTGCTGTTCGAGGACGACGAAGCCTTGGCGCTGGCGCAATCGCTGCGCGAGGAGCTGGCCGCGGCCGTGCGTCGTGGTGCCCGCCCGCCGGTCGCCTTTGAAGACCTCGCCCCGCTGTTGCATGAGCAGCGCCTGATCAAGGATGAGCGTGAGCTGGCGCTGATGCGTCACGCGGCGGAGATTTCCGCTCGCGCCCACATCCGTGCCATGCGGGCCAGCCGCCCCGGGCTGCACGAGTATCATCTGCAGGCCGAGATCGAGCATGAATTCCAGTGGCAGGGCGCCCCGGCACCCGCGTATACCAGCATCGTCGGTGGTGGCGTGAATGCCTGCGTGCTCCATTACATCGAGAACCGTGCTCCGCTGATCGATGGCGAGCTGGTGCTGATCGATGCTGGCGCGGAGTACGCACTCTATGCCGGCGACATCACCCGTACCTTCCCCGTCAATGGCCACTTCAGCGAGCCCCAGAAGCGTCTCTACGAGATCGTGCTCAAGGCCCAGGAACGTGCAGTGGCCGCCGTGGTGCCGGGAGCGACGTTGGTGGGCATTCACCAACAGGTGGTGCATGACCTGACCGCCGGCCTCGTCGAACTGGGCCTGCTGCAAGGTGAAGTGGAGGCGTTGATCGCCGATGAGGCCTATCGCCGCTTCTATCTGCACTCCACCTCGCACTGGCTGGGACTGGATGTGCACGATGTCGGCAGTTACCGCGAGAACGGTGAGCCGCGTCCGTTGCTGCCCGGCATGGTGCTGACGGTCGAGCCGGGGCTTTATGTGCCGGACGCCAGTGACATTCCAGCCGAGTATCGAGGGATCGGGATTCGCATCGAGGACGATGTGGTGGTCACCGCGGACGGGCACGAAGTGCTGAGCGCCACGGTTCCCAAATCCGTCGAGGCCATCGAGGCACTGATGCGCGAAGGAGCCTGACATCATGAGTGAGCCAGCGGCAGCATCCCCGGTAACGTCTGCGCCGGAGCGATTCGATGTCGTCATCATCGGTGGTGGCCTGGTGGGCGCGAGCCTGGCCTGTGCCCTTGCACCCTTGATGCGGAGGATACCGGGCGTTTCCAGCCCAGTTTCGATGCGCGAGCCAGTGCCATCGCTGCCGGTTCACGCCAGCGCTTCATCGCCTTCGGGCTGTGGGAGGCGATGCGTGAGCACGCCACGCCGATTCGTACCATCCATGTCAGCGAGCGCGGCCATCTCGGGGCCACACGCATGCGGGCCGAGGAACTGGGGGTTCCCGCGCTGGGGCATGTGATCCCCAATGCCTGGATGGGGCGCGTGCTCCATCGGCGTCTGGCGGAACTGCCGCTGACCTGGTACTGCCCGGCACGCGTGGCGCAGATCAGCGTCAGTGCGCAGGGGCACCGCCTGCTGCTGGAGGATGGTCGCCTGATCGAGGCGGGACTGACCGTATTGGCAGATGGCGGGCGCTCGGGGCTCAAGGAGCGTCTCGGCATCCATAGCGAGACGCATGCCTACGAACAACAGGCGCTGATCGCCACCGTCGAGATGAGCCAGCCCCACGCGGGGGTGGCCTATGAGCGTTTCACCAGCGAAGGACCGATGGCGCTGCTGCCGCTGGGTGGCCGTCGAATGGAGTTGATCTGGACGCGTTCTCCTGACGAGACGGCTGCGCTGATGGACATGCCGGAGCCCGAGTTTCTCAAGGCGCTTCAGGCTGCCTTCGGCGAGCGGGCCGGCCGTTTCCGGCGGGTCGGGCAGCGCCATGCCTATCCCTTGTCGTTGATACGTGCCAGCGAGGGGACACGTCCCGGACTTGCGGTGCTCGGCAATGCCGCTCACTCGCTGCATCCGGTGGCAGGGCAGGGCTTCAATCTGGCGCTGCGCGGCGTGACGGATCTGGTGGCCGCCATCGCGGCGGGACAGGCACGTGGTGATGCCGCTGGCGATGTCAGCGTGCTGAGTGATTTCGAGTCGCGGCGCGGCGCGGACCGCGACAATGTCGTGCTGTTCAGTGATGGCTTGATCCGCCTGTTCGGCGTCGAGAGTCGTTGGCTGGGGCATGCTCGGGCGGCAGGGCTGATCGGCCTGAATCTGGTGTCACCGCTCAAGCGCCTGCTGGCAAGGCGCTCGATGGGCATTGAGCGCTAGGCGTGGCGAGTACTTGCCAACAGGGAGCAGGCATGAACGAGCATCGGAGATTGGATGCACCGCATGAGGTGGATGTCGCCATCGTGGGCGCCGGTATCGTCGGCGCCACGCTGGCGCTGCTGTTGGGGCAGGGCGGCCTGCGCGTCCTTCTGATCGAGGGTCGCGAGGGCATCGTCGACTGGCAGCCGGCGCTGGCACCGGAGCCGCGTGTCAGTGCGCTGACGCCGGTTTCGCGTCAATTGCTCAGCGGCCTGGGGGTCTGGAAGGACATCGCACAGAGTCGTCTGATGCCCTATACCGGCATGCAGGTCTGGGATGCCGAAGGCAATGGCGAGATAGGCTTCAGTGCCGAGCAAAGCGGCGTGTCGGAGCTTGGGCACATCGTCGAGAATCGGGTCACTCAGGCCGCGCTTGAGCAAGCGATTTCCCGGTGTCCCTCGATCACGCGCCGTTATGGTGTCCGGGTCAGCGGTCTGGGATTGCCCAGGACGGGGTCAGCCTTGGTGGTAAGTGCTTACCAACTTGAGGGGGCCGAGGCAGCAAGCCTGACACTGAGCGACGGTAGCAGTGTCGCGGCGGGGCTGGTGGTGGCGGCTGACGGGGCGCGTTCCCGTCTGCGTGAGCTGGCGGGCATCGAGACCCGTGAGCACGATACCGGCCAGGTGGCGTTGGTCACCACGGTGCGCACGGCGCATTCGCATCAGGGCGTCGCCCGCCAGCGCTTTCTGCCCTCCGGGCCGCTGGCCTTCCTGCCGCTGGCGGTCAATTCCGCCCTGGCACATCCCGAGGGCGAGGCATCCGGCGCCCAGCGCCATTGCTCCATCGTCTGGTCCACCACTCCGCAGGAAGCCGAGCGCCTGCTGGCATTGCCCGAGACGGACTTCTGTCATGAGCTCGAAGCAGCCTTCGAGGGAAAGCTCGGCACGGTGGAATACAGTGCCGAGCGCTTCAGCTTCCCGTTGCATCAACGTCATGCGCAGGATTATGTGCTGCCGGGGCTGGCGCTGGTGGGGGATGCCGCGCATGCCATTCACCCGCTGGCGGGGCAGGGGGTCAATCTTGGCCTGATGGATGTCGCCGTGCTGGCGGAAGAACTGCTGGATGGGCACCGCCGCGGCGTCGCACTGGGCGATGAGCGCTGGTTGAAGCGCTATCGTCGACGCCGGCGCAGCGACAATGCCGTGATGCTGAAGATGATGGATGGCTTCCGCCTGCTGTTCGGCAGCCGAAAGCCGGGGGTACGCCTGGTGCGTAACCTGGGACTTGGCTGGGTGGATGGCAGCGTCGAGCTCAAGCGCCTGCTGATGCGCCAGGCGATGGGGGAGCGTGGGGAGTTGCCGGAGAGCTGCCGACCACGCTGACAGTGATTGCTCCGAGGTGGCGGGAAGCGTGGCCTTGAGAGCCGCGCTGCGACCCAGCACGTTCATGCCCTTGAGCAGGTTGAGTGCTTCCCCCAGCTGGTAATCACTTTCGGCGACCACCGGGCTGTCCGGTGCCTTGCTGGAAGGCGTCGATGAGTCGCCATTGGCATTGTCGAGACGTCCGTCGAGATCCGCCTCGCGTACGCTGAAATCACGCCGCGTGTCGCGCTCCAGTCGTCCGCGCACCACCTCGACATCCGGGCGGATGCCCTCTGCCTGGATCGAGCGCCCGTTGGGCGTGAAGTAGAGTGCCGTGGTCAACTTGAGGCCGTCGCCGTTGCCCAGTGGCATCACGTTCTGTACCGAGCCCTTGCCGAAGCTCTCGGTGCCCATGATGATGGCGCGGCGCTGGTCCTGCAGGGCACCTGAGACGATTTCCGCAGCTGAGGCCGTCCCGCCGTTGATCAATACCACCAGCGGCGTATCACCGGCCGGTGTCTCGGCTCTGGCCGAGAAGGACAGCTCGCTGTCCGGCAGGCGCCCTTCGGTATAGACGATGCGGCCGCTCGTGAGGAAGAGGTCGCTTATCTCGACGGCCGCTGACAGCAGCCCCCCGGGGTTGTTGCGCAGATCCAGCACCAGACCCTTCAGCGCGACATCGCCGCTTTCCTCGCGCAGCTCCGCAAGGGCGCGTTTCGCCTCATCGCCCGTCGCGCTCTGGAACTGGCTGACGCGCAGGTAGCCATATCCCGGCTCCAGCAGGCGCTGACTGACACTGCTGCTCTTGATGATGGCCCGCTTGAGCACGACCTCGCGGGGCATGTCGGCGCCTTCCGAGAGTACCAGCAGGCGAATGGTCGATCCTTCCTCGCCACGCATCAGCTTGACGGATTCCGTCATCGACAGACCCTCCATCGGCGTGTCGTCGATCTTGAGGATCACGTCACGTGGTTGGAGGCCGGCACGTGAGGCCGGGGTGTCGTCGATGGGGGCGATGATGGTCAGCTGGCCATCCTCCTCCATGCCGACCTCGATGCCGATACCGCCGAATTCCCCATCGGTGTTCTCGCGCAGGTCCTGCCAGTCATCCTGATCCAGATACGCCGAGTGCGGGTCCAGCCCTGCCAGCATGCCACGCATGGCATTCTTGAGCAGCGTGCGGTCATCCACTTCATCCACATAGGTGCGCTTGATGCGCTCGAAGACTTCGGCAAAGGTGCGCAGTTCCTCCAGCGGCAGGCCATTGGCCCATCTTCAGCATGGGCCGGCACTCCGCCGCCCAGCAGAACAAGGCTCAGCGGCACGCTGACCGCCAGCTGACGCAGGCGACGCGGGGCAGGACGGAATGACGACGATGCGGACATGCGATTTCCTTCTCGACGGAGACTGGCTCGACTGATGCCGAAGCGCCTGGCAGTTCAGCCAGAGGGGAAGAGGCGACCCCGACGCTCGCAGTCACGGATGACTGCGAGCATATCCCGCCCGGGTACCTGCCGCCTAGCCTGTCGCCATGTTGCGCCATGGCTGACTGGCTCAGCGGCTCGACAGCCAGCGTTGCGGGTTGACGGGCTTGCCGGCGCGGCGTACTTCGAAATACAGCGCGGCACCGTCACGGCCACCACTGCTGCCGACACTCCCCAGCTGCTGGCCGCGTGACAGGCTGTCACCGGGGCCGACGCTGAAGCTTGCCAGATGTGCGTAGAGCGTCAGCACGTTGTCGCCGTGGTCGATGATCAACAGGTTGCCGTAGCCGCGCATCCAGTCCGCGAAGACGACACGACCGGCATGCGGCGCCGTCACAGGCGTGCCCTGGGACGCCTGGATCAGCACGCCATCACGATTGACGCCTTCTCCCCCGCCATAGGCCGAGATGACCCGCCCGGGGGCCGGCCAGTCCATCTTGCCCATCGCACGCGTGATGCGTGTCCTGGGGGGCGGGGCACTCTTGATGGCCTTGAGGCGCTTCTCGAGCGTCTGGATCATCTGGTTGGCATGGGCGCGGTCCTGATCCAGCTCGGCGATCTTCGCCTCATGGCTGGCATAGCGGGCATCCAGGGTGCGCAGCAGAGCGGCGCGCTCATTCTGCTGGGCCATCAGTTTGCTGGCTTGCTGCTTGAGGCCTTGCTGCACCTCCTCCAGTCGTGTCTGGCGTGCCAGTAGACTGGCGCGGGTACTGGCCAGTGAGGCATCCAGTCTGGCGAGGCGCTCAAGCGCCTGCCGGCGCGAATCGCTCAAGTGATTCAGATAGACCTGCAGGCGTTCGAGACGCGCCGGATCATCCTGATTGAGCAGCAGCTTCAATTCGGGTTGGCGACCCAGCCGATACAGGGCGGCCATCTCCTCGGCCACGGCAGCCTTCTGCGCCGTCTGCTGCTGGATGAGGGTCTCACGCTGGCGCGTGAGCCTGGTCAGTTGCTGCGTGATGTCGTCGCGCTCATCCTCGAGTCTGCCGGTCTGCTGGCGAGTCTCGTTGAGCTGGCGCTCGATCTTCTCCAGGCCATTGCGCGTATCGCTGCGCCGCGCGGCAGTGGCCTTCAGCTCGCCCTGCATCGCCTGTATCTCGTGCTTGAGACGCTTGAGGTCGGCTTCGGAGGCTTGCTTCTTCTGGGTCAGGGTCGCGCTGCTGTCCGCGGCCAGTGCCGAGGAGGGGGCCAGCAGCGGAGTCATGAGCAGCAGGCAGGCAGACAGCACAACGCCGGAGACAGGGCTCCGGCGTTTGAAGAATCGGTAGCGTCTGCCCGGTCCGGATGCCAGACAGGCATCCGGACCGGGGGAGGCGCCGGGTACGCCACTCGGCGCGCCCTGCAAGGGGCTATCAGGCACCGGCATAATCGACCAGCACGTTGCCGTCCATTTCCTCGGGGACCGCCTGCCCCATCATGGTCAGCAGGGTCGGGGCGAGGTCACACAGGCGTCCCTCGGAGGCCAGCTTGACGTCACGCTGGGTGACGTAGATCAGCGGCACTTCAAAGGTGGTGTGCGCCGTCTGCGGGTTGCCGGTCTCCGGGTGCACCATCTGCTCGGCATTGCCGTGGTCCGCGGTGATCAGGCATTCGCCACCGACCTTCTCCAGCGCCTCGACCACGCGGCCGACGCAGCCATCCAGATATTCGATCGCCTTGACGGCCGCATCGAACTTGCCGGTGTGTCCGACCATGTCGCCATTGGCGTAATTGCAGACGATCAGATCATAACGGCCGGATTCGATGGCCTCGACCAGCTTGTCGGTAACCTCCCCGGCGCTCATCTCCGGCTTCTCGTCGTAGGTCTTCACGTCCTGCGGTGAAGGCACGAGGATGCGGGTCTCGCCCTCGAATTCGTCTTCGCGGCCGCCGGAGAAGAAGAAGGTCACGTGGGCGTACTTCTCCGTCTCGGCGATACGCAGCTGAGTGAGGCCGCGATTGGAGACCACTTCCCCCAGGGTATTGGGCAGGTCGGAGGGCGGGAAGGCAGCCGGCGCCGGAATGTCGGCGGCGTACTGGGTCAGCATCACCAGACCGTCATGGGCCAGCTTGGGCGGCGTGCGCTCGAAGCCGGAGAAGTCCGGCTCGACGAAGGCGCGGGTCAGCTCGCGGGCACGGTCGGCACGGAAGTTCAGGAACAGGGCAGCATCGCCTTCCTGCATGGGGACGGCGTCGCCGATACGCGTGGCGCTGACGAATTCGTCGGTCTCGTCACGCTCGTAGGCGGCGGCAAGTCCTTCCACACCGCTGGCGGCTTCGTGGAGGCCCTGCCCTTCGGCGATCACGCGATATGCCTGTTCGACACGGTCCCAGCGGTTGTCACGGTCCATCGCGAAGTAGCGACCGACGAGGGTGGCGACACGGCCTTCCTCGAGTCCGAGACCTGCCAGGTGTTCATCGGCACGCGCGATGGATGCCTCGGCGCTCTTGGGCGCGGTGTCGCGGCCATCGAGAATCGCGTGGAGGTAGATGCGCTTGGCGCCCCGCTCGGCGGCCAGATCGGCCATGGCGAGGATGTGGTCTTCATGGGAGTGCACGCCCCCGGGAGACAGCAGGCCGATCAGGTGCACGGCACGGCCAGCCGCGATGGCGGCATCGAGAGGCGCGGTCAGGACAGTGTTGTCCTTGAGGGCATTCTCGCGCACGGCCTTGGTGATGCGGGTGAAGTCCTGGTAGACGATGCGCCCGGCCCCCAGGTTCATGTGCCCGACCTCGGAATTGCCCATCTGGCCATCCGGCAGGCCGACATGGCCACCGTCGGTATGGATCAGATCGCTGGGATACTGCTGGCGCAGGCGATCCATGACCGGCGTGTTGGCGGCAAGAATGGCGTTGTCCTTCTCTTCCTCGCTGTGGCCGTAGCCATCGAGAATGATGAGGGCGACGGGACGCGGACCTTGTGCTTGAGCTGCCATGACTTCCTCGCTGTGATGACGAATGACGGGTGAGGCAAGATGTAGTGATAAAACTACCTGCTCATTCTGACCTCTATTAGAGAGGCGGTAAGGTGCCGAGTGCAAGTGCTGGAAGCGTATCGGCAAGATTGGATTCCCCTATCGGGCATTCATGACAGGGGCTGTCATGTATAATGCTGGCTCCGTTACCTCGGGTAGCGGTCTATTTCCTTTGCCGCGTACGTACCGGCATGCACGTCACAGCGGAGTTAGCCCGTCTCATGATCGAACAGCTGCTTCAGTTCGCGCAGAATCATCCCTTGCTGGTGGGCGCCTTCGTCGCCCTGCTGGTCGCCCTCATCGTCATGGAAACCATGCGTGGCAACCACGGGGTCAGCGTCAGCGAGGCCACGCGACTGGTCAATCGCGAAGAGGGTGTCTTCATCGACATCCGCGACAGCAAGGAATACAAGGCCGGCCACATCGCCGGTGCCGTCAATGTTCCCAGCAGTCAGCTTGCCAGCGCGACCACGCCGCTGGACAAGTACAAGGACCGTCCGGTGATCATCGTCTGCAAGCATGGTCAGACCGCTGGACCGCTGGTGGCGCGCCTGGAGAAGGCCGGCTTCAAGCAGGCGGTCAAGCTCAAGGGTGGCATGGGTCAGTGGGAAGCCGACAGTCTGCCGGTCGTGACTCGCTGAGCGACCTGCGGGAAGCAGGCCGATGGCCCAACAATAATTCTCCGTACATTCAAGGATATGTCTCATGGCTGAAGAACAGAACGCACAGGCGGCACAGGGTGCCGAACAGGCTCAGGATCAGCTCCAGTTCGCCCTGCAGCGCATCTATGTGAAGGACGTGTCCTTCGAAGCGCCGAATTCTCCGGCGGTCTTCTCCCAGCCGTTCCAGCCGAAGGTCAGCCTGGAACTGGATACCGAGCACCAGCAGGTCGGTGAAGAGCTCTTCGAGGTGTCCATCAAGGTCACCGCCCAGGTCTCCAACGGTGAAGACCAGACCACCGCCTTCCTGGCCGAGGTCGAGCAGGCCGGTCTGTTCCGCATCGCCGGTCTGTCCGCCGAGCAGCTGGATCACACCCTGGGGGCCTTCTGCCCGAACGTGCTGTTCCCGTACGCGCGTGAAGCCGTCGACAATCTGGTCAACCGCGGCAGCTTCCCTCCGCTGATGCTGGCACCGGTCAACTTCGAAGCCATGTACGCTCAGCGCAAGCAGCGTGAAGCGCAACAGGCGGGTGAAGCCACCGCTCACTGATCCGTGAGACGGCCAGCAATGGCCGTGAGATGGCAATGACCCATGGCCATTCGTCTGCACTGTCCCGATCTTGATCTCCATGTCAGCGCCGGGGCGACCTTTGCACTGCCCGAGGGGCCTGCACGCCATCTCGGTCTGGTGTTGCGGGCCCGGGTGGGCAGCGAAGCACAGCTGTTCGATGGGCACGGGCAGGAAGTGCGCGTGTCGCTCGAGGAGGTGTCCCGCAAGGGGGTCAGCGTGCGGGTGATCGAGGCGGTCGCCAATGACAGCGAGTCGCCACTGGCAGTGCATCTGGGCCAGGCGATCTCCAAGGGCGATCGCATGGATTACGCCATCCAGAAGGCCTGTGAGCTCGGGGTCGCTGCCATCACCCCGCTTTACACCGCGCGTGGCGACGTCAAGCTCAAGGGCGAGCGCGCCGACAAGAAACTCGCGCATTGGCAGGGCGTGGCGGCAAGCGCCTGTGAGCAGTGCGGTCGCAGCGTGGTGCCGGTGGTGCATGCGCCGATTCCCATGGCCCAGTGGCTGGATGAGCGCGATGAGCCACTTCGCCTGATATTGCAGCCGGGCGGTGCCGAGGCGCTGAATGCCGCCGAGAGCGAGGGCGGCGTGACGCGTGCCAGCCTGCTGATCGGCCCTGAGGGCGGCTTCACGCCGGAAGAAGTCACCCAGGCGGCTGGCGCGGGGTGTGACGTCCTGGGGCTGGGCCCACGGATACTGCGTACCGAGACGGCGCCGGTGGTCGCGCTGACGCTGTTGCAGCAGCGCTTCGGCGATCTGCCGCGCTCTGGGTCGGCAGTGTCGTCAGAAGGTTGCCTCGATGACTGCTCGCAAGCTCAAGATCGGCGTGGTGATGGACCCGATGTCCAGCGTCACCTACAAGAAGGACACCACCCTGGCCATGCTGTGGGCCGCCGCCCAGCGTGGCTGGTCGTTGCATTACCTGGAGCAGGAAGATCTCTATCTCGAGAATGGCCGTGCGATGGGACGGATGCGGGATCTCGAGGTCTATCGGGATCCTGATCACTTCTATCAGCTGGGCGAGGTCGTCGCGACGCCGCTGGCCGAGCTTGACGTGATTCTGATGCGCAAGGACCCGCCCGTCGACGAGCACTTCCTGAACGCGGTCCACCTGCTGGGCTTCGCCGAACGTGAAGGCGTGCTGGTCGTCAACCCGACGGCCGCGCTGTTGACCTGCAACGAGAAGCTGTTCGCGCAGCAGTTCACCCAGTGCATTCCGCCGACGACCGTCTCGGCCAATGACAAGGTGTTGCGCGCCTTCCACGCGGAGCATGGCAATGTCATCTTCAAGCCGCTCGATGGCATGGGCGGCAGCGGTATCTTCCACGTCGCCGAAGATGGTCGCAATCTGGGATCGGTAATCGAGCAGCTGACCCTGCGTGGCCAGCGTCAGATCATGGCACAGCGTTACGTGCCGGAGATCAGTGCCGGCGATACCCGCATCCTGCTGGTCGATGGTGAGCCGGTGCCGTTCGGTCTGGCGCGCATTCCCAGCGCCGGAGAAACGCGTGGCAATCTGGCGGCTGGAGGACGTGGTGAGTCGCGTGAGCTGACGGATCGCGATTACTGGCTGGTCGAGCAGGTCAAGCCGGTGGTGAAGTCGCTGGGACTGATGTTCGTCGGTCTGGACGTGATCGGGGATTACATCACCGAGATCAACGTCACCAGCCCGACCTGCGTGCGTGAAATCGATGACCAGCGCGGTACGGACATCGCCGGGCTGCTGATGGATGCCATCGAGGCACGCCTCACGGCGCAGCAGTCCGCTTGATTGCCGTCGGGTTTCGCAGACAGGGAGTGGGGCATGGCAGCACCCGTCGAGTGGTGGGGAGTCAACCATAGCGTGACCGATCCGATCACCTACGTGCCGGTGACCCGGATGCATCGTCGCGTGGTGGCCTGGGGCGCGGCACTGGGGGTGCATGCGGTGGTCGGCTGGTGGCTGCTGGGGAGTGGCCTGATGGTGCCTCCTCAGGTGCCGCCATTGCCTGACCCGGTGATGCTCGACGTCACGCTGGTCAGCCAGGCCAGCTCACGTGCCGTCACATCGGATGTCGTCGCCGAGCAGGATCAGCAGGCCAGTGGAAGCGGGCGTGAGGCGGCGGTGCAAGCCGGGCCAGCCAGTCAGACGCCCCCCCGGGCGGGTGAGCAGAGAGCTCCCGTCAGCGGCGAGGCCCCGGTGCCCGAGGCAGCTGCCGTGCCCCTGGTGTTGCCGGAGCGCATCCCGGAGGTCATCGCGACCCGCAATGATTCGCCACAGCAGGTCTCGCATTCCGAGATCCTGCCGGATACGCCGGACAATGAGCAGGAAGCCATCGAGCAGGATGTCGGGGCGATCCAGGCCTCGGGCCAGACCCGCGAGGTGGCCGGTGATGTGGCCTCGCGCAAGGCGGCCCGCGCCTCGGCGCGGGCTCGCTACATCAATGACTGGACCGGCACGGTGCAGTCCTTCGGCAATCTCCACTATCCCGCGCCCGCCAATCTGAGCGGGGAGCTGCGCATTCGTGCCGTCGTGTTGCCCAGCGGTCAGCTTGAGTACGCGGAAGTGTTACAATCCTCGGGACATGCCGAGCTCGACCAGGCGGCTCTGGATACGGTCTATGGCGCGGCCCCCTATGCTCCCTTCGATGAGAGTCTCAGGGGCATGAGCCAACTGACCATCACCCGCATCTGGCGATTCGGCCCCGGCAACGATTCTGGCGCGCCCTGACGCCTCGGGAGGACCATGCAAAGTCTGCGAGACCATTTCCTGCTGGCGATGCCTCATCTCGATGATGACAACTTTTCCGGCTCGCTGAGTTACCTCTGTGATCACGATGAAAAGGGCACCTTGGGTGTCATCGTCAACAAGCCCATCAAGCTGACCATGCGTGGTCTGTTCGAGCAGCTCGAGATCGCGGCGGACAGCTGCGAGTGCCTGGAAGACGTCGTCTATTATGGCGGCCCCGTGCACAAGGACCGCGGCTTCATCCTGCACCGTGGCCAGTCCGCGGAATGGGATTCCAGCCTGCAGGTGACGGATGAGCTGGCCCTTACGACCTCGCTGGATATTCTCAAGGCGATCGCCGACAACAAGGGGCCGGAAGATTTCATGGTCTGCCTCGGCTGTGCTGGCTGGGAGCCTGACCAGCTGACGAATGAGCTCAAGGAGAACAGTTGGCTGATCGTCGAAGGCGACAGCGGCATTCTCTTTGATGCCGACAGCGAGTCGCGCCTTGATGCAGCGGCCCGCAAGCTGGGTGTCAACATGAGCCTGATGTCACGGGAGATCGGGCATGGCTGAGCGGGTCGTCAGCCGGACGGTACTGGCCTTCGATTTCGGTACGCGCCGTATCGGGGTGGCAGTGGGCACCGAGATGCTGGGCACGGCCTCACCGCTGGTGCCTCTGCACGTGCGTGACGGTATCCCGGACTGGAATGTGGTCACTCGTCTGATCGAGGAGTGGCAGCCGGATCTGTTCGTGGTGGGATTGCCACTGGAGCTGGACGGCACCGAAAGCCTGATGTGCAGCCGTGCCCGCAAGTTTGGCAAGCGTCTGTACGGCCGATATGGCAAGCCGCTGGAGATGTGGGATGAGCGTGGTTCCACCAAGGCGGCCAAGGGGCTGGCACGTGAACGCGGTCACCGCGGCAACTATCGTGATGATGGCGTGGATGGCCTCGCCGCTCAGCTGATACTCGAGAGCTGGTTTGCAAGCCAGCGAGGCGAGGGCGACCTTGTCGGTTACTGAATACCCCACCCGCTTCCTTCACGGAAGCGGGTTTTTTTTGTCTGTCTGCCGCCGCTGGCGGAAGTATGAGGATGCGATACCCATGCAACATTCCGAGGTACACGACGACCACGAGACGCTGCCCGATGTGGAAGCGCTTCTCGAGGCGATGACCGAAGAGCTCGAGTTGTTGTTCGAGCGTCGTGAGATCGAGCGTGAGCGGCTGATTCCTGTCGGCATTCATACCGGCGGGGTATGGATTGCCCAGGCACTGCGTGAGCGTCTGGGGCTCAGCGAAGCGTTGGCGACGCTGGACATCGGTTTCTGGCGAGATGATTTCGGGCACAAGGGGTTGCCGGACGCCGGCAAGGGCTCACAGCTGCCGGATATCGAGAATCGCGATCTTCTGCTGGTCGACGATGTGTTGATGAGTGGTCGCACCGTGCGTGCTGCGCTCAATGAACTGTTCGATTACGGGCGTCCACGACGCGTATTGCTGGCCTGTCTGCTGGAGCTGCCGGGGCGTGAACTGCCGGTTCAGCCGGATGCGCTGGGCGCCAGTCTGGCCCTGGCGCCCGGCAAGCGCATCAAGCTGGAAGGGCCGGATGCCTTGCGTCTGACGTTGGTGGATACCGGGGAGAGTGCGGCATGAACCTGTTCGATCTCACCCAGGCCAGCGCAGAGGTGCGTGCGGCCTCCCCGTCCCAGGTCCAGCTTGACGAGCAGGGGCGTATGCGCCACTTCCTGGATATCGAAGGCTTGCCGCGTGCAGTCCTGACCGAGATTCTCGACACGGCGGATCACTTCCGCGGCATCGGTGATGCCGAGGTCAAGAAGGTGCCTCTGCTGCGGGGGCGTACGGTGGCCAATCTGTTCTTCGAGAACTCCACGCGTACCCGGGCCACCTTCGAGCTCGCCGCCAAGCGCCTGTCGGCGGATGTGCTCAACCTGGACATCAAGACGTCTTCCGCAGCCAAGGGCGAGTCACTGATGGACACGCTGGTCAATCTCGAGGCCATGCAGGCGGATGCCTTCGTGGTGCGCCATGGTGACTCGGGCGCGGCGCACTTTATCGCCAGCCAGATCACGCCCCATGTGGCGATCATCAACGCCGGTGACGGGCGTCATGCCCACCCGACCCAGGCGATGCTCGACATGCTGACCATTCGTCGCCACAAGGGTGATTTTGCCAACCTGCGCGTCGCCATCGTCGGTGACATCCTGCATTCGAGAGTCGCGCGCTCGCAGATTCTGGCACTCAACACCCTGGGGGCAGCCGAGGTGCGTGTCGTGGCCCCCAGGACACTGCTGCCCGTGGGCGTCGAGACATTGGGCTGCCAGGTGTTCACCGAGCTTGAAGCCGGGCTCAAGGATGTCGATGTCGTCATCATGTTGCGTCTGCAGAAGGAGCGCATGGATGGCGCGCTGCTGCCCTCGGAGTCGGAATACTATCGTCGCTACGGCCTGACCCGCGAAAGCCTCGCCCACGCGCATCCTGAGGCGGTAGTGATGCATCCGGGACCCATCAATCGAGGTGTCGAGATCGAGTCCGCCGTCGCGGATGGTCCGCGCTCGCTGATCCTCGATCAGGTCACCAATGGCATCGCCGTCCGGATGGCGGTGCTGTCGATGGCGGTATCAGGCCAGATGAAGGCGCGCGCTGAGCGCAGAAATGAACGTTCTCGAGGAGCTGGAGCATGAAACTCAGCCTCATCAATGCTCGGGTCATCGACCCCTCCAGTGGCCGCGATGGCCAGTATGACCTGCACCTCGAAGAGGGGCGTCTGGTCGCGATCGGTGCGCCACCGCGTGGCTTCGTCGCGGATGAGCAGCAGGACCTCTCGGGCAAGCTTGTCGTGCCGGCCTTCGCTGACCTGGGGGCCCATCTGCGTGATCCCGGACCGCGCTACAAGGGCAGCCTGGCCAGTGAATCGGCCGCGGCACTGGCAGGGGGATACAGCGTCATCCTGCCTCGTCCGGATACCAGTCCGGTGCTCGACAGTGCCTCTCACGTGCGCACCCTGCTTGATCGCGCTCGCGATGTGGCAGGTGTCAGGGTGGCCCCCCTGGGAGCGCTGACCCAGGGGCTGGAAGGGGAGCTGCTCGCCAACATGGCCGCACTCAAGTCCGCCGGTTGTGTCGCCTTGACCAACCTGCGCAGGCCGATCCGTGATCTTGGTGTGCTGCGACGTTGTCTGGAATATGCACGCACCTTCGATATCACGGTGGTCTTCCAGGCACAGGAAGCCACCTTGGCGGGGCAGGGGTGCGCGCACGAGGGGGCCATCGCGTCACGCCTCGGATTGGCAGGAATTCCCGAATCGGCAGAGACCATCGCGCTGACCCAATGGCTGCTGCTGATCGAGCAGACCGGCGTGAGGGCGCATGTCTCGCTGCTTTCCAGTGCTCGCGCGGTGGAGCTGGTGCGTGATGCCAAGGCCCGAGGGCTGGATATCACCGCGGATGTCTCGATCGCCCAGTTGCATTGGACCGATGAGCAGCTGGAAGGCTTTGATGCCAACTTCCATCTTCAGCCGCCTCTGCGCAGTGCCGACGATCGTGAGGCACTTCGTGCCGCTGTCGCCGATGGCACCATCGATGCGATCGTCAGTGACCACCTGCCACATGAGGCGGCCGCGAAATGTGCGCCTTTCGCGGTCTCCGAGCCCGGCATGACCAGTCTGGAAACCGTGCTGCCGCTTGGGCTGGCGCTGGTCAAGGCCGAGATGATCAAGCTGCCGCGCCTGATCGAGACCCTGACGTTCAGCGCCCGGCGCTTCGGGCTCAAGGGGGGCATGCTGAAGGAAGGTGAGTATTGTGATCTCGCGGTGATTGATATGGAGCAGAAATGGCGTGTCTCCAGCGAGACGCTGGCAAGTGCTGGACATAATACGCCACTGCTCGGCATGCAGTTGACCGGGCGTGTCGAACGCGTGCTGTTGGGCGATACGCGCTACGCTTGAAAGATGTTTCACGTGGAACATATAAGGAAGTCGAAAGCATGCCCATGATTCGTGCGGAATTCATCAGTGGCAAGACAGAGGCACAGAAACGGGAACTGGTCGAAGCCTTGACCTGTGAGACAGCTCGCGTACTGGAGGTGCGCAAGGAGTCGGTATGGATCGTACTGCAGGAAGTCGAGCCGGAAAACTGGGCGGTTGCGGGTACGCCATTGTCAGACCGCTGACGGATTCACCCTTCGAAATCAGCTTCCGAGTAGAGAGTACGAATGCGCAGCGTATGGTCGACGGTCTTGAGGGCCTCGAGTGCCTTCTTGCCGTAGGCCTTGTCGACATCGATGACCACATAACCGACGGTATTGTTGGTCTGCAGGTACTGGCCGGAAATGTTGATGCCTTCCTCGGACAGTACGCGGTTGATGTGAGACATCACGCCCGGCACGTTGTCGTGGATGTGCAGCAGACGGTGCTTCTCCGGGTGGGCCGGCAGCGCGACCTCCGGGAAGTTGACGGAGCCGATGGTGGTGCCGTTGTCGGAGTAGGTCACCAGCTTCTCCGCCACTTCCACGCCAATGTTTTCCTGAGCTTCCATGGTGGAACCACCCACGTGCGGCGTCAGAATGACATTGTCGAACTCGCGAAGCGGGGAGACGAACTCTTCACCATTGCCTTTCGGTTCGACCGGGAAGACGTCGATGGCCGCGCCCAGCAGCTTGCCGCTGGAGAGGGCTTCGGCGAGGTCCTCAATCACCACGGTGGTACCGCGAGCGGCGTTGATGAAGACACTGTTCTGCTTCATCAGCGCGAACTGCTGCTTGCCCATCATCCACTTGGTGGAGGGGATTTCCGGGACGTGCAGGGTGACGATGTCAGCGCGCGCCAGCAGTTCTTCCAGGCTTGCCACCTGGCGGGCATTGCCCATGCCCAGCTTGGTGACCGCATCATAGTAGATGACATCCAGACCGAGAGATTCGCTCAGTACGGACAGCTGCGAGCCGATGCTGCCGTAGCCGACGATGCCCAGTGTCTTGCCCCGGACTTCATGGCTGTTCTTGGCAGTTTTCATCCACTGGCCACGGTGCGCCTTGGCGCTCTTTTCCGGCACGCCACGCATCAGCATGATCGCTTCTGCCAGTACCAGCTCGGCGACGGAGCGGGTATTGGAGTAGGGCGCATTGAAGACCGGGATGCCGCGCTTGAGTGCAGCTTCCAGATCGACCTGATTGGTGCCGATGCAGAAGCAGCCGATGGCGGTGAGCTTCTCGGCAGCGCTGATCACGCGCTCGTTGAGCTGGGTGCGGGAGCGGATGCCGATGAAGTGCACATCACGGATCTTCTCGATCAGTTCGTCCTCGGCGAGCGAGGTCTGAAGCAGCTCGATGTTGGTGTAACCCGCGTTGAGGAAGTTATCCACGGCGGATTGGTGGACACCCTCGAGCAATAGAATCTTGATCTTGCTCTTGTCCAGGGACGTCTTGGCCATTGTCGAATCAACCCTCTCGCCGGTCATGCCGACGTTTCTGTTCGTTTGGTCTTTTTCATGTCCTGCTGGCGTGTCACGCCTTTAGAAAATGCCAGAAAAACAGCGGGGCGTGCTGTCAACAGGGGGGCAAAGAATATCACAGCTGGTGCGGGCCCCGGTTGAAATGTCCAATCGGTCAGCATGAAAAATGCACAGCGGTTCAGCCCGGTCTGATCAGCGAGAGCACTCATGGCCGAACAGGAAGCGCCGCAGGATTTCGCCGCCACCCTTGCGCGTCTCGAGGGATTGGTGACGCAACTGGAAGCCGGCGACATGTCGCTGGAAGCGTCATTGGGCGCTTTCGAGGAGGGAGTGCGTCTGGCGCGTGAAGCACAACGACGGCTCGACGACGCCGAGCTGCGTCTGCAGGCCTTGGTCGAAGGGCCTGATGGCACGCTGGTGTCCACTGCATTCGAAGCGCCCGAGATGCCCGGCAGTTCCGTCGGCGCAGGGGATGAGGAGAACGATTGGTGATGTCAGGTGCATCGACGACGCAAGCCATGCCGTCCGCCGCAGGCAAGCGAATTGATTCGTGGTGGGCAGGCGCGTAGCGAGGCCGTGCTCGAGGCATTGCTCAGTCCAGCGGGGGCGGCGGTCAGTGATCGGCTGGAAGAGGCCATGCGTTACAGCGTGCTGGGAGGTGGCAAGCGACTGCGGCCTGTCCTGCTGTACGCTGCCGGACGTGCGCTGGGAGGCGATGAGGACGAGGCAGGGCGTGCAGCGCTGGATGCCACTGCGGCCGCTCTGGAGCTTGTCCATGCCTATTCACTGGTTCACGATGACCTGCCGGCGATGGATGACGACGACCTGCGCCGTGGCCAGCCCACCGTCCATCGCGCCTTCGATGAGGCGACCGCGATTCTGGCGGGCGATGCCCTGCTGAGCCTGGCCTTCGAGGTCATTGCCGATACCGCACATGCGAGAACGCCAGCCCTGATACGCACCCTCGCGGAGGCTTCCGGTCGACGTGGCATGGTGGCGGGGCAGGCGCTGGATCTCGAGGCGGTGGGGCAGTTCCGAGAGGTCGAGGCGCTGTCACGCATGCACGCCTACAAGACTGGCGCGCTGATTCGCTCGGCTGTTCGTCTTGGCGGGCTGGTGGCGGTCGAGGAATCGGATTCGCGTCTTGAGGCTCTCGAGCGCTACGCTTCTGCCATCGGCCTGGCTTTCCAGATTCAGGATGACATCCTGGATGTGACCGGCGATACCGCCACGCTGGGCAAGACTGCCGGTGCGGATGCTGCACGCGACAAGCCGACCTACCCGTCATTGCTTGGCCTGGAAGGAGCCCGAACCCGGGCAGGTCAGTTATTGGACGAGGCCCTGGATGCCCTGGCACCGCTGGGAGAGGCCGCAGAGCCTCTCGCGGTGCTGGCGCGCTACATGATCGAGCGAGACCACTGATTCCTGACGCCTATGAAGCTGTTTGACGAGATACCTGAGGCGCGCCCCGCGACGCCATTGCTCGATGCGGTCGAGACACCAGACGCACTGCGGGCCATGAGTCCGGCACAGCTGCGCCAGCTGGCCGATGAATTGCGCGCCTTCCTGCTTTACAGCGTCGGCTGCACCGGGGGGCACTTCGGTGCCGGCCTCGGTGTCGTCGAGCTGACGGTTGCCCTGCATCATGCGCTGGAAACCCCGCGTGATCGCCTGGTATGGGATGTCGGTCATCAGGCCTATCCCCACAAGATCCTGACCGGCCGGCGCGACGCCATGCACAGCATGCGTCAATACAACGGCCTGTCTGCCTTCCCCAAGCGCGCCGAGAGTGACTACGACACCTTCGGGGTGGGACATTCCAGCACCTCGATCAGCGCCGCGCTGGGCATGGCACTGGGCGCGCGTACCGCGGGAGAATCCCGTCGCGCCTGTGCGGTGATCGGTGATGGCGCCCTGACGGCCGGCATGGCCTTCGAGGCGCTGGCGCATGCCGGGCACGTCAAGGCCAACCTGCTGGTCGTGCTCAACGACAACGAGATGTCGATCTCGGAAAATGTCGGCGGTCTGGCGAGCTATCTGGCGCGTATCCTGGCCAGCAAGCCCTATACCCAGATGCGCGCCAACGGCAAGAAGCTGCTGTCGCCGCTCCCGGGGGCGCTGGAGCTTGCCAAGCGTACCGAAGAGCACATGAAGGGCTTCATCAGTCCGGCGACGTTGTTCGAGGAGATGGGCTTCAATTACATCGGTCCCATCGATGGGCATGATCTGCCGACGCTGGTCCAGACACTGCGCAACATGCGCGATCTCGAGGGCCCGCAGTTCCTGCATGTGGTGACGCGCAAGGGCAAGGGCTTCCTGCCGGCCGAGCGCGACCCCATCGGCTACCACGCGATCACCAAGCTGGAGAAGGCCTCGTCGGAGCAGGCACGGCAGGCGCCTTCCGTGACGGATGCACCGGCACCCAGGCCGCAGAAGTACTGCAGCGTCTTCGGCAACTGGATCTGTGATGCCGCCGCGGCTGACCCTCGTGTCATCGGTGTCACGCCTGCCATGCGGGAAGGCTCGGATCTGGTGCGTTTCTCGAAGGAATATCCTGATCGCTACTACGATGTCGCCATCGCGGAGCAGCATGCCGTGACGGTGGCGGCCGGCATGGCCTGTGAAGGCATGAAGCCGGTGGTGGCGATCTATTCCACCTTCCTGCAGCGTGGCTATGATCAGTTGATCCATGATGTCGCGGTACAGAAGCTGGATGTCACCTTTGCCATCGATCGCGCGGGACTGGTGGGTGAGGATGGACCGACCCACCACGGCAGCCTCGACATGTCCTTCCTGCGTTGCGTGCCGGAGCTGGTGGTGATGGCGCCGGCGGACGAGAGCGAGTGTCGTGGCATGTTGAGTGCGGCGCTGGCACATCCCGGTCCGGCGGCCGTGCGTTATCCGCGTGGCACCGGACCCGGCGTCGCCACGGGCCATGACCTGACGCCATTGACGATCGGCAAGGGCGAATATCGTCGTCGCATCAGTGCCAGTCCCGACGTGCGTATTGCCATCGTTGCCGTAGGCAGCATGAACACGCCGGTGGCGGAGGTCGCCGAGGCACTGGACGCGACCCACTTCAATCTGCGCTCCATCAAGCCGCTGGATCGCGAGGCCCTGCTGGAGATTGCCGACGAGCATGATCTGGTCGTCACGGTGGAAGAGAATGCCGTGGCAGGCGGTGCGGGTGCCGGCGTGGCAGAGCTCTACCTGAATGCTGGTCTCGCGCAGCCGATGCTGCTGCTGGGACTGCCGGATGACTTCGTCGAGCATGGCAAGCCGGCAGAGCTGCTGCGTGATTGCGGGCTGGATGCGGCTGGCATTCGCGCCAGTATCGAAGGGCGTCTCGCACGCTGAGCCAAGGAACGCCCGCCACGATGCTGACTCTCTACAGCTACCCCAATTCCCGCTCACTGCGCGTCGCCTGGACGCTGGAAGAGCTGGAACTCGACTATCGGATCCACAGCCTCGATCTCAAGGCGGGAGAAGGACGCAGCCCCGAGTATCTGGCCATTCATCCCGACGGCAAGGCGCCCGCCATCGTCGAGGGGGAATTGGTACTGTTTGAATCCAGTGCCATCTGTCGCTATCTCGCCGCCCGTGAAGGCCGCCTGATACCGTCTTCGCTGGAAGGTCAGGCGCAGCTAGACCAGTGGCTTAGCTTTCTGACCACCGAACTTGAGCAGCCGCTGTGGACGCTGGCCAAGCACACCTTCGCATTGCCGGAAGAACGACGCTGTGGAGACGTGAAGCAGACCGCGCAGTGGGAATTCCAGCGTGCATTGGGAGCGCTCCAGCGCCGCTTCGAGGGACAGGGCTGGTTGTTGGGCGACGACTTCACCCTCGCTGATCTTTTCCTCGCTCAGGTATTGGGCTGGGCCCACAAGGCGCAGCAGCCGATCCCCTCGTCGCTTGCGCGCTGGATGCAGGAAGCTCTTGCGCGCCCGGCCTGCGCACGGGCGCGTGAGCGTGAGGCCCAGGCTGCCGCCAATCGCCCCTGACACCTCTGAAAGCTCGCACAAGCGCCAAGGCGCCACCCTGATATCAGGGTGGCGCCTTTTTTGTTTCCAGGCCTCAGGCGGGCTCTCCGGGCGTTTCGCATCATTTATTGATTCGATATATCGTTAATTGCGAATCCTCGTGGTATGATTTGCACAGAAACCTCAATGGGGATAACGACTTATGTGGATCTGGCAGCAGCCTGACTGGCCGCAGGGACGACTGGCGATCACGCCTCTGTTGAGCGAGATGAGCGCAACGCAGGCGGTGATGTCACCGTTGGTGGCGCAAGGGCAGCAATTGAAGGCTCGCCAACGTCTGCGCCTCGAAGCCACCTTGCTCAGTGAAGAGATGGAGGCCTGTGCCCGCCTGTCCGGCGTGGTATTTGGCAGGGCCGCATTGCGCGATGCCCTTTACCAGGCATTGGGGCTGGAATCCGGACAGCTGGAAGCGCCTCGTGGGCAGGTGCCGGGGATTGATGTCTTCGTGGATGTCATGCTCGAAGTGGTGCGGACGGCCTTCCAGCCGCTGGCGCGTGAGCAGGTACTGGAATGGCATCGCCGGGTGGGCCCCTTCCTGCCGCGCAGCAGTGGTCAGCGTCTCGGTGAATGGCGTGATGGGCCCCATGAAGCGGTCAGCGGACGTTATGGCCTCAAGCGATTGCGCTACCGAGCGCCTGGCATGACCGGTGATGAACTTGCGGATGAGCTGGAGCGTTTCTGGCAGCGTCTGGAAGAGGAGGAGCCGGAGGCTGGCAATCCCGGAGTGATCAACGCCCTCAGGCTGCATGCCCACTGGCAGGCGCTCTCACCACTGGCGCTGGGCAACGGGTTGATCGGACGCTTGCTGCTGACTCGCTGGTTGACGCGCGTCGATACGCTGGCGGCATTGCAGCAGCAGGGAGAGTGGACGGGGCAGGTGGCGAAACACTGGGAAGCAGAGGCGTTGGAGCAGCTCTGCTGGCGTCGCCAGACATTGTTCACGGTGGTGGCGGAGCGTCAGGAGGAGCTGCGTGAGCTCGAACAGCATTGTCTTGGTACGCCGGGCACCTCGCCGAGTGGGCAAGCGCTTCCACCTGAGCTCAACCGTGCCTTGAATGGCGATGCGGCCGATGAGGTGCCCTTGAAAGCGGAAACATCGCGAAAAAAAGCGGGAAGGGTCATGACGACCTTTCCCGCTTTTTTTCGTGTCAGACCTCATACGGCAGCACACCTGTGTAGATCGCGAAGAAGTGGCAGGTGCTGCCGCCGAGCACGAACAGATGCCAGATGGCGTGGTGATAGCGCAGGCGTGTCATCAGGAAGAAGATGACGCCCAGAGTATAGGTGATGCCTCCGGCCACCAGCAGGATGAGCCCCGTCTCGGAGAGCTGCTCGACCAGCAGGGGTGACGCGAACACGATCAGCCAGCCCATCAATAGATAGACGGTGACGCGCAGCGCACTGAAACGCGCTGGCCAGCGCAGCTTGAGAAAGATGCCGCCCAGCGCGAGGGACCAGATGATGGCAAACAGTGTCCAGCCTGTCGGACCCCGCAGATTGACCAGCAGAAAGGGGGTATAGGTGCCAGCGATGAGCAGATAGATGGCGCAGTGGTCCATCAACTGGAAAGCGGACTTGAGGCGTGGGTGGCGGATGCCATGATAGAGCGTCGAGGCAGCGTAGAGCGCGACCAGGGTGATGCCATAGAGGCTGATGCTGATGATCTTCCAGGGATCGGCCTCTGCCGCCAGACAGGCCATCACGATCAGCACCACGGTGCCGATGAGTCCCATGACAGCGCCGAGACCGTGGCTGGCACTATGTAGCCATTCTTCAAACCGGGTATAGAGAGGGTGAGGGAGAGGGTGAGGGCTTGCGCATGGTGATGTCTCCGGCGCGGATTCCTCTCAAGCCTACTCTCTATAGGATGACGCCGTCATGTCACGCTCCTACTCGCTGCGCTCGATATCCACGTCGCTGGCGTGGGTGAAGTCATCGAGTGCCATCATGTGGCCAAGCTTGCCGGCCTTGGTCGAGAGGTATTGCTCGTTGTGCGGGTTCAGACCGGTGGTGATCGGCTGACGCTCGCTGATGGTGACGCCATCGCGGGTGAGCGCATCGACCTTGCGCGGGTTGTTGGTCATCAGCTTGAGGGTGCTGACCCCGAGATGCTCCAGCATCGGGACGCAGATATCGTAGCGGCGCATGTCAGCGCCGAAGCCCAGGCGCTCATTGGCTTCGACGGTATCGGCACCGCCATCCTGCAGCTCATAGGCGCGAATCTTGTTGAGCAGGCCGATGCCGCGCCCTTCCTGACGCAGGTAGAGCAGCACGCCACGCCCTTCGGCGGCAATGCGCTTGAGCGCTTCCTGCAGCTGATAGCCGCAGTCACAGCGCATGGAGAAGAGGGCGTCGCCGGTCAGGCACTCGGAATGCACACGGCCCAGCACCGGGGCACCGTCATCGATGTCGCCCAGGGTCAGAGCGATGTGGTCCTTGCCGGTGGTTTCGTCCTCGAAACCGTGCATGGTGAAGGTCGCCCAGGGGGTTGGCAGCCGCGAGGCGGCGATGAATCGAATGGTCACTGTTCACCTCGAACGCCCGAACAATCGCCGGGCTGAAAAAGCACGGGCATGCGGGGACTCGGCAATGTCTCGATGAGTGATTCACGTCATTGGCGGCCAGCATGCAATCATCAGGCGAGTTTACCAGTCTGAAGCGTGCGACTCATCGCCTGCGATGGAAAAGCGTTGTTGCCGACACCACCACAATGCCAATGCATTTGTTGCATCGTCGCGATGGGCGGGATTTTGCTCAGGCTCTGATAGAATGCCGGGACATTCCCGAGCTGATGTGTGATTCCGATGACCCTGAAGAATGATCGCTTCCTGCGCGCGCTGGCCCGTCAGCCGGTTGACCGTACCCCTGTCTGGATGATGCGCCAGGCGGGCCGTTATCTGCCGGAATACCGTGAAATCCGCGGTCAGGCCGGTGGCTTCATGGACCTGTGCATGGACACCGCGCGTGCCTGCGAGGTGACGCTGCAGCCGCTGGAGCGTTTCCCGCTCGATGCCGCCATTCTGTTCTCCGACATCCTGACCATCCCGGATGCCATGGGCCTCGGGCTTTACTTCGAGACAGGTGAAGGTCCGAAATTCCGCAAGACGGTGCGCACCGCCGCGGAAATCGAGGCGCTGAGCGTTCCGAACGTCGAGCGTGATCTCGATTACGTCATGCGTGCCGTCTCGACCATCCGCCGCGAGCTGAACGGTCGCGTACCGCTGATCGGTTTCTCCGGCAGTCCCTGGACGCTGGCGACCTATATGGTCGAGGGCGGTTCCAGCAAGGACTTCCGCCACGTGAAAGGCCTGATGTATTCCAGCCCGGAAGCCATGCATCAGTTGCTCGACACCCTCGCTCAGGCCGTCACCGATTACCTGAACGCCCAGATCGCGGCGGGTGCCCAGGCAGTGCAGATCTTCGATACCTGGGGCGGCACCCTGTCCACACCGGCCTATCTCGAGTTCTCGCTGCGTTACATGGAGCAGATCGTCGCTGGCCTCAAGCCTGACAGCGAAGGCAATCGCGTGCCGGTGATCCTGTTCACCAAGAATGGCGGCCAGTGGCTCGAGCACATCGCCGCCAGCGGTTGTGACGGTGTCGGGCTGGACTGGACCACCGAGATGTCGGATGCGCGCGCGCGCGTCGGCCATCGCGTGGCCTTGCAGGGCAATCTGGACCCGAATGCGCTGTTCGGCACTCCCGCCGCGATTCGTGCCGAAGTCGGCCGCATTCTCGATAGCTACGGTCAGGGGCCTGGCCACATCTTCAACCTGGGGCATGGCATCAGCCAGTTCACTGACCCGGGCAACGTCAATGCTCTGATGGACGCTCTGCATGAGCTGAGCCCCGCCTATCATCAGGATGACACCGCCAACGCCACGCCGCTGGCGCGCGATTGAGCATGACGCCGCTGGAGCAGCGCCTCGCGCCAAGGCGAGGCTGGGCGTGCGTGGCACTGTTCTGTCTGCTGCTGATCCTGTTCGGCACGCTCACGCCGGGCGAGCCTCACCCGGAGCAGACCTTCCCCTGGGACAAGCTGCAGCATTTCTCCGCCTTCGCCTTGCTGGCACTGACCACGCGGCTGGCCGGGTTGAGCAGTCTGGTCATCCTGCCCGCCTTGCTGCTGCTGGGCGTTGGCATCGAGGGGCTGCAGCTGGTGATTCCCTATCGCGGGGCAGAAGTGCTGGATGCGCTGGCGGATTTCCTCGGCATTCTTGCCGGGCTTGGCTGCCACCTGGGCGGACGTCTGATGGTGCGCCTGAGCCGCCTGTGACGGGCCGTGTGCCAGGCCTCTACCCGGGTTCTCATGACCGAACATCTCGATGGCTCCTGGTTCACCGAAATCTTCGACCGCCACGGCAGCGCCTTCTCGCTCAAGGTCAGCCACAAGCTGCATGACGAGCAGACGCCTTATCAGCACCTTGAGGTCTATGCCACCGAGACCTACGGCAATCTGATGGTGCTGGATGGCTGCGTGATGCTGACCGACCGCGACAACTTCCTCTATCACGAGATGATGTCGCATCCGGCGCTGTTCACCCACGCGGCCCCCAAGCGTGTCGTCATCATCGGGGGGGGCGACTGTGGCACCCTGCGTGAGGTGCTCAAGCACCCGGGCGTGGAGAAGGTCACCCAGATCGACATCGATCCGGCGGTCACGCGGGCTTCCGAGCAGTTCTTCCCGGCACTGGTCGAGTCCAATGATGACCCGCGTGCCGAGCTGCTGTTCGAGGATGGCGTCAAGTGGGTCGACAACTGCCCGGACGAGAGCATCGACGTGCTGATCGTCGATTCCACGGATCCGGTCGGTCCGGCGGAAGGTCTGTTCAAGACCGACTTCCTCAAGCGCTGCCACCGTATCCTCAAGCAGGGGGGGGTGATGGTGCAGCAAAGCGAGTCGCCGCTGTATCACACCGACTCCATCATCAAGGACCTGCGCAACGACATGGGCGAAGCGGGCTTCGACAGCGTCGCGACCCTGCCGTTCCCGCAGCCGGTATACCCGTCCGGCTGGTGGAGCTGCACCCTGGCGGGCAAGGGATGTGACGTGAAGTCCTTCCGTGAGGAAGACGCGGCTGCGGCCAGCTTCGCGCGCGATTTCTATACCGTGGAAGGCCATCGTGCCGCCCTGGTACTGCCTCCCTTCATGCAGCGTCTGCTGGAAGACTGAAACGGCCGTTTCGTCATGAAACGGCCGTTTTTATTTTGCACCGATATGAAGCGAACGAGGCGTCAGACGCCACTATCTGCACGCTTGTCTCGCCATATGATCGACGGTCGGCATCGGGAGGTTTGGCCGTTTTCACTGCCGTTCGGCTGTTTTTTCAGCGTTGAACGCAGCGGATCACACGATAGGCGGAAATTGGAACGGAGCTTGCTATTGTCGAGGGGTGCCATGCACAGCATTGCACCATCACCGTCTCGGGGTGTTTCCGAGCGGATTCCAGACATACGCGAGGGATTCAAGATGCATAACAACAAGAAGCCACTGCTGATCGCTAGCGCCGCCCTCCTGGCTGCCTCGGTAGCCAGTGGTGCCAGTGCCGCGACTCTGGATAGCGTCAAGGAAAAGGGCTTTGTCCAGTGTGGTGTCAGCACCGGTCTGCCGGGCTTCTCGGCGCCGGATGACGCCGGCAACTGGCAGGGCCTGGATGTCGATGTCTGCCGTGGTGTCGCGGCGGCTGTGCTGGGTGATGCCAGCAAGGTGCGCTACGTCCCGCTGACGGCCAAGGAACGCTTCACCGCGCTGCAGTCCGGTGAAATCGATGTCCTGTCGCGCAATACCACCTGGACCGCCACGCGTGACACGTCTCTGGGCCTCAACTTCGCCGGCGTGAACTATTACGACGGCCAGGGCTTCATGGTCAGCAAGGACCTGGGGGTCTCCAGTGCCAAGGAGCTGGATGGCGCGGCGGTCTGTATCCAGTCCGGTACCACCACCGAGTTGAACCTGGCGGATTATTTCCGCCTCAACGAGATGTCCTTCGAGCCGGTCGTCTTCGACACCTCCGACCAGACCGTCAAGGGCTTCGAAGCGGGCCGCTGTGACGTCCTGACCTCCGACCAGTCCCAGCTCTACGCCCTGCGCATCAAGCTCTCCGATCCGGCCTCCGCCATGGTACTGCCGGAAGTCATCTCCAAGGAGCCGCTGGGCCCCGTCGTCCGTCAGGGCGATGACCAGTGGTTCAACATCGTCAAATGGACCCTGTTCGCTCAGATCAACGCCGAAGAGATGGGTCTGACCTCCGACAACATCGAAGCCAAGAAGTCGGATACCAATCCCAATGTCGCGCGTCTGGTCGGTGCCGATGGCAACTACGGCGAAGCCATGGGGCTCCCGGCTGACTGGGCCTATCAGGTCATCAAGCAGGTGGGCAACTACGGGCAGATGTTCGAGCGCAATGTCGGCACTGGTTCCGCTCTGGGGATCGAGCGTGGTCTGAACGCGCTGTGGACCGACGGCGGCGTCCAGTACGCACCGCCCGTTCGCTGATGCCTCGGCTCGCCGGCTTGGTCTGTTCCCCGTGATCCTTTCCTCGAGTGCCGAGAGATAACTGATCTGCCGTTCGATAGGGCGGCAGGCGGAAGTCGCATAGCTTTCCGGCGGAGATTGCCTGTATGACACAACCTGCTTCTCGCCCGCCGGCCACGGTCAAGCCGCCATTCTGGCGTGACCCGGCCAAGCGAGCACTGATCTTCCAACTTCTGATGCTGGCAGGCGTGTTCGGCGTGTTGGCGATCATCGTCAGCAATACCCTGACCAACCTCGAAAGCCGTGGCATCACCACCGGCTTTGCCTTCCTGGACAACACCGCAGGCTTTGGCATTCTGCAAAGTCTGATCGACTATTCCGAGCAGTCCACCTATGGCGATACCTTCATCGTCGGTCTGCTCAACACCCTGCTGGTATCCGCACTGGGCGTCATCGCGGCCACCGTGATCGGCTTCATCATGGGGATCGCCCGTCTCTCCCCCAACTGGCTGATCTCGCGGCTGGCGGCGGTCTATATCGAAGTCTTCCGCAACATTCCCCTGCTGCTGCAGATCTTCTTCTGGTACTTCGCCGTTCTTCGCACTCTGCCGAGTCCGCGAGGTTCGCTGTCGCTGGGCGAGGCCTTCTTCCTCAACGTGCGCGGTCTGTTCGTGCCGGCACCGATCACCTCCAGCGGCTTCTCGGTGGTGATTGCCGTGTTCGTGCTGGCCGTCGTCGCCAGCGGCATCTTCAGCTACTGGAACCGCCAGCGTCAGGCCCGTACCGGTCAGCGCTTGCCGGCGGGCTGGATCTCGCTCGGCCTGATCATCGTGGCGCCGCTGCTGGCCTACTTCGCGATGGGCATGCCGCTGAGCTGGGAGCTGCCGGAACTCAAGGGCTTCAACTTCCGTGGCGGCATCACGGTCGTTCCCGAGTTCCTCGCCCTGTGGGTCGCGCTGTCGGTGTACACCGCGGCGTTCATCGCCGAGATCGTGCGTTCCGGCATCGAGGCGGTACCGCACGGCCAGACGGAGGCCTCACGGGCGCTGTCGCTGTCAGGTGGCATGACGCTGCGCCTCGTGGTGGTGCCGCAGGCACTGCGCGTCATCATCCCGCCGCTGACCAGCCAGTACCTGAACCTGATCAAGAACTCGTCGCTGGCCACGGCCATCGGCTATCCCGATCTGGTCTCGGTCTTCGCGGGTACCACGCTCAACCAGACGGGTCAGGCCATCGAGGTGATCGCCATGACGATGCTGGTGTATCTGACCATCAGTCTGCTGGTCTCCATGTTCATGAACTGGTTCAACGCCCGCATGGCGTTGGTCGAGCGCTGAGGGTCTGCCCATGTCGATTGAAAAGACCCTGTCACGGGTTACCGAGAAGATGATCGATTCCCGCCCGGCGCCAAGCGACAGCATCGGTGCGGTGGCCTGGCTGCGAGCCAATCTGTTCGCCGGACCGATCAATACGCTGTTCACGCTGTTCGCGCTGTATCTGGTCTACCTGCTGGTGGTGCCCAGCCTGCAATGGGCGCTGATCGATGCCGACTGGAGTGGCACATCGCGTGCTGATTGCACGGGTGAGGGGGCGTGCTGGGTCTTCATCAGCGCCCGCCTCGATCAGTTCATCTATGGCTTCTATCCGAGTGAGGAGACCTGGCGGGTCGATATCGTGTTCGCCATCTTTGCCGTGCTGATCGCCTGGCTGGCGATTCCGAAACTGCCGGCAAAGGGCTGGGTCGCCATCGTCACGCTGGCGGTCTTCCCCTTCATCGCCTACTTCCTGCTGCATGGTGGCAGCTTCGGGCTCGAGGTCGTCGGCACCCACGAGTGGGGCGGCCTGATGCTGACTCTGGTGCTGGCGGTGGTGGGCATCGTGGCGGCATTGCCGCTGGGGATCCTGCTGGCGCTGGGACGGCGTTCCGAGATGCCGATCGTGAAGAGCATCTGCGTCGTGTTCATCGAGTTCTGGCGCGGGGTACCGTTGATCACCGTGCTGTTCATGGCCTCGGTGATGTTGCCGCTGTTCGTGCCCGGTGAGGTCAATCTGGACAAGCTGGTGCGTGCGCTGATCGGCATCACCCTGTTCCAGAGTGCCTACATGGCGGAGGTGGTGCGTGGTGGCCTGCAGGCGATCCCGAAAGGGCAGACCGAGGCCGGCATGGCGCTGGGGCTGGGCTACTGGCGCAACATGGGGCTGATCGTGCTGCCCCAGGCGCTCAAGATGATGATCCCCGGCATCGTCAACACCTTCATCGCCCTGTTCAAGGACACCTCGCTGGTACTGATCATCGGGCTCTTCGATCTGCTCGCCATCGTGCAGGCCGGTCTCGCCGACCCCAAATGGCTGGGCTACTCCATCGAGGGCTATGCCTTCGTAGCACTGGTCTTCTGGGTCTTCTGCTTCAGCATGTCGCGCTACAGCCAGTATCTCGAGCGCCTGCTGCATACCGGTCACAAGAAGCGCTGATCACGGCGCCAAGGAATCTTCATCATGACAACGACAACATCCGCCTCGCAGGGCAAAACCGGTGCCGATGAGCGCCCGATGATCGAGCTCAAGGGCCTCAACAAGTGGTACGGCGACTTCCACGTGCTGCGTGACATCAACCTGAGCGTGCGCAAGGGCGAACGTATCGTCATCTGCGGGCCTTCAGGGTCCGGCAAGTCGACGATGATCCGCTGCATCAATCATCTCGAGGAGCATCAGGAAGGCGATATCGTGGTCAACGGCATGCCGCTGACCCAGGACATCAAGCAGATCGAGGCGATCCGTCGCAACGTCGGCATGGTCTTCCAGCACTTCAATCTGTTCCCGCATCTGACGGTGCTGGAGAACTGCTGTCTGGCGCCGATCTGGGTACAGAAGCGGCCACGCCGCGAGGCGGAAGCCGAAGCCATGAAGTACCTGGAGCGGGTGCGCATCGCCGATCAGGCCCACAAGTTCCCGGGGCAGCTGTCCGGCGGCCAGCAGCAGCGTGTCGCGATCGCACGCTCGCTGTGTCTGAGCCCGGAGGTGATGCTGTTCGATGAGCCGACGTCGGCGCTGGACCCGGAGATGATCAAGGAAGTGCTGGATGTCATGGTCGAACTGGCCAATGAAGGCATGACCATGCTGTGCGTGACCCACGAGATGGGCTTCGCCAAGACGGTGGCGGATCGTGTCATCTTCATGGATCAGGGGCAGATCATCGAAGAGAACGCGCCGGAGCCGTTCTTCAACAATCCGCAGTCCGAGCGGACCCAGCTGTTCCTCAGCCAGATACTGGGGCATTGAGGCCACGGACTGATCGGATGATGTGAGCCGCAGAAAAGACGTCGTTGCCGCCGGTGTGGCAGCTGATGCCTCGCCCTCGCGCGGCCAGGTGACACTACGCGGCTTGCCGACCCAGCTGTCGTCATCGTCATGCACGGCAGGGCGACGTGAGATGGAGCGCGTGACAAGTGCGGCTGCATCCAACGAGTGGTTGGCGCCACGTACGCTCATCACGTGATGCGGTGCCATCAACAGCTCGAACAGCAGACGCGTGAGAACGGAGGCCAGCAGGAAGCCGCCGACACCCTGAGACAGGACTGGCCATTGTGCCAGCAGTGAATTGTCCGGCCCGATGGGCGTCAGGTGCTGCAGCGTCCAACCGGTAGCCGCGACCAGAAGGCCCAGCTGAATCGACAGGTGAGCGGTGACCAGCACACGGCGGGGCAGTGGGCGGCGCATCAGGAGCAGATCGCGCATCGAGACATCTCCGGAACAGAGCAAAAGAGTGAGAGGGCGAGAAAGAGGACAGAGCGGGCCCTGTGTGCAGCGGATGTTAGCACGCACTTCGCCAGCCGCGTCATGTCCGGGAGTGGCGACGGCCATGTCGATCAACGACGCCTCACGAGAGACAGGGAGTGTGTAAATGGTTACTTACATCGTTGCTGCTGATGCCGCCCGCGCTCGTATCTTTGCCCGTGCTGCCGGCAAGGTCACTGAAGTGGACAGCCTCGTACATCCTGAAAGCCGTCAGCATACCGGTGACTTGAGAACCGGTGGCAAGGGCGAGTCCAGTGGCGGGCACGGTAGCCTGCATCAGACGGGAGATGATGGCGCGACCTCGGACAAGCATCAGGACTTCTTCGCCAAGGAAGTGGCGCAATATCTCAAGCAGGCGGCCAACGACGGCAAGTTTGATCAGCTGATCATCGCTGCCGCACCCAAGTTCCTCGGTGCGCTGCGTGACAAGCTCGACAAGCCGGTGGCCAAGCTGGTCAGCGAGACCGTCGACAAGGATCTCTCCCATGAGAGTGCCGACGACATCAAGCAGCGCTTCACTGGCCTGAATCACTGATCACGGTACCTGATGCATCTCGATCTCGTCGCTGCGTGAGGCAGAGCCACTCAGGGTGCGGCAGCTCGTCACGAACTCGCGCATGGCCTGGGTAATGAAGCGGTCGCGATGATGGACGAATCGATAGGCGCGAGTCAGTTCCAGCCATGGGGTAGGCAGCTCGACCAGGCTACCGCGCCGGAAGGCGTCTCGTAGCGCCAGTCGTGAAACGCAGCCGATCCCCAGGCCGGCCTCCACCGCGCGCTTTATCCCCTCGGTGTGCTCCAGTTCCATCATGATGTCGAGTCGCTGGGCCACGCTGTCCGAGGGGCTCTCGAGGTGTGGGCGCAGTGCCTGTTCGAAGGTGCTGCGGGTGCCAGAGCCCCGTTCACGCATGATCCAGCGCGCCTCCAGCAGACGTGCGAGCGTCAACTCTCCTCGGGCCAGAGGATGCGAGGGAGCGCAGAAGATGCTCAGGCGATCACTTACCCAGTGCGTGGCTTCCAGCAATGGGTGCTCCACCTCGCCTTCCACCAGCCCGATATCGAGCTCGAAATGCGCTAGCTTCTCGATCAGCTGGTGGGTGTTGAGGACATGCAGCTCCACACGGCTGGCCGGATGATGCTCGAGGAAGCTGCCGACGATCTGGGGCGCCAGGTAGTTGCCGATGGTCAGGGTGGCGCCGATTTCCAGTGAACCGGTGGCATCCTGCTGGCCGAGCAGCTGCTCGAGTTCTTCCGCCTGATCCAGCAAGGCGATGGCCTTGGGAAGCAGTTCGCGGCCAAGGCCATTGAGGCGCAGGCGTTTGCCATGCCGGTCGAACAGGCGGCAGTCGAACTGGCGCTCCAGTTCGGCCAGGGCCGTGCTGGCGGCGGACTGTGACATCGCGAGGCTTTCGGCTGCCAGCGAGACGTTGTCGTGGCGTGCCACGGCAACGAAGACCGCCAGTTGTCGCAGGCTGTAACGCATTCCGCCTCCTTGTGCATGCAGCGGGCTTGTAATGCGATTCATTCGCAATCAATATTGATAGTCTGGATAACCTATATCCAGATAAACCATTTAACGCATAACCCAACAGTGACTACAATCGCTGCATAGTTCATTGGGTCATAAGCTGTTATTTGCTTATTCCATAATAGAATGCTTGATTTCAAGGGGCGCGACCCCGGGAGGCCACCAGGTGAGCAGTCTGACCACTACCGAAGTCATCGACGTCCATCATTGGAACGACTCGCTGTTCAGCTTCCGCACCCAGCGGGAAGACAGCCTGCGCTTCAAGAATGGCCAGTTCGTGATGATCGGCCTGGAAGTCGAAGGCAAGCCGCTGATGCGCGCCTACTCGATCGCCAGCCCGAACTACGAAGAGCATCTGGAGTTCTTTTCCATCAAGGTGCAGGACGGCCCGCTGACCTCACGCCTTCAGCACCTCAAGCCGGGTGACCAGATCATGGTCTCGCGCAAGCCCACCGGAACGCTGGTGCTGGACGATCTGCTGCCGGGCGAGAATCTTTACCTGTTCTCCACCGGAACTGGCCTGGCGCCCTTCCTGAGCGTGATTCAGGACCCGGAGACCTATGAGCGCTATGACAAGATCGTCCTGATGCACGGTGTGCGCCATGTCTCAGAGCTGGCCTATGCCGACATGATCGCGGAAGAGCTGCCCAAGCACGAGTATCTTGGGGAAGAGATCGCCGAGAAGCTGATCTACTACCCGACCGTGACGCGCGAGGAGTTCCGCAATCAGGGCCGCATCACGGATCTGGTCGAGAATGGCAAGCTGTTCGAGGACATCGGCCTGCCGCCGCTGGACCCGAAGCGTGACCGCGCGATGATCTGCGGCTCGCCGGCGATGCTCGACGATATCAGCGCCATGCTGGATGCCCGTGGCTTCGCCATCTCGCCGAAGATGGGTGTGCCGGGTGACTATGTGATCGAGCGTGCCTTTGTTGAGAAGTGAGCGTGTTGAGAAGTGATGCCCTGAGCATGAACCACGAGCATCACGCATGAACGGCACGTGCTGAAACGAAAAAACCGCAGACCAATGGCCTGCGGTTTTTTGGGCTTGCACCAGGGGCTTAGACGGCGTCCTTGCCGGTCTCGCCGGTACGGATGCGAATGACCTGCTCCAGCGGCGAGACGAAGATCTTGCCGTCACCGATCTTGCCGGTGTTGGCGACATTGGTGATCGCCTCGATCACGGAATCGATCATGGCGTCATCCACGGCGACCTCGAGCTTCACCTTGGGAAGGAAGTCGACCACATACTCGGCACCCCGATACAGCTCCGTGTGGCCCTTCTGGCGGCCAAAACCCTTGACCTCGGTCACGGTGATACCCTGGACGCCAATCTCGGACAGGGATTCGCGTACGTCGTCGAGCTTGAATGGCTTGATGATGGCAGTGACCAGTTTCATCGTCTCTCTCCTTGGGTGATGGTGCGGGTGGCGTTGCTGCTCGCCACGCCAGCCCCTATTGCTCAAGCATACACCGCTTATCCGGTCAGGAAAAAAGACTCCCGCCAGGTGGCGGGAGTCTTTGGGTGTCGCGTGAGTCTCGATCCTTGATTACTTGCGGCTGGAGGTGAATTCCGGATACGCCTCCATGCCACATTCCGCCAGATCGACGCCTTCGTACTCTTCCTCTTCGCTGACGCGCAGTCCCATGATGGTCTTGATGACCAGCCAGACCACGAAGCTTGCGATGAATACCCAGGCGAAGATGGACACGGCGCCCAGCAGCTGTGCGGAGAAGGTGGCATCGTCATTGGTCAGCGGCACTGCCATCAGGCCCCAGAGACCGACTACACCGTGGACGGAGATGGCACCGACCGGGTCATCGAGCTTGAGCTTGTCGAGGCCGACGATGGAGAACACCACCAGCAGGCCACCGACGGCGCCGATCAGGGTGGCAGCACCGACACTCGGTGCCAGCGGACCAGCGGTGATGGCGACCAGGCCAGCCAGGGCGCCGTTGAGGGCCATGGTCAGGTCAGCCTTGCGGAACCACAGGCGGGCGAGGATCAGGGCAGCGATGACACCCCCGCAGGCAGCGGCGTTGGTGTTGACGAAGACCTGAGCGACCGCGTTGGCTTCATCGATGTTGGACAGCACCAGCTCGGAGCCGCCGTTGAAGCCCAGCCATCCCAGCCACAGGATGAAGGTGCCCAGGGTCGCCAGCGGCAGATTGGAGCCCGGGATGGCGTTGATCTCACCGTTCTTGCCGTACTTGCCCTTGCGAGCCCCCAGCAGCAGCACGCCAGCCAGTGCGGCGGAAGCGCCTGCCATGTGCACGATGCCGGAGCCGGCGAAGTCACTGAAGCCCGCTTCGCTCAGGAAGCCGCCACCCCAGGTCCAGTAGCCCTGGACCGGGTAGATGACGCCCGTCATGACCACGGCGAAGGCCAGGAAGGCCCACAGCTTCATGCGCTCGGCGACTGCACCGGAGACGATGGACATGGCGGTCGCCACGAACACCACCTGGAAGAAGAAGTCGGAACGCGCGCTGTAGTAGATGTCGCCACCGGAAGCGAGCGCTTCCTCAGCGGTATTCTCGGCGCCGATCAAGAAGCCCAGGCTCGGCAGGAAGCCGCCTTCGGCGCTTGAGTACATGATGTGGTAACCGACCACCATGTACATGGTGCAGGCGATGGCGAACAGCGCCACGTTCTTGGTCAGGATCTCGGTAGTGTTCTTGGCGCGTACCAGGCCAGCTTCCAGCATGGCAAAGCCGGCAGCCATCCACAGCACCAGGGCGCCACAGACCAGGAAATAGAAGGTATCAAGTGCGTACTTGACCTCGATGATCTCGTTCATGCGGGATTCTCCTTTATTATTGTGCGCGGGGCTCAGACAGCATCGGCGCCGCGTTCACCGGTACGGATACGGATCACGTCATCCAGCGGGGTGACGAACAGCTTGCCGTCGCCGATCTTGCCGCTGTTGGCTGCCTGGGTGATGGCGTCCAGCACCGTTTCCACACTGCTGTCATCAACAGCCACTTCAATCTTGACCTTGGGAAGGAAGTCGACGACATACTCGGCGCCGCGATACAGCTCGGTGTGGCCCTTCTGTCGCCCGAAGCCCTTCACTTCCGTGACCGTGATGCCTTGCACGCCGTTGTCGGCCAGCGCTTCACGCACGTCGTCCAGCTTGAAGGGTTTGATGATGGCGGTGATCAGTTTCATGTGCTGCCCCCGTTTGCTACCGCAATGATCTGTCATGTTGAGTGCGGCCAATCAGACACTGCTGGTGGCCTGTTCCTGACAAGTGCATCGCACGAGGTATGCCATGAGGTTAAAAAATCTTTAAATTCATCTAGTTGTCCCCATGATGGGCCCGTCGGCTTGCAATGGCTGAGGTGGAGCATGTTCAAGAACGACGTCATCGGGCGTATGGCCCAGCAGATCGGTGAGCGCCTCCAGGACGCCTCGCACGGCCCGGAAGAGCTGCAGAAGTCCGTACAGGGCGTGATGCGCAGCGCCTTTGATCGCATGGAACTGGTGTCGCGCGAGGACTTCGACATCATGATGGATGTGCTGACGCGGACTCGCGGGCGTGTGGAGTCGCTGGAGAAGCAGGTCATCGCACTTGAGGCGCTGCTGGAGAAGCAGGGACTGGTGGCGGGTGCTGCGTCGACCACCGAGCCTGCCGTGGCGGTGGACGATGAGGGAGAGACCGCGCTGGCAAAGCGGGAAGCCGCCAGCCACGCCGAGGAGATCGAGCGTCAACGCGACGCCTGATCAGACCGTCTGTGGACGAGACCCCATCAACCAGCGAACCAGGCCCACCAGAGATGCCACGATCCAGAACACCTCGATCACGAAGCTGGCGAGATTGAAGTTGATGCACAGGCTGATCAACAAGAGGATCGCCCCGCTCAGATTCATGAGGTTGTAGGTCAGGCTACGTGCATCGAGTCTGCCAATCTGCAGCAGAAAGAAGGCACCGACCACCAGAGAGGTGCCGAGCATGCCGATGATGTCCGCCATGGGTGCCAGCGAGGCAAGCATGTCTTGCATGGGGTGTTACTCCTGAAACAAGCCGAAGTCGTCCTGAATGGCTGGCCCTTTCCGTGGGTTGGACGATTCTCTGCCACCCTTGGGTGGCCTCCTTGAGACAGCTTGGCGGTTGTATCAGCAGGGCCGAGACAACCGATCAAATATACGTGCCCTCGCGCTCATGGCAGGCGGGTGCCTGCTCCGATTGCGCCGTGCAGCAGAGAGGCGGCATCACGCAGGGAAGACTCATGTCATTGGCAATGTTGCGCACGCGCGCATCTCTTGGTCTTGAAGCTCCGGAGGTGCAGGTAGAGGTACACCTCTCCAACGGGCTGCCGGGGCTCTCCATCGTTGGCTTGCCGGAAGCGGCGGTGAAGGAAAGTCGTGAGCGAGTGCGCAGCGCATTGCTCAATGCAGGCTTCGAGTTTCCAGCGCGCCGAATCACCCTCAATCTGGCCCCGGCTGACCTGCCCAAGGAGGGTGGGCGCTTTGATCTGCCGATCGCACTGGGCATCCTGGTGGCATCCGGTCAGGTGCCGGAAGAGGCCGTGGCGCAGATCGAGTGTCTGGGCGAGTTGGCACTCGATGGCAGCATTCGCTCCGTTACGGGCGTGCTGCCTGCTGCGCTCTGCTGTCGCAAGGCCGGGCGCACCCTGGTGGTGCCGCGTGGCAATGCCGATGAGGCCGCGCTGGCGGAACAGCTGGATGTGCTGTCCGTGGGCCATCTGCTGGAGTTGGTGGCGCACCTTCTCGGGCGTGAGAGGATCATGCCGCATGTCTGTTCCGTCACTCCTCAGGCGCGACTCCCGGAGCCGGACCTGAGCGAGGTGCGTGGCCAGCATCAGGCGCGGCGTGCGCTGGAGATTGCCGCTGCGGGAGGCCACAACCTGCTGTTCGCGGGGCCGCCGGGTACGGGCAAGACGATGCTGGCCAGTCGCCTCTCCGGCATTCTGCCGCCGCTGGGAGAAGCCGAGGCCCTGGAAGTCGCGGCGGTACGCTCGGTCTGCGGGATGCCGATCATGGAGCGCTGGGGCCAGCGGCCCTTCCGGGCGCCGCATCATACCGCCAGTGGTGTCGCGCTGGTCGGGGGTGGCTCCAGGCCGCGTCCGGGAGAGGTGTCGCTGGCCCATCATGGCGTGCTGTTTCTGGACGAGCTGGCGGAATTTGATCGTGGTGTACTGGAAGTGATGCGTGAGCCGCTGGAGAGCGGTCGCATCCTCATCTCGCGTGCCAGCCATCAGCGGCGCTTTCCGGCACGTTTCCAGCTGGTGGCGGCGATGAACCCCTGCCCGTGCGGCTATCTTGGTGACAGCCGTCGCAACTGCAGTTGCACGCCGGCCCAGATCCAGCGCTATCAGGCGCGCCTATCTGGCCCGCTGCTGGACCGTATCGATCTGCAGGTCGAGGTACCGGGACTGCCTGCTGAGGAGCTGACGTCCGCGACCCCCGGTGAGGCCTCGGACGCAGTGCGCGAACGGGTGCTGGCAGCCCGCGCTCGTCAATTGGCCCGCGGCGGGCTCAATGCCCATCTCGACACCCATGCCCTGGAAGCCGCCTGCCAGCTGGAGGACGGCGAGCGTCAGTGGCTGGCCGGCGTGCTGTCGCGTCTCAATCTCTCGGCGCGTGCCTATCACCGGGTATTGCGTGTCGCGCTGACGTTGAGCGATCTCATTGCGCAGGATGGCGTGCAGCGGCCCCAGCTGATGGAAGCCATCGGCTATCGTCAGCTGGACCGCATGATGGGGAGAGACCCGGCCCGCCCGGGAGCCGCCCGTTCAGAAGGACGGGCTGTCCGCGCCGGGGATGCCCTCACGGATCAGGCGCGAGAAGTCGCCGTCCGGGTGCTCGTCGGCGGCGATGGCGGCAGGGTTGATCAGGCTTCTGGCCTTGAGCTCGTCGAAGGGTGCGGCGCCACTGAGCGCATCCTGGTCCGCGACATATTCCGGCAGATAGCCGGAGAGCAGCAGTCGATAGTCCAGCGGCAGGCCGTCGGTGAGGCGCGTCATCATTGCGTAGACGAGGGTGGTGCAGTTGCTGGTGGCGGTGTTGTAGAAGCGTGGCTGAGTGCGCAATGTCTCGGCTTCGTCGACGTAGGCCAGCAGCAATTCGCGGATCAGTTCGCGCGGCATCTGCACCCGATAGAGATGCACCTGCTCCCCGCGCACGTTGCTGCGCACGCGGATGATGTCGCGCTCGTCAGCGGCGATCACCGCCAGTTCGTACTCCTTGAACATCCCGCCCAGTGTCGAGAAGGCCTCGTCACGCTCCTTGCGGATTTCCACCGAGAAGGCCAGATGGCGTCCATCGGCGAAACCGAAGCTGACCAGCGTATGAGCGATCTGCGGCCCCATCCAGTGACTGGTCAACAGATCCACCGAGGTCAGTTGATCCAGAGGATAGTCCCGACTCTCCCAGCGCGGCGTGTAATCCTCAGGCGTGCGCCACTCGAAGTTGCGCACCTGTTCGAGGTGCAGGATGTCATCTTGGCTGAGGCTCCCCTCGACCAGATGTTCGACCTCCGGCGCCCAGTCGCGGTCCGCCCGCGGGGTGATGCTGTTCCACCAGCCGAGGCTGGCGACCAACAGCATCAGGTAGCTGCCCGCCAGTCGCCAGCGAATCGCATGGAGTTGCGGCCACCACAGCGCAATGACACAGATGAGGCTCAGCGCACCCGCGAGGACGGCCAGTGTCGTGCGAAGCCCCTCCGGTCCCGGCAGGCGGAACCACAGGGCAGGCATCAGCCACAGGCTCGCCCCCAGCAAGGCAAGGCTGGCGACGCTGCGGAGCACGATGCTGGTCAGGCTCATCGGCCGGCACTCATGACACTCATGAGCGATTCTCTTCGACGATGGCCTGCTCGAGACGCGCCAGTCGACCCGGTACCAGGCTGTCCTCCAGGGTCGAGATGCGCAGGATATGGCCGAGCGCCGGGTGAGGGGAGCGGGTGATCAGCACGCCCTGCGCCATCAGTTGCTGCTGAACCTGAGCAGCCCGCTCGGCGCTCTTGAGGCGCACGCAGAGGAAGTTGGTGGCACTGGGGAGGACGTCAGCCCCCAGCGAGCGCAGGTGCTCGGCAAGCTGATCACGAGACTGGATGACCGCGGCAACGTGAGTCGCGGCTTCTTCGGGATGCTTCAGCAGCAGCTCGCCGGCTGCCAGTGCCGGCGCGCTGACGGCATAGTGGATCCGAACCTTGGTCAGAAGGGCGAGATCCTCACGCTCGGCGATCATGAAGCCGAGACGCAGGCCCGCCAGTCCATAAGCCTTGGAGAAGGTGCGCAGCCGGAAGGTACGAGCCATCGGGGCATTGTCGGCCTGCGCCGCATCGGGGCGGAAGTCGTGATAGGCCTCGTCCAGCAGCAGGCTGCAGTCCGCTGGGAGCGCATCACGCAGTGCTCGGACATCTTCATCCGAGTGCAGGTGCCCGCTGGGGTTGTCCGGGTTGGCGAGATAGACGACACGGGCCGCATGCTGACTTGCCGCCGCGGCGAGTGCGGCGAGATCCGGTGCCAGCTGGGCGAAATGGAGGGCATCATCAGAGGCATGGGCTTCGGTATATGGCACTTCAATGACCTCAGCACCGAGACCGCGCGCAAAGTACGCCAGTGTGGGGTAGGTGCCGGCACTGGTGATCACGCGCTCTCCCGCACAGATGGTGGCGCGCATCACCAGCGCCAGCAGGCTGTCGGCGCCGGCGTCGACCAGCAGCGTCTCGTAGGCGACGCCCAGGCGCTCGGCCAGTTGATGGCGCAGTTGCCAGGCATCGGCGTCCGCGTAGCTGCGGCTCAGGTCTGCCAGGGCATGGCCCAGCTCGCCGCCGAGTACCGCGTGGGGCATGTCGAGCCCTTCATTGGAGCCGTACTGATGCGGCAGCGCATGCCCCAGTCTGCGTTCCAGCGCCTTGATGCCGGGGAACGGGTTGTGCGGTCCCTCCTGATAAAGGTGGGCCAGGAAACGGCGGGGAGTGGCGGTAGTCATCTTGGCTCCAGAGCTCAGGAGGCAGGTCGCGCACTGGCAAGGGCGTCAAGCGCCGCCTGATCGAAGGCGCCGCTGAGCGTGAATGTCCGGGTCTGCTGGCGCTCCGCGCTGAGACGGCGCACCAGCTCCAGTGTCAGCTGGTAGGGCTGCAGGGTGCGGTCGGAGAGCCTCAGGGGGCCACCGCTGGTATCCAGGCGTGCCACGAGGCGCCATTGCAGACTGTCGATGCCGGGGCGATCGTTGCTCCAGTTGAGCACCTGCGGGCCATCCTTGAGCGCCAGCAGGGCACGTGTCAGCGCTTCATTGAGTGCGCCGGGCTGCACCTCGAGACTGGTATCCACTTCAGGAGGTGCCAGCAGCAGGACCTGCTCGCCCAGTGGCGGGGTCCAGCTCTGCTCATCCAGCAGGCGGGCAGCACTCTGGCCCAGGCCATAGATGGGGTCGCGCTCCGCGCGTGGCACCTGATCCAGTCCCATGCAGCCGGTCAGACCGGTGATCAACATCAGGCTCGCCAGTGTTCGCAGCGGGCGCGGCGACAGCGCATCGAGGAAGGCATCCAGCTCGGCGAACAAGGCCGTGCGAATCGGCTCGGCCTCATTGACCAGATGATGCTGCGCCTCGGGGTGGCGATGAATCCGCGCGTTGGGGAACTTGCTGGCCAGCACGTCGAGATTCCACTGCCAGTCCACCGTGGTGTCCTGTTCGCCCTGCAGTATCAGGGTGGGTAGCGAGCAGGGCGGGAGGGCCTGCAGGCGTGGAATCCAGGCGCGCATGGCCGAGACCCACTTCACGGCGAGTCGATCCGCCTGAAGCGGGTCGTTGGTGCTCAGGAACTCGTAGAACGCCGCGTCATTGGTATTCGCGCGGTACTTGCGCGGAATGGAGTCGATGAAGGGGCGCGCCATGCTATGCAGCCAGCGGGACTGCGGCCACCCCCAGGGGCGGACCAGCGGGGCGAGCAGCGCGATTCCCTGCCAGCGCGAGTCACTGCCACGCATCAGGGCGTCGGTGGCCAGCACGGAGCCGCCGGTGCTCTGACCGATCCCGAACCAGGGATGCGGCGCCAGGTCGTGGACTTCCAGGTACTCCTGAAACGCCTGCAGGCAGCCGACATAGTCACCGAAGTCATCGATGGAAGCCGGCTCGCCGGAGGACAGGCCATGCCCCGGCAGGTCCCACAGCGCGACCTGCCAGCCCTGTTTCAGCAGGTGGGCCAGCAGGTGCCGATACAGCGCGAGGTGATCGAAATATCCATGCACCACGAAGATGGTGCCGCGCGGACTCGGCGGAGTCCACAGCTGTGCCCACAGGCGAAAATCGCCAGCATCGAGGTGTCCGGCATGTACGGTGACATGTGCGCTGCGCAGTTCATCCAGGCCATAGTGGCTCAGGTAACAGGCCAGCGGGCTGGTCGTCTGACCGGGCAGACACTCAGGCAGACGAATGAAAGGGCCATAATCGAGCAGTGCGCTGAAGTCGGGCATGGTGATCTCCATAATGCTGCCATGCTAGCGGCTGGAGCTGTCGTGAGCCATAGGAAAAAATTCGTTTCCAGGGAGAGCACACGCATGACCGATCGCATTCAACTTGAACGTCTGGCCATTGATGCCGGACTGCACCGCTTCATCGAGGAGGAAGCGTTGCCCGGTTCCGGTATCGCCTCGGCCGACTTCTGGTCCGGCGTCGATGCGTTGCTGCACGAGCTGGCGCCACGCAATCGCGAGCTGCTGGAAACGCGCGAACAGCTTCAGGCCAGCATCGACCAGTGGCACCGTGAGCATCCCGGCAAGGTCGAACTGCCCGCCTACAAGGCCTTCCTGAAGGAGATCGGCTACCTGGAAGACGAGCCGGCCAGTGTCGAGGCCACCACCGCCAACGTGGACAGCGAGATCTGCCAGCAGGCAGGACCGCAGCTGGTCGTGCCGGTGATGAATGCCCGTTACGCCCTGAACGCCGCCAATGCGCGCTGGGGCTCACTCTATGACGCCCTCTACGGCACCGACGCGATCAGTGATGACGATGGCGCCGAGCGCGGCAAGGACTACAACCCGGTGCGGGGTGCCAAGGTGGTGGCCTACGCACGCCAGGTGCTGGATACCATCGCGCCGCTGGCTGGCGGTACGCACCATGACAGCGAGGGGTACTCCATTCGTGACGGCCACCTGCTGGTGCGGGTCGGCGGGCGTGACCTGAGCCTCAAGTCGCCGGAACGCTTCCTCGGCTATCGCGGCGACGAAAGCGCGCCAAGCGCGATCATCTTCGCGCACAACGGGCTGCACGCGGAGCTCGTGATCGATGCCGAGCACCCCATCGGCAAGACCGACCCCGCCAACGTCAGTGACCTGATCATGGAGGCTGCGCTCTCCACCATCATGGACTGCGAGGACTCGGTGGCCGCGGTGGATGCCGACGACAAGGTGGCCGTCTATCGCAACTGGCTGGGCCTGATGAAGGGCGATCTGACCGAGACGCTGGAGAAGAAGGGTCGCCAGATGACGCGCAGGCTGAACGCGGACCGTGAATACACCGGCGCCGATGGCACCACCCGCGTGCTGCATGGTCGCTCGCTGATGCTGATCCGCAACGTGGGCCATCTGATGACCAACCCGGCCATCCTGCTGGAAGATGGCAGCGAGGCGCCGGAAGGCATCATGGATGCCATCTTCACCAGTCTGATCGCGCTGCATGATCTCAAGGGTGACAAGGACAGCCGTGGCGGTATCTGCAACTCGCGCACCGGCTCCGTCTACATCGTCAAGCCCAAGATGCACGGTCCGTCCGAGGTCGCCTTCGCTGACGAGCTGTTCTCGCGTGTCGAGCAGCTGCTGGGCCTGCCGAATGCCACGCTCAAGATGGGCATCATGGACGAGGAGCGTCGTACCACCGTCAACCTCAAGGCCTGCATCGCCGCGGCCAGTTCCCGTGTGGCCTTCATCAATACCGGCTTCCTGGATCGCACTGGTGACGAGATGCACACCTCGATGGAAGCTGGTCCGATGCTGCGCAAGGGCGACATGAAGGGGGCGGCCTGGATTCAGGCCTATGAGAAGTGGAACGTGGATATCGGGCTGGAATGCGGTCTGCGGGGTCGCGCCCAGATCGGCAAGGGCATGTGGGCGATGCCGGACCTGATGGCGGCGATGCTGGAGCAGAAGATCGGCCATCCCCGCGCCGGTGCCAATACCGCCTGGGTCCCGTCACCGACCGCGGCCGTGCTGCATGCGCTGCATTATCACCAGGTCTCGGTGAAGGACGTGCAGCATGACCTGCTCAGCCGCCCGCGCGCCAGTCTCGATGACCTGCTGACCATTCCGCTGGAGCTCGATCCCCAGTGGAGTGCCGAGGAGATCCAGGCCGAGCTGGACAACAACGCCCAGGGGATTCTCGGCTATGTGGTGCGCTGGATCGATCACGGCACCGGTTGTTCCAAGGTGCCGGACATCCACGATGTCGGCCTGATGGAAGACCGCGCCACGCTGCGCATCTCCAGCCAGCACATCGCCAACTGGCTGCATCATGGCATCGTCGACAACGCCCAGGTGCAGGACACGCTGGAGCGCATGGCGGGCGTGGTGGATCGTCAGAACGCTGCGGACCCCAGCTATCAGGCGATGACGGCGGATCTCGAGGGCTCCATCGCCTTCCAGGCAGCCTGCGAGCTGGTGTTCCAGGGACGAGTGCAGCCGAGTGGCTATACCGAGCCGGTACTGCATCGCCGCCGCCTCGAGAAGAAGCAGCAGGCTCACTGAGTGCCACCAATCTGTCGTAGTCATCCTGTCGAGGAGAACGTCATGCCCGTCATGCACGCTGCTGCCATCGAGGACTTTCTCGATGATGTCTTCCCCCAGCGCCTGGGCACCATAGAAGCCGTGGGGGATGGCTGGGCCACCATGGGACTGGCCATCGAGGACGAGCATCTGCGTCCCGGAGGCAGCGTCTCCGGTCCGGCGATGATGGCGTTGGCCGATGTCTGTCTGTATGTCGCGATCCTGGGGGAGATCGGCCCGGAGCCGATGGCCGTGACCAGTGATCTCAACATCCATTTCCTGCGCCGTGCCCGCGGTGACCGGGATCTGATGGCCACCGCACGCCTCCGCAAGCTCGGGCGGCGTCTCGCCGTGGGCGAGATCGAGCTGTTCAGCCATGGCGACACGGACCCGGTCGCTCTCGTGACCGCAACCTATGCCTTGCCGGATCGCGATGACTAGCGGCAGGTGGTGGTGGGGGGATCGCCCCGCTACAGCTTGTTGGCATCCTTTTCCTCGCTGCCGCGCTGACGCCAGCCGGTGACGGCCAGGCTCAGCCAGCCTGCGATCAGCAGCAAGCCACCGATGGGCGTGATGATGCCCAGCTGGGTGCGCGCCGTGGTGGCCAGCGCATACAGTGAACCGGAAAACAGCAGCATCCCGGCCGCCCACAGCCCCAGCGTCAGCATCTGCCCGCGCAGGGGCTGCACCGAGCGCCAGGCCAGCACGCCGACCGCCGCCAGCACGTGCCACATCTGATAGCGCACGCCGGTCTCGAAGACGCGCAGCATGTCCGCGCTCAGAGTGCCGCGCAGGCCATGACTGGCGAAGGCGCCCAGCGCGATGGTGGACATGCCGGCCAGGCCCATGGCCAGCCACCAGTGGCGGGAGTGGGAGTCGTTGTGACGCATAGAGAGAAAATTCCTTGAGGATGTTGTGCCTACGCCTGTCCACGTAAAGCCGCTACAATGGCGGCCTCTTTTCGCGGGAGGACAGCATGCAGATACAGCTAAACGGTGAAGATCATGTGGTGGCGGATGCCATGACAGTCGCCGCTCTGGTCGAGAGTCTCGGACTTCAGGGCCGCCGCCTGGCAGTCGAGCGCAACGAGGACATCGTGCCACGTAGCGCTCACGCCGACACCCTTCTGCAGGCCGGTGATCGCATCGAGATCGTCCACGCCATCGGTGGTGGTTGAGCTCGCTCACGTCCAGCTCGATGAGGTCATCATGACAGACAGTTCTGCCCAGACGCTTAACGCCCCCGTCACCCAGGTCGCCGGTGACAGTCCGCTGGTCGTCGCCGGTCGCGAGTTCTCCTCGCGCCTGCTGGTCGGCACCGGCAAGTACAAGGACATGGATGAGACCCGTTCCGCCATCGAGACCTCCGGCGCGGAAGTGGTCACCTTCGCGGTGCGTCGCACCAATCTGGGCCAGAATGCCGATGAGCCGAATCTGCTCGACGTGCTGTCGCCCAGTCGCTATACCTTCCTGCCCAATACCGCCGGTTGCTACAACGCGCGTGACGCGGTGCGTACCTGCAAGCTGGCGCGTGAACTGCTGGATGGCCACAATCTGGTCAAGCTGGAAGTGCTGGGCGATCAGGACACGCTGTATCCCAATATCGTCGAGACCCTCAAGGCCGCCGAGGAGCTGGTCGCCGATGGCTTCGACGTGATGGTGTATACCTCCGACGACCCCATCGTCGCCCGTCAGCTCGAGGAGATCGGCTGCTGCGCCATCATGCCGCTGGGCTCTCTGATCGGCTCCGGCCTCGGCATCCTCAACCCGCATACCCTGTCGCTGATCATCGAGCGCGCCAACGTGCCGGTGCTGGTGGATGCCGGGCTGGGCACGGCGTCCGAGGCGGCCTTCGCGATGGAGCTCGGCTGTGATGGCGTGCTGATGAACAGCGCCATTGCCCATGCTCGCCAACCGCTGCTGATGGCGGACGCCATGCGCCAGGCCGTGATCTCCGGCCGTGGTGCCTTCCTGGCGGGACGCATGCCGACTCGCCTGACGGCGCGCGCTTCCTCGCCGGGGGCCGGCCTGATCACCGGCTGACCTCCTGAATCATTCGAATCCGATGCTCGCGCATCGCTCATGCAAAGACCAAGACGACCCCATGACTGACGAGACTTCCAAGCCGCAGGACGACACGTCCACTTCTGCTCCTGCTGACGATGCGCAGCAAGAGGCAGAGAGAGCGTGCAGAACGAGAGCGTGCAGAACGAAAGCGCGCAAGCGATCCCTTCCGTGGCGGATGAAGCCGTCGCCCGCAAGCGTGGCATCAAGAGCTACGTGATCCGCGGTGGGCGCATGACACAGGCCCAGACCCGCGGGCTCGAAGAGGTCTTCCCGCGCCTTGGACTGCGTCACGAGCAGGGCGAGCTGGACCTCGAGGCGCTGTTCGGTCGCCGTGCGCCGCTGGTGATCGAGGTCGGCTTCGGCATGGGCAAGTCGCTGTGCGAGCAGGCTCAGGCCAATCCGGGCACCGACTTCATCGGGATCGAGGTGCATGCCCCGGGTGTCGGCAAGCTGCTGGATGATGTCGACAAGCTGGGTCTGACCAATCTGCGCGTCTATCGTCACGATGCATTGGAAGTGCTGGCTGACTGCGTGCCGGCAGGGTGTGCCGACACCTTCCAGCTGTTCTTCCCGGACCCGTGGCCGAAGAAGAAACACCACAAGCGTCGCATCGTGCAGCCAGCCTTCGTCGAGCTGGTGCGTCGTGTGCTCAAGCCGGGCGGTCACTTCCATATGGCCACCGACTGGGAGAACTACGCCGAGGCCATGGCCGAAGAGATGGCCGAGGCACCGGGCTTCGTCAACACGGCTCCGGCCGAGAGCGCCCCCTATGTGCCGCGTCCGGATTTCCGTCCGCTGACCAAGTTCGAGCAGCGCGGCGAGCGTCTCGGTCACGGCGTGTGGGATCTGATCTTCGTCAAGCAGGACTGATTCGCGCCTCGTGCGCAGTGGCGGCATCATCACGATGCTGCATCGCGGCCGCCTTCGGGTGGCCGCTTGCGTCTGAGACCCGCCGCTTTTGCCTTTCTCTTCCCACCTCGTCCCGAGAGCTGATGACCATGACGACGCCCACCCCTGAGCCGGCTGACCGGCCGACCATGACGCCACTGACGACCCTGACCTGTCCACTGGATGCCCAGCGGCTGATGCGAGATGGCCAGAGCTGGTGCTGCGCCGATGGCCATCGCTTCGATATCGCGCGTCAGGGGCACGTCAATCTGCTGCCGGTGCAGCGCAAGCGCAGTCTAGACCCCGGCGACAGCAAGGCGATGGTCAGCGCTCGCCAGCGGCTGTTCGCCCTCGGTGGCTATCAGCCTCTCGCCTCGGCGCTGGCACGACGTGTGCTGGCGCTGGCAGGGCAGGCAAGTGCGCTGGCCGTGCTGGATGCCGGCTGTGGGGAAGGCTTCTATCTGCGTCAGCTGGCAGGCGCTGCCGATGAGCAGCAGCGCTCGCTGACGGCGGCGGGACTGGATATCTCCAAGCACGCGGTGCTGGCGGCAGCGAAGCAGTCACGCGATGCCGCCTGGTTGGTGGGCACCAACGCGGCACTGCCGTTGGAAGACGCCTGTGTGGATGTGGTGATCTGCGCCTTCGGCTTCCCCGTCTGGCAGGAGTTCGCGCGTGTGCTCAAGCCCGGGGGCCATGTGGTGCTGCTGGAGGCGGGAGCCGAGCACCTGCTGGCGTTGCGCAGAATTCTCTACCGGGAGCTGAAGCCCGCGCGTGGCGAGGCCGGGGTGATGGCCGCCGAAGCTGCAGGTTTCGTGGTGGAGGGGGAGGTCGAGCATCTGCATGCAGGGCTTTCATTGACCAGCAATGAGCAGATCCGGGATCTGCTGACCATGACCCCGCATCTGTATCGTGCCGAGCGTGATGGTCTGGCACGAGCCGAAGCTATGACGGCCTTGGCGGTCGAGCTGCACGCGGAACTGAGGGTGTTCACGCGAGAGGAGGCACAAGGCGCGGCGTAAATAGAAATTCTTCGCATTTGGCTTGCAAAAGCAAATGAGAATGATTATCTTGTCTGTGCGGTGTCCGGGCAGACATCGCAGGGCGCAAGCCCATCCGCGGCGGCGGAGTCAGGCCCCCGCTGCGGAGTTTCTCCTCATCAAGCTAGTCACGGTCTTCGGGCATCCTCATTTGGGATGCCCTTTTTTCAGGTCGCCAGCCACAGGGGCAGGGTCAACATCGCCAGCAGCGTCTGCGCGGTGATCAGCGCCGCCATCAGTTCGGCATTGCCACCCAGCTGGCGCGCCAGGATGTAGGCTGAGGTAGCCGTGGGCAGCGCGGCAAACAGGATGGCGACATCGCGTGCCACACCAGTCAGGCCAACGCCGGCGCACAGCCCCACCACCAATGCCGGCATCGCCAGCAGCTTCAGCAGACTCGCCAGCCATGCCACGCTGCCACTGTTCATCAGTACTCGTGGTCGCAGCGCCACGCCTACCGCCACCAATCCCAGTGGCAACGCCGCGCGCCCCAGCAATGTCAGCGCATCGCCGCTCCAGCCCGGCAGGCCGATGCCGCTGAGATTGAGCGCCGTTCCCGCCAGACAGGCCAGCACCAGAGGGTTGCGGGTCAGCGCCTTGAGTGAGCGCAGCAGTCCGCCGTCACCCAGAGTGCCGGCGCCGATGAACGCCAATACGCACAGCAGGTTGGCCGCTGGCACCATCAGGGCCAGCGCCACCGCCGCGACGGTCGCACCGGCACTGCCATGCAGCGCTGCCGCGCCGGCCACGCCGACGTAGCTGTTGAAGCGGATGCTGCCCTGGAAGAGTGAGGTGAAGGACGCGGCATCGCCCAGCTGGCGGCTCAGCCAGTCGGGGGCATGACGCCACCCCAGCCACAGCGCGGCAGCGAACAGCAGCATCGAGCCCAGCATCACGCAGGCCAGAGGGATGACCGGGACGCTGGCCATGTCAGCGCGCGCCAGGGTGGACATCAGCATGGCAGGGAACAGCACGTAATAGATGAGGCGTTCCAGCTCGCTCCAGAACCCCTCGCCCGGGAAGCGCTTCCAGCCCAGCAAGGCGCCCGCGACGATGAGCAGGAAGAGAGGACCGAGCGCCTGTTGTACACTTGCCATTCTGTCTCCTGGGCGCGGCGTGCTGCCGGATTGTCATCGGAACCGCCATGTATCGCGCCGAAGAAGAAAATGCCCGCCCGCCCTTGCTCAACCTGCTGATCATGGTGACGCTGCTCACCATCGTCGTATCGCTCTATTACCTGATCGACTACTACCTTGTACGTGACGGCAGCAACGGCAAGGTCACCTGGTTCGCCCCCAACCAGTCCTGTGAGCTCAGCCATGCGCCCTGCAGTGCCGAGCTGGGACGCTTCGGGCGTATCACGCTCGCACTCGATGGTGACATCAGCCCGCTGACGCCGCTGGGTATCCGGGTGATCACGGAAGATGTGGCACCCGAGGGCGTGGAGGTCGATTTCATCGGTCGCCACATGGACATGGGGGTCAAGCGCAGTCTGCTGACCACCCGGGATGCGCCGACGCAGGCACGTCAGCACTGGTCGGGGGAAGGACAGCTCGGTTTCTGCAGCAGTGCCACCATGGCATGGCGAGCACAGGTGATCGTGACCACTGAACGTGGCCGCCTGGGCAGCTGGTTCGACTTTGACAGCCATCCGCCTGCCTCCACGGCGGAGCAGCTCGAAAGCTCGGTCAACCAGCTGTTCACGAGGGAAATACACATTGTCCACAAGTTGGCAAGAGCCTGTGACGAGAATTGTGGATAATCATTCCGCCATTACTTCGCGGCATCTGCCTTGGTCACGTCGAGCAGCTCGACCTTGAAGGTCAGCGTCTCGTTCGGGCCGATCGGGCCGCCAGTGCCAGCCTTGCCGTAGGCGAGGTCGGCCGGGATGTAGAGCATCCAGGTATCCCCGACGCTCATTTCCTGCAGCGCTTCCTGCCAGCCCTTGATGACCTGGTTGACCTTGAAGCTGACCGGCTCGCCACGCTGATAGGAGCTGTCGAAGACGGTGCCGTCCAGCAGCTTGCCTTCATAGTTCACCTTGACGGTGTCTTCCGCGTCCGGGCTCTCGCCGTCACCGGATTTCAGCACCTTGTACTGCAGGCCGGAATCCAGGGTCTTCACGCCATCCTGCTTGGCGTTCTCGGCGAGGAACTTGTCACCGGCCGCCTTGTTGTCGGCCGCCTGCTGTTCGGCCATCTGCTGCTGCTCTTCCATCTTCTTCTGCTGGAACTTCGAGAGCGCATCGGCAATTTCCTGATCGCTCATCTTCATGTCGCCCTTGGCATAGACGTCACGCACGGCTTGCGTGAAGGCATCCAGGTCAAGATCAGTGATGTCCTGAGACAGGCTCTTGCCCAGTGTCGCACCGATGCCGTAGCTGAGCTGTGCCTGGTCGTCAGAGAGGCTGTCGTCGGCGGCAAAGCTGAACGGGGTAACCAGGAGGGCGCCGAGCGCGACGGCACTAACCAGCTGTTTCATGAAAACTCCTTCAGGATGGGATGGGCCTGAGACGGGCCCGAAACGCATATGCGGCACCGGAGGGCTGAGGGCTTCCAGGCGTGCCAGCGCTTCCTGCTCCGCCGACAGTTCACAGGCCTTCAATTGCTGATACAGCGTTTCCAGCCGGCGTGTGGTGGCCGCGCTTCGCGTGTCGGTTGGCTCCGTCAGGTGCTGCTTGAGCTGTCGGCGACGCTCGCGCAGTGTCACGGTCATCCCGCGTTGCCAGTCACGCACCTTACCGAGCATCAGGCACGGCGAGGCACCCAGCGCCACACCGCGTGCGGCCAGCCAGTGAATCCATAGAAGCTCGCAGACATCGAGACCGGCCTCGTCCTGCAACAGCAGACAGGCACTCATCACGTCAGTCGCCCCCGGATTTTCTGATCGAGGTTGTCATGATTGCACTGCGCCAGCTCGCCCTGCAACGCGGCGGAGCCCCGCTGATCGACGAAGCGGACCTGACGTTGCATGCCGGTCACAAGGCGGGCATCGTCGGCCCCAACGGGGCCGGCAAGTCCAGCCTGTTCGGGCTGATTCTCGGTGAGCTGATCCCCGACAGCGGCAGCGTCTCGCTGGCCGGTGGCGTGCGGGTCGCGCACATGGCACAGGAAATCGATGCGCTGGAGCGCCCGATCGTCGACTACGTCATGGACGGGGATCACGCGCTGCGCGAGACGGAGCGGGCTCTGGCCGCCGCCGAAGAAAGCGGCGAGCATCAGCGTCAGGCCGAGCTGCACGCTCACTTCGACACCCTCGATGGCTACACCGCGCGTGCGCGTGCCGAGCAGCTGCTGGTCGGGCTCGGTTTCCGCCAGGCCCAGCTCAGTCAGCCGCTGGCGGCCTTCTCGGGGGGCTGGCGGATGCGGGCCAATCTGGCGCGCACCCTCTTCACGCCGTCTGACCTGCTGCTGCTGGATGAGCCGACCAACCACCTGGATCTCGATGCGCTGCTGTGGCTGGAACAATGGCTGGCACGCTACCCCGGTGCGCTGCTGCTGATCTCCCATGACCGTGACTTCCTCGATGCGGTGTGTGATCACATCATCCACTTCGATCGTCGCAAGCTGGTGGTCTACAAGGGCAACTACAGCCGCTTCGAGCGAACGCGTTCCGAGCGCCTGGTGCGTGAGCAGGCCGAGCACGAGAAGACCATGGCGCGTCGCGCCGAGATCGAGGACTTCGTGCGTCGCTTCAAGGCCAAGGCCACCAAGGCACGCCAGGCCCAGAGTCGCCTGAAGATGCTGGAGCGCATGGAGGAGACGGCGGCGGTGAAGGCCGATTCGCCGTTCCACTTCACGATTCCCTGCTCCGACAAGATCTCCCATCCGCTGCTGGGACTGGACCGTGCGGTGATCGGCTATCCCGGTCAGCCGCCGCAGCTTTCCGGGGTGCGCTTCTCGCTGCTGCCGGGCCAGCGCATCGGCCTGCTCGGCCCCAACGGCGCGGGCAAGTCGACCCTGATCAAGGCGCTCACCGGTGAACTGGCTCTGGTCGAAGGCCAGCGCACCGCCGGCGAGCATCTGGCCATCGGCTACTTCGCCCAGCACCAGGTCGATGGGCTCGACCTGACCTCGACTCCCTTCAATCATGTGCTGCGTCTCTCGCCGGGGGCCGGGGATCTGGAGATCCGCACCTTCCTCGGCAGCTTCGGCTTCCATGGGGATGAAGTGTACGCTTCGGTGGAATCGTTCTCCGGTGGCGAGAAGGCACGCCTGGCGCTGTCGCTGATCGCGTGGCAGAAGCCCAATCTGCTGCTGCTGGATGAGCCGACCAACCACCTGGATCTCGACATGCGCGAGGCGCTCACCGATGCGCTGGCGACCTTCGAGGGCACCGTGATTCTGGTCTCCCACGACCGCCACCTGCTGCGCGCCTGCGTGGATGAATTCTGGTGCATCGCCGATGGCCGCGTGACGCCCTTCGATGGCGATCTCGACGACTATCGTGCCTGGCTCAAGGCGCGGGTCGAGGGCGAGCGGCGTGAGGCGCGCGCCCAGAAGGATGCCGAGGCTGGCAGCGAGGGCACGCGCACGCCGGACCGCAAGGAAGCGCGTCGTCAGGCCGCCGAGCTGCGCGAGAAGCTGCGCCCGCTCAAGAAGCTCAGCGACAAGGCCGAGCAGAAGATGAGCAAGGCGCAGGGGGAGCTGGACAAGGTCGAGGAAGCGCTGGGCGATGCCACGCTCTATGAGGCGGACCGCAAGAGCGAACTGACCCGGCTGCTGGCCAGTCAGGGCGAGATCAAGGGACGTCTCGAGGACGCCGAAGCCGAATGGTTCGAGGCGCAGGAAGCGCTGGAAGAGATGGAAGCCCAGCTCAAGGCGGCGGACTGAAGCATGCGGCTGGATCGCTGGCTGACGCGCCAGCCGCAGCTCAATCGCCGCCTGGCGTTGCGTGCGCTGGCGGCGGGGCGTGTGCGGATCAATGGCCAGACGGTCCGCGATCCGCTGCACGAGGTCGGTCCCTTCGATGCCATCGCGCTGACAGCGCCTGCAGGCGCCACGTCGTCCACGCCATGTGCTGCTCAACAAGCCTGCCGGGGTCGTGACGGCCTGTCATGACCCCGAACATCCCACCGTCATCGATGTGCTGCGCGATTCGCTTGAATCACGTGGAGAGAATGACGGCTGGCTCGAGGAAATCCATCACGTCGGACGACTGGATCGCGCCACGACCGGTGCCTTGCTGCTGACCAACGACGGTGATGTCTCGTCACGCATCAGTGATGCCGGACTGGATGGGCCCGCCAAGCGCTACCGCATGGGATTGGAGCAACCGCTGTCGGAGGCGGCGCAGGCCGAGGCGATCTCGCGGGTGGCGCAGGGCGTCCTGCTCGCCAATGACGCTCGGCCGACGCTGCCCGCGCGGCTCGAGTTTCTGGCCGCGGACGAGGCGCGCCTGACGCTGCACGAAGGGCGCCACCATCACGTCAAGCGACTGTGGCGCACTCTGGGCAATCGCGTGGTGTGGCTGCACCGCGAGTCGGTGGCGGGGCTGAGTGTCGCCGGGCTCGCGGTGGGGGACTGGCGGGAGCTGACGCGTGACGAGTGCCTGCGGCTCGGCGCGGCGCTGGCACATGAGTGAGGCCGCTGCCTCAGCGGCCGCTGGCCTGGCTCGGCAGACCCTCATCCTCCTCTTCGCTCTCCGTCGGGGGGACATCCGGGGCTGACAGGCTGATCAGCTCACCCCGCGAGTTGCGGGTGAAGTTGCGGACGATGACCCCGATGTTGCGCGGCAGGGGATCGAACTGCTCGCAGCGGTTCAGCACCTCATGCATGTCCCCATAGCCGCTGCGACGACGTGAATCGATGGTCGCACGCGAGAAATCGATATCCTTGAGTGAGGTCTCGTCGGGGCGGGCCGCCGCCAGCAGACGCACGACATTGATGGACGGTTGCTGGGTCATGGCCAGGATGTCGTGTATTTCCTGAGACTGGCGCAGGTCTTCCGGCAGCAGGTCGGCCAGGTGCTCCAGGCCCATGCGCAGTGCCTGATTCTCTTCCATCAGATGCAGATGCTCACCGGCGCGGCTGGAGTACTGGATGTCCTTTTCGCGTAGCTGGGCTTCCTGCAAGGTTTCCGGCACCTTCCCGTAGGCGCTCCACAGATCGATGACGTAGCAGTTGACGATCGTCTCGCTGTGCGCGCGCTCCGACAGCACCCAGCTGATCGGCGTGTTGGAGTAGAGGCCGCCATCCCAGTAGGCCTGACCGTCGATCCACACCGGCGGGAATGCCGGCGGCAGGGCACCACTGGCCAGTATGTGGCGGTGATCCAGCGCCTCTTGTGACGAATCGAAGTAACGCAATGCGCCGCTGCCGATATTGACCGCCCCGACCGATAGCCGCACGTTCTCCGGGTGACGGGCGTCGAGGCGCTCGAAGTCCACCAGGCGATTGAGGGTGTCTCCCAGCGGTTCGGTGTCGTAGAGACTGGGCGGTTCGCCGAAGAAGCTCTGCCAGATGGGAACTGTCCACAGGGGGCGCGGACGGAAGAAGCCCGGGATGCCCCACAGCATGGCGGAGGAGCGCGCGACGCTGCGCTCCCAGGGGTGGAAGGCCGGCCCGAGGCTGTTGGCCGGTTGCGCGATGCCATACCAGAACGCTTCGAGGGCCTTGAGGCGCTCGCCATCCGGATTGCCCGCGATCAGTGCGCCATTGATGGCACCGACCGAGGTCCCGACGACCCAATCGGGCTGGATGCCGGCCTCTGCCAGTGCCTCGAACACGCCGATCTGGTAGGCGCCAAGGGCACCGCCGCCTTGCAGGACCAGAATATTGAGCGCGTCAGCGCAGAAGTCGCAGGATGTATCACGCATGAAACCTTCTCCTTTCCGGTAGCGCCACGCTCACCAGGGGGTCAGCCAGTGGTCCGCGATCACCAGCAGCAGGGCGTAGCGGCCGCCCTTGGCGACCAGGATCAACAGCACGCTCTTCCACCAGGGCAGGCGGAAGACGCCTGCCAGCACCGTCAAGGGGTCACCGATCACGGGTGCCCAGCTGAGCAGCAGGCTCCAGGCACCGATGCGGCGATACCACAGCGTGCCGCGCGCCAGCGCTCGCCGCGAGACCGGGAACCAGCGACGAGTCCGCAGACGCCGTGCACCGCGTCCCAGGGCGACATTGATCAGGCTGCCCAGCGTGTTGCCAAGCGTTGCGGCAAGCCATAGCGCCCATGGGGCGATCCCCTCGCACCACAGCCCCGCCAATGCGGCTTCCGACCCGCCCGGCAGCAGCGTGGCGCTGGCCAGTGCTATCAGGCCCAGCGAGGGTGGCTTTCTTCCCCTCGCCGCTCGGGTATGCTGTTGGCAAATTCATGTCATTTTCCGGGAGTCTCGTGCATGCATATTCCGTGCGTCCTGACGATTGCCGGCTCAGACCCATCGGGCGGGGCCGGCATTCAGGCGGATCTCAAGACATTCTCCGCGCTGGGGGCGTATGGAGCCAGCGTGATCACGGCACTGACCGCCCAGAATACCTGTGGCGTGCGCAGCGTCGAGCCGGTGTCGTGCGCCTTCATCGGAGCACAGCTGGATGCCGTGCTGGATGATCTCGATATCATCGCCATCAAGATCGGCATGGTCGCGGACCCGGCTGTCGTGGAGCTGCTGGCGGACAGGCTCCGTCAGCGTCGCCCGCGCTGGATCGTGCTCGACCCGGTGCTGGTGGCCAAGAGCGGCGATGCGCTGGTCAATGACGCGGCCATCCAGGCGGTGGCAGAGCATCTGGTGCCATTGGCGGACATCATCACGCCCAACCTGCATGAAGCGGCGGTGCTGCTGGGCGAGCGTCGTCTGATCGGGCGGGAGGACATGCCTCAGGTCGCGCGTGAGTTGCGCGCGCGCGGTGCCAATGCTGTCCTGATCAAGGGGGGCGCACTGGAGGGCCAGGCCTGCGATGACCTGCTGGTCAGTGATGCCGGTGAGCAATGGCTGTGCGCGCCACGGATCGAGACCGACAACCTGCACGGCACCGGCTGCTCGATGTCCTCGGCGATCACGGCGCGACTGGCGCAGGGGCTGTCACTGACGAGAGCCGTGGAGGAATCGCGGGAATGGCTGCTGGGGGCGCTGCGTGCCTCGGATCAGCTGAATGTCGGCAAGGGGCGTGGCCCCGTGCACCACTTTCACGCACTCTGGTGAGACCGTGTGCTGCGGCTTACTTGGCTTCTGCCGCCTTGATGTCAGCCTGCAGCGTGTCGAGGATCTTGCTGCCGCGCTCGCCGGCCTGTTCCCGGAAGACCTCCCAGCCTTTCTCGCCGACCGGACGGAAGGCTTCACGCTGCTCGTCGTTCAGCGTGATGATCTTGATGTCGCTGTCCTGCTTGATCTTCTCGAGACGGTCCGCGTTGTACTCCTCCTGCTTCTCGAAGATATACGGGCGCATCTCGTTGGTGACCTTGTCGAGCATCTGCTGCTGCTCGTCATCCAGACCGGAATAGAAATCGCTGGAGGCCACCAGCGTGGTGATGAACTGCGCCTGCTTGGCCTGGATCATGTAGTCCTGAACTTCATAGAAGCTCATTTCCTGAATGGCGAACACCGGGTTCACCTGGCCGTCTATCTGCCCCAGCTGCAGGCCGGAATAGACTTCCGAATACGGCAGCGGCGTCGGGTTGGCGCCATAGGCCCGATAGCTCTCCACCAGAATCGGTGACGTCATGGTGCGAATCTTGAAGCCTTTCATGTCCTCAGGCGTCTCGATGTCACGGTTGCCGGTCCAGACCATCCAGCCTTCCGGAATCACGCCCAGCAGCTGAAGGTTCTGCTCGGTGTAGGCCTCGGACAGCATGTCGATGGCCTTGGAGTTGCCGAGCACCTCTTCATTGACGGCGTTGTCGTCGGAGAACAGGAAGTGCAGCGTGAAGACGCCTGATTCAGGAATCACCGAGGCCAGGTGACCCGGTGACGCAAAGGTCAGCTGGATGGCATCGCTCTGCACCAGTTCGGTGAGCTGTGAGGAGGTACCCAGCGCGCCGTAGGGGTAGATCTCGACATCGATGTCACCGCCGGAGGCCTCTTCGATGCGTTTCTTGAATTCCTGAGCGTAGGCATCCTGCACGCTGCCGGAGACTTCCTCCAGCGCGAAACGCCAGGTGTCAGCCTGTACGCCCGCGGAGGCCAGTGCCGCCATGCCGAGGCCGGCCGTGAGGGCGCCTCCCTTGAGGAGCGCGGCAAGACGAGAAAGGTGAACAGGAGTTCTGGGCGTCTCGCGATTCTGCTCGGGTGACGGGTTCCATTGCATCGTCATCTTGTTCTCCTTGTGTGATTTCCATCAGCGCCGGGTGGTATGGGGCGAACCCGGCGTGCAACTTGCATCATTTAGATAATATTGCCATTCTTAATATAATAAAAAAATTACCAAATCGGATAGTGTGATTAGAATTTATTATGAATAGGCTGAGCCTGTCCGCATGAGATTCTGGTACTCGAGCCGTCAATAAAGCTAGATCATGACTCACCAAAGTGAAAATCACGGCGGTGTCTCGGAAAACTTCAATGGATCGTACTGGCAAATGCAGACGGCGTGGCGCAAATCGCTGTGCGTGCGTCGCCTGACAGAAAGCCTGCCTGGCAGGAAGCCACATCAACAGGAAGCCGCTTCATGAATTCGCCCCCCTCCAAGTCTCCCCCCGCTGATGAGACCCGCCTCGCACATCTGCCTGCACCGCTGCGCCGCCTGGCGGCGATATTCGAACGCGGTGATCAGGGCCTGGCACACGTCGAGCGCTGGCTGATCGCGCTGTGCGTGCTGGGCATGGCGACGGCCAGTATCGCCAATGTGATCGGGCGCAACGTCTTCAACTACAGCCTGCCGTTCACCGAAGAGCTGATGCAGATCCTGCAGCTGTGGCTGACCTTTCTCGGCATCAGCTACGGCGCGCGCGCCGGACGCCATATCCGCGTGACGGCACTGCTGGACTTCATGCCGCCGTGGTTGCGCAAGGTGCTGTTGATCGCCGGACAGGTCATCACCTGTGCGCTGCTGGCCTACCTGGCCTGGCTGGCGGTGGATTATCTGCAGAGCCTGGCCAGGTCAGGGCGTGTCACGCCGTCGCTGCGCTGGTCGCTGGCGGCACTCTATGCCGTGGTCCCGCTGGGGCTGGCGCTGGGCGCCCTCCAGTATCTGATGGCGATTCTGCGCAATCTGCTGGCACAAGGTGCCTGGCTGTCGTGGCGTACGGCGGAGATAGACGAGAACGAGGAAGTCGACGGCAGCGGTGCGCTCTAGCGATTGATCACACTACATTGACCCAGGGACGGAAGCTGCGATGTGGATTCTGCTCGTGATGGTGGGGCTGCTGTTGCTTGGGGTACCCATGATGGTGCCATTGAGTGTCGGCACCTTCTTCTTGTTGTTCAGCGATTTCCCTTTTCTCAAGCCAGAGCTGGTGATCCAGCAGATGATCGGTGGCCTGCAGCCGGTGGTACTGACGGCGGTCCCCATGTTCATTCTGGCGGCCGATATCATGCTCAAGGGCTCCACCGCCCAGCGTCTGCTGGATGTGGTCGAGCGTTTCGTCGGTCACTGGCGTGGCGGTCTGCCGGTGACCACCGCGCTGGGCTGTACCCTGTTCGGCGCGGTGTCCGGCTCCACCCAGGCCACGGTGGTGGCGATGGGGCGCCCGCTGCGCCCGCGGCTGCTGGAAGCCGGCTACAGCGACAAGTTCACCATCGCGTTGATCATCAATGCCTCTGACATCGCGCTGCTGATTCCGCCGTCCATCGGCATGATCATCTATGGCGTCGCGACCGGTACCTCGGTGGGGGATCTGTTCATCGCCGGTATCGGTCCGGGGCTGATGATCCTGGTGCTGTTCTCGCTCTACTGCATGTGGAAGTCGTGGAAGCTGGGCATCGCGCCGCAGCCCAAGGCGGACTGGCCTGCGCGCCTCAAGGCATTGAAGCGCGCCAGTCTGCCCGCCGGCTTCCCGGTTATCATCATCGGCGGCATCTACTCGGGGATGTTCTCGCCGACGGAGGCCGCCACGGTCTCGGTGATCTATGCGCTGATTCTCGAGATGCTCATCTACCGTGGCGTCACGCTCAAGGACCTGCCCGGCGTGGCCTTCTCCACCGGTCTGATCACCGCGGTGGTCTTCATTCTGGTGGCGGCGGGCGCCGGCTTCTCGTGGATGATCTCGTTCGCCAAGATCCCGGATGCCATTCTCGGCGGGTACATCCCGTACCTGTCAGAACACGCCCTGGCGCTGCTGGCGGTGATCGCGGTGGCCTATTTCGTCGGTTGCATGTTCGTCGATCCCATCGTGGTGATCCTGATTCTGGCGCCGGTATTTGCCCCGGCCGTCGATGCCGCCGGACTGGACCCGGTGCTGGTCGGTACCCTCGTCACCCTGCAGGCGGCGATCGGTTCGGCGACGCCACCCTTCGGCTGCGACATCTTCACGGCGGTGGCGGTGTTCCGAAAGCCTTACATGGAGGTCATCCGTGGCACGCCACCCTTCATTGCCCTGCTGTTGCTGGCGACGGTGCTGCTGATGCTGTTCCCGCAGATCGCGCTCTTCCTGCCCGGCCTGGCCAGCTAGCCGCCCCGCAGACTCGGTCTGCGGGGCGTTCGCGTCTGGTATGCTCCTGCTCATCATCATTCATCTCTTGAAGGAGCAAGTGGCATGCGAGCATTGATCCAGCGCGTCACCCAGGCACAGGTCGTGGTGGAGAACGAGACGGTCGGCGCCATCGCGGGCGGTCTGCTGGTGCTGGTGGGTGTCGAGAAGGGCGATGATGAGGCGCGCGCCGACAAGCTGCTGCACAAGCTGCTGCACTACCGTGTCTTTGGCGACGAGAACGACAAGATGAATCTCAACGTCCAGCAGGCGGGTGGCAGTCTGCTGCTGGTCTCGCAGTTCACGCTGGCGGCGGACACCGGCAGTGGCATGCGTCCCAGTTTCTCCTCGGCTGCGCCGCCGGCGGAAGGCGAGCGGCTGTTCGCGTATCTGGTCGACAAGGCGCGTGAACACGGGGAGGAGCTTGGTGTGGGAATCGAGACCGGACGCTTCGGGGCCAACATGCAGGTCTCGCTGCTCAATGATGGGCCGGTGACCTTCCTGCTCGAGAGCTGATTACTGAATGCCTTCCGGATTACGGGCGTTCAGGAAGGCCTGTTCGGAGACTTCGTGCCACTTCTCGACCTTGCCTTCGAAGGTGGTGTAGGACTCGTAGATGCGGCCTGCCAGCTCATTGGAGTCGCCGAGTTTCTTGACCACTTCGCCTGACAGTTCGCGTGCCTTGTCGAGCACGTCCTGCGGATAGCGACGCAGCTCGACCTTGTGCTCGTTGAGCAGTGTCTCGAGGGCATCGTTGTTGCGCGCGGTGTACTCGTCGAGCATGTCCTGGTTCACGTCACGTACCGCGGAGCGCAGGATGGCCTGCAGGTCCTTGGGCAGCTCGGCCATGGCGTCGTCATTGACGATGGCCTCGAAGGTGACGGTCGGCTCGTGCCAGCCCGGATAGTAGTAGTACTTGGCGGCCTGATAGAGACCGAAGGCCAGGTCGTTGTACGGCCCGATCCATTCGGTGGCATCGATGGCGCCGGACTGCAGCGAGGTGAAGATCTCGCCGCCCGGCATGCTGACGGTCGCCACGCCCATCTGCTGCATGACATCGCCACCCAGCCCCGGCATGCGCATCTTCAGGCCGTCGAGATCGGCAACCGAGTTGATCTCCTTGTTGAACCAGCCGCCCATCTGCACGCCCGAGGCACCACCGGCCATGACTTCGACACCGAACTTGTCATAGACCTCGTTCCAGAGCTCCAGCCCCCCGCCGTAATGCAGCCAGGCGTTCATTTCCTGTGCGGTCATGCCGAAGGGGACGGCGGCGAAGAACTGGGCTTCCGGCGCCTTGCCTTTCCAGTAGTAGGAGGCTGAGTGGCCGATCTGCGCCGTACCGGAAGAGACGGTATCGAGCACCTCGAAGCCCGGCACCAGCTGTCCGGCGCCGTAGACCTTGATCTTGAGGCGTCCATCAGACATCTCATCGACGAGGCGCGCGAGGCGTTCCGGCCCCTGGCCTACGCCCGGGAAGTTCTTCGGCCACGAGGTGACCATCTTCCAGGTGTAGGTATCCGCGGCATTGGCGATGGCCGGCAGGGTGCCCATGGCGGTCATGGTGCCGACGGCGATGCCGAAGGCGAGTTTGTTGAGTTGCATGGCATGCTCCTTGAAGTGCCCGATTGTTGTTGTGCACCGGTCAGGGACTGGCGCTGGGCAAGAGGTGGGCCGCGAACGGCTCCCGTGCATTGCATCTGCATGAGCCGACTGGCGGCTCTCCCATCAGCTGGCGGGGCGAGCCCCGCCAATTCAGTTGCTGCTCTGTATTTGTTCTGTCCGTGTTCTGTTCTTGTACTGTCTCGTCAGTCGTGGCCTAGAACTGGGCCGGCAGCCAGGTGGCCAGGCCCGGGAAGGCGGCCAGCGCCCCCAGCATGCACAGCTGGATCAGGATGAACGGAATGACGCCCTTGTAGATCTGCTTGGTGCTGACTTCCTTGGGCGCGACGCCGCGCAGATAGAACAGCGCGAAACCGAAGGGCGGCGTCAGGAAGGAAGTCTGCAGGTTGATGGCGATCATGATGCCCAGCCAGATCGGGTCGAGGCCCATGGCCAGCAGCACCGGGCCGACGATCGGCACCACCACGAAGGTGATCTCGATGAAGTCGAGGATGAAGCCGAGCAGGAAGATCACCAGCATCACCACCAGGGTGGCACCGATGACGCCACCGGGCATGTTCTCGAAGATCTCGGTGACGACCTCTTCGCCGCCGAAACCACGGAACACCAGCGAGAACAGCGCCGCACCGATCAGGATCAGGAAGACCATCGTGGTGACGTTGGTGGTGGAGCGCACGACTTCCGTCAGCGTCTTGAAGCTCAGCTTGCGGTTGGCGACGGCCAGCATCAGCGCGCCGAAGGCACCTACGGCAGAGGCTTCTGTCGGCGTGGCCAGTCCGCCGAGAATCGAGCCCAGCACGCAGACGATCAGCACGATCGGCGGCACCAGTCCCTTGAGGAGCAGCCAGCCGATGCCACCGGTGTGGCCCAGCTCCTTCATCAGCGCGTCACGGTCCACGGCCGGCGCCTTCTCGGGCTTGAGCCAGGCGATGATGGCGATGTAGACGATATAGGCGACCACCAGGATCAGGCCCGGCACCAGGGCGCCGATGAACAGGTCGCCCACCGAGACGGTCTTCGGGCTCCAGATGCCCATCGACAATTGCGCCTGCTGATAGGCGGAAGACAGTACGTCGCCCAGCAGAACGAGTGCGATGGACGGCGGAATGATCTGTCCCAGGGTGCCGGTGGCACAGATGGCGCCAGTGGCGAGCGACGGGTCATAGCCACGCTTGAGCATGGTGGGCAGTGACAGCAGGCCCATGGTCACGACGGTCGCGCCGACGATACCGGTGGAGGCCGCCAGCAACATGCCGACGATGGTCACGGAGATGCCCAGGCCGCCACGCAGTGAGCCGAACATCAGCGCCATGGCGTCGAGCAGCGTCTCGGCGACCTTCGATTTTTCCAGCAGCACGCCCATCAACACGAACAATGGCACGGCCAGCAACGTCTGATTGGTCATGGTGCCGTAGAGGCGATTGGGCATCGCCGACAGGAAGCTGGCATCGAATACGCCCTGGGTAATGCCCAGCGCGTCCAGCCCCATGCCCAGCCCGGCGAAGGCCAGCGCGGTACCGGCAAGCGACAGCGCCACCGGATAGCCCAGCATGAGAACGACACAGATACACACGAACAGCAGCAGCGGCATGATCTCGAGCATTACACCAGCTCCTCATCGTGATCAGGGGTGTCATCGCTCGCATGCGGCGACGGCAGCCGCCCGCACAGGAACAGGAGGTGGCGACCAGCTTCAGCGACACCTTGCAGCATCATCAGGATGGCGACCGCGGGGATCAGGCTCTTGAGCAGATAGACGCCAGGCAGGCCACCGGATTCGGGGGAGGCTTCCTTGATGCTCCATGAGTCGCCGACATAACCCAGGCTCGAGAGCAGGATGAAGATCATCACCGGGAACAGCAGGAACAGGGTGCCGCCGAGGTCGATCCACGACTTCCCGCGATGGGACATGCGCTGGTAGAAGATATCCACGCGGACATGGTTGTCATGCTTGAGCGTGTAGCTGGCGGCGAGCAGGAAGACGGTCGCGTGCATGTACATCACGGATTCCTGCATCGGAATGCTGTTGATGTTGAAGGCGTAGCGCAGCATCACGATGGCGAATTCGACCAGCATCATGATGACGACCAGCCAGGACACGCAGCGTCCCAGCCCTTCGGTCATGCGGTCGAGCCCTGTGAGCCAGCCGGGGGTAGAGGCAGTGGCAGACATGGAATCCCCTTGGCCTGCGGGTAGCAGGTGATATTTGTTGGCGTTGTTGTTGCGACAGGCCAAGAGTAGCGAGTGGCTGGCCAGTGACAAATGGATCATTGGTCTGACAGGCGAGATATATCTTTCGATTCAGTCACTTGGATTGAAAAATCCATGCAGGACGGGAACGGGAAGGGTGTCAGGCCAGGCCAAGCGCCTTCTGACAGGCCACGGGGAGGTGCACTTCCACCGCAAGAGGTAGATGGTCTGAGAAGAGGTGGGACAAGGTGCTGGGGTGCTCGATGTGCAGGGTGGAGGAGGCCAGAATATGGTCCAGACCCCGCCGTGGCTGCCAGGCAGGATAGCTGTTGATCGCCTTGCTGGGCCGCGAGTCGAGCGCCTCGCAGAATCCCTTGTGCTGGCGCAGTTGAGCCAGGGTGCAGTTCAGGTCGCCCATCACGATGACGTGCTTGAGCGGTGCGATCAGCTCTCCGAGATAATCGAGCTGCTTGCGCTGGATTCGCGCGCCAAGTGCCAGATGCGTGACGAAGACATGCAGCGCATGCTCCCCCTCGCCGAAGCGAGCATGGATGGCGCCGCGCCCCGGCAGGGTGCCGGGCAGGCTGTGCTCTTCGAGATGGCTGATCGGCAGGCGCGACAACAGGCCGTTGCTGTGCTGTGCCAGCCGGCCGAGGTTGCGATTGAGCTGCTGATAGCGATGCGGGAAGTGAGCCGTCTCGGCCAGCGCGTCCACCTGATTGACGTTGCCGGAGCGGAAGCTGCCGCCGTCGACTTCCTGCAGCCCGACGATGTCGTAAGGCGTGATGGCCCCGGCAATCAGTTCCAGGCGGCGGTGGCGCTTGGGATGTGGCAGCAGATGTTGCCAACCGCGGGTGACATAGTGATGCCACGCCGCGGTATGGATACCGACCTGCATGTTGAAGGTCAGCAGACGCAGCGGCGAACCCGACAATCCATGCCCGGCATCATCCGCTGCGTCGGCGGCCACTGGGGAGTCGTCAGCGGCCTCTGCCATCAGGCGGCGTCCTTGTCGCCAGCCTTCTCTTCACGCACCTGCTCGACCAGCTCATCGGTGATCTTGAGCATGTTCTTGAGCGAGCCAGCCGTGCTCGGAGAGACGACATAGCGACCGTCGACGATCAGTGCGGGGACACCCATGATCTTGTAGGCGCGCATTTGTGCGTGTGCCTGATTGACCTGGCTCTTCACGCCGAAGGAGGTCAGGGACTTCTCGGCGTCTTCTTCGCTGACACCGTAGTCGCTGTAGAAGGCGGCGATGTCTTCCGGGTCGGTGAGGCGCTGGTGGTCCTTGTGGATGGCATCGAAGAAGGCCTTGTGGGTCTGATCGAGAATGCCCAGATCCTTGGCGGCATAGAAGGCATAGGCGTGCTTGACCCAGTCCTGCCCCATGGTGGCCGGCAGACGATGGAAGGTCACGTCACCGGGCAGCTCATCGACCCAGGGCTCGAGGCTGGATTCCAGTGCGTAGCAGTGCGGGCAGCCATACCAGAATGCCTCGACCACTTCGACGTTGCCGGCTGGTGCATCGGTCTTCACCGGTTCGTCGAGTACCTGATAGTCCTTGCCAGCTTCAGCGGCGAACACGCTTGCTGACAGGCCAAGGCCCGCCACCAGAGTCAGTAGGGGTTTCCACTTCATGGAACATCTCCATCGGGTTGAGGCATGCCCGGGCATGAGACCCGGCAACATTAGTGATGCATCGAGTATGCGTGTCAGCCACCACCGCTGTCGAGACTGCCGGGCGGGACACGGCGGATCACTGTCTGGCCAGCCTAGCGTGACAAGGTTGACCGCTGGATGAACGCCGTTCGACCACGTTGCCGTGCAGAGCATGCCACGCCGTGCCGGAGCCGGTCGCCATCGCAGATGTCATACGTGACATCTGCCTGACTGGATGCCTCAGCGCAGGCCGTGAAGATACTCGGCGACCTGCTGCATGTCGCTGTCACTCATGCGTGCGGCGATGCTGCTCATGATGTCATTGGGGTCGTTGTCACGCGTGCCGTCACGAAAGGCCTTCAGCGAGGTGATGGTGTAGGCGGGGAATTGCCCAGCCAGCGCAGGATAGCCTGCTGAATCAATCCCCTCGCCGCGAGGGCCGTGGCAGGCGGTACAGGCCGCGATACCTCGCTCAAGCGAGCCGGCCCGGTACAGCACCTCACCTGCTTTCGTGGCGTCGGGCTCTGCCTGGCCGCGGTTGGCGGGCTGCTCGGCATAATAGGCCGCGATATCGGCAATGTCCTGATCGCTCAGGGTGTCGGTGAGGCCTGCCATCTGGGGAACCGCGCGACGACCCTCGCGGATATCCGTGATCTGCTTGCGCAGATAATGGGCCTGCTGTCCGGCGAGGTGCGGGAAGGCGGAGGCTGGGGACACGCCCTGCGCGCCATGGCAGGCAGCACAGACGGCTGCCTTGGCCTGGCCGGCGCTGGCATCCGCGGTGATCCCGTCTGCGCCGGCGCGGGGCGAGAGGCCGAGCGTCAGCTTCCGTTTCACCGGCCGTTTCTTCTGCTCTCACGTGATGTCGCGCGGGCGAGACGTCCGCCATCAACAGGTATTCAGAATTCTCATGGCCGAGTCAGCCACTCCGTCCCCCAAGCTTCACTATCGTCAGGCGCGCTTCTTGATCAGCGCCGCCACCCTGGCCCAGTGCCCGACGGATGTCGGCGCCGAGGTGGCCTTTGCCGGTCGCTCCAATGCTGGAAAGTCGAGCGCCATCAATGCCCTGACGTCCCAGAAGGCGTTGGCGCGTACCTCCAAGACGCCTGGCCGCACTCAGCTGATCAACTACTTCACCATCGGTGAAACGGGCCGCCATCTGGTGGATCTGCCCGGCTATGGCTATGCCAAGGTGCCGGACAAGGTGAAGCGTGAGTGGCAGTCCCATCTGTCCAACTACCTGCGCAACCGCCAGTCGCTGCGCGGCCTGGTGCTGCTGATGGATGTGCGTCACCCGCTGTCCGAATTCGACCAGATGATGCTGGGCTGGGCCGATGAGGCACAGATGCCGGTGCATATCCTGCTGACCAAGGCGGACAAGCTGAAGCGTGGACCGGCAGCGGCGAGCCTCCAGAAGGTACGGCACGCCCTCAAGGAGTGGGAAGACCTCGTCACCGTGCAGCTGTTCTCGTCGCTCAAGTATTCGGGAGTCGAGCAGGTGCACGCCAAGCTCGATGAGTGGCTGGCGGACCCGACGGTGATGGAAGGTGTCACGGAGGGTGAGGCCGATGAAGCCCCCCAGGACCCGTTCGACGACTGACATTCAGGTGCCGCAACAGTTCCGGAAGCTCCCGGACATGCGAGATGACATGGACTCCGGCGGGAACCGGCTCCGGCGCGCCACGCCCCTTCACGTCGATCCATGCCGCCTGCATGCCGAGACGTACTGCCGGCAGGGCATCTTCCTTCCATGAGTCGCCGACATGCAGCGTGGTGGAGGGGCGGCTGCCCAGACGTGCCATGGCGGCGAGGAAGGGGCGTGCATCCGGCTTGGGCGCCAGCCATTCGCCGGCGGCGATGCTGAACTCGAAATGATGGTCCAGCGCCAGGCGTGTCAGGTCGACATTGCCATTGGTGATGGCGCCGAGGCGGTAATGCCGGGCCAGTGAGTCGAGCAGCTCGCTGGCTTCCGGAAAGGGCTGCAATTCGTGGCGCAATGCCAGGAAGCGTTCGACGGCCGCATGTGACCAGTGATGGGCTTCCTTTTCGCCATGGCCGGCATCACGCAGCATGATGCGCATGGCTTCACGGCGCAGCCAGGTGAAGTCACCACGCCGCAAGGGATGTTCCAGCCCGAGTGCCATGCGGCGACGGGTATATTCCTCGAGGGGAAAATCAGTGGCATGACCGATCTCACCGTCCAGCCAGGCGTAGTGTTCCGTCTCGGCGCGCTCCATGATCGGGCGATTGGCCCACAGGGTGTCATCGAGATCGAAGGTCAATGCGGTCAGCGAAGGCGTCGTTACGGGCATCACAGGGGATCATCCTTGAGCGGAACATCAGCAGGGGAGGCGGCGTCAATGTCAGCCGGCGTTGCCTCTTCTGGCCCACGCTGGCGACGTGCACGGGGGTGCGCCTGGTCGTAGGCGCTGGCCAGCTGTTGCCAGTCGAGTCGGGTATACACCTGGGTCGTGGAGAGATGGGCATGGCCCAGCAACTCCTGCACGGCGCGCAGATCGCCACTGGATTCCAGCAGATGGCTGGCGAAGGAATGGCGGAGTCGGTGGGGGTGCAGGTGCTCCGGCAGGCCGCGTGTCTTCGCTTGCGTCACCAGACGAAGCTGCACGCCGCGTTGTCCCAGCCGCTGGCCTCGCTGGCCGACGAACAGGGCAGTCTCGTCAGCAGGCGCGAGTTGCCCACGCACCTTCAGCCAGGCATCCAGCGCCTGACGCGCTCGCGAGCCGATGGGCAGCTGGCGAGGCTTGTTGCCCTTGCCGCGCACGCGCAGGCGGCGTGTCTCCAGCATGTCGAGGTCGAGACTGACCAGTTCCGAGAGTCGCAGCCCCGAGCCGTAGAGCAGCTCCAGCATGGCCTGATCGCGGATCGCCAGTGGTGTGCCGTCGTGCGGGCAGTCGAGAAAGCGTGACAGGCTGTCGATGTCCACTGGACGAGGCAGGTGGTCCGGCAGGCGCGGTGTCTGTACCAGGCCCGCCGGGTTGTGCGCCAGAATGCCGTGATCGACCAGCCAGCCACAGAAACGACTGATCGCCGCGCGACGTCGGGCCAGTGAACGGGGGGCGAGCCCACGACTGCGTTCAGCGCCCAGGAAGCGACGCAGTGTCGGCACATCCAGGGCCTGCCAGTCTGACGTGTGACTCGTCGCATGACGCCCGAGGCAGCGCGCCAGCACATCGCCGAGATATTCGGGGAAGAGAGTGTCGAGTCCGGCACGGAACTGCTCGGCCTCGGCACTGGCGACCACCAGATAGCCCAGACATTCGCCACGGGTCAGACGCACGATGACGGCGGAGCCGCGCGTGGCATCCGCCTGGCTGGCCTCGACCAGATCGTGGCACTCCGCCCCTAGCGGCCAGTCATGGTCCGGCAGCAGGGCTTCCCAGCGCGTGCGTGGCATCGCCAGACAACGGCTGGCGCGGCCTTCGAGCAGGCGCTCGAATTGCTCGGCACGCGCATCATCGAGCACCTGACGCGGTGGCTGGGTCGCGGGGCCGGCGCCGCGTTGCCACAGGCAGACGGCGGCGATGTCGAACAGCTCGCTGAGACGGGTTGCCAGAGTCTCCGCGAGGGCATCATCCGATTCGGCATCCATCAGATCCAGCACGATCTGACGCAGTCGCTGATAGCGGCTTTCATTGTCGCGGGCGGTATTGAGCAGCTCCTCGAGACGCGCCTCGGCCTGCTCGGTACGTCCGCGCAGGTCATGCACCAGCCGCTCCAGCAGCGAGACGCTGCCACCGCGTGCTTCGGGGTGTGGCACGCGCAGCTGCTGGAGCAACCCTTCCCGACCCTCGAAGAAATCCGGATGCGTGGCCAGCCACTCGGCGACCCGGTCCGGGTCCAGCGTGCGCGGGCGACGTGAGGCGGATGGCTCGGCCATATGGCTCTCCTTGCGGGCGGCTTACAGGATGATGCGGCCTTCGAAGACGGTCTCGGCAGGACCGGTCATGAAGACAGGGTGACCTTCGCCGCCCCATTCGATGCTCAGGGTGCCGCCAGGCAGCGTGACATCGACAGGACTGGCGAGCAGGCCACGACGAATGCCGGAAGCGACGGCTGCACAGGCACCGGTGCCACAGGCCAGCGTCTCGCCGACGCCACGCTCGAAGACGCGCAGGCGTGCTTCATGGGGCGAGACGACTTCCAGGAAGCCGGCATTGACGCGCCTGGGGAAGCGCGGATGCGCTTCGATCAGCGGACCGACCTCTCGTACCGGTGCCTCGTCGACGCTGTCGACCAGCAGCACCGCATGGGGATTGCCCATCGAGACGACACCGATCTCCAGGGACTCGCCGCCGACCTCCAGCGCATGCACCGGCAGATCCGTCTCGGCCTCGAAGGGCAGCGCGGCGGGGGCGAAGCGCGGAGCGCCCATGTCGACGCGGACTCGCCCGTCATCGGCCACTACCAGTGTCAGCGGGCCACCGGCGGTCTCGACGCGGATCTCGCGCTTGGTGGTCAGGCGCTGATTGAGCACGAAGCGCGCAAAGCAGCGGGCCCCGTTGCCGCAGTTCTCGACTTCGCTGCCATCGGCATTGTAGATGCGATAGCGGAAGTCCATGTCCGGGTCACGGGGTGGCTCGACCACCAGCAGCTGATCGAAGCCGATACCGAAATTGCGATGCGAAAGCCGTCGGATATCGGCATCGCGCAGGCGGCCACGCTGGGAGATCAGGTCAATGACCATGAAGTCATTGCCCAGACCGTGCATCTTGGTGAAGTGCACCAGCATCAGTCATCACCTTCCGGCAGCAGTTGCTCACCGGTCCACAGTTCTTCCAGACGTTCGCGGCGACGCACCAGATGCATCTGGCCGCCATCCACCATCACTTCGGCGGGACGACAGCGGCTGTTGTAGCTGGAGGCCATCACGAAGCCATAGGCGCCGGAGGAGCGAACGGCAAGCAGGTCGCCCGGCGCGATGGCCAGTTCGCGGTCCTTGCCCAGGAAGTCGCCTGTCTCGCAGACCGGGCCGACCACGTCGTAGCTGGCGCTTGCACGTGACTCGCGCGTGTCGACGGGCACGATGTTCTGCCACGCCTGATACAGCGACGGACGGATCAGGTCATTCATGCCGGCATCGATGATGGCGAAGTTCTTCTCTTCGCCGGGCTTGAGGTACTCGACACGGGTCAGCAGGACGCCGGCGTTGGCGGCGATGGAGCGACCCGGCTCGAACAGCAGTGTCATCTCGTTGCCATGCTCGTAGCGCGCCAGGCGTTCCAGCAGGGCGCTTGCGTAGGCGAAGGGCTCCGGCGGCGTCTCGTTCTGGTAGGGCACGCCGAGGCCGCCGCCGAGATCCAGATGCTCGATGATGATGCCGCGCTCGCGCAGGCGGTCCAGCAGCACCAGCAGGCGCTCGAGGGAGTCGAGGAACGGCGCCAGCTCGGTCAGCTGGGAGCCGATATGACAATCGACGCCTACCACCTTGACGTGCTCCATGGCGGCGGCGGTCTCGTAGACCTCCAGCGCCTGCTCGACAGGAATGCCGAACTTGTTGGCCTTGAGGCCGGTGGAGATGTACGGGTGGGTGCCGGCATCGACGTCCGGGTTGATGCGCAGCGACACCGGTGCGATACGCCCGAGGCGACCGGCGACGGCATTGAGGCGCTCAAGCTCGGGCAGCGATTCGACGTTGAAGCACTTGATGCCCAGCTCCAGCGCGCGCTGCATCTCGGCGGCCTGCTTGGCGACGCCGGAGAACACGACCTTGGCGGGGTCTCCGCCGGCCTTGAGGACGCGCTCCAGCTCACCGGCGGAGACGATGTCGAAGCCGGCACCCAGACGTGCCAGCACGTTGAGCACCGCCAGGTTGGAGTTGGCCTTCACGGCGTAACAGATCAGATGCGGGTGGTCGCCCAGCGCATTCTGATAGGCCTTGAAGTGGCGCTCCAGCGTGGCACGGCTGTAGACGTAGCAAGGCGTGCCGAACTGCTCGGCCAGCGTGGCGAGAGAGGCGTCTTCGGCGTGCAGCACGCCATCCTGATATACGAAGTGATCCATGATCCGGCCTGCAAGATGTCGCGCCGGCGGGCATCACCCGCCGGAGATGTAAGGGGGGCTCAGGCGTCGCTGCCGGAAGTCTCGGTAGCGGCGGTGCGCTCTGTCTCGGCGGCAGCCGGTGCAGGGGCGGGTGCCTCGGCACGTTGACCGCCGGCATCGGCGTCCGCCGGCAGATACAGCGGGCCCTTCTGACCGCAGCCGGTCAGAAGGCCTGCACCCAGCAGCAGGCCCGCAAGGGTACGAAGGGCGTGACGGGCGGACTGGCTCATCAGATGACGCATCGGGCGGCCTCCTGGCAGCTGACGATGAAGCGGTGAGGGCCTGTCAGGCGCGGCTGGTCAGCGCCTCACGTGCACGCTGCACGGCAGCACGCACCTGATTCGGCGCGGTGCCCCCGATGTGATTGCGCGCCGCGACGGAACCTTCCAGCGTGAGCACGTCGAAGACGTCCTGTTCGATGGTGTCGGAGAACTGCTTGAGTTCATCCAGCGTCATCTCGGACAGGTCACGCTTCTGCTCGATGCCGAAGGCGACGGACTTGCCGACGATCTCGTGGGCATCCCGGAAGGCGACACCCTTGCGCACCAGGTAATCCGCCAGGTCAGTCGCGGTGGCGAAGCCCTTGCTGGCCGAGGCGTACATGTTGTCGGACTTGGCGCGGATCGCCGGAATCATGTCGGCGAAGGCGCGCAGGCTGCCGCGTACGGTATCGATGGTATCGAACAGCGGCTCCTTGTCTTCCTGATTGTCCTTGTTGTAGGCCAGCGGCTGGGACTTCATCAGGGTCAGCAGGCTCATCAGGTGGCCATAGACACGGCCGGTCTTGCCACGCACCAGTTCCGGCACGTCCGGGTTCTTCTTCTGCGGCATGATGGAGGAACCGGTGCAGAAGCGATCCGGCAGATCGATGAAGTCGAACTGGGCGCTGGTCCACAGCACCAGCTCTTCGCTCATGCGTGACAGGTGCATCATCAGCAGGCTGGCGAAGCTGGTGAATTCGATGGCGAAGTCACGATCGCTGACGGAGTCGAGGCTGTTCTCGGTCGGACGATCGAAGCCGAGCAGCTCGGTGGTGACGTGGCGGTCGATGGGGAAGGTGGTGCCGGCCAGCGCCGCGGCGCCCAGCGGCAGCACGTTCATGCGGGTACGGCAGTCACGCAGGCGGTCCTGGTCACGGGCGACCATTTCCTGCCACGCCAGCAGATGGTGGCCGAAGGTGACCGGCTGAGCGCTCTGCAGGTGAGTGAAGCCCGGCATGATGGTGTCGGCTTCCTGTTCGGCCAGGCCCAGCATGCCTTCCCGCAGACGCGTCAGCTCGGCGTCGATGACGTCGATCTCGTCGCGCAGGTAAAGGCGGATGTCGGTGGCCACCTGATCATTGCGTGAGCGACCGGTGTGCAGCTTCTTGCCGGTGTTGCCGATCTTGGCGGTCAGACGTGCCTCGATGTTCATGTGCACATCTTCCAGCGCGACGGACCACTCGAATTCGCCGCGAGCGATCTCTTCGCTGATCTCCTTCAGTCCTTCGATGATGGTGTCGCGCTCTTCCTCGCTCAGCACGCCGACGCCGGCCAGCATGGTGGCGTGGGCGATGGAGCCACGAATGTCGTGCTGCGCCATGCGCTGATCAAAATCGACGGACGCGGTGAAGCGGGCCACGAAGGCATCGGTCGGCTCGCTGAAGCGGCCGCCCCAGGACTGATTGGTAGATTCGCTCATCGGGATCTCGAATTGTGGTGACATGTCCAGAGTTCGGCGTCCGGTGCACGGTCGCGCAGCCGGTATCGTTGACCTTGGAGTGTACCAGACTCCGTCGGATGGGCGAGGGGCAAGGAGAATGCCGTGTCCCGCCGTGAGACCCTGCGTATCGCGACCCGCAAGAGCCTGCTTGCCCTGTGGCAGGCTGAACACGTCAAGGCACGTCTGGAAGCCCTGCATCCCGGCTTGACGGTCGAGCTGGTGCCGATGTCCACGCGGGGCGACAAGATTCTCGACACGCCGTTGGCCAAGATCGGCGGCAAGGGCCTGTTCGTGAAGGAACTGGAAGAAGCCATGCTGGATGGCCGCGCCGACATCGCCGTGCACTCCATGAAGGACGTGCCGATGCATTTCCCGGACTCGCTGGGGTTGGCCGTAATTCTCGAGCGCCATGCGCCCACCGATGCGTTCGTCTCCAACGACCACGCCAACTTTGACGCGCTCCCCCGGGGGGCTCGCCTGGGCACCTCCAGCCTGCGTCGTGGCCTGCAGGCCAAGGCCGCCCGTCCGGATCTCGAGGTGCTCAGCCTGCGCGGCAATGTCCAGACGCGTCTCGGCAAGCTGGATGCCGGTGAGTTCGACGCCATCATCCTCGCCACCTCCGGCCTGCAGCGCCTCGAACTGGATGCACGCATCACCGCCGAGATGGACGCCGAGACCTGTCTGCCGGCCTGTGGACAAGGCGCGCTGGGCATCGAATGCAACCTGCAGGACGAGGAGATTCTTGCGCTGCTCGAGCCGCTGGCTCATGAAGACTCCAGTCGTTGCGTGCTGGCCGAGCGCGCCATGAATACGCATCTGGAAGGTGGCTGCCAGGTACCGATCGGTGGCTATGCCGTGCTGGAAGAGGGTGGCAGGCAGCTGTGGTTGCGGGCACTGGTCGGCAATCCCGATGGCAGCGTCATCCTGCGTGCCGAGGCGCGTGGTCCGGCCGATACGCCCGAAGCGCTGGGCATCGCCGTGGCGGAAGATCTGTTGCAGCAGGGGGCCGGCGAGATTCTGGCGGCGGTCTATGGCGATGCGCGTGACTGAGTCGTCTCTTGAAGTGCTGACGACGCGTCCGGGCTCGCGCGGTGCCGTGCTTGATGCGATGCTGAGAGACGTTGGCTGCGCCGTGGAGTGCCTGAAGCTGATGGCGCTCGAGCCGCTGCCGCTGGAGCCCGCCGGGCGTCAGGCGATTCTCGACATCGACCTCTATCGAGGGGTGGTAGTCATCTCGCCTCAGGCCGCCGGCTACCTGGCGGACTGGCTGGAAGACTGGTGGCCGCAATTGCCCGAGGGGCTTGCCTTCTACGCGGTGGGCTCCGCGACGGCAGAGGTACTCCACTCACGCCTCGGCGTTCGGGTGAGAGTGCCGCCACACGCCACGCGTGGCGCACATGTCGAGGTGGATGCCCCGGTCGGCACGACCAGCGAGGCCCTGCTCTCGCTGCCGTCCCTGCAGCAGCTTCAGGGGCAGCGCTGGCTGCTGGCGGCCGGAGAAGGCGGGCGCGCCCTGCTGGAGGACACCCTGGTGGCACGCGGTGCCCAGGTGACGCGTCTGGCGCTTTATCGACGCCTTCCGTTGGCTTTGTCCTCTCAACAGGCTGGCCGTCTGGCGGCGGGCGCGTATGATGCAATGGTGGTGACCAGCAATACGCTGCTTGAGGCGGTAGTGACCTCGGCAACGACGCGGACCTTGAACCAACCGCTAATCGTGTCGAGCAACCGTTTGGCTACACTGGCACACGCTCATGGGTTCGAGCGCGTGACGGTCGCCGCGGATGCCTCACCCGGGGCCCTGAGGCAGGCAGTGCTGGATGCCTGCGCCCCGACTCGCCATGCGAGAGAGACCGGCGCCACTGCGCCTGGTCCGCGCGAGGCCATCGATTCCCAAGAATCCGGAAAAGGGCAAGCGTAGATGAGCAACCGAGAACACGATCAGGAAGACCACGGCTCTGCCGGCACCACGCCAGGCAAGCCGAGCGACAAGGATGCTGCCGCTCGCGCATCAGATGCCTCTTCCGCTCCCGGCGAACACGCCGAAGACACTGCCTCTGGCCGCCCTGGCGCCGAGGCCTCCCGTTCGTCCTCCTCTTCCTCGTCCGTGGACGGGGAAAGGGACAGGGCAGCTCCTCCTCTTCATCCTCCACTGCCAGCGAGTCCACGCCCGTGAGCCAGACTTCCGACGATAACGCCTCGACGCCTTCCGGCGCGAAATCTCCCTTCCCGAAGCAGTCCGATACCGCGGCACGCCGCCGAGACGAGCCGCAGGGCAGCAAGAAGAGTGCTGCCGGCGGCATCGCACTGGTGCTGGTCATTCTTCTTGCCATCGTCGTCGCGGTACTGGCCTGGTTCGGCTGGCAGCGTCTGAACGCCCTGCCGGATGCCCAGGGCCTCGACAAGCAGGTCAGCGAATCCGTGACCCAGCAGGTCGGCCAGGTCGAGAGCAAGGTCGCCAGCCTGTCCGGCAAGCTCGACAAGAACGCGTCGCAGGTCAGTGATCTCGACAAGCGTCTGTCCGGCGAGAGCCAGCAGACCGAGCAGGCGCTCAACAAGGTGCTCGAGGAGCTCAGCAAGACCCAGCAGACCGATGCCCGCGACTGGCATTACGCGGAGGCCGAATACCTGCTGCGTCTCGCCAATCAGCGTCTGCAGCTGGAGCGTGACGTGAACGGTGCCGACGCACTGCTCGAGAACGCCGATGCGCGTATCGCAGAGGCGGACAACCCCGCCCTGCTGCCGGTTCGCAAGGCGATCCAGTCCGAGCTGGCCAGCCTCGACAGCGTGCCGCGTGTCGATCGCAGTGGCATCTACCTGGCGCTGCTCGCCGAGCAGGAACAGCTGGCGCGTCTGCCGCTCAAGCAGGACGTGGCCGAGATCGCCGCCAAGGTCGAGAACGACGCTCCGCCCACCGGCGGCTGGCAGCAGCAGCTGGCGCGCTTCGGCAATGAGCTGAAGAATCTGGTCACCGTGCGTCGTCACGATGAGGCGCTGGAAGCCCTGATCACGCCGGAGCAGGAATCCTATCTGCGCCAGAACGTGCGTCTGGTGCTCGAGCAGGCCCAGCTGGCGCTGCTCAAGGAAGAGCCGAAGCTGTATCAGGCGGCCATCGACAAGGCGATCACGCTGGTCAACGGCTACTACGATACCAAGACCGATGGCGTGCAGAATGCCGTCGCCAAGCTGGAAGACCTCAAGGGCAAGACCATCCGCCCGGAGCTTCCGGATATCTCCGCGTCTCTCAACACGCTGCGTGAGCTGATCGAACGCCGCGCCCAGTCCGGGGGTGGTGAGGCATGAGAAAACTGATACTGCTGATCATCATCGGCCTGGCCATCGGTGCGCTGTTCGGTCAGCTGATGCAGTCGTTCCCCGGCTATTGGCTGATTCGTGTCGGTGATACCTCGGTCCAGACGTCCTTCTGGTTCGGGCTGGTGCTGCTGCTGGGCGCCTTCGTGGTACTGCATTTCGGCCTGCGTCTGCTGTCGCGTTTCGCGCATCCGTTCTCGCGCCTCAAGGTGTGGAACAGCCGCACGCGCCATCGCAATGCCACTCGCAAGACCGTGCGTGGCCTGGTGGCACTGGCCGAAGGCCGCTGGAAGCGTGCCGAGAAGTCGCTGACCCATTCTGCGGAGGACTCCAGCACACCGCTGGTCAACTATCTGTCCGCAGCACTCGCCGCCCACTATCAGGGGCGTTTCGAGCAGGCGGATACGCTGCTCAAGCGTGCTCATGAGTCCACTCAGGGCTCCGAGAGTGCCGTGGGGCTGGTGCAGGCGCAGCTGATGCTGGATCGCCAGCAGCACGAGCAGGCACTCGCGACGCTGACGCGTCTCGACAAGCAGCTCGGCGAGCACCCGCAGGTCCTCAAGCTGCTCAAGCAGGCGTATCTGGCGGTGAATGACTGGGATGGCCTGCGTCGCCTGATGCCGCGTCTCGACAAGCAGGACCTCATCTCGCCGGAAGAGAAGAAGGAACTGGAACAGCGCGCCTACGTGGCACTGATCCAGCAGGCCGCGCGCAATCCGGAAGACATCGAGCGCGTGCGCAACCTGTGGGCCGACATGCCGGACCACCTGCGCAGCGACGTGAATCTGGTCGCCCTGTATGCCGAGGCATTGATCGCCGGTGGGCAGGAAGGGCTGGCAGAGCGCCTGCTGCGTCACTCGCTGAAGGAATGCTGGGATTCACGTCTGGTGCTGCGCTATGGCCTGCTGGACGTGGATGCGCCGCGTCAGCTGGTGTATGCCGAGAAGTGGCTGCAGGAGCGTCCGAATGACCCGGACCTGCTGCTGTCGCTGGGTCGACTGGCATTGCGCAATGCCAACTGGGGCAAGGCGCAGGAGTATTTCGAGGCCAGTCAGCGTCAGCGTCCGAGCGGCACGGTGTGTGCCGAGCTGGCACGTCTGTTCGCCAACCTTGGCGAGCACAACAAGAGCCAGCTCTACTACCGCCAGAGCGTCGAGCTGCTGGATCGTTCACTGCCGGCGCTGCCGCAGCCCAGCAAGGACAACGCCTGATCGACGCCGCCCGTCCCCAAGACATAATGGAGTCTGCATGTTGCAAAAGTCCCTGGCCCTGATGGGCGCCTCCGTACTGGCCGTGTCACTTGCCGGCTGTGCCGCTACCGGCAACAGCTCTTCTGGCAACACCGCCAGTTCCTCCAGCTCCTCCAGCTCCTCCAGCTCCATGATGAGCCTGGCCAGCAGCATGCTGAGCAGCCAGACGGGCCAGTCCCTGCCGGCAGCCGACCTGATGTCTAGCCTGACCTCCCAGCTGGGCGTGTCTTCCACCCAGGCGCTGGGTGGCTCCGCTGCCATGCTGGCACTGGCTCAGTCCCAGCTGGGTTCCAGCGCGACCTCCGAGCTGTCCAGTGAAGTGCCGCAGCTGTCCAGCCTGACCAGCAGCAGCTCTCTCTCGACCCTGTCCAGCCTTGCCAGCCTGAGCGGCAATGACAATGCCACGGCATTGGCCAGCACCGTCGGCAATGTCGATGACAGTGCGTCTCTGGACAGCGCCTTCTCCGCGCTGGGCATGGACAGCAGCATGGTGTCCCAGTTCGCGCCGGTGCTGCTCAGCTACATGGGTGGCGAAGGTGTCAGCTCGACGCTGCTGAGCTCACTGTCTGGCCTGTGGGGCACCGGCTCCTGAGCCAGCCTCGCGCATGAGGTGTGAGGCATCGGTTTACGCCCGCACATGAAAACGCCCCCGAGCCATTGGCTCGGGGGCGTTTTCGTTTCAGTCCGGCGCCCATCGCAGGCAGCCGTGTCGGGACCGTGTCGGGATACCCCGGGCGCGCGATCAGTCGCCGTCGGCATCCGGTTGGGTGGTCTGACGGATGCGCTGTTCCTCGGCATCCACGACTTCGCCGTCCTTGGTGGCATGGCGGGTCAGCGGGGTCTCCTCGCGACGCTGAGCCACCTTGGCGGCGGCCTCACGCTGCTCGGGAGTCTTCGGCTGACCGGCGGCGGAGCCATCGATCACGAATGGTTCATGCATGGTGCGAACGTTGGCCGGCGGCGCACCACCGTCCTTGTCCTGACCGAAGTACATGGTCATGTGCGGGAACGGGATCTCGATGCCGGCGGCGTCGAAGTGCTGCTTCACGAGCTTGTTGTACTCGCGGCCGATGGCCCACTGGTTGCCCGGGCTGGTCTTGATCATCACACGGATGTTGACCGAGCTGTCGGCGAGCGACGAGACGCCAGCGATGGTGACCGGCTCGAGAATCTCCGCGCCATAACTGCTTTCCTGGAGTTCATCGAAGGCCGCACGCAGGTGCACGATGGCGTGATCGACGTTCTCGCGGTAGGAAATGCCGTACTCGCCGACATGGTAGGCGAAGTCACGCATGTAATTGGAGACGGTATCCACCGAGGAGAACGGCACGATATGGAAGGTGCCGGACAGATCGCGGATGCCCACCGAGCGGATGGTCAGGCGTTCCGCCGTCCCGGTCACGCCACCGGCGGTGACCACGTCACCGGTGTTGATGGCATTCTCGAGCTGGATGAACACGCCGGTGATGATGTCCTGCACCATCTTCTGGGCCCCGAAACCGATCGCCAGACCGAGCACCCCGGCACCGGCCAGCAGCGGCGCGATGTCGATGCCGATCTCCGACAGCACGATCATCGCGGTGAAGACGATCATCGCGATGGCGATGGCATTGCGGAACAGTGCCAGCAGGGTTTCCACGCGTGAGGAGGGCTTGCCCTTGCCGGTATCCGGATTGAGCTTGTGCTCGATCAGGCTGGCGATGCCGACCCAGATCACGACCGCGAAGGCGAGGATGAACAGCACATGGAAGATGCGTGACAGCAGCAGGGCCCCGGCGTCCGTTGCCAGCCAGTCGCCAAGCGCCACGATGCTCCAGGCATTCAGCACCATGCCGACCACGACGACCAGGATGATGGCGCGCATGATGCGCAGTGCGGTCGGGATGTAGGAGTTGAGGCGCGTCTCCAGCATCGGCAGCTGACCACGCAGCTTGTCGGACACCTGGATGCGCTTGCCGATCAGCTGCGTCAGCACGCGAGACAGCAGTGCCCCGCCACCGATGGCGAGCAGCGTCTTGAGCGTCGCGGCCATCATGAAGGGCAGCGCCTCTTCCGGTGTCGTCTGCGAGATGATGAACAGGGTCGCGAAGTAGGCCAGCGCGATCAGGTGCCAGGTACGCGCCAGAATGCGCAGGCAGACGGCGATGAAGGCATTGTGGGTCTCGCGGGCCTGATCGAGCAGGCGGTCACGCAGCAGAACACGGTTACGGCTGATGACCACGATGGCCCAGATCAGCGCGATACCCATGATCAGCAGGCTGACGAAGCTGCCCACGGCCGGTGCCAGATTGTTGTTGATCATCGGTACCACGACGAGGATACCGTAGCCGATGAAGCCGGCGAGCAATGCCAGTGAGCGATTCCAGTAGCGGGCGACCTCATCTCGCATCGGCATCAGGCGCAGGCCCTGGTAGCCGGAGGAGAACAGCATGCGCATCAAGGCCTTGACCAGCTCGATCACCAGATAGGCATTCAGGAACATCGACTCGCGCTGTCCTATCACGCCCTGTTCGCCATAGGCGAAGATGGCCAGCAGATAGCCCCCCAGGAACGCCAGACCGATCACGGCCACGTCGACGATCGCCGCGATGATCACTGCCATCAGGGTGCGCAGCAGCGGGCTGCGGTGCTGACCATCCAGCGACCATTGGCTGACGCGACTGAAGAGCGGATGGGCCAGCCGGCGCAGGATCAGGAACAGCCCGATGGTGGAGATGACCACCAGCCCCAGACTGATGGCTTCGGTCATGAAGCGCTCCCAGTCGATGCTGCTGGCATCTTCACTGCCGAGGCCGCTGAGCGTCTGGATCATGCGGTCCAGAGTGGCGGAAAGCTCTGCGACAAGCTCCTGGCTGATCTCGGCCAGCTGGCGAGACAGTGACGGTGAGTCCTCGCTCAGCGTGACTTCCGTCCCCGCCACCTCGGCTGCCTGTTCGCTCGTCTTGCTGTCCAGCTGGCGCAAGCCTTCAATCAGTGCCTCACGCTGGTCGGGGTCCTCGAGCAACGTCGCCAGACTCTCATAGGACGAGCTGGCGGCGTCAGCATCGCTGGGGCTGATGGCGTCACTGGCGGTCGTGTTGATGGGAGCCACGGTGTCTGCCGAGGCTCGTGAGGTCCAGACCGCCTATGGTGAACTGGAGCTCGAGGGCACTCCGCAGCGCGTGGTCACGCTCTATGAAGGGGCATTGGATGTGGCGGTCGCCAGCGAGGTGACGCCGCTGGGCGCGGTCACCACGCGCGGCGGTGATGGCGTGGCCAGCTATCTCCAATCTCGGGTGCCGGAGATCGAGATCGTCGGTACACCGCGAGAGTTCAATCTCGAGGCCATCGTGGCGCTCAAGCCGGACATGATTCTGGCTCCCCCGGGGCTGGACAAGGCGCAATATCAGCTGATGTCGCGTCTGGCGCCGACCATCGTGCCAGGCGGGGAGGCGCTCAGCCGGGAGGCCTGGAAGCAGCAGAGCCGAGTCTATGCCCTGGCGCTCGGGGAAGAGGCCGAAGCGGAGCTCGAGGCGCGTCTGGCCGCCATCGACGCTCACGCGGCGCGCCTGAAGGCCGAGATGACTACACCGCAGACTGCCAGCCTGGTGCGTCGCATGCCGGGTGGCCTGATGGCGATGTCCGATGAGCTGTTCGCGACCGGCTTGCTCGCCGCGACCGGCTATCAGCTGGTGGGCGGGGATCTGGTCAAGCCGGGGCGTCCGCACTCCGACCCGCTGAGCGATGAGAACATGGCGCGCATCGATGCCGACACACTCTTCCTGGCGACCCTGGATGATTCCTCTGAGGCTGCCGCTGACGCCCTGGCGAAGGAGCCGGCCTTCCAGCGTCTCGAGCACGCATCGCGTGACAGTCTGGTCGGCGTCAATGGTCAGTTGTGGACCAGTGCCAGTGGCCCGCTGGCGGCCGAGGCGCTGCTCAAGGACATCGAGCAGGCGCGCAGTGATGGGTAAGCGCGGGAGGCAGCATGGCGGCTGAAGGAGCGTCCTCACGGCCTGGCTCCCCACAGACAGCTCTTCGCCCGGCGACCCGCAAGGTCGCCGGGCGTCTGTCGTTGGGGCAGGTCATGCCAGTGGCGTGTCTGGCGGCGGTACTGGCCTGCCTGGCCAGTCTGTTGTGGGGCGCGGGAGATATCGGCCCTGCCCAGGCGTGGGCGGTATTGATGGGGCAGGGCAGCGAGGAGGCCCGCTTCGTGGTCACCGAGCTGCGTGCACCGCGTACCGTGATCGGCATCGCCGTGGGCATGATGCTGGCCTGCGGCGGCGCATTGATGCAGGTGGTCGCACGCAATCCCCTGGCGGAGCCGGGGCTGCTGGGTGTCAGCGCAGGCGCGGCCTTTGCCGTCGCCATCGCCCTGTTGCTGGGGATGGAGGCCGCAGGCCTGCATGTGCTGGTGGCTCAGGCTGGCGCCTTGCTGGGCTGCCTGTTCGTGATGAGCACGGTGCGGCTGAGTGGTGCACGCCAGGACCCCGTGCGCCTGGTACTGGCCGGTGCAGCGCTTTCCAGCCTGCTGGTGGCTCTCACGTCGCTGGTATTGCTGATCGACCAGCGCGCGGCAGACGAGATCCGTTTCTGGGTCATCGGCAGTCTGGCAGGGCGTTCGCTGGAGGCGCTGGGTGGCAGCCTGCCGAGCCTCATGCTCGCCCTCGCGTTGACGCTGTGGCTGGTCAGGCCGCTGGCGGCATTGGCGCTGGGAGAGGCGGTGGCCAGTGGACTTGGCCATCACCCGGGGCGCGTGCGCAAGCTGACGGTACTGGTGGTCGCGTTGCTGGTCGGGGCCGCCACGGCCCTCGCGGGGCCGATCGCCTTCGTGGGACTGGCCGTGCCTTATGTCGCGCGTGCGCTGTGTGGCGCGGATATCCGCCGCACCTTGTGGTTGTGCCTGCCGCTGGGCGTGGTGATGCTGGTGAGCGCCGACGTGGTCTCGCGTCTGCTCGTTCGTCCTTCCGAGTTGCCGCTGGGCGTGCTGACCACGCTGCTGGGCGCGCCGGTACTGATTGCCGTGGTGCGCGCTCGTCGCCTGCCGATTCTGTCGGCACCGGCCGATACGTTCTGGTGGCGCTGCGGGCCCCTGTCGTTGCTGTGGCATCGGGCCCCATTGCTGGCCAACCTCGGTCTGCTGCTGGCACTGCTGAGTGCCTGCGTGGCCGCCTTGATGCTGGGCAGCGCGGGCCTGGGCCCCTACGCCGCCCTGAAGGCCGCGTTCGGCCATGGTGAATTCGCCGATGTCTTCGTGGTCCGGGAGCTGCGGCTGCCGAGACTGCTGGCCGGCCTCGGAACGGGCGCCGCCTTCTCGTTGGCTGGCTGTCTGATGCAGACACTGGCCAGCAACCGTCTCGCCACGCCGGGCATCATCGGCATCGACAATGGCGCGACCGCCTTTGCGGTTGCCTCCGTCGTCGGGCTCGGCGCCTCGCTGGCGCCACCGGCGATGGCACTGAGCGGCGCCGTGGTCGCCACGGCGCTGGCCTTCGGGCTTTCCGGTGGCATCGGCACGCGCGGCTATCGCTTCCTGGTCGCGGGGATCGGCGTCGGGGCGCTGTTCGGTGCCGGTACCCAGCTGATGCTGGCGCGGGTGTCCATCGATGTCGCCAACAGCGCCTATCCGTGGACGGTGGGGAGCCTCAACGCACGGGATGCCTCCTCGCTCGAATGGCTGGGGATTGCCTTGCTGCTGGCGGTGCCGGCGGCGTTGTGGCTGGGGCGAGGGCTCAATACGCTGCGCTTTACCGATTCTGTCGCCATCGGACTTGGTCAGCATGTCGCCCGTGTGCGCATGGCGACGCTGTGGCTCTCGGTACTGCTGACGGCCGCCGCGGTGGCCGTGGCCGGCCCGGTGGGCATGGTGGCGTTGGTCGGTCCCGAGATCGCCCGCTACCTGTCGCGCCACAAGGGAGTGCCCTTGCTGGGTTCGGCATTGGCAGGGGCGCTGGTGATGGTGCTGGCGGACCTCGCGGGACGCACGTTGCTGTCACCTCTCGAGATTCCGGTCGGTATCGTGATGGCGGTGGTCGGCAGCCCCTATCTGCTGTGGATCCTGCTGCGCAGCCCGCGCTAGTCCGCTGCGGGGACGCCGTGGACGCCACTCTCAAGGCCAGTGAGCTGTCGCTGGGGTATGGCAGCGGACAGCGGCATGTGGCCGTGATCGATGCGCTGACGCTGGCGCTGCCGGATGGCAAGGTGACGGCCATCGTCGGGCCCAACGGCTGTGGCAAGTCCACGCTGCTGGCCGGTCTGGCTCGCCTGCAGGCACCGCATGCCGGCGCGGTATTGCTGGAGGGCCAGGACATACGGCGTCTCGGGCGCCGTGATGTCGCGCAGCGCATCGCGTTGCTGCCCCAGGAGACGCACTCGCCGGAAGGCGTGACGGTGCATGAGCTGGTGCGCTTCGGTCGCCAGCCGCATCAGGGAGCCTTCCGTCAGTGGTCGCAGGAGGATCAGGTGGTGGTCTCGGCGGCGATCGCGGCCGCTGACATCGAGAGTCTGGCCGACCGTGAGCTGGCCTCCATGTCCGGTGGCCAGCGTCAGCGTGCCTGGATCGCGATGGCGCTGGCGCAGCAGACGCCGCTGCTGTTGCTGGATGAGCCGACCTCGGCGCTGGATCTCGGCCATCAGATCGAGGTCTTCGAACTGATCCAGCGGCTGGCCCACGAGGAAGGCAAGACCATCGTGATGGTGGTGCATGACCTGGCCAGTGCCTGTCGCTATGCCGACCACCTCGTGGCGATGCATGCGGGCAGCGTGGTCGCGGAAGGTCCGCCCTCCGAAGTGGTGACACCGGCGCTGGTGCGCAAGCTCTACGGTGTCGAATGCCGGCTGATTCCTGACCCCGAGACCGGTACCCCGCTGTTGATCGGCGTGCGGCGCACGGACGAGCGCCTGAGTGGCAAACAAGAAGGCCTCCCCGAGGGGAGGCCTTCTTGTCACGGATATGGTGGAGGCGACGGGAGTCGAACCCGTGTCCGCCGGCACTCCGCCTTCGGCTCTACATGCTTAGTTTCATTATTTGATTTAACACGACTGCCGCCAATGAACAGGCTGCAGCAATGCGATTCTCTGAGTTTTAATCTCGACCTTAGAGACGTCGGCCAAGACGATCCTGTTTATACGGGCTCGTTCTCAATCCACCTTGAACAGGCGCAACGGTATCATGAGCAGCTTATGCAGCTAGAGCGTAGTTGTCGTCGTTTGCGACTATATATTTGCAACGTTTTATTTACGAGATACGTTACGATCTCGGCATGCACCTCAGGGTTTGCCACCAGCGTCGAATGCCAGAACGCCCCCATAACAGTGTTACTGCTTTGCTGCTTTGCTACGGTGTCATCATAACAGGTGGAGACTGTGCTACGCCAGTTCAAGGCCTCAGGAATTTTTCTCAGCGATCCCGCAGGATTCGTGCCTTCTGGCGATTCCAGTCACGGTCCTTCTCGGTGGCACGCTTGTCATGCATCTTCTTGCCTTCCACCAGCGCGATCTCGCATTTCACGATCGCGTTCTTCCAGTACAGCTTGATGGGGACACAGGTGTGACCCTTGTCCTGGGTGCGCGAGAAGATGCGCGCGATCTGCTTCTTGTGCAGCAACAGCTTGCGCGTGCGTTGCGGGTCCGCCACCGCGTGGGTGTTGACCGTCTCCAGCGGATGGATATGACAGCCGAGCAGCCAGGCCTCACCGTTCTTGATCACGATGTAGGTGTCCGTCAGCTGGCCCTTGCCCGCCCGTAGCGCCTTGACCTCCCAGCCTGCCAGTACCAGCCCCGCCTCGAAGGCTTCCTCGATGTGGTATTCGTGGCGTGCCTTCTTGTTCTGGGCGATCAGGTTGCCGCCCTGTTGGGGTTTCTTTTTCTTGCCCATGTTGCCTCGTTTGTCGTGTGCTCCTGCCACTGCCCGACGGACAGCTGGCGCATCCTTCTGGATGGGGGGAGGCGTGTTACCATTCAAGGCCAGACGGCACTTCATGCGCCGGCCCATTGTTCATGATACGCAAGGCGCGTATCCAAGTCAGCGGAGAGCTAGATGCCTACGGTCAACCGGTCTGCCCTGGTTCGGCACTCGGCCCAGGCGATGTTCGATCTGGTCAATGATTTCGAGCGTTACCCCGAATTCCTGCCGGGCTGCAGTGATGCCCAGTTGCTTGAGCAGGATGACGCCCATCTGGTGGGCAGGCTGACTCTGTCCAAGGCGGGCATGGAGCAGAGCTTCGTGACCCGCAATGATCTGTTCGCCCCCCAGCGCATAGAGTTGAGTCTGGTCGACGGCCCTTTCAAGCGTCTCGAGGGACGCTGGCTGTTCACGCCGCTGAGCGAGGATGCCTGCAAGGTCTCGCTGGAGCTGGATTTCGAATTCAGCAATCGCCTGCTGGGCATGGCCTTCGGCAAGTTGTTCAGTCAGGTCGCCGGTCAGATGGTCGAGGCGTTCACGCGGCGTGCTGACCAGCTGTACAGGAGCAAGCATGAGCGACAGAATCACGGTCGAGGTGGCCTATGCGCTGCCGGAGAAGCAGAAGATCGTCTCCCTGGCCGTCGCGCCGGGAACCACGGCGCGCGAGGCCGTACGCATGGCACATCTCGAGCAACATTTCCCGACACTGGGCGCCGAGGTCTTTCTCGAGGCGGATCTCGGGATCTTCGGCAAGGCGCTGCGCAAGCCCGATGAGCACGTGCTGGATGCCGGTGACCGGGTCGAGGTCTACCGTGCCTTGATCAACGACCCCAAGCTTGCTCGCAAGCGCCGAGCCGACAAGGCGCTCGTCCGGCAGGTCAGCGGCGCCTGCACCACTGTCGTTGCGGTTCGGCTGTGCGGCACGCGGGTCGATGTCGAGGTCCGGCACGATGACGGTTTCCTTGTCGATGTCGCCGCTCTTGTCGATGGTGGAAAGCACATCGCCGTCGAAATTCAGCGTGACGCGCTTGTTGATGATCTCGCCGTCCGCTTTCTTGAGGCGATATACGTAGTCCCAGCTATTCTCACTGAAGGGAGCGGTTAGCAGCGGTGAACCCATCACATAGATGACCTGTTCGCGGCTCATGCCCGGCTTCAATTGCTCGACCATTTCCGGCTTGATCAGGTTGCCCTGTGGAAGGTCGCGCTTGTAGACGCTGAAGTAGCTACACCCGGTGAGCAGCGACAGGGCGCTGCAAAAGGCGACTGTTTTGATCAAGTTTTGCATTTGCCCTGAAGATTCCCTATCGTTTTGCCTTGGCCGATCATACCTGATACATCAAGCGACTGCGAAGAGTACCCCAGCATGGCCGATCAGAACCATGAACTGCGCAAGGCGGGACTCAAGGTAACCCTACCGCGAGTCAAGATCCTGCAGATCCTCGAGAAATCGATGGATCGACACCTGAGTGCCGAGGACGTGTACAAGGCGTTGCTTGAGGCTGGCGAAGATGTCGGTCTGGCGACGGTTTATCGTGTGCTCACCCAGTTTGAAACTGCTGGACTGGTGATGCGTCACAATTTCGATGGCGGCCATGCTGTCTTCGAATTGTCCCAGGAAGAACACCATGACCACATGGTATGTCTGGACAGCGGCGAGATCATAGAGTTCTGTGATCCCGAGATCGAGCGCCGCCAGCGCGAGATCGTCGAGGAGCATGGCTATGAGCTGGTCGAGCATGCGCTGGTGCTCTACGTGCGTCCCAAGGACACCAAGAGCGACAGCTGATGCCTGTCGGGGCTCAGTGACGGCTGTCCGCCGCGCTGAGCATCTCGCGAGCGTGTGCCAGGGTCTGCTCGGACAGGTGAATGCCGCCCAGCATGCGTGCCAGTTCCCGCACGCGGCCACTCTCGTCCAGCAGTGCCATGTGGGTACGTGTGGTGTTCTTCTCTGCCTGCTTCTCGATATGCAGATGTTGATGCGCCTGGGCCGCGACCTGAGGCAGGTGGGTGACGGTCAGCACCTGACCCTTGTCGCCCAGTCGGCGCAGCAGCTGACCGACGATCTCGGCGGTCGCACCGGAGATGCCGACATCCACTTCATCGAAGACCAGGCTCGGAATGGTCGAGCGACTGGCGGCCACCACCTGAATGGCCAGCGAGACGCGGGACAGTTCACCGCCCGAAGCGACCTTGGCCAGCGCCCGCGGCGGCTGCCCCGGGTTGGCACTGATGCGGAAGTGGATGCGCTCCATGCCTTCGGGTTGCGGGCGCTCGCGTGGCTCGACGGCAACCTCGAACGTCGCCTTGCCCATGCCGAGGAAGGCCAGTTGATCCTGGATGTCGCTGGCCAGCTGAGGGGCGGCAGCGGCTCGTGACGTACCGACCTCAGTAGCCAGGATCTTCCAGGCATCCCGGCGGGCCGCCACTTCCTGACGCAGGGCCTCGATGGCCTCCTCGTCACCCCCGAGCCCTTCCAGCTCCTCGCTCAGTCGCTGGTGCAGGCCATGCAGCTCCTCGGGCAAGACATGATGCTTGCGGGCGATCTGGTGGATGCGCCCAAGGCGCTCATCGACGAAGGCCAGACGCTCCGGGTCGAGTTCGGTGACTTCGACGAAGCGGTTCAGCTCGCGTGCCGCTTCTTCTATCTGGATGCGTGCCTCTTCCAACATGCCCAGTGCGCTGGCCAGCGAACCCTGCTCGCTGCCCGGCAGGTGTGTCAGTCGCGCCACGGCCTGATTGAGGCGCGCGAGGGCACCTTCATCATCATGATCGCAGCACTCGGCGGCGGCCTGCGCCTCGCTGAGAATCTGTTCGGCATTGGCCAGGGTTTCCTGCTCCTGCTCCAGTGCCTCCAGCTCGCCCTCGCTGAGTGCCAGCTCATCAAGCTCCTCGACCTGATAGCGCAACAGCTGGCGACGAGCGCGTACCTCGTCGCCATCATTGCTCATGCGCTTGAGGCGGCGATGTGCCTCCTGCCAGTGGCGGAAGTCCTCGCGCAGCTGCGTGACCTGCGTCTCGATCCCGGCGTACTCGTCGAGCTGACGCAGGTGCGTCTCTTCCTTCAACAGCGAGTGGTGGGCGTGCTGGGAATGGATGTCGATCAGGTGCTCACCCAGTTCCCGCAGGTCCGCGATGGTGCAGGGGGTGCCGTTGATCCAGGCCTTCGAGCGTCCGCTGGCGGTGATCACCCGGCGCAGCAGGCAGTCGTCGCTGCCCAGCTCGCGTTCGTCCAGCCATTCACGCGCGTCGCTGAGGCTTGTGATATCGAAGCGTGCGATGAGATCCGCGCGATCCGCGCCGTGTCGCACGCTGCCGGCATCGGCACGTTCGCCCAGGCACAGACCGAGCGCACCGAGCAGGATGGACTTGCCGGCCCCCGTCTCGCCGGTGATGGCGGTCATGCCGCGGCGAAAATCGAGTTCCAGTGTCTCGACGATGGCGAAATCTTGAATGGCGAGCTGTAGCAGCATGACTACCTCCGAAGGGCAGGGCAATGGCGCACAGACGTCGGCCCGCAGGAGAACAGCATGGCTCAGGATCCGCAGACCCCGATGGATGAAGAACTTCAGCGTGCCGCTCGCGACGCCGAGCCGCAGCCGGAAACTCCGGAAGGCGAAGTGATTGAAGACATACTGGATGCCACCGATGTCGCCGCCGAAAGCGAAGGTGAGCTGATCGACAATCCGGAAGCCGAGATGCTGGCCGCTCAGGTCGAGGAACTCGAGCAGGCGGTGAAGGAGGCGAAGGACCAGGCGCTGCGTTCAGCTGCCGAGGCGCAGAACGCGCGCCGTCGCGCCGAGCAGGATGCCGAGAAGGCTCGCAAGTTCGCGCTGGAGAAGTTCGTCAAGGAAATGCTGCCGGTGGTGGACTCGCTCGAGAAGGCGCTTGAGTCCATGAGCGACGACGAGGCAGCCAAGGCACATGTCGAAGGTATCGAGATGACCTTGAAAATGCAGCTGGATGCCCTGAACAAGTCAGGCGTCGAGCAGCTGGACCCCCACGGCGAGCCCTTCGACCCGGAATACCATCAGGCGGTCGCCATGGTGCCATCTCCGGATGCCGAGCCGAACAGCGTCATCGACGTGATGCAGAAGGGCTACACCCTCAATGGTCGCCTGGTGCGTCCGGCGATGGTCGCGGTCAGCAAGGCCAACTGAGGCCCTTGAAAGCCTGACGCGCGACCCCACTTATTGAAGCAAGTTCAGGTGCCGACACAAGGTACCGACAACCAGACTCATCTTTCAGGCTAGCAACAGATTCGAGGTATACGATTATGGGACGCATCATCGGTATTGACTTGGGTACTACCAACTCTTGTGTGGCAGTGCTCGACGGCGACAAGACCAAGGTCATCGAAAACGCTGAAGGTGGCCGCACCACGCCGTCCATCATCGCCTACACCGACGACAACGAGATCCTTGTCGGTCAGTCGGCCAAGCGTCAGGCAGTGACCAACCCGGAGAACACCCTGTTCGCGGTCAAGCGTCTGATCGGTCGCAAGTTCAAGGATGATGTCGTCCAGAAAGACATCAAGATGGTGCCGTACAAGATCGTCGAAGCCGACAATGGCGATGCCTGGGTCCAGGTGAAGGACAAGAAGATGGCACCGCCGCAGATCAGTGCGGAAATCCTCAAGAAGATGAAGAAGACCGCGGAAGACTACCTCGGTGAAGAAGTCACCGAAGCGGTCATCACCGTGCCGGCCTACTTCAACGACTCCCAGCGTCAGGCGACCAAGGACGCCGGCCGCATCGCGGGTCTCGAGGTCAAGCGCATCATCAACGAGCCGACTGCCGCGGCACTCGCCTACGGCATGGACAAGTCTCGTGGTGACAAGACCATCGCGGTCTACGACCTGGGTGGCGGTACCTTCGATATCTCCATCATCGAAGTCGCGGACGTCGACGGTGAGACCCAGTTCGAAGTGCTCGCCACCAACGGTGACACCTTCCTGGGCGGTGAAGATTTCGACATGCATCTGATCAACTACCTCGTTGACCAGTTCAAGTCCGACAGCGGCATCGACCTGTCCGGCGACAATCTCGCCATGCAGCGTTTGAAGGAAGCTGCCGAGAAGGCCAAGATCGAGCTGTCCAGCGCTCAGCAGACCGACGTGAACCTGCCGTACATCACCGCAGACAACACCGGTCCGAAGCACCTGAACGTCAAGGTGACCCGTTCCAAGCTCGAGTCGCTGGTCGATGAGCTGGTCGCTCGCTCCCTGAAGCCGTGCCAGACCGCTCTGGCCGATGCCGGCCTGTCCGCTTCCGAGATCGACGATGTCATCCTGGTCGGTGGTCAGACTCGCATGCCGCTGGTGCAGTCCAAGGTCGCTGAATTCTTCGGCAAGGAAGCGCGCAAGGACGTCAACCCGGATGAAGCGGTCGCCGTCGGCGCCGGTATCCAAGGTGGCGTGCTGGGTGGCGACGTCAAGGACGTGCTGCTGCTGGACGTGACGCCGCTGACGCTGGGCATCGAGACCATGGGTGGCGTGCTGACTCCGCTGATCGAGAAGAACACCACCATCCCGACCAAGAAGTCTCAGGTGTTCTCCACTGCTGACGACAACCAGGGCGCGGTGACCATCCACGTCCTGCAGGGTGAGCGCAAGCAGGCGGCACAGAACAAGTCCCTGGGTCGCTTCGACCTGGCTGACATCCCGCCGGCCCCGCGTGGTGTGCCGCAGATCGAAGTCGCCTTCGATCTGGATGCCAACGGTATCCTGAACGTGTCCGCCAAGGACAAGGCCACCGGCAAGGAACAGTCCATCGTCATCAAGTCTTCCGGCGGCCTGTCCGACGAAGAGATCGAACAGATGGTGCGTGACGCGGAAGCCAACGCCGACGAAGACAAGAAGTTCGAGGAAATGGTTCAGCTTCGCAATCAGGCCGATGGCATGATCCACGCGACCAGAAAGACCCTGACCGAAGCCGGTGACAAGGCCGAAGCCAGCGAGAAGGAAGCCATCGAGACGGCGATCTCCGAGCTGGAAGAAGCCCTGAAAGGCGACGACAAGGACGCGATCCAGGCCAAGCTGGATTCGCTGACCGAAGCTTCCGGCAACCTGGCGCAGAAGATGTACGCCGAGCAGGGTGCCCAGGGTGAGCAGGTGCAGGTAGCAGGCTGGCGACGGTCAGGCTGACAAGAAGCAAGACGACGACGTGGTTGACGCCGAGTACGAGGAAGTCAACGACGACAAGAAGTCCTGAGGGATCTCTTGAACGACGTCTGATGACAGCGCGGGAGCCTTGCGAAGGTGTCCCGCGTTGTCGTTTGCACCGGTAGCGTATCGCGTGGGCGCACGCTGTCGGTGACAGCCGATATCCTAGAACAGACAGGCAGCCTTGGGCTGCCAGCAATCCAGGCGGACCTGATCCATGTCCAAGCGTGATTATTACGAAGTGCTTGGTGTCGAGCGTGGCGCCGACACCAAGGACATCAAGAAGGCGTACCGACGCCTGGCTCAGAAGCATCACCCTGACCGCAATCCGGATGACGAGGCCTCGGCGGAGAAGTTCCGCGAAGTGTCGGAAGCCTACGAAGTGCTGTCCGATGCGGACAAGCGCGCGGCCTATGACCAGTTCGGTCATGCCGGTGTCGACGGCCAGGGCGGCGGTGGCTTCGGCGGCGGTGGCTTTGGTGGTGGTGCCGGTGGCTTCGGCGACGTGTTCGGCGATGTCTTCGGTGACATCTTCGGTGGCGGCGGTGGCCGTCGCAATCCGAACGCTCCGCAGCGTGGCAGCGACCTGCGCTACAACCTTGATCTCGATCTGGAATCGGCGGTCGCCGGTACCACGGTCGACATCCGCGTGCCGCGTCTGGCTGCCTGTGGTCACTGTGATGGTGACGGCGCCGAGCCGGGTTCCACCAAGGAAACCTGCCCGACCTGCAACGGCATGGGCAAGGTGCGCATGCAGCAGGGCTTCTTCGCGGTCGAGCAGGCATGTCCGACCTGCCACGGGCGTGGCGAGAAGATCAGCGTGCCGTGCCGCAAGTGTCACGGCGAAGGCCGCGTGCAGGAATCCAAGACCCTCTCGGTCAAGATTCCGCCGGGCGTCGACACCGGTGACCGCATCCGCCTGAACGGCGAAGGCGAGGGCGGTGTCAACGGCGGGCCGTCAGGTGATCTGTATGTTCAGGTCAATCTGCGCGAGCACGAGATCTTCAAGCGTGATGGGCGTCACCTGCAGTGTGAAGTGCCGATCAGCTTCGTGGATGCAGCGCTCGGTGGTGAGCTCAACGTCCCGACGCTGGATGGTCGTGTCGTGCTCAAGATTCCGGCCGAGACCCAGACGGGCAAGTTGTTCCGACTGCGCGGCAAGGGCGTCAAGCCGGTGCGTGGTGGCCCTGCCGGCGATCTGCTGTGCAAGGTGGTCATCGAGACACCTGTCAGCCTGAACGAGGAGCAGAAGGAGCTGCTGCGCCAGTTCCAGCAGAGCCTTGGCGATACCGGCAAGAGCCACTCGCCGAAGGAGAACAGCTTCTTCGATGGCGTGAAGAAGTTCTTCGAGGACATGAAGCCCTAGGCCGTGAAGGCCTCGGGCTCGATCACCGCGAAACAGCTAAGCAACGTGGTCTGGAAGCTGCTGAAGTTGTCATCCGAGACCATCAGGAAGCGATTGCCCTCCAGGTGCGTGAGCCCTTCGAAGTTGTCCAGTGACCACCCCTCGCCACTCGACAGGCGGGCAAGGGTGCGGACCTCGACGGTCGTCCCCGGCTCTCCCAGATGCGCGCGCCGCAGGCTGATGACCAGCGGATAGGGCGGCGAGAAGGCGCGCTCCAGCATCAGGATGTCCCCGTCCGGCAGCATCTCCATGGCGGTCAGGCTCGAGCCCGTGTCGCTGGCCAGGGGGTAGCGCCATTCCTGCTTGCCATCCAGCGTGAACAGGCGCGTGGTGCCTTCGTCCATGCCCTCCGGGGTGGCTTCCAGACCGGCGAGCAGGCCGTACTCGGGGTGCAGGGTCAGCGCCTCCATGCCGTTGTTGGGGGCGGCACCGCGTACGCCCACGGGGGTGGCGGGTTCGCTGATCGCCAGTCCGCTGGGCAGGAAGTGCTCGACTCGGGGTTGCTGCTCGAAGCTGATGACCAGACGGGTATCGCCGCGCCGGCCGTTGTGGTCCTTCAGCAGCTGCATGCCTTCGGCATCGCTCAGGGCGCCTTGCAGGGAGATGTCGGTCTCGTCGCGCAGCGTATAGGTCTTGAGTGCCTTGGCGCCGACCAGCTCCCCATGGCGGAAGGCCAGGCGCAGACGGTGCAGCCAGCCCCGGTCCGACACGGCGTACAGCAGGGATTCATCCTTGTCCCAGCCGATATCGGACAGGCCGCCGACGGGGGTGCCATCCAGCCACTTGCCTGGCAGCTTGAGGGTGCCGCACCACTGGATCTCCGGCAGCTGGCTCATCTGCTCCGGCGAGGCCAGCGAGTAGGGGCGCGGGTGAACGCCACAGGCACTCAGCAGGCCGGCAACTGCCGTGGCAAGGGTCGCGAGGCGTAGCAGGCGCCAACGACGAATGGCATAACGATGAAGTAGCGACATGCTGACTCCGGGAACTGAGCGGTGAAGAGGGAGCTACTCTAGCGCGTAACGGGGGCAAATACATGACGTCAGCCAACGCTGCAGGCGGCTGATATACTCGCGGGGGTGGCTGCCCTCAAGACCCACAACAGGCAGGAGTCAGCATGACCCGTATCGCAATCATGGGCGTCGCCGGACGCATGGGACGCACGTTGGTCGAGGCCGTCGGTGCCGTGGAAGGCCTGACGCTGACAGCGGGCATCGTCGAGGCCGGCAGCTCCCTGGCAGGTGCCGACATCGGCGAGCTGGCGGGGCAGGGGCGTCTGGGTGTGGTCGCCAGTGACAGTCTGGCCGCCGTGGTGGATGACGTCGATGTCGTGATCGATTTCACCGCGCCGCAGGTGACGCTGGCCAATCTGGCGCTGTGCTCGGAGCACGGCAAGCGCATGGTCATCGGCACGACCGGTTTCAGCCCGGAGCAGCTCGAGCAACTGGATGGCTATCGCGACAGCGTGCCCTTCGTGTTTGCCGCCAACATGAGCTCCGGCGTCAATCTGACGCTGAAGCTGCTGGAAACGGCAGCCCAGGCACTGGGGGATGCGGGGTATGACATCGAGATCATCGAGGCGCACCACCGCCACAAGGTCGATGCCCCCTCCGGCACGGCACTGGCGATGGGCGAGGCGGTGGCACATGCCATCGGTCGTGATCTCGAGACCCACGGTGTCTTTGCACGCGAAGGACAGTGTGGTCCGCGCACCGACAAGGAAATCGGCTTCGCCACCGTGCGTGCCGGTGACATCGTCGGCGAGCATACCGTGATGTTCGCCACCGAAGGCGAGCGCATCGAGATCACCCACAAGGCCTCAAGCCGCATGACCTTCGCCAAGGGCGCGGCGCGTGCCGCCGAGTGGCTGTCAGCGCGTGGCGTCGGACGCTATGACATGCAGGACGTGCTGGGTCTCAAGTGAAAGCTGACCGCTGTGACGAAACGACCGTATGGTGGGCACTGCCGCCCGCTCGCGGTGCAGTCATGGGGTGGTCAGCACCGCAGGATTCGGGTAATCTCTACCCAATTTGGCCGCACTCTTGGTTGGCCGCACTCTTGGGGCCGCTGTGACAAGCAATATTCCGAAGAATGATAACAAGCGGGATGAAGCCTGATTTTTCGGTTTCGTCCCGCTTTTTTGCAGCCTGAATTTGCCGCTTCCGGCGAGCGGGCAGCGGGACCCAGACTCGGCGTCAGCCGAGTACGACAATCAAGCAGCATGTCCGGTGTTCGACCGCGGATTCCGGGCAGGAAAGTGGACACTTAGGGGAGGACGTTGCGTTGATCAAACCCGCGATACTGGCCTTGGAAGACGGCAGTGTATTTCACGGCAGCGCCATCGGCGCTGATGGGCAGACCAGTGGCGAGGTGGTGTTCAACACTGCCATGACCGGCTACCAGGAAATCCTGACCGATCCCTCCTACACCCGACAGATCGTCACTCTGACGTATCCGCACATCGGCAATACCGGCATCAACGACGAGGACAACGAGTCCGATCATGTCGCGGCCGCCGGCCTGGTCATCCGCGACCTCCCGCTGCTGGCCAGCAACTTCCGCTCCACTCGCTCTCTCGATCAGTACCTGCGTGACGAGAATGTCGTCGGCATCGCGGATATCGATACGCGTCGTTTGACGCGCATCCTGCGCGAGAAGGGCTCGCTGAACGGCGCCATTCTCGCCGGTGAGGATGCTCAGGGAGATGACGCCGTCGAGCGTGCGCTGGAAGCCGCTCGTGCCTTCCCGGGCCTCAAGGGCATGGACCTGGCCAAGGAAGCCTCCTGCCGCGAGTCATTCGAGTGGCACGAAGGCGAATGGACCCTGGGAGAAGGCTACGCCGACACCCGTGAGTCAGAGCGCCCCTTCCACGTGGTCGCCTACGACTACGGCGTCAAGCACAACATCCTGCGCATGCTGGCCTCGCGTGGCTGCCGTCTGACCGTCGTGCCGGCGCAGACGCCTGCCGCCGAGGTGCTGGCGCTCAACCCGGATGGCATCTTCCTGTCCAACGGTCCGGGCGACCCCGAACCCTGCGACTACGCCATCACCGCGATTCGTGAAGTGCTCGAGACCGAGACGCCGGTCTTCGGCATCTGCCTCGGTCACCAGCTGCTGGCCCTGGCCTCCGGTGCGAGCACGGTCAAGATGGGCCACGGTCACCATGGTGCCAACCACCCGGTGCAGGATCTCGACAGTGGTGTGGTGATGATCACCAGTCAGAACCATGGCTTCGCGGTGGATGAAGCCGGTATGCCGAGCCATCTGCGCGCGACCCACAAGTCGCTGTTCGACGGCAGTCTGCAGGGCATCGAGCGCACCGACCGTCCGGCCTTCAGCTTCCAGGGTCACCCGGAAGCCAGCCCCGGCCCGCAGGACGTCGCCCCGCTGTTCGATCGTTTCATCGAGATGATGCGCGCGCGACGCTGAGCCGAGCGCAGGCCCGAGGGCCTGATCCATCGTTGAGTTCAGTCACCAGATCATTGCGGGAAGAGACATGCCGAAACGTACAGACCTGAAAAGCATCCTGATCATCGGCGCCGGCCCCATCGTCATCGGCCAGGCGTGCGAGTTCGACTATTCCGGCGCACAGGCCTGCAAGGCCCTGCGTGAAGAGGGTTACCGGGTCATCCTGGTCAACTCCAACCCGGCCACCATCATGACCGACCCGGTGATGGCCGACGCGACCTACATCGAGCCGATCACCTGGGAGACCGTGGCGCGCATCATCGAGAAGGAGCGTCCGGACGCCATCCTGCCGACCATGGGTGGTCAGACCGCACTGAACTGTGCACTGGCCCTGGAGCGCGAAGGTGTGCTCGAGAAATTCGGCGTCGAGATGATCGGTGCCAACGCCGATACCATCGACAAGGCCGAAGACCGTGATCGCTTCGACAAGGCGATGAAGAAGATCGGCCTGGCGTGCCCGAAGGCCAAGGTCGCACACTCCATGGAAGAGGCCTGGGAAATCCAGGCCGAGCTGGGCTTCCCGTCCATCATCCGTCCCAGCTTCACCATGGGCGGTTCCGGCGGCGGCGTGGCGTACAACCGTGAAGAATTCGAAGAGATCTGCCATCGCGGTTTCGAGCTGTCGCCGACCCGTGAGCTGTTGATCGACGAATCGCTGCTGGGCTGGAAGGAATACGAGATGGAGGTCGTTCGTGACAAGAACGACAACTGCATCATCGTGTGTGCCATCGAGAACTTCGACCCGATGGGCGTGCATACCGGTGACTCCATCACTGTCGCCCCGGCACAGACCCTGACCGACAAGGAATACCAGCTGATGCGTGATGCATCGCTGGCCGTCCTGCGCGAGATCGGTGTCGAGACCGGTGGCTCCAACGTCCAGTTCGGCATCTGCCCGGACACCGGTCGCATGGTCGTGATCGAGATGAACCCGCGCGTGTCGCGCTCCTCTGCGCTGGCCTCCAAGGCGACCGGTTTCCCGATCGCCAAGATCGCCGCCAAGCTGGCCATCGGGTATACCCTGGACGAGCTGCAGAACGACATCACCGGTGGCAAGACGCCGGCGTCCTTCGAGCCGTCCATCGACTATGTCGTCACCAAGATTCCGCGCTTCACCTTCGAGAAGTTCCCGCAGGCCAATGACCGTCTGACCACGCAGATGAAGTCGGTCGGCGAAGTCATGGCCATCGGTCGTACCTTCCAGGAATCCCTGCAGAAGGCACTGCGTGGCATGGAGACCGGTGTCGATGGTCTCGATCCCATCGTGGCCGACTACGGCGACGAGAACATGGCGCGCATCAAGGGCGAGCTGCAGGCCGCCGGTGCCGAGCGTATCTTCTACATCGCCGACGCCATGCGTGCCGGCCTTGGCATCGAAGAGATCTTCCGTCTCACCAACATCGACCGCTGGTACCTGGTGCAGCTGGCCGACCTGATCGCTCAGGAAGGCGAAGTGGCGGCAAGTTCTCTGGGCGAGATGGATGCCAATCGTCTGTTCCGTCTCAAGCGCAAGGGCTTCAGTGATGCCCGTCTGGCGCGCCTGATGGGCGTGTCCGAGAAAGCCTTCCGCAAGCATCGTCAGCAGCAGGGCATCCGCCCGGTCTACAAGCGTGTCGATACCTGTGCCGCGGAGTTCGCTTCCGACACCGCCTACATGTACTCCACCTACGAGGAGGAGTGTGAGGCCGAGGTCAGCGACAAGAAGAAGATCATGGTGCTGGGCGGTGGTCCGAACCGCATCGGTCAGGGCATCGAGTTCGACTACTGCTGCGTCCACGCCTCCCTCGCCATGCGCGCGGACGGCTACGAGACCATCATGGTCAACTGCAACCCGGAAACCGTGTCCACCGACTACGACACCTCCGATCGCCTCTACTTCGAGCCGGTGACGCTGGAAGACGTGCTGGAGATCGCCGACAAGGAACAGCCTGTCGGTGTCATCGTCCAGTTCGGCGGTCAGACGCCGCTGAAGCTGGCCCGTGAGCTCGAGGCCGCCGGTGTGCCGATCATCGGTACCACGCCGGACGCCATCGATCGCGCCGAAGACCGCGAACGTTTCCAGCAGATGATCGAGAAGCTCGGTCTCATCCAGCCGGAAAACGCCACCGCACGCAGCTTCGAGGAGGCCTTCGTCAAGGCCGAAACCATCGGCTACCCGCTGGTGGTGCGTCCGAGCTACGTGCTGGGCGGCCGCGCGATGGAAATCGTCTACTCCGCCTCCGAGCTCGAGAACTACATGACCCACGCGGTCAAGGTCTCCAATGACTCGCCGGTGCTGCTGGACCACTTCCTGAATGCCGCCATCGAGGTCGACATCGACGCGGTGTCCGATGGCAAGCAGGTCGTGATCGGCGCCATCATGCAGCACATCGAGCAGGCTGGTATCCACTCCGGTGACTCGGCGTGCGCACTGCCGCCTTACTCGCTGCCGGCAGACGTCCAGGAAGAGATGCGTGAGCAGGTCAAGCGCATGGCGCTGGAGCTCAACGTCGTCGGTCTGATGAACGTTCAGCTGGCTTGGCAGGATGGCGTGATCTACGTCATCGAGGTCAACCCGCGTGCCTCGCGTACCGTGCCGTTCGTCTCCAAGTGCATCGGCCAGTCGCTGGCGCAGATCGCCGCGCGTTGCATGGCCGGCCAGACCCTGGAAGAGATCGGTTTCACCCAGGAAATCGTGCCGACCTTCTACAGCGTCAAGGAAGCGGTGCTGCCGTTCGCCAAGTTCCCGGGTGTCGATCCGATCCTGTCACCGGAAATGAAGTCCACCGGTGAAGTGATGGGCTCTGGCGATACCTTCGCCGAGGCCTTCTACAAGGCGCAGCTGGGCGCCGGGGAAGCCATCCCGACATTGACGGGCGATCGCAAGGCGTTCCTGTCCGTGCGCGAGTTCGACAAGGCGGGCGTTATCGAGGTGGCCCGCTCTCTGGTAACATTGGGCTTTACGCTTTGTGCTACCCGTGGCACGGCAGAGGTGATTGCCGCTGCCGGGCTCGAGGTTGAACCCGTCAACAAGGTGTTCGAGGGGCGGCCGCATATCGTCGACATGATCAAGAACGGCGAGATCGCCTACATCGTCAACACCACTGAGGGACGTCAGGCCATCAATGACTCGTCCGTGATTCGCCGCACTGCGCTGGCGCACAAGGTGCCCTATGCCACGACGCTGGCGGGTGCCAATGCCGTGTGCATGGCGCTCGAGTACGGAAACGATGTCAAGGTCCGTCGTCTCCAGGATCTGCATGCAGGAGTCATGATATGAGTAGAAGTCCGATGACCGTCGAGGGCGAAGATCGCCTGCGCAAGGAGCTCGAGCACCTCAAGGGCACGGAACGCCCCAAGGTCATCGCTGACATCGCGGAAGCACGTGAGCACGGCGATCTCAAGGAGAACGCCGAGTATCACGCCGCGCGTGAGCAACAGGGTTTCATCGAGGGGCGTATCCAGGAGATTGAAGCCAAGCTCTCGATGTCCCAGGTCATCGATGTCACCAAGCTGCCCAAGACAGGCAAGGTGATCTTCGGTACCACGGTTGATCTGATGAACCTCGATGACGACAGCGAAGTGCGCTATCGCATCGTGGGTGAGGATGAGGCCAGCATCAAGGACGGCAAGATCTCCGTTACCTCACCGATCGCGCGTGCGCTGATCGGCAAGGAAGAAGGGGATGTCGTGGTCGTGCGTACCCCGGGTGGCGATGTGGAGTATGAAATCTCCGAAGTGCATCACATCTGAAGCACGTCACATCTGAAGAGCATCGCCTCTGATTCGTCAGATCCTGATGTCGTGACAGCCCTGCCGGTCATCCCGGCAGGGCTGTTTTTTTTGCCTGCGGGCACGAAATCCTTCAGGGAGGGAGTAATGGAAGTACAGGGAAGTCAGCCGGAAAAGCGCATCATGGCAACCTCCATGGTGGCCATCTTCATGGTGCTCGGGTTCATGCTGTTCGGGGTGGCATATGTGGTCTCCCAGTCGTTTGCCTATCGGTACACCGGGGACTCGGCGCTGTTGACGCCGTCATTGGTCCTGGGGAGTGCCCTGTTGGCGAGGGGAGTTTTCCACCTGGTGGTGCCGCTGGCGCACTTCGGCAATCAGTCGCTTTATCTGCGGCCGTCACCACTCATGGGGTGTCGCAAGATCGAGTATGAGCTGATCGAGGATTTCACCTTCGACAAGAAGACGCTGGTCATCAAGTATCGTGATGCCGGCAGCGGTGAGGGGGAGTCCAGACAGACGACACTCAAGCGTCATCAGGTCACCCAGCGGGCGCTGGACGACATCACCTTTGAGCTGAATCAGCGCGTCAGGTCGTGATTGTCAGTCACAGAAAACAGAAACGCCGCCCTCGATGAGGGCGGCGTTTCTGTCTGCGGCAGGCGTGGCGTGCGAGGTGAGCCTCGTCAGGCCTGGGCCCGGCGGCTTACTTCTCGCTGAAGCGCTGTACGTTGGACAGCTTCGGCTTGGCCTGCGGGTTGCGGCGATACAGCAGGGCGATCTTGCCGATGCTCTGGATCAGGGTCGCGCCGGTTTCGCTGCACAGGTGGCGAGCCACCTCGCCACGGGCTTCGCGATCATTGATCGCCAGCTTCAGCTTGATCAGTTCGTGATCGTGCAGTGCGCGCTCGAGTTCGGTCACGACGCCGTCGGAAAGGCCGTTTTCCGAGACGGTGACGATCGGGTCAAGATGGTGCCCGATGCTGCGAAATGCTTTCTTTTGTGACTGTGACAAGCTCATGGTATCGTAAAGTTTCCCTGTTGGCGTCCGATGGGAGCGGGGAGCGTAGCGAAAGACAGGGTCGACTCCAGGGCTTGAAATCCAGGGGTGTGAACCCGTCTGTTGCGCAGGCAATGTCTGTGCCCGCGGGCGGAACCGCGCGCAGGACCCGCCATTCTACTCCATGACGACGCTCATGACACGACCCGTGCGCAAGCTTGCCACGCCTTTCGTGTCGTCGTTATCCCCCCGCACCATCTCCCGCCAGTATTCGATTTCCCCCGACATTCCAGGTGACAACGTGGCTCACCCCAGCAAGAGCAGCGCTGGCTGGATGAAGGAACACTTTGATGACGCCTATGTCCAGCGCAGCTGGGCCGATGGCTATCGTTCCCGTGCCAGCTACAAACTGATTGAAATCGATGACAAGGACCGCCTGCTCAAGCCGGGCGCTACCGTCATCGACCTAGGTGCCGCCCCCGGTGGCTGGAGCCAGATCGCCGCGGATCGCGTCGGCATGGAAGGCGTGGTCATCGCCTCCGACATCCTTGAGATGGACGCCCTGGCCGGTGTTGATTTCATCCAGGGTGACTTCACCGAAGAGGCCGTGCTGAACCAGATTCTGGCCACCTTGGGGGATCGCCCGGTGGATCTCGTGATCTCCGACATGGCACCCAACATGAGCGGCATGAGCGCGATAGATCAGCCTGCCGGCATGTATTTGGTCGAGCTGGCGCTGGATCTGGCGCGCCAGACGCTCAAGCCGGGTGGCAACTTTCTGGTCAAGGTCTTCCAGGGAGAGGGCTTCGATGCCTACCTGAAGGACATGCGTGGCAGCTTCAACAAGGTCGTCACGCGCAAGCCGGAAGCGTCGCGCGCCCGCTCGCGCGAGGTCTATTTGCTTGGGCAGGGGTTCAAGGGCTGACGGGCAAGCTTTGAGTGACTCGGTAGGCAAGGCGGCGTGTTGCGTCGTTTGATACCCCGCAGGCACGATCAGATAGCATGGCAGGCCACCACAAGACGGCAGTCGGAGTATTCACGGCATGCCAAGACAGATTCATGCAATGAGGGTGTCCCCTTGAACGACATGGCGAAGAACCTGATTCTCTGGTTGATCATCGCGGCAGTGCTGCTGACGGTGTTCAACAACTTCAGCGTCGATACCTCGCCGCAGGCGATGAACTATTCACAGTTCGTCCAGCAGGTGCAGAACGACCGGATCAAGAGTGTGACCATCGATGGCTACACCATCGAGGGTGAGCGGGCCGACGGCTCCAGCTTTACCACCATCCGGCCGGCGGCGTCCGATCCCAAGCTGATGGATGACCTGCTCTCCAACAAGGTGGAGGTCATCGGCAAGAAGCCTGAGCAGCAGTCGCTGTGGACACGTCTGTTGATTGCCAGCTTCCCGATTCTGATCATCCTGGCCATCTTCATGTTCTTCATGCGCCAGATGCAGGGTGGTGGTGCCGGCAAGGGTGGCCCGATGAGCTTCGGCAAGTCGAAGGCCAAGCTGCTGAGCCAGGATCAGATCAAGACCACCTTCAGCGACGTCGCGGGCTGTGACGAAGCGAAGGAAGAGGTCGAGGAACTGGTCGACTTCCTCAAGGACCCCAGCAAGTTCCAGCGTCTTGGCGGTCAGATTCCGCGTGGCGTACTGATGGTGGGTCCGCCGGGTACCGGCAAGACCCTGCTCGCCAAGGCGATTGCCGGCGAGGCTAAGGTGCCGTTCTTCAGCATCTCCGGTTCTGACTTCGTCGAGATGTTCGTCGGTGTCGGTGCCTCCCGTGTGCGTGACATGTTCGAGCAGGCCAAGAAGCAGGCGCCGTGCATCATCTTCATCGATGAGATCGACGCCGTCGGCCGCCACCGTGGCTCCGGCATGGGCGGTGGTCACGATGAGCGCGAGCAGACCCTGAACCAGCTGCTGGTCGAGATGGATGGCTTCGAAGCGAATGACGGCATCATCGTCATCGCCGCGACCAACCGTCCAGACGTGCTTGACCCCGCATTGCTGCGCCCGGGCCGTTTCGACCGCCAGGTCATGGTAGGCCTGCCGGACATCCGTGGCCGCGAGCATATCCTCGGCGTTCACCTGCGCAAGGTGCCGATGGGCGACGACGTGGTGCCGGTCAATATCGCACGGGGTACGCCGGGCTTCTCTGGCGCGGATCTGGCCAACCTGGTCAATGAAGCGGCCCTGTTCGCTGCACGTCGCAACAAGCGCCTGGTCGGCATGGAAGAGCTTGAGCTGGCCAAGGACAAGATCATGATGGGCGCCGAGCGCAAATCGATGGTCATGTCCGAGAAGGAGAAGCGCAACACGGCCTATCACGAGTCCGGTCACGCCATCATCGGTCTGGTGATGCCAGAGCATGATCCGGTCTACAAGGTCTCGATCATTCCGCGAGGCCGTGCGCTGGGTGTGACGATGTTCCTGCCGGAAGAGGATCGCTACAGCTATTCTCGCCAGCAGATCATCAGTCAGATCTGCTCGCTGTTCGGCGGTCGTATCGCCGAAGAGATGACGCTGGGGCCGAATGGTGTCACCACCGGGGCTTCCAACGACATCAAGCGTGCCACCGAGCTTGCCCACAACATGGTCGCCAAATGGGGTCTCTCCAGTGAAATGGGCCCGATCATGTACGATGAGGACGAGTCTCACCAGTTCCTCGGCGGTCCGGGTCAGGGCGGCGGCAAGCTGAAGTCGGGCGACACCACCTCACGTCTCGACAAGGAAGTGCGTCGTATCATCGACGAGTGCTACGCCAAGGCGCAGCAGATCCTTGAGGAGAATCGCGACAAGCTGGATGCGATGACCGAGGCGCTGATGACCTACGAGACCATCGATGCCGAGCAGCTGGCCGACATCATGGCAGGGCGCACTCCGCGTCCGCCCAAGGACTGGGGTGGCCCGGCCGGTGGTGGTGACAGTGGTCTCGTCGCACCGGTGGCCGACACGCCGAAAGCTGAGGCGCCTGAGGCCCCCGGGTCTGACGGTGATGACGCAGACACTGACGACGGTGACTGCATGGGTGATCATGTCGACTTACGCTGATTCACTGCCACGCGAGCCCGTGGTGGGCCATTCAATGGCGCTTGACTGCGGTGGACGCACGCTTGACCTGTCACGCCCGCGTGTCATGGGGATTCTCAATGTGACCCCGGACTCCTTCTCGGATGGTGGGCGCAGCGCGACCCTGGATGCCGCGCTGCGCCATGCCGAGCGGATGCTGGCCGATGGCGCCGCCATCATCGACGTGGGCGGTGAGTCGACCCGCCCGGGGGCGAGCCCTGTCAGTGCGGATGAGGAGCTGGCACGTGTCTGTCCGGTCGTCGAGCGGCTGGTGAGCGAGCTGGGGGCGCTGGTGAGCGTCGATACCAGTACCCCGGAGGTGATGCAGGAAACGGCGCGTCTCGGGGCTGGCATGATCAATGACGTGCGTGCATTGCGTCGTGAGGGCGCCCTTGAGGCGGCCGCGCGCAGCGGCCTGCCGGTGTGCCTGATGCACATGCGTGGCGAGCCGGACACCATGCAGCAGGATACCGCCTATGCGCAGTCGATCGAGGATGAGGTCAGTGACTTTCTAGCCGAGCGCATCACCGTCTGTGAGGCCGCAGGGATCGAGCGTTCGCGTCTGTTGCTGGACCCCGGCTTCGGCTTCGGCAAGTCCCTGCAAGACAATCTGCGTCTGTATCACCGCATGGCGCAGCTGCACGAATTCACCCTCCCGCTGCTGATCGGCACCTCTCGCAAGAGCATGATCGGCAATGCGCTCGGGCGCGCGGTAGAGGATAGACTGGCTGGCAATCTGGCGCTGACGGCACTTGCCGTCCGTGAAGGTGCCCGATTGCTACGCGTTCACGACGTGGCCCCGACTGTCGATGCTGTCGACATGACGTGGGCCGTGCTACAGGAAGGCACGATACGATGAGTCGACGTTATTTTGGTACGGATGGTATTCGCGGCACGGTCGGTGAATTCCCGATCACGCCAGACTTCATGCTCAAGCTGGGCTGGGCGGCCGGGCGTGTCTTTGCGCGCCATGGCCGCGGCAAGGTACTGATCGGCAAGGACACGCGCATCTCGGGGTACATGTTCGAGTCGGCGCTGGAGTCCGGTCTTTCTGCCGCAGGCGTGGATGTCTCGCTGCTGGGGCCGATGCCGACACCGGGCATCGCCTATCTGACGCGGACCTTCCGCGCGGATGCCGGTATCGTGATCTCGGCCTCGCACAATGCCTATCCGGACAATGGCATCAAGTTCTTCTCCGCGGCCGGCACCAAGCTGGATGATGCGCTGGAAGCCGAGATCGAGGCCGAGCTGGATCGCGATATCGAGATCGTCGGGCCGGATAGCCTCGGCAAGGCCTCGCGCATCCAGGATGCCGCCGGCCGTTACATTGAATTCTGCAAGTCGACCCTGCCGGGCCGTCTGGGCCTGCATGGCATGAAAGTGGTGCTGGATTGCGCGCATGGCGCGACCTACCACATCGCGCCGAATGTCTTCCGTGAGCTGGGCGCCAAGGTCAGCGTCATCGGTGGCGAGCCGGATGGTCTGAACATCAACCAGGATGTCGGCTCCACCAACCCGCAGGCACTGCGGGCGGCCGTGATCGAGCAGGGCGCCGATCTTGGCGTGGCCTTCGATGGCGACGGGGACCGTCTGATCCTGGTCGATGCCGATGGCCGGGTCATCGATGGCGATGACATCCTCTACATGATCGCGCGGGATCGTCACGAGCGTGGGGTGCTGGGGGGCGGTGTCGTCGGTACGCTGATGTCCAACTTCGGTCTGGCGGCAGCGCTGGAAGGTCTGGGAATTCCCTTCGAGCGTGCTAAGGTCGGTGACCGCTACGTCATCGAGCGTCTGGAAGCCAATGGCTGGCAGTTGGGGGGGGAATCCTCCGGTCACATCGTCTGCAGCCATATCCAGAGCACCGGCGATGGCATCGTCTCCGCGCTGCAGGTGCTGGCGATCATGGCGCGTGAGGAATGTTCTCTCAGTGAGTTGCTGGTCGGTTTCGAGAAGGCGCCGCAGGCGTTGATCAACGTGCGTCTGACTCCGGGCTGTGACAACCAGGCGCTGATGGCGGCGGATGCCGTCCAGGCCGCGGTAGCGGAAGTGGAAGAGACGCTGGGCAGCGAAGGTCGCGTACTGTTGCGTCCCAGTGGTACCGAGCCACTGATCCGTGTCATGGTCGAGGGGCGGCCGCACTTTGATGTGCAGGCACTGGCCCGTCAGATCGCCTCGGCGGTCGAGGCCAGCATGCAGGCCCGCTGATATTACCCGCGGTCATCAGAATCGACGACAGGCGCCCAGTGCGCCTGTCGTCGATTCTGGACGCCATGAAAGGCCCAATCGAGCGTGCCTGCAGGGCTTGACAGTTCGCGATGAGGTTGTCAGTCAGGGGCCGCTCCATTACCATCCTCGCACTGCTCATAAGGGAGAAGCACATGCGTACACCGCTGATTGCCGGTAACTGGAAGATGAATGGCGATCTTGCCCTGATCGACGAGTTCGCCGACGTACTGGGGGCCGCAGCGCTGCCTCAGGGGGTTCAGGTGGCGTTGGCATTGCCTTTCCCTTATCTGAGCGCTGCGCGCGAGCGGCTGCCGGCGACGGTCCTGCTGGGCGCCCAGACGTTGAATCCGGCGGAATCAGGCGCCTTCACCGGTGAGGTGGCAGGCAGCATGCTCAAGGATGTGGGCATGACGCTGGTGCTGGTCGGGCACTCCGAGCGTCGCAGCCTGTATGGCGAGGACGATGCTGCCGTGCTTGCACGAGTCAATGCGGCTCTCGCGTCAGGCCTCACGCCGGTACTGTGCATCGGTGAGACACTGGAAGAGCGTGAAGCCGGTGAGTCGGAGCGTGTCGTGCTGGGTCAGCTGGAGGCCGTGTTCTCCGAGCTGTCCGCTGAGGCGCGTGCCCGTCTTGTCGTGGCCTATGAGCCGGTCTGGGCGATCGGTACCGGCCGCACGGCATCGCCTGAGCAGGCGCAAGCCATGCACGCCGCTATCCGTGCACGCCTGGGCGAGTGGTCCGCGTCTCTCGCGGATGCCATGCAATTGCTGTACGGCGGTAGCATGAAAGCTGCCAATGCCGCCGAGCTGCTCGCGCAGCCGGATATCGACGGCGGCCTGGTGGGAGGTGCTTCTCTCCAGGTCGACGAATTCCTAGCCATTTGCCAGTCTGCAGGTTGAATCTCATGCAAGTAGCCGTTCTGATGGTCCATGTGGTACTCGCGGTCGCACTGATCGTGCTCGTCCTTCTCCAGCAGGGCAAGGGTGCCGAAGCTGGCGCTGCCTTCGGTGGTGGTGGTGCTTCCCAGACCGTTTTCGGGTCCAGCGGTAGTGGCAACTTCCTCGCGCGCTTCACCGGCGTGCTGGCAGCAGGCTTCTTCGCGACGTCCCTGACCCTGGCCTGGTTCGCCTCCAATGCCAACCAGACCTCCGTGGAAGCGGGCATCCCGAATGCCAGCGTGATCGAGCAGCAGAAAAATTCACTGCCATCACTTGACGACTCCAGTGAAAGTGTGGAGAATACGTCGCCAGTGCTCGAGGAAAGCGGCAACGCAGACCAACCAGTACTCTAAGGAATTCAAGGCATTATCGTTTGAATTCTTCCGGGTAACGTCTCAGGCGATACCCGCCCCCGTGCCGAAGTGGTGGAATTGGTAGACACGCTATCTTGAGGGGGTAGTGACCTTATGGTCGTGGGGGTTCAAGTCCCCCCTTCGGCACCATCCTGTTAGATCGATTGGCAGTCTGGACGCAACTCTGCCACCTTTGAAAGACGTCATTCCTTGACCTCCTTTTACGGTGACATTACCATCGTCCGACTATTGTTGCGGGGTGGAGCAGTCTGGTAGCTCGTCGGGCTCATAACCCGAAGGTCATCGGTTCAAATCCGGTCCCCGCTACCAAGTTTCTTGAAAGGCCCCTTCCTATGAAGGGGCTTTTTGTTAGCACCAGTGCCAATCAGCCACCTAGCTCTCCTCTCTACTCCCGGTCAGGTGCCTGATGCAACTGCTGTAGGAGCCTCGTCTGTGTCAACCAAGGACGCTACGCTTAAAGCGCTTATCGATCCCGTCGTTTCTGCTCTGGGCTTCGAGCTCTGGGGTATCGACTATCTCTCCCAAGGCAAGCAGTCCCGTCTGGTGATCTATATCGACCATTCCGATGGCATTTCCGTGGATGACTGCGCAAGCGTCAGTCGTCAGGTCGGAGCCGTGCTGGATGTCGAGGACCCCATCACGGGCCAGTTCCAGCTTGAAGTTTCATCCCCAGGCATGGATCGTCCGCTGTTCACGCTTGATCAGTACGAGCGCTACATCGGTCATGTGGTGGCACTGCGACTGCGTCAGGCCTTCGATGGCCAGCGCAAGTACCAGGGGCTGGTGACTGGCACCGAAGACGGTGATGTCGTGATCCGGGTCGACGAAGAAGAATACTGCTTTCCGATCGAAAGCATCGACCAGGCACGCATTGTGCCGCAGTTCAAATAACTGACGTTGTCGGCACATTGCTCGCTTGGCGAGCTAGAGTCGATGCGCAAGGACAGGTTTCTGGCGAGGCAAAGTCATGAGCAAAGAGATTCTGCTGGTCGTTGACGCCATCTCCAATGAGAAGGGCGTGCCGCGGGATGTGATTTTCGAGGCCGTCGAGGCGGCACTGGCTTCGGCTTCACGCAAGCGTTTCGATCAGGAAGAGGCGGATATCCGCGTCAAGATCGATCGTGTCACCGGTGATTATGCGACCTTCCGTCGCTGGACCGTCGTGGAAGACGACGAGTTCGAGACGCCGGACTACGAGATCAAGGCCAGTATCGCTGAACAGCGCGAAGAGCCGCTGGCGCTGGGCGCCGTGGTCGAGCAGCAGATCGAGTCCGAAGCCTTCGGTCGTATCGCTGCCCAGACGGCCAAGCAGGTCATCGTGCAGAAGGTGCGCGAAGCCGAGCGTGCCGAAGTCGTGCGCCTGTACGCGGAGCGTGAAGGCGAGCTGGTCGCGGGGATCGTCAAGAAAACGACACGTGACGGCCTGATCATCGACCTGGGCGACAACGCCGAAGGCTTCCTGCCGCGCGGCGAGATGATCCATGGCGAGCGTTACCGCTTGAACGAGCGAGTACGCGCATTGCTCTGGAAGGTTGATACCGAGGCGCGTGGATCCCAGTTGATACTCTCGCGGACGCGTCCGGAGCTGATCATCGAACTGTTCAAGATCGAGGTGCCGGAAATCGCCGAGCAGCTGATCGAGATCAAGGGCGCGGCTCGCGATCCGGGCTCGCGGGCCAAGATTGCGGTCAAGAGCAATGACAAGCGCATCGACCCGATCGGTGCCTGTGTCGGCATGCGCGGCTCGCGTGTGCAGGCCGTGTCAAACGAACTGCGTAATGAACGCGTGGATATCATCCTGTGGGATGACAATCCTGCCCAGTTGGTCATCAACGCCATGGCACCGGCCGATGTCGGCTCCATTCTGGTCGACGAAGACACCCATTCCATGGATGTCGCTGTCGCCGCGGACAATCTGGCACAGGCCATTGGTCGTAGCGGTCAGAACGTGCGCCTGGCCAGTGAGCTGACAGGTTGGTCGCTCAATGTCATGACCGAGGCGGAAGCCGAGGGCAAGCGCGAGCAGGAAATCGACAGCTTTGTCGAATATTTCATCACTCATCTCGAGATTGAAGAGGATCTAGCCCGTGTCCTGGTGGACGAGGGCTTCACCTCACTCGAGGAAATCGCCTATGTCCCGCTCGAGGAAATGCTCGAGGTCGAGGGCTTTGACCAGGATCTGGTCGAGGAGCTGCGCGCTCGGGCCAAGGATGAACTGCTGAATCTCGCCATCGCCACTGAAGAGCAGCTGGACGGCGCACAGCCGGCCGAAGATCTGCTCAACATGGAAGGCATGGAGAGTCATTTGGCATACATCCTGGCCAGCAAGGGTATCGTCACCATGGAAGACCTTGCCGAGCAGGCCATCGATGATCTGAAAGACATCGAAGGCGTCGACGAAGAGCGAGCAGCGGCGTTGATCATGACCGCCCGCGCGCCCTGGTTCGCAAGCGAACAGTAACTAGGTCACGGGCTCAGGAGGGTCGTACATGTCAGAAATGACAGTCAAAGAATTCGCCAAGAAGGTGGGCCGCGAGTCAGCCCGCCTACTGGAACAGATGCACGAAGCTGGTTTGAAGCACAAGTCAGAGAACGACGCCGTGTCCGAGGTCGACAAGCAGAAGCTGCTTGACCACCTCACCAAGAGCCACGGCGGTGGTGCTGCCCCGGCAGCGCCGAAGAACCGCATTACCCTGACCCGCAAGACCAAGTCACGCATCAACACTGGCGGCGGTCGCGGCAAGTCCATCGAGGTGCAGGTCCGCAAGAAGCGTACCTACGTCAAGGATGGTGAAGAGCAGGCCGCAGATGCGCCGGCGACTGAGGCACAGGCTGCCAAGGCGCCTGCCGCCGAGAAGCCGGCTGCTGCCCCGCAGCGTGATGAGCGTCGTGGCAACGACAACCGTCGCGAAGAGCGTCCGCGTCAGAGTGCTCCGGCCGCTGCCGCTGCACCGGTCGCGGATGCTGCGCCGGAAGTCAATGCGCCGCCGAAGGAGCCGCGTGGTGATGCACCGCGTCGTGCCAAGGCTGCGCCGCGTGATGAATCACGTGATCGCCGTGAGGCCCGTGAAGATCGCAGCGAGCGCAAGCGTGGCGGGGCCAAGAAGGTCAAGCGCGCAGAGCGTCGCGGCGGTCGTCGTGGTGGTCGCGATACCAATCGCCAGCCGCCGAAGCCGGTCCAGACCTTCGTGCGTGAAGTCTCCATCCCCGAGTCCATCTCGGTGGCAGACCTCGCCGACAAGATGGCCGTCAAGGCGTCTGAAGTGATCAAGGCCATGTTCAACATGGGCGCTGCGGTCACCATCAACCAGACGATCGATCAGGAAACCGCGACCATCGTGGTCGAGGAAATGGGTCACACGCCCAAGCTGATCAAGGATGACGCGCTCGAGACAGCCGTTCTCGAGGGTATCTCCTACGAGGGTGAGCAGATCACTCGCGCGCCGGTCGTCACTGTCATGGGTCACGTTGACCACGGCAAGACCTCGCTGCTGGATTACATCCGCCGTACCAAGGTGGCCACAGGTGAAGCGGGTGGTATCACCCAGCACATCGGTGCCTACCACGTCGAGCACGACAACGGCGATGTGACCTTCCTGGATACTCCGGGCCACGCGGCGTTCACCGCCATGCGTGCTCGTGGTGCCAAGGCGACTGACGTGGTCATCCTGGTGGTGGCTGCCGATGACGGCGTGATGCCGCAGACCATCGAGGCTGTCGAGCACTCCAAGGCCGCGGGTGTCCCGCTGGTCGTGGCAGTGAACAAGATCGACAAGGAAGGCGCTGATCCGGACCGCGTGAAGAATGAGCTGTCCCAGCACGGCGTCATCTCCGAGGAATGGGGGGGTGATACCCAGTTCGTCCACGTTTCCGCCAAGACTGGCGAAAACATCGACGCGCTGCTGGAAGCCGTCCTGTTGGTCTCCGAAGTGCTCGAGCTTCAGGCCGTGCCGTCCGCGCCGGGTAAAGGCGTCGTGGTCGAGTCGCGTCTCGACAAGGGCCGTGGCCCGGTCGCGACCGTGCTGGTCCAGAACGGTACCCTGAAGAAGGGCGACATCGTCCTCGCTGGCCTGCACTACGGCCGCGTGCGTGCGCTGATCAACGAAGTCGGCAAGCAGGTCGATTCCGCGGGTCCGGCCATGCCGGTCGAGATCCAGGGCCTGGGTGGCACGCCGGAAGCCGGTGAAGAGTTCACCGTGGTCCCGGACGAGAAGAAGGCGCGTGAAGTCGCCAACTTCCGCCAGGGCAAGTACCGCGAGGTGCGTCTGGCGCGTCAGCAGAAGGCCAAGCTGGAGAACATGTTCTCCCAGATGGGTCAGGAAGAAGTCGCCAAGGTCAACGTCGTCCTCAAGGCCGACGTGCAGGGGTCTCTGGAAGCCATCCGTGGCGCTCTGGAAGAGCTCTCCACCGACGAAGTCAAGGTGGCCGTGGTCTCTTCCGGCGTCGGCGGCATCACCGGCACCGATGCCAACCTGGCACTCGCTTCCGAAGCGATCCTGGTCGGCTTCAACGTCCGTGCTGACGCTTCCGCCCGTGAGATCGTCGAGCGTGAAGGCCTGGATCTGCGCTACTACAGCGTCATCTACCAGCTGATCGACGAGGTCAAGCTGGCCATGAGCGGCATGCTGGCACCGGAATTCCGCGAGCAGATCGTGGGTGTGGCCGAAGTGCGCGATGTCTTCAAGGCACCGAAGATCGGCGCCATCGCCGGTTGCATGGTCGTCGAAGGCACCATGTACCGCTCCAAGCGCATCCGCGTGCTGCGTGACAACGTGGTCATCTACGAAGGCGAGCTGGAATCCCTGCGTCGCTTCAAGGATGACGTCAACGAAGTCCGCAACGGCATGGAATGTGGTATCGGCGTCAAGAACTACAACGACGTGCAGGTGGGCGACAAGATCGAGGTGTTCGACCAGATTCAGGTCGAGCGTAGCCTCTGATAGCGCCCCTGCGAGGAGAGATCACGGATGCGTGAATACAGCCGTACTGACCGCGTGGCGGACCAGATCCAGCAGGAGCTCGCGCTGTTGATTCAGCGCGAGGTCAAGGACCCGCGCCTTGGCATGCTGACGGTCAGCGCCGCCAAGGTCAGCCGCGACCTGTCCTACTCCGATGTCTACGTGACCCTGCTGGGTGACGACAGTCCGGAACGCATCAAGGAAAATCTTGCCGTGCTCAAGCGCGCGGCAGGTTTCCTGCGCTCCCAGCTGGCGCGCACCATTCAGCTGCGTCACGTGCCGGAACTGCGCTTTCATTACGATGAGAGCGTCGTTCGTGGCCATCACCTGTCTTCACTGATCAATACGGCGGTCGCTGATGACCGCAAGCGCAGTGCAGAACGTGGTGATGATGACAGCGAAGACGGTGCCCCGGGCACCACGCCGGACGCCTGATGGGCCGTCGTCGTCGCGGCCTGCCGATTGACGGCGTACTGTTGCTGGACAAGCCCAAGGGCATGTCCAGCAACTACGCGCTTCAGAAGGCACGCCGCCTCTACCAGGCACAGAAGGCAGGGCATACCGGCACGCTCGATCCGATGGCAACCGGCTTGCTGCCGGTCTGCTTCGGTGAGGCCACCAAGTTCTCCTCGCATCTGCTCGAGGCGGACAAGGTCTATCGGGCACGGATCAAGTTTGGCCAGGTCACCGACACCGGTGATGCGGAAGGCGAGATACTGCGTGAGCGGGAGATTCCCGAGCTTGCGGAGTCCGAGCTGGAAGCGGTGCTGGACCGGTTCCGTGGCGAGATAGATCAGGTGCCGCCGATGTACTCCGCGCTCAAGCACCAGGGACGTCCGCTCTATGAGCTGGCGCGCCAGGGAATTGAAATCGAGCGTGCAGTCCGTCGCGTTACCATCTACAATATGGCGCTTCTTGCACGGCACTCCGATGGTATCGAGATCGAAGTGGCGGTCAGCAAGGGCACCTACATACGCAGTCTGGCCGAGGATATCGGCGAGGCGCTGGGCTGTGGAGCCCACCTCACGGCACTGCGTCGTCTCAAGACAGGCCCGTTCACGGGTGATGCCATGCTGGATTTCGAGCGCCTCGAGGCGCTGGCAGATCAGCAGGCACGTGAAGGCGTTCTGTTGCCTGTCGACATCCTGCTCGATCATCTTCCACGTCTCGACATCACTGCCGAGATGGCTCGGAAGATATTGCGTGGTCAACAGGCTGAAACGACGACAGGGTCGCTGGAAGTGGACTCCCTGGCTCGTGTGTATCAGGACCAGCAGTTGCTCGGGCTGGTCCGGATTGCGGCGGAGGGCATCATCGCTCCTCGCCGACTGCTCAGCTCCGCTGTCGAGGCGGCGGCTGGGTGAGCTGATTGCGGCCTGGCCGCAAGCCGCATGAAGACTGCAAATATGCGTGGTCTTCGACATTTCTTATCTACCAAGCATATTGCTTACTGGAGAGACAGATGGCACTTACCGCTGAGAAGAAGGCTGAGATCGTTAGCGAATTCGGCCGTGGCGAGAACGACACCGGTTCCCCGGAAGTTCAGGTTGCACTGCTGAGCGCCAACATTGATGGCCTGCAGGGCCACTTCAAGGCCAACAAGCAGGATCACCACTCCCGTCGTGGTCTGATCCGCATGGTCAACCAGCGCCGCAAGCTGCTTGACTACCTCAAGCGCAAGGATTTCGAGCGTTACACCGCTCTGATCCAGCGTCTGGGTCTGCGTCGCTAATCAGCGATGTTGCCGCCATGCATTCCGGTGCATGGCGGGCCCCCGGTGGGCACAGGAAAACCGACACTGCCTGCGGGCGGTGTCGGTTTTTTTGTGCCTGATACCGTGGGGAATCAGACTAAAGGACATGCGCCGTGAACCCGGTTACGCACAGCTTCCAGTACGGTAATGACACCATCACGCTCGAGACCGGTCGCATCGCGCGTCAGGCCACCGGCAGCGTGATGGTGACCATGGGCAATACCTCGGTGTTGTGCACGGTAGTGGCCAGCAAGTCCGCCAAGCCTGGACAGTCCTTCTTCCCGTTGTCGGTGCATTATCAGGAGCGCTCCTACGCGGTCGGCCGCATCCCCGGCAGTTTCTTCAAGCGTGAAGGGCGCCCGACGGAAAAGGAAACGCTGACCTCGCGGCTGATTGATCGCCCGATCCGTCCGCTGTTCCCGAAAGGCTTCATGAATGAGGTGCAGGTGGTCTGCACGGTGATGTCGGCAGAGCGCAATGTCGATCCGGATATCGCGGCGCTCATCGGTACCTCGGCGGCGCTCAGCATCTCGGGTGTGCCCTTTGCCGGCCCCGTGGGAGCGGCGCGTGTCGGCTTCAGTGAGCAACGGGGCTACTTCCTGAATCCCGGCTACAGCGAGCTTGCCCACTCCGAGCTGGACATGGTGGTGGCAGGTACCGAGCAGGCAGTGCTGATGGTCGAGTCCCAGGCGCAGGAACTCCTGGAAGACGAGATGCTGGGCGCGGTGCTCTACGGTCATCATGAGATGCAGAAGGTGATCACGGCGATCGAGATGTTTGCCGCCAAGGTCAATCGTCCCCAGTGGTCCTGGGTCGCCCAGACGCACGATAGCGTGTTGATGGAGGCGCTGGAGCGTGAGGTGGGCGAGGAGATCGGTGAAGCCTACCGTCTGCATGACAAGATGGAGCGTCAGGATGCGCTGGCATCACTCAAGGCTCGGGCGATTCAGGCGCTGGAGACGCAAGGGGATGCACGCTTCGAGGCGAGTGCGGTGGCCAGTGCCTTCGCTGCACTGGAGAAGCGCATCGTCCGTCAGCGCGTGATTGCCGGTGAGCCGCGCATCGATGGTCGTGATGCACGCACCGTGCGTCCGCTGGACATTGCCGTTGGCGTCCTGCCCAAGGCCCACGGCTCTGCGCTGTTCACGCGCGGCGAGACACAGGCCATGGTGACGGCAACGTTGGGCACCACGCGTGACGCCCAGCTGGTGGAGGGGCTGTCAGGTGAGAAGCATGATCGCTTCATGCTGCACTACAACTTCCCGCCTTACTGTGTCGGCGAGACGGGCTTCATCGGTTCTCCCAAACGTCGCGAGATCGGTCATGGGCGTCTGGCGCGACGTGGGATCGAGTCGATGTTGCCTACCGTCGAGGACTTCCCCTACGCGATCCGTGTCGTCTCCGAGATCACCGAGTCCAATGGTTCAAGCTCCATGGCGTCCGTGTGTGGGGCGTCGCTGGCATTGATGGATGCCGGGGTACCGCTCAAGGCGCCGGTGGCGGGGATTGCCATGGGGCTGGTCAAGGATGCCGATGGCGTGGCCGTGCTGACCGATATTCTCGGGGATGAAGATCACCTGGGGGATATGGACTTCAAGGTCGCGGGGACGGCAGAGGGCGTCACGGCATTGCAGATGGACATCAAGATCGAGGGGATCGATGAGGCCATCATGGAGCAGGCGCTGGAGCAGGCCCTTGAGGCGCGCCTGACCATTCTCGAGCAGATGAACGCTGTCTTGAAGGGTAGCCGCGAAGAGGTGTCCGACAACGCCCCGGCGATGCTGTCGCTGAAGATCGCGCCGACCAAGGTCCGTGACGTGATCGGCAAGGGTGGCTCGACCATTCGCAAGATCTGTGAAGAGACCGGTGCCAATGTCGATCTCGACGATGACGGCAGCGTGCGTATCTATGCCGAGCACAAGGCCCAGGCCCAGGCGGCCGCTCACTATGTCGAGGGCATCATCGCCGAGGCGGAGATCGGCAAGCTGTACGCCGGCAAGGTCGCTCGCATCGCCGATTTCGGGGCCTTCATCACCTTCATGCCGGGCACCGATGGCCTGCTGCATATCTCCCAGATCGTCGAGGAGCGCGTCAATGACGTGCGCGATTATCTCAATGAAGGCGATGAGGTCGTGGTCAAGGTGCTCGACATCGACAACCGCAATCGCGTCAAGCTGTCGCTGAAGGAGATCAGCGAGGAAGAGAAGGCGGCTTTCGTGGCACGTCAGGCAGCCGAGATCCGTGAGCGATCAGCTGCGCTCGATGGCCAGTGCGACACCCTGGCCGCCGCCGATGCACAGGGTCGCCAGACCCTTCTTGGCATCGCGGGCGATCATCTCGTGTACCAGCGTGACCAGTACACGGCAGCCGGATGCCCCGATCGGGTGGCCCAGCGCGATGGCACCGCCATTGACGTTGACCTTGTCGACATCCCAGCCCAGCTCCTTGTTGACGGAGAGCGCCTGGGCGGCGAAGGCTTCGTTGGCTTCGACGAGATCGAGATCTTCCAGGCTCCAGCCGGCCTTCTTGAGGCACAGGCGGGTGGCGGGAGCCGGCCCGATGCCCATGATCTTCGGGTCGACACCGGCGTTGGAGTACGCCTTGATGGTCGCCAGCGGCGTCAGGCCAAGTTCGCGGGCCTTGTCGGCGGAACATAGCATGACCACGGCGGCACCATCATTGAGCGCCGAGGCGTTGCCTGCGGTGACGGTACCATCCTTCTTGAAGGCTGGACGCATGCCGGCAAGTTTCTCGGCAGTGGTGCCGGCACGCGGGTTCTCGTCGGTGTCGAAGACGATCGGGTCGCCCTTGCGCTGCGGAATCTCGACCGGAACGATCTGGCTCTTGAAGCGGCCCGCCTCGATGGCCTCGCAGGCCTTCTGCTGGGATGCGGCAGCGAAGGCATCCTGCGCTTCGCGGGTGATCTCGTACTTCTCTGCCAGGTTCTCGGCGGTGATGCCCATGTGGATATCATTGAAGGCATCCCAAAGTCCGTCGTGGACCATGGTGTCGATCGCCTTCCAGTCGCCCATGCGCTTGCCATTGCGGGAGTTGGGCAGCACATGAGGAGACAGTGACATGTTCTCCTGACCGCCGGCCAGAATCAGCTGGGCATCGCCACAGCGGATGGCCTGGGTGGCCAGATGCAGTGCCTTCAGGCCAGAGCCACAGACCTTGTTGATGGTCATCGCCGGCACGCCTTCCGGCAGGCCTGCCTTGATGACGGTCTGACGAGCCGGATTCTGGCCGCAGCCTGCCGTCAGCACCTGGCCGAGCAGAACTTCGTCGACCTGATCACCGCTCACCCCTGTGCTGGCGAGGATATCCTTGATGACATGTGCCCCGAGGTCAGCGGCGGAAATGCCGGCGAGGCTGCCACCGAAGGCACCTACGGCGGTACGACGAGCTGCTACGATCACCACATCTTGCATCTGAACGCTCCTGTTCTCTCGCGAGACTGTCTGAGTCAAGGCGATCAGGCCATCTGCACCGGAATGGCGTTGGCCGTGTGGCTGACCTCATTGCCTTCCATCAGATAGACCATGGAGGGCTTGTGGGCCTCCAGCTCGCTCTCTGCATAGTTGGCGAAGGCGCAGATGATCACGCGGTCACCGACGTCGGCCTGGTGGGCCGCGGCACCATTCACCGAGATGATCTTCGAACCTTCTTCACCGCGGATGGCATAGGTGGTGAAACGCTTGCCATTGTCCACGTTGTAGATCTGGATCTGTTCGTACTCACGGATGCCTGCCATGTCGAGCAGGTCACCATCGATGGCGCAGGAGCCTTCGTAATTGAGAACGGCATGGGTCACGCGGGCCATGTGCAGCTTGGCCTTGAGCATGATGGCTTGCATCGGGATATCTCCGGTTGAGCGCCGCCGGGCGCAGGCAGGGCGGCGCAGTCTATTCAGGCATCAGGCCACCGGCAAGGCGACCTTCAGGTTATCGAGCAGACGGGTACGTCCCAGGTGTGCCGCGACCAGAATCACGGCATCACGGGTGTCGTCCTGCACCGGGCCCAGGTCTTCGGCGCGGCGCAGTTCGAGATAATCCGGCTTGAAGCCGCACTCGCCGATGGCGGCCAGTGCGACGCGCAGGGCCTCGGCAGGCGCGGTGCCACTTTCGAGGCTGTCCTTGAGCGCATTCAGGCATTGCGCAAGGCGAGGGGCGATGGCGCGTTCTTCGGCGCTCAGGTAGCCGTTGCGCGAGGAGAGTGCCAGACCATCCTCGGCACGCACGATGGGCACGCCGAGGATCTCGATCCCGAAGTGCAGATCACGATTGAGCTTGCGGATCACCGCCAGCTGCTGGAAATCCTTCTCGCCGAAACAGGCGACATCGGGACGCACCAGATGGAACAGGATGCTGACGACGGTGGCCACGCCATCGAAGTGTCCCGGTCGGTTGCCACCGCACAGGCCTTCGGAGACCCCCGGGACCTGCACGTTGCACAGTCCGGTGCGCCCTTCGGGGTACAGCTCCGCTGTCGACGGGGCGAACAGCAGATCGCAGCCCTCTGCGGTCAATGCGTTCTGGTCATCGACAAGCGTGCGCGGGTAGCTGTCGAGGTCTTCGCCCGGCCCGAACTGCAGCGGGTTGACGAAGATGCTGGCGACGACGAAGTCCGCCTGTTGGCGTGCCGCGCGCACCAGGGACAGATGGCCTGCATGCAGATTGCCCATGGTGGGCACCAGCGCGATGCGCAGGCCCTTGCGGCGCACCTCGGCCAGGCGCTCGCGCAGGGCGCTGATGTGAGTGAGGGTCTCCATCAGAAGGTGTGCTCCGTTGCCGGGAAGCTGCGTTCCTTGACGGCCCGATGATAGGCAGCGAAGGCGTCCTGCACGCTGCTGGCCTCAGCCATGAAGTTCTTGACGAAGCGCGGCTTGCGGCCCGGTGTCAGGTCGAGCATGTCATGCATGACCAGAATCTGGCCGTCCACCTCGACGCCTGCGCCGATACCGATCACCGGCACCTCGACCGCATCACGAATGCGTGCGGCGAGCTCGGCAGGCACGCACTCGAGCAGAATGATCGCGGCACCGGCGGCTTCAAGCGTGCGGGCGTCGGCGATCATCTGCGTGGCGCGCGCTTCCTCGCGGCCCTGCACCTTGTAGCCTCCGAAGGCATGGACATGCTGCGGCGTCAGGCCCATGTGCACGCAGACCGGCACGCCACGCTGGACGAGGGCCGTGACGGCCTCGGCGAGCCAGGCTTCGCCTTCCACCTTCACCATCTCGGCACCGGCACGCATCAGACGTGCGGCATGGTCGAGAAGTATCTCGGTGCTGGCATTGCTCATGAAGGGAAGATCAGCCATGACCAGGCTGCCCTGTTTGCCACGCGCGACGGCCGCGGTGTGGTAACAGATGTCATCGATGGTGACAGGCAGGGTGCTGGTGTGGCCTTGCAGGACCATGCCGAGGGAATCGCCGACCAGCAGTACTTCAATGCCGGCTTCTCCAGCGAGGTGGGCGAAGGTCGCGTCGTAGGCAGTGAGGCAACTGAACGTCTCACCGTCGGCCTTGAGGCGGCGCAGGGTGCTCAGGGTGACGTTTTTCATCAGGAAGCGTACTCGTTGCGGCGCGTGTGACGAGCCGGTGTTACCAGAAAGTGTTACCGAGCCACGATCAGTGGGCGCATCGGTAACAATGTGGCGAAACTCTACTCCCGAGGCCCGAGGGGGAGCAAGTCATCTCCTTCAACCCGCTGTGCCAGCGTCTCCAGGTCATCTTCGCTCAGGGAGGAAACGCGTACGGGGCCCAGCAGGTCCGCCAGTGGACGCAGCACGAAACCTCGTGTGAGCATCTCGGGGTGCGGCACTGACAGGCGCGAGGTAGTGATGGAGCGATCATCGAACAGTAGAAGGTCCAGATCCAGGGTGCGAGGCCCCCAGTGGCGCAATCGTACGCGACGGTGCTGCTGTTCGAGTGCCTGCAGTTGATCCAGCAGCGCCAGGGGGGAGAGGCGTGTGGTGAGCTCGGCGACGGCATTGACGAAGTCAGGTTGATCCTGAGGCCCGACCGGCTTGCTGGCATACAGGCGCGAGTGGCGCGTGCAGCGGGTCAGCGGCAGGCGGTCCAGCGCCTCAAGTGCGCGCTCGAGTTGAGCGCGCGGATCGTCAAGATTGGCACCGAGGCCGATCAAGGCTGTCGAAGTCATGCGAGGTTCCTGCGTCGGCACGTCAGTGGGCACGTCAGTGCTCAGCCTTGTCCACGACCATTGCGACGGCGCTTGCCGCGACGTTTGGTGCCCGCGGGCTTGCTGCCTGCCGGCCCCTCATCGGACACGCCTTCGATCATGGCGACCTGAGCACGGGAATCGACTTCCTGGAAGTCGGTCCACCACTTGCCCAGTCCCGGCTTCACTTCGCCGGCGAATTCCCGCAGCAGCAGGAAGTCATAGGCGGCGCGGAAGCGTGGATGCTCGCGGGTCTGGAAGGCGCGCTTGCCACGGCGACGCGGCAGCTTGGCCTGCATGTCCCAGATCTCGCGCATCGGGATGCTGAAGCGCTTCGGAATCGAGGTGTGGTTGAGCTGACGGGCGATCGCCTGCTGAGCCGCCTGGTGGGCGGCCGGGATGTCCGGCATGCCACTGGCGACCAGCTGGTCGGTGCGTGCCTTGACGCCAGGCCACAGCAGCGCAGCGTAGAGGAAGGCCGGCGTGACCGGTTTGTCGTCACGGATACGATCATCCGTGCTCGCCAGCGCCTTCTCGATCAGCGGCATGGACCAGTGATAGTGCGCGAAGCTCTCTTCCGTTTCCGGGAACAGCATCTGGAACAGACCGAACTCACGCAACAGGTGGAACGTTTCCAGAGCGTAGCCGGACATGAACAGCTTCAGCACTTCCTCGAACATGCGTGCCGGCGGAATCTGCAGCAGCAGCGGTGCCAGCTCGTACATCGGTTCGGCGGTGGCTTCCTCGATGTCGAAGTCCAGCTTGCCGGCGAAGCGGACCGCCCGCAGCATGCGGACCGGATCTTCGCGATAGCGCGTTTCCGGGTCACCGATCAGGCGGATCATGCGCGCTTCGATGTCACGCACGCCATGTGCCCAGTCGTGGATCGTGAAGTCGGACACGTCGTAGTAGAGGGCGTTGATCGTGAAGTCGCGGCGCAGCGCGTCCTCCTCGATGGAGCCCCAGACGTTGTCGCGCAGCAGCATGCCATCTTCCGACTGCTGGGTATGCTGGCTCGGCGTGCTGTCGGCAGGCTTGCCACGGAAGGTGGTGACCTCGATCACCTCACGGCCGAAGCGTACATGCACGATGCGGAAGCGTCGGCCAATGATACGTGCGTTGCGGAACAGCTCGCGGACCTGTTCCGGCGTGGCGTTGGTCGCCACGTCGAAGTCCTTCGGGCGCTCGCCGAGCAGGGCATCGCGGATGCAGCCACCGACCAGATAGGCCTGATAGCCGCCGCTCTGCAGGCGATAGAGCACCTTCAGCGCGTTTTCGCTGAGCTGGCGGCGGGACACGGGATGCTCATCCCGCGGTATCACACGCAGGCTGGGCAGGGTGGCCTCGGGCGCGTCAGTTGCATTGAAAAGCGTCTTCAAGCGGTCACCGGGGCGTTGGAGAAAGCGGGTAAATCCTTTGAACATGCAGCGATTCGACTCGTGCGTAGCAGGCCGCCCAGTGTAGCGGAGGGCAGATACCTTGGCAAAGCGCCGGTCTGCCACTGATGGGCCGAGACTGCACTTCAAGGTGCCTGATGAGGGAAGAAATGCCTCTCGGGCAAGGAAAAAGGGAGACCGATTTCTCGGTCTCCCTTTCAGGTAGAGTACACGCATCCTTGAGCAGATGTTCTTTTTCGTGAAGGCGCATCGCCTTGAATACGCACCACAGTCGCCAATCACGCAGACAGATGAAGCTATTGTTGTTATCTGACCGTCTGTTCAGTGACCATCTCGTATTCAAAACAATCTTCCATTCACCGACGGCTTAATAGCCTCCCCCGCGAGTTGTTGTTGGGTCGGGGGTGATCCGGGGTCGAGTATCTTGTTGTTGTTGGCACTCGAGGCCGGATTCGTCGCGTCCTGGTCAGTAGATTCCGGACTGCCGATATCTTGTTGTTGTTGGTTCGGCGGATGATGACGTGCGGCCGCTTGTTCTTGTTGTGGCTCCAGCATCCGGCCATGAATCTCGGCCGTGCTTGCCTGTCATCATCAATGTCACTCGCTCGACGAATCTTGTTGTTGTTGGTGTCGAGGGTTTTCGAAGCCTTGCGCAATCTTGTTGTTGTTGGACGCGCTTCGTATTTCCGGTTGTTCTTTTTCTTGACCGTGTTATTGCATCGGATGTGCCACAGCTTAAAAAAAACACGTAATTCAGTCATTTAGACATAGGTCGCTGAGACGTGAGGCGTAGGTGAGGCTGAGGTGTTACCTGACGTGGCCATTACCGCGCTGGATGGGGGCACTGTTTGGGGTCGATGGTAACAATTGGTGCGAAGGTCTAACGGAGTGACTCGCAAGCTAATGATTGGGAAGTGTTTTCCGGCATGGATTCGGCACTAAAGTCTAGCGAGGCCGCGCGCAGGCCCAGGTCTTCCGGGGCGATGATCCGACGGTCTGCCAGGATCACGCCGCGCTCCAGGGCGTTCTCGAGCTCGCGCACATTGCCGGGCCAGCCGTACTGATGGATCTCCTGGCGCGCACGCTGTGACAGCCGCATCCCCTCCCGGGCATGCCGGCGCGCGATGCCCTTCAGCAGGTGTTCGGCCAGCTCAGATCTCCGCTCACGCAGGGGCAGTACAGACGTTAGGCGTATAGAGTCCGAATCGCCGGGGGCAGGTCACGTGTGGCCGCGATAGCGGATCAGGCGCGTGCCACGATCCTCCTGAGGACACGCACAGCTGCACGGCACCGATCTCATCAGAACAGGGTGCCGCCTCGCGTTCACGCCGTCGTTGCGCCGGTGAAGGCGCCCTTTTCATGCCCGAACAGCTCGGATTCGATCAGGGTTTCCGGAATGGCGGCACAGTTGACGCAGATCAGCGGTGCCTGATGCCGTCCGCTCTGGCGATGGATCGCACGTGCGACCAGTTCCTTGCCGGTACCGGATTCGCCAAGTACCAGTACGGTGACATCCGCGGGGGCCACCTTGCGGATGCGGGTATAGACCTGCTGCATCGCACGGCAGTGGCCGATCATCTCGACCTGCGAGCCGGTGGCTCCGGAATGGCGCGGCAAGGCCAGCGCCTCACGTACGCTGCGCGCGAAGGCCTCCTGATCGAAGGGTCTGGGCAGATAATCCGCGGCGCCGGCTTTCAGGCAGGCGATGGCGCCATGCAGGCTGGGGGGATCCGCCAGCAGGATCACCGGGGCAGGGTGGCTGGCCTCGAGAACGGGCTTGGCATGTTCTCCGGCGAGCGCGACATCGCAGATGACCAGTGCAAACTCGCCGGGTTTCTGACGACAGGCGTCTTCAAGTCCATTGGCATGCACCACGCCGTGCCCGTCGCGCTCCAGCAGATGCTGAAGGGCAGTGCGTGTGGCACCTTCCTTTTCGATGATCAGAATCCGGGCCATGGAATGCTATCGCTCGCCTGATGGAGTGCGTGAAGAAATGATGGCGGTGCCTGCCCGAGCAGCGTCAGCGTGTGATGCAGCAGTTGGCGAATGGCGACTTCATCGACCGGCAGGGCCGGGGCCAGGTTCTGCTTGGAGAGCTTCTGCCCATTGTCGGCGGTGATCAGTGGCAGGTGCGTCAGGCGCGGTGTGGGAAGACCAAGGGACGCCTGCAGGAGGCGTTGCCAAGGCGTGTTGTCGAGCAGGTCCAGGCCGCGTACGACGTCGGTGATTCCCTGTTCGGCATCATCCACCACCACGGCCAGCTGATAGGCCCACAGGCCATCGCGACGCTTGAGCACCACGTCGCCGAGTGCCGCCAGTTCCTGCTGGATCGGGCCTTGCAGGCGATCGTGCCAGCCGGCGATGGCACCGGCTCCACCGAAGCGCTCTGCCGCTCGCACGTCCAGACGCCAGGCGTGCTCGCCAGCGGGTGGCTCATCGCGATCGCGACACCAGCCCGGGTAGACCGCGAAGTCCCGCCACTGCTTGCGGGAGCAATCACAGGGATAGGCGATACCCGTGGCCTTGAGCTTCGCGAGCGCCTCGTCGTAGGCGGCATGGCGATCACTCTGATAGCGCACCGCGCCGTCCCAGTGCAGCCCGAAGGCCTCCAGCTGACGCAGGATGGTGTCGGCGCTGCCTGCGGGGCAGCGTGGCGGGTCGATGTCCTCGATGCGCACCAGCCATTGGCCAGCGTGATGCCGGGCATCCAGGTAGCTGGCCACGGCCGCCAGCAGTGAACCGGCGTGCAGTGGGCCAGAGGGGGTCGGGGCAAAACGGCCACGGTAGGCGGTGGGCATGGACCCCAACGCATACGGGCACCGCTCCAAGGAGGGTGCCCGTATGGGGGATGAGGTCGACGGCGGGCCGTCGGTTCACCGACAGCGGGGCTTAGCGGCCCAGCTGCTTTTCCTTCAGCTCGGCCAGTGTCTTGCAGTCGACACACTGGGTCGCGGTCGGGCGTGCTTCCAGTCGGCGGATACCGATCTCGACGCCACAGGCTTCGCAGAAGCCGTAATCGTCCTCATCGATGTTCTCGATGGTCTCGTTGATCTTCTTCAACAGCTTGCGCTCGCGGTCCCGCGTTCTCAGTTCGAGACTGAAGCCCTCTTCCTGAGTGGCACGGTCTGCAGGGTCCGCGTAGTTGTTGGCATCTTCCTGCAGGTGACGCACGGTGCGATCAACCTCTTCCATCAGCTCCTGTTTCCAGTCCAGCAGGATTTGACGGAAGTGCGCTAGCTGCTTCTCGTTCATGTACTCTTCACCCGCTGCCGGCTCGTACGGGGTGAATTTCTTAAGCGCTTCCGGCTTGGTTTCAGCTACTGGCATGGGACCGCCTCATTCCGCAAGGTGACTTGGGCCGTCGACAGTCTGTTGCACTGCCTCCTTGGCCACGGCGAGGGGGCTGTCCTGACTGCTGCCCTCGCGAGAAGATCAGCTTATTTAGCGTAAAAATGACAAGTTTGCAACCGAACTCCGACGATAGTTTGTGCCGGCTCATGAACAGGCCTGTTCACGCAAACATGCATTTTCCTGTGAAAAGGGGGTGGGAATGGGCCTTGGCAGGTGCCTAGAATGAAGCTTCCGTCACGAGGAGTGCCATCATGCAGTTTGCCCGCCGTCTTGAATCCGTTGCCGCCTTTCGCGTGATGACGCTGCTGGAAGCCGCCCAGGCGCGAGAGGCTGCCGGGCATGATGTCATCCATCTGGAAGTGGGCGAACCCGACTTCCCGACCCCTGCGCCGGTGATCGCGGCCGGCCAGGCGGCATTGGCCGCCGGCCAGACTCGCTACACGCCCGCCTGTGGCCTGCCCGCGCTGCGCGACGCCATCGCGGCAGACTACCAGCGCCGTCACGGTGTCACGGTCTCGCCCTCGCGCATCATCGTCACGCCCGGCGCCTCTGGCGCTCTGCTGCTGGCCACCCTGCTGTGTGCCGAGCGCGGTGACAGCGTGCTGATGGCGGATCCGACCTACCCGTGCAATCGCCATTTCATGGGGCTGGTCGATGCCCAGCTCGACGTGGTGCCTGTCAGCGCCGAGAGCGGCTGGCAGCTGACCGCGGAGCTTGCCGATGAGGTCTGGCGCGAGAACACCCGTGCGGTGATGGTGGCATCTCCTTCCAATCCCACCGGGCACGTGTTGTCGCCACAGGAGCTGCAGGCGCTGGGGGAGCTGTGCAGAGCCCGGGACGCTCACCTGCTGGTCGATGAGATCTATCAGGGCCTGACCTATGGCGTGCCTGCACATACGGCGTTGGCGGAGTGTCCGGATGCCTTCGTGATCAACAGCTTCTCGAAATATTTCGGCATGACCGGCTGGCGACTGGGCTGGCTGGTGGCGCCGGAAGCGGCGGTCGAGCCGTTGTCGCGCCTGGCCCAGAATGTCTTTCTGGCCGCCTCCACCCCCGCACAGCATGCGGCGCTGGCGGCCTTCACGCCGGAGTGCGAGGCCGAGCTCGAACGCCGTCGCCAGGTGCTGGAGGCGCGGCGCGGCGTGCTGCTGGCCGGACTCGAACGTCTCGGGCTGGCACCGTCGGTTCCCCCGCAGGGCGCCTTCTACGTCTGGCTGGATATCTCGCACTTGAGTCATGACAGCGAGGCCTTCTGCCGTGCCTTGCTGGAGGAAGAGAACGTTGCCATCACGCCGGGGACCGATTTCGCGCTGGCAGATGGACGTCGCCATGTGCGGATCGCCTTCACGGCCGATGAGGCGCGTCTGCGCGAAGCCCTGACGAGACTTGAGCGCTTCCTGGAGCGGCGTGCTGCCCCGGCGGGAGCATCTGCCTGATGCAGTTGACAGGGTTGTATCGTGGTCGGCTGATCCGGCGCTACAAGCGCTTCTTCGTTGAAGTGGAGCTGCTCGAGGGTATACGGGCAGGCGAGGTGGTGACGGCGCATTGTCCGAATACCGGCTCGATGCGTGCCGTGTGCGTGGAAGGCTGTGAGGTATGGCTGTCACCGTCCAACAACCCGAAGCGCAAGCTTGCCTGGACCTGGGAGCTGATTCGCCTGCCCCTGGACCCTCCCGGGGCTGGCGGTCGGCGTGAGGCCTTGGTGGCGGTGCATACCGGACGTGCCAATGCGCATGTCGAGGCGGCCCTGCGGGAGGGCGACTGCGTGAGAGAGGGCTGACGAATCTGGCGCGAATCGAGCGGGAGGCGCGGGTCGAGGTCATGCCAGCAGGCAGTGAGGTCGCGGAGCGCTCGCGGCTCGATTTCCAGCTATGGCCGCGCGATGAGCAGGCCGCCTCGATCTATGTCGAGGTCAAGCAGCTCACCCTGCGTGAGTCGGATGGGCATGGGTATTTTCCGGACTCGGTCAGTACGCGCGCGCGCCGTCACCTTGCCAGTCTTGCCGCGCTGGTCGCGGCCGGTCATCGCTGTGTGCTGGTGTTCTGCGTCGCGCACGATGCCATCGAGGATGTCGCGCCGGCGGCTCACCTGGACCCGGCCTATGCCGAGGCCTTCGCCGCGGCCCAGGCCGCCGGTGTCGAGGTGCTGGCGCTGAGGATGCAGGTCGCACTGGCGCCCTGTCACGATGACGCGGGGCAGCCGCTCTGGCAGGCGTCGTTGACCCTCAAGGAGGTGCTGCCGCTGCACGAAGCGCGCTTGTCATTGGCCTGGCTGTCGTTGCTGCCGGCCTGCTCGCGGAAGCGATCCTCGATATACGTGATACGAGTGCGTCCGTGGGGCACCGGCTTGAAGTCGGCATCAACACTGACCAGCACGATGCGGTCGATGGTCAGGATGCGTTCACGCGTGATCTTGTTGCGGATCTCGACGCACAGCGAGATGGACGTGCGGCCAAAGGCGCTGGCGGTGATGCCCAGCTCGATGATATCGCCCTGGCGCGCACTGGAGACGAAGTTGATCTCCGACATGAACTTCGTCACCACGCGGGAAGTCCCCAGCTGGACGATGGCGTAGATGGCCGCTTCTTCGTCGATCCAGGCCAGCAGACGTCCACCGAACAGGGTGCCGTTGGGGTTGAGGTCTTCGGGCTTGACCCATTTGCGGGTATGGAAGTTCATGCACTCTCTCCTCGGGATGCCGGCGCACCTCACCGGAAGTGCGAGCCGTGATCCTCAGCTGCGTTTACCCCGAAAGTATATAGACTTTAGTTGCGACTGTCTGTGCATGGCCCGGATAGCGCAACGCTATCGCGGCGCGGGGAGAATTGACGGCGTCATGACGCGAAACGGCCGGCAGGGGCTCCCTGTCGGCCGTCTTTCCAAAGGCGGTGCGGCGAGTGTGGATCAGCGCTTGTCGGGCGGACAGTTGTCGCGGCAGACGCGGAAGATGGCCACCTCCCCGAACAGATTCGGCCACCAGGTCGCCGCCGGATGTGGCTCGTGATCGCCATTGCCGACTGCGCGGTCGATGATCTTGAGGCCCTGGGCACGACACAGCCGCTCGAAATCCGCAAAGGTCGAGAGGTGGATGTTGGGGGTGTCGTACCAGGCGTGCGGCAGTGACTTGGAGACCGGCATGCGCCCCTTGAGCCCCAGGTGCAGGCGGTGACGCCAGTAGGCGAAGTTGGGGAAGGTGATGATGGCTTCACGTGAGACGCGCATCATCTCTTCCAGCGCACGATCCGGACGGCGCAGTACCTGCAGGGCCTGGGACATCACCACGCGATCAAAGGTGTCATCGGCGAAATTGGCCAGACCATCATCGACATTCTGCTCGATGACGTTCACGCCGCGCGCCACGCAGGCGCTGATGTTGTCGGGATCGATCTCCAGTCCGTAGCCGAACACCCCCTTGGTCTCCTTGAGCGAGGCCAGCAGGGTGCCATCCCCACAGGCGAGATCCAGCACGCGGCCACCTTCGGGAATCCAGTCGTGGATCTGGGCGAGGTCGTTACGCATGGCTGGCCTCCTGGGGAGCGGTGTGCAGGGGAGAGGCTGCGTTGCAGGCCTTGTCGTATGCGCGGGTCAGGAAGTTGCCCAGCACTGCCTGATAGCGCTCTCCCGGCAGCAGGAAGGCGTCATGGCCGTGAGGAGAATCGATGTTGGCATAACTGACGTTCTTGCCGGCATGGATCATGGCGTTGACCAGCTCGCGCGAGCGTGAAGGAGCGAAGCGCCAGTCGGTGGTGAAGCTGACGACGAGCACCGGGCAGCTGATCGGTGCCATGGCCGCGGCCAGATCATCGCCGGCCGTGGCGGCGGGATCGAAGTAATCGAGTGCCTTGGTCATCAGCAGGTAGGTGTTGGCGTCGAAGGCGGTGGAGAAGGTGTCGCCCTGATGGCGCAGATAGCTCTCGACCTGGAAGTCGACGTCGTAACCGAAGTTGAGGCGGTCCTGGCGCAGGTCACGCCCGAACTTGGTCCCCATCGAGTGCTCGGAAAGATAGGTGATGTGACCGACCATGCGGGCCAGCTTGAGACCGCGCTTGGGCACGGCATCGACGCGTGAGTACCAGCCGTCATGGAATTCCGGGTCCGAGCGGATGGCCTGGCGCGCGACTTCGTTGAAGGCGATGTTCTGCGCCGAGAGCTTGGGGGTACAGGCGATGATGGCGACGTGCCCGACGCGCTCGGGATGATCCATCGCCCACTGCAGTGCCTGCATGCCGCCCAGTGAGCCACCGACCACCGCGGCGAAGCGCGTGATGCCGAGACGTTCGGCGAGGCGCTTCTGACTCTCGACCCAGTCCGGCACGGTCACCAGCGGGAAATCGGGGCCCCATTGTTCGCCCGTATCCGGGTTGATCGAGGTCGGGCCGGTACTGCCGTGACAGCCGCCGATATTGTTCAGCGCGATGACGAAGAAGCGTGAGGTATCGATGGGCTTGCCGGGGCCGATGTAGTCGTCCCACCAGCCGGGCTTGCGATCACTCATCGCGTGGTAGCCGGCGGCATGATGGTGTCCGGTCAGGGCGTGGCAGATCAGGAGGGCGTTGCTGGCGTCAGCGTTCAGCTCGCCATAGGTCTCGTAGACCAGCGAGTACTGTTCGAGACGTCTGCCGCAGGCCAGCTCCAGCGGTGTATCGAAGTGGGCAGTCCGGGGCGTGACGAGACCGACCGAATCCGGGGGAAGGGAATCAGGCATCGTGGTGAAGGTTTCCAGCATCATGTCCAGCAGAGTGTTCGGGGCAGAGCCCGTGTCCGGGGCGCGAAGCCGCGGTGATGCGCCTTGTGGGCGTCTCGTGCACCGTGGTTCTGGCTTCGGCCGAGGGATCACTCTAGCACAGCGTATCAGCCGAAGACGCTACGCAGCATGCCGATGGTCGGCAGCGTCTGACTGACCAGACTGCCGATCAGGTTGAGGGCGATGAACACGAAGATCGGCGACAGATCGAGCATGCCGATCGACGGGATCACCTTGCGCACCGGCTTCATGATCGGGTCCACCAGCTGATGGACCAGGATGGCGCCCGGGTGGTTGGCCTGGGGGGCGACCCACGACAGGATGATCATCGCGATCAAGGCGAAGAAGTAGATGTTGATGATGCTGTCGAGCATGGTGCCCAGTGCCGTCAGCGCGATGAAGCCGATCGGCAGCATGCCGCCGCCGAACAGCGCGCCGATGGCGACCAGCACCAGGCTGACGACGATGAAGGCGGCCGCCAGCGTGGCGATGTCGAAGCGCCCCAGCGGGCGCAGGATGCCCTGCAGCGGTGCCACCAGCGGATTGGTCGCCTTGACCACCGACTGGGTGACCGGATTGTAGAAATCTGCACGAGACAACTGCAGCAGGAAACGCAGCATCAGTATATAGACGAACAGTTGCAGCAGGATGGTGACCAGCTGAAGTCCGATGTTACCCATAGCACCCATGGGGCCTTCCTTAAGACGGTGAGTTGAGGACGCGGTTACTGGTCCAGCTCACGCGCCAGCTCTGCAGCCCTTGCGCTGGACGCCTTGGCCGCACGGCTGACGATCTCGCGCAGGCCATCTCCCTCGAAGCTGTTGATGGCGCGTTCGGTGGTGCCATTCGGCGAGCAGACACGGCGACGCAGCTCTGCCGGCTCGTGCTCGCTGGTGAAGGCCATCTGCGCGGCGCCGCGTCCGGTCTGGATCGCCAGTCGGCGCGCCGTCTCGGCATCCAGTCCCAGTTCGATACCGGCGGCTTCAAGCGCTTCGATGAACAGGAAGAAGTAGGCCGGGCCGGAACCGGAAATCCCGGTGACCGCTTCCAGCAGACCTTCTTCCTCGACCCATTCGACGATACCGACCGCGGTCAGCATCTCGTCCATCAGCGCACGTTGCTCATCGGTCACGCGCGAGGTGGCGTAGAGGCCGCTGGCACCGACGCCCACCAGCGAGGGGGTATTGGGCATGCAGCGGATGATGGCAAGCTCTCCCCCCAGCCAGCGCTCGAGACTGTCGCAGGTGATGCCGGCCGCGACCGAGATGACCAGCGGCTTGCGCTCCTGTACGGCGGGCGCCAGTGCCTGGCAGACGTCATGCATCATCTGTGGCTTGACGCCCAGCACGATGACATCGGCACGTGCGACGGCGTCAGCGTTGTCCTGGGTCGTGGTCACGCCGTAGCGTTGCTCGAGCGCCTCGAGGGTATCGCGTGAACGGGCCGTCGCGATGATGCGGTCTGCCGGATAGCCGGCCTCGATCATGCCGCCGAAGATGGCGCTGGCCATGTTGCCGGCACCGATGAAGGCGATGGTGCGGGGAGTGGCGGAGGTCTGGTGCGTCATGCGGTGCTCCTGATCGTTCGGTCAGTGGGCGCTGGAATAGTCACGCGCTCCGAAGAGGGCCGTGCCGAGACGGACCAGCGTCGCGCCTTCGGCGACGGCGGCCTCGAGGTCACCACTCATGCCCATGGACAGGGTGTCGAGCTTGGCCTGAGGGTAGCGGGCCGCGGGGAAGCGAGCCTGCAGCTGCTCCAGCAATACGCGCAGTGTCCTGAAGGGCGCCTGCCTTTCCTGCAGGTCAGCCTCGGATGAGGCGGGGGCGGGAATCGCCATCAGGCCTCGCAGTCGCAGGTTGGGCAGTGCCAGCACCGTCTCGGCCAGGGCAATCAATTCCTCGGGCGTGACGCCTGCCTTGGTGGCCTCGCCGGAGACGTTCACCTGCAGGCAGATGTCGAGTGGCGGCAGGGTCTCGGGGCGTTGCTCGCTCAATCTGCGAGCCACCTTCTCACGCTCGACGGCATGTACCCAAGAGAAGTGTTCGGCAATCGCGCGGGTCTTGTTGGACTGGATGGGGCCGATGAAGTGCCATTCGATATCGGTGAGGTCCGACAGCGCCTGCTGCTTGTCCAGCGCTTCCTGCAGATAGTTCTCGCCGAAGGCTCGCTGGCCATTGCGCCAGGCAGCACGAATCATCCGGTCGGGCTTGGTCTTGCTCACCGCCAGTATCCGGGCTGCCTCTACGTTGCGTTTACTTGCCAGCAGTGCCTTTTCCAGCCGCGCACGGGCCTCTAGGATACACTGAGTAACACAAGCTTCGTCGTCGGGGACTGCAGTCATGCGGCTCGGCTCCAGAATTTGCGAAATATCTTCACGGTTGATGGCTCGGCGTCGTGGGCGCCACCGGTAGTATGGGCTGGATAGGGCGTTCGTCATGATATCCACCGCACCATCTGCTGAAGAGCCACATCACACTTACACCCGAGTCCACGGGACTCGTTGGTACAAGAGCTTCGGTCTTCGCGAGGGATCTGCATGGATATTACCGAACTGCTGGCTTTTTCGGCAAAACAGAACGCATCGGATCTGCACCTGTCCGCCGGCCTGCCACCGATGATTCGCGTCGATGGTGACGTACGACGCATCAACGTCCCTTCGATGGATGACAAGCAGGTGCGTGCGCTGATCTACGAGATCATGAACGACAAGCAGCGTCGCGACTTCGAGGAGTTCCTCGAGACGGATTTCTCCTTCGAGGTGCCGGGCGTCTCGCGCTTCCGTGTCAATGCTTTCCATCAGGGGCGGGGGGCGGGTGCCGTCTTCCGTACCATCCCGTCGGAAGTGCTGACGATGGAAGATCTGGGTCTCGGCGAGGCGTTTCGCAAGATGTGCATGCTGCCGCGTGGCCTGATTCTGGTCACCGGTCCGACGGGGTCGGGCAAGTCGACCACGCTGGCGGCAATGATCGATTACATCAACGAGAACAAGTACGACCACATTCTCACCATCGAGGACCCGGTCGAGTTCGTCCACCAGTCCAAGCGTTGCCTGGTCAACCAGCGTGAAGTGCATCGTGATACCCACGGCTTCGCGCCGGCTCTGCGTTCGGCACTGCGTGAGGACCCGGACGTCATTCTGGTCGGCGAGCTGCGAGATCTCGAGACCATCCGTCTGGCACTGACGGCCGCCGAGACCGGGCACCTGGTCTTCGGCACCCTTCACACCACCTCGGCGACCAAGACCGTCGACCGCATCATCGACGTCTTCCCGGGCGAAGAGAAGGCGATGGTGCGTTCGATGCTGTCCGAATCCCTGCAAGGGGTCATCGCGCAGACGCTGCTCAAGAAGGTGGGCGGCGGGCGCGTGGCAGCGCACGAGATCATGCTTGCCACTCCGGCCATCCGCAACCTGATCCGTGAGGACAAGGTGGCGCAGATGTATTCCTCCATCCAGACCGGTGGTGCGTTGGGGATGCAGACGCTGGATTCGGCGCTGACGCGACTGTTGGCCGAGGGGCTGGTGACTAGCGAAGACGCGCAAGCGAAGGCCAAGGGGCTGCTGGGTCACAGAGTGGATCGGGACACGGCTCATGACTCCTCATGAATGGCTGCAGGAACTCCTGCAGTTGATGGTCAGCAAGGGCAGCTCGGATCTTTTCATCTCGACGGGGACTCCGCCGCAGATGAAGGTCAACGGGCGAATGGCGGCGCTGGGTGACAAGAAGCTCGGTGTCGATCAGGTGCGAGAACTGGTGCTTGCGCCGATGAGCGACATGCAGCGAGAGCGCTTCGAACAGGAGCGTGAGGCCAATTTTGCCCATAGTTTGCCGGGGGTGGGGCGTTTCCGGGTCAGTGCTTTCTATCAGCGTAGCCAGATGGGCATGGTCATCCGTCGCATCCAGCTGTCGATTCCCAGCCTGGAAGAACTGCGCCTGCCGGAAATCATCAAGAGTCTCTCGGAGACCAAGCGTGGTCTGGTGATCTTCGTCGGGGGCACGGGTGCCGGCAAGTCGACCTCGCTGGCGTCGATGATCCAGCACCGCAACCAGACCTCAAGTGGCCATATCATCTGCATCGAGGATCCGATCGAGTACATCCATCCCCATCAGCGCTCCATCGTGACCCAGCGCGAAGTGGGGATCGACACCGAGTCCTTCGAGGTGGCGCTGCGCAACACGCTGCGCCAGGCGCCGGACGTGATCATGATCGGCGAGATCCGTTCGCGTGAGACCATGGAGCATGCGCTGACCTTTGCGGAAACCGGTCACCTGTGTCTGGCGACCTTGCACGCCAACAACGCCAACCAGGCGCTGGATCGCATCATCCACTTCTTCCCGGAAGAGCGTCACGAACAGGTATGGATGGACCTGTCACTGAATCTCAAGGGCATCGTGGCCCAGCAGCTGCTGCCTCACAAGAGTGGCAATGGCGCACAGCGAGTGCCGGCCATCGAGGTGATGCTGCGCTCGCCGCTGATCGTCGATCTGATCCGCAAGGGGGCGGTGGTGGAGATAAAGGACGTGATGAAGCGCTCCCAGCAACAGGGCATGATGACCTTCGATCAATCGCTCTATGCGTTGCATCAGCAGGACCTGATCACCGAGGAGGTGGCATTGGCGCATGCCGATTCCGCCAATGACCTGCGTCTGATGATCAAGTTCGGCGATTCCGACAGTGCTCAGGAAGCGCAACTGGATGTGATGAATGCCGCCAGTCGCTTCTCGCTGCAGGACGACGATGGCTGAAGTCCGTCGCGATGGGTCAGCGTGCGTAGAGGCCCCCCAGGACTCTGGGGCCGCGTGCTCCCGTCACGCTGATGAGATTGCCGGGGCGCTCCAGCACTCTGCGGGCGGCCAGCCACGCGAAGGCGCTGGCTTCGAGGAGATCGGCATTCCAGCCAAGCGAGGCGCAGGTGGCCAGGCCGGTGGGGTGGCTTGCATGCGCAAGGCGCTGTTCGAGCGCGGCCATCAGGGCGGTGTTGCGCGCTCCGCCACCACAGGGTGTCAGTCCCGCCAGTGATACGCCGGTATGCTCAAGTGCACGCGCGATGCTCTCTACCGTCAGACTCAGCAAGGTGGCCTGCACATCGACAGGGGCCTCGCTGCCTGTCAGGTGCTGCTCCAGCCAGCCGAGATGGAAGTCCTCGCGTCCGGTACTCTTCGGCAGCGGTCGAGTGAAGTAATCCGCGCTGAGCAGACGATCCAGCAGCTCCTCGATGACATGGCCGCTGGCGGCCCAGCTGCCCTGAGGATCAATCGCGGCCCCCTGATGGCGTGCATGCCAGGCATCCAGCAGGCAGTTGGCCGGGCCGGTATCAAAGCCGATCACTGCCGCCTGCGAGTCCAGTGGCGGGAGCAATGTCAGGTTCGCGATCCCCCCCAGGTTCAGCAGTCCCCGCCACTGGTCTGGCTGAGCGAACAGCGCTGAGTGAAATGCCGGCGCCAGAGGCGCTGCCTGCCCACCGGCCGCCAGATCCCTGCGGCGGAAGTCTGCCACCACGGGGATGCCGGTCAGCTCGGCCAGCAGGCTGGGGTTGTCGAGCTGCAGGGTGTAAGGCGTCTGACAGGGCTGATCGCTGAAGCCATGCGGGCGGTGCTCGATGGTCTGTCCATGGCTGCCGATGGCGCGAATGTCTTTCGGTTCCAGTCGCTGGCGAGACAGCAGCTGGCGGATCGCGTCGGCGGCCAGTTCGGCCAGCGCCTGCTCGGCTGCGGCAAGATCACGAAAATGCGCATGGTCCTCGTGCATCAGACGCCAGAGGCGAGTGCGCAGGGGGTCCGGAAGCGGCAGATCCAGACCGTCGATGAAGCGGATGTGCTCGCGCAGCGCAATGCAGTCCTGATGGGGTTCGATATCGAGCAGGGCGACATCGAGGCCGTCGAGGCTGGTGCCTGTCATCAGGCCGAGGTAAAGCGCCATGGAGGGGGTGCATGGTCTGCGTGTCATGCTAACATTCTCGGCCAACATGCCCCGTTACGAGGGGAGTAGCAACGGTCAGAGAGGGCAGGATGAGCGACAAGTCAGTAGTGGAAGCGCTGGAGATCATCAAGCGCGGTACCGATGAGGTGCTGGTCGAGGAAGAGCTGATCAAGAAGCTCGAGTCCGGACGCAAGCTCAGGGTCAAGGCGGGTTTCGATCCGACGGCGCCGGACCTGCACCTCGGGCATACCGTGCTGATCAACAAGCTGCGTCAGCTGCAGGATCTTGGCCACGAGGTCATCTTCTTGATCGGGGACTTCACCGGACGCATCGGTGATCCGACCGGCAAGAGCGTGACGCGCAAGCCGCTGACCGAAGAGGACGTGAAGGCCAATGCCCTGACGTATCAGGAGCAGGTCTTCAAGATTCTCGACAAGGATCGCACGCGAATCGCCTTCAACTCCGAATGGATCAGCAAGCTCTCTGCCAGCGACATGATCGAACTGGCGGCTTCCAGCACGGTGGCTCGCATGCTCGAGCGCGATGATTTCGACAAGCGTTACACCGGCAACCAGCCGATCTCCATTCACGAGTTCCTCTATCCCCTGATCCAGGGCTATGACTCCGTGGCGCTGGAGGCGGATATCGAACTCGGCGGTACCGATCAGAAGTTCAACCTGCTGATGGGCCGTGAGCTGCAACGCCAGCGTGGCCAGGAGCCGCAGGTCGTGATCACCATGCCGATCCTCGAAGGTCTGGATGGCGTGCAGAAGATGTCCAAGTCGCTGGGCAACTACATCGGTATCAATGACCGTCCGGGCGAGATGTTCAACAAGATCGTCTCCATGCCGGACTCGCTGATGTGGCGTTACTTCGAGCTGCTCTCGCTGCGCCCCATGGAGGAAGTGAAGGCGCTGATGGCCAGCATCGAGAATGGCGCCAATCCGCGCGACATCAAGATGGAGCTGGCTCGGGAACTGGTGGCGCGTTTCCACGATGAAGAGGCGGCTGCCACGGCTCATCTCTCCAGTGGCAACCAGCTGGCAGAAGGTGAGCTGCCGGCGGACATGCCGGATGTCACCGTGAGCCTTGAAGGGGCAGAGGTCGCGCCGATCGCCGCCGTGCTCAATCGTTCAGGTCTGGCCAACAACAGCGCCCAGGCCAAGGACATGCTCAAGAATGGTCGCGTGAAAGTCGATGGAGACGTGATCGAGCCTTCCTACATGGCGCCTTTCGATACGGCCATCGTCATCCAGGCTGGCAAGAAGCGCTACGCACGTGTGACGGTGACTCGCTGAAGAGAATAGGTGTCGCCCGCATGTCCTCGAAATGACAATCGATGGAAAAAGCCCTTGTGCTCAGCCCGGATCGTGCGTAAAGTACGCATCCGCTGCCGGGGACGCATGGCGTTACCAGCGGTGAAAGAGGTTTGCAGGTGATTGTTTTGTTTGATGTTTTTGAAGTCCGCTTCCAAATCATCGATTGACAATTCCCGGGCGATTCGCTAGAATACGCCGCACTCCTTACGGAACAGGTGATCGAGGCAACGCTCCTCACCGCTTGATGATGCCACTGAATGATGCTTAGAGGCAGTCGATTGACTCATCATCAAGTGCTTGACTTCTCAAGCGTTCCGGATAGAATATGCCTCCTCGCTTAACAGCGACGCTCTTTAAAAATTTGATCAGGTAATTCGTGTGAGCGCTTGCCGATGAGTGGTGACAAGGTCACCAAATATCGGAGCAAGCCTCTCACGAGAAGTTTGACTCTGAACCAAGTTTGGTCTGCTTAACAGACTATCAAGCTTTCAACTGAAGAGTTTGATCATGGCTCAGATTGAACGCTGGCGGCAGGCTTAACACATGCAAGTCGAGCGGAAACGATTCTAGCTTGCTAGAAGGCGTCGAGCGGCGGACGGGTGAGTAATGCATGGGAATCTGCCCGATAGTGGGGGACAACCTGGGGAAACTCAGGCTAATACCGCATACGTCCTACGGGAGAAAGCAGGGGATCTTCGGACCTTGCGCTATCGGATGAGCCCATGTCGGATTAGCTTGTTGGTGAGGTAACGGCTCACCAAGGCGACGATCCGTAGCTGGTCTGAGAGGATGATCAGCCACACTGGGACTGAGACACGGCCCAGACTCCTACGGGAGGCAGCAGTGGGGAATATTGGACAATGGGCGAAAGCCTGATCCAGCCATGCCGCGTGTGTGAAGAAGGCCTTCGGGTTGTAAAGCACTTTCAGCGAGGAAGAACGCTTCGGGATTAATACTCCCGAGGAAAGACATCACTCGCAGAAGAAGCACCGGCTAACTCCGTGCCAGCAGCCGCGGTAATACGGAGGGTGCAAGCGTTAATCGGAATTACTGGGCGTAAAGCGCGCGTAGGTGGCTAAGTCAGCCAGGTGTGAAAGCCCCGGGCTCAACCTGGGAACGGCATCTGGAACTGCTTGGCTAGAGTGCAGGAGAGGAAGGTAGAATTCCCGGTGTAGCGGTGAAATGCGTAGAGATCGGGAGGAATACCAGTGGCGAAGGCGGCCTTCTGGACTGACACTGACACTGAGGTGCGAAAGCGTGGGTAGCAAACAGGATTAGATACCCTGGTAGTCCACGCCGTAAACGATGTCAACTAGCCGTTGGGTCCCTTGAGGACTTAGTGGCGCAGCTAACGCAATAAGTTGACCGCCTGGGGAGTACGGCCGCAAGGTTAAAACTCAAATGAATTGACGGGGGCCCGCACAAGCGGTGGAGCATGTGGTTTAATTCGATGCAACGCGAAGAACCTTACCTACCCTTGACATCCAGAGGACTTTCCAGAGATGGATTGGTGCCTTCGGGAACTCTGAGACAGGTGCTGCATGGCTGTCGTCAGCTCGTGTTGTGAAATGTTGGGTTAAGTCCCGTAACGAGCGCAACCCCTATCCTTATTTGCCAGCGAGTAATGTCGGGAACTCTAAGGAGACTGCCGGTGACAAACCGGAGGAAGGTGGGGACGACGTCAAGTCATCATGGCCCTTACGGGTAGGGCTACACACGTGCTACAATGGCAAGTACAAAGGGTTGCAATACGGCGACGTGGAGCCAATCCCATAAAGCTTGCCTCAGTCCGGATTGGAGTCTGCAACTCGACTCCATGAAGTCGGAATCGCTAGTAATCGTGGATCAGAATGCCACGGTGAATACGTTCCCGGGCCTTGTACACACCGCCCGTCACACCATGGGAGTGGACTGCACCAGAAGTGGTTAGCCTAACCTTCGGGAGGGCGATCACCACGGTGTGGTTCATGACTGGGGTGAAGTCGTAACAAGGTAGCCCTAGGGGAACCTGGGGCTGGATCACCTCCTTATCGATTTGCTGGCTTAGCCAGCAGTGGCAAGCGTGCTCGACAGAGCGCGCTTCTCACTGTTCTCTGAACAGCCGCTCTTTAACAATGTGAATCATGCTGACGATGGAATGTGCGCCAAGCACATCTCCATCAAACGATATGTCGGAGAGGTCCGACAGATTCGTAATCCTTGACAGACCCCTTGGGGTTATATGGTCAAGCGATTAAGCGCATACGGTGGATGCCTTGGCAGCCAGAGGCGATGAAGGACGTGATAGCCTGCGATAAGCGTTGGCGAGGTGGCAAATACCCTGCGACCCAACGATTTCCGAATGGGGAAACCCACTCACCATCAGGTGAGTATCTATAGGCCAATACATAACCTATAGAGGCAAACCCGGGGAACTGAAACATCTAAGTACCCGGAGGAAAAGAAATCAACCGAGATTCCCCAAGTAGCGGCGAGCGAACGGGGACCAGCCCTTAAGCGATACAACTGACAGACGAACAAGCTGGGAAGCTTGACGATACAGGGTGATAGTCCCGTAGTCGAAGTCTGAGTATCGTGAAATCGAGTAGGTCGGGGCACGAGAAACCTTGACTGAACATGGGGGGACCATCCTCCAAGGCTAAATACTCCTGGCTGACCGATAGTGAACCAGTACCGTGAGGGAAAGGCGAAAAGAACCCCGGCGAGGGGAGTGAAATAGATCCTGAAACCGTATGCGTACAAGCAGTGGGAGCACCTTCGTGGTGTGACCGCGTACCTTTTGTATAATGGGTCAGCGACTTATATTCTGTGGCGAGCTTAACCGTATAGGGGAGGCGTAGCGAAAGCGAGTCTTAACTGGGCGACCAGTCGCAGGGTATAGACCCGAAACCGGGCGATCTATCCATGGCCAGGGTGAAGATTGAGTAACATCAATTGGAGGCCCGAACCCAAGTATGTTGAAAAATGCTGGGATGAGCTGTGGATCGGAGTGAAAGGCTAATCAAGCCCGGAGATAGCTGGTTCTCCTCGAAAGCTATTTAGGTAGCGCCTCACGTATCACCGCTGGGGGTAGAGCACTGTTTCGGCTAGGGGGTCATCCCGACTTACCAACCCGAGGCAAACTCCGAATACCAGTGAGTGCAGCGTGGGAGACACACAGCGGGTGCTAACGTCCGTTGTGAAAAGGGAAACAACCCAGACCGTCAGCTAAGGTCCCAAAATCCTGATTAAGTGGGAAACGATGTGGGAAGGCTCAGACAGCTAGGAGGTTGGCTTAGAAGCAGCCATCCTTTAAAGAAAGCGTAATAGCTCACTAGTCGAGTCGGCCTGCGCGGAAGATATAACGGGGCTAAATCAGGTACCGAAGCTACGGGTTCATCCTTATGGATGAGCGGTAGAGGAGCGTCGTGTAAGCCAATGAAGGTAGATTGAGAAGTCTGCTGGAGGTATCACGAGTGCGAATGCTGACATGAGTAACGATAAGGGGAGTGAAAAACTCCCCCGCCGGAAGACCAAGGTTTTCTGTTCTACGTTAATCGGAGCAGAGTGAGTCGGCCCCTAAGGCGAGGCGGAAACGCGTAGTCGATGGGAAACGGGTTAATATTCCCGTACCGGATGTGGTTGCGATGGGGGGACGAAGAAGGCTAGGTGAGCCAGGCGTTGGTTGTCCTGGTGAAAGCATGTAGGCCGAGGAATCAGGCAAATCCGGTTCCTCTGAGGTCGAGATGCGAGACGAACTGACCACGGTCAGGAAGTCATCGATGCCACGCTTCCAGGAAAAGCCTCTAAGCTTCAGATCACATGCGACCGTACCCCAAACCGACACAGGTGGTCAGGTAGAGAATACCAAGGCGCTTGAGAGAACTCGGGTGAAGGAACTAGGCAAAATGGCACCGTAACTTCGGGAGAAGGTGCACCGGTTCGAGTGAAGGACTTGCTCCGTAAGCTCTTACCGGTCGAAGATACCAGGTGGCTGCAACTGTTTATTAAAAACACAGCACTCTGCAAACGCGCAAGCGGACGTATAGGGTGTGACGCCTGCCCGGTGCCGGAAGGTTAATTGATGGGGTTAGGATTCGTCCGAAGCTCTTGATCGAAGCCCCGGTAAACGGCGGCCGTAACTATAACGGTCCTAAGGTAGCGAAATTCCTTGTCGGGTAAGTTCCGACCTGCACGAATGGCGTAATGATGGCCACGCTGTCTCCACCCGAGACTCAGTGAAATTGAAATCGCAGTGAAGATGCTGTGTACCCGCGGCTAGACGGAAAGACCCCGTGAACCTTTACTATAGCTTTACACTGGATGCTGATGTTGTCTGTGTAGGATAGCTGGGAGGCTTTGAAACCACGTCGCCAGATGCGGTGGAGCCAACCTTGAAATACCAGCCTGACATCATTGGCGTTCTAACTCAGGTCCGTTATCCGGATCGAGGACAGTGTATGGTGGGTAGTTTGACTGGGGCGGTCTCCTCCTAAAGAGTAACGGAGGAGCACGAAGGTACCCTCAGCACGGTTGGAAATCGTGCATTGAGTGCAAGAGCATAAGGGTGCTTGACTGCGAGACAGACACGTCGAGCAGGTACGAAAGTAGGTTCTAGTGATCCGGTGGTTCTGTATGGAAGGGCCATCGCTCAACGGATAAAAGGTACTCCGGGGATAACAGGCTGATACCGCCCAAGAGTTCACATCGACGGCGGTGTTTGGCACCTCGATGTCGGCTCATCACATCCTGGGGCTGAAGTCGGTCCCAAGGGTATGGCTGTTCGCCATTTAAAGTGGTACGCGAGCTGGGTTTAGAACGTCGTGAGACAGTTCGGTCCCTATCTGCCGTGGGCGTCGGAAGTTTGAGAAGAGCTGCTCCTAGTACGAGAGGACCGGAGTGGACGAACCTCTGGTGTTCGGGTTGTCATGCCAATGGCATTGCCCGGTAGCTACGTTCGGACGGGATAACCGCTGAAAGCATCTAAGCGGGAAGCCCCCTTCAAGATGAGACTTCCCTGAGGCCTTGCGCCTCCTGAAGGGCCCTTGAAGACTACAAGGTTGATAGGCTGGGTGTGGAAGCACAGCAAGCATGATTCATATTGCGAGTTGCGAGGCCACAAGCCTCGAGACTCAGGCATCGCAAGATGCCACCGTTTCGCCTGACGACCATAGCGAGCGTGAACCACCCGATCCCATGCCGAACTCGGAAGTGAAACCGCTTAGCGCCGATGGTAGTGTGGAGTTTCTCCATGTGAGAGTAGGTCATCGTCAGGCACTTATACTGAACCGCCCCTGCAGCCCAGCTGCAGGGGCGGTTCTCTTTGTGCGCGGAAAAAGTGGCACGAAAGAAAAGCTCCGCGTGAGCAACGTGCATATGCCACAAGAAGGCCCCTGTCGAAATCTCGACAGGGGCCTTTTGTCTTCAGAGCCAGTGAAGTTTCAGCGCGCCATCACATCAGGGCGAGACTTCGTAGAGCTCGATGGGCGTACCGTCAGGGTCTGCCAGGAAGGTGAAGCGGGCGCCAGTGTATTCATCGACACGTATCGGCTCTGGCGTGGCGCCACGGGCGATCAGCAGCTCGACACAGGTGTCGATGTCCTCGGTTGCCAGCGCCAGGTGACGCAGCCCACAGGCTTCCGGATAGCTTGGGCGCTCAGGCGGTGACGGGAAGGAGAACAGCTCCAGCTGGATACCGCCCGGCAAGCGCAGGTCGAGCTTGTAGCTGTCGCGGGCTTCACGATAGGCCTCGTGGATCACCTGCGCATCCATGACCTCGAGATAGAAGCGCCTGGCGCGTGGGTAATCAGCGGTGATGAGTGCCACATGATGCACTCGCGTCAAAGGCAGGCGCGCTGTCGAAGTGGCACTTGATGCCATGGTGGGACGTTCCGTTGTCATATGGTTGCTCCTGCTGAGAGTCTTCGGTGGCGAATGCCCGAGTGACATCCTGATGAAAGAAGGCGCCCAGTGGGCGCCTTCTTTCATTGAACCCATCACGGGTCATGCTGTGCGCTATCTCAACGACACAGGGTTTCCAGTGCTTCGATCAGGCTGTCCATCTCGGCATCGGTGCCGATGCTGATGCGCAGATGGTCGCGTAGCGCATCGGTATTGAAGTGGCGGACCAGGATGCCCTGCTCGCGAAGGCCGATGAACAGCTTGCCGGCATCATGGGTCGGGTGAGTCGCCAGCACGAAGTTGGTCTGTGACGGCAGGATCTCGAAGCCCAGTGCAGCCATGCGATCGCGCGTCTGCTCACGGGTGGTGATGACGCGTGTGCGGCACTCATCGAAATAGGCGGGGTCACTGAGCGCGGCGACGCCGACCTGCTCGGCCAGACGATCGATGGGGTAGGAATTGAAGGAGTCCTTCACGCGCTCCAGGCCCTCGATCAGCTCCCGCGAGGCCACGGCATAGCCAAGGCGAATGCCCGCCAGGCTACGCGACTTCGAGAAAGTGCCCGACACGACCAGATTCGGATACTGATGAATCAGCGGGATGGCGCTTTCCCCCCCGAAATCCACGTAAGCCTCATCTACCAGCACCACGCTCTGCGGGTTGCGCTCCAGCAGCGCGGCAATCGCCTTGCGGCCATGGCCATGGCCTGTCGGGGCATTGGGGTTCCCCCCCGAAATCCACGTAAGCCTCATCTACCAGCACCACGCTCTGCGGGTTGCGCTCCAGCAGCGCGGCAATCGCCTTGCGGCCATGGCCATGGCCTGTCGGGGCATTGGGGTTGGCGAAGATGATGCCGCCATTGTCACTGCCGAAGGCTTCGAGATCGACTTCCCAGTTGTCGGTCAGCGCGATACTGCGTGATTCGATGCCATACATGGCGGCCACATGGAAGGTCTCGGCCAGGGCGGCGCGCAGCGAGCTGGAACTCGGGGTCTGTTCCACGGCCGGGGCCGGCGGGTAGGGGTTTTCATTGGTGTTCAGCTTGATCAGCTGCTCACGCGGTTGTTCGCCGGGGACGACCTGGCGCATTGTTGCCATCCCAGCATTATTCTCATGCACCGCGTGCGCTTGAAGCATCGGCTGGCGCACCGCATGTCACTGGCATGCCCGCCCGGTTCGCCCGATCGCCCGAAGCGGCGGCTGGCGAAAGATCAGAGACTCAAGGAGCACCGATGACTGCCAACACCAAGGCCCCGTACGCCGACACCCTGCTTGATCCGGTCATGCTCGGTGACCTGACCCTGCCCAATCGTATCCTGATGGCGCCACTGACCCGAGCGCGCACCCCGGACAGCATTCCTGGTGAGCTTCAGGAGGTCTACTACGGACAGCGTGCCGGCGCCGGCCTGATCATCAGCGAGGCGACCAACATCTCGCCGACCGCGCGTGGTTACGTCTACACGCCGGGTATCTGGACGGATGAGCAGGAAGCCGGCTGGAAGGGCGTCGTCGAAGCAGTGCACGCCAAGGGTGGACGCATGGCGCTTCAGCTGTGGCATGTCGGGCGTGTCTCGCACGAGATGGTGCAGCCGGATGGCCAGCCACCGGTCGCGCCCAGCGCCCTGCGTGGTGAAGGCGCCCAGTGCTTCGTTGAGTTCGAGGATGGCAGCAGTGGTCGCCACCCCACCAGCACGCCGCGTGCGCTGGAGACGGAGGAAATCCCCCAGCTGGTCGAGGACTATCGTCAGGCTGCCGTGCGCGCCAAGCGTGCCGGCTTCGACATGATCGAGGTGCATGCCGCCAACGCCTATCTGCTCAACCAGTTCATGGCGACCGGCACCAACCAGCGCACCGACCAGTACGGTGGTTCGGTCGAGAATCGTGCGCGCCTGACACTGGAAGTCGTCGATGCCGTCGCCGAGGTCTTCGGGCCGGAGCGCACCGGCATCCGTCTGACGCCCTTCATCGAGATCTTCGGTCTCACCGATGACGAGCCGGAAGAGATGGCCTTCTACATGGCAGACCAGCTCTCCAGACGTGGCATTGCCTACGTGCACGTCAACGAGCCGGACTGGGCCGGCGGCGACGTCAAGTTCACCGATGACTTCCGCCGCGCACTGCGGGAGCGCGTCAAGGGCGCGCTGATCTTCTGCGGTCATTACGACGGGGAGCGTGCGGCACGCATCATCGACGAGGGCATTGCGGATGCCGTCGCCATCGGGCGCCCCTATATCGCCAATCCGGACCTGGTCGAACGTCTGCGTCTGGATGCGCCGTTCAACGAGCAGGATCCTGATACCTTCTACGGTGGCGGTGCCGAGGGCTACACCGATTATCCCTTCCTCGACAACGGGTATGATCGCCGTGGCTGAGGCCGACATGATTTAGCGAATGGCGTTCGATAAACGCCATCGGGGGTGGCCTCACGGGGCTGATACCCGCTATTCTTGAGCGTGGAAGCTCGTGAGCGGTCCGTCTGTCGAGGCAGTCGGGCCGCTCGCCGTCGATAGCGCTGACGCTGCTATCGAATCATCGCCTTAAGGAGGATTCAATGCAGATCAGGACTCTGATGGTGGGAGCCGCGCTGATGGTCGGTCTCGCCGGGTGCGCATCAACGGCCCAGACGACGGATGGTGCCGCTGCCAATGACGCCACCGAGACAGCCAGCGAGCAGGTTGCCGTCTACAAGGGCACCCTGCCGTGTCGTCGTTGCACGGGCATTGACCTCGATGTGCGTCTCAAGGGAGCGGAAGATGCTGCCCCGGAAGCGCGTACCTTCAGTCTCGATGCCACCTATCGCGATCATCCGCAGCAGCCCGCGCCGGAGCACTACGAGGGTCAGTGGGATGTACTGTCAGGTACGGTGACCGACCCGAATGCCACCGTCTATGAGCTGACGCCGAATGGCGAGGGCCAGACCTACTACTTCCTGCGTCTGGACCCCCAGACACTGGAACTGGTCGACCCGCAGAAGCGCCGCTTCCAGAACGGCGAGACACTGCGTCTCAAGCGCGAGTGATGCCACCGCGTGTCAATCATTACTCCCTGACAGGATGGTCTGATGGCGAAAGCAAAGAGCGCCTTCGTATGTACCGAGTGCGGTAGCGAATTCTCGAAGTGGCAGGGGCAGTGCAGCGGCTGTCGCGAGTGGAATACCCTGCAGGAGATTCGGGTCGGTGCCACGGTATTGCCGGGGGCTGCGCCGGCTGCCGGGGGCATCAGCACTGGCGGGGCGTCACGTGGTGCCACCAGCGCCAGAGGCGGCTATGCCGGCACGCTGAGTGACAACGTGACGGATCTGTCCAACGTCTCGCTGGCCGAAGTGCCGCGCTTCTCCTCGACCTTCGGTGAGTTTGATCGCGTGCTTGGCGGCGGTCTGGTGCCTGGCTCCGCCGTATTGCTCGGCGGGCATCCCGGTGCCGGCAAGTCGACGCTGCTGCTGCAGACCGCCTGCAAGCTGGCACAGCACAAGCGTTCGCTCTACGTCACCGGTGAAGAGTCGCTGTCGCAGGTGGCGATGCGTGCCCATCGACTGCAGCTCCCGACCCAGGGACTCAAGATGCTGGCCGAGACCAGTGTCGAGACGATTCTGGCCACCGCCGAGCGCGAGAAGCCGGAAGTGCTGATCATCGACTCCATCCAGACCATGCACCTGGAGGATCTGTCCTCCGCGCCGGGGGGCGTCTCGCAGGTGCGTGAGTCCGCCGCGGCGTTGACGCGTTTCGCCAAGCGGACCAACACCGTATTGCTGCTGGTCGGGCACGTGACCAAGGATGGCTCGCTGGCCGGCCCCAAGGTACTGGAGCACATGATCGATGCCTCCCTGTTGCTGGAAGGGGACGGTGATTCGCGTTTTCGCACCCTGCGCGGACAGAAGAACCGCTTCGGCGCGGTCAACGAGTTGGGCGTGTTCGCCATGGTCGAGCTTGGCCTGAAAGAGGTGAAGAACCCCAGTGCGATCTTCCTGTCACGCAGCGAGGAGCAATCCTCCGGCAGCCTGGTGATGGTGGTCTGGGAAGGGACTCGGCCGATCCTGATCGAGGTCCAGGCGTTGCTGGATGATTCGCCGCTGGGCAATCCCCGGCGCGTCGCGGTCGGTCTGGATGGCAACCGACTCTCGATGTTGCTGGCCGTGCTCAACAAGCACGGCGGCCTGTTCACCGGCGATCAGGATGTCTTCCTGAACGTGGTGGGCGGGGTCAAGGTGCTCGAGACCAGCGCCGACCTCGCGGTGCTGTGTGCGGTGGTATCCAGTCTGCAGAACCGCCCGCTGCCGCGTGAACTGGTGGTGTTCGGTGAGGTCGGCCTGTCCGGCGAGATCCGTCCGGTGCCCAGTGGGCAGGAGCGCATCGTCGAGGCCGCCAAGCATGGCTTCACGCGCGCCATCGTGCCCAAGGGCAATGCCCCCAAGAATCCGCCCAAGGGCATGACGATCGTCGCGGTCGACAAGTTGTCCCAGGCGCTGGAAGCCCTGTGATGGCGTGCTGTCAGTCCTGGCTGTCAGCCTGACGGGCGGCGTGAGCGCAGGCCTTGAGGCGTGCGACCAGCTGCTCGACGCCACGCTCGCGCATCAGCGCCTCGTTGCGCGCCGGCACCTCTTCCACATCCCCCGAATAGGCATTGATCGCCGCCTCGACCGAGCTTTCCCGCAGCAGGTGCAGCATCGGGAAGGGCGAGCGGTTGGTGTAGTTCGCGGCGTCGTCTTCCTCGGTATCCTCGAAGACATAGTCCGGATGGAAGCTGGCCAGCTGATAGATGCCCTCATAACCCTGCATCTCGAGCAGTGCCTCAGCGTAATCCAGCAACTCCAGATAGGCATCGAAGTCGCGGAAGCCATCCTTGAAGATCACCAGGGTGGTTTCGGCATCGCGATTGGCATCGAGGTTGAGGAGTTCATCGCCGAGTGCCTGCAGGCAACGCTCGAGTCCCGCGCCGGGGATGACGGCGTACTGGACGCTGTTGCGCGCCACTTCACGTGCCGCGAACGGGCATAGATTGTCCGCGATGATGTGCGTCTCGACCCACTGGCGGGTGGTCTCGATGGCCTCGGCCTCACTGACCTCAAGTGCAGGCGTATAGCCGGCCGACGGGGTGGAAGAGGTGGTGTCAGCAGGCGTAGCGTCGGTGGTCATGGCGTCAGTGTCCGCAGCGGTGTCAGGAGGGTGCATTGTCACTGCTCATGCCGGCCATGGCCAGAGTGCCACGGCATACCGCCTGTCACGCCTGCTGCCGTTTCTGGGCTGGATGCGCCAGCTGTCGCCGAGAGATGCGCGCGCGGACCTGATCGCCGGGCTGAGCGGTGCGGTGCTGGTACTGCCTCAGGGGGTGGCCTACGCGCTGATCGCGGGGTTGCCTCCGGCGCATGGACTCTATGCCGCCATCGTGGTCGCGATCATCGCCGGACTCTTCGGCTGCTCGCGTCATATGGTCAGCGGGCCGGCCGCCGCCATCTCGATGGTGGTCTTCGGTACCGTCTCGACCCTGGCCACCCCCGGCAGTCCGGAATACCTGCCGCTGGTGCTGGCGCTGACCTGCATGGTCGGCATCATCCAGCTCGCACTCGGGCTGCTGCGCATGGGGGCGCTGGTCAATCTGATCTCGCATACCGTGGTGATCGGCTTCACCGCCGGTGCCGGCGTATTGATCGCCACCAGTCAGCTCAAGCATCTGTTCGGTATCGCGCTGGGAGATGCCTCGAGCTTCCTCGGCACCTGGTGGGCGTTGCTTGGGCACCTGGAAGACACCTCGTGGGCGACCCTGATCACCGGCCTCAGTACGCTCGCCAGTGCCTTGCTGGTACGGCGGGTGAATCGCAGACTGCCGTGGATGCTGGTCGCGATGGCCGTCGGTTGCGGGGTTGCGGCATTGCTGGGTGGCAGCGAGGCAGGCATCCCGATGGTGGGGGCCCTCTCCGGCAGCCTGCCGCCGTTTTCTCTGCCGCCACTGGGGTTTGACACCCTGCGCTCGCTGGGCGGTGCGGCCGTTGCGCTGGCGGTTCTCGGCCTGATCGAGGCGGTCTCCATCGCCCGCGCCATCGGGGTACGCTCGCATCAGCGCATCGATGGCAATCAGGAGTTCATCGGCCAGGGGCTGTCGAATCTGGTCGGCAGCTTCTTCTCGTGCTTCGCCGGCTCCGGCTCCTTCACCCGTTCAGGGGCCAATTACGATGCCGGCGCCCGCACGCCGCTGTCGGTGATGATCGCGGCCCTGATCGTGCTGGCGGTGCTGTTGCTGGTGCCGAATGTCACGGCCTGGCTGCCATTGCCCGCCATGGCGGGCCTGATCATGGTGATCGCCGCCAACCTGATCGAATTCAGTCATATCCGTCAGATTCTCACCGTCAGCCGCGAGGAAGCGGTGGTGCTGGTGATCACCTTCCTCGCCACGCTGCTGCTGCCGCTTGAGTTCGCCATCTTCGCCGGCGTGCTGGTGTCGCTGGTGCTGTATCTGAATCGCACCTCGCGTCCACGTCTGGTGGAAATGGCACCGGACTCCGAACACCCGGAGCTGGGCGTGCGCAATGCCGAGCGCTACCAGCTGACCCAATGCCGTGAGGTCGTCATCCTGCGAGTGGATGGCTCGCTGTTCTTCGGCGCGGTGGACCACGTCCAGCGCAAGCTGGCGCGCTATACCGGCAAGCACGTCATCCTGCTCGGCACCGGCTGCAATTTCATCGACATCGCGGGGGCCGAGATGCTCGAGATCGAGCAGCGCCGCCTACAGGATGCCGGCGGCAGCCTGAGCATGTGCGGCTTCCGACGCTACGCGCTGGAAGTGATGGAGCGCGGAGGCTTCCTTGAGCGCATGGGGGATGAGCACTACTTTCATACTGCCGAGGCGGCCATTGCCGCCCTGCGCGAGGCAGTGTCCGAGGCGCATCGGCCACACGACGGTGAGCCGGCCGCATGTGCGTCCTGCCCGCTGTTCGGCCCTGACAGCATCGGCCCGAGCCAGGGCATTCGCCTGACGCCGCCGCTGGCCTGAATTTTAGTTTTCCAGTCGAGAGATGCCCATGAGTTTGCCCACCGTGGCGGCCAGCTGCGATCTGATTCGCGATGGCCGCCCGCTGATCGATGTGCGTGCACCGATCGAATTTGCGGCCGGCTCCCTGCCGGGGGCCGTCAACCTTCCGCTGATGGATGACGAGGAACGTCACCGGGTCGGTCTGCAGTACAAGCAGGTCGGCCCGGAGTCGGCGGTGCATCTGGGTCATCAGCTGGTCAGTGGCGGGATCAAGCGCGCCAGGATTCGTGCCTGGGTCGAGCACGTCGAGCGCCATCCCGAGGCGGTTCTCTACTGCTTCCGGGGCGGCATGCGCTCTCAGCTCAGCCAGCAATGGTTGAAGGAGGCAGGCATCGAGCGCCCGCGGATCGCCGGGGGCTGGAAGGCCATGCGTCAGCAGCTTTGCCAGCATATCGATGAGCGCGTCGAGCAGGCCCCGATGCTGCTGATCGGGGGCCTGACCGGCTGCGCCAAGACCGAGCTGATCCATGCGCTCGACAATGGCATCGACCTGGAAGGCTGCGCGCGCCACAAGGGCTCGGCCTTCGGCCGTCACCCCTTCCCGGCACCGAGCCAGATCGACTTCGAGCATCGCATCAGCGCCGAGATGCTGTCACTGGCCGCGGACGCGCCCACCGTCATGGAAGATGAGTCGCGCTTCATCGGCAGCGTCAACATTCCGCTGCAGGCATGGCGCGCGATGGAGGCTGCCCCGCTGGTGAGAGTCGAGATGCCACTGGACTGGCGACTGGTGCAGATTCAGAAGGACTACATCGAAGGGCTGTGGGCCACCTACAGCGGACACTATGGTGACTTCCTCGGCTGGGCACTGCTGCAGCGTCAGCTGCGTCAGGCGTTGCTGCGTCTGCGCAAGCGGTTGGGCAGTGCACGTCTGGCGCGCCTGATTCGCATGCAGGACATCGCCTTCCGTGAACACAAGCGCGGCAATCCCACTGCCCATGAGGGCTGGCTGGCCCCGCTGCTCAGCGAATACTACGACCCCATGTACCGTTATCAGCTCGAGAAGCACGAGCGTACCTTCCTGCATGTCGGCGACTGGGACAACACGCTCGCCTTCGTGCGTGACTGGAGCGCCACGCATCGCTGGCAGCGCTGACTCAGGCGTCGAGCCAGTCCACCAGCAGGCGGTCCAGCAGGGCGGCCTGCCGATCAAAGCGCTTTGGGTCTTCCAGCAGTGCGTCTTCTGACTGCACTCCGCGACCCTCATTCGGGGCGGGGTGATGCCGGAGACGGTCACGCGTTGCGCCGGCATCCAGATGGGGATGGAAGTTGAGCGCCAGCACCCGGCCAGCATCCCAGCTGAATCCGGCGATCGGGGTATGCTCACCGCTGGCCAGCAGCTCGCAATCCTCCGGCAGGCCACAGATCTCCTCATGCCACAGCAGCGTCTCGAATTCGGCGGGCAGTCCCACGGGACACTCGTCACTGCGCGTGAGCGTGGCCCAGCGACGCTGCGGCACCACGGCCGGAGACACGATGGCGCCGAGTTGTTCGGCGATGAGGCGCGCGCCCAGCCCGATGCCCAGTACGGGGCGGTTGCTGTTGAGCGCGCGGCGAATCAGCTTGCGCTGCAGGCGCAGTGGCTGTGATTGGGTGCTCTCGGCACCTGACAATGGCTGAGGGCCATCCAGGATCACCAGCGCCTGGAAATCGTCGATGCCGGGGAGCGTCTCGCCATCCAGCGGGAAGCTGGTGTTGTAGCTGTGGCCCATGCCGACAAGCCAGTCGCTCAGGCGTACAGAGTCCTGCCAGCCTTGTGATCGTGGCAGGGCATCAGTCGCTGAGTGAGGCGCTGCGTCGGGGATAAGGCCTTGATGTATGAAGTAAAGGTGCATGGCGTCATCATGCGTCAGCCATCTGGCAGCGTAAAGACCCGAGCACAAACAGGGGAGAGCGTGATGCGTGCTGAACTGCTCGAGCAGATATACACCGTGGTGGCGCAGATTCCGGCGGGGCGAATCACGACCTACGGGCGAATCGCCAGCATGACCGATGGTGCCACCGCACGCATGGTCGGCTCGGCCATGCGCCATCTGCCGGATGGCCATCAATTGCCCTGGCATCGGGTGATCAATGCCTCGCTCAAGGTCACCGACCACGGTGGCGCGGTGCGTCAGCGCGAGAAACTGCGCAGCGAAGGCGTGCTGTTCGATGGTGTCGGTCGCGTGCCCAGAGAATGTCTGTGGCCGTGAATCTCGCCGCGGCAAAGTCTCGTTCGTTGAAAAGTGAAGTGAGAAGAGAGCCGTCATGACTCAGCCTGTTCCTGGTTTCCGCGCGCGTCTGGAAGCGCTGGCCCCCGTTCGCCGTACCGCCTTCATGGCAACGCTGACCGAGCGACTCCTGCCCAATGCCGGCTTCTACGCCGAGGCCAATGGCACCGCCAGCGCGCTGGAGACCACGCGCGAGTTGCGCAAGCTGCTGGACCTCGTCTGGGAGCAGCTGCGCGTTCGCGATGCCAAGATCGATTTCTCGCTGCAGGCCGAGAAGGTCACGGCCTTCGAGCCCGACGAGCATGACGACAGCTTCGGTGCGCGCCGTGCACTGGAAGCCGTCATGGCGCTGACCGCCTGCATCGATGTGCTGATCAGTGAGGAGCCGGAAGCCGCGCTCAAGGTCAGTCGCCTGTCCGCCGATGGCGTTCGCGCGCTGATCGACCTGCAGGCCGGTGAGGGCATCGAGCAGGAAGCGCTGGAAGCCATGATTCGCGAACATCCGCTGATGGTCGATGAGCGCGACTTCCAGGACGCCGTGCTGGAGAGTGTCGAGGCTCCGCGTCTTGAGCGTGATGACTGGCGAGCGCTCAAGCGGCTGGGGCGTAACGAGGATGTCAGCAATCTGGGGCTATCCTTGCAGGAATGAGCCCCCGGATGAATGGCCTGATCCTCGCGCATCTCGAGTCAATGCAGCAGCATCTGGCGCAGGCGACGCTCACCGCGCAGGAGGTCCATGCGCTGCGCGTCGACTGCAAGCAGCTGCGGGGCTGGTGGCAACTGCGACGTGAGTCACTGGGCAAGGCGGCGGTGAGTGAGCATCAGGCGCGTCCGCGCGCCATCGCCAGGGCATTGGCCGGCCCGCGTGAGGCGCGCATGCTGCGCAAGACCCATGCGCGCGCCTATGCCTGGGTGGATGAGCGTAGCCAGCGTCTGCTGGATGCGCTGCGTCCGGGGCTGACCAGTGCCGCATTGAGCGAGTCGGTGGCGGAGCTGGATCACGCACCTCTGAAGCGGCTGCTGAGCGACGAGATGGCCGCCTGGCAGGCCGCTCCGCTGACGGGGGAGGAGCTCACGGCCGGATTGGAATTCAGTCGTCACCGCCTCCACAAGCTGGCGGCGCGGGTGATCAGCGAGCGGGAGATCGAGACGTCCCACCGGCTGCGCAAGTGGATCAAGTACCGCAGGTTCCAGCTGGCACTGGCGCATGCGGCGCTGGGGGAGACGGCAGGGCGTGAACTCGAGTCACCGAGTCGTGGGCGTCGTCGTGAGCCGGAATTGCTCGACAAGGCAGCATCCCGTCTGGGCAATCAGCATGACCTTGCCGAGCTGGCGCTGTGGGTCGGCGAGCGGGTGATGCTGCCCGCCGCCGAGAAGCATCTGGTGGCCGATATTCTGCGACTTGCCGACCAGCGACTCGAGCAGGCGCTCACGCCACTGGCGAAGCTGGGCTACGCCTGAGCGCTGTCGTCGCCTGACCTGCGCTCAGAGGCGCATCTCGATGCCGCGCTCGGCCATGTAGGCCTTGGCTTGCGGGATGGTGTACTCGGCGAAGTGGAAGATGCTGGCGGCCAGCACCGCATCCGCCCCGCCCTCGAGCACGCCGTCCACCAGATGGTCGAGAGTGCCGACCCCACCGGAGGCGATGACCGGCACGCTGACGGCGTCGGAGATGGCGCGTGTCACGCCGAGATCGAAGCCGGCCTTGGTGCCATCGCGGTCCATGCTGGTCAGCAGCAATTCACCGGCGCCCAGCTCGACCATCTTCTTCGCCCACTCGACAGCGTCGAGCCCGGTTGGCTTGCGCCCACCGTGGGTGAAGATTTCCCAGCGCGGTGTCTCGCCCTCTTCGCTGACGCGCTTGGCGTCGATGGCGACCACGATGCACTGGCTGCCGAAGCGGTCCGCCGCTTCACGCACGAAGTCCGGGTTGAACACGGCGGCGGTATTGATCGAGACCTTGTCCGCGCCGGCATTCAGCATGGTGCGGATGTCCTCGCAGGTGCGGATGCCACCACCGACCGTCAGCGGGATGAACACCTCACCGGCGATGCGCGACACCATGTCGACCGTGGTGCCACGGTTGTCGACGCTGGCGGTGATGTCGAGGAAGGTGATCTCGTCGGCGCCTTGCTCGTTGTAGCGCTTGGCGACCTCGACCGGATCACCGGCATCGCGGATACCGACGAAGTTGACGCCCTTGACGACGCGACCGGCGTCGACGTCCAGACACGGGATGATGCGTTTGGCGAGTGCCATGATCGCTCCCCTCAGGCCGTGCGGCCGGTGATGGCGTCGGACAGCGCCTGTGCTTCGGCGATATCCAGGCTGCCTTCATAGATGGCGCGACCGGTGATGGCGCCGAGGATGCCCTGATCGGCCACTTCAGCCAGGCCACGGATGTCATCCAGATTGGTCACGCCGCCGGAGGCGATCACCGGGATGCCGCCTTCGCGGGCCAGTGCCACGGTGGCCTCGATGTTGACGCCCTGCATCATGCCGTCGCGGGCGATGTCGGTGTAGACGATGGAGGACACGCCGTCATTGGCGAAACGCTTGGCAAGCTCGGTCGCCTTGATGGTGGAAACCTCGGCCCAGCCATCGGTGGCCACGAAGCCGTCACGCGCATCGAGACCGACGATGATGCGGCCCGGGAAGGCGCGGCACATCTCGGCGACGAAGGCCGGTTCCTTCACGGCCTTGGTGCCGATGATGACCTGACCGACGCCGGCCTCCAGATAGTGCTCGATGGTCGCGGCATCCCGGATGCCACCGCCGATCTGGATCGGCAGCTCCGGGTAGGCGCGGGCGATGCGTGTCACCGCGTCACCATTGACCGGCTTGCCTTCGAAGGCACCGTTGAGATCGACCAGATGCAGGCGGCGACCACCGGCCTCGACCCAGCGCGCGGCCATGGCCAGCGGGTCATCGCCGTAGTTGGTGGAGTCTTCCATGCGGCCTTGCTTCAGGCGTACGCACTGACCGTCCTTGAGATCGATCGCGGGGATTACCAGCATGTCGGGTGTCCTCTCGGCGTGTCTTGGCACGCCTGAATTGTCGTCGGTATATCGAAGGCGGATGAATCGGTGCCCGACTCGCAAGGCAGGCACCGACGGTCACGCAGGTGAGCCCTCAGGGCTGCCAGCGGACGAAATTCTCGAGCAGCTTGAGGCCGGCGGCCGCACTCTTCTCCGGGTGGAACTGCACCGCGAACAGGCTGCCCTCACCGATGGCGACGTGCGCCTCGGCACCGGCGTAATGCGTGGCGCCGAAGACCTGTGAGCGCTCGGCAGCCGAGACATAGAAGCTGTGCACGAAGTAGAAGCGCGAGTTGTCCTCGATGCCTTCCCACAGCGCATGGCCCTGGGTATGGGCGACGTGGTTCCAGCCCATGTGCGGCACCTTGAGGCGCTGGCCGTGCTCGTCCAGCTGCTTGTCATCAAAGCGCTTCACGTCGCCCTTGAAGTAGGCGAGGCAATCGATGCCACCGTTCTCCTCACTGCGCTCCATCAGCATCTGCTGACCGACACACACGCCCAGCAGCGGCTTGCTGTGGTTGCTCAGCAGTTCGCCGACCAGCCCGCGCAGTTCGGCGCGCTCAAGCTCGCCCATGCAATCGCGGATGGCGCCCTGACCGGGCAGCACCACGCGGGTCGCACCACGGATGGCGCGCGGGTCACTGGTGATCACGACATTCTCGTCAGCCACATGCTCAAGTGCCTTGGCGACGGAGTGCAGGTTGCCCATGCCATAGTCGATGACGGCAATCGTCATGTCTTTCTCCCGCAGGCCGGAGGGGACTCCGGCATTGGATGTCGCTTACAGCGAGCCCTTGGTGGAGGCGATGCGGCCTCCCATGCGCTCGTCCTCTTCCACCGCCATGCGCACGGCACGGCCGAAGGCCTTGAAGATGGTCTCCGCCTGGTGGTGGGCATTGAAGCCCTTGAGGTTGTCGATGTGCAGCGTGGCGCCGGCATGGTTGACGAAGCCCTGGAAGAATTCCCAGAACAGCTGCGTATCGAAACGCCCGATGTTGCCGCGCGTGAACTCGCACTGCATGAACAGGCCCGGGCGACCGGAGAAGTCGATCACCACGCGTGACAGGGCTTCGTCCAGCGGCACGTAGGCATGGCCGTAGCGGCGGATGCCGGCCTTGTTGCCGAGCGCCTGCGCGAAGGCCTGGCCGAGAGTGATGCCGATGTCCTCGACGGTGTGGTGGTCGTCGATGTGCAGATCACCGTCGCAGTCGACGTCGATGTCGATCACGCCGTGACGGGCGATCTGGTCCATCATGTGTTCGAGGAAGGGCACGCCGGTGTTGGCGCTCAGCTTGCCTTCGCCGTCCAGATTGATGCGAACCCGAATCTTGGTTTCCGAGGTGTTGCGATGAACCTCGGCGATACGCTCTGCCATGATGTCTCTCCAGCGGTCGGTGACCTCACCGGGGCCTGGGTGTGAGAGGCGTATGTCCAGTCCGGCCGGGAAGTGCGCATCATGTGGTTGTTGTCATGTGATGTCGCAAGTGAAAGCGTGATCTGCCTGCCCAGCCAGTCATTATAGAGAAAGGACAACGGCATCCGCTACAATGGCGGGCATTCATATCGCGGGCGAGGATCTCACCATGCCGGTCACTCTTCAGATGATCGATCACGCACGCTGGCAGGCCGATGAGCAAGTGCGCATCGACCTGTCACGCATCTATCACGAAGCCCCCGGTGAACGCCTGCCACTCGCGCCGGATGAGTTCATTCAGGCCAGCCTGGAGACCGGTCATCGCTTCTGCACCGCCTTCTTCAATGATCGCCATATCGGCGCCCTGCTGTGCGAGGACGATGGAAGGGCATGGCGCATCCGTCATTGCTGCGTGCGCAAGAGTACCCGGCGACGCGGGGTGGGAACGCGCCTGATGGCATTGATGTCGCTGGAAGCGGCGGCGCGTGAGCGCCTGCTGGTCGTGCCGGATCAAGGATTGACGCTGGCTGACGAGCTTCTGCTGTCGCGGCTCGGTTACGTGAAGGATGCCGAGCAGCAAGGCTTCGTGCTGGCCCAGTCTCATCGTGTCAAAGGGAGGACGCAGATGAAAGCACTGTTCAGGGCCTTGCTGGCCATCGTCGGAGTACTGGCGCTGGTCGTGGTGGCGGGGGTGATCTATGTCACCACCTTCCTCGACCCGAATGATCTCAAGCCGCGTCTGGTCAAGGCGGTCAAGGACCAGGCGGGGCTGGAGCTGGCCCTGAACGGTCCGCTGGACTGGTCGTTCTACCCGCGTCTGGGCGTCAGTGTCGAGGACGCCCAGACCTGGCTGCCGGAGCAGGCTCACGACCAGACACCCTTCGCCTCCTTCAAGCGTGCCGAGGTCGGGGTGTCCTTCGCGCCCTTGCTAAGCGGTGAGGTGGAGGTCGAGGGCGTGTTCCTCGATGGCCTGAAACTGGACCTCAAGCGAGACGCTGACGGGCGAGGCAACTGGGAGAGTCTGTTGCAGCATGCTGCCGATGCCGCCGAGAGCGGTGCGGCGGACAAGGCCCTGCCTCCCGCCAAGAGTGCCGGTGTCGCCATGGCCGATGAGACGCAGGGAGATGCCGGTGTCAGCGATGGCGCTGAAGGCATGGCCGTCAATCTCGATATCGCCTCGATTCAGGTCACCAATGGGCAGATCACCTACCAGGATGCTGCCAGCGGTCTCGACATGACGCTCAATGAGCTGGCGTTGAGCTCCAGCAACGTCAGCCCGACCAAGGCGTTCCCGGTGGAGCTGTCCTTCGTGGCGGAGGGGCGTGAGCCTGAGCTGCGCAGCACCATCAATCTGGACGGCAAGGTGGCGCTGGACCTTCAGAACGGTCGCCATGTCCTGACCGGCATCAGCCTGGATACCGCCACCAGCATGCCGTCGCTGAGCGAGCAGTCCCAGCAGCTGGCGCTGGAGATCGATACCCTGACACTGGATACCGAGCAGCAGCGCTATCGCATCGAGGGTGGGGAGCTGGATGCCTCGCTCAACGAACCGTCGCTGGGAGAGAAGGCGCTGCCGGTGAAGGCGACCTTCGGGGCGGAAGCGGATCTTGCCGAAGGCACCGCGACGCTCTCCGATCTGCTGCTGACCTCGGGCAGTGACCTGCGTCTGAGCGGGGCGCTCAAGGCCAGTGACATCACGGGCGAGGCGCTGAGCTACAGCGGGCAGTTCAAGCTGGCCCCGCTGTCGCCCAAGGCGTGGATGACGCGGGTCGGCATGCAGGCACCGCAGACGGCACGCGGTGATGCACTGACCTCGCTGGCATTCTCCAGCCCGCTCAAGGGCGATCTGTCACAGGTACAGCTGACCAACCTGGTGATGGCACTGGATGACACCACCATCAACGGACGTCTCGGCTCCTCCTTCGATGCCTCGCAGATCACCTTTGATCTGGATGTCGATGCGCTGAATCTGGACGACTACCTCCCGCCGCAGACCAGCGAGAAGACCGCGAGTCTCGGTACGGGGGTGACGGCAGGACTGGTGGCGCCGGCCTACGCGGCTGACGGCGATGCAGAGGTGTTGCCGGTGGAGCTGCTCAGAACTCTCGGGCTCAAGGGCCAGCTGGACATCGCGAACCTCACGGCATCCGGGCTCGAGATGCGCAAGGTGTCCGCCAAGCTGTCCGGTCAGCCGGGACTGCAGCAGCTCGATAGCCTGACGGCCAGTCTGTACGGCGGTAGCCTGGCAGCCAGTGCCCGCATCGACAGTCGCAAGACACCGCTGACCATGAGCTTCGGCGAGAAGTTGACCAATCTGGATATCGCGCCATTCCTCAAGGCGCTGGCGCCTGAGCAGGATGACATCCTGCGTGGCCGTCTGACGCTCAATGGCGATTACACCACCAGCACCAATCAACTCGACAGCATGAAGCGCAACCTGAATGGTTCGGGTGACTTCGAGATTCGCAATGGCGAGATACTCGACGTCAATGTGTCCGAGAAGATGTGCACCACGGTGGCGACGCTGAGTGGCAAGACGTCCTCGCGTGACTGGGCGGCGAATACCCCGCTGGAACGCGCACAGGGCAGCTTCAAGGTCACCAATGGCGTGATCAGCAATCAGGATCTGGCACTGGCGATCCCGGGTATCGCGCTGGATGGCAAGGGGCAGCTCAACCTGCCGACCGAAGCCTTTGACTACAACGTGGCGGCGCGCTTCATTGAAGGAACGGATGACGCTGCCTGTGAGGTCAATCCGCGTCTGGTCAAGCTGCGCTTCCCGGTGCAGTGTCAGGGCAACCTGAGCGGTGAGCCGGGCGAATGGTGCGGCTTCGACCAGAAGGGTTTCCAGACGGCCGCCGCGGAACTGGCCAAGGATGAAGCCAAGCGCAAGGCGGGCGAGAAGGTCAGCGAGAAGCTGGATGAGAAGCTCGATGAAGACACGCGCAAGAAGATCGATGACAAGCTGGGCGAAGGCGCCAGCGACAAGCTGAAGGGCGCGATTCAGGGGCTGTTCAACTGATAGACCATGGCGCGCCATGGTACGAGTCACGAGTAGAGGAAGTCTTGATGGCGGTACCTGACACTGCGGCCACGCCTGACGTGGCAGCGTCTGATACCCACGCCCCGCCAGGCGTGGCAAGCATTGCGATGAGCCCGGAGGAATTCCAGGCCCGCGTGTTCGACTGGTTCGATGAGCATGGCCGCAAGCACCTGCCCTGGCAGGAGAACACCACCCCGTATCGTGTATGGGTCTCGGAGATCATGCTCCAGCAGACCCAGGTCACGACGGTGTTGCCCTATTACGCGCGCTTCATGGAATGCTTCCCGGATGTCGCGGCGCTGGCGGCGGCGGAGATCGATGAGGTGCTGCACCTGTGGACGGGGCTTGGCTACTACGCCCGGGCGCGCAATCTGCACAAGGCCGCTCAACAGGTGGTCGCTGAGCATGGCGGCGCCTTCCCGGTCGAGAGTGTCGAGGCACTGTCGGCCTTGCCAGGTATCGGGCGTTCGACCGCCGGGGCGATCATCAGCATCAGCACCGGACAACGGGCGCCGATTCTCGATGGCAACGTCAAGCGCGTGCTGGCTCGCCTGCATGCCGTGGAAGGCTGGCCGGGTCGGCCGGCCGTGGAGCGCAAGCTGTGGACGCTGGCGGAGCGCTATACCCCGCAGGTGCGGCTGGCGGACTGGACCCAGGCGATGATGGATCTCGGGGCCACCCTGTGCACGCGCGGCAGCAAGCCGGATTGTACGCGCTGTCCCTTCGAGGAAGTCTGTGTGGCGCATGCACGCGGCGAGGAAAAGCGCTTCCCCGAGAGCAAGCCCAAGAAGGCTATTCCGACACGTCAGACGCTGATGCTGCTGGTCAGTGACGAGACGGGCCGGATTCTGCTCGAACGACGCCCACCGACGGGCATCTGGGGCGGCCTGTGGGCGCCGCCGCTGGTCGAGGACCGCGAGGCCGCGCGGGAGTGGGTCGCCCGTGAAGCGCGAGGCGCGCATCTGGAGGCGCCGCTGGACAGTTTCGAGCATGTCTTCAGCCACTTCCGGCTGACCATCACGCCGCAGCCGGTTCAGCTGGGAGCGGCGGAACTGACGCCGTCGGCGGAGGATGGCGTCAACGAACACGGAGCAGACCGTCGTTTCGTCGACCCCGCCGCGCCGGATGCCGTGGGCCTGCCGGCACCGGTCAAGGCGCTGCTGGCACGCTGCACGGATGATCTGTTCGGGCTGTGAGCGAGTCGCTCTCATCGACAGGCCTCGGACGCCTGGGGGAAACCCGCTCAAGCGTGCGAGAATGAGGCAATCGATTGAGCGTCTGGCGAAGGCTCGGCGCTCAACCGCACTGACATCCAGTTCTCTTACGGAGTTACCCATGCGCACCGTACATTGCCGCAAGTATGACCAGGACCTGCCGGGTCTCGACTTTCCGCCGCTGCCGGGCGAGAAGGGCCAGGATATCTGGGCCAACGTCTCGAAGCAGGCATGGGAAGAATGGCAGGCGCTGCAGACACGCCTGATCAACGAGAAGCACCTCAACATGATGGATGCCGACAGCCGTCGCTATCTGATGGAGCAGATGGAGCGTTTCTTCCGCAACGAAGAGACCGATCAGGCCGAAGGTTTCGTCCCGACTGACGCCGCCGCCAAGGGCGAAGCGCAGGGCGGACAGGGCTACGAAGTCTGACGAGACGGCGAGGGCGATGGAAGACGAATAACGACGCCAAATTCTTGATAAGCAAGGGTTGACGTCGGGAAAGGTTTTCTATTTAATACGTCCTCGTTGGCAAGGGCCAGATAGCTCAGTTGGTAGAGCAGGGGATTGAAAATCCCCGTGTCGGCGGTTCGATTCCGTCTCTGGCCACCAAGTGTTGGGGTATAGCCAAGTGGTAAGGCACCGGTTTTTGGTATCGGCATTCCCAGGTTCGAGTCCTGGTACCCCAGCCAGCTGACATGCAGTAACGTAGTAAGAAGACTCATATCATGAGTTCTTTGTGCCGGCTTAGCTCAGTTGGTAGAGCAACTGACTTGTAATCAGTAGGTCGAGGGTTCGACTCCTTTAGCCGGCACCATCTTCAGGCTTCTGTAGATGAACGAAGAACGCAGGATATCGAAGTCGCCCAGGCGGCTTTTTTTGTGTCTTCCGGTCGGCCAGATAGCTCAGTTGGTAGAGCAGGGGATTGAAAATCCCCGTGTCGGCGGTTCGATTCCGTCTCTGGCCACCAAGTATTGGGGTATAGCCAAGTGGTAAGGCACCGGTTTTTGGTATCGGCATTCCCAGGTTCGAGTCCTGGTACCCCAGCCAATTCTGGCTAGCAGATGAAGTCGCAGGATGAATTCGGCAGCCAACAGAAAAGCCACCCTCCGGGGTGGCTTTTTTGCGTCTGGCGTGGCAGGTCCAGCATGGCGGCCGTGAGACTCTCGCCCTCGTGGAGGATGATGGCGCGGCGCAGGGTGTTTTCCAGCTCGCGCACGTTGCCCGGCCAATCGTGGGCCAGCAGCGCCTGCTCCGCGCAGGCGCTCAGGCTGGTGAAATGCTTGCCTTCGTGGCTGGCCATGCGACTCAGCAAGCCGTTGGCGATCTCGAGAATGTCACTTCCGCGCTCGCGCAGGGGCGGCACCTTGAGCGGGATGACGTGCAGGCGGTAGAAGAGGTCTTCGCGGAAGCGATGGGTCTCCACCAGCTGACGCGGGTCCTGATGCGTGGCGCAGACGATACGGCAGTTGACCTCGACCGTGCGTGTCGCGCCCACGGGCATCACCTGGCCGGTCTGCAGAAAGCGCAACAGCTTGCTCTGCAGTGGCAAGGGCAGTTCGGCGATCTCATCCAGGAACAGCGTCCCGCCATCCGCTGCCACGGCCAGGCCCTGCTGGGCACTGACGGCACCGGTAAAGGCGCCACGCACATGCCCAAACAGCTGTGATTCCAATAGCTCCGCCGGGATGGCAGCACAGTTGACGGCGATGAAAGGGCCTTCGCGTACCGGGCTGTGGCGGTGGATGGCAGTGGCGCATAGCTCCTTGCCGCTGCCGCTTTCGCCGGTGATGAAGATGGGGGCGTCCGAATGGGCGACCTGTATGAGGGTGCGATAGAGGGTCTGCATGGACGATGAGCCTCCGATGAACCCCTCAAAACCGTTAGGCCGGCCTGTCGGTAGAGACTTCACCCGTGCGGTGGTGAGCCTTCAGTGCGGTCATGAGTGATGTTCCCTTGCTGCTGGGCTGCAGGAGCATAATTGTCGGGCTGCTTCTGGTGACAGCCTCTCGGAAGCGTCCTCTTCATCATCCGCATTGTTGTGGGTGATGGTGAAATCCGTTGACGACGTCTGCGAGCTGCCATCGGCGGACTGGTCCGCCGTGCTGTCGATGGTGCCGGTAGAGCCGTCACTCAGGGTCTGTTCAATCTGCTGCCAGTTGCCGATCGAGGTACTGCTGCCGGTATTGAGCGTGTATGCGCCGATATTGGTCTCGGACCCTTCCCCCAGGCTGCCGGCCTTCTTGCTCTCGTAGAGGATCAGCGCGGTTTCTGCACTGCGCGCCGGGAAGTCGTAAGGGAAGGGGCCCATCAACGAGTTGGCGCTGGCGCTACCGGCCAGCAGGAACCCCGCGCCCACGACTCCCAGGCTGATACGTGTGAAAGCATTCATGTCTTGCTCCTTTCGGTCTGTGAAAGATGCAGTGTCTGATGCGTGAGACGTCTGATGTCAGCAGGTGCTGAAACACACGCGGGTTGCCCCGCGTGTGTTGATCAGGCTGTCGCTGGATTATTGCGGGCCGACATTGATGGAGACGTTGTTGCCCACTGAGGTCGCAGCATTGTTGATGACCGGGCCCTCGAAGCTGCCCACTGGAGGCAAGCCGAGCATGACATTGGTCACTGAAGCCGTGGAGGTCACATCGGCAAGGCTGAACTGGGTGTTGTCGGCAATCAGCGCGGTATCAAGACCAGTTGTGTCCTGGGTGACCGACAGGTTGTTGCCTACCGAGGTCGCGGCATTATCCACACTCAGGTTGAGGATGTTGTCCACAGTGGCCACTGAGTCGATGTTCGCTTTCTGGAAATAGCCCCCTGCCAGGAATTGCTCGTTATGCAGATTGACCATGGCATCGCTCTCGATGGAGGCATTGTTGCCGACTGAGGTCGCCGCATTTTCCAGGCTTTCCAGACGTGTGATATCAGCATTCACGACGGGGTCGGTGGTGGTGGTAGTGATATAGCCAATGGCCCCTGCGCCTGCGCCTGCGATGGCACCGGCACCGGCATTTGCACTAGAGCCAAACCAGCCGCCATAGGAGCTGGCCCCTGCACCTGCGGCTGCTCCTGCAGCTGCGCCCACGCCAATCCCGACTTCGGTGGTGGTTTCACCGGGGCCAGAGCCGTAACTGATGTCACTGACGACGGCTTCCGAGCTGACATCCCCGATCTGCTTCTGGAAGTTCTCCACCATCACCAGGCCGCCCGGATCTTCGATCGTCGGATCGATATGGGCTCCCACCTTGATGTGCGTGTCAACGTGGCCATGCCATTTCCAATGGACATTGTCGAAGGCTTGCGCCTGACTTGCCATCATCACACCACTTACGAGACCGATGGCGACTGCGAGCTTATTATAGGTAGTCATTGTCATGTTCCTCATGAATGTTGACTTATTGTGCTGCGCTGGATGCTGCCGATGTTTCTGTTGCAGGTGCCTCTGTATTGGCTGCGGCCACTTGCTGCGTGTTGCCGTCTTTCGCTGCAACATGCTGTCCCGGGTGAAGTTCACATTCCTGCCCCGCAGGTACAGGAAGTCCCAGGCCTTCAGTCAGGAGTTGGTAGGCGCCCATCTCCACGACTGATCTCACGCCCAGCTGCAGTGGTTCATTGCGCACTGCGCCGGAATCAAACTCGACCAGCTGATTGCCGAAGAAGCGATAGATGCCGGCTTCGACTTCGTAACCCACCACCTGCTTCTGCAGGCTGGTGACATAGACGGTGCGGAAGGTGCGGATGTCGACCATGCGCAGGTCCAGGCCCACATTGATCACGGCGGTCCGCAATCCGGCCCCGATTCCGCTGACGAACAGGCGAGTGCCACCACTGGAAATGTTGTAATTGAGCTCAGTGAGGGCACCGAGTACCACGAAGTGCGAGGGGAGGACGGCCAGCTTGCGTGGTGCATAGGCCATGGCCTTGTTCTCGTAAAGTTGCTGCTCGGCCAGCGGGACGCGAACATCAAGACGCTCTGTCAGGTGAACCTTGCGAGTCTTGTAGAGCGCGCTGATCAACATTTCCGAGACACCCTGAGTGACGGCGGCGCTTTCGGTTACTGTCGAATAGCTGCGTTGCCCTGTCTTGTCAGTGATTTGCCCGACGGCGATAACTGGCAGGTTTGTCGCGCCTGAAATACGGCTCAATGAGGCAAGACATTCACTGTAAGGCGTATTGTTTGAGGTGACTGGCGGCCCGACGACTGGCTCGACATTATCGAATTTCGGCTCGACTGCGGCGCAGCCCCCCAGCACTGTGGCCATGCAAGCGGCCAGACAAATCCGTGGCTTGAACATGCTGGAAGTTCCCCTGGTGTGACGCATTGTCCTGCGCCGTTCTTGGGTTGAAGTCTGTGTCATGGCCCATAGGTGGGACAGTGCGGCCAAGCCGCAGGAATAGAACGCCGGATTCCTCTTTCCTCAATGCAAGCCATTGATGCCTTAAGGAGAGCAAGATGACAGCTTCACGCCACATGACCTCGTACAACGCCACCGCTGCGCTTTCGTCCAAGCAGCGCCACCACCACGAGATGGACGGCAGCAACGCCAGCGATGGCGCAGAGTCCTCCAATCAGCGTCTGGGTGTTCGTCAGGTCGATGCCGATCGCGATCAGGCGCCGGAAGCCTATCTGGACAAGTCAGGCAGCGACCGAGGCTCCTCCCACTCGCGCGACGCCTACCCGACGCGTCTGAGCCAGCCACCGCAGCACCTGTGGCAGAAGCGCCGCGAGCCCGTCGTGCACTCGCGCGCCGATGAGGGGCCGCTGGGGGCTGAGCAACTCAAGCGGTTCGAGCGCGATGGCTTCCTGTTCGAGCCGGAATTCCTGGCCCCGCAAGAAGTCGAGACGCTCAAGGCCGAACTGGCTGCGCTGCTGGAGCAGGAAGATCTCCAGGGTCGTGATTTCACCATCACCGAGCCCAAGAGCCGCGAGATCCGCTCCATCTTCGCCGTTCACTTCCTGTCGGAGCGCTTCCGCCAGCTTGCCGAAGACCCGCGCCTGATGGATCGCGCGCGCCAGATTCTGGGTGGCGATGTCTATGTCCACCAGTCGCGCATCAACTACAAGCCGGGCTTCGAGGGCAAGGGCTTCAACTGGCACTCGGACTTCGAGACCTGGCACGCCGAGGATGGCATGCCGGAAATGCGTGCGGTCAGCGCCTCGATCATCCTGAATGACAATCACCACTTCAACGGCCCGCTGATGCTGATCCCCGGCTCGCACGAAGTCTTCGTGCACTGCCTGGGCGAGACGCCGGAAGACAATCACAAGTCTTCGCTGCAGGCACAGGAAGTCGGTGTGCCCTCGCGCGAAGCGCTGCGAGAGCTGGTCGCCCAGCGTGGCATTGAGGCGCCCACCGGTGCCGCGGGTGGTCTGCTGATGTTTGACTGCAACACCTTGCACGGCTCCAACGCCAACATGTCGCCGGACCCGCGCAGCAACGCCTTCTTCGTCTACAACCGCGTCGACAATGCCATGCAGGCGCCGTTCGCGGCCTCTCGTCCGCGCCCTGAATTTCTGGCCCACCGTGCCGATGGTGGCTGGGATGAACTGGAAAAATGAGCAGTGGACTGAACTGCACAACCCGGGGTTGCGTTCAGGCGGCGAAATCTCGGACGTTGGTGTGGTAGTGGCAAGCCGGCGGGGCGGCGTAAGATTGAGACATCTCTCATCGATCATCTCTCATTGATCATCCATCACGCCCCGACAGGAGTTCTGCATGCCGCTTGCTCAGCGTTTTACCCCACGTTTCAGCGATGGTCGTGTCTTTGCCCATGATCTCGGCAAGGTGGTGTGCGTGGGGCGCAATTATGCTGCCCACGCCGCGGAGCTCGGCAATGAAGTGCCCAGCGAGCCGTTGCTGTTCATCAAGCCCGCCACCAGCGTGGTGCCCATGGACAAGCCGCTGCCGCTCTCGAAGCGACGTGGCCAGTACCATTACGAGGCCGAGCTTGCGCTGCTGATCGGCAAGCCACTGTGCGAGGCGAGTGAAGACGAGGCGCTGGAGGCATTGGCCGGCATGGGGCTGGCGCTGGATCTCACCCTGCGTGAGCGTCAGAGCAAGCTCAAGGCCAAGGGCCAGCCGTGGGAACTGGCCAAGGCCTTTGACGGCAGCTGTCCTCTGTCCTCCTTCGTCGCGCTGGAAGGCCCGCGCTGGCGTGATGGCGAAGGCGCACTGCATGATGTCGATTTCCAGGCACTGCAGTATCGTTTCGCCATCGACGGCGAGCAGCGTCAGCAGGCGGATACCCGTCTGATGCTGTTCCCTGTCGCGCGGCTGCTCAGCGAGATCAGCCACAGCTTCACGCTGCTGCCCGGCGACGTGGTGCTGACCGGCACGCCGGAGGGCGTTGGTGAGCTGAATCCGGATCAGGCGCTGGCACTGGCGCTGGATGCCCCGGATGGCAGCGGCGAGCTGCTGCGTGTCGAGACACGCACGCGCGGCGTGGCATGATGCCTGGGTCTGAGGGCTCAGCTCTCCAGGTAGGTATATCCTTCCAGACCTGCCTTCAGGTCCTCGAGCAGGTCTGCCTGTTCCAGCGCGTTCAGATTGGATGACTTGAGCTGACGCGCGAGGCGGGCCGCCAGCTGATCCGGGTCGAAGTTCACGTAGCGCAGCACCTGCGCCACGCTATCGCCCTGGATGGCATGGGAAAGCTGCCATTGGCCCTCGTCGTCGAGGCTGGCATCCACGGAATCGGTATCGCCGAACAGATTGTGCAGGTCGCCGAGGATCTCCTGATAGGCGCCGACCATGAAGAAGCCGAGCAGCTTCTCTTCCTCGGCATGCCATTCCGGCAGCGGCAGGGTGGCGTCCAGGCCCTGGTCATCCACATAGGTGTCGATGCGGCCATCACTGTCGCAGGTGATGTCCTGAATCACGCCACGCCGGGTCGGCGCGCGGTCGAGACCGGTCAGCGGCAGAATCGGGAAGATCTGCTCGATGCCCCAGATGTCCGGCAGTGACTGGAACAGCGAGAAATTGACGAACAGCTTGTCGGCCAGCTTCTCGTTGAGCTCATCGAGCACCGCGCGGTGCGAACGCTGGCGCGCATCGAGGCGCCCGGCGAGACTGCGACACACGTTGGTGTAGATGGCCTCGGCCTCGGCACGGATGGCGATGCTCGCCAGCCCCATCACGAAGCGCTCCTGCACCTGATGCTGGGCATGCACCACGGCGTGGTAGATCTCCACCAGCTCACGTGGCTCGAGCGCACCTTCCAGACGCGCGGCTTGTGTCCACAGCGCGGCGATCTGCAGATCATCCTCACGTGGCGTGGGCAGCGGCAGGTCGACACGCTCCTCGCCGATCACGTCCGTCACCAGCACGGCGTGGTGAGCGGTCAGGGCACGACCGGATTCTGAGATGATGTGCGGATGCGGCAGATCATGCGCCTCGCACACCGCGTGGAACGCCCCGACCACATAGTCGGCGTATTCACGCATCGAGTAGTTGAGCGAGCAGGCGCTTTCCGAGCGCGTGCCTTCGTAGTCCACGCCCAGGCCACCGCCGACATCGACGATTTCCACGCCGGCACCGGCTTCATGCAGCCCCTGATAGAAGCGCGCGCACTCGGCCAGGCCGCGCTGGATGTCGCTGATGTCCGCGATCTGCGAGCCGAGGTGGAAGTGGACCAGCTTGAGGCAGTCCAGCGCATCCACTTCGCGCAGGCGCTCGACCAGCGCGACGATCTGGCTCGCCGTCAGGCCGAATTTCGACTTCTCGCCGCCGGTGTTCTGCCAGTTGCCCTTGCCGATGGTGGCCAGGCGCGCGCGCAGACCGATGCGCGGCCGCACACCGAGACGTTCAGCTTCTTCCAGTACCAGTTCCAGCTCGCTGGCCTTCTCGACCACCAGGTGCACGCGGTGGCCGAGCTTCTCGCCCATCAGCGCCAGACGCACGTACTCGCGGTCCTTGTAGCCGTTGCAGACGATGACCGACGGGCCATTGTCCGACAGCGCCAGCACGGCGAGCAGTTCCGGCTTGCTGCCGGCTTCCAGGCCGACACGCCCGCGCGAGCGTTCGCTGGTCGCCAGCAGTTCCTCGACCACGCGGCGCTGCTGGTTGACCTTGATCGGATAGACGGCGGTGTAGCTGGCGCCATAGCCGCGTGAGCTGATGGCGGCATCGAAGGCGGCGCACAGCTGCTCGACCCGGTCATGCAGGATATCGGCGAAGCGGATCAGCAGCGGCAGTCGCAGGCCCTGGGCGCGGGCCTTGTCGATCAGCGAGATCAGCGGCAGCGCAGGCGTACCCGGTTCGCCATGGGGGCGCACCAGCGTCAGGCCATCCTGGCCCACGTCGAAATAGCCGCTGCCCCACTGGTCAATGTTGTAGGTGCGGCGTGCTTCGGCTGCAAAGGAGGTCATCGCGGTCTCCGGAGATGGACGGCGTGAAGGCAAGCCCGGCGGTGCTCAGCGGGTGTGGGCAGCGTCGGAGAAGACAATGGCGCCCGCACGGATGCGGGCGCTCAGGGGGCGCATTATGCCTGCTGGGGAGGCGCAGGCAATCGCTTTGCCACTTGCGTGGGCATTCAGGCCGGCTGGGTGGCGTCGGGCAGCGGCAGGGCGCCTTCCTCGATGCGCCGGCCCAGCAGCTGGCGATACTGTGCCGGGTCCTTCGGCGTCAGGCTGTGAGCGGGCGGGTCCACGTAGACCACCAGCAGGCGTGACAGCCAGTAGCGCAGCGCGGTCATGCGCAGCATGCTCGGCCACAGGCGGCGTTCGTCAGCGTTCATCGGGCGCTCGGCCAGATAGGCGCTGAGCAGGGCGTCATAACGCGCCTGATCCAGACGGCCATCGTCATTGGAGCACCAGTCATTGACCAGAATCGACAGATCGAAGATCAGGTCGCCGGTGCAGCCATTGTAGAAGTCGATGATGCCGCCGAGGCGATCGCCGTCAAACAGGGTGTTGTCGCGGAACAGATCCCCGTGCAGCGCGCCCTGTGGCAGGTCGACGCCACTGAAGACGTCTTCGCAGACATCGATCTCGTCGGCCATCAGTGCCTGGTCTTCCGGGCTCAGATAGGCCAGCACCTTGTGGTGCATCGGCTTGATCCAATGCAGGTCACGGGTGTTGGGGCGCTGGCCGGTGAAGTGCTGCGAGACGGCGTGCATGCGCCCCAGCGCCGCACCGATCTCGCGGCACTGGGCGACATTGGGCGAGACGGGCCACTTGCCCGGCATGCGCGGAAACAGCAACGCCGGCTTGCCTGCCAGCGTCTTGAGCGCCTGACCTTCGCGGTCATGCAGCGGGCCGGGCACCGGCAGCTGGTGGCCGGCGAGGAAGTCGAGCAGCTCGACGAAGAAGGGCAGTTCCTCATGCTCGCCCTGCTCGAACAGGGTCAGCACCATCTCGCGGCGGTCGGTGGTGACGAAGAAGGTCGAGTTCTCGGTGCCGTGGGCGACATCTTCAAGCGATGTCAGCGTGCCTGCATCGTACTCTGCCAGAAATTCTGCGACCTGAGCCTCGCTCAGGGGGGTAAAGACTGCCATGGGTGACTCTTCTCGCCGAAATGTGTCCGCCCCATCAGTGGCGCGCCGCTGGACGGACGCGGCGGCAATGCGCTGACAGGAGTTGTTGTCGGTAGGCAGGAGGGAGACCGTCATGCCCGGGATGCCGAGCTTATCACTTTTTCCGCGCCCAGCCGGGCACCTTGAGCTGACTGGCCTGCGATACGCTGGAACGGGTGAAGTTGCCGTTGCCATCACTGTCGAGCAGGAAGAAGGGCGTGCCCCCCTTGGGGATGATCTCGATGGCGTACAGATGGCCATTGACGCGGTATTCGCGCAGCTGGCGGTCATCCTGCTGACGGCTGGTGACCTGTGGCTTGGGGGCATCACTCTCGGCCACGGCCAGCGGGGCGCCCAGCGCGGTGATGACCAGCAGCAGAGCACTCGCCAGCAGCGTGGGCAGGCGCAGCGTCGGGTGCGGAGCAATCGAAGCAGTCGTGCGCATGGCATTCCTCCTTTAGTGACTGTGCCTCGCCGCAGCCCTTGCGTATCATGACAGCCATTGATGCCGAGAGAGTTTCGGCCCCGACTCTGCTTGCCCCAAGCTCACCCTTCAGCCTACGGATGCGACTGCTCATGGCCGCCACGCCGATCGTTCTCGTCGATGGATCTTCCTACCTCTATCGTGCCTTTCATGCCCTGCCGCCGCTGACCACCTCCAAGGGCCTGCCCACCGGCGCGGTGAAGGGCGTGATCAACATGCTCAAGAGCCTGATCCGCCAGTATCCGGACAGCCCCATGGCGGTGGTGTTCGACGCCAAGGGCAAGACCTTCCGTGATGACATGTACCCCGAGTACAAGGCCCAGCGTCCGCCGATGCCCGATGACCTGCGCCTGCAGGTCGAGCCGCTGCATGCCTGCGTACGCGCGCTGGGTCTACCGCTATTGTGCGTGGAAGGTGTCGAGGCCGATGACGTCATCGGAACTCTTGCGCGACTGGCCACCGAGGCCGGGCGTGACGCCGTCATCTCCACCGGCGACAAGGACATGGCTCAGCTGGTGAATGAGCACATCACGCTGGTCAACACCATGAAGAACGAGACGCTGGACGTGGACGGCGTCACCGAGAAGTTCGGCATTCCGCCCAACCTGATCATCGACTTCCTCGCGTTGATGGGCGACAAGGTCGACAACATTCCCGGCGTGCCGGGTGTGGGCGAGAAGACCGCGCTGGGCCTGCTGCAGGGCATGGGCGGCGGTCTCGACACCATCTACGGTGACCTCGATCGCATCAAGACGCTCAGCTTCCGCGGCGCCAAGACGCTGGCCAAGAAGATGGAAGCGCACCGCGAGGATGCCTATCTCTCCTATCGTCTCGCCACCATCAAGCTGGACTGCGAGCTGGAGCATGGCCTGGATGACCTCGCGATCGCCGCGCCGGATACCGCCGCGCTGGTCGAGCTCTACAAGGAGATGGAGTTCCGCGCCTGGCTGAAGGAGCTGCTGGAAGGCGGTGACATGGCCGCCACCCCGCACGCCGATGAGAAGGACAGCGGTGTCGCCGGCGGTGATCTGTTCGGCGACAGCATCGCGCCCGTCGCGGAGAAGGCCTCCGGCAAGGGCAAGACCGCCGCTGCACCGACGCCTGAGCTGGATGGGGCGGGTGACGAGGACGAGATGCCCGAGGCGCTGCCGCCGCGTGAGGAGCGCAACTACCGCGCCATCACCGAGCAGGCCGAGCTGGACGCGTGGCTGGAGCGTGTGCGCAGCAGCACCTCGCTGTGCTTCGACCTCGAGACCACCAGCCTCAACTACATGGAAGCCGAGATCGTCGGCATCGGCATGGCGCTGGAAGTCGGCGAGGCCGTCTACATTCCCGTCGCCCACAGCTATCTGGATGCCCCCGCGCAGCTGGACCGCAAGGCCGTGCTGGAGGCGCTGACGCCGATTCTGGCCGATGGTGCCATCACCAAGATCGGCCAGAACCTCAAGTACGACATCGAGGTGCTGGCGCGCTATGACATCGCGGTGGCCGGTCCGCTGGCCGACACCATGCTGATGTCCTACGTGCTCAACTCCACCGCGACCCGTCACGACATGGACTCGCTGGCGCTCAAGTACCTGGGCGAGAGCACCATCAGCTTCACCGACATTGCCGGCAAGGGCGCCAAGCAGCTGACGTTTGACCAGATCGCGCTGGAAGAGGCGATGCCCTACGCCTGCGAGGATGTCGACATCACCCTGCGCCTCGCCGCGCTGCTGATGCCGCGCATCGAGAAACTGGGGCGTCTAGGCGAGGTGCTGCGTGATTACGAATACCCGTTGATTCCGGTGCTGGCGCGCATCGAGCGCAACGGCGTCGCGATCGACCCCGAGCGCCTGCACGCCCAGACCCGTGAGCTGACCGAGCAGATCCACGACATCGAGAAGCAGGCCTTTGAGCTGGCGGGCCGCGAGTTCAATCTCTCCTCGCCCAAGCAGCTGGGCGAGATCCTCTTCGAGGAGCAGAAGCTGCCGGTCAAGAAGAAGACCCCCAAGGGCGCGCCGTCCACCGCCGAAGCCGTGCTCGAGGAGCTGGCGCTGGACTACCCGCTGCCCAAGCTGATCATGCGCCATCGCGGCATGACCAAGCTCAAGAGCACCTACACCGACAAGCTGCCGCAGCTGGTCAACCCGACCACGCGTCGCCTGCACACCAGCTACCATCAGGCCGTCACCGCGACGGGTCGTCTGTCGTCGTCTGATCCGAACCTGCAGAACATCCCGGTGCGCAGTGAAGAGGGCCGTCGCATTCGTCAGGCCTTCATCGCACGCCTCGGCTATCGCATCGTCGCGGCGGATTACTCGCAGATCGAGCTGCGCATCATGGCGCACCTCTCCGGTGACAAGGGGCTGCTCTCGGCCTTCGCCGACAACCGTGACGTGCACGCCGCCACCGCCGCGGAAGTCTTCGGTACCGAGGAATCACGTGTCAGCAGTGACCAGCGTCGCAGCGCCAAGGCCATCAACTTCGGGCTGATCTACGGCATGTCCGCCTGGGGCCTCTCGCGTCAGCTGGATATCGACCCTGGCCAGGCCAAGACCTACATCGAGCGCTACTTCGAGCGCTATCCGGGCGTCGCCACCTACATGGAAGACACTCGCCACCTCGCCGCCGAGCAGGGCTATGTCGAGACCATCTTCGGCCGTCGTCTCTACCTGCCGGAAATCGGCTCGCGCAATCACGCGCGTCGCAGTGCTGCCGAACGCACCGCCATCAACGCCCCGATGCAAGGCAGCGCCGCCGACATCATCAAGCGCGCCATGATCGACGTGGACGCCTGGCTGGCGGGCAATGACGGTGACAAGGCGTATGACGCCATGATGGTCATGCAGGTACACGATGAACTTGTCTTCGAAGTCGCCGAAGCGCAGGTCGAAGACTTCATGAAAGACGTCGCGCAGCGCATGCAGAACGCCGCCTCTCTCGATGTCCCGCTGCTCGTCGAAGTCGAGCAAGGCGACAACTGGGAAGAAGCACATTAAATGACCACTGGCTACGTTGATCCTTGGCGGTGGTAGGCCGATGCTGTAGGTGGTGTCCGGTTTTCCGGACGCTGGCTGCGTGTTGGCGCAGCCCATAACAATCAGATCCGGCGGGTGTGGTGGCAGAGGGATACGGTTGCCCACGATGACCGGACACGCCAAGGGAGAGTCGGTGATGGCTCAGCAGATGCCAGTGTCAGGCGCGGCGGGTGGAGCGAAGGCGGCTGCTCCGCTGCGCAACGATTCACCTGCCACCTCGATTCATGTCGAGCGGGCGCGTCGCGAGTTGCTGCGAGCCGCGATGGATGCGGTGGAGGAGTGGGTGGTGGTGGTGGATGCCCAGGGCGGTATCCAGTTTCTGAACGCCCCCTATGCCGAGTTTCTCGGCGTCGAGGCCAGCGAGGTGCTGGGGCGCGATGTCAGCGAGGTGATCGAGAACACCCGCATGCATGAGGTGCTGGAAAGCGGCCGCGCGGAGCTGGCCCAGCTGCAGTTGATTCGTGGCCACCACATGATTGCCCACCGTTACCCCATCTTCCGCGATGGCGAGCTGATCGGTGCCATCGGCTCGGTGCTCTATCACGACACCTGGGAATGGCGGCAGGTGAATGCTCAGGTCCAGGCGCTGGAGGCGGAGGTGGACTACTACCGTCAGGCGCTGGAAACCCCCAACGGCGCGCGCTGGCAGTTGAGTGACATCATCGGGGATTCGCCCGCCATGCGGGAGCTGGCCAGCAAGGTACGCAAGATCGCCCCCGGCGGCGCCTCGGTATTGATCCGTGGCGAGTCCGGTACCGGTAAGGAGCTGTATGCCCATGCGCTGCATCGCAGCTCGGCGCGTGCCAAGGGGCCCTTCATCAAGCTCAACTGCGCGGCGATTCCCGAAGCGCTGCTGGAGGCGGAGCTGTTCGGCTATGAGGAAGGCGCGTTCACCGGCGCGAGGCGAGGCGGCAAGCCCGGCAAGTTCCAGCTCGCGGATGGTGGCACGCTGTTTCTCGATGAGGTTGGTGACATGCCGCTGGCGATGCAGGCCAAGTTGCTGCGCGTGCTGCAGGACCGTGAAGTCGAGGCGGTCGGCGCGACACGGCTGGTCACCGTCGATGTACGAGTCATCGCCGCCACGCACCGCCCGCTGGAGGCGCTGGTCGAGAGCGGCGAATTCCGCGAAGACCTCTTCTATCGCATCAACGTGGTGCCACTGCAGGTGCCGCCGCTGCGCGAGCGCCGTGACGACCTGCCGACCCTGGCCACGCATCTGCTGTCACGTCTGGCGCGTCGTAGTGGCCGTCGTCCGCCGATACTCTCCGAGACCGCGTTGGAGCGCCTGTGTGCCCATCACTGGCCCGGCAACGTGCGCGAGCTGGAAAACGTCCTCGAAGCCGCCTTCTATCTGGGCGGCAGCCATATCCAGCCGACCGATCTGCCGGATGCCATCGGTGCCCGGCATGGCGATGCGCGGCATGGCGATGCCCGCGCTGCGGGAGGCGATGGCGCAGGCGGAGCGCCAGCTGATCGTGGACGCGCTGCGCGCCGCTGAGGGCAATCGCACCCGCGCCGCCCGTCAGCTCGGCATCGCCAAGTCCTCGCTCTACGAGAAGCTCAACCGTCATGGCCTGTTGGCCGAAACGCCCTGATCGAGAGTGGTTTCACCTTCCCGCCACAGACGAGGGGTCAAAGCGTCCGGAAACTCGGTCAATGACCGGAAATCCGGACGCTTTGCGTGTCACGCCACCCCACGCCGTGCCTACCCGCATGGGGTCTGCCTTCCACTATCGGCATATTCGACTGGAGTCGTAGACCGAATTCATGTCAGCGCGCGACCTTGGTCGCAGCCTTGACGACCCGCGTGTCCGGCTTTCCGGACGCTGCCGAGCGTGGATGGCGGCCTTGAGCACATCGTGTGGCTACTCGTGCGTGATTGGCTCTCGTAGCTCTCTGAAATCATTGGAATTGTTGTGGCGTGGTCAGGCGCTTGCGTTGTCAATGGGTAAGTTGACGTAAGCGTCAGCTTGTTGCGTGCCTTATCGCCAGAAAGCATCGAGCCGTACGACCAGCCAGTACAACAACAAATCAGGGAGCCGTGCCATGTTGCATCACGCCACGCCGCGTCACACGACGCCGACTCGTCGCCTGCGCCTCGGAGCCGCCATCGCGGCGGCCGTCGCCACCACCACCTTGATGGCCGCCGCACCTGCTCAGGCGGAAGGGCCGAAGCAGCTCGACGTCGCCAGTACCTTCTCGACCAAGAACTTCCTGGGCGCCGGGGCCGTGCGTCTGTCCGAGGAACTCAAGAGCGCCACCGGCGGTGAAGTCGGTCTGCGCGTGCACGAGCCGGGTGATCTGGTGCCGGCCTTCGAAGTCTTCAACTCCGTCTCTTCCGGCGCGATCCAGGCCGGTTGGGACTGGATGGGCTATTGGGCCGGCACGGTGCCGATCACCAACCTCTACGGTGCGCTGCCGTTCGGCCCGAGCCCGGAAGCCTTCATGTCATGGATGTGGGCCGGTGAGGGCACCGAGCTGATCCAGGCCGCCTATGACCCCTACGGCGTGAAGGTGCTGCCGTGCTTCATCTCCCCGCAGGAGACGGGCGGCTGGTACAACAAGGAAATCAACTCGCCGGATGACTTCAAGGGCCTGTCGATGCGCATCTCGGGCCTCGGCGCCAAGGTGCTCAACAAGCTGGGCGCCTCCACCCAGCTGGTACCGGGCAGCGAGATCTATCTTGCACTGGAGCGTGGCCGTGTCGATGCCACCGAGTTCTCGGTGCCGCAGGTCGACCAGGCGATGGGCTTCAATGAAGTCGCCAAGTACTACTACTTCCCGGGTTGGCACCAGAGCGCCAGCTGGTTCTCGCTGTTGATCAACCAGCAGGTGTGGGACAGCTACAGTGACCAGCGCAAGGCGCAGTTCCAGACCGCCTGCCGCGCGACCCTGCAATGGGCGATGGCCGAAGCGCCGCCGGCTCAGGTACGTGCGATCCATGAGCTCGAAGCCAAGGGTGTCGAGGTCAAGCGCTTCCCGGAACCGGTGATGACCGCGCTGCAGAAGGCATGGGGGGAAGTGCTGGAAGAAGAGAAGCAGACCAATCCTGACTTCGCCAAGGCCTACGATTCGCTGATGAAGCATGCCGCATTGATCGACGAATGGTACGAGCTGCAGGCCATGCCGCAGCCGATGGCCATGAAGCAGGCCGGTGACGCTGAGGAGGGTAGCGCCCAATGACCGACCCCCGCCTTGCGCCCTGGCGGGCACAGGGCGGGGCGGTGTGTGACGCCCTGGGCCGACCGCTGGTCGGCCTGGGGCTATGGGTGGGTCGCCTGACCAGCTGGTTGGGTCTGGCGATCATCCTGGCCGTGCTCACCACCGTCACGCTCAACGCCCTGGGCATCAATGAAATCGCCAACTGGGGGTCGCCTGACGTGCTGCTGTTCGGCACCGCGATCACCATCAATTCCGTCACCGAGCTTCAATGGCATCTGTTCGGCCTGCTGACGCTATTCGGTGGCACCTATGCCTTGCACAGCGACACGCATGTGCGGGTCGATCTGTTCTACCAGCGCCTCTCGCCGCGTGGGCGCGCCGTGGTCGATATCCTCGGCCACCTCATCATGCTGATTCCCTTCTGCCTGCTGATCGCCTGGCTGTCCAAGCACTTCGTCACCATGTCCTACATGTCCGGCGAGAAGTCCAACTATGGCGGGCTGGTGGACCGGTACCTGATCAAGGCGATGCTGCCGACGGGTCTGGTGTTTCTCGCCCTCGGCGCACTCGGGCAGATCTTCGAGAATCTGGCTTGCCTGTTCGACCCGGCGCGCACTCCTGAACGCCTGAAGGACCATGAGATTGCCAGTCTTGCCGGCCTTGCACCTCAGGCAGGCAAGACGCAGGACACCGCTGCACACGAGACGGCCGGCACGACGGCACCCAAGGATCAAGCAGACGGGAGCCATGACGATGCTCGCTGAATACGCCTTGCCCATCACCATGGTGGTGGCACTTCTGATCGGTATCTTCTCCGGCTACCCGGTGGCCTTCCTGCTCGGCGGGCTGGGTATCCTGTTCGCCTTCATCGGTGACATTCCGCTGCCGTTTCTCGGCACCGTCGGCTCGCGCATCTTCGGCGGGGTGATCGAGAACTGGCTGCTGATCGCGATTCCACTGTTCGTGTTCATGGGGCTGATGCTGGAAAGCTCCGGGGTGGCGCGCAATCTGTTGATGACGCTGCAGCGCCTGTTCGGTCGCGTGCATGGTGGTCTGGCCGTCTCGGTGGCGCTATTGGGCGTGGTGATGGCCGCCAGTACCGGCATCATCGGTGCCTCGGTGGTCATGCTGGGCCTGCTGGCGCTGCCGGTGATGCTGGGGCAGGGCTACAAGGCCGAGATGGCCTGTGGGGTCATCGCGGCCTCCGGCACCCTGGGCATCCTGATTCCGCCCTCGATCATGCTGGTGCTGATGGGCTCCATCCTGCAGATCTCGGTGGGGGCGCTGTTCAAGGCGGCGCTGATTCCGGGGCTGATGCTCGGCGCGCTCTACGTGGCCTATCTGCTGATCACCGCCAAGCTGCGCCCGGACTGGGCACCGCTGCCGGACCAGTCGCTGCTCGGTACCGACAAGACACCGCTGCCGCTGGCGCTGCTGCGGGATCTGCTCGGCCCGATGGTGCTGATCGTCGCGGTGCTGGGCTCGATCATGACCGGTATTGCCACGCCCACCGAGGCCGCGGCCATCGGCGCGGGCGGCAGTCTGCTGCTGGCGCTGGTGATGGGCGGGCTGTCCTTCGACACCCTGCGCAACACGCTGCGCGATACCTCGCGGACCAGCGCGATGATCCTGTTCGTCGTCATCGGCGCGACCTGCTTCTCGGTGGTCTTCAAGCGCCTGGGCGGCGACTATCTGATCGAGGATGTCATCACCGGCACCGGCCTGGGTCCCTACGGCCTGCTGTTGCTGCTGATGGGACTGATCTTCGTGCTCGGCTTCTTCCTGGAGTGGATCGAGATCAGCTTCGTGGTGCTGCCGCTGGTGGCGCCGGTGGTCGAGGCGCTGGACTTCGGGCTCGGGCTTTCCGGCCAGGGGCTGCTGGTATGGTTCGCGATTCTGGTCGCCATCAATCTGCAGACGAGTTTCCTGACCCCCCCTTCGGCTACGCATTGTTCTATCTCAAGGGCATCACCGCCGGGCAGGTCTCCATCGGCACCATCTATCGCTCGATTCTGCCCTTCGTCGGCCTGCAGCTGGCGGGGTTGATCCTGTGCATGCTGTTCCCCGCGCTGGTGCTGTGGTTGCCGGGGCTGATGCCGTGAGTGATCGGCAGAGCGATCCATCAGGGAGAACGAGATGCTGCCACGACGCAGGGTATTGATTGCGGGGCAGGGGGAATGGCTGGAAGCCATGGCGCGCACCTTCCTGGAAGATGGTGCCATCATCGCCCTGATGAGTACCGCGCAGACGGATCTCGAGCGCGTGCTGGACGCGCTGGGCGGCGAGCAGTCGGATCGCTTCGGTCAGGTGGTGGGCGAGGGCTGTTTCGAGGTGCTGGTGGCGCGTCTCGGCCGTCTCGACGTGCTGGTCTGCATGCCGCCGCAGGCCGTGGCCGGGCAGTCGCTGGAGGCGTGTCTGGTCGCGCAGGTCGCCGGGCCCGGCGCCTTGCTCAAGGCGGCCTGTGCACGCATGTTGCGCCACGGTGGACGCCTGCTGGCCGTCGCGCCGCCGCTGTCCTCGCCGCTGCCCTCGCCGCTGTCCTCGCCGCTGCCCTCGCAGGAGCATCACGGCACTGCCATGGCGCAGGCGGCGCTGGGTGAGTTGATCCAGCGCCTCGCGCTGCGTGCCCCCGACAGGGTGCGCGCCAATCTTCTGTGTCCCGAGGGCAGCCGACCGGATGCCGTGGCGGAGTGCGCGCGCTTCCTGGCCGGTGGTGCCGGGCGCGCGCTCAACGGTCAGGTCCTGCACCTGACCGACTGATATCCCCCAGCCGTGGAGAACATCGAGTGCCCAGCGCCCCCCTTTCCGTCTGCCTGACAGACTCCGGACGACAACTGCAGCTGAGCCACCCCGAGGGTGATCTGACCCTCGAGGCGCTCTGGCTGCGCGAGCGGAGTCCTGATGACGCGACTCTCGATTCCCTGACCGGTCAGCGCCTGATCGAGGCGGCGGATCTGCCGCTGGATCTGCGCCTGAGTGAGGCGCAGCTCGACGGCGATACGCTGTCGCTGGCCTTCAGCGACGGCCACGCGGTGAGTGTCTCGTCGTCGGCTCTGCTGGCGGAGTGTCGCGCGCCACAGGCCTACCAGGGCATGACGTTCTGGAAGGGGGATCTCGCCCAGCTGCCCGAGGCTGACTTCGCGGCAGCACTGGACGATGACGCGGCCTTGCTGGACATGCTCGAGCAGTTGCAGCGCTTCGGCTTCGTGCGGGTCAGTGGCGTGCCGGATCACGAAGATGGCATGCAGAGCCTGATCCATCGCATCGGACCGCTGCGACGCACCAACTGGGGCGGCATCGCCGACGTGAAATCCGTCGCCAACGCCTACGACCTCACCATGACCCAGCGCGGGCTGGAGCCGCATACCGACAACCCCTATCGCGATCCGATTCCCGGCTATATCTGGCTGCACTGCCTGCGCAATGCCGCCCTGGGGGGTGACAGTACGCTGGTGGACGGGTTCAGCGCGGCGGAGCATCTGCGTCGTGAAGACCCCGAGGCCTTTGCCTGCTTAACCGAGGTCACGCCCGGATTCCGCTATCACGATGCCACCACGCGGCTGGAGAGCGAAGGCCCCTTGATCGAGCTGGACAGTCGGGGGCAGGTGGCCCGTGTGCGCTTCTCCAATCGTACCGAGCGGGTGCCGGCGTTGCCGAGCGCGACCCTGCGCCGTTACTACGCGGCCCGTCAGGCGTTCTACCGCCTGATTGCCGGTGACGACTTCACGCTGCATCTCAAGCTGGCGCCGGGCCAGATGCTGATCATGGACAACTACCGGCTGTTCCATGGTCGCAGTGCCTTCCAGCTGGAAGGCGGCATCCGCCACATGCGTCAGGGCTATGTGGATCGCGACTCCACGGCCAGCCGCCGCCTGCTGCTGGCCGATCAGCTTGCCGATCAGCTCAGCGGTCAGCCGGACAACCAGGCGCGCTTTCGCAGCTTCGCGGAAAGCACGCATGCCGAATGGGCGCTGATCGATGCGCACTTCCGGGAGTATCAGTCCGATGCCTGTCGGCGCGTGATCGCCCACCTGGGCTGCCTCCAGGGAGATCACCATGGCTATCCGGTGGATCGCTACGAGCACTGCCTGCAGACGGCGACCCGCGCCTTGCGTGCCGGCGCCGATGAGGAGATGGTGGTCTGCGCGCTGTTGCACGACATCGGCGATGATCTCGCACCGGCCAATCATGCCGAGATCGCCGCGGGTATCCTCGAACCGTTCATCGATCCGCTCAATGTCTGGATGATTCGCCATCACGAGCTGTTCCAGGGCTATCACTACCGGGAATACTTCGGCCAGGACCGCCATGCACGTGATGCCTACGCCCACCACCCTGCCTATGAGCGCACCGTGCGCTTCTGTGACGAGTGGGACCAGACCAGCTTCGACCCCGAATACGACACCCTGCCGCTTGCGCATTTCCTCCCGATGCTTGCGCGCGTGATGGGGCGTGAGCCCTTTGGCGGCCTGCCGAAACTGGTGGCAGCGCCATCGGCGCGACCGGTGCTGACAAGGAACGACAAGATGAAGCGACCCCTGACCTGCCTGACCTCTTCCCCGTTGCGCGGCACCCGCCGCGGACTTCTCACGCTCGGTGCACTGCTGCTCAGTACGGCGCCGCTGGCGGCTTCTGCCCAAGACACGGACGACGCCTTGACGCTCATCGTGCCGCCCTGGCCCGGTGTCAGCGTCAAGAGCGAGATCGTCGCCCAGATTCTCGCCCCCATGGGCTATGACGTGGAGCGGCAGGAAGTCAGCTCCACCGTCGGTTACAACACCCTGACCACCGGCGACAGCGATGCCTTCCTCGCCGGCTGGCTGCCGGCCCAGAAGGACAGCTACGACGCGGCCATGGCGGCCGGCGCGATCACGGATCTCGGCAACAACGTCACCGGTGCCCGGATGGGCTTCGCGGTGCCGGGCTATGTCTATGACGCGGGTATCCACAGCGCGGCGGATCTGGCCGCCCACGCCGATGAATTCGATGAGACCATCTACTCCATCGAAAGCGGCTCCACCATCAGCGACATGCTCAACGGCGCCATCGACGACGATGTCTATGGGCTGGGTGACTGGGATGCGATGGAATCCTCGACGCCGGGGATGCTCAGTGAAGTGCGCGCCGCCGAGCGCGAGCAACGCTGGATCGCCTTCTACGGCTGGACGCCGCACTGGATGGTGCCGGAATTCGACACCCATATCCTGGAAGACCCGGAATCGGTCTTCGGTCCTGACAACGGCGCCAGTGACGTCAAGACCGTCGTGCGGACCGCCTACGCCGAGGCCAATCCCAACCTGACGCGCTTTCTCGATCAGCTGGTCTTCAGCTCCGATGAGCAGAGCGCCTTCATCCTCGACTACAGCCTGAACGAGCGTGACCTCGATGAGGTGGCGCACGACTGGCTCGTCGCCCACCCGGAGCGTCTGGCGGAGTTTCTTGCCGGCGTGACGACCCGCGATGGCGAAGATGCCGTCGCTGCCGTGAACGCCAGCCTGCAAGACTGACGTAGCCTCCCTACCGCGATGACGGCATGGGGTCGCTTCGGTCAGGCAGTCGCGCAGCGCATCAAAGTAGTGCGTCATGCCGATCCCCGCTGCACGGTGCCCCATCCCAAGCCAGCCACAGCCACCCACTTGTGAGTCGCTCATGACTATCTCGCCCTCGAACGTATCTCCCATGACCCGCTCGATGAAAGCAGACAGCAACGGCATCTCTCAGCCTCAGGAAGTCTGCCTTGAAGGCAGGGCAGGGCCCTCGCGATCCTCATCGAATCGGGTCATCGTCGAAGCCAGCAACATCGTCAAGCACTACGGTGATCTGGCAGTGCTGCATGACGTGTCATTGCGCGTGACGGAAGGCAGTGTCACCACCATCATCGGCGCCAGTGGCTCCGGCAAGAGTACCTTGCTGCGCTGCATGAATCTGTTGGAACGCCCCAACAGGGGGGAGCTGTCGATCGCCGATGAGCATCTACGTTTCGATCGCGACAGCCATGGTGGCCTCATCGGGCTGGATCGTCGTCAGATCCAGCGCCTGCGCTCCAAGGTCACCATGGTCTTCCAGCAGTTCAATCTGTGGCCGCACCTGACCGTGCTCGGCAACGTCACCGAAGCGCCGATGCGCGTGAAAGGCAAGTCTCGGCGTGAGGCGACTCGCATCGCGGAACATTACCTGGAGCGGGTCGGCATGCTGGAGCGCGCCGACAGCTATCCGGCGTTTCTCTCCGGGGGGCAGCAGCAGCGAGTCGCGATCGCGCGTGCGCTGGCAATGGAACCGCGTGTCCTGCTCTTTGATGAGCCGACATCCGCTCTGGACCCGGAGCGGGTCAGTGAAGTGCTCAGTGTCATCCGCAGTCTCGCCGATGAAGGACGCACCATGCTGATGGTGACCCACGAAATGGCCTTCGCCAGAGAAGTGTCCGACCAGATCGTTTTCCTCGATGAAGGCCGAGTCGGGGTGGCAGGCAGTCCGGCGGAGGTCTTCGAGCAGACCCGCCATGAACGCTGCCGACGCTTCATCGCACCGGCAGCTTGAGGAGGCCTCCACTGAATTGCCCCGGCATGGACTTCCCCACCATGCCGCTGATGGAACCACAACAATTGCCAGGAGATGGCCTGATGATCTTGATGAACGATGCTGGATTCGCTGCCAAGATACCTTCACTGACCGCGCGTGGAACGCGTTCTGCCTCGACTTCCACATCTGCGCTGCGCACTGGGTGGCCTGACGCTTGGCGCCGCCCAGGTGCACGCCGCCGACACTCTCAAGGTCGGGATCTCCGCCGAACCTTACCCGCCCTTTACCTATACCTCCGCCAGCGGCGAGTGGACCGGCTTCGAGGTCGAGCTGGCCAACGCGATCTGTGACGCCATGCAACGTGAGTGCGAGATTACCCCCACAGGCTGGAGCGGCATCATTCCTTCGCTGAAGGCCGGGCGTATCGACATGATCATGAATTCGATGACCATCACCAATGCTCGCGAGAAGGTTATCGACTTCAGCATTCCCTATTACCATTCATCGGGTGCCTATGTGGCCGCCAGCGACCTGGATATCGATATTCCAGAAGGCCTGGATGGCATGGTTCTCGGTGCCCAGGCGGCGACCACCCACGCCAACTTCGCGCGCCGGGCATTGAGGGACAGCGGTGTCCAGGTGCGCCTCTATGACCAGCAGGAGCAGGCCAACAGTGACCTGTTTTCCGGTCGGGTGGATGTGATTCTGGCAGACGAGATCGCCATGAATGCGCTGATCAAGCGCGAGGAGGCACACGGCTTCGAGATCAAGGCGACCACGCCGCAGCACCCGGCCTATGGCGAGGGGGTCGGCATCGGGATTCGCAAGGAAGAGGGGGCGCTGAAGGCGGCGATCGATGATGCCATCCAGAAGGTCTACGCGGACGGTACCTGCACGGCGCTGTCGAACAAGTACTTCGATACCGACGTCTGCCTGGGCTGATCACGAGCGTGCTGGCCCGATGGCTGGTGTCGTCTGGCCAGCACGCTTCCCGTAGTGCCTTCCTCCTATTCACCTGATACGACAAGGCTTCTGATCATGTCCCAGTTTGCCCAAGAAGGGCTTGCCGATTGGGCCGGCCCTATCCTGTCCGGTGCCGTCACCACCTTGCAGATCGCCTTTGCTGCCTATGCCATCGGGTTGCTGCTGGGGTTGGTCGGCGCAGCGGCAAGACTCAGCCCATGGGCGGTGCTGCGGGCGCTTGCCACCAGCTACTCGACCGCCGTTCGCGCGGTGCCGGAACTGCTGCTGATCATCCTGCTGTATTACGGTGGCTCCCAGGCACTCACTGCGCTCATGAACGCGCTGGGTGTCGCGGGCCAGATCGAGATCAGTGGCTTCGTCACTGCCGTCGGCGTGCTGGCCTTCGTCCAGGGGGCCTACATGACCGAGGTCTTCCGGGGCGCCATTCTGGCCATTCCCAAGGGCCAGCTCGAGGCCGCCGATGCCTATGGCTTTTCTCCGCTGGCACGGTTTCGCCATATCACGCTGCCCGGCATGCTGCCCAATGCACTGCCCGGCATGTCAAACCTGTGGCTGATTCTGATCAAGGACACGGCGTTGATCAGTGTCATTGGCTTCAGTGAGCTGTTCTTCACCGTGCAACAGGCGGCGGCCAGCACGCGCGACTACTTCCTGTTCTACAGCGTGGCAGGACTTCTGTATCTGCTGATGACGCTGACCTCGAGCCTCGCGTTCGGCCGGCTGGAGCGCTACGTGCGCCGTGGCGAGCCCGTCATTTCTGCCCAGGAGGCGTGATATGGACTTCAGCTGGTTGTCGGACCCCTACTATCAGGAATCATTGTGGCGGGGGTTGTTCAATACCCTGTTGTTGCTGGTGGTGTCGGCCGTGCTGGGTTTCACGCTGGCGGTCGGCATGGCATTGGCGCGCATCAAGGGCCCCAGGCCCCTCGCTTGGCTAGCCAATGGCGTGACCATCGTGATGCGAGGCACGCCCCTGCTGGTGCAGTTGTTCTTCTTCTATTACGGCATCGGTCGGCTGCTGGAAGGCATCCCCGGCATTCGCGAGAGCCTGTTCTGGGGCGTTCTGCGTGACCCGTTCTTCTACGCCACCCTGACCTTCACCCTCTCGGTGGGCGCCTATACCGGCGAAGTCCTGCGCGGTGCGCTGCTCAGCGTGCCACCGGGTGAGCGGGAAGCGGGGCGTGCCTTCGGCATGAGGCCCTTCCAGGTCTTCACTCGCCTGTGGTTGCCGCGTGCCATCCAGCTATGCCTGCCGACCCTGACCGGCGAGATGATCCTGCTGCTCAAGTCGGTGCCGCTGGTCTCGACGATCGCGATGATGGACCTGCTGCAGGTCGCCAACATCATTCGTGACGAGAACTTCCTCACCTACGAGCCGCTGCTGTTCATCGGTGCCATCTACCTCGTGCTGACCATCGTGCTGACCCTGTGTCTGCGTCAGGTGGAACTCAACTTCCCCGGTGTGCGCGCCCAGGCACGCAATGGCGGGTGGTTATCACGACTGCGTCCGGCAGGTTCCGGCCCCGAAACCCGCGATGAAGACGCGCACGCAGCGCCTGACGTGTGGTCGCAGGCTTTCCGGGTCGGCCGGTTCGGGGAAGCTGCCCAGCAGGGCATCGACATGCAGCGGGTTGAGCAGCATGCCGGTCAGCAGGTTGGCGGCGGCCAGCGGTTCCTGCCCGAGGCCGGAGCCTGGCAAGTGGCCCTCCGCCACCTGTCGTGACAGGTAGCCAGCCAGCCGCTGGCGCGTCAGCTTGGGGCCATTGTCGAGGAAGAGCTTGCCGAGCTGCGGGTTGCGGCCGCTCTCGAAGGCGAGGCCACGAAACAGCCGGATCAGCTGTGGTTCGAGGGCCAGTGTCAGCATCGCCATCCCGAAGTGTTCCAGGGCCTCGTCGACGCGACGTGCCTCATTGACCTCGTGATCCATCACCGACCATACCGACTGTGCTTCCTGCTGCATCACGGCGAGGAACAGCCCCTCCTTGTTGCCGAAATTCCGATAAAGCGTCGTCAGTGATCCGCCGGCCTCCCGTGCGATCTCGTTGATGCTGGTCGCGGCGTAGCCATTTTGCAGGAAGTGTTCTCTGGCGACTTCCCGCTGGCGTCTGCGGCGGGCTTCCCCGCGCGGCGAGGTGCGGGATGTGGCGGTGTCCGGAGCACACCGTCAGACGGTTTCCCTGCCTGTCACTGACAGGCAGCAACAGAGAGTCGCCGTATGAACAAGGCAGGCAAGGGCGCAGTGGCGCTCCTCGTGGTGGCGGGCGTGATCGCGGGTGGCGTGATGGGAGTCGAGTGGTGGCAGGTCGGGCGCTTCATGCAGGAGACTGACAATGCCTATGTGCGGACCGACAGCGTGCCGGTACGTTCCGAGATCACCGCGCGCGTGACGCGCATGCTGGTGCATGACAACCAGCCGGTGAAGAAAGGGCAGTTGCTGGTTCAGCTGGACGATGGGGATGCCAGGGCCAACCTGGATCAGGCGAGCGCCGCACTCGACAAGGCGCGCACCGGGGAAGTCCAGGCCGAGCGTCAGCTGGATCTGCAGAGCGCGAAGATCGATGAGGCCAAGGCGGCCCTGGCCTCGGCCAAGGCCGAGCGCGATCAGGCCGCGCTGCATCTCAAGCGCTCAAGAAGTCTGGAGAGCCGCAGCTATGCCTCGCGGCAGTCCCTTGAAGATGACCAGGTGACCCTGCGCACCGCCGAGGCCAGCGTGGCGCAGCAGCAGGCGTCGCTGGTCTCCGCGCGTCAGCAACTCGAGGTCTACAAGGCACAGCTGGACTCGGCCCGTGCCGAAGTGGTGTCAGCGGCGGCGGATCTCGCCTACGCGCGCCACCAGCTGGAGAAGACCTCGATTCGTGCGCCCCAGAACGGCGTGGTCGGCAATCGCAGTGTCGAGGTCGGCACCATGGCCAGCGCCTCGCTGACCCTGATGCAGCTGGTGCCGGTGGAAAGCGCCTACGTGGTGGCCAACTACAAGGAAACCCAGACCGAGCGCATGCGAGTCGGGCAGCCGGTCCACCTTGAGGTGGATGCCTACCCGGACATCGAATTCGAGGGGGTGGTGGACAGCCTCGCGCCGGCGACCGGCACCGAGTTCAGCCTGCTGCCGACGGACAATGCCACCGGCAACTTCAACAAGATCGTCCAGCGCGTGCCGGTGCGTATCCGCCTGACCGGCCCGGAGGCGGCATTGCCACGCCTGCGGGCGGGGCTGTCGGTCGTGCCGTCCATCGACACCCGTGAGCTGCCGGAGACCGGCACCTATGCGGCCAGTCCCCGGCTGGTGCTGCCAGTGACATGCCGTCGCGCCGTCAGCAGATCGGCTTCATCGCGGCGGTGTTCGGCATGTTCATGGCGATCCTGGATATCCAGATCGTCGCCAGCTCGCTCAATGAGATCCAGGCGGGCCTGGCGGCCAGTCCCGAGCAGGTCTCCTGGATCCAGACCAGCTATCTGATCGCCGAGATCGTGATGATTCCGCTCTCGGGCATGCTGGCGCGCATCTTCTCGACCCGCGTGGTACTGACCGTCTCGGCGCTGGGGTTCACGCTGGCGAGTCTGGGCTGTGCATTGTCCACCTCGCTTGAGGCGCTGATCGTGCTGCGTGCGGTCCAGGGCTTCATGGGCGGGGCGATGATTCCGCTGACCCAGGCCGTGAGCTTCTCGATCTTCCCGCGACGCAAGATGGGCACCATTCAGGCGGTGATCGGCCTGGTGGCGACCATGGCGCCGTCCATCGGTCCCACCGTCGGTGGCTATCTGACCGAGTATTTCAGCTGGCACTGGCTGTTTCTGGCCAATCTGCTGCCGGGCATCCTCGTGGCCAGTCTGGTGTGGCGCAATCTGGAGATCGACAGCGGTGATCGCGGACTGCTCAAGCGTCTGGACACGCTGGGACTGTCGTTGATGGCGGTGTTTCTCGGCAGCCTCGAATACGTGCTGGAGGAGGGGCCGGGAGATGACTGGTTCGCCAGCACCCCCATCCTGCTGTGGGCCATCGTCTGTGCGCTGAGCTGCGTGGGCTTCTTCTGGCGCGTGCTGAGTGCTGACAACCCCATCGTGGATCTGCGCGTGTTCAAGAATCGCAACTTCGCGCTCGGCGCGCTGGTCGGCTTCTGGCTGGGCGTGGTGCTCTACGGGCTGGTCTATCTGGTGCCGCTGTTCCTCGGCAGCGTGCGTGGCTTCTCGAGCCTGCAGATCGGCGAGGTGATGTTCGTGGCGGGCGTGGCGATGTTCCTGATGGCACCGCTGTCGGGCAAGCTCTCCGATCTCATCGATCTGCGCCTGATGATGTTCATCGGTCTGGTGCTGACCGGTGTCGGCACCGGCATGAATGCCCATCTGACGTCGGGCTCGGGCTACAACGAGTTCTTCTGGCCGCAGGTCATCCGTGGCGTGGGCCAGATTCTGGTGCTGCTGTCGGTGTCACGCCTGGCGATGGGACGACTGGCACCCCACGAACTGGGCAACGGCAGTGGCCTGTTCAACGTGATGCGCAACCTGGGCGGCGCGGTGGGTCTGGCGCTGATCGATACCGTGCGCGACTGGCGGGAGGACTACCACTGGAACCAGCTGATCGGCTCCATCGACCAGAGCCGCCAGGTGGTGATCGACCAGCTGGCCAGCTATCAGGTGACCTTCTCGGGCCTGACCGACCCCTGGCAGGCGGGCGTCGCGATGATCGCGCAGCGCATCAGTCTTCAGGCCGAGGTGCTGGCCTTCGACAATATCTTCCTGTGGCTGGGCGCGGTCTATGTGGTGGGCAGTGTCGTGGTGATCGCCTTCCGTCGCCCGGAGAGCGAGGGCAGTGACGAAGGCGTCGCCGTTGTGCTGCTCGCCGTTGTACTGCTCGCCAGTAATGCGCCAGGCCAGTCGCAGGCCCCACAGGCAGGCCAGTGCCAGCAGCACGGCGCGAAGATCATTGGCCCAGGTGAGGTTGATGCCGTCACCGCGCAGCAGCGTCATGGTGGTGGCGGAGAGGCCGAGGAACACGCCGAGCCCGCCCAGCGGAATCAGGCTCAGCGAGAGATGCCACAGGCGTGACAGCGTCGCCTTGCCCCCCATCAGCCAGTTGCCAAGCAAGAGCGGCAGGCTGGTGAGTGCGCCCAGCAGACCGCCGCCCACCACGATCCACAGCGTGATCAGACTGCCATCGAGCAGATTGAAGACATCGTTGTGCTCGGGATAGTTGGTCAGGATCCAGGTGGGCAGGGTGGTGGTCAGCGGCCACATCAGGTCATGCTCGATCAGCCAGACGGCCAGCTGCTGCTTGAGCGCGACGAACCACGGGCTGGCGCTCCAGCTGAAGGCGCCGATGGCGATGCCGAGCAGGCCGAACACCAGCACCGAGTAGTGGGTGAAACGCACCGGCTGCGGCGGTTCGACCAGCTCCACGCCCGGCGACCGCCATTCCAGCTGCATCGCGTCCTTGTAGCCACTGCAGCGCCCGCAGACATGGCAGTCGCCGGCACTGTCGAGCTGCTTGAGCGGAATCAATGGCGCGCAGTCAGGCGCATGCGTACGCACGGCATTGCCTTGGCGCACGGCGCGGTTGTGGGCGTTCCAGCGCGCCTGGTCGGTACGGAAGTGGGTCGGCGAGAGGCGCGCCAGCAGATTGAAGACGCCATTCACCGGGCATAGCTGACGGCACCAGACACGTGTGCCCTTGCCGTAGATCAGCCCGACCACGATCGCCGCCACCGTCGAGCCGCCCAGTACCACCAGCGCGCCCAGCGGGTACTGATAGACGCTGGCCAGCTGACCGTAGAGCGTGGTGCCCAGGAAGGCCACGAAGGGCCAGCCTCCCCAGCGCATCCAGCCCGGAATCGGCCGGCCGAGCCCGATGCGGCTGGCGGCCTCCGTCAGGGTACCCTCGGGGCAGAAGACCCCGCACCACACCCGGCCCATCAGCACCATGCTGATCAGCACGAAGGGCCACCACAGCCCCCAGAACACGAATTCGGCGAACACCGTCAGATTGGTGAGGATGTGCGCCTGATAGTCGGGCAGCGGCAGCAATGCCGGCACCACCAGCAGGAAGGCGTAGATGCCCACCACCAGCCACTGGATCAGCTGGATCAGGCCGCGCCGCTGTTGCATCGCCTGGCCGAAACGCGCGATACGCGTGGCTCGGGACGGGCATCAGCTGCGCGCGCGGGCGGTGAGCTGCTTGCGCTGATCCTTGCGCTCCACCTTGCGCTGGCGCTTCATCAGAGTGATGACGATGACCCAGTAGAGGGCATAGCCCAGCACCATGGTGGTGGCGGGCCAGGCGCGATAGCCGGCGAAGGTCGCCAGCAGGCCACCGAGACCGCTGCCATCATCGAGCAGCCAGCTGGAATCCCACAGCGGGTCGAGACCGGCCGGCAGATAGCCCAGGCCGATGAGCTGCTCAAGCCCTGACATCAACAATGACGCGGCCAGCAGCAGCAGCAGGACTTCCGTGACACGGAAGAACAGCTTCCAGGAGAACAGGCGCGAACCCAGCTGCAGGGCCATGAAGGTCGCCACTGCCAGCGCGAAACCGATGAAGGCCGCGAGAGAGAAGCTGCCGATGCCACCGGACTGCAGGCTGGCGGCGCCCATGCCGTAGAGGAAGACGACGGTTTCCGCACCTTCACGTGCCACGGCGATGGCGACCAGTACCGCGACCCCCCAGTAGCTGCCGGAGGAGACGGCCTCGGCCAGGCCGCTCTCGAGTTCTGTCTTGAGAGTCCGGCCCTTGGTCCGCATCCAGAGCACCATCTGGGTGATCAGCAGGCAGGCGATCAGTACCAGCGCCGCCTGGAAGACTTCCTGGGCGGTGCCGGTCAGCCAGGTGTTGGCGCCCATCAGGGCCGCGCCCATCAGCCCGGCCAGCACCAGCCCGGCAACGACCCCACCCCACAGGTAGCGCAGCCCGGCGCGCGTGCCCGACTGCACCAGCCAGGCATGCATGATGCCGATGACGAGAATGGCTTCGACGCTTTCGCGCCAGACGATAAACAGAACCTGATCAAACATGTTCTGCGACGACCTTGCCGCGGGCATCCGGCAGGTGGAAGTCATCGAAGTAGTCGTAGCTGCCGGCACGCAAGGGGTGGATCACCACGAAGGATTTCACGCCCGGGGCCAGCACCTTCTCCTTGCGCAGCGAATTGCTCTCGAATTCGGCGGGCGTGTTGCCCGCGTTGTGCAGCTGGATGACGAATTTCTCGCCGGCCTTGACCTTGAGCACCTCGGGACTGAGCTTGCCGTTGGTGAGCGTCAGGTCATAGGACGGCATGTCGCTGGCCAGCGTCACGCGCGGCAGCAGTACCGCCAGCAGCAGAGCGAGGGTCGGCAGAGGCTGGTGCTCAGTAGCCGCCTTTCTTGCCGACACCGGCATACACGAAGTCGTAATCGGTGGTGATGGTGTCCGGCCACTCGGCGACACCGGTTTCCTTGTCGATGTGACGCGGCATGTCCGGGTGCTGGATGTCGAAGGTCAGGTGGTATTTGCCCGGGCCATCCAGCTTGACGTTCTTGCCATAGTGGGTGCCGTCGTTGGCGATCATCGGTACCAGATCGCCTTCGATCGGAGTATCACTGCCCTGCTTGGTCAGGGTGTAGTGAATGCCCAGATAGGGAATCCAGTCGCCCGGCGCGAAGCCGTTGTCGTTTTCCATCAGTGCGTGGATATCGGCTTCCAGATGGATGTCGGCCTGATTGGCCGGCAGCTTGCCTGCCGGGGCCATCACCACTGGCTGCAGATAGACGGCCGCGATTTCCATGCCGCCTTCCTTGACCGGAGTGCCGATCGGGTATTCCAGTGCCGAGGCCTGGCCCGCCACGAACGGTGCCGCCAGGCTCAGGGCGAGCAGGGCAGGCTTGAGCGCGCGGGGCAGAGTAGTGGTGACGAAATGACGCTGTGGCATCGGGGTCTGGTCTGCCACGTCACCATGCGGCATGCTGCGCGCCATGATGACGACTTCTTCACGTTACCCCGCCCCATTGGACCCTCCCGCCATCGATGCCTGGTGCCGGACACTGCATGAGCGCCTGCTCGCGCGGCATCAGCGCGCCTGTCTGTGGATCAGCGGCGGAGAGGGCACGGGCGGCCAGCGCGTGAGCCTGCTCCGCTTTGGCTGGGCGCCGGAGAGGCGATCACGACGCCGGGCGGGACACACGTGCGCTCGCTGGCGATGGCCAAGGCTGCCACTCAGCTGGGCGGCGAGCAGGCATTGGTCGTCTTCGATGCCGCACATCCGCAGAGTGGTCTTGATCCCGATGCCTTCGGGGCCGTGGCCGGCACTCTGATGGCGGGAGGACTGCTGGTGCTGGTGACGCCTGCCGCCTGGGCCGACGCCGAGCCAGCGCCAGCGCCGGATGGCGACTACGCGCGTCTGGCGCACTGGCCATTCGCGCGTGAGCAGCTTGCGGCGCGCTATCTGGCGCGGCTGGCACGGCGCCTCCAGGCGGATGCCAGCGTACTGCACTGGCCGCAGGGCGAACCGTTACCGACGCTGCCACCCGCCGGGGAGGCAGCGACCCGCGTCGGTGAGGTCACGGACCCTGATTGCCTGACGTCAGATCAGGCCGAGGTGGTGGCCGCGCTGGCGGCGCTCCGCCCGAACCAGCCGGTGGTGATCAGTGCCGATCGTGGCCGCGGCAAGAGTGCCGCGCTGGGCATCGCCGCGGCACGCTGTCTGGCAGCGGGGGAAAGTGTCTGGCTGACGGCGCCACGGCCGGCGGCGGTGGCCGCGGTCTTCGCGCGTCTGGCAGCGCTGCTGCCGCGGGGGCGCCGCGAGGGCAATGCCTTTCGGCTTTGCGTGCCGGCAGTGCACCCCGCGCAAGCCCGGCGGACAGCTGATGGAGCGGAGGTTGCGAGCGAGCTGCGTTTCCTGGCGCCGGACGCCATCGCCGCCGCCCGCCTTGCCTGCCCGGAGGGGCCACTGCCGCGCTTGTTCGTCGATGAAGCAGCCGCCATCCCCACCCCGTTGCTCAAGGCGTCTCTGGCGCATTTTCCGCGCATCGCCTTCGCCACCACCGTCCATGGCTATGAAGGTACCGGGCGAGGGTTCCAGCTGCGTTTCCGCCAGCATCTCGAGCGTCAATGCCCCGGCTGGCAGGCGCTGGAGATGACCACGCCTGTCCGCTGGGCGTCCGGTGATCCGCTGGAGGCGCTGATCGATGATCTGTTGTTGCTCTCGGCTCCGCCATCAACGCTGGCGCCGGTCATGGAGGACCGCAGCGATGTCGAGCAATGGCTGGCCGGCAGTGAGGTCGTCGTGCTGGATCGGGACGCTCTGGCACGCGATGAAGCGATGCTGGAGTCGCTGTTCGGCCTGCTGGTGCAGGCGCATTACCGCACCACGCCGGCGGACCTGCGGCAGCTGCTGGATACCCCGGGGCTCAGGCTGCTGGCGATTCGCCATCAGGAGACCGCCAGTGGCAAGCCGGCATGGCTGGGCGTCGTGGCGGCCGTCGAGGAGGGCGGGTTTCCTGCACCGCTGGCAGAGGATATCTGGCGAGGTCAGCGGCGGCCGCGCGGGCATCTGCTGGCGCAGTCTCTGGCGGCGCATGCCGGACATCAGGCGGCCGCCGAGACGCGCTGGTGGCGGATTCTGCGCATCGCGATACATCCCGCACTGTGGCGGCGTGGGCAGGGGGCGCGCTTGCTCAATGCGCTGGAGCAGCAGGCACGGCTGGCGGGTGTCACGCGTCTCGGCACCAGTTTCGGGGCCGAGGCGGGACTGGTGGACTTCTGGCTGTCCCAGGGCTTCATGCCACTGCGCATGGGGCTCAAGCGGGATGCGGCCAGTGGCGAGCATGCGGTGATGATGGGCAAGGCGACGGGGGAGGACTGGATGAGGCCGCGCGTCACGGACTCGCACTGGCCCTGGCCGGCCAGGATGCACCAGCCTTCATCGACTGGGCCCAGCGTCAGGGCATCGTGGGGCGCAAGGCGCGTGATCGCTGGTGTCGTGCGGCGGCAGGGCGTCTCGTCGAGGCGCACGGTGCCCTGCCTGCCGGCGATCATTGATCAGAGGCCGGGGATGCCGATCGGTCCCGGCATGTCGGGAATCGGCGAGCAGCCGCTCAGCATCAGCAGGCCAGCAGTGGCGGAAAGGACGGATAACAGCAGAAGTCGGCGGGGCATGAGGGCTCCGGTTCATCCTTGCATATTCGCAGTCACTGATCGACAGGCACCGACAACCACTAGCCACGGCCGTGGACGGTTCCGTATGCTCGGGGATGACAAGAACAGGAAACTTCGCCATGAATGAGCATATCGACACGTTGGAACCCGCCATTGTCTGGCGTCATTTTCGTACCCTGTGCAATATCCCGCGCCCTTCCGGGCATGAAGCGGCACTGGTTGAGCATCTGATTGAGTGGGCGCAGTCGCGCGGCCTCGCGCATGACCGCGACGATTTCGGCAACCTGCGTCTGCGCAAGGCGGCCACCCCCGGCCATGAGAGCGCGCCGGGGATCGTGTTGCAGGGGCATCTCGACATGGTGGCCCAGGCGGCCAGTGACTCCCGCCATGACTTCACCCGTGATGCGCTCGAGACCTATCTCGAGGATGGCTGGCTCAAGGCGCGCGGCACGACGCTGGGCGCCGACAATGGCCTCGGCGTCGCCGCGGCGCTGGCGGTGCTGGAAGACGAGACGCTGGTGCATGGTCCGCTGGAGGCGTTGTTCACCCTCGAGGAAGAAACCTCGATGGGCGGCGCATTGAATCTGGCCGAAGGCTGGCTGGAAGGGCGCTACCTGCTCAATCTGGACTCGGAGGACCGTGGCCAGGTCTATATCGGTTGCGCTGGCGGTGCGGACATCAATGTCGCGCACGAATTCGCCACGTCCTCGCTGAAGGATGCCGAGGCGGAGCTTGAGCTCACCATCGGCGGGCTGGTCGGAGGACATTCCGGGCTCGACATCCATCGTGGGCGCGGCAATGCCAACCGCCTGATGTCACGGGCACTGGTGGCGCTGGCGGAATTCTCGCCGCGTCTGGTCAGCTGGTCTGGCGGTACGCTGCGCAATGCACTGCCACGCGAGGCGACCGTCGGCGTGGTGCTGTTCGATGAGCGTGTCGCGGCAGCCCGCCAGCGCCTGGCGGAATTCGAGGCGCAGATTCGCGATGAGCTGCGTGACACGGACCCGGACGTCACCCTCAGCGTGACGCGCGGCAATGCCGAGAGTGCCCTGTCCGTCGAGGATACCCAGCGGCTTGTCGCCGTACTGGATGCCGCGCCCTATGGCGTGGAGCGCATGAGCGCAGCCGTGGAAGGCGTGGTGGAAACCTCCAACAATCTCGGTGTGGTCCAGCTGCGTGAGGGGAGTTTCCATCTCTGCGCCCTGGTGCGCTCGCTGCGTGATGATGCGGTCTCCATGATGGAGCAGCGCATCCGCGGGCTGTTCGGCCTGTTGGGGGCGCACACTCAGGCCGAGAATGCCTACCCGGGTTGGCAGCCGCAGCCTGAGGCGGAGCTTTTGGCGCGATTCTGCCGCCTGCACGAGCGCGTCACCGGCCGCGCGCCGGAGATCAAGGTCATCCATGCCGGTCTGGAATGCGGCATCCTGGGGGCCAAGTATCCCCAGCTCGAGATGATTTCCTTCGGCCCCTTGATTCGCGGTGCGCACTCGCCCAGCGAGCGCGTCGAGGTCGACTCGGTCGGGGAATTCTGGCAGGTGCTCAAGGGACTGATCACGACGCTTGCCGAGCCGCGCGCTGGCTGGGCACTTCGAGAGTGCGTCAGCTCAGTGGATATTGATGCGTATCGCCGGGAAGCCGATGCTCACGCCATCGTGACGGCGGCGCAGGTCATGGCGGCGCGAATCGTATTGTCGATACTGATGAGGCGCGTAGCGCTCATGTTGGTAGTAGCGGTGCTGGGGAATGCGGTGACGTGTGTCGTGGGGGAATGCGGTGACGTGTGTCGTGGCGAGAGTGATGGCGCTCCACCCGCGGCTCGTCGAACATCCTCAGATGGCGGCGCTTGATCGCCTCATGGCGGCTTTGCGGCGTGCTGTGACGCTCGATGGTCTGCGAGATCAGGCGTGTTGATGCTGATGCTTGCCCTCGGCGAGCTCCTCGAGCAGCTTGGCATTGAAGGCATCGAGGTCATCCGGCTTGCGGCTGGTGACCAGCGCGCTGTCACACACGACGTCGCTGTCCTGCCACTCGGCACCGGCGTTTCGCAGGTCCTGGGCGACGGAGGGGAAGGAGGTCATCTTGCGGCCTTCGACCACCCCGGCGTTGATCAGGATCCACGGCGCGTGACAGATGGCGGCCACCGGCTTGTGGGCCTGGAAGAAGCTGCGCACGAAGTTCAGTGCGGTCTCGTCCTGGCGCAGGGTATCGGGATTGAACAGGCCGCCCGGCAGTACCAGACCGTGATAGTCGTGTTCGCTGGCATCGCTGAGCGAGGTGTCGACCTGGTAGGTCTCGCCCCAATCCGTCTCGGCCCAGGCGCGGATGCCGTCTTTCTCCGGCGAGACGATGTGTACCTCGACGCCCGCCTCCTGCAGTGCGGCGCGCGGCACCGCGAGCTCGGATTCCTCGAAGCCATGGGTCGCGAGAATGGCCACGCGCTTACCTTGCAGTTGTTGACGTGTCTGCTGATCGGTCTGCTGTGTCATGCAAATCTCCTTTCCGTGCTTCGGCTCTTGCGAGCGTGTTGGGCAGAGAAGGGAAAAATTCTGCTCTCAGCATGCGTTACTCACTGAGGTGAGCGCCCCACGTTGATGCAGCGAAATCCCGTCCTTTCGTGCCCTGACACTCAAGACATGGATGCGCGATACTGACTTTCAAGGGGGTGACCCCACTGCGTTTTCACCGGCCATGGAGTGCCCGATGCCTCTGCTTTCTGAATCTTCCGCCGTGATGTGGTTGCTGGTCGGCGTGCTGTTGATGCTGTCGTTGATCCTGGGGTTGGGCTGGCGGCGAACCCGCGAGCAGCTTCACGCTCTCGAAGAGAGCAGTGACGAAACCCGGCAGGCGTTGCAGCAGACGCTTGAAGAGGCGCGGGAGCTACAGCAACAGGCCGAGCAGCGGGCGGCCCTGGTCGAGCAGCGTGCCGCACTGGATGGGCAGCAGGCGGAGCAGCAGCAACGCCATCTGAGCCAGTCGCTGGAGGAGGCGCGCCAGGCGCGCGATGCGCTGACGGAACAGCTCGCCACGCTGCGCGAATCGCTGCAGGGGCGGCTTGATGAACAGTCGCGTGCGCTGAGTGAACAGCAGACCCTGGCACGCAGCCTGACCCGCCAGCAGGAAGTGCTGGAGGCCCAGCTGCTGGAGCGTGAGGAGCGTCTCGAGACATTGACCGAGCGCTACGCCGAGCTGCGCGAGACGCATGCCTCGCTGGTCACGCGTCAGCGTCAGGAGGCCACTCATCACGCCGAGCAGCTGGCACTGCTCAACGACTCCCGCGAACGCCTGAGTCAGGAATTCGAGCAGCTGGCAGGCAAGGTGTTCGAGGAGCGCCAGCAGCGTTTCACCGCCGCCAGTGGTGCCCAGCTCGAACAGTTGCTCAAGCCGTTTCGCGAGCAGGTCGGGGACTTTCGTCAGCGCCTCGAGCAGCTGCATGGCGAGGAGGTACGCGAACGCACCAGCCTCAAGAGTCAGCTCGACCAGCTGGCGGGACTCAATCGCCAGATCACCGAGGAAGCGGCCAATCTGTCACGTGCGCTCAAGGGCGACAGCAAGATGCAGGGCAACTGGGGCGAGATGATTCTGGAGACCGTGCTCGAGCGCTCCGGCCTGCGAGAGGGGATCGAGTTCAAGCGCGAGGTGTCGTTCAGCGGTGAAGGCGGGCGCCAGCGCCCGGATGCCATCGTCTACCTGCCGGACAACAAGCATCTGATCATCGATGCCAAGGTCTCGTTGAGCGCCTACACCGACTACGTCAATGCCGCGGATGAGACGGCGCGGGCGCGAGCCCTGAGGGCGCATCTGGCCTCGGTGCGCGGCCACGTCACGGGACTGGCGCGGCGCAACTATCCTGCCATCGAGGGGCTGGGGTCACCGGATTTCGTGTTCCTGTTCCTGCCGATGGAGCCCGCCTTCGCGCTGGCCTTCGAGCATGACGACAGCCTGTTCCAGGACGCCTTCACCCAGGGCGTGGTGATGGTGACGCCGACCACCTTGCTGGCCAGTCTGCGCACCGTGGCCAGTCTGTGGAGTCTGGAGCGCCAGAACGACAATGCGCGCGTGATCGGTGAGCGTGCCGGGGCGCTGCTCGACAAGTTCCGCGGACTTGCCGAATCCCTCGAGGAGCTTGGTAGCCAGCTGGGCCGTACCCGCGAGGCGCACGATACCGCCATGAAGCGTCTGGCCAGCGGGCGCGGCAACCTGATCAGCCGTGCCGAGGAGCTACTGGAGCTCGGTGCGCGCATGAAGAAGCCGTTGCCCGAGACCCTGGTGCGTCAATCCCGTGACTCCCTGCATCACCAGGGGCCGGTCTCTGGCCCGACATCGCAGTCCGGCAAAAAATTCGACATCTTCTGCATCCGTTCTCCGGACCTCCCCGTAAGTTGGTTTGAGCCTGCGGTAATGGGGCGAAAATGACAAATGAACAACTTTCAGCTCATGAATGAGCGTTTTCTCAGGAGATGTGCCCATGTCTACCAAGTCCAACAAGTCCGCCAAGACCGCTTTCGCCCTGGCTTCCGCCCTCGGTACCGCCGTAGCGCTGTCTGCCGCCGTGGTCTCCATTCCGGCGCATGCCGCAGGCATGGAAAAGTGCTATGGCGTGTCGCTGGCCGGTGAGAATGACTGCGCTGCAGGCCCGGGCACCTCCTGTGCCGGCACTTCGACCGTCGATTATCAGGGCAATGCCTGGAAGCTGGTCCCGGAAGGTACCTGCACCTCCATCGAAACGCCCACTGGCACCGGCAGCCTGGAAGAGATCAAGTAAGCATCACGCCTCGGGTCTCCCCCGAACCTGACGTCCGGTGGGCGGGTGTCTCACCCCTCCGCCGGACGCTCGCAGAATCGAGAGGTCGTCATGCACGAGTCATCCCCCACCTCCCGCAGCCCGGATTTCGGTACGGCCTTGCCGTCGTTCGATGACATGGCCACGGGAATCAGCCTCAAGGCGCAGCATGTCAGGGAGCTGATGTCATCACGGCCGGCGCTGGGGTTCCTCGAGATTCATGCCGAGAACTACATGGGCGCAGGCGGAGCTCCCCATGCGCGGCTGGATGCGCTGCAGGAGTATCCGCTGTCGATCCATGGTGTCGGCCTGTCGCTGGCATCGGATCGTCCGCTGGAGGCCGCGCATCTGGCGCGCCTTCGAGCGCTCTGCGAGCGTCACCCGCCCACCAGTGTGTCAGAGCATCTGGCCTGGGCCGGCCATAGCGGCCACTTCTACAACGACCTGCTGCCGGTGCCATTGACCGACGCGATGCTGGCACGGGTCAGCGATAACCTGATGCGGCTGCAGGACTGCCTGGGCCGCCAGGTATTGATCGAGAATCCCGCACACTATCTGCGCTTTGATGCGCAGGCTCTGGGCGCGGAGTTGATTCCCGAGACGAATTTCCTGACTCGCCTGGTCGAGCGCAGCGGCTGTGGACTGTTGATCGACGTCAACAATGTCTTCGTCTCGGCGCACAACATCGGTGTCGATCCTGCGGCCTGGCTTGAGTCGATCCCGGCCGCGGCCGTCGGCGAGATCCATCTGGCGGGTCATGTCGTCGATGAGCGCGAAGGCCTGCTGATCGACAATCACGGTGCGCCGGTCTGCGAGGCGGTATGGGCCTTGTATGCCGACTTCATCCAGCGAGTCGGGCCGCGCCCGACCCTGATCGAGTGGGATACCCAGGTGCCGGCGCTGGAGGTGTTGCTGGGGCAGACGGCTCGGGCCGAGCAGGTTCTGCAGAGCGCCTTGGTTCAGCAGCTCACCTGGCAGCGGGCCTTCATCACGGCGCTTGAGCAGCCTGACCGTCATCTGCCGGGCATCGAGGCGGCACATCAGGGGCGTCTTGACGTCTATCGCAACAATGTCTGGGCCAGCCTGATCTCCGCGCTGCAGGACGCCTATCCCGTGACGCGTCAGGTCGTGGGCGAGCGCTTCTTCGCGGCACTGGCGCATGATCACTCACGCCGTCACCTGCCGGAATCGCCCTTGATGATGGAGTACGGGGCGGGGCTTGCCGAGACCTTGCACACGACTCTGACGACGCTGGTCGAGCATCGACAGGCATCGGCCGCTCAGCTGCCGTTCTACGCGGTGGATCTGGCGCGGTTCGAGGCCGCGCGTCTCACGGCCTATCACGCCGCCGACGCTGAAGTGCTGGCACCGGCCAGGCTGGCGCAGCTGTCACCCGAGGCGGTGATGGCGTTGACCTTCCTGCCTCATCCCGCGGCAGGTCTGCTGCGCCTGGAGCATGCGATCTTCGAGGTATGGCAGCGCCACCAGAATGAGGGAGCCAGCCTTGAAGGCCTGGATGTCGCGCGGCCCGAGAACCTGCTGATCACCCGTCCGGTCCTGGAGGTTCAGGTGACGGTGCTGTCAGAGGCGGCTGCCTGGTTGCTCGACCTGCTGTTGGCGGGTGAATCGCTCGCGGATGCGGCCGCCATGCTGGCGGATGTCCATCCCGAGCAGGACCTGGGGCAGCTGCTGGCCCCTCTGCTGGCAAGTGGCGTGTTTCTCGCGCCGGACTAGTGTCGCCCTTTTTCTCGCGCACTGGCGCATCCTTGAGGAGGCCTCATCATGAGCCTTGAGTCATCCACGACGCCCGCGGTCCGTACCGGTGTGGCGGGGCAAGTCCTGAACGTGTTCGTCTGGCTGGAAAATCTGCGCATGGATGCCGTGCTGATCCTGATGCGCATCGTCATTGGCGCCGTGTTCTTCATGTCAGCGCAGACCAAGGTCGACGGCTTCGCGCTCAAGGAAAGTACCTTCTTCCTGTTCGAGTACGAATACGCGTTGCCGCTGGTCCCGCCGGTACTGGCCGCCTATCTGGCCACGATTGCCGAGCATCTCTTCCCGCTGATGCTGTGGCTGGGCCTGGGCTCCCGCCTTGCCGCGCTGGGTCTGGCCGGCATGACATTGACCATTCAGCTGTTCGTCTACCCGGAAGCCTGGGTAACCCACGGTCTGTGGCTGTCCAGTCTGCTGGTACTGGTGCTGCAGGGCCCGGGGCGTCTGTCACTGGATCACCTGATTCGCTCACGTATCGCCTGATCTTGCCAGCTGGCCTCATTGCCAGCTGGCCACAACGCAAGACGGAGACCTGCGTTGTGCGTCTCGCGTCTTGTCGTTGTTCAGACAGGCTCTTCGGCGCGCTGATGCTCGATCTCGGCACGTACCATCTCGACACTGGCGGCATCGATGTAGTCATTGGCGTGTGCATGATGCGCCATGTCGAGGCTGTCGGTGCTCAACAGCATGTCGCAGCCCAGTGCGGAGAGCTCCTCGCCCAGCGTGGCCAGCTCTGCCTTGCGCGATTCGGAGTCACCGATCTGGCGAATGTAGATGGCGCAGATGCGGCCCGGGTAACGGCGCACGACATCGGCATAGACCTCCGGATCATGCTGACCGCTGTCTCCTATGAGCAGGAACTGCATCTCGTCATACAGGTCGAGCATCTTCTCGATCAGCGCCTGCTTGTGGTCTTCCGAGCGCTTGGGCAGGGGGCGCTGCAGCGTCAGCCCCCATTCGCGCAGGAACAGGATGGGGCCGACCGGGATGCGGTTGTGCTGGAAGAACACCTCCAGCATCTCATAGATGCTCCAGGGGCCGCGTGAGACGTAGAGCAGCGGGCGACTCTGCTGACCGTCGCTGCCCTCGTGGAGCGCCTGATAGAGCGCGGCGACTCCCGGGAAGGCAGTGCGTCGCTCGGCGGATTCGATGAACAGCCGATAGAGCATCTTGAGCTTGTTGGCGACACCGGTGTACATCACGGTGTCGTCGATATCGCTGATCACGCCCAGCCGGGTGCTGGCCGGTGGCAGGTAGACCTGGGCCTCGCCCTCGACAGCGGCCTGCTTCGGCGGCCGGGCGGTGATCCGTGCCGTCTGCCATTGGCCTTGATCTGCCAAGGGCGACAGCAGAGGCAGGTGGACGCTGAAGTAGCCATCGCGGTCGGTGACGACCGTGGTCTGGTTGCCGCCAAGGCTGACGTCCACCTCCACGCCGCCCTTGCCCCAGCGCAGCAGACGGCGGCCGACATCCATCAGGTCGCGCCCGGCCCCGGGCGCCAGCTGACTGCGCGAGCCGGGCTGCTGGAAGATGCGGCCCATCAGAAAGGCTTCATTGTGTGAGCCATAGCCACGATAGGCATGGATGACGCAACCATCCTTGCCCTGGGCATGGCGCATGGGCTTGGCAGCCACATGCAGCAACTTGCGTAGCAGACGTGTCAGCGGCAGTGACATGCAACCCTCCTGGTTCACTCGCCCAGGTAGGCGGACAGCATCCAGACCGTCTTTTCCTGCTCGCGGATGTAGTCGCCGACCAGCGAGGCAGTCCCTTCATCGTCGGCATCGGAGGCGACGGAGAGGATTTCACGCTGCAGCTCGATCAGGGACTTATAGCCGGTGAGCAGACCCTTGACGCAAGCGGTGCCATCGCTGACGTGGGTGTCTTCCTTGATGGTCGCCACGCGAGCGTAATCGCTGTAGGCGTGCATCGGCTCGTGACCCAGGGTCAGGATGCGCTCGGCGATCTCGTCGACCTTGGTCAGCAGGTCGGTGTAGGTTTCCTCGAACTTCACGTGCAGCTCGAAGAACTGGTTGCCCTTCACGTTCCAGTGATAGCCACGCGCGTTCATGTAGAAGGTCTGGTAGTTGGCCAGCAGCACATTGAGGTGCTCCGCCAGCTGGGTTGCGCTGGAAGTATGCAGGCCAATGGCATTGGTATCGGTGGACATGAAGACTCTCCTTGAGAATGACGCAAAGGCCCCGCACGGGGCGGGGCCTTTGCGACAGCCAGACCAGCAGCTGTCATCACTTCAGCAACGCTCAGGCGTCAGTTGCGCGCCATGTGCAGGAAGTGCATGTGCTTCTCGTACTGATCCAGTACATCACCGATGACCTGCTCCTTGGTGTAGCCCATCAGGTCATAGGTCTGGCCGCCTTCGCGCAGGAAGACCTCGGCCCGGTACTGGCGCTCCACGTCACTGGTGCCCTTGCGCTTGACGTTGCGCAGCGCGAAGGCCGGTGCCGCATACTCGCGGACACGTACGCCATAGATGAAGTCGATCTCGTCGCCATGGCTGACCTGCAGATAGCTGCGGTCATCTTCGTCGTTGACGCGCACATCCAGTCCCTGCGCCTCGAACTCCTTGGCGACATCCGACAGCGCCGGCGTCACGACATCCGACAGATACTGCTCGACATTCTTCTGCTGCGGCGTCTCGACCAGGGTCTGGACGCGCTTCTGCCAGCTGCGTGCACCACCGGCGGTATGCCCCGGCGTGTTGCTGAGATGCTGCATGGAGCGCTGCTTGACGCCTTCAAGACGCAGCGCCTTGAGCAGGCCGTAGCAGACGAACATCAGGATGATGGCGAAGGGCAGAGCAGAGGCCAGCGAGGCGGTCTGCAGTGCGCCGAGACCCCCGGCCATCAGCAGCGCCACGGCCACGAAACCTTCGGACACGGCCCAGAAGATGCGCTGCCAGACCGGAGATTCATCGCCTTCCTTCGAGGTCAGCATGTCGATGACCAATGAGCCGGAGTCGGAGGAGGTGACGAAGAAGGTCACCACCAGCACCGTGGCCAGCAGGGAGGTCACGCTACCGAACGGGAACAGTTCCAGGAACTTGAACAGTGCCACGGAGGCATCCGCGGAGACGGCCTCGGCCAGATTGCCAGCGGCGTCGGTCATCAACAGGTGCAGTGCACTGTCGCCGAAGAAGGTCAGCCACATGAAGGTGAAGCCCATCGGCACGAACAGCACGCCATAGACGAATTCACGGATGGTACGACCACGCGAGACGCGTGCGATGAACATGCCGACGAACGGGGACCACGCGATCCACCAGCCCCAGTAGAACAGGGTCCAGCCACCCAGCCACTCGGACGGGCCGTCTTCCGGGATGTAGGCGAACATGTTGAAGGTCTTGTCGACCACTTCGCTGAGGTAGCCACCGATGTTCTGGATCAGGGTCTGCAGCAGGAAGATGGTCGGGCCAACGCACAGCACGAACAGCATCAATGCCAGCGCAAGACCGAGGTTCAGCTCGGAGAGACGACGGATGCCGCCGTCCAGCCCCATGACTACGGAGATGGTCGCCAGGCCGGTGATGATGGCGATCAGGATGACCTGGGTGGTCAGGCTGTTGTCGATATCGAACAGATAATGCAGACCGGAGCTGACCTGCAGCACCCCCAGACCCAGCGAGGTGGCCACCCCGAACATGGTGCCGAAGACGGCGAAGATGTCGACGGCATGACCGATCGGGCCGTGGATGCGCTTGCCGATCAGCGGGTACAGCGCGGAGCTGATGCGCAGCGGCAGGTTGTGGCGGAAGCTGAAGTAGGCCAGCGCCAGTGCCACGACGGCATAGACGCCCCAGGCGTGGATGCCCCAATGGAAGAAGGTGGTCTTCATGGCCTCGCGAGCGGCTTCCACGGTACCGGCATCGCCCACGGGCGGTGCGGTGAAGTGGAAGACCGGCTCGGCGACACCATAGAACATCAGGCCGATACCCATGCCCGCGGAAAACAGCATCGCGAACCAGGAGCCGTAGCTGAAGTCCGGCTCGGAGTGGTCCGGCCCCAGCTTGATGTCACCGGATTTCGAGAAGGCGAGCCCCAGCGTGAAGACCACGAACAGCCCCATGGCCAGCAGGTAGAACCAGCCGACGGTATCGATGATCCAGGTCTGGACGTGGCCGAAGACCACGTTCGCCGTCTCGGGCATGGATACGGTGAAGATCACGAACGCCAGTATCACCACGGCGGAGCCGAAGAAGACTGGTGGATTGATCTTCGCGACCGTAGGTTGGTCGGCATTTTCTGACATAAATTTCTCTCCCTGATTGCCTGTTCGACGATAATGGTAACTTATTGAACCTGTGGCGTCGTGAGTTGTCCGCGCCATATCGTTTCCATGTGTAACCGATGATGTGTCTCGCACGGGGCTGCTCATCTCGGGCCTGCTGCTGTTGAGCGGCTGTTCCACGCTGACGAGTCAGGACCCGCTATCTGCCCATGACAGCGAAGCGCTGCCTGCGGCCTGCATCTTCCCGCGTCAGGGCGATGCCGATCAGTGGCTGCGCGCCGCCGCCGAGGTCGTGGAGGCCCGCGGCTACAAGGTGCGCGAAAGTGAGCTGTCGCTGGGCCTGGTGACCGGGGAGCGCAAGGTCGACCAACCGGGACTCGGGGCCATCGAGGGGCCCTTCGGCTCTCGCATCGGGTTCTCGGTGGGCTACGGCGTGGCCGCCGGGCGTGGCATCGGTGTCGGGGTGGGCAATGACGTCTATCGGGACGACCCGATCAGTTTCGAGCGCATCTCGCTGGTGGCACCGGACGAGCGAGTGCGCGTGATCCGTGATGAGCAGGTCATCAACCAGGGCGGGTATGTCATCGATGCTCGACCACAGAATCTCAGCGAGAGCTGTCAACAGATCGAACGTCAGCTGGAAGCCGCGCTGGCGGGCCGTGATCCTCGAGAGGTGCGCTGATGAACGCCCTGCTGTCGCTGGGCGGCTGCATGACACAGCCGACCCATGCGCCGGACTCCCGTACCGCGGTGATCGCGCCCGACAGCGGCACGCTGACCTCCCGGCAGGTCTTCGTCACGCTGATGACCACGCTTGCGGAGCGCGGCTTCATCATCGAGCGGGCAGACCCGGATCTCGAGCGGCTGGATGCCAGCTACGCCGCCAGACCACCGCTGACCCTCGACGCCTGGGTGAGTGAGGTGAACGGCCAGATTCGTCTGAGCGTGACGGGTGACAGCAATGGCGCCGAGATCGCGCCGGGGCGTCTCGACAACCTGCTGGTGGACGTGGCAGTGGCGCTGAACGCACGTACCGTGCCGGTGATCGGCACGCCATGATCGCCGCCGATATCGCCGAGTCCGGCAATCGTCTCGACTGGCACCTGCAGCGTGTGGCCCGGGAATCCGGCGCCGCCGCGATCTTCCTGACGGATGCCTCCGGCGTGACGCTGGCCGCGAGCAACTTCGATGAATCTGACAGCTTCGTGGGCCATCGCTACGCCTACCGGCCCTATTTCCTGGATGCGATGGCGGGCGGGCGCGGGGAATTCTTTGCGGTGGGCAATACCACGGGGCGCCCCGGCTACTTCGTGTCCGCGCCCGTGGCGGGGGCGGACGGCCAGCCGCTGGGCGTGCTGGTGGTCAAGGTCTCGCTGGAGGCGCTGGAGGATACCTGGCGCCAGGCCGGCGAAACGGTACTGCTGGCCGATGCCAATCGTGTCGTGCTGCTGGCCTCACGGCGGAGCTGGAAATACCGCACCCTCGAACCTCTCGCGCCCGCCGCTCTCGACGACATCCGGGCGCAGCAGCAATTCCGCGGGGCGCCGCTCTCCCCGCTGGCGCGCTCGCTGGAAGACGGCAGTCTGGTGCTGGGGGCCAGCGCTATCTGGATGAGTCGCTGTTCAGTGGTCCGCTGGCCTGGCAACTGCACTTTCTGATGCCGCTGCGGCCTCTCTATATACAGGCGCGCAACACCATGCTGGCCGGGCTGGCGGTACTGCTGGGGCTGGGCATGCTGGCGCTGTGGATGCGCGAGCGTCAGGCGCGCCTTCGGCTCATCCGGCGTGAGGCGGTGGTCATGCGTGAGATCAACGAGCGTCTCGAGGAGCGTGTCGCCGAGCGCTCCCGCGAGCTTGAGGCCACCCGTGACGAGCTGGTGCAGGCGGGCAAGCTGGCGGCGTTGGGCACCATGGCTGCCGGCATTGCCCATGAACTCAATCAGCCGCTGGTCGGCATTCGCACCTATGCCGCCAGTGGCGGGAAGTTGCTGACGCGTGGCGTGTCTCAGGCGACGACCCGCCCGGAGCTGCTGCCACGTGCCGCCGAAGCGGCGAGCGGCAATTTCACGCGTATCGCGGCACTGGCCGAGCGTCTGGGCGACATGATCCGCCAGTTGCGGGTGTTCGTGCGGCCGGCCAGTCAGCAGCCGCCAGCGCCGCTGGCACTGGTGCCTCGCATCGAGTACGCCCTGGAACTGCTTGATGAGCGGTGCGAGCTTCTGGGGCTCGTGATCGAGCGGCAGGGACTGATGCCAGAGGTGCGGGTGATAGGAGAGCAGGCGCGCCTCGAGCAGCTGCTCACCAATCTGATCCGCAATGCCGTGGATGCGCTGGAGGGTCAGCAGCGCGCCTGACTCAGGATCATGAGCTGACCCGCGAGGCGCCCATCTGGCTGGTGGACGACGACCCGGCCGTGCGGGAATCGCTGTCTCAGTGGCTGGAACTTGCGGACCTCAACCTGCGATGCTTCCCGAGAGCCGAGGCCTTGCTGGAAGCGCTGGCCGCCGGCGAGCCGGTCAGTGTGGTGATCAGTGACATTCGCATGCCGGGCATGGATGGGCTGACGCTGCTGTCACGGCTCACGCTCGAGGCGCCGGAGCTGCCGGTGCTGATGATGACAGGGCATGGCGATGTGGCCACTGCGGTCTCGGCCATGCAGGGCGGAGCGCGCGATTTCATCGAGAAGCCCTTTGACCCGGAAGCGCTCGAGCTCAAGCTGCGTCAGGCGCTGGCAGGCCGGCGGCTGAGCGATGAGAACCAGCGGCTGCGTCGTCGCCTGAGCGTGCGGGGGCTTGCCGGTCTGCTACGTGGTGAAAGCGCGAAGATACGTCAGTTGCGCGAGCAGATACTGGAGCTCAAGGGGCATCCGGCACGCGTCTGGATCACGGGGGAGTCGGGCAGCGGGCGGACCACCACGGCGCTGGCACTCGCCGAGCATGCGCCGGTCGAGCGGCGCGGCGTCGAGCGGCGCAGCATTGTCCGAGGCGATTGATGAGGCTCTTCAGGCCGCTCCCGAGATGAATACCCTGTTGCTGCATGACGTCGACGTCCTGAGCCGTGAGCAGTGGCAGTGGCTGGACGCCTGGCTGAACGCTCAGCCCGAGGGCGGACGTCGCGCGCCGCGGGTGGTCTTCAGCGCCGAGTGCAGCGTCCAGGCCTTGGTGGCCTCCGGCACGCTGGGGCTGACGCGGGGGCACGCGCTGGCGGAGATCGAGCTGGTCACGCCGACACTGCGTGAGCGGCGCGAGGATATCCCGTTGTTGATGGCGCATTTCAGCCGCCAGGCCGCCGACGTTCATCAGGTTCCTGACCTGCCCTTCGTCCGGGGCGAGCTGACGACCCTCATGGCGGCCGACTGATGGTCAGTCAACCGGCGCTTGCCCATCCGCATGGCTGGGTGGATCTGCGCGTGACCCTGCGCCTGGATGATCAGGGGCGGGCGGTGGCATTGCGTCAGTACTGGTTGCTGGACCCCTTCTATAGCCTGACGCTGCGGCAGGAGCTGGCCGCCCTGCAGGACGATACCAGCATGGAGCAGCGCCTGGATGCGCTGGGCAGCGAGATCCTCGCCAATCTTTCCCAGTTCGATTATTACACCCATGTTCAGCGTGACGGAGCGCCGGTGGCGCTGGGAGAGGCGACACGCCAGACCACCTGGCTCAAGGGGGAGCGCGTCGCCTTCCAGATGGAACTGCCTCTGGCCGAACCCGTGCCGATGGCCGGCCATACGCTCAGTTATCGCATCTATGATCCCACCTATTACATCGAGATCCTGCATGACCCGGATGCGATCGCCGTCCAGGAAGGGCTGGTGATCAAGGGGTTGTCCTCGCAGCAGGTGCCGATGGACTGTACGGCGAAGATCGCCAAGGCAGACCCGGATCCCCAGAAGGTCGCCGAGGCCTCGATGCTGGATATCAATGCCACCGCGCCGATGGATCTTGGCCAGTATTTCGCCGATGTCGGCAGTGTCCATTGTGAGGCGTCTCGATGAGCGATGAGCACAAGGACACCACCGGGCTTGGGGATGTCAAAAGCCTCAAGGGCATGCGTGATGGCCTGCTCAAGCCGGCCTCTTCGCGAGGGCGACGCCTGGCCGGCTGGCTGGCCCTCGGATTCGGATTGATCGTGCTGGGCATGGCCCTGTGGCCGAGTCTGGTACAGGCCTGGGGTGAGGCGCTGGGCTGGATCTTCGCTGAACAGTCGCGTTTTCAGCGCTCGCTCGGGCGTGCCATGAGCGAGCTTGCCGCGCACCCCGGCACCCCCTGGGCGCTGATCGGGCTGTCCTTCACCTACGGAGTGCTGCATGCGGCGGGCCCCGGCCATGGCAAGGTGGTGATCAGTACGCTGCTGGCCAGCCAGCCCATCGCGCGGCGACGTGCGCTATGGCTCTCGCTGCTGGCGGCCTTGCTGCAGGGCGTGAGTGCGCTGGTGCTGGTGGGGCTGGGGGCGGGACTGCTCGACTGGGCCGGGCGTGAGGTGCTCGGGCAGGTCCGAGCCGTCGCATGGTCGCGACCACTCTCACGGCCACGATCATTCACACGGGCATGACTGCGGTTGCGGCCATGCGCATGGCGTGACGGCGGAGCAGGCCAGCGGCGACTGGCGCACCATGGGCATGGCGGTGCTGGCGATCGGCCTGCGGCCGTGTTCCGGCGCGATTCTGGTATTGCTGGCCGCGCTGGCGCTGAATCTGGTCGGCAGCGGGGTACTGGCGGTGCTGGCGATGTCACTGGGCACCGCGCTGACGGTGGGCAGCGTGGCGATGGCCACGCTGCTGATGAAGGCCAGCGGGCGTCTGGCGGCGGGCACGGCGCGTCTGACCGGCAAGCGCGAAGCGGGCGGAGTGCTTCGTCAGTGGCCATGGGCCGCGGTGATCGGGCTGCTCGGCGGGATCGTCATCAGCGTGTTCGGGGCTTTGTTGGTCGCCAGCAGTCTCAAGGCGCTGGACTCTCCCACCGGACGCGGTGCCTCGCCGTTCGGGCGCGCGGCGCAGAGCGCGCTAGAAGGAATAGGTCGGCAGCTCGGCGATCTTCATGCGTAGCGTGTCAATCAGCGTGGTGAGCGCTTCATTGTCATAGGCCTTCGGGCGTCCCACTCCCCAGACCGGCCCGGGCCAGGTGGCATCATCGCTGCTGCGGGCGATCACGTGTACATGCAGCTGTGACACGACATTGCCCAGGGTGCCGATATTGAGCTTTTCGCCGTCACTGAGCTGCATCAACAGCTCGCCGAGCAGGGTGGTCTCGTGCCACAGCTGGTGCTGGGAATGGCTGTCCAGCTCATAGACTTCGCGAATGTCCGCACGGCGTGGCACCAGCATCAACCAGGGATAGCGCGCATCGTTCATGAGGCGCACGCTGCACAATGCCAGATCGGCCACGAAGTGAGTGTCTGCCTCCAGCTGCGGGTGCAGGGTGAAATCATTCATTGTCGTTCCTCGGAATGTCTCCAGTGTGACCAGATCGGCAGAATCCTGCCACTTTTCGGTTTGCCCGGCAGGCCCGCCAAGGAGTCATTCCATGCAAAAGCGCCAGTTCCTCAAGGCCGGCCTCGGTCTCGCCATCGCTGCCTCTCTGGGCCTCAGTGCCGCAGCCCAGGCGGAAGGCAAGTACATCATGGGTACCGCGACCACCGGCGGTACCTTCTATCCCGTCGGTGTGGCGCTTTCCACGCTGATCAAGGTCAAGCTCGAGCCGACCGCCGGCATCTCGGTGTCCGCGATCTCCTCCGCCGGCTCCGGCGAGAACCTCAAGCTGATGGAAGAGAACCAGGCCCAGTTCGGTATCATCCAGGGCCTCTATGGCGCCTGGGCATGGAATGGCACTCCGCCGGTCAACAAGGCGCACAAGGACCTGCGCAGCATCTCGATGCTGTGGCAGAACGTCGAGCACTTCGTGGCACGCAACGATGAGGTCAAGACCGGCACCATCGAGGACATGACCAACTTCTATGGCAAGAGCTTCTCCATCGGCAAGAAGAACTCCGGCACCGAGGGCTCGGGTCGCTTCATTCTCGAGCAGCTGGGCATCGATGCCGACAAGATGAATCTGGCCTACATGGGCTATGGCCCGAGTGCCGACGCGATGCAGAACGGCAACATCGATGGCATGAACATTCCGGCAGGCGCACCGGCTTCCGCCGTGACGCGTGCCTACGCCAACCTCGGTGACGAGATCACCACGCTGGACTTCACCGAAGAGCAGCTGGCCAAGGTCAATTCCCAGTTCGAGCTGTGGACACCGTATGAAATCGCCGCTGGCACCTATCCGGGCCAGGACAAGGCGATCAACACCATCGCCCAGCCGAACATCCTCGTGGTACGTGATGACGTCTCCGAAGAAGACGTCTACCAGATCACCAAGACCATGTACGAGAACCTGCCGTTCTTGAACAACATCCACCCGGCCACCAAGGCCATGGCACTCGACAAGGCCATCGCTGGTCTGCCGCTGCCGCTGCACCCGGGTGCCGTGCGTTACTTCAAGGAGCAGGGCATCGAGATCCCTGAGCGTCTGATCGCCGACTGACCCACCCCTGATGACGCCACACGTCGCCGCCGCGCCATCGCTGTCTGATCCCGTCTTGAGGCACCGCCATGCATGATTCCCGCTCGCCAGAGCCCTCTCGTCCCACTGAAGCCGTGCCGGATGCGCCGGACCTGTCCGGTGTGCGCGATGAATCCGTCGAAGCCGCGCCATGGCGCATGGAACTGCCCTGGCTAGGGCGGGCCGTGTTCGTGATTTCCATCGTCATCTGTCTGGCGCATCTGTACTTCAACACCATCTCGACCCTGTCGGAGCTGTGGGTGAGCGCGTTGCACTTCGGGCTGTTCGGCCTGCTGTGCGCGCTGACCATCCCGATGCTGACGCCGTCCAGTGATGGTGCCAAGCGCTGGGTGCTGGGTGTGGATGTCATGCTGGGGCTGGCGGCACTGGGTTGCGGTCTCTATCTGATCGGCTTCGAGGATGCGCTCTATGATCGTGGGGTCGTGTTCTCCCCCGCGGACTGGGTGGTCTCCATCGTCGCGGTGGGGCTGATTCTCGAGTTCGCGCGGCGCACCACCGGCTGGTTCATCCCGGTGCTGTGTCTGATCGCGCTGACCTATGTGGCCTGGTGGGGCAAGTATGTCGGTGGCGTGTTCAACTTCCCGGGCCTGACCTGGGAGACGGTGCTGTTCAGAAGTTTCATCGGCGGCGAAGGGATGCTGGGCTCCATCGCGCGCATCTCCTGGTCCTACGTGTTCATGTTCATCCTGTTCGGCGCCTTCCTGGTCAAGTCCGGCGCGGGTGACTTCATCATCGATCTGGCGCGCTGCGCGGCGGGTCGCTTCAAGGGTGGCCCGGGCTTCGTGGCCGTGTTCGCCTCCGGCCTGATGGGCTCGGTCTCCGGTTCCAGTGTCGCCAACACCGTCTCCACCGGCGTGATCACGATCCCGCTGATGCGGCGTGCCGGCTTCCCGGCGCGCTTCGCGGCAGGTGTGGAGGCCGCCGCCTCCACCGGTGGCCAGCTGATGCCGCCGGTGATGGGCGCGGGCGCCTTCATCATGGCGTCCTATACCCAGGTGCCGTACCTGACCATCGTCGGCGTGGCCGCCTTGCCGGCGCTGCTCTACTTCCTGTCTGTCGCCATGTTCGTGCGCATCGAGGCCAAGCGCTCCGACGCCACGGCGCTGGATGACCCGCAGGGCCCGCGCCTCAAGGACGTGCTCAAGGATGGCTGGCACTATCTGGCACCGCTGTTCGTGCTGGTCGGTGCACTGATCTACGGCTTCACGCCGACCTACGCCGCCGGCATCGCGATCCTGTCCGTCATCGCGGCCTCGTGGCTGTCGAAGAACCCGATGAAGCTCGGCGACATCATCGAGGCGATGCTGGCCGGGGTGCGCAACATGACCACCACGGCGATTCTGCTGATCACCGTCGGGCTGATCGTCAATGTCGTCTCCACCACGGGGATCGGCAACACCTTCTCGCTGATGATCACCGACTGGGCGGGTGGCAGCCTGCTGATCACCATCATCCTGGTCGCGCTGGCGTCCTTGATCCTGGGCATGGGGCTGCCGGTGACGGCGTCCTATATCGTGCTGGGCACGCTGTCCGCCCCGGCGCTCTACAACCTGATCGCGCACTCCCAGCTGGTGGATCTGCTGGCGGCGGGCAACCTGCCGGAGCAGGCCAAGGCCATCTTCATGCTGGCGGCACCTGACAAGCTGGACCTGCTGGGCGCGCCGATGAGCATGGACGCCGCACGTGAACTGCTGGCCCTGGTGCCGGATACCTTCCAGAGCCAGCTGTATGAGCAGGCGCTGTCGCCGCACGTGCTGACCATGGCACTGGTGAGTGCCCACATGATCATCTTCTGGCTGTCCCAGGACTCCAACGTCACGCCGCCGGTCTGCCTGACCGCCTTCGCGGCTGCCGCCATCGCCAAGACACCGCCGATGAAGACAGGCCTGATGGCGTGGAAGATCGCCAAGGGGCTCTACATCGTGCCGCTGCTGTTCGCCTGGAGTCCGCTGATCTCCGGTGACATCGGTGAGATGCTGACGGTCTTCGTGTTCGCGCTGTTCGGGATCTACGCTATCGTGGCGGGCATGGAAGGCTATCTGGAGCACGAACTGCCCTGGTGGCTGCGTCTGGCGATGTTCCCGCTGGGAGCGCTGATGCTGTGGCCGCATGGTCAGCTGACCTATGATATTGCCGGGCTGGCCATCTTCCTGGGCGTGCTGACCTACAGCGTGCGCCAGAGTGGCCGTCAGGAAGCTCTGGCTTCCTGAGACGGCAAGACAAGGAATGTCGGCATGACAAGTGATGTGGCAGGGCTGGCAGGCGGCCTTGATCTGATCAGCGTGGTGGCGCTGATCGCGCTGGGTGGCGTGGCCGGCTTCATCAATGTGCTCTCGGCGGGTGGTTCGATGCTGACGCTGCCCTTGTTGATGTTTCTCGGCCTGCCCCCCGCACAGGCCAATGCCACCAACCGCGTGGCGATCGCGTTGCAGAGTGCGACTGCCACCAGCACCTTCCTCAAGGCGGGGGCGCACAACATGGGGGTGGCCTGGCGACTGGCCGTGCCTGCCGTGCTGGGCGCGATGCTGGGGGCCTGGCTGGCGACCCGGATCAGTGCCGAGGCCTTCGAGGGCGTGCTGATCGTGGTGATGGTGGTGTGCTCGATCATGATGCTGCTGCCGACGCCGCGCATCGACACGCGTGAGCTGACGCCGGAACGCATCACTCCCATCGTGCTGCTGGCGATGTTCGGCATCGGTCTCTATGGTGGCTTCATTCAGGTGGGCGTCGGCGTGCTGTTCATCGTGGTGCTCTACCGGTTGCTCAAGATCGATCTGACCCAGGTCAACGTCTTCAAGGTCTTCATCGTGTTGATGTATACCCTGCCGGCGCTGGCGGTCTTCGTGTTCGATGGTCAGGTGCGCTGGGCCTATGGCCTGGTACTGGCGGTCGGCAACATGAGCGGCGCCTTCCTCGGTGCGCGGGTCAACATGAGCCCTGCCGGTGCGCGTTGGGTCAAGTGGCTGACGGTGGCGGTGATCTTCCTCATCGTGCTCAAGCTGGTGCTGACCTGATGCTGATTTGAGGCATGACACGGAGTAAGCTCGCTTCTTTCTCATTGTTCAGGAGTCTTCCCACATGCAGGCCATGGTCATCGAGCAATACGGCGCCCCGGATGTGTTCGTCGAGCGCGAGCTGGACACGCCGACCCCGGCACGAGGTCAGGTGCGCATCAAGGTATCCGCCTCCAGCGTCAATCCCATCGAGACCAAGCTGCGCAGTGGCCTGGTCAAGTCGCACCCCGACTTCCCGGCCATCCTCAATGGCGATGTCGCGGGGGTGATCGACGCCGTCGGCGAGGGCGTGACGGATTTCTCGGTCGGCGATGAAGTGCTGGGCTGCGCCGGTGGCGTGAAGGGCTGGCAGGGCGCACTGGCGGATTACATGATCGCTGACACCCGTGTGATCGTGAAACGCCCGAGTCTTGCGGCGCTGACCCTGGAAGAATGCGCGGCCTTGCCGCTGGTGTTCCTGACGGCCTGGACGGCGCTGGTCTCGCGCGGTCAGATCAAGGAAGGCGAGCACGTGCTGATCCACGCCGGTACCGGAGGGGTCGGCCATGTCGCGGTGCAGATCGCCAAGTATCTCGGCGCACATGTCACCACCACCGTGTCCAGCGAGGCCAAGGCCGATCTGGCGCGTCAGCTGGGCGCCGACGAGATCATCAACTATCGCGAGGAAGCGGTCAGTGACTACGTGGCACGCCTGACCTCCGGGCGTGGCTTCGATCTCGTCTTCGACACCGTCGGTGGTGACAATCTGGATCGCTCCATCGAGGCCACGGCGATCTCCGGTCGGCTGTGCTCCATCAACACCCGCTCGACCCACGACCTGACCCAGCTGCACGCCAAGAACCTGTCGCTGCATGTCATCTTCCGCTCGGTGCCGCTGCTGACCGGTATCGGCATGGATGAGCAGCCGGAGCTGCTCAACGCCTTGAGCGAGATGCTGGAGGCCGGGGCGGTTCGCCCGCTGCTGGACGAGCATCAGTTCAGCTTCCGCGATATCGCCAAGGCACATGAATTGATCGAATCCGGCGAGGCACTGGGCAAGATCCTGCTGGTGAATCGCTGAGAATTGGCACTTTCGAGAGAGGAATACCCATGCGACGCTTCATGATGATGACCGGTGCGGCTCTGCTGTTCGGCCTGATGCTGGGAGGCTGCAACACCGTGGAAGGCTTCGGGGAAGATCTTGAGCATCTGGGGGGCTCCATCGAGGAGTCGGCCAGCTGAAGGATCCATGATATCCATCACCACAAGGAGCATGACCATGTCCCGTACCATTGCACTGCTGTTCGCCTCTTTCTTCACTGTGGCGGCACTCTCCGGCTGCAACACCGTTGACGGTGCCGGCCAGGATGTCGAGCACGCAGGTGAAGCCGTTCAGGACGCTGCCCAGTAAGCAGGTCGCCAGACAGCAAGGACCCCGTCATGGATCATCGGCAGTTGGGCTTTCTGGTCGCGCTGGCCAATGAACGCCATTTCGGACGGGCGGCGCGAGTCTGCCATGTCACCCAGCCGACGCTCTCGGCGCGTCTCAAGCAGCTGGAAGAGGAGCTGGGCACGGCGCTGATTCTCAGAGGGCATCGTTTCGAAGGCTTCACGCCGGAGGGGGAGCGGGTGCTGACCCATGCGCGGCGCATCATCGCCGAGCTGGATGAGCTCAAGGGAGATCTGTCACCCGAGGCCGTGCTGACCGGTCGGCTGACGCTGGGTGTCGTGCCGTCCGCGCTGGCGGCGGTGGGGGAATTCCTGCCGCGTCTGCGTGAGGCCTTTCCCCAGCTCTCCCTACGCATGCGGGAGCTGTCCACCTCTTCGCTGGCTCAGGGGCTGGAGGATGGTGAGCTGGATCTCGCGGTCGGCTATCCGGCGGCCCCCGCCATGAGCGGCTTCGCCTGCCGACCGCTCTATCAGGAGCATTCGGCGCTGATTGCCAGTCAGGCGCATTTCCTGCTGCCCGAGACACCCGCATGGGAGTGTCTGCGGGAGTATCCGCTGGTGCTGCTGACGCCAGAGATGCAGCAGCGACGCCGGCTCAATCAGCAACTGGCACAGCTGAACCATCAGCCGTCGCCGTTGCTGGAAGCCAACTCCATCGCGGCGCTGGGCGTGATGCTGGAGGCGGGCCTGGGGGTGAGCGTGCTGGCGGAGCACCTTGCCGACTCGCGTCTCGGTACGGGGCTGGTGGCGCGACGCCTGCCCGGGGAGGGCGAGACGGTGGGGCTGCTGTGGCGTAGCGGCCAACAGCATAGCCGTCGGCTGAATGCCGTGCTGGAGCTGTTGCGCTCGCTCCCTCGGCCGGCAGACGTGGACGGGTGATGGAGAGGGCAACGCAAGACACCCCGTGAAAACGGGGTGTTCAGCCCTTGTCGGCGTCCTGCGTCTGCGCCTTGAGCGCGGCCAGACGAGCCGCTTCGCGCTGACGCTGCTTGGCGTCACGACGCGCCTGCATCTGGGCGAGCGCGTCCTTGCCCAGGTGCGCCTCACCCCGTTGCTCGGCGAGACGAATCTGATTCTCGCGCTCGGCAAAGCGTGCCTTCTGGGCATCGCTGAGCTTGTCGTAGCAGCGCGGGCAGCTGACACCCTTCTGGTACTTGTCGCTCTGCTTGTCCGCTTGCGTGATCGGCAGACGGCAGGCGTGACATTGGTCGAACTGACCGGGGCGCAACTTGTGGTCGACGGTGACACGGTCATCGAACACGAAACATTCGCCCTGCCACAGCGTCTCTTCCTGGGGCACCTCTTCCAGATACTTCAGAATGCCGCCCTTGAGGTGATAGACCTCCTCAAACCCCTGCTCCTTGAGATAGGCGGTGGATTTCTCGCAGCGAATGCCTCCGGTGCAGAACATCGCCACCTTGCGGTGCTGCTGCGGGTCCAGCTCACGGGAGACATAGTCCGGGAAATCACGGAAAGCGGCCGTGTTCGGGTTGACGGCACCCTTGAAGGTCCCCACTTCCACTTCATAGTCGTTGCGGGTGTCGATCAGCAGCACGTCAGGGTCGGAGATCAGCGCGTTCCAGTCCTTCGGCTCCACGTAGGTACCGACGGTATGGCGCGGGTCGATCCCTTCCACGCCCATGGTGACGATCTCGCGCTTGAGCTTGACCTTGGCACGCAGGAAGGGGGACTGCTCTGCCAGAGACTGCTTGGTATCCAGTTCCGCCAGGCGCGGGTCTGCCGTCAGCCAGGCCAGCAGGGCATCGATGCCGGCGCGAGAGCCGGAGACGGTGCCATTGATGCCCTCGCGTGCCAGCAGCAGGGTGCCGCGGATGCCATGCTCGTCCATCACTGCCAGCAGCGGTTCGCGCAGCGCCTCGAAGTCCTCGAGGGTGACGAACTTGTAGAGCGCGCAGACGACATGCTGCGGCGCCAGCGGGCTGGGACGAGCGGTGTCGGCAGCCGGTGCGACGGTCGTGGGGGTATCGGTCATGCAGGAGTCCTCATGCGGGCCGGAACGTAAATCCGGAGCAGGATGATCAGAAGGGAAGGCACAACGGGGTGTCGGAATGAGTGATTCACTCTATCAAGCAGCGACCGAGGGACTGCGTTATCAGGATGCGCGTGAGCGGCCCTTGCGAGAGCTGGATGGGCCCTCCGAGCTACCCGTGAGTCTGGTGCTCAATGAGATCCCGATGGGCACGCTGCTGGCGAGCCCCGAGGCGCTGGAGCCACTGGCGCTGGGGCACGCCTTCACCGCAGGCTGGATCACGCGGCGTGAGGAGGTCACTGCCATCCACCTCTCACGGCTGCGCCATGGGCTGGCGGTGCGTCTGGATGTCAGCGAGGCGCTGGCGCGCAAGGCCGAGGGCCATCAGCGGCGCGAGAGCAGCGTGTCCAGCTGTGGCGCCTGTGGCGTGCAGGATGAGGCCGAGCTGATGGCTGGCCTGACACGACTGCCGCCACGGGCAGCGCTCTCACCTGAGGCGTTGATGCGTGGGCTGGAGCGCCTGGAGCGCGCGACACGGCGCGGCATGCACCTGGCGCTGGGGCTGGACGCCGAGGGCGGCCTGATCTCGCAGGGGGCCGATATCGGTCGCCACAATGCGCTGGACCGCGTGATCGGCATGAGTCTCGACAGCGGCGTCTGGCCCGAGGCGCTGCTGGTCTCCAGTCGCTGCAGTCTGGAGCTGGTCCAGAAGACCATCCGTGCCCGCATTCCGACGCTTGCCACCCTTGCCGTGCCTTCACGCCTGGCGGTGGAGACCGCGCGTGCCTGTGATCTCAACCTGATCTGTGCCCATCGCGGGCGTCGACTCGAGCTGCTCAGTGGTCAGGCCGACTGCCGCCTTCCCCTTTTGCCTGTGGACCCTGACATGACTGATATTGCCGCCCCCGAGACGCCTGAGCACGCATCGGCTCGCCTGCCACGTGAGGATGAGAGGATGACGCGCCATCCCCGCATCGCTGCCTACTCCGGTCCGGCGGGCGGCTGGGGGGCGCTCAAGAGCGTCGGTCAGCATGTCAGTCACTCCAGGGCGCCATGGAAGAGCGTGCGCTCCCTGCTCAAGGCCAATCAGGACAAGGGCTTTGACTGCCCCGGCTGCGCCTGGGGCGATCCGGAGCACGGCTCCTCCTTCGAATTCTGCGAGAACGGCGCCAAGGCAGTGGCCTGGGAAGTGACCGCCAAGCGTGTCACGCCAAGCTTCTTCGCTCAGCACACCGTCACGGAGCTGCTGGGCTGGGACGACTTCATGCTCGAGGACCAGGGCCGCCTGACCGAGCCGATGCGCTACGACGCGGCCAGTGACCGCTATGAGCCGATCAGCTGGGAGGCGGCCTTCGCGATCATCGCCGAGCACCTCGATGCGCTGACGTCCCCGGATGAGGCGCTGTTCTATACCTCCGGACGCGCCAGCAACGAGGCGGCCTATCTGTATCAGCTGTTCGTGCGTCTGTTCGGCACCAACAACTTCCCCGACTGCTCCAACATGTGTCATGAGGCCAGTGGCGTCGGCATGAAGGCGAGTCTCGGTGTCGGCAAGGGCACGGTACTGCTGGAGGATTTCGAGCACGCGGATGCCATCTTCGTGTTCGGTCAGAACCCCGGCACCAACCATCCCCGCATGCTGGGGGACCTGCGACGTGCCTCTCGACGTGGGGCGCGCATCGTCAGCTTCAATCCGTTGCGTGAACGGGGGCTGGAGCGCTTCGCCGACCCGCAGTCGCCGCTGGAGATGATGACCCTCTCCAGTCAGCCCATCAGCCATCGTTATTACCAGCCGCGGATGGGGGGTGACATGGCGGCGGTACGTGGCATGGCCAAGGCACTCTTCGCCATGGAGGCGCGCGGCGAATTCACGCGCGCTGCTTCCTTCATCGAGCGCCACACGCGGGGAGCGACGGCCTGGCAGGACGTGGTCGAGGCGACGGACTGGGCCACGCTCGAGGATCAGTCCGGGCTGACCCGTACGCAGCTCGAGGAGGCCGCGATGATCTTCGCCGGGGCCGACAACGTCATCTGCACCTGGGCGATGGGCATCACGCAACATCTGCACGCCGTGGACAGCGTCCGGGAGATCGTCAATCTGCTGCTGCTCGGGGGCCATTTCGGGCGTCCCGGTGCCGGTGCCTGCCCCGTTCGCGGACATTCCAATGTCCAGGGTGACCGCACCATGGGCATCGACGAGAAGGCGCCGGCCGCGTTGATCGATGCACTCGAAGCCCGCTATGGCGTGAGCATGCCGCGTGGCCAGGGCTTCAACACCGTGGAGAGTCTGGCGGCGCTGGAACAGGGCAGGGCGAAGACCTTCATCGCGCTGGGCGGCAACTTCACGCGCGCCACGCCGGACAGCGAGCGCACCGAGGCGGCCATGCGCAACCTCAAGCTCAACGTCCAGATCAGCACCAAGCTCAACCGCAGTCATCTGGTGATCGGCAAGACGACGCAAGCGCTGATTCTGCCGTGTCTGGGGCGCAGCGAGATCGACCGCTCCGTACAGGTGGACTCCCAGCACATCAGCGTCGAGGACTCGATGTCGATGGTGCACTCAAGCGCTGGCATCAAGGCGCCGGCCAGTGACGAGCTGCGCTCGGAACCCGGCATCATCGCGGGTATCGCGCGCGCCACGCTTGCCCGGGTGCTGCCACGGCGCGGCGTGAGTGACCCGGTCAACTGGGAGGCGCTGAGCGAGAACTATGATCTCATCCGCGACGAGATCGCGGCGGTGATTCCCGGCTTTGCCGATTTCAATGCCCGTCTGACCCACAAGCGCGGTTTCCATCTCGCCAACCCGGTGCGTGAGCTGCGCTTCCCCACCACCAGTGGCCAGGCGGAGTTCTCGGCGGCGGCGCTGCCGGGGTCCGTGCTGCATCAGCAGCTCGCGCGTCGGGAAGGCTGGTTGACCCTGCAGACCATGCGTAGCCATGACCAGTACAACACCACCGTCTATGGCTACAACGACCGCTATCGTGGCGTGTCGGGTCAGCGTCGAGTGGTCTTCATCAATGCGCAGGACCTTGCCCGCCTGGGGCTGGCCGATGGTGACTGGGTCGACATGGTCGGTGAGCCGCGCCCGGATGGCAGTGAGCGGCGTGCGCCTCAGTTCAAGCTGGTGGAATACGATATCCCGGCCGGTTGCATCGGTGCCTATTATCCGGAAACCAATGTGCTGGTCGCATTGGAAAGCCATGGCAGCGATACCGGCACACCTGCCTCCAAGGCGGTCCCCGTGCGGCTGGAGCGCAGTTCACGCATCGCCTGACGGCGCGAGGCGCCAGCAGCAGGATGCAAGCATCACCACATTGCCGCGTGGCGAGGAGACTCGTCGCGCGGCAGTCGTGTGTCTAGAATATTCCCGTACGCCGAGCCCGCTTCGCTCGGCGTACGTCCTTTCCCGTCTTCAGTGCCGGCTCATCCATCGTTCAAGAGAGTGATCCATGCAATATCTGCACACCATGCTGCGTATCCGTGATGTCGACGCTTCACTGCATTTCTTCCGTGACCTGCTCGGCATGGTCGAGATCTCGCGCAAGGATTCCGAGAAGGGCCGCTTCACGCTGATCTTCCTGGCAGCCCCGCAGGATGCCGAACGTGCCCGTGAGATGCAGGCGCCGATGCTGGAGCTGACGCACAACTGGGATCCGGAAGACTATGAAGGCGGGCGCAACTTCGGCCATCTGGCCTATCGTGTCGAGGACATCTACGCCACCTGTCAGCATCTGATGGACAATGGCGTGACCCTCAATCGCCCACCGCGTGACGGCCACATGGCGTTCGTGAAGAGCCCGGATGGCATCTCGCTGGAGTTGCTGCAGGCCGGCGAACCCCTTGCGCCGCAGGAACCGTGGGTCTCGATGGCCAATACCGGCAGCTGGTAATGGCAAGGACTGCCTGATGTTGAGTGTTGCTCGTGCCTGGTTGCGTCAAGAACCGCGTCTGCTCGCTGTCGAGCATCGCCGTTTCTATCATGCCTATCTGTGGGTCTATCTGATGGTGCTGGGCCTTTATGTGGCCTGGCTGCCTGTCTTCATGGTGCTCAAGGCACCACGCCTGGCGTTCGCCAGCGGCATCATGGTGCTGGTGGGGCTGCTGGGAGTGCTGTTGCATCGTCAGCATCACATGCTGATGGCTCTGGTGCTGGTACTGGGCAGTCTGACGTTGATGACCTGGCTTGCCTCCTACTGCTTCGGCAATGCCGCCGGCTACGAGTATTACTTCTTCATCGTGATGGCCGGTATCCATCTTGCTCCCCTGTCAGGCAAGGTGCGTGTCATCAGCACGCTGTCTCTCTTCGTCGCTGCAGTGCTGTCGCTGATGGTCGCCACGGGCGTACACAGCACCCAGGGCAGAATGATCAGTGCAATGCTGAGCGAGCCCAGATAGACATCACTGAACCAATGGGCACCCACCATGATGCGTGGGGCACTCAATATCACCACGAATGCCAGACTCCACAGCGCGATGCGTCGTGGGGCGAAGGCCCACATGTAACCGGCGAAGACCATCAGCATCAAGCCGTGATCCCCCGGGAAGCTGTTCGAGGCCGAGTCCTTGGTCTTGAAGGACACCAGGTCGGAGAGATGCTGTGCGTGCTGGAAGACGCGAGTCGGACTGGCATGGCCGTAGCTGATGGCGCGCAGCACGAACAGCGAGATGATACCGGCGGTCAGCAGCATGGTGATGCCGAGGCTGGTCCAGCGCCGGTAGCGGTCGGGGCGCGAATCCTCAAGCATCGCCCAGCAGAACAGGACACCCATCAGGCCGAAGGCCGCCGCATCGAAGAACCGCGTGTTGAGAAGCCCCAGCAGGGTATCCCAGTGCGGATTGAGTGGCGAGATGAGGTGATTGAATGCCCAGAATACCCGGCCGTCCAGATCGGGCCAGAAATCCAGTGCCGGTATCCACCAGCTGATCAGCCCTGCGCTGGTCGGTACCCCCTGGAGCTTCTCGAAGACCGAGGAGACCGGTGAGGCGCCCAATTTCCTGTTGCAGGCCCCGACACCGGAGCAGCTGGCGGATGAAGAGGATGACCGCCTGCGTCTGGTGGGCAGCAATGGCTGCAATCGTCTGATGGGGCCGGTGGTACTGGATGAGTCTCGCCAGACCCTGGAGATCGGCCCGCTGGCCTCGACCATGAAGATGTGCCCCAATCCGGAGCAGTCCAATGCCTTCAATCGCATGCTGGAGGAGGTGGCTCGCTATCAGATCGTCGGCAGTGGCGAGAGCGCTCGCCTGCGTGTGATGGATGACACCGGCTACCTGCTGGCGACCTTCATGCCTGTCGCGGCCAGCGACGACTGAGCGCCTGCGACGATTGCCGGAATGAAGAAAGCCCCCGGCACCTTTCGGTGCCGGGGGCTTTTGCCTGCGATCAAGACGAGTGTGGCTTACAGCGCTTCGATCTTGGCGCGCTGACTTTCCAGCAGTGCAAGCTCCGCCTGGGCATCGGCCAGCTTGGCGCGCTCCTTCTCGACCACATCGGCCGGTGCGCGACCGACGAACTTCTCGTTGCCGAGCTTGTTCTCGAGACCGGTGATGACCTTCTGCTGCTTCTCGTGTTCCTTGTCGATGCGCTTGAGCTCGGCATCCTTGTCGATCAGGCCGGCCATCGGCACCAGCACTTCCAGCTCACCGACGCGCTGGATGGCGGACATCGGCGCTTCATCGCCCGCTGCCAGGAAGGTGATGCTTTCCAGACGGGCCAGCTTGGACAGGAACAGACGATTGGCTTCCAGACGCTCGGCGTCGCCGTCGGCCCCGTTCTGCAGGTAGACCTCCAGCGGCTTGCCCGGGGACAGGTTCAGCTCGTTGCGGATATTGCGCACCGCGATGATGATGCCCTTGAGCCACTCGATGTCACGGATGGCCTGCTCATCGATCCGCTCGGCGTCGGCCTGCGGCCACGCCTGGCTCATGATGCTCTCGCCTTCCACCGGCTTGCCGGCGTGAGGCGCGATGCGCTGCCAGATCTCCTCGGAGATGAACGGCATCATCGGGTGGATCAGGCGCAGGATGGTCTCGAGCGCGCGCACCAGGGTGCGACGCGTGCCGCGCTTGGCTTCCGCGCTGGCGTTCTCGTCCCACAACACCGGCTTGGAGAGCTCCAGATACCAGTCGCAGTACTCGTTCCAGATGAACTCATAGAGCGCCTGGGAGGCGTGGTCGAAGCGGAACTCTTCCAGCGCGCGGGTGACCTGCTGCTCGGTCTGCTGCAGGCGCGCGATGATCCAGCGATCGGCCAGTGACAGCTCGACGGCTTCGCCGTTGACGCCGCAATCCTGGTCCTCGGCATTCATCAGCACGTAGCGCGCCGCGTTCCACAGCTTGTTGCAGAAGTTGCGATAGCCATCGAGACGGCCCATGTCGAACTTCACGTCACGCCCGGTGGAAGCCAGTGACAGCAGGGTGTAGCGCAGCGCATCGGTACCGTGCGGCTCGATGCCTTCCGGGAACTCGTTGCGCGTGGCCTTGGCGATCGCCTTGGCCTTCTTGGGCTGCATCATGTTGCCGGTACGCTTCTCGACCAGCTCATCCAGGCCGATGCCGTCGATCAGGTCGATGGGGTCGAGCACGTTGCCCTTGGACTTGGACATCTTCTGACCGAGGCTGTCACGCACCAGACCATGCACGTAGACCTTGCGGAACGGCACTTCACCCTTGAACTTCAGGGTGAACATGATCATCCGCGCCACCCAGAAGAAGATGATGTCGAAGCCGGTGACCAGCACGTCGGTGGAGTGGAAGGTCTTGAGTTCTTCGGTGTCCGCCGGCCAGCCGAGGGTGCCGAAGGTCCACAGCGCAGAGCTGAACCAGGTGTCGAGGACGTCTTCGTCCTGACGCAGTTCGATGTCGGCACCCAGCTGGTTCTCGGCGCGGACTTCTTCCTCGTTGCGGCCGACATAGACGTTGCCGTCGTTGTCATACCAGGCCGGAATGCGGTGGCCCCACCACAGCTGACGCGAGATGCACCAGTCCTGCAGGTCACGCATCCACGCGAAGTACATGTTCTCGTAGTTCTTGGGCACGAACTCGATGTCGCCGTTCTCGACCGCCTCGATGGCCGGGCGTGCCAGCTCCTCGACGGCCACGAACCACTGGTCCGTCAGCAGCGGCTCGATGACGTCGCCGGAGCGGTCACCGTGGGGCAGGGTGTTGTTGATGGTCTCGACCTGCTCCAGCAGACCCAGCGCGTCCATGTCGGCGACCAGCTTCTCGCGCGCGACGAAGCGATCCAGGCCAGCGTAGGCGGCCGGCAGGCTGGCGTCTTCCTGGGGCTGCGGACGTCCCTGCAGGTCGTAGATCTCGGCGCGCTCCAGGATGGTGGCATCCTGGCTCATCACGTTGATCAGCAGATGGCCCTGACGCTTGCCGACTTCGTAGTCATTGAAGTCGTGTGCCGGAGTGATCTTGACGCAACCGGAGCCCTTTTCCATGTCGGCGTGTTCATCGGCGACGATGGGGATGCGACGGCCGACCAGCGGCAGTTCGATGAACTTGCCGACCAGGCTTGCGTAGCGCTCATCCTTGGGATTGACGGCCACGCCGGTGTCACCCAGCAGGGTTTCCGGGCGCGTGGTGGCGACGACGACGTAGTCCTTGCCATCGGCGGTCTTGACGCCATCGGCGAGCGGATAGCGGAAGTGCCAGAAGCTGCCTTGCTGATCACGGTTCTCGACTTCGAGATCGGAGATCGCGGTGTGCAGGGTCGGGTCCCAATTGACCAGACGCTTGCCACGGTAGATGAGGTCTTCCTTGTGCAGGCGCACGAAGACTTCCTGCACGGCCTTGTAGAAGCCATCGTCCATGGTGAAGCGCTCGCGGCTCCAGTCGATGCTGGTGCCCATGCGACGCAGCTGACGCGTGATGTTGCCGCCGGACTCTTCCTTCCACTCCCAGATCTTGTCGGTGAAGGCTTCGCGACCCAGATCATGACGCGTCTTGCCTTCTTCGGCGGCGACCTTGCGCTCCACCAGCATCTGCGTGGCGATGCCGGCGTGGTCGGTGCCTACCTGCCACAGGGTGTTGCGACCCTGCATGCGACGCCAGCGCACCAGGGTGTCCATGATGGAATCCTGGAAGGCATGGCCCATGTGCAGGGAGCCGGTGACGTTGGGCGGCGGGATGACCAGTGAGAAGCTCTCGCCCTGGCCTGACGGCGCAAAGCGATTCTCGGATTCCCAGCGCTCGTACCAGCGCGTCTCGATGGCGTTCGGTTGGTAGGTCTTGTCCATGGGTCTGCAAATGATCCGGTTGGGCGGGACGTCCCGCGCCGGCTCAGTGAGCGGGGCAGCGCAGGCAGAAAATGGGCTCGATTATAGCGCCGCTGATGTCAGGCGTCATTCGGTCTTGGCGTGCAGGCTCTTGTGGCCCTCGCCAAGGGGACGGTTTCACAAAGCAGGCAACATCCACGCAATGATGCCGTATCCTGTCGCAACCTGCTGACGCCGAGGTGCCTCGCCTCGGAGTCTCCCTCCTGTTCCTGCTCGCGGAGCCGCAATGTCCAAGCCTCGCCCCACGGATGGTGCACCTCGTCCGACCCGTCGCTGGGTCTGGCATGAACTGCTGCGTCATGCACTGGTGCCACTGCTGGTGATGGAGGTGGCGCTGCTGGGCGGTTATCTGGGCTTGCACTGGCTGGTCGCGCAGCAGCAGGAAGCGACCCGTGAAGACCTGATCCGCACCCAGCTTGAGCAGCTGAGCCGTTATGAGGCGGAGCATGCCGGCATGGTGGTGGAGGATTGGCGCAGGGAAGTGCAGCAGCTGGCACACTCGGCACTCCGTGAGATGGATGCTCCCATCGCGCCGGGCGAGCGTGTCCGAGAGATGGCGCGTCATGTCTTCAGTGAGGATGGCACCCTCTACGTGGCCGAGGATGACGGGGAGGCCGGCTCCTATTATTCGTCGCTGGCCCCCAGTTATCTGCAGGACTACGGCAAGGTGGCACGGCTGTCGCGGCTGGATACGGTCATGCAGGACATGCTCGAGATCCGTCCCGAGCTGCGTCAGGCGTGGTTCTCCAGCTACGACGGCTATTTCCGTATCAAGCCGTGGATCGACACCCACGGCATCTTCACCCCCGGGGTGGATCTCACCAGCTACGGCTTCTATTACCTGGCCGATGATCGCAACAATCCCACGCGTGAGCCGGTCGTGACGCCGGCCTATCAGGACCCCGTCGGGGGAGGCTGGCTGATCTCGACCCTGATGCCGGTGCATCGTGGGGACTTCCTTGAGGGGGTCGTCGGTATCGATGTCACGCTCGATGCGCTGGCGAAGCATCTCGAGAGCACGCGACTTCCCTGGAACGCCTATCTGGTGCTGGTGAGTGGCAACAGCGTACTGGCCATGCCCGAGGCCGGTCAGAAGGATTTCGGGGTGCATGTCCCTCCGCGGATCGAGCCGACCCCGTTGACGCATGATCGCTTCCTGGAAACGGCACGTGATCAGAGCAAGTCGCCGGAGATGGTGCGCCTGCTGCATGGTATCGATGATGCTCCCCATGGCATGCGCAAGATACCGCTGCTCGCCGGTGAGCGGCTGGTGGCGTGGTATCCGGTGGCGGGGACGGACTGGCGGCTGCTGGCCGTGGTGGACCCGCAGCAGGTGGAAAGCGGCATCCAGCACTGGAATACGCGCTTCAATCAGTTGGGTTACGTGATGCTGGTCGGCCTGATCGCCTTCTTCCTGGTCCTGCTGGTGGTGATGCGCTGGCGGGCGGAATCCATGGCCACCACGCTTTCCGAAGCCCTGGAACGCTTGAGTGACATGGCGCTGCGCATCGGTCGCGGACAGCCGGTGGTGCGTCAGCGTTTTGCCTTGCAAGAGCTTGATCAGGCGGGGGAAGCCCTGCGGGAAGCCGCATTGCGGCGTGATCAGATCGAGCTCGAACGCGCCGAGGATGCCCGGCATGTCGAGATGGTGATGGCGGCCTCCGGTGATGCGACCTGGCGGTATGACTTCGAGCGTGATGATCTCCACTTCCACGAGAACTTCTTCCTGATGATGGGACTCCCCATCCAGGCCAGCATGCATCTGGCCGATCTCGATGCCATGACACACCCGGAGGACCTGGCGGGGATGCTGGAATCCCGCTGGCGCGTGTTGCATGGCGACAGCTGGGCCGAGGCGCGTGACGTGCGTTACCGCCATGCCGACGGCAGCTGGGTGTGGATGCAGGTGCGAGGTCAGGTGACCCGCCGCGATGGTGACGGACGACCGCTGCGTGCCACGGGGGTGGTGCTGGACATCCAGCGTCACAAGCAGACGCTGCAGGTGCTGGAAGCGGCACGTGACAGCGCCACCGAGGCAAGTCAGTCCAAGTCGCGGTTCTTCTCGAGCTTCAGTCACGAGATCCGCACGCCTCTCAATGCCATCCTGGGCTTCACTGACCTGCTGGCGGACGAATCGTCCCTGACGCGCGAACAGCGTCGCTATGTGGATGAAGCGGGCCACGCGGCAAGCCAGCTCTCGGCGCTGATCGAGGACGTGCTGCAGATGTCGAGCCTTGAAGCGGGAGAACTGCCCCTCGATTGCCAGCCTCTGTCGATCGGCCAGCACCTGATTCGCCTCGTCAGTCAGTACCAGCCGCGGCTGGACCAGGCGGAACTGACGCTGTCACTGGCGCTGGAAGAGGCGTCGCTGTGGCTGAATGCCGATCGCCGTCGTCTGGACCAGATTCTCGGCAACCTGATGGGGAATGCCATCAAGTACAACCGCGCGGGCGGCTGGATACGTCTCGCTCTTGGGCGCGGTATCGACTCCCACGGCCAGGAGATGGCCTGGGTGGATGTCGAGGATGGTGGCTTCGGGTTTGACCCGAATCAGGCGGCTCAGCTGTTCCAGCCTTTCTCGCGTCTGGGTCGCGAGGATTCGGGAATCGAGGGCACGGGCCTCGGGCTTGCGCTGTCGCGTGAGCTGGCGCGGCGGATGCAGGGGGAGATCACCGCGCAGAGCGTACTGGGCGAGGGGGCCTGTTTCCGGGTATGGCTGCCGTTGGCGGATGTCAGTGCCCATGAACAGGTCGTGAAGGCGGCATGGTCGGCAGATCAGGCGCTGCCAGTGGCGTGTCGCTGGCTGGTGATCAGCACGCGCGCGGAGGACAGACTGCGCCTGGAAGTGATCGGCAGCCATGTCGCCAATCTGGACATCATCACTGCCAGCAGCGCGGCTCAGGCCTTGCGCCTGGTGCGTGATGTCAGTCCCTGCATGGTGATCTTCGGAGACGTCGCCGACATGAGCGTGGCGTCGCTGTTCAGCGAGATCCAGCGTCTGCCGCGTGAGGCGCCGTTGTGGGCTGTGCGTATCGGCGAGCGTCAGCTCACGCCCTTGAGCTGATGCGAACGCACCGCATAGCCGCGTGACTTGTAGGTACGCCAGCATTCGCGCTTGGTGACCAGCACATCCTGATGCTGGTTGATGATCTCGGCGACGCGCTCGAAACGCGAGAACCACTCGGGGATCTCGGGGTGCAGGTTGAGCAGTGCCTCGATGCCCGGTGCCGGCGCGTCCTGCCAACCGATGGTCACGGGCGGACGTGGCACGTCATCGGCGTGTTCGGCTTCGCGCGCCGCGAGATCCAGATCGATATCCAGCGCATGGGGTACGAAGCTCTCGGGGCGGAACTGCCACAGGTGCTCATCGAACTGACGCGCCATCGCCTCATCCTCGACATGCACGTGCAGGCGGAACCCCTTGGCATGGATGGTCTCGGCCAGACGGCAGGCGAATTCCAGCCGGGCTTCCAGCGTGGTATCGGGCAGGATGTAGAAGTCGATCTGGGTCATGGGCACCGCTCGTGGCAAGAGTTCGCGAGCGCTCAGGATACCGCACTCGCCACGTGGCTTCGATGCAGCTTACGCCAGGCGGGTCATCCAGCCACGCGTGTCTTCGGCGCGACCGTATTGCAGGTCCAGCAGCTGGCGACGCAGACGCATGGCCACGTCGCCGGCATTGGCGGTCAGATCCAGACGCGCGTCTTCGCTGACCAGCTCGCCCACCGGGGTGATGACGGCGGCGGTACCGCAGGCGAACACCTCGGTGATCTCGCCGGAGGCGATACCTTCGCGCCACTCGTCGATGCTGACCGGGCGCTCTTCCGGCGTCAGGCCGAGATCACCCGCCATGGTCAGGATGGAGTCACGGGTGACACCTTCCAGAATGGTGCCGGTCAGACGCGGCGTGACCAGACGACCATCCTTGAAGACGAAGAACAGGTTCATGCCACCCAGTTCCTCGACCCACTTGTTCTCGGCGGCATCCAGGAAGACGACCTGATCGCAGCCATTGGCGGTAGCTTCGCTCTGGGCCGCCAGGGAGCCGGCATAGTTGCCGCCACACTTGGCAAAACCGGTGCCACCGGCCGCCGCACGGTTGTAATGCGAGGACAGCCAGATGGACACCGGCTTGATGCCGCCCTTGAAGTAGGCGGCCACCGGCGAGGCGATCACGTAGTAATCGACTTCACGCGACGGACGCACACCGAGGAAGGCTTCGCTGGCGATCATGAACGGGCGCAGGTAGAGGCTGCACTCATCGCTGGCGCTGGCGGGGGTCGGTACCCAGGCGCTGTCCTGGGCGAGCAGGGCCTTGAGCGAGCCGACGAAGTCCTCGTCGGACAGCTCCGGCAGTGCCAGGCGGCGGGCGGAGTTGCGGAAGCGTGCCGCGTTCTTCTCGGGGCGGAAGGTCCACACCGAGCCGTCTTCATGACGATAGGCCTTGATGCCTTCGAAGATTTCCTGGGCGTAGTGCAGTACCGAGGCGGCGGGGTCGAGGCTCAGCGGGCCATAGGGGCGGACTTCATGGCCGTGCCAGCCGCCATCGGCGGTCCAGCGGACGTGTGCCATGTGGTCGCTGAAGTGACGGCCGAAGCCGGGATTGGCCAGGATGGTGTCGCGAATGGCAGCATCCGCCGGTTGCGTGGACGCGCGGACGTCGAAGCCTTTGGTCACGTGGGTGTCTCCGTAGCAGCGAGACCCCCGGCGCGAAACGCCGGGGGTCGAATCATTTTTATAGGACCTCTGGGGTCAGCGGTGCCGAGTGGCGTGCCGACCCGCGTGTCTCAACGCTAGCACGCCATCGAGAGCATGCGAAGCCTCAGAGCGTCTCTTCCTGGGCGGCATTGAGTTCCGCTTCGCGATCCAGCAGATACTGGGTCAGCAGGCCCACCGGGCGGCCGCTGGCACCTTTCTGCTTGCCGGACTGCCAGGCGGTGCCGGCGATGTCCAGGTGCGCCCACGGGAAGGTGTCCGCGAAGCGGGACAGGAAGCAACCTGCGGTGATCATGCCGGCTTCACGGCCACCGATGTTGGCGATGTCGGCGAAGTTGGAATCCAGCTGTGCCTGATACTCGTCCCACAACGGCATGTGCCATGCGCGGTCCCAGGCTTCTTCCCCGGCATCCAGCAGATCCAGCGCCAGGTCATCATCGTTGGAGATCAGGCCGGTGGCGTGATTGCCCAGCGCGATGACGCAGGCGCCGGTCAGGGTGGCGATGTCGACGACGCTGGCCGGCTCGAAGCGCTCGGCGTACGTCAGGGCGTCGCACAGCACCAGGCGGCCTTCGGCGTCGGTGTTGAGGACTTCGACGGTCAGGCCCTTCAGGGTCTTGATGATGTCGCCCGGCTTGGTGGCACGGCCGTCCGGCATGTTCTCGGCGCTGGCCACGATGGCGACCACGTTGAGCTTGGGCTTGAGTGCCAGCACGGTGCGCATGGTGCCGAAGACGCTCGCCGCGCCGCCCATGTCGTACTTCATCTCGTCCATGCCGGCGCCCGGCTTCAGCGAGATGCCACCGGTATCGAAGGTGATGCCCTTGCCGACCAGCACGTGCGGTGCCTCGTTCTCGTCTTCCGCGCCGCGGTATTCCATCACGATCAGACGGCTCGGCTCTTCACTGCCACGGCCGACCGAGAGCAGTGACAGGGCGCCAAGCTTCTCGAGTTCTTCCTCACCCAGCACGGTCACCTTCAGTGCGCCTTCGGAGGTGCTGCCCAGTTGCTCGGCACGCTCGCCCAGATAGGTCGGGGTGCAGATGTTGCCCGGCAGATTGCCCAAGGTGCGGGCTTCGTTGACCCCTTCGCCGATGGCCGCGCCAATACGCAGACCCGCTTCCAGTTCTGCCTGCTGACTCTTGTCGGCACTTACCACGCTCAGACGGGTCAGAGAGGCAGGCTCGCCCGGCTGACTCTTCATCTCGGTGAAACGGTAGGCGTTGCGCAGCGCGCTCTCGGCGATCATGCGTGCCTTCCATGCGGCGTCGCGCAGCTCGATATCGAGGCCGACTCCCGCGAAGGCGGCGTCTTCCACCGGCAGCTTGAGCAGTGCCGCCATGGCGGCGTCCAGTCCGCGCTTGTAGCGGCTCTCGTCGAGTTTCTCGGCCTTGCCGAACCCGGCCAGCAGCAGGCGCTGTGCGCCGAGCCCCGGGGCGAAAGGCAGCAGCAGGGTGTTGCCCAGCTCGGCCTTGAAGTCGCCGCGTTCGATCAGCTGGGAAATCAGCTTCTCGCTGGCGTCGTCCAGACGTGCCGCGGCGCCTTCGAGTTCGCCTTCAATGACGGGAACCACCAGGCAGGCGGTCTCTAGCTGGGCCGGATTGACAGTGACAACAGGAAATTCCATGACAACTCCACGCGGGCGAGTAGGGGCCAGTGTACGCAAAGGCGGTTCGGCATGCATGAGGGATGGTGCATCTTCATGTGTCCCGTATCGTGTCTTCACCGGCTATCATCGTTCTGGTCAACACGCTCGATTGCGAGTGGGAAACAGGAGTTTCATTTGATCATCTTCCGCTACCTGACACGCGAGATTCTCACCACCATGGCCGCGGTGGCCGGGGTGTTGATGCTTGTCATCATGGGCAGCCGATTCATCCGCTATTTCAGTGACGCGGCAGAGGGGGACTTCCCGGCCTCGATTCTCGGCAGCCTGATGCTCTATCACCTGCCGGGGTTCTTCGAGCTGCTGTTGCCGCTGTCCTTCTTCCTGGCCGTGCTGCTGGCCTTCGGTCAGCTGTACATGAACAGTGAGATCACCGTGCTGGTGGCCTGCGGTGTCGGCCCGGAGCGTCTGCTGCGCGTCACCTTGCTGCCGGCACTGCTGATCACGGCTCTGGTGGCGGCCTGCAGCCTCTACCTGACGCCGGCTGGCGCGCTGAAGAACGAGATGTTGCTGGAGCTTCAGAAGCAGAAGACCGACTTCTCGGTGCTGGGCGCGGGACGTTTTCAGCAAATCGGCGATCGCACCGTCTATGCCGAGAGCATGAGTGACGACAACAGCGAACTGAAGCACGTCTTCATCGCCGAGCGTGGCAATGACGGGGCCACCCGCCGCGATGACAGCGAACCGAGTCAGTCGGTGGTGCGCGCCGAGCGCGCCTTCCAGGACGTCAGCGAGGAGACCGGCAGTCGCTATCTGGTGCTGGCGGATGGCTCACGCTACGCGGTGGAGCCGGGCAAGTCGGCTTCACAGCGACTGGGCTTCGAGCGTTATGCGGTGCGGGTCAGCGAGGGGCAGAGCGAGGCAAGCCTCAAGGATGACATCGAACTCGTCTCCACCCGAGAGCTGTTGGCCACGCAGACGCCCGAAGCCCAGGCCCAGCTGCAATGGCGTATCTCTCTGCCGTTGATGGTGCCGATCCTGATGCTGATCGGTCTGCCACTGGCACGCGTCAATCCGCGCCAGGGCCGCTTCGCGCGTCTGTTGCCGGCCATCTTCGTGCATATCACCTACCTCAGCTTGCTGATCGCGGCTCAGAATGCCGTCGCGTCCGGCAAATATCCGGCCGCGATCGGCCTGTGGCCCATTCACGGCGTCTATCTGGCGCTTGGCCTCTGGCTGAGCTGGCGCGACAACCGCGGAGGTGGCCGCTGATGCTGCTTGATCGTCTCGACCGTTACATCGCGCGCAACGTGCTGCTGGCCATGCTGGTGGTACAGGTACTGATCCTCGGGCTTGACCTGATGATCACCTATATCAATGACCTGGGCGATGTCGAGGGGGATTACGGTGCCCTTGAGGTCTTGCTCTACCTGTTGATGAGGCTACCGTCACGTTTCTACGAATTCGTGCCGGTAGGGGTGCTGCTGGGGGCCTTGATCGGCCTGGGCAGCATGGCATCCAGCAATGAGCTGACCATCATGCGTGCGGCGGGCCGCTCCTTGACGCGCATCCTGTGGGGCGTGATGAAGCCGCTCGGGCTGGTGATCGCCATCACCATGGCCGTGGGAGAGTACGTGGCGCCTGTCACCGAGATGCAGGCCGATGCCTGGCGCGCCGAGAAGCAGCAGGGGGCGGGTGCCGTCTATGCCGAAGGCGGTGGCTGGCAGCGTGAGGGCAACAACTTCTATCGCTTCGGTTCGATCCGCAGTGATGATGTGGTGCTCAACGTGACCCGCTATCAATTCGATGATGATCAGGAGCTCAAGCAGGCCATGTACGCCCGGCGTGCTGTCTGGGAGGACGACCATTGGACGCTGGAGGCGGTGGAAACCACGGTCTTCGAGCGTGAAGGCGGCGAGGTGGCCTCCACGCGTGTCGAGCAGCAGGACTCACGCCAGTGGGATACCCGATTGACGCCGGACCTGCTCAAGCTGGTGATCACCGAACCCAAGCAGCAATCCGCCTCTGATCTGTGGCGCTACGCCAGCTATCTGAAGGGGCAGGGTCTGTCCGCCAACCAGCCATTGCTGTACTTCTGGCAGAAGATCCTGCAACCGCTGACGCTGGCAGCGCTGGTGCTGGTGGCAGCGTCCTTCGTGTTCGGGCCGTTGCGCACCGTGGCAGCCGGGACGCGCGTGTTCTACGGGATCATCGTCGGTCTGCTGTTCAAATACCTGCAGGACCTGCTGGCGCCGGCCTCGGTGGTCTTCGGGTTCGCGCCCATCTGGGCAGTACTGGCCCCCACGATCGCCTGTTACGTGATCGGCCTGCTGCTGATTCGTCGCAGTGGCTAGGGCACGGTGCCCGGTGGCCCGGCGCTGCTTCGCGCAGCAGGGCGTGCGCCCAGCCGGGCTGATGCGGCGTCTGGGCGGATTGGTGTATGACACCTTTCTGGTAGTGGCGCTGTTGATCGTGCTGGGGTTCGTGGGGGTGGCCGCGAATGGCGGAGAGGCCAATCAGTCGCCATTGTTCCGCTCGCTTCTGCTGGTGGCGGTGTTCGCCTTCTTTGCCTACTTCTGGAGTCGAAGTGGCATGACGTTGGGCATGCAGGCCTGGCGGCTGAGGCTGCAGACGCCGGAAGGCTGCGCACCGACACTGCCTCAGTGTCTGCTGCGTTTTCTGGTTGCCGGTCTCTCGCTGGGATGCGGTGGACTGGGGTATCTCTGGCAGCTATGGGACCCTGAACACCGCAGCTGGCACGACATCGCCTCAGGCACGCGCGTGGTGGTGGTGCCGAGGCCCAGCCGAGAGTGACGGCCCGGCCGGAAAACACAACGCCCCGCCAGTCATCGACTGGCGGGGCGTTGTGTTTGTCAGGGGGGCAGGACGTGAATCAGACGCCCAGCAGGCCATCGAGGCGCGTGATGATGCGGTCGACCGTGGCGCGTGACACGACCAGGCTGTCTTCCTGTGCCGCGGTTTCCGGCAGCTCACGTGGCAGGTCGAGTACCGCGTTGCCCATGCCCTCGAAGCGCACGCCATCACGATAGCGCACGAAGGGCAGCTGGCCGATGGGGCGCTGACCGTCGTGGTCGAGGCGGGCCAGGCGTGTGAAGGCACTGACCGTGTCCAGCACCGGTGCGCTGGTCAGCGGCAGGTGGGTCAGGCGCCATGCCAGCCAGTCGTCCACTTCGACGGCTTCGTCACGCAGGGTGGCGAACCAGTGACGGGCCTGATCCAGGCGATAGCGGGCACGGCCCTGCTTGTCCAGCCACAGGACGTCGGCGCTGGCCTGACGCGGACTTTCCAGCTCGCCGGGCAGGTACAGCCAGGCCTCGGTAAGGCGATGCAGCGCGCCCGGCAGTGGCTCATCGAGGGTACGCTCGTTGAGCGAGTCCAGTGCAGCATTCAGGTCGCCCTGTTCGGCACTGCTTTCACTGTTGGCGTAACCGACGTTGTAGCGCCAGACGCGATCGGAGATTTCCTGGGTGACGACGTGATCGTGCGGCAGTGCGATGTGACTCATCAACTCACGTGCGTTGCAGCTCTCGTCCACCAGGCCTTCGCGACGCGCCTCGCGATAGAGATTGCGCAGCAGCGGATTGAGCGGCAGGCGGTGATGGTCCCCGAAGCAGCTGCCGGCATCGCGAACGGCGTCGAGATTGAGCGGCAGGTGGGAGGCGGCGTGATGTTCGGCGGTAGCGATGGATGCGGACATTGGGTCAGGACAGCAGACGGATTCGGGCCGGTCACGGCATCATCATGTCGCCCATCATCGGCATGCCGATGGGCCGAGTCAGGATGGAGGGCGTCGACGGAATCTCTTGCAGTGTCCTGTTCATGTGCTTTTCAAGTGGTTGATATGTCATGCAAATGAGAATTTTTTGCAGTCAGGTGTTGCGCATCTTTCTGCGAATCATTTACATTTGTCTCACTTGGAGTGAGCGAGGTGAGCCATGTACGTCTGTCTGTGCAAGGGTGTATCAGACCACAAGATCCGTGAAGTCGTGGAGCAGGGGGCGCGCAGCTTCCGTGAGGTCCGCGAGCAGACCGGGTGTGCGACCCAATGTGGAAAATGTGCCTGCATGGCCAAGACGATCACCCGTGAAGCCGTGGCACGCGAAATGATGCCGGCTGACGATCTCGCCTACGCGGTCTGATGCACCTCGGTGTCCGTCTGCATATGACAACGCGGATACCAATCTTTCCCATTTGCGCCTAAAAGTCGATAACTTGTTGTCATGTCTCGAAAAATTCATGGTTTTGCGCCATACTTGCCGGACCTGACCGGACAAGAGAGGAATGGCGACATGAAAGGCGATCCCAAGATCATCGAGCATCTCAACACCATACTGGGCAACGAGCTGGTAGCCATCAATCAGTACTTCCTGCATGCGCGCATGTACAAGGACTGGGGGCTCAAGCGCCTGGCCAAGTGGGAATATGACGAGTCCATCGAAGAGATGCGTCATGCGGACACCCTGATCGAGCGCATCCTGTTCATGGAAGGCCTGCCCAACCTGCAGGACCTCGGCAAGCTGCGTATCGGCGAGAACACCAAGGAAATGCTCGAGTGCGATCTGGCGCTGGAGCACCAGGCACATGGTGATCTGAAAGAAGCGATCGCCTATGCCGAGCAGGTCCGCGATTACACCTCACGTGATCTGTTCCGCAAGATCCTCGACGACGAGGAAGAGCATATCGATCACCTGGAGACCGAGCTGGGTCTGATCGAGAAGGTCGGTATCGAGCTCTACCTGCAGAAGCAGATCCATCACGAGATCGACTGATTCCAGGCGCGGCTTTCCAGGTCGTGACAGGAACGAAAACGCCCCCGCTGCCATCGGCAGCGGGGGCGTTTTGTCTTCAGTGGCGCAGAACCGGCTTACTTGCCCAGGTCATTGACCAGCAGCGCCTCGACGGCTGCGATGCGCGCGTCGAGACTGGCCTGGTCGGCGGCCAGCACCGTGATGTGACCGATCTTGCGGCCGGCTCGCGGTGCCTTGCCGTAGTCATGCAGGCGAGCACCGGGAATGGCCAGCACGGCATCGCGCTCTGGCATGCGCCCGATGATGTTGAGCATCGCGCAGGGGGCCAGCAGGGCTGTCTCGCCCAGCGGCAGGCCGGCGACGGCGCGCAGATGGTTCTCGAACTGGCTGGTGACCGCGCCCTCGATGCTCCAGTGACCGGAGTTGTGCACGCGCGGGGCGATCTCGTTGGCCAGCAGGCGCTCGCTGCCGTCCGCTTCCTTGACCACGAAGAACTCGAAGGCCATCACGCCCACGTAGTCGAGTTCGTGCATCACCTTGAAGGCAGCCGCTTCGGCCTCGGCCTGCAGGTCATGCGCGGCCAGCGGTGTGGCGCAGTGCAGGATGCCGCTGCGGTGCTCATTGCGGGAGAGCGGCCAGGCGCGTGTCTCACCGTCACGACCGCGTACCGCGATCACCGAGACCTCGTGATCGAAGGCGATGAAGCCTTCGAGAATCAGCGGCACGCTGCCGAGTTCGGCGAAGGTGTCGGCCACGTCCGTCATCTCGCGCAGCACCTTCTGACCCTTGCCGTCATAGCCCAGCGTACGTGTCTTGAGGACGGCAGGCAGGCCGATGGTGGCCACCGCGCTTTCCAGATCGGCCTGGCTGTCGACCAGCGCCAGCGGCGGCACCTCGATGCCCAGACGCATGAACAGCGACTTCTCGTTCCAGCGATCCCGTGCGGTATCCAGCGCGCCGGCCGGGGGATAGGTCGGACGCTCTGCCGCCAGGCGCTCGACGGCGTCGGCGGGCACGTTCTCGAACTCGAAGGTGATGGCATCGGAGGCCGCCACCAGCTGTGTCAGAGCGGCGTCATCCTGCCAGTCGGCGCGCAGATGATGGCCATGCACGCGGCCACAGGGCGAGTCGGCGGGATCAAGAAAGGTGAAGCGGGCATTGAGGGCGGCACCAGCCTGAGCCAGCATGCGACCCAGCTGACCACCACCGACGATACCGAAGCGGATCGGCTCGCTCATGATTCACTGGCCTCCATGCGACAGGCTGGGAGCATCGGGACGCGGGTCCGGATTGTCCAGCACGCGGTCGGTCTGCTCGGCGCGGAAGTTGATGAGCGCCGTGCGGATGGCCGGATACTTGTTGGCCAGCTGGCTGGCAGCCAGCAGCGCCGCATTCACGGCACCGGCACGACCGATGGCCAGGGTGCCGGTGGGGATGCCGGCGGGCATCTGCACGATGGAGAGCAGAGAGTCGACGCCAGACAGCATGCTGGACTGCACCGGCACGCCCAGCACCGGCAGCCAGGTCTTGGCGGCACACATGCCCGGCAGGTGGGCGGCGCCACCGGCTCCGGCGATGATGACCTCGAGACCACGCTCCGCAGCGGTGTCGGCATAATCGAACAGCAGGTCAGGCGTGCGATGGGCAGAGACGACCTTGACCTCGTGTTCGATCCCCAGGGCTTCCAGGGTCTCGACCGTATGGCACATGGTCGCCCAATCCGATTTTGATCCCATGATGACACCAACCAGTGCGCTCATGCTTCCTCCGCTCTTGACGTGGTATGAACCAGCTCACAGCCACCGCCAGCTCAATGCGTATGTCTGGAAAAACAAGCGGCGCAGTATAGCACCGAGCCTGAGAGGCGGCATGCACCTGTCCGGTCGGTCAGCTTATGGGTGCCACCGGCCGGCGAGGCTCAGCAGGACCATTGCGTGACCAGCGCGAAACGCGGCACTGGCTCGCCCTGGATCTCGACATTCTCCATGAACATGCTCAGTGGGCGCACCCACAGACCACATTCGCCGTAGAGGGCGCGGTAGACCACCAGCAGCTCTTCCGTCTCGCTATGACGACTGGTGCCGATCACCTCGTATTGCGCGCCCTTGTAGTGGCGGTAGAGCCCCGGCACGGGACGATTCTCGGGCAGCGGCGGCATGGGAGGCAGCTCTGACATGATGATTTCCTTGATGGGCAAGACAGTTGGCGCGGTCGCCCGGCGCGATCAGGCGTCGGGCGCGGGCTTGAGAGCGTTGGCCGGCGTGGCCTTGGCACCGCGGCGTGCGATGCGCGCCAGGGCGCGCGCACTGGCGGTGAAGCCGAAGCTGCCGGTGACGAAGGTGGCGGCGCCGAAGCCGCCGGCGCAATCCAAACGCGTGGCGCTGTCGCCGGGTTTGGTGGCGCAGACCTCGCCATCGGCACCGGGGTAGGTCAGCTGCTCGTCGGAGTAGACGCACTCGACATCGAAACGGCGCTTGAGATTGCGACTGAAATGGTAGTCGCGGCGCAGCAGGGAGCGAACGCGCGCCAGCAGCGGGTCCTGCTCGGTACGGGCAAGATCCGCGATCTGGATGCGTGTCGGGTCGAGCTGGCCACCGGCACCGCCCGTCACGGTCAGCCCCAGCTTGCGACGCTTGCACCAGGCGATCAGCGCCGTCTTGGCGGGCACGCTGTCGATGGCATCGATGACGTGATCCAGCTCATCGTGGATCAGCTCGGCCAGGTTGTCCGGGGTGACGAAGGCCGAGATGGCGTGAATCTTCATCTGCGGTGCGATCAGCTGGCAGCGCTCGGCCAGCACCTCGACCTTGGGACGGCCGATCTGGCCATCCAGCGCATGCAGCTGACGATTGACGTTGGAGACGCAGACGTCGTCGAGGTCGATCAGCGTCATCTCGCCGATGCCGGAGCGTGCCAGCGCCTCGGCGCTCCAGCTGCCGACCCCGCCGACACCGACCACCGCGACATGCGCGTGACGGAAGTGGGCGAAGGCGCTGGCGCCGTAGAGGCGACGAATGCCGCCGAAACGGAAGTCGTAATCGTCCGCCGCCGGTGCCTTCATTCGGGCAAGTCGTCTGTGGGCCGGCCAGCCAGGTCGCTTTCGGGGCGTTCGGCCTGGTGGATGGCATGGCGCTCCGGCAGATGCCCCAGCCAGCCAAAGCGCGCCAGCAGGGCAGCGTAGGCGCCATCCGGTGGGCATGAAAGACGCAACCAGCCACCCTCGGGGTGCGGCAGTTCCAGTCCGACCGCCGCCAGCAGCAGACGCGGACATTCCAGGGTCGAGGCGAAGTAACGATTGTAGTTGCCCTTGCCGTGCCTGGCATCTCCGATGATGGGATAGCCACGGCGCGACAGGTGCCGACGAATCTGGTGTCGACGGCCGGTCAAGGGGCGTGCCTCCACCAGCGAGAAGCGTGACTGGGGGTAGCGGTCGATCGCGACGGGCAGCTCGACCTGCGCCAGTCGGCGGATGTCGGTGATGGCTTCCTGCTCCGGCATCTGGGCCTTGGGCAGGCGACCCTCTTCCTTGCGCAGGCCGTAGTCCAGGCGTTCCTGTTCGGGAGCGACGCCACGCACCACGGCCAGATAGCGTTTGCTGACCTGCTGTTCCTCGAAGGCGGCGCTCAGCTTGCGGGCGGCTTCCGGTGAGAGGCCGAAGACCATCAGCCCGGAGGTCGGGCGATCGAGACGATGCACCGGGAAGACGTGCATGCCGATCTGGTCACGCAGGCGCTGCAGCAGAAATTCCGTCTCATGCTTGTCGATGGGGCTGCGATGCACCAGCAGGCCAGAAGGCTTCTGCACCACCACCAGCACGTCATCCTGAAACAGGATGTCGAGTGGCAAGATGGGCTCGGCCTCGTGAGCCGGGTCAGGAGGGCAGATCATGGGAAGAAGGGGGCATGGGCATCACGGCAGCAGGAAGACGAAAGCCGATCACCAAGGGGGTGATCGGCGTGTATTGTCCGGCTTTCCTGGCTGGCTGTCATGTCCGGTCTGTTGCAGGAGGGGGGGGCCGTATCAGCATGCCGGCCGGTATCCATTGCACCAGCAGGTTGATGGCGGCGCCCGGCGCTGCCTCGGCGCCGACTTCGGGGGCCAGCAACTCTCCCAGTGAGGCGAAGCTCAGGCCGTCATCACCGGCAGAGAGAATGGCGTTGAGCACCAGCGCTTCCAATGGCTCGAGAGAGCGATAGTGCACCTCGGGTGCGCCCTCGGTGGGCTGACGCCAGACGATCCATGGCGTGGGGATGTCGCTCTCGACCGGCGCACGTGGCGGCTCGTCATTGTCGATGGATTTCCAGATGGCCGGCGTATCGAAATGAAAGGCGAAGTGATGCAGTGACGGATGGGCTGCCAGTCTCAGCGTCGGCCAGTCTTGCGGGGCGAGCCCTTGCAGGGTCTCGACGCTGAGCGGCGCGATCTCCTCGGCATCCAGTGCCAGCCCCAGTGCCCATTCGAAGGCCGCCATCTCGGTGACCAGCGAACGCCGGGGTTCGCGCGCGGCCACGAAGGCCGGAAAGTGCTGGCCTGCCCAGCGGATCGAGTAGTGGCTCGGCGGATGGGCATTGAGGTACTCGCGACACAGCAAGCCGAAGGCATCATCGCCAATCAAGGTGTGCACGGCCTCGAAATCACCGCCGAAGACATCGAACAGGCGCAGGCGGTAAGCCGTGGCATAGATGCCAAGGCGCTCCTCGGCACTGGCCAGCTCATCACTGATGACAGCCTGTGCCGCGATGCTGCGGGTGTCGGGTGACGGCGCGGCCAGATAGGCGGCGGTGGCGTCCTGAAGCTGGGTCAAGGCGCGGCGATCCGTCGGCCAGCGGGCGACCACTGCGGCGACGCAGCTCGGCATATTCTTCCATCAGCTCCGACCATGGCGGGAAGTTGTCATCGCGCTCGATCATGGTGGCAACATCGCCGAAGCGCTCGCGTGCGGCGTCATACAATGACCACACGGTATCCGGGACGGGTTGGTCGTGGGTGTCGATGCACAGCTCACCGCCAGATACGTCCTGCCTGATGTGCCCGGCGAGATGGTGCTGCCAGACACGCTCCGCCGGCATGGCATCCAGATAGGCCAGCGGATCGAAGTCATGATTGTGGCTGGAGACGATGACGTTGTTCAGGTCGAGCAGGATCAGGCAATCGGCACGGCGGCTGACCTCGGCCAGAAACTCCCATTCGCTCATCTCGTCGGGCTGCCAGGTCAGGTAGCTGGAGACGTTTTCCAGCAATAGCTGGCGCCCGAGCGCGTTCTGGACCTGGTCGATGCGCTCGGCCAGGTGCGTGATGGTGGCCTCGGTATAGGGCAGAGGCAGCAGGTCATGGAATTGATGCGCGCCGGTGCGGGTCCAGCACAGGTGATCGGAGACCCACATCGGTTCGATGCGCTCACACAGTGCGCGCAGCTCGCGCAGATAGCGGGTGTCGATGGGATTGCTGCCACCGATGGATAGCGAGACGCCATGCAGGGCGATGGGGTAGTGCTCGCGGACTCGCTCAAGGAAGTGCAGCGGCTTGCCGCCGGCACTGACGCCGTCGGAGTCGATGAATCCGGGGCCCATGTAGTTCTCGCTGATGGCCTCGAACCAATCGATATCCGGCAGTGTCGTCAGAATCTCGTGGTAGTACTCAGGACGTAGCCCAAGCCCTTGACCGGCACCCGAGGTGGCAGTGGCAGGCTGGTGACTCCGGGAAGCTGTCGTCATGGATGACTTCGCCGCCAGCGCCGACACAGGATTCGGCACTTGCGGTGTAGGACCAGCCCTGACCCTTGCAGGCATTGTGGCCCTTGCAGGCGCTGGTGGCGGTGGCGCACTCGGAGGTGCCCTTGCAGGAGTTGATGCCGGAGCACTTCACGGCGTTGTCAGCCGCCTGCACGGACATGGAGGTCAGGGCGGCGGTGGAGAACAGTGCAGCGGCAGCAGCGGCAAAGGTGGCGGCAGTCACGGTCTTCTTCATGGTCATGATGGTTTCCTTTCGGGCGAGCCCGTTTTTTCTCGCCTGCCTCATGGCCGATCCGTCCATCGGTCTCGTACTCTGCTTATGGAGCCTTGCATGCTGAACTCCCTTCGACGCCTGTGGCATACCCCGCGCTGGCGCTGGAGCATCCTCGTCATCCTGTTGCTGGGAGGATGTAGCGCCGTCACCGTGCATCAGCTGGATGCGCGTTTCGGGACGCCCGAGCCACGCGATCGCGTCGTGTCCGGCGATAGTCTGGCGGGGAGGCATTGGGAAGATGAGGTCAAGCCGATCCTCGAGACGCGTTGCGTGGTCTGCCATGGCTGCTATGACGCCCCGTGCCAGCTCAAGATGTCCTCGGCGGCCGGGATCGACCGCGGTATCAATCCCGCCCCTGTCTATGACGGCACCCGCTTGCTGGCGGCCAATCTGACGCGTCTGTTCGAGGATGCCGACAGCACCGCTGAATGGCGTGACATGAACTTCTCGCCGGTGCTCAACGAGCGCAACGACTCGGCGCTCGCCAATCTGGAAGGCAGTGTGCTGTTCCGCTCGCTGAGCCAGAAGCGCAAGCAACCCCTGCCGGTGACGGAGGAAGGCCTGCTGCCGGAAGACCGCTTCGATCTGTCGCTCAATCGCAGTCAGGTGTGCGCGCCCATCGAGCGCTATGATGCCTTCGTGGAAGATCACCCGGACTGGGGCATGCCGTATGCGCTGCCGCAGATCAGTGATGAGGAGCACCGTACGCTGGTCAACTGGTTGGCGCAGGGCTCGCCGATGACCAAGGTGCGCCCAGTGTCTGAGGCCCTGGTGCCACGGATTCAGCAGGTGGAAGCCTTCCTCAATGGTGACAGCCTCAAGCAGCGTCTGATGAGTCGCTACATCTACGAGCACCTGTTCCTGACGCACCTCTACTTCCCCGAGGTCAAGGGAGCCAATGGCCGGCCGATCTTCTTCTCGCTGGTGCGCTCCAGTACGCCGCCCGGCGAGCCCATCCAGCGCATCTCCTCGCGCCGCCCCTATGACGCTCCCTACGCGGCCTATCCCGGAGATGGTCGTGACGTCATGCCGCATGACGAGGCCGGGCGTCCTCGCGTCTATTACCGTCTATGGCAGGAGCGCTCGACGATCCTGGCCAAGAATCATCTGCCCTATTCGCTGAGTGACGCGCGCCTGGAGCGCTGGCAGTCGCTGTTCCTCGCGCCAGACTATACGGTGGATGACCTGCCTGGCTATGACCTCAAGACGGCGTCCAATCCCTTCCTGACGTTCGAGGCGATCCCTGCCGAGTCACGTTACCGCTTCATGCTGGATGAATCGCAGAACACCATCATGGGCTTCATCAAGGGGCCGGTCTGTCGTGGCCAGGTGGCCGTGGACGTCATCAATGACCACTTCTGGGTCAGTTTCACCGATCCATCACTGTTCAGCCTGCCGCAGATCGAGCGCACCCTGGCACGGGAGGGCGAGAATCTCAGCCTGCCTGCCGAGCAGAGCAGCAATGCATTGCCCATCTCCTCGTGGATCAAGTTCGAGCGCAAGCAGCAGGCCTATCTGCAGGCCAAGCAAAAGCTGATGATGCAGGCCTACGAGGACGGCAATCTGCGTCTCGACATGCAGCTGTTGTGGGACGGCAGCGGCTGGCAAGGGGGCGAGGGTGGCGATCACAACCCCAATGCCGCCCTGACGGTCTATCGTCACTTCGACAATGCCGCCGTGATGAAAGGGCTGGTCGGCAATGTGCCCAAGACGGCCTGGGTGATCGATTACCCGATGCTTGAGCGCATCCATTACCTGCTGGTGGCCGGCTTCGATGTCTATGGCAACCTCGGCCACCAGCTGACCACGCGCCTGTACATGGACTTCCTGCGCATGGAAGGCGAGAACAACCTGCTGGCGCTTCTGCCTGCCGGCGAGCGTCAGGCAGTGCATGACAGCTGGTATCAGGATGTGGATTCTGGGCTGGAAAAGCTGCTGTTCAAGAAGCCGCCCCAGTTTGATGCCCCGAGCGATATCGTCTGGACACCGGGAGAGCTTTCCTCACCGGAGAAGGCGCGCATTGGGCTGATGCGCCGCCTGCGCGAGCGCCTGGCGCCGGAACTTGTCCACGAGCGTAGCCTGGAGACGCTGGAGGATGATGCTGTGCGCCGCGAATTGAAGGCCTTGAGCGAGGTGAGTGGTCTGGCGGCCAGCCTGCTGCCGGAAGTCACCATCATTGCGCTGGATGGCATCACGGGCGTTCAGCGACCGCCCTGACACTCTCCTTCTGCCAGCTCGATCAGGCCATCCAGGTGCAGGATATGGACCTCGCGGGCCTGGATATCCACCAGCCCCTGAGCCTGGAAACGCGTCAGGATACGGCTGATGGTTTCCACGGCCAGTCCCAGGTAATTGCCGATGTCGGCGCGGGACATGGAAAGACGGAAACTGTATGGCGAATAGCCGCGGCGACGGAAGCGCTGAGAGAGGTTGACCAGGAAGCTGGCCAGGCGCTCATCTGCCGTCTTGCGCGACAGCAGCATCATCATCCGACGATCCTCATGCAGCTCCTTGCTCAGGCTCTTGAACAGCTGGGTGCGCAGTTCCGGCAGTTGGGCGGAAAGCGCATCGAGGCGATCGAAGGGAATCTCGCACACGGTCGTGGTCTCGAGTGCCACGGCGCTGCCGGGGTAGGCATTGCTGTCGATGGCATCCAGTCCAGCCAGCTCGCTGGGCAGAAAGAAACCGGTGAGCTGCTCCGTGCCACTGTTCTCGGTGTTGATCTGTTTCAGGCTGCCCGAGCGCACCGTGAAGACGCAGTCGAAGGGCTCGCCCTGGGTGAAGAGAACCTCGCCCTTTCTGAGCGGCGCGCGGCGCCGAATGATGGAGTCGAACTGGTCGATGGCTTCCATGTTCAGTGCCAGCGGCAGACACAGTGAGCTGAGCGAGCAGGTCTGACAGCGTGCTTCATGCGCACGCAATCGATGGGATGCCGTTGTCTGGGCCGTCATGGTGACTCTCCTGTGTCTCTTGTCACTTCATCATCGGACGAAGATCGGGATGCGTCCAATGTGGCGGCCGTTCCCACCCCCTACGCCGAGGAAGGTTTCAAGGTCGCTTCCTTTGACGCCATCGCCGATGAGCTGGAAAAGCGTCTGGAGCTGTCAGAGGAGGCGTTGGCGGCGCGCGGCCCCTGGCGAGGCTGGGTGGCCTCGTTCGGTCCGCTGGAGATTCATGGCAGCCCTCGGCAGGTGATTCTGCTGCATGCCCATGGGGCGGGCGCCGGACGCGAGACCGATTTCCATCAGCAGTTCGGCAAGGCCTGTGTGCACCAAGGGGCGGCATGGCTGGGATTCGACTTCGCCTACCTCGTCAAGATGCGCTGCGAGGAACGCCGTCGTCCGCCGCCGCGGCTGCCCGGGCTGATCGAGGAAATGACGCGCTGGCATGAGGCGCTGGCCGCCAGTCTTGCCGCCAGGGCGTCTCTGGCGACATGCCCGGTATTGCTTGGTGGCAAGTCCATGGGGAGTCGCGTGGCCTCGCATGTGATGCAGGAGCTGGTCGCCCCTGGGCTGGTATGCGCTGGGCTATCCCTTTCACCCGACCGGCAAGCCGGACACGCTGCGAACCGAGCATCTGGCGGCCATTGATGCCCCGGGCGTGATCTGCCAGGGCACGCGAGATCCCTTTGGTCATCGCGAGGAAATCGAAGGTTACGGATTGCCATGCACCATCAGCCTGCATTGGCTGGAGGATGGCGAGCATGATTTCAAGCCTCGCAAGGCGAGCGGCAAGACGCGTGAGGGGCTGATCTGAAACTTCCTGTAAAAAAAGTATTGACTCATGGGGCGGATTCCGTAGAATGCAGCGCCAACGAGACAGGGGTGGTTAGCTCAGTTGGTAGAGCACCAGCCTTACAAGCTGGGGGTCACTGGTTCGAACCCAGTACCACCCACCATTTGAAAAAAGTTATTGCTTATCAAAGCGTTACTTGATTAAATGGCCTGGTTCGTCAGCAGAAGCAAACGTTGCAGTGGACTGGTAGTTCAGTTGGTTAGAATGCCGGCCTGTCACGCCGGAGGTCGCGGGTTCGAGTCCCGTCCAGTCCGCCACTACCGTTTGTCATGCGCCCGATGTTGAGTTGTTCTGAAATGGACTGGTAGTTCAGTTGGTTAGAATGCCGGCCTGTCACGCCGGAGGTCGCGGGTTCGAGTCCCGTCCAGTCCGCCATTCAGAATGACGCGATATCACCGCTGCTTGCAGCAAGGATCGTCTGTGTTGGGTGATTAGCTCAGTTGGTTAGAGCACAAGCTTCACATGCTTGGGGTCACTGGTTCGAATCCAGTATCACCCACCAATGTGGACTGGTAGTTCAGTTGGTTAGAATGCCGGCCTGTCACGCCGGAGGTCGCGGGTTCGAGTCCCGTCCAGTCCGCCACTCGATCTACAGAATTCGTGAAACCCGAGCCCTCGTGCTCGGGTTTTCGCGTTTCTGGCCAAGGAGCAAGCGCCATGACTGCCTATCCGAATATCTTCCGTCCGCTGAAGCTGGGACACATCACGCTGAAGAATCGCGTGCTGATGGGGTCGATGCATACCGGGCTCGAGGAAGCTCCCAATGGCTTCACGCGCCTGGCGGCCTTCTATCGCGAGCGTGCCCGTCATGGTGTCGCCCTGATCGTCACGGGAGGGATCGCCCCGAACCCGGAGGGCGCGGTCATGCAGGGGGCGGCCAAGCTGACCACCTCGCAGGAGGCGCAGCGTCATCGTGAAGTGACCGATGCCGTGCATGCCGAGGACGGGCGGATATGCCTGCAGATCCTGCATGCCGGTCGCTATGCCTATTCTCCGGATCAGGTCGCGCCTTCTGCCATTCAGGCCCCGATCAACCCCTTCATGCCGCGGGCGCTGAGCACCGAGGAAGTGAAAGGCCAGATCGCGGATTATGTGCGCTGTGCCACCCTGGCACGCGAAGCGGGCTATGACGGTGTCGAGGTGATGGGGTCCGAAGGTTACTTCATCAACCAGTTCATCTGTCGACGGACCAACCAGCGTGAGGATGAATACGGTGGCAGCTTCGAGAATCGCATCCGTCTGGCGGTGGAGATCGTCGCGGGCATCCGCGCGGCGCTGGGTGAGGATTTCCTGATCATCTATCGGCTGTCGATGCTGGATCTTGTCGATGAGGGCAGCACCTGGAGCGAGGTGGTCGCGTTGGGCAAGGCCATCGAGGCGGCCGGTGCCAGCCTCATCAATACCGGGATCGGCTGGCATGAGGCACGAGTGCCCACCATCGTCACCAGTGTGCCGCGTGCCGTCTTCACCGGACTGACCCAGCGCATGAAGGCGGAGCTCAGTCTGCCGCTGATCACCACCAATCGCATCAACATGCCGGACGTGGCCGAGTCGGTACTGGCGGAGGGACATGCCGACATGGTGTCGATGGCGCGTCCGTTCCTCGCTGACCCGGCGTGGGTCAGCAAGGCGCAGGCGGATGATGCCGCGATCATCAACACCTGCATCGCCTGCAACCAGGCGTGTCTTGATCACACCTTCCAGATGAAGCTGACCTCGTGTCTGGTCAACCCGCGAGCCTGCCACGAGACCGAGATGGTGATTGAGCCTGCTCGCCGCGTGCGGCGTGTCGCCGTGGTCGGAGGCGGTCCAGCAGGTCTGTCGGCGGCCGTCACCGCGGCAGAGCGTGGTCATGAGGTGGTGCTGTTCGAGGCGCAGGCGGAAGTCGGCGGGCAGTTCAATTTCGCGCGCCGCATTCCGGGCAAGGAGGAGTTTGACGAGACGCTGCGCTACTTCAACGAGGCGCTGGCACGCAATGGTGTCGAGGTTCGGCTCAATACGCGTGCCACCGCGGAGATGCTGGCAGCGTTCGATGCCGTGATCCTGGCCAGTGGCGTGCGTGCGCGTACGCCCGCGATTCCCGGTATCGAGGAGGGCATCTCGCGTGGCCAGGTGCTCAGTTATGGCGAGGCGATTCGTGCTCCGGAGCGAGTGGGGCGACGTGTGGCGCTGGTCGGTGCGGGAGGCATCGGGTTCGATGTGGCGGAGTTGATGACGCATCGTGAGCCGTCACCCTCGCTGGACGGCGAACTGTGGTGCGAGGAGTGGGGGGTGGATCTCTCGGTCAGCACCGCCGGCGGCCTCAAGACACCGACGCCCGGCGAGAGCCCTCGTGAGGTATGGCTGCTGCAGCGCAAGACCTCCAAGCCGGGCAAGCATCTGGGCAAGACGACCGGCTGGGTGCACCGGGCCACCCTCAAGCAGCGCGGAGTCAAGATGGTGGCGGGCTGCGATTATCAGTCCATCGATGCCGAGGGGATGACCGTCAGCATTGATGGCAAGGTCCAGCATCTGGCGCTCGACAGTATCGTGCTGTGTGCCGGCCAGGAGTCGGTGCTGGAGCTCAAGGCGCCCCTGGAGGCGGCAGGGATCGAGCTGCACATCATCGGTGGCGCCGATGAAGCCGCTGAGCTGGATGCCAAGCGCGCCATCGCTCAGGGCACCATGGCGGCCGCAGCCCTCTCTGGGTACCGCGTTCGTTTCATCGGGCAAGGTGACCCCTTGCTCTGCTCTGGATACTCCCATGACGACTGACGCCCTCGCCACGACCCGCTCCGCGGCCACTGACATCGATGACACCTGTACATCACGTTTTCTGGCCAGTGACAACACGTCCGGTATCTGCCCCGAGGCGATGGCATACATGATGCGAGCCAATCAGGATGATGATCTCGCCTATGGCAACGACCGCTGGACTCAACAGGTGACGGACAGCTTCCGTCAGCTGTTCGAGACCGAGTGCGAGGTATTCTTCGTCTTCAATGGCACGGCGGCGAATTCCCTGTCGCTGGCGCATCTGTGTCAGTCCTATCACAGCGTCATCTGCCATGAACTGGCCCATATCGAGACTGACGAATGCGGAGGGCCGGAGTTCTTCTCCAATGGCTCCAAGCTGCTCAATGCGCCGGGTCCGAATGGCAAGCTGACGCCTGAAGGCATCGAGCGACTGGTCACCAAGCGCAGTGATATCCATTATCCGCGCCCGCGTGTCATCTCGCTGACCCAGTGCACCGAAGTCGGCACCGTCTATAGCCTGGAAGAGCTTCAGGCGATTCGCGAAGTGGCTGACCGTCATGATCTTCAGATCCACATGGATGGTGCGCGCTTTGCCAATGCCTGTGCCTCGCTGGGCGTCTCTCCGGCCGAGCTTACCTGGAAGGCCGGCGTGGACGTGCTGTGCTTCTCCGGTACCAAGAATGGGCTGGCGATGGGGGAGGCGGTGATATTCTTTGATCGCGAGCAGGCCCGTGACTTCGACTATCGCTGCAAGCAGGCCGGTCAGCTTGCCTCCAAGATGCGTTTCATCGCCGCGCCGTGGATGGGGCTGCTCGAGAATGACGTCTGGCTGGACAACGCACGTCATGCCAACACCATGGCGCAGTATCTGGCCGAGCGACTCGAGGCATTGGACGGCATCGAACTGCTGTTCCCTTGTGAGGCCAACAGCGTCTTTGCCAGCTTCCCCGAGCATGTGCTGACGGCACTGCGTGAGCGTGGCTGGACCTTCTACACCTTCATCGGCGCAGGCGGCGCACGCTTCGTATGTTCCTGGAATACCAGTACGGATCTTCTGGATGCTCTGCTCTCTGATATCCAGAGCGCCCTGTAAGGAAAGTTCGTTGAATGCAGTGGGTCCATGTATTGGACACTCGCTACCTATATCGATCTATGCTGATAAACACGCCGAGGCAGTCACCGTCGCGACAAGGAGGCTTCCATGAGCATCTTCGATCACGTGCAGAGCCGCTACGAGCGGGTCCAGCAAGAAGAGATGAGTCTCCAGGAGTACCTGGAGTTATGTCGGCAGGATCGTTCTGCCTACGCCAGCGCTGCCGAGAGAATGCTGGCGGCCATCGGTGAGCCGGAGGTCATCGATACCGCCAAGGATCCCAGTCTTTCCCGGATTTTTTCCAACAAGCTGATTCGACGCTACCCCAGCTTCGCCGAGTTCTATGGCATGGAGGAGGCCATCGAGCAGATCGTGTCCTACTTCCGTCATGCGGCTCAGGGGCTTGAGGAGCGCAAGCAGATTCTCTATCTGCTGGGGCCAGTCGGCGGCGGCAAGTCATCGCTGGCCGAACGACTCAAGCTGTTGATGGAGCAGATTCCCTTCTATGCCATCAAGGGATCACCGGTATACGAGTCGCCGCTGGGGCTGTTCTCGCTGGAAGAGGATGGCGAGGTGCTCGAGAAGGAATATGGCATCCCGCGCCGCTGCATGCGCAGCGCCATGTCGCCCTGGGCGGCCAAGCGTCTCAAGGAATATGGCGGAGATCTCAGTCAGTTCCGTGTCGTCAAGCTCTACCCATCCCGCCTGAACCAGATCGCCATCTCCAAGACGGAGCCGGGCGATGACAACAATCAGGACATTTCCGCGCTGGTCGGCAAGGTCGATATCCGTCAGCTCGAGCTCTATGCCCAGGATGATCCGGATGCCTACAGCTTCTCCGGCGGGCTGTGCAAGGCCAACCAGGGATTGATGGAATTCGTCGAGATGTTCAAGGCACCGATCAAGGTGCTTCACCCGCTGCTGACCGCGACTCAGGAAGGCAACTACAACCCGACCGAAGGCATGGGGGCGATTCCCTTCGATGGCGTGGTGCTGGCGCACTCCAATGAGAGCGAGTGGCAGGCCTTCCGCAACAATCGCAACAATGAGGCCTTCCTGGACCGCGTGTTCATTGTCAAGGTGCCCTACTGCCTGCGAGCCTCGGAGGAGGTGAAGATCTACGCCAAGCTGCTGGAGCACTCGTCGCTCAATCATGCGCCCTGTGCGCCAGACACCTTGCGCATGCTGTCCCAGTTCATCGTGCTGTCGCGCCTGCAGGAACCTGAGAACTCCAGTATCTATTCCAAGATGCGCATCTACGATGGCGAGAACCTCAAAGATACCGACCCTCGCGCCAAGTCGATCCAGGAGTACCGTGACAGTGCGGGGGTCGATGAGGGCATGGATGGTCTGTCCACGCGCTTTGCCTTCAAGATCCTCTCCAAGGTCTTCAACTTCGATGCCAGCGAGGTGGCTGCCAACCCGGTGCACCTGCTCTATGTGCTGGAGCAGCGCCTCGAGCAGGAGCAGCTGCCCAAGGAGACCCACGAGCGTTACCTGCGCTTCATCAAGGAGTATCTGGCCCCACGTTATGTCGATTTCATCGGCAAGGAGATCCAGACCGCCTATCTCGAGTCCTACTCCGAGTATGGCCAGAACATCTTCGATCGTTACGTGACCTACGCTGATTTCTGGATTCAGGACCAGGAATACCGTGACCCCGAGACTGGCGAGCTGCTCAATCGTCAGTCGCTCAATGAGGAGCTGGAGAAGATCGAGAAGCCGGCGGGCATCTCCAATCCCAAGGACTTCCGTCATGAAGTGGTCAACTTCGTGCTGCGCGCTCGCGCGCAGAACAACGGGATGAATCCGGGCTGGCAGTCCTACGAGAAGCTGCGTGCGGTGATCGAGAAGAAGATGTTCGCCAATACCGAAGAGTTGCTGCCGGTCATCTCCTTCAATGCCAAGGCATCGGCATCGGATCAGCGCAAGCATGAGGATTTCGTGGCGCGCATGGTGGATCGCGGATATACCGAGAAGCAGGTGCGTCTGCTGTCCGAGTGGTATCTGCGAGTGCGCAAGTCGCAGTAAGCCCTGCCGACTGACGACAGGCCTGCCGGCGGGCGTGATTGCCGCCGGCACTTGCCATCCGGTCTTTCGCTGAACGCGAGGCCGGCAAGGAGGGCGAATGAGTTACTTCATTGATCGACGCAGCAATGCGCGCAACAAGAGTGCGGTGAATCGCCAGCGCTTCATCAGGCGCTACCGCAGCCATATCAAACGGGCGGTGGAGGATGCCGTCAATCGGCGCTCCATCACCGACATGGAGCGTGGCGAGGAAGTCTCCATTCCGACTCGCGATATCTCGGAGCCGGTCTTCCAGCATGGCCAGGGCGGCAAGCGGCGTGTCATCAACCCGGGCAACAAGGAGTTCGTGGAAGGTGATCGCATGCGCCGCCCGAGTGGCGGCGGCGGTGGCGGCGGCAGCGGAGAAGGTCAGGCCTCCAACCAGGGCGAGGGCGAGGATGATTTTGCCTTCACCCTGTCGCGCGAGGAGTTTCTCGAATTCGTGTTCGATGGTCTGGAGCTTCCGCATCTGGAGCGCAAGCAGATCGCGGACATGGATGAAGTACGTCCGGTGCGGGCGGGTATCGCTCGCGATGGCACTCCCGCCAGGATCAATATCGTGCGCTCGATGCGTTCAGCCCAGGCGCGGCGTATCGCCATGCGATCCCCCATCAAGCGGGCGCTGAAGGAGGCCACTGACGCGCTTGAGCTTGAGGAGCGCAAGGATCCGGTGCTGCGCAACAAGGTGCGCATTGCCGAACTCAAGGCGGAAATCGAGCGTCTCGAAGCGCGCCTCAAGGCGGTGCCGTTTCTCGATACCTATGATCTGCGCTACAACCACCTCATCAACCAGCCGATGCCGTCCAACAAGGCAGTGATGTTCTGCGTGATGGATGTCTCGGGGTCGATGACACAGGCGCACAAGGATATCGGCAAGCGCTTCTTCCTGTTGCTCTATCTGTTTCTGGAGCGCAACTACGAGAAGGTCGAGCTGGTGTTCATTCGCCACCACACCGCCGCCAAGGAGGTGGATGAGGAAGAGTTCTTCTACTCCCGAGAGACCGGCGGCACCATCGTCTCCAGTGCTCTGACCTTGCTGGATGAAGTGATCGAATCCCGCTATCCGGCGGGTGAATGGAATCTCTACGTGGCTCAGGCATCCGATGGTGACAACTGGGATGACGATTCCACCAATTGTCGCGAGCTGATGATAAAGAAGCTGATGCCGCGTCTGCAATATTACGCCTACGTGGAGATCACCCCGCATGCGCACCAGGCATTGTGGGAAGAATATGAGCGAGTCGAAGCCGAATTTCCGGATCGCTTCGCCATGCAGCAGATTGTCGAGGCGGGCGATATCTACCCGGTATTTCGAGAGCTGTTCAAGCGCCGCATCAGCGCCTGATCGCATCATGTGACGCGCCCGGCCATCTGCCGGGCCGGGAGGCCCCATGAGCCAGAGACGTGATAATCGACTGGAAAATCAGCAACCGGCCAGTGGCTCCGATTGGACCTTCGAGCTTCTGGAGCATTTCGAGCACGAGATCGCGCGTATCGCTGCGCAGTATCGGCTGGATATCTACCCCAATCAGATTGAAGTCATCACTTCCGAACAGATGATGGATGCCTATGCCAGCATCGGCATGCCGGTGGGCTATCACCATTGGTCGTTCGGCAAGCAGTTTCTCTCGGTGGAGCAGGCCTATCGGCGCGGACAGATGGGACTGGCCTATGAGCTGGTGATCAATTCCGATCCCTGCATCGCCTATCTCATGGAAGAGAACACCCTGATGATGCAGATTCTGGTCATGGCGCATGCCTGTTATGGCCACAACAGCTTCTTCAAGGGCAATTACCTGTTTCGTGCCTGGACGGATGCCTCGGCGATCATCGATTACCTCGTCTTCGCCCGTAAGTACGTGTCCGAATGCGAGGAGCGCCATGGTGTCGATGCGGTCGAGCAGCTGCTGGACGCCTGTCATGCGCTCCAGAATTATGGCGTCGATCGCTACAAGCGTCCCTCGCCCATCTCGCCGGAAGAGGAGATCCAACGTCAGCAGGAGCGTGAGGCCTATCTGCAGGCTCAGGTGAATGCGCTGTGGACCACCATTCCGCAGGCCGAGGAGGAGGATGAGTTGATCGATGAGGTCAACGACCCACTGGGTCTGCATCGTCGTGGTCGCTACCCGCCGGAGCCTCAGGAGAACCTGCTCTACTTCATCGAGAAGAATGCACCGTTGCTGGAGCCCTGGCAGCGGGAGCTGGTGCGTATCGTGCGCAAGCTGGCGCAATACTTCTACCCGCAGCGCCAGACCCAGGTAATGAACGAAGGCTGGGCATGCTTCTGGCACTACACCATCATGAATCAACTCTATGATGAGCAGCTGATCGGCGAGGGGGTGATTCTCGAGTTCCTGCAGTCGCACACCTCGGTGGTGCAGCAGCCGGGCTTCGATCACCCGCATTACAATGGCATCAACCCCTATGCGCTGGGCTTCGCGATGTTCATGGACATCAAGCGCATCTGCGAGAATCCTGACGACGAGGACCGTGAGTGGTTCCCCGACATCGCCGGCAGTGACTGGTTGGAGACGGTGCATTTCGCAATGCGCAACTTCAAGGACGAGTCCTTCATCCAGCAGTTCCTGTCGCCCAAGGTGATCCGTGATCTCAAGCTGTTCTCGCTGGTGGATGACGACAGTGATGAGCATCTTCTCATCGATGCCATTCACGATAGTCGAGGCTACAAGCGCATTCGAGAGGCGCTGTCGGTGCAATATGCGCTCAGCCATCGCGAGCCGAACATCCAGGTGTGGGCCGCGAATATCCGGGGAGATCGCTCGCTGACGCTGCGCCATGTCCAGGATGATCGTCGCCCGCTGTCACGCAGCGTCTATCCCGTGATGCGCTATCTGCACCAGTTGTGGGGGTTCCCGGTGCATCTCGAATCATTGGAGCAGGATGAGATCGCGCGCCGCTACCAATGGCCGTTGCCGGAGGATGCTCATGCCGGGCGCTTGGTCCAGGACTGGCACCAGCCTTCGGGTGCCACGCTATTGCTGGGGAATAGCTGACAGCCCTTGTTCTCCGGCTTGTAGAACATGCAGTTGGTGCAGTCGGAGCCGGGCTTGAAGGCGGGGTGATCACTGGCTTCGCTGGCATCTTCCACATAGTGGAGCGCCTTTGCCTGCGGGTTGTCGGTATCCAGTGGGGGCAGGTCGGCGGCAAGGGCGCGCGGCGAGAGCACGGCAGCACCCAATGGCAGGGCGGCAAGCCCCAGCAGGCTGTTGCGCATGAAGTTACGACGGCTTTGATCAGCCATGGTCAGATTCCTTCTCATCGTTGGAGCACAGCCGGTGGGATGTGCTGCGGTCACGGCTCGCCTGTCAGGAGGCGCTTTCATGTCGATCGTTGCAGTGTCACTCGTGCCACGGGCGTCTTGATGAGCGCTCTGTGTGGCGCGGCTGGTCGCGATATCTGCTCGCTGATGGTGCATGAAGCAAGTGCTGCCTGCTTATTGTGGCTTGAGTTGGGGCGGCCGTCAGCCTCGCGAACGGAACTCTGGCATGATGGAATGCTACGGTAGAACGTGAATGAAGTTGCTGCGGCTTGCGGGTCGTGACGGAATGACGAGCGCATGCCTTGCCGAGGCAATGGCAACGACAAGAAGGAAATGGCGGGATGCTGGATGTGATGGATGATATTCGCTCGGCCGGTCGCAAGCTGTGGCGAGGGTTTGGCGTCAGCGTGGCATTCGCGCTAGTGGGAGGTGGGCTGTGGTGGTGGCAGGAGCGTGATTACCAGCAGTTCTACGCCTGGCAGGGAGTGCCAGAGGCACGTGAACTTGACTGGAAGACGCTGGCGCGTGGCTTGCGCAGCGATGCCTACCTGGTGGGGTGGTCGGATCTGCGCGCCAATCCGTTATGGGTGACATGGCGTCTCGAGAATACCCAGGGGTCGCGGCTGGGGGAGCGTCCTGACGAGTTCGAGCGCGACTGGCGCTCGCTATGGCCCGTCACACCGGACAGCTATCGCAACAGTGGCTACGACCGCGGACACCTGGCGCCCAACTACGCCATCGGCAAGACCTACGGGGTCAAGGCCCAGCATCAGACGTTTCGCATGACCAATATCTCTCCACAGACACCGGCGCTCAATCGCAAGCTGTGGCAGCGACTCGAGGCGGCCATCATGGACAGGATTCTGCCGCGGGAAGAGGCGCTGTGGATCACCGCAGGTCCGGTCTTCACGGGAGAGATCGAGCGTCTGCCGAATCTGATCGAGATTCCGGATGGTTTCTACAAGATCATCGTCTCGCCCGGCACTGCTCGGCAGGCGCCTCGCGCCCTGGCGTTTCTCTTTCCTCAGCAGGTAAGAGGGGATGAGCCATTGGATCGCTTTCTGGTCAGCATCGATAGAATCGAATCTCTCACCGGTTTCGATTTCTTCCATGAGTTGCCGGACGATATCGAGCAGCGCCTGGAAGCCTCGGTACGTCGTGATGGATGGCAGGTCGAGAGTTTCAGCCGCATCCCGTCACGCTATTGAGTGTGAAAGTACATCGGATGACAACTTGATGGTGCCCAGAAGAGGACTTGAACCTCCACGTCCATACGGACACTAGCACCTGAAGCTAGCGCGTCTACCAATTCCGCCATCTGGGCATCAAGTTGTGTGCTGAAGTCTCAAGAGCAGAGCCTTGCAGCGGAACGACCATGAAATCCTTGGTAGTGGATACCATGTTCCCTGTTCGAATGCGCATCCGTGGTGCCCAGAAGAGGACTTGAACCTCCACATCCTTACGGATACTAGCACCTGAAGCTAGCGCGTCTACCAATTCCGCCATCTGGGCGAAGCGCGATACAGGGGTCGTTCATCGTGAGTCTGACATCCGTGGTGCCCAGGAGAGGACTTGAACCTCCACATCCTTACGGATACTAGCACCTGAAGCTAGCGCGTCTACCAATTCCGCCACCTGGGCAGACATCAGAACTCGTTTTGGTCCAAGGACCCGGATCAGCAGTCCAAGTTGTTGAAACTTGAATGCTTTACCCGTTTTCCGGTATCCATCCTAACGTGTGTCACGTCAACATGAAACCTGAAATTGGTGCCCAGAAGAGGACTTGAACCTCCACGTCCATACGGACACTAGCACCTGAAGCTAGCGCGTCTACCAATTCCGCCATCTGGGCGAAGTGGTGCCGAATAATACGGATCTTCTGAGGGAATGCAAGAGGTTTCTGAAGGTTGGGGAATGGTTGGGTCGGCCCAATGGTAGGGGCTATAATGCGCGCATGAGAGACAACCAGTCATTCCGTGCCGCGCCCGCTGCCCGTCTCGAATTCATCGTCAAGGAATCCTGATTAATGACCCAATGGACGCTCAGCGACGACCCGCACGCGGAACGCGAAGCCCATAAGTACGACAAGCCCATCCCCAGTCGCGAGTATCTTCTCGACAAGCTGGAAGAGTATGGCAAGCCCATTACCCACGAGAACATGAGCCGCATGCTCGGTTTCGAGGACGACGAGCAGCAGGAAGCCGTGCGCCGTCGCCTCAATGCCATGGAGCGTGATGGCCAGGTGCTGCGCAACCGTCGTGGTGCCTATGCACTGATCGACAAGCTGGACCTGATTCGTGGCCGCATCGTCGGCCATCGCGATGGTTTCGGTTTCCTGGCGCGCGAAGATGGCGTCAAGCCGGATCTTGCCGTGCCGCCGCGCCAGATGCGTCGCGTCTTCCATGGTGATCAGGTGCTGGCGCGCGTCAGCGGCCGTGATCGCCGTGGTCGTGATGAAGTCACCATCGTCGAGGTGCTGGCTCACAATACCCAGACGCTCGTCGGCATCTATCGCCAATCCGAGCCGGACTTCGGGGTACTGATTCCGGAGAATTCGCGCATCGCGCAGGAAGTGATCATCCCCAACCGTGTGGCCAATGGTGCCAAGGACGGTCAGGTGGTGTCCGTGCGCATTACCCAGCAGCCCGCGACACGCGTGCAGCCGGTGGGGGAAGTGGTCGAGGTGCTCGGTGAGCGCATGGACCCGGGCATGGAGATCGACATCGCGATCCGCTCGCATGACATCCCCAGCGAATTCCCGCCGGAAGTCGAGGACCAGATCTCGACCATCTCCGCCGAAGTGCTGGAAGAGGACAAGAAGGGGCGTATCGACCTGCGCGAGACGCCACTGGTCACCATCGATGGCGAAGACGCGAAGGACTTCGATGACGCCGTCTGCGCCTGGCAGGACGACAACGGCAACTGGAAGCTGCTGGTCGCCATCGCCGATGTATCGCATTACGTGCGTGGCGGCAGTCCGCTGGATCAGGAAGGCTACGTGCGCGGCAACTCGGTCTATTTCCCGGGTCAGGTCGTGCCGATGCTGCCGGAGCTGCTCTCCAATGGTCTGTGCTCGCTCAACCCGCATGTCGATCGTCTGACGCTGGTCTGTGAGCTGACCATTTCCGCCGCCGATGGCGAGATGCTCGACTATCGCTTCTTCGAAGCCGTGATCCGTTCCCATGCGCGTCTGACCTACGAGAAGGTCGGCACCATGCTGACGGACCCGGAAAGTGAAGAAGGTCAGGCACTGTGTCAGCAGTACAACGAACTGCTGCCGTCGCTGCACAACCTGCACGCGCTGTACGGTGTGCTGCGCAAGGCGCGCGACAAGCGTGGTGCCATCGACTTCGAGACCACCGAGACGCAGATCCTGTTCAACGATGAGCGCAAGATCGAACAGATCGTGCCGCGTACGCGCAATGACGCGCACAAGCTGATCGAGGAATGCATGCTGGCGGCCAACGTCGCCACGGCGCGCTTCCTGGATCTGCACGATCTGCCGGCCCTCTATCGTGTCCACAAGCAGCCGGCACCTGAGCGTCTTAACAACCTGCGCGCCTTCCTGGGTGAGCTGGGCCTGACGCTGGAAGGTGGCGATGAGCCACAGCCGAAGGACTTCCAGGCACTGCGTGCCTCGATCGCCGAGCGCCCGGACCTCGACATCATCCAGACCGTGATGCTGCGCAGCATGACCCAGGCGGTCTACTCGCCGCAGAACGAAGGTCACTTCGGTCTGGCCTACGATGCCTACGCCCACTTCACCTCGCCGATCCGTCGTTATCCCGATCTGCTGGTGCACCGTGCGATCCGTTCCGTCATCCGTGGTCCGCGCAAGACCGACACCGTGCTGCGCGCCGAAGATGCCGTGACCGAGCGTCCGACCAAATGGTGCCCGTACACCTTCGAGCAGATGCTCGAGCTGGGTGAGCACTGCTCGATGACCGAGCGCCGCGCCGATGAGGCGACGCGTGACGTCAACGACTGGCTCAAGTGCGAGTTCATGAAGGACAAGGTCGGTGAAGTGCTGGAGGGTACCGTCGCGGCGGTCACCCAGTTCGGCCTGTTCGTGCGTCTGGATGCCTACTACGTCGAAGGCCTGCTGCACATCTCCTCGCTGCCGTCCGACTACTACCACTACGAGGCCGAGAAGCATCGTCTCAAGGGTGAGCGTGCCGGCGTCAGCTATGGTCTCGGCGATGGCGTCACCGTCCAGGTGGCTCGCGTCGACATGGATGAGCGCAAGATCGACTTCATGCTCAGTGACCCGACGCCGCGTCCCAAGCGCAAGCCGCGCAAGGCACGCAGCAGCGAGCGTGATGCTGACAAGCCCGCAAGCGGCAAGAGCGGTGCTGCCTCCGGCAAGGAATCTGCCCCCAAGGGTCGCCCCGGCAAGCGTGAGCGCGAGCGCCTCAAGTCCCTGACGGAAGAAGTCAGTCAGGAAGGCCAGGGTGGCGGGGCCATCAGGCAGGAAGGCACTATGAGTCAGGACAAGGGGCGCAAGCCCGGCCGCGGCAAGCCCGCCGGCGAGCGCGGTAGCCATTCTCGAAGTGAGCACTCTCGAGGCGAGCACTCAAGGGGTGAGCGTGGTGGCGCTCAGCGCCAGGAACGTGGCGGGGCTCGCAGAGGTGGCGCTCGCACTGGCGCACCGAAGATCCCCGGTGGCCTGGAAGCCGTCTATGGTGTGCACGCCGTGGAAGCCTTGCTGGCACGCGGCCGCGCGCCGAGCGAGCTGTGGGTGCAGGCAGGCGAGGCCGAGCTGCGTCTGAACGAGATCGTCGAGCAGGCGCGTGCCGCCGGTTCACGCGTCATCTTGAAGGCGCGTGAGGAGCTGGATGCGCTGTCCACCGGCGGTGGTGCCCATCAGGGGCTGGTCGCTCTGTGCGCGCCGCTCGCCACCGAGAACGAGACTGGCCTCAAGCTGCGCCTCGATGGCTGGTCCCATGAGGAAGCGCCGCTGTTTCTGGTGCTGGATTCGGTCACGGATCCGCACAACCTCGGGGCCTGTCTGCGCAGCGCCGATGCCGCCGGTGCCCATGGTGTCATCGTGCCCAAGGACAAGTCCGCCTCCCTGAACGCGACCGTGCGCAAGGTCGCCTGTGGGGCAGCGGAAGTGGTGCCGGTCTATCAGGTCACCAACCTGGTCCGCACGCTGGATGCCATGAAGGAAGCCGGTGTCTGGGTGCTGGGTACGGCTGGCGAAGCCGAGGCCATGGCCTTCGAGGCCGATTTCACCGGGCCGGTGGCCATCGTGATGGGCGCTGAGGGCAAGGGCATGCGTCGGCTGACGCGCGAGCACTGCGACAGCCTGATCAAGCTGCCGATGGCGGGCAGTGTCTCGAGTCTGAATGTCTCGGTCGCGGCCGGTATCTGCCTGTTTGAAGCCGTTCGACGTGTCGCTTGCCAAGCCCTTGACACCTCTCTACAATACTGCGGTTCTGTGAAGTGCAGTCTGCAGTGAATGCGCGGCATGGGGGCACCTGTCCTCGCCCGCGCGCGTTGTACGTGGCTTTCGAGCCCGAATGACACAACCGTAGTAATCACTCCACTCCTTGCTTCCCGGCCCGAGACGCGCCGTGGAGGCTGTCAAACCGAAAGGAGCCAAGCCATGCGTCACTACGAGATCGTGTTCATGGTCCACCCGGACCAGAGCGAACAGGTTCCGGCCATGATCGAGCGTTACACCTCCATCGTGACCGAAGCCGGCGGTACTGTGCATCGTCTGGAAGATTGGGGTCGCCGTCACCTGGCCTACCCGATCAACAAGATCCACAAGGCCCACTACGTGCTGATGAACGTCGAAACTACCGGTGAAGTGGTCGAGGAACTCGAGACCATCTTCCGTTTCAACGACGCCGTCATCCGTAACCTGGTTGTGCGTGCAAAGGAAGCGGCCATCGAGCCGTCTCCGATGATGAAGCCGGCTGAAGAGAAGCGTCCGCGTCGCGAAGACAAGCGTGACGAAGCCGAAACTCAAGACGCTAACTGATACCGCACCCCCAGGAGGTCATTGCAATGGCACGTTTTTTCCGTCGTCGCAAGTTCTGCCGCTTCACCGCTGAAGGCGTGAAGCAGATCGACTACAAGGACATCGAAGTCCTGAAGTCTTACATCACCGAGACCGGCAAGATCGTCCCGAGCCGCATCACCGGCACCAAGGCGCGTTATCAGCGTCAGCTGGCGACTGCCATCAAGCGTGCGCGCTACCTGGCACTGCTGCCGTACAGCGACAGCCACCAGTAAGGCGACACCATGATGCTGGCATTGGCACGTTGGGCCATGCGCGGACCGTTGCAGTGCATCGCGATTGCACTGCTGACGGGTCTTCTGCCCTGGTTCTTCTGGTTCAGTGCCTCCATCAGTGCGCTGGTCACGCTTCGGCGTGGCCTTGCGCCAGCCGCACCCGTGTTCATCGCCGCTGCCATTCCGGCAGGCTGGTGGTGGACACAAGGCGATCCGGTGCCATTGGCGACCGTGTTGCTGGTCACGTTGATGGCAACCCTGCTGCGTGCTCGCATGCGATGGGGGGAGGCGCTGATTGGCGCCAGCCTGACAGCGGCAATGATGGTGCAGTCCGGGATATTCCTGCCACCAGGCGGGGCTGGTCCACTGCTTGAGAGCATTCGTCAGAATGCCCCTGAGCTTGATGCACGCTTGAGCGACTTTGCCGCTCAAGGTGTGCCGACTGAACAGCTCGCAGGGTTGGTCATCGGCGGTATTACCGGGTTGGTGGTCCTGCTGGCCGCCACGGCCTGTCTGGCCCTGGCGCGCAGTTGGCAGTCCGGGCTCTACAATCCGGGTGGATTTCGTCACGAGTTTCATGCCTTCCGGCTGAGCCCGCGAGAAGTCCTGATACTGGCAGCCTGCGGCATCATCGGGGTCTTCCTCGATGTGCCTGCAGTGCTCCTGCTGATCTGGATACCGTTGTTCGTGGCCGGCATTGCCCTGGTGCATGGCTATATCGGGTTAAAGGGGATGAGCGGGTTATGGTTGGTCGGCGTCTACTTTCTGCTGCTGACGACCTGGCCCACGATTCTGATTTTGCTGCTGCTGGCTCTTGTTGACGTCTTTGCGGATCTTCGCGCACGTCTTGCTGGCAGTCATCGATAAGAGGTTTACGAGATGCAAGTCATTCTGCTCGACAAGATTGGCAAGCTGGGCAACCTGGGTGACCAGGTGTCCGTCAAGGCTGGTTTCGGTCGCAACTATCTGCTGCCGTACGGTCTGGCTGTTCCGGCCACTGCCGAAAACCAGGCGGCTTTCGAAGCTCAGCGCGCTGAGCTGGAAGCACAGGTTGCAGAGCGCAAGGCCGAAGCTGAAGCGCGTGCCGCTCAGCTGAACGAAATCGAACTGTCCCTGGTCGCCAAGGCTGGCGAAGAAGGCAAGCTGTTCGGTTCCATCGGTCCGCGTGATCTGGCCGAAGCCATCGCCCAGTCCGGCATCGACATCGCCAAGAGCGAAGTCCGCATGCCGGAAGGCCCGCTGCGCAACACTGGCGAATACGACATCGTGCTGCAGCTGCACGCTGAAGTGACTGCCACTGTTCGTGTGGTCGTGGTCGGCGAGTAATCGCTGATCCGTGGTGGTTGCCCGGTGATCCGGCGCTGTCACCACCTGCACGCGGGCAGGGCGGTGACAGGCAAAATCCGGTAGAATGCCTGCCCCCGTGAGGTAGAGCATCATGTGCGGTCGCGATGGTTGGCAGGCTCGCGGCGATGCACGAAAATGGAGGTTCCCGCGGGCGTGTCAGTCATCAGCAGGAGTCAGCCAGGCATGAGCGAGATGCAGGATCAGGATCGCGAGACGGCGGCGCTCAAGGTGCCCCCCAATTCGCTGGAGGCCGAGCAATCGGTCCTCGGCGGTTTGATGCTGGACAACAGCGCCTGGGACACGGTGTCCGAGCGACTGGTGGCCGACGACTTCTATCGCTACGAGCATCGTCTGGTCTACAACGCCATGTCCCAGCTGGTGGGCAGCAGCCGGCCGCTGGATGTGGTCACGTTGTCCGAGTTGCTGGAAAGCCGTGACCAGCTGGAGTCGGTCGGCGGGCTTGCGACCCTCGCCGAGCTTGCGCGCAATACGCCCTCGGCCAGCAACATCAAGGCCTATGCCGACATCGTTCGCGAGCGCGCGACGCTGCGCAAGCTGATCCAGGCGGCCAACCAGATCGCCGAGAGCTCCTTCAGCCCTCAGGGGCGAGACGCCGATGAGCTGGTCAACGAGGCCGAGCGTCTGGTGTTCCAGATCAGCGAATCACGCCCCAAGAGCGGCGGCCCCAAGGGCATGAGTCAGCTGCTGACCGGCGCGGTGGACCGCATCGATGAGCTGTTCAATCTCAAGGGCCAGATGACCGGCCTGTCGACCGGCTTCCGGGACCTGGATGACATGACCTCCGGTCTGCAGCCATCGGACCTGGTGATCATCGCGGGGCGCCCCTCGATGGGCAAGACCACCTTCGCCATGAACCTGGTCGAGCATGCCGTGGTCTCCGGCGACAAGCCGGTGGCCGTGTTCTCGATGGAGATGCCGGCCGAATCGCTGATGCTGCGCATGATCTCCTCGCTGGGCCGCATCGATCAGACCAAGGTGCGTACCGGTCAGCTGGATGACGAGGATTGGCCGCGGCTGACCTCGGCGGTCAACCTGCTCAAGGACAAGCAGCTGTTCGTCGATGACACGGCGGCCCTGTCGCCCAACGAGATGCGCTCACGCTGTCGCCGCATGGCGCGCGAACACGGCGGCATCGGCCTGATCATGATCGATTACCTGCAATTGATGCAGGTGCCGGGGCTGTCCGAGAACCGTACTGCCGAGATCTCCGAGATCTCGCGCTCGCTCAAGGGTCTGGCCAAGGAATTCGCTTGCCCGGTGGTGGCGCTCTCGCAGCTGAACCGCTCGCTTGAGCAGCGTCCCAACAAGCGCCCCGTGATGTCGGATCTACGTGAATCCGGCGCCATCGAGCAGGACGCCGATGTCATCGCCTTCGTCTACCGTGATGAGGTCTACAACAAGGACAATCCCGACAACAAGGGCTTGGCCGAGCTGATCATCGGCAAGCAGCGTAACGGCCCCATCGGCACCGTTCACATGGCCTTCATCGGCAAGTACACCCGTTTCGAGGACCTGGCGCCAGACAGTTATGGCCAGGCCTTCGCTGAATGACGTGATGCGCATGCGCATCAAACATGTACCCGGGCGGCGGCAGCGACGTCGCCCCGCAAGACCCGCACTGACGGGGAGGAGATAGCATGGCAGGTGGATTTGGGCGCGGACGCGCACGCACTCCCAAGCTTCAGGGACGCGGTACGCTGGAGAGCCTTGAGCGCGAAGGGCCTTTCAAGGAATGGCTGGGCATGCCGGATCTCTATCGCTTCACGCTGGTCGTGGAGGGCGAGAGCTACAGCTATCAGACCGAAGACAGTGAAGTGCCGGTCGTCGCGGGCGACATGGTGGTCTTCCGTTACAAGGAAACCAAGGCCGGCAAGTGGATCGACCGCAATTCCCTCGGCAAGGCCATCGACCCCAACTCGCTGTAAGCGAATCCGGCCAGGCGCTGGAGGCGTTGCTGCGTCTTCGCCAGTTGCGGATGCATTTCCAGCCCATCGTGGCGGCAGATGGCCGTGAGGTCTTCGCCTACGAGGCACTCGCGCGAGCTGCTGCAGGATGCAGCTTGCGCTCACCGATGGCGATGCTCGAGGCGGCTCGCCAGCATCGGCGCCTCGCCGAGCTGGACGGCCTCTGTCGTGAGCTGGCGCTTGAGCAATGGGCCGAGCAGGGCCTGAGTGAGCGCCTGTTCCTGAACGTGTCGCCGGAGGTGCTGCTGGACAGTGCGCATTCTCGGGGACTGACACGTCACCTCCTGCATCGCCATGGGCTGCACCCGCATCAGGTCGTCATCGAGTTGACTGAGCAGACCCCGGGGCTTGACCCGGCACTGATGCGTGAGGCCGTCTGCCATTACCAGTCGATGGGCTTCGCCATCGCGCTGGATGACCTCGGTGAAGGGTACGCCAGCCTCAAGCTGTGGTCGGCGGTTCAGCCTGACTTCGTCAAGATCGACCGACACTTCATCAGCGGTATTCATCAGGATTCGCTCAAGCGGCGTTTCGTGCGCTCGATCATCGACATCGCCCACGGCAGTGGCAGTCAGGTGATCGCGGAAGGCATCGAGCAGGAAGGCGAGATGGAATGCGTGTCCCAGCTGGGGGCTGAGTATCTGCAAGGCTGGCTGTTTGCGAGCGCCGAGGTGGACCCCGCTCGCCAGCGTGCCGGCCTCGAGCAGCGCCTGCATCGTCTGAGTCGCCGCCGGCATGCCGCGCCTCTGGCACTCGGTGCCGGCAGCCTGCTGCGGCAGGTGGCGCCGGTACTGCAGGATACCTGTCTCGAGGAAGTGGCCGAGCGTCTGCATGCCGAGCCGGAATTGATGGCGCTGGCAGTGGTGGACGCGCAGCAGCGGCCGATCGGCATGATCATCCGCCATCGACTGCTGGGATTGCTGAATCAGCGCTTCGGACCGGAGCTGCATGGACGACGGGCGATTCATGAGGTCATGCAGACCCATTCACTGCGTGTCGAGGAAGATGAGCCGCTCGAGCGTCTGTCGGCCAAGCTGCTCGGGCGCCGGGACATTTATCGTGACGAGGACCATGTCCAGAATTGCCGCTGCCTTCACACCTGCTGGCCTGCTGGTCAGCAACCTGAATGCGCTGATCGCCGAGTATCCGGCACTGGAGGCGCGCGTGATCAGTCATGCCGCCAGCCGCTTCTATCAGGTCCAGCTGGTACTGGAAGCGGGTGCCGATGAAGACGATGAGCGCAGTGAACTGTTGATGAAACGTGGCAAGCCGATGCTGTTCCGCTCGCTGGAGGATGTCTACAGCGAGCTCAGGCGCGCCGGTCTGTCACGCGCCTGGCTGGTATCGCAGGTGGCCAACGACGAGATGATCGGCCGACCGCCTCAGTACCATCAACCGTTGAGCTCGCGCATCCCCTTGAGCTTCTGAGTCAGCGTCTCTGAGTCAGCGTCTCCTCTGGGGGACCCAGCGGCCGATACGCTCACGGTGGCGGGCAAAGACCCGATAGCCCACATCCAGCAATGGACGCAGCCCCGGCAGCAATGACAGCCTCACCAGGCGCCGATAGCCGAGCACCGCATAGAGGGCTCGGCTGGCGTCCATGCCGACATACCACTCCCCGCGCGCATCCTGCACGTGCAGGCGCCCCATCATCGTCTCGAAGCTCAGCCCCAGAGCATCTGGGGAAAAGTCCTTTGCACGAATGTCGACCGTCCTGACCCGTTCCCGCCTCGGGTGTCTCGCCAGCCAGGCGACCTCCCGCTGGCACAGGGGGCACTTGCCATCGTGATAGAGCGTGACCGGTGCACTGGCCTGCCAGATGCGACTCATGAGGATTCCTTGTCGGTCGTGGAACTGGAGGGCGCGGGATGGTAACCCGCGCGATGGGCACCGCTACCATAGTCAGCGGCGCTGTCGAGTCGGGCGAGAAAGGCCTCGGCCTGTTGCAGCAATGCCTCGCGCTTTTCGTCCTTCATGCGTCGCCAGCTGCCATAGACCAGCGACATGCGCGGGTTGCGTGACAGTGATTCGCGATGGCGTTCGATGAAGTGCCAATAGAGACTATTGATGGGGCAGGCATGCGTGCCGGTGACCTTCTTCGGCGAGTACTGGCACCTGTCGCAGTGATTGGACATGCGATCGATGTACTTGCCCGAGGCACAATAGGGCTTGGAGCCCATCAGGCCGCCATCGGCGTGCAGCACCATGCCCAGGGTATTGGGCAGCTCCACCCACTCGCAGGCATCGACGTAGACCGCCAGATACCAGTCGCATAGCGCCTCGGGCTTCACGCCGCACAGCAGGGCGAAATTGCCGGTGACCATCAGGCGGCGGATATGGTGGGCATAGGCATGATCACGCGTACTGAGGATGGCTTGATCCACACAGCGCATGCCGCTGTCGCCGCGCCAGAAGACCTCCGGTAGATCCCGTGTCGCACTCAGGCGATTCTCCTGCTTGTAGCCGGGCATGCGTGTCCAGTAGATCCCACGCACATACTCTCGCCAACCGAGAATCTGCCGGATGAAGCCCTCGGCGGAATTGACCGGTACCTCGCCACGTCGCCAGGCATCATCGACGGCAGCGCAGACTTCGTGGGGACTCAGAAGCCCGATATTGAGCGCCGCGGAAAGCCGGGAGTGGAACAGGAAGGGGTCACTGTCATCGATGGCATCCTGATGGCGGCCGAAGTCTGCCAGGCAGTGCGCGAGGAAGTGAGCGAGATCGTCGAGCGCCTGGGCGCGGGTCACGGCCCAGTTGAAGTTGTCCAGATTGCCGAAATGACGCAGCTCGCCCTCGGCTCCCTCGCCGAAGCGGGTGTCCACCAGTGTCAGCACTTCGCGCGTCAGCGCATCCTGGCGGTGGTCATGCTGCGGTGGTGGCGGTGACTGGAAGTCGGCGGGAATCGGTTCGCGATTGTCATGATCATGATTGAACTTGCCGCCGGCGGGCTCGCTGCCTTCCATCAACAGGTCCGTGTCACGACGCTGTTCACGGTAGAAGTATTCCATGCGCAATTGCTTGCGTCCGTCGGCCCAGGTCGCGAACTGTGCCGGTGTGGTGAAGAAGCGGTGATCTTCCAGCACCACCCAGGGGATCTCGCCTTCCTCGCGGCGTGCGAGGAAGGCCTCCAGCAGTCGCCATTCCCCGGGGCGAGTCACCAGAATGCCGTCACACTGATGGAGCGCGGCCAGCCGCTCGGCTTCCAGGATCAGGGATTGACGATTGTCCGGGTCATCCAGGCGGCTTTCATGCACCTGCCAGCCGCAGTCGCGCAGCTCCTGTGCGTGATGGCGCATCGCGGCCAGCATCATCGCGATCTTGTGCGGATGGTGTGGCACGTAGCGGCCTTCCTCCTCGACCTCGCAGAAGGCGATCAGACTCTCGGCAGGTGCCTGCTTGAGGCTCGCAAGCTCGTGACTGAGCTGGTCACCGAGAATCAGCACCAGCGGGCGTGCGAAGTCGTGACGGGTGGCAAGTTGCAGAGTGGAGGTTTCGGGCACACTGACTCCGGTTGTGACAATAATTGTCGTAAAGCTGTACAAATCGTGATGATAGTATAACTTCATCCCTCACGCACAGGGCGAGCTGGTAACATGGCTGCGCTGTCGTGGCTGCGCTGTCGGTGAGGGTGGCTGGTTGCCGCTTCACCCCTTTTCTTGCCCCTTGTCAGGAGTTCATCGCCCATGAGCACCCCGCGTTTCGGCGTCATGCTGGTCAATCTCGGCACCCCTGAAGCCCCGACACCCAAGGCGGTGCGCCGCTACCTCGCGGAGTTTCTCGGTGATGTACGCGTGATCGACCTGCCGCGACTGCTCTGGCTGCCGATCCTGCATGGCCTGGTGCTGACGACTCGCCCCAAGAAGGTCGCCGAGGCCTATGCCTCGGTGTGGACGGAAGACGGCTCGCCGCTGATGGCGATCGGCAAGCGTCAACGTGCCGCGCTGGAGGCGCGTCTGGCCGAAACGCTGGGCGAGGAGATTCCGGTAGAGCTTGCGATGACCTACGGCAAGCCGACCATGGAAGAGGTGGGGCGCAAGCTGGCCAGTCGTGGGGCAGATCGCATCCTGGTGCTGCCGCTCTATCCGCAGTTCTCGCGGACCACGACTGCCGCGGTGTTCGATCGCCTGGCGCGCGCGCTCAAGCCGTGTCCGCACCTGCCGGAACTGCGCTTCGTGCGTGACTACCATGATCATCCTGACTACATCGCCGCGCTGGCCGCCAGTGTCCGTGAGCACTGGGAAAAGGCCGGGCATCGCGGCAAGCGTCTGTTGATGAGCTATCACGGCATCCCCAAGCGCTATGCGACGGCGGGCGACCCCTACCCACGCCAGTGCGAGCGCACCAGCCAGCTGCTGGCCGAGGCGTTGGGGCTTGGGGACGATGAGTGGGCGATGACCTACCAGTCACGCTTCGGCAAGGCCGAGTGGCTCAAGCCGTATACCGATGAGACGCTCAAGGCCTGGGGGGCTGAAGGTCTGGAAAGCGTCGACGTCATCTCGCCGGCCTTCGCGGCCGACTGTCTCGAGACGCTGGAGGAGCTGGAAGAGGAGAATCGCGGCTACTTCACCGAGTCCGGCGGGGGCGAGTTCCGCTACATTCCGGCGCTCAATGACCGTCGTGAGCATATCGATCTGCTAGAGGCACTGTGCCGCCAGCATGCTCAGGGCTGGTGACGAGCAGGGCAGGCATGAGGCCCGCTCAGGGCAGGCGCGATTCCGAGGCTTCGGCATTTGCCTCATCCGGTTCGTCTGATACTTCCAGACGTTCCGGCACGTTGCGGGTACGGATGTCCGCCACCAGCTTCTGATGCAGCGCGGCCTTGGACAGCAGGTGTGCGGTCACCGGGGCGGTGATGAACAGGAAGATGGTGATCAGCATCTCCTGGAAGCTGAAGTGACCGGTAGTGGCGCGGAAATAGATCATCGACGCCATCAGTACGCAGCCGACCCCCAGGGTGGTGGTCTTGCTGGGACCGTGCAGACGCATGTAGAAGTCCTTGAGGTGCGTCAGCCCCAGCGACCCGATGAAGGCGAACAGGCCGCCGGCGATCAGGAAGAAGGCGATCACGCCTTCCAGGACAGGATAGAACCAGGTGGGCATGGAGACTCTCCGCTCAGGTCATTCGATGATGTCGCCGCGCAGCAGATACTTGCAGACTGCCACGGTGCTGACGAAGCCCAGCATGGCGATCAGCAGCGCCGCCTCGAAGTAGGCCTTGCTGTTGAGCTGGATGCTGAACAGCACGATCAGCGCGATGGAGTTCACGTACATGGTGTCCACGGCGAGGATGCGGTCCGGCAGGTCCGGGCCGATGGCCAGCCGGAAGACGTTGAGCATCAGGGACGCCGCGAACAGCGCGATGCTGATCCACAGGGCGATGTCTAGCATTCGTAGATCTCCTTCAGCGGGCGCTCGTAGCGCTGGCGGATCTCGTCGATCAATGCCTGTTCATCCTCGACATCCAGTGCATGGATGATCAGATGGCGACCATCCAGCGTGAGATAGGCAGAGACCGTCCCCGGTGTCAGCGTGATGGTGCTCGACAGCAGGGTGATCGGGAACTTCTGCTCGAGCTCCAGCGGATAGCGCACGAAGGCCGGGCGGAATTTCGCACGCGGATTCAGGATGAGTCGCGAGACCTGCAGGTTGGCGATGATGATGTCCAGGATGACGCGCAGCAGGTAGCCGATCAGTCGCCACGGTTTCTGGAGATCCGGCTGCGGCTCCCAGAAACGATAGGTCAGTGCCGGGATGGCGATGGCCAGCACCGCACCGAGCAATATCTGCCCGGGCGAGACGCTGTTCTGCAGCATCAGCCACACGACCAGCAGCAGGGTCGAGAGCATCGGGGTGGGCAGAACGCGAGAACGAGACTTGATCATTGAGCGTCTCCCTTGAGCGGCAGAGCGGTTTCCGGTGCGGCGTCCTTGCCCAGAAGGGCATCGAGATAGGGGGCCGGGTCCGACAGTTGCTGTGCGGTGGCCTTGGTCCAATGCGAGACGGGACCGGCGAAGACGACCAGTGCCAGTGCGGCGGAGATCAGGCCGCAGGTCGCGATGCCGCGCGCGACACCGAGTCGTTCACCGCTGGGTTCACTGTTGCCGGTGCGCCAGAACACGCTGGAACCGGCACGCGAACAGGCCACGATCGAGCACAGCCCGGCCAGCAGCAGCACTGGCCACAGCCATACCTGCTGCTCCAGTGAGGCGGACGACAGGATCAGCGCCTTGCCGATGGCGCCCGAGAAGGGCGGCAGGCCCGCCGCGGCCGCCGTGCCGATCAGGAACAGTCCGCCCAGCAGGCCCGCCTGCAGCAGTGGCCGTGAGCGCACGATACGGGCACCGGCCTTGCCACGCTGGCCTGCCATCACATCCACCAGCAGGAAGAGGCCGCCGGTGACCAGGGTGGAGTGGATCAGGTAGAACAGCAGGGCGCTGTCCGCCGCGATGCTGTTCATGCCCAGCGCCGTCAGTAGCGTACCGACCGAGATCATCACCAGATAGGCCACCAGGGTGCGCAGGTCACGTGCCGAGAGCACGCCGAGCATCGACACGACCAGCGTGGCGAGCCCTGCCCACCACAGCCAGTCGCGACCGAGATCTGCCAGGGTGCCGGCGTTGTCGGTGAAGATCAGCGAGTAGACGCGCAGGATGGAATAGATGCCGACCTTGGTCATGATCGCGAACAGCGCCGCCACCGGCGCCGAGGCCGCGGCGTAGGCGCGGGGTAGCCAGAAATACAGCGGCAGCATCGCGGCCTTGAGGCCGAATACCACCAGCAGCAGCAGACCGCCGGCTTCCATCAGGCCGGCCCGTCCCGGGTCCAGCGTGGTGACGATGACGGCCATGTCGGCCATGTTCAGCGTACCTGTCACGCCGTAGAGGATGCCCAGCGCGATCAGGAAGAACGCCGACCCCATCAGGTTCAGCACCACGTAATGCAGGGCCGACAGCGTGCGAGCCTTGCTGCCGCCGTGCAGCAGCAGGGCGTATGAGGCGATCAGCAGGACCTCGAAGAACACGAACAGGTTGAAGAGGTCACCGGTCAGGAAGGCACCGTTGATCCCCATCAGCTGCAGCAGGAACAGGCCATGGAAGTTGGAGCCTGTCTCATCGATGCCCGCCGTGGCATACAGGCAGGCCAGCAGGCCCAGTACCGAGCTGAGCAGCACCATGGTCGCCGACAGGCGATCCAGCACCAGCACGATCCCGAAGGGAGGCTGCCAGTCGCCCAGCGCGTAGTAGCGAATGGTGTCGTCGTTGGCCTGAACGACCAGCGCGATGGCGATGGCCACCATGATGGCCTGGGTGATCAGGCTGATGCTGCGGCGCAGTACCGGCGATGAGCCGCGACTCAGCAGCAGGCAGGCGCCCACCAGCAGTGGCAGGACGATCGGAAGGACAATCAGGTGTTGCAGCATCACTTGCCATCCTCTTCTCTTTCGAGTCGTCCAGACGGTTGCCGTTGACGTGGTCACTGCCCAGGTCACCGCGCGCGCGCATGGCGAGGATGACCACGAAGGCCGTCATGGCGAAGCCGATCACGATGGCGGTCAGCACCAGCGCCTGGGGCAGCGGGTCCGCCGTGGGCGAGCCTGAGCCGACCACGGCGGGGGTGCCGTGCATGGCAAGCCCCCCCATGGAGAACAGGAACAGGTTGACCGCGTAGGACAATAGCGTCAGTCCGACCACGACAGGGAAGGTGCGCCCGCGCAGGGTCAGGTAGACACCGCAGGCGGCCAGCAGGCCGGTGGTAGTGGCGTAGAGGGCTTCCATCAGCTCTTCTCCTTGGTCGGGCGGTGCGGTGTCGTCAGCTTGCCGAGGTTGGCGAGAATCATCAGGGTCGCGCCGACCACGGTCAGATAGACCCCGAGGTCGAACAGCAGCGCGGTGGCCAGCTCTATCTCACCGATCACGGGAATCGTGAAGTGGCCGAACGATGACGTCAGGAACGGATAGCCGAAGACCCAGCTGCCCGCGCCCGTCAGGCCGGCGATCAACACCCCGGCCGCCGCGACCGGCTGGTAGGGGAAGCGCAGCCAGCGCTGTGTCCAGTCCACGCCGCGCGCGATGTAGAGCAGGATGATGGCCACGGCGGTCACCAGACCGGCGATGAAACCGCCGCCGGGTTCGTTGTGGCCGCGCAGGAAGATGTAGACCGAGACCAGCAGCGCCAGTGGCAGCAGGGTCTGGGACACGGTGGCCAGAATCATCGGGTGGCGGTCCGGCGACCAGTTGCGGCCATCCAGGTCAGTGGACGGCATGAACAGGCGCAGGCGGTTGAGCAGCTTGAAGATCGCCAGTCCGGCAATCCCGAGTACGGTGATCTCGCCCAGCGTATCGAAGCCACGGAAGTCGACGAGAATCACGTTGACCACGTTGTGGCCCCCACCGCCGGAGACCGCATTGGCCATGAAGAAGTCGGAGATCGATTCGACCGGGCGGGTCAGGATGGCGAAGTTGAGGCTTGCGACCACCACGCCGAAGGCGCTGGCGAGCAGGACGTCACGCATGATGCGTCGCGCGCTGGATTCCTTGGGTGTGCGCTGTGGCAGGAAGAACAGTGCCAGCATCAGCAGGATCATCGTCACCACCTCCACCGCCAGCTGGGTCAGCGCCAGGTCCGGGGCGGCAAAGCGTGCAAACGCCAGCGAGGTCATCAGGCCGACCACTGACAGCATCAGCAGGGAGATCAGGCGCTTGCGGTGAGTGATCGCGGTGCCCAGGCCGGCCAGGCCGGTGATCACGGCACCCGTCAGCAGCATGCCATCGAAGGGCTGCTGCTCAAGCTCTCCACCCAGGCGCGGCACGGCCAGCAGTCCGATGCCGACGAAGACCAGCGCGGTCAGGAGCAGCCACAGCATGTAGCGCTGCAGCGAACCGTTCTCGAAGCTGTCCATGAAACGCTCGGACAGTTTCACGACTCGCTGGACGTTGGCCTCGAAGACCAGCAGGGCGTTGCGCGCCCGGAACTGGCGCTGGAAGGCGTACAGATGGTGGCGCAGGGCGTAGACGGCGACACCGCCACCCAGCGCGATGACGCTCATCAGCAGCGGCAGGTTGAAACCGTGCCAGATGGCGAGACTGAAGTCCGGCACCGGCGCTGCCAGCACGCTGGCGGAGGCGCTCACCAGCAGGTCCTTGATCACCAGTGACGGCAGGATGCCCACCAGCAGGCAGATCAGCACCAGCACCTCGATGGGCAGCTTCATGTAGCGCGGCGGCTCATGCGGGGTCTTGGGCAGGTCCTTCGGCTCGCCATTGAAGAAGACGTCGTGGATGAAGCGCAGCGAGTAGGCCACCGACAGGATGCCACCGAGGGTCGCCAGCGCCGGAATCAGCCAGGAAAGACCGCCCAGCAGCTGGGCATCGAGGCTCTCGGCAAAGAACATTTCCTTGGACAGGAAGCCGTTGAGCAGCGGCACGCCGGCCATCGAGGCCGAGGCGACCATCGCCAGCACCGTGGTATGTGGCATGTAACGGTACAGGCCGTTGAGCTTGCGGATGTCACGCGTGCCACATTCGTGGTCGACGATGCCGGCTGCCATGAACAGCGAGGCCTTGAAGGTCGCGTGATTGATGATGTGCAGCAGGCCCGCGACGGCGGCCATCTGGCTGTTGAAGCCGAACAGCAGCGTGATCAGACCCAGATGACTGATGGTCGAGAAGGCCAGCACACCCTTGAGGTCCTGCTTCATCAAGGCGAACCAGGCGCCATACAGCAGGGTGGCAAGGCCCGTGAGGCTGACGATGTAGAACCAGAGATCAGTCCCCGAGAGCACCGGGTGCATGCGCGCCAGCAGAAAGACCCCGGCCTTGACCATGGTGGCGGAGTGCAGGAAGGCGGACACCGGTGTCGGCGCCGACATCGCGTGGGGCAGCCAGAACTGGAACGGGAACTGCGCGGACTTGGTGAAGGCGCCCAGCAGCACCAGTACCAGTGCGACAGGATACAGCTCGTGGGAGCGGATCTGGTCTGCTGCCGCGAGGACGTCATCGAACTGGTAGCTGCCGACGATATGACCGATGACCAGGATGCCGGCCAGCAGCGCCAGCCCGCCCGCACCGGTGACGGTCAGCGCCATGCGGGCGCCCTTGCGCGCCTCGCTCAGCTGATACCAGTAACCGATCAGCAGGAAGGAGCTGAGACTGGTCAGCTCCCAGAACACCCACATCAACAGCAGGTTGTCCGCCATGACGATGCCGAGCATCGCGGTCATGAACAGCATCAGGAAGCTGTAGAGGCGTGCCAGCGAGTCCTCGCTCGACAGGTAGTAGCGAGAATAGAGGATGATCAGCAGTCCGATGCCGAGAATCAGCAGGACGAACAGAGCTGACAGGCCATCGAAGCGTAGCGCCAGATCCAGCCCCAGTTCGGTGATCCACGGCAGGTAGAACTGGGCTATCTGGCCGGCGAAGACATCGCCGAGATGGAAGACGGCGATACCAAGTGCCAGGGCAGGGGCAACCGCCGTCAGCCAGGCAAGGCGGCCGCGGGGCAGGTCTCTGGCCATCAACGGCACCAGGGCACCGAGCAATGGCAGTAGCACGATCAACAGCAGGGTCATGGAAGACTCGCTCCAGTCGTTGTGGATTTCGGCCACTGGGTGCCGATAGGATAGGCGAGCGCATTGCAGGCTGCCGAGGTCACCGCCGCGGGCGGATCAGTCAGAAAGGGGAGGCGCACGGCACGAGGTGCCAGCATCCAGGTGGGGATGAGGTCCGCAGCGCGCCCCCGGCTGCCCGCGATGGGCAGACGGTGAAGATGCCGGGTTGGTGCGGTCATGTCATGTCTTGCGAGCATGGCCGTATTCCTCCTGAAGCCCCTGGATGACAAGTGTGTTTGCGGGTAGAGACACTTGCGCGATCTTGTTGAAAACATTGGTGGATCGTGACCTAACCTCTCGAATGTATCACGCACTTGCACCCCTCGCCAGCGCACGGGCGGCAGGTCGGATGAGGTCCCTGATCGGACAGCGTGTTGTACAGAGCGGGCTATTTATTGTACAAATATTATACGCCGATAACGCTTTGGAGCTCGCATGCGAGAGGCCATCAGCACGAATTCGGGCGGCCCACCGGAGACGTCACTTGTCTGGCTGCGTCATGACCTGCGTCTGGAAGACAACCCGGTATTCGCGCTGCCCAGTGTCCGTCGCCCCTATCAACTTCTGGTCATGTACGTGCTGGACCAGCGCTGGTTGACGCCTGTCGAGGGTCTGCCTCGCCTGGGACCTGCCCGCCTTCGCCTCCTCTGGCAGAGCCTGATGAACCTGCGTGGCATGTTGCTGCGCCGCGGCAGTGATCTGCTGGTGCGAGTGGGGGATCCCGTCAGCGAGGTGCTGGCCCAGGTCCGCCAGCATGACGTGGACTGCCTGGAAGTCAGTCATTCCCGAACCCCGGATGATGCCGGCAATCTTCAGCGTCTTGCCGCGCAACTTCCTGCCAGTACCCGGCTGCATTGCCACCCTCAGCCCAGTCGCGCCAGCAGCGCCGTGACTGCAGTCTCGACGCGCAGGATGCGCTCGCCGAGGTGTACGCCCTCGAAGCCGGCCTTCATGAACTGCTCTACCTCATAGTCCACGAATCCACCCTCCGGGCCGATGGCCAGGATCACCGGCTCACCCACCGCGCGTGGGCACTCCTGCGGCATGCCCGGGTGCGCGATGATGCCGCGCGGCTTCACGGCGCTCTCCGGGGCCATCAGGTCCGGCAGTCTGTCCTCCACGAATGGCTTGAACAATGTCTCCTGCGTGACCGTCGGCATGATGGTGTCGCGCGCCTGCTCCAGTCCCAGCACCAGATGCTGGCGAATCTTTTCCTCTTTCAGCTCCGGCGACTGCCAGTAGCTCTTCTCCACGCGCCGCGTATGCAGCAGGGTGATGTGCTTCACGCCCAGCGCCGTGATGTGTTCCAGCGAGCGCGCCAGCATGCGCGGGCGTGGCAGCGCCAGCAGCAGATGGACATCGAGTGGTGCCGGCGGCTGACGCTCCAGACGCAGACTGAATTCGGCCACCTCGGCGTCCAGCCGCTCCAGGCGTCCACGACCGATCAGCCCGCCTTCGATTCCCAGGGTCATCTCGTCACCGACAGCGGCACGATGCACCTCACGCAGATGGCGCAGTCTGCGCGGGTCCGTCACGCGTGCATGGTCGGAGGCGAGCAGGTCATCAGCGCCGAGCAGGATAAGGTTCATGGCGATACCGCGCGTGGAAGCGGCTTTCCTTGCAGTGCCCCCCCTTGAGTGCACAATGAAGAAAAATCGACAGGAGCTTGATCCGTGAGAGTCATCCGCAAATACGCCAATCGGCGTCTCTACGATACCGAGCAGAGCCGTTATGTGACCCTCGAGGACCTGCGCAGCCTGGTGCTGGCGGAAGAGGTCTTCAAGGTCGAGGACGCCAAGAGCGGCGAGGACCTCACGCGTACCATCCTGCTGACCATCATCATCGAGCAGGAGCAGGGCGATGGTGAGGCCGAAGTCTTCTCCAACGAGCTGCTGGAGCAGTTCATCCGCATCTATGCGATGGCCAAGCCATTGCCGCTGGCGGGGTATCTGGAGCAGGGCACGCGGCTGATGATGGAGCAACAGCAGCGCATGCAGGAGCAATGGTCCCAGGCCATGCGCCACTCGCCCATGGAAATGATGCGCGAAGTCGCCGAAGAGAATCTGCGCTTCTGGCAGCAGGCCATGGGGGGCGGCATCAACCGGGGCCGGACGAGCTCACGCTCTCACATGAAATCGCGTTGATGTGAAAAGGGGCGTCCCGAGGGGAGCCCCTTTCTGCCATAATGCGCAGCCTGACATTTCCTCGGTCGCCCGTGTCTTGCGGGCAGCCTTGATCCTCACTGGCTCATGAAGGTTGAAAAGATGAAGGTCCTGATCATCGGCGGCGGTGGCCGCGAACATGCGCTGGCCTGGAAAGCCGCCCAGTCCTCCCGTGTCGAGGAGGTCTTCGTGGCCCCCGGCAATGCGGGCACGGCGCGCGAGTCCAAGCTGACCAATCTGGCGATTGCCGCTGACGATCTCGATGCTCTGGTCGCCTTCGCGCGGGACAACGCCATCGAGCTGACCATCGTCGGCCCGGAAGCGCCGCTGGTGATCGGCGTGGTCGATCGCTTCCGCGAGGCGGGGCTCAAGTGCTTCGGTCCGACGGCCGGCGCTGCCCAGCTGGAAGGCTCCAAGGCCTTCACCAAGGACTTCCTGGCGCGTCATGCCATCCCGACCGGCGACTACGCCACCTTCGCCGAGGTCGATGCGGCGCTTGAGTACCTGGCCGCCCACCCGGCACCGATCGTCATCAAGGCCGATGGCCTGGCGGCGGGCAAGGGAGTGGTGGTCGCGATGACCGACGAGGAAGCTCGCGCCGCCGTGCGTGACATGCTCGAGGACAACGCCTTCGGTGATGCCGGTGCACGCGTGGTGATCGAGGAGTTCCTCGATGGCGAGGAAGCCAGCTTCATCGTGATGGTCGATGGCGAGAACGTGCTGCCGATGGCCACCAGTCAGGACCACAAGCGGGTCGGTGAAGGCGATACCGGCCCCAACACCGGTGGCATGGGGGCCTATTCTCCGGCACCGGTGGTCACCGCCGATGTGCACCAGCGCGTGATGGACGAGATCATTCTGCCCACCGTGCGTGGCATGGCGGCAGAGGGACATCCCTACACCGGCTTCCTGTACGCCGGCCTGATGATCGATGCCCAGGGCGCGCCGAAGATCATCGAATACAATTGCCGCTTCGGTGATCCGGAGACCCAGCCGATCATGGTACGTCTGAAGTCCGACCTGGTGGGGCTGTGTCTGGCCGCCGAAGACGGGCGCCTCGATACCCAGACCTGCGAGTGGGATTCCCGCGCGGCGGTCGGCGTGGTGCTGGCGGCAGGCGGCTATCCGGCCAGCTACCGCAAGGGCGATGTCATCACCGGGTTCGATGCTGCCGAGGCGACCGGTTGCAAGGTCTTCCACGCCGGCACCGCCGAAAAGGACGGGCAGGTGGTCACCAGTGGCGGTCGCGTGCTGTGCGTCACCGCGCTGGGCGACAGCGTGGCCGCCGCCACCGAGCGTGCCTACGAGGGTGTGGACGCCATCGACTGGCAGGACGTGCTCGTGCGACGTGACATCGCCTGGCGTGCCATCGCCCGTGAGCGTGGCGACGCCTGAGAGTCTGGTCATGTCGGTGTCGGCCGTGCGATAACCTTCATCATCACTTGTTCTTTCCGTCTCGCCGACGAGGAGTCCTCATGGAGCGTATTCGGCTCGAGTTCCCAGAGCAGCGCCTGGTGCATCGTCATGCGATGACGATTCGTGTCAGCGATATCAATTATGGCCAGCATCTGGGTCACGATAGCGTGGTCAGCCTGGCGCACGAGGCACGTGGCCAGGCCTGGCAGGCACTCGGCTTCCCGGAATGGGATGTCGATGGCCTCATGAGCATCGTCTCCGATCTGGCCGTGCAGTATCAGGGGGAAGGCAAGCTGGGCGATGCGCTGGTGGTGGAGACCGCCATGGACCCCGTGTCCGGCAAGGGACTGGGTGTCCATCATCGTCTGGTGCGGGTCGGTGACGGCAGTGTACTGGCCACCGTCAGGGTCGGGCTGGTGTTTGCCGGCCCCGACGGACTGGCCGTGCCGAGTGCACGTGTCAGTGACGAGATCGAGCGTACGGTCGCGGCGCTGGCCTGCGAGGTGGCGCGCTGATGTCGCGGGAGTATCCGATCATCGCCGTGACGGGCTCCTCCGGTGCGGGGACGACCACGGTCATGCGGACCTTCGAGCGCATGTTCTCGCGTGAGTCGATCCATGCCGCCTATGTGGATGGTGATGCCTTTCACCGCTATACCCGCGATGAACTGGTACGCATGTTCCAGGAGGCGCCGGAGCGCAAGCGCGAGCTGTCACACTTCGCGGTCGAGGCCAACCAGCTCGATCGACTGGAAGCGCTGTTTCTGGAGTATGGCGAGCAGGGCTCCGGCACGCATCGCCACTATATCCATGCCGAAGACAAGCGCATGATCGAGGCGGGCTACAAGGTCGGGACCTTCACCGAATGGCAGTCGCTGCCGGATTGCACGGACCTGCTGTTCTACGAGGGCCTGCATGGCGGGCTGGTGACGCCCGAGCATGACATCGCGCGTCATGTGGATCTGCTGATCGGCGTGGCACCGACCATGAACCTCGAGTGGATCCAGAAGATCGACCGGGACACCAAGCTGCGCGGGCACTCCCAGGAAGCGGTGGTCGATACCATCCTGAGCCGCATGGATGACTACGTCCGCTATATCCAGCCGCAGTTCTCGCGTACCCATATCAACTTCCAGCGCGTACCGACGGTGGATACCTCCAACCCCTTCGAGCCGCAGGACATTCCCACCGATGCCGAGTCGATGGTCGTCGTGCACTTCCGTGATCCGGGCAGCGTCGATTTCCCCTATCTGCTGGCGATGATCCAGGGCTCCTTCATGTCGCGCCCGCACACGCTGGTGGTGCCGGGTGCCCTGATGGCGCTGGCCATCGAGTTGATCATCACGCCGTTGGTCAGGAGTCTGCTGGCCCAGCGCCGCTTCCGCTCGGCCCTTGAGACGCGGCAGGATGCGTTTCTTCCACAGGCGCAATACCTGATTCAGGCGACCGCTGCGCATCAGCAGGCGAGCCTCGCGTGGCCGCAGCGGCAGCCCCAGCGTACGTTGCTTGAGCTTGAGGGAGTGGCGCAGGTCGAAGCGACGCATCATGCGCATCACACCGGCCGTGCCCGGCAGTCGCGGCAGCCGCACCGCCGAGGTGAAATCGATCAGTACCGGTATGCCATCGCGCAGTATGACGTTGGATCCGCGGATGTCGTTGTGTGCCATGCGGCGCTGATGCAGCTGCTGCACGACGAGAATCAGCTGCTGGCAGAGTCCTGGATGCGCCGCGGGATCCAGCTGCGCATCGCTCAGCAGAGGGCCGGGAATGTATTCCATGGCCAGTGCCAGCGGGGAGACGCGTGCGATGGCGCGCGGTGCATGCGTCCAGCCGGCCAGGCGGCTCAGCATCTTCAGTTCTCGACGGACCAGCCAGCGCGCGACCAGTGCCGCCGGGGTGCCGGCATAACGACGGTAGTCCTTGCATACCACCGTCTGGCCATCGAGGTGCGTGAGATAGACTTCCGCCTTGAGAAAGCCCTTGGCGCGCTGCAGAAAGTCCTCTGCCGCCGGTTCGCTTGAGGGAGAAGGTGTCATGGACTGTCTGTTCTGCAAGATCATCAATCGCGAGATTCCCGCCGATATCGTCTATGAGGATGAGGAGGTGCTGGCCTTCAATGACATCAACCCTCAGGCGCCGACCCATGTGCTGATCATTCCCAAGCAGCACATCGCCACGCTCAATGATATCGAGGAAAGCCAGCTGGCCACGGTGGGACGCCTGCAGTACACCGCCGCCAGACTGGCGAAGGAATACGGCTTCGCCGACGATGGCTACCGTGTGGTGATGAACTGCAATGAAGATGGCGGCCAGACGGTCTATCATATTCACATGCACCTGATGGGTGGTCGCCGCTTCACTTGGCCGGCTGGCTGAGCCGGCGTAGAGCAGGCGCCTGTACCGGCGGTTCGCGGGCAGGTAGCGGCTAGCGATATACAAGCGTGCGGCACACGGGCGCATACCGGGCATGACGTGAAAGCGTCATGCCCGGTCTTCAGCGTCACTCTGCCCCTTACCGTGAGTGGGGGCCTTGCGTAAGATGGTGGCATTGCTCACGCCGTGCAGGAGTTCTTACATGACGCACCCCACCGCCAGTCAGGCACAACGTCACCACAGTCGCGCCGACCAGTTGATCCATCAGTTCGATACCGTTCTGCGCACGCTGGTCCCTCATGCGGCTCAGCCGTCACGACCTACCCCGGCAGGCGATATCGTGGACAGCGAGATCAGTGATGCGGAGCGTCAGCATGCTGCCGGTCTGATGCGCATCAATCACACCGGTGAAGTCTGCGCCCAGGCGCTGTACCAGGGCCAGGGGTTCACGGCGCGTCTGCCGGAAACGCGCAGCCAGATGGAGCTTGCCGCTCAGGAGGAGATCGACCATCTCGCCTGGTGCGATGCACGTCTCGTCGAGCTGGATGCCAATACCAGCCTGCTCAATCCACTGTTCTACATGACGAGCTTTGCGCTCGGGGCAGCGGCCGGCGCCATCAACGACAAGGTCAGCCTCGGGTTCGTGGCCGCGACCGAGGAGCTGGTAGGCGAGCATCTGTCGAAGCACCAGCAGACACTGCCCGAGGGCGATCAGCGTTCACGCGCGGTGCTGCGGCAGATGGAGATCGATGAAGCGCATCATGAGCAATGGGCGCTGGAGGCCGGAGGACATCGCTTCCCGGGGCCGCTGAAGAGCGCCATGCGGCTGATGTCCAAGGTGATGACCGCCAGCGTCTATCGCGTGTGAGGGTCAGGCACCTGAGCTTGCCTGTGTAGCGTCAGGAATCGGTCATCGGTGTCGGGGCTTATTCCTTGACCTGGTACTCACCATCCAGCGTCGCGGTGCTGGTGCCGTCTTCACGTGTCGCATCCCGCGAATAGTTCTGGCGGCCGTTGGCCTTGTCCTGGGCTTCCTGCATGCGCTGTTGCATCTCGCTCATGCGCTTCTTCATGCGCCGGCGGATGAAGGGCAGCATGATGATGCCCAGTACCATCATGATCAGTGCCGCGAACAGGCTGAAGATCATGACGACACCGCCGATCAGCCAGGCAGCGACCAGCTTGAGGCCGGACAGGCCTTGAGAAGGACGCTGGTTGCCGGCGTTGGCCTGCCATTGGCGAGCCTGGTTCCAGAGAGTGTTGTGCTGTTGGCCTTGCATGTTGATTCTCCGCAATGGCCCAGAATTCATGAAGATATTGTTGGTGGAAGATGACATGCCGTTGGCCGAAGCGCTGATGGCACGCCTCAGTGAGGCAGATGTGCTGGTCGAGCATGCCGTCAATGGTGCCGATGCCGATTTTCTGGTGCAGACCGAGCGCTATGATGCGGTGGTGCTGGACCTTGGCCTGCCGGATGGTGATGGCACCCGCTGGCTGGCCCAGTGGCGTGAGGCCGGCATCGAAGTCCCGGTGCTGGTGCTGACGGCGCGTGAGCGCTGGTCGGACAAGGCGGCCGGCTTCTCTGCCGGTGCGGATGATTACGTGACCAAGCCCTTCGAGACGGCCGAGGTCATCTTCCGCCTGCGCGCGCTGGTGCGTCGCTCGCGCGGGCATGCCCATCCGGTGCTCAAGCTGGGGGATCTGGCCTGTGATACGCATGGCGGCACCGTCAGCCTGGCGGGGCGCCCCGTGTCACTGACGGCACAGGAGACGCGGTTGCTGATGCACCTGATGCATGCCGTGCCCGGCGTGGTGAGCCGTTCGGAGCTGGTCGAGCATGTCTATGATCGTGACCACGAACCCGACTCGAATGTCATCGATGTCCAGATCAGCCGCCTGCGTCGCAAGCTGGGGGCTGAGCGTATCGAGACCCTGCGCGGTCGCGGTTATCGCCTGCGCGACCCGGATGCCGAGCGGACGGCCGCGACGCATGAAGCCATTGTCCGTCGGCCGGCGACTGCTGGGTGGCTCGCTGGTCATCGCCTTGATCGTCATGCCGTTGACCGGTCTGGGGCTGGCGTGGAGCTTTCGGGATGCGGTGACGACAGCCTTTGACCAGCGGCTGCTGTCGCTGTCGAAGGTGTTGATCGCCGCGATCCAGTTCGATCGCGAGAAAGGCCGTCCGGGGCTTACGCGCTCGTTGGGTGATCCGCGTTTCGATCAGGCCTACTCCGGCTGGTATTGGCAGATTTCCGATCGCCACGGCAATGTGCTGACCTCGCGCTCGCTGTGGGATCAACGCCTGCCGATTCGCGATGAGATCAGTGCTGACGGGTTCCTGAGCCGGGATCTCGACGGGCCGCGTCATCAGTCGTTGCGCGCCATCGAGCGTGATATTCGCCTGCCGGGCCGCAGCCAGCCACTGCATGTGATGGTGGCGGCGAGTCGCAGCGAGGTGGACGCCGAGGTCGCGCGTTTCGAGTGGTTGCTGGCGGGAGCGCTTGTCGCGCTGGCGTCGTTGCTGGTGTGTGGTTCCGCCGCGCAGATCAGCTGGGGGTTGGCACCGCTGCGGCGGTTGCGGGCACGCCTCAAGCGGGTCGCGGAGGGTGAGGCGGACAGGCTGGAGGAAACACGCCTGCCACCTGAACTGACAGAGCTGACGCGCGCGATCAATGCAGTGCTGGAGCGAGATCAACGCCTGATCGAGCGTGGGCGTGCCGCGGCGGGCAATCTGGCGCATGCGCTCAAGACGCCAGTCAGTGTGCTCAAGGCCCAGTCCGAGCGCTTTGATGGCGAGGACCGCGCCCGCATCGATGCCGAATTGCGACGTATCGATGAGGCCGTGCGTCACCATCTGGCGCGGGCGAGTGCCGCGGGCGGTGCGCATCTCAGTGGGCGAGTCAGTCTGCGCGAGGCCGCCGGGCCGGTGTTCGATGGCCTTGGGCGCCTGGCGAGCCGGCGTGGCATCACTCTCAGCCTCGCGCTGGAGGATGATGCCGGTGTGCGCGTCGACCCGCAGGACCTGCAGGAGATGGTCGGCAATCTGCTCGAGAACGCGCTGCAATGGGCGCAGCAGCAGGTACGTGTGACCAGCGAGTCCCGCGATGGCGGTGTGCTGCTGGTCATCGAGGATGATGGCCCGGGCATGAGCGACGAGCAGAGCGCCGCCGCGCTGGGGCGTGGTGCACGTCTCGATGAGGGGCGCTCCGGTTCAGGACTCGGGCTTGCGATCGTGGACGACCTGATGGCGCTGTATGGCGGCGAGCTGAGGCTGGAGCGCTCCGCTCTGGGCGGCCTGGCGGCGCATGTCTGGCTGCCCAGCTCACCGCTGGTGGGGACCAAGCCCACGGCCTGATGGGGCTATCATCCCGATCCCGAGAGATGATTGGGCGTCACGCCAGCCGCACCGTATTCTAAGGGGGTTCGGCTGGCAGCCGGACGGGCTTCGTTTCTGAGTCTCGTCTGCCGCGCCCTGCGGTGATGACGAACTGGCGCTCCTTCGGGGGCGCTTTTTTTATGCCTGATATCTGCCTTCTCAGGCGTCAGGAGGTGGGCATGAAGGACATGACGATGTGCGCTCAGCGTGGGGATCTGGAAGGGCTCAGGGAAGCGCTTGCCGAGCCCGGGGCGCGTGAGCGCCTCAATGATGTCGATTATCGCGGACGCTCGCCGTTGATGGTGGCCGTGCAGGCCAATCAGCCCGAAGCGGTGGCGGCGCTGTTGGCCGCGGGAGCTGACAGCGAGCAGACCGATGCCCTGCATGACACGCCATTGCTGGCTGCCGCGGCGCTGGGGTATGGCAATTGCCTGACCTGCCTGCTTGAGCACGGTGCCTCGGCCACGGTGCTCAATCGTTTCTCCTCCACGGCCCTGATGTCCGCCAGCGAGCGCGGCCATGCGGATATCTGTCGCGTGTTGCTGGAGCAGACGGACGTGCCGCCTGATCATCAGAATCGCCTTGGTTGGACGGCGCTGATCGAAGCCGTATTGCTGGGGGACGGCGGGGATGCCTATCAACAGGTGGTCAAGCAGCTGCTGGATCACGGCGCTGACGTCAATCTCGCGGATGCCGAGGGAGTGACACCTCTGGCGCACGCACGCTGGCGCAAGTTCGAGACCTTGAGTGACATGCTGGAAGCGGCTGGTGGTCGGGAGCAGGGCGTGGCGCATGTCGTGTCGGACGAAGGAGGCAGCGCATGGTATTACCCTGGGGGCTGTTGATCATCGGCGTGGCGCTGCTGTTGCTGGGTGCGCTTCGCTGGCAGTACGCACAATCACTCGCACGGGAAAGCGTCCAGGTGATGGGAGAGGTGATCAGTCATGATCGCGCCCTGAACGTGGAAGGGCGCGGCCGCATCCATCTGCCCAAGGGCGGTGAGTTGAGTGAGGACGAGGCCCTGGCGATGGCAGGCTTGCCGCCGGGGGGGCGCTTCAATGTCGAGTCGATCCAGTACGCGCCCATCGTGCGTTACCAGGACAGGCGTGGCGGTTGGCATGAATATGTATCACCGCTGGCGGTACAGACGCCGACACCTGCGGTCGGCGAGACCGTGGCCGTGAACTATCGACGCAGTGCGCCTCACGAGGCCAGTCTGCCTGGCACGCGCGGCTGGTTGATCGGCGTCCCATTGGCGCTGGGGATCGCGCTGTGTCTGGTGGCGCTGCGTCTGTTGTTGAGAGGGGGGCAACCCGGCGTTACGGTATCGGCATGCTGGTGCTGTGCTGGGGGCTGATACTTGGCATGCTGGTGTGGTGGTTCCAGGGGCAGCTCGAGGAGCGTACCCGCCCGAATGCCTCGCTGGCCGGTCAGGCATTGTCCCAGGGGGAGCCGCTGACCCTGACGCGCAACCGCTCAGGGCACTTCGTGGCACCCGGCGAGATCAATGGTGAGCCGGTGACCTTCCTGCTGGATACCGGCGCCACCTATGTCTCGGTGTCCGAATCACTGGCCGAGCGTCTGGCGTTGCCGCGCGGGCGCGATGCCCGCTTCACCACCGCCAATGGGGTGAGCCATGGCGCACTGACCACGCTGGATGTCGTCAGTCTGGCGGGGCTCAACCAGCGCGAGGTGCGCGGGGCCATCGTGCCGGGCATGCATGATGAGGTAGTGCTGCTTGGAATGAGCTTTCTGGGGGAGTTCGATATCAACATGCGGGGGCAGCAGATGACACTCACGCCGGTTGCGGGGCGTGGCGGCTGACGAGACTGCCAGCGGAAGATCAGTCCTGCTTGGGCGGCTCGACATGGCCACCGAAGCCGAAGCGCATCGCGGACAGCAGACGGTTGGCGTAGGTGTTTTCCTTGCGCGAGCTGAAGCGCGAGAACAGCGCGTTTGCCAGCACCGGCACGGCAACGCCCTGCTCGACGGCGGCATCGACGGTCCAGCGGCCTTCGCCACTGTCGGAGACGGCACCGCTGTAGTGATCCAGGCGCGCATCGCCGGCGAGCGCCTGGGCGGTCAGGTCGAGCAGCCAGGAGGAGACGACGCTGCCACGACGCCAGACTTCCGCGATGTCGGCCAGGTTGAGGTCGAAGCGCTGGTCTTCCGGAAGGTCCTCGGAGCCCTTGCTCTGCATCAGCTCGAAGCCTTCGGCGTAGGCCTGCATCAGGCCGTACTCGATACCGTTGTGCACCATCTTCACGTAGTGGCCGGCACCGACCGGGCCTGCGTGGATATAGCCACGTTCCGCGCGCTCATCCGGGGCATTGCGACCCTTGGTGCGCTCGAGGTTGCCATAGCCGGGGGCGAGGGTGTCGAACAGCGGCTCGAGATGATCGAACACGGCCTTCTCGGCGCCGATCATCATGCAGTAGCCGCGCTCCAGGCCCCACACGCCACCGGAGGTGCCCACGTCCACGTAGTTCAGACCCTTGTCCTTCAGCGTGGCAGCACGACGGATGTCGTCCTTGTAGAAGGTGTTGCCGCCATCGATGATGGTGTCGCCGGCTTCCATCAGCTCGGCCAGTGCGCTGATGGTCTGCTCGGTGATCTCGCCCGCCGGCAACATGACCCACACGGCACGCGGTGCCTTCAGCTGCTGGACCAGCGCCGCGAGATTGTCGACGTGGGTCGCGCCGTCAGCGACCAGTGACTGGGCAATCGCCTCGTCACGGTCATGGGCGACCACTTCGTGGCCATTGCGCATCAGGCGGCGGGCGATGTTGCCGCCCATGCGGCCGAGTCCGATGATACCGAGTTGCATGTTCGTTCCTTTCACGTGAAGCCGGGGAGAGTCGGGACGGCGCGAAGCCTACCCTGTGCGGGCGCTGGACGCAAAAACGGGCCATATCAATGACATGGCCCGTTGGGGTGCTCAGCGGAGACAGGCGTCAGTCGCGTGCCTGTCTCCGGGAGAGGGAGTGATCAGCGATCAATCCCAGCTCAGGGCACCGCCGACCTGATATTCGGTGACGCGCGTCTCGAAGAAGTTCTTCTCCTTGCGCAGATCGATGATCTCGGACATCCACGGGAACGGGTTCTTGGCGCCCGGGAACTGCTCCTTGAGGCCCAGCTGCGCGAGGCGACGGTTGCAGATGAAGTGGAGGTATTCCTCCATGATGGCCGCGTTCATGCCCAGTACGCCGCGCGGCATGGTGTCACGCGCGTATTCGATCTCGAGCTGGGTGCCTTCCAGAATCATCTGGGTGACTTCGTCCTGGAATTCGGCGGTCCACAGGTGCGGGTTCTCGACCTTGATCTGGTTGATCACGTCGATGCCGAAGTTCAGGTGCATGGACTCGTCACGCAGGATGTACTGGAACTGCTCGGCGACGCCGGTCATCTTGTTGCGACGACCCATGGACAGGATCTGGGAGAAGCCGCAGTAGAAGAAGATGCCTTCGGTGACGGCGTAGAAGCCGATCAGGTTGCGCAGGAATTCCTGGTCCGCTTCCGGTGTGCCGGTATGGAAGTCGGCACGCGCCAGCGCCTGGGTGTGCTTGAGGCTCCAGGCGGACTTGCGCGCCACGGAGTCCACTTCACGGTACATGTTGAAGACTTCGCCTTCGTCCATGCCCAGGGACTCGATGCAGTACTGGTAGGCGTGGGTGTGGATCGCCTCTTCGAAGGCCTGACGCAGCAGGTACTGGCGGCACTCCGGGTTGGTGATGTTCTTGTAGACGGCCAGCACCAGGTTGTTGGCGACCAGCGAGTCGGCAGTGGAGAAGTAACCCAGCGAGCGCATCACGATCAGACGCTCGTCTTCGGTCAGGCCGTCCTGGCTCTTCCAGAGCGCGATATCCGCGTTCATGTTCACTTCCTGCGGCATCCAGTGGTTCGCGGAGCCGTCGAGGTACTTCTGCCATGCCCAGTCGTACTTGAAGGGCACCAGCTGGTTGACGTCGGCGCGGGCATTGATCATGCGCTTCTCGTCGACCTGAATGCGCTGGGCACCCATTTCCAGTTCTTCCAGACCCTTGGCCACGTCAAGATCGTCCAGCGCCTGCTGGGCGCGGGCGATGCGTTCCGCTTCGCTGACCGCGTAGCCTTCGCTGTTCTCGCTCGCGACGGCAACTTCAGCCGCCGGGGCCGCCGGGGCTTCGGCCTGCGGCGCCGGTTTGGCAGCGGCCGGCTTCTCGGCAGCGGGGGCTTCGTCTTCGTGGAAATCGTCCCAGTTCAACATTTATTGGCATGCCTCACAGCCCAGCTCATCGATGTTGCTGGCGGAGGGGGCACGCTGACCGCTCTTGCCTTGCAGGAAGTCTTCGATGCCACGCGGTTCCGGCTTGGCTTCCGGTGCCGGGGTCGGCGCGGGAGCAGGAGCCGGAGTCGGTGCGTTGCCGACGGCGTTGTGCTTGCTGCGATCGACGGTGGACTTCTCCACGGCGGTCGCACCCAGAGCACGGAGGTAATAGGTGGTCTTGAGGCCACGGAACCATGCCATGCGGTAGGTCACGTCCAGTTTCTTGCCGGACACGCCCTGGATGTACAGGTTCAGGGACTGCGCCTGGTCGATCCACTTCTGGCGACGCGAGGCGGCTTCGACGATCCACTTCGGTTCGACTTCGAAGGCGTTGGCGTACAGCGCCTTGAGGTCTTCCGGAATGCGCTCGATCGGCTGGACGCTGCCGTCGTAGTACTTGAGGTCGTTGATCATGACCTCGTCCCACAGGCCGCGCGCCTTGAGGTCGTTGACCATGTAGGCGTTGACCACGGTGAACTCGCCAGACAGGTTCGATTTGACGAACAGGTTCTGGTAAGTCGGCTCGATGGACTGCGAGACGCCACAGATGTTGGAGATCGTCGCGGTCGGCGCGATCGCCATCACGTTGGAGTTGCGCATGCCCTGGGTGCGGACCTTCTCGCGGATGTAGTCCCAGTCCTGAGTCTGGCTTTCGTCCATCTCGATGTAGTCGGCGCCACGCTCGGTCTTGAGCTTCTCGATGGAATCGATCGGCAGGATGCCCTGACTCCACAGAGAGCCGTCGAAGCTCTCGTAACGGCCACGCTCGGCCGCCAGATCACTGGAAGCTTCGATGGCGTGATAGCTGACGAGTTCCATGGATTCGTCGGCGAAGGTCACGGCTTCTTCGGAGGCATAGGCGATGGACTGCGCGTAGAGCGCGTCCTGGAAGCCCATGATGCCGAGGCCGACCGGACGGTGACGCATGTTGGAGCGACGCGCCTGCGGAACGGCGTAGTAGTTGATGTCGATGACGTTGTCGAGCATGCGCACGGCGGTACGTACCGACTTCTTGAGCTTGTCGCCATCCAGCTTGCCGTCGATGACGTGCTGCGCCAGGTTGATCGAGCCCAGGTTGCAGACCGCGATCTCATCCTCGGAGGTGTTGAGGGTGATCTCGGTGCACAGGTTGGACGAGTGCACGACACCGGCGTGCTGCTGCGGGCTGCGCAGGTTGCACGGGTCCTTGAAGGTGATCCACGGGTGGCCGGTCTCGAACAGCATGGAGAGCATCTTGCGCCACAGATCACGCGCCTTGACGCGCTTGAACAGCTTCAGCTGGCCCTGACGGGTCATCTCCTCGTACTGCTCGTAACGCGCCTGGAAGGCCGCGCCGTACAGGTCGTGGAGGTCCGGGCAGTCGGACGGCGAGAACAGGGTCCACTCGGTGTCATCGAAGACACGCTTCATGAACAGGTCCGGCACCCAGTTGGCGGTGTTCATGTCGTGGGTACGACGACGGTCATCACCGGTGTTCTTGCGCAGGTCGAGGAATTCCTCGACGTCCATGTGCCAGGTTTCCAGGTAGGCACAGACGGCGCCCTTGCGCTTGCCACCCTGGTTGACGGCAACGGCGGTGTCGTTGACGACCTTCAGGAAGGGCACGACGCCCTGGGACTTGCCGTTGGTGCCCTTGATGTAGGACCCCAGTGCGCGCACCGGCGTCCAGTCATTGCCGAGACCGCCGGCCCACTTGGAGAGCATGGCGTTGTCGCGGATGGCACCGTAGATGCCGTCTAGGGCATCCGGCACGGTGGTCAGGTAGCAGCTGGACAGCTGGCTGCGACGGGTACCGGCGTTGAACAGGGTCGGCGTGGAGGCCATGTAGTCGAAGCTGGACAGCAGCTCGTAGAACTCGATGGCGCGACCTTCGCGGTCTTCCTCGTTCAGGGACAGACCCATGGCGACACGCATGAACATGACCTGCGGCAGCTCATAGCGCACGTCGTTCTGGTGCAGGAAGTAGCGGTCGTACAGGGTCTGCAGGCCGAGATAGGTGAACTGGTTGTCACGTGTGTGATCGATGGCGGCGCCGAGGCGATCCAGATCGAAGGTGGCCAGTTGCTCATCCAGCTGCTCGAAGGCGATGCCGCTCTCGATGTAGGCCTTGAAGGCGACCGGGTAGTGGTCCTTCATCTCGCCGAAGGTGGCCTCGTCAGCGACCTTGAGGAAGCTCAGGGCTTCGCGGCGCAGGTTGTCCTGCAGCAGGCGGGCGGTGACGTAGGTGTAGTTCGGGTCCTTCTCGACCAGCGTGCGCGCGGTCATCATCAGCGCGGTGGACACGCCATCGACCGGCACGCCGTCGTACAGGTTCTTCAGCGAGTCATCGACGATCTTCTGGGCGTCGACGTTGGACAGCTCGGCGCAGGCATCGAACACGAGTGTCTCGATACGGCCCAGATCCAGCGGACGCACGCTGCCGTCGAGGTGCGTGACATTGATGGTCGGGTGCGGCTTGGCGATGCCGTCGTTCTGCGCGCTGCGGGCACGGGCGTGCTCGTCACGGTAGAGAACGTAGGCGCGGGCCACCTTGTGCTCGCCGGAGCGCATCAGGGCCAGTTCGACCTGGTCCTGGATGTCTTCGATATGCAGAGTGCCACCATCAGGCATGCGACGCTGGAAGGCATCGGTGATCTGGCTGGTCAGCTGCTGGACCAGATCGCGGATGCGCGAGCTGGACTCGACCTGATCGCCTTCCACGGCGATGAACGCCTTGGAGAGTGCGACGGAGATCTTGCTGGCATCGAAGGGCGCAACATCGCCAGTGCGCTTGATGACGCGCAGGCGCTGGGGTGCGGTCACGTCGACTGCCGCCTGATCGGTGCTGAAAGTGGAATCCATGACGCCTTCCTGAATCGTCTGAAGGTGAATCGTTGCCCGTTAGGGCTCGAGGGCAATTCGTATCGGGGCGCAGGCTGAATATTCCTGCCTGCGACCGGGGACATTCTGTCGTCGTCAGCCTTGTTGTCGAGAAACTCGATCAGGCCCAGGCGGGGCATTCGGCGCCCGGGCTGAGCCTGATATCGTTCATGAGACACGGATCCAGCAGCCTTGCGTGACTGCCGTCCCATACGCTGATTCATGCTTTCGGGGCTTGACAATCGTCGCCATGATCTATGGGTGTCGACGTCGCCAAAACCCTACATATGGGGTGTGAGCTGATTTTGGACACAAGATAGTGTTGTTTGGAGGGGCGTGCAAGTGGATAACTTGTGGGTAAGGTGTGGTTGAAAATCCGTGCCTTGCCGCTGGGGGATGTCAAGAGTCTGAGCGTTAAATTTTCTGTTGATTTAAGGCGCAAGATAGTGTTGTTTTTGGGGTCGTGCAAGTGGATAACTTGTGGGTAAGGTGTGGTTGAAAATCCGTGCCTTGCCGCCCGGGGATGTCAAGACATTGCGTGTTAATTTCTTTGCCCCTCGTCAGTGCGCATGTGTGCGGGACAGCTGGCGCGTAAATCCCCAAATTGGCGTATCATTCGTGACAAATCACCCTGAAAAGGTTACGACGTGGCACAGGACGGTAACTCCCTGTGAGCCGCTGGCCACGCCGACCCAACGATGCGGATGGAATGCCCTTGGATACCAATGCGCAAGAACATGTACTGATTGTCGAGGATGACGAGCGTCTGGCGACATTGACGCGTGAGTATCTCGAAGCCAACAACTTCCGCGTCAGCGTCGAACACGATGGCGGCCGGGCAGTGGACCTGATCATCAGCCTGCGCCCCGACATCGTGATCCTCGATCTGATGCTGCCGGGCGAGGATGGCCTGTCCATCTGTCGTCGCGTGCGGCCCCAGTTCTCCGGCCCCATTCTGATGCTGACGGCACGTACTGATGACATGGATCAGGTGCTGGGCCTCGAGATGGGCGCCGATGACTACGTGCCCAAGCCTGTGCAGCCTCGCGTGTTGCTGGCGCGCATGCGTGCCTTGCTCAGGCGGGCCGACGGCCCGGAAGAGGCGGCAGGCGAGACGCGTCTCGTCTTCAATGACCTGGAGATCGACAACGCTACCCGTGAAGCCTGGCTGGCGCGTGAGCGTATCGAGCTGACCAGTGCCGAGTTCGATCTGCTGTGGCTGCTGTCTTCCAATGCCGGGCGCGTGCTGACTCGTGAAGAGATCTTCTCGGCGCTGCGTGGCATCAAGTATGACGGCCAGGATCGCTCCATTGACGTGCGCGTCTCGCGCATCCGGCCCAAGATCGGTGATGACCCCAATCACCCTGAGCGGATAAAGACGGTACGCAGCAAGGGTTACCTGTTCGTCAAGGACCTCTGATTCATGCGGCGTGCGCTGTCTGACAGTATCTTCCTGCGCGTCTACGTGGTGCTGCTGCTGGCGTTGCTCCTGACGCTGGGCGTGGCGTTGGGCGGTTATCAGCTGACCAACGCTGTCCGACTCGAGGCCTACCAGACCCGCCTGGGGGCGGCGCCGATGCTGCTGCTGACCCGGCAGGTGGCCGAGGCGCCTCCTGCCGAAAGGTCGAGCCTGCTGGAGCGCTCCTCGCGCCTGCTGGATGCGCGGCTGATGCTGGCGCCTGTCGAGGTATTCGACCTCAACTGGTGGGAGAAGCGCCGTCTGGCGGCCGGCCGGCCTCTGGTGCATGAGCATCAGGATGCCGGCTGGCAGCTACTGATGCAGGTGCCGGGTGAGGAGCAGGTGCTAGAGCTCAGGCTGCTGCATCTGGCTGAGCGACAGTTGCGGGGATTGATGTCGTTGCTGCGGGAAACCTTGTTGCCCATGGCACCGGAGCAGCGTGTCGCTCTGTTGTCGGAGCTGCAGGATGCCTCCGGGCTGGCCTTCGCTCAATTGCCTGACATGCCCAACGGGCTGGATGCGCAACAGGTCGGGCGGATCAACGACCAGCGAGTGGTGCTCAACATGGCAAGCCATGGACAGGCGCTGGCGCTCTATACCCGCCTGGAGGGTCACAACCTGATCAAGGTCGGGCCGCTGCAGGTCTTCGAGACGACCCCGGCGGCATTGATCGTTGCCATGATTCTGGCCGTCATCAGCCTGTTGGGAGGTGTCATCTATCTGGTCGTGCGTTCGCTGGAGGCACGGTTGACTCGACTGGAGAAGGCGGCGACCCGGATTGCCGGCGGCTACCTCGATACGCGGGTCAGGATCGAGACCAATGACTTTCTTGGCCGTCTCGGCATGGCCTTCAATGGCATGGCCGAACGCGTGCAGGGATTGCTGGGAGCCCAGCAGGACATGATTCGCGCCGTCTCCCACGAGCTGCGTACCCCGGTGGCACGTATCCGCTTCGCGCTGCAGATGATCGAGGACATGGTGGATGATGATTTCGTGCTCCGGCAGATCAAGGGCGCCGATGGTGACATCGAGGAGCTCGACAAGCTGATCGACGAGATCCTGACCTATGCACGCCTCAATGACGCCGCCGGGGTTCAGCTGGATCTGGGGGCGGTGGACTGTCGGGAAGTGGCGGAGCAGGTCTGTGAAACCTTGGCGCCACTGCATCCTGAGCTGCTGCTGAGCATTGAAGGCGGTGCCTTTGATGTGGAGGCGGAGGCACGCTATCTGCAGCGTGCGCTGCAGAATCTGGTCTCGAATGCCTGTCGGCATGCAGATTCACGTGTGCTGGTGCGCATTTCCAGAGACCCGCAGGTGGTGCGCATCGATGTCGAGGATGATGGCCCCGGCGTGGGCGAGGAGGACCGCAAGAAGGTCTTCAAGCCATTCGCGCGACTGGATGATTCACGCACGCGATCTTCAGGTGGCTATGGTCTGGGGCTCTCCATCGTGCAGAAGATCATGCACTCTCATGGCGGAAGCGTGGTGGTCGATCGAGGCATCGCCCTGAAAGGGGCACGTTTCAGCCTGCTGCTGCCCTTGTCCAGCAGCAAGCTGGGACGTGAGGCGCCTCCTTCCTTGCCGCCCGTCTGCATGACGCATTGATCGGCTCCTGGGAGCTGCAACGCTTCTGGTATGCCTGGCCGGATGGGCGTGAATGGGAGCCATTGGGGAGGTGTGCGGGTCAGCTGCACTATCTCCCCAATGGCTTCATGAGCGTTCAGCTGGCGGCTCGTGAGCGTGAGCCTCTTGGGGTGGCGCCCACTGATGATCAATTGATGGCGGCCTTTCGACAGGGCTTTGCCTATTGTGGGCGCTGGTGCTGGGATGAGCGGCGTCAGGAGGTCCGTCATCAGGTAGACGTCGCGAGCATCGCGGACTGGAGTGGCGTGACGCTGGCGCGGCGAGTCCAGCTCACCGGAGAGTCACTGCTGCTGGGCACGGACGCGCCCAATCTTCAGCTGCCTGCAGGGGGCTATACCACCTGGCTTGCCTGGCAGCGCCTTCATGATAGATGACATCATTACCGAAAAGGCTTGACGGGATCATGGCTTAAGGTGCAAGGTAACCCCTGTTGGATAGCAAGACGCACCACTCAGTCGCCTGTGCTGCTCGGTAAAACGCCTTGAGCGCCCCGAAATGCCTCGCTGATTTGATGCATGGTTTTGCTTTGCCCACGCTCTTCGGGTAATGCCCGTTATTTCAAACATGCTAATCAGAGAGGAATTTCTCATGGCAACTGGTACAGTTAAGTGGTTCAACGACGCGAAAGGTTTTGGTTTCATTGCTCCGGCTGACGGCGGTGACGATCTGTTCGTTCACTTCTCCGAAGTCCAGGCAGAAGGCTTCAAGACCCTGCAGGACGGCCAGCAGGTCTCCTTCGACGTGACTCAGGGCCAGAAAGGCCTGCAGGCAGCCAACGTCAAGGCTATCGACTGATCATCACTCGCTGCGGAATTCGTTCCGTGTGAGATGATAGATGTCTAGAAGCGCCCCAGCTCATGCTGGGGCGCTTCTGTTTGTGTGCGTGAAAATCAGGCTGGCTTCACGCCGCTGAGCACCTCAAAGGAGGTCTCGCGGGCAGTGCGCAGGAAATCATCCATCCAGGGAGTGCCCAACAGATCCTCTCGCACCGCGGCATAGAGCGTCGCCCAGATTCCGTCGCCCAGAGGCAGGCCACGAACATAATCGCGGGTCAGGTATTCGGCCAATGCCCAGTTGGGCAGTGCCGTCACGCCGCGACCGCTGGCGACAAGCTGCATCATCATGACCGTCATCTCGGCATGGCGGATCTCGCGAGGGCTGATGTTGGCGGGCTCGAGGAACTGGGTGAACACGTCCAGTCGGTCATGCTCGACAGGGTAGATGATCAGCACTTCTTCCCGCAGGTCTTCCGGTTCCACACGGCCCTTGAGAGCCAATGCATGCTGGCGTGCCACGGCCAGCATGACTTCGTAGCGGAACAGCGGCAGGTACTGGATACCGGTCATCTCCACCGGATTGGCCGTGATGACCAGGTCCAGCTGCTCGCGACCCAGCGCCTGGAGGGGAGAGAAGCTATGGCCCGAAGGAATGTCGACCTCAATCTCCGGCCAGTGATCCCGGAAGCGATCCACCGTCGGCATCAGCCATTGGAAGCAGCTGTGGCATTCGATGGCCATATGCAGCCGTCCTTGCTCACTGCCTGCCATGCGCGCGATGTCACGCTCTGCCATGCGAAATTGCGGCAGTACCTGTTCTGCCAGTGACAGCAGGCGTTGCCCTGCACGGGTGAACTCGACCGGGCGCGTCTTGCGAATGAACAGCGGCGTGCCCAGGCGCTCTTCCAGGTCCTTCAGTTGATGTGAGAGGGCGGACTGGGTGAGGTGGATGCGCTCGGCAGCCTCGACCAGCGAGCCGGCATCACGCAGTGCCAGCAGCGTGCGGAGATGGCGTAGTTCGAGCATGATGAGTTTTGCTCATTTGGATGAGTCATGTCTGCCACACCGCTCAATGTTCTGCTGGTCTCATCTTCCCTGTTCGGAGAAAAAGGCAACTCTCGTGAACTGGCTTCCGCGTTCGTGGATGCCTTGCAGGCGTCCGGTCACGAGCATCAGTTGACGCATCATGATCTGGTCGAGCGCGACCTTCCGCACCTGGGCGCCGCCGAGATGCAGGCATGGATGACGCCGGCGGATGAGCGAAGCGCCGAGCAACGCAAGCTCGCCGAGCTGTCCGATGGTTTCCTGGCCGAGCTGAGAGCGGCTGACCTGCTGGTCATCGCGGCACCGCTCTACAATCTGGGCCTGCCGACCCAGATGAAGGCGTGGTTCGACCGGGTGCTGCGTGCCGGCGAGACCTTCCGCTATACCGAGAAGGGGCCGGTAGGTCTGCTGGAAGGCAAGCAGGCACTGGTGCTGGCAGCACGTGGCGGGATGTATGCGGGCAGTGACCTGGATTCCCAGACGCCGCATCTCACATCCATGCTTGGGCTGATGGGCATCACGGATCAGCACTTCGTATACGCTGAAGGCCTCAACATGGGCGATGAGCAAAAGGTGGGAGCTCTGTCAGAGGCCAGGACAGGCATCGCCAACTACGTGGATGCTCTGCCAGTGGCCGGAAACGCTCAGCCTTGGTCTTCGAGCACTTCCAGTGCGCCCTTGAGGCGCGCATGCAGTTCTTCCATCGGTGGCTGAGCGCCGCCTTGCGGCCAGCCGGCCGTCAACACCACGCCATCGGCGGCATAGTCGCTGGCATCCACCGGTACATCGTAGCCGTTCAGCCAGTGACGCACGTCGGCCTCATGAGCGAATCCGACCTTGAGGCGTCTGGGTGTACGCGGCGTGAAGGTGGTGGTGGGCAGTCGCTCGAGGGCGTCGAGCACGGCACGACTGTACGCGCGAGCCAGACCACCGGTGCCCAGCTTGATGCCGCCGAAGTAGCGGATCACCACGCAGGCGATCTGCCCCACGCCGCTGCCTTCCAGTACCTGATACATCGGCCTGCCGGCGGTACCGCCCGGCTCTCCGTCATCGGAGAAGCCGATGGCATTCTGCTCATTCGGCGCACCCGCGATGAATGCCGTGCAGTGATGGCGTGCATTGGGATGGGCGAGATGCGCCTGTTCCAGCAGCCGCGTCATGGCGTCTGGTGTCGGAGCGTGGGCCAGCCAGGCGATGAAGCGGCTCTTCTCGATCTCGATGCTGTGCTCGTGATGCGCCTCTGGCGCCAGTGCAGGTATCTGATAGCTCATCGTGCCATCTTAGCAAAGCGTCGCCCTCAATGAGTGACGGCGTTGCCGCGTACGACACCCATCACCATGCCCAGCACTTCGATATCGGCATTCTTGAGGTAGATGGGGGCCATGCTGTCGTTGGCCGGTTGCAGGCGTACACCGCTCTTCTCGATATACAGCTTCTTCAGCGTCACTTCCTGCTGGTTGATCATCACCACGGCGGTCTCACCGTTCTCGGCACTTTCACTGCGCTCGATGATGATGATGTCGCCATCATGGATGTTGCAGTTGATCATCGAGTGGCCGCGAACGCGCAGGGCGTAGGTATTGCGTCGCACCATGCGCGTCGGCACGGCGATCGTGCCGCAGTCGGCGATGGCTTCGATGGGCATGCCGGCGGTGATGTTGCCGAGCAACGGGATATCCATCATGTCGCTGGCAGTGATTTCCTGCCAGGCCTCGTCATTGAGCGGCAGATTGTGAAGGCGCTGAAGGTAGTGTGGAGCGTGAAGACGTGACATGAGCTATCCCCTGATGCTGTGCGGTCGGCTGCGGGTCGCGTCATTCGGGCGACCGGTGGTCAGTGCCGGCTTCAGCTCGTAGAATGACGCGATTGGATCCCTCGGGACCAGCCTCTGATGTCGCGCTCCGCGACTGACCAGCCGCGAGATGTCGGGATGTCGATCCAGCCAGTCAGCGATGAAGCCCGTTGCGTGCCGCCCTTGCTGGCGGTGCGGGCGCTTGGGTGTGAGCGCGATGAGCGCTGGCTGTTCCAGACGCTCGACTTCAGCCTCGCGGCGGGCGAGATCCTGCAGATCGAAGGCCCCAATGGCAGTGGCAAGACCACCCTGCTCAAGATTCTGTCCGGGCAGTTCCATGATCACGAAGGCGAAGTGCTCTGGCAGGGGCAGCCTGCCTCGCGGGTGCGCGACGATTTTCTGGGATCTCTGCTCTATCTGGGTCACCAGCCCGGCATCAAGGGCACGCTGACGGCATTGGAGAATCTTGCCTGGTATCAGGCGCTCGGTGGCTCGCCTGGGCAGCGCTGGACGCCGTGGGGCTTGCCGGCTTCGAGGATGTGCCGGCCCAGCAGCTGTCGGCTGGTCAGCAGCGGCGCATCGCCCTGGCGCGATTGCATCTGACACCGCGTCGACTGTGGGTGCTCGACGAGCCCTTCACCGCCATCGACAGCGATGGCGTCCAGGCGCTGGAGGCGCTGCTGCTGGCGCATGCCGAGCGGGGTGGCAGCGTGGTGATGACGACCCACCATCGCTTCTCGGATGTCTCGCGATTGCGCCGAATAGGCCTTGGGCAACGCGCTGGCGCGGAGTCGAGGGAGGGCGCCTGGGCATGAGACATGATCCTCTGACACCATTGTCCGAGTCTCCCGTTGCCTGCTCGTTGGGAGGGGCACTCAAGGCGACACTTCGACGCGACCTGCGTCAGGCGTTGCGCCGGCGCAGTGAGCTGATCAACCCGCTGGTATTCTTCGCCCTGGTGATCACGCTGTTTCCGCTGGGGATCTCGCCGGACAAGGCGTTGCTGGCGACACTGGCGCCGGGGCTGCTGTGGGTGGCGGCCTTGCTGGCCACGTTGCTGTCACTTGAGGGGCTGTTCCGGCAGGACCTCGACGACGGTAGCCTTGAGCAACTGCTGCTGACACCCCAGCCGTTGCCATTGCTGGTGCTGGCCAAGGTGGCGGGGCACTGGCTGTTGACCGGTCTGCCGTTGGCGCTGATGGCACCGCTGCTGGGCGTGATGCTGGGGCTGCCGAGCGGCGCCTTCGGGGTGCTGATCGCCTCGCTGGCGCTGGGCAGTCTGAGCCTGTCGCTGATCGGCGCGATCGGCGCGGCGCTGACGGTCGGGCTGCGGCGCGGCGGCGTGCTGCTCTCGCTGATCATCCTGCCGCTGTACATTCCCGTGCTGATCTTCGGCGCCGGCGCGGTGCAGAGCGCCGTCACCGGCATGCCCAGCGCCGCCCACCTGGCCATGCTGGGTGCGATGCTGGCGCTGGCACTGTTGCTGGCGCCGCTTGCCATCGCCGCCGGCCTGAGGTTGAGCATCAATGGCTAGTCCCTGCTCCCTGCCGGCTGGCAGAGGGTGGCCTGAGTGCCGCCAGCACTTCGCCAGATATCCTTTCGCCCCTGACAAGAGGCTCGTGTGAACGCCGATTCCGACTCTCATCAAGCGCCTGCTCGCAAGGTTCGCCCGCGCAAGGGCGGGCTGTGGCCATGGCTGCATCGCTTGGGCACACCGGCGACCTTCTTCGCGGCCAGCCAGCGCTGGCTGCCGTGGCTGTGGGCCGTGGCGATCATCGCGCTGGTGGCCGGCAGTGCCTGGGGACTGGCCTTCGCGCCGGCGGATTACCAGCAGGGCAACAGCTTCCGCATCATCTACGTGCATGTGCCGGCGGCGATTCTCGCCCAGTCCTGCTTCATGCTGCTGGCGGCATGCGCACTCATCTTCCTTGTCTGGAAGATCAAGCTGGCGGACATGGTCGCCACGGCCGCCGCCCCCGTCGGCGCCTTGATGACGGCGATGGCGCTGTTTTCCGGCTCGGTATGGGGCATTCCCACCTGGGGCACCTGGTGGATCTGGGATGCCCGGCTGACGTCGATGCTGATCCAGCTGTTCCTGTATCTGGGCGTGATCGTGCTGCGTGGTTCCTTCGCCAGTCGTGACAGCGGCTCGCGTGCCGCCTCGATTCTGGCGCTGGTCGGCATGGTCAATATCCCGATCATCAAGTATTCGGTGGATTGGTGGAGCACACTGCATCAACCTGCCACCTTCACGCTGAGTGAAGCACCGCCGATGCCGGCCAGCATGTGGATTCCGCTGCTGCTGCTGGTCATCGGCTTCTACGCCCTGTTCGGTGCGCTGGTACTGATGCGCACGCGGGTCGAGGTGCTGAGGCGTGAGAGTCGCAAGCAATGGGTGCGTGACCTGCTGAGCCCGCACTCGGACTCACGCCCCGGCCAGAATTCGCCTGCAGGCCCCGTTTCCACAGAGGGTGATCACTGATGAGCTTGCCCGATGTCGCCTTCTCGAGTGTCAGCGAGTTCTTCGCCATGGGAGGGCACGCCCTCTACGTGTGGTCCGCCTGGGGGCTGACGGCGGCATGCCTCGCGGGGCTGGTGATCGCCACGCGGCTGTCCCGTCGCGCGGTGGAGGCCGATATCCGCCGCCGCCTGCGTCGGGAATCCGCCCGTTCCTGAATCCATTCTCGACCTCCCGTGCCAGTCGTCCCGCTGGTCGCGAGAGGCATGATCGTCCCTTGCCCTGATCGAGCCCTGACCATGACCCCCAAACGCAAGCAGCGCCTGTATCTCGTCACGGCCATCGTGCTGCTGGCCGCCCTCGCGGTGGGCCTCACGCTCTATGCCCTGCGCGCCAACATCAATGCCTTCTACACCCCGACCCAGATCGCCAGTGGCGAGGCGCCCCAGGGGCGTCAGATTCGCGCAGGCGGCATGGTGCGCGATGGCAGTGTCAGGCGTGACAACGAGACGCTGGATGCCATCTTCACCGTCACCGATTTCGATCATGACGTGACGGTGCATTATCAGGGCATCCTGCCGGACCTGTTCCGTGAAGGGCAGGGCGTGGTGGTGATGGGCACCTTCGATGGTGAGCATCTCGAGGCCAGCGAAGTGCTCGCCAAGCATGACGAGAAGTACATGCCGCCGGAGGTATCCGAGGCTCTCAAGGCGTCCGGACGTGATGTCTCTGGCAACAGGACGGGTGACCCTCAGGAGGCGCAGTGATGGTGACGCAACTGTTGCCGGAAATCGGCCATTTCGCGCTGATTCTGGGGGCCTGTCTGGCCTGCGTGCAGGCGGTGGTGCCGCTGGCGGGAGCCGCCACGCGTCGCCCGCTGTGGATGAGCTTCGCCCAGCCGATGGCCTGGGGGCAGTTCCTGTTCGTGCTGATCGCCTATGCCTGCCTGACCGCGAGCTTCCTGCTGGATGACTTCAGCGTCGCCTACATCGCCAACAACTCCAACAGCCAGCTGCCGTGGTACTTCAAGTTCAGTGCCGTGTGGGGAAGTCACGAGGGTTCGGTGCTGCTGTGGAGCCTGATACTGGCGGGCTGGGGCTTTGCCGTCTCGCTGGGTGCGCGCGATCTGCCGCGCGACATGCTGGCGCGGGTACTGGGCATCATGGGATTGATCTCCACCGGCTTCATGGCCTTCGTGCTGCTGACCTCCAATCCCTTCGCACGTCTGCTGCCGGACATGCCGGCAGATGGCGCGGATCTCAATCCGCTGTTGCAGGACATCGGGCTGATCATCCATCCGCCGATGCTCTACATGGGCTATGTCGGTTTCTCGGTGGCATTCTCGTTCGCGATGGCGGCCCTGCTGGGCGGGCGCCTCGATGCGGCATGGGCACGCTGGGCGCGCCCCTGGACCAACATCGCCTGGGCGTTCCTGACCGTCGGCATCGCGCTGGGCAGCTGGTGGGCCTACTACGAGCTTGGCTGGGGCGGCTGGTGGTTCTGGGACCCGGTGGAGAACGCCTCCCTGATGCCGTGGCTGGCGGGTACCGCCCTGATCCACTCACTGGCGGTCACCGAGAAGCGCGGTGCCTTCAAGAGCTGGACGGTGCTGCTGTCGATCTTCGCCTTCTCGCTGTCACTGCTGGGGACCTTTCTGGTGCGCTCCGGCGTGCTGACCTCGGTGCACGCCTTCGCCAGTGATCCGGACCGCGGGCTGTTCATCCTCGTGCTGCTCGGTATCACCGTTGGTGGCTCGCTGTTGCTGTTCGCGCTGCGCGCACCGCGCGTGCGCTCGACGCTCGGCTTCCACTGGCTCTCGCGGGATGCCTTCCTGCTGGTCAACAACCTCGTGCTGCTGGTGATGATGGTCACCGTGCTGCTGGGCACTCTCTATCCGCTGGTGCTGGATTCGCTGGGGCTGGGCAAGATCTCGGTGGGCCCGCCGTACTTCAATGCGCTGTTCGTGCCGCTGACCACGTTGCTGTGTGCCTTCATGGGGCTCGGGCCGGCCTCGCGCTGGAAGCAGATGCCTGGGCGCGAGCTTGCACGCCGGCTTGCGCTCTCCGGCGGCGCGGCACTCATCATCGGTAGCCTGCTGCCGCTGTTGCTGGATATCGAGTGGAGTCTCTCGGTGGCACTCGGGCTGGTCATCGCGCTGTGGGTGGTGCTGCCGCTGCTGCGCGACCTGTGGGACAAGAGTGCCTCCAGGGCAGGGCGCTGGGCAGGTCTCAAGCGCCTCACGCCCAGCTACTGGGGCATGCAGCTGGCGCATCTGGGCCTGGCGGTGACCATCGTCGGCGTAACGCTGGTCTCCAATACCGAGGTCGCCGAGAACGTGCGCATGGTGCAGGGCAAGGAAGTCAGCGTGGGCGGCTATCAGTTCCGCATGACCGAACTTGGCGAGTATCGCGGTCCCAACTACCTGTCGGACCGCGCCACGGTGGAGGTCAGTCGTGATGGCGAGGCGGTGACGACGCTGCATCCCGAGAAGCGCCTGTTCCTGGCCAGCGGCATGCCGATGACCGAAACCGCGCTGGATGCCGGCTTCACGCGTGACCTCTACGTCGCCATGGGCGAGAAGCTCGATGACGATAGCTGGGCAGTACGCATCCAGGTCAAACCCTTCGTGCGCTGGCTGTGGCTGGGCGCTTTGCTGATGGGCGCGGGCGGTGTGATAGCCGTGCTGGATCGCCGTTATCGTCGGCGTGTCGAGGCCAGCACGGTGACCGACAATCCCTCACTCACCACGCAGGAGGCTCACCCATGAATCTTCGTCGTCTGGTGCTGTTCTTGCCGTTGGTGGTCGTGGTGGGGCTGGGCGCTTTTCTCTATCAGCGCCTCGATGATGACCCCTACGCACGGGATTCCGCGCTGCTGTCGCGCCCCTTCCCCGCATTCTCGCTCAGCACCCTGGGTGACCCGCAGGCGAGCCTCGATGCCTCGCTGCTCAAGGGCCAGGTCAGCCTCGTCAACGTCTGGGGCGAGTGGTGCCCGACCTGCAAGCACGAGATGCCTCAGCTGCTGGATCTCGCGAATCGCGGTGTGCACATGGTCGGGGTCGACTACAAGGACAAGCGTGCCAAGGGCCGGCAGTTCCTGGAGGAATTCGGTGACCCGTTCAGCGTCAATCTCTTCGACCCGGACGGCACCCTGGGGTTTGATCTCGGCGTCTATGGGGCACCGGAAACCTTCCTCGTCGATGCCGAGGGCGTGATCCGCTATCACCACACCGGCTACATCCGCCCCGAGGATGTCCGTGATGTCATCCTGCCGACACTGGAGCGGATCGCGAAACCTGCGACTGGTGCCGCCGGCCCGGCGAGGAGGCCAGCTCATGAAGTCCGTGCTCAAGAGTGTCGCCATCCCGCTGGTGCAGGCGCTGGTCGTGCTGCTGTTTCTCTCGTGGCTGGCGGCTGGCAAGGCGCAGGCCGCCATCGAGGTGCATCAGTTCGACAATCCTGTGCTGCAGAAGCGCTACGACAGCCTGACGGCTGCGCTGCGCTGCCCCAAGTGTCAGAACCAGGCGATCGGTGACTCGGATTCCCCCATCGCCGGTGACATGCGCCAGAACGTGGCGAATCTGCTCAATGACGGTCGCAGTGACAGCGAGATCCAGAATTTCATGGTCGCGCGTTTCGGCGAGTACGTGCTCTACAATCCGCGCCTCGATGGGCGTACCTGGCTGTTGTGGGGCGGCCCGGCGGCCCTGATCGCGCTCGGACTGCTCATCGTGGCCTTGATCGTGCGGGCCCGGCGACGGGCACGGGTGCGTGCGCTGGACGATGATGAGCAGGCACGCCTTTCAGCGCTGCTCGATAGGCATCGCGATGCCGGCAATGCACCGCGCGCGACGCCAAGGAGCGCTCATGATTCTGTTATGGCTGGCGATCGCCGTGCTGCTGCTTCCCGCCGGTTGGCTGCTGTTGCTGCCACTGCGCCGCGCGCGCCGTGTGCATGCCGCCCAGCAGGCCTTCGAGGACAACGACAGCCTCGGTGCCGAGAATGTGCGTGTCTATCGACGTCGACTGGCCTCGCTGGAGCGCGGCCATGCGCGCGGCGAGCTGGATGACACGGCGCTGGCGGAAGGGCGTGTCGAGCTGGAACGCAGTCTGCTGGAAGATGCCGAGGCTTTGAGGCGCTCCCCGCTCAAGGCGGCCGGCAGTGGTCGTGTGCTGGTGCCCGTGTTGCTGGTGGCGATGGTGGCGGGCTCGCTCTTCTGGTATCAGCGCGAAGGGGCGAGCGGCGATCTGGCGCTGGCGCAGGCGATTGCCGCCACGCCGATCCATGATGCCGCCAGCTTCAATGCGCGCATCGCGCGTCTGCGTGCCGAGGCCGAGGCACAGCCGGATAACGCCAAGGTGTGGATGGCACTGTTTCCGCTCTATCGTGATGCCGGACGCCTCGATGAGGCGATGCAGTCTCTCGAGGCATTGATCGCGCTCGAAGGTCGGGTGCCCGCGCTGGTCGCGCAGCTGGCGCAGCTCAAGTTCTTCGCCGCGCAGCGCACGCTGACCGATGAGGTGCAGGGGCTGGTCGACGAGGTGCTGGCAGCCGACCCGCGTCAGCCCACCGTGCTCGGCCTGTTGGGGATCGAGGCGTTCGAGCAAGCCCGCTATCCCGAGGCCATCGACTACTGGCGCAAGGCGATTGCCGGTTTCGAGAACCCCGATGCCGCCAAGGCCCTGCGTGAAGGCATCGCGGCCGCGCGTCAGCGCATGGCGAGTGCCGGTGAAGTCGACGCCTCGGTGGCGCTGGACAGCCCGGCAACGGCTGCTGCTCAGGACAGTCAGGCAGGCACTGCACGTCTGACGCTCAAGGTGTCGCTGGACCCCGCACTCGAGGCGCAGCTGGCGGCGATGCCGGTGAGTGCTGACGAGGCGACCCTGTTCATCGTGGCGCGTGATGCCGAAGGCAAGTTGCCGCCGCTGGCGGTGGTGCGTACCACCGCAGACACGCTGCCGCTGACGGTCACGCTCTCGGATGATGATGCCATGGCCCCGATGGCGCGGCTCTCGATGGCGGAGCGCGTCACTCTCGTCGCGCGCATCTCCGCTTCCGGTCAGCCGGCGGCGCAGTCGGGGGACCTTGAAGGCAAGCTCGAGAATGTCATCGTTACTCGCAGCACCGAGGCCGATGCTGATGTCAGCCACGAGGCTGCGGACGCACCGCTGATGCTGCGTATCGATCACCGCGTCGCACGGTGAGTCGCGATGTGCCCCGACTCGACGATCTGATCACGTGGATCATCATTGCGCCGGTTGGGGCCATCGCCGCTTTTGGGTAGACTGCGCGCTGGTTTTTCGAAATTCAGGTTTTCCTGCTTCAGCTCTTCTTCCTCCAGACTCAAGGACGCGCCAGGCGCAATGCGGCTCAAATCGATCAAGCTGGTCGGCTTCAAATCCTTCGTCGATCCGGTCACCGTGCCCTTCGACAGCAACATGACGGCGATTCTCGGCCCCAACGGCTGCGGGAAATCCAACGTCATCGATGCTGTGCGCTGGGTCATGGGCGAGTCCAGCGCCAAGAACCTGCGCGGCGAGTCGATGACGGATGTCATCTTCAATGGCTCCACCGGGCGCAAGCCGGTGGGGCAGGCCTCCATCGAGCTGACCTTCGACAATGCCGACGGCAGCCTCGGTGGCGCCTGGTCCGAGTACGCCGAGATCGCCGTCAAGCGTCTGGTAACGCGTGACGGCCAGTCCGGCTACTTCCTCAATGGCCAGAAATGTCGCCGACGTGACATCTCCGATGTCTTCCTCGGCACCGGGCTCGGCCCGCGTTCCTATTCCATCATCGGTCAGGGCATGATCTCGCAGCTGATCGAGGCGCGCCCGGATGATCTGCGTAGCACCCTCGAGGAAGCCGCCGGCATCTCCAAGTACAAGGAGCGCCGCCGCGAGACCGAGAACCGCATGAAGCGCACCCAGGAGAACATGGAGCGCCTGGATGATCTGCGCGAGGAACTCGACAAGCAGCTCGAGCGCCTCAAGCGTCAGGCCGAAGCCGCCAAGCGCTACCAGACCCTCAAGCAGGAGGAATACCGCCTCAAGGGCGAGCTGGCCGTGCTGCGTCGGCGTGGCCTGCGCGCGCAGCAGCGTGAGCAGCAGTCACGTGTCGCGGAGCTGGAAACCGGTGTCGAGCGCGAGATTCTCGGTCAGCGTCAGTGTGAGAGCCAGCTGGAAGAGCAGCGCTATCAGCACGACGAGCTGGCCGGTGAGCTGGAAACGCACCAGGCCGCCTTCTATGAGACCGGTGCTCAGATCGCCCGTCTCGAGCAGAGTCTCGAGCACGCCCGAACTCGTGAGCAGCAGCTGGCGGCGGATCTCGAGATCGCGCGGCGTGAGCTGAGCGACATCCAGCGCGTCGAGGGCGAGGACGGCGAGCGTCTCGAGATGATCGAGGCACGTCTGGAAGATATCGCGCCGGAACTGGAGCTGGCGCGTGAGACGCTGGAAGGCCTCGAGCTTTCGCTGGAAGAGGCCGAGGAGCGCCGCCAGGACAGTCAGAGCGAGTGGGAGCGCTTCAGTCAGGCCGACAACGAATCCCAGCGCGGGGCCGAGCGTGCCCAGAGCGAGATCCAGCGCATCGAGAATGCCATTCGTGACGCCGAGATTCAGCGCGAGCGCCGTCGTCAGCAGCTGGCGGAGTTGCCGGATGTCGCCGAACTGCGCGAAAGCCGTGAGGAACTGCGCGAGCAGCTCGACGAGCTGACGCTCGGCAGCGAATCGCTGGAGTCGCGCCGCGAGCAGGCCAGTGAATCCCGTGAGCAGGCACAGACGGATCGTCTGGCGCTGGACGGTGAGCGTGACCAACTGCGCCAGCGTCGCAACGTGCTGCAGGGCGAGCAGGCCTCGCTTCAGGCGCTGATCGATGCCGCGCTGCGGGATGAGGATGACAGCCTGGCGACGCATCTGGACCGACATGGTCTTGCGCAGGTCCCGGCGCTGGCCGAGGGGCTCGAGGTCGCCGAGGGCTGGGAGTCCGTCAGTGCCTGGGTGCTGGGGCCCTTCCTCAAGGCACGCCCTGAAGGCACGCTGGCGGCGCGGATCAGCGGTGCCCCGGCGCTGACGGGCTGGCTATCCAGCATTCACTGCGTCGAGTCACAGGCCGCCGCCTGGGGCCGGCGCGATACGCTGGCCGCCCATGAAAGCGTGCTGACACCGGACGGCCTGTGGTTGGGACGTGGCTGGAGCCGGCGTCAGATAGCGGGCGAGCGTGCCGACAGCGTGATCGGCCAGCGCGCGCGTCTCGAGCAGGTCGTGCTGGAACTGGAAGCGCTGGAGTCGCGACTCGACGATATCGAGGCGCGGCTGGCTGCCGCTGATGAACAGATTGCCGGCGCCGAGCAACAGCTTGAGCATCTGCGGGTCGAAGAGCGTGAGCTTGGCGAGCGTCAGCGTGAGCTGAGCCTCAAGGAGGCGGGGCTCGCCAGCCGACTCGAGCACGTCGATGGCCGTGCCAGTGAGCTTGAGGAAGAGCTCGAGCAGCTGGCGGAGACCCGCGAGAATCATGCCCTGACGCTTGAGGAGGCGCGCGAGCGCTGGCAGCAGGCGCTGGAGGCAGTGGAGAACAATGCCCAGTCGCGTGAGTCGCTGGAGCGCTCACGGCGCGAGCATCAGGAGGCGCTGGCCGGGCTGCGTGCCCAGTTGGCGCCCGCGCGGGAGCAGGTCAGCCGTCTCGAGATGGAGCGTCAGCGCCTGGTGACAGAGCGCGATGGCATGCAGGGCCAGCGCATGCGGGCCGTCGAGCAGCGCGAGAAGCTCGCCGAGCGCATCGAGCTGCTCGAGGCCAGCCGTGAAGAAGCCTCGCTGCCGCAGGAAGAAGAGCGCGAACAGCTCGAGATGTTGCTCGAGACACGCCTCTATCAAGAAACCAAGCTGAATGCCTGTCGTGACAAGACTCATGAATTGGTCGAACAGATGCGCCAGGCCGAGCAGTCGCGCCAGACCCATGAACGCAATCTCGAGGGCATTCGTCAGCGCCTCGAGGAAGGGCGCATGCAGGTGCAGGCCCTGACCTTGAAAGCGGATGCGCAGGATGAGCAGCTGGTGGAGCTGGGCTATGACGAGGCGGCGATCACGCTGCTGGAGGACGAGTTGGACCCGAACGCCACCGAATCGGCCTGGAGCCACAATCTGGAGCAGGTCGGGGAGCGCATCAAGCGGCTGGGGGCCATCAACCTGGCCGCCATCGAGGAGTACGACCAGCAGGCCGAGCGTCGCAACTACCTGGAAGCCCAGCATGCGGAGCTGGCCGAGGCGCTGGAGACCCTTGAGCGTGCGATACGCAAGATAGATCAGGAAACGCGGGTGCGTTTCAAGGACACCTTCGACAAGGTCAACGCCGGAATCCAGACGCTTTTCCCGAAGATCTTCGGTGGCGGAACCGCGTGGTTGACACTGACAGGCGATGATTTGCTCGAGACGGGCGTGGCGATCATGGCACGCCCGCCCGGCAAGAAAAACTCGACCATTCATCTTCTGTCAGGTGGGGAGAAGGCTCTGACGGCGCTGGCGCTGGTCTTCGCCATCTTCCAGCTCAATCCGGCCCCGTTCTGCATGCTCGATGAGGTGGATGCGCCGCTGGATGATGCCAACGTCGGGCGTTATGCAAGGCTGGTGAAAGAGATGTCGGAAAGCGTACAGTTCATCTATATCACCCATAACAAGATCGCCATGGAGGCGGCGGATCGGTTGATGGGCGTCACCATGCAGGAACCGGGCGTCTCGCGTCTTGTCTCTGTAGGGATCGAAGAAGCGGCGGTACTGGCTGAAGCGTGAGTGAAAAGCCGTGCAGGAGGCCAAGGTCATCCTTGTGCGCGGTAGCCAGCGGCCGTCTTTGCGGCCAAGTTGGCAAAATCGTGTTGCACATAGAGATCGAAAGCACTACGAGTTTGCGTCATAGTGTCAGTCAGGGATAATTGAAGGGCGATTGCGCAGGTCACCACCACAGGATTGACATTCGAAAAATGTCCCCTTTTTCTGCAATCGCGCTATGCTGTTCACGTGCATGGTGCCCAAGCAAACAGGCTAATGACCCATGGAATTGAGAGAGTGGCTCATCTTGTTGGGGTTGGTGCTGGTCGCAATCATCGTCGTTGACGGTGTGCGCAGGCTCCAACGTCAACGTCGAGTACCCCGACTGGATCGAGCGGGTACGGAAGATTCCACCGAAGAGGCGGGTGTTTCCGCGGTGGAAGAAGAGGAAGAACGTGACAACTGGGAGCTGCCGAATGGCGGCTACCGGGTGGTTGGCGATGCCGAAGCGCAGGCCGAGGCGGAGCAGGATGCCGTGCTCGACAATGCCCATGGCATCAAGGCCTCACGGGTGACGCAACCGAGTCGTCCAGCACAGCCCATGGAGCGCCGTGAAGCGCCGGAGCGCAAGGGCTTCGGCGAGCGTGCGGCGGCCTTCGGGGCGCGTGCCAGCCAGTCGATGCGCGACGTGACCGCCAGTCTGGGCGCGCGGCGCGACGACGAGCAGAGCATGACGAGGCGCATCGCGAGCCTGTGCTCGGCACCGCCTCCAGCGAGCAGTCAGAGACGGCGCGCGAAGAGGACTTCCATGAGAAGCCGGTGATCACCGCCGAGGACGACAGCATCAGCGTCTCCTCCACCCAGGCCGATGATCTCGAGCCGATGGCCGAGATCGAGGAAGGTCAGGATGTGAAGGCCGAAGCGTTCTCCGCTGGCCAGCAGGCCGATGACGAGCACGCGGCTTCCGAGCGCAAGGAGCCTTCGCTGGAAGCGGCCGCCGTGCCTGCAGCCGACACGACAGTCTCCGAGGATGATCGCCATCCGCTGGTGCTGCGTGCCGAGCGCAATCAGGTCGATGACCAGCTCGCACGTGACACCCTGGCTGATGCCAGTGAAGTCATCATCATCTCGGTGATGGCGCGTGGCGAGGAAGGCTTCAGCGGTGAAGACGTGCTGGGCATCTCGCTGGCCTGTGGTCTGCGCCATTCCGAGATGGGGCTGTTCCTGCGCCATGAGGAAGATGATGACGACAGTCCCTTGCAGTTCGCGATGGCCAACGTGGTCAAGCCGGGGATCTTCACGCCGGCCGAGATGGTGGACAGTCAGCTGGATGGCGTCACCTTCCTGATGCCGCTGCCGGGCGCGGACGACACCTCCGCCGCCTTCGAGACCATGGTCGAGATCGCCATGCTGCTGGTGCGTCGCCTGGGCGGTGAGCTCAAGGACGAGAACCACAGCGTGATGACGGCCCAGACCATCGAGTTCAAGCGCCAGCAGGTGCACGAGTTCGAGCGTCGCAATCGTCTGCATCGCTACCAGGCCAACTGATCGACTCGCGAGCCATTCTCAGAGTGGGTCCGTCATGCCACAAACGCCAACGGCGACCTTCGGGTCGCCGTTGGCGTTTGTGTTTCATGCGCCACCGTTTCGAGTGAGTGTCATGTCAGCCCAGGATGATCTGTTTTCGGCCCCTGCCGATGATTCCAGCGCCTCGAGCGTTCCTCAGTCCGCTGCCCCGGCTGCGGTGGAAGGTGTGCCTGCCAAGGTGATGGAGGAGGTCGCGCAGCTGCATCGCGAGCTGCTCGAGGCCAGCCACCGCTATTACGTGCTGGATGACCCGACGCTGACCGATGCCGACTACGACACGCGTCTGCGCCGTCTCGAGGCACTGGAAGCCGACTACCCCCAGCTGATCACGTCGGAGTCCCCCACCCAGCGTGTCGGGGCCGCACCGGCCAGCGGTTTCGAGGAAGTGCAGCATGCGGTACCGATGCTGTCGCTCAACAATGCCTTCGATGACGATGAGCTGCGTGCCTTCGTGCAGCGTGCGGCGAAAACCCTGGAGTTGGGCGATGCGGAAGACGCAGGCGAGGCATTGAGCTTCTGCTGTGAACCCAAGCTCGATGGCCTGGCCGTGTCGCTCATCTACGAGAATGGCGTGCTGGTGCAGGGCGTGACGCGCGGCGATGGACGTACCGGGGAAGGCATCACCACCAATCTGCGCACCATCCGCTCGATCCCGCTCAGGCTGCGGGGGGATGATCTGCCGGCGCTGCTTGAAGTGCGCGGCGAGGTCTACATGAGTCACGCCGGCTTCGAGGCGCTGAACGCGCGCGGCCGCGACGAGGATGGCAAGGTGTTCGCCAATCCGCGCAATGCCGCCGCCGGCAGTCTGCGTCAGCTGGATTCCAGCATCGCTGCCTCGCGCCCGCTGGAGTTCTGTGCCTATCAGGTCGCGCGCCTCGATGAGGCGCTGCTGGCCACGGAGGTCGGTCAGAATCATTCCAGCCTGATGGCGCTGCTCAATGACTATGGCTTTCGCACCAGCCCGCAGCTTGAGGTGGTGCGCGGTGCCCAAGGCATCATCGAGTACACCCGCCGTCTCGGCGAGCAGCGCGAAGGGCTTGATCACGACATCGATGGCGCGGTCATCAAGCTGGATGCGTTGCGTCTGCAGCGCGAGCTGGGCTTCGTGGCGCGCGCGCCGCGCTGGGCCATCGCCTTCAAGTATCCCGCGCAGGAGCAGGAAACCACTCTGGAAGGGGTCGATTTCCAGGTCGGACGGACTGGTGCGCTGACACCGGTCGCCCGGCTGGCACCGGTGCAGGTCGCCGGGGTGGTGGTCTCCAATGCCACGCTGCACAACATGGATGAGGTGGAACGTCTCGGCGTGCAGATCGGTGACAGCGTGATCATCCGGCGGGCCGGCGATGTCATCCCGCAGGTGGTGCGGGTCGCCAGCGAAGGTGCCAGCCGCGAAGCCATCGTGCTGCCGGACGGCTGCCCGGTGTGTGGCTCCGAGATCGAACGTCTCGAAGGCGAGGTGGTGGCACGCTGCGCGGGCGGACTGATCTGCGCCGCCCAGCGCAAGGAAGCCCTCAAGCACTTCTCCAGCCGCAAGGCGCTGGATGTCGATGGCCTCGGCGAGAAGCTGATCGAGCAGCTGATCGAGCGTGAGCTGGTCAAGACACCGGCGGATCTGTTCCATCTCGACGCTGCCACGCTGGCCGAGCTGCCGCGCATGGGCGAGAAGTCCGCCGCCAATCTGGTCGCCTCGCTGGACAAGAGCCGCCACACCACCCTGGCGCGCTTCATCTATGCCCTCGGTATCCGGGAAGTCGGCGAAGCCACCGCGGCGAATCTGGCCACGCACTTCGGTACGCTTGAGGCGCTGCGCGCGGCGGATCAACCCGCGCTGGAAGCCGTGGAAGATGTCGGCCCCATCGTCGCGGCGCATATCCAGACCTTCTTCCAGCAAGCGACCAACAACGAGACGCTGGAAGCGCTTCTCGCCTGTGGTCTGCGCTGGGAAGAGGTCGAGATCGGCGAGCGGCCCCAGCCGCTGGCAGGCCAGACCTGGGTGCTGACGGGGAGTCTCGACAGCATGACGCGTGATGAAGGCAAGGCGCGCCTGCAGGCGCTGGGCGCCAAGGTGGCGGGCAGTGTCTCGAAGAAGACCGCTGGTGTCGTCGCCGGGGAGGCGGCGGGCAGCAAGCTCGAGAAAGCCATGCAGCTGGGGCTCACGGTGCTGGATGAAGCGGCCTTCGTGGCGCGTCTGGCCGAGTGGGAAGCCGGCACCGACTCAAAGCCGATGCGCAAGACAGCGCAGGAGAGGATGCATGAGTACGGACACGCTGAATGATGCACCGCAGGCGCCAATGGCTGCGTCACGTTCCACGGATGAACAGGAGCTACCCATGAGTCAGATGCCGCTTGATCAGATGGACCCGAAGGATCGCTTCATCGAGGTGCCGCAGACCATGCTGCCCGCCGACACGCGTCGTGCCCTGCTGGAGACCTTCGTCACCCGTCAGGGCTATGACACCACCGATGTCGGCGAAGGCATGGCTGGCTGGGTCGCGGAGCTGGAAGGCCAGTTGTCACGCGGCAAGCTGTTGATCGTCCATGACATCGGCACCGAATCCACCGAGGTGATGACGCTGGAGCAATGGCAGTCCTTCGGGCGTCAGCTGGCAGACGATGAGGAAGAGGGCGACTGAGCCCGGCCAGCGGTCATGATCCGTTGGCGAAGCCCTGACCTTGCTCCTGTCCCTGCGGATCATGCGAACCACATCGGCACGACCAGACTCGAGATCAGCAGGATCAAGGCCCCGCCCAGGCGCGAGGAAATCTGCGCGAAGGGCATCAGCTGCATGCGATTGGCCGCCGAGAGGACCGCGACGTCACCCGTGCCGCCCATGTTGGCCATGCACAGGCCAGCGGTGATGGCGGACTCGATGGGATAGAAGCCGACCAGCTTGCCCACCAGCCCTGCACCGAAGGCGGCACCGGCGACGACACCGAAGACGATCACCACGTAGGTGATGGTGATGGCGTCGATCACCTGGCCCAGGTCGGTGTAGGCCACGCCGATGCCGAACAGCAGCGCGAAGGTCCAGTTGCCCGCGACGAAACGGAACCATTGAGCGGCGGCCTGGTTGATGCTTTCCGGCACCAGGTTGGCGCACTTGAGTACGGCAACCGCGATGATCATCAGCGCGTAGGGGTGCAGCGGGATGACCTTGCCGAGAATCTGGCTGGCGACGAAGAAGCTCAGGGCGATGACCATGCCGATGCCCAGCTGGGAGAGATCAGGCGCGCTCTTCTCTTCACGGACATCGACACCCGGCATCATCTGGCCGCCGCCGGTCAGTGACGGGAAGCGCTTGCCAAGCCCGTTGAGCAGCCCGGCGATGATGATGGCGAAGACATTGCCCAGCGCCAGCGCCGGTACCAGGATCGAGATGTAATAGCTGGCCGGCTGTCCCAGCAGTTGCTCGTAGATCTGGCTCATCGGCACGGCGCCTGCCCCCATGCCACCGCCCATGATGGGCAGGGCGATGACCATGACGGCATCCTTGGGCGAGAAGCCCATGATCCAGCCGACCAGCATCGCGAAGAGTGCCGCGAACAGCACCGAGCACAGCAGCGGCAGCGCGAAGCGTGCCCCGACCTTGACCAGCACGCGGGAGTCCATGCCGAGAATGCTGCCGGTGATCAGTGCCGCGATGTAGAAATTCAGAAAGCCGCCGGCCTTCATGAACTCGCTGACGCTGGCCGTGACATCCTGTGGCAGCCAGCCGCTATAGACCAGCGCTGCGGCACCGAAGATGGCGAGAATCGCTCCGCCTCCCAGGTAGCTGTTGATGATCGGCAGGCGATCACCCAGAAAGCCCAGCAGCTCACCGAGGACCATCATGACCATCAGGGCGCCGATCATGCCCGCCGGCAGGGTATCGGTGGCGATGGCGGCGATCAGGACCAGAAACGACAGGGCGAAGATCGGCAGGGACATGCCGAAGATGCGTGTCTTCAGGTAAGGCGACTCGTCGGCAGGCGTGGCCGTGGCGGTCTGCGAGGAATGTGTCATGCAGGCTCCTTGTCCTGCACTCTGTCGTTGCAGGACCTGTTGTCATGTCCGGATGCGCTGGCGTGGCATCGCGGGATCGGTTGGGACAAGGTGGGGACATCATGTCCGCGCAGTGGATGCGCGTCACAGGGAGCTTACGATGTGGCTTTCGAGGGCCAAGTTTTGCGAATTAAAGAAAGCCTTTTGAAACTTATGAAACCGCATGGCGCGGCTCGCTCACGTGCTGGGCGAATTGGCCATGCCACCAAGGGGGCACGTGGACTGTCTGGCGTGTTGCATTCTTCTCAACCCGGACTGAGCGCGCTGACCTCGCTGCTGGCTGCCGGCATGGTGATCGTCAGTCTGCTGGTCGCGGCCTGGCTCTTCAGTGCGCAGCTGGAGCGGACCCAGCATGAGATACAGGGACAGCGCATCGCCGCCCTCGCGCAACGCATCGCGCGGCTGCCTGAGGTGCGCGCCACCTTGAGCGAAGCCAACGCCTCGCAGGCAGCGCCTCCCGTCGCGGACAGCCGCCTGGCGGCACGCATCGAGCGGCTGCGCCGCGAGAATGCCGTCGACTTCATCGTGGTGATGCGTCCGGACGGCGTGCGACTCAGTCACCCGGAGCCCGCGCGGATCGGCCAGCCGTTTCAGGGGGGAGACGAGCAACGTGCGCTCGGAGGCGCAGCCTATCTCTCCGAATCCCGCGGTACGCTCGGCGAAAGCCTGCGCAGCTTTGCCCCGGTGATGGCCTCTGCATCCGATGGCGAAGCGCGTTCCGTCATCGGCGCCGTTGCCATCGGCATCACGCTGGATTCGCTGGGACGGCGGCTGGCCGATGAGAAGCGTCAGCTGCTGATCGGGTTGGGCATCCTGATGCTGTTCGGCACGCTGGGGGCGCTGGGGCTGGCACGCTATCTGCGCAGACAGCTCAAGGGGCTGGAGCCGGCGGCCATCGCGCGTCTGGTGGAAGAGCATCAGGCGGTGCTGGCCAGCCTGGAAGAGGGCATCATCGTGGTCGACCCCGAGGGGCATGTCACCCTGGTGAATGCCGCGGCGCGCGAGCTGCTGGGGACGGCCCCCGAACCGGGAGAATGCCTTGAGGCGTGGTTGCCCGATACCGGCATGCACGAGTGTCTAGCCGCGCACTCGCCGGTGGCGGAGCAGGACGCGGCTCGCCTGCGTCAGGTCACCCATGACGGGCGACGATTGTGGGTGCGTTGCCAGCGGGTGCATGATGGCGAGCATCTCATGGGCGGCGTGCTGGTATTGCGTGAGCACGACCGCATGCAGCGCCTTGCCGAGGAGCTGACCGGCGTCCGCCGACAGGCAGAGTCACTGCGCGCCGCGCGCCATGAGTTTCGCAATCGGTTGCATGTGTTGTCAGGGCTGACGCAGATGCAGGACCTCGACGGCCTGCGAGATTACCTGGCATTGCTGGTGGAGCGGGAGCTGCCAGCGGATGCCGCGGCCGCCGAGCGCATCGCGGACCCTCTGCTGGCAGGATTGCTGATCGGCAAGCACAGTGAGGCTCGCGAGCGTGGCATCGCGCTCAATGTCGAGCTGGACGTCGAGTGGCATCATGCACGGCCCGAGCACCGGGAGATGCCCGGCGCAGCGCTGTCTCAGTCCGAGTTGTCTCAGGCCGTGCTGCCGGTGCTGGAGCGCAGCTTGAGCCATGATCTGGTCAGCGTGATCGGCAATCTGCTCGACAATGCCTTCGAAGCGCTGGAGGAAATGGACGATGCCACACACGCCCCGGCCGTCACTCTGAGCCTGATGCTGGAATCCGTGGGTGAGGCGTCAGAGGCCCAGTTGTCGATCAGCGTGGCAGACAACGGCCCCGGCATGTCGGCGGAGCTCATGGAGACGGCGCGCGCGGCGGGGGTAAGCAGTCGTGGTGAAGGTCGCGGGCTGGGGCTGTCGCTGGTACAGGAGATCGTGACCGCGCGCGCGGGAGACTGGCACTTCTACTCGCCCCCGGGCGGCGGCACCCTGGTCGAGCTGACCTTGCCCTGCCAGCGGTCGCCCACTGCGGCGCCCTGAGCGCATTTCGCATGATCAAGGAGCCTGAGCGCATGCGTGTGCTGATAGTCGAAGACGACCCCATGGTCATGCGTCTCAATGTCGAATACCTCAATCGTATCGATGGCATGCGCCTGGTCGCCCAGTGCGAGGATGTCGCCGCGGCGCTGGAGGTGCTGGCGCAGGAGGCGGTGGACCTGGTGCTGCTGGATGTCTATCTGCGCAGCCGCAGCGGTCTGGAGGTATTGCGCTGGTTGAGACGCCATGCCGCCCCTGACATCCAGGTGATCCTGATCACCGCCGCCAGTGAGGCGGACACGGTGCGCAGCGCGCATGCGCTCGGGGTTTGCGATTACCTGGTCAAACCCTTCAGCTTCGCCCGCTTCCAGCAGGCACTGGCACTGGCACGGCGTGGTCGCCAGCAGCTGGAGAGTCTCGAGGGGGAGGTCAGTCAGCAGCAGCTGGACCAGCTGTTCGGCTCGCACATGGCGGTCAGTGGCGCGGCGGGGACGGTGTCTGATGGCCGCCTGCCCAAGGGTGTGACGGCAGCGTCCCTGGCGCTGGTCGCCGGTGCCATCCAGGCGCTGCCACGCGCTGAAGACAGTTTCACCAGCGAGGCGTTGCTGAGCGCCACGGGCATGTCGCGCGTGACCATCCGCAAGTACCTGCGCCATCTGGCGGCCTGCGGCATGCTCAGCGAGGCCTTCCACTACGGCCAGATAGGCCGCCCCTCCTTCACCTATCAGGTCATCGATCGTCAGGCGCTTGCCAGGCAGTGCCGGCTCCCCTGACCAATGCCTCAGCGCCGCTGCACGATATCGCGGATCAGGCGGCGTCCCGGGTGCAGGTGCTCGGCCAGTTCGCGCTCCAGCGGCAGCGGCTCGCCGCACAGCTGTGAGGCGATCAGCTCCGCACACAGCGGTGCGGTGGTGAAGCCGCGTGAGCCATGCGCGGTGGAGAGCCACAGGCCGGGCAAATGGGCGCCGCTCAGTGACGGCACGCGCTTTTTCGCATCGAAGGCCATGGCGGCGTAATCCTCACGCCATTGCGCGGCGTCCGGTGCCGGGCCGGCCAGCGGGCTCTTGTCGGGGCTGGCGGCGCGCCAGGCGACACGCCCCTGCCAGGCATCGTCTTCCAGCCTGACGCCACGCGCCTGCTCCCAGGCAGCGACGAAGGCGGGCAGCGCACTGCGCAGCTCGGCGACATTGGCGATGTGGTCTGCTTCACGTACCGAGTCATCCTCATCGCGCGGGGCGAAGGTCGCGCCGAAGCTGAGCGTCACGCTGCCGTCGGCGTGACGCTGACAGGGCGAGACATAGCCACCGGCACACACCACGCTGTCGAGCATGGGCAGCCCTGCTGCCTGTTCGGGCGGCACCGTGATCTCGCTGACCTGACCACGAATCGGCTGCAGCGGCAGATGCGCGAGCGGCTCGGGCAGGTGTGTCTGCTCCCCCAGCGCGACGATCAGCTGATCCACTTCCAGACAGCTGCCGTCGCTGGCTTGCAGCTGCCAGCGTGGCGCGCCGTTGCCTGTCTTTCCGCCTTCCTCTCTGCCTTCCTCGGCCCCCAGCGACTGAATGGCCTCGATGCGCGCCTGCCGAAAGTTGACGCCCGGCGTGGCGGCGAGGTGCTGACACAGCGCCTTCGGACGCACCCAGCCCGCGACGGGATAGAAGAGGCCATCGAAGGTGATCTCGCTGCCGGCGATCTGGCTGGCCTGGTCGGCAGTGACCGGCCTGAGCAGCGCCTCGGGCAGCGGGTGATTGTCCGCGAAGCGCTGTTGGCGCTTGCGCTCACGCTCGCTGGTGGCCAGCTGCAGCACGCCGCTGGCGGACCACAGGGTCTGCTCGGGGTCGAGGCTTGCCAGCCAGCGCCGGCTGTATTGCAACGCGGCCAGCTGGAAGCGGCTGGCAGGGTTGGTCTCGGCGGCCAGCTTCACGTAGAGCGCCCCCTGGGTATTGCCGGAGGCCCGCGCACCGGGGGCTTCGGCGTCGATCAGCGTGACCTTCACGCCACGCCGCGCCAGCGCCTCGGCGCAGCTGGTGCCGGCGATGCCAGCGCCAAGTACCGCGACGTGTGTCTCGCGGGAGATGGGCGCCGGCTGGGGCGGCTGCGTCCAGGGCTGTTCCCGGCGCAGCGGATGAAGCACCCCGCGCTGTGCGGGCAAGCCCCATCAGCTCGGCGCGCGCCGCCGAGGTGGCAGCGTCCAGCTCGCCGCAGATCATCTCGCGCTTCATGCCATGGCCGGGCACCTTGCGCCAGGCGAAGCCTGCCGCCCGCAGGCCGCGCCGCACGAAGCCCGCGGCGGTGAAGGTGGCGAAGGTCGCCTCGGGATGCGAGATGCCGGCCATGGCCGCGAACAGCGCCGGTGACCACATTTCCGGATTCTTCGACGGCGAGAAGCCATCGAGGAACCAGGCATCCACGCCTCCTTCGAGGCGTGACAGGCGCTCGACGGCATCGCCGAAGTGCAGATCCAGCGTGATGCGCTCATCCAGCCACAGACGATGCACGCCGAGTACCGCAGCCGGCCATTGTGCCACCAGCGGTTTCGCCAATGAGGCGAGATCCGGCCAGGCGGACAGCGCGCGTTCGAGGTCCGCGGCACGCATCGGATGCTTTTCCACCGAGACGACATGCAGGCGTGCCTCGGCGGGTGCCGTGGCCAGAAAGCGCTGGGCGGCGCACAGGATGTTGAGGCCGGTGCCGAAGCCGGTCTCGCCGATCACGAAGGGGCGCGCTTCCCGCCAGTCACGGAAGCGCTCGCTCAGCCGGTTGCTGTCGAGGAAGACGTGTACGGTCTCGGCGCGGCCATCGTGGATCGAGAAGTACACATCCCCGTAATCCATGGCCTGTGGGGCCGCGTCATCCCATTCAAGGCGTGCCTCTTCCAGCGCGGCCAGCGGTGCCAGCGGGACCTCCGGCACCACGCCGGGTGCCGTGACAGGGTCGATCGCGCTCGGTGGCGTCGTCGCAGGCTTGCGTGTCATGGCGTCCGGCCTGTCCTTCGGCGCCGCGTCGGACACTGACGATGCGGACGGCTCAGGCGTGGCGGAAGCGGGCTGGCGGGGGGAGGAGGGACGATCGTTCACGGGCATTCCTGGCAGGAGGTCGAGCGGGAGAGCAGGGCATCAGGGCAGTGGCCGGGCAACGTCTCCAACGCAGACGACGGACAGCCAGGCTGTCCGTCGTCAGGGGGCGAAGCCGCCGGTCACCGGCCGAGCGGCAGTCAGGACTAGGGCAGTGTCTGCTTGAACGGCTTCACTTCGGCGCTTGCATAGACACCGGCGATGACGAAGGGATCGGCATCGGCCCACTTCTGGGCCTCTTCGAGGGAATCGAACTCGGCGATGATGACGCTGCCGCTGAAGCCGGCGTCTCCCGGTGCTTCGCTGTCGATGGCCGGGTTGGGGCCGGCGATGACCAGACGGCCTGCGGCATTCAGGGCCTCAAGACGTGCCAGATGTGGCGGTCGTGCTGCCATGCGCGCTTCGAGACTACCTTCGACATCCTGACAGACAATGGAATACAGCATCACGAATCATCCTTATGTGAAGAGGTGGAAGAGGAAGACTCTTCCTGAGGGGCCTGCACCATGTGACGGGACAGATAGACGCCCTGAACGATGACGAACAGCAGTGTCAGGCCAAGCATGCCGAACAGCTTGAAATCGACCCAGATGTCTTCCGAATAGTGGCTGAAGACATAGATGTTGAGGCCGCCCATGGCGAGGAAGAATACCACCCACGCCAGGTTGAGGCGGTGCCAGATGGCACGCGGCAGCTGGATCGCCTTCTCCATCATGCGCTCCACCAGCGGCTTGCCGCCGAACAGCGGCGAGAGCAGGAAGGCGACGGCAAACAGCCAGTTGACCACGGTCGGCTTCCACTGGATGAAGGCGCTGTTGCCGAACAGCACGGTCGCGCCACCCAGCACGACGACCAGCGCCAGCGTGACCAGCTGCATCTTCTCGACACGCTTGTGACGCCAGTAGATATAGAGCACCTGGGCGAGGGTGGCAGGGATCAGTACGGCCGTGGCCATGATCATGTCGCCAGTCGTCTTGTAGACGGCGAAGAAGATCACGATCGGCAGAAAGTCGAGCAACATCTTCATGAGAAACACACACTCCTGGACACGACGGCGGTGCCGTCGGGAAGGCAAGGGCTTGTGCGAGTGGTATCCTTTGGCAACCAGCGGCGCACCCTTGCCTGCATGCGTTCATTCTGCCGCCATTGCTGCCTGCTGACAAAGCCCATGTGCGCGCGCTGCCCCAGCGTTTCGAGACGGACATCGAGGTGCCGGACATCGACCTGCACATGCACTCGACCGCCTCCGATGGCGGCATGGCGCCGGCAGAGCTGGTCGCGCTGGTCGCGCGGCGCGGCGTCTCGCGCATGTCACTGACCGATCACGACAGCATGGAAGGCATCTTCGAGGCTCAGCAGGCGGCGATTGCCCATGGCGTCACCCTGCTGCCGGGCTGCGAGCTGTCCGTGCGCTGGCGCAATCAGACCATCCACCTGGTGGCGCTGATGCCCGAGGGCGCCGGAGACGCGTTGAGCGCCGGCCTCAGGCAGCAACATGATGCACGTGAGCGGCGCAGTCACGAGATCGCCGCGCGCATGGAGAAGCTGGGACTGAGTGATGCCATGCAGCGTGCCCGTGAGCAGGCCACGCTCAGCGGGTCGGGAGACCGCCCCCTGTCGCGGCCCGACTTCGCGCGCGCGCTGGTGGAGGCGGGGCTGGCCCGTGATCTTCAGGATGCCTTCAAGCGTCACCTGGGCTCCGGCCAGAAGGGCGACGTCAAGGCACACTGGCCCGAGATGGAAGAGGCGGTGGGATGGATACGTGCCGATGGCGGTGTCGCGGTGATGGCGCACCCGATGCGCTACAAGCTCACCCGCACCAAGCGCGGTGAGCTGCTGCGGGACTTCATCTCTGCCGGCGGTGAGGCCGCCGAGCTGGTCAGCGGCTTCCAGAACATCGACCGTGCGCGTGACCTGGCGCGTCAGCTGGATGAACTGGGCCTCTATGCTTCCGTCGGCAGTGATTTCCACTTCCCCGGGGGGCCGCTGGCACCCGGCAGCATGAGTCCGCCACCGCGCACCAGAGTGCCGCCCGTCTGGTGTCATCCGCGCCTTGCACCCTTTTTTGCGGCCGCCACCGCCACCATGTGATAGACGCAAGGAGCGCCGCATGGGACAGTTTTTCCAGATACACCCTGAAAACCCGCAGAAACGTCTTATCGATCAAGCGGTTGCCATCATTCGGCAAGGGGGCGTGATCGCCTACCCGACCGATTCCGGCTATGCACTGGGTTGCCACTTGGGCGAGAAGAAAGCCATCGAGCGCATCAAGCGTCTGCGTGAACTCGATGACAAGCACAACTTCACCCTGATGTGCTCGGATCTGTCGGAAATCGGTACCTACGCCAAGGTGGACAATGCCGTCTTCCGACTGCTCAAGAGCCACACGCCCGGAGCCTTCACCTTCATCCTCCACGCGACCACCGAAGTGCCACGCCTGCTGTTGCATCCCAAGCGTCGCTCCATCGGCGTGCGCGTACCGGACCATGCCATCACGCATGCCTTGCTGGAGGCACATCACGAACCGCTGATGAGCGTGACGCTGATTCCGCCGGGCGAGGAGCTGCCGATGACGGACCCGGAAGAGATCCGCCAGCGCTTCGGGCATGCGCTGGATCTGATCATCGATGGTGGGGCCTGCCGCCTGGAGGCCACCAGCGTGGTGGACCTGCGCGACCTGCCGCCCGTCATCGTGCGCGAAGGACGAGGCGACATCTCGAACTTCGTCGAGTGAATGACAACGCCCCCGGACCTTGCGGTCTCGGGGGCGTTGTCATTTCCGAGGCGGGCTCAGGTCCGGGTTCTGGGTCTGTCTCAGGCTCTGGTTCAGGCTCAGGCTCGCGTGGGTCACGCGTGTCTTCATCCAGCCAGGTGCCGCAGAACTTGCAGTACTTGGCATTGCGATCATGGCCCTCACGGCCACAGCCGGGGCAGGCTTCATCGCTGGTCTGCTGCATGCGCAGGCCGTTGAGCACCTCGGCCGAGAACACGCCGGTGGGCACGGCGAGAATCGAATAGCCCAGTATCATCATCATCGCCGAGATGAACTGGCCCAAGGGCGTGATGGGGGCGATATCGCCGTAGCCCACCGTGGTCAGCGTCACCACCGCCCAGTAGAGCGCCTTGGGGATGGAGGTGAAGCCGGCTTCCGGGGGTTCGATCAGATAGATCAGGGCACCGAATACCGTGATGATGCTGAGTACGGTGATGAAGAACAGCAGGATCTTGCGACGACTGCGCGCGAGAGCCTCGACCAGCATGCGACCTTCGCCGACGAAGGCCATCAGGCGCAGCACGCGGAACAACCGCAGCACGCGCAGCACGCGCACCACCAGCAGTGCCTGCGCCCCCGGAATCAGCAGCGAGAGCCAGGTCGGGGCGATCGACAGCAGGTCGAGCACGCCGTAGAAGCCCTTCGCCCAGGTGCCGGGATGTTTGAGGCAATAGAGGCGTACTGCGTATTCCAGCGTGAACAGCAGGGTGAAGGTCCATTCCAGGATGCGGAACAGCTCCCCATGGCGGGCATTCAGCGATGGCACGCTATCGAGCATCACCACGGCGACGCTGGCGAGAATCATCGCGACCAGCGCGATATCGAAGGCCTTGGCCGCCTTGGTGTCGGACTCGAAGATCCAGTGGAACAGCCGGGCGCGCAGCCTGCCGCTGGCCGGCTCGAAATCGCTGGAGCGAGGGGGCAGCGCCTCCGTCAGCGCCACCGCATGGACATGACCGGGATGCTGACTGGCGGCCAGGCGCGAGGCCAGGGCCGAGAAGGCGGCCAGGGCGTGATCGTGCCAGCGCATGTCATCTTGCTGCTGGCGGTCGGCATGTGCATCCAGGGCATCGATGGCCGCGGCGAGCAGGGCATTCGTGTCGGTGGTATCCAGCGTCTTCTCGTGCCATTCGCCATCTCTGAGTGCGGCACCGCGGCGTGCCTTGCTGGCATCTGCCGGGCGCAGGGCCAGTCGGCTGGCCAGGGATTCCGCCAGCGCCCACAGCACCCCTTCGCGCTGCTCGGCGCTCAGGTCGTCACCGCCAGTGAGTTCCAGTTCGATCTCGCGGATGTGCGTCTCCCGACCTGCTGCCTTCACGTGGCCGAGATCCAGCGCCATCTCGACGCCGACCGACACCCGCCGTCTGGCCATCCTGCGTCACCGTCAGTTCCAGCTGCCAGGCATGACGTTCGAAATCCGTGCTGAAGGTAGGGGCGAGGGCGCCGAGCAGGTGCTCACGCGGACCTTCCTCAAGCGCCTGCAGAGGGGGAAGGCCGCGCAGGCCACCGAGATCGAGGCCTGTCTGGCCGTCGGGCAGCGCCCATTCCCACTCGCCGCGCGAATGCAGGCCGCCATGGCTTTCGCCACTGGTCTTGAGGGTCTGGCGCAAGGGGCCCGGACTGTCGGCATCCTCTCCACTGCGGCGCAGGCGCAATGCCATCTTGGCGCGTTCCAGTGCATGCTCAGGCGTGTCGAAATAGGTATTGGCCAGCCAGCGACGACGGGGCGTGGTGCCAGCCAGTTCCGCGATGTCCGCAAGACGTTCCAGAATCGCCGTGCGTCCGAGGCCGCTGTGGGTCAGCGCCAGCTTGAGTTCGATTTCCTGCGCCATGACGTTCCCCCGACTGCCGCTGATGTTGCGTGAAGTACAACAGCATGGCGGTATCGTGTCGTTACGATGAAAGTTATGTGATCGTCACAAAGGCTTTGCTACACTCCGCGCGTCAATCCTTAACGCCGACGGCCACTATGGTAACGACCAACCCTTTCTCTTCGATGTTCGGGCGCTCGCCTTTCAAGGCGCTGCACACCCACATCATCAAGACAGACGACTGTGCCCAGCACTTGCTGACCTTCTTCGACGCCTGCGAACAGGGTGATTGGGATCAGGCGGCCAGCATTCGTCAGACCATCAGCAAGCTGGAGCGTGAAGCGGACGAACTGAAGACGCAGCTGCGTCTCAATCTGCCCAATTCGCTGTTCCTGCCGGTATCCCGTTCCGACCTTCTCGAGCTGATCCATGTCCAGGATTCCATCGCGAACGTCACCAAGGATATCGCCGGCATCATGCTGGGTCGCCACATGCAGATACCCACCGCGCTGGTGCCCGCCATGCGTGAGTATCTGAAGACTGCGGTCGAATCGGTCTGCCAGGCGCGCCGTGCGCTGGGCGAGCTGGAAGATCTTGTCGAGTCCGGCTTCGGGCGCAACATGAGCGAGCTGGTCGACAAGCTGATCAATGAGCTGCATGAGCTCGAGAAGCAGTCCGACGAACAGCAGATCGCGATCCGCCAGACCCTGTTCTCGCTGGAAGCCGCTCTGCCACCGGTCGACGTGATCTTCCTCTACAAGATTATCGACTGGGTCGGCGATGTCGCCGATCAAGCTGAAAAGGTCGGTACCCGACTGCAGATCCTGATGGCGCGCTAAGCGCTGTCAGGACGTCCTGCCATCTGCTCAAGAGTTCCCTAATGTCCATCATTGCTCAATACGGCGATGTGCTCGTCATCCTTGCCTGCGTATTCGGTTTCTTCATGGCGTGGGGTGTAGGCGCGAACGATGTCGCCAATGCCATGGGTACCTCGGTTGGTTCCAAGGCCATTACCATCAAGCAGGCGATCGTCATCGCCGTGATCTTCGAATTCCTCGGTGCCTGGCTGGCTGGTGGTGAAGTCACCGATACCATCCGCAAGGGCATCATCGACCCGTCACTGCTGATCCAGAATCCGCAGTTCCTGGTCTACGGCATGCTGGCATCACTGCTGGCCGCCGGTATCTGGCTGCTGATCGCGTCCATGAAGGGCTGGCCGGTCTCCACGACCCACTCCATCGTCGGTGCCATCGTCGGCTTCGCGGCGGCGGGTCTCGGCGTGGATGCGGTCGAGTGGCCCAAGGTCGGTCAGATCGCGGCCTCCTGGCTGGTCTCGCCGCTGCTGGCGGGCTCCATCGCCTTCGTGCTGTTCAAGTCCGTGCAGACGCTGATCTTCGACAATGACGACCCGTTCGCGGCCGCCAAGCGCTATGTCCCGATGTACATGTTCCTGGTCGGCTTCATCATCTCGATGGTGACCATGGTCAAGGGCCTCAAGCATGTCGGGCTGCACCTGAGCTTCGAGTCCAGCCTGCTGCTGGCCGTCGTCATCGGTGCCATCGTGATGGGGATCGGCGTGCTGATGGAGCGCAAGGTCGCGCGTTCTCGCCTCAAGGAGAAGAATCGCGCCACCGGTGATGATTTCGACTTCAGCGGCGTCGAGAAGGTCTTCGGCCTGCTGATGATGTTCACCGCCTGTGCCATGGCCTTCGCCCACGGCTCCAACGACGTGGCCAACGCGGTCGGTCCGCTGGCAGCCATCATCAGTGTCGTCGATTCCGCCGGTCAGATCGGCGCCAAGGCCAGCATGCCCTGGTGGGTACTGGTGCTGGGTGGCGGCGGTATCGTCGTCGGCCTGGTCACCTATGGTCGCCGCGTCATCGCCACCGTCGGTACCGGCATCACCGAGCTGACCCCGTCTCGTGGCTTCGCGGCCACCCTGGCGGCGGCCTCCACCGTGGTGCTGGCCTCCGGCACCGGCCTGCCGATCTCCACCACCCACACCCTCGTCGGTGCGGTGCTGGGGGTAGGTCTGGCACGCGGCATGGCAGCGCTCAACCTGCGCGTGATCGGCACCATCGTGATGTCCTGGCTGATCACTCTGCCGGCCGGCGCGATCCTGTCGATCCTGTTCTTCTTCATGTTCAAGGGCATGTTCGGCTAAGCCGACATCTGCCTCAGCGCAAAAAAAGAGAGGCGACCTTCGGGTCGCCTTTCTCGTTTAGGCCGCATGGATGTCAGGGGGCGTCGCTCGCCGTGCAGGCTGCGGCGCTGATATGATGATTCATGGGCATGCCTGACATGCCATTTTCCCTCCCTCCTGCACGGAGCTGGCTCTTGAACACGCGTTTTCCCTTCGCGGACTGGTTTCGCAACTCCTCTCCCTACATCAACGCTCACCGTGGGCGCACCTTCGTCATTCTGATCGAAGGCGATGCGCTGTCTTCCTCACGACGAACGCAGTTGATTCAGGATCTGGCGTTGCTGCACACCCTCGGCGTGCGACTGGTGGTGGTGTTCGGCGTGCGTCCGCAGGTCAGGGAAGCACTGGAGGGAGTGGGAATCGAGGCCGAGCGTCATCAGGGGCGTTGGGTCGTCACCCGTGACATCCTCGCGCATCTGGAGCAGCAGGTCGCCACGTTGCGCCTGCGCCTGGAGGCCAGCCTGTCTCTGGGGCTGCCCAATACCCCGCTGCATGGTGTCGAGCTCTCCGCCGTGTCGGGCAATCTGGTGATGGCCAAGCCGCTGGGCGTGCGAGAGGGCGTCGACTTCCTGCACGGTGGCGAGGTGCGTCGGGTGCGCAGCGAGGCCATCCAGGGGCTGCTTTCCCAGCAGGCCATCGTGGTGCTGCCGCCGCTGGGCTTCTCCAGCACCGGCGAAGTCTTCGACCTCGATGCGGCCGAGGTGGCCGAGCACGCGGCCGTGGCGCTGGCCGCCGACAAGCTGATCCTGCTGGGAGAAGGGGAGGGGCTGTTCGATGAGCATGGCGTACTGTTGCGTCAGCTCAACCCTGAACAGGCCGCCGCCCTGGCACCGCCACGTGAGGATGACAGCGAACTGTCTCGTCATCTGGCCGCGGCCTGTGGTGCGGCGCGGCGCGGCGTCGGTCGCACTCACCTGCTCAGCTGGCGGGATCGCGATGCGTTGCTGGGCGAGCTGTTCACCCGCGACGGGATCGGCACCATGATCACCCGCCAGGGCTACGAACAGCTGCGCAAGGCACGCCTGGAGGATGTCGGAGGATTGCTGGCATTGCTGGGGCCGCTGGAGCAGCGCGGTATCCTCGTCGCTCGCTCGCGTGAACGCCTCGAGCACGAGATCGACGACTATGTCGTGCTCGAGCGTGACGGCATGATCATTGGCTGTGCAGCCCTGCATGTCAGTCGTGACGCTGCCATGGGTGAGCTGGCCTGCGTGGCCGTGCATGATGACTACCGTCGTGGCCAGCGGGGTGAGCAGCTGCTGGCCGAGATCGAGGTGCGTGCACGGCGTGGTGGCCTCACGCATCTGTTCGCGCTGACCACACATACCCTGCATTGGTTCATCGAGCACGGCTTCGTGTCGGCCGGCCTGGATGACCTCCCGCCGATGCGCCGAGAGATCTACAACTCCGCGCGCAATTCCAAGGTGCTGATCAAGGCGCTCTAGTCACGACCCGACATTCTCTCCGGCCTTCCAGCGATGACGGTACTCACTACCCTGTGCGCTCCGTGATCGCTGACAGGCCAAGCGTCTGCTCCACGCGATGTGTGACTTCAGGTTGCGATGAGACAGGTACGGCCCCCAGAGGGCATGGAAAGTATCTTTAGGGCAAGGATGCCCGGGCATGGATGCCCGATACTGCCCCCTGTGATGTATCCGATAGGGAGCTCGGACCCTGTCCGAGGCGAGTGTCAACTGACCTGGAACGACCACCAGGTGGCACTGGCGACTCCCGGGCCAGCGACAGGCAGACCACCTGTCAGGCCCAGCAATCACGATGGAGGTCTGCTCTCCAGGTAACAGGCATTCGTCGTGATGACTGACCCTTCAGTTCCCTGCGTACTTGGGCCGGCTCTTGCCGGCCCTCTTTTTGTGCGTTTCACGAGGATGGGTCAAGTGAATCATCCACGACACCTGCCCGGGCGCGGTTTCTGTCGTCGAGCGGGGATGAATTAAATCAGAATCATATTGATTAACGAACTGGCAACCGCGATGGGCGCTGGCGAACTCTGGTATCCTTGGAAGACGTGATTCGATGATGACCACCCCTTTCCTGCATAGAGTTCTTTCAATGGCCTCCAAGGTGACACGGCACTGGCGCCCCCGCTCTCTGCTTCAATTGGTATTGATGGCATTCATGGTGGTGATGCTGCCGATTGCAGTGCTGATGTTCCAGGCGGGTCAGGCACTCTCCGAGCTCTCGGAGCTGGCCGATGTCAGCGCTCGCCAGGCGGTTGACCAGACTCGCCGAGCCCGCACCCTGACCAATCTCGCCGTCGAGATGGAGCGCAGCGCACGCCAGTACGCGGTGCTGGAAAATCCGGATCTGATGAAGATCTACGCTGACAAGGCCAGTGCCTTCCGCGAGCTGCTGGACGAGCAGGCGCGCCTGCTGGGCGAGGGAGACCCGCGCGTAAGCGAACTCAAGGGCTCGCTGTCGCAACTCGAGCGCATGCCGGAGATGAGCGTGGCGCAGGTCAGCAGTCATCTCGAGGACTTCGGTCCCTTCTCCATCCAGGCCAGCGGCCTTCTGAACTCCACCCGTGAACTCGTCGATGCCCGCATCGAGGGCATTCGTGCGCGCGCCTCCCAGGTGAAGACTCAACTGTGGTGGCAGACGGCCGCGCTCGTCTCCATCAGTCTGTTGCTGATGCTGTTCTTCACCTGGCTGATCATTCGTCCCATCCGTCAGCTGGAGCGGCGCATCAATGGTCTCGGCAGCGGCACCGACCGAGAGGGTCCGCTCATCATCAAGGGGCCCGCCGAGCTGGTCCAGCTGGGTGAGCGTCTCGACTGGCTGGCGGCGCGTCTGGATGAGCTGGAAGAGCAGAAGCAGCAGTTCCTGCGTCACATGTCGCATGAGCTCAAGACACCGCTGGCCAGCATCCGTGAAGGCACCGGGCTGTTGATCGATGAGATCGCCGGCCCGCTCAGCCCGCATCAGATGGAAATTCTTGGCCTGCTGGATGACTCCAGCAAGGAATTGCAGAAGCTGATCGAGCAGCTCCTGGACTACAATCTGCTGCAACACAATCAGGGGCTCGAACGTAGCCGCTTCGATGTGCACGAAGTCTTCAAGGAAGTGCTGTCAAAGCACCGCCTGGCACTGGAGAAGAAGGGCATGCGCGTGCACCTGCCACCCGCCAGCCTCAGCTGGGAGGCGGATCGTCCGCGTACCGGCCGGATTCTCGACAACCTGATCTCCAACGCCATCGCCTATGGGGAAGATGGCGGCGATCTATGGCTGAGGGCGCGCAAGGAGCGTCGCCAGCTGGTGATCGAGGTCGCCAACAGCGGCGAACCGATCGCTCCGAAGGACCGCGATCACCTGTTCCAGCCCTTCTATCAGGGCGCGGTGAAGCGCAAGGGGCCGCTCAAGGGCTCCGGTATCGGTCTTTCGGTGGCCGCCGACAGTGCTCGCGCCCAGTTTGGTCAACTGGCGCTGGTGGAGGACGCCAAGGCCGACGTCTGTTTCCGCCTGACCTTGCCGACCCCCAGCCGCTCACCCTCCTCTAGTCAGGAAGGTGAGCAGGTCCTGCTGGGGGGTGACAGTGCACCCCATACCACATGAAATGGCACCCGAGAGTGCCATCAGACACGCAAGGAAGAGAAGTGATGAAGGGTCAACGACTGTTGACGGGAATCACCACCGGCATGCTGGTCAGCTTGCTCAGTGCCTGTGGCGCCCTGTCGAATATCACCTTGCCGGGCAACGAACACGTCGCCGATACTCCCAGCGTTCAGGACAGCTGTCATGGGGCGGGCGATCTGCCCGATTTCAAGGAAGGAAACTGCCTGCTGGATGAGTGGGTCGCCTTTGCGCTGCAGGCTCAACGCGGCAACGATCAGTGGCGCGACAGCACCCTGATGCAGCTGGAAGGCAACCGCCATGACCGTCGTCTGGCGCGTGCCATCGTGCTCAGCTGGGGAGACGAGTCCGATTGGGAACTGGCCTCTGACCTCTACAAGGCGGACCTGCCCACCGCGCCGAGTCGTCTGCAGCCGCTGCTGCGCCAGTGGCTCAACGGGCTGGAGGAGCGTCGCGGCCTGATCGCGGATCGCGACAAGAGCGAAGGCGTCCGCCGCAAGCTGAGTGCCGAGAACGCCCAGCTCAGCAAGAAGCTCGAGGCGCTGACCGCCATCGAGGAAGCCATCAATTCTCGCCGTCAGACCACGCCCTGAATCCGCAAGGAGAGTTAGTGTGAAATACGCTCAAGCGCATATTCTGCTCGTGGATGACGATGCAAGTCTGCTCAAGCTGCTCGGCATGCGTCTCGAAAGCCGTGGCTTCAAGGTCACCACCGCCAGTAGCGGCCGTGAGGCGCTCAGCCGTCTGGAGGCGGCGCGTCCTGACCTGGTGCTGTCTGACCTGCGCATGGACGAGATGGATGGCATGGCGCTGTTCGGTGAGCTGCAGAAGCGTCAGCCGGGCATGCCGGTCATCCTGCTCACGGCGCATGGCTCGATCCCGGATGCCGTCAGTGCCACTCGTCAGGGCGTGTTCAGCTTCCTGACCAAGCCCGTCGACAAGGATGAGCTGTTCGCGGCCATCGACGAGGCGCTGGCCCAGGCGCCGCCCGTAAAGGAGGGTGACGATGCCTGGCGTGCCGGCATCATCACGCGTTCCCCGCAGATGGAGCAGATTCTCGAGCAGGCACGCATGGTCGCGGCTTCCGATGTCAGCGTGCTGGTCACCGGCCCGTCCGGCTCCGGCAAGGAGCTGATGGCCAAGGCCATCCACAACGCCAGCCCGCGTGCCTCGCGTCCCTTCGTCGCCATCAACTGTGGCGCGCTGCCGGAGCAACTGCTGGAAAGCGAGCTGTTCGGTCACGCCAAGGGCTCCTTCACCGGTGCGGTCAGCGCGCACCAGGGCCTGTTCCAGGCGGCGGATGGCGGCACCCTGTTCCTCGATGAGATCGGCGACATGCCGCTGGCGTTGCAGGTCAAGCTGCTGCGTGCGCTGCAGGAGCGTCAGATCCGCCCGCTGGGCTCCACGACGTCAGTGCCCATCGATGTGCGCATCATCTCCGCCACGCACCGCAACCTCGACAAGGCGATGCATGACGGCGACTTCCGCGAAGATCTCTACTACCGCCTCAACGTGGTCAATCTCAAGCTGCCCGCCCTGCGCGAGCGTGCCGAGGATGTGCCGCTGCTGGCCAAGTACCTGATCAGCCAGGCGGCTGCCCGCCACAAGCCGTTCGTGAAGGGCTTCTCGCCGGAAGCGCTCAATCTGCTGGCCTCCAGTGCCTGGCCGGGCAACGTGCGTCAGCTGGTCAACGTGGTCGAGCAGTGTGTCGCCCTCACCAGCTCCTCGATGATTCCGGAAGCGCTGGTCTCCCAGGCGCTGGCCGCAGAAGAGAACGCCTTGCCGTCCTTCTCCGAGGCGCGTGCCGGTTTCGAGCGCAGCTATCTGATCAAGGTGCTCAAGATCACCGAAGGCAACGTGACCCAGGCCGCGCGGATCGCCGGGCGCAACCGCACCGATTTCTACAAGCTGCTGGGACGTCATGATCTGGAGCCGGGCGCCTTCAAGCCGGGCGCCGAGCAGGGACCGCCTGACTTTTGATCCAGCGCGCCCGAAGCTGCGCGAAAGGCGTAAGGTCAAAAGCGATCCAGCGCGTGCGCAAGGCGAGTGATCAAGAGCGGTTCGGTGTATCTGACGTGAACCGCCCATGAAAAAGCCCCGTTACCGGTTTCGGTAGCGGGGCTTTTTTCGGTCTGGTGGCGCATCAGTGCCGATCAGGTGCTCAGGGCCTGGGCTTGTAGCGGCGCTTGACCTCGACGGCCAGACGACCCTCGCCGAGGCGGATCGAGAGCATCTCGCCGGGCTGGGTCTGATGGGCGGCGCGGATCACCTTGCTGTCGTCCGCTGCCGGCGTCTGGCTGCCGCCGACGCGCTCGACGATGGCATAGCCGCGGTTGAGCACGTTGAGCGGGCTGACCGCGTTCAGTGCGCGCATCGCGCCTTCCAGTCGCTCACGATCCGCTGCCAGCCGGCGCGGCAGGGCATTGTCGAGGCGTGGTGTCAGCATCGCCAGCTGCTGGCGATGGCGCTGGATGTCGCGTGCGGGGCTGGCCTGCTGCAGGCGGCGGGTCAGCTGGTCGGCCTTCTGCTGCTCACGGGTCATGCGCATGCGCACTGCGGCGTGCAGGCGGCGCTCCAGCTCACGGGCTTGCTGACGCTGGGCCTGCAGCTCGCGCGCCGGATGGCGCAGGCGCGAGCGGGCGTGATCCAGTCGCTGTGCCGCCTGATCGAGCCGTCCGCGCTGAGCGCGCCACAGACGCTGCGTGAGGGCAGCCAGCTGCTGCACCTGGGCACGTTGATCCGGATACAGCGCCTCGGCGGCGGCGGATGGCGTGGGCGCGCGCAGGTCGGCGGCCAGTTCCGCCAGTGTGGTGTCAGTCTCGTGGCCGATGGCCGCCACCACCGGCAGGCGCGAGTGGAAGATCGCGCGCGCCAGATGCTGGTCATTGAAGGCCCACAGGTCCTCGAGACTGCCGCCGCCCCGCGTGATCAGCAGCGCATCGCAATCGCTGTCGCGATTGGCCATCGCCACCGCACGAATCAGCTGGGGTACCGCCTGTGGCCCCTGCACCGCCACCGGCAGCACGCTCAGGCGTGCCTGAGGCCAGCGCTTGCGGGTCACCGCGATCACGTCCTGCAGCGCCGCGCCGGTCGCGGAGGTGATCACCCCCAGATGGCGCGGCGGGTGGGGCAGGGCGCGCTGATTGGCGAACACGCCCTCGGCTGCCAGCTGCTCCTTGAGGCGTGCCAGGCGCGCCAGCCACTCCCCCAGCCCCGCCTGCTGCAGCGCCTCGACGATCAACTGATAGTCGCCACGCGCCTCGAACAGCGACACCTTGGCGCGCACCCGCACCCGGTCACCATCCTTGGGCTTCTCACGCAGGAACTGGGCGCGGCTCTTGAACAGCGCACAACGCACCTGGGCGTTGTCATCCTTGAGCGTGAAGTAGCAGTGGCCAGAGCGTGGCTGCGAGAAACCCGAGATTTCCCCCTCGATCCAGAGCTCCCCCAGCCCCCGCTCCAGCAGGCGCTTGGACTCACGATTCAGCTGGGTGACGCTGATGGCATCGGCGGCAGACGATGTTTCGAACACGCGGCAATCCTTGTGTGAGGGCTTGTGGGGCCGCAGGCCACGTCGTACGGGGCTCTAGTTGACCAGATGGTTAATGTCAGGGGGGGACGAAATCGCGAGATTGATAGCCTGCGACGTTTGTCTCGAGTGGGGCGAATGGGTTATCATGGGTGATTACCTCGCAGCAACCGCTAGAACCGTAGTCATGGTGCCCGTCCATCGGGCCCTGCACTGCGGCTTTCGCGCATCCCTCATAAACTGCTACTGGGCGTTCGACATGCTACGTATAGCGCAAGAAGCTCTGACGTTTGATGACGTTCTTCTCGTCCCCGGCTACTCCGAGGTCCTCCCCAAGGACGTCAGCCTGAGATCACGTCTCACACGCGACATCAGCGTCAATATCCCGCTCATCTCCTCTGCGATGGATACCGTCACCGAAGCTCGCCTGGCCATCGCCATGGCGCAGGAAGGTGGTGTCGGCATCATCCACAAGAGCATGAGCATTGCCCAGCAGGCCGCGGAAGTCCGCAAGGTCAAGAAGCACGAGAGCGTCATCGTGCGTGACCCGGTCACTGTCAGCCCGAAGGCCAAGATCCAGGATCTGCTGGCGATGTCCGAGGAGCATGGCTACTCCGGCTTCCCGGTGGTCGAGGGTGAATACCTGGTCGGCATCGTGACCGGTCGCGACATGCGCTTCCAGCCTGACTTCAGCGATACCGTCGCCGGCATCATGACCGGCCGCGACAAGCTGGTCACCGTGCTGGAAGGCACGCCGCTGGAACAGATCAAGGCCAAGCTGCAGGAAAGCCGCATCGAGAAGATGCCGATCGTCGATGACGAATTCCGCCTGCGCGGTCTCGTCACCGTTCGCGACATCGAGAAGGTCAAGACCTACCCGAACGCCGCGAAGGACAGCAACGGCAGCCTGCTGGTCGGCGCCGCCGTCGGCACCGGCCCGGAAACCCCGGACCGCGTCGCGGCTCTCGCCGAAGCCGGCGTTGACGTCATCGTCGTCGACACCGCTCACGGTCACTCCAAGGGCGTGATCGACCGCGTCGCCTGGGTGAAGGAGCATCATCCGAAGATTCAGGTCATCGGTGGCAACATCGCGACCGCCGAAGCCGCCATCGCCCTGGCAGAAGCCGGCGCGGACGGCGTCAAGGTCGGCATCGGCCCGGGTTCCATCTGCACCACGCGCATCGTCGCCGGTGTCGGCGTGCCGCAGATGAGCGCCGTCGCCAACGTCGCGGCCGCCATGGCCAAGTACGACGTGCCGGTCATCGCCGATGGCGGTATCCGCTTCTCCGGTGACATCGCCAAGGCCATCGCCGCAGGCGCCAGCATCGTCATGATCGGCGGTCTGCTCGCCGGTACCGAGGAAGCGCCGGGTGAAGTCGAGCTGTTCCAGGGTCGTACCTACAAGGCGTATCGCGGCATGGGTTCCATGGGCGCCATGTCCCAGACCCAGGGTTCCAGCGATCGTTACTTCCAGGACAAGAACGCCGGCGTCGAGAAGCTGGTACCGGAAGGCATCGAAGGCCGCGTGCCCTACAAGGGCATGATGAGCGCCATCGTGCACCAGCTGATGGGCGGCCTGCGTGCCTCCATGGGCTACACCGGCAGCCAGACCATCGAAGAGATGCGCACCAAGCCGCAATTCGTGCAGATCACCGGTGCCGGCTTCGCCGAATCCCACGTCCACGACGTGCAGATCACCAAGGAAGCGCCCAACTATCGGCGCGACTGAGACATAGCGAAGCGCGATGCAAAGCGGGAGCCCTACACGGGTTCCCGCTTTGCTTAGGTCGAAGAAACTTCTGGTCTCGGCTATTCTCGGCGCCAGATTGTGTCGACCCCGCGCTCCCTCGCAGCTCCGAAGCGGGTCACATGACTCCCCAATGAGAGACTGAAGATGCAAGACATCCATTCCCACAAGATCCTGATCCTCGATTTCGGCTCCCAGTACACTCAGCTGATCGCACGTCGCGTGCGTGAGCTGGGCGTGTTCTCCGAGGTGCGTGCCTTTGACATCACCGAGGAAGAGATCCGCGAGTACAACCCCAACGGCATCATCCTGGCCGGTGGCCCGGAATCCGTGACCGAGCTGGACTCGCCGCGTGCGCCGCAGTGCGTGTTCGAGATGGGTCTGCCGGTGTTCGGCATCTGCTACGGCATGCAGACCATGGCCGAGCAGCTCGGCGGCAAGGTCGAAGGCTCCAACGTGCGCGAATTCGGCTATGCCCAGATTCGTGTCGATGGTGAGTCCGCGCTGTTCAAGGACATCAAGGACCACCTGGACGACGAAGGCCGTCCGCTGCTCGACGTCTGGATGAGCCACGGTGACAAGGTCGCGAAGGTCCCGGAGACCTTCACCGTCACCGCCTCCACCCCGAGCTGCCCGATCGCCGCCATGGCGTGGGAAGAGAAGCAGTTCTACGGCGTGCAGTTCCACCCGGAAGTCACCCACACCCTGCAGGGCCAGCGCATCCTCGAGCACTTCGTGATCGAGATCTGCCAGTCCGAGCGCCTGTGGACCCCGGCCAAGATCATCGAAGACCTGACCGATCGCGTTCGCGCCCAGGTCGGTGACCGCAAGGTGCTGCTCGGCCTCTCCGGCGGCGTCGACTCCTCCGTGGTCGCGGCGCTGCTGCACAAGGCCATCGGTGACCAGCTGACTTGCGTCTTCGTCGACAACGGCCTGCTGCGCAAGAACGAAGGCGACCAGGTCATGGAAACCTTCTCGCGCCACATGGGCGTCAAGGTCATCCGTGTAGACGCCGAAGACCTCTTCCTCGGCAAGCTCAAGGGTGTCAGTGACCCGGAAGCCAAGCGCAAGGCCATCGGCAACACCTTCATCGAAGTGTTCGATGCCGAAGCCGCCAAGCTCAAGGACGTCGACTTCCTCGCCCAGGGCACCATCTACCCGGACGTGATCGAATCCGCTGCCAGCAAGACCGGCAAGTCCCACGTCATCAAGTCCCACCACAATGTCGGCGGCCTGCCGGACGACATGAAGATGGAACTGGTCGAGCCGCTGCGCGAACTGTTCAAGGACGAAGTCCGCAAGGTCGGCCTCGAACTCGGCCTGCCGTACGACATGGTCTACCGTCACCCCTTCCCGGGGCCGGGTCTGGGCGTGCGTATCCTCGGTGAAGTGAAGAAGGAATACGCGGATATCCTGCGTGAAGCCGACGCCATCTTCATCGAAGAACTGCACAACTTCGACTGGTACCACAAGACCAGCCAGGCGTTCGCTGTCTTCCTGCCGGTCAAGTCCGTCGGCGTCGTCGGCGATGGCCGTCGTTACGAGTGGGTCATCGGTATCCGTGCCGTCGAGACCGTCGACTTCATGACGGCCCGCTGGGCGCACCTGCCGTATGAGCTGCTGGAGAAGGTCTCCAACCGCATCATCAACGAGCTGGAGCACGTCTCGCGCGTCACCTATGACGTCAGCAGCAAGCCGCCGGCCACCATCGAGTGGGAATGATTCCAATTAACTCACTCCTGCCTGGCTTTCTGCAGGTTCAGCCGGACGCCGTGGGCGGAGTGGAAGAAGCCGAAACCGGCCAGTGGCCGGGTGGCACCGTCGGGAGTCTGCCAGTAGACATCGGCGCGGTGGTTGCGGACTTCGTGCATCACGGCGTCGTATTTCAGCAGCAGGGAGTCCGGTTCGGGCTTTTCGGTCTTGACGTTCCATTCGGTGATGACCAGCACGTAGTCACCGAGCTGTGGTTGATAGGTCGATTCGAGATGCGCTTCGGTGAGCGTCATCGGTAGCGTGTCGCCATCCTCGGAGAGTGCGAGGTGGTGACTGAGGTAGTCGCCGATTTGATCCACCAGTGGCTTCGGCAGGGGCTGGCCTGGTGTCTGCTCACCAAGGGCTGCCAGTGCCGGCGCGGCGATCAGCAGGTCTTCGCGCGGGAACTGGAGCGTGAGGTGCAGCGTGTGCTGCGGTTGCTGCTCGAATGTAAGCACGCTGCCGGGCAGGGCGTGGGCGTGAGCCGTCTCGATGAGGCCATCACGGCAAGGGGGAGCAGGGCGGTGCGCCAGGAAACGCGCCGGCTCATTCGGTCTGGCCGCCGTAGTCGTCGGTGCGGTCCCGCCATACCGAGTGCGGATGGTTGCCGACCTTGTCGGTGGACTTGTTCGACTGCAACGAGAATTCGATCCACAGCGAGGGGCCGTGGATACGCACGTAATCGTTCTCGGCGCTGACCTGCGGCGTGCCGGAGAAGCCGAGGTAGGTGTCCGGAAGTTCTGCGGTGTACTTCGCCATGTAGGCCTTGGCCTCCGGCGCGGAGATGTCGTCCACGTAGGTCTCGATGGCGGTGAGCAGCAGCGCTTGCTGGTCATCATCCAGCTTGGAGACGGGAATGCCTTCATAGCTCTCGGGGATGGCATCGTCGGCCTGGGGGCCAGCGAGGATGTCACGGTAGGTGCCTTCCAGTGTCGCTTCGGCCTTTTGATCCTCGGAAAGCGAGCTGAGCAGGGTGGCGAAGGCATCGCGTTCCTGGGTCAGCGGCTCGTTCACGCGCCCGTTCATCTCGAAATACGGGAAGGGTTCCACGCCACGGAAGGAGGGCGTGGCACCGGCCAGCTTGCCATCGGTGTAGGTGTTGGCGAAGGCCATGTGGTGGCCGCCGTAGTACAGCTCCCAGGTACCGCTCTCACCCGGCGTGCCGAGGAAGGCGAACTTGGTGTTGTAGGAGGAGTAACCGGCCTTGTAGTCGGTGCTGACGGTGTTGATGTAGTCATCGGCGTTGAGCGTCTGAATCATCTCGTCGAAGCCTTCATCCGGCGCGTGGCCGGTGGCTTCCAGCATGATGGCCTTGACGAGGCCGCGCTGCTTGATGTTTAGCTCGCCCAACAGCACGCCGGGACGTTTCGGGAAGGCGCCAGCGGGCAGGTTGCTCCAGTTCTCGGCCTCTGCGAGGGAGTAGTCATGCTGCAGGTTCTTGAGGATGTCATCGTCGGAGATATCGGCCTTGAGCAGATCGATCAGGCACAGCATGCGCTCATAACCTGGCGTGTCGCCGCACTCGGCGGCGCTCTCGGGGATAGGCACGCTCTGCATCAGGGTGCTGGTATCGCCCATCCGCGCGCGCAGCGCCTCGCTCAAGGCCTGGTCTTCCGCTGACATCGGCGGCGGGCCATCGTGATCGGGCGGCGGCCCGTCGTGCCCTTGTTGTGCGAGGACGGGGAAGGACAGGAGCGCGGCCAGCGCGGCTCCTCCGGTCACTGCGAGACGTCGGGACATCGATGGGCCTATTTTCCGGGGACAGGAAGAAAACCTTAGCCCGCCTGACGTCGAGCAGGAAGCCTTCGCCAGATGAATTCTTTGTGCACATGCCGTGGGCTGTGCGTCGGCTGGCGACGACAGCCACTGGCTATCTCGCGCCTCACGCCAGCGTCAGATCACCGTCGTATTCGAAGCACCTTTCCTCGCCGCTGACGGGATCAATGAACTCGAATCCCTTGGAGAGCAGCTGCAAGGGGCGCGCGTAGTCATCCGGCGAGAGCGGTTGCAGCTCGGGGTAGTAGCGGTCATTCAGGATCGGCCAGCCCAGTGACTGCATGTGCACCCGCAGTTGATGGCGACGCCCGGTGATGGGGTGCAGCTCGAACAGCGCCCGACTACCGCGTTGCGCGACACAGCGGATCAACGAGTGGCTGTTGGGCTCGCCTTCGGAGACCTGAAAGCGGAAGCGTTGCTCGGCCTGTTCAAGGCGGTTCTTCACCTCCCACTGCTGGCCCACCAGGGTCTCCTCGCTGTGTGTCTCGGCAATGGCCTGATAGGTCTTGTGGATATTCCGCGACTTGAACAGCTCATGATAGCGGTGACGCGATTCGGGATTCAGCGAGCACAGCACCAGCCCGGCGGTGGCCCTGTCCAGGCGATGCACCGCCTGCAGCGCCTCTATTCCGGTACTGTCGCGCAGGCGCTGCTGCAGGCACTCGTTCACGTACAGGCCGCCGGGCGTCACCGGCAGAAAATGCGGCTTGTAGGCCACCAGGATGTGCTCATCCTGATGGAGAATCCGCTCCGCGAAGGGGATGCTCGGCTCACGCACCACCTCACGGTAATAGAAGACGCGCAGATGTGGCTGGTAGGGCGTCTGCGGGGTGATCAATGCGCCATCCTCGCGATGCACCTTGCCGGTGGCCATGCGCTCGCGCCAGGTGGCCTCATCGATGGCCGGAAACTTCTGCAGCAGATATTCCAGTACCGTCGCCACGCCGGGGTTGATCTGCGGCAGGCTCAGCTTGGAGGGGCGGGCGGACCTGCCGATTGCCATCATCGGGGCAGGCCCGATAGGGCTGAGCGCTGCGGTCAATCTGCTGGCTTCGGGCCTGGAGCCCATCATCTTCGAATCAGGCGAGCAGGTCGGGGAGCATCTGGCCCGCTGGGGGCATGTGCGCATGTTCTCGCCGTGGTCCTACAACGTGGACCCCGTGGCAGCCGGATGGCTCTTGCCCGCGGCCATGCGCTCGCGCCAACGTGACTCGGCAATCGTCGGGAACTTGAGCAGCAGATACTCCAGCACCGTCGTCACACCGGGATTGGCCTGAGGCAGGCTCAGCTTTGAGGGGCGGGCGGGAATGGACATGGAAGGCAAAAGCCCTCCCGGCATCGCCGGGAGGGCTTTTTCTTGCGTCTTACGGACTACGTTCACCGATGGGTCTTACATCGGGTGTTGCTCTTCTTCGTAGAGCTCGGCCTTGGCGTCGCGGAGGACATCTTCGCAGGCGCTGTGGTTGGCCAGTTGCAGCATCAGATTCTGGCTGAGGGCGAAGCCCTTGCCCAGACAGGTGTCGACCTCTTCGCGACTGAGCGCCGGGGTGACATTGCAGTCAATCTTCATCGTACGACTACCGCCATCAAAGCGGTCGGCGAGGGCGCGCAGGCGCCAGGCAAGCCGTGTTTTCCAGCGGGCGGTGGGGTCGGGGCCTTCCGTCACGTCGAGCGTGCAGCGCCATTCAGGTTTGTAGACCTTCATGTGAACCTCCTCGGCTGGTCGTTTTCAATGATCGATCGTGATGTTCTGCTCCGCTTGCTGTGCTTGATGTCTTGCGTTGTTTCTCGTACCGGAAGTCCGTTCCAGACGTGCTCCTGGTCGTCGTGCGCGCAGGGCTGAGGGCTCTGGTGTGCTCGCCCAGCAGCTCCGTAAGCGTCTCGATCTGCATGGCGTGATGTAATGCGAATGTCTCAAGCTCCCCACTGGTAGACCAGATCTCCTGCATCACGGTCGGCACGGCGCTCATGGCGCAGGCGGCGTCCAGTATCTCGCCGCGTTCACGCTCGGCCTGTATGCGCGCGGCATGCTCCAGCAGCCTTGCGCCAGGCCCATTTCCTCTGGAGAGAATTGACATGACGAAGTACGCCGATCGAATCCGCATTTCCCTGCTGCTGCTGCGCCTCGGGGTCTTCCTCGTGATGACAATGTGGACGTTGGACAAGTTCTTCAATCCCGGTCACGCCGCGGCCATCTTCGAGAAGTTCTATTCCATCGGCGGTGTCGGCGAAGGCATCGTCATCGTGATCGCCGCCATCGAGATGGTGCTGTTGCTGATGTTCCTGGCAGGCGTGAAGAAGACCCTCACCTATGGGCTGGTGCTGGTGCTGCATGCCGGCTCCACGCTGTCTGCCTTCAATCAGTATCTCGCGCCGTGGGAGCACCTGCTGTTCTTCGCCGCCTGGCCGATGCTGGCCGCCTGTGTGGCGTTGTTCCTGCTGCGGGAAATCGATACCTGCTTCACCCTCGGCGGCAAGCAGGCACGTCTCGCGCAAGGCGTGCGAGGATGGTCTCCAGCGCTGGCAGGCTTGCGTTGTTGTGGAATTGCCAGACGCCGTAGATGCGGCCATCGAAGGCGGCTTCACTCCCCAGGGTGGGGTCTGCCGCCAGTCCGGCGCCGAGTCCGAACAGGTAGAGGCCCTCAAGGAGGTTGCCTGAGAGGTCTCGGGGATTGCCGGTGGCATCGGAATCCAGTCCGCCCTTCACCTGGCTGAGCGGCAGCGGCTGACGCGTCGCATCCAGCAGGCGCGGCAGAATCGGCTGATAGCCGTTGCACTGCACCACTACCGGCGCGTCGGCCAGTGCTTCGCTGGCCGCGAGCAGGCGTTGCTGAGGGCCGGGGCCGGTCTGGATGAGCCTGACCTGCATGTCGCAGTCTGCTATCCGACCGCTGGAAAGCACTTGCTGGCCGATGCTCAGGGCACGGTAGCGCAGCCCGCCGGAGCGATTGATGCGTCCGCTGATGGGGCAGACATCGCGCTCGGCATCATAGGAATAGCCCGCGGCCTTGGCCTCTTCGGCGTTCTCGAAGAACAGCCGGACAGGCGAGCGGTGGAGCAGGGTGATCTCGTCGATGCGCGTCTTGTGGAATGCGCTGGCGAGCAGATCCAGCATCGAGAAGGCGCTGTGGGAGCCACCCACCACGCAGACACGCCCACCACGCCGCAGGCGCGGCAGCAAGAGGCTGCGCAGCTGACCTTCCGGCATGCGCAGCAGTTCATCACCGCTGTAGATGCGCGCACGCGGTGACAGGGACAGTCCCTGGCGCGAGAGGTCCTGGGTCAGGTGTTCCGGGCATTGATAGCCGCCGAGATTGAGCACCAGGTTGGAGGTGCGAATCCGTGTCGGACGAGACGCGTGTTCCGGCGTGTGAGTCAGCGTCAGCAGATTGTCATCCTCGATGCGCTCAACCTCATCGAGACTCGTGCCGCACCACAGCTCCACGCCGGCAAGGCGGGTGGCGTGTTCCAGCACCAGCCGGGACGCCGCTTCCAGCAGGGTGCCCACTTCACTGAGCGCCGGGGCGGTTAAGGCCTGGGCGCGGATGTTCTCCAGGCACGGATCGCCTTCCAGCGGAGCGAAGACTTCCGCGAGGGCCGGGTCTCTCAGGCAATCGAGAAAGACATCCCCCACCGAGTTGGCCGTGATGCGATATTCGCCCAGCCGTCCGGCCCCCAGGCAGGCGAGCGAGCGCTGGCTCTGTTATGCTCTGCGCCCGCACGCATGCCTGTTCGGCTCGTGCCTGTTCATCGACTGAAGGAATGTCCTCGTGACTGACGCCACCGCCACCCCTGCCTTTGCCTCTCTGGCGCTGGCGCCCGAGCTGCTCACCAATCTGGAGACGCTCGACTATCACACCATGACGCCGATTCAGGCGCAGAGCCTGCCGCCGATGCTGGAAGGGCGCGATGTCATCGCCCAGGGCCAGACGGGCTCCGGCAAGACCGCCGCCTTCGGCCTTGGCCTGTTGTCGCGCCTCAAGGTCTCGCGCTTTCGTGTCCAGTCGCTGGTGCTGTGCCCCACGCGTGAGCTGGCCGATCAGGTCGCCGGCGAGATTCGCCGTCTGGCGCGCGGCCTGCATAACGTCAAGGTGCTGACGCTGTGTGGCGGTGCACCCTTCGGCCCGCAGCTGGGCTCGCTGGAACACGGCGCGCATATCATCGTCGGCACGCCGGGCCGTGTGGACGAGCACCTGCGCAAGGGCAGCCTGAGCCTTGCCGAGCTCAATACTCTGGTGCTGGACGAGGCCGACCGCATGCTCGACATGGGCTTCGCCGAGGTGCTGGAAGCCATCATCGCCGAGACCCCGGAAGCGCGTCAGACGCTGCTGTTCAGCGCGACCTTCGCCGATGGCGTGCGCCCGATCGCCGAGCGCATCCTGCGGGAGCCGGTCAGCATCGAGGTCGCCTCCACCCACGATGACAGCAGCATCCGTCAGCTGTTTCATCGGGTAGCGGATGAAGAGGCGCGTTTCGAGGCGCTGCGTATCCTGCTGCTCAAGTATCGTCCTGACACCAGCGTGGTGTTCTGCAACACCAAGCGCGAGGCACAGGAGGTCAGCGATGCCCTCAATGAGCACGGTTTCAGTGCCATGGCCCTGCACGGTGATCTGGAGCAGCGCGAGCGTGATCAGACGCTGGTGATGTTCGCCAACAAGAGCACCTCGATTCTGGTGGCCACGGACGTCGCGGCACGCGGGCTGGATATCGACGCGCTGGATGCGGTCTTCAATTACCAGATCGCCCGGGACCTCGATGCCCACGTCCACCGTGTCGGGCGTACCGGTCGCGCGGGCAGCTCCGGTATCGCCTGTACGCTGTATACCGAGAAGGAAGACTATCGCCTGGCCAAGCTGGGAGATTTCCTCGAGCAGACGCTGGAAGCCGAGCCGCTGCCGGCGAAGAGCATGCTGACCCGTGAACCCTTCCGCGCGCGCATGGCGACGCTGCAGATCGATGGCGGCAAGAAGGACAAGCTGCGTCCCGGCGACATCCTCGGTGCCCTGACGGGCGATGGCGGCCTGCCGGGCAGCCAGATCGGCAAGATCAAGGTACTGGCCCGCACCACCTACGTGGCGGTGGAGCGCGATGTCGCCAAGGCCGCGCTGACCCAGTTGATGAACGGCAAGCTCAAGGGCCGTTCCTTCCGCGCGCGTCGCCTCAAGAGCTGACAGGGGCCCACGTCTCTCATCTGGATCACGACCTTGTCATCACGTCATTCGATGCCCGCCACTTCGGCGGGCATCGTGCTTTTTGAGCAGTAGATTGACTCTCGCGGGCCATGACGGCGGTGGCTAAGCTTGGGGGTGACGGCCCTGATCGACAGGGCGCTGAACCGGTAACTCGTGATGACTGACAACCCCGCCGATAATCTTCGCATCCGTGAAGAACGTCTCATCGATCATGAGCGCATCTACCGCATCCATGAATCCGTGTTTGCCGGCCACCGGGAGGCTCGCCTGGGCGACAGACTGCGTCGCAGTGATCTGGCGCAGATCTCGCTGGTGGCCGAGCGCTTCTCTGACCCGGAAAGCGGGCGTCACCTCAGTGAAGGCGAAGGAGGGCTGCTGGGGCATGTGATGGCCTCGCGCGTGGAACTCTCCGGCTGTCCGGGGCGCGTGCTGATGGCATTGGCGCCTCTGGCGGTGTTGCCCCAGCACCAGCGTCATGGCATCGGCAAGCGGCTGGTGATCTCGGCGGTCAAGCGTTGTCGTCTGCTGGGAGCGGGCGCCGTGGTGGCGGCGGGTCATGCCGAGTTCTATGCACATCTGGGCTTTCATCCGGCGCGCCATTACGGCCTTTATTGCCATCACGAGGATGTGCCTGGCGCCTTCGTGGCCATCGAGCTGGTGCCGGACTATCTGGCGGGGCTGGGAGGCGAGGTGCTCTTCGACCATGGTTTCTCTGACCTGGGCCTCTGAGCCGGGGCGTTATCCCGACCGATGATTCAAGGAGAGACATCATGAAGCTCAAGACTCTGGGTAGTTCGCTGATGATTGCCATGCTGGGTCTCGGTGGCCTGTCACTCGCCGGTTGCGAGGACGAGGGCCCGATGGAGAAGGCTGGCGAGAAGATGGACAACGCCGTGGAAGACGCCGGTGACAGCGTCGAGAACGCCACCGACAGCTGATGGCTGGCCGTAGGAAGAGACAGGCTCAGACAGACACGGGCTGCTGGTCGCTCTGCTGCTTGCGTTCCGCGACGGCGGCTTCATAGGCGCGGCCTTCCTCGGCCTCGGTGGCGGCGCTGAAGCGCACCAGCAGGGCGAACAGCGAGATCACGATCACGCCCATGCCCAGATACATCAGGCCTTCCTGGTAGGTCAGTTCTTCACTGCGGAACAGGAAACCCGCGGCGACAGCCCCCGCGTTGCCGCCCGCGCCGACGATACCGGCCACCGCGCCCAGTGCCTTGCGATTGACGAAGGGCACGATCCCGAAGGTGGCGCCTTCCGCCATCTGCACGAACAGGCTGAACACCAGCATGATGCCGATGGCCACCGCGAGGGTTTCCATCTGGGCGAAGCCGACCAGCGCCACGCCTTCACACAGCAGCGCGATGAACAGCCAGCGCACGCGACCCTTGAGGCCGGACTGACGGGCGAACAGGTCGGAGAAGACGCCGCCCAGGGTGCGCGCGAACAGGTTCATCAGGCCGAACAGGCCCGCGATGAGGCCGGCGGTGGCGAGATCGAGGTCGAAGTGATCGAAGAAGTAGATGGCGGCGACGTTGTTGATGGTCAGCTCGACCCCGAAGCAGGCGCCGTAGACGAGGAACAGGGCCCAGACACGGATGTCGCGAGCCGCCGCGCCGAAGGTGGCGCGCATGCTGTATTCCTTCTCGGCTTTCGGCAGCTCCCCACGCTCACGCAGCTCGCTGAAGTTGCCGTCCGGCGCATCCTGGGTGAAGAAGTAGTAGGCGATCCCGGTGAGGAACAGCACGATGCCCGGCACGACCATCGCCAGACGCCAGCCCAGGGTCTGCTCGACGCCCAGCATCAGCAGGCCGGCCATCACCAGCGGCATCAGCATCTGGGTGGTGCCGCCGCCCAGGTTGCCCCAGCCGGCGGTGGTGGCATTGGCGGTGCCGACCACGTTGGGGCCGAACATCACGGAGGTATGGTACTGGGTGATGACGAAGGACGCGCCGATGGCACCGATGGCCAGACGGGCGAGGAAGAAGGATTCGAAGCTGTCGGCGAAGCCGATGCACATCACCGGCAGAGAGCCGAGGCACAGCAGCCAGGTGTAGGCCTTGCGTGGCCCGATGCGATCACACAGCACGCCGATGGCAAGTCGCACGATCACCGTGATGGCGACGGAGGCGATGATGGTGTTGCCGATCTGGGTCTTGGTCAGGCCGAGGTCATCGCGCACCACGGCCATCAAGGGCGCGATGCCGAACCAGCCGAAGAAGCAGACGTGGAAGGCGAACCACGACATGTGGAAGGCGCGCATCTGCGGGGTATTGAAGCTGAACAGCCGGATACGGCTGGCCTTGTTGCGAATATCCATGAGTGGGCTCCTGGTACAGCGTCGGTGCCGGACGCCAGGGTCTCGGCGCACGACGGGTGGTCGAACAGCTGTGAACGACAGCGGGGCGCCTCGTCATTGAGGGGCCTGGTTCGACGCACTCGTACTCCCGGGAGCCTGGTCCACGTCATGGATGATGCAAAGCAAGTAGCGCGCCACTTGCGGGGGTGTTGTGCGTCCAACCCCCGTCATATCAAGGGCTTGGCCAAGGAAGCCTGATATGCCCGTGACCGTGTTGATCGTCGATGTGCGCAGCGAGCGTTCCGCCGCTCTGGAGCAGGCGCTGTTGAGCGCCGGCTTCGAGGTGGCGCTGCGGGTCGATGAACACGAGGACCTGCATGCGCTGGTGCAGCACCATCAGCCGGATGCCGTGATCATCGACGCCGACCTGCCCAGCCGTGACACCCTCGAGCACCTCGGCCAGCTGGGGCGTCACTATCCCAAGCCGATGATCATGCTGGCCAGTGAGGACGCGCCGGACCTGGTGCGCCAGGCGGCTGGCGCCGGCGTGTCCGCTTACGTGGTGGATCACGTCATGCCGGCGATGGTGCGCAGCATGGTCGAGGTGGCCATCACCAGCTTCGAGGCTCACCGTGCCCTCAAGGGCGAACTCAATCGCACCCAGACCACTCTGATACAGCGGCGCAGCGTGGATCGCGCCAAGGCGCTGGTGATGGAGAGTCGCGGACTGGGGGAGGATGCGGCCTACCAATATCTGCGCAAGACCGCGATGAATCGGCGTCTGGCATTGCACGAGCTGGCCGATGAGCTGCTCAAGGCGTCGCGTCGGCACTGAGCCGAGTCTCGTGATGTCCTTCTCTTTCGATCGTTCAAAAGGTGGATGTGATGCTCAGTGATTCTCTTCTCAATGGCCATCAGTTGACGCTGGGGTTGATGCCGCTCAATGACGCGGCTCCTCTGGTGGTGGCGGAGCGTCAGGGGTTCTTCCGTGAGGAGGGGCTGGCCGTGACGCTCAAGTGGCAGCCGTCGTGGGCGGCACTGCGCGATGACCTGCAGACCGGCGTGTTGCAGGGCGCGCAGATGCTGGCGCTGATGCCGCTGACCTCGACCCTGGGGCTGGATGGCCGCGCCACACCGGTGATCAGCGCGATGACGCTCAATCTGGGCGGCAACTCCATCACCCTGTCGCGGGCCCTGATGGCGGCGCTGGCCGAGGAGGGGCATGACCTGGGCTCTCCGCTGGCGGTGTCTCGGGCGCTGGCGGCGCACGTGCAGGCGCGCCGCGAGCGTGGGGAGGCGGCGCTCAAGCTTGCCAGCGTGCATCCCTTCTCCTCGCACCGCTATCTGCTGCGTTACTGGCTGGCGGCCGGCGGGATCGACCCGAATCGCGACATCGAGATGCGTGCGGTGGCCCCGCCGTTGATGGCCGCCCAGCTGGCAAGTGGCGCGCTGGACGGCTTCTGTGTCGGAGAGCCCTGGAACAGTCTGGCCGCCGTGCAGGGCATGGGGCAGGTGGTGGCGGGCAGTCATGATATCTGGCGCTTCGGACAGGAAAAGGTGCTGGGCGTGCGCGAGGACTGGGCGGAGCAGCACCCGCTGGCGCATCAGGCGCTGATTCGTGCGCTGCTCAAGGCCTGTGCCTGGCTGGACCGCCCGGGCAACCGTGAGCAGGCCGCGCAGTGGCTGCATGATGAAGGCATGCAGGAAGTGCCGCTTTCGGTGGTGGCGCGTGGACTGCGCGATGTGGATGTCGAGCAGTCGGTGGAGGCGTTCCAGCGGGAAAATCCCGGCTGGACCATCTTCCATCGCTATGCGGCCAACTTCCCGTGGCGCTCGCAGACCCGCTGGTATGCCGCCCAGATGCAGCGCTGGGGGCATCTCGAGGGAGTCAGCGACAATGACCTCGAAGCGACCCTGGCACGCTGCGTACGCCCGGACCTCTACCGCAGCGCAGCCCGCAAGCTGGGCATGGTGGTGCCGGTGGCGGATGAGCGCAGCGAAGGCACGCATCCGGCGCCCTGGTGGCTGAGCGGAGAGGCGGGCCAGGTGCCGATGCCGGCGGATGGCTTCATCGATGGGGCGGTCTTCGAATGACACCGCTGGCGCGAAACCTGTCGGCTCAGGCATGTTGGCAGTGCGGTTATGATATTCTCATCCCACTGCCAGCACCGCGTCAGGGGATCGCATGACCACTCGCAAGTCTCAGATTCGCAAGGATAATGTCGGCCGCATCCTGCTCGCCGCCGAAAAGATCTTCGCTCTCAAGGGCTATGTCGGCGCCAGCATGGTCGATATTGCCGCCGAGGTAGAGCTGCCCAAGTCCAATCTGCATTACTACTTCAGCACCAAGGAAGCGCTGTATCGCGCGGTCCTCGATGGTCTGCTGGCGCTGTGGAAGGAAGATGCGCTGTGCTTCGAAGCCTATGACGACCCGCAGCTGGTGCTCTCCACCTACATTCGCGCCAAGATGATGCACTCGCGCCAGCGTCCGTATGGCTCCAAGGTATGGGCCAGCGAGATCATGCAGGGCGCGCCGGTGCTGGGCGAGGAGCTGACGGTGTGGCTCGACGAGTGGGCCGAGATGAAGAAGTCACGCCTGCGCCAGTGGATCAGTGAGGGGCGCATTGACAACGTCGATGCTTCCGCCTACCTGTACATGATCTGGGCCAGCACCCAGCACTACGCCGACTTCGACCACCAGATCACGGTGCTCAATCAGGGCAAGGCGCTGAGTGATCGCGAATTCGAGCAGGCGGTGCAGAACGTCACGCGGGTGCTGCTGAAGGGCGTTGGCCTGTCCGCCTGAGTCATCAGGTGATGTCATTATTACATTACCCTAAGGCTAACAATGATCATCATTGATGGATCATGAGACCATTGAAAAGGGGCTGCCATTGCTGGCAGCCCCTTTCTGTTTGGTCACGCCGCGCGATGCGGGTTGCGCGGGTCCTCCATCCAGTTCATGTACGGCTTGCCGGTGTCCTGCACTTCCATGGTGATGCAGTCCTCGACCGGGCAGGTGATCTCGCACAGGTTGCAGCCCACGCAGTCGGCGTCCTTCACCTCATAGCGGGCGGTGCCGTTGTCCCTGGCCAGATGCAGGATGGCCTGGTGCGAGGTGTCCTCGCAGGCGATGTAGCAGCGTCCGCAGCCGATGCACTTGTCCTGGTCGATCCGCGCGATCACCTGGTAGTTCATGTCCAGCTGCTTCCAGTCGGTGGTGTTGGGCACCGCCGCGCGGGAGAACTCCTCGATCCGCTGATAGCCCTTGCTGTCCATCCAGCGCCCCAGGCCGTCCTTCATCTCCTCGACGATACGGAAGCCGTGCAGCATCGCCGCGGTGCACACCTGCACGCTGCCCGCGCCGAGGGCGATGAATTCCGCGGCATCTTCCCAGTTGGAGATGCCGCCGATACCCGAGATCGGCAGGTTGGCGGTTTCCGGCGTGCGCGCGATCTCGGCCACCATGTTCAGCGCGATGGGCTTCACGGCGCTGCCGCAGTAGCCGCCATGGGTGCTGCGGTCGCCGACGATGGGATGCGCGACCATGCGGTCGAGGTCCAGATGGGTGATGGAGTTGATGGTGTTGATCAGCGAGACGGCATCTGCACCGCCACGCCAGGCCGCCTTGGCCGGTTCGCGCACGTCGGTGATGTTGGGGGTCAGCTTGACGATCACCGGCAGCGAGCTGTAGGTCTTGCACCAGCGCGTGATCTGCTCGACATACTCCGGCACCTGGCCCACCGCCGCGCCCATGCCGCGTTCCGGCATGCCGTGGGGGCAGCCGAAGTTGAGCTCGATGCCGTCACAGCCGGTAGCCTCGACCTGCGGCAGGATGGTCTTCCAGGCCTCTTCCTCGCACGGCACCATCAGCGAGACGATCAGTGCGCGGTCCGGCCAGTCCTTCTTGACCTGGGTGATCTCGCGCAGGTTGATCTCCAGCGAGCGGTCGGTGATCAGCTCGATGTTGTTGAAGCCGCTGACCTCGCCATTCGGGCCATAGTGCGCCGAATAGCGCGAGGAGACGTTCACTGCCGCCGGGTCTTCCCCCAGCGTCTTCCAGACCACGCCACCCCAGCCGGCCTCGTAGGCGCGTACCACGTTGTAGGCCTTGTCGGTGGGCGGGGCGCTGGCCAGCCAGAAGGGGTTGGGGGCACGGATGCCGGCGAAGTTGACCGACAGATCGGCCTTGTAGCTGGCGACGTGATCGTCAGCCGCTGCAGAACTTGAACCAGAGCCTGCCGGACGCGCGTTGTCATCATTGAGCGGGGTATGAATGGTCATCAGGCGGCCTCCACCTTGAGCATCAGATCGTGATGGATGGCCTCGGCGGCCAGCTTGCCGTGGGCGACGGCTTGAACGGTGAGATCCTGTCCGCGGGCGATGCAGTCACCGCCGGCATAGACGCCGGGCAGACTGGTGCGCAGCATCTCGTCCACCTCTATCTTCGCCCCCTCGCGGGCCAGCCCCGCGGCATGCGCATCGCTCAGGCTCGCGTCATCGAAGCCCTGACCGATGGCGGTGAAGACCCCATCGCAGGCCAGCGTGAAGGTCTCGCCGGTATCGACGAGTCGGCCATCCTCGACCCGTGTGCGCGCGAACTGCATCGCATTGAGCGCGGCGTCACCACCATCCTCACTTCACTGTCGCTTGCCACATCGATGGCCAGCGGACGCGCCCAGGTGTGGATCATCACGCCATTGGCCCGCGCGATTTCCTGCTCGTGATGGGTGGCGGACATCTGCTCCTCGCCACGCCGATAGACCAGATCCACCGTCTGTGCGCCCAAGCGTTTGGCCTGCACGGCGATGTCGATGGCGGTGTTGCCGGCGCCGATCACCACCGCGTGCCTCGGCACTGCCAGCGCGTTCAGTTCGCCGCTCTGACGCAGCACCTTGATGAAGTCGGTGGCCGCCATCAGGCCGCTGGCATCCTCGCCGGTCAGGCCGAGAGCATGGCTGGTGCCAAGGCCCAGGCCCAGGAAGACGCTGTCGAACTCGCGTGTCAGGGAGGCCAGCGCCAGATTGTCGCCGAGGCGCTGGCCGTGGCGGATCTCGATGCCGCCGATCTCGAGCAGGAATTCGACTTCGCGGGCGGCGAAGTCATCGGTCAGCTTGTAGCGAGCGATGCCGTATTCATTCAGGCCACCGGCTTTCTCCTCGGCCTCGAAGATCACCACATCGTGGCCGAAACGCGCCAGGCGGTGGGCGCAGGAAAGCCCGGCAGGCCCGGCACCGACCACGGCGATGCGCCGGCCGGTGCTGGCTGCCCGCGTGAACGGGTGGGCCTCGAACTGGGCGTTGTCCAGTGCATGGCGCTGCAGCAGACCGATCAGCACCGGCTGGCACTCATCGCCCTGATTGCGCACGCAGGACTGCTCGCAGAGGATCTCGGTGGGGCAGACGCGGGCGCAGCTGCCACCGAGGATATTGGCATCGAGAATCTCGCTGGCGGCGCCGTCGAGATTGTCATCGTGGATACGGCGGATGAAGGTCGGGATATCGATGCTGGTCGGGCAGGCCTTGATGCAGGGCGCGTCATAGCAATACAGGCAACGCGAACTCTCGATGAAGGCCTGACGCTTGGTGAGCGCCGGATGCAGATCAGTGAAGCGCGCACTCAGCGCCTCTTCCGCGAGCCCGGACGGGGCCCAGTGGGAAGGAGTGGAGGATGTCGTCACGGTGTGGCTCCTGCCCGCGCTCAGGCGCGGGGTCGTTGTTGTTGGTCTTGCAGGCGAGTCAGATCGTCTTGCGCTAGCAGCGTCTTGTTTGGCAACGCCTTGATTGGCAGCGCTTCGGGACCGGCAGCGCGTCAGGTGCGCTGCCAGGCCGTCGTTCAGTCGTGTCGTTCAGTCGTGCCGGTCTTGTCTTGTTCGAGTCGTTCGTCGGCCGTCAGCTGCGATCCACGGCGGTGACGACATTGCTCTCGGCGCGGGCCTTGAGCTGGTCGAAGACACTGGGGTAGGGCGGGCGTTCGACGTATTGGCCGTGACCGCGCTTGGCATGCAGCTCGCCATCGCGCCATGCCCAGTCGCCGCGGCTGATGGTGTGACGCGGGATACCCTTGACGGTGCGGCCTTCGAAGATGTTGAAGTCGATGTTCTGGTGGTGAGTCTTCGCCGAGATGGTGCGTTCGGCGTTGGGGTCCCAGACCACGATGTCGGCGTCGCTGCCGACCCGGATCGCGCCCTTGCGCGGGTACAGATTGAAGATCTTGGCGGCGTTGGTGGAGGTCAGGCCGACGAAGTCCTCGGCGGAGAAGCGCCCGGTGTTGACGCCCTCGTGCCACAGCATCGCCATGCGATCCTCGACCCCAGCGGTGCCGTTGGGAATCTTCGAGAAGTCGTCCTTGCCCATCTCCTTCTGCTCGGCGCAGAAGCAGCAGTGATCGGTGGCGGTGGTCTGCAGGTCACCGGACTGGATGCCGCCCCACAGTGCCTGGCGGTGCTCCAGCGAGCGGAACGGCGGGCTCATCACGTGGCCTGCCGCGAATTCCCAGCTCTTGTTCTGATAGACCGCTTCATCGATCAGCAGATGGCCTGCCAGCACCTCGCCGTAGACCGGCTGACCGTGCTCACGCGCGTAGCGGATCTCCTCCAGCGCATCGGCGGTCGAGACGTGAACCAGATACACCGGCGTGCCCAGAGTGCCGGCGATGCGGATGGCGCGGCTGGCGGCTTCGCCCTCGACCTGTGGCGGACGCGACAGCGGATGTGCCTCGGGCCCGGTGATGCCATCGGCCAGCAGCTTCTGCTGCAGGTGGTAGACCAGCTCGCCGTTCTCGGCATGCACGGTGGGAATCGCGCCCAGCTCCAGACAGCGCGCGAAGCTCGAGACGAGGGTGTCATCCGGCGCCATGATGGCGTTCTTGTAGGCCATGAAGTGCTTGAAGCTGTTGACCCCGTAATCGGAGACCAGCGTCTGCATGTCCTGGCTGACGCTCTCGTCCCACCAGGTGACGGCGACGTGGAAGCTGTAGTCGCAGCACGACTTCTCGGCCCACTCGCGCCAGGTGTGATAGGCCTCCATCAGCGGTTGCTGGGGGGAGGGAATCACGAAATCGATGATCATGGTGGTACCGCCGGCCAGCGCCGCGGCGGTGCCGCTCTGGAAATCCTCGCTGGCGACGGTACCCATGAACGGCAGCTGCATGTGGGTGTGCGGGTCGATGCCGCCGGGCATCACCAGACAGCCGCTGGCGTCGATCACCTCGCAGTCGTCCGGTACCTCGAGGTCGGTGCCGATGGCGGTGATGGTCTCGCCGTCACACAGCACATCGGCGGTGTAGCGCTCTTCGTGGGTCTGGATGCTGCCGCCCTTGATCAGGATTGCCATGAATCTCTCCCGGCCGCATCGCGCGGCCTTGTCCGGCATTGAGTGTCAGGTCGTGTTGTCGTTGTCGTTATCGTGCTGGCCGTCATTCACCATCGGTGAGGCGGGTATAGGCGTCCGGACGGCGGTCGCGGAAGAACTGCCAGTTGTTGCGCACCTCGCGCACCATTGACATGTCGAGGTCGTGGATCAACAGCTCGTCCTCGGTGGCACTGGCCTGGGCTTCGATCTGGCCGCGTGGATTCACGAAGTAGGAGGAACCGTAGAACTCGCCGATATCCCAGGGTTGTTCATGGCCGACACGGTTGATGGCGGCGATGTAGCAGCCATTGGCGGCGGCGGAGGCGGGCTGTTCCAGCTCCCACAGATACTGGGAGAGGCCGGCGACGGTGGCGGAGGGATTGAAGATGATCTCGGCGCCGTTGAGCGCCAATGCGCGCCAGCCTTCCGGGAAGTGGCGGTCATAGCAGATGTAGACGCCGATGCGCCCGTAGGCGGTGTCGAAGACCGGCCAGTCGGACTTGCCGGGCTTGAAGAAGAATTTCTCCCAGAAGCCCGCCACCTGCGGGATGTGGGTCTTGTGATACTTGCCCAGATAGCTGCCGTCGGCATCGATGACGGCGGCAGTGTTGTAGTACACCCCCGGCTGCACTTCCTCGTAGAGGGGCACGATGATCACCATCTGATGCTTCTTCGCGTACTGCTGCATCAGGGTGACGGTGGGGCCGTCGGGCACGCGCTCGGCGGCGGCATACCACTTGGCATCCTGGCTCGGGCAGAAATAGGGCTGATTGAAGACTTCCTGGAAGCACAGGATCTTGACGCCTGCCTCACCGGCCTGGTCGATCAGCGGCAGGTGGGCCTCGTTCATGGCATCGCGGATCTGTGCGGGCTCGAGGTCGGTGGAGACGTTGAGTCCCATCTGGATGACGGCGCAGCGCAGCTTGCCGGCATCCTCGCGGTAGGAGATGCGGGAGTCGTTCGACATGTCATCCTCATCGGGCGCTTGGCGCCGGTTGTTGTTGTCTTCAATGAGTGCTGGTGGGCAGAGCGGGTGAGCCGGGATGGCGCGAAATGGGTCCTGGAAAATCACTCCGCCTGTCCGGAAAGTCTGCATGCCCGCGGCAGGTATCGTGGGTCAGGGAAGGTCCGATGCAGATCCTGTCTCACCAGTCAGCTTAATGAACATTAGACAGTGTTCCCGCGTTCGGCAAGACGAAGTGTCAAATAAAGTCTCGTGAATTTATCTTGTTGTTATAAAAGGATTTTCGGTCAAGATTTCGCATGAATTCACCATTGTGGTGCCAGAAGAATCAGCGTGGTTCACGCGATACTAAAAGGAAAACTCAATGCACATCAGTGGCTTGTGACCGTCTGTATGAGCCCTGTGCAAGACCGCCTTGCACCAGCTTGGAACCTGACCATACTGACAATTGGCGCGAACACGGCGTGTCGCCACCTGATGGGCATCAGACGGTCAAACCCGCGCCATTGCCTCTCAAGTTGTCTTGCGTGACAGGTTTGATTTGACGGCAATAATGCCGCCATCGGCCAGGACAAGCGACGTGCATCACCCTCAACAATAACAACAGCTGAACAGGTGAGGACTCATGGCCCCGACACAGACTCGCTCGCACATGGTGCGCAGCAATGAGGAAATGATCGAGCTGGTGGTGGCGCAGGACGTCGCCCGCAGCCCGCGCTACAACGAGGATATCGCGCCGACCAGGAGTGCCGAGCGCACCTGGTCGCGCTGGAACATCGCCGCACTGTGGGTCGGCATGTCGATCTGCGTACCCACCTATACCCTGGGCGGCGTGCTCACTGCCTACTTCGGATTGAGTGTCGGCGAGGCGCTGATCACGATTCTGGTCGCCAATCTGGTGGTACTGATCCCGCTGACGCTGAACGCCTTCCCCGGCACGCGTTTCGGGATTCCCTTTCCGGTAGTGCTGCGTTCATCGTTCGGGATCATCGGCTCCAACGTGCCGTGCATGATTCGGGCGGTGGTCGCCTGTGGCTGGTTCGGTATCCAGACGATGTTCGGCGGCCTGGCGATTCACCTGCTGCTGTCGAGCCTCTCGGCCGACTGGAAGGCGCTGGGCGGGGTAGGCGAGGTCATCGGCTTCTTCATCTTCTGGGCGCTCAACCTGTTCGTGGTGATTCGCGGCGCGGAATCCATCAAGTGGCTGGAGACGCTCTCCGCGCCCTTGCTGCTGGCGGTGGGGGTCGGCCTGATGGTGTGGGCGCTGCCGCATACCTCGATCAGCGAACTGCTGGCCCAGCCACCGAATCGTCCCGAAGGCGATGGCGTGGCCAGCTACTTCATGGCGGGCCTGACCGCGATGGTCGGCTTCTGGGCGACGCTGTCGCTGAACATTCCTGACTTCAGCCGTTACGCGAAGAGCCAGAAGGACCAGATCGTCGGTCAGATCATCGGCCTGCCGCTGACGATGTTCTTCTTCGCGGCGCTCGGCGTGGTGCTGACGGCCGCTTCCAGCTCGCTGGTGGGGGAGACCATCTCCGACCCGGTCAACCTGATCGGTCGCATCGACAGCCCCGGCTGGGTCGCCATCGCCATGGTGCTGATCATCATCGCGACGCTCTCCACCAACACCGCCGCCAACATCGTCTCGCCGACCAATGATTTCCAGAACATCGCGCCGAAATTCATCAACCAGACGCGCGGCGTGCTGCTCACCGGGCTGGTCGGGGTGCTGCTGATGGGCTTCGAGCTGATCAAGAAGATGGGCTGGATCGTCTCCGACGTGAGCCTCGAGAGCCTCTATTCCAACTGGCTGCTGGGCTATTCGAGTCTGCTGGGGCCGATCGCGGGAATCATGATCGTCGACTACTTCGTGATCCGTCGCCAGTCCTTCGATCTGCCGGCGCTCTATCTGGATGGCAGCACCTACCCGGCCTTCAATCCAGCGGGCTTCATCGCCTTCTTCGTGCCGGTGGGGCTGACGGTGATCAGCTTCTCGCAGCCCGGGCTTTCCTGGTTCTACGACTACGGCTGGTTCACCGGCTCGCTGCTGGGGGCGCTGGTCTACTTCGTGGCCAGCAAGCTGCTGGTCAAGGCACCGCCGGTGCATCTGCCGGAGGCGATACCGGGTGGCGGCGCGCAGCGTGCCTGACGCCGCTGGCGGCGTCAGCCCACCAGGCCGGGGATGCCGTCCTCGAAGCGCTCGACCATGAAGTCGACGAACTGGCGCACCTTGGGTGAGAGATGGCGGTGGCGGGGATAGACGATCCACACCCCGGTATCGCGCACCTGATACTCATCCAGCACCGAGATCAGCTGGCCACTGGCCAGGTGAGGCGCGACGTAATAGTCGGGAATCTGGGCAAGCCCGAGGCCCTTGAGCGTGGCGTCCAGCAGTGCCGGCCCGGAATTGGCCTGCCAGCTGCCGGAGATGCGCACCTCGCGTCGCTGGCCCTCGACCTCGAACAGCCATTCACGCTTGGAGCCCGCCAGGCAGCGGTGGCTGGAGAGCTCCGCCAACGTGTGCGGGCGCGGCGCACGCTGAAAGTAGTCGTGCGAGGCGACGACATACTCCTGGCGGTCCACCAGTCGCCGCGCGATCAGCGAGGAGTCCTTGAGCACGCCCATGCGAATGGCGACATCGAAGCCCTCGTCGATCAATTCCACCGGACGATTGGTGAAGTGCATCTGCACTTCCAGCTGCGGGTGCATCAGCTGGAAGTCGTTGACCAGTGGCGCGACGTAGCGCTCACCGAAGGTGGTGGCGCTGGTCAGCTTGAGCACGCCGCTGGGACGGGCATGGAAGTCGCCGATGGCCTGTTCGGCGGCGCGGAAGCCATCGAAGAGGTGATGGCAGTGCTCGTAATACACCTGTCCGGCATCGGTGAGACGCGTCTGACGGGTCGTGCGATAGAGCAACTGGGTATCAAGCTGGGCTTCCAGCTGGCTGATCAGGCGACTGACATGTGAGCTGGAGACCCCGAGATGACGGGCGGCACCGGAAAACGAGCCGATTCTGACGACTTCCACAAAGGCTTCGATGCGGTCCCAACGCTGCATGCCCGCTCCTCATCATTGTTGTTGAGTGACAATAATCATCTGAGTGCTGACGGCTTAATCCCGCCAAGGTCACTGCGTAGACTGTGTTGCATACTGAAGGAGATATTAATGAAATCACGTGCTGCGATTGCGCTGGAAGCCGGCAAGCCGCTGGAGCTGGTCGAGATCGATGTCGAAGGACCGAAGGCCGGCGAGGTGCTGGTACGCATCGTCAATACCGCCGTCTGCCACACCGATGCCTACACCCTGTCCGGCGCAGACCCCGAAGGCCTGTTCCCGTCCGTGCTGGGCCATGAAGGCGCGGGTATCGTCGAGGAAGTGGGCGAGGGTGTCACCGGTCTGGTGCCGGGCGACCACGTCATCCCGCTCTATACCGCCGAATGTGGCAAGTGCAAGTTCTGCCTCTCCGGCAAGACCAACCTGTGCAGCGCCGTGCGCGCCACCCAGGGCCGTGGCCTGATGCCGGATGGCACCTCGCGCTTCTCGCTGGACGGCAAGATGCTGCACCACTACATGGGCACGTCTACCTTCTCCGAGTACACCGTGGTGCCGGAAGTCTCGCTGGCCAAGGTGTCCAAGGAAGCGCCGCTGGACAAGATCTGCCTGCTGGGCTGTGGCGTCACCACCGGTATCGGCGCGGTGATGAATACCGCCAAGGTCGAGCCGGGTGCCACCGTGGCCATCTTCGGTCTCGGCGCCATCGGTCTGGCCGCCATCCAGGGCGCGGTGATGGCCAAGGCGTCGCGCATCATCGCCATCGACATCAATGAGGACAAGTTCGATCTGGCCCGCAAGTTCGGCGCCACCGACTTCGTCAACCCGAGCAAGCTGTCCGTGCCGGTCCAGGAAGCCATCGTCGACATGACCGACGGCGGCGTCGACTACTCCTTCGAGTGCATCGGCAACGTCAAGGTCATGCGTGCCGCGCTCGAGTGCGCGCACAAGGGCTGGGGCGAATCCATCATCATCGGCGTCGCCGGTGCCGGTGAAGAGATCGCCACCCGTCCCTTCCAGCTGGTGACCGGGCGCGTCTGGAAAGGCTCCGCCTTCGGTGGCGTCAAGGGCCGTACCGAGCTTCCGGGCTACGTCGAGCGCTACATGGATGGCGCGATCAACCTCGACGACTTCGTCACCCACCAGATGCCGTTCGAGAAGATCAACGAGGCCTTCGACCTGCTGCATGAAGGAAAGTCGATCCGTACCGTGCTGAGCTTCTGATCCGCGAGCGATCTGGCGATATCACAAGGGAGAGCATGATGACCGCGACCGAACAACTCGAGCTGGTCAGCGCCAACAAGGTGCATGGTGGCTGGCTCAAGCGTTACCGTCACCGCAGCGGCAGTCTGGATTGCGACATGGTGTTCGCCATCTATCTGCCGCCGCAGGCCGAACAGGGCCCGGTGCCGATGCTGTGGTGGCTGTCGGGGCTGACCTGCACTGACGAGAACTTCATGCAGAAGGCCGGCGCGCAGCGCAAGGCAGCCGAGCTGGGCATCGCCCTGATCTGCCCGGACACCAGCCCGCGTGGCGTGGACCTGCCCGGCGAAGACGAGAGCTATGACTTCGGCAGCGGTGCCGGCTTCTACGTCAATGCCACCCGCGAGCCGTGGGCGCGCCATTACCGCATGTACGACTACGTCACCGAGGAGTTGCCGGCGCTCGTCAAGCGTCACTTCCCGGTGGATGGCGAACGCGAGTCCATCTCCGGTCACTCCATGGGCGGCCACGGCGCGCTGATCTGCGCGCTGAAGAATCCGGGGCGCTATCGCTCGGTCTCCGCCTTCGCGCCGATCGCCAATCCGATGGCCTGCCCGTGGGGCGAGAAGGCCTTCAGCGGCTATCTCGGCGATGACCGCACCCAGTGGGCGCAGTGGGATACCTGCGAGCTGGTCAAGCAGGCGGGCAACAGCGGTGCCGCGCGTCAGGAGCTGTTCGTCGAGCAGGGCGAGAATGACCAGTTCCTGGAAGAGCAGCTCAAGCCGGAGCGTCTGGAGGCGGTCTGCGCCGAGCAGGACCACCCGCTGATCCTGCGTCGCCAGCCCGGCTATGATCACAGCTACTTCTTCATGGCCAGCTTCATCGATGAGCATCTGACCTACCATGCGAAACACCTCCTTTGAGGTGTGAGGATGGTAGCCAATGAAGATGAAAAGGCATGCGAAGCATGCGAAACACCTCCTTTGAGGTGTGAGTGTGGTGGCCGGTAGAGATGAAAAGTGTGATGTGACATGGCCAGCCACAGGGGATCGCTCCCCGAGCAGAGAACCTGCGTGAAAGACAGAAACGACAGCCCCGGCATCCATCACAGGATGTCGGGGCTGTCGTTTTTCCGTCATGAGCGACACCGCCTTTCAGAACCTTTCGCTATGAAGGGCGGTTTTCGTGGCTCGCGGTTATATCGCGTCGATGTCAGCCAATCACGGCGTTATTCTGTGCCGTACAGCAACGATGATTTGCCGTGCAGCGGCGATTTAATCGCTGCGCGGTATCAGGGCGATGGTTTACTGTCGAGAGGTGGACAACGCACGACGTCCAAGCAGTGATTCACGACACCCCTGACGTTATCGGACTCCTTCGGGTCGCGGCCGGCGAGACACGCCAGCCGCAGACCATCGGCTTCCTGTTGCTCGACAGCTTCACGCTCATCTCGCTGGCCTCGGCGGTCGAACCGCTGCGCATGGCCAATCAGCTGGCCGGACGTGAGCTGTATCGCTGGTACACCGTGACCCTGGAAGGCATGCCCGTGCGTGCCAGCGATGGTCTGCAGGTCACGCCGGATGTGTCGGCCGAGACCTGCCCGGCGCTGGACATGGCCATCGTCTGTGGCGGCGTCGGTATCCAGCGGGCGGTGCAGCGCCCGCATGTCAGCTGGCTGCAGGCCCAGGCGCGCGCTGGCCGTCAGCTGGGCGCCGTGTGTACCGGCAGCTGGGCGCTGGCGCAGGCCGGGCTGCTGGAAGGTCACGAGACCAGCATTCACTGGGAGTGTCTGGCGGCCATGCAGGAGGCCTTCCCGCGCGTACCGCTGACCACGCGACTGTTCTCCATCGACCAGCAGCGTGCCACCGCCTCGGGCGGCACCGCGCCGATGGACATGGTATTGACCATGATCGCCCGCGAGCATGGCCGCGAGCTGGCGGCGGGCATCTCCGAGATGTTCATCTGTGACCGCGTGCGCGGCGAGCAGGACCAGCAGCGTGTACCGCTCAAGCACGTGCTGGGCACCACCCAGCCCAAGCTTCTGGAAATCGTCGCGCTGATGGAGGCCAATCTGGAGGAGCCCATCGGTCTGGACGAGCTGGCCCACTACGTGGATGTCTCGCGCCGTCAGCTGGAGCGCCTGTTCCAGCGCTATCTGCACTGCTCACCGTCGCGCTACTACCTCAAGCTGCGCCTGACACGGGCGCGTCAGCTGCTCAAGCAGACGGCGCTGTCGATCATCGAGGTGGCCTCGGCCTGTGGCTTCGTCTCCACGCCGCACTTCTCCAAATGCTACCGCGAGTACTTCGGCATGCCGCCGCGCGATGAGCGTATCGGTGGTGAGCGTCAGCCCGGCGTGTCTGACGTGCCGTGTCGTGCCGATGTCGATCATCAGCTGCACGGCGTGGCCAGTCTGGAAGGCGTACTGCAAGCCACGACACGCGCGACAGGGGACGGCGAGGGATGGCACGAACACAGGCACGCCGCGGCGCGACACGCAGGCCGGCGGCGTCCGTGAAGATGCGCCCGATGGAGCGTCTGCGCTGGCTGGCGACATGGGCGATCAAGGTGCTGGGCTGCTGGATGGTCGCCTGCATCGGCCTGGTGGTGTTGCTGCGCTTCGTGCCATTGCCGGTGTCGATGGTGATGCTGGAGAAGTGGGGCTACAGCCTGGTCTCGGGGGCGCCGATGGCGCTCCAGCATGACTGGGTGCCGATGGAGAAGATTTCCCGCAATGCCCGGCTGGCGGTGATCGCCTCGGAAGACCAGAAATTTCCCGATCACTACGGCTTCGATGTCGATCAGATCGTCAAGGCCATCGATGCGCGCCTGGCCGGTGAACGGCTGCGCGGGGCCAGCACCATCAGCCAGCAGACCGCCAAGAATGTCTTCCTGTGGAACGGGCGCAGCTGGGTGCGCAAGGGGCTGGAGGTCTGGTTCACCATCCTGATCGAGGTGATCTGGCCCAAGGAGCGCATTCTCGAGGTCTATCTGAACGTCGCCGAGTGGGGGCCGGGGGTGTTCGGTGTCGAGGCCGCGGCCGAGCATCACTTCAATACCGATGCCGCCAGCCTGTCCGCCTATCAGGCCAGCCTGCTGGCGGCGGTACTGCCCAATCCGATTCGCTTCAATGCCGGCAAGCCCTCGGCCTATATCCAGCGGCGTGCCAGCTGGACGCGGCGCCAGATGAACAATCTCGGCATGGGCTATCTCAAGCGGCTGGAACAGCCGCGTGGCTGGTTGAGCTGGGACCTGCTGCCTTCGCTGAAGGAGCTGTCTCCCGCGCACTGACCGGCTTGACGGTACACCCTCGGCTGTCCCACGACGCCCCGGCTCTCTCGAGTCGGGGCGTCGTCGTTTCAGAAACGACAGTCCTGACGCGATTCGGTAGCCACGCGTCGCATCTGGCGTCAGAGGGGGAAGAGGGCAGGACTATGCTGGCACAGCCTGCTGGAGATCGTGTTCCGGCAGACCCTGTCCGCCGGGTACGGGCAGTGACCTGACTTCCAGAGCCGCCTGCCCAGCGCCGGAGCGACATGATGTCCGAATTCTCCTCCTCCTTCGGTGGGTCCGATGCGGCCCGCGCCCTGCACGATGACAGCATCGTCATCGATGGTCTGGTGATCGCCAAGTGGCAGCGCGAGCTGTTCGAGGACATGCGCAAGGGCGGTCTGAGTGCGGCCAACTGCACCGTCTCGGTCTGGGAAGGCTTCCAGGCGACCGTCAACAACATCGTCAAGAGCAACCAGCTGATCGCCGAGAGCAGTGACCTGGTCTGCGTGGCGCGCACCGCCGCCGACATCCGCGCCGCCAAGGCCGCGGGCAAGACCGGCATCATCTACGGCTTCCAGAATGCCAACGCCTATGAAGACCAGATCGGCTATGTCGATGTCTTCAAGCAGCTCGGCGTGGGCATCGTGCAGATGTGCTACAACACCCAGAATCTGGTTGGTACCGGCTGTTACGAGCGCGATGGCGGCCTGTCCGGCTTCGGGCGCGAGATGGTCGCCGAGATGAACCGCGTCGGCGTGATGTGTGATCTCTCCCACGTCGGCTCGAAGACCTCCGAGGAAGTCATCCTCGAATCGAAAGTCCCTGTCTGCTACTCCCACTGCGCGCCGGCCGGTCTCAAGGACCACCCGCGCAACAAGTCCGATGCCGAGCTGCGCTTCATCGCCGAACACGGCGGCTTCGTCGGCGTCACCATGTTCACCCCCTTCCTCCGGGCCGGCGTCAACGCCACCGTCGATGACTACGTCGAGGCCATCGAATACGTGATGAACCTGGTCGGCGAGGATGCCATCGGCATCGGCACCGATTTCACCCAGGGACACGGTCAGGACTTCTTCGAGTGGCTGACCCACGACAAGGGCTACGCCCGTCGTCTCACCAACTTCGGCAAGATCGTCAATCCGGAAGGCATCCGCACCATCGGCGAGTTCCCCAATCTGACCGAGGCGCTGCTGCGTCGCGGCATGAGCGAGCATCAGGTGCGCAAGATCATGGGCGAGAACTGGCTGCGCACGCTGGAAAACGTCTGGGGCGGCTGAGTCTGCCTGCCTGGGCCTTTTCTGGTTCGCTCTTTCTTGATCGCACTTTCGTGATCTCTCTCCTGATCTCTTTCTTGAACTCTCTTTTGCATCTCCCTTTCAGCCCCTTTTGAGGACACCGACATGAGCAAGATGGCCCCTGAACTGCCGATCGAGGTGGATAGCGAGACCGGCGTCTGGACCTCCGACGCACTGCCGATGCTGTACGTGCCGCGTCACTTCTTCATCAACAACCATGTCGCGGTGGAAGAGGCGCTGGGCGTGGAGAAGTACGCCGAGATTCTCTACCACGCCGGCTACAAGAGCGCCTGGCACTGGTGCGAGAAGGAAGCCGAGTTGCACGGCCTGGTAGGGGTGGAGGTCTTCGAGCATTACATGAAGCGTCTGTCACAGCGCGGCTGGGGTCTGTTCATCACCGAGGAGATCGATCTGGAGCGCGGCACCTGCAAGGTACGCCTGGAGCACTCCTGCTTCGTCTATCAGCAGGGCAAGACCGGCACAAAGCTTGAGTACATGTTCACCGGCTGGTTCGCCGGCGCGATGGACCAGATTCTGGCCGCGCGTGGCAGCGAGCTGCGCACCGTCGCCGTCCAGACCCAGAGCGGTGGTGAGGAAGGCTGTGATGTGGGGTATTTCGAGGTCGCTCCCGGAACAGTGTGACGTTTTCAGATCCGCCACTCTCTATTCCATGGCTCGGGTCAAGGCCCAGGCCCGGCCCAGGCAAAAGGCAACAGCACACACAACAACGACAACGCAACGCCTGAGCGCCGCCTTTCCTGACATGCAAGACGCCTGACGCCGCCCGCCGCCACGAGCCCCGACTCGAGGCGGCGGGCAGGCCAGGCCGGCGTGACAAGGCGGCGCTCTCCCCGGCGAGGAGCTTTCACCATGGCATTCGACGCACTCTTCCAGCCGATCGAGATCGGCAAGCTGACCATCCGCAACCGCGTCGTCAGTACCGCCCATGCCGAGGTGTATGCCACCGATGGCGGCATGACCACCGAGCGCTACGTGCGCTACTACGAAGAGAAGGCCAAGGGCGGGTGTGGCCTGTGCATCTGTGGTGGCTCCTCGGTGGTCTCCATCGACAGCCCGCAGGGCTGGTGGAGCTCCGTCAACCTGTCGACCGACCGCATCATTCCGCATTTCCAGAATCTGGCCGATGCCGTGCACAAGCATGGCGGCAAGATCATGATCCAGATTACCCACATGGGCCGTCGCTCACGCTGGGACGGTTTCGACTGGACCTCGCTGATGTCGCCGTCCGGTATCCGCGAGCCGGTGCACCGCTCCACCTGCAAGACCATCGAAGTCGAAGAGATCCAGCGCATCATCGCCGACTTCGCCCAGGCGGCGCGGCGTGCCAAGGAAGGCGGCCTGGACGGCGTCGAGCTGTCCGCCGTGCACCAGCACCTGATCGACCAGTTCTGGAGCCCGCGCGTCAACAAGCGCACCGATGAATGGGGCGGCAGCTTCGAGGGTCGCATGAAGTTCGGTATCGAGGTGCTCAAGGCGGTGCGCGCCGAGGTCGGCGACGACTTCGTGGTCGGCATGCGCATCTGTGGTGATGAATTCCATCCCGATGGCCTGTCGCATGACGACATGAAGCAGATCGCGGCCTATTACGACGCCACGGGTCTGCTCGATTTCTTCGGCGTGATCGGCTCCGGCTGTGATACCCACAACAGCCTCGCCAACGTCATTCCCAACATGTCCTACCCGCCGGAACCCTTCCTGCATCTGGCCTCCGGCATCAAGGAAGTGGTCAAGATTCCGGTGATCCACGCCCAGAACATCAAGGACCCCAATCAGGCCGAGCGCATTCTGGAAGGCGGCTATGTCGACATGGTCGGCATGACCCGCGCGCACATCGCCGACCCGCACATCATCGCCAAGATCAAGATGGGCCAGCTCGACCAGATCAAGCAGTGCGTCGGTGCCAACTACTGCATCGACCGTCAGTATCAGGGCCTGGATGTGCTGTGCATCCAGAATGCCGCGACGTCACGCGAATACATGGGCCTGCCGCACGAGATCGAGAAGACCAGCGGTCCGGTGCGCAAGGTCGTCATCGTCGGCGGCGGTCCGGCCGGCATGGAAGCGGCCCGCGTGTGTGCCGAGCGTGGCCATGCCGTGACGCTCTTCGAGGCGAAGGAAGAGCTGGGTGGCCAGATCACCACGGCTTCCAAGGCGCCGCAGCGTGACCAGATCGCCGGTATCACCCGCTGGTATCAGCTGGAGCTGGCGCGTCTGAAGGTCGACCTGCGCCTGGGCACCCGCGCCGATGAAGCGACCATCCGTGACCTGCGCGCTGACGTGGTGATCCTGGCGGTGGGCGGCCGTCCGTTCATGGAGCAGTTCGAATCCTGGGGCTACGACGAGGACCCGGCCAAGAGCCTGATCGTCTCTTCCTGGGACGTGCTGGACGGGCGTGTCGCGCCGGGCAGCAACGTGCTGATCTACGACAGCATCTGCGAATTCTCCGGTGTCTCGGTGGCCGATTATCTGGCCACCAAGGGCGCCAGGGTCGAGATCGTCACCGATGACATCAAGCCGGGGGCGGCGGTCGGCGGCACCACCTTCCCGACCTATTACCGCAGCCTGTATGCCAAGGAAGTCGTGATGACCTCCGACATGGTGCTGCATGAGGTCTACCGCGAAGGCGAGGGACTGGTGGCGGTGCTCGAGAATGAATACACCGGCACGCTGGAAGAACGCGTCGTCGACCAGATCGTGGTCGAGAACGGCGTGCGCCCCGATGAAGCGCTCTACTACGCCTTCAAGGATGGCTCGCTCAACAAGGGCCAGATCGACGTCGAGTCGCTCTACGCCATCAAGCCGCAGCCGTGCCTGAGTCAGGCCACCGATGGGGATGATTACCTGCTGTTCCGTCTCGGCGACTGCAATGCACCGCGCAACACCCACGCCGCCATCTATGACGCCCTGCGCCTGTGCAAGGATTTCTGATCGCGTGAACGAAACAGTGTTGTCGGTGTTGATCTTCGCCGCCTTGGCGCTGGCCGCCATCGGTGCGGTCAAGCGCATCGGCCTGTGGCGCCAGGGGCGGGCGGATGCCACGTCCATGAGCGTGGGAGAGCTGATCGCGAGCCTGGCCAAGGTGCCGCGCCGCTACGGGGTGGACCTGCACCACGTGGTCGCGCGGGACCGCTACATGGCCAATACCCACGTCGCCACCGGAGGTGGCTTCGTGGCCGCAGCGCTGCTGATGGTGGTGGTCTACGGCTTCGGCATCGACTCCGCCTGGCTGGGCGTCTTGCTGCTGCTGGCCAGTGGCGCGATGTTCGCTGGTGCGCTGTTCGTGCGTCGTCGTCGTCTCGACCCGCCGGCGCGCCTGTCGCGTGGTCCGTGGATGCGTCTGCCAAAAAGCCTGCTGGCGTTCTCCGCTAGCCTGTTCGTGATGAGTCTGTCACTGGTGCTGCCGGATGGCGTCGGCGGCATGATCTCCGGCGGTATCCTCGGGCTGGTGCTGGTGGCGGGGATCGCCTGGGGGCTGCTCGAGATGATCGTCGGCATGACCGGTGGCGGCTCGCGCATCACCGGGCCGATGAAGCATGCCTTCGCGGGCGCGCTGCATCTGGCCTTCCATCGGCGTCCGGCACGTTTCAGCACCCGTGACAGCGCTGGCATCCGCGACAGCGCGCTGCTGCCGCTGGATCTTTCCGATCCCGAGGCACCGCTGGGCGTCGGCAAGCCTGCCGACTTCAACTGGCGTCAGCTGCTGGGCTTCGATGCCTGCGTGCAATGCGGGCGCTGTGAAGCGGTGTGTCCGGCCTTCGCGGCCGGTCAGCCGCTCAATCCCAAGAAGCTGATCCAGGACATGGTGGTGGGCATGGCCGGTGGCAGCGATGCCGCCTACGCTGGTTCGCCCTATCCGGGCGATGAGCCGAAGCGCGCGCCCGGCCAGCATGGCGGCGGCCCGCAGCAGGCCATCGTCGGGGCCTCTCCGCATGCTCGCCCGGCAACTCAGGCGGACGCTTCTGGTACGAAAAGTGACTCCGACAAGCTAAATCATGAATTCACGGTACTGGTCGAGCCGGAAACCCTGTGGGCCTGCACCACCTGTCGTGCCTGCGCCGAGGAGTGCCCGATGATGATCGAGCACGTCGATGCCATCGTCGACATGCGGCGTCACATGACGCTGGAGCAGGGCGCGACCCCGGGCAAGGGCGTCGAGGTGCTCGACAATCTCATCGCCACCGACAATCCGGGCGGTTTCGCGCTCGAGGCGCGCCTGCACTGGGCGGCGGATCTTGACCTGCCGCGCATCGCCGAGGTTCAGGCCGCTCGGGAAGCGGCGCGTGATCCACGTCCGGTGGAAGCGCTGCTGTGGCTGGGCGATGGTGCCTTCGACATGCGCAACCAGCGCACGCTGCGCGCCTTCGTGCAGGTGCTGCGCGCGGCCAGGGTCGATTTCGCCATCCTCGGTGCCGAGGAGCGTGACAGTGGAGACGTGGCACGCCGTCTGGGTGACGAGGCGACCTTCCAGTCGCTGGCCACACGCAATATCGCCACCCTGTCGAAGTACCGCTTCGTGCGCATCATCACCTGCGATCCGCACAGCTTCCATGTGCTGGGACGTGAATATGCCGCCTTCGGTGGCGACTACCTCGTCAATCACCACACCAGCTACATGAACGAGATGCTGGCGGCGGGACGTCTGAGTCTGGATGCCAGCAAGCTGGCCACGCTCGGCTCGGTCACCTGGCATGACCCCTGCTATCTGGGTCGCTACAACGGGGAATTCGAGGCGCCGCGCACCTTGCTGGCGGCGCTGGGTCTTGAAGTGCGCGAGATGCAGCGCTCCGGCTTCCGCTCACGTTGCTGTGGTGGCGGCGGTGGCGCGCCAGTGACGGACATCCCCGGCAAGCAGCGTATCCCCGACATGCGCATGGGTGACGTGCGCGAGACCGGCGCCGAGGTAGTGGCGGTGGGCTGCCCGCAGTGCACCGCGATGCTGGAAGGCGTGGTGGCGCCGGCCGGTGAAGCCGAACCCCAGGTGCTGGATCTGGCGGAGCTGATGGCGCGGGCGCTGGTAGCGGATGCGTCCACTCAGGGCTTGTTCACGGCACGCAGCCCACTGACGCGGAGGTGGCGGCATGACGATCCCCGTCGATCCACAAGCAACCGAGCATCCACACCCATCCGAGCGCGAGCCACTGCCACGCCGTGACCCGCGCCTGGAGCAGCAGGCACGCAATCGTCTGCACCCGGAGCATCTCAGCGCGCTGCAGGCGCTGGGCCGAGGCGCGGCCACTCCTCAGGAGCGCTGGATGGGCCCGAAGGGCGTGATGCGTCGCAATCCCCACGTCGGCCACTTCATCGCCGCCAATGGCCGCAAGCGCATCGATCGCAGTGGCCGCTCCGGGCCTGTCGCGGCAGGTGCCGGTCAGGCCGCCGTCGTTGCCAAGGCGCGCGTGCTGCCGCTGGTCGAGATCGCATCACCCGCCTTCCTGATCGCGGTGGTGCCGGACATGACCGGCGGGCGACTCTCGAGCCACGACCGCGATGTGCTGGGGCTGGCGCGTCAGATCGCCGATGCCGACCCCGCCCATCAGGGGGCGGTGTTGGCCGTCACCTTCGGCACCTTGCGCGAGGAGGGTGACGCCGCCGACAGTGTCGGACTCGGTGCGGCAGGTGCCGATCGCTGGCTGCACTTTGCCGACAGTGTCCACGATGGTTACGCGCCGCTGGCCCAGCTGGCGGAGCTTGAGGCCATTGATACACGCCTGGCACCACGGCTGTGGTTGCTGCCGGAATCCCGCACTGGCGGCGGTGAGCGTGGCCGACGTCTCGGTGCGCGCCTGCTGTGCACGGGCGATGCGCTGGCGCGGCCCAGCGGCAATGTCTATCAACTCGAGGGCGAGCTTGCGGCCATCGGGCGTGGCGAGCTTGCCGAGGTGAACGTCACCGGGCGCAGCGGCAATGGTCAGCAGGACCTGACCCGCGCGCTGACCCGTATCCTGCTGTGCGAGGCGGAATGCGCCGAGCCGGTGGAAGATGTGCGCCACGCCGCGCTGCCGCTTGAGTGGGAGGCAGCCAGCACCGCGCACGCCGTGCCAGACGTGATCGAGGATCTTGGCCCGGTGGCGGTCGATCCCTCCGCGATCGCGCTGGGCGAGGCCGAATTCATTCTCTCGGCGGGCAACGGCATTCGCGACTGGGATGGCTTCCACCGTGCCGCCAGTCTGCTGGGCGCCACCGAAGGCGCCTCGCGGGTGGCGGTGGATGACGGCTTCATGCCGCGTGCCCGTCAGGTCGGTGCCACCGGTACCTGGGTGACGGCGCGGGTGTACGTGGCGGTGGGCATCTCGGGGGCCATCCAGCATCTGCAGGGCATCCAGCGCTGCGACAAGGTGGTGGCGATCAATCTCGATGGCGGCTGTGACATGGTCAAGCGCGCGGATCTGTCGGTGATCGGCGATGCCGGGGCGATCCTCGCCAGTCTCTGTCAGCAGCTCGAGGCCGAACGCGGTGCCGGTGGTGACGCCCAGGCGGCAGGTGGTGCCTCGGCGGCGCGTCATCCAGCCCGTCATCCGCCACGCTTGCCGCCGACGCGGCCTGAACTCGCGCCTGCGACAGGAGAAAGGAGAAGGACATGAAGGCAGATCATTCGTCTGTTGCGCAGCAGGCCTCGGCGCCGCTTGAGGTCGTGAGTCTGGTATCGCTGGGGCAGCATCCGGTCTCGGGGCGTCTGCGGCGCGCCGAGCAGGACGCTCGCGCGCTGGAGCTGTGTCTGGCATTGGAGCGCCAGTCGGCACCCGGTGCCGTCAGCCTCAGCGCCTGGCACGCCAGTGGCAGCAAGATCGCGCCCGGCAGCGAGCAGGACCAGGCACTGCGCGGTTATCTGGGCATGGGCCTGGAGTCACTCACACTGGTGGCTCCCGATTCGCTCAAGGCTGTTGATTCGCTTGAAGCTTCTGACAGTCAATACGTCGTCGATGTCTGGCCGCTGTTGGTGACGCGCCTCAAGCAGGCGGCACCGCAGCTGGTGGTGTGCGGTGGCCAGAGTGAGACCGGCGAGGGCAGTGGCCTGCTGCCGCATCTGCTGGCGGAGAGCCTCGGCTGGCCGCTGGTGGAGGGCATCGTCGCGATCGAGAGCTGCGATGGCGCGCATCTCACCGCCTTGCAGGCCTTGCCGCGTGGTCAGCGGCGGCGACTGCGGGTGAAGCTGCCGGCACTTGTCAGCGTCGATGCCGCCGCGCCGGCGGCACGTCAGTCGGCCTTCGCGCAGGCGCGGCGCGGTGAACTTGCCTCACTGGCAAGCGGTGAGCTTGCCCATGACGCGGTGGCGGAGGCCTTCAGCGTGGCCCCGGCTCGCAAGCGTCCCAAGCGCTTGAAACGCATCAAGGCGATCAGCGCGCGGGACCGCTTCAAGGCCGCGGCCGCCAAGGCCGAGGGTGGCAGCGGCAAGCGTCTGGAAGGCGTGAGTGCCGAGGAGGGCGCGGCGGAAATCCTCAAGCTGCTGCGCGAGGAAGGCGTGCTGCGCTGAAGTTGCGCAGACATGAAAACGCCCCTGTCAGCTCGGCTGGCAGGGGCGTTTCGTCGTTCAGGCGTGTCATTCATCCCACTGCCAATCCTCGTCATCCAACGGCGCGGGCGAGGTATGTTCCTCGCTGCCCGAGGAGGTCTGACGGGTGGCCTTGCCGGCTTCGCGCTGGCGCATCGGCATGCTGTCGATCACCTGATAGATCTGGTCCGGTGCGACGAACCCCTCCAGCTGCATCTTCTTGCCACCGTCCTTGCCGATCAGGATGACGGTGAAGGGCGCGCCCTCGCGCAGCTGCATGGCATCACGCAGGGCGCGAACCTCCTCGAAGCTCATCGGCACGCCATCGTGGATGCCGCGCGTGCCCATCAGCGTATAGAGCGTGACATCGCGCTGCTGCATCTCGCCACGCGTGGCGCGCAGCTCATCACGCTGGCGCTCCAGCTCACGGTCCTGTTCATCTGGTGCGACCAGCACCAGCGAGCGACGGTTCCAGGTCTCGCCCAGCAGCGGATTGGCGGCGGGGTCGACGTTGGCGGCGGTCATGGTGGTATCTACCGTGTCTGGTGGAGAGGGCGGTGGCGGCGCCCCTGCGGAAGTCTCGGCGGGCGCATTCAGCTGCGGATTCTCATCCAGCAGGCTGAGGGCCTGGGCGGGGAGACTCGTGAACAGTCCGGCCAGTAGGCACAGCTGGAGGTTGCAATGAAACGGATGACTGCATACATGACGGCTGCCCTGATCTCTGCGGGCATGATGTCTGCGCCGGCGTTCGCTGCTGACGCACCGGCCCAGGGTCAGGCTCCTGCTCAGGCGACACAGGCTCAGGCCGGTGACTTCAGCGATGCGCAGTTGGAACAGTTCGCTGCTGCCTCTCAGGAGATCGCACGCATTTCCCAGGATTTCGCCGGCAAGCTGCAGGAAGCTGACGACGAGACCGAAAAGCAGAGCGTCCGTCAGGAAGCCAATGACGAGATGGTCAGCGCGGTCGAGGACTCCGGTCTGGAAGTCGCGACCTTCAACTCCATCGGTCAAGCGGTGCAGAACAACCCGGACCTGATGAAGAAGGTGCAGAAGCTGGCTCAGGAAAACTCCTGATCTTGCCTGGATGACGTTCGGGTCATCCAATGAAAACGCCGCCCCCGGTTGCCGGGGGCGGCGTTTTTTTGTGCTCATGATCCGGTCAGCGCCGCATGTCAGGCACCGGTGACCGGACGGGCGAGCGCGTCCTGCGCCTTCCTTTCCTGCATCAGACCACGGAACAGCGAATAGCACATCACCAGCAGCACCAGCGTGAACGGCAAGCCTGTCGCGATGGCACCGGCTTGCAATGAGCCGAGTGCGGCACTTCCCCCGCCGTACAGCAGGGCACCGGCAATCAGTCCCTCCATCGCCGCCCAGAAGACTCGCTGGCTGACCGGTGCATCCACCTTGCCGCCGGCAGTGATCGAGTCGATCACCAGGGAGCCGGAATCCGAGGACGTGACGAAGAACACCAGCACCAGCAGGATGGCGATGAAGGACGCCACGCCGGACAGCGGCAGGTTGTCGAGCATCTGGAACATGGCCAGTGACACGGAATCGATGCCGTTGGCCAGCGCGCCGACCCCATTGATGGCCTGTTCCAGCGCCGTGCCCCCGAAGACGGACATCCACACGATGGTGACGAGTGTCGGTACCAGCAGCACGGCGGTGACGAATTCGCGCACCGTGCGGCCGCGCGAGACACGCGCGATGAACATGCCGACGAACGGCGACCAGGAAATCCACCACGCCCAGTAGAAGACGGTCCAGCCGTGGAACCAGCTCTCGTCCGGGCGATCGATCCAGTTGGACAGCGGCAGCAGGTATTGCACATAGCTGAGTGTCGTGGTGCCAAGTCCCGTGAGGATGGCCAGCGTCGGCCCGAAGATGAGGATGAAGATGATCAGTACGGCGGCGATGATCATGTTGATGTTGGAGAGCAGCTTCACCCCGCCATCCAGGCCGCGACTGACCGAGTAGATGGCGACCAGGGTCACCAGGATGATGATCGCGATCTGGGTCGGCAGGCCATCGCCGATGCCGAACAGGTAATCCAGCCCCGAGGCCGCCTGGGGTCAGCGGCAGGCCCTTGTTGTAGGTGAAGAAGGCCAGCGACAGACCCACCACGGCGTAGATGGCCCAGGGATGCAGGCCCCAGTGATACATGGTGGCACCCAGCGCGGCGCGAGCGCCCTCCGGCGTGCCGGCAGGCGCATTCAGCGGCGTGCCGTACCAGTCGGTGTAATAGGCCACCGGCTCGGCGACGCTCCAGAACATCAGACCGATGCCCATGCCGGCGGCGAACAGCATCGCGAACCACGAATGCGTCGAGAACTCGGGAGTCGCCTTCTGGCCGCCCAGGCGCAGCTTGCCCACCGGGTGAATGATCAGCAGCAGGCAGAACAGCACGAAGAGGTTGCCGGCCAGCATGAACAGCCAGTCACCATGCGCGATGGACCAGGCCTTGGCGCCGCCCAGGGCACTTTCCGCGCCCGCAGGGAAGACGATGGCAAACAGGATGAAGCTGACGATCAGCACGGCGCTGATCGCGAAGACGGGGTTATGCACATCGAGACCCATGACCTGGACATTGTCCTGGCCGATCTCGTAGTCCGTGTCATACGGATTCGATGACATGTGGTGACCTCATGTTGTTATTGGTGTCGCCATCCGAGCAGGGCGGGTGGGGCGAGTCGAGGCGTTGTCGCGGGTGTCTCCCGTGGCTGCGATGAGGGAAGGGGGTGGAGTGGCAAGCCGGAGCGCGGTGGCGATTCTGACTGCGGGACAGGTCGCCGTCGGGCCTCGGTGATTGTGTGAGGGCTGGGCGAGGGTGAGTTAGCTGGATACGACGCCGACATGTGCGTGACTGACATGCGAGGCGATTCGGCGGGGGAGGCGGTTGTCGCGGCTCTGCCCGCTTTGTAGATTGCGATCTACAGTGAAGGAAAACGATAACAATGTGGTGCCGCCATGACGCCTGAGACCCTGACCGAGCCGACCCCCGTCGCTCGTCGCCGTTCGCGCAGCCAGTTGCGCGGCCGCCCGCTGGATGCCGAGGCCTGGGCCGAGGTGCAGCGCCTGCTGGGCGATGCCCCGGCGCAGCGTGACCTTCTGCTCGAATATCTTCACGTGCTCAATGATGAGGTCGGCTATCTGACGCTGGCCCATCTGCGCGCGCTGGCCGAGTGGATGCGCCTGCCGATGGCCGAGGTCTACGAGACGGCCACCTTCTATGCCCATTTCACCGTGGTGCGCGATGGCGAGACGCCGCCTGCGGCACTGACCGTGCGTGTCTGTGATTCGCTGTCCTGTCAGCTGGCCGGCTCCGAGGCCCTGCGTGCCGGCCTCGCCTCCGGGCTGGACCCCGAACAGGTGCGCGTGCTGCGGGCACCCTGCATGGGGCGCTGTGACAGTGCGCCGGTGGCGGAGGTCGGGCATTGCCATCTGGGCCACGCCAGCGTGGAAGGCGTCACGGCGGCGATCGCCGAGGGCCATGTGCATGCCGCGCCGGCCGCGAGTCTCGACTATCCGCGGCTGGCGGAATATCGCGCCAGTGGCGGTTATGGGCTGCTCGCCGCGCTGGAGGGCGGTGAGGTCAGCATCGATGACCTGGCGCAGATGATCGAACAGGCCGGTCTGCGTGGCCTGGGTGGAGCGGGCTTCCCGACGTTTCGCAAGTGGGGCTTCGTGCGTGCCGAGGCAGGGCCGCGCTATTGCGTGATCAATGCCGATGAGGGCGAGCCCGGCACCTTCAAGGACCGCTGCTATCTGGAGCGTGAGCCGCACACCTTTCTCGAGGGCGCGCTGGCCAGTGCGCATGCCATCGAGGCCGAGGCGCTCTACCTTTACCTGCGCGACGAGTACCCGACCCTGAATGACGTGCTGCGCGAGTGCATCGCGGAGCTGGAAGCCGCAGGCATCGTCGCGCCCGGCTTCATCCATCTGCGGCGTGGCGCCGGGGCCTATATCTGCGGCGAGGAATCGGCGCTGATCGAGTCGCTGGAAGGCAAGCCCGGCAAGCCGCGCCAGCGTCCGCCCTTCGTGGCCCAGTGCGGGCTGTTCGGACGCCCGACCCTGGTCAACAACGTCGAGACGGTCTACTGGATCGCGCGGCTCCATCGCGAAGGGCACGCGCCATACGTGGCAGCCGGACGCCAGGGGCGTCAGGGGCTGCGCAGCTTCTCGCTCTCCGGGCGCGTCAGACGCCCGGGCATGTATCTGGCACCGGCCGGGTCGATCACTGCACGCGGCTGTGTCATGCAAGTTCAGTGGCGGCGCTGATGGAAGGCGTCGGCTCGGGCGGCGTGAGCGCCTCCTTCATGCAGGCCGAGCAGTCCGATCTCATCGTGCTGACCGGCTGCAACCCGGGCGTCAATCATCCGGTGGCCGCCACCTTCTTCAAGCGCGCCGCCAGGCGAGGCACGCGCATCGTGGTGATCGACCCGCGTGCGCTGGCGCTGCGGCGTCATGCGCATCGCTCGATCCAGTTCACGCCGGGGGCGGACGTGGCGCTGTTCAATGCCATGCTCAACGTCATCATCACCGAAGGGACGCGACGGCCGAGCGCGCGATGATCTTCTGGGGCATGGGCATCTCGCAGCACACCCACGGCACCGACAATGCCCGCTGTCTGATCGCGCTGGCGCTGGTGTGTGGTCATGTCGGGCGTGAAGGCACCGGCCTGCACCCGCTGCGCGGGCAGGGTGACACGGCGGCGCGCGCGCGACTGGAAGCGCTGTGGGATACGTCGCTCTCGGCCACACCGGGCGCGGCGCATGGGGCTTGCCTGGGATTACGCCGGGCCGCAGGAGATCTACGCCGAGATGCAGCAGGGCATGGATTCCCTCGACAACATCGACTGGGCGCGGCTGTCCGAGGAGAACTCGGTGACCTACCCGTGCCTGACGCCGGGGGGCGAGGGTGAGGATGTGGTGTTCGGCGATGGCTTCCCGCGCGCCAGCGGTCGGGCCCGCTTCGTGCCGACCTGGCCCACGCCGCCGGATGAGACGCTGGATGACGACTATCCGACGGTACTGACCACCGGCCGTCAGCTGGAGCACTGGCATACCGGCTCGATGACGCGCCGCGCGTACGTGCTCGACAGTCTGGAACCTGCCGCCGTGGCCACGCTCAACCCCGTCGAGCTGGAGCGACTGGGGATCGCGGCGGGGGAGGCGCTCTCGATCACCACGCGGCGCGGTCAGATCACGCTGGCCACCCGCGCGGACCCGCTGACGCCGGCCGGCATGGTCTTCGTGCCATTCTGCTACGCCGAGGCCGCCGCCAACCTGCTGACCAATCCGGCGCTGGACCCGGTGGGCAAGATCCCCGAGTTCAAGTACGCCGCCTGCCGCCTGGCCAGAGCCGAATCTGCTTCGGCCAGTCTGGACACCTGAGGGCAGGGCACGTCTGGCGCAAATGCCTATGGCAGTGGCGCTGGCGGATACGCAGGGCGTGCCTCGGTCTGACCAGAATGTCGGAGACAGCCCGCCGCACGTTTCGGCTATCCTCAGAAGGGCCATGCTCAGAACAGAGTGGGTCAATACCAATGACAATGCCCGCCGTCAGCGAGCGAGTGGGTCAATACCAATGACAATGCCCGCCGTCAGCGAGCAAGGAGAATGACGATGATGATCGTGGAGCTGATTGATCACGAAGACTTTCGTGAGCGGCTGGTGGCACTGGGCGTGCAGATTTCCGAACATGCCTGCGCGGATCAGGCAGGTCGCTCAAGGCTGAAGAGACTGTCGGTGCGCGCATAATCGCTGCCGGCCATGCGCCCGATGGCGCGCAGCACCTCATTGTCGACATGGCGGCCATCCCAGACCTCGGGGTCTGCATGGACCACCACGACCTCGGCGAGCACCAGTGAGCCGGACAGGGGCTGGTCTCCCAGGTGGATGATGTCGCGGAGTCGGCAACCGAAGGCGATCGGCGCGCCGTCCACGCGGGGGACCTGCAGCGGCGGCATGGCTAGCTTGTTCAAGCCGGCGTGGGCGAATTCATCCTCGCTGGCCGCGAGGCTGGCACTGGTGAGATTGAGTGCCTCGCTCATGGCCTCGCCCCCGATATGGATGACACATTCCGCCACCTGTCCGAGGTTGTCGAGAGTGTCCTTGGTACGCCCTTCGCCGTTGCGCAGCGGGCTGAAGGCCAGCACCGGTGGATTGACGCTTGCCACGGTGAAGAACGAGAACGGCGCCAGGTTGGCATTGCCGGCGGCATCGATCGTCGAGACCCAGGCAATGGGCCGCGGCGCGATGCTGCCCGAGAACAGCCGATAGAGAATGCTGGCGGGTAGCTGGTCGGCGTCGAGCAGGGCATGGCTGGCGGAGGGGGCCCGCCTGCGGGAAATCCTCTGATTTCGTTCGAACGATCGACGGCTTCCTGTTGGTCATTTCTTCGAACGCTGTGTTCCACATGTGGGCTCGTCATGACGTCATGGCGTGTTCCAACGAGGTCGTGAGATGAGAAAAAGCCTAATGCGGGGGGCTCTGCGGGGACTCCCCATCCTCGCGGGATTGTTGATGCTGTCCGGCTGTGATGCCGTGCTCTTCGATCCCAAGGGACCCATCGGTGAATCCGAGAAGTCGCTGATTCTGACTGCTACCTACCTGATGCTCGTGGTCGTTGTCCCGGTCATCTTCATGACGCTGTGGTTTGCTTGGCGCTATCGCGATACCAAGCAGAGCAAGGCGACCTATACGCCCAACTGGGCGCATTCCACCAAGATCGAGATCGTGGTCTGGGGCATTCCGTGCCTGATCATCCTCGCGCTGGGCATCCTGACCTGGAAGAGCACGCATGAGCTGGACCCGCGTGCCGAGATCCAGGATGGCGGCGAGCCGATCGAGGTTCAGGTCGTGTCGATGGACTGGAAGTGGCTGTTCATCTATCCGGAGCAGGGCATCGCGACAGTCAATGAGCTGGCCATGCCGGTGGATCGCCAGGTGCGCTTCCACATCACCTCCGAGACCGTGATGAACTCGTTCTTCGTCCCGCAGCTCGGCAGCCAGATCTACGCGATGGCAGGCATGGAAAACCGCCTGCACCTGATCGGCAACGAAGTGGGTACCTATGACGGTATCTCTGCCAGCTACAGCGGCGCCGGCTTCGCTGACATGCACTTCAAGGCGCATGTGATGAGCGAAGGCGACTTCGACGCCTGGATCGAGAAAGCGCGTGGCAGCAGCAAGGTGCTGGATGACGCCGGCTACGAGGCACTCAAGGAGCCGAGCGAAGACGTGGCACCCACCTTCTATGGTCAGGTCAAGCCGAATCTGTACGAACAGATCATGGCGCCCTACATGGATGGCATGGAGCTGGGCATGGGTGACATGAAGATGGGGGGCAGAGCGGCACGGCGAGTCCGCCCACGACATGTCAGGCCATGACGCTGCCGGTCACGCTGAATCTGCGATGGCAACCGAGGAATAAGCAATGCTTGGAAAACTCACAATAGAGGCTGTTCCGTATCACGAGCCGATCGTCATGATCGTGCTTGCGGCGGTAATCCTCGGTGGTGCAGCCCTGTTCGGCTTCATCACGGTAAAGAAAAAGTGGGCCTACCTGTGGAATGAGTGGTTCACCTCTGTCGATCACAAGAAGATCGGCATGATGTACATCATCGTCGCGCTGGTGATGCTGATTCGTGGTTTCTCCGATGCGATCATGATGCGTTCCCAGCAGATGCTGGCGTCCACCGGCGGTCACGGCTATCTGCCCCCGGATCACTACGACCAGATCTTCACTGCCCACGGCGTGATCATGATCTTCTTCGTGGCGATGCCGCTGGTCATCGGTCTGATCAACGTCGTCGTGCCGCTGCAGATCGGCGCACGTGACGTGGCGTTCCCGTTCCTGAACTCGCTGAGCTTCTGGCTGTTCGTGGTCGGCGCGCTGCTGGTCAACATCTCGCTGGGTCTGGGCGAGTTCGCCAAGACCGGCTGGCTGGCCTATCCGCCGTTGTCGGGGGCCAATTACAGTCCCGGGGTCGGGGTGGATTACTGGATCTGGTCATTGCAGATTTCCGGTGTCGGTACCCTGCTGACAGGTGTCAACTTCGTCGCCACCATCCTCAAGATGCGTGCGCCGGGCATGACCCTGATGAAAATGCCGGTCTTCACCTGGACCGCACTGTGCGCCAACGTCCTGATCATCGCGGCCTTCCCGATCCTGACCGCGACCATCGCGATGCTGACGCTCGACCGTTATCTTGATTTCCACTTCTTCACCAATGACCTTGGTGGAAACATGATGATGTACGTCAACCTCATCTGGGCCTGGGGCCATCCTGAGGTGTACATCCTGGTGCTGCCGGTCTTCGGTGTGTTCTCCGAAGTCATCTCCACCTTCTCCAAGAAGAAGCTGTTCGGTTACACCTCTCTGGTGTGGGCGACCATCGTCATCACGATCCTGTCGTTCATCGTCTGGCTGCACCACTTCTTCACCATGGGTGCCGGCGCTGACGTGAATGCCTTCTTCGGTATCGCGACGATGATCATCTCGATCCCGACGGGCGTGAAGATCTTCAACTGGCTGTTCACCATGTACCGCGGTCGTGTCGAGATGACCTCTCCGGTGCTGTGGACCCTCGGCTTCATGGTCACCTTCACCATCGGTGGCATGACCGGTGTCCTGCTGGCCGTGCCGGGCGCCAACTACGTCCTGCACAACTCGCTGTTCCTGATCGCCCACTTCCACAACGTCATCATCGGCGGCGTGGTCTTCGGTGCGATGGCCGGTATCACCTACTGGTTCCCGAAAGCGACCGGCTTCATGCTGTGCGAGAAGTGGGGCAAGCGTTCCTTCTGGTTCTGGATCACTGGCTTCTACCTCGCCTTCATGCCGCTGTACATCCTCGGCTTCATGGGCATGACCCGTCGTCTGCAGCACGTCGACAACCCGCTGTGGGTGCCGTACCTGGTCGTCGCCTTCATCGGTGCCTGCCTGATCATGATCGGTATCGCGTGCACCGTGATCCAGATCGCGGTCAGCATCAAGGACCGCAAGAAGCTGCAGGACACCACTGGCGATATCTGGGGCGCGCGTACGCTGGAGTGGAGCACCACTTCACCGGCACCGTTCTACAACTTCGCTCACGAGCCGCAGGTCTCTGAACTCGACGAGTTCTGGGAAATGAAGGAACGCGGTATCGAGCAGGAGGCCAAGAAGCCTTATGCGCCGATCCACATGCCGCGCAACGCAGCGGCCGGTGTCATCATCTCCGCCTTCAGCCTGGTGTTCGGTTTCGCGCTGATCTGGCACATCTGGTGGATGGCTGTGGTCGGGCTGGTCGGCATGGCCGTCAGCTTCATCGTGCGCACCTTCAACTATGACATCGACTACTACGTGTCCGTCGAGGAAGTGGAGCGTGTCGAGCGCGAAGGTCGCGAGCGTCGTGCCCTGCCCAGCGCCCGCACACCTAACGACACAGTGGTTCAGGGGTAATCATGGCGAACAATGCAATGACATCTCATGATGGGGCGCACGACGCCCATGACGATCACGAGCATCACGATACCAATGGCCTGAAGGTCTTCGGTTTCTGGCTCTATCTGCTGAGCGACTGCATCCTGTTCGCGATGCTGTTCGCAGGCTATGTGGTACTCAGCCAGGCGTATGCCGGTGGCCCGACGGGCGCCGAGATCTTCGAGCTTGACTTCGTGCTGGTCGAGACCGCGCTGCTGCTGGCCTCGAGCTTCACCTACGGCCTGGCGATGCTGGGCATGAACCGCGGAGACAGCTCCGCGGTGATCAAGTGGCTGATGATCACCTTCGCCTGTGGTGCGGGCTTCATCGCGATGGAAATCTATGAGTTCCATCACCTGATCGTGAATGGCCATGGCCCGGACAAGTCCGCGTTCCTGTCAGCCTTCTTCACGCTGGTCGGTACCCACGGTCTGCACGTGACCGTCGGTCTGGTCTGGATGGCGCTGCTGATCATCCAGGTCAAGCAGAAAGGCCTGACGGAAATGCATCGTGGTCGTCTGATGATGCTCAGCCTGTTCTGGCACTTCCTGGACGTCATCTGGATCTGCGTCTTCACCGTCGTCTATCTCACAGGAGTGATGCTATGAGCCATTCCAACAACGACCACAACGACAATCACGGCAGCGTCAAGCAGTACGTGACCGGTCTGATCCTCTCCATCATCCTGACCATCATCCCGTTCGGGATGGTGATGATGATGGACGATCCGGGTGTCGGCGTGATCTGGGCCATCTACGGCTTCGCCATCGCTCAGGTCTTCGTGCAGCTGTACTTCTTCCTGCACCTGGACGGCTCCAAGGAGCAGAGCTGGAATGTCATGGCCATGCTGTTCACCCTGGTGATCGTGGCAATCGTCGTTGGTGGTTCCATGTGGATCATGATCGAGCTGAATCAGAACATGATGCCCATCTGATAGCGTGAGCCTGATGATCAAGGACTACCTGCGTACCACCAAGCCGGGCATTATCTTCGGCAACCTGATCACCGTCAGCGGCGGCTTCTTTCTCGCTTCCGGTGGTGAGGTGGATTGGGCGCTGTTCATCGCCACCCTGGTCGGGGTGGCGTTGATCGTGGCCTCAGGCTGTGTGTTCAACAACTGCATCGATCGCGACATCGATCGTCACATGGCGCGTACCCAGGGCCGTGCTCTGGTGCAGGGCGACATCTCGCTGACGGGGGCCTTCGTCTTCGGCAGCGTGCTGGGCCTTGCGGGCTTCTGGCTTCTGGCCGCGATGACCAATCTCATGGCGATGATCGCCGTGGGTCTGGGCTTCGTGATCTACGTCGGGGCCTACAGCATGTGGCTCAAGCGTGGCTCGGTGTATGGCACCCTCATCGGTTCACTGTCCGGCGCCGCGCCGCCAGTGGTCGGTTACCTGGCTGTCACCGGCCAGGCGGACATGGGGGCGCTGCTGCTGTTGATCATCTTCAGCATGTGGCAGATGCCGCATTCCTATGCGATTGCCATGTTCCGTGTCGATGACTATCGGGCCGCCAATATTCCGGTACTCCCGGTAGCGCGAGGCATGGAGCATGCCAAGCGTGTAGTGACGGGGTACATTGCCGGCTTCATCCCGGTGTCGCTGTTGCTGACACTGTGGGGATATACCGGCATCTGGTATCTGGTAGTCGCGACCGTCACGGGTGGCTGGTGGCTGTATCTGGCCGCCTGGCGCCTCAAGGATCAGCCTGATGCCTCCTGGGCACGCAAGCTGTTCGGCTTCTCCATCATCATCGTCATGGCGCTCAGCCTGATGATGAGTCTGGACACGCAGCTGTAATCCAGCCGTAGTATCTCTCGGGTGACCGCCTTCGGCGTGTTGCCCGGGTGAAAGCCAAAAAAACCCGCCACCGGCTTGCCGGTGGCGGGTTTTTTCTTGTCTGTCCTTTGGAGTCCAGGTTTCGAGGACTCAAGGACTCAAGCCCTCAGGCCAGCTGCAGATGCGGCTCCTGCTGTTCCTTGAGCGCTTCCTGCATGCGCTCGGCATACCAGTCGACGAAGTCGACGACACCGAACTCGAAGGTCGCCGAGTAGGGGCCGGGCTGATAGGCGCTGGAGTTGACGCCGCGCTGGTTCTCTTCCACCAGCTGACGGTCCTGATCATTGGTGGCGTCCCACACCTTGCGCAGCTTCGCCAGTTCGTAGTCGACACCTTCCACCGCGTCCTTGTGCACCAGCCACTTGGTGGTCACGCGGGTCTTGAGGGGGCCGATCGGGTCGACCTGGAAGACCACGGCGTGATCGCCCATGAAGTGGTTCCAGGAGTTGGGCAGGTTGAGGATGCGCAGCGAGCCCATGTCGGGGCTCTGCAGGCGACCCAGCAGCTTCTTGCACGCCGGCGTGCCGTCCGTGGTCATCGAGACGGTGCCTTCCAGCAGCGGCGTGCGCGTCATGCGATTGCGGCGACCGAAGCGCACCAGCTGATAGGGCACCTTCTCGGCATCCCAGTCGGCCTGCTTCTTGGCGACCAGCGCCTTGTAGGCTTCGGTGGCTCGCGGGTCGTCGGTGTCATCGAATTCCTGCAAAGTGTTGAGCAGCTCCGGGTGGGAGCCGTCGCAGTGATAGCACTCGCGATTGTTCTCGATCACCAGCTTCCAGTTGCCTTCCTCGATGATGGAGGAGCTGGCCGCGACCTTGACGTTCTCCATGTCGTAGGGCTTGAGGTAGAACTCCAGCGTCTTGAAGAACGGCTCACAGTTCTCGGGCTGCTCGGCGAGGTTGATGAACAGCATGCCGCCGGCTGAACGTACGTGGACGGGGTGCAGGCCGTAGTCACTGGTATCGAAGGTGGTGCCCATGTCGGAACCGGCGAACAGCAGACGGCCATCCAGTTCATAGGTCCACTTGTGATAGCCGCACACCAGCTTGGCGACCTTGCCGCGCTCGGTGCTGCACAGGCGAGACCCGCGATGGCGACAGACGTTATGGAAGGCATGGATGGCCCCGTTGTCACCGCGCACGATGATGATCGGGCTGTTGCCCACGTCCATGGTCATGAAGTTGCCCTTGAGCGGGATCTCGCTGCCGAGACCGGCAAACAGCCACTCGCGCTCGAAGATCTCCTTCATGTCGAGATCGAACAGGCGCTGATCATTGTAGAAGGGCTGGGGCAGGGTATAGCCGGGACTGCGGGCCTGTAGAAGCCGCGCGGCGGCCTCGCGTACCGCCTGACGCTGCTGGTCCTGAGCGTGTTCCAATAGATCGCTCATCGCGATGTCCTCGCACGGTCGGTAGGCGCCGGGAGCAGGGTCGCCTTGGGTTGAGTGAATGTGCTGATCATTGTTGTTGTGAAGCCGGGACAGAGGAAACGAGTGAACAGACCATTACCGGGCAGCACCGCGGCCTATGAGTGAGTGCCGATACATCGCGCGGTGCGTCGTCCTGTCCTGGTCGGTTCGGGTGTCGAGGGCGGCGCAGGCAGAGGGGCCGCTCGCTCAACAGGATAGTCAGCGTGGAAGTTCAGGCAGCCCGCATGATATCCGAGTGGCTTTGCCACGCATGGATCGCAGTGTGGCTGAGGTCAAGTCGCGACTTGTGTCTGATGGCGACGCTCAATGATGTATTTCCGACGCCGGTCGTTTGCGCAGGGCCTTCGAGGCACAGGCAGGTGCAGCGGTGAGGCGGGGGCAGGGCGCTGCGGGGTCGTGATTGGAGGGATCGGGCATGTTTCTGTCGTGCACGGATAAATGCTTGCCGAACGCTGACTCGACAATCCAGAGCATGCCCCACCGTTGGTCGCGCACGCAGCGCAGGGTGGCCTGACACTGTCTCTTCAAGAACTGACACTGCCCCTTCAAGAACATGTCTCCAAGAACAACATGCCCAGCGAGGCCTTCATGAGCACCACACTCAGCAACTTCAATCCGGTTACGACGCAGACCTGGACCAACGGTCGACATAGCGTGCGCTGCGTGAAGGTCATTCAGGAAACCTGGGATGTGCGCACCTTCTGTTTCATGGCCGAACAGCCGGTGATGTTCTTCTTCAAGCCGGGGCAGTTCGTGACCCTGGAGCTGGAGATCGATGCGCAGCAGATCATGCGCTCCTACACCATCTCCAGCTCGCCGTCGGTGCCCTACAGCTTCTCGATCACCGTCAAGCGCGTGCCGGGCGGACTGGTCTCCAACTGGCTGCATGACAATCTGAACGAAGGTGACGAGCTGGCCGTGCACGGCCCGGTGGGCAACTTCAACTGCATCGACTATCCGGCGGAACGCATCCTGATGCTGTCAGGCGGGGTTGGCATCACGCCGCTGATGTCGATGGCCCGCTGGTACTTCGACACCAATGCCAACGTGGACATCGCCTTCTTGCACAGCGCCCGCAGCCCGCGCGACATCATCTTCTGGCGTCAGCTCGAGTTCATGGATTCGCGGGTGCCGGAATTCAACATGCACATCATCTGCGAGCGCTTCGAGACCGGTCAGACCTGGTCGGGCTATCGCGGCTATCTCACCGACGCGATGCTCGAGATGATCGCGCCGGACTTCATGGAGCGCGAGATCTTCTGCTGCGGCCCGACTCCCTACATGAATGCGATCAAGCATCTGCTTCGCAGCCATGGCTTCGACATGAGTCGCTACCACGAGGAGTCCTTCGGGGCCACGCCGGTGGAGGTCGAGGAGGAGGCCATCGAGCAGGCCGAGCAGGCGGAAGTGCTGGCCGATGAGCTGGACCGCGCCGATCTCACGCGCGTCGAGTTCGCCACGACCGGCAAGTCGGTGCAGATCGCCCCGGGCGAGACCGTCCACGCCGCCGCCGCCAAGCTCGGCCTGCATATTCCGAAGGCCTGCGGCATGGGCATCTGCGGCACCTGCCGCGTGCAGAAGGTCTCCGGGGAGGTCGCGATGGAGCACAACGGCGGCATCACCGATGAAGACGTCGCGGATGGCTTCATCCTGTCCTGCTGCAGCGTGCCCAACGGGGATGTGGTGATCGATTACTGATCCATGACTCGTGATGTTGATGCACCGCAACGCCCCTCTCTGCCCATGGCCAGCCTGCCGATTCTGGCAACCCTGGCCGTGCTGGCCCTGCAACTCTTCGTCTTTGGCGAATTCACTCCTCACGTGCCGCTGATCTGTGGTGTCGCCATGACGGCGCTGGTCGGTTGGAAGCTGGGGCACGGCTGGTCGGCGATGGAAGAGGGCATGATGCGCATCGTGCGTGTCGGCCTGCCCTCCATCGCCATCCTCATTCTTGTCGGCATGACGGTCGGGGTGTGGATCGCCTCGGGCAGCGTGCCGATGATCATCTATTACGGGCTCAAGCTGATCTCGCCGGAATACTTCCTCGCGACGGCGATGCTGCTGTGCTCGGTGGTCTCGGTCACGCTCGGCACCAGCTGGGGCACCGTGGGCACCGTGGGGCTGGCCTTGATGGGTATCGGCGCCGGTTTCGGCATTCCACCGTGGTGGACGGCCGGTGCCGTGGTCTCCGGGGCCTTCTTCGGCGACAAGGTCTCTCCCCTGTCGGACACCACCAACCTCGCTCCCGCCGTCACCGGGGTGAATCTTTTCGCCCACATCCGCAACATGATGCCCACCACCATCCCCTCGATGCTGATCGCCCTGGTGATCTACCTGGTCGCCGGCAACCTGCTCGCCGCCGGGCAGACACTGGATCTCGAGCGTATCACCGCGATTACCCAGGGCCTGGACGGGGCCTTCGAATTCAATCTGTGGGTGCTGGTGCCGCCGCTGCTGGTGATGACACTGGCCATCGCCCGCATGCCGGCGTTGCCGGCGCTGTTCGTCGGGGTGCTGGCCGGGGCGGTAGTGGCCTATGGTGTCCAGGGCGAGGCCATCAAGGCGCTGTTCGGTTACATGCAGAGCGGCTACACCCTGAATACCGGCGTCAGCGAGATCGACAGCCTGCTCAATCGCGGCGGCCTCATGTCGATGGCCTGGGTCATCCTGCTGGTGATGATCGCACTGGCCTTCGGCGGGATGCTGGAGGTGATCGGCTGTCTCGAAGCGCTGTGCGCCGCCGTGCTGGTCAAGGTGCGCGGCATCTTCGGTCTGCAGGTCGCGGCCAGTTCCACTGCCGCGCTGACCAACGTCATCGCGGGCGACCCCTACCTCTCGATCGCCTTGCCGGGGCGCATGTACGCACCGATCTTCCGTGGCGAAGGCTACTCGACCCTCAACCTGTCCCGCTCACTGGAAGAGGGTGGCACGCTGGTCTCGCCGCTGGTGCCCTGGAATGCCAGTGGCGCCGTGGTCATCAGTTCGCTGGGGCTGATCACCAGTGGTGGCAGTCTCGAGGGGCTGCTCTACATTCCGCTGGCCTTCGCCTGCTGGTTATCGCCGCTGATCGGGCTGCTTTACACCCTGGCGGGACGCTTCATCGTTCGTGCCGACGATGCCGAGCGCGCCGAATGGGTGGACAAGGGCCATGCCGTGGTCTCCCTGGCGCAACTGCGGCATGAGGGTTCTACGACTTCATGCTCAGGTTCATGAGCAAGTCGACTCGCGCAGGATGACGGCACAAACCATCTGGAGGAAGTGCCGGCCTCGAGACTACGCTTCAGGTGTTGCCGCCCCCAGCACGGCGAGCAGCGCCGGCAGGTAGAGGAAGGCCGCCAGGGTCGAGCAGAAGACCAGCGTGGCCACGTATTCCGGCTCGCGGCCTGCCTTCTGGGCAAACATGTAGTTGTAGACCGCCACCGGCATGGCCATCTGCATCACCAGCACGTGCAACGCCAGCGGCGGCAGCTCCAGCAGCGTGCCGATTCCCCAGGCGCAGGCGGCGGCGAAGGGGATGCGCAGGGCGCTGAAGCCCACGCCTGCCGCCAGATTCCTGACGCGGATACTGGCCAGCGAGACGCCAAGGGTGATCAGCATCAGCGGCACGGTGAAGCCGGAGATCAGCTCCAGGCTGTTGGCCACGAAGCGCGGCATGTGGATGTCACTGAGCAGCAGGGTGGTGGCGAGGATACTGGCCCAGATGGTCGGGGATCGCACGACGCTGCGCAGCGGGTTGCCGCTGGTGCTGGCAAGCCAGGCACCGAGCGTGAACTGCAGAAGCGACATGGTGACCATGATGGTGATGGCGTAGGCGAAGCCGGCCTGGCCGAAGGCATACAGGGACACGGGCAGGCCCATGTTGCCGACGTTGGAGAACAGCAGCGGGGCTACCGCGACCTTCCACGGCTTGCCGATCAGGCGAGAGAACGGCCAGCTCAGGGCCAGCAGCAGCGCCATTACCGTGAGGGTCGCCAGGCCCGTGCGCAGGAAGCTGGAATTGTCGATCTCGGCACTGCCCAACGCGTTGAGAATCAGTGCCGGTGTGCCGATGTAGAGCACCAGCCGGGTGACGAAGGCCATGGGGTATTCATTGCCCAGGCGCACCCAGAAGAAGCCGATGGCGGCGCCACACAGCACCGGAGCCATCACCGCCAGCAGTTCCATCAACATGCCACCTTCCTCCTTATCCGATAACCGGAGGCGCGCAATGTCTCAGCAACATGGCTACACCCGTGATGACCGACTGGCCAGACTCGATCCCGCTCTGGCCGAGGCCATTCTCGAAGAGACAGCGCGTCAGGAAGCGCATATCGAGCTGATCGCCTCCGAGAACTATGCAAGCCCGCTGGTGATGGAAGCCCAGGGCAGCCAGCTGACCAACAAGTACGCCGAAGGGTATCCGGGCAAGCGCTACTACGGTGGCTGCGAATTCGTCGACAAGGTCGAGACACTGGCCATCGAACGTGCCTGTGCGCTGTTCGGCTGTGACTACGCCAACGTGCAGCCGCACTCCGGTGCCCAGGCCAATGCCGCCGTGTTCATGGCGCTGGTCTCGCCGGGCGACACCATTCTCGGCATGAGCCTGGCGCATGGCGGTCACCTGACCCACGGCGCCGCCCCCAACTTCTCCGGCAAGCACTACAACGCCATCCAGTACGGCCTGACCGAAAGCGGCGAGCTGGACTACGAGGAGATGGAGCGTCTGGCGCGCGAGCACAAGCCGAAGATGATCATCGCCGGCTTCTCCGCCTACTCCCGCGTGGTCAACTGGCGTCGTTTCCGCGACATCGCCGACGAGATCGGTGCCTGGCTGATGGTCGACATGGCCCACGTGGCCGGTCTGGTCGCGGCGGGTCACTACCCGAGCCCGATCCCCCACGCCCATGTCGTCACCACCACCACGCACAAGACCCTGCGCGGCCCGCGTGGCGGCCTGATTCTCTCCGCCACCGGCGACGAGGCACTGTACAAGAAGCTCAATGGTGCCGTCTTCCCGGGCCAGCAGGGTGGCCCGCTGATGCATGTCATCGCTGCCAAGGCCGCGGCCTTCAAGGAGGCGATGAGCCAGGATTTCGTCAGCTATCAGGCGCGCGTGATCGCCAATGCTCGCGTGATGGCTCACGTCTTCATGGAACGCGGCTATGACGTCGTCTCCGGCGGCACCGATGACCACCTGTTCCTCGTCTCGCTGATCCGTCAGGGCGTGACCGGCAAGGACGCGGATGCCTCTCTGGGTCGCGCCCACATCACCGTCAACAAGAACAGCGTGCCGAATGATCCGCAGAGTCCCTTCGTGACCTCCGGCCTGCGCATCGGCACACCGGCCGCCACCACGCGCGGCTTCGGCGAAGCGGAATGCGAGGCGCTGGCCGGCTGGATCTGCGACCTGCTCGACGCGCTGTCCAGCGGCGAGAGCGACAAGGTCGAGGCTGAAGTGCGCGGCAAGGTCGAGGAAGTCTGTGCACGCTTCCCGGTCTACGCCTCCGCCAGCATCACTGATACCGCCGAGATTGCCTGAACAGGGCGCTGGCGAGAGACAACGATAACCACGACACATGCCGCAAGCGCAGAGACATCACTCGGGTGACAACAACAGACATCACTCGGGCGAGAGCACCGGACAGCGCTTGCGGTGGCAAAGATGTGAGGAGGGTGGCAAATGCAGCGTTACTCGGGATTCGGGCTGGTCAAGCATGCGCTCAGCCACCATGAGAACTGGCAGAAGGTCTGGCGTAGCCCAGAACCCAAGAAGGAATACGACGTCATCATCGTCGGTGGCGGCGGGCATGGACTGGCCACGGCCTACTACCTGGCCAAGGAACACGGCATCACCAATGTCGCGGTGATCGAGAAGGGCTGGCTGGGCGGCGGCAACACCGCGCGCAACACCACCCTGGTGCGCTCCAACTATCTGTGGGACGAGGCGGCGGCGCTCTACGAGCACTCCATGAAGCTGTGGGAAGGCCTGTCCCAGGACCTGAACTACAACGTGATGTTCTCCCAGCGTGGCGTGCTCAACCTGGGTCACACCCTGCAGGACATGCGTGACATCCAGCGCCGCGTGAACGCCAACCGTCTGCAGGGCATCGACGGCGAGGTGCTGGACACCCGGCAGGTGCAGGAACTGGTACCGGCGATGGACTGCTCCAGCCGGGCACGCTATCCGATTCTCGGCGCCTCCTGGCAGCCGCGCGGTGGCGTGGCGCGTCACGACGCCGTGGCCTGGGGCTTCGCGCGCGGTGCCGACAGCCTTGGCGTCGACCTGATCCAGCAGACCGAGGTCACCGGGTTCCGCAAGCAGGATGGTGCCATCGTCGGGGTGGAAACCTCGCGCGGCTTCATCGGTGCCAAGCGTGTCGGCGTGGTCACCGCCGGCAACTCCGGGGTGATGGCCGAGAAGGCCGGCTTCCGTCTGCCGCTGGAATCCCACCCGCTGCAGGCGCTGGTGTCCGAACCGCTCAAGCCGATTCTCGACACCGTGGTGATGTCCAACCACGTCCACGGCTATGTCAGCCAGTCCGACAAGGGTGACCTGGTCATCGGGGCCGGCATCGACGGCTACGTGGGCTACGGCCAGCGTGGCAGCTACCCGACCATCGAGCACACCCTGCAGGCCATCGTCGAGATGTTCCCGATCTTCTCGCGGGTGCGCATGAACCGTCAGTGGGGCGGCATCGTCGACACCTGTCCGGACGCCTGCCCGATCATTTCCAAGACGCCCGTGAAGGGGCTCTATTTCAACTGCGGTTGGGGCACCGGTGGCTTCAAGGCCACGCCGGGTTCCGGCAACGTCTTTGCCTGGACACTGGCCAAGGGGCGCACCCATCCGCTGGCAGAACCCTTCTCCTATGACCGTTTCAACACGGGCAAGCTGATCGACGAACATGGCGCCGCCGGCGTCGCGCACTGAACCTGCCGTCAGGAGACGACCGACCATGATGCATATCTTCTGTCCCTACTGCGGCGAGCTGCGCGAGGAAGAGGAATTCCACGTCAAGGGCCAGGCGCATATCGAGCGCCCGAAGGACCCCGAAGCCTGCTCCGATGCCGAGTGGGGGGATTATCTGTTCTTCCGCAACAACCCGCGTGGCGTTCATCACGAGCTGTGGATCCACGCCGTGGGCTGTCGCAAGTATTTCAACATCACCCGCCACACCGTGACCTACGAGATTCTCGAGACCTATCGCATGGGCGAGCAGCCCACCATCACCGGTGAGACGAAAGCCGATCCGACCACGCAAGCCAAGGGGGTGAGCGCATGAGCCAGCAAGACCACCAGACCGCCGCTGCCCCGCGACGTCTCGCCTCGGGTGGACGCATCGATCGCGCCACGCCGCTGACCTTCACCTTCAATGGCAAGCGTTATCAGGGCCTGGCAGGCGATACCCTCGCCTCGGCGCTGATGGCCAACGGCCTCGATGTGCTCAACGCCAGCTTCAAGTATGCGCGTCCGCGGGGCCTGGTCGCCGCCGGTGCCGAAGAGCCCAACGCCATCCTGCAGCTGGGCAGCACCGAAGCGGGCCAGGTGCCCAACGTGCGTGCCACCCAGCAGGCGCTTTACGACGGCCTGGAAGCCCACGCCGTCAGCGGCTGGGTCAAGGCCCAGAAGGACCTGATGAGCCGTTTCCTGCCGCAGGTCGGCAAGCTGGGCGGCAAGTTCATGCCGCCGGGCTTCTACTACAAGACCTTCATGGCGCCGGCCTCGCTGTGGATGACGTATGAAAAGTACATCCGCAAGGCCGCCGGTCTCGGGCGTTCTCCGCTCGAGGACGACCCGGACATCTATGATCACCTGCATCAGCACACCGATGTGCTGGTGATCGGCTCCGGCCCGGCGGGCCTGATGGCGGCGCTGGTCGCGGCCCGCAGTGGCGCGCGTGTCATCCTGTGTGACGAGCAGGAAGAGCTGGGTGGCTCACTGCTCTCCATGTCGGCGGACTGTCTCGATCAGACCCTGGACGGCAAGCCGGCCATCGAATGGCGTGACGCGGTGCTTGCGGAACTCGACGCCTGTGAGGATGTGCAGCTGCTGCCGCGCACCACCGCCAACGGCTATCACGATCACAACTTCGTGACCCTGCACGAGCGCCGCACCGAGCATCAGGCCGATCTCGCGCCGCGCAATGCCCGTGGCGCCCAGCAGGCACGCTCCCGTCTGCATCGCGTGCGCGCCCACCGCGCTATCATGGCCACCGGTGCCCACGAGCGGCCGCTGGTCTACAGCCACAACGATGTGCCGGGCAACCTGCTGGCCGGTGCCGTCACCACCTATCTGACCCGTTACGGCGTCGCCGCCGGCAACAAGCTGGTGCTGTCGGTCAACAACGACCACGCCTATCGCGCGGCGCTGGCATGGAAGGCGGCCGGTCGTGAGGTGGTCGCGATCGCCGATGCGCGTCCGGCGCCCTCCGGCGTGATGGTCGAGGCGGCGCGTGCCGCGGGCATCCGCATCATCGCCGGCGCCGCCGTGATCGAGGCCAAGGGCGAGCGCCGCGTGACAGGCGCGCGCATCGCGGCCATCGATATCGATGCCTTCAGCGTGACGGGGGCGGTGGAAGAGCTCGCCTGCGACACCATCGCCAGTTCCGGCGGCTACAGCCCGGTGGTTCACCTGGCGGCGCACACCGGCGCGCGTCCGGTATGGAGTGATGAGATCCACGGCTTCCTGCCGGCGCTGGGCGCACCGATGCTCAAGGGCTTCGATGCCTGCGGCGCCGCCAATGGCAGCTTCGCGCTGGAAGATGCGCTGGTCGCGGCCTATGCCAGCGGTGTCGCCGCGGTGGAAGCCTGCGAGTTCGAGATCGCCCAGGCCGAGGTGCCAGCGGTGTCCGAGCTTGCGGAATCCCCGATGCTGCCGCTCTATCAGGTGCCGCATGACAAGCCCACCGCACGCGCACCCAAGCAGTTTGTCGATCTGCAGAACGACGTCACTGCCGCCGGGATCGAGCTAGCCACCCGCGAAGGCTTCGAGTCCATCGAGCACGTCAAGCGCTACACCGCGATGGGCTTCGGCACCGACCAGGGCAAGCTGGGCAACATCAACGGCATGGCGGTCGCCGCGCGCTGTCTGGGGCAGACCATCCCCGACACCGGCACCACCGTATTCCGCCCCAACTACACACCGGTGACCTTCGGCGCCATCGTCGGCCGTCACTGCGGCGAGCTGTTCGACCCGATCCGCTACACCGCGATGCACGAATGGCACGTGGCGCAAGGCGCCAAGTTCGAGGATGTCGGCCAGTGGAAGCGCCCCTGGTACTACCCGCAGGGCAGTGAGGACATGCATGCCGCCGTCGAGCGCGAGTGTCTGGCGGTGCGCGAGAAGGTCGGCGTGCTGGATGCCTCGACCCTGGGCAAGATCGACATCACCGGTCGCGATGCGCGCGAATTCCTCAACCGCATCTACACCAACGCCTGGGCCAAGCTGGGCGTCGGCAAGGCGCGCTACGGCCTGATGTGTCACGACGACGGCATGGTGATGGACGACGGTGTCACCACCTGTCTGGCCGAAGACCACTTCCTGATGACCACCACCACCGGTGGCGCGGCCTCGATCCTTGAGTGGCTGGAACTGTGGCACCAGACCGAATGGCCGGAGCTGGACGTGCAGATGACCAGCGTCACCGATCACTGGGCGACCCTGACCGTCACCGGCCCCGAGGCGCGTGCGCTGGTCGGCGAGCTGACCGATATCGACCTCGACCGCGACAGCTTCAAGTTCATGGAAGTCCGTGAAGGGCTGATCGCCGACATTCCCGGGCGCATCTTCCGCATCTCCTTCACCGGCGAGCTGTCCTACGAGCTCAACGTGCCGGCCAACTACGGGCTGCATGTCTGGAAGCGTCTGTTCGAGTGCGGCAAGCAGTACGGCCTCACGCCCTACGGCACCGAGACCATGCACGTGCTGCGCGCCGAGAAGGGCTTCATCATCGTCGGTCAGGACACCGATGGCTCGATCACCCCGGAAGACCTCGGCATGCAGTGGTGTGTCGGCTACAACAAGCCGTATTCCTGGATCGGCAAGCGTGCGCTGTCGCGTCCGGATACCCGTCGCGACGACCGCAAGCAGATGGTCGGCCTGATTCCGACGCGCAAGAAGGCCGGCGATGAGCGCATCGTGCTGCCGGAAGGCTCGCAGATCGTCTTCGACCCGGAGCACGCCATCCCGATGCCGATGGTCGGCCACGTGACCTCCAGCTACTACAGCCCGACGCTGGGACATGGCTTCGCGCTGGCGGTGGTCAAGGGCGGTGCCAAGCGTATCGGCGAGACGGTGTTCCTGCCGCAGGCCGATGGCACGACGCTGGAAGCCGAAATCACCTCACCGGTGTTCTACGACAAGAAAGGGGAGCGCCAGCATGTCTGATGCCACCACACTCGACCCGCAAGCGGGTGCCGCCGTCGAGGCGCAGCCGCAGGACATGACAAGTTCTCAGACGTCAGTGATCGACCAGCGCCCGACGCCTGAAGTTCACGCTCAGAGCGCCCGTTCGCCGCTGGCGCATCTGTTCACGGCCCGCGATGACGGTGATGCCGGCGTCGTGCTGCAGGAGAAGGCGTTTCTCGGTCATCTGACGCTGCGCGGTGACCCCGCGCAGCCGGGCTTCGCCGAGGGTGTCGAGGCGGCGTTGGGTCTGGCGCTGCCGCTGACACCGGCAACTCTCCACCAGAATGAGGGCGGTCGCTCGATCCAGTGGCTGTCACCGGATGAGTGGCTGATCCTGGTGCCCGGCGAGGAAGCCTTCGCTGTCGAGAAGGCGCTGCATGAGCGGCTTTCGGGGCGCTATCAGGTGGTCAACGTCAGTGGTGGCCAGACCGTCATCTCGCTGAGTGGCGACCAGGCGCGTCAGGTGCTGATGAAGTCGACGCCTACCGATGTGCACCCGCGAGCCTTCCCGGTCGGGCGGGGCGTACCGGCGGTGTTCGCCAAGGCGACGCTGGTGCTGCGCCGCGTCAGCGAGAGCGAATTCGAGCTGGTGGTGCGCAGAAGCTTCGCCGATTACCTCGGCCGCTGGCTGCTGGATGCCAGCGAGGAATTCGGGGTCTGCATCAAGGCCTGAGATCTGTCGCAGGCGCACGCCATGACCTGAATCGGCTGCCAGGGGCCTTGCCCGGGCCAGGAGGCGGGCTTCAGAAATACTGAAGCCCGCCTCAATAATATTGGTTTGTCGCGCAGGGCCCCGGATGCAACCCTGACGTTGCAGCTTCCAACAATGAATAATCCTTACATGACAGGCACCTATGTATGCGTGATACCTGGATTCTGACCGCCCAATGTCCCAGCCGTATCGGCACGGTGGACGTCGTGACACGCTACCTGCGTGAGCAGGGCTGCTATATCACCGAGCTCAATTCCTTCGATGACCGCCTGTCGGGGCGCTTCTTCATCCGGGCCGAATTCCGGCCCCAGACCGAGGTCGGCGAACTCAGCGACAGCTTTGACGCCGCCGGTTTCGAGCAGGGCCTGGGCACGCGTGCCGCCGACTTCGAGATGGATGTCAGCCTGAGTGCGCCGGAGGAGCGCATGAAGGTGGTCATCATGGTCTCGCGCTCGGACCACTGCCTGAACGACCTGCTCTATCGGCATCGCATCGGCCAGCTGCCGATGGACATCACCGCCGTCATCTCCAACCACCCGGACATGGCGCCGCTGGCCGAGTGGCATGGCCTGCCCTATCACCACCTGCCGATCACCGCCGAGACCAAGGCCGAGCAGGAAGCGCAGGTGTGGCAGATCGTGCAGGACACCGGTGCCGAGCTGGTGATTCTGGCGCGCTACATGCAGGTGCTGTCAAGCGACATGTGCGAGAAGCTCTCGGGGCGGGCGATCAACATCCACCACTCGCTGCTGCCGGGCTTCAAGGGCGCGCGCCCCTATCACCAGGCCTACGAGAAGGGCGTCAAGCTGGTCGGTGCCACCGCGCACTACATCAACGATGATCTCGATGAAGGGCCGATCATCACCCAGGGCGTCGAGACGGTGGATCACGCCCACTATCCGGAAGACCTGATCGCCAAGGGCCGGGATATCGAGTGCCTGACCCTGTCGCGTGGCGTGCGTTATCACCTCGAGCGCCGCGTCTTCCTGCATGACAGGCGCACGGTGGTGTTCGGCAACTGAGTGCAGATTGCGTGCGCAGGCTCCACAGGAAGTAGCTGCCGCCGATCAGCGAGGCCATCAGGCCGGCGGGGATCTCGTAGGGAGAGAGCAGCTGGCGCCCCAGCCAGTCCGCCAGCACCATCAACAGCGCCCCGCACAGCACCGCGCCGAGCATGTGCTCTCGCGCGCGGCTCAGCCCCAGCAGACGCGCCAGATGCGGGGCCAGCAGGCCGACGAAGGATAGCGGGCCGACGATCAGGGTCGCCAGCGCGGTGAGCACCGCCACCGCACCCAGCAGCACCAGACGGGCGCGGGTCACGCCGATGCCCAGCGCACTGGCGCTCGCCATGCCCAGCGGCAGGATGTCCAGCCAGCGCGCCAGCGGGCGCACCAGCAGCACCGCGACGATCGCCAGCGCGAGCACGCCGACCGCCGCGGAGAGGCCCACGTAGTAGGTGGAGCCGGACAGCCAGGCCAGGATCTGCTGACCGCGCGGGTCCCCATCGGCGAGGATGATGCCGCGCACCGCATCGTAGAGCGCCGTGATCGCCACCCCGCACAGCAGCACGCGTTCGGGAATGAAGCCACTGCGATGATTGAGCGCCACCAGCAGCGCCAGACAGGCCAGTGCCCCGCAGACGCCCGCGCCCAGCAGGGTCAGCTGGCCCGGTTCCGGCACCAGCAGCAGCGTCAGCATCAACGCGATGGCGGTGCCGCCGCTGATGCCGAGAATCTCGGGGCTGGCCATCGGGTTGCTGGTCAGGCGCTGCAACAGGGTCCCGGCGAGGGCCAGCAGCACGCCGGCGCCTGCCGCCGCCAGCACGCGTGGCAGACGGAAGTCCAGCACGCTGGTCTGGCCCGCCAGCAACTGTTGGAGCATGTCACCGCCAAGCGTCCAGCCATCGGCGCCATTGCCGACGAGAAGCGCCAGCAGCAGGGCGATGATGACGCCTGCCAGCAGCCAGCCCAGCAGGCGATCGGGGCGGGGATGACGATGTGTCAGTGACATGCCGTGATGACTGGCGGGGCCTGCTCCCTGCGCCATCTTCAGGCGCGGAATCAGCCACAGCAGCAGCGGCGCGCCGAGGGCCGCCGTCATCGCGCCGGTGGGAATCAGGTTGGGCAGCAGGCCATCGAGACTGGCGACCACCAGGTCCGTCACCGCCAGCAGCAGTGCCCCGAACAGCGGTGCCCACAGCAGGCGCTGACCCAGGCGGCGTGCGCCCATCAGACGCACGCAGGCCGGCGCGGCCAGGCCGATGAAGCCGATGATGCCCAGCACGCTGACCACGCGGGCGCTCAGGAATACCGCCAGCCCCAGGCTCATCAGACGCAGCTTGCGCAGCGAGACGCCCAGGCTTCTGGCATTGGCCTCGTCGAGATCCAGTACCGCCAGCGGGCGCATCAGCACCAGTGCCAGCAGCATGCCCGGCAGCAGACGGGTGATCAGCGTGGTCACGCCGTCCCAGCCGTTCTGCGCCAGCGAGCCTGCGCCCCATACCAGGGTGCCGTGCAGGGCTTCCTGATGGAACAGCAACAGCACCATGCCCAGCGCGCCGATGTAGAGGTTGACCACCAGACCCGCCAGCACCACCACGGTCGGTGACATGCCGCGCGCCCAGGCCAGCGCGAATACCAGCCCCATGGCGGCCAGGCCACCGGCCAGCGCGACCCATTCACGGCCGAGCTGGAAGCCGTCACCTCCAAGACCCGTGCCGGCCATCAGCGCCGGGGCGAACAGCGTCGCCAGCATCATCGCCAGACTCGCGCCACTGGCAACGCCAAGGGTAGTGGGCGCGGCCAGCGGGTTGCGCAGCACCTGCTGCATCAGCACCCCCGCCATGCCCAGCGCAGCCCCGGCCAGCAGCGCGCAGAGCAATCGCGGCCACCAGCTGACATGGGCCACCAGCTGGGCGGAGAGCAGGGCACTATCCGTCTGGCTGAGACTGGCCGCATTCGTGACATCGGGGGATGCCCACAGTGCGGTCAGGCCCTGCATCAGACTCAGGCCGTCTCGGTTGAGGGCGAGGCTGCCCAGCACCAGCAGGGCCAGCGTGAGCAGACTGCAGGCTCTGCCGGGAGTGAGCCGAAGGGGACTGGGGGCGGAAGAGGAACGCTCTCTCATGACCTGCTCAGGGGTGGCCATCGGTGATCTCTCCCTCAGGTCCTCGTCAAGCAGATGATCGGCGAGCAGGTCGGCGAAGCGATTGGCCGAGGGCAGGGCGCCGAAGCTCCATACCGGCGGCAGGAACAGCGGCGCCGAGGCAGCGCTGTTCTCACGCACGCCGGGCATGGCCTGCCACAGACCATTGCGCGCCAGGGCCTCGCGTCCGCCGGGTGGCAGGGGTTCCACCACCACCATGCGGCCCTTGAGGGTCACCAGCTTCTCGAGACTGACGGTGGCGAAGCCCCAGGCATTGGTATCGCCTTGCCAGGCATTGTCGATGCCCATGCGCTCGATCACCACCTGGAACAGGCTGTTGTCACCGAAGATGCGCACATGGCGGTCATCCATGAACTGCACCATCAGCAGGGGGCGCAGCGCCTGACCCTCGCGAGCGCTCTGCTGGCGCAAGGCGGCAGCGTAGCCCGCCAGTCGGGCCGTGCTCTGGCGAATCAGTTGCTCGGCCTGTGGCTCGCGCTGTGTCAGCTTGCCCAGCTGGCGGGTCGCCGCGACCAGCGTCTGCCAGGTGTCGGCATCCGGGGTATAGATGGCGACACTGGTGACCGGCGCGATGGCCGACAGGCGTGGCGTGAGGCTGGCGAGCATCGGGCTGATCAGGATGTCATCGGGGGCGAGGGCGGCCAGCTGCTCCAGATTCGGTTGGGTGCGCAGGCCGAGATCCCGCGTGCCTTGAGGCAGCGCCGGTTGAGCCACCCAGCTGGCGTAGGTCTCCACCTGGCCCACGCCCATGGCGCGCACCCCGAGTCCGGTCAGGGTCTCGGCCAGGGTCCAGTCCAGCGCCACGACGGGGCGATCGACGAAGCCCGCTGGTGCCTGCCTCATGGGCGTCACCCGTCGTGGCGGCGCTGGCGGACCCCGCGGCCAGCAGGCTCAGGCCGATCAGTGCCATCAGCCACTTCATACCGGCACCGCGATCTGCTGCTGGCCATGCGCCGGGGTGATCACCTGCATCTCGACGCCATAGATATCCTTGAGCGTGGCGGGATTCATCATCTCGTCGGGCGCGCCTTCGGCCAGCACCTTGCCACTGTGGAGCGCTACCAGACGGTCGCAATATCGCGCCGCCAGATTGATGTCGTGCAGCACGATGATGATGCCCAGTCCCAGGGTGTGGCTGAGATGCGAGACCAGCTCCATCACCTCGATCTGGTGGGCGATATCCAGCGCCGCCAGCGGTTCATCCAGCAGCAGATAGCGGCTGCCCTGGGCCAGCAGCATCGCCAGCCACACGCGCTGACGCTCGCCGCCGGAGAGCGTATCGACCTGCTGGTCGGCGAAGGCCTCGGTGTGGGTCAGTGCGATGGCGCGCTCGATGGCGGCCTCATCCTCGGCGCCGGGACGCCCCAGCAGGCCGTGCCACGGATAGCGCCCGAAGGCGACCAGCTCTCGTCCGGTCAGCGCTTCGGCGGTCGGCAGGTGCTGGGGGAGATAGGCCACGGCGCGTGCGAATTCACGGTTGCCGAATTCCGAGAGCGCACGCGCATCCAGCGACAGTCGGCCGCTGGTGGGCTGCATCTGTCGTGCCAGCAACTTGAGCAGCGTCGACTTGCCGGACCCGTTGTGACCGATCAGGCCATGCACCTTGCCCGGCGCGAAATCCAGCGCGGAGGCTTGCAGCAGACAGCGCTGACCGAGGGTGAAGCGCAGTTGGTCGAGAGTGAACATTGAGGCGTCTCACCGCGAAAGCAGCCGGCGGCCGTCAGTCGATCCGCACAATGGCGTTGCGCCTGCTGGACATAGCGGCCTGCCATGCGCTCCGAGACCCCCAGACGCTCGCCGATCTCACGCTTGGTCACGCCTTCCAGTCGATACCAGAGGAGTGACTGACGAAGATGGTGGGGCTGCTCGGCGAGCGCCTGCTGGATCACCTGAAGCTTCTGGCGCCGCGCGAGACAGCGCTCGGGGTCCAGGCGTGTCGCCGAGAGGCGCTCGTCGTCGTCCTCCATTTCCTCGAAGACCGGGGCGCGCGACTGGTGGCGGTGATGATCGATGATCAGATTGCGTGCGATCCGATACAGCCAGGCGCGCGGATTGCGCGGCGGCTCCCCTGTCATCCTGAGGCGCAGATAGACGTCATGGCACATGTCTTCCGCCAGATCATGCGAGGCCAGCTGACGGGTCAGGAATCCGATCAGCTCCTGGTGATAGCGGGCAAACAGTGCGTCCAGCGAGGGCAGCTCAATCATATTGGTGTTGCGAATCATTATCAATGTCTGTCTGGCAGGCACGCGCCTGACCGCCTGCGAAGCATTCGGAGGCGGTCTCAGTGGCGGGCGAAGGCGGCGATGGGGTTGTCCAGCTCTCCCTTGAGCTGCAAGGCACCGGAGGGGTCAGTGAGGTCGACCATCTGCTGGTTGTTGCGCAGCTGCAGACGGTTGAGACACGACAGCGTGAAGCGTGGCGCGAACAGGTCGTGACGCGCGAACTTGTCGGCCATCTCCGGGTGCGCATCCTGGTAGTCATGGATGCAGGCCGCGACGCGTGACCAGAAGGCGTCTTCCGTCATCACCTGCTCGCGCACCAGCAGCGGTACCGCGAAGCGGAAGATGCAGTCGAAGATATCGGTGAGCAGCGACAGGATGCGGATCGGTTCCGGCACCTCGACCACCAGACGCTCGACTCCTTCCGGCAGCTCCAGGGCGCGGGTCTCGTCGGTGGCGAACAGCGCGGCCTCTTCGGCGATGTCCTTCATCAGTGCACCACACGGCACGCCATCGCGCAGGCGCATGATCAGGTTCTCGCCATGCGGCATGAACACCAGATCATGCTTGAAGTAGCAGTGCAGCAGCGGCGTCATGTAGGCCGTCAGCCACTTGTCGATCCACGCTTCGGCGCCGATGCCGGAGCGCTCGATCAGCGCAGGCAGCAGCGCCTTCTCGTCGTTGTCGACGTGCAGCAGCGCGGCCATGGTCATCAGGCGCTCGCCCTCGTCCTTGACGTCTTCCGGGCTCTCGCGCCATAGGCTGGCCAGCATCTTGCGATAGCCGACGGCCGCCGGGTCGGCATCTTCCAGCACGTCATCGCGATAGCCGATGGCGGCGACTTCACGCAGCAGACGGAAGCCCCATGTCTCGAAGGACGGGTCGGAGTCGATCAGCCCCTGCAGCCACTGGTTGATGGCCGGCGTGGCGCGCATGTAATAGGGCGACAGACCGCGCATGAAGCCCATGTTGAGGATCGACAGCGCGACCTTCACGTAGCGGCGGCCCGGCTGGTTGCGGTTGTAGAGCGTGCGGATCGACTGCTGGGCCTGGTAGCGGTCCTCGCCAAGTCCCAGACAGACGATGCGCTGGCTTGAGATCTCGGCGGCGAAGGTGATCGCCAGCTTGTGATTCCACTGCCACGGGTGCACCGGCATCATCAGGTAATCGGCGGCATCGAGGCCCTTGGCCGTCAGCTGATGCTCCAGGCGGGCCAGTTCGGCGTGACCCAGTTCCTCTTCCAGCAGACGGCGCGGATCGAGACCATCCACGCCGGAGTAATGCGCGTTGTCGCGATGTACGGCGATCCACACCAGCGCGAAGGGCTGTGCGGCCTCCGGCGCGTAGGCGCGGTAGTCCAGCGCATCGAAGCCCATGCGGCCATTGTTGGCGACAAAGCACGGGTGGCCTTCACTCATCGCCGATTCCAGGGTCTGGAAGGAGGCACCGGCCAGCACGCGGGCGGATTGATTCTCGCGCACGGCGCGCTGCATCTTCCAGGCGCTGGAAGCGAGCGTGGCGCTGACTTCCTCGAGATAGACCGGCAGCAGGCGCGGCGGAATCTCCAGCACGTCGTTGAGCTCCAGAATCAGCTCGCGGGCATCCAGCGGTAGGGCCTTGCCATTGGCGTCCAGACGCTGGAGGGAGGCCGCGTCGATCAACCAGTGATCGAGCTGGAAGCGGCGCGCCACGAAGCGATATTCCACCGCACGACGACTGACGGGGGCCTTGTCGCTCGCCGGGGCAGACAGCGACAGGCGGTAATGATGCCAGCCATCCGTGATGCGGGCGTTGGTCTCGTCGGCACACTGCGGGTGGATCAGGCGCTCATGGCTGAATTCGGCCAGTGCCTTGCGCACCAGCAGGCGATTGGCCTGCTGCCAGTCCGGCCCGGTGAGGTGCTGGCCGGCCGCCGCCGGATTGGCGGTGATGGCGGTATCCAGTCGCGGGCTGCGGCTCGCCAGGGCGGCGCGGAAGTCCTGCGGGGAGCAGAAGCACAGACGCGCGGGCTTGCCGTCGAGATCCAGCGGGCCGTGATCGACGAAGCCGACGGCGGCATTCAGCGGGTGAATGGCGGTATTGCGGCTGTCGGGTTCGACCACCACGCGAGTGACCGGGCGGACTGCCTCACCGGTATCTGCGGCGTGCTCGTCACGGAACTGGCCGGCGAAGATCATCGCCATGATCGATTCGATCACCGCACGCGAGAAGCCGCTGATGGGGGCCTGGTCATCGCTGCGCGGCGCGATGAGGAAGTGCATGCCGAAGTCGCCGGGCTGCACGGCGTAATGCTTGCCGAGCGGGTCGTGTGCCGGGTCATACAGCTCGACCAGAAACGCCGGCTGGTCGTTGTAGAGGCCGAGCCAGCCCTGGGCGTGGCGACTGTCTTCCAGGCCCTGATAGAAATCGTGCTTGGTGGTGAGCAGGTCTTCGCTCATGCCCCAGAAGCTGGCGCGCGGGCCACTGGTCCACTCGTCCACCAGCGCCATGTCGGCGGCGAGATCCAGCGGACGCAGCGCGAATTCCGCTCGCTCCGGCGTGCTGTCATCCTGCGGCTTGCGCAGGCGCGCCTGGGCCTGTTCGAGCTCCACCGAGCGGCGCGTGAAACGTGTGCCGGGTACCGGGCTCAGCAGGTCGAGTGCCGGGGAGGTGTCCAGTGATGTCTCGCCGAAGATCTGCTGGGCCGGGGTCGCGGCGCTGTGGGCGTTGGCACGGGTGGTGGTGATGTCGACGGGCATGTTCATGCGGTGGTCTCCCGGTGTTGCGCTGCGCGTGAGGACTCGGTGGGGGCGGTGCTGGACGAGGCGGTCTTTTCGCTGGCCGCACTGGCATGCAGGTCGGTCTCGCCGTAGGCCAGATGGGCGGCGGGCAGAGGCGTGAAGCCGTTGCCGTTGCCCTTTTCAACGCCCGGGGCGCCGAAGCTCTGGAAGGCGATGCGCCGCTCGATGGGATAGACCTCACGCCCGGTGATGGCGCGCAGGATGCAGCTGTTGCGATAGCAGGCCATGCCCAGGTCCGGGGCGGCCAGCGAGTGGGTATGCAGCTCGGCGTTCTGGACGAAGATCTCGCCGGCAAAGGGCGACTGGTCACCTTCATTGCCTTCGGCGTCTGCGGTGCTCTGCGCGTCGACGGCGTAGAAGCGCCCGACGGCGTAGCGGCCTTCGGCGTCACGACGGATGCGTGACTCGATGCTCTTCAAGAAGGGCGGGGCGACGTAGTGATAGCCGGTGGCCAGTACCACGGCACTGGTCTCGTGGCGCCATGCCTGCTGCTGTTCGCGCTGATAGAGCCCCAGGCTGAAGTCGCCATCGGCGCTCTCGCGAGTCAGCGAGGTCAGCTCGGTATTGGTCATCAGGGTGGTGGGCACCACGCCCTGCAGCTGCTTGGCGTAGAGGGTGTCGTAGATCTCGTTGATCAGTTCGAGATTGATGCCCTTGTAGAGGCCCTTCTGGGTCGCCAGCAGGGTGTTGCGCTGTTCGCGCGGCAGGGCATGGAAGTAGTCGATGTAATCCGGTGACGTCATCTCCAGCGTCAGCTTGCCGTATTCCAGCGGGAAGAAGCGCGGCGAGCGCGTGATCCAGTTGAGCTGGTAGCTGTGCTGGTCGATCTCGCGCAGCAGGTCGAGATAGATCTCGGCGGCGCTCTGGCCGGAGCCGATGATGGTGATGGCCGGCTGGGACGTCAGTTCGTCCTTGCGCGCCAGGTAGTGGGCGTTGTGGCACACGCGGCTGCCCGCCACCGGCACCTCGCCGCGTACCGCATCGGCAGCGCCGGGCAGATACGGCTGGGTGCCGGTGCCCAGCACCAGCTTGCGTGCGCGATAGACGAAGGCCTCGCCGGAGCTGGGGCGAGTGCCGCGCACCACATAGATGTCGCCGACATGCTGGATGTCCTGGACCTCGTGATCGAAACGCAGGCTGGTCAGCTCGCGCGCCGCCCACTGGCAGTACTGGTTGTACTCGCGGCGCAGCAGGAAGAAGTCTTCGCGGATGTAGAAGTTGTAGAGCTTGTCATGCAGCTTCAGGTAATTGAGGAAGCTGAAGTGGCTGGTCGGGTCGGCCAGCGAGACCATGTCCGCCATGAAGGGCGTCTGCATGCTGGCGTCTTCCAGCAGCATGCCCGGGTGCCAGTCGAAGGCGGCCTTGCGCTCCAGGAAGACGCCGTTCACGTCCTCCAGCGGCTCGCTCAGACAGGCAAGGCTCAGGTTGAAGGGGCCGATGCCGATGGCGACGAAGTCGAGCACCTCATTGCGCGTTTCAGCTGTGTCGGTGACGTGAGGAGTCGAAGTGTCATGCATGACGGATTTCCTTTGCTTCTGTGGTGTGGCTGCGACGGCTGGCGGCGGGGGCATCGGCCAGTGCTGCGGCGTGGCTTGCCTGGGCCGTGGTGCTGACGGCGAGGTGATGCGCCTTGACCAGCGCCTGACCATGCTGGCGGATCAGCTCGACCACCGCGGCGATGTCGTCGCGGGTGGTGTCCGGGTTGAGCAGCGTGAACTTCAGATACTGACGGTCGGAGACCTTGGTGGCGGCGACGATGGCTTCCCCGCTGCGCGACAGGCGCTTGCGGATCTCGCGATTCAGGGCGTCCCACTGTGCATCGCTGAGGGTGTCTTCGTTGGCGTCATGGAAGCGGAACACCAGGGTGCTGAGCTCCGGGGCCTGAACGACATCGATGTCCGGTGCCGCCGCGAGCAGCTGATGGCCCTCGCGAGTGAGGTCGATCACGCAATCGAGCATGTCGCCGAGGGCATCGGCGCCCATCAGGCGCAGCGTCAGCCACAGCTTGAGCGCATCGAAGCGCCGCGTGGTCTGCAGGCTCTTGTTGACCTGATCCGGTGTGCCCTCGCGGGCCTGGAGTTCCGGGTTGAGGTAGTCGGCGTGATAGGTGACGTGGCGCAGCTGGGTGCGATCACGCACCACGCAGGCGCTGCAGCTGACCGGCTGGAAGAAGGTCTTGTGGTAATCGATGGTGACGGAGTCCGCCATCTCGACGCCCTTGAGCCAGTGACCGTGACGACGCGAGGTGATCAGACCGCCTCCGTAGGCGCCATCGACGTGGAACCAGATGCCACGTGCATGGCATTCACGGCCGATGGCCTGCAGCGGGTCGATGCTGCCGAAGTCGGTGGTACCGGCGGTCCCGACCACGGCCATCGGAATCAGGCCTTCCGCGCGCGCCTTGTCCAGCGCCTCACGCAGGGCAATCGGGTCCATGCGGCGACGCTCATCCACGGCGACGGGGATGACGGCGTTGTGGCCGAGGCCGAGCAGGGCACAGGCCTTCTGCAGGCTGAAGTGACTGATGCCGGAGGCGAAGACGCGCAGGCGCCCGGCTTCCGGCGGCAGGCCGTGGGTCTGGTTGCCGGGGTGGTTGGGCAGCTTCTCGCAGACCGCGTCACGCGCCAGCAGCAGCGCCATCAGGTTGGATTGGGTGCCGCCGCTGGTGAAGATGCCGTCCGCGGTCGGACCCAGGCCCAGTCGTTCGGTGGTCCAGTCGATCAGGCGCTGTTCGATCAGGGTGCCGCCGGCGCTCTGATCCCAGGTGTCGAGGGAGGAATTGATCGCGCCGAGCAGGCTTTCCGCCCAGACACCCGGCAGCACGACCGGGCAGTTGAGGTGTGCGATGTAGCGCGGGTGATGGAAATAGACGGCATCCTTCAGGTAGAGCGACTGGAGCTCCTCCAGGCCCGCTTCCAGATTCTCGAGGGGCGTCTCGAGATCCAGCTCGGCAAAGGCCGGGCGCAGGGCTTCCGGAGTGATGCCGCTGAAGGGTTGCTGAACGTTCTCGAGCTGTTCGGCGACCAGACTGCTGATGCGTTGCATGCCGGCCTGCCAGGCATCCATGTTGGCAGGTGAGAACAGGGCGGCGCTGGGCGAGCGGGACAGGGAGCTCGCGGCGGCAGCGGCCTGGGGGGCAGACGCGGGGGATCCTGCAGCCGCGCCATAGGTGGCGGCGGAATCATGAAGGCTGTGCATTACATAACCTTATGCGAATGTTCGCAGATAAAGACTTGGAAGAGACTCGCAGCCAGCCAGGGCAGGTGGCACAGGAGCGAGGACCAGTCAGGACATTCATCAAGTGCCGCGTAGAGTGAGTCGTCACCGAGCGCCCCTGTGTCGGGCAATCCTGTCGGGCAATCTCGATGTCATGTGCGGCACACGCCAGAGGTATCAGACGACGAGTGGTTCAGGGCGATGGTGCCGGCGACATCCTTGCCGCCGGCGGGTCATGCGGGTCGATTCAGAATCGACGGACGGCGGACGTGTCGGAATCAGAAATCATAGGTCAGTGTCGCGGTCACGCTGCGCTCGGCACCGTAGTAGCAGAAGCTGGTGCTGTAGCAGGACGCGATGTATTCCTTGTCGAACAGGTTGCTGACGTTGAGTTGCACGCTGGTGCCGCTCCAGCCGACCTGGCTCAGGTCGTAGCCGACCAGGGCATCGACGAGTGCGTAGTTCGGGACCTTCTCGGTGTTCTCGGAATCCGCCCACATGTCGGCGTAGTAACGCACGCCAAGGCCGGCATTCAGGCCGGTCAGAGGGCCCTCGTTGAAGGCGTAGTCACCCCAGACGCTGACCTGGTGCTTCGGCACCTGGTTGGCATCGTTGCCTTCGGTGCCATCTTCCGCCTTGGCATAGGTCACGTCGGTGTAGCTGTAACCGGCCTGCAGCGCGAAGTCGCGGGTCAGCTGGGTGCGGGCTTCCAGCTCCAGGCCCTGGGACTCGATCTCGCCGTAGGACGTGTAGTAGCTGTCTTCCGGGTCCTTGGAGGCGACGTTTTCCTGATTGATGCGGAACAGCGAGACGCTGTACTGATCACGCGTGCCGTTGGGCTGGTACTTCATGCCGACTTCCACCTGCTTGCCGGTGGTCGGGTCGAGCAGGTCGCCATCCTCGTCGGTGTAGGAGTTCGGCGAGAAGGACGTGGAGTAGCTGACGTAGGGCGAGATGCCGTTGTCGAAGCCGTAGATCAGGCCGATACGGCCGCTCATCTCGTTGTCGTTCAGCTCACTGCTGGTGTTGTAGTCGCGATCGGTATTCTTGATGTTGACCCAGTCCTGACGCAGGCCGGCGGCCAGGTTCCAGCGGCCCCAGCTGAGCTGATCCTGCAAGTAGACACCGGTCTGATCCAGTTCACGCTTCTGGTTCTCGGTGGCATAGATGGAGACATCGGCATCGCTGCTGCTGGTGACGTCCAGCGAGCTGGCGGTCCCGTATTCCCAGTCCACGTCGTTGGTGCGGGTCTGATAATCGGCACCGAACAGCAGGGTGTGATCGATGTCGCCGGTGGAGAAGCGGGTCTCCAGCTGGTTGTCGACCGTCCAGGCACGCAGGCTTTCCTCGCCACCGGAGTAGTAGCGGGTCAGCTCGGTATCCGAGGCCCAGCCATAGGCGTAGACCTGCTCGAGATCCACGTCGGAACGCAGGTAGCGGAATTTCTGGCGCGCGGTGACATCGTCATTGAAGCGATGCTCGAAGTCATAGCCGAGCATGCGTTCGGTGCGATCGAATTCCTCGTAGTCCTCGTCGCCTTCGTAGAAGTCGTTGCCGAGCTTGATGCCGTCGTGACTCACCACCGTGCCCTCGTAGGGGAGGCCTGAGTGGTAGCCGCCTTCCGGGTCCTTCTGGAAGTAGCCCATCAGGGTGACGGTGGTGTCGTCGGTGACATCCATGGTGACCTGTGGCGAGAAGGCATAACGTTCTTCGCTGACGGAATCGACCTGGGTGTCTTCGGCGCTGGCAAGGCCGGTCAGGCGATAGGCGATGCGCTTCTCGTCGTCCAGCGGGCCGGTGAGATCGAAGGCCGCGCTGCGCTCGTTGTCGTCACCGACGGTGAAACGCACCTGGCCGGAGTCCTGGAACTCGGGGCGCTTGGACTGCATCGCGACCAGACCACCCGGCGAGGAGCGGCCGTAGAGGACGGAGGACGGCCCCTTGACGACTTCGATGCTGTCGAGGAAGTAGGGGTCGATGGTCATCGAGCTGTAGGAGCCCGAGTCACCCATCAGCTTCAGACCATCCAGGAAGGTGTTGCTGACACTGCCATCGGAGAAGCCGCGCAGGACCAGATAGTCATAGCGGTTGGAAGCACCGATCTGATTGGTGAACACGCCCGGCGTGTAGTCCGCGGCACGCTGCACCGTCTCGGCGGCGCGCTTGTCGATGTCATCACGGGTGATGGTGGAGACAGCCTGGGGAGTTTCCAGGTAACCGGTCTGCGTCTTGGTAGCCGCCGTGGTGGTGACCGTCATGGTATCCAGCTGCTCGTCCTGAGCATCCCGATGGTCGGCCGCCACGGCCTGCCCGGTGAAGGGTAGGCTCAGGGCAATCGCCAGTGCCAGCGGGTGCCGTGGCAGTGAAAGCAATGGGGATTGATGCGGGTGTCGCGTGGCGGAGTCTTTCATGAGTGACGATGTTCCATCCTGAATGATGTTTTTGCGAATGCTTCTTGTTTGTCGTTCTCTCCTGAGGGAAGACGTACAGGGTTGGTATTTCTGAACCATGAATGAGAATTATTTTTGTTATGCGGGGGATCAGCGGTCCTGCATCTCGCCCTGCAGCGTGATGGGGATATCGCCGACCAGATTGCCATAGCCCAGCAGGCCAAGCAGGGTACTGCCGACCTGGTTCTTGGCGACTTCCGCGCTGTCCAGCGCCATGGGCTCGGCGTTGGCGAAGCTCAGGCGGTCGGCACTCTCGCGGGTCACGTTCAGGGGCAGGGTATCGCGGTGAGTGCGGTTGCCATCGGTGGCCGTGAAGGGCACCTGCATGCGTGTCGTCCTGCCTGTCTCCAGCGCTGCCAGAGCCACGGGGTCCAGATTCAGTATCAGGGTGGCGAGACGCATCTGGCTGACGCCTGACAGCCACGGCGGCAGCTCGCCGACCTTGTCCAGCAGGTCGGTCTGACCGACGCTGAGCGGAATGCTCATCTTGCCGTCATCACCGACGGTGCCGCTCAACCCACGCAGGTGGTGGACGTGCTCGACATTGCCCTGCGCCTTCTGTTCGGTCAGCGTGGCGGTGGCGCCACTGGCATCCGGGATCAGCTGCCAGGCTGCCTGGCTGGGCACGCTGATGCCGATACCACTCATGGCAACGGCCAGGGCGAGGGCCTTGATAGGGGCGCGAAGGCGCTATGTTGTTGAGTTTTCGGGCTTTCCTGACGCTTTGGCTTTCGCTATCATAGCGGCGCTGTCCGGGCCCATAGCTCAGTTGGTTAGAGCACTCGACTCATAATCGATTGGTCGCAGGTTCAAGTCCTGCTGGGCCCACCATATCACTGAGTCTCGTCTGTCATCTCATCCTGGGCGTCATTGGCGGCACCGCTGATCGCGTTGCCTGCCGAGGTCAGGGCATTGGCTGTTGCCTGACGAGTGTCCTGCCAGGCGCTGGCAGCGGTGTCCTTGGTCTCATCCCAGGCAGCGGCCGCGCTCTTGCGAGTGTCCTGCCACCAGTCGGTGGTGTACTGCGGCTGTTCCTTGAGCTGAGCCTCATCCATGTTCACATGAATGCGATATTCGAGATTGTCGATGTCGTCACCCTGACGGGTTTCCAGCGTGAACTTGCCGGTCTCGACCACGTACTGCTGATCATCAAGGCCCAGCACTTCATCACTCTCGACCACCAGCGCGGCGACCTGCATGTTGTCGTCGAGCAGCACATCTTCCACTTCACCCACGACTTGCTGGTCGTCGTTCTGCAGATAGACGTCAGCATCCATCAGTTCATCAGCGGAGTAGAGTCCCTGCGGATTGGCCATGGCCAGGCCGGAGGTGGTCAGCAGAGTGGTCGCGGTGATCGCACCCAGAATCTGTTTGCGGTTCATCTTGCTCATGCCGTACTCCTTGCGTGTCGATTCAGAGTTTTCATCAAGGATCCAGCGGAGGGCATCGAGATGAACGCAGTGCGCAAGGTTCCCATGGAGTGTTCACGTTGTGGCAGCAATCGCGTCAATCTGGGAGAAAGCCCGGCAGATGACGATATCGTGAGCTGCGCCGAGTGCGACGAATTTCTCGGGGTGTGGTTCATGCTGCGCGACCGGCTTGAAGCCAGCGCTCGCAAGCGTGCCACCATCGACCCTGCCTTGATGGCCAACCAGGTGATCAAGCAGCTTGATGCACAGGCTTGACTCCCGATTCAGGTCCTGTTCTGCCTGAGAGTGTTTTCCCGGCCATTGGCCGGGATTTTTTTGCCAGAGACTGCACAGGAGGCTGTTACATGTCCGATCTATCCGAGGAACTGCGTATCCCCAAGCCGTGCCCCGACTGTGGTAGCAAGCGGATGCGCGTCTCTCAGGTGCACAATCCGGAAGACAAGGTCTTCTGCGCCTCGTGCGGCACTTACGTCTGCCTGTATGCGGATGTGGCCAGGATGCGCGAGGAGGGGGCGTCCAGTGAAGCCGAAGAGCTGCTGGAGCAGGCCGCCAACAAGGGTATCAAGAAGTAACGACATCACCGGGGCGCGAATCAGCTTTCGTCAGAGCCCGTCGGCGTCGATGCCTTGGCGATGGCGCCGGTGTTGTCGGCGGCTTCCAGCTTGGCCAGCATGTTCTGTGACTCACGCTTGAAGGCGGCCAGCGCCTTGCCGGACAGAGACTTGTTGTTCGGCAGCTGGACGCGCATGGCATCGACCTGACGATTGTTGACCATCACCTCATAGTGAAGGTGCGGGCCGGTGGAGCGGCCGGTATTGCCGGACAGGGCGATCTTCTCACCCATCTTCACGCGCTCGCCTTTCTTGACCAGAGGTCTGGAGAGGTGCAGGTAGCGGGTCTTGTAGCCATTGTCCATGCGCAGCACGAGGTAGCGGCCCGCCAGCGGGTGGTTGCCGACCAGTTCGACCACGCCATCAGCCGTGGACAGGACCGGTGTACCGACGCGAACGGCAAAGTCGGTGCCCTTGTGCGGGCTGATGCGACCAGTGACCGGATGGCGGCGGCTCAGGTTGAAGGGCGAGCTGATGCGCGCCTTGTGAGCCAGCGGGTAGCGATTGAAGGCCGGGTCGAGCCCCTTGCCGTCCGGAGTGTAGTAGCGGCCATCGGCGGCATTGCGCACCACGGTCAATGACTTGCGGGTACCCTCGTAGCGGGCGGCCAGAATGCGCGAGTCGGTGCTGGTGCCATCGATCATGTCGGACTCGACCAGCACCTGGAACTTGTCGCCCTTGCGGGTATCGCGACGGAAATCGATCTTCTTGCCCAGTACCTGGGTCAGCTGGGTGACATCCGCCACGCCAAGACCGGTGGCCTCCGCCGAGAGCGAGAAGCTGCCGCTGACGGTACCGGCGAATAGACGCTGGGTCGCTTGAGTGGCCTTCTCTATCTTGGCGACGCTGAAGGAATCCTGCTGAGGGTCACGCTTGACCATGAAGCCGCGACGCGCATCCTTCATGATGCGCAGCGCCAGCAGGTTGCCGTCCTCGTCGAGCTTGTAGTCGAGGCTGTCACCGATGCGCCAGTGGGTCAGCACACGCTTGTCCGGCAGCGACTTGATGATGCGGGTGGTCTCGCGATAGCCGAGCCCCAGAGAACGCTCCGCCATCACGGCAAAGGTGTCGCCCGCCTGAACGGTGTAGGTCTGCCATTCCGGGACATAGACTTCCTTGGCTGCCAGTTCGGTCTGCAGCGTCGGGCTCTCGCCCAGCTCGACCGGATCGACGGACAGATCATCGTAGGAGGTCCCGCCGGCCTGCTCATCGGTCGCGGTGGCGATCACCGCCTCGGCCGTCTTCACGGCAGAAGGTGCCAGTGCCACGATCGGGCCGGGCTCAGCTTCACCGGCAGGGTAGTTGGCGTCGGTCAACATCACCGGCATGTCGAAGTCGACATCGATGACCTCACTCGGCGTCAGCGCGGAGAGTGGCACCTCGCCAGGCCGTGGCCAGCGGAGCAGGCGTCTGTTGCGCGTGCGCGATGGCAACCGGTAATGCGTTCGTCACCTCCGAGCTGGCATTGGCCAGGTCGATGGCGAGGTGGCGAGAGGCAGGTGAGATCTCTTGAGAGTCCAGAGTTTCAAGAAGCTTGTGAGCGCCCAGCACGGTGACCATTGTGGCAACAGGTAAAAGAAGATACTTGTGCACGCGTGGGAGCGAATGAAGGATTCGCAGCATAGTTGACCGATGATGTGATGAAGTGAACAGAACAGAAGACGACAGATTCGCATCCGAACCTTAACCAAGCTTTTGCGCATTCGATAGGCTGGACACATGTCCAGTATTAGGAATTCAACCCTGTTTTGATCATCAGGGGTCGTGCTAGCGGTGTCTGTTTTATGAGGACAGTCGAAAATCCCGCCATTTTTGCTTAAGAAACGCTGTTCTCACAGTAATATCTGCTTGCTGTTAAATTTTGTAAGAGAATGTCCGATGTCGTCTCGAGTGACTCTGGCCCAATGGCAGATGCTGGCCGCCGTGGTCGATCATGGCAGTTTTGCCCGAGCCGCCGAGGCCGTGCACAAGAGCCCCTCCACGCTCAATCATGCGGTGCATCGCCTGGAGGCGTTGCTGGGAGTGCCGTTGCTGGAGCCGGTGGGGCGCAACGTGCGCCTGACCGAGGCCGGCGAGATGCTCCTGCGTCGCGCACGCCAGTTGATCGAGAGTGCCAGCGCGCTGGAGGATGTGGCCCAGGCGCTGTCACAAGGCATGGAGAGCGAGATAAGCCTGGCCGTGGACCAGCTGTTTCCCTCGGACCTGCTGGCCCGTGCGTTGGAGGGGTTCTCCGCGGCCTATCCCCAGGTACGGATACAGCTGCACGAAACCACCCTGACGGGTGGCAGTGAGCTCTGGGATGCCGGCCAGGTCGATCTGCTGGTCAGCGCGCTGCCACAGGAAGGGCAGCTTGGTAGCCTGCTGGTGCGGGAAACCTTCGTGGCGGTAGCGGCGCCAAGGCATCCCCTGCATGCGCTGGGACGGCCGCTGGATCTGCGTGACCTCGAACAGCATCGGCAGCTGGTGGTGCGCGACAGCAGTCGCTCGACAGGCATGGATGCCGGCTGGCTGAAGGCAGAAGAGCGCTGGACGGTGAGTCATCTGGCGACGTCCGTCGATCTCGCCGAGCGTGGCCTGGGCTTTGCCTGGCTGCCGCGTTCACGAATCTCGCAGGCGCTGACCCAGGGGGCACTCGTGCCCTTGCCCTTGCTCAACGGCGGCGAGCGTGAGATATGGGCTTACTGGTCGATGGCACCTGGCAGAACCGTGGTTACGATACCGACAGCAATGGCGGGGAATTCAAGCGCGAGAGTGCCAGCCTGCGTGACTGGGTCGTACCCCCCGGTACGGCCGAGCAGGGCCCTGACGGCCAGTCTGCCGTGCCCGCCGAAGTCGGGCGCTACCATCTCTATGTCTCGCTGGCCTGTCCGTGGGCCCACCGTGCGCTGGTGATGCGCTCTCTCAAGGGACTGACGTCGGTCGTGGGCATGTCCTTCACCAGCCCCTACATGCTGGAACATGGCTGGAGCTATCTCGAGGAAGAGGGCTCCAGTGGCGATCCGATCAACGGCGTGCGCTACCACCATCAGCTCTACACCATGACCGACCCGCACTACACCGGCCGTGTCACCGTACCGGCGCTGTGGGATCGCAAGGCGGGGTGCATCGTCAACAACGAATCCGCTGACCTGGTGCGCATCTTCAACGACGCCTTCGATCCGCTGACCGGCAATGACCTGGACTTCTCTCCCGAAGACCTGCGCGGCGAGATCGACGCTCTCAATGCCGAGATCTACGACAAGGTCAACAATGGCGTCTACAAGACCGGTTTTGCCACCCGCCAGCAGGCCTATGAGCGTCACTTCACCGCGCTGTTCGCCTGCCTGGATTCACTGGAACGCCGTCTGGCCGACTCGCGCTATCTGGTCGGTGAGTGGTTGACCGAAGCGGACATCCGCCTCTTCACCACGCTGCTGCGCTTCGATGTCGTCTATCACGGCCACTTCAAGTGCAATCAGCGCCGCATCAGTGACTATCCCAATCTCTCGAATTACCTGCGCGAGCTGTACCAGTGGCCGGGCGTCGCCGAGACCTGCGATCTCGCGCAGATCAAGACCCACTACTACGGCAGTCAGCTGGCGGTGAATCCGACCGGTATCGTGCCCCTCGGCCCGACGCTGGATCTCGAGGCACCGCATGATCGTGAGCGCCTGACAGGGCAGGGCATTCGCTCGGCCTCACGGCCTGGTTCGTCTGGCCTTGGCCAGCCAGCGGTCCAGCGCATTGCCGAAGTCGCGCTGCTCGCGCTGCCCATAGGCGGAGGGGCCGCCGGTGTGTTCGCCGCTGGAACGCATGCTCTCCATGAAATCGCGCATCTGAACCTTGGCGCGGATGTTGTTGGCATCCAGTGTCTCGCCGCGGCTCGTCATCACCAGCGCGCCTTTCTCGATCGCCTCCAGCGCCAGCGGCAGGTCGGACGTGATCACCATGTCGCCGGGCCGGGCGCGCTCGACGATCAACTGGTCCGCCGCATCGGCACCGGCAGGGACGGACAGTGCCTTGACATGCACCGAGCGTGGCAGCGGCACCTGATGATTGGCCACGAACCAGGTGGGGGTCGCGGTCCGCTCCGCGGCGCGGACCAGGATGTCGCGCGCCGCGCGCGGGCAGGCGTCAGCATCGACCCACAGCGTGGTGATGGGCTCGGCGGGGCCGGTAGACGCCTGGCCTGCGACCAAGGTCAAAAGAAAGGATGCAGAATGCGCGAGGGACTGCTAGAATGCCAGCTCCTCGCATGTAGTGACCCACCATCCTGAGTAGCCGAAGCCGGTGATTTCGCGCCTCCCGGACCGAGTGGCGTAGCTTGCCCCGAGCCCTCCGTGACCCCTCGATCCTTCGATGTCCGGCCGCCGCGACGCAAGACCCGTCCCAGTCCACAGTGTGCATGATGGAGCGCCCCGAGACTCTCAAGTGGAGAGCCTCTGGTTGCTGTACGGTCGCCGCAGCGTTGTGCCTGATAGCGGAAATGCGTCTGCCATCAGAGCAACCCGGGCCCGTCCATGCCAAGACGTCCAAGCACTCGTACGTTTTTTCTGATGATGCCAGCGCCTCGTGCCTGACGGCATCGCCAGACGGAGCCCTTACGCTTCGTGTCGGTTCAAGCCGACCCATTCTTCAGCTACAAGCTTCACTTGTAGCCATTTAGGTGTGAGATATACATGACCACGACTTCCGTCGTCGATCGCTTCAGCGATCTTGCCCTGCTGCCTGCCGTCCTGACCTCTCTCGAGAAGCTGGGCTACGAAACACCGTCCCCCATCCAGGCCCAGACCATCCCGAGCCTGCTCGATGGCCGTGACATGATCGGTCAGGCCCAGACCGGTACCGGCAAGACTGCGGCCTTCGCTCTGCCGCTGCTGACCCGTCTGGACCTCGACCGCCGCGAGCCGCAGGTTCTCGTGCTGGCTCCGACCCGTGAGCTGGCTCAGCAGGTCGCTGTCAACTTCACTCGTTACGGCCAGTTCATGCGTGGCCTGGAAGTTGCCACCCTGTGTGGTGGTCAGGACTACCGCGAGCAGATGCGCAGCCTGAAGAGCGGCGCCCAGATCGTCGTCGGTACTCCGGGTCGTGTCATCGACCACCTGGATCGCAAGAGCCTGAAGCTCGACGGCCTGTCCGCCCTGGTGCTGGACGAAGCCGACGAGATGCTGCGCATGGGCTTCATCGATGACGTCAAGCGCGTCGTCGCCGATACCCCGAAGGAAGCACAGCGCGTGTTCTTCTCCGCGACGCTTCCGACCGAGATCGAGCGTATCGTCAACCGCTACCTGGTTGACCCGATCAAGGTGGCCATCAAGTCTGAATCCAAGACCGCTTCCACCATCGAGCAGATGATGGTGCGTGTCGAAGGCGGCGCCAAGCTGGAAGCGCTGTCTCGCCTGCTGGAAGTCGAGACCGTCGATGCCGCCATCGTCTTCGTGCGGACTCGTGCCGCCTGTACCACCGTCGTCGAGCAGCTGATGGCTCGCGGTATCTCCGCTGCGGCACTGTCCGGTGATCTGGACCAGTCCCTGCGTGAGCGTACCGTGACGCGTCTGAAGCGTGGCAAGGTCGACGTGCTGGTCGCGACCGACGTCGCCGCTCGTGGTCTGGACGTGGCGCGTATCACCCACGTCTTCAACTACGACCTGCCGGGTGACAGCGAATCCTTCGTCCACCGTACTGGCCGTACCGGTCGTGCCGGTCGTGAAGGTCGCGCCATCACCTTCGTCAGCGGTCGCGAGATGCGCAAGGTTCGCTGGATGGAGCAGGCTCTGGGCCAGCGCATCACCGAACGCCAGCTGCCGAGCGAAGAAGAGATCCGTGCTCACCGTGACGCGGCCTTCCGTGCTCGCGTCGTCGAAGCCCTGGGCAGCAGCTCCAATGGCCACCGCGCCCTGGTGCAGAGCCTGATCGAGGAAGGTCATGATCCGGTCGAGCTGGCCGCGGTCTTCGTCAAGATGGCTCGCGCCGAAGAGACGCCGATCCAGTCCCTGCCGAAGCCGGGTGCGCGTCGCAACGAGCGTCCTGAGCGGAGCGGAGCGTCCGGAGCGTGGTGAGCGTCGCAGCTCTGCGCCGGTCGCACGTGAAGGCATGAAGCTCTACCGTGTGGCCGTCGGCCATCGTGACGGCGTCAAGCCGGGTCAGCTGGTTGGCGCTCTCGCCAACGAAGGTGGCATCGAAGGTTCGCGCATCGGTCGCATCGACATCCGCAACACGCACAGTGTCGTGGAACTGCCGAGCGGTCTGCCGACCAGCATCGTGTCCAAGATGGCGCGTGCTCGCGTCGCTGGCCGTCCGCTGGAATTGGCAGAAGACGGTGCGGGCGCTCGTCCGCAGCGCCGTGAAGGTGGCAACGACGACCGTCGTCGCGCCTGATCAGGCCTGAGTCTGGCCGGCGCTGAACACAGTGCTGGCCACGGCTGCTGAAAAGACCGGTACCTCTCACGAGGTGCCGGTTTTTTTGTGCCTGGACGAAAGGCGCCACAGGGGCTGGTATCCTGTTCTGGCATAGCGGTGGAGCGTCCACCGTCCATCATTTCCCGAGGATGCCCACATGATCTCTTCACTCGATGCCCTGCGCCGTGGCCTGAAGGCCGCGCCCGCCCGCCAGCTGATGCTGTGCGCTCTGCTGGCGACACCCTGGTTGTCGCTCAGCGCGGCCCATGCCGAGTCCGGCATGCCCGCCAGCAGCGCCACGCCGGAGATTCGCGTCCCGCTGGTCTCGCTGGAGGCCCTGCGGCTGTCGCCGGTGGTCACGCCGCAGGGCGAGGTGCTGGGTCGGGTCGAGGATGTGCTCAGTGATACGCGTGGCCAGATCCATCGTCTGTTGGTCCGCCCGCAAGGCGGTGACAAGGCGGCCAGCATCGACTTCGCGCGCTTCACTCGTGAAGCCGTCAGTGATCCGCTCGCCGCCGCGGCCCCCGGCGACATCCGCTACCGCCTGGTGCTCGACATGACGCCGGAGCAGCTGGCGGCACGCGCGGATCAACCGCTTTCCAATCGGCTCTCGCGTCAGCTGGAACGCAGCATGGGGGAGGTCGGCAACGGGCTGGACAGCTTCCGCAACCAGGCGGCGGAGGTGCTGCGTTCACTGGGCAAGCAACTTGAAGGTGAGGGCGATCGATAGCATCTGAGAGGGAGAGACCCGCAACCGCCGTGAGGGAATGCATGAGTAAGTGCATGAGTGAGTGGACGACAGCACTGCACGATTGGAATCTCGACCCTGCCGACGCCGTTGCCATGCAACGCGTAATGGCGACGCGACTGACGCTGACGCCGCCCTGGGGAGCAAGCTCCGAGGACTGGCCGGCGACCATCACGGGGGTCGATATCGGCTTCGAGGATGCAGGCGAGGTGACACGTGCGGCGGTGGTGACGCTGGATCTGGCGACGCTGGAACCCCTTGAGCAGCAGCTGATCCGTCAGCCGACCCGCATGCCCTACATTCCGGGCCTGCTGTCATTTCGGGAGCTGCCCGCTGCCATCGCCGCCATTGAGGCACTCGAGCGGCCGCCCGAATGCCTGATGGTGGACGGTCACGGCATTGCCCATCCGCGCCGCCTGGGCGTGGCGGCGCATCTCGGCCTGTGGTGTGACCTGCCGTCCTTCGGCGTGGCCAAGAAGCGTCTGTGCGGCAAGCATGGCGAGCCGGGCGATGCGCGTGGTGACTGGGTCGCGTTGACGGATCGCGTACGCGAGGCGGATGCCGAGCTCGGCATCATCGAGGACACCGCGCTGCCCAGACGCGAACAGCGCAGCCAGCTGGGCGCCGTGCTGCGCTCACGCGCGAAGGTCAAGCCGGTGTTCGTCTCGCCGGGCCAGCGCATGAATCTGGACACGGCGCTTTCGATGACCCTGCACTGTCTGGGCAAGACCAAGCTGCCCGAGCCGACCCGACTGGCGGATCAGCTCGCCAGCCGGCGTCTCAAGCGGCTCCGTGATGCCTAGCTAGCCTTCGATCTCCAGACGGCTCTGGCCGTTGCCCGAGGGGCGCACCGCGATACGCACCGGAATGCGCTCATGCATCTCGGCCACATGCGAGATGACCCCGACGCGACGGCCGCTGGCCTGCAGGCCATCCAATGCCTCCATCGCCAGCGCCAGCGAATCCGGGTCGAGACTGCCGAAGCCCTCATCGATGAACAGCGATTCGATGCGCAGCTCGCCGGAAGCCATGCCCGCCAGGCCCAGCGCCAGTGCCAGCGAGACAAGGAAGGTCTCGCCACCGGACAGCGAGTGAACGCTGCGCAGTTCATCACCCATCTCGGTATCCACCACCACCAGTCCCAGCGGGCTGGCGCCGCGGGCCAGACGATAGCGACGTGCCAGATTGGTCAGGTGCAGATTGGCATGCTCGATCAGGCGCTCGAGATTGAAGGCCTGGGCGATGGTGCGGAACCTGGCGCCGCTGGCGCTGCCGATCAGCTCCGACAGCGCCCCCCAACGCTGATGTTCGGCCCGCGCGGCTGCGAGACGCTCGGCAAGCGCGGCGCTGCCACTGCGGCGCTGATCATCATTGAGTATCGCTGCCTGTGCCGTCTGATGGGCCTCGCGCACGGCATTGAGCGGTGCCTTGAGTGCCGTGATCAGACTGGCCAGCGCCTCGCCAAGCTCGCGGGTGTCGTCCTCGGGCCCTGGCGGCGCATCCGTCAGTGTGCCAGCGGCTCCTTCTTCCGGGGCGGGCGCTGCCAGCTGTTCGAGCGCTGCCTGCCAGTCGGAGGTCCGAGCGGCCTGCCAGTGTTTGAGCTGACGCGCATTGCGCTCCTCACACAGGGCATCCGCGCGTGCGATTCGCTCGTGGGCGCTACGCAGTTGCTGGCGCAGTGCCTGCAGGTCGTGATCCTCGACGGCCAGCAACTCCTCGATACGCGCGTCATCCAGGCCAGGGTTCGCGGCCTGCCAATGCGCGCGTTCGCTGTCGAGCGCGCGCTGCTCCTCTTGCAGCTCCGTCTGGCGTTGCTGCAGGTTGGCCTGCTGCTGCGTCAGCTGCTGTTGCTGGTCGCTCAGCGCCTGCAGCGCCTGACGCGCATCCTCCTGCTCGTTGCGCATGCGGGTGGTCAGCGATTCGACCCAGTCGGACCAGTCGCTCACGCTGGCATGCTGTCGCCTGGGGTCTGCGCTCAGCTGCTGGGCAAGCGTGCCGCTCAGCTGCTCGATCTCGCTCGCCAGCGCCGCGATGCGTGCCTCACATTGCTGAAGCTGTGCTTCGCCATGCTGGCATTGCGTCGTCAGCGTGGCGTGGCGTGTCGCCAGTGCCTGGCGTTGCTCCCGCAGCGGCGTCAGCTGACGCAGCGTCGTCACCAGCGTGTTCTGGCGGGCGTCCAGTTCGCCAAGGCGCTGCTCGATCAGTTCCAGTGCTCGTGCGGCAGGCAGCTGGGGCAGGGACTCAAGCAGCGGCTGCTCTGACAGCGAATGCCGAGCCAGAATGTCGGTCAGGTTCGACTGACAGGTCTGCGCCTGCTGCTGCAGACGTTGCCGCTCCGTGTGCAGCTGCGCCTGTTCCTCCTGCAGGTAGCCGAGCTGCTGCTCGAGACGTGCGTGCTCGTGACTGGCCGCCTCCATGGCGTGCTGCGCGGTGGCCGTGGCCTGTCGGCGCTGTTCAAGGCGCTCGCGGGCCTGCTGTTCCAGCTGAGCGATCAGCGCCTCGGCCGGCGCGGCCTGGGCGGCGGCGGGGTGCTCATGGCTGCCACATACCGGACATTCCTCGCCATGGACCAGCCCACGGCGCAGCGCCATCACGTTGTCGCTGCGTGCCAGACGCTCCTGCTCCTGCTGGCGGCGCTCGGCGTCTTCCTCGTGGCGCGCCTGATCACGGGCCTGCAATGCCTGGGCCTGCCGGGCAGCCACATCGCGCAACGCCTGTTGCTGCCGAGGCAGCTGCTGCTCCAGCTCGACAAGGCGCTGCTGGACCTCATCACGGCGGGCCAGGCCATTGATCTGCTCGCTGAGCACAGGTTTCAGCTGCAGCAATGCATCGCGCTGACGTTGCAGCTGGTCCCGATGGTCTTCGGCATCGCTCAGCGGCTGGCCGGACTCGTCGACCAGCGTCGCCTGCAGCTGCTGGAGTTGCTGATCCAGCTGCTGGCGCTGTCGATCCTGTGTCTCCAGCTCCTGCTGATGGTGGACGAGCGTGTCGCGCAGGCGTTGCTGCTCACTCTGCTGGCTGACATGTGTCTCGCGTTGTTGCGCCAGACGCGAGGCCACCTGACGGGCCTCTTCCAGCTTGGGCAGTTGCTCGCCACGCCAGGTCTCGCAGCGCTGCATGCGTTCATCGGCGGCCTGCTTGTCGGCCCGGGCCTGCTCGGTGCGTGGTGACAGAGTGCCGAGCTGTTGCTGTACTCGGGTGAGCTGCGTGGTCAGCTGGACATGCTGCGGCGAGATCGCCTTGAGGCGCAGCAGGGCAGGGCGAATCGGTGCGAGGGCTTCCAGGGCGCTGAGTTGCTCGCGCTGACGGGATAGCGCAGCACTGGCGGCGTGAGCCTCCTTCTGTTCAAGCTGCGCCTGACCCAGGGCCTGTTCGAGCTCGCCCGCCGTGGTGGTCCACTGGTGATAGGCCGTCAGCGCATCATGCTGTTCGCTGAGGCGGGTCATGGCCGTCTGGCGTAGACGGACCTCATCCTCGAGTGCCTGGCGCTCGTCCGGGCTTGCCGGCAGCTGGCCATCCAGCTGGCGTTCGAGCTCGTTGACGGCCTCGCGGGCGCTGCGCTCACGCTCGTGGGCGGCGATCGAGATATCGGAGTAGTGGCCGGTATCGGTCAGTTTCTCCAGCAGCTCCGAGCGCTCGTTGTCGTTGGCGCGCAGGAAGGCGCTGAACTCGCTCTGGGCCAGCAGTACGGCGCGGGTGAACTGCTCGAAGTTCAGTCCCAGTCTGTCGATGATCAACGCCTTGGCGTCATTGCTGGTGGTATTGAGGGTCTGAGCTGACTGGGTGTCATCGGCCGTGGGCAGCAGCTGGAGATGTTGCTTGGCGTTCTGCAGGCGTCCGCCGGGCTTGCCGCGCGCGCGGCTGACCGTCCAGCCGGCGCGATAGCGCAGGCCATCGCGGCCGATGAAGTCCACCTCGGCCTTGCCTTCGCCGCAGCCGCGCCGGAGCAGGCTGCGCGGGTCCTTGAGGGTCAGCTGATGCTCGCCGACATCCTCCAGCTGACCGCCGCTCGGGGTCTGGCGCAGGCGTGGCGTGGTGCCGTAGAGCGCCAGACACAGGGCATCGAGCAGCGTGCTCTTGCCAGCGCCGGTGGGGCCGGTGATGGCGAACAGGCCCGCATCGGACAGCGGCGCCTTCTCGAAGTCGACTTCATGCGCGCCGGCCAGCGAGGCCAGGTTGTCGAGGCGCAGGGCGAGGATCTTCATGACTGACCTCCCTTGGCCTTGTCTGCTGAGGCTGTCTTGTCGTCCTGGCGACTGGGCTTGGTGGTCTTGCTCGGTTCCCCTGCCAGGCGTGCCTCACGCGCGATCTCGACCTCCTCGAGCAGCTGGGCGAAATCCTCGATCAGTGACGGGGCCGGCTCGCTGTCATAGGTGGCGCGATAGTGGCGCTCGAACAGCCCCATCGGTCCCAGCTCATCGAGCTTCACGCCCTTGGGCGCGCGATTCTCGGCGCTGGGCGCCGGATAGCGGGTGACCAGCTTGATCAGCCGCAGCGGCGCGCCTTCCAGCAGCGCCTCGATGCGCGCGCGCAGGTCGATCACGGGCGCCTCCAGTTGCACGCTCACCTCAAGCCACGGCCAGCGTGCCGGCTCGAGTTCACGGTCTGCCTCGGCGACCAGCGCCGTGAGCTGGGCGGTGATCTCGGTCAGCGGTGCAGGCCCGATGCGCGTGAGCGCGACATGGCAGGGCACGCGATGCTCCTCGACGCCCACGAGTGTCTCGTCTTCGAGAGTGATCTCCAGCACGCGGTGACCGTAATCGACCTCGGAGAAGTCCATCGCCAGCGGCGTGCCGCAATAGCGGATACGCTCCTGGCCGCCCACGCGTTGCGGACGATGCAGGTGGCCGAGCGCCACATAGGCGATGTCGTCGGGGAACAGGCTGGTCGAGAGCGCCTCTTCGCCCCCCATCAGGATCGGACGCTCGCTGTTCTCGGAGACCTCGCCGTCTCGCATGTGCGCGTGGCCCATGGCGATCAGCGCCTCGCCGGGCTGGCGGGCGGCACGCGCCGCGCTGACCAGCTGCTCGTGCACACGGGCCACTCCCGCGCGATAGGCCTCGCTGCGGGTGCGCTCAGGCTTGTCCACGTCCTGCGACTCTCTCATCCTCGCCAGCTCCCAGGCCGGTGACCTCGGCCGGGCGCAGAAAGGGCACCGCCAGACACAGGGCGCGGCGCTTGCCATCACGATCATGCAAGGGCACCAGCAGATGCTGGCAGTCGAGGCTGTGGGCATCGCCGCCGTCGGCGGAATCATCCACCCAGCGCACGCGACCCAATGCATGCGTCTTGAGACGCGCGAGCAATGCGGCTGGCAGCTCGATGCGTGAGCCGGAGTCATGATTGCCGGCGATCATCACGATCTCGAGCGCCGCGTCCTGCTCGTGGGCGCGCACGATGAAGTCGTAGAGCAGCTCCTGGGCGGCGAGGCTCGGATTGACTACATCGAACAGATCACCGGCGATCAGCAGGGCGTCCGGGGTCAGACACTTGAGCCGTGCCAGCAGCCAGTCGAGAAAGGCGGCATGTTCGACATGGCGACTCTGGCCATGGAAGCTCTGGCCGAGATGCCAGTCCGAGGTATGCAGAAAGCGGAAGCTCACGATGCGTTCCTTGCGGTGTCTGGAGCGCATTTTCAGGCAGTTGATCTGGATCAATCCCGTTCACGGGCAAAATCGACAAAAGTCGCTACGCTGAAAGTCGAGGCCTGTGTCGAAATCCGACAAGCCCCGGCGATGGCAGCGTCAGGGTGAACAACAATCAGGCCGGCAACATGGGAAGCCGTTGCCGATGCCCAGAGATGACAGGAAGGAATCGCAATGCGCCACGGTCTTTTTGCCTCACCTCGCCCCGATAACCTCGGCCTGCATGATGGGCTGCTGGCACCAGCCCCGAGTACCCCCAACGGGGTCAGCTCCCAGGCCTCTGACAGCAAGCATTACGTAGCGCCGCTCCCGATGCCGACGGACTGTTGCCTGAGCGCGATGGAGAAGATGCACAGCATCATCGAATCCATGGGTCATGCGGAAATCATCAGTACGGATGACGGTTATCTGCATGCGGAATTCCACACGCCCCTGCTGGGCTTCGTCGATGACGTGGAAATCGTCTGCAATGAACAGGAAGGCGTCTGTCATGTACGCAGCGTGTCACGCATGGGACATTCCGACCTCGGCAAGAATCGTCAGCGGGTCGAGGATATCCGTCATCGCCTAGAAGGCTGGGGTTACTGCAGCTGAAGCTACAGAGATCCATGAACGATTCCGTCCCCGCAGCGGGCTCAGCCACCGCTGCCCACGATTTGCCCAACGAAAATTCGCTCAAGCGTGGTGACATCAAGGTACTTGGCCTGTCCGCACTCGGCGGCGCTCTCGAGTTCTATGACTTCGTCATCTTCGTGTTCTTCGCCACCGTCGTCGGTCAGCTGTTCTTCCCGCCCGACATTCCCGAATGGCTACGTCAGGTGCAGACCTTCGGTATCTTCGCCGCCGGTTATCTGGCGCGCCCGCTGGGCGGCATCATCATGGCCCACTTCGGCGATACGCTGGGTCGCAAGAAGATGTTCACGCTGTCCATCTTCATGATGTCGTTGCCGACCCTGCTGATGGGCATGCTGCCGACCTATGCCGTCATCGGCATGTGGGCGCCGCTGCTGCTGATCATCCTGCGCATCTTCCAGGGTGCGGCAGTCGGCGGTGAGGTGCCGGGGGCCTGGGTGTTCGTCAGCGAACACGTCGCACCGCGTCACAATGGTCTGGCCTGCGGCACCCTGTCGATGGGGCTGGTGGGCGGCATCCTGCTCGGCTCGCTGATGGCCAGTGCCATCAACAGTGTCTATACCCCGGAAGAGGTGAGTGATTTCGCCTGGCGGATTCCGTTCATCATCGGTGGCGTGTTCGGGCTGTTCTCGGTCTACCTGCGTCGCTGGTTGCACGAGACCCCGGTCTTCGCCGAGATGCAGCAGAAGAAGGCGCTGGCCGCCGAGCTGCCATTGAAGATGATCCTGCGTGAACAGCGTCCGGCGATTGCCGTGGCGATGGCCGTCACCTGGGTGCTGACCGCCGCCATCGTGGTGGTGATCCTGATGACACCGAGCCTGATCGCGGAGCTCGAGGGGCTGACTCGTGCCGCCGCCTTCTCCGCCAACAGTCTGGCGATCGTGGCGGTGTGCATCGGCTGCATCGTGTCCGGTTACATGGTCGATCGCATCGGTGCCGGGGTGACTCTGGTGCTGTGGAGCGCTCTGCTGGGCATCACCTACTGGATCTTCCTGGCCACCATGCACTCGGACCCCAGCCTGCTGGTGCCGCTCTACTGCCTGACCGGCTTCAGCGTCGGCATCGTCGGCGCGGTGCCGAGCATCGCGATCCGCGGCTTCCCGCCGGCAGTGCGCTTCACCGGGCTGTCGTTCTCCTACAATGTCGCCTACGCCATCTTCGGTGGCTTCACGCCGATTCTGGTCTCGCTGATGATGACCGTCTCGCCGCTGTCGCCCACCTGGTACGTGGCGGCGCTGTCGCTGATGGGCGTGGTGCTGGGTCTGTGGCTGGCGCTCAGTCCGCGCGGCCGCGAGCTGATGGAAATCTTTTCGTTTGGGCCAGCGCCGAGGCGACGCTAGGATGGAGGCACTCGTCACGCCTCCCAGCAGGATGCCCGCATGTTTACCGTTCTTCACGCCAATCACCTCGAGGATCTGCGCGATCTGGCGCTCAAGGTGATCAAGGCCGCTCCCCAGCCTCCGCTGGTGCCGGAAACCTTTCTCGTCCAGTCCAACGGCATGGCCCAGTGGCTGAGGTTGTCATTGGCCGAGGCCGATGGCATCGCTGCCTCGGTCGATTTTCCACTGCCCTCAAGCTTCGTGTGGCGTGCCTATCGCGGGGTCCTGGGTGGCGTGCTGGGCGACGAGATTCCGGAGCTGTCACCCTTCGACAAGGGTCCGCTTGCCTGGCGTCTGCTGCGCCTTTTGCCGGGCCTGCTGGCCGATGAATCCCAGGCGGAATGCTATGCGCCGCTCAGGGATTACCTGTGTCGCGATGAGCGTGGCCAGCTGATCGAGGCAGTCGGTGAGGGTGCCCTGCCTGCACTGCCCGAGGGGCCGGAGGCAGAGCGTCAGCAGTGGCAGCTGGCCTGCCAGCTGGCGGATCTCTTCGACCAGTACCTCAACTATCGCCCCGAGTGGGTGCGCAGCTGGGAGAGCGGGCTGGAGGATGACAACTTCCGCGATGCCTTCGCGCGTCAGCAGGCCGCAGGCGAGCTGCCCGCCAATCTGCTGCCGGACAACCTGCCCGCCAGCCAGAAATGGCAGCCGGCCCTGTGGCGCGCGGTACTGGCGGATGCGCCGCCCAGCAGCCGGCAACATCACCGTGCCGCCCTGCATGGTCGCTTCGTCGCGGCTGCGCGCGCGCTGGAATCGCTGCCCTCATCACGCCGCCACCCGTTGCCGCCACGCCTGTTCGTGTTCGGCATCTCGGCACTGCCGGGGCAGACGCTGGATGCGCTGCATGCGCTGTCCGGGGTGATGGACATCTACCTGATGATCACCAATCCCTGCCGTCATTACTGGGGCGATATCGTCTCCGACCGCGAAGCCGTGCGGCGCAGTATGAGAGCCGACAGTCTGCGCATGGACAGCGAGCGCGTCGCGCGACAGCGTGCCCGTCACCCCGAGGCACCGGCGCTGACCGGGCTGGCGGAGGAGGAGCTGCACCTCAAGGCCAATCCGCTGCTGGCCGGGCTGGGTGCCCAGGGGCGTGACTTCATCGTCAATCTGTATGAATTCGAGAGCGCGCTGTCCGGCCGCGACAGCGGTTTCGATCTCGAACTGGACGTCTTCGTGCCGCGCATCAGCGAGGATACGCCCCCCGAGCAGGCACCGCTGCTGCATCAGATCCAGGATGAGATTCTCGAGCTGGTGCATCCCGGCGAGCGCGCCCTGGCCGAGGGAAGTCCTCGCAGGCTGGAGGCGCAAGATGATTCCATCAGTCTGGTCAGCGCCCACTCGGCGCTGCGCGAAGTCGAGATTCTGCATGACCGCCTGCTGGCGGCCTTCGAACGTGCCCACGAGGCGGCCCGGCAGGGGGAGGGCGAACCGCTGCGGCCGCGCGACATCCTGGTGATGGTGCCGGACATCGACCGATATGCCCCCTATATCGAGGCGGTCTTCGGTCAGCTGCCGCCGGGCAATCCGCGCCATATTCCCTTCACCATCGCCGACCGGGTGGCCAGTCAGGCCAATCCGCTGCTCGGACTGGTCTTGATGCTGCTGGAGCTGCCGGAGCGCCGCCTCGGCGTCAGCGAGGTGCTGGATGCGCTGGATGTCGCCGCCTTCCGGCGTCGTTTCGCCATCGAGGAGGGCGAACTTGAGCGCCTGCGGCGCTGGCTGGCCGACAGCGGCGTGCGCTGGGGGCTCTCCGGTGAGCACCGTGAGCAGCTCGGCTTCATGCCCCTCGACGAGAACAGCTGGCGCTTCGGGCTCGAGCGCATGCTGCTGGGCTACGCCACCGGCTCCCCGGCGGCAGGCTCCCAGGCGGCCGGCTCCCCAATACAAGGTGAGCAGAGCGCCGACCTGATGGACGGCCTGATGGACGCCTTGACGGCCTGATGGACGGCCTTGTCGACATGAACGGCCTGAGCTTCGATGGCGTGGTGCCCTTCGATGAAGTGGCCGGTCTCGAGGCCGAACTGGCAGGCAAGGTCGGCGAGCTGATCGAGAGCCTGGATCGCTGGCGCCGCTGGCTGGACACCTCGCGTACGCCAGCGGACTGGGCGACTACGCTGCAGCGATTGTGGGAGGAGAGCCTCAGCCCGGACAGTGCCGAGGAATTCGACATTCTGGCGCGTCTGCAGGCGGCGCTTTCCCGCCTCGACAAGGGCTGGCAGCAGGCCGGTTTCGAGGGCTGTCTGTCGCTCAAGGTGGTGCGCGAGGCGCTGCGTGGCGAGCTGGACAGTGGTGGTCTCGCCCAGCGCTTCCTTGCCGGTCGGGTCAACTTCGCCACCCTGATGCCGATGCGTGCGATTCCCTTCCGCGAAGTGCACCTGCTGGGCATGAACGATGGTGACTACCCGCGCGTGCGCATGCCGCAGGATTTCGATCTGATGGCCAGCCGCCCTCAACCGGGAGACCGCTCACGGCGTGACGATGATCGCTACCTGTTCCTGGAGGCGCTGCTGGCGGCGCGGGATCGCCTGTCGATCTCGTGGGTCGGGCGTGACCAGCGCGACAACGGCGAACGGCCGCCCTCGGTACTGGTCGGGGAACTGCTTGATTACATCGAGCTGGGCTGGACCCCCGAGACGCATGCCGAGGCACCGGGTGTCTCTCGCGAAGTTGCCCTGCGCGAGCGTCTGATCACCGAGCATCCATTGCAGCCGTTCTCGCGGCGCTATTTCCATGCCTCCCAGGCGACGGCTGGCGATCTGTTCAGCTATGACGCCAGCTGGTCGAGCCTGTATCGCGCGGCGGGTCAGGCTCAGGCAAGCGCGGCGGGGGCGGCCGCCTTGAAGCAGCTGGTGGAGCAGGCACCGGAGTCCCATCTGCGTCTCGGCGCGGACTCGCTGGCGCGCTTCCTGCGTCGTCCCTGGCAGCTGGGGCTGGACCGCGTCGGAGTGCGCTTCCGCGATGCCGAGGTGCCGGATGAGGACAACGAACCCTTCGCCCCCGACGGGCTGGAGAACTTCACCCTGACCCGCGAGCTGCTGGACGCCGCGCTCACCGGACAATCCTTGCCGCTGGCCGCCGAACGTCTGCGCCGGGCCGGGCGCCTGCCGGCGCTGGGCTTTGCCGATGCGCTGATCGAACCGCGCCTCAAGCGTCTCGATCAGCAGCTGGCCAGCTGGCGCGATCAGCTCAGCGATGCCACCTCGCTGCCGCCGCGCACCCTCGAGGTACCGCTGATCATGCAGGATGAGGACGGCAGGCCCTTGCGGGTGACGCTCACCACGCGTCTGATCAGCCGTCGGCAACTGCGCGATGACGCCGAGGGCGAGAGCTGCCTGCTGGCCACGTTGGAGGCGACCCACTTCGGCACCCTCAAGCCCGGCAAGGAGGGCCGCTACAAGAAGCTCGGCAAGCCGCATCGTCTGCTGGCCGGCTATCTCGACTGGCTGATGGCCAACGCGCGCCCCGGCCTCGGGGAGGTGGCGGGTGATCAGGGCACGCGCCGTGAAGGCTATCAGTGGCTGGCGGTGTTCGAGGACCGCTGGCTGCTGTTCCCCGCGCTGCGTATCGAGCAGGCCGAAGCCGCGCTGCGCCATCTCGTCAAGGCGTATGCCCAGGGCTGGCAGGCGCCGCTGGCCGCCGCGCTGGAACTGGCGACCACGCTCTGGGAGGTAGTGGGCGAGGAGGATCGCAGTGCCTTGTTCGGCGCACTCAAGGCGCAGGCCGCTGACGGCACGCCAACGCTTGAGACGGCGCTGGCCGCCATCCACAAGCCCTGGCTTGCCGACAGCCTGTCGCGCGCCATGGAAACCCGCTTCACGGAAGACATCTTCAAGGGCCCCCAGGCACTCAGGCGACAGGAAGGTGCGCTGGGCGAGCTGTGGCCGGAGTTTGACGCCTTCGCCCGTGCGGGCGGCGTGCTCAACAGCGTGCAGCTCTATCAGCCGTTGATCGAGAGCATGATCGGCGTGCGTCAGGGCATTCTCGGCGAGCGCGCGGTGGAGCTTGCCACCGGGAAGGCGCAACCATGAGCGATATTAGAATGGAAGGCATGCGCGGTGTGGAGAGTGACGTGGGGAGCGGCGTGAGGAGTGGCATCGCTCAGGACAAGGAAGCGGCAATGAGTGACGAGATGGATCCGAGCCAGCAGGGCCAGGCCCTCGATATTCCGACGCTGCCCCTGCTCGGTCAGCATCTGATCGAGGCGAGTGCCGGCACCGGCAAGACCTTCACCCTCGCTGCGCTCTACGTGCGGCTGGTGCTCGGGCCCTTGCCCGGGCAGGCGGCCAGCGTGAGCTATCCGCGTCCGCTGACGCCGCCGGAGATTCTGGTGGTGACCTTCACCGAAGCCGCCACCGCAGAGCTGCGTGACCGCATTCGCGCGCGCCTCAAGCAGGCGCGTGAGGCGCTGCTGGGGCGTGCCAGTCCTGATCCGATCCTGGCCGAATTGCTCGCGCCGCTGCTGACATCCTCACCTGCCGAGGACGCATCGCGCCTCAAGGCCGCGGCGGCACGGCGGCTCGATCAGGCCGCGCGCCTGATGGATGACGCCGCCATCTTCACCATCCACGGTTTCTGTCAGCGCATGCTCAGTCGGCATGCCTTCGATGCCGGCGGACGCTTCGGCGCCGAGCTGCTGCAGGATGGTCAGTCACTGCTGACACGTTGCGTCGAGGATTACTGGCGCTGCGAATTCTACCCGCTGGCCCGCGAGTGGCAGGCCTTGATCCGTGGGCGCTGGGCCGGCCCGGAAGCACTGGGAGAGGAGCTGCGCGGCCTGTTGCGTGACGGCACGCCACGCCCGCTGTATCGCGACGGTGAATGTCTTGAGGCCCCGCAAGACCTGAGCGATCTGCTCGGCAATGCCGAACAGTGGCGTCAGCAACAACAGGCCGCGCGGCGCGCCGTCGAGGAAAGCTTCGATGAGCCGGCCATCCGCGCGGTGATGGGCGAGGCCTTCGCCAGCAAGGCGCTCAACGGCAACAGCTACAAGGAGGCCGAGCTGGAGCCGCGCCTGGCGGCGACAGCCGCCTGGCTGGCCAGCGGCGAGCACGATTTCGCCGCCGACATGCTCGACAGCAAGAAGCTGTGCTGGCTGAGCCAGGCCAAGCTCGAGAAGGGCACCAAGAAGAACTGCCAGACGCCGCGTCACCCCTTCTTCGCGGCGCTGGACCTGCTGGCCGAGGTGCCGGCACCGGACGCCGTGCTGCTGGATCAGGTCGCCGTGCACGCGCGTGACAGCGTCGCCCGCGCCCTGATCTGCGAGAAGCGCCGTCTGGGACTCTGGGAATTCTCGGACCTGCTCAATGACCTCGACCACGCGCTGGACCCTTCGCTCAATGGCGAGGCCAGCCAGCGTCTGGCGCGTCAGATCCGTCAGGAACTGCCGGTGGCGATGATCGATGAATTCCAGGATACCGACCCGGTCCAGTACCGCATCTTCCGGCGCATCTATCCGCAGACGGCGGGCGATGGCTCGTGCGATGAGCCGCTCGATGAGCAGCACGTTGACGCTACTGACAGCGACGACGCTGACGAGACACCCAGCACGCTGTTGATGATCGGTGACCCCAAGCAGGCCATCTACGCCTTCCGCGGCGCCGATATCGACACCTATCTGGCGGCGCGCCAGGTCACCCCCTCGCGCTTCACCCTGCCGCGCAACTTCCGCTCCAGCGCCGCGATGGTGGCGGCGGTGAATGCGCTGTTCGCCCAGCATCCCGCGCCCTTCGGCAGTGAGGACATTCCCTTCCAGCCGGTCGAGGCCCAGGGCACGCGCACCCGGCTGGTGCTGCGGCATCCGGATGGCCGGGAAGAGGCCGCCTGTGCACTGAATCTGTGGTGGGCCAACGGTGAGCGCCTTAGCGCCGATGCGCATCGCCGCGACATGAGTCGCGCCTGCCGCACCCAGATCCAGACACTGCTCGAGGGCCAACAACGCCTGGCGGCGGGCGAGCCGGGGCTGGTGTTCATGGACGCGGGAGATTCGACGGTGCGGGGCGTGGCCGCCAGCGATATCGCGGTGCTGGTACGCAACGGGCGCGAGGCCGCAGCGGTGCGTGGGGCGCTTGCCGAAGGCGGTATCCGCAGCGTCTATCTGAGCGAGAAGAGCTCGGTGTTCGACACGCCGGAGGCCTTCGAGCTGCTGCAGTTGTTCGAGGCCGTGGCCCATCCGCGGGATGACCGTCGTCTGCGCGCCGCGCTGGCGACACGCCTGCTGGCGGATGACCTCTCGCTGGTCGAGCGTCTTGTGGTGGATGAGCTGGCCTGGGAGCGCGAGGTCGAGCGCTTCGATGGCTACCACCGTGACTGGCAGCGGCGCGGTGTGCTGCCGATGCTGCGCGGCGTGATGCGTGACTTCCGGGTCGGTGAGCGGCTGGCGGCCCGCGCCGGGGGGGAGCGTGCCCTGACCGACGTGCTGCACCTGGGGGAGCTGGCCCAGAATGCTGCCCAGCGGCTCGATGGCGAACAGGCGCTGCTGCGCTGGTGGCATCAGGCACTGGAATCCGGCCATGAAGCGCTGGACAGCGACAGCCTCAGTCAGCGACTGGAAAGTGATGAGGGGCTGGTGCGGGTCGTCACCATCCACAAGTCCAAGGGGCTTGAGTATCCCATCGTGCTGCTGCCGTTCATGGCCAGCTTCCGCGCCGCCGAGCCGGACAGGAATTTCGGCCTGCTGACCCTCAAGCAGCGCTGGCTGGCTGTGGCTGACGTGGGAGGTGATGACCAGGGAGGTGATGACGAGGAAGTGCCTGCTCGGAGAGTCAATCAGGAGGATGACGCGCTCGATGACAGCATCCTGGTCAAGAAGCCATCGAAGGACATGATTAAGGAGGCTGATAAGGCAAGATTAAGAGAAGACGTGCGTCTGCTCTACGTGGCGCTGACGCGTCCCAAGTTCGCCTGCTGGCTGGGGCTGGCGCCCATCGGCAAGGGCGGCTTCAGCAAGCAGCTCAGCCTGCCCGTCACCGCCATCGGTTATCTGCTCGGCATGAGTGACAACGAGGAGATCGAGGCCAGCGCCATCGAGGCTGCCTTGCGCCGCTGGTGTGAACAGCAGTCGGCCGGACTCGCTCGCGTGTCCGGTCTGCCGGAGTTGCCCGGTCATGACTATCAGCCACCGGCGGAGCGCGATCAGCACTTCCACGGCGCGCGTCACTTCGCCGGCGGTATCGAGGATGACTGGTGGATCGCCTCCTACACCGCCTTGCTCACGGATGCCCGTCAGGTGACGGCGGCGCTGGAAGACACCGGCGATGCCGAGGATGACCGCGTGCCCGAAGGCGCCACCGAGATCGCGCTGGAAGAAGGCGAGCAGGGCCTGACGCGCCCGGACCGCGAGGTGGCAGGCCAGTCCGGCCCGCTGCTGGCGGGCGGCCTGCCGATGACGGTGGGCGAGATCCATCTGCATGATTTCCCGCGTGGGCCGCGCCCGGGGACCTTCCTGCACGGGCTGCTGGAGGCGGTGGATCTCGATCGGCTCGGTGCGGATGACTATCGCGGCGAGCTTGAGCGGCTGGTGGGCTCGCGACTGCATTTCGGTGGCTTCGATGCCAGCTGGCAGCCACGTCTCACCGACTGGCTGGAGCAGGCACTGACTCGTCCGCTGCAGGGCTTCGAGGGCGAGCCTATCCTGCTCAACCGACTCGAGGCCTGGCAGCCGGAGCTGGAATTCTGGCTGCCGGCCGTGCACGCGCGCAGTCTGCCGCTGGACGCCGTGGTCACCGCGCTGGAGCCGTTGCCGCGCTCGCGGCCCAGGCTCGCGCCACGCCGCATGCACGGCATGCTCAAGGGCTTCATCGATCTGACCTTCCAGTCCGGTGGGCGCTGGTACGTGCTGGACTGGAAGTCCAACTATCTGGGCGAGCGCCCCGAGGACTACCTCGGTGAGTCGCTGGCCCGCGCGATGGTCGAGCACCGCTACGACCTGCAGTACGTGCTCTACACCCTCGCGCTGCATCGTCTGCTCAAGGCGCGCCTCGGCGAGGACTACGATTACGAACGCTGTATGGGGGGCGTGCTGTATGTCTTCCTGCGCGGCCTGGATGCCGGCGGTGACTCACCCGCGCTTGCGGTGGACGCCGAGGGGGAGGCGCCCGGAATGGCGACGCCCGGCGTGTTCCAGCGCCGGCCATCACAGGCGCTGATCGAGGCGCTGGATCTCTGGCTGGGCGGTGACAGCTCCGCATTGGACAGCCTGCTCCTTCACACCACCGACACCACGCCACTTACGCAAAGCGGCCAGCAGGGGGCCTTCGATGTCTGACGCCACGCCTTTGGAAACGCAGCAGCTCAGCGCTGCCCCTGACGCCCCGACTGCCGAGACCCTGCTCGCGACGCTCGGCCTGTGGGTGGAGCTGGGCTGGCTCAGGCGAGTCGATGCCCATCTGGTGCGCTTCATGGCGCGTCATGTGCCGGAGGCCCCGTCCAGCGTGCTGCTGGCGGCTGCGCTTGCCAGCCACCAGCTGGGGCGCGGGCATGTGTGCCTGTCGCTGTCGCGGGCGCTGGCCGAGCCACGCGCGACCCTGTCGCTGCCACCGCTGGAGCAGTCCGAGGCGCATCTTGCCGAGGTCAGCGTGGCCCTGCCGGAAGCCTTCCTGGCGGATCTCGATGCCGGCCGCTGGGCCGAGCAGCTGGCGGAATCGCGGCTGGTCAGCGTGCTGGCGCAGGCCGACTCCCCGGCGGGGCATCTGCCGCTGCGCCCGCTGGTGCTGGTGGGCGAGCGCCTCTATCTGCGGCGTTACTGGCAGGCCGAGCGTGAAGTCGCGGCGGGGCTGCGTGCGCGGATGGGGCCAAGCGAGGAGGGCGAGACGCGGGTCAGTGATGCGCTGGGCGAGCGCCTGCGTGAGCTGTTCGCCAGCAATCAGCCGGACCCCCATGGCGCGCCGGACTGGCAGAAGCTGGCCTGCGCCCTGGCGTTGCGTCAGCGCCTGACGGTGATCTCCGGCGGTCCCGGTACCGGCAAGACCACCACCGTCACGCGCCTGTTGGCACTGTTGCAGGCGCAGGCGCTCTCTGGTGGAGCTGGCGGTGTGGAGGTGGAGAGCGGTGTGGTAGGCAGTGTCGAGAGCGATGAGACAGGCCATCCGCATGAACGGCGGGCGCTGGATATCCGACTGGTCGCCCCGACCGGCAAGGCGGCGGCGCGGCTGTCGGAGTCGATCCGTGGCGCGGTGGCGAAGCTCGAGGTGCCAGACGCGGTGCGCGCTGCCATCCCGCGTGAGGCAAGCACCGTGCACCGCCTGCTGGGCGCACGTCCGGATTCCCGCCACTTCCGCCATCACGCCGGCAACCCGCTGGCGCTGGACCTGCTGGTGGTGGACGAGGCCTCGATGGTCGATCTCGACCTGATGGCGGCGCTGCTCGGCGCGCTGCCCGCCCACGCCCGCCTGATTCTGCTCGGCGACAAGGACCAGCTGGCCTCGGTGGAAGCCGGCGCCGTGCTGGGCGATCTCTGCGAGCATGCGCTGCCGCCGCGTTACTCACCGGCGCTGTGTGCAGACCTCGCCCGCCTGACTGGCGAAACGCTGGATGAGGCCATCGCCACGCCGGATGTCTTGGAGACGCAGGACACGGCAGACCGCGGCCGACTCGCCGATCACGTGGTAGTGCTGCAGAAGAGCTACCGCTTCTCCGCCGACAGCGGTATCGGTGCCCTGGCGCGTGCCTGCAATGCCGGAGACCGCCAGGCGCTGCGCGCCGTCTGGAAGACCGGTTATCGCGATATCGCCTGGCTGAAGCTCAGCGGCCCGGAGGACCGCGATCTGGAAAAGCTGGTGGTCAATGGCTATCGCCCGGCGCTGGAGGCCGTGCGTGAGCGGCGCCCGGCACGAGAGGTGATCGATCTGCTGCTCGAGTTTCAGCTGCTGTGCGCGCTGCGCCGTGGCCCCTATGGGGTCGATGGCCTCAACCAGCGGGTGGCGCGGGTGCTGATGCGCCGTGGCCTGATCGCCGAGGAACGCGGCTGGTACGCCGGGCGTCCGGTGATGGTGACGCGCAATGATCGCGCGCTGGGGCTCTACAACGGCGATGTCGGCATCACCCTGCCGGACCCCGCCGCCGGGGGACGCCTGCGCGTGTTCTTCCCGGTCGAGGAGGAGGTATCGTCAGACGCCGAGCGTGATGGGCAGGACACCGAGATCCAGCGCTTCCACCGTGGCGTGCGCACGGTATTGCCGTCACGCCTCGAGGCGGTGGAGACGGTCTTCGCGATGACGGTCCACAAGTCGCAGGGCTCCGAGTTCCGCCATGTGGTATTCGTGTTGCCTGAGGGTGCCAATCCGATTCTGACTCGCGAGCTGGTCTACACCGGCATCACGCGGGCCAAGTCGCGGGTCACGCTGGCGGGCACCCGCCGCGAGACGCTGGAAGGCGCCATTGAACGACGCGTGGTGAGAGCCAGCGGGCTGGTGCTCTAGACCGGACGCCGATGGATGATCGTCAGGTCTGGCCCCGCTGCGCTCGACAGGAGGAGGGGACATGACGGATGTCAGCAGTCGCGTGAAGGGAAGGCCGCAGCCACAGAGCGAGATGATTGCCGTGCCGCTGGCCACAGCGGCCAGTCACCTCAAGGACCCGCAGGCGGCGGTGGCCGAGCTGGCCCGAAAGCTTGATGACTCGCTAGGTGGCCGCCAGCGGCTCGGCGGGGTGCTATTCTTCTGCTCGGCGGATTACCCCCTCCCGGCACTGGGTCAGGCGCTGGCCGATGCCTTCGGTGAGGTAGCGGTGAGTGGCTGCACCACCGCCGGCGAGATCACGCCCGAGGGCTATGCGCGCGGCTCCATCACCGCCATCGGCCTGGCGCGCAGCGACTTCGCGCTGGCGCAGGTGTTGATCGATGATCTGAGCGGTTTCGACCTTCCGCGGGCCCAGACGTTGAGTGATGAGCTGCTGGCGCGCTGTCGCGAGCAGGCCGTGGCGCCGGTGATGGGCAACAGCTTCGCGCTGACGCTGCTCGATGGCCTCTCGAGCAGTGAGGAGCAGGTACTGGCGACGCTGGATGCGGCGCTGGGCAGCATTCCCGCCTTCGGTGGCTCCGCCGGGGACGACAACCGGTTGGCGCATACCTATGTCTACGCCGATGGGGTCTTCCATGATCAGGCGGCGGTCGTGGTAGTGATCAATACGCGGCTGCCGTTCGAGGTCATCAGTACGCACCATCTTACGCCGCTGGCCGACAAGCTGGTGGTGACGGCGGTGGACCGCGATTCACGCCGCGTGCTGGAGCTGAATGCCGAGCCCGCCGCCGAGGAGTATGCGCGGCTGGCCGGTGTCGCGCCCGAGGCGCTGGAGGAGGCGGTCTTCGCGCGCTGCCCGCTGGCGGTGCGCATCGGTGAGGCGCATTACGTACGCTCCATCCAGCGCGTGAATGCCGATGCCAGCCTGAGCTTCTACTGCGCGGTGGAGACCGGCATCGTGCTCACTGCCATGCAGGCCACGCCGATTCTCGCGCAGCTCGAGCAGCGGCTGGCCGAGGTGGAGGCGCGCCTGGGGCCGCCCGCGCTGACCATCGGCTGTGACTGCTTCCTGCGGCGCATGGAGATCGAGGCGCTGGGGCTGGAGGCAGAGGCTTCGCGTCTGCTCAGGCATCACCGGGTGATCGGCTTCAATACCTACGGTGAGCAGCATCACGGCATGCACATCAACCAGACCTTCACCGGCGTGGTGATCGGCCAGCGCCGTCTCGCGGCCGATGGCACGGGAGGACAGGATGGCGCCTGATACGCCGCTGACAGATTCCCGAAAGGACGGCCTGAGCGCTGAACTCGCCGCCCTCAAGGCGCGCAATCGCCAGCTGGAGAAGATCAACGCCGCCCTGATCGAGCGGGTCGAATCCAGCAGCCCTTCACCGAGCGCGCCCTACGCCGCCTTCGAGCACGCCGTCCTGCTGGCGGATCAGGTGCGCGAGCGTACCGACACCCTGCACCGCACCCTCGATGAACTGGGGGCACTCAATCGACGCCTGACCGCCGCCAAGGCCGCCGCCGAGGCGGCCAATCACTCCAAGACCCGCTTTCTCGCCGCCATCAGCCATGATCTGCTGCAACCCCTGAATGCCGCCCGATTGTTCGCAAGCGCTCTGGAAGAGCAGCTGGCGAGGCTGGCACTTGATGACCCCACGCCGCGCGACGCCGCCGCGCGACGCTTCGCCGGGCGAGCTGGTGGCGCGGCTGGGGCGCTCGCTGGCCGATGTCGAGAGCCTGCTGGGCACGCTGGTGGACATCTCGCGGCTGGATGCCGGCGTGCTGACGGCCGATGTCGCCACCTTCCCGGTGCGTGAGCTGCTGGATGTGCTTGCCGAGGAATATCGTCAACTGGGCGCTGCCCGTGGGCTGGAGCTGCACTACGTGGCCAGCCACCTGAGCGTCGAGTCAGATCTGCAGCTACTGGCGCGCGTGATACGCAATTTCCTGAGCAATACGCTGCGCCATGTCCCGGATGGCTCGACGCGCGGACGCGTGCTGCTGGGGTGTCGCCGGCGTGGTGACTGGCTGGAGATCACGGTGGCCGACAACGGCCCCGGCATCGCCGAGCATCAGCGCGAGGTGGTCTTCCAGGAATTCCGGCGCCTGGCGCCGCGCCAGGACAACGAGCAGCGCGGCCTCGGGCTGGGGCTGGCGATCGTCAAGCGCATCACCGGCCTGCTGGAGCACCCCCTGTCGTTGGCCAGCACCCCGGGGCGCGGTGCCGCCTTCGCGGTGCGCGTGCCGATTCGACAGCCTGCCAATGTGATGGGCCCGTCGGCTGACGCGCCTTCTCCCGGTCAGCCTTGCGCGTCACCGCTTGCGCAGCCGCTGCTCGATACCGTTATCTGGGTGGTCGAGGATGATCGGGAGGTGTGTGCCGGCATGCAGTCATTGCTCGAGGGCTGGGGCGCGAGTGTCCACTGCGCCGATACCGCCGAGGTGCTGTTGCAGCAGGCGCTGGCCGCGCCGCCGGAGGTGTTGATCGTTGATCATCAGCTGGGTGACGGGCAGCCCGATGGTCTGGCGCAGGCACAACGGCTGCGCAAGCGTTGGCCAGACTTGCCAGTGGTGGTGATCAGCGCGGACCACTCGGCGCCGCTGAAGGCCAGGGCACGCGCGCTCGGCTTCGGGTTCCTGCTCAAGCCGGTCAAGCCGCTGCGCCTGCGCCAGCTGTTGGTCAACCATCGCTCTTTCTCTGTTCGCGGGCCATTGATCTGGCAGGTTTCCCCCCCATGCTGAATATCATGTCCGATAAATCCGTACGTCATGCCGCCAGCATGTCGCTGGGCAGTGAAGGTGAAGCCTCTGCTGCCGGCGGTGTGCGCACCGCATCCCCTCTGTCCCTTGCGGGACGCCTGCGTCGCGCGCTGCCGTTTCTCGGCCCGGCGATGATCGCCGCCGTCGCCTACATCGACCCCGGCAACTTCGCGACCAACATCGAGGCCGGCTCCCGCTATGGCTATACCCTGCTGTGGGTGGTGCTGTGGGCCAACCTGATGGCGATGTTGATCCAGACCCTGTCCGCCCGGCTGGGGCTGGCCACCGGCAAGAATCTGGCGGAAGTCATCCGTGAGCGCTTCCCGCGTCCGGTGGTCTGGGCCTTCTGGGTGCAGGCGGAGATCGTGGCCATCGCCACCGATCTGGCCGAGTTTCTCGGCGCGGCGCTGGCCTTCAATCTGCTGTTCGGGCTCAGCATGCTGGAAGGGGCGCTGTTGACCGGTGCCATCACCTACGCGGTGCTGGTGATGCAGCGCTACGGCTTCCGCATGATGGAGATGATCATCGGGGCGATGATTCTGGCGGTGTCGGCGGGCTTCCTGCTCGAGATCATCCTCAGTCGTCCGCCGGTGGAGCCGATCATCTACGGCCTGCTGACACCAGGTTTCCCGGATAGCCATGCCATCTTCCTGGCGGCGGGTATCCTGGGTGCCACCGTGATGCCGCATGTCATCTACCTGCATTCCGCGCTGTCCCAGAACCGCATCCGGGTGCGTGACAGCGGTCAGCGTCGTCGCGTGATGGGTTACTACCGTCTCGATGTGATCATTGGCATGGCGCTGGCGGGGCTGATCAACATGGCGATGCTGGTGCTGGCCGCCAAGGTCTTCCATGGCAATGGTGAGACCGGCGTGGCTTCCATCACCGAGAGCTACAAGCTGCTGTCGCCGCTGATGGGCCAGAATGCCGCGAGCCTGATCTTCGGCTTCACGCTGCTGCTGGCGGGGCTGTCCTCGTCCATCGTCGGCACCCTGTCCGGGCAGGTGGTGATGCAGGGCTTCGTCAACTTCCGCATTCCGCTGTGGCTGCGCCGCGTGATCACCATGGCACCGGCCATCGCCATCATCCTGATGGGGCTGCCGGAGCAGCAGGTGCTGGTCGCAAGCCAGGTGGTACTCAGCTTCGGGATTCCCTTCGCGCTGGTGCCGCTGCTGATGTTCACCGCCAATCGCCGCCTGATGGGGGACCTGGTCAATCGGCACTGGGTGACGGCCATCGGCATGCTGGTGGCGGCGATCATCATCCTGCTCAATGGCTATGTGCTGGTCGGGGAGCTGATGTAGGGCAACGCCCCGGTTCGCGCCTCATTCGTGAGCGTTGGACCGGGGCGTTTCGCGTCGTGGGGCGGCAGAGGCCTCACTCGGGCCTGACACGGCAGGCAGGGCGTGGCTGGCCAGCAGGATCGCCTGCACCCGGCTGGCGACCCCCAGCTTGTGCAGGATGGCGGAGACATGCGACTTGACGGTGGTCTCCGCCACGCCCAGCTGCCAGGCGATCATCTTGTTGGACTCGCCCAGCACCATGCGCTCCAGCACGCCGCGCTGCTTGGTGGTGAGGGTCTGCCAGCGCCGCGCGAATTCAGCATCGCTGAGGCTCGGCGCCAGTCGGGGCGCTGGCGGTGGCACTGGTACCGATGATGCTGGTGCCGATGATGCTGATGCAGATGATGCTGAGAGCGGCGCTGGACGCGGCGCAGCGCGCATCAACTGGGCAGGCACGTAGACCTCCCCGGCCAGCATGCGTGCGAGGGCATCGCGCAGGGTCTGCGCCGAACTCGACTTGGACAGATACCCCACCGCACCGAGCGCCAATGCCTCGAGTACCGTCTCGCGCGCCTCGTGGGCGGAGAGAATCGCCACCGGCAGCCAGTCTGCCTCCTCGCGCAGGCGCGCCAGGCCTTCCAGGCCGTGGCTGTCGGGCAGGTCGAGATCCAGCAGCAGCAGGTCGAGACTGTCAGCATGATGAGCGATCACGCTGAGCGCTTCCTCGAGACTGGCGGCCTGCAGCAGCTCGTATTCTGGCGTAGAGCCGTCAGCGACGGCCAGATTCAGGGTACGACTGATGGCATCACGGAACAGCGGATGGTCATCCGCGATCAGCAGACGGTACATGAAGGCTCCTGGCCGGTCGTTGGCGTCCTGATCATGACCTTGCTGACAATAGCTACCCTGAGCATAACGTCATGGCGTGGTGTCGTGCCTTGCGGCCTTCGCGGTATGGCTCTCCCTTTTCTCCTCCCAAGGGATGAGACGGTTTCCGCCCATGGGCGCATGTCGCGAATGCCACAAGTGAACAAGACTGTGAGGGTCGCCTGATCAAGCAGTTCTTGATGCAGGTTCGCCATGATCTACGCCTCCCCGGGCAGCGCCGACGCGCTGGTCACGTTCAAGGACACCTACGGCAATTACATCGGCGGGCGTTTCGTCGAGCCGGTCAAGGGGGAATATTTCGACAATGTCAGTCCGGTGACGGGTGAGGTGTTCTGCCGTATCCCGCGCTCGAGTGCGGAAGACATCGATCTCGCGCTGGACGCCGCCCACAAGGCAGCCCCCGCCTGGGGCAAGACCTCGGTGCAGGAGCGCTCCAACATCCTGCTCAGGATCGCGGATCGCATCGAGCAGAATCTCGAGATGCTGGCGGTCGCCGAGACCTGGGACAACGGCAAGGCGGTGCGCGAGACGCTGAACGCTGATATCCCGCTGGCAGCGGATCATTTCCGCTACTTCGCCGGTTGCCTGCGCTCCCAGGAGGGCACCGCGGCGGACATCGATGCCAATACCGTCTCCTATCACTTCCACGAGCCGCTGGGGGTGGTGGGGCAGATCATCCCGTGGAACTTCCCGATCCTGATGGCGGCCTGGAAGCTCGGCCCGGCGCTGGCGGCGGGCAACTGCGTGGTGCTCAAGCCGGCGGAACAGACCCCGGCCTCGATCCTGGTGCTGGCGGAACTGATCAATGACCTGCTGCCGGCAGGGGTGCTCAACATCGTCAACGGCTATGGCGCCGAGGCCGGACAGGCACTGGCGACCAGCAAGCGCATCGCCAAGATCGCCTTCACCGGTTCCACCCCCGTGGGCTCGCACATCCTCAAGTGCGCCGCGGAGACCATCATTCCCTCCACGGTGGAGCTGGGCGGCAAGTCCCCCAACATCTACTTCGCCGACATCATGAATGCCGAGCCCGAGTTCATCGACAAGGCTGCCGAAGGGCTGGTGCTGGCGTTCTTCAATCAGGGCGAGGTGTGCACCTGCCCGTCACGCGCCCTGATCCAGGAAAGCATCTACGACGACTTCATGGCCCGTGTGATGGAGCGCGTGAAGACCATCAAGCGCGGCAATCCGCTGGATACCGACGTGCAGGTCGGCGCCCAGGCATCTCGCGAGCAGTTCGACAAGATCATGTCCTACATGGATATCGCCCGTGAGGAGGGGGCCGAGGTGCTCACCGGCGGCAGCAGCGAGCAGCTGGAGAACGAGCTGGCCAACGGCTATTACATCCAGCCGACCCTGCTGAAGGGCCACAACGCGATGCGTGTCTTCCAGGAGGAGATCTTCGGACCGGTGGTCGCCGTCACCACCTTCCGCGACGAGGCCGAGGCGCTGGCCATCGCCAATGATACCGAATTCGGTCTCGGCGCCGGTGTCTGGAGTCGCGACATGAACGTCGCCTTCCGCATGGGCCGCGGTATCCAGGCCGGTCGCGTGTGGACCAACTGCTACCACCAGTATCCCGCCCATGCCGCCTTCGGTGGCTACAAGAAATCCGGTGTCGGTCGCGAGACCCACAAGATGGCACTGGAACACTACCAGCAGACCAAGAACCTGCTGGTCAGCTACGACATCAATCCGCTCGGCTTCTTCTAGGCCTGTCCGTCAGCGCCACCGAGGCTAGTGGCGCTGAATCCACCTCCCGAAGGTTCGTCTTTCGACAATGAATGAGGAGTCCATCATGGATAACAGCATGAAAGCCGCCGTGGTACGTGAATTCGGTGCACCGCTGGTGATCGAGGAAGTCGCGGTACCGCGACCAGGGCGTGGCGAGATTCTGGTCGAGGTCGCCGCCTCCGGGGTCTGTCATACCGACCTGCACGCCGCGCATGGCGACTGGCCGGTGAAGCCCAACCCACCGTTCATCCCGGGACATGAGGGAGTGGGGACCATCGCGGCGGTGGGCGAGGGTGTGACCCACGTCAAGGAAGGCGACCGGGTCGGGGTGCCCTGGCTCTACTCGGCCTGTGGCCATTGCGAGCACTGTCTGGGAGGGTGGGAGACGCTGTGCGAGAGCCAGCAGAACACCGGCTATTCGGTGAATGGCGGCTTTGCCCAGTACACGCTGGCGGATGCCGGCTACGTGGGGCGTCTGCCGGACAGCGTGGGCTTCGTGGAGATCGCGCCGGTGCTGTGTGCCGGGGTCACGGTCTACAAGGGGCTCAAGATGACCGACACTCGCCCCGGTCAGTGGGTGGTGATCTCGGGGATCGGCGGGTTGGGTCACATGGCGGTGCAGTACGCCCGCGCCATGGGCCTGAACGTGGCGGCGGTGGATGTCGATGATGCCAAGCTGGATCTGGCCCGCCGTCTGGGGGCCACCGTGACCGTGAATGCCATGAAGGAAGATCCGGCAGCCGTCATCAAGCGCGAGATCGGCGGCGCGCACGGCGCACTGGTGACGGCGGTGTCGCCCAAGGCCTTCGATCAGGCCCAGAACATGCTGCGCCGTGGCGGTACCCTGGTGCTCAACGGCCTGCCGCCGGGTGACTTCCCGCTGCCGATCTTCTCCACGGTGCTCAACGGCATCACGGTGCGTGGCTCCATCGTCGGTACGCGTCAGGACCTGCAGGAGGCGCTGGACTTCGCCGCGGAAGGCAAGGTCGCGGCCACCGTGCAGACCGGCAGGCTCGAGGACATCAATGACATCTTCGGGCGCATGATCGACGGCAAGATCGAAGGGCGCATCGTGCTCGACATGAAGTCTTGAGGCGTTCACTGTCCTGAACTTAGGCGGCAGGAGACTAGACACGACAACGCCAGCCCTCGGGCTGGCGTTGTCGTGTCTGGCATGGCCGTGTGCGTCAACTCTTACGCGGGCACTTCAAGGAGCTCTCCATGACGAGCTCGGGCTTCTGCTCATACCGTGCCGAATTTCTCGTTCTCACCCATGTCCGGGGTGTGGTCCTTGTCGAGGTTGGCGCGCGCAATCTCATAGAGTTGATACGCCTTGCTCTCCTTGGCCTTCCAGTGCTCACCGGATTGCACCTTGACCTCCAGCAGAGTGACATCGGGGTCATCCTTGCCTTCCGGGAACCAGGCGGCCACGAACGGATTCCAGAACTTGTCGATCAGGCCCTGATCGCGGTGCAGATTGGCATGACCGCTCAGCGACACATAGACGCCATCATCCTGATCGGAAAAGCTCAGGCAGACCTCGCTGTCCTTCTTTGCTTCAAACACCTTCTCGGCACTGGCTCGCGTGAAGAACCACAGGGTGCCGTCATAGTCATCCTGCACCAGATGCATCGGGCGGGCATGTGGCATGCCGTCACCCTGCGTCACCAACATGCCGACCTTCACATCCTTGATCAGCTTCCAGATCTTCTGCTTGTGCTCCGGGCTCGACATCGTGTGTCACTCCTTTGCCTCATGCGAATGAAAATCCGGCTGGCTAGCCGTTGAACAAGACCTTGGAGCGACACCCCGCAACTTCAAGGGATGATGGTGAAGCTTTCACTTGATGAGTCAGCACTTGATGAATCAGCGCTTGATCAATCGGGGCTTGATTCAGGCGCCCGGGCGGCTCACTGCGCTGCCGGTGCCTGCCAGGCCTCGCTGCCCCACAGCGGCACGCTGCTCAGCGCATGCTTGAAGCTACCGCTGGTTTCCTTGGTGCTGTAGGCGATGTAGAGCAGGCTCTGGGAGTCACGGTCCAGAATGCGCCGGATCTTGAGGCTCTTGAGCAGCACGCTCTTGGACTTGCGATAGACCTCCTCGCCACTCTTGGAGGTGTCGATGTCGGCGAGCATCGCCGGGGTGATCGGGCCGGTCTGGCGGCAGGCGATGCTCATGTCGGAGGGGTCGGAGAAATCGAGATTCGCCTCGATGTTGCTCAGGTGACAGGTCACGCCCGGCACCTTGGGGTCGATCAGGCTCTCGATCTTGATGTCCTTGGTGGTGAACAGGCCCAGCGAGACATCCCCGACCTCATTGTCGTCACAGCCGGCCAGCAGCAGGCCAGAGGCGATCACGCCCAGCAGGGCGGCACGAGGGGATAGGCGGCGCAGTCGAGTCATGGGGTCATCCTTGAGTCAGTGGGGCCTCACTCATCGCCGAAGACGTGCAGATTCAGCAGGTGGGAGCTGCCCAGCCACATCACGCCCTGGGTGTGATCAAAGAGATCATCACCGGTTCCGGCGTGCACGAAGATGTCCAGCGTGCCGCGATTGAGCGCCAGCCACGGGATGATGCGCCCGAAGTCTTCGGGAGCGAAGGACAGCTGACAGCTCCACAGCGGGTGCGGGCCTACCGGCTGCTCATGGAAGCGACCGACGCGCAGCGGAAAGTGCTGCTCGGCGCGGGCCGCCAGCTCGCGAGCGGCGGCCAGACTCTGCTCATCGGTGTAGTAGAGATGTGCGTGGTAGTAGTGGATCTGCGGTGTCATGGCGTTGCCCCGGTCATTCTCGATCAGCCCCAGGCCTTGTAGATCAGCTGCACGCCGACCAGCGCCATCGCGAGGATGATCAGGCGGAAGAACAGCTTCTCGTTGACGCGGGATTGCAGCCACAGGCCGCTCCTGACACCTGCCCAGGCCACCGGCACCAGCAGCAGCGAGGTGGACAGACTGGTGAGGTTGACCTCGCCCAGCGCCACGTAGGGGCCCAGCTTCATCAGATTCATGCCTGCGAAGATGATCACCGTGGTGGCGATGAAGGTCTCCTTGGGATGCTGACGCGGAATCATGTACAGGTTGTAGGGCGGGGCACCGGCGTGGGCGAAGAAACTGGTGAAGCCGGCCGTGGCACCGGCAGGAATGGCCAGCCAGCGCGGCAGCGGGTTCCTCGCGGTGGGCTTGAACAGCATGTAGGCGGCGAACAGCAGCGAGATGACGCCCAGCAAGCCACGAATCATGTTCTCGTTCAGCTCATCGAACAGCACCACGCCCACCGCGATGCCGATGGCGGCGCTGGGCAGGATGATGCGCACCTCCGACCACAGCTGCTTGCCCCACCAGGCGCGAGCGCTGAGAAAGTCCATCACGATCAACAGCGGCAGCAGGATGCCGGCCGCTTCCAGCGGACCGATGGCGAGTGCCATCAGCGGCACGGAAAGCGAGCCGAACCCGCCGGCGAAGCCGCCCTTGGAGATGCCGGTCAGGTAGGTCGAGAAGACGATCACGCTCCAGGCCAGGGCGGAGTAATCGGGCAGGGTCAGCAGAGAGTCGAGAAGATCGGTCACGGGCCATTGTTGAACAATTCCGTCCGGTCTTCATCCCGACACGCTGCAATGAAGTCTTTCCCTTGACGCACCAATGCGCTAAAAGGCGCATGTCGCACAGTGTTTTCTTTCGAGACACTGGGCGAGCAGCCTGATCTGGCAGGAGCTGTCACGACGCCTGTCGCTCGTTGGTCGAACAATCTCTGAGGTGGCGATGTCACGCGCTCCATTTGAAATCAGCGGTACCCGCATCGCGCCGGGAACGCGGGCCCAGGTCGATGTGCCTGTCGCCAAGCTCTACACCCACGCGCCGTTGCATATCCCCGTCGAGGTGGTGCATGGCCGTCAGCCCGGCCCGGTGCTGCTGGTGTGTGGTGCCATCCATGGCGACGAGATCAACGGTGTCGAGATCGTGCGTCGCCTGCTCAAGAGTTCCAGCCTCGCGCGGCTGCGCGGCACCTTGATCGCGGTGCCCATCGTCAACGTCTTCGGCTTCGTGCAGCACACGCGCTACCTGCCGGACCGCCGGGACCTCAACCGCTGCTTCCCGGGCAGCGAGAGCGGTTCGCTGGGCTCGCGGGTGGCGGCGCTGTTCCGTGAGCAGATCGCCGATCAGGCCACCCACATCATCGACCTGCACACCGGCGCGATTCATCGCACCAACCTGCCGCAGATTCGCGCCACCATGAGCGGCAGCGACGCCACGCGCCAGATGGCGGATGCCTTCGGTGCACCGGTACTGCTGAACGCCGAGCTGCGTGAAGGCAGCCTGCGCGCCTATGCCAGTGGCCGTGGCGTGCCGGTCATCACCTATGAGGCCGGCGAGGCGCTGCGCTTCGATGAGTGGGCGATTCGTCCGGGTGTCAGCGGCGTGAAGCGCGTGATGCGCTCCATCGGCATGCTGGCCAAGGACCGCGACCGCAAGCCCAGCTCCCGCGCGGTGGAGATGTCCAACGGCTCCAGCTGGGCGCGCGCCTCCATCGATGGCATCGTCCAGAGCCGCGTGGGTCTGGGAGACCGCGTCGAGAAGCATCAGGTGCTGGGCATCGTCGCCGACCCCTTCGGCAACAGCGAAAGCGAGGTGCTGTCGCCGGCGGATGGCATCATCATCGGTATGGCCAATCTGCCGCTGGCCAACGAGGGCGAGGCGCTCTATCACGTGGCGCGCTTCCATGCGATCGATGATGCCGAGAGCGCCGTCGACAACTTCCAGCAGCTGTTCGTGCCGGACTCCATCTGTCGTCGCCAGTGAAGATGACGACGACTGCGAGATCAGCCGTGGCTGGTCTGGGGCTCGAGCGGGCCGTCATGACGCGATTCCGCGCCGTGCATCCAGTCGACCAGCTTGCCGGCGAACACCAGCAACAGCAGGCCGCCGAGCACGCCGGTGATGGCGATGCCACCGAACACGCTCATGGCGCCGGCTTCGCCGACCAGCGAGCCGATCATCCCGGCCAGGTAGTTGGCCAGTGCCACGAAGGCGAACCAGGCGCCCATCATCAGCGCGCCCATGCGAACCGGCGACAGCTTGGTGACCATCGACAGCCCCACCGGCGACAGGCACAGCTCGCCCAGGGTGTGGAAGAAGAAGGCACCGACCAGCCACATCATCGAGGCGCTGCCCGCAGATTTCTGCTCCAGCACCGCGCCGATCATGCACACGAAACCGATGCCGAGGGCGATCAGGCCGAAGGCGAACTTGACCGGTGAGCTGGGCTCGCGGTCATTCATGCGTGTCCACAGTCCCGCCAGCAGTGGCGAGAGCAGGATGATGAACAGCGGGTTGAGCGACTGGAACCAGGCCGCCGGGACTTCAAAGCCCATCAGCATGCGGTCGGTGTAGTCCTGCGCGTACAGTGCCATCAGGCCGCCGCCCTGCTCGAAACCGGCCCAGAACAGGATGGTGAACAGACCCAGCACCAGGATGACCTTGATGCGATCGCGCTCCTCGCGGCTCAGCGGTGTCCTGGTGGTGCTCCTCTTGCTCAGGCGAGCCTCGCGTCTGGCGCTGGGCTCCACGCCGAGCTCGCCCAGATGGCGTGGCGCGAAGATCAGCTGGATGGCGACCGCCAGCAGCATGCCGATACCCGCCACTAGGAAGCCGGCGTTCCAGCCATAGCCTTCGGCCATGGAGCCCGCGACGATACCTGACAGCAGCGCACCGAGGTTGATGCCCATGTAGAAGATGGTGAAGGCGCCATCACGACGGTGATCGCCCTGTGGATAGAGATCGCCGACCATCGTCGAGATGTTGGGCTTGAACAGGCCGTTGCCGACGATCAGCAGGCCGAGACCGACGTACAGCAGCATCTCGGCATCCAGACCACTCATGTCCGGTGGCACGGCCAGCACGAACTGGCCGGCCGCCATGATCAGACCCCCGATCAGAATCGCGCGGCGTGCGCCCAGCCAGTTGTCCGCCAGTGCGCCGCCGAACATCGGCGTGATGTATACCAGCCCCGTGAAGATGCCATACAGCTGCAGGGCATCGCCCTGATTCCAGCCCAGCCCGCCGCTGGTGACGGCATCGGTGAGATAGAGCACCAGCAGGGCGCGCATGGCGTAGTAGGAGAAGCGTTCCCACAGTTCCGTGGAGAACAGCAGATAGAGTCCGGCCGGGTGCCCGAACAGCTCACGGCTGTTGGCTCCGGAGGGGGAGGATGTGGACATGGAACCTCGAAGGATGTGTCAGCATGAGCAGCGCAGTCCGTGATGGGGGACTGCATGGACCGGTCCACAGGTCTGTGGGGGAAGCCGGTGACGGAGCCGGGTGACGGAGCCGTTGTATGGCCGTCAACACGTCAGCACGACGTGACGATGACGTGACCTGTTGTTGTCCGCATGGTCAGTCATTCTGCGCGAGACGCCCTTGTCAGACAATCAAACGAAAGTCATGCATGTCATTGGTATTAAAGGAGTTATCAGCTTATACAGCGACGCAGGGTTGCGTGATCAGGCCTGTTCGACCTGTGTCTCGGGCCGGTGCTCCGGCACGCGGGCCATGGCGTCATCGATCACCTCGATGCCCGCGCCCGGCTTGTGGGCGTTCTCGGAGACATGGCGGCGGAACTGGCGTCCGCCCGGCTGGCCCTGGAACAGCCCCAGCAGATGGCGGCTGATGTGATTGAGGCGCACGCCCTCGGCGAGACGCTTCTCGATGTAGGGGCGGAAGGCACGCAGCGCATCGTGGCGGCTGGTGTGCGGGTTCTCGGCCTCGCCGTACAGCTCGCTGTCCACCGTCGCCAGCAACCAGGGGTTGTGGTACGCCTCACGGCCGACCATCACGCTGTCGACATGCTCCAGCTGCTCGTGCAGCTCATCCATCTGCTTGAGACCGCCGTTGATGCCGATATGCAAGGACGGGTGCGCCTGCTTGAGACGGTGCACGCGGCCGTAGTTCAGCGGCGGCACATCGCGGTTCTCCTTCGGCGACAGGCCCTGCAGCCACGCCTTGCGTGCATGCACGCTGAATGTGTCGCAGCCGGCGTCGGCCACGGTGCTGATGAAGCGCTCGAGATCGGCGTCCTCATCCTGATCATCGATCCCGATGCGGCACTTCACCGTCACCGGAATCTTCACCTGCGCCTGCATCGCCGCCACGCATTTGGCCACCAGCTCCGGATGCCCCATCAGGCAGGCACCGATCATGTTGTTCTGCACGCGATCGCTCGGGCAGCCGACATTCAGGTTCACCTCGTCGTAGCCCCAGCTCTCGGCGATCGCCGCACACTCGGCCAGCGCCTGAGGGTCGCTGCCGCCCAGCTGCAACGCCAGCGGATGCTCCGTCTCGTCGTGACCGAGGAAGCGCTCGCGGTCCGGATTGAACAGCAATGCCCCGGTGGTCACCATCTCCGTGTACAGCAGCGTACGCCGGCTCAACACGCGCGCGAAGGCGCGGTAGTCACGGGTCGTCCATTCCATCATCGGCGCAACGGAAAAGGTGCGGTCAATCGGTGTCATCGGCATGGCAGTCATATCGGCTGGTGTGGGAGCAGGGGACGGAGCATCAGGTGCAGTTCAGCGCCTCGATATCCTGGGCGATGTCTTCGGCGAGCTGGCGGACGGCGTCGCTTTCGCCTTCACGCTGGGCGTAGGCGCGCAGGCCCATGACTTCGGCCTGCAGGCGGCGACCGAGACGTTCCGGTTGGTGCGCGGGGCGCTCGGGGTCGACGAGTTCACCGGCGTCGCGGGCGTCCGCGAAGGCCTGGCGGAAGCGGGCTTCCATGCCGGCGAGCAGTGTCTCGACCTTGTCGCGGGCGGCCTGTTCGCGCTCACCGAGTTCCAGCAGGCTCTTGGCCAGCATGCAGGCGCGTGACGGGACTTCGCTGTCACGCAGTCCGCCGAGCTTGCGGATGTAGGCGGCGAGGGCGGTCAAGGGCGAGTCGTGGCTGGCCATCAGGCTTTCCATCTCGCGCAGGCTGCGCGCGGAGTAGCACTCCAGCGCTTCCTGGAAGAGGCCATCCTTGCTGCCGAAGGTGGCGTAGATGCTGCCGGGACGCATGTCGAGCGCGCGCTCGATGTCCTTCAGCGAAGTGGCATGAAAGCCCTTCTGCCAGAAGAGATTCAGCGCCCGGTCGAGGGAGTCCTGGCGGTTGTGCAAGGTCGCGCGTGGCATGGCTGTCCTGACGATGGGGCTCGCGAGTGTCGCCTGACTCCACACAGTGTGGAGGGGAGGCTGGTCCCGAGGAGCAAGGTATTGAGTGAGTACTCAATTTTAACTTGAATGACCGCTCAAATCCAGCTAGTGTGTCCCACGACAACGTAGTGAAGCGCATGAGCAGGTCTTTTTTTGAGCAATTGCTCATCATCACGGGTAGCGACGACGTTCACGACGCCTCCCCAGCCCTGCCAATGCGCTCATCTCGTCCATCATATTGAAGGAGTCATCATGACCGATTTCACGCTGCACACTGCCGATACCGCCCCGCAGGACAGCAAGCCGCTGCTCGACAAGTCCGTCAAGGCCTTCGGCATGGTGCCGGGTCTGCACGCGGTGATGGCAGAGGCGCCGGGCCTGCTGGAAGGCTATCAGGTGCTGCACCAGCTGTTCCTCGACAGCAGCTTCAATGATGAAGAGACCACCGTGGTGTGGCAGACCATCAATGTCGAGCACAACTGTCACTATTGCGTGCCGGCACACACCGGTATCGCCAAGGCGATGAAGGTGGATGACGCCATCACCGAGGCGCTGCGCAACGAGACGCCGCTGCCGACCGAGCGCCTGGAAGCCCTGCGCACCTTCACGCTGGCCGTGGTGCGTGAGCGTGGTTTCGTCGATGACGCTACCGTGCAGACCTTCCTCGATGCCGGCTACACCAAGCGCAACGTGCTGGAAGTGGTTCTTGGCCTGTCCCAGAAGGTGATGAGCAACTACACCAATCACCTGGCCGAGACGCCGATCGACGAGCCGTTCAAGAAGTTTGAATGGCACAAGCAAGGCTGAAGCCGCAATCTTAATGAAAATATTTCTCATTAGTGTTGACGGACGCGTGCTCGCGACCTAATCTGGGGCCATCGCTTCCCCGCCATGGGCAGCGGTGCCCCGGTCAGTGGAGTCAGGCCCCTTTCCGGGAGGCTTCTCATCAGACGTTTTACGGTCCTTGCCAGCGGCTCCCCTCACGGGTGAGCCGCTTTTTTCATGCGCAAAAAAAGACGCCTCCTTCGCTTGCACGAGGGAGGCGTCCGGAAGCGCTTCTCGAGTCATTCGCTTTCCCTCTGCCAATGACAGGGAGGAAGGCTTGCGAGTCGAGCGGTGCTTCGTGCCCGCCAGAGTGTGGATGTCAGGTCCGAGGCGGGCGTCTCATCAGGCCAGTCACGACCTTGATATTCTGGCGGCATGATACGTCAGCTCATCGATGGAGGCCAGCCGTGATGGTGAGATAAACGCTGTCTCAATGGTTAATGAAAATAATTCTCATTGGTATTGACGGACGATCTGTCAGGGCATAATCTTGGGTCATCGTTTCCCGCCATGGAACGCGATGGCCAGAACAGCGGAGTCAGGCCCCTGCTTCAGAGTTTCTCCTCATCAAGCTAGTCACGGTCTTCGGGCGACTCTTCGAGTCGCCCTTTTTCGGCGAGGCGCCGCAGCTCGCCGACAGCCATGAGCAGGCCAGCGCCCTGCATGCCGAGCGGCTGGCCAGTGATGAGCTGGCACCTCCGGTACTGGTGCGTGGCGATGTGCTGTGGATCGACCTCTGCCAGCCCGATGAGGCCGAGCAGCGCTGGGTGAGCGAGCAGTTCAGCGTGGAGCTGCCGAAGATCGAGGAGCTCGAGGAGATCGAGTCGTCCTCGCGATTCTATCTGGCCGGCGATGGCATCCATGTCGTCTCGCTGTTTCCCCATCGCAGGGGGCGCGAACCGCAGACCGCCAACGTCGCCTTCCATCTGCACGGGCGGCAGCTGATCAGCATGCGTCACGAGGAGATCGGGCTGTTGCGGCTGTTCCGCAATCATCTGCGTCGCCAGCGCCTGAGTCCCCAGGATGGCTGGGACGTGCTGCTGGCATTGCTGGCGATGAAGGTCGATTACCTGGCCGATGAGATCGAGGACATCTATCGCGCGCTGGAGGTACTGGGCAAGCAGGCGGTGCACCCTGAATCGCTGGAGGACACCCTGCATGGCATCCTGCTGCAGGAGCGCTACAACGACAAGGTGCGCCAGGCCCTGCTGGACAGTCAGCGGCTGTTGCGTCAGCTGACGCGCCATCTGCCCGCCGAGCCGCATCACAAGGCTCGGCGTCAGGAAATTCGCGACATGCTGCGCGATGTGGATTCGCTCAATCCGCACACCACCTTCATCTTCGAGAAGGTCAACTTCCTGCTGGATGCCTCGATCGGTTTCACCAACCTCGACCAGAGCCGCATCATCAAGATCTTCTCGGTCGCGGCAGTGGTGTTCATGCCACCGACCCTGATCGCCAGCATCTACGGCATGAACTTCCACTGGATGCCGGAGCTGGACAAGGACTGGGGCTATCCCTTCGCGCTGTGCCTGATGGGGGCATCGGCTCTCTCGACCTACCTGTTCTTCAAGTGGAAGAAGTGGTTGTAAGTCGCTGATCAATGGCAAAAAAAAAGCGCCTGGCGTCGTGAGACGGCCAGGCGCGCAAATAGCTTGCATTACTACACTGAAGATCGCCACCGAGGCCCGGGATGGGCCGACGGCGAAACCGCGCGTGCGGGTGTCGCCATGCAGACCAGTCACCGGGACCCGGTGGGATGAGCAGTGCAACTACCTGAGCGCGAACCTGAATCGCCTGACTGCGCCACGCAGGCCAGACGCTTCACGGTCTAGTCCGGAAGCAGACGGTCGATGCCGCGACGCGTCTGCTCCCGCATGTTCGAGGTGCCCAGTATAGGGCGACGCGCTTTGGAGAATAAGCGCGTACAATCGAAAACTAGGGTTTCCAATATGGAAACATGATGGCGACGCTTGATGCTCTGCGGGTCTTCGTCGAGGTGGTACGAGCGGCGAGCTTCACGGCAGCCGCGAGACGCCTGGGAATTTCCAAGTCGCTGGCGTCCAAGCGCGTGGCGGCACTGGAGGAGCAGCTGGGGGTGAGTCTGATCAATCGCTCGACCCGCAAGTTGCACCTCACCGAGGCGGGGCGCATCTATTACGAGCACGGGCTGCGCATCCGCGAGGAGCTGGAATCCGCCGAGGCGCGGGTGCAGTCCGTCACCTCCCAGCCGATGGGCCAGCTCAAGGTCTCGGCGCAGGTGTCGTTCGGCTTCATGTATCTGGCCGCCCCGACCACCGCCTTCATGCGCCGTTATCCGGACGTCAGCGTCGAGATCCTGCTGGAGGATCAGCGCTTCGAGCCCATCGATGAGTCGGTGGATCTGGCGATTCGCATGGGACCGTTGCCGGATTCCTCGATGGTCTCGCGGCCTCTGTGCAAGGTGGTCTATGGCCTGTATGCGGCACCGGATTATCTGGCGCGCGTCAATGCCCCGCCGGTGCAGCCGCAGGACATCCGCGCCTTCGATACCATCTTCTACGGCAATTATGACCTGGGCGCTCACTGGCGCTTCACGCTCAACGGGCAGCCCTTCGATGTGGAGCCGGAGTCGCGGCTGGTGATCAACAATCTGCTCGGCGTGGTGGAGGCGGCCAAGGCCGGTTTCGGTCTCGCCTATCTGCCGACCTTCTCGGCCCGCGCAGCAGTGGAAAGCGGTGAACTGGTGCCATTGTTGCAGCCCTACTGGAACGAGCATGGCTCGATGGTGGTGCTGTTTCGCTCGCGCAAGTACCTGCCCGACAAGACGCGTGCCTATCTGGACTTCATCACCGAATGGTTTCAGGAGCACCTGCAGCTCTGATCGCCCCCGCTGCTTCCGTCACCAGTCGATCGGCTCGCCGGCCCAGTCACGGAAGCCGCCGCTGTCCTCTGGCGACAGCTCACCCGCCACCCGCAGCAGGCGACGCGCCACGTAGCCTGGCGTGAACAGCTTGTGCTCGGGGACCCGCGCCTGAAAGGGGGCCGAAAGCCCGGTATCGGTGGTGCCCGGATGCAGCGCGACCAACACAGCCTCGGGATTGCGGCGCGCGATCTCGATGGCGGCGGTCTTCAGCAGCATGTTGTGACTGGCCTTGCTGGCACGGTAGGCATACCAGCCGCCACTGCGGTTGTCGCTGATCGAGCCGACCCGCGCCGAGAGCGAGGCGAAGATCAGCGGCGTGCGCCGGCGCAGGCGTGGCGCGAGCATCCCCAGCAACAGGGCCGGGACGAAGGCATTGACCTGATGCAGGCGCGTCAGCGCGGCCATGTCGAGATCCTCGAGACGTTTCTCGGGCCACAGTGCCGCGTGCTGCTCAGTGGTGCGCGCCATCAGGCGTGCCAGCCGCGAGTCGGCCTGCAGTGTGGTCGGCGTGGCATCTTCCTTGAGTCTCCCTTCTTCCAGCAGTGCCAGACGCGCAAAGCGCTCAAGCCCCAGCGGCTGATGGGTGATCATGATCAGGCTGCGTCCCCGGCAGGCCGTGAGAATCGCGCTGATCACCCGCTCGGCACTCTCGCGATCCAGGCCTTCACAGGGCTCGTCGAGCAGCACGATCGGGGCGGGCGAGAGCAGCGCCCGTGCCACGCCGAAGCGACGCAGCTGGCCTCCGGACAGTGAACGGCCCCCCTCGTCCGGGAAACCGGCCAACCCCTGCGGCTGTCTGGCCAGCCACTCGCCAAGCCCCAGGCTTTCCAGCATGTGGATGAGTGTCGCATCACTGGCCTCAGGCGCGGCCAGGCGCAGATTGTCAGCGTAGCTTGCGCAGAACAGATGCGTGTCCTGCGGACAGACGGCGAAGCTTGCGCGCAGTGTGGCCTCGTCGAGCGACTCAAGCGCCACACCGCCCAGATGAATGCTGCCGGAATGGGGGGCATGGAAGCGGCTGAGCACTTCCAGCAGGGTGCTCTTGCCGCTGCCGGAGGGGCCAAGCAAGGCCAGATGCTCGCCCGCTGCCAGGCTCAGCGACAGCTGCTCGAGCACCTGAGTGTCGCCATGCGCGACATTCAGGTCATGGATCACCAGTTCATGCCCGACAGGCGTGGCGGCGGCGGAGTCCTCCGGAAACTGTGGCGCCGGGGTATCGGCCTGTACCTGGTTGAGGCGCGCGGCCGCCGACAGGCAGCGGCCCAGCCCCTGCCAGGCCAGCGGCAGGGGGGCGAGGGCTTCGAAGGCACCGAGGATCGCCAGCAGAAACAGCGCCAGCAGGCGGCCGTCGAGCAGCTCGCCGGCATGGGCGGTCACGTCACCGACAGCCGTCTGCGTCTGAGGCGCCATCTGCATGACGCCGAGCAGGGCGACCCCTGCCAGCGTCAGCCCCAGCAGCGTATGGCTCAGCCAGGTGGCCAGCGCCTGACGACGCGCCTGGGAGCGCTCGATGCGATCACGCTCGGCCTGTTGCTCCGCCAGGCTGGCAAGCTCTGCCTGCCAGCGTCCGTAGATGACCAGCTCGCCCAGGCCCTGCAGGCGCTCCAGCAGACGGGCACGCAGGTGACTGGCGGAGGCCTGATGGCGCATGGCATCGCGGCTGCCAAGATGCCAGGCCAGCCACGGCACCAGCCCCCCAGTCAGCGCCAGCCCCAGCACGGTGATCAGCGCCAATGTCGGCGCGAAGACACCGATCAGCGTACCGGCGGCGAGGATGGCACACACCGCCACCAGTGACGGAATCAGCACGCGCACATAGAGGCTGTCGAGAGCATCGATATCCGCGCCCAGACGCGTCATCAGCTCGCCCTGCCCGGCACGCTGCAGAGCGGCGGGGGAGAGGGGTTCGATGGCGTCGAACAGACGACGACGCAGGCTGGCCAGCAGGCGCAGCGTGCCTTCGTGGGTGGTGACGCGCTCGCCATAGCGTCCGGCGGTGCGCGCCAGTGCCAGTCCGCGCACGCCAGCTGCGGGAGTGAAGAAGTTGAAGGCCTGGGTGGCCGCGACGCTCACGCCGGCTACGGCAGTCGCGGAAAGAAACCATCCCGACAGCGCCAGCAGCCCGGTGGCTGCCAGCAGGGTGATCAGCGCCAGCAGGGCGCCGACACCCAGCCAGCCCCGGTGCTCGCGCATCAACGCCAGGTAGGGACTCAGTTCGCCAAGCGATGGTGGCCGCGATCTTCCACCAGGCGGCCGCCTTCGAGACGGATCAGCCGCTGGCAGAGTGGCAGCAGTTCGGGACGATGTGTGAGCAGCAGCAGGGTGCGGCCTTCGCCGAGGCGTTGCAGTGCCCGGATCACACGTGCCTCGCTCTCGGCATCCAGACTGGCGGTGGGTTCGTCCAGCAGCACCAGCGGCGCATCATGCAGGAAGGCGCGCGCCAGCGACAGGCGGCGTGCCTGCCCACCGGACAGTGGCTGACCGCCCTCGCCAAGCGGTGTCGCGAGTCCGTGGGGCAGGCTGGCGTGCCATGTGGACAGGTCGGCCTTGGCCAGCGCGGCCTCGAGTTCGTCGTCGCTGGCCTGAGGCTTCGCCAGTCGCAGGTTGTCGGCCAGCGTGCCGGACAGGACCACCGTTTCCTGGCCCACCCAGGTGGCCGTGCCGGCCGGGAGGCCCTGGGTCAAGGGATGTCCATTCAGAGACAGCATGCCGTCGGCGACCTCGACGAAGCCCAGCAGCAGGTTGAGCAGTGTCGACTTGCCTGCCCCCGAAGAGCCGGTGATGGCGATTCGTTCACCGGCGGCGATCTGCAGTGACAGCGGGCCCAGCGCGGGGGGCGTGAAGGGGGTGGCACCGACGATCGGCGCCAGGTCGAGCGCGGCCGCTTCGGCCTCGGCCTTGGCGTGATAATGCACGCCCAGCTCGCGCAGCGGCTGATAGAACTCGGGCGCCAGCACCAGAATGAACAGGGCGGTCTGCAGCGTCAGCGGTGCCTCGTCCCAGGTGCCGAACTGCAGATGACCGAGGAAGTGAAAGCCGAGATAGACCGCCAGCAGCGCGATGGACACGGCGGTAAAGAATTCCAGCACCGTGGAGGACAGGAAGGCGAGGCGCAGCACGCGCATGGTGCGCTTGCGAAAGGCGTGACTGACGGCCTCGACCTGGGCGCCGCGTCTGGCGCTGCCGAACAGCTTGAGCGTCTTCAGGCCGGTGAGCAGGTCCATGAAGTGGCGCCCCATGCGGTCCATCTCCTGGAATTGCTCGCGGGAGCGCTTGCGCGCCGCGATCCCGACCAGAATCATGAAGATGGGTACCAGCGGGGCGGTGATCGCCAGAATCAGGCCCGCCGCCCAGTTGAGCGGAAAGACGACTGCCAGCAGCAGCAACGGGATGAGCCCGGCCAGGCGAGTCTGGGGGCGAAAATCGGCGTAATAGCCATGCAGCGACTCGACCTGGTCCCAGACACGGTTGGCGAGACTGGCGCGGTGCTGGCGATGCACCCACAGTGGGCCGAGTTCGGCGAAGCGCTGCAATAGACGCTCTCGCAGGCGGCGACGGATCTGCTGACTGGCACGGGTGCCAGCGTAGCTGCGCAGCCCGCCAAGCGCGCCTCGCAGCGAGAGGCTGGCGGCGAGTACCGCGATGGCCGGCCACAGTGTCATGAGCGACTCGCGCTCGATCGCCACGCCCTGGGCGAGGCGCGCGATGCTCCACGCCTGTGCCAGCAGCACCAGGGTCGAGAGCAGGGCGCAGCCGATGGCGATGTTCGGCCAGTGGCCGCCAGCTCGGGCCAGGGTCTCCAGCCAGCGGCGTGGCACGAACTCAGACGACGAGGCGTCGGCGTGAAGGGGGGAGGCAACATCAGACGAGGCGGTGGTTCGGGACATGCTGGCTCCTGCCGGTGGTGGCAGAGGGGATGGTGAGAAGGCGCGGGCACCAGGCGTCACGGCGGACGATCATCGGGCGTCAGCTTACCGCCGTGGAGGCGTTGGCACACGGTGACGCACTGTCGCACATCTTCACCTTGCGTATAATATGCCCCCTCCCCCTGAAATACTGGACTCCACATGACCGTTCGTACGCGTATCGCACCGTCGCCGACTGGTGATCCCCACGTCGGCACTGCCTATATCGCCCTGTTCAACCAGTGCTTCGCTCGTCAGCATGGTGGCGAGTTCATTCTGCGTATCGAGGATACCGATCAGACCCGCTCCACCGGTGAGTCCGAGCAGATGATTCTCGACTCGCTGCGCTGGCTGGGCATCGAATGGTCGGAAGGTCCGGATGTCGGCGGCCCCCATGGTCCGTATCGCCAGAGCGAGCGTGGCGACATCTATGCCGCGCATTGCCAGCAACTGATCGATGCCGGCCACGCCTTCAAGTGCTTCCGCACCAGCGAGGAGCTGGATGAGCTGCGCGACTCCCGCAAGGCCGAAGGTCTGCACATGGCGCTCAAGCCGTCCGATCTCGCCCTGCCGGCCGAGGAAGTGGCACGTCGTGAAGCGGCGGGTGCGCCCTTCGTCATCCGCATGAACGTACCGGAAAGCGGTACCTGTGTGGTCAAGGACATGCTGCGCGGCGAGATCGAGGTCGACTGGGCCCAGGTCGATGCGCAGATCCTGCTCAAGTCCGATGGCATGCCGACCTACCATCTGGCCAACGTGGTGGATGATCACCTGATGGAGATCACCCACGTGATGCGCGGTGAGGAGTGGATCAACTCGGCGCCCAAGCATCAGCTGCTGTATGAGTACTTCGGCTGGCAGATGCCGGAGCTTTGCCACATGCCGCTGCTGCGCAATCCGGACAAGACCAAGCTGTCCAAGCGCAAGAACCCGACGTCCATCCTGTATTACCGCCGCATGGGCTATCTGCCGGCGGCCGTGATCAACTATCTCGGGCGTCTCGGCTGGTCCATGCCGGACGAGCGCGAGAAGTTCACGTTGAGCGAGATGCAGGAGCACTTCGACATCCAGCGCGTCTCCCTTGGCGGCCCGGTGTTCGATGTCGAGAAGCTCAGCTGGCTGAACGGTCTCTACATCCGTGACCTGTCCGAGGACGAGCTGCTGAGCGAGCTGCGTCAATGGGCCTTCAACGAGTCCTACGTCAAGCAGATCCTGCCGGAAGTGAAGCCGCGCATCGAGACGCTGTCCGAGGCGATTCCGCTGGCGGGGCACTTCTTCTCCGGACTGCCGGCCATCACGCCGGACGACTTCGCCAAGGCCAAGCTTCAGGGCGAAGATCTGGTGCGTCAGATGCAGTTCCTGACCTGGAAGCTCGAGGCCGTGAGCACCTGGGACAAGGAGCACCTGCTGGCGGAAGTGAAGCTGCTGTCCGAGCACTTCGAACTCAAGATGAAGGACTTCCTGGCGCCGGTGTTCGTGGCGGTGACTGGCTCGGCGACCTCCACCTCGGTGATGGATGCGATGGTCATTCTCGGTTCCGACATGACCCGTGCACGTCTGCGTCATGCCGTGGCAGTGCTGGGCGGCGTCTCCAAGAAGGCTGCCAAGCGCTTCGAGAAGGAATATCGCGAGCTGTAAGGGTGTCGAATTGTGTGAAAAAGAAGTTGACGACTACGAGGCGGGTCAGTATTATACGCCTCGTTCTTGAGAGACGGGGCCTTAGCTCAGCTGGGAGAGCGCAACACTGGCAGTGTTGAGGTCAGCGGTTCGATCCCGCTAGGCTCCACCAAGTTTCTCAAGCGACTGCGTCCCATTCGTCTAGTGGTCCAGGACACCGCCCTTTCACGGCGGTAACAGGGGTTCGAACCCCCTATGGGACGCCACTCTTCTGACATCTCGAGTCGCCTGTGATGGCCTCGGGAAGTCAACAAAAAGCACACCTTGCGGGGTGTGTTTTTTTTGTCTCTGATTTCGGCTTATGCACAGCCGGTGTGTCGCCCGAAACGCATGTTATCCCCAAGTCGCCCTTGACATCGCTGTTGTGTTGTCCACTGCGCGGCCAGGACGTGAACTTTCCTCATACTCCCCCTCGAAGTGCGGCCCATCCGGTCTGCACTTGCTCCTGCATGCCAAAATTTTCTTTTATATCAATGGCTTATAAGCTGGTTAAAAATTGTGCAATCTGTTGGTAAGCCCGCTGTCATGCAGGTTGGAAGCGCTTGTCTAAGGGTTATCAACGAGGTTATCCACAGATAGTGTGGAAAAAGGCAGCGCAGCGTGACGGTGACAGGGTTGTTGCAATGCGGCATCAAGAAAGCGCCGATTCCAACGTCTCGCTGACGCTGGAATCGGCGCTTTTCATCGGGCGGCTGACGCGGGCGAGGCCGCTTCGAGTGGGGAGGGCTCGCCTCATCTGGCCAGGCGCTTGAGCAGCGAGGAGGTGTCCCAGCGGCCGCCCCCCATGCTCTGGACGTCGGCATAGAACTGATCGACCAGCGCCGTCACCGGCAGGCTTGCCTCGATGCGGCGTGCCTCCGCCAGACAGATGTCGAGGTCCTTGCGCATCCAGTCGACGGCGAAGCCGTGCTCGTACTCATCGCGGATCATGGTGGCGTGTCGGTTCTCCATCTGCCACGAGCCCGCTGCGCCCTTGGAGATCACCTCGATCACCGCCTCGCGATCCAGTCCCGCCTGCTCGGCGAAGTGCAGTCCCTCGGAGAGCGCTTGAACCAGTCCGGCGATGCAGATCTGGTTGACCATCTTGGTGGTCTGGCCGGCACCGGTCTCCCCGATACGCTTCACCATGCGCCCGTAATGCGCCAGTACCGGTGCTGCGCGATCGTAATCTTGCGGGTCACCGCCGCACATGATGGTCAGCGCGCCATTGATGGCCCCCTGCTGGCCGCCAGACACGGGGGCGTCCACGAAGCCGACCGAATGCTCGCGCGCCGCCACGGACAGCTCTCGCGCCAGATCAGCGCTGGCCGTGGTGTGATCCACCAGCAGTCCTCCCTCCGACAGACCGGCCAGTACGCCATCGGCGCCGTAGGTGACGCTGCGCACGTCATCATCATTGCCGACGCACATCAGCACGATCTCGGCGCCTTCCGCGGCTTCTCGCGGCGTGGCGTGATGGGTGCCACCGTACTCCTCGCACCACTGTTCGGCGCGCGAGCGGGTCCGGTTGTAGACGCGCACTTCCCATCCTGCGCGTGTCAGGTGGCCGGCCATGGGGTGACCCATGACGCCGAGTCCGATGAAGGCGGCAATGCGTGGCGTTGCGTGTGTCTCTGACATGCGAAGGGCTCCTGGCCATCTATCAGTGGCTTACTTGGCCGGGTAGTCGCGCTGCGGGTGGCCGGTGTAGAGCTGGCGCGGGCGGCCGATACGATGGCCGCCGGCGATCATCTCGTTCCAGTGGGAGATCCAGCCGATGGTGCGTGACATGGCGAAGATGACCGTGAACATGTTGGTCGGGATGCCGATCGCCTTGAGGATGATGCCGGAGTAGAAGTCGACATTCGGGTACAGCTTGCGCTCGATGAAGTACTCGTCTTCCAGTGCGATCTGCTCCAGACGCTTGGCGATCTTGAGCTGCGGATCGTCGGCCATACCCAGCTGCTCCAGCACCTCGTCACAGGTCTCCTTCATGACCTTGGCGCGCGGATCGAAGTTGCGATAGACGCGGTGACCGAAGCCCATCAGCTTGAACGGGTCATCCTTGTCCTTGGCCTTGTCGATGAAGCGCTGGATGTTCTCCTCGGAATCCTCACCGATCTCATCGAGCATGTTGAGCACGGCCTCGTTGGCGCCGCCGTGTGCCGGGCCCCAGAGTGCCGCGATGCCGGCGCTGATGCAGGCGAACGGATTGGCACCGGTGGAGCCTGCCAGACGCACGGTGGAGGTCGAGGCATTCTGCTCGTGGTCGGCGTGGAGCATGAAGATGGTGTCCATCGCCTTGGCGAACACCGGGTTGATCTTGTACTCCTCACACGGATTGCCGAACATCATGTACAGGAAGTTCTCGCCGTAGGAGAGGTCATTGCGCGGGTACATGAACGGCTGGCCGATGTTGTACTTGTGGCACATGGCCGCAAGGGTCGGCATCTTGGCGATCAGGCGCACCGCACTGACGTAGCGTTCCTTCTCGTTGTTGATGTTCAGATTGTCGTGGTAGAAGGCGGCCAGGCCACCGACGACGCCACACAGGATCGCCATCGGGTGGGCATCACGACGGAAGCCCTTGAAGAAGTTGACGATCTGCTCGTGCACCATGGTGTGGTTGCCGATCAGTTGCGCGAACTTGTCGTACTCTTCCTTGTTCGGCAGCTCTCCGAACAGCAGCAGGTAGCACAGCTCTATATAGTTGGAGCTCTTGGCCAGCTGGTCGATGGGGTAGCCGCGATGCAGCAGGACGCCTTTCTGGCCATCGATGAAGGTGATGGAAGATTCGCAGGCGGCGGTGGAGACGAAGCCCGGGTCGTAGGTGAACATGCCTTCGGCGGTCAGGCCGCGGACATCGATGACGTCCTGGCCGAGCGTGCCGGAATAGACCGGAAATTCGATGGTCTTGTCGATACCGTCTACCGTCAGTGTCGCTTTCTTGTCAGTCATGCCGACCTCCTCATTATTCGCGTAACTCTTTGACTTGCTTGCCATGCCGGGCTTGCATCAATCCCGCCCACTATAGAAGCCCGCCAAAGATTGTCAATTCGCCACTCGGCGTAGAGACGTGCGATGCTGCGCTGTGCGTCAGTTTCCCGACGTTTGTCGTTCCATGCCCTTCAGGTTGCGTCCTGATCGCCGCATTTTGTGCAATTCGTGGTTGCGGCTATGCGACGTCGTGTCATTTGTCATGCCAATGGCCAACCCCTATAATCCTCCGTCGCGCGACTGGCGGGAAATTCGGCTCGGTACCGTGGATGGCCTGCGCCCGAGACCCTTCCTCAAACCACCGCCCCTGCGGGCTTGCGTCCGTGTTGGGCCAAGAGAGTGTGTAAGAGCCGTGAATAGCAAACGACCCGTAAATCTCGATCTGACGACGATCAAATTCCCTCTCCCTGCCCTTACTTCAATCACTCACCGTATTACCGGCGTGATTCTGTTCGTGGGCCTGGTGTTCGCGTTGTGGGCACTCGATGCCTCGCTGTCCTCCCCGGAAGGGTTCGAGGCAGTGCGTGACACCCTGGCAACCAATTTCCTTGCCAAGATCGTGGCCTGGGGCCTGCTGTCTGCCCTCGGTTTCCATTTCGTGGCAGGTATCAAGCACCTGCTGATGGACATGGACATTGGTGTCGAACTTGAAAGTGCGAATCGCAAGGCGCAGGTCACTGTCGTGATCAGTGCCGTTCTCGTGGTCCTGGCGGGAGTCTGGGTATGGTAAACAACATCACCAATTTCAGTCGCAGTGGTCTGTCTGACTGGGTGCTGCAGCGTGTGTCTGCCGTGGTTCTGGCAGCCTATTCCGTGTTCATGGTCGGCTATCTCCTGCTGCACCCGAACCTCGATTACGCCACCTGGAGTGGTCTGTTCGAGAACACGGCAATGCGCATCTTCTCTCTGATGGCATTCATCGCGATTGCCGCACACGCCTGGATCGGTCTGTGGACCGTGGCGACCGATTACATGAAGCCGACCGCGTTGCGCTTCGGTTTCCAGGTCTTCGTCATCCTTGCGTTGTTCATCTTCTTGGTCTGGGGCGTTCAAGTCCTGTGGGGAGCCTGATACATGTCCACCATGCGTAGCCTGACATTCGACGCGATCATCATCGGCGGCGGCGGCGCTGGCCTGCGTGCCGGTCTCGAACTGTCCCAGTCCGGCAAGAAGACTGCCGTGCTGTCCAAGGTCTTCCCGACCCGCTCGCACACTGTCTCTGCCCAGGGCGGTATCACCTGTGCCATCGCCTCTGCTGATCCGAACGACGATTGGCGCTGGCACATGTATGACACCGTCAAGGGCGGCGATTACATCGCTGACCAGGACGCGGCTGAATACATGTGTACCGAAGGCCCGAAGGCGGTCTTCGAGCTGGAGCACATGGGTCTGCCGTTCTCTCGCTTCGACAATGGCCGCATCTATCAGCGTCCGTTCGGTGGCCAGTCCAAGGACTTCGGCAAGGGTGGCCAGGCAGCACGTACGTGCGCCGCGGCTGACCGTACCGGCCACGCGCTGCTGCACACGCTGTATCAGGCCAACCTGAAAAACGGCACCGTCTTCCTCGACGAGTGGTACGCCATCGACCTGGTCAAGAATGCCAACGGCGACATCGTCGGTGTGATTGCCCTGTGCATCGAGACTGGCGAGACCGTCGTCGTCAAGTCCAAGGCCACCGTTCTGGCCACCGGTGGTGCGGGCCGTATCTACGCCTCCACCACCAATGCCCTGATCAACACCGGTGACGGTATCGGCATGGCACTGCGTGCCGGCCTGCCGGTCCAGGACATGGAAATGTGGCAGTTCCACCCGACCGGTATCCACGGTGCGGGCGTGCTGGTCACGGAAGGCTGCCGTGGTGAAGGTGGCTACCTGGTCAACAAGGACGGCGAGCGCTTCATGGAGCGTTACGCGCCGAATGCCAAGGACCTCGCGGGCCGTGACGTCGTCGCGCGCTCCATGGTCATGGAGATCCTCGAAGGTCGTGGTTGTGGCGAGAATGGCGATCACGTCTTCCTGAAGCTGGATCACCTCGGTGAGGAAGTGCTCAACAAGCGCCTGCCGGGTATCTCCGAGCTGTCCAAGACCTTCGCGCACGTCGATCCGACCAACGCGCCGATCCCGGTCGTGCCGACCTGTCACTACATGATGGGTGGTATCGCCACCAACGTGCACGGTCAGGCCATCGCGCAGAACGAAGACGGCACCGACCGCATCGTCAACGGCCTCTATGCCGTGGGTGAAGTGGCCTGCGTCTCCGTTCACGGTGCCAACCGTCTGGGCGGCAACTCGCTGCTGGATCTGGTCGTCTTCGGCCGCGCGGCAGGCAAGTACATCGAGAGCGCGCTCAACGAAGGCATCGAGTACCTCGAGCCGACCCAGAGCGACATCGATTCTGCCCTGGTGCGTCTGAATCGCTGGAACGAGTCCGAAAGCGGCGAGTCCGTGCCGGAACTCAAGCGCGAACTGCAGCAGATCATGCAGAACTCCTTCGGCGTCTTCCGTCAGGAAGACAAGATGGAAGAAGGCGTCAAGCAGCTGTCCGAGCTGCGTGAGCGTATCGCCAAGGCGGGTCTGGCTGACAAGTCCCAGGTCTTCAATACCGCGCGTATCGAAGCCCTTGAGCTGGACAACCTGATGGAAGTGGCGGAAGCCACCGCCATTGCGGCCCTGACCCGCAAGGAAAGCCGTGGTGCCCACTCCCGTTACGACTTCCCGGATCGTGATGACGAGAACTGGCTCAAGCACTCTCTGTTCTTCCCGAACGAGAAGCGTGTCGGCAAGCGTGACGTGAACTTCGCGCCGAAGACCGTCGAGCGTTTCGAGCCGAAGATTCGTACCTACTGAGTCTGACAAGCACCAGTTCGCACTCGCTCGAGTTCACGCTCGCTTGAGTTCGCCGTGATCCAGGTGCGTGCAGGGCATCGCACGCACCTGACCCGTTTGCCCGGAGGGGAAACCATGCTTCAGGTATCCATATACCGCTACAACCCTGAAACCGATACTGCGCCGTACATGCAGGAGTTTCAGGTCGACACCCAGGGCCGTGACCTGATGGTGTTGAACGTGATGGAAATGCTCAAGGAACAGGACAGCTCGCTGGCCTATCGTCGCAGCTGCCGCGAAGGTGTCTGTGGTTCCGACGGCATGAACATGAACGGCAAGAACGGCCTGACCTGTGTCACCGCGCTGTCCGAAGTCGTCAAGGACAACAAGCTGGTGCTGCGTCCGTTGCCGGGCCTGCCGGTCGTGCGTGACCTGGTCGTCGACATGAGCCTGTTCTACAAGCAGTACGAGCGCATCCAGCCGTACCTGCTCAACGACACGCCGGCCCCGGCCATCGAGCGTCTGCAGTCGCCGGAAGACCGCGACAAGCTCGACGGTCTCTATGAATGCATCCTGTGTGCCTGCTGCTCGACGGCCTGCCCGTCCTTCTGGTGGAACCCGGACAAGTTCGTCGGTCCGAGTGGTCTGCTGCAGGCCTATCGCTTCCTGGCCGACTCGCGTGACACGGCCACCAAGGAGCGTCTGAGCGAACTGGACGACCCGTTCTCCGTATTCCGCTGTCGCGGAATCATGAATTGTGTCGCGGTTTGCCCGAAAGGTCTGAACCCGACACGTGCCATCGGCAAGATTCGTGAGCTTTTGCTGGCAAACGCCACTTAAAAGCCGAGCGCTAGCTTGTTATGATTGCACGTCAGCTGCGGCAGGGTGTCACACCTTGTCGCAGCGCACAGCTTGCTGGAGCCGGTGCCTTGTGCACCGGCTTTTGACGATAAAAGAAGACTCAGATGGTGAAGGCCTCCATGGTTTCGCCATACAGGGCATAATCGAGTGACGCCGACAGCGCTTGTCCGGCGCCTACCCCACCCCATCAGTCAGGGTGACCGAGAGATGCAAGAAGGCACAATGGAGTTGATGTGGCGCACTTCCCATATGAGCGGCGGGAATGTCCACTACGTAGAAGATCTCTACGAGCGTTATCTTGTCGACCCGAACGAGGTTCCCGACGAGTGGCGCAACTACTTTGATACTCTGCCGCGTCATGACGGCAGCCCCTCCCAGGATGTTCCGCTGACCCCGATCCGTGAGCAGTTCTACGAGATGGGTCGCAACAGTCGCCGCTCGGTGGCTGTCTCGGCGGGCGAGAGCAGCGAGAACAAGAAGCAGGTTCGTGTTCTTCAGCTGATCAACGCCTATCGCTTCCGTGGCCACCAGAAGGCGGACATCGATCCCCTCGGTCTGCGCAAGCCGGCACCGATTCCTGATCTTGAGCTTTCCTTCCACCAGCTGTCCTCCGCTGACATGGACGTCGAGTTCCAGACCGGCTCGCTGTTCCTCGGCAAGGACGTTGCACCGCTGAAGGAAATTCACGCCGCGCTGGAGCAGACCTACTGCCGCAGCATCGGCGCCGAGTTCATGCACATCGTCAATACGGAAGAGAAGCGCTGGCTGCAGCAGCGTTTCGAGTCCGTGCGTTCCAAGCCGAACTTCTCACGCGATGTCCGCCATCACGTGCTGGAACGTCTGACCGCCGCCGAAGGTCTCGAGAGCTACCTCGCCAGCAAGTACCCGGGGACCAAGCGCTTTGGTCTGGAAGGCGGCGAATCCTTCATTCCGATGATGGATGAGCTGATCCAGCGCAGCGGCAAGTACGGTACCAAGGAAGTCGTGATCGGCATGGCTCACCGTGGCCGCCTCAACCTGCTGGTCAATCTGCTGGGCAAGAGCCCGTCCGAGCTGATCGAGGAATTCGACGGCAAGAAGCAGATCGCCAAGGGCTCCGGTGACGTGAAGTACCACCAGGGCTTCAGCTCGAATGTCATGACACCGGGCGGCGAAGTCCACCTGGCACTGGCGTTCAACCCGTCGCACCTGGAGATCGTCTCTCCGGTGGTCGAGGGCTCGGTGCGTGCCCGTCAGGATCGTCGTGAAGACGCCGAGGGTGACAGCGTACTGCCGATTTCCATCCACGGTGACGCGGCATTCGCCGGTCAGGGCGTGGTGATGGAAACCTTCCAGATGTCGCAGACCCGTGCCTACAAGACGGGGGGTACCGTTCACGTCGTCATCAACAACCAGGTGGGCTTCACCACCTCGCGTGCCGATGACGCGCGTTCCACCGAATACTGCACCGACATCGCCAAGATGGTTCAGGCGCCGATCATCCACGTCAATGGTGACGACCCGGACGCCGTGCTGCACGCCGCCCAGGTCGCCATCGACTATCGCCAGCAGTTCAAGCGTGACGTGGTGATCGACCTCGTGTGCTACCGCAAGCGCGGTCACAACGAGGCGGACGAGCCGTCCGGCACCCAGCCGCTGATGTACGCCAAGATCAAGTCCCAGAAGACCGCTCGCGAGAAGTATGCGCAGCGTCTGGTCGAGGAAGGCGTGCTCAGCGAGGAAGAGACCCGGCAGCTGGTGGATCAGTACCGCGCGGATCTCGATGCCGGCAATCACGTCGCCAATGCCCTCGTGAAGCAGCCGAATACCGGTCTGTTCGTCGATTGGACGCCGTACCTGGGCCACGAGTGGACCGGCGATGCCGATACCTCGATGGACATGAAGCAGCTGCAGGCGCTCGCCAACAAGATGTGCGAAGTGCCGGACGGCGTCTCGGTCCAGCGTCAGGTCAACAAGATCTACGAAGACCGTCGCAAGATGGCCGCCGGCGGCATGCCGCTGAACTGGGGCTTCGCCGAGACGCTGGCCTACGCCACCCTGGTGGATGCCGACCATCCGGTACGCATCACTGGCCAGGACGTGGGTCGTGGCACCTTCTCCCACCGTCACGCGGTGGTGCACAACCAGAATGATGGCAATACCTACGTGCCGCTGCAGCACATCAAGGATGGTCAGGCGACCTTCACCATCCATGACTCCTACCTCTCCGAGGAAGCGGTGCTGGCCTTCGAATACGGCTACGCCACGACCATGCCGACGGCATTGGTGGTGTGGGAAGCCCAGTTCGGTGACTTCGCCAACGGTGCCCAGGTGGTGATGGACCAGTTCATCTCCTCCGGCGAGAGCAAGTGGGGCCGCCTGTGCGGTCTGACCATGCTGCTGCCGCACGGTTACGAAGGGCAGGGGCCGGAGCACAGCTCCGCGCGCCTCGAGCGCTATCTCCAGCTGTGTGCCGAGCACAACATGCAGGTGTGCATGCCGACCACGCCGGCGCAGATCTATCATCTGCTGCGTCGTCAGGTCATCCGCTCGCTGCGCAAGCCGCTGGTCGTGTTGTCGCCCAAGTCACTGCTGCGTCACAAGGAAGCGACTTCCACCCTCGACGAGCTGGCCGATGGCCGCTTCGAGATGGTGCTGGCCGACAAGGGCAATCTTGAAGCTTCCAAGGTCAAGCGCGTCGTGCTGTGTGCCGGCAAGGTCTATTACGACCTGGCAGGCTATCGCGCCGAGCAGGGCCGTGAAGACGTTGCCATCATCCGTGTCGAGCAGCTCTATCCCTTCCCGAAGGAAGAGCTCCAGGCCGCCATCGCCGACTACGAGAATCTCGAGCAGGTGATGTGGTGCCAGGAAGAGCCGCTCAACCAGGGTGCCTGGTATCAGAGTCAGCACCACATGCGTCAGGTCGCTGATCAGCATCGTCAGGGCCTCGGCATGAGCCTGGCCTTCGCCGGACGCCCGGCCTCTGCGGCGCCTGCCGCGGGCTACATGTCCGTTCATAACGAACAGCAGCGCCAGCTGGTCGACGACGCCTTCAACAAGTAAAGGCCCGCGACCCGCAAGGGCACCGAGAGAGAATCGAGTTAAGGAACTCCAATGGCTATCGATATCAAAGCGCCGTCTTTTCCGGAATCCGTCGCCGAAGGCACAGTGGCGACCTGGCACAAGCAGCCCGGTGACAGCTGTCGAGCGCGACGAGCTGATCGTCGAGATCGAGACTGACAAGGTGGTGCTGGAAGTGGTGGCACCGGCAGAACGGCACCCTGGGCGAGATCAAGGTCCAGGAAGGTGAGACCTGCGAGTCCGAGCAGGTACTGGGTACCATCGGTGACGCAGACGCCGCATCTTCCGACGAGAAGAAGCAGGCGACCGCAGCAGCCAAGCACGACGCCAAGGCCGAGAGCAAGCCGGCCGCCGGTGGCGAAGGCGAGACGCTGGAAGTCAAGGCGCCGAGCTTCCCGGAATCCGTCGCGGAAGGCACTGTCGCCACCTGGCACAAGAAGGTCGGTGACGCCTGTCGAGCGTGATGAGCTGATCGTCGAGATCGAGACTGACAAGGTCGTGCTGGAAGTCGTGGCTCCGGCAGATCGGCGCCCTGAGCGAGATCAAGGTTCAGGAAGGCGAGACCTGCGAGACCGAAGCCGTGCTGGCACTGTTCAGTGCTGGCGCTTCCGGTGCCGCTGCTCCGGCCGCTGAGGAAAGCGACAGCAAGTCCGACTCCGACGAAGGTCAGGACGAGAAGGTCGGTGACAAGATTCTCGCGCCGGCCGCTCGCAAGATGGTTGCCGAGCACGATCTGGACGTCAGCAAGCTGGTCGGTACCGGCAAGGGCGGTCGCGTGCTGAAGGAAGACGTGGCCAAGGCCGTCAAGGAAGGCACCGCAGCCAAGTCCGCTGCCAAGCCTGCTGCCGCACCGAAGGCCGCTGCACCGAAGGCCGCTCCGGCCTTCGAGGGCGAGCGTCCCGAGAAGCGCGTGCCGATGAGCCGCATGCGTCAGACCATCGCCAAGCGCCTGGTCAATGCCCAGCAGACCGCCGCCATGCTCACCACGTACAACGAAGTGGACATGAGTGCGGTGATGGAGCTGCGCAAGCAGTACAAGGACACCTTCCAGAAGGTGCACGACACCAAGCTCGGCTTCATGGGCTTCTTCGTCAAGGCGGCCACCGAAGCGCTCAAGCGCTTCCCGGACGTCAATGCCTCCATCGACGGCACCGACATCGTCTACCACGGTTACCAGGACATCGGCGTTGCCGTGTCGTCCGATCGTGGTCTGGTCGTGCCGGTCCTGCGTGATACCGACAGCATGAAGCTTGCCGATGTCGAAAAGACCATCGTCGACTTCGGTCAGCGCGCGCGCGCCGGCAAGCTGGGCATCGATGAGATGCAGGGCGGCACCTTCACCATCACCAACGGCGGCATCTTCGGTTCCCTGATGTCCACGCCGATCCTGAATCCGCCGCAGACCGCCATCCTGGGCATGCACAAGATCCAGGAGCGCCCGATGGCCGTGAACGGTCAGGTCGTCATCCGTCCGATGATGTATCTGGCGCTGTCCTACGACCACCGCATGATCGACGGCAAGGATGCAGTCCAGTTCCTCGTCGCCATCAAGGACCTGCTGGAAGATCCGGCTCGTTTCCTGCTCGACGTCTGAGACTGCAACGCCTCACGCCCGGGGCTTCCCCGGGCGTGTGCGGCCCCGATGGGTGACAGGTTGCCCATCGGGATGCCAATCCGAATCGAACTGCACCAACAGGAAGAGACATGGCCGATAAATTTGATGTAATCGTCATTGGCGCGGGCCCCGGTGGCTATGTGGCTGCCATCCGCGCGGCTCAGCTGGGTCTGAAGACTGCCTGCGTCGAGAAGTGGGTCAACAAGGAAGGCAAGACCGTCCACGGCGGCACCTGCCTGAACGTCGGCTGCATCCCGTCCAAGGCGCTGCTGGAAACCTCTCACAAGTTCGTCGAGGCACGTGACGAGTTCGCCGAGCTGGGCATCAAGGCCGATGGCGTCGAGATCGACGTGGCCAAGATGATCGAGCGCAAGGCGCAGATCGTGAAGAACCTGACCGGCGGCATTTCCGGTCTGTTCAAGGCCAATGGCGTGACCGCCCTGGAAGGTACCGGCAAGGTGCTGCCCAACAAGCAGGTCGAAGTCACCGGTCACGACGGCGAGAAGGCGACCTACGACGCCGAGAACATCGTCATCGCGTCCGGTTCCGTGCCGGTCGAGATTCCGCCGACGCCGCTGACCGAAGGTCTGATCGTCGATTCCACCGGCGCGCTCGAATTCACCGAGACGCCGAAGCGTCTGGGCGTCATCGGTGCCGGTGTCATCGGTCTCGAGCTGGGTAGCGTGTGGAGCCGTTGCGGTTCTGAAGTCACCGTGCTGGAAGCGGTCGACAGCTTCCTGCCGATGGTCGATGCCGCTGTCGCCAAGGAAGCCCAGAAGCTGCTCAAGAAGCAGGGTCTGGACATCAAGCTCGGCGCCCGTGTGACCGGTTCCGACATCAAGGACAGTGAAGTCGTCGTCAAGTACACCGACGCCAACGGCGAGCAGGAACAGACCTTCGACAAGGTCATCGTCGCGGTCGGCCGTCGTCCGTACACCCAGAGCTTGCTCGACAGCGATGTCGGCATCAATCTGGACGAGCGCGGCTTCATCCACGTCGATGACCAGTGCGCGACCAGCGTGCCGGGTGTCTACGCCATCGGTGACGTGGTACGTGGCCCGATGCTGGCCCACAAGGCCTCCGAAGAGGGCGTGATGGTTGCCGACATCATCGCCGGCCACAAGGCCGAGATGAATTACGACGCCATCCCGAGCATCATCTACACCTTCCCGGAAGTTGCTTGGGTCGGCAAGACCGAGCAGCAGGCCAAGGCCGAAGGCATTGAAGTCAAGACCGGCAGCTTCCCGTTCGCGGCAAGCGGTCGTGCCATGGCCAACAATGCCACTGAAGGTCTGGCCAAGATCATTGCCGACGCTGAGACTGATCGCGTCCTGGGTGTTCACATCATCGGCCAGCATGCCGGTGAGCTGATCGCTCAAGGCGTGACGGCCCTCGAGTTCGGCGCCAGCGCCGAAGACCTCGCGCTGATCTGCACGGCTCACCCGACACTGTCGGAAGCCGTACACGAAGCCGCGCTGGCCGTTGACGGGCATGCGATTCACATCGCAAACCGCAAGAAGCGCAAGTAAGCGTCCTTCCGAACAAGAGGCGCGTCGCCCCGGCCAGGCCGGGGCGAACGGTGGCAGCCGCATCTCGCGACTGCCGTTCGAGTCTAATGCAACCAATGGCATGACACGATGAACCTTCACGAGTATCAGGCAAAACAACTGTTTGCCGACTATGGCCTGCCGGTGTCCAAGGGCTTCGCCGTTGACACCCCGGAAGACGCTGCTGAAGCGTGCAAGAAGATTGGCGGCGACAAGTGGGTCGTCAAGGCACAGGTCCACGCAGGTGGCCGCGGCAAGGCCGGCGGCGTCAAGCTGGTCGAGAGCGCACAAGCCGCTTCCGACTTCGCTTCCCAGTGGCTGGGCAAGAACCTGGTGACCTACCAGACTGACGCGAATGGTCAGCCGGTCACCAAGATTCTCGTCGAGAACTGCACCGACATCGCCGAAGAACTGTACCTGGGTGCCGTCGTCGACCGTACCACTCGTCGCATCGTCTTCATGGCTTCCACCGAAGGCGGCGTGGAAATCGAGAAGGTTGCCGAAGAGACACCGGAAAAGATCCTGAAAGCCGAGATCGATCCGCTGGTCGGCGCTCAGCCGTACCAGGCGCGTGAACTGGCCTTCAAGCTGGGTCTGAACCCGACCCAGATCAAGCAGTTCACCAAGATCTTCCTGGGTCTGGCGAAGATGTTCGCCGACAAGGATTTCGCGCTGCTGGAAATCAACCCGCTGGTCATCACCGACGAAGGCAACCTCCACTGCCTCGACGGCAAGATCAACATCGATGCCAACGCCGTCTACCGTCACCCGGACCTGCAGGCGATGCACGATCCGTCTCAGGAAGACGAGCGTGAAGCGCATGCTGCCAAGTTCGAACTGAACTACGTTGCCCTCGACGGCAACATCGGCTGCATGGTCAACGGCGCAGGCCTGGCGATGGGCACCATGGACATCGTCAACCTGTCTGGCGGCAAGCCGGCCAACTTCCTCGACGTGGGTGGCGGTGCTACCAAGGAACGCGTTGCAGAAGCGTTCAAGATCATCCTGTCCGACGACAACGTCAAGGCTGTTCTGGTGAACATCTTCGGCGGCATCGTGCGTTGCGACATGATCGCCGAAGGCATCATCGGTGCCGTCGAGCAGGTCGGTGTCAACGTACCGGTCGTGGTGCGTCTGGAAGGCAACAACGCTGAACTCGGCGCCAAGAAGCTGGCCGAAAGCGGTCTGAACATCATCGCTGCTACCAGCCTGACTGACGCGGCGCAGCAGGTTGTCAAAGCTGCGGAGGGCAAGTAATGAGCATTTTGATCGACAAGAACACCAAGGTGATCTGCCAGGGCTTCACTGGCGGCCAGGGTACCTTCCACTCTGAACAAGCCATCGCCTACGGCACCAAGATGGTCGGTGGCGTGACGCCGGGCAAGGGTGGTCAGACTCACCTGGGCCTGCCGGTGTTCAACACCGTCGCGGAAGCCGTTGCCGAGACTGGCGCTGAAGCGTCCGTCATCTACGTGCCGGCACCGTTCTGCAAGGATTCCATCCTTGAAGCGGCCAATGCAGGCATCAAGCTGATCGTCTGCATCACCGAAGGCGTGCCGACTCTCGACATGCTGGAAGTCAAGGTCAAGTGCGACGAGCTGGGCGCGCGTCTGATCGGTCCGAACTGCCCGGGTGTCATCACTCCGGGTGAGTGCAAGATCGGCATCATGCCGGGTCACATCCACCAGCCGGGCAAGGTTGGTATCGTGTCTCGTTCAGGCACCCTGACCTATGAAGCCGTCAAGCAGACCACTGACCACGGTTTCGGTCAGTCCAGCTGTGTCGGTATCGGTGGCGACCCGATTCCGGGTTCCAACTTCATCGACATCCTCGAGCTGTTCGAGAAGGACCCGAAGACCGAAGCCATCGTCATGATCGGCGAGATCGGCGGTTCCGCTGAAGAAGAAGCGGCTGCCTACATCAAGGCGAACGTCACCAAGCCGGTCGTCTCCTACATCGCTGGTGTGACTGCGCCTCCGGGCAAGCGCATGGGCCATGCAGGCGCCATCATCTCCGGCGGCAAGGGTACTGCCGACGAGAAGTTCGCGGCTCTGGAAGAAGCTGGCGTCAAGACTGTGCGTTCACTCGCAGAGATCGGCGATGCCATCAAGGAAGTCACTGGCTGGTAAGCCTGTGATCTCCTGACAGCGCTCGGCGGCAAGTTCATTGGCACCTGACCAAGCGACACGTGCAGATGCCCCACGGCGAAACACGACTCACAGATGAGGATGTTCCATGCTCAAGACCTTCCCCGCCGTCACGCGTTCCGCCCGCCTGCTGGCGCTGCTGTCTCTGCCGTTGGTTACCTGCATTCCGCTGATGGCCAGTGCAGATTCCGGCGCCGCGGCAGCGTCCGCTCCTGAAGCCTCGGCGAGCATGCAGGTGCCTACCAAGGGCATCGAGTCCGTGACCAGTCGTGAGGATGTCACCACCGTCCAGGCGCGTCTGGAGAAGGCGCTCGAGGCCAAGGGGCTGACGCTGTTCAGCGTCATCGAGCATGAGGCGGGTGCCGAGAAGGTGGGGATGGAGCTTCCTGCCACGCATACCGTCATCTTCGGCAACCCCAAGGTCGGTACCCTGTTGATGCAGTGCAATGGTTCGGCTGCGCTGGATCTCCCGCAGAAGATGCTGATCCGTGCCGTGGAAGGGGGCAGCGTGATCGAGTGGAATGATCCGCAGTATCTGGCCAATCGTCATGATCTGGATGACTGCAAGCTGCCGCTGGACAAGATCGGTGGACTGCTCAAGGGCCTGGCGGCCGAGGCAGCGGGGCAATGAGACGTGAAGACGCCATGTTTCAGCGCTGAGTCCTACAGGGCTTCGCCGTTGTGCTTGAGCCACTGTACCGCGCGGTCCGGGTAGTCCGTGAAGACGCCATCGACATCGGCGTCGACGAAGAACACGCGCAGCATGTCATCATAATCGCTGGCCCAGTCAGGGATGCGACCCTCATCAAGCCGGAAGGTATAGGGCATCACGATCAGGCCTGCCGCATGCGCTTCCTTGACCAGCGGCGTGACCTTGATGTCGTCCCGGGTCGAGCTGTCCTCGATCACCATCGGCTTCCACGGCCCGATGCCATCGGCATAGCCGGCAATCCGCTGCATGGCCCCATCCTGGTACATCCAGTCATAGCTGTAGGGCTCGAGCTTGCCATCCGAGCCCGGCTGGAAGGTCATGTCCCAACTGGTCTCGCCCATCAGCTGCACCAGTCGCAGGTCCATGCCCAGCTCGGGCTGCAGCGTGTCGTGGATGCGTTCGAGTCCATTGGGATCAAAGACCTGCACGATGGCATTGTCGTCATGGTCCACATAGCCGTACTGCTTGAGCGTCTCGAGGACGGCTCTGGAGATTTCCTTGCCCTCGGACTGATGGAACCAGGGGGCCTTGATCTCGACATACAGGCCGACATCACGGCCCGTGGAGTGATTCAGGCCCTGAATCATCTCGATCTCCTCGCTCAGCGTATGCAGACCGAAGTGGGACTTGCCCAGCGGGAAGCGCTCGGGGTAATCCGTGACACGCTCGCCATCCTTGACGGTGAAGCCCTCGCTGAAGGCCAGCTTGCGCAGCTCATCCAGGGTGAAGTCGATGGCATAGTAGCGGCCATCCTCACGAGCGCGGTCCGGGAAGACATCGGCGACATTGGTCACGCGATCCAGAAAGCGATCATGCAGCACCACCAGCTGATCATCCTTGCTCATCACCACGTCCTGCTCAAGGAAGTCGGCACCCTGGGCATAGGCCATCGACTTGGCGGCCAGCGTGTGCTCGGGCAGGTAGCCCGAGGCACCACGGTGAGCCACGACGACCTTGTCGGTGCCATGGCCGGGGTCGATGCTGCGCAGCGTCGCGTCATCGGCGAGGGCAGTGGAGGCCGTGGTCACAAGCAATGCGCCCATCACGCCAAGACGCGTGAGTGAGCGGTGAGTGTCAGGCCGAGGGCGAGCGACGATTGAGCAGGCGGGCCAGCATGCCGCGTCCCGCCATCACGAAGAACACCGGGGCACCGGCGATCAGGTAGAAATAGAAGGTGACGGCGCGCCAGATGACGACGGCGGCAGCGGCGGTGGAGGCACCGATGACAGGCCCCAGCAGTGCCGTGGACGAGAGTTCGGCACCGCCTGCACCACCGGGCAGCAGCGTCAGTTGCCCGGCGGCGAGCGAGAGCATCTGCACGATGAAGGTCCAGCTCCAGTCGATGTCGCGCCCAAGTCCCGCGACGGCCAGATAGAGGATGGAATAGCGCAAGAGCCAATGGGCGCAGCACAGCAGAAAGATCAGGCTCAACGTCAGGCGAGGCAGGGCGAGCGTCTCGATCAGTGCATGGCGGAAATGGATCAAGGCACGCGCCAGTCTGAGGCGCGAACGATGGCGTACCTTGAGCCAGCGCAGCAGGCGGCCACTGGCCTTGATCAATCGTCGATGATGCTTGCCGAGCGCCGCCAGCAGGCCGAAGCCGAAGATCAGCAGCAGCGCCGGCACGGCCAGCATCCAGCCCAGGCGTAGATCGATGGTATGCGACAGTGCGTAGAGCCCGATGCTGGCGAGCGCCGAGAGAAAGAACAGCATGTCGGTCATCTGGTCGACGGCAAACACCGCCGAGGCGTGTGCCGGGCGTACCCCCTGACGTGCCAGCAGCCCCATCAGGGTGAGCGGGCCGCCACTGCCACCCGGCGTGGCGCTGATGGCGAACTCGGTGGCCATCACCATGCCCAGTGCACGCCGCTGTCCGAGGTGGCCGCCACGCCCGGCCAGCAGCAGGCGCAGGCGTCCGGCATTCAGGTTCCAGCACATCACGATCATGCCCAGCATCAGCGCGAAGGTCTCGAGGGGGAACTGGCGCAGCTGGCTCCCCAGCCCACTGCCGCCCAGCACCAGCGGCACGGCGATGACCAGCACCAGGCCGGCTCCCAGCATCCACAGGGCGCGATTCATGGTGGATTCTCGCGGCGGTGAGCAGCCCCTTGTGTGTCAGCCAATCGATCTTGGTCATCGGCAGGTAGCCATCATCCAGCAACCGTGTGACAAGTCGTGCCCAGTAGTCTCGCGAGCCCGTGTGGCGCATGTCGACCGGATGCAGTCCGAGGCGCAGGACATCGGCGTCACGCTCACGCGCCATCTTGCGTTCCGTGACCCAGCGGGACATGGCGCGCCGCGGCGCGGAGCGCGCGCTCCACACCAGTCCCGGAGCATCGATGGGGGTGAAGTCCGGCAGGCGATAGAGGTGCTGAGGGTCGCTGGTGTATTGGAAGTCCAGTGCCTGCAGGGCGCGCCGTGTGCCGTCACTCATCAACCAGGCCGGTGCCACGAAGCCCGACAGCGGCCAGCCGAGCCGCTTGAACAGGGCAGCGCCTTCCTGAAGACGCCGTCTGGCTTCGCTCTCATCGAGGGGATAGAACTCGCCTTCCCAGGTCAGTACGCGGCGCATCACGTAATCGCGTGGCGTGCGGGGCGGTGGCGCATCATCGCAATGATGAAAACCATGCAGCGCCAGTTCATCGCCCTGCTGTCTGCGGGCCTCCAGCAGGGCGATGAACTCGGGAGCACTCTCGAGAGGGTTGCGATGGTGGAAGTCCGGCACCACCAGCCAGGTGATCGGGCAGGGATGGCCAAGTCGCTCCTGACACAGCTCATCCATCTGATTGACGAAGTCGCGATAGTCCTGCCAGGTCTCGGGAGCGATGTCATGGAGGACCAGCAGGAAATGCTTTCTGGCGGCTGAAGACTCACCCATGTGTCACCTCTTCCAGTATCGGTTGCAGCTGAGTGCCGGTGACGGCGCGATAGTGATCGAGCAGTCCATCCACCACGCGGTCCCAGTCATGGTGCTTCTCCACATGACGACGCGCCTGGCGACCCAGGGCCGCCGGGTCATTGGCGAAGATGTCCTGAACGGCACGCGCCATGGCATGCGGTGCATGAGGATCACACAGTTGGCCACAGCCCAGCGGAACATTTTCCGCCAGCGCACCGGCGCGAGCGGCCACCACTGGCGTGCCGCAGGCCATGGCTTCCAGCACGACCAGACCGAAGGTCTCCTGTGTGCCGGCATGCAACAGCACATCGACGGAGGCGACCAGTCGTGCCACCTCCGCGCTGCTGCAGAAATGGCCGGTGACACTGACATTGTCCGGCAGGTGGCGAGGCATCCCGGAGCCGATCAACAGCAGATGGTAATTCGGGCCAAGCAGACGGGCGACTTCCAGCAGCTCGTCGAGATTCTTCTCGCGTGAACCGCGGCCGGCGAAGGCCAGCAGTCGCACGTGATCCGCCAGGCCAAGTTCACGTCGCAGGTCCTGATCCCGGCAATCGGGGTGGAAGGTGTTCAGATCGACGCCCAGTGGCTGGATGTGGACATTGCGTACCCCGAGTCGATCCAGTCGCCTCGCCATCACGTCACTGGGTGCCAGCACGCGATCGAAATGGCGATAGAGGCGCTGCACATAGCGATCGACATTGGCCCCCGACCACTCGCCGAGACGGTTGGTGATCAGACGTGGCAGATCCGAGTGATAGAAGCCGATCACCGGGACATCCAGCTTGCGGCCTGCATCCAATGCCGCCCAGGCGGTGACGTAGGGGTCACCCGCCTCGATCACGTCCGGCTGCAGTGCCAGCAGGGTGCTGACCCAGCCTCCACGCCTCAGCGGGAAGCGGTAGCCATTGCCGAAGGGTATCGGGGGGCAGGTCGCGGCTTATTCGGCCGGACGACCCACCAGTGAACGACGTTCTTCACGGGCTTCGGTCAAGGAGACCTTGATGATGTCGCCCAATGAGTAACGCAGCTCGTCTTCGATGCGCACACGGCCTTCCTTGTCATCGATCGCGACCTTCTTGCGATCAGTGTGGATCAGCGGTGCCGGAATGAAGACGCTGGCGCCATTCTCTTCCAGGCGCACACGCATGCCACCGCGGCGGATGTCGATGATCTCGCCAGTGAAGATCTGCTGCTCTTCGGCGGCCTTGGTCAGGTAACGCACGTAGAGCCAGTCCTTGACGTCGCGCTCAGCCATGCGGTTGAGACGACGACGTTCACTGAGGTGTTCGGTCAGCTGCTCGGTGGCTTCGGCCGGAGCATCCTGACCCAGAATCACGCGCTTGATCAGGCGATGGTTGACCATGTCGCCGTACTTGCGGATCGGGGAAGTCCAGGTGGCATAGGCCTCGAGACCCAGACCGAAATGCGGGCCCGGCTGGGCAGACATCACGGTGTAGCCCTGGAAGCGACGCATGCGCACGTCCAGCCAGGTATCCTCGCGGCTGTCCAGCTCCTGGCGCAGCAGGCGATAGCCTTCCAGGCTGCCCAGCTGTTCCGGCGTCGCGGTGATCTCCTGAGTGGCCAGGAATTCGATGGTGTCGTCGTACTTCTCCGGTGCAAAGCCCTGGTGCACGTTGAAGATGCCGTGACCGATGTGCTTGGAGAGCAGACGGGCGCAGCTCAGGTTCGCGGTGATCATGGATTCTTCGATCATGCGATTGCTGATGCGGCGATGGTCGGCACGCACGTTGAGCACGTTGCCTTCCTCATCCAGCTCGAATTCGAAGTCCGGACGCTCACGGAAGATCTGGGAGTTGCGTGCACGCCAGGCGATACGCGCCTGAGTGAAGGCTTCCAGCTGACGCAGGCCTTCGGCCAGCTCCTCGGTTTCCGGCTTCCAGCTGCCTTCCTGGCCTTCGATCCAGTCAGAGACGTTGTCGTAGGTCAGGCGGTGATGCGAGCGCATGGTGGCCGCGAAGAACTTCGGCTCACCGATCACGCCGTCGGTGTCGATGTCGACGATGCACATCAGCGTCGGACGGTCTTCACCTTCCTTCAGCGAGCACAGGTCATCGGCCAGGATTTCCGGCAGCATGGTGACGTTCTGGCTCGGCAGGTAGACGGTGAAGGAGCGCGTGCGCGCCTCTTCGTCCACGCGGCTGCCTTCCGGCACATAGGCGGTCGGGTCAGCGATGGCGATGCTCAGGGTCCAGCCGCCTTCCGGGCGCTCGACGATGTGCAGGGCGTCATCCATGTCACGGGTCTTCTCACCATCGATGGTGAAGAAGGGCACGTGAGTCATGTCTTCGCGGGTCAGACCTTCCTCCAGCAGCGGCCAGTCGTTGCCGCCCTCCGGAGAGGCCTGTTCCAGCGCGTGACGCGCCAGGGTGACACGCCACGGCACGCGCGGGTTGTCCACCTCGGCGATGACTTCCTCGATCTGGGCGAAGAAGCTGCGGTCATCCTTGCGCATCGGGTGACGCAGCAGACGAGCCACGACCCAGTCGCCATCATTGAGGCTTTCCTCATTGATGCCGCGCTTCACGCGCGCTTTCATGCGCGTGTTGATGGACGGGTGATCCGGCATCACGTTGAGGCGACCGTCACGCTTGCCGACACGAGCGACGAAGCGGTCGACACCCGTCTCGATCAGCACTTCCGGCTGTACGGATTTCTTCTCGCCTTCGACCTTGACGGTCGCTTCGACGGTATCACCGTGCAGCACCTGCTTCATGGCGGGCGGCGGCACGAAATACGACTCGCCATCCTCGCACTCGAGGAAGCCGAAGCCCTTGTCGGTGCCTTTGATCACCCCCGTGACACGGGGAATTTCCTGGCGGATTTGATCTTTCAGCTGCGCCAGCAGCGAATTGTTCTGCAGCATTTCGGAAGTTCTGTTGGCGGGGTCAGTGGCTCACTATACGGACATGACGCATGGGGGGAAAGCGGCCAGAGACTCCGACGCCCGCACGGGCTGCGTGCGGGCGTCGGCAGCTGGCCGAACGAGTGGCGATGACGCCGCCGGTGGCGGTGCGTCGCTTGCGCCAGATGCGGCTTCAGACCGTGGCAGCAGCGTCCTGCAGCAGGCTGGAGACCGATTGATCACCATCGAACAGCGTGAAGACCGGTGCCTTGCGATGGCGACCTCCGATCTCGCGCGCCTGCATCACGCCCAGCAGGAATTCCGCCACGTTGGCGCGTGAGACCTGCATCTCGTCGGACTTCTCCGCGTCCTGGGTCAGCTTGCCGTTGCCGGCTTCCTCGGTGAGGCGGCCCGGTTTGACGATGACGTGGCGCAGTCCGCTCTCGGCCAGGCAGAGATCCGCCGCCTTCTTGGCCGCGAAGTAGGGACGCATGGCCGCCGGGCCTGCCAGCGGGGTCTCGGAGCGGATCGAGCTGACCTGGATCACCCGCGAGAGGCCGAATTCCGCGGCCAGTTCCGCAGTGCGCATGGCACCGTGCAGGTCGATGGTCAATGTCTTGTCAGGGCCGGTATGCGGGCCGGACCCCGCGACGAACACTGCCTGGTCACAGCCATAGAACGCCTGGTGCATCTCGCCTTCCAGGTCTCCCATGACGGTCGGAATGCCTCGTTCATGGAACCAGCCCTGCTGGTCCGTCGAGCGGATCATGGCGACGATGGGTTCGCCGGCGGCCTGGGCCTTCTCGCAGAGTTGACGACCGATCTTGCCATTGGCACCGATGATGAGCGTCTTGCGCATGTTGGCGACTCCTTAACGCCATTCGCGTCGGCCTGATCGGTTATGGCATGGCGGTACGTACCTTCCATGCGCCACTGATCGAGGCGACGCAAGGCCTGGCGCTGGTCGCGCTCTCGACCTCGCGTCCCGAGGTGGTCAAGGCCGAACGTCCCGAGCTCGAGGTGGAAGCCACTCCCGAGGCACTGCTGGCGCGTCAGGACATCGATCTCGTCATCATCGCCACGCCCAACGAGACCCACTATCCCCTGGCGAGTGCGGCGCTGGCGGCCGGCAAGCATGTGGTGGTCGACAAGCCCTTCACCGTCACGCTGGCCGAGGGTGAGGCGCTGGCCCGAGAGGCGGAGCAGGCAGAGCGGGTGCTGGCGGTGTTCCACAATCGTCGCTTCGATGCCGATTTTCTGACGCTGGTCGAGCTGATCGAGGGCGGTACCCTGGGCCGCATCGCCCACATGGAGTCCCATTTCGACCGCTTCCGCCCCAGCGTGCCGGACCGCTGGCGTGAGCAGGCCCTGCCCGGCAGCGGCCTGTGGTACGACCTCGGGCCACACCTGCTGGATCAGGCGCTGTGCCTGTTCGGCGAGCCTGCCAGCATCCAGCTGACACGTCGCACCCAGCGCGAGGGAGCCGTCACCGATGATTTCTTCCATGCCGTATTGAGCTATGCCTCACATGCCATCTATCCCTCGCTGGTGGTCGAGCTGCACGCCAGTGCCTTGGCGGCCGCACCGACGGCACGTTTCGCCGTCCACGGCACGCGCGGCAGTTACGTGACGTTCGGTCTCGATCCTCAGGAGGCATGTCTCAAGGCCGGCAGCTTCCCGGCCCGTGACGAGGCCGAGCGGCTCGCGCAGCAATGGGGGCGCGACCCGCGCCCGGGCATGCTCACGGTGCTGGAGACGGCAAGGGAGGCCGGCGATGGGGAGCAGGTTCTGGTCGCCGGTATCCACCAGGGCCGCGATGGCGACTACCCGGCCTGGTATGCGCGGCTGCGCGACTGCATCCGTTCCGGCAGTGCCAACCCGACGCCCGCCGACGAGGCACTGCGCGTGATGAAATGGCTGGAAGCGGGGATCGCCAGCGAAGGCTGAGGCGCGTCGTCCTCGCCCTTGTCGGCCTTGCGCATGCGCGAGAATAGCTCCGCGCGCAGCTCGCCGATGCGCGGTACCTCCTCGGCATGGAAGGGGATGGGGCGCAGCAGGCGCATGGCACGCAGGCCCAGGCGTGCGTTCATCAGGCCACTGCCCAGCCCCTGTCCGGCCTTGGTGGAGAGGCGGCCGGCCAGATTCATCGACAGCAGATCCATGCTGGCCTCGGCGGCCAGTTCACTGGCGCCGGCGAAGGCCATCGACGCCAGCACCTCCTTGAACAGGCGCAGACGGCTGGCGTAGCCCAGCTCCAGTCCGTAGAGGCGCGACAGGCGCTCCATCATGCGCAGTCCGCGCCAGGCCACCAGGCTCATGTCGACCCAGGTCAATGGCGAGACCGCCACCATCACCGCCGTCTCGCCGCTCATGCGCGAGATCAGACGCCGCGCCTCACGGTCCCGCGGCCCCAGCACATGGAAGGCGAACAGCTCGCGGCGCTCCGACGGGGAGTGATGCGCTTCGCAGGCAGCGCGCCAGGCGCGCACGCCGGCATCATCCTCGCCCAGCTTCATCTGACGGCGCAGCTGCTCAAGCAGGTCTTCCTGCTGGCTGTCGGCCTTGCCGCCTGCCTTGTTCGAGCCCTCGTTAGGCGTGGACGGCGCATCACCGCGCTGGCCAAAGCTTTTCTGGCCAAAGCCTCCTTGACCAAAGCTCTCCTGGCCAAAATCATCCTGCTGATGTTCTTCCAGCTCGGCACGCAGCGCGACGTGCTTGCGCAGATGACGCAGTCGGAAGAGCTCCTTGCCCAGCGCGCGGGCGCCGAGCCCGATGGCACCAAGCTCCAGCAGGCCCCAGGCCCCGGCGATCAGGTCACCGCCCATGGCCGCCTGATACAGCGCATGGCCGGCCTCGACACCACCGAGTGTCAGGGTGCCGAGCAGCAGCCATTTGAGGCCACGATGGCGTGGCCTGGCGCTCAGCGTCGCATCGAGTCCCGGCGTGGCGGGCTCCGGTTCGGCTGCGGCCAGTGGCTGGCTTTCCATCTCCGGCGAGAAGTGGCGCGCGCCGCGCAGGGCCTCTGCCGCGCTCTCGGGCCTCGGGGGGCGCTCGGCGTAAGCCGTCGAGGTGGCATCGGCCCGCGCCGAGTCGGCAGAACCGGGACTCGTGAAGCGTTTGCCCGGGCGCGGGTGGCGGGATTCGGTGGTCATTTCAGGTGGTCTCCCAGCAGCCAGTCGAGCACGGCGTCCATGCGAATGTGAGGTGGTGCCTTGCCATCGACCTGCGGCGGCGCGAAGTGGGGGAAGTCGAAGCGGCTTTCGGCCCAGAAATTCGGGTCGGGCAACCGTGAGGGCACCTCGCCCGGGAACAGCAGCACGGACTCGCGGCCAGCACCCTGCGTGCCTGAGTCGCTCGACCCTTCGTGCTCGCCGAGCAGGTGTCCCGCCAGCGCCGGATGACGCTGACCGTTCTCGACCACCTCGCGCGCCTCGCTGGCGCGGATGGCGGCGATGGTGAAGGCCTTGAGCGGCACGTCGCGATAGCGCAGGCGTTTGAGCGGGCCCGCTAGTAGCTGCTCGAGCAGGTCGCGCATCGCACCATGCTGCTCGGGGGTGACGTGGTCGGCCTTGGTGGCGGCGATGGCCAGGCGGTCGATGCGACGGTCCATCAGGCGCGCCAGCAGGTGACGGCGGCCATAGGCGAAGCTGTCGAACAGCTTGTCCAGCGCGCGGCTCAGGTCGCGGAAGGGTGCCGGGCCGGCATTCAGCGCACCCAGCACGTCGATCAGCACGATCTGGCGGTCAAAGCGCCGGAAGTGGTCGTGATAGAAGGGACGTACCACGCGGCGGCGATAGTGATCGAAGCGCCGCGCCAGGGTGCGGTACAGGCTGGTTTCCGGCAAGGCGGCCAAGGCGTCGGCTGTCCAGTCGTCGAGCCCCGGCAGCGGGAAGAACTGCAGCACCGGCGCTTCATCCAGCTCGCCGGGCAGCAGAAAGCGGCCCGGTGTCAGGTCGACGAAGCCCCCCTTGCGGCGTGCGGCGTGCAGATAGTCGGTATACAGGCTCGCGATCTCGGCGAGGCGGTCTTCATCCACTTCGCTGTCCGGCGTCAGGCCCGCGATGGCGCCCATCCAGTCATGCGCCCAGTCGCCGCGCCCATCGGCCAGCTGCGTCTCGCATTCGCTGCTCCAGGCGGTGAAGTCCTGCTCCAGCATCGGCAGGTCCAGCAGCCATTCGCCGGGATAATCGATCAGGTCCAGTGTCAGGGTGGCGCGCTGGCTGTCGAGCATGCGCGCGGCGCGTGAGGTGGGGCGAAAGCCGATCTTGAGACGCAGCTCGCTGATGCTGCGGGTCGGCGTCGGCCATTCGGGGCCATGGGGCGAATGCTGGCCGGAAAGCGAGCGCAAGCCGGCTTCCAGCGGAAAGCGCGGGATGGAAAGATCCGGCTGACTGACACGCTCTGCCCCGAGCAGACGGCCATCGCGGGCGGCAGGCAACAGCTCCAGACGCGCGCCGAGTCCTGCGTGGCGCAGCTGCTCGATCAGCGAGACGAGAAAGGCCGTCTTGCCGGCACCGGACAGACCGGTGACGGCAAGACGCAGCTGACGATCGAGGCCGCGCTCCAGCAGGTCATGGGCTTCGCGGCCCACCTCGCGGGCAAGCTGGCGGGCGTTGCGGGTCATGGTGTTGAACATCAGGCATTCCCTGTCAGTGGGGGCGAGGCGGCGACACGACGTGACGGCAGATCGGCAGGTGATGGTGAACGCGAATCCGGCAATGGCCAATGGCCGACGTCGTGCGCCGTGATGCTCGCCGTCAGTGCTGTATCTGCGGGCGATCGGTACGCAAGGCAAGCTGTCGCCATGCCAGCAGTGCCACGGGCAGCAGGCAGGCGGGGATCAACAGCAGGTTGAGCAACGCCCAGCCCAGCGTGCTGACCAGTGGTCCGGCCAGCAGTGCCGTCACCGCGCCTGTGGTGAAGACGAGGAACTCGTTGGCGGCCTGGGTGCGGGCCTTCTCGTTGGGGCGATGACAGCGGGTCAGCAGTGTGGTGGCGGGCAGGAAGGTGAAGTTCCAGCCGATGCCGAGCAGGATGAGGCCGAGGAAGAAGCCCTGGGTGCCGGTCAGATAGCCGGCGGCCAGCAGCTGCGCGGTGCCAAGGCTTGCCAGCAGGAAGGCGCAGCCGGTGATGATCATGGTGCCGGTGCCGAAACGTGCGGTCAGGCGTCCGGTGAAGAAGGAGGGCAGGAACATCGCGACCACATGCCACTGGATGGTGGTGGCGACGTGATCGAAGCCGTGTCCGGCATGCGCCATGGCCAGTGGCGTGGCCGTCATCGCCAGGTTCATCACCCCATAGCCGACCATCGCGCTGAGCACGGCCAGCAGGAAGGTCGGTTGGCGCAGGATCACGCCCAACGGGCGCGCGGGTTCGGGTTCATCATCGCCGTCCGACTGGGCGCTGCCTTCGCTGGGCAGCCGAATGAAGGCCAACAGCAGCAACGCCACCAGATACAGCGCTCCCAGCCCGAGAAAGCTGCCCAGGAAGGGCGTGTCGGCCAGTGCATGACTGGTGCGGGCAAGCCAGGGGCCGAAGAAGGCTGCCAGCACGCCGCCACCCATCACCAGCCCGATGGCGCGCTCCCGCTGCTCCGGGGGCGCGGCTTCCATGGCCGCGAAGCGATACAGCTGGCCGAAGCCGATCCCGATACCCACCAGCCAGGTGGAGAACAGGAACAGCCCGAAATGCTGAAGATGCAGCGCCAGCACGGCCAGCCCCGCGCCTGCCAGTCCACACAGATTGCCGAGCACGAAGCCGCGGCGTCGTCCGAGGCGTGCGGTGATCAGCGAGGCAGGGATGGTGGCGCACATCAGGCCCAGCCATTGGGTCGCGACCGGCGCGGTCGACCAGCTGCTCGAGGCAAGCTGGGCACCGATCAGCGGCGAGACCGCGATCAACAGGATGTTGCCGCTGACCAGCAAGGCCTGGCACAGCGACAACAGCGTGACGGCCAGCGGCAGGCGGGCCCGACCGGCAGTGGAGGATGAGGATGAGGATGACATGATGACGCAGCTCCGACGGATTGCGGCGCCTGGTGCGCCTGTCCTGATTATGCCTGTGCTCCGCTCAGGCGTTCCAATCCGCCTACTCTCCCGCCCATTCCCGCAGGCTACCCTTGCGCACCCGACGGACAGCGTGTGACAGCTCGCCCTGCTCGGCAAGTCGCTGGATGACCGCAGGCAGCGCGGCGCGGACCTCATCGGCTGACATGCCGGGGGAAAGTTCCGGGGCATAGAGCATCTTGAGCAGCACGTAATCCAGCGGACTCAGCCAATGATCCACCGTGACGTCGCTGAAGATGGAGGGGAACACCCTGTCCGAATCATTGGGCAATCCCATCAGCTGGGCGGTTTCCTCGATGATGCAATCCACCAGACGTCCCTTCTGGCGGGCGTAGTCGACCGGAATCAGGATCAGCCCACTGGCGATGGCCTGATTGGCCCCGGTCTTGAACAGTGTCAGGCATACGCCTTCCCGCAGTGCCTTGCGCATGCCCGGGGTGGCGGCCTGCTGCTTGCCGACGTAGGCGGCGGCCTCGCGAGTCATGTGGTCCCGGGTGATGAAGGCGATGCGCAGGTTGGCCTCTCTGGCGGAGGACACGAAACTCAGCGGCTGGCCGGTGATGGCGGAGAGATGACGAAACTGGACCTGGCTCAATTGGCGTTGCAGGCGGGCGTCACCCAGCTGCGAATCGAGCCAGACCGTGATCGGCACCTGCCAGCGGGTGAGCGAGGCGCTGCTGCCGGGCTGGTATTCACGCTTGAGCGCCACCTCCAGAAAGCTGTCCGTCAGCACATCGGCGCGCTGCCAGCGCTCGGCGGCCTGGCTGTCAGATGAAGGCCAGATAGATGGCGATCACCAGCACGACCAGCAGCAGCGCACAGACCTTGGCACCTTTCCAGGGGGTCATGTCGATGGCGCCGACATCCTGCTGGATCCATGGCTCGTCACGCGGTGCCAGCTTGCCGATGATCAGCATCATCGCGATCAGCAGCACGAACACCAGGCCGACGAAGTGGAACTCGTGGATCACGTCCAGCACGCTCGGAGAAGCGCCGGCACGAAGTAGACCACGCCGATCACCGCTGCAGCCGATCAACAGCGCCAGGTTGGCGGCGATGGTCGGCACGCGACGCGTCAGCAGGCCCATCAGTACCACGGCGAAGATCGGGATGAAGTAGATGGCATTCATCTTCTGCAGGTAACCGAACAGGCTCTCCTGACCGGCCAGCAGCGGCGCGAGGGTCATGGAAGCGATCGCCAGCACCCAGCCGAAACCCTTGGAGACCTTGACCACTTCCTCGTCGCTGGCATCACGGCTGCAGGTGCGCCTTGTAGATGCCGGTGGAGAACAGCGTGGTGGTGGCATTCAGCGCCGAGTTGAAGGATGACAGGATCGCCCCGACCATCGCGGCGGCGAAGAAGCCGGTCAGCGGTGCGGGCAGCACGTCGAACACCAGCTGGCCGTAGGCGCTGTCGGCCTTGACGCCGGAAGAGGCGTAGAGGTGATAGGCGATGATGCCGGGAATCACCAGATACAGCGGGCCCAGCAGCTTGAGTGCGCCGGTCAGCAGCACGCCTTTCTGACCCTCGGCGAGGGTCTTGGCGGCGAAGGTGCGCTGGATGATCTGCTGATTGGTACACCAGTAGAAGAAGTTGATGATCATCACGCCGGTGAACAGGGTCGAGAAGGGCACCGACTGGTCTTCACTGCCCATGGAATTGAATTTCTCGGGATTGGCGGCGGTCAGCGTGTCCCAGCCAGCCATCACGCCCTGGCCGTCGCTCATCGGCATCGAGACCGAACCAGACGATCAGCATGCCGCCGATCAACAGTCCCACGCCGTTCAGGGTGTCGGAGATGGCGATGGAGCGCATGCCACCGAACAGCGCATAGATGGCGCCGATGATGCCGACCACCCAGATGGTACCGATCCACAGCAGTGCATTGGGTGAGCCGATGCCGGTAAGAGAGGGCAGATCCAGCATGCCCTGCAGGCCGATGGCACCGGAGTACAGGATGATCGGCAGCAGGATCACCGCATAGGCGAACAGGAAGATGAGGTTGGTGATCAGCTCGGTGCTGCGCCCGTAACGCAGCGCCAGCAGTTCCGGCAGGGTGGTGATGCCGCTCTTGAGGAAGCGTGGCAGGAAGAACAGCGCCATCACCACCATCGCCAGCACCGCCATGACCTCCCAGGCCATCACCGACAGACCATCGGTGAAGGCGGCGCCATTCAGACCGACCATCTGTTCGGTGGACAGGTTGGTCATCAGCAGCGAGCCCGCGATCAGCGGGAAGGTCAGACTGCGTCCGGCGAGGAAATAGCCGGTGGAATGGCGAGGTGTCATCGCGATGTGTCCACCACCAGGTCAAGGCGGCGACCAGGCCGGTAAAGAACACGAAAGAAACAAGGGTAAGGGCGTGCATGGGAGGAGGGTTCCTTCAGTCCAGCAGTATCGATGCAATGCACACAGCGAGCTGTGTCATCGTCCGTGACGAGACTCACCGGTAACATTCGCGGCAAGTCTGGCGACAGTGTAGGTATCTCCCGAGTTCCTGCTATCCGCCATTTGTAGAACATACGTTGGTTTCGGGGCTTGGCTCGCTGCAGTGCTCAGCCGGCGAAGGCCAGATAGATGATCATCACCAGTATGAGAAGAATGATGCTGGCGATGCGCGTGCCGGCCCAGGGCGTCATGTCGATGGCACCGACATCCTGCTGGATCCAGGGTTCGGCACGCGGTGCCAGCTTGCCGATCACCAGCATCAGGGCGATCAACAGCACCAGCACGATGGCGATGAAGTGGAAGTTGTGCACCTTGTCGACCACGCTCGGAGAAGCACCGGCACGAAGTAGAACAGGCCGATGACCGCTACAGCCCAGCACCAGCGCCAGATTGGCGGCGATGGCCGGCACGCGCCTGGAGAGAAGTCCGACCACGATCACCGCCAACAGCGGGATGTAGTAGATGGAGTTCACCTTCTGGATATAGACGAACAGGCTTTCCTGAGTCGCCAGCAGCGGCGCGATGGTCATCGCGGCGGCTGCCATGATCCAGCCCGCCCATTTGGACGCCTTGACCACCTCTTCATCGCTGGCATCACGGCTTGAGGCGTGCCTTGTAGACATCGAGACTGAACAGCGTGGCGGTGGAGTTGAGCGCCGAGTTGAAGGACGACAGGATCGCGCCGACCATCGCCGCGGCGAAGAAGCCGGTCAGCGGGGCAGGCAATACATCGAAGACCAGGCGACCGTAGGCGGCGTCAGCCTTGATGCCATCACCGGCGTAGAGCTGGAAGGCGATGATGCCCGGCAGTACCAGGTACAGCGGGCCCAGCAGCTTGAGCGCGCCGGTCAGCAGCACCCCCTTCTGGCCTTCGGCCAATGTCTTGGCGGCGAAGGTACGCTGGATGATCTGCTGGTTGGTACACCAGTAGAACATGTTGAGCAGCAGCACCCCGGTGAACAGGGTCGAGACCGGCACTGACTGGTCATCACCGCCCAGCGAATTGAGCTTCTCCGGGTGGGTCTCCTTGAGTGTCTCCCACCCGGCGAGAATACCGTTGCCATCACTGATCCGCATCCAGCCCGTAGTAGACGATGATCATTCCGCCGATCAGCAGCCCGATACCGTTCAGGGTGTCGGAGATGGCGATGGAGCGCAGACCGCCGAAGAGGGCATAGATGGCCCCTGCGATGCCGACGGCGATCACGGTACCGGTCAACAGCAGTCCATCTGGTGAATCGATGCCGGTCAGGGCGTGCAAATCCAGCACGCCCATCAGGCCGAGGGCGCCGGAATAGAGGATGCTGGGCAGCAGGATGATGGCGTAGGCCAGCATGAAGATCAGGTTGGCCAGCAGCTGGGTGGTGCGATCGAAACGCAGTGCCAGCAGCTCCGGCAGGGTAGTGATGCCGCTCTTGAGGAAGCGTGGCAGAAAGAACATGGCCATCGCGACCAGCGAGACCACGGCCACCACCTCCCAGGCCATCACGGAGAGGCCATCGGTGAAGGCGGCCCCGTTCAGGCCCACCATCTGCTCGGTGGAGAGATTGGTCATCAGCAGGGAGCCTGCGATGATCGGGAAGGTCAGACTGCGGCCGGCAAGAAAGTAGCCGGTGGAATGGCGATGTGTCGTCACGACGGGTCAGCCACCAGGTGATCACGGCGACCAGCCCCGTGAAGAACACGAAGGAGCTCAGGGTGAGGGCATTCATGGCGTTATCCTTGTTGAACAACAGGGCTCGGAGGCCTGCCTGCTCAGTTGCCCATCACCCGATTGGCCTGCCTCACCGTTGGCGCGCGGTACCTCGAGGCAGGCGGTCAGTGATCGACAACCAGCGTGCCGATCAGTGTCAGAGAAATGCGCTCACCTCTCCATTGACAATTTGTCTGACATTTTTCCCCAATTGTCTGAAGCGTGCAGACATAGCCAGGCGTCAGCACCTTCTGATAGAGCGAGGCGCCGTGGATATCCTTGAGCGTGACGGTCAGTGCTTCGCTTTCGGGATCAAGATCCACCTGACCGAAGAACTGGAACCCTTCGCTGGGCGACATGTTGGCACGACCTTCCGGCGGTGCCTTCACGAATTCCAGTCTTGGCCCGAAGGTATTGTCCAGCTCGCCAGGGCCGTAGGTGCCGGCATGGATCGGCCCGCTGACGAATTCCCAGAACGGCGTGAACTCCTTGAAGACGGCGCGCTCGGGCGAGTAGTGGTGCGCGGCGGTGTAATGGACATCCGCCGTCAGCCACACCAGGTTCTGGATGTCGTGATCGCGCACGAACTTCAGCAGCTCCGCGACTTCCTGTTCGCGTCCCAGCGCCTCACCATCGCCATTGGCACCGTTCTCGAAATTGTCGCCGTCACGCACCAGCAGGCCGATGGGCATGTCGGAGGCGATGATCTTCCAGGTGGCGGTGCTGGCCTTGAGCGACTGCTTGAGCCATGCCAGCTGATCGCGCCCCAGGAAGTCGGTCTTGGGGCCACGCCCGGACTGGCGATTGGCGGAATTGGGGCCGCGGAAGCTGCGCATGTCGAGCATGAACATCTCGAGCCCCGGGCCGAAGCTGAAGTTGCGGTGGATGCGTTCCGGCGCGGCTGGACCGGTCCGCAGCGGCATGTTCTCGAGGAAGGCACGACGCGCATTGGCGGACAGCACGTCGAGATTCTTCTCGGTGTAGCGGTCATCCTCGAGAATCTCGCCCGGATACCAGTTGTTGGTGGTCTCGTGGTCATCCCACTGGGCGAACATCGGCACCTCGGCATTGAAGCGACGCAGGTTCTCATCCATCAGGTTGTAGGCGTACTGACCACGATACTCGTCCAGGGTCTCGGCGACCTTGGACTTGGCCGGCGTGACGATATTGCGCCACAGGCTGCCATCGTGCTGAGTGACGCTCTCCTCGAGCGGGCCATCGGCGTAGATGGTGTCGCCGGAATGCAGGAAGAAGTCCGGCTTGACCTGACGCATCGTCTCGTAGAGGCGCAATCCACCGAAATCCGGGTTGATCCCCCAGCCCTGGCCGACGGTGTCACCGGACCACACGAAACGCAGCGCACGTGGTGTCTGAACGCCGGGCGGCAATACCAGACGCCCGGTGGTCGCCTCACTGATGGCGCGGTGGTCATCCAGTGCCGCATAGCGTACCCGGTAGAAGACTTCACCGCTGGCATTGGCGCGGGTGTTGATGCGGGTCAGATCCAGCTTGCTGGTCAGGCCGTCGGCCGGCAAGGCCACGGGGCCGCGCATCTGGAAGGCGCCACGCATCTCGATGTTGTCGGCCAGCTCGATCAGCATGCGGGCCGGCTTGTCGGTCTGACTCCACAGCATGGCGCGGCTGGCGGTCACGTCGCCGCTCATCACGCCAGAGGGCATGCCCGGGCGACGGCCCTCGGCCATCACGATGGCCGGGGCGCCCAGCAGGCCTGAGCTTGCCAGCAGGCCTACGCCGGCACCCTGAAGGCCACGGCTCAGCAGGCGTCGGCGGTCCATTCGCGAAGGTGCGCCGGCGCGTGCGGCATGCGAGTCACCGGGGCTCGCGTTCGCGTCGTCCTGCGAGGTGGGCGAGGCAGGTGTCGTGCGCGAGGGGGAGGCAGGTGTCGTGCGCGAGGAGCGGGAAGGTAGCAGATCAGACAGACGGCGGGACATGAAGGGCTTCCTTGTTACGGTCTGGCATCAGGATGGCAGCGGCGGCAAAGGTGCCGCGGTGGCTGACAGGGCTCACGGGAGAGGCTACTTTCCATGCTCAAGATGACGATCAGGTGTCAGAACCATGATCGCCATGCAGTCCCGTGAACCGGCACCGCGCCATCGGATGCCGACAGGCTGATCGCGGATAGCCATCCCCAGGCACGGCCGGTGCTCGCACATTGGTTCACTCGACTGACGCCCAAGGACTGGTTTCGCAAGAGCGAGGCCCTCGATGCTCAGCTGCGTGAACGGTTCGCGGAGCTTCTCGAGCAGGCACTGGTCTGTGAACTGTGGGAGTGGCGCACCACTCCCGGTGGTCGGCTGGCGGAAATCCTGGTGCTGGACCAGTTCGCGCGCAATATCCATCGCGATACCCCGCGCGCCTTCAGTGGCGACAGCCTGGCACTCGCGCTCTCCCAGCAGGCCGTGGCGCTGGGGGATCTCGAACGCCTCCCGCTGGCCTGGCAACCCTTCGTCATCATGCCGTGGATGCACAGCGAGTCGTTGCGTGTCCATGAACACGCTGAAGCGCTGTTTGCACGCCCAGGGCTCGAGGACACGCTGCGCTTCGAGCGACGGCATGCGGACATCGTGCGTAGATTCGGCCGTTACCCGCACCGCAACGCGATTCTCGGCCGTGTTTCCACGCCACAGGAGGAGGCATTTCTTCGCCAGCCCGGCTCCTCGTTCTGACAATCGGGAAATCTGACCCTTTGGCGTACAGCGCCACTTCATCCGCAAGAAAGGAGACAGCAGATGGGTATCATTCTTGGATTGATCATCGGTGGTCTGGCTGGCTGGATCGCAGGCAACATCATGCGTGGCGGCAGCTTCGGCATTCTCGGCAACATCGTCGTCGGTGTGGTCGGTGGCCTGCTGGGCAGCGTCATCTTCAAGCTGCTGGGGCTGGCCTCCACCGGCATCATCGGCTCGCTGGTCGTCTCGATCGTGGGGGCGGTGGTATTGCTGTGGATCGTCTCGAAGGTCAAGTCCAAGGCCTGACGATGCGGCGCCGCTGACAGGACATCGCAAGGCCGAATCAACTTCGACGCCATCCCGGATGGCGCGTTGCAGATCTAGCGAAAACAGGAGCGTTTGAGCATGGCGAGCAATGAGCACGATTCAGCATCCTCACCCCAGTCAAATGCCGACAGCGCCAAGTGCCCGTACCACGAGGGCCAGAACCGCTCGGCAGACGCGGAGAACCCCTATACCCATCCCAATCGCAACGGGCCACATGACACCCAGCCCAATGCCGGGGATGGCAAGGCCAAGGACGAGGCGCTGGAGACCTATCGCGCGGATGCCGAGGGGCATGACCTGCGTACCAATCAGGGATTGCGCATCGCGGACAACCACAACTCGCTGAAGGCGGGGGAACGCGGTCCGACCCTGATGGAAGATTTCATCTTCCGCGAGAAGATGAACCACTTCGACAACGAGCGTATTCCGGAGCGTATCGTCCACGCGCGTGGCGCGGCCGCGCACGGGTATTTTCAGGCGTACGACAATGCCGCCAGGTACTCCAAGGCCGGCGTGTTCCGTGATCCGTCGAAGAAGACACCGGTGTTCGTGCGTTTTTCCACCGTACAGGGCTCGCGCGGCTCCAATGACACCGTCCGTGACGTGCGCGGCTTCGCGACCAAGTTCTATACCGATGAAGGCAACTGGGATCTGGTCGGCAACGACATCCCGGTGTTCTTCATCCAGGATGCCATGAAGTTTCCGGACTTCGTGCACGCGGTGAAACCGGAGCCGCACAACGAGATTCCCCAGGGGCAGTCGGCCCACGACACCTTCTGGGATTTCGTGTCGCTGATGCCGGAAACCACCCACACCGTGCTGTGGACCATGTCGGATCGTGCCTTCCCGCGCCATTACCGCAACATGGAAGGCTTCGGCGTGCATACCTTCCGTCTGATCGACCGTGAAGGCGTGTCGCGCTTCGTCAAGTTCCACTGGAAGCCGGTGGCGGGTACCTGCTCGCTGATCTGGGATGAAGCCCAGAAGCTGTGGGGACGTGACCCGGACTTCAATCGCCGCATGATGTGGGATGACATCAAGAACGGTGCGCCGCTGGAGTGGGAACTGGGCATCCAGGTGGTGGAAGAGAAGGATGAACACAGCTTCGATTTCGACATCCTCGACCCGACCAAGCTGATCCCCGAATCGCTGGTGCCGGTGGTGCCGATCGGCAAGATGGTGCTGGATCGCAATCCGGACAACTACTTCGCCGAGACCGAGCAGGTGGCCTTCAATCCGGCCAACATCGTGCCGGGTATCGACTTCTCCAATGACCCGCTGCTGCAGGGGCGTCTGTTCTCCTATCTGGATACCCAGATGCTGCGTCTTGGTGGCCCGAACTTCCACGAGATCCCCATCAATCAGCCGGTGTGTCCGTTCCACAACAACCAGCGCGATGCCCAGCATCGTCAGACCATCAACACCGGGCAGGCGTCCTACGAGCCGAACTCCATCGATGGTGGCTGGCCCTCCGAGACGCCGCCGCCTGCGGATGAACATGGCGGCTACGAGCCACATCATGAGCGCATCGAGGCGCACAAGGTGCGTGCGCGCAGTGCCTCCTTCGGGGATCACTACTCCCAGGCCACCCTGTTCTGGAACAGCCAGACCGAGGTGGAGAAGGAGCACATCATCGCGGCCTACACCTTCGAGCTCTCCAAGGTCGAACGCCCGTGGATCCGAGAGCGGGTGATCACCGAGATCCTGCCCAACATCGATCTGGAGCTGGCGCGTCGTGTCGGTGAGAACCACGGTATCGAGGCGCCCACCACCCAGCCGGCGCCGAAAGGGGAGCTGGGCACCAGTCAGGTCGAGAGCGACCCGGCGCTGAGCCTGATGGCGCGCATGCCCGACAGCATCGCGACCCGCAAGGTGGCGATTCTGGCGGCCGATGGCGTGACGATGGAAGATGTGCGCTCCATCCAGAAGCAGCTCAGCGATGAAGGCGCCGAAGGGCTGCTGATCGCGCCGAGCATGGCACCGATCAAGGCCAGCGATGGCAGCATGCTGGCGCCGGACGCGATGCTCAATGGTCTGCCGTCCGTGGCGGTGGATGGCGTGGTCGTGGCCGGTGGCGAGGGCAGCGTCAAGGCGCTGGCCGCATCAGGGCTCGGCCTCTACTACGTGCAGGAGGCTTACAAGCACCTCAAGCCCATCGTGGCGATCAGTGAAGGCAAGGAATTGCTGGCCGCCGCGCGCGTGCCGGTCGAGGAGGGCGTCATCCTGGTGGATGATGTGCTCGCCGCCAGCCTGCCACTGCGTGATGCCCTGTTGGCTCACCGTGTGTGGTCGCGTGATGCGCGTGCCAATCAGATGCCAGCATGAGGCGCTGACGCCCCAAAAGGCATGATGTGAGCCACCAAGCCCCCTGACCTTTGAAGGTCAGGGGGCTTTTTCATGGTCATGATGCGGTCATTTGTGGGCGTGAAGATGGGGTGGCGGTGAAAGGTGTAAACAAGGTTGGTGATGCCGTTGGGTTGAGTGCCGTCCTGCGGTTCACGCCGCTGAGAGTGGCTGATAGGCTCGGTGATAGGGGCTGATTATCGAAGGTATGCTGGTAATTGATTATCGCTAGAAGTACCAGGTGCGTAAGGTAAGCAGGCATCAAGGGGCCACAAGCCAGCACATGCCGGGCAGGCATCGGCCCCGACCCGATTCGACAATGGGCTGCAGGCTTTCACATCAAGCAGCGCATGAAAATGTGACATCAGCAGCATCTGGCCTTGCCAGTCGAGTTTGATAGCGCTTTTTTCTACCTGACAGGAGAACGTCAACATGTCCCAGACTCCACGCTATACCACTGGTAACGGCGCCCCGGTGCCTCACGATGACATCAGCCAGACAGCGGGCCCGAATGGCTCACTGACCTTCGACAACTGGCGTCTTTTCGAGAAGCTGGCGCACTTCAACCGTGAGCGCATTCCGGAGCGTGTCGTCCACGCCCGCGGCGTTGCCGCCTACGGCACCTTCACCCTGACCCGTGACCTGTCTGACCTGACCATTGCCCGCTTCCTGCAGGGCGTCGGCAAGCAGACCCCGATGCTGGCACGTTTCTCCACCGTGGCCGGTGGTCAGGACAGCGGCGACAACACTCGTGACGTGCGCGGCTTCTCCCTGAAGTTCTACACCGAGGAAGGCAACTGGGACATGGTCGGCAACAACACGCCGGTGTTCTTCATCCGCGAGCCATCCAAGTTCCCTGACTTCATCCACACCCAGAAGAAAGACCCGCGCACCAACATGGTCGACTGGCAGAACCGCTGGGAGTTCTGGGCCAACCATCCGCAGGCGCTGCATCAGGTCACCATCCTGATGTCCGACCGCGGTATCCCGAAGTCGTTGACCACCATGAACGGCTACAGCTCGCATACGCTGAGCCTGTGGAACGACAAGGGCGAGCGTGTCTGGGTCAAGTGGCACTTCAAGACCGACCAGGGCCACGAGACACTGACCGATGACGAAGCGGCACAGGTCGCACCGGACTTCCACCAGCACGACATGTTCACCCGCCTCGAGCGTGGCGAGCGTCCGAGCTGGACCGTCAACCTCCAGGTGATGACTGAGCAGCAGGCGCGCGACTACCACATCAACCCCTTCGATCTGACCAAGGTGTGGCCGCACGGTGACTTCCCGCTGATGGAAGTCGGCAAGATGGAACTCAATCGCAACCCGGAGAACTACTTCGCGGAAGTCGAGCAGTCCGTCTTCTCACCGTCCAACTTCGTGCCGGGTATCGGCGCCTCCCCGGACCGCGTGCTGCAGGCACGTCTGTGGGCCTACGCCGATGCACACCGCTATCGCGTCGGTGCCAACGCCGAGCAGCTGCCGGTCAACCGTCCGGTCTGCCCGGTCAACCACTACCAGCGTGATGGCGTGATGGCGGGCATGTGCCCGGTCACCGGTCACGGTGGCGGTCCGCTGGGCGGCCAGGTCGGCCAGGGTGTGCCGGGAGAGACGAAGGAAGGTGGCCAGTACTCGCGCACCAACTTCTACCCCAACGAGCGTGCCGATCACGGCGCCCCGGTGCCGGACGCCACTGTTGCCGAGCCGCCGATGCCGCTGGAGCAGAACGCCTGGATGGGCTATCACGACAACAGCGATGAGGATAACTACAGCCAGGCCGGCAATCTCTACCGCCTGTTCGATGAAGGTCAGAAGTCGCGCATCACGGACGTCATCGCCGGCACCATGGTGGGTGTCAGCCACGTCGTGCAGGACAAGATGATCGCGCACTTCCGCCAGGCGGATGCCGACTACGGCGAGCGTGTCGCGACCAAGCTGGCCAGACTCGATCCGCGCTGAGTCAGTCATGTTGCACCCTTCGTCAGGTCAGTCATGACCCTTTGAGCTGACGAAAACCTCAAGGCCCCCGCCGGTTACCCGGCGGGGGCCTTCAGCCGTTGCTGCGGGCGGTCGTTTCGCTGCCTGCTTTCTCACACACGCCCAGTGCCCACAGCAGGAAGGCATCCTGCCGGGCGTTGTCACGCCAGGCCTTGAAGCGACCCGAGGCACCGCCATGACCGGAACTCATGTCGGTGCGCAGCAGCACCGGATGCGGCGTGCAGTCCATCTGGCGCAGGCGGGCATACAGCTTGGCCGGTTCCCAGTAGGGCACGCGGGTATCGTGCCAGCTGCCCTGCAGGAACAGCGGCGGGTAGGGGGCGGCGCTCAGGTTGTCCAGCGGGGAATAGGCGCGGATGCGACGCCGCGCCTCGCTCTCGTGCGGGTTGCCCCATTCGGTGTATTCCGCGGTGGTCAGCGGCAGCTCCGGATTTTCCATGGTGCGCAGCACGTCCACGAAGGGCACATCGAGCACCGCGGCGCAGAAGGCCTCGGGACGCTTGTTGAGGCTGGCCCCGACCAGCAGGCCACCGGCGCTGGCACCGTAGGCGGCAATGCGCTCCGCGGCCCCGACGCCTTGCTCGACCAGCGCATCCCGCGCGGCGAGGAAGTCATTGAAGCTGTTTTCCTTGTGCTCCAGCTTGCCGGCCAGATACCAGGGCTCGCCACGATCCCCACCGCCGCGCACGTGGGCGACGGCAAAGGCGACGCCACGGCTGAGAAGCTCCAGCCGCGCGATGGAGAACCAGGGGTCCAGTGTCTCGCCGTAGGCACCATAGCCATAGAGCAGTACCGGCAGCGGGGCGTGGGGGATACCCTCGCCATCACACAGGTCACGGCGCATCACCACCGAGACGGGCACCTGCTCGCCATCGTCGGAGGTGGCCCACAGACGACGGCTGATCAACTGCTCTGGCGCGAGATCGCCATGCACGGTCTGGCGCTTGAGCAAGGTGCGCTCACCCGTGTCAAGGTCCAGCTCGATCCAGCTCGGCGGCGTGGTGAAGCTTTCCTCACGGATGCGCAGGCGGCGAGCGTCGAAGTGCGGGCAGTCGCCCAGCCCCTGGCTCAGCGGTTGCTCCGGCATCGCCAGGCGTTCGTCGCGGCAGATCGTTTGCGTAGGCGCCGTGCCCTCGAATTCGATCACGCGCAGCCAGGCCTGGGCCTGACGGTGATCGCGTTCATCGACCATCAGGCCCCAGGAAAACGCCTCCACGCCTTCCAGCGTCACGTCGTCGCGAGTGGTGATCAGCGGCTGCCAGTCGCCGGGGGCATGCTCGGTGGCGATATCCAGCTGGAAATGCGGCGCCTCCTTGTTGTGCAGCACATAGAAGTGGCCGGGGCGGTGATCGATGCCATATTCGACGCCTGTCTCGCGTGCGCGCACCAGCGTCATCTCGCCCAGTGGGGCCGCGGCCGGCAGCAGCCAGGATTCACTGGTGTCCTTGGACGCGGTTTCCAGTACCAGCCAGTCCCGTGAACGGGTCTTGCCCATGCCGACCCAGAATTCGCTGTCTTCCTCACGGTAGAGCAGCGTCTCGGCACGGCTCTCGATGTCCAGACACCAGATCTCGAAGGGGCGCTGGGTGCTGTCATAGCGCGTGAACAGCAGGTGCTGACCGTCCTCGGCCCACACCAGGTCCGGCCCGATATCCTCCAGCAGACATTCATCGTCCTGCCCTGCAGGCTGGGCCTCGCCACGCACTGGCGTGCGCGCGTCGCGGTCAACCGCGCTCAGTGTTGCAAGCCGCAGGCTGAACACCTCGTCGCCGCTGGTGTCCAGAGTCCATGCCAGTCGTTGCTCATCGGGCGAAATGGCCATGTCGCCCAGTTCGACAAAATCGTGATGGCGCGACAGGGCCTGCAGGTCCAGCAGACATTCATGGCGCGAGCGATCCGTGGGGTCCGCCTCCAACGGATGGCGCCACCAGACGGGATACTCCGCGTCAGCGGCGGTCTCGCTCCAGTAGACGTGATGGTCGAGGGCTTCCGGCAGACTGGAAACGGCGAGTTCGCGACGAGCCAGATGTCCGGTGTAGAGGGCGTCAGTCAGTGACTCGAGTGGCGTGAACCAGGTATCGCTCTCGGCATTGGCGGCCTCGAGAAAGGCCTTTACCTCTGGTGTGTCGCGCGCTTCAAGCCAGTGCCAGTGGGGGTCTTCGGCACGATAATGACGCTGGACGGGGCTGTCGGACATGGCTACCTCTTGAATGTCGTGTGCCCGAGTGTGTCGGGCGGGCTTGGAGTGTAACATTGAGCCTGTCCCACAGCGTTCGCAAGCCCTTGCCGCGAGCGGCATGTCGCGTCCCTGGTCTCGCCAGGAAGTTCTGACAGGAGTGAAGGGCATGTTGATTTCGGATTCTCTGCCGCAGATGTGGCTGATCTATCTTGGCCTGGCGGCAGTGGTCTTGGTGACCGGTTATCTGGCGGTTCGCGCCTTGCCGCGCTTCATACGCTGGATCGTGGTGGGAGCGGTGGCCGGCATGATCGCGGTGCCGACCGGTTTTCACGTGACGGCCAGCGTGCCGGAAGATTCCTATGGTGGTACGGCGCCAGCCATCGTGGCCTTCGCGGTGAGCCTGATCCAGAAGGATGGCAGCGGCATGGCCTCGGCCTTTGCCATGCTGGTACTGGGCATCGGAGCGGGCGTCGCGGCCGGTCTCGGCATCTGGTGGCTGGGACGTGGCCGTGAGCAGCGTCGGCGTGCAGCGCCGGGCAAGACACCGGATCTGCGCATGGCCATCGATGTCTCGGGCAGCATGAAGCACAACGACCCGGCCAATCTGCGCGCCAGTGCGCTGGATCTGCTGGTGACGCTGTTGCCGGAGCGCTCGCATGCCGGGGTATGGGGCTTCGGTGAGCAGGTACAGTCACTGCTGGCGCTGGGGGCGGTGGATGCCGGCTGGAAGCGGTCTGCCCGCGGACTCGAGAGCCGTCTCGACGACTATGAGCAGTACACGGATCTGGAGGCGGGCCTGCGCGCCGCTGCCCAGGGAAATGATGCCGGCGTGGGTGGTGATGCACCGCGTCAGATCATCCTGCTCTCCGATGGCATGGTCGACCTGCGTGAGCCGAGCACCCGCAAGGCCGCCGCGGACAGCGCCTCGCGTCAGCGCATCACGGATGAGCTGACGCCGCAGCTTGCCGCCCACGACATCACGGTGCATACGGTGGCGCTGTCGCGCAATGCCGATGTGGATCTGCTTCAGCAGATCGCGGACGGTACCGGCGGCCTGGCGACGGTCGCCGAGAGCCCGGAAGACCTGTTGCGTGCCTTCCTCGCGGCGCTGGATCGCATCGTGCCCGGTGAGCAGGTACCGCTGAACGACAAGCACTTCGTGATCGATGACAGCGTGCAGGAATTCACCGCCCTGGTCTTCCACGGCCCCGATGATCGCTCGCCGGTGCTGATTTCGCCGCAGGGGCAGCGTTACCGTCTCGCCGACCAGGCGTCACTGCCGGAAGGGGTGCGCTGGGAGCACCAGCCGCGTTATGACCTGATCACCGTGACGGACCCCCAGACCGGCAAGTGGCAGCTCGAGGGTGAGGTGGGGGCCGATAGCCGCATCACGATCGTCTCGGAACTGGCATTGGTATCACGGCCCCTGCCTGCCACGCTCTATCGGGGTTTCGACTACTCGCTGACCGCATCGCTGGTCGATGGCGCGCGCGCCGTCAATGATGAGGACTTCCTGGCGACGCTGGATGGCAATGCACGTCTGGTGCCGGAGCAGGATGTGCAGGAGGGAGAAGGCGCGGCGGAGGATGTCACCACCGCGCAGCAGCGAGGCCTTGAGCGTGACGGCGCCGACTTCCATGTCGACATGCCGGCCCCCGACCAGCTCGGTGGCGCCCGCCTGACCCTGACCGTGATGGGCTATCGCGACAATGCCTCCTTCGCGCGCCAGCTCAGTCAGCGTACCAGCGTGGTGGACCCGCTGCTGGTCGAGCCCGTCGGCGCTGACCCGCGTACCGGCAAGTCGCCTGACGCGCTGGAAGTCAGTGCGCGTCATCCGCTGCTCAATACCGCCAACACGCGTCTGGTCGCGACGCTGCATGGGGAGGCCCTGAGCGTGGCGGAGGATGGCGAGCGGCAATGGCGCATCGACCTGCCGCCCCTGGACTCGGATGTCCAGGCGGATGTGCAGATCAGCGCGCGTCTCGCGCTCGACGGAGCTCCGCCGGTGCTGGACCTCGCGCCCTATACCCTCAATGCGGACGCGGCGCGTCGGGCGGCCAATCTGGATCGCACACCCATCGAGGGGGAGCGCTTCGGTGAGATCGAGGGGCTGGATCAGGCCGGGGAAGATGCGCCGGAAGACCTCAATGCCCTGTTGATGAAGGGCCGTCTGCCCATCGACAAGGTACCGGCGTTGATCGGCCAGTGGTTCGAGGGCGCTTCCGACTTCGCGCGCCAGGAAGCCGGCTCTGCCCGGAGCCGCATGATCGCCTATGCCGTGGCCGGTGCATTCGGCCTGCTGATGCTGATCCTGCTGGTGCGCCGCATGACACGCAAACCGACCCGACGGGAGGAACCCCATGTGTGAGCTGCTTGGCATGAGTGCCAATGTTCCGACCGATATCTGCTTCAGCTTCGCGGGCTTTCTGCAACGCGGGGGTGGTACCGGCCCGCACCGCGATGGCTGGGGTATCGCCTTCTATGAAGAGGGTGGCTATCGCGAATTCCGTGACCCGCACCCTTCAGTGGATTCGCCCATCGCGCGGATGATTCTCGACTATCCCATCAAGTCACAGATGGTGATCAGTCATATCCGCCAAGCCAATGTCGGCCAGGTGACGTTGGCCAATACCCACCCGTTCACGCGGGAGTTGTGGGGGCGCCAGTGGTGCTATGCCCACAATGGGCAGCTGGCGGACTGGCAAACGCTTCCCTTGCCGTACTATCGCCCCGTGGGCAGCACGGACAGCGAGCACGCCGCCTGTTTCCTGCTCGGCGAGATCCGCCGTGCCTTCCCGGAACCGCCCTCTCGCTGTGAGGACCTGTGGCGTCACCTGCATGCCCAGTGCGAGCGTCTGCGTGCGCTGGGGGTCTTCAATCTGCTGCTCTCCGATGGCGTGCATCTCTACGCCTACTGCTCCACCAAGCTTGCGCACATCACGCGCCGAGCGCCCTTCGGGCAGGCGAGCCTCACCGATTTCGAGATGAGCGTCGACTTCCAGCAACACACCACCGATGCCGATGTGGTGTCGGTGATCGCCACCGACCCGCTGACCGACAACGAGCAATGGCAGCGGCTGCTGCCCGGGCAGCTGGTCGTGTTTCGGGAAGGTGAGCTGGTCGCCAGTCTTGGCGGTGAGTTGCCGCTGAGTCAGGAAGAGCAGGCAGGGGCAGGCCGAGAGCGGGGCGGTCGATCGCACCGCCACTGCGCGTCGCAAGCCGGACTGGCTGGCCTCGGACCTGAGTTGCTGATGCCTGCTGAGCGCTAGAAAAGTCGTTCGATCGCCAGACACACGAAGGGCCGCAATCGCGGCCCTTCGTGTGTCTGGCTTGCATCAGATTCAGCCTTCGACATCATCGAACATGCCGGCGAACATCGGCGAGGACAGGTAGCGTTCGCCACTGTCCGGCAGGATGACGACGATGGACTTGTCGGCGTAGGCCGGGTCTTCGGCCAGGCGCAGTGCCGCAGTCATCGCCGCACCACAGGAGATGCCGCACATGATGCCTTCTTCCTGCATGATACGGCGTGCCATGGCCATGGCGTCTTCGCTGACCACCGACTCGACGCGGTCGATCAGCGTCAGATCCAGATTGTCGGGGATGAAGTTGGCACCGATCCCCTGGATCTTGTGCGGTGCCGGGGTGATGGGCTCGCCCTTGAGGCGCTGGGCAATGATGGCCGATTCCGCCGGCTCTACCGCCACGGCTTCCAGCGTCTGGCCACGCACCGTCTTGAAGTAGCGTGCGATACCGCTGATGGTACCGCCGGTGCCGACCCCCGCGACCAGCACGTCCATGTCGCCGTCCAGCGCATCCCAGAGCTCAGGGCCGGTGGTTTCCTCATGGATGCGCGGGTTGGCCGGATTGGAGAACTGCTGCGGCAGGAAGTAGCGCTCCGGCTCGGCCTTCTTGAGTTCGCAGGCCTTGTCGATGGCGCCCTGCATGCCCTTGGCGGGGTCGGTCAGCACCAGATTGGCACCCAGTGACTTCAGCACCTTGCGGCGCTCCATGCTCATGGAGGACGGCATGGTCAGGGTGACGGGGTAGCCACGCGCCGCACCGACGAAGGCCAGCGCGATACCGGTATTGCCGGAGGTCGGCTCGACGATCTCCATGCCCGGCTTGAGCTCGCCGCGCGCTTCCGCATCCCACACCATGCTGGCACCGATCCGGCATTTGACGGAGAAGGCCGGGTTGCGGGCTTCCACCTTGGCGTACAGGCGCGGGTGGCGGCTGAGGCGGTTGATCTTGACCAGCGGTGTATTGCCGATGGCCTGTGAGTTGTCCTGGTAGATCTTTGCCATGGGGAAATCTCTATGTGAACGATGGTTTCAATCGATCGTTTTACAATCTCGAGGCGGCTGGTTAAGGTCCTGATTCTCAGCGGTGAGCCGTTGTCCGGTCTCGAGGAGTACCCCTCGATTCTGGAGGTCTTCGAGGCCAGCTGCGCCAATTATGCCGAGCGTCCGGCCTTCAGCTGCATGGACAAGACGCTGAGCTACGCCGATGTGGATCGCCTGTCGCGCGACTTCGCCGCCTGGCTTGAGCATGAGACCGGCCTTGAGCCCGGGGATCGCATCGCCATCCAGCTGCCGAACCTGCTGCAGTTCCCGGTGGCCGTGTTCGGGGCGCTGCGCGCCGGTCTGGTGGTGGTCAACACCAACCCGCTCTACACCGAGCGTGAGATGCAGCACCAGTTCCATGACTCCGGCGCACGCGCCATCGTGATTCTGGCCAACATGGCGGACAAGCTCGAGAAGGTGCTCAAGCGCACGTCCATCGAGGAGGTCATCATCACCGAGATCGGTGACCTGCATGATTTCCCCAAGCGCCCGTTGATCAACCTGGCCGTACGCTACGTCAAGAAGATGGTGCCGAAGTACCATCTGCCCGACGCCCACTCGCTGCGCAGCGTGCTCAAGCGCGGCGCGGGGCTCTCGCACACGCGTGTCACGCGAGAGGCCGACGACATCGCGGCACTCCAGTACACCGGCGGGACCACCGGGGTCGCCAAGGGCACCATGCTGACCCACCGCAATCTGGTGGCCAACATGCTGCAGGCGCGCGGTGTGATCAGTGATGTGCTCAATGAAGGCCACGAGGTGCTGATCGCGCCGCTGCCGGTCTATCACATCTATACCTTCACGGTGAATTGCCTCTACAGCATGGAGAGCGGCAACCACAGCGTGCTGATCACCAATCCCCGTGACATCGATGGCTTCATCAAGACGCTGGCCAGGACACCGTTCACCGCCTTCGTCGGCCTCAATACGCTGTTCTCGGCGCTGTGCCAGCGCGATGATTTCAAGGCGCTGGACTTCTCGAGCCTCAAGCTGACCATCTCCGGCGGCATGGCCCTGACGCGCAGCGCGGCTGAACGCTGGGAAGCCGTCACCGGCTGCCCGATCGCCGAGGGCTACGGCATGACCGAGACCTCGCCCATCGTCAGCTTCAACCCCCCGCGTGAGCTGCAGCTGGGGACCATCGGCAAGCCGGTGCCCGGCACCGAACTCAAGGTGGTGGATGCCGAGGGCGTGACGCTGGGGCGTGACGCGCCGGGTGAGCTGTGCGTGCGCGGTCCCCAGGTGATGAAGGGCTATTGGCAGCGTGATGACGCCACGCGTGAGGCGATGGATGACGAGGGCTTCATTCGCACCGGCGATATCGCGGTCATCCAGCCGGATGGCTTCGTGCGCATCGTCGATCGCAAGAAGGACATGATCATCGTCTCCGGCTTCAATGTGTTCCCCAACGAGATCGAGGACGTGGTCAGCGGGCATCCGGATATCGTCGAGGCCGCGGCGGTCGGCGTGCCGGACGAGCAGAGCGGTGAGGCGATCAAGCTGTTTGTCGTGTCCAGCAACCCGGATCTCGACCGCGACAGCCTGCGCAGCTGGTGCAAGGAGCAGCTGACCGGCTACAAGGTGCCGCGTTTCGTCGAATTCCGCGATGAGCTGCCCAAGACCAACGTGGGCAAGGTGCTGCGCCGTGAACTGCGTGACAGCGACGACGAAGGAGGCAATACCCCGGTGCGCGAGACCTGAGCCACCAAGGTTGGGCGTGGCTACGCGCGGGGCTACAATGGACGGCCCGTCACTCGTTGGCGGGCCGTTTCGTCATTCAGGTCTCGTGGCTCGCTGCCCTGTGCAGTCGGGCGAGAGGCTGAGTTCCCGAGAGTATCCGGCTGCGCGCGTGGCGTGTGGTCGCTGGTTGAGAAGAGGCAGTCCTTGAGCGACACCGCTACCGCACCGTCCGAACATGCGCGTCTTGAAGCCCTTGCGGCTCGCCTCGAACGCGCCCTGAGCCGTGATCAGCGCGAGCTGGGCAAGCGCCTGGCTGGCCTGCGTCGGCGTCTCAAGGAAGGCAAGCCGGTCGATCGTGCCATCAACGATATCGAGAGCCGCCTCGAGGCGAGCATCGCCCAGCGTGCCGCGCGCGAGACGGCGCTGGCGCGCTGGCAGACACCGGCCGCACTCAACTATCCGCCGGAGCTGCCGGTGGTGGAGCGTCGCGAGGACATCCTCGCCGCGCTCGCCGAGCATCAGATCGTGGTGGTCGCCGGTGAGACAGGCTCGGGCAAGACCACCCAGCTGCCCAAGCTGTGTCTGGAGATGGGGCTGGGGCGCAATGGTCTGATCGGCCACACCCAGCCACGCCGTCTGGCGGCGCGCTCGGTGGCGGCGCGTCTGGCCGAGGAGCTCGAGACGACCCTCGGCGAGACGGTCGGCTATCAGGTGCGCTTCAACGACACCACTGGCCCGTCGACGCTGATCAAGCTGATGACCGACGGTATCCTGCTGGCGGAAACCCAGCATGATCCGGACCTGAGCCGCTACGAGGCGATCATCATCGATGAGGCCCACGAGCGCAGTCTGAACATCGACTTCCTGCTCGGCTATCTCAAGCGCCTCACCGCGCGCCGTCCGGATCTCAAGATCATCATCACCTCGGCGACCATCGACGTGGAGCGCTTCAGTCAGCACTTCGCGGCCCAGGATGGCACGCCGGCACCCATCGTCTCGGTCAGCGGGCGCAACTTCCCGGTCGAGACCCAATACCTGCCGCTGGTGCGCGATGCCGAGGATGAGGAAGACCTCAGCCTGCAGGAAGGTATCCTGCGCGCGGTGGAAGAGCTGTCGCTGATCGAGCGCGAGAAGGGCTGGATGCAGGGTCCGCGTGACGTGTTGATCTTCCTGCCCGGCGAGCGCGAGATCCGCGCCACCGCGGATACCCTGCGTCGCGCCCAGCTGCGCGATACCGAGGTATTGCCGCTGTACGCGCGGCTCTCGAACGAAGAGCAGAATCGCGTCTTCCAGCCGCATCGTGGCCGGCGCATCGTGCTGGCCACCAACGTCGCCGAGACCTCGCTGACCGTGCCGGGCATCCGCTACGTGATCGACCCGGGGCTGGTGCGCATCAGTCGTTACAGCTATCGCTCCAAGATCCAGCGACTGCCGGTGGAACCGATCAGTCAGGCCAGCGCCAATCAGCGCAAGGGCCGCTGCGGGCGTATCGCCGAAGGCCTGTGCATCCGCCTCTACAGCGAGGAGGATTTCCTCGCGCGCCCGGAATACACCGAGCCGGAAATCCAGCGCACCAATCTGGCCTCGGTGATTCTGTCGATGCTGTCGCTCAAGCTGGGCGACATCGAGAAGTTTCCCTTCGTCGATGCCCCGGATTCGCGCTTCGTCACCGATGGTTTCCGCCTGCTGCGCGAACTGGGGGCGGTGGATGAGCACAACCGTCTGAGTCGTGATGGTCGCACCCTGGCACGTCTGCCCATCGACCCGCGTCTGGCGCGCATGGTGCTGGAAGGCGCCTCGCGCGGCTGTCTGCGTGAAGTGCTGATCATCGTCAGTGCACTGTCGATCCAGGACCCGCGCGAGCGTCCCGCCGACAAGCGCCAGCAGGCGGATCAGATTCACCACGAGTGGGACGATGACAGCTCCGATTTCGTCAGCTGGCTGAATCTGTGGGAAGGCTTCGAGCTGGCGCGTGACGCGCTGGGAGCCAACCCGCTGCGTCGCTGGTGCAAGGCGCGCTTCCTCAACTATCTGCGTCTGCGCGAGTGGCATGACACCTTCCGTCAGCTCAAGCAGCTGACGCGGGATCTTGGGCTGGAGATGACCAGCAGCCAGCATGCGCGTGACGCCGAGGCACAGGCCGAGGTCACCGCGCGAGTGCTGGCGTCTCCGGGCCAGGGCCGTCGTCCGTCGGTGGCCATTGATCATGAAGCCCTGCATCGTGCGCTGTTGACCGGGCTGCTCTCCAATCTCGGCCTCAAGCAGGAAAATCGCGAGTATCTCGGGGCGCGCAACCGACGCTTCTTCGTGCATCCGGGCTCCGGTGTGGCCAAGAAGTCGCCCAAGTGGGTGATGGCGGCCGAGATGGTCGAGACCACCAGGCTCTACGCGCGACAGGTCGCGGCGATCAAGCCCGAGTGGGTCGAGCCGCTGGCCGAGCATCTGGTCAAGCGCAGCTACAGCGAGCCGCACTGGGAGATGAAGCGTGCCCAGGTGGTCGCCAGTGAGCAGGTCACGCTGTTCGGCCTGCCCATCGTCACCGCGCGCAAGGTGCATTACGGCCCGCTGGCGCCACAGGAATCCCGCGAGCTGTTCATCCGCCGCGCGCTGGTCGAGGGTGAATTCCAGACCCGCGCGCCATTCTTCGCCCATAATCGTGGCCTGATGGAGGAAGTCGGGGAGCTTGAGGATCGTGCGCGCCGGCGTGACATTCTCGTCGATGAGGAGACGCTGTTCGCCTTCTATGCCGAGCGGATTCCGGAAGGCATCTACAACGGGCGCGGCTTCGACAAGTGGCGCAAGGATGCCGAGCGCGACAATCCGAATGTCCTGCATCTGGATCTCGATGACCTGATGGCGCGCGATGCCGAGGAAGTCACCGCCGCACGCTATCCCGAGCAGCTGCATCACAATGGTGTCGCCTATCCGCTGAGCTATCACTTCGCGCCCGGCGCGGTGGATGACGGCGTGACCATGACGGTCCCGGCGGCGATGCTCTCCCAGCTGCCGCGCTATCGCATCGAGTGGCTGGTGCCGGGGCTGCTGCGGGACAAGGCCATCGGCCTGATGAAATCGCTGCCCAAGCAGTATCGCAAGCAGGTGGTGCCGATTCCCAACTGGGTCGATGCCGCGCTTGAGGCGTTGACCCCGGATGACGTGCCGTTGACCGACGCGCTGGCCGAGTTCATGCGCGTCAAGACTGGCCTGCGCCTGCCGTCGGATGCCTGGGCGCCGGAGACGCTGGAGCCGCACCTGAACATGAATCTGCGCATCGTCGATCAGGACGGCAAGGTGCTGGGGGAGGGGCGTGATCTTGAAGTGCTCGAGGCGCGTTTCAAGGACTCGGCGGCCGCCGCGGCACGCGCCATGGCCAGTCGCAGCCGCGATGCCGACAGTGAAGTGCTGGAAGACCTGCCGGAGGCGCCGATCGCGACCTCCCACAGCACCACCCAGGCAGGCATTCGGGTCGAGGCCTATCCGGCGCTGGTGGTGAAGCCGTCGGTGCCCGCCGAGGGCGGCATGAGTGCCAAGGAACGCAAGCTGGCTCGCAAGACCGGCAGAAACAGTGCACCGTCAAGTCACTCGCCCGCGAATGCTGCCACCTCAAGCGAGCAGCAGCTGAGCGTGGAGCTGTTCGATCATCCGGCCAAGGCCGCCGCCGCGCATCGTGATGGCATCACGCGTCTGGCGATGGCACGCCTGCCGGACCAGGTGCGCTATCTGGACCGGGAGTTCAAGGCACTGGAGCGCTGCGCGCTGCTGTTCGCCAAGGTCGGCACGCGTCGCGTGCTGGCGGATGACTTCCTCTACAGCGTCTTCGAGCAGGTGATGGCCGTCGAGCCGCTGCCGCGTTCGCGCGGTGAGTTGCAGGCGCGTCTGGATGACAAGCGGGCCGAGCTGGTGCCCCACGCCGAAGCACTGATCAAGCCGTTGGAGGCTGCGCTCACGCAGCATCTGGAGCTTTCCAAGCGCCTCAAGGGCAAGATCGACTTCTCGATGGCGCTGGTGGTGGCAGACCTCAAGGCCCAGCAGGCCCGCCTGGTGCACCCGGGCTTCCTCCAGGAGGCGGGTGCCTGGCTGCATCAGCTGCCACGCTATGTGGAGGCGATGCTGATCCGTCTCGACAAGGCCCCGCGTGAGCGCATGCGTGATCAACGTGACATGGAGGCGGTCAAGAGCTTCGAGACACGCCTTGATGCCCGCCTGAGCAAGGCCCGCGAGCAGGGCCTGCCCGATGCGGAGCTGGAGGAGTTCGGCTGGTGGCTGCAGGAGCTGCGCGTCTCATTGTTCGCTCAGCAGCTCGGCACGCTGGAGACCGTCTCCCCCAAGCGGCTGGAGAAGCGCTGGCAGGAATTGATGGCGCGGCGCTGAGGTGGTCTCCGACGAGAGGCCACTGTCAGGAGTGGATGCATGCCCAACAACGACAATCAGCACGCTGCCGACCCTCGCGCCACCACGGCGGAGCGCCAGCTGGACGCCACTGGCAATCACCGCGTGCTGATCACCGGCACCGGCCTCTACACGCCGGAACATGCCGTCAGCAACGAGGCGCTGGTCGCCTCCTTCAATGCCTGGGTGGCGGCGGACAACGCCGCCAATGCCGAGGCCATCGCTCGGGGCGAGCGCGAGCCGCGTACCGAGTCCAGCGCTGAATTCATCGTCAAGGCCTCGGGTATCCACAGCCGCTACGTGCTGGATGCCGAGGGCATTCTCGACCCTGAGCGCATGCGCCCGCGGCTGCCCGCGCGCGACAATGATCAACCCTCGGTGCAGTGCGAGATGGGCGTGGCGGCCGCGCGTGAGGCGCTGGCCGCGGCGGGCGTGAAGGCCGAGGAACTTGATCTGGTCATCGTGGCCTGCTCCAATCTCGAGCGCCCCTATCCGGCCGTGGCGGTGGAGCTGCAGGCGGCGCTAGAGGCCGGTGGCTATGCCTTTGACATGAACGTGGCGTGCAGCTCCGCCACCTTCGGGATCGAGACCGCGGCCAACGCCATCCGCAGTGGCAGCGCGCAGCGGGTGTTGATGGTCAATCCCGAGATCTGCAGTGCGCATCTGAATTTCCGTGATCGCGACAGTCACTTCATCTTCGGCGATGCCTGCACGGCCGTGGTGCTGGAAGCGGCGGATGTCGCCACGCGCACCGATGGCTTCGAGGTGCTCGGTACGCGACTGGTGACCCGTTTCTCCAACGCGATACGCAACAATTTCGGCTTCCTCAATCGCGCGGCAGTGCTTGAGGATGATGTGGCATCTGCCACGACGCTGGACAGCGCCACGCACCGTGAACAGGCCGATGACAAGCTGTTCATCCAGGAAGGTCGGCGCGTGTTCCGCGAAGTCTGCCCGATGGTGGCCGAGCTGATCACCACGCATCTGGGCGAGATCGAGGCCGATGGCGGTGATCTTGATCGCATGTGGCTGCACCAGGCCAATCGCCACATGAACGACATGATCGCTCGTCGTGTGCTGGGGCGTGATCCGTCGAGCGAGGAAGCGCCGATCATTCTCGACCGCTACGCCAATACCAGCTCGGCGGGGTCGGTGATCGCCTTCCATCTGCATCATGCGGATCTGCCCGCTGGCAGCCTGGGTGTGCTTTGCTCCTTCGGGGCCGGCTACAGTGCGGGAAGCGTGCTGCTGAAACGCTGTGGCTGAGCACTGGCTCCTGGCGTGAGCGGAACGTATAAAGAAGACCGGACCTGACAGCCATGGATGTGGCAAGGACCGCTGCAGGATTCCAACAGACTTACAGGTGATGCGATGCACATGATCAAGACTTCCCTGCCGGCACTGCTGGCCATGTCTCTGCTGGCCGGTTGTGCCAGTACAGGTGACAGCGAGCCGAATCCCCAGGACCCGTGGGAGGGCTTCAACCGCAACGTCTACACCTTCAATGACACCCTGGATCGCTATGCGCTCAAGCCGGTGGCTCAGGGCTACGATTACGTGACGCCGGAGCTGGTTCAGGATGGCGTGGGCAACTTCTTCTCCAACCTCGGGGAAGTGCGCACCATGTTCAACTCGGTGCTGCAGTGGAAGTGGGCGAATGCCGGGATTTCCACGGGGCGCCTGCTGCTCAATTCCACCGTCGGTATCGGCGGGCTGTTCGATCCGGCCAGCGAGCTTGGCTGGACGGTCGACGAGGAAGATTTCGGTCAGACACTTGCCGTGTGGGGCGCCGGCCAGGGGCCTTACCTCATGTTGCCGCTGTTCGGTCCGAGCACGCTGCGTGACACTGCCGGCATGCCGGTGGATTACTTCAATGATCCGATCAACTACCTCGAGGAAGACAAGGTGCGCTATGGCCTGAAAGCACTGGATCTCGTCGATACCCGTGCCGGTCTGCTCGAGCAGGAGAAGTTGATTCAGGGAGATCGCTACAGCTTCATCCGCGATGCCTATCTGCAGCGTCGCAACTTCGAGATCAACGATGGCAAGCTCGGGGATGATCCCTTCGCCAGCGACAGTTTCGATGATGCGGATCTCGATGGTGCCTTTGCACCGGAAGATGACAGCCAGTAAGGACGGGCATGAGAGGTTGGCATGGCGGATGAGCAAGGCAAGCGTCTGTTGATCGGTCTGATCGATCTGGTCGGTTCGCGGCGTGATGCGCTGGCGACGCTGTTGACGGATGAGCGTTGTGCAGTGGCGGCCTGTGACAGCATTGCAACGCTGCCCAGTGGGGTCGCGGTGGTGGTGGCGCATGTCGAGGCCGTGGCCAGTCAGGAGTGGGCGCGTCTCGCCGAGTGCCTGCCCACGGTGGTCGTGGCCGAGAGTCGCGGCGATGAATGCCTGTTGCCCGCGGTGGAGGCGGGGCTGGTGGATTATCTGATCGCCCCGCGTGAGCATGGCTCGGTGTTGCGCAGTCTGCTCAAGCGGGCGGCGGAGCATCACCAGCTCGCGCATGAACACGCCAAGGCCCGCGCGCGTCTCGAGGAGCTCAACGAGCATCTCGAGACGCATCTGGCGATGCTGCGTCAGGACCAGCTGGCCGGTGGGCAGATTCAGCAACGCTTGTTGCCGGAAAGTGGGCAGAGAATCAATGGCATCCGCTATGACTACTGCCTGTCGCCCTCGTTGTATCTGTCGGGAGATTTTCTCGAGTATCAGGCGATCGATGAGCGTTTCAGTCTGTTCTATTTCGCCGATGTCTCCGGGCATGGGGCGTCTTCGGCCTTCGTGACGGTGCTGCTCAAGCTATTGTTCGCGCGTGCGATTCGCCACTGGGAGGAACATACGCCGGAAACCTTCGGTCCTGAATGGCTGGCGTTGCTCAACCGTGAGCTGCTGGACAGTGGCATCGGCAAGCACGCGACCGTGCTGTGCGGTGTGATTGACCGTGAAGCGGCCACACTGCATTACACCCTGGGGGCCCAGCTGCCGATGCCGGTCCTGGTGACTCCGGAGGGTGGGATTCAGGTACTGGAAGGCAGCGGGCGCCCGGTAGGCCTCTTCCCAGGCACCCGCTATCCGGCGTATCGTGTGGCGCTTCCCGCGCGTTTCCGCCTGTGGCTGGCCAGTGATGGTGTGCTGGAGTGCCTGCCGGGCGAGGCGCTGGAGGAACGAACTCAAGCACTGCATCAACGGATACTGAGCAGTGAGGATGTGCAGGGATTGCGCCGCGGTCTGGCACTGGATGGTGAGCTGCCGGATGACCTTACCCTGATGACGCTGACAGGATTCCATGATGGATGAAGGACGTATCCAGGCCGTGTTCGATGACGGCCTGTTCGTGCTCAAGCTGTCGGGTGACGTACGCCTGACACTGTGTGCCACGCTGGACCAGCAGGTTCAACGCGTGGCAGCGGTCGATGGTCTGGAAAGCGTGATCATCGATCTGCGCGAAGCCACCAACATTGACTCCACTGCACTGGGCTTTCTGGCCAAGCTGGCACTGGCCGTGCGGGATCGTCTGATCCTGCCGGCCCAGGTGGTAGCGGCTCACCCTGATGTGATGACCATGCTCAAGGTCATGGGGTTCGATGAGGTGGCCAGTGTCGTGGATGCCAGTCAGCTGGCGGAGGCGGAGCAGGCCGAGCTGGACAGCTCGGGCTGTGATGACGCCACGGCGGAGGTGCCGGTCGAGGGTGGGGCAGAGGCCTCGGCGAGTCAGGAGCAGGCACTGCGCGGCCGTATTCTCGAGGCGCATCGTCTGTTGATGTGTCTCAATGGCCACAATCGCCTGCAGTTCCAGCCCTTGATCGAGCTTCTGGAAAGCGAGGAGCAGCGCCAGCCGCATTGACGATGCGGCTCAGTGGCTGCGCAGTTCGGCCAGCAGTGACTCGAGCTTGCGCTGATCCGCCATGAACTTGCGGATGCCTTCGCCCAGCTTCTCGGTGGCCATGGCATCTTCGTTCATGTCCCAGCGGAAGTTGGACTCGGTCAGCACTTCCGGCACGTTGCGCTCGGCATCGGCGGCCTGCAGACGACGCGCCAGCGGGCCCGTGCTTTCGGCCAGCTCACCCAGCAGCGCCGGAGAGATGGTCAGGCGGTCGCAACCGGCCAGGGCTTCGATTTCCCCGGTGTTGCGGAAGCTGGCGCCCATCACGATGGTCTTGTAGCCGTGACCCTTGTAGTGCTCGTAGATGGCCTTGACGGACTTCACGCCCGGGTCGTTGTCGCCGCTGAAATCGGCATCCGGCTGGTTGGCCTTGTGCCAGTCGAGGATACGGCCGACGAAGGGCGAGATCAGCGTCACGCCGGCATCAGCGCAGGCCTGGGCCTGGGCGAAGCTGAACAGCAGCGTCAGGTTGGTACGGATGCCTTCACGCTCGAGCTTCTCGGCGGCACGAATGCCTTCCCAGGTGGAGGCGGTCTTGATCAGGATGCGCTCCTGACCGACGCCATTGGCGGCGTAGCGCTCGATGATGCGATGCGCGCGACGGATGGTCTCGTCGGCATCGAAGGACAGGCGGGCGCTGACTTCGGTGGAGACATAGCCCGGTACCAGACCGGCGATCTCGGTGCCGATATCCACGGCCACGGCGTCCACGGCATCGTCGATGTCGGTGGCCTTGCGCGCGACCTCGGTCAGGCGCTCGCGACGCGACGGGTCCTGGGCGGCCTGCAGGATCAGCGACGGGTTGGTGGTAGCATCTGTGGGCGCGAAGCGACGAATCGCCTCGAGGTCACCGGTGTCGGCGACAACGGTGGTCATGTCCTTGAGTTGGGAGAGCTTGTCCTGTGCCATGCAAGAGTTTCCTGTACTGAGCGCGGGTCGTCCGACGGGAGGGGATGTGGACAAGCGTCAAACCCGTCAGCTGGCCTTGCTGGTCGCTGCCAACACCGCACTGGCCCCCTTGGCCATCGATGCCTATCTGCCGGCATTGCCGGCCATGGCGGAAGCGCTCGACACCAGCGTCCATCATACGGAGCTGTCGCTGTCGATCTTCCTGCTCGGCTTCTCGCTGGGGCAGTTGATCTTCGGGCCGCTGTCGGACCGCATCGGCCGCAAGCCGGTGTTGCTCTCCGGGATCTTCGTCTTCCTGCTGGCGAGTCTGGCGATCACCCAGGTCGACAGTCTCGAAGGCCTCTATGCGTTGCGATTCGTGCAGGCGCTGGGCGGCGGGGCCTCGGTGGTGAATTCCTCGGCGATCGTGCGTGACTGCTTCAGCGGGCGCGAGGCGGCCAAGGTGCTCTCGACCGTCGCGGTGATCATGATGCTGGCACCGCTGATCGCCCCGGCGATCGGCAGTCTGCTGCTGGGCTTGGCGGGCTGGTGGCTGATCTTCGCCTTCCTGGCCGCCTATGCCGCCTTCCTGCTGGTCGTGCTGCCTTTCCGGCTGCCGGAGACACGCCGCCATCGCGAAGCGGATGAGCCTCCGGCCAGCATCGCGCAGGTCGCTCGCGATTATGTCAGCGTGATGCGCCATGGCCCGGCGATGGGCTATGCCATTACCCAGGCGATGGGCTTCGGTGGCATGTTCGCCTTCATCACCGCCTCCCCGTATGTCTACATGGAGCACTTCGGTGTCACCGCCTCCTGGTACCCGGCGCTGTTCGGGGCCAACATCCTGTTCATGTTCACCGCCAATCGCCTCAACGTGCGCCTGCTGTCACGCATGTCGCCTCCACGGCTGCTGCGCATCGGGATCGGTATCCAGCTGCTCGCGGCCTGTCTGCTGGTGCTGGCATTGGCGCTGGGGCTGGATCATCTGGCGCTGATGGCACCCTTGTTGATGCTCTTCGTCGGGGCCAACGGCATGGTCGCTCCCAATGCGATTTCTTCCGCGCTCGAGTACTTCCCCCGTATCAGCGCCACCGCCAACGCCCTGATCGGCAGCCTGCAATTCGCCAGTGGCGCCTTGATCGGCATGCTGATCGCAGGGCTGGCGCTGGACAGCCTGTGGCCGATGATCCTCGGCATGCTGGGCACGGCGCTGGTCAGCAATATCCTGCTGCGCGTGCTGGCGGGGCGTCGCGCCCTGGCGCGTCATGCCGCCCCCTCGGACTGAGGGTCATTGATCACACGGCGACTCGCGATGACTGTCACACGGTTGTCATGAATGCTTGGCAAAGTGCTCCTCGTAGACAAGAAGCCAACCTCAAGGCTCATTCTTTTCGCAAGGAGTTTCAGGCATGAAGGCGTTCCTCAAGTCAGGTCTCGCAGTCGCTGTTCTCGCCGCATCCGTCGGTGCAGCAGAAGCCCGTGAACAGCTGCGCATCGTCGGCTCTTCCACGGTCTATCCGTTCTCCAGCTATGTGGCAGAAGAGCTGGGTGCCACCAGCGACTTCCCGACGCCGGTCATCGAGTCCACCGGTTCCGGTGGCGGCATGAAGCTGTTCTGTGAAGGGGTCGGGGACAGCACGCCGGACATCACCAACGCTTCCCGCCGCATGAAGACGTCCGAGTTCGAGCGCTGTGAAGAGAGTGATGGCGACATCAACCTGACGCGTGAGCAGATCACCCTGGCGGTCGCCGCTCAGGTGCCGGTCGATGGCAAGCTGGTCGACAACCCCTACACCAAGTGGTCCGAGATCGATTCCTCCCTGCCGGATCGCAAGATCACCGTCTATGGTCCGCCTTCCACGTCCGGTACGCGTGATGCCTTCGAAGAGCTGGTGATGGAAGTCTCCACCGAAGAGATGGAAGGCTACGGCGGTGAGGGTTACACCAACATCCGTCAGGACGGCCACTACATCGCGGCGGGTGAGAACGACAACCTGATCATCCAGAAACTGGTCGAGAACACCGATGCCTTCGGTATCTTCGGCTACTCCTTCCTGGAAGAGAACGCCGACAAGGTCGTCGGTGCCTCCATCGATGGCGTCCTGCCGGAAGCCGATGCCATCTCCTCCGGTGAGTACCCGGTGTCCCGCTCGCTGTTCTACTACGTGAAGAACCAGCACAAGGATGACGTGCCGGCGCAGCAGGCCTACAACGACCTGTTCATGAGCGAGAAGATGATCGGTGAGCTGGGCTACCTGAAGGGCATCGGCCTGATTCCCTTGCCCAAGGATGAGCGTGAAGCCCTGCGTGAGCAGGTGAAGAACCGCACCAAGCTGACCCTGGCTGACCTCAAGAAGTAACTGACGCAGCTGACCCAGGCAAGTTGCCTTCACTTTGCGGATAACGCGACTCCGGGACTCGAAAGATGCAGACTCAGCAGATCTTTCTCTTCTTCATTGGCATCGTGGCGCTGTCTGGCCTGATTGCCTTCTTCGTCGGCCGAGGCAAGGCGCAGAAGGTGCGTGCCAGCGGGGCAGAGATGTACGCCCAGCCGGATCAATACGGTTGGTTCACCGCCATCTCCTGTGCCGGCCCGGCACTGCTGGTCGGACTGGCCGCCGTACTGGCGATCGCCACGGCCGGGGTATCCATCGAGGGCGCCGAGCTGCTGGCTGCCAGCCTCGTCGTCGCAGGTGTCGGCATGCTCATCGGTCTGGCGCTGGTGAAGCCTGATTTTCACGCGCGCAATGCGATCGAGACATTGATTCGTTATGTGCTGATCGGGGCGGCGATGATCTCCATCGTCACGACGTTCGGCATTCTGGCTTCCATCATCTTCGAAGCCATCCGCTTCTTCCAGATGGAAAGCTTCTGGACCTTCATCACCGGCACCACCTGGGACCCGGGCAACAGCTTCCAGCTGGCAGCCGGCCGTGGCGAGGGCGTCGAGAGCACCGCCAACTTCGGGGCGGTTCCGCTGTTCGCCGGTACCTTCATGATCACCCTGATCGCCATGCTGGTGGCCATTCCCATCGGCCTGCTGGCGGCGGTCTACATGTCGGAATTCGCCCCGGAGCGCGTGCGTACCGTGGCCAAGCCGGTGCTGGAAGTGCTCGCCGGTATCCCGACCGTCGTCTATGGCTTCTTCGCCGCCATCACCGTGGCACCGCTGATCGTCGACATCTTCTCGCCGCTGGGTATCGAGGCGTCCTACAACAATGCTCTGGCGCCGGGACTGGTCATGGGCATCATGATCATTCCCTTCATCTCCTCACTGTCGGATGACGTCATCACCTCCGTGCCGGACACCATGCGTCAGGGATCTCTGGCGCTGGGCATGACCCAGGGCGAGACCATCCGCAATGTCATCCTGCCGGCCGCGCTGCCGGGCATCATCTCGGCGTCACTGCTGGCCATGTCGCGTGCGCTGGGCGAGACGATGATCGTGGTGATGGCGGCGGGCATGCGTCCGAATCTGACCGCCAACCCGCTGGAAGACATGACCACCGTGACGGTGCGTATCGTTGCCGCGCTGACGGGAGACCAGGAATTCGCGAGTGCCGAGACATTGTCCGCCTTCGCGCTGGGTCTGGTGCTGTTCGTCGTCACCTTGCTGCTGAACATGGTCTCGGTGGTTCTCATCCGCCGCTTCCGTGAGAAGTACAGCGCCAACAATCTGTGAGGCCGAGACAAGACATGAGCCATTCCTTCGACGATATCTCGGCCCAGCTCAAGGGCCGTCATCGCCGCACTCAGCGCCTGAAGTACATGTCCATGGCGGCGCTGGCCCTGGCGGCAACCTTCCTGGTGGTGTTCATCGGCGACATGCTGATGCGCGGCTATCCGGCCTTCCAGCAGGCGGAGCTCAAGGTACCGGTCACCTACAGCGAGCAGTCACGCGAGATTCCGCTGGCGGCGGTGGAAGAGGATGTGCGTGAGCTGGTCAGCCGCGGCTGGCTGCGTCAGCTGCCACGCGAGATGAAGGCCAACCCGGAGCTGCTGGGCCAGACCCTCGAGACCTGGGTGATCGCGGACGACCGGGTGGATCAGTACCTCAAGGGCCACAAGGCGCATCTCAAGCCCAAGCAGATCGCCGTACTGGATCGCATGGTCGAGAACGGCACGGCCGAGCTCAAGTTCAACATCAACTTCTTCACCACCGGTGATTCCAAGATGCCGGAATATGCCGGTATCTGGTCGGCGGCGATGGGCACGATCCTGACGTTGCTGGTCACTCTGGCCTTCGCCTTCCCGGTCGGCGTGCTGACCGCGGTCTACCTGGAGGAGTTCGCGCCGGACAATCGCCTCACCCAGGCGATCGAGATCAACATCAACAATCTGGCGGCGGTGCCGTCGATCCTGTTCGGTCTGCTGGGCCTGGCGATCTTCATCAACTTCTTCGGCATGCCGCGCTCGTCCCCGCTGGTCGGTGGTCTGACGCTGGGGCTGATGACGCTGCCGGTGATCATCATCACCACCCGCTCCGCACTGCGCAGCGTGCCGGACACCATTCGTCAGGCAGCCTTCGGCGTTGGCTGCTCGCGCTGGCAGGTCGTGCGGGATCACGTTCTGCCGCTGTCATTGCCGGGTATCCTGACGGGTTCCATCATCGGTCTGGCGCAGGCGATGGGGGAAACCGCTCCCTTGATCATCGTCGGCATGGTGGCCTTCATTCCGGATGCACCGACCTCCATCACCCAGGCGGCCACCGTGCTGCCGGCCCAGATCTTCACCTGGGCAGGTGAGCCGGAACAGGCCTACGTCGAGCGGACTGCGGCGGGCATCCTGGTGCTGCTGTCAGTGCTGATCTTCCTCAACGCCGCAGCCGTCATGCTGCGCAAGAAATTCGAGCGTCGCTGGTAGGTCGGTGGATCACGTCCCGCCGAGGCGGGACGCACGACATGACCAGACCCACGACTGAACAAGGAATACGAGACATGAACAGCACCGTCGCCACCCCCGCCAAGCCTGTCGCCATGGCACGCCCCGGCACACCGATCGTGACCAACGAAGAGGCCAATCATGAGCTGGCCATCCGTGTGGAAGACCTCAACCTGTGGTACGGCGAGAAGCAGGCGCTGAAGAACATCAACATCGACATCTTCCAGAAGAATGTCACCGCGTTGATCGGGCCGTCCGGGTGCGGCAAGTCGACCTTCCTGCGCTGCCTGAATCGCATGAATGACCTGATCCGCAGCGTGCGCATCGAGGGTCTGGTCGAGATGGACGGGCGTGACGTCAATGCCCGCAACATGGATGAAGTGGCACTGCGTCGCCGTGTTGGCATGGTGTTCCAGAAGCCGAACCCGTTCCCCAAGTCCATCTATGACAACATCGCCTATGCGCCGACCATGCACGACCTGGTCAGCCGTCGTGCCGACAAGGACGATCTGGTCGAGAGCGCGCTGCGTGATGCCGGCCTGTGGGAAGAGGTGAAGGACATTCTGGATCAGCCGGGCACCTCGCTGTCCGGTGGTCAGCAGCAGCGTCTGTGCATCGCGCGTGCGATCGCGGTCAAGCCGGACGTCATCCTGATGGATGAGCCGACCTCGGCGCTGGACCCGATTTCCACCGCGACCATCGAAGACCTGATGGACAAGCTGAAGACCCAGTTCTCCATCGTGACCGTGACCCACAACATGCAGCAGGCGGCGCGTGTCGCCGATTACACCGCCTTCTTCCACATGGGCGAGCTGATCGAGTACAACGACACCAAGACGATGTTCTCCAATCCGCACACCAAGAAGGCCGAGGACTACATCACCGGTCGCTATGGCTGAGGACTGGCGCCGTCTCGGCGCGAATGATTAGGTCGGCTCAGCCCCCGTTCCCGGCTCAGCCTTCCAGTTCGACGGCGATCGCGGTGGCCTCACCGCCGCCGATGCACAGTGCCGCGATGCCGCGCTTCTTGCCGCGCCGTTCCAGCGCATTGATCAGGGTGACGATGATGCGTGATCCGGTGGAGCCCACCGGGTGACCCTGGGCGCAGGCTCCCCCGAAGACATTGACCTTGTCGTGCGGGATGTCGTGGGCATCCATCGCCAGCAGTGTCACCACGGCGAAGGCCTCGTTGATCTCGAACAGATCGACATCCTCGGTGGTCCACTCCAGTCGCTTCATCAGCGAATCGATGGCCCCGATGGGGGCCAGCGTGAATTCGCTGGGGTGCTGGGAGTGGGTGCTGTGACCGAGGATACGGGCCTTGACGGCCAGGCCACGACGCTCGGCCTCATCACGTCGGGTCAGCACCAGGGCCGAGGCACCGTCAGAGATGGAGCTGGCATTGGCGGCAGTGATGGTGCCGTCCTTGGCAAATACCGGACGCAGCGTGGGAATCTTGTCGAGGTTGGCCTGGAAGGGTTGTTCATCCTGCTCGACGAGACTCTCGCCCTTGCGACTCTTGACCGTCACCGGCGCGATTTCCGGGGCGATGTCGCCGGCCTCGGTGGCGGCCATGGCGCGCTTGAGTGATTCGATGGCGAAGTCATCCATGCGCTGACGATCGTAGCCACGCGCATCGGCCACTTCCTGGGCGAACACGCCCATCAGCTTGCCGGTCTCGGCGTCCTCCAGGCCATCGAAGAACATGTGGTCCTTCAGTTCTCCATGTCCGAGGCGATAGCCGCCGCGTGCCTGGGTGAGCAGGTGCGGGGCATTGGACATCGATTCCATGCCACCCGCCAGCATGATGCGGTTGGTGCCGGCACGGATCAGGTCGTGCGCGAGCATGGTGGCTTTCATGCCGGAACCGCACAGCTTGTTGATGGTGGTCGCGCCGATGTTGTCCGGGACTCCGGCCTGGCGCATGGCCTGACGTGCCGGGCCTTGCTTGACGCCTGCCGGCAGTACGCAGCCGAAGATGCCCTCATCGATATCGGCGGGTGTCAGGCCTGAGCGTTCGATGGCGGCCTTGATGGCCACGGCGGCGAGCTGCGGTGCGCTGAGGCTGGAAAGCGAGCCCTGCAACCCGCCCATCGGCGTGCGCGCCCCGGACAGGATCACGATGTCGTCAGCGGCGGTGGTGGGGCTTGGCGTGGTGCGGGAAGCGGTCGTCATGACGGTCTCCAGTGTCTTGTTATTGGAAGATCACCTGTGGCGTTCGGCGTTGTGATCACTGCGTGGCTGTGCTTTGATCCATTCAATCCCATAAACCAAGCAAGCGCTAGTTATACGATGAATGTAGCCACCGCCTCACCCCGTCGCAAGGAGCTGGTACGCATCGCCGCCCGTCTGTTCGTGGAGGAGGGCTTCGATCGCACCACCGTTCGCATGTTGGCCCAGGAAATGGGCATCAAGTCCGGCAGCCTGTTCCATCACTTCGCTGACAAGCAGGAAATCCTGTGCGCGGTGATCGAGGAGGGCATGTTCAGCGCACTGGCCATCGCGCGTGAGCATCTCGCGCGGCTGGAAGCCGGCATAGCCCCCGCATCACGGCATCAGCAGGCGCGAGATCGCTTGCTGGCATTGGCGCGGGCGCATCTGGAAACCCTGCTGACGGACCGCAATGCGCATGTCGTGGCGCTCTACGAATGGCGTCGCCTCGAGCAAGCCTCGCGGGAGCATCTCGTGCATCTGCGTGACGAGTATGAAGCCCTGTGGCGCGACGCCATCGAGGCGGCCGTCGACGCGGGACTGCTCAAGGGAGACGCTCTGCTTCTGCGCCAGTTCATGCTGGGGGCGCTCAACTGGAGCGTACGCTGGTACCGTCCCGAGGGTGAGCGTTCCCCGGATGAGCTGGCCGAGGCGCTGGTCGACAGCCTGTGTCGTCTTCCCTGAGCGAACGGCGTCTGCTACACAGCGTCTGTTACACGGCGTCTGTTACACGGCGTCTGCAACTTTCGGCCAGTCGAGCGCCACAATGCTTGCCGCACGACAGGCTTGTCGCTAACTTGACGTTTACGTTAACTGTAGATGGACTGACGCCCAGCCATCTCGATCCGCCCCGGAGCGCCACTCAGGAGCCAGTCACGCCATGACGCCAAGCGATACAACAACAAACCGCACGTCACGCGCCGCCTCTGCTGCATATGTCGCTACATCTGACGAACCTGCGAATTCATCCGCCATGCAACCGGCTGCCAGCCAGACGCTGAGCGAGTATCTGGAACATTTCGACATCGACGCGTTGCGCGATGAACTCCTGACGTCCTCCGGGCAAGGGCACATGGGCAATGCCTTTGACGCCTGCATCGGTCGGCACCTGCGCGCCGGGCAGGGCGAGCGCATCGCTCTGGTCCACGAGGATGAGCATGGCAAGGTACGCACGCTCAGCTACGCCGAACTGGATCTCGAGAGTGCTCGCATGGCCACGGCGCTGGCTGCGCAGGGCGTCGGACCCGGCGAGCGCGTGGCCTGCATGCTGTCGCGTACGCCTGAGCTTCTGATCGCGCTGGCCGCCACCTGGCGATTGGGCGCCATCTATCAGCCGCTGTTCACGGCCTTCGGAACGGATGCGCTCGCCTACCGTCTGTCGCGCGCCGAGACCAGTGTCGTGATCACCGAGTCCGGTCAGCGTGCCAAGTTCAGGGCGCTTGCGAGCCATCCACCGATCATCTGCGTGCGCGGGGAGGGGGAGGCACTGGATGAGGGGGATCTGGACTGGCAGGCCCTGATGCAAAGCGAGCCCCTGGCGCAACCGCCCGTACAATTGCCGAGTGATGCGCCCTTTCTGCAGATGTTCACCTCCGGCACGGTCGGCAAGCCCAAGGGGGTGGCGGTGGCACTCAATGCGCTGCCGGCCTTCTGGCTCTATCAGCGGCTGGCAGTGGATCTGCGACCCGGCGAGCGCTTCTGGAACATGGCCGACCCCGGTTGGGCCTACGGGCTTTACTACGGGATCACGGCACCTCTGTTGCTGGGTGCCACCACCTACTTCATGCAAGCTCCCTTCAGCGCGCAGGGCGGGCTGGACTTCCTGCAGCGCCACGCCATCGACAACTTCGCGGCGGCGCCCACGGCCTATCGGATGCTCAAGGCCTCCGGGCTCGGGGAGGGGGCCTTCGAGCGCCTGACGCTGCGCGTGGCGAGCTCGGCCGGCGAGCCGCTCAATACCGAGGTGGTGGGCTGGGTCGCCCGTGAGCTTGGCTGCACGGTGATGGATCACTACGGTCAGACCGAAGTCGGCATGGTCTGCTGCAATCATCATGCTCTGGCGCATGAGGTGGTCATCGGCAGCGTCGGCTTCCCCTTGCCCGGCTATCGCCTGGCCGTGCTGGACGCCGAATACCGGGAGCTTGCGCCCGGTGAACCGGGCGTGCTGGCGGTGGATATCGCCAATTCCCCCGCCTATTTCTTCTCCGGCTATACCTGGCAGGAGAAACAGCCCTGTGTCGAAGGCTATTACCTGACCGGGGATGTGGTCGTCGCGGAGCCTGATGGTCGCTTCACCTTCGCCGGCCGTGACGACGACATCATCACCACCTCGGGTTATCGGGTCGGCCCGGCGGATGTCGAGAACGCCATCCTTGCCCATCCCGCCGTCGCGGAGTCCGCGGCGGTCGGCAAGCCGGATGACCTGCGCGGCGAGATCATCAAGGCCTACGTGGTGCTGCGCGACGGACATGTCGGGGATGAAGCCCTCGCCGAGGCAATACGCAGCGAAGTGCGCCAGCGGCTATCAGGCCACAGCTATCCCCGCGAGATCAGCTTCGTGGACCACCTGCCCAAGACACCCTCGGGCAAGATCCAGCGATTCCTGCTGCGCGCCGAAGCTCGCGAGGAGTGAGACCCGCATGAAGATTGCCGAGCACTGCTTCCTGATCACGGGTGCCGCCTCCGGCCTGGGGGCTGCCACAGCGGACCGTCTGGTGGCCGCCGGTGGACGCGTCGTACTGGCTGACATCTCCGAGGCCGCACGCGAGCATGCCGCGGCACTCGGTGCGTCGGCACGCTTCTGTCATTGCGATATCACCGATTCCGCGAGCGTGAGCGCGGCGCTGGATGTCGCCGAGCAGAGCTTCGGAGCCCTTCATGGCGTGATCCACTGCGCGGGCGTGGTGAGCGTCGCCAAGCTGGTGGATCGCGAGGGGGAACCGGCGCCGCTGGAAGGGTTCGAGAAGACCCTGGCCATCAATCTGAGCGGTACCTTCAACGTGGCGCGTCTCGCGGCGGCCCGCATGGCGCGCAATGTGGCCGAGGGGGAAGACGGAGAGCGCGGCATCATTCTCAACACCGCTTCGGTCGCGGCCTTCGATGGCCAGATAGGGCAATGTGCCTACAGTGCTTCCAAGGCCGGGGTGGCAGGCATGACCCTGCCGATGGCACGCGAACTGGCGCGTCACGGCATTCGCGTGATGGCGATTGCCCCTGGCGTGTTCGAGACACCGATGATGGCAGGCATTCCGGAGCCTGCTCGCGAGGCGCTGTGCGAGGCCGTTCCGTTTCCCAAGCGCCTGGGGCGGCCCGATGAATTCGCTCGCCTGGCCGAACACATCATCACCAACGGCATGCTCAATGGGGAAGTGATCCGTCTCGACGGCAGCATCCGCATGGCCTGAGCCTGCCGTCAGGTCATCGCCGCCGCGTCGCGACGGCACAAGGAGTACAGCATGCCCGACTATCAGGCGCCCTTGCGCGATATTCGCTTCGTGATGAATGAGCTGCTCGACTACCCCGCGCATTACGCCCGCCTGCCGGGTGGCGAAGATGCCAGTGATGACATCGTCAGCGCGATTCTCGAGGAAGGGGCACGCTTTGCCAACGAGGTGCTGACGCCGCTCAACCAGTCGGGCGATCTCGAGGGCTGTACCTTCGAGGGGGGAGAGGTGAAGGCGCCGCGTGGCTTCAAGGCCGCCTATCAGCAGTATGTCGAGGGCGGTTGGCCGAGTCTGGCAGCCTCACCGGAGCATGGTGGCCAGGGCCTGCCGCCGTCTCTGGCGATGGTGCTCTCGGAAATGGTCGCCTCCGCCAACCTCTCGTGGGGCATGTATCCGGGGTTGTCACATGGCGCGATGAACGCCCTTGAGCACCATGGCAGCGAGGTGCTCAAGCAGACCTATCTGACCAAGCTGGTCGAAGGCCGCTGGACCGGCACCATGTGTCTGACCGAACCGCACTGTGGCACGGATCTGGGGCTGATCAAGACCCGCGCCGTGCCACTGGATGACGCCGATGGCAGCAAGGGGTACGCCATCAGCGGTACCAAGATCTTCATCTCCGCCGGCGAACACGATCTCTCGGAGAACATCGTGCATCTGGTGCTGGCCAAGTTGCCGGACGCGCCGGAAGGCTCACGCGGCATCTCGCTGTTCGTGGTGCCGAAGTTCCTGCCGGATGCCAGTGGCGAGGCCGGAGAGCGCAACGGTGTCAGCTGTGGCTCCATCGAGCACAAGATGGGTATTCACGGCAACGCGACCTGCGTGATGAACTTCGACTCCGCGATCGGTTATCTGGTCGGCCCGCCGCACAAGGGGCTGGCCTGCATGTTCACCATGATGAATGCCGCGCGGCTTGGCGTGGGCATCCAGGGCGTGGCGCTGGCCGAGGCCAGCTTCCAGAATGCGCTGAGCTATGCGCGGGACCGTCTGCAGATGCGAGCTCTCTCGGGGGCCAAGGCGCCGGAGAAGGCAGCCGACCCGATCATCGTGCACCCGGACGTACGGCGCATGCTGCTGACCCAGAAGGCCATCGCCGAGGGCGGACGCATGCTGGTGATGTACGCCGCCCAGCTCAATGATCTTGTCGAGAATGCGCCGGACAGCGAAGAGAAGACTCGTGCCGACACGCTGTTGGGCCTGCTGACGCCCATCGTCAAGGCCTTCCTGACCGAGACCGGCTTCGAGGCGACCAACCATGGGGTGCAGGTGTTCGGTGGCCACGGCTTCATCCAGGAGTGGGGCATGGAGCAGTTCGTGCGCGATGCGCGCATCACGCTGCTCTATGAAGGCACCACCGGTATCCAGGCGCTGGACCTGCTGGGACGCAAGATCCTGATGAGCCAGGGCGAGTCGCTCAAGGTCTTCACCAAGGAGATCCACAAGTTCTGTCAGGCCAGCGAAGGCAGCGAATTTGCCTCGCCACTTGCGGAGCTCAACCGCGAATGGGGTGAGCTGACCATGGCGGTGGGCATGGGAGCGATGCAGGACCGCGAGGCGGTCGGTGCTGCCAGTGTCGATTATCTGATGTATGCCGGTTACGTCACGCTGGGCTACCTGTGGGCGCGTGCCGGTGAGACCGCCAGGGCAGCGCTGGCATCTGGCACGGGGGACGCGACCTTCTACCAGGCCAAGCTGGATACCGCACGCTTCTACTTCCAGCGCATCCTGCCGCGTACCCAGGGGCATGCCGCGATGATTCGTGCCGGCGGCGAGACGCTGATGGCACCTGCGGTGGAGGGCTTCGGCAGCGGGTTCGAGATCTGATGCAGTAACTGACAGGATAGGTGGCGCAGGATGCAGGCTAACGATACCCCTGAAGAGCGCATGACATGATGGTGGGTGAGCCGAGCAGTGTCAGCGAAGGCACTTCCGCCGAGGAGGCCGTGGCACGCATGCAGGTGCCGCGAGACGAGCGTCAGCAGGAAGCGCTGGAGCTTTCCGGGCGTTCTCGCCATGTCCCCAAGGTCCGCAAGGCGCTGGAGATCCATCCGCTGCTGGTCGGCATGGCCGCGCTGGTGGTGATCATCGGTGGCCTCAAGATGGCGGCAGACCTGGTGGTCCCCCTGCTGATGGCGGTGTTTGTCGCGGCGGTCTGTGATGCGCCGGTGCGCTGGCTGGCCCGACACGGCATCGGCCAGCGTTTCGGGGTGCCCATCGTCATCCTGACGGTCTGCATCCTGTTTTCCTCGCTGGCGGCCTTGCTGGTCTCACGCTTCACCCTGTTCAGCGATGAGATGCCCAAGCTGGAGGAAAGTCTGCGGGAGCAGTATCAGAGCATGCTGGAATGGCTGGCAGGCCACGGCGTCTCCATCGCGCCGGCGCGCTTCAGTGAGCTGGTGGATCCGGCATCGCTGACGCAATGGGTGCCCAACCTGCTCACCGGGCTGGGCGGTCTGCTGTCTTCCAGTGTCATCATCGTGCTGACGGCCACCTTCCTGTTGTACGAAGCCCTGTCGCTGCGCGACAAGCTGATCACCACTCTGCGCAGCCCGCATGTCAGCCTGCGCCGCTTTACGCTGTTCTCGTTGACGCTGCGACGTTATCTGGCGGTCAAGACGTTGATCAGTCTGGTGACCGGTGCGCTGGTCGGCATCAGCTGTCTGGCACTGGATGTGGAGTTCGCCTTCCTGTGGGCCACGCTGGCCTTCTGCCTCAACTACATTCCCAATATCGGGTCGGCGCTGGCCGCGGTGCCGGCAGTATTGCTGACGCTGGTGATGCCGGAGGGTGGGGCGGTCAAGGCGTTGATGCTGGGCGGCTGCTACCTGGCGATCAATTTCATTCTCGGGAACATGATCGAGCCGCGCGTGATGGGGCGGACGCTGGGGCTGTCGACACTGGCCGCCTTCCTGTCACTGGTGGTGTGGGGCTGGGTGTTCGGCCCGGTGGGGATGCTGTTGTCGGTGCCGATCACCATGACGCTCAAGATCGCCTTCGACTCGCACCCGGGCACGCGCTGGGCGGCACGCCTGCTGGGACCCTCCGCCAGACGCATTCGACGTCGCCGACGCATGGCGGAGGAATAGCGCGTCGGCAAGGAATGCAGAAGGCCCCGTCACGTTGAGCGTGACGGGGCCTTCTGGTGTTCATCTCGTGTCTGGTGACTGCCGGGGCAGCCACCTTCGAGCGGACCGGTTTAGAGGTTCTGCTCGATGAACTGGCTCAGTTGTCCCTTGGACTGGGCACCGACCAGCGAGGCGACCTTGGCGCCGGACTTGAACAGGATCACGGTCGGCACGCCACGCACGCCTTGCTCGGCGGCGATTTCCGGTGCGTCATCGACATTGACGTTGACGATCTTCAGGCCTTCGCCCTTCTCGTTGGCGACTTCCTCGACGACCGGCGCCATCATCTTGCACGGGCCACACCAGGGCGCCCAGAACTTCAGCAGTACCGGGGCTTCAGCGTTGAGAACTTCCTGTTCGAAGTTGGCGCCGGTGACATCGACGTGATTGGACATCTTGTTTCTCCAGGGGATTCGTTTCGCTGTCTGCGGCATTGCCGGACATGCAGGCTGCGTCCGATGGTAGCGCCACTTTCCATCACTGACAAATGGGCATTGTCCATCGACTCAATAGCACGGGGTTATGATCGTTGGTATTTTTATAGCTGTTTTATTGGTTGGAGGGAATAGCCACGCAGCAGGCAATCACGATTGCCTGCTGCGACATTGGTCTGGATTACGCGTGCAGCAGCAAAGGAAGGGCGGGGTCAGAAGAAGGCGTAGCGGATGCCAAGCCCCAGCAGCAGGGTGGTGAGCAGCCCCTGCAACAGGCTGCCGGGCATGTGGCGCGTCAGGCGTGCGCCAAGGCTGATGGCAGGCAGGGAGCCGACCAGCAATGCGCCGAGCAGCAGGAAATCGACATTGCCCAGCCATAGATGCCCCAGGCCTGCGACCAGTGTCAGTGGCACGGCGTGGGCGATATCGGTGCCGACGATGCGTGCGGTGCTCAGAAGCGGGAACAGCATGATCAGCACGGCCGCCCCGAAGGCACCGGCGCCGACGGAGGACAGGGTGACGCATACGCCCAGCACGATGCCCGACAGCACGGTCAGCGGTGCCGCATGCCGCACGATGAAGCTTTCCGGACTGATCAGGCCCAACAGGCGTTTCTTGAACAGCAGCACGCCGGCGGTGAGGATCAACATCACGCCCAGCATGCCCTTGATCAGGCCTGCGTAGGCGGTGGGGTCCGTGAAGAAGGCATGCAGCACGCCGATGGTCACCAGCGCGGCGGGGATGGAGCCCAGGGCCAGGCGACGGGTGATGGTCCAGTCCACATGCCCCTGGCGATGGTGCGCGAAGGCACCGCCGGCCTTGGTGATGGCGGCGTAAAGCAGATCGGTACCGACCGCGACATGCGGCGGAAAGCCGAACATCAATAGCAGCGGTGTCATCAGTGAGCCACCGCCCACGCCGGTGACACCGACCGCAAAGCCCACTCCGGCGCCTGCCAGTACGTATAGCAGCAGCTGTGTGACATCCATCCCTTGTCTACCCCTTGTCAGGTTACTGCCGTCAATCTACTCTTGACTGTATATTCCCGAAAGGAATCATTGTTCATGATTTTATCGCCCGATCATCTTAGCAGGGTGAACGGCCATGTCCGGGCCACTGTCGCGCTCTCCCGCGTCGACGGGGCTTCTCAGGAGAGTGAAGTCGCATGAAACTCCAGCAGTTGCGTTACATCTGGGAAGTGACCCGACACAATCTGAACGTGTCAGCGACCGCTCAGAGCCTCTATACCTCACAGCCGGGGATCTCCAAGCAGATTCGTCTGCTGGAGGATGAGCTGGGCGTCGAGATCTTCGCGCGCAGTGGCAAGCATCTGACGCGCGTGACGCCGGCGGGTGAGTCGATCGTCGAGCTGGCAAGCCAGGTGCTGCGTACGGTGGAGAACATCAAGCATGTCGCGCAGGAACACAGCGATGATCGCCGTGGCAGTCTGGCGATCGCCACCACCCACACCCAGGCACGCTATGCCCTGCCGCCGGTAATCGCCGATTTCACGCGCAAGTACCCGGATGTCGCGTTGCACATGCAGCAGGGCACCCCGAAGCAGATCGCCAACATGGTCAGTGAGGGGCAGGCCGATTTCGCCATCTGCACCGAGTCGCTGGAGCTGTTCAACGACCTCATCCTGCTGCCGTGCTACCGCTGGAATCGCTGCGTGCTGGTGCCGAAGAATCATCCGCTGGCCAATGGCGAGGAGCTGACCCTCGAGACACTGGCCAGCTATGCGCTGGTCACCTACACCTATGGCTTCACCGGGCGCAGCCAGCTGGATGATGCTTTCAAGTCACATGGCCTGGCACCCAATGTCGTGCTGACCGCCTCGGATGCCGATGTCATCAAGACCTATGTGCGCCTGGGCATGGGCATCGGCATCGTCGCGCACATGGCGGTGGACGAGGTGGCGGACGAGGACCTGGTGGCGCTGGATGCGACGCATCTCTTCGACAGCTCGACGACCAAGATCGGCATTCGTCGCGGCACCTTCATGCGCAGCTACATGTTCGAATTCGTCGAACGCTTCGCGCCGCACCTGACACGCGATCGTGTCGAGGCGGCACTGGCCGCCGGCCCGCGCCACGAGCACGAGATCTTCCACGATATCGAGCTGCCGGTGCGCTGATCAGTGCGCCAGGTGCAGGCCACACTCACGGTTGTCTTCCGCCTTGGTCGGGTCGACGTAGTCGAACTCGTTGGGCAGGTCGTGGGCGACCAGATACTCGTGCATCTGCTTGGAGGACCAGTGGAGCACCGGTGCGACCTTGATCAGGCCATCTCCGTTCAGCGAGACCGGCTGCATGCCGGCACGGAAGGCGGTGTCACTGGCGCGCACGGCGGTGAACCACATCTCGGGGTTCAGCTCACGCAGGGCACGCTCGAAGGGCTCGAGCTTCACTTCACGGGTGAAGGCTTCGTGGCGCGGGTCATCGATATGCGGCGTGAGGCCATCGACGGCTTCACGGTGCGCGCGGGTACGCTGCGGCAGATAGATGATGCGATTCAGATTCAGCTTGCGCGTCACCTCATCGGCGAAACGATAGGTGGCATCGGTGTTGTAGCCGTTGTCCATCCACACGATGGGGATGTCAGGACGGAAGCGCGTCACCATGTGCAGGATCACCGCCTCGAAGGGGCGGAAGTTGGTGGTGCAGATGGCGTGCTTGTCCAGCGACAGAGCCCAGCGAGTCAGGGCTTCGGGGTCGTTGCCGAATTCGGCATTGATGCGGGCGAGATCGAAGGTATCGGACATGAGGAGTCTCCAGAACGAGGGCACGTCCGATGGAGCGGGGCGCAGGGCTGATCAATGGCCAGGAAAGGCCATCAGCAGAGGCGAGTAGCGCTCAAGGAGACGTGCAGGAATGCGCCTACCCTATCAAAGGCGGGCACTGCTTCCCCAATACGAATTCGTTCGATCGTTATATGCCATCGAGTTATGGCGCTCATGACGGCTTATAACGCCGCCTGTCAGCCGAGCGCTTCCATCAGGCGCTGGATCTTGGCCAGGCTTTCGCGGTATTCGGCCTCTTCCTCGGAATCGGCGACCAGGCCGCCGCCGCCCCACAGGTGTACCTGGCCCTCGGCGATCACCGCCGTGCGGATCGCGATCGAGGTATCCATGTGCCCGCGGATGTCCAGGTAGCCGAGGCTGCCGCAATAGGCGCTGCGGCGAACCGGCTCCAGCTCCTCGATGATCTGCATGGCGCGGATCTTGGGCGCGCCGGTGATGGAGCCACCGGGGAAGGCGGCGCCGAGCAGATCCAGCGCATCGCGCCCTTCCTCCAGGGTGCTGGTGATGGTGCTGACGGAATGGTGCACGTTGGCGTAGCTCTCCAACGCGCACAGCGATGGCACCTTGACGCTGCCGGGCGCGGAGACACGCCCCAGATCATTGCGCAGCAGGTCGACGATCATCACGTTCTCGGCGCGGTCCTTGGGACTGGCCAGCAGCTCGGCGGCCAGTCGGGCGTCCTCTTCCGGTGTCGCGCCACGTGCGCGGGTGCCCTTGATCGGCTTGGTCTCGACCGCGCGGTGATTGACCTCGACGAAGCGCTCCGGCGAGACGGAGACGATCGCCATCTCCTCGCCCTTGGCGTCCTGCCAGCTCAGATAGCCCGCATAGGGCGTCGGCGTGGCCTGACGCAGACGCAGGTAGGCATCCCAGCTGTCGCCACTGCAATCGGCGGAAAAGCGCTGGGTCAGGTTGATCTGGTAGCAGTCACCAGCGTGCAGATACTCCATCACCTGGCGGAAGCGTTCGCCGTAGCCCGCGCGATCCAGCAGCGGCGCGAAGGGGGTGTCGAGGGCGAAGTCGGCGCTGCTCGGCGCCGGTTGCTCCAGCCATTCCAGCACCTGCTTGCGACGCTGTGATGAGGCGATCAGCCAGCTCTGCTGACGCTGATGATCACTGATCAATGCCCAGTCGTAGAGACCGAGCCGCGACCAGGGCAGGGCGATGTCGTCCTCGGCCGTGGCGGGCAACGTCTCGAGTGCGCGCCCGAAGTCATAGCTCCAGTAGCCCAGCAGGCCGGCGATGAACGGCAGGTCCTCGGCTGTCAGGTCATACTGGGCGAGCTCTTCGCCCGCCAGCGTCTGCGGCAGCAGTGTCAACAGCTGGCGCTGGGCCTCGATCACCGGCAGCCGCGCGAGGCGCTCCAGTGCTTCACTGAACTGGCTCAGGTCACGCATCGACTCCGGCAGTGGGCCGGTGAGCTTGCCGCCATGCGCGCCTTGCTCCAGCACGGCCAGCGGGTCGCTGCTGATGATGTCGAAGCGACCGCCGGCCAGTGAAGGCTGGCCGCTGTCGAGCAGCACGGCGTCGGGGCGCGTACGCAGGCGTGCGAAGCGCGACAGTGTGGATGCCTCGTCCTCGGCGGCGAGGGCGTAGGGCAGGGCAGTGATTTCGAGCGAGATGGTCATGACAGCTTCCGTTGGCGGACAGGGCATTCTAGGCATCCAGACGCGTTTTGTCCGCCCATGCGTGCGGATTCCGATGAGGGGCTGTCCTTGTTGGCTTGCCGTTCTCCCGTGCGCTGATTAAGGTGCCTGCCTCTGAACGCCCTGCGCCGTCATCGACGACTGCCCCGACGCGTGTGCTGACGTTCGCCCAGTCCTCTTGCCCAGTCGCTTGCCCAGCCCTGGCACCCTACCGGAGCCCTGCATGCATCCCGAGTTCGAACATGGCCAACATCTGCTGTCACGTCCTGACCAGACCCTCTTCTGGCAGCGTCTGACGCGTCGTGAATCAAATGGTGGGCGTCGCTTGCTGATGCTGCACGGCGCGGGTGTGGCCGGCACGCTGACCTGGGCGCCGCTGGTCGGGCATCTCACGGCCCATGACGAGCTGATCATTCCTGACCTGCGCGGCATGGGGCAGACGGTGTCACCCGATGGCGGTGAACCTCCCTTCACCCTCGAGCAGGTGGTCGAGGATGTGATGGCCTTGATCGAGACGCAGCGCATCACGCATTTCGACCTGATCGGCTACAGCTTTGGCGGGCTGGTCGCCATGCGTCTTGTCCAGCGTCTGCGCGCCGAGCGCCCGGAGGTGAAGGTCGGCGACATCAGCCTGCTGGAACCGGCACTGCTGGAGCGCGAATGCCACGCCACCATGATCCAGGTACGCGATGGCTACGCCGAGGCGGCGCATGCGATGCGCGAGGCGGCAAGCCCCGAGGCGGGGATCACCGCGTTCCTCGACCTCATTTCCCCGCATCGCACGCGCAACCCGCGTGCCGAGCGCATGATGGTGGCGCGTCTGGCGCATCGCCATCTGGGCTTCGCCAATGCCCTGGACTGTGTCACGCATGCCGTGCGCGAGATTGACCGCGAGGCCCTGCTGGCTGACGTGCTGGCGGCAGGCGGCGAGGTACGCAGCATGGTCGGTGGCAAGAGCCCCACGACCCTGCGTGACTATCATGCGCTGCTGGCCGAACGTCATCCGGGCTGGCAATCGCTGGAAATCCCCGGCACCGATCATTCGCTGCCCTTCCAGAAACCCCGCCGTATCGGCGCGGAGCTCAGCTTCGGCTAAATCTAACGCCAAAGGTGTAGAGGATTTGGCGGATTGCATCTTGACCCACACAGGCGCGCTGGCTAGTCTGGCATTCAGTGAATGATTGTCGACAATGGTGCTGAAAGTCCCTCGCCGCCATTGCCTTGCCTCTGTCCCTTGCCAGCCGGATTGCCTGACCGCCATGACCACCGATGCCTTTCACAATGCCACCACCGCTCGAAGCCTTGCGCGCGGCGCGACTGCCGAGCAGGCAGGTCACACCGCTTCCGCGACGGCAGCGACCCCTGAGGTGCGCACCCTGGCCGAGCGTGTCTTCCATCAATTGCAGGACGCCATCGTGCGTGGCGAGCTGGCACCGGGCAGCAAGATCACCGAGCCCGGCCTGGCTCAGGCCTACGGGATCTCGCGCGGACCGCTGCGCGAGGCCATGCGCCGCCTCGAGGTCCATCGTCTGATCGAGCGCGTGCCCCACGTCGGCGCGCGGGTGGTCAAGCTCTCGATGACCGAGCTGCTGGAGCTGTTCGATGTGCGTGAGGCACTGGAAAGCATGGCCGCCCGTCTGGCCGCACGCCACATGACACAGGAAGAGGTCGCGCGGCTGCGCAGCGTGCTCAAGACCCACGAACAGCAGTCGGACCTCAAGACCGGTACCGCCTACTTCCAGAAGGAAGGCGACCTCGATTTCCACTATCAGATCGTGCTCGGCAGCCACAACCACATGCTGATGACGATTCTCTGTGATGACCTCTATTACCTGGTACGAATGTACCGCACCCAGTTCAGCGCCAGTGGATCACGCCCGCAGAAGGCCTTCGTCGAGCATCATCGCATCGTCGATGCCATCGAGTCCGGCGATGAGGAACTGGCGGAGTTGCTGATGCGCCGCCATGTCAGCGCCTCGCGGGAGAACGTCGCCCGCCGCTATGCCGCCACGCTCAAGCAGGAGCAGGGCGAAGAGTGAGCTGACGCACCGCTCACGACTTGAACCGACCGAACAATTCCAACCCCGTCATGGGCCCAGCCCGGGAGATGTCATGTCACGCCATCTGAGTTCCACCGCCCTGCCAAGCCCCGGTGCCCGCTTCCGCGCGGCGCTGGAGGCCAATCGTCCGCTGCCCATCGTCGGCACCATCAATGCCTACACCGCCATCATGGCCGAGCGCGTCGGGCATCAGGCGATCTACCTGTCCGGTGGTGGCGTGGCCAATGCCTCCTACGGTCTGCCGGATCTGGGCATGACCAGCATGAATGACGTGCTGGAAGATGCGCGTCGCATCACCGCCGCCAGCGAGCTTCCGCTGCTGGTGGACATCGATACCGGCTGGGGTGGCGCCTTCAACATCGCGCGCACCATTCAGGAGATGGAGCGCGCCGGCGTGGCTGCCGTGCACCTGGAGGACCAGGTCGCCCAGAAGCGTTGTGGACACCGTCCCAACAAGGCCATCGTCTCCAGCCAGGAGATGGTCGATCGCATCAAGGCCGCTGCCGATGCGCGTCGTGATGACAGCTTCTATCTGATCGCGCGCACCGATGCCTTCCAGAAGGAAGGGCTCGAAGCCGCCGTCGCACGTGCCAACGCCTGTGTCGAAGCCGGTGCCGACGCCATCTTCGCCGAGGCGGTGCATACCCTCGAGGACTACCGTGCCTTCTGTGAGGGCGTCGACGCGCCGATCCTGGCCAACATCACCGAATTCGGCGCCACGCCGCTGTTCAACCAGCGCGAGCTGGGCGATGTCGGCTGCCGGATGGTGCTCTATCCGCTGTCTGCCTTCCGCGCCATGAACGCCGCCGCCCTCAAGGTCTACCAGAACATCCACGACAAGGGTGATCAGAAGGATGTCGTCGACGACATGCAGACCCGCATGGAGCTCTACGACTTCCTCGATTACCACACCTTCGAGCAGAAGCTGGACACCCTGTTCGAGGCCGAAAGCCGCAAGGATTGATGCCAGACGCTCGAGACGGACGCCATGTCTCGCCTCTGGAGGTCATCGGCTTCACGGGCCGGCACTCTCGGCCCGATCGTTTCTCCCTCGCTGGCAGACGCCTGGCCGGCGAGGGGCTTGACGCTTTATGCCCTACAAGAAAAAGAACAACTCAATGACGTCACTGCCAAGGAGATCACGCCATGTCAGATACCATCGCCAACCCGACCACCGCTACTTCGAGCACCAGCGCCCCCAGTGGTCTACGCGGCCAGAGTGCCGGTGAGACGGCGCTGTGCACCGTCGGCAAGTCCGGTTCCGGTCTGCGCTATCGCGGTTACGACCTGGAAGACCTCGCCAGTCACGCAGCCTTCGAGGAAGTTGCCTATCTGCTTCTCAAGGGCAAGTTGCCCAATCAGGCGGAGCTGGATGCCTACATTGCGCGCCTCAAGGGGTTGCGGGGTCTGCCGGACGCCTTGAAGGCGGTGCTTGAGCAGATTCCGGCCAGCGCTCACCCGATGGATGTGATGCGTACCGGGTGTTCGATGCTCGGCAATCTGGAGACCGAAGAGAGCTTCGAGGAGCAGTCCGATCAGGCCGACCGCATGCTGGCCGTGTTCCCGTCGATCATCAATTACTGGTATCGCTTCAGTCATGATGGCGTGCGCATCGACACCGAGACCGATGATGACTCCATCGGCGCGCACTTCCTGCACCTATTGCATGGCGAAGCCCCCAGCGAGTTGCATGCTGCGGTGATGAATACCTCGCTGATCCTCTATGCCGAGCACGAATTCAATGCCTCGACCTTCACCGCACGTGTCTGCGCCTCGACGCTGTCTGACCTGCACTCCTGCGTGACGGCAGCCATCGGCTCGCTGCGCGGACCGCTGCATGGCGGTGCCAACGAGGCGGCGATGGCGATGATCGAGCACTGGCGCTCACCGGAGGAAGCCGAGCGCGAGATTCTCGGCATGCTGGAACGCCGCGAGAAGATCATGGGCTTCGGCCACGCCATCTACCGTGAGCGTGACCCGCGCAATGCCATCATCAAGGAGTGGTCTCGCAAGCTGGCGGACGATGTGGGCGATACGCAGCTCTACGCCGTCTCCGAGTGCGTCGAAGCCGTGATGTGGCGCGAGAAGAAGCTGTTCTGCAACGCCGACTTCTTCCACGCCAGCGCCTATCACTTCATGGGCATTCCCACCAAGCTGTTCACGCCGATCTTCGTCTGTTCACGCCTGACCGGCTGGGCGGCGCATGTCTTCGAGCAACGCGCCAACAATCGCATCATCCGCCCGAGCGCCGATTACACCGGCCCGGAGCATTGCGACTGGCTGCCCATCGAGCAGCGCGACTGACCCTTTCCTCGGCCAGTCAGCGTGCTGGCCGATCGTTTTCCTGATCGCCTGATGAGTCCGGATGCCCATGAATACCGAGTATCGCAAACCCCTGCCTGGCACGGCGTCACCGGGTACCCCGGTCGACTACTTCGATGCGCGTGCCGCCGTGGAAGACATCGCCCCCGGCGCCTACGCCGGTCTGCCCTATACCTCACGCGTACTGGCCGAGAACCTGGTGCGCCGCTGCCCGCCGGATCAGCTGCGTGACAGCCTCGTGCAATTGATCGAGCGTCGGCGTGATCTCGATTTCCCGTGGTACCCCGCGCGCGTCGTGTGTCATGACATCCTCGGTCAGACCGCGCTGGTGGATCTGGCCGGTCTGCGCGATGCCATCGCCGAGCGCGGCGGAGACCCGGCCAAGGTCAATCCGGTGGTGCCGACCCAGTTGATCGTCGACCACTCGCTGGCGGTGGAGCACGCCGGCTTCGACAAGGACGCCTTCGCCAAGAACCGCGCCATCGAGGAGCGTCGCAACGAGGACCGCTTCCACTTCATCGACTGGACCCGTCAGGCCTTCGAGAACATCGACGTGATCCCGCCGGGCAACGGCATCATGCACCAGATCAATCTGGAGCGGATGTCGCCGGTGATCGAGTCGCGCGCCGATGAAAAGGGCCATCAGGTCGCCTTCCCGGATACCCTGGTGGGCACCGACAGCCACACGCCACATGTCGATGCGCTGGGCGTGATCGCCGTCGGCGTCGGTGGGCTGGAGGCCGAGAGCGTGATGCTGGGGCGTGCCTCCTACATGCGCCTGCCCGACATCATCGGCGTGCGCCTCACCGGGCGCCCGCAGCCGGGCATCACCGCCACCGATATCGTGCTGGCGTTGACCGAATTCCTGCGCGCCGAGAAGGTCGTCTCCTCCTATCTGGAATTCTTCGGCGAAGGCGCGGCCAGCCTGACGCTGGGTGATCGCGCCACCATCTCCAACATGACGCCGGAGTACGGCGCCACGGCGGCGATGTTCTACATCGACCAGCAGACGCTGGATTACCTGGCCCTGACCGGCCGCGAGCCGGAGAACATCGCGCTGGTCGAGCGTTACGCACGCGAGACTGGCCTGTGGGCAGATGAGGCCGGCCATATCGAGGGCGCGGTGGAATATGAGCGCGAGCTGACCTTCGATCTGTCCTCGGTGGTGCGCACCCTGGCGGGGCCCTCCAATCCGCACAGTCGCGTGCCGACCAGCGAGCTGGCCGCGCGCGGCATCTCCGGCGTGGTCGAGCATGAACAGGACGAGGACGGGCGTGATCTGATGCCGGATGGCGCGGTGATCATCGCCGCCATCACCAGCTGCACCAATACTTCCAACCCGCGCAACGTCATCGCCGCAGGGTTGCTGGCTCGGCGCGCCAATGCGCTGGGACTGACGCGCAAGCCGTGGGTCAAGACCTCGCTGGCGCCGGGCTCCAAGGCGGTGCAGCTGTATCTGGAAGAAGCGGAACTGCTGCCGGAACTCGAGCAGCTCGGCTTCGGCATCGTCGGCTTCGCCTGCACCACCTGCAACGGCATGAGCGGTGCGCTGGACCCGGCGATCCAGCAGGAAATCATCGAGCGCGATCTCTATTCCACCGCCGTGCTGTCCGGCAATCGCAACTTCGATGGCCGTATCCATCCCTACGCCAAGCAGGCTTTCCTGGCCTCGCCGCCGCTGGTGGTCGCCTACGCCATCGCCGGCACCATCCGCTTCGATATCGAGAAGGACGTGCTGGGGCATGCGCCGGACGGCTCGCCGATCATGCTCAAGGACCTGTGGCCGAGCGACGAAGAGATCGACGCCATCGTCGGCTCCAGCGTCAAGCCGGACCACTTCCGTCAGGTTTATATCCCGATGTTCGAGGCCAGAGACGACCGCGATGCCTCCACCAGTCCCCTGTATGACTGGCGCGAGATGAGCACCTACATCCGTCGTCCGCCGTACTGGGAAGGCGGCCTGGCCAGCGCGCCGACGCTCACCGGCATGCGGGCACTGGCGGTGCTGGGGGACAACATCACCACCGATCACCTGTCGCCCTCCAATGCCATCATGGCCAGCAGTGCGGCGGGCGAGTATCTGGCCGCGATGGGCCTGCCGGAGGAGGACTTCAATTCCTACGCCACCCACCGTGGGGACCACCTCACTGCACAGCGGGCCACCTTCGCCAATCCCAAGCTGATCAATGAGATGGCGGTGGTGGAAGGGGCAGACGGCAAGCGCGAGGTCAAGCAGGGCTCGCTCACGCGTCTGGAGCCGGAAGGCAAGGTAGTGCGCATGTGGGAGGCCATCGAGACCTACATGCAGCGCAAGCAGCCCTTGATCATCATCGCGGGTGCGGATTACGGCCAGGGCTCGTCGCGTGACTGGGCGGCCAAGGGCGTGCGGCTGGCGGGGGTCGAGGCCATCGTCGCGGAAGGCTTCGAGCGTATCCACCGCACCAATCTGGTCGGCATGGGCGTGATGCCGTTGCAGTTCGCCGCCGGTACCACACGCAAGACGCTGGCGCTGGATGGCAGCGAGATCTACGCCGTCGAGGGCGAACCGGCCCCGGGGGCAGCGCTCACGCTGGTGATCGAGCGCACCGCCGGCGACAAGGCAGGCCAGGTCGAACGCGTGCCGGTCACCTGTCGCCTCGATACCCGTGAGGAGGTCTCCATCTACTCCGCGGGCGGTGTGCTGCAGCGCTTCGCTGAAGACTTCCTCAGCTCACAGGCACCGGGCGAGACGGCGGCGGAGGTATCGGCATGAGCCAGCAGGCACAGCTCAGGATTCCCGCCACCTATCTGCGTGGCGGCACCAGCAAGGGCGTGTTCTTCCTGCACGATGAACTGCCGGAAGCGGCGCAGGTGCCGGGCCCGATGCGTGACGCCCTGTTGCTGCGCGTGATCGGCAGCCCCGACCCCTACGCCAAGCAGATCGACGGCATGGGGAGCGCGACCTCCAGCACCAGCAAGACGGTGATCATCAGTCGCAGCGAACAGCCGGATCATGACGTCGACTACCTGTTCGGCCAGGTCTCCATCGACTCGCCCTTCGTCGACTGGAGCGGCAACTGCGGCAACCTCTCGGCGGCGGTCGGGCCCTTCGCCATCGAGAAGGGCCTGGTGCCGGCCGAGCGCCTGCCGCGTGACGGCATCGCCGAGGTGCGCATCTGGCAGGCCAACATCGCCAAGACCATCATCGCGCGGGTGCCGATGTGCGAAGGGCGCGTCCAGGAAACCGGCGACTTCGCCCTGGATGGCGTGACCTTCCCGGCCGCCGAAGTGGCGGTCGCCTTCCGCGATCCCGCCGCGGGTGAGGGCAGCATGTTCCCCACCGGCAATGTGGTCGATGCGCTGGAGGTGCCGGAATCGGTGGTCGCTGGCGGGCAGATCCAGGCGACCCTGATCAACGCCGGCATCCCGACCATCTTCGTCAATGCACGCGACCTCGGCTATCAGGGCACCGAGCTGCAGGAGGCGATCAACTCGGACGGCGAGGCGCTTGCGCGCCTCGAGACATTGCGCGCCCACGGCGCACTGCGCATGGGACTGATCAATGATCTCGCTGAGGCGGCCACGCGGCAACACACCCCCAAGGTCGCCTTTGTGGCGCCGCCGGTGGATCACGTCGTCTCCAGCGGCCGGGAGATCAAGGCAGGCGAGATCGATGTGCTGATTCGCGCCGTGTCGATGGGCAAGCTGCACCACGCCATGATGGGCACCGCGGCTGTCGCCATTGCCGCGGCGGCTGCGGTACCCGGCACGCTGGTCAATCTTGCCGCCGATGGCGGAGCCGAGGCTGAGTCTGGGGCCGGGCAGGCTGGCGCGGCGCGTGACTCGGTGTGCTTCGGACACCCCTCCGGCACGCTCAGGGTCGGCGCGAGTGCCCATCGGCAGACAGAGGCAGGCCAGGTCAGTGATGGCCAGCAAGGCGAGGGCGAGTGGACCGTCAGTGAAGCGGTGATGAGTCGCAGCGCGCGTATCCTGATGGAAGGCTGGGTGCGGGTGCCGGCGGAGACCTTGATGCGCTAGCGCCGGCATTGGCAGGCGATGGTCTACTGTCAATATATCCCTCTTGATATCCCTCCTGCGGCATCTCGATGAAAGCCGGCCTGGCATGCATGTGCAGAGGGCCGGCTTTCGCGTCTCTGTGGTATGTGTGCAGGCAGTGGGGGGAGTACAGCGCCAATCAGGCCAGCGCCAATCAGCGCCCGGACTATGACCCGGAGCTTCAGCAGATCGCCGACTATGTGCTGGGGTATTGCAACGATCCCCCTGTCTCGAATACGGATGCGGATGTGGATTCGATGAGTGGACGGTCTGGCCGGCAAGCACGAGCGCTCAGGTCCCTCGGCAGAGGCGATGGACACCGCTCGTCTGTGTCTGATGGATACTCTCGGCTGCGGCATCCTGGCGCTGCGCTTCCCGGAATGCACCAAGCATCTCGGGCCGCTGGTGGCCGAGACGCTGGTGCCGCATGGCGCGCGCGTGCCCGGCACCGCCTTCAGTCTCGATCCCGTCAAGGCGGCATGGGACATCGGCTGCACCATCCGCTGGCTGGATTACAACGACACCTGGCTGGCGGCGGAGTGGGGGCATCCCTCGGACAATCTCGGCGGCATTCTGGCGGTGGCGGACCATCTCTCGCGCCAGCGTGTCGCTCAGGGCAAGCCGCCCCTGGTGATGCGCGATGTGCTGGAGAGCATGGTGATGGCGCACGAGATCCAGGGTGTGCTGGCGCTGGACAACAGCTTCAACCGCGTTGGTCTCGACCATGTCATGCTGGTCAAGGTGGCGACCACCGCCGTGACGGCGCGCTTGATGGGGGCGAATCGCGAGCAGTTGCTGTCGGCGCTGTCGCACGCCTTCGTCGATGGCCAGAGCCTGCGCACCTATCGGCATGCGCCCAACGCGGGCTCGCGCAAGAGCTGGGCGGCGGGGGACGCCACCTCACGCGGCGTGCGGCTGGCGGACATCGCCCTGCGTGGCGAGATGGGCGTCCCCGGCGCCCTCAGTGCGCCGCAGTGGGGCTTCAATGATGTCTCCTTCAGTCATGGCAACCGCGATCTCGCCCTCAAGCCTGAAGGCGAGCGACGTCTGACGCTGGCGCATCCTCTGGGCAGCCATGTGATGGAGAACGTGCTCTTCAAGGTCTCCTTTCCGGCCGAATTCCATGCCCAGACCGCCGCAGAGGCCGCCATCCAGCTCCATCCCGAGGTGCGCGGCCGGCTCGAGGAGATCGAGCGCATCGAGATCACCACCCACGAATCGGCGATCCGCATCATCTCCAAGCAGGGCGCGCTCGCCAATGCGGCGGACCGCGATCACTGCCTGCAATACATGGTCGCGGTGCCGCTGATCTTCGGGGAGTTGAACGCGGATCACTATGAAGATGGCTTCCATGCCGCTCACCCGGAGATCGACCGGCTGCGTGACAGGATGATCGTCAAGGAAGAGGCGCGCTTCACCCGCGAGTATCTGGAAGCCGACAAGCGCTCGATCGCCAATGCCCTGCGGGTGGTCTTTTGCGATGGCAGTGCCACCGAGCAGGTGACGGTGGAATACCCGCTGGGACATCGCCGGCGGCGTGAAGCGTCGCTCGTTCCGCTCAAGGACAAGTGTCGGGCCAATCTGGCCACCTGCTTCCCGCCCTCGCGTTGCGACACCCTGATGGCGTTGCTGGCCGATCGCGAACGACTCGAAGCACTGCCCGTGCACGAGTTCATGGCGCATTGGGTGCCGTGAGGCTGCCAGCCGCATGATGTCCCGTTGGCAATCAGTCATCCAATTGACTGGTGCCGTCATCCGGTATGGGTAAACTGGAAGCGGATTGCACAGGGCGATCGACTGGGGCGCTTGCAAAGACTCGCCGAAGAGCGGGGCAACGCCTGCCGAGTCTTCATTGCAAAGGCTTCATTACAAGGGGACGCATTCATGAAAACATTTCTGCTGCTGGGCGGAATCGCGCTGATCGTCATCTACGTGATCTCGATCTACAACAAGCTGGTCAGCCTCAAGGCGCGCTTCGAGAATGCCTTCGCGCAGATAGAGGTACAGCTCAAGCGGCGCTACGACCTGATTCCCAATCTGGTCGAGACGGCCAAGGGCTATCTGAGCCATGAGCGTGGCACTCTGGAAGAAGTGATCAATGCCCGCAACAAGGCGATGACCGCCTTGAATGCCGCAGCGGCGCACCCCGGCAGCATGGACAAGCTGGCCAGTCTGGCCGGCGCCGAGCAGGGGCTGGCGGCGAGTCTGGGCAAGCTGGATGTGGTAGTCGAGGCCTATCCGGAGCTCAAGGCCGACCAGACCATGAGCGACCTGATGGAAGAGCTGACCGCCACCGAGAACCGCGTCGCCTTCGCGCGTCAGGCCTACAACGATGCCGTCACCGATTACAACGTCTATCGCCAGAGCTTCCCGCAGGTGATGTTCGCACCGACCTTCGGTCATCGCAGTGATGCAGGCCTGTTGGCCTTCGATGACAGCGTGAAGATTCGTCAGGCCCCCGATGTCAGCTTCTCATGAGCCGACCGACGGATGCTTCTCTCGCAGCGGTCTTGAGCTGTGATCCTGACAGGATAGATGGCGAGCGCGAATGAATTTCTATCACGAGCAGGACAGTGCGCGTCGTCGAACGCGGCTATTGCTGATGGCCTTCACGGCCATGTCGCTGGTGGTGTCTCTTGCCGCCGGCGCCGTGGTGCATGTCGCGATCAGCAGTTTCCTGGGGCGCCCGGCCACCACGACGTTTGAATATGTCTGGCCGGTGGCGAGCATCATCTTCCTGTGCAATGCACTGGTCGCGGCGCGTGAGCTGCGGCGTCTGCAGCAGGGCGGTGCGATGGTGGCGGCACGCCTGGGTGGCAAGCTGGTGGATGTCGAGACGCAGGACTCGAGCGAGCGACGGGCACTGAATGTGGTGGAAGAGATGGCGATTGCCGCCAACCTGCCCACGCCGCAGCTGTTCCTGCTGCCGCATGAGGCGATGATCAATGCTTTCGCGGCGGGCTATCGGCCACAGGATGCGGTGATCGCGCTGAGTCGCGGGGCGTTGGAGCAGCTGGATCGCAACGAGCTGCAGGGCGTGGTCGCTCACGAGTTCGCCCATATCGCCAATGGCGATATCCGCCTCAACCTGCGTCTGGCGAGTGCAGTCCACGGCCTGGTGTTTCTCTCCGAGGCGGGGCGCTTCCTGATGGGGGCAGGGCGCATCGGCTTCGTGTTGGGCAGAGCGCGCTCCTCCGGTTCCGACAGGAAAGGCGGCATGCCACAGCTGATGCTGGTGGGTGTGGCGCTGTGGTTGCTCGGCAGTCTCGGCGGGCTGGGAGGGCGACTATTGCAGCGCGGGGTCGCGCGCTCACGCGAATATCTCGCCGATGCCAGTGCGGTGCGCCTGACCCGCTTCCCGGATGGCATCGCCTCGGCCCTCAAGCGTATCGGTGGCATGGGTTGGCAGGGGCGTATCCAGCATCCGCGCGCCATGACCTACAACCATCTCTTCTTCGTCGAAGCGCGCCCGCCATGGCTGACAGGCTGGTTCGACTCGCATCCTCCGCTGGATGAACGCATCAAGCGCTTGGAACCTCGCTGGGACCGGCAGTATCTGAGTGCGCGCCAGCAGCCGGTGCATACCTTCGAGCAGCAGGGCCCCATCGGGGCAGACGTGCTTGGCGGGGTCATGGCGGGTATCGCCGGCGCGGCGGTCATGGGGGAGCTCTCGCGCTCACGAGGAGAACTCGAGAGCCTGACGCTGTCGAGGTTTCTCTGCCCGCAGCTGGTGGTGGCGATGATCGCGCCCTCGGAGCTGACCACACGCGGTGTCTGGCTCACCGAGCTTGAGCGTCAGCATGACTGGCTGGATGGCAAGCGCGTGCGTGAGGCGCGGCGCAGGCTCGAGTCCTTGCCGAGGGTCGAGTGGATCCCCTTGCTCAACCGGTTGATACCGCGCTGGCGGGAAGCGGATGAGCGCGCGCATCGCATGCTCAAGGCGCAGACACCTCCGCAGGACATGTTCGTCTGGTGTCTATGGCAACTGCTGCTGGAATCACTGGACCCGCGGATCGATCGCCTGAGCGACTCGCTGGCCCTGCAGCAATGCCAGCCGGCCTGTCAGCACTGGCTCGTGCTGATGGTTGGACTCATCGACGATGAAGCACTGCGCAAGGACATCTTCCTGGACGCCAGTGCGGAACTTGGTCTGGCGCTGGAGTATCCGCAGTCGCAGCCGGGTGGGGATAACCCTGCGCTGCGCTGCCGTCATCTCACGCAGCTGGCGCACCTGCGCCCCATGGACAAGCAACGCTGGTTCGCGGCGCTTGCTCAGGTAGTGCATGCCGATCAGACACTGGCCGATGAAGAGGTGGCCTTGCTGACACTCTTGGCGCGCGTCATGCAGCTGCCGGAAGCACGCCTGGAAGCCGCTCTCGAGATGCAGTCGCAGTCTCGTGGCGGATGGCGGGCGCAGCCGGTATCCCGGCCGGCGGAAGGATGACGCCTTGAATGACCACGTCCGTGACAGCGTGATGACTGGCTCATGAAAAAGCCCTTGTGCTCAGCCCGGATCGTGCGTAAAGTACGCATCCGCTGCCGGGGACGCATGGCGTTACCAGCGGTGAAAGAGGTTTGCAGGTGGTTGTTTTGTTTGATGTTTTTGAAGTCCGCTTCCAAATCATCAGTTGACAATCCCGGGCGATTCGCTAGAATACGCCGCACTCCTTACGGAACAGGTGATCGAGCAACGCTCCTCACCGCTTGATGATGCTTAGAGGCAGTCGATTGACTCATCATCAAGTGCTTGACTTCTCAAGCGTTCCGGATAGAATATGCCTCCTCGCTTAACAGCGACGCTCTTTAAAAATTTGATCAGGTAATTCGTGTGAGCGCTTGCCGATGAGTGGTGACAAGGTCACCAAATATCGGAGCAAGCCTCTCACGAGAAGTTTGACTCTGAACCAAGTTTGGTCTGCTTAACAGACTATCAAGCTTTCAACTGAAGAGTTTGATCATGGCTCAGATTGAACGCTGGCGGCAGGCTTAACACATGCAAGTCGAGCGGAAACGATTCTAGCTTGCTAGAAGGCGTCGAGCGGCGGACGGGTGAGTAATGCATGGGAATCTGCCCGATAGTGGGGGACAACCTGGGGAAACTCAGGCTAATACCGCATACGTCCTACGGGAGAAAGCAGGGGATCTTCGGACCTTGCGCTATCGGATGAGCCCATGTCGGATTAGCTTGTTGGTGAGGTAACGGCTCACCAAGGCGACGATCCGTAGCTGGTCTGAGAGGATGATCAGCCACACTGGGACTGAGACACGGCCCAGACTCCTACGGGAGGCAGCAGTGGGGAATATTGGACAATGGGCGAAAGCCTGATCCAGCCATGCCGCGTGTGTGAAGAAGGCCTTCGGGTTGTAAAGCACTTTCAGCGAGGAAGAACGCTTCGGGATTAATACTCCCGAGGAAAGACATCACTCGCAGAAGAAGCACCGGCTAACTCCGTGCCAGCAGCCGCGGTAATACGGAGGGTGCAAGCGTTAATCGGAATTACTGGGCGTAAAGCGCGCGTAGGTGGCTAAGTCAGCCAGGTGTGAAAGCCCCGGGCTCAACCTGGGAACGGCATCTGGAACTGCTTGGCTAGAGTGCAGGAGAGGAAGGTAGAATTCCCGGTGTAGCGGTGAAATGCGTAGAGATCGGGAGGAATACCAGTGGCGAAGGCGGCCTTCTGGACTGACACTGACACTGAGGTGCGAAAGCGTGGGTAGCAAACAGGATTAGATACCCTGGTAGTCCACGCCGTAAACGATGTCAACTAGCCGTTGGGTCCCTTGAGGACTTAGTGGCGCAGCTAACGCAATAAGTTGACCGCCTGGGGAGTACGGCCGCAAGGTTAAAACTCAAATGAATTGACGGGGGCCCGCACAAGCGGTGGAGCATGTGGTTTAATTCGATGCAACGCGAAGAACCTTACCTACCCTTGACATCCAGAGGACTTTCCAGAGATGGATTGGTGCCTTCGGGAACTCTGAGACAGGTGCTGCATGGCTGTCGTCAGCTCGTGTTGTGAAATGTTGGGTTAAGTCCCGTAACGAGCGCAACCCCTATCCTTATTTGCCAGCGAGTAATGTCGGGAACTCTAAGGAGACTGCCGGTGACAAACCGGAGGAAGGTGGGGACGACGTCAAGTCATCATGGCCCTTACGGGTAGGGCTACACACGTGCTACAATGGCAAGTACAAAGGGTTGCAATACGGCGACGTGGAGCCAATCCCATAAAGCTTGCCTCAGTCCGGATTGGAGTCTGCAACTCGACTCCATGAAGTCGGAATCGCTAGTAATCGTGGATCAGAATGCCACGGTGAATACGTTCCCGGGCCTTGTACACACCGCCCGTCACACCATGGGAGTGGACTGCACCAGAAGTGGTTAGCCTAACCTTCGGGAGGGCGATCACCACGGTGTGGTTCATGACTGGGGTGAAGTCGTAACAAGGTAGCCCTAGGGGAACCTGGGGCTGGATCACCTCCTTATCGACACTGTCTACTGCTCGCGGCAAGTGCTCACAACGAATTACCTGATCTTATTGCTGGCTTAGCCAGCAGTGGCAAGCGTGCTCGACAGAGCGCGCTTCTCACTGTTCTCTGAACAGCCGCTCTTTAACAATGTGAATCATGCTGACGATGGAATGTGCGCCAAGCACATCTCCATCAAACGATATGTCGGAGAGGTCCGACAGATTCGTAATCCTTGACAGACCCCTTGGGGTTATATGGTCAAGCGATTAAGCGCATACGGTGGATGCCTTGGCAGCCAGAGGCGATGAAGGACGTGATAGCCTGCGATAAGCGTTGGCGAGGTGGCAAATACCCTGCGACCCAACGATTTCCGAATGGGGAAACCCACTCACCATCAGGTGAGTATCTATAGGCCAATACATAACCTATAGAGGCAAACCCGGGGAACTGAAACATCTAAGTACCCGGAGGAAAAGAAATCAACCGAGATTCCCCAAGTAGCGGCGAGCGAACGGGGACCAGCCCTTAAGCGATACAACTGACAGACGAACAAGCTGGGAAGCTTGACGATACAGGGTGATAGTCCCGTAGTCGAAGTCTGAGTATCGTGAAATCGAGTAGGTCGGGGCACGAGAAACCTTGACTGAACATGGGGGGACCATCCTCCAAGGCTAAATACTCCTGGCTGACCGATAGTGAACCAGTACCGTGAGGGAAAGGCGAAAAGAACCCCGGCGAGGGGAGTGAAATAGATCCTGAAACCGTATGCGTACAAGCAGTGGGAGCACCTTCGTGGTGTGACCGCGTACCTTTTGTATAATGGGTCAGCGACTTATATTCTGTGGCGAGCTTAACCGTATAGGGGAGGCGTAGCGAAAGCGAGTCTTAACTGGGCGACCAGTCGCAGGGTATAGACCCGAAACCGGGCGATCTATCCATGGCCAGGGTGAAGATTGAGTAACATCAATTGGAGGCCCGAACCCAAGTATGTTGAAAAATGCTGGGATGAGCTGTGGATCGGAGTGAAAGGCTAATCAAGCCCGGAGATAGCTGGTTCTCCTCGAAAGCTATTTAGGTAGCGCCTCACGTATCACCGCTGGGGGTAGAGCACTGTTTCGGCTAGGGGGTCATCCCGACTTACCAACCCGAGGCAAACTCCGAATACCAGTGAGTGCAGCGTGGGAGACACACAGCGGGTGCTAACGTCCGTTGTGAAAAGGGAAACAACCCAGACCGTCAGCTAAGGTCCCAAAATCCTGATTAAGTGGGAAACGATGTGGGAAGGCTCAGACAGCTAGGAGGTTGGCTTAGAAGCAGCCATCCTTTAAAGAAAGCGTAATAGCTCACTAGTCGAGTCGGCCTGCGCGGAAGATATAACGGGGCTAAATCAGGTACCGAAGCTACGGGTTCATCCTAGGTAGATTGAGAAGTCTGCTGGAGGTATCACGAGTGCGAATGCTGACATGAGTAACGATAAGGGGAGTGAAAAACTCCCCCGCCGGAAGACCAAGGTTTTCTGTTCTACGTTAATCGGAGCAGAGTGAGTCGGCCCCTAAGGCGAGGCGGAAACGCGTAGTCGATGGGAAACGGGTTAATATTCCCGTACCGGATGTGGTTGCGATGGGGGGACGAAGAAGGCTAGGTGAGCCAGGCGTTGGTTGTCCTGGTGAAAGCATGTAGGCCGAGGAATCAGGCAAATCCGGTTCCTCTGAGGTCGAGATGCGAGACGAACTGACCACGGTCAGGAAGTCATCGATGCCACGCTTCCAGGAAAAGCCTCTAAGCTTCAGATCACATGCGACCGTACCCCAAACCGACACAGGTGGTCAGGTAGAGAATACCAAGGCGCTTGAGAGAACTCGGGTGAAGGAACTAGGCAAAATGGCACCGTAACTTCGGGAGAAGGTGCACCGGTTCGAGTGAAGGACTTGCTCCGTAAGCTCTTACCGGTCGAAGATACCAGGTGGCTGCAACTGTTTATTAAAAACACAGCACTCTGCAAACGCGCAAGCGGACGTATAGGGTGTGACGCCTGCCCGGTGCCGGAAGGTTAATTGATGGGGTTAGGATTCGTCCGAAGCTCTTGATCGAAGCCCCGGTAAACGGCGGCCGTAACTATAACGGTCCTAAGGTAGCGAAATTCCTTGTCGGGTAAGTTCCGACCTGCACGAATGGCGTAATGATGGCCACGCTGTCTCCACCCGAGACTCAGTGAAATTGAAATCGCAGTGAAGATGCTGTGTACCCGCGGCTAGACGGAAAGACCCCGTGAACCTTTACTATAGCTTTACACTGGATGCTGATGTTGTCTGTGTAGGATAGCTGGGAGGCTTTGAAACCACGTCGCCAGATGCGGTGGAGCCAACCTTGAAATACCAGCCTGACATCATTGGCGTTCTAACTCAGGTCCGTTATCCGGATCGAGGACAGTGTATGGTGGGTAGTTTGACTGGGGCGGTCTCCTCCTAAAGAGTAACGGAGGAGCACGAAGGTACCCTCAGCACGGTTGGAAATCGTGCATTGAGTGCAAGAGCATAAGGGTGCTTGACTGCGAGACAGACACGTCGAGCAGGTACGAAAGTAGGTTCTAGTGATCCGGTGGTTCTGTATGGAAGGGCCATCGCTCAACGGATAAAAGGTACTCCGGGGATAACAGGCTGATACCGCCCAAGAGTTCACATCGACGGCGGTGTTTGGCACCTCGATGTCGGCTCATCACATCCTGGGGCTGAAGTCGGTCCCAAGGGTATGGCTGTTCGCCATTTAAAGTGGTACGCGAGCTGGGTTTAGAACGTCGTGAGACAGTTCGGTCCCTATCTGCCGTGGGCGTCGGAAGTTTGAGAAGAGCTGCTCCTAGTACGAGAGGACCGGAGTGGACGAACCTCTGGTGTTCGGGTTGTCATGCCAATGGCATTGCCCGGTAGCTACGTTCGGACGGGATAACCGCTGAAAGCATCTAAGCGGGAAGCCCCCTTCAAGATGAGACTTCCCTGAGGCCTTGCGCCTCCTGAAGGGCCCTTGAAGACTACAAGGTTGATAGGCTGGGTGTGGAAGCACAGCAATGTGTTGAGCTAACCAGTACTAATTGCCCGTGAGGCTTGACCATATAACACCCAAGGGGTTTGCTACGGTAAACGCCGGGATTGCGACAGGATCCGCCGGGATTGCGACAGGATCGACGACATATCGGTCAGCATGATTCATATTGCGAGTCGCGAGGCCACAAGCCTCGGGACTCAGGCATCGCAAGATGCCACCGTTTCGCCTGACGACCATAGCGAGCGTGAACCACCCGATCCCATGCCGAACTCGGAAGTGAAACCGCTTAGCGCCGATGGTAGTGTGGAGTTTCTCCATGTGAGAGTAGGTCATCGTCAGGCACTTATACTGAACCGCCCCTGCAGCCCAGCTGCAGGGGCGGTTCTCTTTGGGTAGGAAAAACATGCTTGTCGTGGACAGGAGCGAGGCGGTAGACTCCCCAGCCTTCCGTTATGGAGATGATGATGCAACCTCAAGAACTGTTGCTGTATTGCCGCCCGGGCTTCGAGGCCGACCTGGCCGCAGAAGTCTGTGAAAAGGCCGCTTATCTGGGCGCCCCGGGTTATCCGATTGCGGCACGCGACAGTGGCTTCGTGCGTTATGTGGTGACAGGTGATGAGCCCGCCAATAGCCTGCATCGTGACATGCCGCTTCAGGCGTTGGTCTTCGCTCGCCAGACACTGGTGGCATTGGAGCCATTGGTCGGCATGTCGCGGGAAAATCGCGTCTCGCCGATTCTGCAGCAGGTGGTCGACGCTGGCTGGAGCTTCGAGGAGATCCGCCACGAGATGCCGGACACCAATGATGGCAAGGCGCTGTCGGGCCTTGGCAAGGCCGTCGGCCGCCCGTTGGAGTCTGCGCTCAAGAAGCGTGGTGCACTGCGTCGCAAGGCCGGTGGGCGGGCGCTGCACGTCTTCTGGACGGATGGTGACGAAGTGCAGCTGGGCATGAGCTTTCCTGGCAACCGCAGCGAATATGCCAACGGCATCCGTCATCTGCGTTCGCCGAGCCGTGCCCCCAGTCGCTCCACACTCAAGCTGGAAGAGGCCTGGCATGAGTTCGTGCCGCGCGACCAGTGGGAGCGTCGCATCGCGGTTGGCATGCAGGCAGCGGATCTTGGGGCAGCGCCGGGTGGCTGGACCTTCCAGCTGGTCGAGAAGGGCATGTTCGTGTTTGCCATCGACAATGGCCCCATGAACAAGGATCTGATGGCGACAGGACAGGTAGAGCATCTCAAGGAAGATGGTTTTACCTGGGAGCCACCGCTGCGACTGGACTGGCTGGTCTGTGACATCGTCGACAAGCCCATCCGCGTGACGGAAATGGTCGAGCGCTGGCTGAAGAAGCGCTGGTGCAATGAGGCGGTCTTCAATCTCAAGCTGCCGATGAAGCAACGCTGGAAGGAAGTCTCCCGCTGTCTCGATTATCTGGCGGCCAGCCTTGAGCGTTCCAATGTCGGTGCCGAGATCCGGTGTCGTCACTTGTACCATGACCGCGAAGAAGTCACCGTGCATGTGCGTATCACGCACTGATCAGGTGTGTTCAAGCAACACGATGCGTTCCGGTTGAGAAAGCATCGGCCCCAGACGCGCCATCATGCGTTCGCGCGCGTGACTGCTCGACCACTCCTGCCAGGCTCTTGCGTCTCGCCATGAAGTGATCAATATTCGGTGGCCGGGACGTCCGCTTTCCACCAGATTCTCGCCCGATATGAAGCCCTGTGCATGCATGGCTTCACGCACGACCTCGCGTGAGGCCTGCTCGTAATCCTGTTCGAGTCCCGGCATGATATGCCGCTCGATCATTACCTTGATCATGCCCGTCTCCCGTCTTTCAGGAGTCATTGATGACCGATACCCCCTTGCCCGTTGCCGATGCAGAGCTGGATACCAGCGGTCTGTATTGCCCCGAACCCATCATGATGCTGCACAACAAGGTGCGTGAGCTCGCGAGCGGAGACCTGCTGCGTGTCGTGGCGACCGATCCGGCGACGACACGTGATGTGCCCAAGTTCTGTGCATTTCTTGGGCACACACTGGAGCGCAGTGACGAAACGCCGGATCACTTCCTTTATGACATTCGCATCAGTTGACGTCAGTCGTCTCAGGCTTCGCGGTCGTGCACTTCCACACTGACCTGATCACTTTCGCCGGTCATCATCAGCGCGAGAGCTTCCAGGGTGGCCGGGTCCTGCTCACGAATCTGGTTGGCGACGGCGCGCTGGAAGAAATAGACCACGTCATGACGACTGCGACCGGGGTAGAGGCAGTCATCTCCAGCCAGCACCGGTGTCTGGGTGACGCGTGTCTCATCGACCAGCAGTGCCTCGATGTTGCCATCGCTGTATAGACGCCAGCCGAACACCTGCTTGAGCTGCCACGCGGACTCGCCATTGGTCATGCACAGGGCATGAGTCCCGAGCGTATCCGGTAGCTGCTGCAGCAAGGTGGTCTTCTCCGACACCTCATAGTCGTAATAGGCCGCGGCATGCTCGAGCTCATAGACCTTGTGGTCCGGAGCCAGCATGAAGACCTCGTCGGTTTCCGGGTCTCGGTAGCCGACGAAGTGGCCCTGCTGCGGATCTTCCAGCTCATGGCAGGGCATCAGCCCCTCCATCCATGGCACCAGGCCGACCACTTCACCATCCTCGCGCAGACCCCAGGCCAACACGGGAAGGCTGTAGTAGCTCTCCGGGTCGCTTTCGAGCTGATAGAGCATTTCCAACCCATCGTGTTCCGGCGCAAGCCGGAGAATACGACGTCGTGCACGCATCCTGTCACGCATGACATTCAGGTCGATGACCTTGGCGGAGCGGGGGGAAGAAACTGGTACGCCCATGACGAACCCTCCTCAGCAGCTTGTCGATCGTCCTCGGCGTGTGCGGGTGTGGAATGCACTGCCTTGAATAACCATTAGCACAGCCTGAGCCATGACGGTAACCCCTCCTTGGACGAAATGACCGTCCATGCGCAGATGAAGGATTAAACGCAAACGCCCCGCGTCCTGAATGGCGCGGCGCGCGATGACCCACAGACGCCAGCCAAGCAGCAGAGCCGCCACGGTCAGGCCGGCCACCATGCCAATCCAGTAGCCATAGACACCCATGCTCTCGACAGCCCAGGGCCAGACGGGGAACTGCTCACTGCCCACCCCCAGCAGATGTCCGCCACCAAGACCGATGATCCAGTAGGCGAACATGGTGATCAACATGATGATGCGAGTGTCCTTGAAGCCGCGCAGAGCCCCCGCCATGGCAACCTGCAAGGAGTCGGAGACCTGATAGAGCATCGCCAGCGTGATCAGGGAAAGCGCCAGCGCCTGCACCTTGAGGTTGCTGGTGTAGAGCGCCACGGCAGGCTCCGCCAGTACCCAGATCACCAGGTCATTGATCAGAGCGACCACCAGTGAGAAGGCCACGCCATTCCACGCCACGAAGCGCGCCTCGTTCATGTCACCACGGCCGATGGTATGCCCCACTCGTACGGTGAGTGCCATGGCCAGTGACAGGGGGAGCATGAACAGCAATGAGGTGAAGTTGAGCGCGACCTGGTGGGCTGCCACCTTGATCTCACCGAAGCTTGCCACGAACAGCGCGATGACGGTGAACAGCGTGACCTCGAAGAAGATGGCGATGCCGATCGGCAGACCGACCTTGAGCAGTTCCGAGATCTTCTTGAGCTGAGGCGCGCTGGGTTGGCACCAGAGAGCGACTGCCTGGTAGGCGCTGCTGCGACGGGTGTAGAGAAACATGCTCAGACACATGATCCACATGGCAAGCCCTGTCGCGATACCGCAGCCTGCAGCGCCCATGGCCGGGATATCGCCCAGCAGTCCCGGCAACGTGATCCCCAGCAAGTCATCCACGCCTGCAGAGCCATAGATCAGCAGGTAGTTGAGCGGAATGTTCGACAACAGGCCGATCAAGCTGATGATCAGCGCCGGACGAGTATGATTCATGCCATCGGAATACGCGCGTAGCACTTGATAGAAGGCGGCGCCCGGCATGCCCCAGGCAATGGCCATCAGATAAAGCGTGGCCTGTTCTGCCACCGCGCCGGGCACCTCCATCAGCGTGAAGATTGGCGCCGCCAGGAACCACAGTGCCAATCCTGACAGACTGCCGAGCACCAATGAGATCCACAGTGACTGGTGAACGTTGTCACGTACCTCACCGCTGCGGTTACCCCCCATCAGCTGTGCCACGACGGGTGTCAGCCCCATCAAGGTGCCAGCCATCAATAGCAGCAGAGGCACCCAGAGGCTGGACCCCACCGAGACGGCTGCCAGGTCCGTCGCGCTGGAGCGACCGGTCATCAGGACATCCACGGCGCTCATGCCTGCCTGAGCCAGCTGAGCACCGCAGATTGGCAGTGCCAGCGTGACCAGACGTGAGGTCTCGGCGCGTACCCGGCTGGCGAATGGCGCCTGAGAAGAGGCTGCAGGCGTGGAGGCGGATGAATGGGAGGGTTCGGCGGGGGGCACGGCAGGCTCCTGCTGGTAATCGAGAATCATTCTTGCTTGGCGCGCCATCCTAGCAGATAAGCGGGGACCTTCGAACAGGGGTATTCGATGACAGCTTCCACCACGATTTCTGCATCCTCCGTCCGCAAGCTGCTGCTGGGCGCACTGGCTGGCGTTACCGCCGCCACGGCGCTGCCGGCTCAAGCCCAGGAAGAGGTCAACGTCTATTCCTATCGTCAGGCCTATCTGATCGAGCCGTTCCTCAAGGAGTTCACCGAGGAGACCGGCGTCAAGGTCAATGTGGTCTTCGCCAAGCAGGGCCTGGCCGAGCGTCTCAAGCGGGAAGGGCGCAACACTCCGGCTGACGTGCTGCTGACCGTGGATGTGGGACGTCTGCAGGAGCTGGTCGACGAGGAGCTGGTCAAGAGCGTCAATGACGAGGTCATTGAGGCCAATCTGCCCGAGCAGTACCACGGCCCCGACAATCAGTGGTTCGGCATCACCACGCGCGCACGGGTGCTCTACACCAGTGTCGAGCGTCTCGAGGCCGGTCAGGTGGCAAGCTATGACGACCTGGCGGATCCGAGCCTGAAGGGGCGCGTCTGCTCACGCGCCGGTGATCACCCCTACAACGTCGCACTGATCGCCTCACGCATCGCGCACAACGGTGAAGAGGCCACGCGTGAGTGGCTGGAAGGCTTCAAGGCCAATCTGGCGCGCAAGCCTCAGGGTGGCGATCGTGATCAGATCAAGGCGATCCGCGACAACGTCTGTGATGTGGCCATCGGCAACAGCTATTACTACGGCAAGATGCTCGACAATGACGAGCAGCGCCCGTGGGCCGAGAAGGCACGTATCGAATTCCCGGATCAGAACGGCGTCGGCACGCACATGAACATCTCCGGCATGGCGATGACCAAGTACGCCCCGCACGAAGAGAATGCCCTCAAGCTGATGCGCTTCCTCACCGAGAAGACCGCCCAGCACATGTATGCCGAGGTCAACTTCGAGTATCCGGCCAACCCGAAAGCCGAGAGCTCCGAGCTGCTGACCTCATGGGGCGAGTTCAAGCAGGATGACCTGCCGCTGACCGAAGTCGCCAAGCTTCGCAAGCGCGCCGCGCAGATGGTCAATGAAGTCGGCTTCAACCAGTAAGGGCACTCGCCGGAGCCAGAGGCTACCGAGCGAGCTGTCATGAACGAAGAGGGGCTGTCGCGATGCGACAGCCCCTCTTCGTTTGCGCAAAGCATGTAAAATAGACGCAATTGCAGTTGCGATGCAGCGGCCATCCGGCGTCGTCAGCGGCGTCTCGGAACCCACATGGGCTGGTTCGTCAGCGCCTGGGGCGTGGCCGCACTGGTGGTCATGCCGGTGCTGGCCGTCGTCTGGCTGGCTGTCTTCGGTGACGATGGCAGTGATCAGGCCGGGGAGGGCATCTGGCCGCATCTCGTCTCCACCGTGCTCCCCGATTACGTCATGACCAGTCTGGCGCTGGTGGCGGGAGTGGCGGTCCTCAGTGGCAGCATGGGGGTCGTCTCGGCCTGGTTGACCACCATGTATCAGTTTCCGCTGCGACGCACCTTCGAGTGGTCGCTGCTGTTGCCGTTCGCGATTCCCGCCAACGTCATCGCCTACATCTATACCGACGTCTTTGAGTATGCCGGCCCCTTCCAGGGCGCGCTGCGTGCCCTGTTTGGCTGGGATTCGCCCCAGGATTACTACTTCCCGGAGATCCGCAGCCTGGGGGGCGCCATCCTGATGCTGTCCCTGGTGCTGTTTCCCTATGTCTTCATGCTGGCACGCTCGGCATTTCTCGATCAGTCGCCCTCACTGCGCGATGCCAGCAGAACGCTGGGCTGCAACGGGTGGCAAAGCTTCTGGCGCGTGGCACTGCCCAGCGCCCGACCGGCGATTGCCGTCGGCCTTGCACTGGCGATGATGGAGGCGCTCAACGACTTCGGAACAGTGGACTACTTCGCGGTACGCTCGCTGACCGCCGGCATCTTCAATGTCTGGCTCAACATGGGCAGCCTGCGCGGTGCGGCGCAGATCGCGCTGTGCCTGATGATCTTCGTGGTCACGCTGATCTGGCTCGAGCGGCATGCTCGGCGTCGTCAGCGCCAGTTCGGCAAGGGCGATCGCTACCGTCGCTATCAACGTCCGACCCTGACGGGATGGCGGGCATCAGTGGCGTCACTGGCCTGTTTCCTGCCGCTGTTCTTCGGTTTCCTGCTGCCGGTGGGCTTGCTCACGCGGCACGCCATCCTGTATTTCGAGGAATCCTGGACACCGGACTTCGCAGGCTATGCCGTGAACAGCCTGATACTGGCGGTGAGCGCTGCGGTACTGACCCTGATCATCGGGGTGCTGCTGGCCTATGCCAAGCGGCTGGATCGCACCGCCAGCGTACAGCAAGCACTCAAGCTTTCGAGTCTGGGCTACGCCATGCCGGGTGCCGTGCTGGGGTTGGGCGTTCTGGTACCGCTATCCGGCTTCGACAATGCACTGGACAGCTTCCTGCGGGCCAATTTCGGCATCTCCAGCGGATTGCTGCTGACGGGAACGATGGGCGCGATCATCATCGCCTATGTGGTGCGCTTCTTGGCGATTGCCGCGGGCTCCATCGAGTCGAGCCTCGACAAGGTCACGCCCTCGATGGACATGGCGGCACGCTCGCTGGGCGAGAACACCTTCTCGACCCTGCGTCGTGTGCATCTGCCGCTGATTCGTCCGGGGCTTCTGACCGCGGCGCTTGTGGTGTTCGTGGATGCCATGAAGGAGCTGCCGGCCACCTTGCTGCTGCGCCCCTTCAACTTCGATACGCTCGCCACTCACGTCTATCAGTACGCCTCCGATGAAATGCTCGAGCAGGCGGCGCTGCCGGCACTGGTGATCGTGCTGGTCGGTATCCTGCCGGTGATCGTGATCTCGCGCACCATCGTCGCCTCACGCAGCGAAGCGTGAGGCATCAGCTTATTGCCATACGGTAGTTGTCCCTGCCCTTGAGATCGCCTAGGGTGCAGCGCTTGATGACGCAAGGACACTCCCGGAGACGACTCGCACGATGATCAAGCCTTATCTGACCAAGATGCGCGGAGGCCCGCTCAAGCGTGGCAAGCCGCATGTTGCCGATGCCCTGTGGTCCTGGCTGGGGGCCTTTCTCGGCATGGCGTTGATCGGCTGGATGTCATCACATTATCTGGCGGTCAGCACCTTGCTGCTGGTCGGCTCCTTCGGGGCGACCTCGGTACTGCTCTACGGTGCGCCGCATAGTCCGCTGGCGCAGCCGCGCAATGTACTGGGCGGCAACCTGTTGTCGGCGCTGGTCGGCGTGGCCTGCTATCACTGGCTGGGCGATGGCTGGCTGGCAGCCGCCATGGCAGTCTCGGTGGCACTGCTGGTGATGCAGCTGACGCATACCCTGCATCCGCCGGGCGGCGCCACGGCCTTGATCGCGGTGATCGGCGGTGAACCCCTGCATGCGCTCGGCTACTGGTATGCCTTGCTTCCCGTCGGTCTGGGGTGCCTGGCCATGCTGGTGCTGGCGGTATTGATCAACAACCTGGCGCGTCATCGTCGCTATCCGCTGCACTGGCATTGAGTCATCAGGGGCCACCACCGGGCGCGTGCTTCTGCAGTCGCCGGCGGAAGGTGATAGACTGGGTCATCGCCTGACGCGAGCGACTGGCAGCAGTCCGCCGAGGTCCCCCAGACCAACGCCTTCTTCACTGTGCCTGATACGCCTCGCTCTCTCTCCCGGCACGTGCCCGGCCAGGCGCCATTCCTTAATGATCGACCAGCACGTGGCCGGTCAGCCGAAGAGATATTGATGACTGAGACTACTGCCAACTCCATCCCGGCTTTTGCCGCCCTGGGGCTGTCCGCTCCTGTTCTGAAAGCGATTGCCGAGATGGGCTATTCCACGCCGTCCCCGGTGCAGGCGGGTGCGATTCCTGCCGTGCTGGAAGGTCGTGACGTGATGGCTGCCGCGCGCACCGGTACCGGCAAGACTGCCGGTTTCGCCTTGCCGCTGGTCGAGCGCCTCTCAAACGGCGCCCCTGCAGGCGCCCGCAAGATCAAGGCCCTGATCGTCACGCCGACGCGTGAACTGGCCGCGCAGATCGACGAAAACGTCACGGCCTACTCCCGTCACCTGAAGCTGCGCAATGCCGTGGTGTTCGGTGGCGTGAAGATCAATCCGCAGATCAGCCGCCTGTCTTCCGGCGTCGAGATCCTGACCGCCACACCGGGTCGCCTGCTGGACCTGCACTCCCAGAAGGCCATCGATTTCTCGGATCTCGAGACGCTGGTGCTGGACGAAGCGGACCGCATGCTGGACATGGGCTTCATCCACGACATTCGCCGCCTGCTCAAGCTGCTGCCGACCAAGCGTCAGACGCTACTGTTCTCCGCGACCTTCTCGGACGAGATTCGCGGCATGGCCAACAAGCTGCTCAATGATCCGGTCGCCGTGGAAGCCAGCCCGCGCAACACCACGGCCGAGAAGGTCGAGCAGCATATCCATACCGTGGAGAAGAGCCACAAGCCTTCGCTGCTCAAGCATCTGATCCTCAAGGAAAACTGGCATCAGGTGCTGGTCTTCACGCGTACCAAGCATGGGGCCAACCGTCTGGCGACCAAGCTCGAGAAGTCCGGCATCAGCGCCGCGGCGATTCATGGCAACAAGAGCCAGAATGCCCGTACCAAGGCATTGGCCGGTTTCAAGAACGGCGAAGTGCGCGTGCTGGTTGCCACCGATATCGCGGCACGTGGCCTGGATATCGAGCAGCTGCCGCAGGTCGTGAACTACGAACTGCCCAATGTCCCGGAAGACTACGTTCACCGGATCGGACGTACCGGTCGCGCCGGTGCCAGCGGGCGTGCCATCTCGCTGGTTTCCAGCGATGAGCGCAAGGAGCTCGGCGGTATCGAACGTCTGCTCAAGGGCAAGCTCAAGCGTGTCGAAGTGGAAGGTTTCGTGCCGGAAGTCGACGTCGAGCCGGAACGTGAGCCGCGTCAGCCGCGTGGCGGCCAGCGCTCTGGCGGCCAGCGCACTGGCGGCCAGCTGGCGGCCAGCGCACTGGCGGCCAGCGCACTGGCGGCCAGCGCCCTGGCGGCAAGCCTGCCGGTGAAGGTCGTGGCAATGGTGGCCAGCGCTCTGACGGCCAACGTAATGGCGGCCAGCGCACTGGCGGAAGTCGTGAACCAGAACGCCCCGACAACTACCGGTTGTCGGGGCGTTCTGCGTTTCAGAGATGGCGGAAGGAAATCAGACGTCTTCTTCCCAGTCGATCTCATAGTCCGGGCCTGTGCCCTGGATGTCTTCATCGCCACGCACACCGTCACCGCGCAGGCGGGTGTGGATGGCCAGCATCACCATCACCTCGTTGTCCGGTCGGAAGGGCTGCAGCCCCTGCTCGAACAGCATGTTGTTGCGCTCGCGTGCCCAGTCGCCGGGGGATAGTTCCGGGTAGAGGCCCTCGGCAGGAGCAAACTCGATGAAGGGGTCCATGTTGTAGGCATCGAACAGACGCGCCAGCGCCTGTTCGTCATCCATGACGCCGGTGGTATAGAGCGTGGTCTGGTAGTAGTCCTGCTCCAGCTCCTTGAGCACGTCGAGAGGGCTGACGCCGAAGCTTCTCAGGTCATCCAGGCTGTAGTCGCCCAGTTCCAGCATTTCCCCATCCAGCCATTCATCGTCAGGCTGAATCAGGACATGCTTCATCTGCCCATCGGGCAGGGCCCAGGCGATGGCCAGGGGCAGGCTTGAGTCCTCGCCTGTCTCGACGGCGATGAAGGCGGGGAAGTCGCCTGTTTCAGGTTCGTATTCGTGCATTGTCGTGTCCAGAGCAGGGAAGCGTGCAAAGAAGGGCGTGCAAGGGAAGGCGTGCCGTGTCAGGCCGCGGGCAGGCGGAAGAAGCGGGTGGCAGTCGCCGTGGTGGCCTGCGCCAGCGCTTCCATCTCCATGCCGCGCAGGGCAGCGACCTCGGCCAGAATCCAGACCAGCAGCGAGGGTTCGTGGCGGCGTCCCTTGAGCTTGGCGGGCAGATTGCGTGGCACCAGATAGGGGCAGTCGGTTTCCAGCATCAGGCGTTCCAGCGGAATCTCGCGACACAGGCTGCGCAGGTGCTCGCCGCGGCGTTCATCGCACAGCCAGCCGGTCAGCCCGATATGCAGGTCGAGATCCAGATAGCCATATAGTGTCTCACGCTCGCCGGTGAAGCAGTGCACGACCGCGTGGCTGATGTCATCCCGCCAGTGCTTGAGCATCTCGAGCATCTGTCGGCCGGCGTCACGTTCATGCAGAAACAGTGGCAATCCTGTCTCGGCGGCAAGGGTCAGCTGGGCCTCGAAGGCGCGAGCCTGCTCGGCGGGCGTGGAAAAGTTGCGATTGAAATCCAGGCCGCATTCGCCCACCGCGACCACTTCCTGCTGGGCCAGCAGCTCCCGGATACCGCGCTCGACACCATCGTTCCACTGGCTGGCATCATGCGGATGCACACCGGCGGTGGCAGAAAGGCCACGATAGCGCGCCGCCAGCGCCTGAGCCTCACGCGAGCCGTCCAGGCTGGTGCCGGTCAGGATCTGCTGGCTGACGCCCGCCGCGCGAGCTCGCAGCAAGGTGCCCTCGATGTCCTGAGCATAGCTTTCATGGGTCAGGTTGACGCCGATGTCGATCAGCGGCGTCGGGCTTGCGAAGCGCAGCGCCGGCGCCAGCCGTGTCAGGGCCGTCTGGCGCTCGCTGTCATCGAGGGACAGGTCGGCGCACAGGTCGGCAAGCGAGGTCTCGCTCAGTTGCTCCGGGTCATAGCAGGGCAGCGCTGAGGGATCAGCATGGGGAGGAAGCGCGGACATCGAACACCCTTGAGTCACGGGGGAGGGAGAAGGAACACGGCAGTGAAAGGTTGGCAATGCCAGGCGCACGACGTGCTTTCAAGTGGTCGGCCATTCTACCCAAGCCGCCGATGTCTTTCAGCCCTTGCGGTGTCTTCCATCGCCTGTACGCTGCGCCTCGGGTAGAATGGCGTCATTCTCCGGCGCGCGTCGCTGGCGGCGGCCTGTCCGCCTGACTCCCACTTCCTCCGCGGCCTTCCCGGCCCCGGACCCGTCACGAGTTGCTGCTGCACATGGCATTGTTACGACTGGAAAATCTACAGCTGGCCTATGGCCATCACGTTCTGCTCAATGGGGCGGATCTTGTCGTCGAGCGCGGCGAGCGCCTGGCGCTCGTCGGCCGCAATGGTACCGGCAAGTCGACCCTGCTCAAGCTGATCACCGGCGAGTTCCAGGCCGATGCCGGTGAGCTGTGGAAGGCGCCGGGCCTCAAGATCGGTGTGCTCTCCCAGGATCTGCCGGCGGCGGAAGGTCGCACGATCTTCGATATCGTTGCCGAAGGCCTGCCGCAGGCAGGTGCGCTGCTGGCGGAATACCATCACCTGATCAGTGATCCGGAACCGGACCTCAAGCGTCTCGAGCACGTGCAGGTCGCGCTGGAAAGCGTCGATGGCTGGCAGTTCCAGCAGCGTATCGATACCGTGCTGACCCGCCTGGGCCTGCCGGAAGACACCATGATGGAAGATCTCTCCGGTGGCTGGCGTCGGCGTGTCGCGCTGGCGCGTGCGCTGGTATCCGACCCGGACCTGCTGCTGCTCGATGAGCCGACCAACCATCTGGATCTCGATACCATCGCCTGGCTGGAAGAGCAGGTCGCGGCCTTCTCCGGCGCCGTGCTGTTCATCACCCACGACAGGGCCTTCCTCAAGCGCCTGGCGACCCAGATTCTGGAGCTGGACCGTGGCCGCCTCGGCCGTTATCCGGGCGATTACGCGGCCTATCAGGCCCAGAAGCAGCACGAGATGGATGTCGAGGCCAAGGAAAACGCCGAATTCGACAAGAAACTGGCCCAGGAAGAGACCTGGATCCGCCAGGGCATCAAGGCGCGCCGCACCCGTAACGAAGGTCGCGTGCGCGCGCTGGAGAAGATGCGTGATGAGCGTGGACAGCGTCGTGAGGTGCAGGGCCGTGCGCGTATCGCCGTCGATTCTGCCGAGCGCAGCGGCAAGCGCGTCGTGGAGCTGGAAAATGTCAGCTATCGCTACGACGAGGCGCAGGGCAAGTGGGTCATCCGTGACCTGAGCGTCGAGATCCAGCGCGGCGACAAGGTCGGCCTGCTGGGGCGCAACGGCGCGGGCAAGACGACGCTGCTGCATATCCTGCTGGGTCAGCTCGAGGCCAGTGAAGGCAAGCGCATCGAAGGCACCAAGCTTCAGATCGCCTACTTCGATCAGCTGCGCAAGGGCCTGGACATGGAAGCCACCGTCTACGACAACGTGGCGCGCGGCAGCGACCGTGTCACGGTCGGCGGGCGTGACATGCACGTGATGAGCTACCTGCAGAACTTCCTGTTCACGCCGGACCGCGCGCGTCAGCCGGTGCGTTCGCTGTCAGGGGGCGAGTCCAATCGCCTGCTGCTGGCGCGTCTGTTCACCATGCCGGCCAACGTGCTGGTGCTGGATGAGCCGACCAACGACCTGGATGTCGAGACGCTGGAGCTGCTCGAGGAGCTGCTGCTCGACTTCGACGGTACCGTGCTGCTGGTCTCCCACGACCGTGCCTTCATGGACAACGTGGTCACCAATATCCTGGCCTTTGAGGGCGACGGGATCGTCAAGCCGTATGTCGGGGGCTACAGCGATTGGATACGTCAGGGCGGGCATCTGCCGCCGGCACCGTGGGAAGTCGAGCGTGAGCGCGAGGAAAAGCACCGTCGTGAGGCGCAGGCCGAGGATGAGCGTCGCAAGCGTGAGGCCGCCCAGGCGCAGCAGGCCCCCAAGAAGGTCAAGCTGCCCTACAAGTTCCAGCGCGAGCTGGATCTGATTCCGGCGACCATCGAGACGCTGGAAGCGGAGATCGCGACGCTGGAAGCCGAGATCGCGGCGCCCGAGTTCTACACGGGGGATGCCAAGGCCGTGAAGACGACGCTCGAGAAGCTCAGCCACAAGCAGCAGGTGCTGGAAGAGACGATGGAGCGCTGGATGGAGCTTGAGGCCATGCAGGAAGGCTGAGCCGGCGTCATTCTTCGCTGTCATCTGCCCCCACTCGGACGGCCAGCACATCACACCGGGCACCATGCAGGACACCAGTGGAGGTGGAGCCCAGCAGCAGGGCGAAGCCATGGCGACCATGTGAGCCGACCACGATCAGATCCACGTCATGTTCCGCGGCAAAGCGATGAATCTCGCTGTCCGGCATGCCGACCACGACATGCTGATCTTCAGGCGCGATACCGTGTGGCGTGGCGATATCCCCCAGTCGCTCACGGGCATGGGAATCCAGCTGATCCTGAATGCTGGTCAGATCCATCGGGATGTCCCCGCCATAGGCAAAGCCCAGTGGCTCGAGGGTATGCATGATGGACACCTTGGCACCATTGCGCTTGGCGATGGGCAGTGCGCGTTCCAGTACCAGGTGGGAATCCTTGGTCAGATCGACAGCGACCAGTACATGCTTGTATTCGTTGCTCATCCTGAATTCCTCCCGTAGAGGTGGGCCATTCGAGTGGCGTCGTGCACCTGCTTCCATGCTAGGCTTGCCGACCCCCGGAAGACAATGACTTGCATCAACGTATTGCCAGTGCGCCAGGCGCAACCCCCCGAAAAAAGCCCCCGTCGAGTCACTCGATGGGGGCTTTTTCCTTTCCAGCTGGCGTATCCGGACACGCTCGCTCAGGCGCTTTCCGGCACCTTCTCGGAGATTTCCAGGCCATTGCGTTCCATGACGCGCAGGCATTCGCAGAATTGGTCGACCTGCTCCGGCGTGAGCCCCTCGAGCATCTCGATGCGGGTCTGCTCGGCGATGGCATCGATCTTCTCGATCAGCGGCAGTGCCTTGTGTGTCAGGAAGATGCGCTTGGTGCGGCGGTCTTCCTCACAGGCGCGGCGTTCCACCAGTCCCTGCTCGCTGAGCTGATCCAGCGTGCGTACCAGAGACGGTGCCTCAATGCCGATGGAGCGTGCCAGATCACATTGTGGCTGGCCGTCTCCGAGTCGCCACAGGTGTACCAGCGTCATCCAGCGGGTTTGTGTCAGCCCAAGCGGGGACAGTCGCTGGTCCAGGATGGCGCGCCATAGGCGCGGCAGGCGGGAAAGCTTTAGCCCGATATCTTCATGCATGGGTATGTCGTCCACAGAGTGCAAAGGATGAGTGGGCTTTTATCCTGGCACCCCTCGGTGCCGCCCTTGTCCTCAGCATGCTAGGCAGCCTGGATAATTACAAGCCTGCGAACGAATTTTACGCCCAAGGTCGAGTAACCGAGGGTTCACGCTTCAGGGTCACTCACGTCGCGAAGCGTTACAGGCCCGGAATCAGGTTGGTGATCCGCCAGCCGGGGATGCCCGCCGGCCGTGCCAGGCTGCTGTCCGCGAAGGTGGCTACCTGCGGATCATCACTGACGAGGAAGCGCAGACTGCCGATGCGTTGCCCGTTCATGGTCTCGACATCGATTTCCCATTCCCCCTCGCTGCCCTTGGGGAAGGCCGTCTTGTGTGTCCATGCCCGATAACCTTCCTTGCGACCGCCGTTGATGTTCAAGGCGATGCGATCCACCACTTCTCCGTCATGTCGCCAGACGTGATAGACCTTCTCCGACAACCCGCGTGGGGCGCGAATGGCCGTGTAGGCGTAGAGGCCTCTGGCGGAGAGTTGCGCTGGGGTCAGATGCATCTCGCCCCGCGGTGTCCGCGCCGCGGTGTCGAAGTCCGGCGAGAGGCTGCTGGCGTTGATCCAGAGCGTGGCAGGCGGAATCCAGGCGCGTGCCCCCCATGCGCCCACCCCCAGCATCACGCTGATGCCGATCATCGCCAGGCCACCGACCAGCCCGCGGGCAATCCGCAGGTTGGCGACACTGGGCAGCGCGAACAGGCTCATCGCGGCACACGCAGCCAACAGACTCTCGCCGGTGGTCAGTTCCAGCAGCAGGGGCAGGGTGACCAGTACCACGACGAATACGCACAGGGCGTGGAAGCCGAAGTACAGCCAGCGATGGCGCTCGGCCAGTCGGTAGTAGAAGGGGTCGAGTATCGACAGCAGAGTCGCGCCGCACAGCAGCAAGGTGAAGCCTGCCTGGCCACTGGCCCAGTCGGTCGTCGCCAGAAAGAACGGCAACGTGAAGCACAGGGTCTCCTGCTGGATCAGCTGCGCCACGAAGGTGGCCAGCTTGCGGGGCAGGGCATTCTGGCCGCGATGACGGCGCAGACGGCTCCACAGGCCTTCGGCGATCAGGATCAACCAGGCCAGCATCATGCCCAGCGCCAGCATGCCACCCAGCCATTGCTGACGATTGACGAGGAAGAAACTGCAGATGCCCGCAGCGAAGCCGATGGGAGGCCATAGCCAGTGCCAGCGCTTGGTGCGTTCGACGATGCCGGTCAGGCGCAGATACAGGGCGGTGAGAGTGCTGCTCATGAAAGCATGATATCGGTGTGGCCTTTGAGAGCCTGCTGGAGGGCAAGGATATGCCGCTGCCAGCCTGCGTGTCGGGAAAGCGCCAAGAGTAACGCGACTGCCTTTCCGGGTGTAGCGTCGATCTTTGCCCACACCCGCTGTCGATGTCAGGCGCCAGAGACAGGAACCGGCATGGAGACAGCCCCGGACCCCCGACCTTTCGCTAATGTCCGCAGGCTTGATCTTTGCCCGTCTCTGGCCCAAGCTGGCTGTATTCAAACGCTTGTATGAAGCGCTGTGGCGAGAGATGACTCTCCTGCGGCGCCTCTGGAAGCTTCGAGTCCGGCGAGGCCGGTTGCCAGCGCACCCATGGCAGAGACCAATGGCAGAGACCATCCTGCGCCTGACAGCCCCTTCACCCCTTTCTCTTGTGGAGATCCGTGGATGATCTATTCAGGCAAAACGCTATCCGTCGAGGCCAATCAGGACGCCATCGCCCTGTTGACCCTCGATCTTGAAGGCGAATCGGTCAACAAGCTGGCCAGCTACGTACTCAAGGAGCTGGGGGAGGCGGTGGAGGCCATCAAGGCGACGGCCGACCTGAAGGGGCTGGTCATCCGCTCCGCCAAGGAAGCGTTCGTGGTCGGTGCCGATATCACCGAGTTCCATCAGATGTTCGAGAAGGATGAAGCCTTCCTCATCGACATGAACATGACCGTCCATGGCATCTTCAATGCCATCGAGGACCTGCCGTTCCCCACCGTCACCGCCATCAATGGGCTGGCGCTGGGCGGTGGCTGCGAGATCACCCTGACCACCGACTTCCGCGTCATGGCGGACAGCGCGAAGATCGGCCTGCCGGAGACCAAGCTCGGCATCATTCCGGGCTGGGCGGGCTGCGTACGTCTGCCGCGCCTGATCGGGGCGGACAATGCCATCGAATGGATCTGTGGGGGCACCGAGAATCGCGCCGACAAGGCCCTGGCAGTCGGCGCCGTCGATGCCGTGCTGCCGGTGGCCGAGCTGGACGCGGCGGCACTCGACATTCTGGCGCGCGCCAATGCGGGTGAGCTGGACTACATGGCACGGCGTCTCGAGAAGACCTCGCCGCTCAAGCTCAATGCCATCGAGCAGATGATGGCCTTCGAGACCGCCAAGGGCTTCGTGGCAGGCAAGGCCGGCCCGCACTATCCGGCGCCGGTGGAGGCCATCAAGGTCATCCAGAAGGGCGCGGGCGAATCGCGTGAGCGTGCCCAGGCCATCGAGGCCAAGACCTTCGCCCGGATGGCGCTGACCGACGTGGCCTTCAATCTGGTCGGCCTGTTCATGAACGATCAGGTGGTCAAGAAGAAAGCCAAGGGATACGAGAAGCAGGCGAGCAAGATCCAGCAGGCTGCCGTACTGGGTGCCGGCATCATGGGCGGTGGCATCGCCTATCAGAGCGCCAGCAAGGGCACGCCGATCCTGATGAAGGACATCAATGGCGAGGCCATCGAGCTTGGCCTGAAGGAAGCGCGCAAGCTGTTCGGCAAGGGCGTCGAGCGCGGCAAGCTGACCACCGAGAAGATGGCGCAGGGGCTGTCCAACATTCGCCCGACGCTGTCCTATGGCGATTTCGGCAACGTGGATCTGGTCGTCGAGGCGGTGGTCGAGAACCCCAAGGTCAAGGCGTCGGTGCTGGCCGAGCTCGAGGACAACGTGGCGGATACCACCATCCTGACGTCCAATACCTCGACCATTTCCATCACGCGTCTGGCGGAATCACTCAAGCGTCCCGAGAACTTCTGCGGCATGCACTTCTTCAACCCGGTGCATCGCATGCCGCTGGTGGAAGTCATCCGTGGCGAGAAATCCAGCGACGCGGCGATCGCCGCGACCGTCGCCTACGCCCGTCAGATGGGCAAGACACCGATCGTCGTCAACGACTGCCCGGGGTTCCTGGTCAACCGCGTGCTGTTCCCCTACTTCGGTGGCTTCAGCCTGCTGGTCGAGAAGGGCGCCGACTATCAGCGCGTCGACAAGGTGATGGAGAAGTTCGGCTGGCCGATGGGCCCGGCCTACCTGCTGGATGTGGTCGGCATGGACACTGCGGTCCACGCCAATGCGGTGATGGCCGAAGGCTTCCCGGATCGCATGGCGCGTGAGGGCAAGACCGCCATTCAGGTGATGTACGACAACAAGCGACTGGGTCAGAAGAACGACCTGGGCTTCTATCGCTATGAGGAAGACCGCAAGGGCAAGCCGAAAAAGCTGCCTGATGAAGCGGCGCAGGCACTGGTCAGTGAAGTGGTCAGCGAGACGCGCGAATTCTCCGATGACGACATCATCGCGCGCATGATGGTGCCGCTGTGCATGGAAACCATCCGGTGTCTGGAAGATGACATTGTCGGTACGCCGGCCGAGGCGGACATGGCCTTGATCTACGGCATCGGTTTCCCGCCGTTCCGTGGTGGCGCACTGCGCTACGTCGATGCCATGGGCGTGGCAGAGTTCGTCGCGCTGGCCGACAGCCTGGCCGATGAGCTGGGGCCGCTGTATCGCCCGACCGAGGCACTGCGTGAGCGCGCCAAGCGCGGCGACGCCTTCTACGCCTGAGCCTCTGATTGCTGAGCACACCCAAGTGGGGCCAGCACTATCCGACCAGAATTTTCGGCTCTCGCGACAGCGAGGGCCATGAGGGAGCCAGACAATGAATCTGAATTCGAGAGATGTGGTAATCGTCGATGGCGTGCGCACTGCCATGGCCAAGGCCAAGAATGGGGCCTTCCGCCACGTGCGCGCCGAGAACCTGTCCGCCGCGGTGATGCAGGCGCTGTTCGACCGCAACCCCGGCCTGGTGCCGGCAGAGGTCGATGACGTCATCTGGGGCTGCGTCAACCAGACCCTGGAACAGGCCATGAACATCGCGCGCAATGCCGCCATCATGACCGGCATCCCGCGCAGCGTGCCGGCGCAGACGGTCAACCGGCTGTGTGGCTCCTCGATGAGCGCGCTGCATATCGCCACCGCCAACATCAAGGCCGGCATGGGCGACTTCTACATCATCGGGGGTGTCGAGCACATGGAGCACGTGCCGATGGCGCATGGGGTCGACGTCAACCCGGCGGCCAGCAAGCACGCGGCCAAGGCCGCGATGATGATGGGCCTGACCGCGGAACTGCTCGGCAAGATGCACGGCGTGAGTCGTGAGCAGCAGGATGAGTTCGGCGTGCGCTCTCACCAGCGTGCCCAGGCGGCCGCCGATGAAGGCCGTTTCGATGACGAGATCATCGGCGTCGAGGGCCATGATGCCGAGGGGCGTCGCGTGATGGTGACCCGTGATGAGGTCATCCGTGGCGATGCCAGCATGGAATCGATGGGCAACCTCAAGCCGGTGTTCGATCCCAAGGGCGGCACCGTGACGGCGGGTACCTCCTCCGCACTTTCCGTGGGTGCCTCGGGCATGGCGGTGATGAGTGCCGAGCGCGCCGAAGCGCTGGGTCTCAAGCCCATCGCCCGCGTACTGTCCACCGGTGTGGCCGGGTGCGATGCCTCCATCATGGGCTATGGACCAGTGCCGGCCTCCAAGCAGGCACTCAAGGCAGCGGGGCTGACCATCGACGATATCCAGACCGTCGAGCTCAATGAGGCCTTCGCGGCGCAATCGATTCCTGTGCTCAAGGACCTCGGCCTGCTGGAGCGCGCCGACACGGCGGTCAACCTCAACGGCGGCGCCATCGCGCTGGGGCATCCGCTGGGCTGTTCCGGCTCGCGTATCTGCACCACCTTGCTCAACGTCATGAAGCAGCAGAACACGCGCCTGGGGCTGGCGACCATGTGCATCGGCATGGGCCAGGGCGTCGCGACGGTCTTCGAGCGACTCGACTGAACGTCAGCGGCTTCGGTCAGCGCCTTTCGTCAGCGATCAGGCCTCGCTGATACCTCAAGCGGCATGTCTTCGGACATGCCGCTTTTTCGTCGGCAGGCTTTTGTCTGGAAACGAGAAGGGCGGCGCAGTATCGTGGCAGTGGGCGATTAAGCGTGACGTCGCCCCGGGCTTGATGATCGAGGTTACGCGAGGGAGTCGCATCGATGGATTGGAACCATGTCGAGCAGGATCTGCCGTGTGCGGCACCGCCACGCCCCCTGCCGCATCCCCTGACGTTCCGGCTGCCTCCGGGCAGCATTGATTGCCACCTTCATGTGTTCGGCGATCCGGTGCGTTATCCGCTGGCGGAAGACAGGACCTACAACCCTGCCGAATTCGGGCTCAAGGACGCGCTGGAAATGCACCACGCGCTTGGCGCCCGTCATGGCGTCCTGATCCAGCCAAGTGTCTATGGCTATGACAATCGCCTGCTGTGCGACAGCCTCGAGAACTGTCGTGAGCGCGGGCTGGATTATCGTGGCATCGCCGTGGTCTCGCCCGAGATCAGTGATGCAGAGCTTGAGCGGCTCTCCAGGCTGGGCGTCTGTGGGGTGCGCCTCAATCTGATCTTCTCCGGCGGGCTGCGCTGGCGTGATGTCGTGCTGCTGGCGGACCGTCTGGCCCGCTTCGACTGGCATCTGGAATGCCTGATCGATGTCTCGACCTTCCGTGACATGGAGGCACGGCTCGGCAGTCTGCCGGTGCCGGTGGTGATCGACCACATGGGCCACCTCGCGGCTTCACGGGGGCCGGAATGTCCCGGTTTCACCGCGCTGTGTCGGATGCTCAAGCAGGGACGTACCTGGGCCAAGCTGTCGGCGCCATATCGACTCACCACCCGGGGACGCCTGCCGTATTCCGATGTCACGGCACTGGCGCGGGCACTGGTTTCCGCCAATCCCGAACGCGTGGTGTGGGGCAGTGACTGGCCGCATCCGCATATCGGGGTCGAGATGCCGGAGGAGGACACGCTGGCGGAATTGATGCAGCGCTGGCTGCCGGAGCGCGAGATGCGCGAGAAGATCTTCCGCGACAATCCACGCAAGCTCTATGGATATCCCGCCTTCGTGAAGTCGAAGGTCGAGGAGGCGCACTGAGCGCGGATCGAGCGCCCACGTGAGTCACAGGGGCGTGCCGCAATGACAGAAGCTACAGCGTCTTGAACGCCACACGCGTGCCATGGGCCAGCAGGCTGGCATTGTCGACCGGAGTGGTGGGGAGGCCGATCATCTCATCCTGCACTTCCGCCCAGGTCTGCACGCCATGCGTCAGCCCCAGCGGCAGCAACAGGCGACTGATCCACTGCGTGCCGGTGAAGCGCAGGGACTGGCCGTCTTCATCGACCAGACGACTGATGCCGTCGGCATGATGCAGGCGCACCAGATACAGCCCCTGATCCAGCGTCTGGATCTCCACGGTCAGCGTGTTGCCTTCGGCGAGCCATCGACGCAGGGTCTCGACACTGACGCCTTCGCCAAGCAACGGGGGTGTCATCTGCATGGGATCTCCCTCGTGTCAGAGGCACGTCGGACCGTGCCAGGATCACCCCACCTTGTAGGCATGAGGCAGTTCGGCCAGCGGGCCGCGTCCACCGGCGAGCGTCAGGGCGAGATCCACCATCCCGTCCCAGATAGGCAGCGTCATTCCGCCCTTGATCGCCATGTCGAGTCGCTGCGAGAACAGCAGCAGCTTGTGCAGACGCTTGTGGGGCAGACGATTGAGCGCCTGTTGATAGAAGGGACGTCGCTTGTCGAAGATCATCGGTTTCTGCGCCTTGCAGGCATGCTCGAAGCTTTGGCCTTGATCGAGGTGCTGACGCAGCGAGAGCAGGGTGCGCAGCTCGCGCGTCAAGGCCCACAGGATCACCGGCGGCTCGACCCCTTCTCCCCGCAGACCCAGCACGATACGCCCGCTGCGCTCGATCTCGCCCTTCAGGCAGGCATCCGCCAGCGTGAAGACATCATAGCGGGCATTGTCCTCGACCCCCTGGGCGATGGCATTGCCATCCAGGCGTGCGCCCGGCGGGTGCAGCAGCGCCAGCTTCTGCAGCTCCTGGTCCGCGGCCAGCAGATTGCCTTCGATGCGCTCGGCCAGCAGCCGGGCGGCGTCCTGATTCAGTTCCAGGCCATGCAGGCGGGCGCGATCACGAATCCAGAAGCCGAGGCGGGAATGATCCACCGGCCAGACCGCGATGAACACTCCCACCTTCTCGAGCGCCTTGAACCACGCCGTCTGCTGCACCTTGCGGTCGAGGCGTGCGGCGGTGATCAGCAGGATGTCGCCATCCTTCTCGATGCGCTCGGCATAGGCCTTGAGCACCTTGCTGCCTTCCTGGCCGGCGCTCTGGGTGCCCAGGCGCAGCTCGATCAGCTTGCGCGAGGCGAACAGTGACATGCTGGCGGCAGATTCGGTCAGACGGCCCCACTGGAAACCGTTCTCGACGTGAAGGACTTCCCGCTCCTCGACGCCGGCCGCACGCGCCGCGCGCCGGATGGCGTCGCAGCTTTCCTGATGGATAAGAGGCTCGTCGCCCGCCACGATATAGACCGGAGACAGGCGCTTGTTGAGTTGCTCTTCCAGCTTGTCGGGATAGACCTTCATGAGTGTCCTTCGATCCTGCACGGGGAGTTCAGGGGGTGATGGCGCGCAGGCGGTCCATCAGCTGACGACTCAGCTCACGATCATTCTGCTCACCGGCACGTTCACGCACGTCATCGGTGTTGAGCAGGTTGTCGTCGTTGGTGTAGTAGTCGCTGCTGGCTTCCAGCTCCTGCTGGTTGGCCAGGTAGGCACCGTCCGACTTGCGTTGCAGCGAGTAGACGACACGATAGGTCAGCTCGCGCTTGATGCTGCCTGCATCACCAAAGGTGATCTGATGGACGTCTTCATTCAGCTTGCCCAGATTCAGGCGCAGTGGTGCATCATCGCTCAGGCGGATGTCGGCCTGCTTGAGCGCTTCGCGCAGCGCGTCGTGGGTATCGGTGTTCGGTGCCTGGACATCGAGTTCGGTGATGGCCATCGGCGTGGCGTCGTAATCGCGCAGCTGGAAGCCACAGCCGCTCAACGTCAGCGCGACGCCGACGCCAATGGCCGCCATCAGGCGGCGTGATGCGTCCACTGATGCACTGTTGGAATTCGCCTGCGTCACCGTGACCTCCTGTCATGAACGAGTGTCATGAATGTCCTGCGAGAGCGCTGCATGTCAGTTGGCGACGATGTTGACCAGCTTGCCCGGTACCACGATGACCTTGCGCACCGTCTTGCCATCGGTGTGCTTGGTGACGTTGGCATCTGCCAGGGCAGCAGCCTCGATGGCATCACGGTCGGCATCGGCGGCGAAGGACAGACGCGCCCGCAGCTTGCCGTTGACCTGCACGACCAGCTCGATGCTGTCCTTCTTCATCGCATCCCTGTCCGCGACCGGCCAGCTGGCGTCGATCACGGCTTCCTCGTGGCCCAGTGTCGCCCACAGCGAGTGGCTGGCATGCGGGATGATCGGTGACAGCAACAGCACGCAGGCCTCGACGGCTTCACGGCTGACGGCCAGGCCCTGCTCGGAGGCGTCCTCGAAGCGGCTGATGGCGTTGACCAGCTCCATCACGGCCGCGATGGCGGTGTTGAAGGTGGTACGGCGGCCGATGTCATCGCTGCACTTGGCGATGGTCTCGTGCGTCTTGCGACGCAGCGCCTTCTGGTCATCGTTCAGGCCTGCCACGTCCAACGCGGCCGGGGTGCCGGCAGCGACGTGCTCGTGAACCAGGCGCCAGACACGCTTGACGAAGCGATGCGCGCCCTCGACACCGGAATCGGACCACTCCAGCGACTGCTCGGGCGGTGCGGCAAACATCATGAACAGACGTACGGTGTCGGCGCCGAAGCGGTCGATCATCGACTGCGGGTCCACGCCGTTGTTCTTGGACTTGGACATCTTCTCGGTGCCACCGATCTCCACCGGCAGGCCATCGGACTTCAGCACGGCCTTGATGGCACGGCCCTTGTCGTCGGTCTCGACGTCCACGTCCAGCGGGTTGAACCAGTCGCGGCCGCCTTTCTCGTTGATGCGGTAGTAGGTATCCGCGACCACCATGCCCTGGGTCAGCAGCTGCTTGAACGGCTCATCGCTGTCGACCAGGCCGAAGTCCCGCATCAGCTTGTGGAAGAAGCGCGAGTAGAGCAGGTGCAGGATGGCGTGCTCGATGCCGCCGATGTAGTAGTCGACCGGCAGCCAGTAGTTGGCGCGCTCGTCCAGCATGGCCTCGGCATTGTCCGCGCAGCAGAAGCGCGCGTAGTACCAGGAGGACTCCATGAAGGTGTCGAAGGTGTCGGTCTCGCGCTGCCAGCCATCGCCCAGGTCACTGAAGGACGGCATCTTCTTGATCGGCGAACCGCCGGAGGCGTCGAATTCGACTTCCAGTGGCAGCTCGACCGGCAGCTCGTCGTCGGTCAGCGGGATGGATTCGCCATTCGGACCATTCTTGACCGGAATCGGCGCGCCCCAGTAGCGCTGACGCGAGACGCCCCAGTCGCGCAGGCGGAAGTTGGTCTTGACCTCACCACGGCCCTGCTCGACCAGACGTGCGGCGATGGCATCGAAGGCGCTCTCGAAGTCGAGCCCATTGAAGTCGCCGGAGTTGATCAGCACGCCGTGCTCGGTGAAGGCGGCGTCGCTGACGTCAGGCGCGTTGCCGTCGGCATCGGCGATCACGGCTTCGATGGGCAGGCCGTACTTGGTGGCGAATTCGTGGTCGCGCTCGTCGTGGGCCGGCACGGCCATCACGGCACCGGTGCCGTATTCCATCAGCACGAAGTTGGCGACGTAGACCGGCACTTCACGGCCCGTCAGCGGATGGATGGCCTTGAAGCCGGTATCCATGCCGCGTTTTTCCATGGTTGCCATGTCGGCTTCGCTGGTGCCGCCACGCGCGCATTCGGCGTTGAACTCGGCAAGCTCGGCATTGTGCTCTGCCGCGGCCTTGGCCAGCGGGTGAGCGGCGGCGACACCGACGTAGGTCACGCCCATCAGGGTGTCCGGACGCGTGGTGAAGACGGTCAGGGATTCCTGCACCTGGCTTGCCTCGGCATCGAGGCCGAAGCTGAGCTCGACACCCCGCGACTTGCCGATCCAGTTGCGCTGCATGGTCTTGACCTGTTCCGGCCACTCGACCTTGTCGAGGTCGGCCAGCAGCTCTTCGGCATAGTCGGTGATGCGCAGGAACCACTGCGGGATTTCCTTGCGCTCGATCAGCGCGCCGGAGCGCCAGCCACGGCCGTCGATGACCTGCTCATTGGCGAGCACGGTCTGGTCCGCCGGGTCCCAGTTGACGATGGAGCTCTTCTTGTAGACGACTCCCTTCTCGACCAGCTTGGCGAAGAACCATTGTTCCCAGCGGTAGTATTCCAGGTCACAGGTCGCGAACTCACGGCTCCAGTCGTAGGCGAAGCCCAGCGCCTTGAGCTGATCGCGCATGTAGGCGATGTTCTCGTGGGTCCACTTGCCCGGCGCGACGTTGTTCTTCATCGCGGCATTTTCCGCCGGCAGGCCGAAGGCATCCCAGCCCATCGGCTGCATCACGTTCTTGCCCTGCATGCGCTGGAAGCGCGAGATCACGTCACCGATGGTGTAGTTACGCACGTGCCCCATGTGCAGCTTGCCGCTGGGGTAGGGGAACATCGACAGGCAGTAGAACTTCTCGCGGTTGGCATCTTCCACCGCCTTGAAGCACTGATTTTTCTCCCAGTACTGCTGGGCAGCCTGTTCGATCTGGTCGGGAGCGTACTGTTGAGACGTATCCTGTGAGTCCATCGGGTCCGTTGCTACCTTGGCGTTGGCCTGTACCTGTCCAAGCGGGCAGGCAGGGCGTGAAGAGATGGGCGGTCCGCTTGGCAAGGCCGCCACTGTCAGCGATGGGGTCAAGTCTACCCCAGACGCCAGGCCTCAGGTAGGGGAGGCGACTGCCATGGCCCTCCCGCAGACCGGGAGACGCTGATGATACAAGGAGAGTCCATGAGCCAACCACGTGAACCCCGTGATCCGCACGATCCCGCCAGTGCCACGATCCCGCCAGTGCCACCACGTCCTCGCATGACAGCGGCTTTGAAGATACCCCGATGCCCTCCCGCCCTCCCGCCAGCCGCAGGGCGAAGGGGAAGGACGTCTCGGCGATGCCTATGGGCGAATCCTGACGCGTCTGGAAGACAGCAGCGGCGAGTTGTCCTGGGAAGGGCTCAAGGTCGAGCTGGATGAAGCGGTGAAGTTCGAGGCCGAGGTCGAGGAGTTCACCCGCGACGAGCTGGCGCTGCTGCGTGCCTGGGTCGAGCGGGACATGCAGGAATTCCGTCGCCACCTGGCGGCCGGTGGCGAAGGGGTCGCCAGCTGGCTGGGGATTGATCTCGACGTGCTGTCGCGCAGCGTCAGTTCCGCGCTGATGTCCATCGCGGATCGCACCGTGGTGGACCGCGCGCACTTCGAGGAAGACCTCGAGGCCGCTCGCGCCGACTACACCAGTGGAGAAGTCATCGCGCCGGGGCTGCTGCACTGCGTGCATTGCGAGGCCATCACGACCTTGACGCGCCCCAGCGTACTGGAGCCCTGCCATGCCTGTGGGCACCGTTTCTTCGCACGCGGGGCGCCGCAACCCGCGCCATCAACCGATGCGGACCCCCGGGACTGATGGCGACACCGCACGACTGGTTCCTGCCAGCGCATCAGGAGTGGACGGCAGGGCATCGCGCCCGAGCCGTCCAGTGCATGATCGCGCATTTCAATCAACAGGCTCGCCCGCGTGCCGCGGGCCTCTTCAAGCAGGTGTCCTACTACCTGTTCCTGCTGGGGGATTATCGCGCTGCCGGTCAGATACTCGGCCAGGGTTGTGATGAATGCCCCGAGGATGAAGAAATCTCCCTCAATCGGGTGGTATGCCTGTCGCGGGCGGGTGATGCGTCAGGGGCCATCGCCGCTGGGCAGAGGCTGGTCGATGGAGGAAGCCGCAATCCGGTACTGTTCGATGCATTGGCCTCCTGCTGTGCACGCCTGGGGCGCCATGCTCAGGCACGTGGCTTCGGCAGTCGCGCATTGGAGCTCAAGGATGTCGCGTACGGAGACCAGCCGCTTGCCAAGGACTGGGCATTGCCCTCCAGAGCCCCATCGGCGGTGGCAGCCGGCAAGCGGCGAGTGCTGTCCTATGGTCTCTGGGGCCAGGGGCCGCGTTATCTGAATGGCATGTTGCATAACCTGTTGCTGGCACCGGTGCTCTACCCGGGCTGGCAGGTGCGGCTGTATCACGACGACAGTGTGCCAGAGGATTTTCTGGACATCGCCCGGCAGCTGGACGCCGAGCTGGTGGAACGCCCGAATACCGACTCACTCAGACAGCGGCTGTGCTGGCGATTTGCGGTCGCGGATGATCCCGGCGTTGGCTATTTCCTGGTGCGGGACTGCGACAGTGTCATCAGTCTTCGCGAGGTACGAGCCGTGCAGATGTGGCTGACATCCGGGCGTTTCTTCCATGTGATGCGGGATTGGTGGACGCATACCGATCTCGTGCTGGCGGGACTCTGGGGAGGTATCGCCGGGGTGCTGCCCTCGATGGAGGGGATGCTGGCGGACTGGAGTCCCCGGCAGGTGGAAACCCCGAACATCGATCAATGGTTTCTCAAGGAGCGCGTCTGGCGCTATCTGCGTACCAGCCTCATGAGCCATGACCGCTGTTATTCGCTGAAGGTGAACTCGCGCGCCAGCCTGGCGTTTCCCGATGATGTGCTGGGTGAGCTTCCCGCGGGCAATGCCCATGTCGGATGCGATGAATGGACGCGGGACCCGGCTTTCCAGCGTCGCCAGCTGGGGCCCTGGCTCAGGCAGGCCAGCTGGATGCAGGACAGCCCGTCGTGTCTCTGGTCGGTGGCCTCGATGCGTCTAGCGACCCACCAGCCAGCCGATCCACTCGTGCAGTGCCCAGCGTGACTGGGTCAGCGCGGAGCTGTTGGGAATCCAGGCATCGATTCCCAGCCCGGAGACGGTGGTGTATCCCACCGGGGCCGGAATGATGGTGCGGAAGCCCTGATTCTGGAAGTTGCGCATCGCGCGCGGCATGTGCCAGGCACTGGTGACCAGCACGATCTTGTTGATGTCGTCTTCCTTGAGCATCTCGCGAGTGTAGCGCGCATTCTGCTGGGTATTCTCGCTGCGGTTCTCAAGCCAGCGCGCCGGGTAATCGAATTCATCGATCAGCGAGCGCTGCATCAGTTCCGCCAGGGTGCCATCGTCCGATGACGAGACCTTGCCGCCGGTCAGCAGGATCGGCAGCTCGGCATTGCGCGCGACCCGCACGCCTTCGTCCAGCCGGCTGAGCGTCTCGCCGTTGATCCGGTCTCGTCCCTGCAGCTCCGGCGCATTGTAGTAACGGCCACCGGACAGCACGACCACCGCCTGAGCCTGAATCCATTCCGCCGGTGCACTGGGCTGAATGCGCTCAAGCCCGGCCATCAGGCGTGTGGAGACGACCGGTGACGCCAGGAGCCACATGCCAAGAATGGCCAGTGCCATCAACGCCCGCGCCAGAGTCGGCCAGCGCTTGAGGATCAGCATGGTCAGGATCAGCAGCAGCAGCGGGCCGCCGGGTGGCAGTATCAGGTCCTTGATGATGCCGAGAAACTCGGTGAAGCCCATGATGGTCTCGCTTGTTCAGAGGCGCTGCCGAGCATCACGGCGTGCCGCCAGACGTTCACCGATGCCCAGCATCAGGCTCGGTGCCAGCAGCAGGCCCACCAGAATCCATATCGGCAGCAGTCCGAAGCGCATCCAGGGCGTCATGCCCAGCTGCAGGCGGATGTCGCCGGTGACGGTCGCCTCCTCGAACTGCGGGGCGCGGGCAATGATCTCCCCCTGTGGCGAGATGATCGCCGTCACCCCGTTGCTGGTCGCGCGCAGCAGGAAACGTCCGTTTTCCAGTGCGCGAATCTGTGCCATCTGCAGGTGCTGGAGTGGCCCGATGGAGTGACCGAACCAGGTGTCATTGGACACGGTCAGCAGCACGGTCGAGCTCAGCGCCCGCTGGCGAACCAGCTCCGGATAGACGATCTCGTAGCAGATGGCGACCCCGATACGCAGCCCGCTCACGAACAGCGGTTCCTGCTGACTGTCGCCTGATTGCATGCTCGACATCGGCAGGTCTAAGAAGCCGATGATGCCACGCAACCAGCTCTCCAGCGGCACATATTCTCCGAAGGGCACCAGATGTTCCTTGCGATACTGGGCCGAAGGGTCATCGATGGGGATCACGCTGTTGAAGAAGCGGTTGTCGGCGTCGCGCTCGACGATGCCGGTGATCAGCCCGGTCTTGGGAGGCAGCGTCGCCTGGATGCGTTCCAGGAAGGGTTCGGCCTGATCGCGCAGCATCGGCAGTGCGGTTTCCGGCCACACGATCAGGTCGGCATCGTCCTGCACGGCACGGGTCATCGCGGCATAGGTATTGGCCGCGCGTCGCTGGCCCTCGGCGCTCCACTTGATCAGCTGCGGCAGGTTGCCCTGCAGCAGCGCGACGCGTGCCGGCTCTCCGCCGGGATGCGTCCAGCTGGTCGGCAGCAGCAGACCCGCCCCCCATAGCACCACCAGTGGCACGAGGGTCAGCCAGCGCCGCCTGAGTGCCAGGTTCCACAGCAACGCACCGGACAGCGCGATGATCAGCGAGACGCCGTAGACCCCGAGTATCGGCACCCAATTGGCCAGCGGCGACCCCACCGCACTGTTGCCCAGCAGCAGCCACGGGAAGCCGGTGAAGGCCCAGGTGCGAAACAGCTCACTGATGACGAAGACGGCAGCGAACGACAGCACGTCCAGCTGGCGTGAGCAGAAGCGTTGCCACAGCCCCATCCACAGCATCGGGAACAGCGCCATGGTGGAGACGAACAGCATCGTCAGCAGCACGGCCAGCGGCATGCCGGTATAGCCGTAGTCATGGATCGAGACATAGACCCAGCTGGCGCCACTGCCGAACAGACCGACGCCATACCACCAGGCGCGCAGGAAGCCACCGCTCGGCATGCGCAGGGCGCCGTAGAGCAGCCCCGCACCCACCGGGCCCAGCCACCATTGCTCGAAGGGGGCGAAACTCAGGGTGATCAAGACACCGGCGATCAGAGCCAGCAGGTGGCCCAGCGCCATGGGTCACTCACCGCTGATGTGCGCGCGATGCTCAGCGGAGGGCGGGGCATCACCGGTGGCATCTTCCAGGCGGCAGACCTGCACCTGGCGAATGCGACGGTTGTCGGCATTGAGCACGGTGAAGCGCCAGCCGGCGAAGTCGGTCGACTCCTGGCGACGTGGCATGTGACCGAAGCGCTGGATCATCAGACCGCCGATGGTATCGAACTCTTCATCCGGGAAGTCGGTGGCGAAGTGCTCGTTGAAGTCCTCGATGGTGGTCAGGGCGCTGACGGCGAACTGGCCGTCGCCCAGCTCACGGATATCCTCATCCTCATCGGTGTCGTGCTCATCCTCGATGTCGCCGACGATCTGCTCGAGAATGTCCTCGATGGTGATCAGGCCCGCAGTGCCGCCGTATTCATCGATGACCACCGCCATGTGATTGCGGGTCTCGCGGAATTCCTTGAGCAAGCTGTTGAGGCGCTTGGACTCCGGGATGAACATGGCCGGACGGATGGCTTCGCGTAGATCGAAGCGCTTGCGCTCGCTATCGTTCTGCAGGATCAGCGGCAGCAGGTCCTTGGCCAGCAGGATGCCGAGCACCTCGTCGAGGTTCTCGTCGATGACGGGATAGCGGGAATGCGCCGATTCGAGGATCAGCGGCAGGTACTCCTCAGGACGCTGATCGACCTGGATGGCCTGCATCTGGGAGCGGGGGATCATCACCTCGCGGACTTGCTGGTCACTGATTTCCAGCGCGCCCTCGATGATGGCAATCGCATCCTGATCGAGATTGAGGCGTGGGCCTACCTCGGTCAGGAACTGAAGCAGCTCACTGCGGGAGCTGGGTTCGTCGGTGTCGCTTGAGAAGGCGCCGAACAGCTTATCGAGCCAGGATTTCGAATGGCTTCCCGATCGGTCTTCGCTCATGCGTTAGTTTCTCTTTTCCTCGGTGGCGATACCCCATCGTCGTGGGGGTATCGGGGCTGCCGGGTGACGCCTGGACGAACCAGGCATCACCCGACGGCGGGTGCTGCCGATGCGAAAGGGCATCGGCATCATTGATTCTCTTCCCGGTAGGGGTCGGCAATGCCCAGCCCTGCCAGCACGTCACGCTCGAGGGCTTCCATATGCTCGGCGTCATCGTCCTCGATATGGTCATAACCTAGCAAGTGCAAGGTGCCATGCACGAGCATATGGGCAAAATGGTCCTCGAGGGACTTGCCCTGAGCGGCCGCTTCCCGCGCCACGACGTGTACGCTGATGACGAGGTCGCCGAGAAAGCGCCTTCCTCGGCGAAACGCTCCGCCAGTTCGGCCGGCAGGGCGAAGTCGTCGAGATCCAGTGGCTCATGCGGAAAGGACAGCACATTGGTGGAGGAATCCTTGCCGCGATAGTCGCGGTTGAGCCCGCGGCTTTCTTCCTCTTCCACCAGGCGCACGGTCAGCTCGTAGGGGGTGTCATCCGCCTCGCCGTCACTCTGCAGGGCGTCATCGGCCATGGCCCCTGCCAGCGCCGCGGCCACCCAGGCCTCGAGCTGATGGCTCGCCGGCAACGGCTGGCCATCGATCTCGCTCTCGGTGACAGCGAGTTGCAGGTCCACGACCACGGCAGTTGCCTGGCTCACTGAGCACCCCCGGCGGCGTGCTGCCCTGGGCATTGAGTGCCGCCATGCGCGCTTCGCGCTCGGCCTGGCGCTTCTCGCGACGCTCGCCTTCCTGCTTCTCTTCCTCGGCCTCGAAGCTGTCGTAGGCCTCGACGATGCGCTGCACCAGCGGGTGACGCACCACGTCCTTGGCGAGGAAGCGGGTGATGCTGATCCCGGGAGTGTCCTTGAGCACTTCCAGCACGTGCGCAAGGCCCGACTGGGTACCACGCGGCAGGTCGACCTGCGAGACATCCCCGGTGATGACGGCGGTGGAGCCGAAACCGATGCGCGTCAGGAACATCTTCATCTGTTCGCGCGTGGTGTTCTGGGACTCATCGAGAATGATGTAGGCATTGTTGAGCGTCCGGCCACGCATGTAGGCCAGCGGGGCGATCTCGATGATCTGGCGCTCGATCATCTTGTTGACGTGCTCGAAGCCGAGCATCTCGTAGAGGGCGTCATAGAGCGGGCGCAGGTAGGGGTCGATCTTCTGGGCCAGATCGCCGGGCAGGAAGCCGAGCTTCTCGCCGGCCTCGACCGCAGGACGCACCAGCAGGATACGGCGCACTTCCTGATTGTTGAGCGCTTCCACCGCAGCGGCGACGGCCAGATAGGTCTTGCCGGTACCGGCCGGGCCGATGCCGAAGTTGATGTCGTGGTTGCGCATCTCGGTGACGTAACCCTGCTGGTTGAAGCCGCGCGGGCGGACCAGCACCTTGGGAGTACGAATCACCACGTCGCCGTAGCTGACGTCCTGGTCTTCCGCGGCTTCCACCAGTGCCTCGACACCGGATTCCTGCAGGAAGAGATGGACGGTCTCGGCATCGACTTCCCCGGCACCGGTCTCGCGATAGAGGTGCTCCAGCACGTTGGCTGCGGCCTTGACGGCAGCCGAGGGGCCGGCGATCTGGAAGTCGTTGCCGCGGTTGCGCAGGGTGACACCGAGTCGGGATTCGATCAGCTTGAGGTGCTCGTCGCGCTGACCGGTCAGGCTGGCCAGACGCTGTGGGTCTGCCGGCTCGAGCGTCATGTTGAGAATGCGATTGGCTTGCTGGGGCTGGTGGCTCAAGGCGTCGAATGTCCTGATGCAGGTGAATGAGAAGAGCTTAATGCGCGATGGCCGTACAGGGCAATTGTCCTGTACGGCCAACGTGGCTATCCGCTGGATAGTGGGGGCTGATGGCGCCTCGTCAATCCCTGGGGCGACGAGTGATCAATAGCGATAGGGAGAGGCGAGCTCGCCACGCAGCGAATTGGGATAGGCCTCGGTGATCTCGACATCCACCAGGTAGCCGATCAGCTCGGTCGGGTTGGCGGCGCGGAAGTTGACCACGCGATTGTTCTCGGTGCGCCCGGACAGCAGGCCCGGATCACGCGGCGAGAACCCGGAGACCAGAATGCGCTGGGTGGTGCCGACCATCTTGCGCCCGATCTGCATCGCCTGCTGATTGATGCGCTCCTGCAGGATCATCAGGCGCTCCTTCTTCACCTCCTCGGGCGTATCATCCTCGAGGCTGGCCGCCGGGGTGCCGGGGCGTGCCGAGTAGATGAAGCTGAAGGAGTGATCGAAGCCGATCTGGCCGATCAGGTCCATGGTGTCCATGAAGTCCTGATCCGTCTCGCCCGGGAAGCCGACGATGAAGTCGGAAGAGAAGCTGATGTCCGGACGCAGTGCACGGATGCGCTCGAGCTTGTCGATGTAGAGATCACGCTCGTGGCCACGCTTCATCGCCGCCAGAATGCGGTTGGAGCCTGACTGCACCGGCAGGTGCAGGTGGCTGACCAGCTCGGGGATCTCGCCGAAGGCCTCGATCAGCGAGTCCTTGAACTCCAGCGGATGCGAGGTGGTGAAGCGGATGCGGTCGATCCCCTCGACCTGCGCCACGCAGCTGATCAGTTCGGCCAGGTCGATCTCCTCGCCCAGCAGGTTGAGGCCGGCGTAGGCATTGACGTTCTGGCCCAGCAGATTGATCTCGCGCACACCCTGGTCGGCCAGATGGATGACTTCATCCATCACCTTCTCGAAGGGACGTGAGACTTCCTCACCACGGGTGTAGGGCACCACGCAGAAGGTGCAGTACTTGGAGCAGCCTTCCATCACCGAGACGAAGGCGCTGGCGCCGTCGCTCTTGGGCGCGGGCAGGTTGTCGAACTTCTCGATCTCAGGGAAGGTCACGTCGACCACGGAGATCTGCTTGAGGCTCTCGCGACGCGTATTGAGCATCTTCGGCACGCGGTGCAGGGTCTGCGGGCCGAAGACCATGTCCACATGTGGCGCGCGCTTGCGCAGGTTGTCGCCTTCCTGACTGGCCACGCAGCCGCCGACACCGATCACCAGGTCCGGATTCTTCTCCTTGAGCTTCTTCCAGCGTCCCAGCTGATGGAACACCTTCTCCTGCGCCTTCTCGCGGATGGAGCAGGTGTTGAGCAGGATGACGTCTGCCTCGGATTCGTCGCTGGTGACTTCCATCTGGTGCGATTCGCCGAGCAGATCCGCCATGCGCGCGGAGTCATACTCGTTCATCTGGCAGCCGTGGGTCTTGATGAAGAGTTTCTTCGCCATTGCCTTGTGTGAACGCTCTGAGCTGCGCGCCGAACCTTCGTTCACTCCCGGCTCTCAAGCCCGTGTTGCAGGGCAAACAGGCAGCTGTCAATAGCTTGATTTATTGAGGTTTTCATGCCGACAGTGGCGGCACTGGTGCTGGTCAAAAAATAAACGATTTGTTGGCGAGGCAGGCATTTCGCCGTGCGCGGACCTTCCATCGTCACGTTGTCCCAAGACTTATCCACAGAAAGTGTGGATGTCTGATGACAGCGAAATCTGGGACTGTCTGCACCGCTGGCCAATGCCGCGAGCGAGCGTTGGGTCTCTGACAATCTCACCACCTTCGTGCGCAGCGGCCCCACCGATGGTTACCGTATCGTGGGCACGGTGGAGGCCGGGCAGCCGGTCGAGCTGCTCGACGTCCAGAATGACTACAGCAAGATCCGCACCGCCAGCGGTGACGTGGTCTGGCTGCCTTCCGCCGACCTTCAGGACACGCGCAGCGTCAATGCGCGTGTGCCGGCCCTCAGCAGCAAGGTCAAGGAGCTTACGGCCAGGCTCGATGGCATCAATGACGAGTGGGAAACCCGGGTCTCGGACATGAAGGCTGGCCTCGAGACGCGTCAGGCGCGCATCGAGGAGCTGGAAGCCTCCAGCAACAGCCAGTCCGCGGAGCTTGAGCAGGCCCGCAGCAAGATGCGCAAGATGCAGGCGCTGCTGGACACCCAGAAGCAGGACCTGCTGATGCGTTACTTCATGTATGGCGGTGGTGTGGCCGGTGCCGGACTGCTGGTCGGCCTGATCGTGCCGCACCTGCCGCGCCGCAAGAAGAAGCGTCACGGTTTCCTGTAACCGGCCAGTGACCCCTGGCTTGCGCGTTGGGCCGAAGGCCGGATCGGGTTTCATCTGCCGGCGCCCCATCCGGCGCTGGAGCGCTGGTGGCCGCGTCTCGACGTCGCGCCCCAGGCCAAGGTGCTGGTGCCGCTGTGTGGCAAGAGTCTGGACATGCGCTGGCTGGCGGCTCAGGGGCATCCGGTGCTGGGGATCGAGCTTGCGCGTCAGGCCTGTGAGGCCTTCGTGGCCGAGGGAGTCGGGGATGTCTCGCGCTATCGACTGGATCACTTCGAATGCTTCCGTCAGGGGCCGGTCGAGCTGTGGTGCGGAGACTTCTTCCACTTCCACATCGATCATGTCGATCATCTCGATGCCTTCTATGACCGTGCGGCGCTGATTGCACTGCCCGAGGCGACTCGTCAGCGTTATGCCTTCCATCTGGCTCAGCTGTTGCCGCCCGGCGCTCGCGGCCTGTTGATCAGTCTCGAGCGTGACACGGAGCGTGAACAAGGGCCGCCGTTTCATGTCTCGGAGGCGGAGATCCGGCGGCTGTTGGGCGCCAATTTCACGCTGGAGGTGCTGGAGCGCCGTGCGCCGGATGATCGTGGTCTGCGCGAGACGGTCTGGGCGCTGGTGCGCAAGGGGCCTGGTGCGGGGCTGCTGGACGCGTCTCCCGAGTGGACTTACTGGTCCAGCTGGCGGATCAGGGTGGTGTCCTGGAAGGCGCGTGTCAGGGCATCCCCGATCACCAGAGAGACCAGTTCGGTATTCTTCTCCTGGCTGGGCTTGAGGGCGTAGCCCTGATCACGCGTGGCGGTATAGCTGCCGGTGTAGCGCTGCTTGCCGGAGACCGCGACCGCCTGGATCACTCCGTTGAGTGCCGCGGTGTCGGTGAGCAGACCGCCGCGCTTCACGCCATAGGCCAGCTCGGTCAGCGAGAGGGTCAGTTCGGTGGCACCGGCATTGGCCTGCTCGGCGGTCACCGGCACGAAGCCCATGCGGCGCAGGGCGCTGATGGCCTGTGCCTCCAGCTTGGGCGTCAGATCGCCGGTCGGGACCACCAGATAGCTGGAGGCGTTGGTGGCACCATCACGGGTGCCGATGCGCTCAGAGGGTCGCTCGTCGCGCACTTCCACCACCACCTGCTGGCCATGGCCGACCACCCCCATCTCGCCAACCTGCGGGTTGACGTACAGGCGTTGCGGGCTGGTGCCGCAGGCGCTGAGTAGCGCGGTCGTGGCCATCAAGGCCACGCTCATGCAGGTAATACGCAGGTGTCGCATCATCGTTCGGGCTCCCGGGCCGGTGGCCGGTCAACAGTGGAAGGATCACGACGCGGCGCGTCAATGCCAGCAGCCCCAGCAAGGGGCCGGGCAGAATGCTCAGCAGCAACAGGCTGCCCTGTGCGGCGATCAGCGGGGTCAGCAGGGCGATCGAGACCAGTGACAGGCTGAAACCGATGGCATTCATCAAGGCCAGCGCACTGGCCTGCAGCTCGACGGGCGTGCCGCCGGCCGCCAGCGCGGAGAATTGCGGGGAATCGATCACGGCCATCAGACTCCAGAGCGCCAGCAGGCCCAGCAGCAGGCCATAGCCGGCCTCGAGTTGCATGGCACCGACGAACAGCAGGGTGAGGATCACCGAGCCCGCCAATCCCAGGCGCGCGACCCACAGACTCCCGCGAGTGCGCGACAGCCAGCCTCCGACCACGCAACCGGGCCCGCCCACCGCGATCACCATGAAGCTGTGCAGCGCCAGTTGCGTGGCCGAGAGTGAGAGGCCGTTGAGTCTGGCCATGGTCGTCAGCAATAGCGGCACCAATGCCCACAGCGTATAGAGCTCCCACATGTGGCCGAAGTAGCCTAGCGCGCCGCGCACGAAACCGGGATGACGCCAGGCGGCCAACCCTCGTGTCGCGCGGGCAAGCAAGGGGGCAGCAAGGCCACCAGTCCGGCCCCGGCCACGGCCAGCAGCGAGGCCATGCCGATCGCCGCCCCCCAGGAAAGCGAGAAGCTGCCACTGAGTTGCAGGGCAGCCAGGCCATGTGGCAGCGAGGTGCCCAGCACCAGCATGCCGACCAGCCAGGCCAGTGCAGCTCCGGCGCGGTCCGGGGCCGTCTGTACCATCAGCTTGAGCCCGATGGGATAGATGCCGGCCAGCGCCAGGCCGGTCAGCACGCGCAGCGCCGAGGCACTCAACAGCCCCGGCGCGAGGATGAGCGCCAGGTTGGTCAGCGCCCCCAGCAGGCACGAAGCCATGAACAGGTGGCGTGCCGCGAAGCGGTCTGCCAGTCCCGCCAGCCCCAGGGTCAGGGTGCCGACGATGAAGCCGCCCTGTACCGAGGAGGTCAGTTGCCCCAGAGCGCCAGCGCTCTCGCCGGCAAAGTTCCAGCTCGCCAGCATTGGCGTCAGCACGGCATTGGGCGTGAACCACAGGCTGGTGCCGAACAGCTGAGCCAGCGCGATGAGGGCGACGGGGTAACGGCTGGCCAGTTGCCGCCAACGGGCATCGGCCGAGGAAAGAGACTTTGAGGAGGACAAGAGAGCACCTGGTTGAGCTCGCTCAAAGCCCCATGGCCGAGGAGGTGGAGCGGCGCGGGTCGGCACCGCCATAGAAGGTGCCGTCCTGGATCATCACGGACTGGATGGCCCCCATGGCGTCCTTGGTGACGACCTTGTGGCCCATCGCCTCGAGCAGGCGGATGGTGTCCTGACTGATGCCCGCCTCGATGCGGATCTCATCCGGCAGCCACTGGTGGTGGATGCGCGGAGCGCTGACCGCCGACTGGATGTTCATGCCGTGGTCGATCACGTTCATCAGCACCTGAAGCGTGGTGGTGATGATGCGCGAGCCGCCGGGGCTGCCGGTGACGAGGAAGTTCTTGCCATCCTTCATCACGATGGTCGGGCTCATGGAGGACAGCATGCGCTTGCCCGGCTCGATCTTGTTGGCGACGCCACCGATCAGACCATAGGCATTCGGCACGCCCGGCTTGGCGGAGAAGTCATCCATCTCGTTGTTGAGCAAAAAGCCTGCGCCATCCACCACGATGCCGGAGCCATAGCTGAAATTGATGGTGTAGGTATTGGAGACGGCCAGGCCATTGCCATCGGCGATCGAGAAGTGGGTGGTCTGGTTGGATTCATAGGGCTGCGGCTTGCCGGGCTTGATCTCGCTGGACGGCGTGGCCTGGTTCATGTCGAACTGGCCGCGCAGCTCCTTGGCGTAGTCCTTGGAGGTGATGCCGGCCAGCGGCACATCGACGAAGTCGGTGTCGCCCAGATACTCGGAGCGATCGGCGTAGGCACGGCGCATCGCCTCGGCCATCACGTGGATGGTGGCGGCGGAATTGAAGCCCATCGCCTGGATGTCGTCACCCTCGAGCATGTTGAGAATCTGGACGATGTGCGCACCGCCGGAGGAGGGCGGGCTCATCGAGAAGATGTCGTAGCCACGATAGGTGCCATGGACCGGCTCACGGATTTCCGGCTCGTAGGCCTTCAGGTCATCCATCGTCATGATGCCGTCATGGCGATCCATCTCGGCGACGATCAGCCTGGCCGTCTCACCTTCATAGAACTCCCGTGCCCCATTGGCGGCGATACGCTTGAGCGTCGCGGCCAGCTCCGGTTGCTTGAACAGCTCACCCGCCTCGTAATTGCTGCCGTCTGCCTTGTAGAACACCTTGGCGGTGCTGTCCCACTTGGCGAGGCGGTCCTTGGCATCGCTCAGCCCCTTGGCGAAGCGGGTCGGGATGACGAAACCGTCTTCTGCCAGCTTGATGGCCGGAGCCAGTGCCTGCTCGAGCGTCAGGGTGCCGTAGTCCTCCAGTGCCTTGGCAAGACCGGCCACGGTGCCGGGCACGCCCGCAGCGCGATGCGTGAAGCGAGACCACTCGGCCACGGCTTCGCCATTCTCGTCCTGGAACATCGTCTCGCTGGCCGCAGCCGGAGCTTTCTCACGGTAATCGATGGCGACCACCTTGCCGGTCTTCTCATCGGACACCAGCATGAAACCGCCGCCACCGATGTTGCCGGAGCGGGGTTGGGTCACGGCCAGCGCGAAGCCGGCCACCACGGCGGCATCGACGGCATTGCCGCCTTCCGCCAGGACATCACGTGCGACCTGTGAGGCCAGGTAATGGCTGGTGGCGACCATGCCATGCTTGCCTTCCACCGGATGGAAACGCTCGCCTTCCAGAATCGCGCTGCTGTCCGCGAAGGCGGCCGGCATCGCGGCGGGCAGCAGACCTGCCAGAGGCAGTAGTGCCGCCGCGGCGAAGGTCTTCAGACGCTTGCGTGCTGCACAAGGGGTGTCGAACATGAGTGGTTTCACACAGTGCCTGTCTTTTGTGAGAGGGTGACGTAAAATGCCTCTTCCACTTGCTGATGGCGCCTGATGACATGTCTGATCTACTGCCGAATGATTTCAAGATTGCCCCGTCGATCCTGTCTGCCGACTTCGCCCGCCTGGGGCAGGAAGTCGAGGATGTGCTGGCGTCCGGTGCGGATATCGTGCACTTCGACGTGATGGACAATCATTACGTGCCCAACCTCACCATCGGTCCGATGGTGTGCAAGGCGCTGCGTGACTATGGCATCACGGCAGAGATCGATGCGCACCTGATGGTCACCCCGGTGGATCGCATGATCGGTGACTTCGCCGAGGCAGGCGCCAGTTTCATCACCTTCCATCCGGAAGCCTCCGATCACGTCGATCGCTCGCTGCAACTGATCCGTGACGCGGGCTGCAAGTCCGGCCTGGTGTTCAATCCGGCCACGCCGCTGTCCTATCTCGATTACGTGATGGACAAGGTCGACATGATCCTTCTGATGAGCGTCAATCCGGGCTTCGGCGGGCAGTCCTTCATCCCCGGAACGCTGGACAAGCTGCGTGAAGCGCGCCGGCGCATCGATGCCTCCGGCTACAACATCCGTCTCGAGATCGATGGTGGCGTGAAGGTCGACAACATCGCCGAGATCGCGCGTGCCGGGGCTGACACCTTCGTCGCGGGTTCCGCCATTTTCAATGCGCGCAGCGACAGCGATGCCAACCGCTATGACAGCGTACTGGCGAAACTGCGTGCCGAGCTTGCCAGCGTGCGTGGCTGATCCGAGACGCCATCCGAGTGGTGGCTGTATGTCCTCGAGACGGCCCAGGGGCGCCTCTATACCGGCATCAGTACCGATGTGACGCGTCGCCTGAGCGAGCATGCCGGCGGCAAGCGGGGCGCGCGTGCCCTGCGTGGCAAGGGGCCCTTGACGTTGTGTTATCAACAGGCGGTCGGGGATCGCTCGCGGGCACTCAAGCTCGAGTACCGCGTCAAGCAGCTGAGTGTCTCCGCCAAGCGGCGCCTGATTGCCGGCGAACTGACGCTGGAGAGCCTGCTCGGTTTTCGTTCTGAACAGGTGATCAGTGCAGCTTCATCTTCGGACGCAGGTAGCGATTCAGGCCATCCACGATCACGGTCATGCCGGTCTTGATCACGCCGTGGATCGCCATCTGGTGCATGCGATACAGCGAGGCGTAGAAGAACTTGGCCAGGCGGCCTTCGATGAACAACGAGCGCGCGGAGGCGCCGCGCATCAGCGAGCCGACGGCATCGAAATGCGCCAGCGAGATCAGCGAGCCGTGATCCTTGAACACGAATTCCTTCAGCGGCTTGTTGTCCATTGCCGCACGCAGATTCTTGACCATCAGACTGGCCTGCTGGTGAGCGGCCTGGGCGCGTGGCGGCACGCGCTTGTCATCCGGCTGCGGGCAGCTGGCGCAATCGCCGAGCGCGAAGATGGCGTCATCGTCGATGCTCTGCATGGTCTGGTGGACCTTGACCTGGTGGTTGCGCTCGGTGGACAGGCCCAGCTCCGACAGGAAGGACGGCGCCCGGATACCGGCGGCCCATACGCTCAGATCCGCCTCGATCAGAGTGCCATCGGCCGTGGTGATGCCGCGTTCGTCGGCACAGGTCACGCGGGTGTCAGTGTGGATGTCCACACCGAGCCGGGTCAGCTCCTTGGCGACCGGCTTGCCGATGCGCTCCGGCAGGGCCGGCAGGATGCGGGGAGCGGCCTCGATCAGATGCACCTTGACCTGACGATCCTCCAGCGAGGAGAAGCCATAGCTGTGCAGCATCTTTGAGGCATCGAACAGCTCGGCGGACAGTTCGACCCCGGTCGCGCCGGCGCCGATGATGGCGACGTTGAGCTGCTGGCGCTCACACTTGTCGCCATTGGCGCTGAAGCGCAGGAAGGTGTCGAGCATGTCGCGACGGAACTTCTCGGCCTGCTGCGGGCTGTCCAGGAAGTGACAGTGCTCAGCGACGCCCTGGGTACCGAAGTCGTTGGACACGCTGCCCAGCGACAGCACCAGATAGTCATAGCTCAGGGTGCGCGAGGGCAGCAGTACGGTGCCGTTGGCATCGTGGATGGCCGCCAGTGTCAGCTGCTTCTCTTCGCGCTCCAGGCTTTCGAGAGTCCCGCGTTGGAACTTGTAGCCGTGGGCCTTGGAATGGCCCTGGTAGGACACCTCATCAAGACCGGAATCCAGCACGCCGGTGGCCACTTCGTGCAGCAGAGGCTTCCAGATATGCGTGGAATTGCGATCGATGAGGATGATTTCGGCTTTCTTCTTGCGACCCAGCTTGTGGCCAAGCTTGGTGACAAGTTCCAGACCGCCGGCGCCACCGCCGACAACCACGATGCGGGGAATAGCCATGGAGAGCTCCTGAGGGGCTGGCGCATCCGGCATTGCGGGGCATCAAGATGGTGGCCTTCGATCTGGATGGCACCTTGATCGACTCGGTGCCGGATCTTGCCAACGCGATCGACAGGATGCTGGTCGATGAAGGCTTGTCGGCACTCGGGGAAGACCGCGTGCGCGACTTCGTCGGCAATGGCGCGCGGGTGCTGGTGGAGCGAGCGCTTGAGGCGCATGGTCTGGCGACGGATGATCTGACGCGGGTCGAGCGCGCGCATCAGTGCTTCCTGGCGCATTACGCCGCGGACCCCAGCTCGCGTACACGGCTATATCCCGGTGCGCGTGACTGTCTGGAGGGGTTGCATCAGGCCGGTGTGGTCGTGGTGCTGATCACCAACAAGCCGGAAACCTTCATCGAACCGCTGCTCTCGCATTTCTCGCTGGCGGAATACTTCGCGCTGGCGTTGGGGGGCGACAGCCTGCCGACGCGCAAGCCGGACCCCGCACCGTTGCTGTTCGCGGCCGAGCGCCTGGGGGTCGCGCCGCGGGAGGCGTTGATGGTCGGGGATTCACGTCACGATATCGCGGCAGGTCGCGTCGCCGGTTTCCGGACGCTGGCGGTGCCCTACGGCTACAACCACGGTGAGCCGATCGCGCGCAGTCATCCGGATCACATCGTCGAGTCCCTGGCCGAGCTGGTCGTCGCAGCCAGACAAGCCGGTCGCGTACCGGCAACGCCCCCTCCGTGGAAGGAACTGCAGGTCATGATGACCCCACAACACTTCGCTGAACTGGCCGAGGCAGGCTACAACCGCATTCCCGTTACTCGTGACGTGCTGGCGGACCTCGACACACCGCTGTCCACCTATCTCAAACTGGCTGACATGCCGTGGACCTTCCTGCTGGAGTCCGTGCAGGGCGGCGAGAAGTGGGGGCGCTATTCGATCATCGGCTTGCCGTGCCGTGAGCGCATCGAGGTGCGTGGTCAGGTCGTGGCGCACCTGGTCAATGGCGAGCAGACCGGCATGACCGAGGTGGAAGATCCGCTCGAGTGGATCGAGCAGTTCCAGACGCGCTTCCGGGTGCCGGTCATCGAGGGCGCACCGCGCTTCAATGGCGGGCTGGTCGGCTACTTCGGCTATGACACCGTGCGCTACATCGAACCGCGCCTGCGGGGCGTCGAGAAGCCGGACCCGCTGGGCGTGCCGGATATCCTGTTGATGGTGGCCGACGAGCTGGTGATCTTCGACAATCTCTCTGGCCGCCTGACGTTGCTGACCCATGCCGACCCCGAGACACCCAATGCCTTCGAGGCAGCCTGCGAGCGTCTCGAGCGCCTCGAGATCCAGCTGCGCAGCGCCACGCTGAATACCGTCAGCCCCGGTACCGGAGGTGATCCGGTCCAGGAGACCGATTTCACTTCCGGCTTCACCGAGGAAGGCTTCAAGGGCGCGGTCGAGAAGATCAAGGAATACGTGCTGGCCGGTGATGTCATGCAGTGCGTGCCGTCCCAGCGCATGTCGATTCCCTACCGTGCCGCGCCGTTGGATCTCTATCGTGCGCTGCGCAGTCTGAATCCCTCGCCGTACATGTTCTTCTTCAATCTGGATGATCATCACGTCATCGGCTCGTCGCCCGAGATTCTCTCGCGTCTCGAGGATGGTGAAGTCGCGGTGCGTCCCATTGCCGGGACGCGCGTACGCGGTGCCACCGAAGAGGAGGATCTGGCGCTCGAGAAGGATCTGCTCTCGGACCCCAAGGAAATCGCCGAGCACCTGATGCTGATCGACCTGGGCCGCAACGATGCCGGGCGCATCAGTCAGACCGGTAGCGTCAAGGTGACGGACCAGATGGTGGTGGAACGCTACTCCCACGTCATGCACATCGTCTCCAACGTCACCGGCAAGCTGAAGGAAGGGCTGGGGCCGATGGACGTGCTGCGTGCCACCTTCCCGGCGGGCACGCTGTCCGGCGCGCCGAAGATTCGCGCCATGGAGATCATCGACGAGCTGGAGCCGGTCAAGCGTGGCATCTACTCGGGGGCGGTGGGCTATCTCTCCTGGCACGGCAACATGGATACCGCGATCGCGATCCGTACCGCCGTGCTCAAGGATCAGGTGCTTCACGTCCAGGCCGGTGCCGGGGTGGTCGCGGATTCCGTCCCGCAGTCCGAGTGGGACGAGACCCTCAACAAGGGGCGTGCGCTGTTCCGTGCCGTGGCGATGGCGGAGCGTGGCCTGGACAACCTGGACTGAATGCCGCGCCATGCACGACAGGGAGTGGCCCGGCGGCCTTGCGGGGCCGCTCCCTGCAATGTCGCATGTGATTGACACTCCCAACGGCTCAACGCACTATTGACCCATGACGCTACGTAACCCGCACGACCTCAACCAGCAGTGGTGGCGCTCCTGACAACGGGGCGGCTTTCGCATGTCTGAAGTTCGAGGACGTACGACCAGAAGAATGCCGCCGACCAGGGCGGCATTTTTGTTGCTGGACGGCGGGAACGACACCAAAGGAGGGCGGGCAGGCCGGTGAATCACGGCACGGATCCGCTCCCGAGAATGGACACTGACCATGCAGGCATTCACTTCGCAGGACGCCAGCGCGCCACGCGTGCTGATGATCGACAACTTTGACAGCTTCACCTACAACATCGTCCAGTATCTGAGCGAGCTTGGGGCCGAAGTGCTGACCGTGCGCAATGACGCCATCACGCTCGAGCAGATCGAGGTGCTCGGTGCCACGCATCTGGTGTTGGGGCCAGGGCCGTGCACGCCCAATGAGGCCGGGATTACCCTGGACGTCATCCGTCACTTTGCCGGCAAGCTGCCGATCCTGGGGGTCTGTCTCGGCCATCAGGCCATCGGTCAGGTCTACGGTGGCAAGGTGGTGCGTGCCCCTCAGGTGATGCATGGCAAGACCTCCGCCGTCCATCACGACAACAGTGGCGTCTTCAGGGCGTTGGCCGAGCCGCTGGAAGTCACGCGTTATCACTCGCTGGTCGTCGAGCGCGACAGCCTGCCTGAGTGTCTTGTCGTCACCAGCTGGACGGGAGATGACGATGTCACCCCGCAGCTGATCATGGGGCTGCGCCATCGCGAGCTTGATGTCGAGGGTGTGCAGTTCCACCCCGAGTCGATCCTCACATTGCAGGGTCATGAGCTTCTGGCTAACTTCCTGCGTCGCGGCGAGGTCGAGAAAGCCGCTTGAGCGGATGCAGATCGCAAGAGTCATATTTCATTTTTTCATGCGTCAGCCGCCGAGGCTGGCGTCTGCGGAGACACAACATGCAGATGCGTGAGGCGATTGGCGCCGTGATGCGCCGCCAGCACCTGAGCTACGACGACACTCATGCGGTCATGACGGCCATCATGACCGGCGAGGCAACCCAGGCGCAGATAGGGGCGCTGTTGATGGCCCTGTCGATGAAAGGCGAGACTGTCGATGAGCTGGCCGCTGCCGCGCAGGTGATGCGTGAATTGATGACGCGAGTCACGGTGCGCGCCACCGATGCGGTGGACATCGTGGGTACCGGCGGAGATGGGGCCAATCTGTTCAATGTGTCCACTGCCGCAAGTTTCGTCGTGGCCGCCGCCGGTGGGCATGTGGCCAAGCATGGCAACCGCAGTGTCTCCTCGTCGTCCGGCAGTGCGGATCTGCTCGAATCGGCTGGCATCCATCTGGCGCTGAATGCCGAACAGGTCGCGCGCTGCATCGATGATATCGGGGTCGGCTTCATGTTCGCGCCCAATCATCATGCTGCCATGAAGCACGTGATCGGTCCGCGTCGCGAGATGGGGGTGCGCACCATGTTCAACATCCTGGGTCCGCTGACCAATCCGGCTGGCGCTACCCGTCAGGTGCTCGGCGTGTATGACCCCGCGCTGGTGCCGCTGATGGCCGAGGTGCTCAAGCGTCTCGGGGCCGAGCATGTGCTGGTGGTGCACAGCGATGACGGTCTGGACGAGATCTCGCTGGCGGCGCCGACCTTGGTCAATGAGCTCAAGGATGGCGAGATCCGCGAATACCGCATCGCGCCGGAAGACTTCGGTATCGCGCGCCAGTCGCTGGATTCGCTGGCAGTCGCGACGTCTGCCGACAGTTTGAAGCTGGTGCAGCAGGCGCTGCGCGGAGACGAGGGGCCGGCCAGCGATATCGTGGCGCTCAATGCCGGCGCGGCCCTGTACGTGGCCGGTATCGCAGACAGTCTCAAGGAAGGCGTCAATATTGCCGAGGACGTGCAGGCCAGCAAGCTGCCCTTCGAGAAGATGAAGGAGCTTGCCGATTTCACCCGTGTCTACGCCCAGGTCAATGATGAAGGAGCGACCCGCTGATGAGTACCGAGCAACAGACGACTGACAAGGCGCTGCCGACCATCCTGGCCAGAATTCTGGCGCGCAAGGAAGAGGAGATCGCCGAGCGCAGTGCGGCGGTGGGCGAGGCGGATCTTCAGACGCTGATCGAGAAGCAGAGTGCGCCGCGTGGTTTCATCAAGGCGCTGACATCTCGTATCGATCGCGGTGAGCCGGCCATCATCGCCGAGGTGAAGAAGGCCTCTCCCTCCAAGGGCGTGATCCGTGAAGACTTCGCGCCGGCCGAGATCGCCGTGGCATATGAGCAGGCCGGCGCTGCCTGCCTGTCGGTGCTGACCGATGCCGACTTCTTCCAGGGGCATGAGGACTTCATGATCGAGGCGCGCGACGCCGTCTCGATCCCGGTGATCCGCAAGGACTTCATCATTCATCCCTATCAGGTGCTCGAGGCGCGTGCCATCGGTGCCGACTGCATTCTGCTGATCGTCGCGGCACTGGACGATGCACGCCTGAGTGCTCTGCATGATCAGGCGCGAGAGCTGGGCATGGATGTGCTGGTCGAGGTGCATGATGGCGAGGAGCTCAAGCGTGCGCTGGCGCTGGGGATCGAGCTGGTCGGAATCAACAACCGTGATCTGCGTAGCTTCGAGACCTCACTGGAGACGACGCTGGACCTGTTGACCGACATGCCATCGGGAGTGCGCGTCGTGACCGAATCAGGTATCCACACCCGTGAAAATGTGGCGAAGATGCGTGACCGTGGTGTCCACGGCTTCCTGGTGGGCGAGGCCTTCATGCGCTTCGAAGACCCGGGTGAAGGCTTGCGTGGGCTGTTCTTCGCTGTCGATGGCTGCATGTGACCCGAGCAGGGCATCGGCGATTTCCTCGACCCCGGCGCCATGACCGTGGCGGGTCAGCCAGGCGGGCTCCCAGCCCAGCGCTGCACGATGCTTGAGGATATTGGCGACGCCCACGGTATGCCGGAAGGTAGCGAACATCGGCGCGTCATTGGGGGCATCGCCGACGTACATCACCTCCTGTTCCAGTTGCATGCGGTCCAGTCCGAAGGTCTCGGTCAGGACACGCACGGCCATGCGTGCCTTGTCGAAGTCACCCTGCCAGGCATTGATATGGATGGAGCTGGCACGCGCCTGAATGCCGGCGGCCGTGAAGCCGGCGATGATGGCGTGGATCTGTGCCTGCGACAGCGGGCTGACGGCCTGACAGTGGTCCACCGCGACATCCGCGTAGCGGAAGGGCTGGTCCTGGGCCAGTGCGGCCTGGGGATGGTTGAGCAGCAGCTGGCGCGCCACCGTCATCACATGGCGTTGACGCGCGCGAAGACGTGCTTCGTCCTCCCACCAGGTCGTGAGTATCCGCTGCCCCTGGCGCTGAAAGGCGAAGGCGCCGTTCTCCCCGATCACGGCGGCCACTGGCCAGGCCCTGGCGATATGATCGCACCAGCCGGCACAGCCGCCCGTGACCGGAATGACCTTGATGCCGGCTGCCTCCAGGCGCTCGAGTGCCGCCAATGTCGAGGCATCGAGTCGCCCTTCCCGGGTGAGGGTGTCATCGATGTCGGTCAGCAGGTAGCGAATGCCGGACAGGGTGGTGGCTGGGCAGTGAGCGAAGGCTTGCATGGTGATTCCGATCATCCTCGTGAGCGGTGAGCGGGCCGATCCGGCACATGGCGGCACGCCCCCACTTGCTGGCATCGGTGACCAGGATGCGGCGTCTGGCATGCCTGAGCAGGGCGCGACTGACGGCGGCCTCTTCAGGGTCGAAATCCAGCAGCCCCTCGGCATCCAGCCCGCCACATCCCAGCACGGCGATGTCCACCTGATGCCGGGTGAAGAAGGCCACGGTGGCGCTGCCGACCACATCGAGATCCCGAGGGCGAAGCTGGCCCTCGGCAAGCTGCACGCTGACATCCGGGTGGCTGGAAAGCGCTTGTGCCACCTGCAGGTTGTTGGTGATCACGCGCAGGCCGCGCCGGGCGATCAGTGCCTCGGCGACAGCCACCACGCTGGTGCCGATTCCCAGTGCCAGCGAGGCGCCATCGGGTATCTCGGCGACGACCTGGGCCGCCATGGCCTGCTTGGCCGGTCTCGCCAGCATGCTGCGCTGGGTGTGGCCCAGATTGTGTCCACCCAGCGGACGTTCGATGCCGCCATGACGCCGTCGCGCCAGTCCGAGATCACACAGCACGCCGAGATCGCGGCGTATGGTCTGCGGTGTGACCTCGAAGTCCACGGCCAGCGGCTCGACGCTCAACTGGCCGTCTCGCGCCAGGCGCTCGAGAATGCGCAGCTGGCGCGGGCTCAATGTCTCGCGCAAGGTCCTGCTCGGAGAAGATACCGGGGTCATCGCTGATGACGGCACTGACCCCCCAGGCCCAGCGAGGGGAGAAGGCCGCGGCATCGTTGGGCGTGTAGCAGAGCAGCTTGCGCTGGGTGGCCGTGACGCGACTCGCCGCGACACGTGTCAGTGCACGCCAGTCCGCATGTACGGTGACTGCCTTCACGTCCTCGGCCAATGCCTCCCAGTCGTCAGGAATGGCGTCGTAGAGCAGCCCGATCAGCACCTTGCCGTCACGTTCCCGGCTCATGCGCAGGGCTTGCGGGTCGAATGACGAGAGAATCAGCCGCCCGACGGGCAGCGCCTCGACCGCCAGGGGCACGACTTTCTCGACCAGTGCTCGAGTGTCGTGCCCCGGACTCAGCTTGAGCTCGAGATTGAGCCCCATGCCCAGCGAGGCGATCAATGCCAGGGCTTCCTCGAGTGTCGCCATGCGTTCCCCGGCAAAGCGGGCACTGAACCAGCTGCCCACATCCAGCGCCCGAGCCGCTGCCAGATCCAGGTTTCTCAGCCGCCCACGCCCATCGGAGCAACGATTGACGCTGGCATCGTGCCAGATGACAGGAGTGCCATCCTTGAGCAGCTGGACATCCAGCTCCACCCATTGGTGGCCGGCCTCATGGGCGGCGCGGATGGCGCTGAGCGTGTTTTCCGGTGCATAGGCGGACAACCCGCGGTGAGCGATGGCCATTGGCACTCGTGAGTTGCCAGGCGCTTGCCATCCGCACCGAACAGATGCGCGCGTGCGGGCGGAATGGCCAGGCGCAGGCATTGCTCCTCGGCGACGGCGTGCTCGCCGTCCAGTCTCACCACCAGCGGCTCCGCCTGGCCGTCCAGTCGGCAGTACGCCAGGGTGTCCGCGCCCAGTGGCTCGACCAGCTCGATGCGGGCCACAAGCTCCGCGGCACCCGGTGGCAGCGGGCTGTCCGGCTGCAGAACCTCGAGATGTTCCGGGCGGATGCCCAACGTCAGTGCGGCGTCCATGGCAATGCCAGGCGCGCGCCGCAGGGCAGCGAGAGGCCTGCCTCCGTACGGGTGGCGCTCAGGAAGTTCATGGCAGGCGAGCCGATGAAGCCGGCGACGAACTGGCTGGCGGGTCGGTCATAGAGCGCCATCGGCGTGCCGAACTGTTCGACGTGGCCGCCATTCATCACCACCAGGCGGTCTGCCAGGGTCATGGCCTCGGTCTGGTCATGGGTGACATAGACGGAGGTGACCTTGAGGCGTTTTTGCAGACGGCGGATCTCGAGGCGCATCTGCACGCGCAGCTTGGCATCGAGATTCGAGAGCGGCTCATCGAACAGGAAGACCTGCGGCTTGCGCACGATGGCGCGCCCCATGGCGACGCGCTGACGCTGGCCGCCGGAGAGCTGCTTGGGACGACGATCGAGCAGCTCGGTCAGGCCCAGCAGTTCGGCGGCCTCGCTGACGCGATGCTGGATCTCGTCCTTGGGCGTGCGACGGTTCCTGAGGCCGTAGGCCATGTTGTCGAACACGCTCATGTGCGGGTAGAGCGCATAGTTCTGGAACACCATCGCGATATCGCGCTCGGCGGGCTCCAGGTCATTGACGCGCTTGCCGTTGATCTCCAGGTCGCCTTCGGAGATATCCTCGAGCCCCGCCAGGGTGCGCAGCAGGGTGGACTTGCCGCACCCGGAAGGGCCGACGATGACGATCAGCTCGCCCTCACCGAACTCCAGGTCGATGCCGTGCAGGGCCTGGTAGCCATTGGGGTACTGCTTCTTGAGCTGCTTGAGTGTCAGTGTTGCCATGAGATGAATATCCAAAGCGGTGCCGTGACGAGGCGAGGTCACTTCTCGCTGTCCACCAGCCCCTTGATGAAGTAGCGCTGCATGAACAGGATCACCAGCACCGGCGGCCCCATGGCCAGCAGCGTGGTGGCGGTGACGTCCTGCCACGGCACCAGGCCGTCGCCGGTGGTCAACATGCGCTTGAGGCTGACGACGATGGTCAGGTAGTCGGCATCCGTGGTGATCAGCAGCGGCCACAGGTACTGATTCCAGCCGTAGATGAACATGATCACGAACAGTGCCGCGATGTTGGTCTTCGACAGCGGCAGCAGAATGTCCTTGAGGAAGCGCCACGGCCCGGCGCCATCGATGCGTGCCGCCTCGACCAGTTCGGCCGGGATGGTCAGATAGAACTGGCGCAGCAGGAAGGTCGCGGTAGCGCTGGCGATCAGCGGCAGGATCAGGCCTGCATAGCTGTCCAGCATGTTGAGGTCGGCCACCACCTTGAAGGTCGGCAGGATGCGCACCTCCACCGGCAACATCAGGGTGATGAAGATCAGCCAGAAGCACAGCTTGCGGAAGCGGAACTCGAAGAACACGATCGCATAGGCCGCCAGTACCGAGATGATGATCTTGCCGATGGCGATGCCCAGTGCCATCAGCATCGAATTGAACAGCAAGGTCATCACGTCGGCGCCGAGACTGCTGACGGGGTCTTCCAGCAGGTGGCGGTAGTTGTCGAATCCTGCCTCGCCTATCCAGACGGGGGCGACGTTGGAGTAGAGGTCGCCCATCTCGTGGGTGCTGGCGCTGAAGGCGATCCACACCGGCAGGAAGAACAGCGCGCAGCCGACGATCAAGAGCGCATGGCTTGCGATATCAAGCCCGGGACGGTTGTAGCGCATCAGTACTGCACCTTCTTCTCGACATACTTGAACTGGATCAGCGTCAGCACACCGACGATGACCATCAACAACACCGACTGGGCGGCACTCGACCCCAGATCCTGACCGACGAAACCGTCTTCATACACCTTGTAGACCAGGGTGCGCGTCGAGCCGCCCGGACCACCCGAGGTGGTGGCATCGATGGTGCCGAAGGTCTCGAAGAAGGCGTAGACCACGTTCATCACCAGCAGAAAGAAACTGGTCGGGGAGAGCAGCGGGAAGGTGATGGTCCAGAAACGTCGCCAGGGGCCGGCGCGATCCATGGCGGCCGCTTCCAGCAGGCTCTTGGGGATCGCCTGGAGACCTGCGAGGAAGAACACGAAGTTGTAGCTCATCTGTTTCCAGATCGAGGCCAGTACCACCAGCAGCATGGCCTGGTTGCCGTTGAGGTTGTGATTCCAGTCGATGCCGATGGCGGACAGCAGTTCCGGCAGGATGCCGAGCGTCGGGTCGAACAGGAACAGCCACAGGACGCCGGCCACGGCAGGCGCGACGGCATAGGGCCAGATGAGGAAGGTCTTGTAGGTGCTGGCGCCACGCAGCACGCGGTCTGCCAGCACGGCCAGCCCAAGGGCGAGTGCCATGGCGCCGAAGGCGACGGCAAAGGAGAAGTAGACCGTCGTCCACAGGGTTTCCAGATATTCCGCTTCGCCGAGGACCGCGAGGAAGTTGGCAAGTCCGGCAAATTCACGTGAAAGCCCGAAGGCATCCTCGATATAGAAAGCCTGTTCGATGGCCTGCAGGGCCGGCCAGAAGAAGAACACGCCGACGATGATCAGCTGGGGGGCCAGCAGGATCCATGGCGTGAAGGGATGTCGATTGAAATGGGCCATGCAGCAGAGGTCTCGCAAGGAAGAGGGGGCATGGTGGGCCGCCCAGGCGGCCCACCATGGTGTGGCGGTGTTCAGCCGTTGGCGCGCTCGAACTTCTCCAGCAGCTTGTTGCCGCGCTCGACAGCCTGATCGAGACCGTCCTGCACGCTTTCCTTGCCAGCGAAGATCTTCTCGAGCTCTTCGTTGATCACGTCACGTATCTGCACCATGTTGCCCAGACGCAGACCCTTGGAGTTCTCGGTCGGGGTCACGGAGGTCATCTGGGTGATGGCGACGTCAGTGCCCGGATTCTCGGCGTAGAAGCCCTGCTCACGTGTCAGCTCTGCCGCGGCGGTGGTGATCGGCAGGTAGCCGGTGAACTGGTGCCAGTCGGCCTGGACTTCGGGCCTGGAGAGGTACTGGAAGAACTTGGCGACGCCCTGGTATTCCTCATCGCTGTGGCCGGACAGCACCCACAGTGACGCGCCGCCGATGATGGAGTTCTGCGGCGTCTCGATCGCGTCGCTGTCGTAGGGCAGCGGTGCCACGCCGAACTCGAAGCCCTTGGCGCTTTCCTTGACGCCGGCATAGCTGGCGGAGGAGCCCATCATCATCGCGCACTCACCGGAGTAGAACTTCGGCGCCGCGTCATCGAAGCGACCGCCGAACACGAAGCGCTTGTCGGCCTGCCAGTCATCGAGGCGCTGGATGTGGTCGACCACGGCGGTCTTGTTGAATTCAAGGCGGGTATCGGTGCCGGCGAAGCCATTGGCCTTACTGGCGAAGGGCACGTCATTGCGTGCCGAGAAGTTCTCCAGCATCACCCAGGACGGCCAGGTGGTCGTCAGGCCACAGCTGCCCGCGCCGGAATCGACGACCTTCTTGAGGGCATCACCCAGCTCCTGCCAGGTGGCCGGCACGGATTCGACACCGGCCTTGGCCAGCATGTCCTTGTTGTAATAGGTGACCGGGGTGGAGGAGTTGAACGGCATTGACAGCATCTTGCCTTCGGTGTCGGTGTAGTAGCCGGTGACGGAAGACAGGTAGGCCTTCGGATCGAAACTCGCGCCTTCTGACGGTGCATAGTCCGCCATCAGCTGATGGACCGGCATGATGGCACCCTTGGCGCTCATCATGGTGGCGGTGCCGGCCTCGAAGATCTGCACGATGTCCGGGCCCTTGCCGGCCCGGAAGGCGGCAATGGCGGACGTCATGGTCTCGGAGTAGTTGCCCTTGAAGACCGGCTTGACGACGAATTCATCCTGACTTGCATTGAAGTCGGCCGCGATCTCGTCGACCTTCTTACCAAGTCCGCCCCCCATGGCGTGCCACCACTCGACTTCGGTGGCGGCCAGGGCACTGGCGGAAGCGGTCGCGAAACCGACTGCCAGCGCGAGGCTGGCAAGATGACGGGTACGATCAAGCGAACATCTTTTTGTTCTTATGATGATCGTCCGAAAAGCGTAGACGACTCTAGAAGGCTTTCCTTACAACTTTATGACGGTTGGATGTTCATGCCGGTGCCCGGCGCGATGCGTGTCTGGCGATGCTGTGTGCCGAAGTGCATGGCCGCGAGGGGGGCTGGATGCGCTGGTGAGCTATGCCGGTGTCCGAGGTGTCTGGTTCGAGAACGAGACCGCTCGCCTGTTCGCGCTGGTGGACGATGCCGAGCGCATCCACTCCGCCGCCCTGTTGGTGCTCGACGAGAATGCGCGCGGGCTGAATCTTGCCCTGTGGGCGACGCCGCCGGTCCATCGTGGCCATGACCACGGCATCGCGCTGGTGTCACAGCTGGCGGATCACGGTCGTCTGCAGGTGCGTCTCACCGACGGCTCGCTGGTCAGCGTGCTGCGTCGCGCCGGGATCAACGACTGGCTGGAGGCCGAGGCCGAAGGCGATCGCCCGCGTGAGCTGGTCGGCATGAATCCGGCGGCGCGTGTCGGCACTCTCGCGGCGCTGGACGAGCCGCTGCGTCTGGATCGCGAGCGTATCAAGCGCACCTTCAAGGCGCGCCCGAAGGACTTCGAGACCTACAAGAACGCCTTCGTGCGTGATCTCGAGCACTTCGCGCGTCATATCTGAGATCGAGATGACGCGAAGCATGGCGCCTCCTGCCAATAAAAAGGCCCCGCTCACTGAGCGGGGCCTTTTTGGTTCTGCGATCAGCGATCAGGTCTTGCATCGCTCACGCGGGCGTCGGCCGGTGATCAGGCGGCGTCCTGCTGTGGGTTGGAGGCTGTGCCGTCACTCGCCATCGGCTTGCGCACGAAGGCATCGAAATCGAAGTGGTCGACGGTCAGCATGTCGAGTACCTCGGCTTCGAAGACGCGCATGAAGTCGCCATCCTCAGCGGACAGGATACCGGCCTCGACCGCCGCTTCGATGCGCGCTTCCGGTGACAGTGCGTCGGCCGGGATCTCGCCCTTGTGATAGGCCTTGGCCAGCGTCTTGTAGATCGGCTCCGCACGCGGGTAATCCTTGAGCAGCGCGTTGTAGCGGGCGAGAGCATTGTCCTTCTGGCCTTCGTCCTGAGCGTCCCAGGTGTTGTCGGTCAGCTTGGTACGCAATGCACTGTCGGTGGAGACGGCACGTGCGATCTCGCGGGTCAGGCTGTCCCTGGGCATGGCGAACTGACGACCACGCGGCAGCGTGACGACGCGCAATGTCGTGGCCAGGGCACGGTTGGGCAGGTTGGCGAGCAGTTCGTCGAGTGCCTTCTCGGTGCGATGCAGCAACCATTGCATGCTGTAGTGGAACAGCGCTTCCTCGTGCTCACAGGCGTCCGATTCGTGCCACTGCTTGAGCGTCAGGGACGCCAGGTAGAGGTTGGAGAGCACGTCACCCAGACGAGCCGACAGCATCTCGCGTGCCTTGAGGCTGGAGCCGAGGCTGGCCATGGCCGCATCGGCGGACAGCGAGAAGGCGGCGCTGAAGCGGTTGATGTGGTTGGCATAAGGCGTGGCGACGGCGTCGAAGCCGGTGGTCTTGCCGCCGATGCCGAAGCTCTGGCTGAAGGCGCGGGCCGCGTTGCCGAAGATGAGGCCTGCATGGCGGAAGAAGGCCTTGTCGAAGGCGTTCAGGTCATCGGCATCCTTGGCGGCCAGCTCTTCCAGCACGTACGGATGGCAGCGGATGGCCCCCTGACCGAAGATCATCAGGTTGCGGGTCATGATGTTGGCGCCTTCCACCGTGATCGAGACCGGGGTGCCGGCATATGCCACGCCGATGTAGTTGCGCGGGCCGAGCGTCACGCCGCGTCCGCCGTGGATATCCATGCCATCGGTCAGCAGCGTGCGGGCCATCTCGGTCAGCTGACTCTTGAGGATGGCGGAGGGCACGGCCGGCTTGTGGCCGTTGTCGATCATGTTGGCGGTATGCAGTACGGCGGCCTGGCTGATGTAGTTCATCGCGGCCATGCGAGCCAGCGGCTCCTGCACGCCTTCCATCTCGGCCACCGGCAGATTGAACTGGCGGCGGATGCGCGCGAAACCGGCGCTCCAGCCCAGTGCGTAGCGAGAGATGCCCGCGGAGCCGGACGGCAGGGTGATGCAGCGACCCACCGACAGACACTCGACCAGCATCTTCCAGCCCTGGCCGGCCATCTGCTCGCCACCGATCAGATAGCTGAGCGGGATGAAGACGTCCTTGCCGAAGATCGGGCCATTCATGAACGGCGCGCCGATCGGGTGATGGCGACGGCCGATGTCCATGCCGTCGGTATCACGCGGAATCAGGGCGCAGGTGATGCCGATGTCTTCCACGTCCCCCAGCAGGTGCTCGGGGTCGAACATGCGGAAGGCCAGGCCGACCACGGTGGCGACCGGCGCCAGGGTGATCCAGCGCTTCTCGAAGTTGAGGCGGATACCGACGACTTCCTCGCCGTCATGCATGCCGCGACACACGATACCGGTGTCCGGAATGGAGGTCGCGTCACTGCCGGCACGCGGGCCGGTCAGGCCGAAGCAGGGGATCTCGCGGCCATCCGCCAGGCGCGGCAGGTAATAATCCTTCTGTTCCTCGCTGCCGTACTTGAGCAGCAGCTCACCCGGGCCGAGGGAGTTGGGCACGCCGACGGTGACCATCAGCGTCTCGTTGACCGCCAGCTTCTGCAGTACCAGTGACTGCGCCTTGGCCGAGAAGCCGAGGCCGCCGTACTGCTTGGGAATGATCATGCCGAAGAACTTCTCGCGCTTGAGAAATTCCCACAGTTCCTCGGGAAGATCCGCACGCTCGCGAGCGATTTCCCAGCTGTTGGTCATGCCACAGGCGATGGAGCACTGCGTATCGATGAAGGCCTGCTCCTCGCTGGAGATGCCCTCATTGCGCTGTGCGGTCAGGGTGTCCCATTGCGGCTTGCCGGAGAACAATTCGGCGTCCCAGAACACGGTACCGGCTTCCAGGGCTACCTTCTCGGTCGCCGAGACCTTGGGCGACACCTTCTTGAACATCGCGAACAGCCGCGGGCTGAGCCACTTGGTGCGCAGCGCCGGCAGGCCGCAGACGGCGACCAGTGCCGCGCCGATCAACAGCAGGACACCAAGCACCGGGGTGTCGATGCCCAGGCCGATGAGGCCGGTGACCGCCAGCACGCCGATGGCGGCCAGTGCACCGGATTCACGTGCCATGACGGTCAGCAGACCGGCAAGGGCGACGAGGATGAGGATGAGCTGCGTCATGGCAGGATCTCCAGGTTGCGTCTTCAGCATAGCAGCCATGCGTTTAGAACAGTTGTTTGAATTATTGTCAGCCTATCCCAACTCGACTCACTCCGCTGCCAGACATAAAAAAGGCCCCGCAGTGCGGGGCCTCGAACGATCGATGGTGCTTCCATGCCTGCCGTCAGTCAGCCGTTGATCGGCGCGGAATCGATCTGGCGCTTGGCGGGCTGCTTGGCCGGTGTGCCCGGCTCGACCACGAAGTAGTCGGCGTCGGACGGCGGCAGCGGAGCACGGCCCCGAATCTTGTCGGCCATCTTCTCCGCCAGCATGATCGTCGGTGCGTTCAGGTTGCCGGTGGGGATGACCGGGAACAGCGAGGCGTCCACGACGCGCAGGTTGTCGAGACCATGCACGCGACCGGCACCATCGACCACGGAGGTCGCGTCACTGCCCATGCGACAGCTGCCGCACGGGTGGTAGGCCGTCTCGGCATGATTGCGTACGTACTCGTCGAGCTGCTCGTCCGTCTGGACGTCAGCGCCCGGCGCCAGTTCGCGGCCACGGTAATCGTCCAGTGCCGGCTGAGCGATGATCTCGCGAGTCAGGCGAATGGCGGCGCGGAACTCTTCCCAGTCACGCTCCTCGGCCATGTAGTTGAAGAAGATCGAGGGCGCGGCCTTGGGGTCCAGTGAGGTCAGTCGGACACGGCCCTTGCTCTGGGAGCGCATGGAACCGACGTGTGCCTGGAAGCCGTGACCCTGCACCGCACTCTTGCCGTTGTAGCTGATCGCGATCGGCAGGAAGTGATACTGCAGGTTCGGCCAGGCCTCGTTGGCATCGCTGCGAATGAAGCCGGCAGCCTCGAACTGGTTGCTGGCACCCACACCGGTCCCCTTGAGCATCCACTCCAGGCCGATGGGCGGCTGGTTGTACCACTTGAGGGACGGGTAGAGCGAGATCGGCTTGGTGCACTCGTACTGGATGTAGAGCTCGAGGTGATCCTGCAGGTTCTCCCCCACACCCGGCAGGTGGTGCACCATCTTCACGCCCAGCGGCTCGAGGTGCTCACGGTTGCCTACGCCGGAGCGCTGAAGGATCTGCGGCGAGGCGATGGCGCCGGCACACAGCAGCACTTCCTTGCGTGCACGTACGCGGTGGTCCTGCCCCTTGCGCTCATATTTCACGCCGACCGCTGTCTTGCCCTCGAACAGGATGACATCAGTGGTGGCACGCGTCTCGATGGTCACGTTGGCGCGCTTCTTGGCGGTATCCAGATAGCCGCGGGCGGTGGAGGCGCGACGGCCTTCCTTGGTCACGAAGCGATCCATCGGGCCGAAGCCTTCCTGCTGATAGCCGTTGACGTCTTCGGTGGCCGGATAGCCCGCCTCGATGCCTGCCGCGATGAAGGCGTGATAGAGCTCGTTGTTGCCTTCCTTGGGAGTCGTGACCGAGACCGGCCCATCGCCGCCGTGGTAGTCGTTCGGGCCGATATCGCGCGTCTCGCACTTGCGGAAGTAGGGCAGGCACTCACGATAGTTCCAGTCAGCCAGGATGGGATCCTTGGCCCAGTTGTCGTAATCCAGCGCATTGCCACGGATGTAGCACATGCCATTGATCAACGAGGAGCCTCCCAGCCCCTTGCCGCGGCCACATTCCATGCGGCGATTGTTCATGTGCGGCTCGGGGTCGGTCTTGAAGTCCCAGTTGTAGCGCTGGCCCTGCAGGGGATACGCCAGTGCGGCAGGCATCTGGGTACGGAAATCGAAGCGGTGGTCACGGCCGCCCGCTTCCAGCAGCAGGACACTGACGTCAGCGTCTTCACTGAGGCGAGTGGCCAGCACGTTGCCGGCGCTGCCGGCACCGATGATGACGTAGTCGTATTCACGCTCGAATTGGCTCATGAAATCTCCTTTCGTATCAGATGCCACATGCGGGCGCAGGACGCCCCGTCGACGACGAGGGGTGGCCACTGCCGGGCGGATGGATACGGTGATGTGTCTGTGAGGAGCCGTCGGGGCAGCGCATGGCATCAGGCCTCATGGCCTCTGGTGGCTCAGAAGGCGGACTCGAACGGCCCCATCTCGATCAGCACGGACTTGGTCTGAGTGTAGTGGGACAGCGTCTCGACACCATTCTCGCGACCGATGCCTGACTGCTTGTAGCCGCCGACCGGCATCTCGGACGGGGACTCGCCCCAGGTGTTGACCCAGCAGATACCGGCTTCGAGCTGGTGGATCACGCGGTGCGCGCGGTTCAGGCTCTCGGTGAACAGGCCAGCCGCCAGGCCATAGGTGGTGTCGTTGGCGCGGCGGATGACTTCCTCTTCGCTGTCGAAGGACAGGATGGACATCACCGGACCGAAGATCTCTTCCTGCACGATGCGCATGTCATCGCTGCAGTCGGTGTAGACGGTCGGCGCGACCCAGGCGCCCTTGGCGAAGTCGCCTTCGCTCATGCGCTCGCCGCCAACCAGCAGACGTGCGCCGTCCTGCTTGGCGATCTCCAGGTAGGAGACGACCTTTTCCAGGTGCTCGAAGCTGACCAGCGGACCGAAGGTGGTGGCGTGATCCTGCGGGTCACCGGCCTTGATACGTGCGACGCGCTCGACGATCTTGGCCTCGAAGGCGTCCTTGACGCTGGCTTCGACGAAGACGCGGGTGCCGTTGGTGCACACCTGACCGGAGCTGTAGAAGTTGGCCATCATGGCGCCGTCGGCAGCACGGTCGAGGTCGGAATCCGCAAACACCAGCAGCGGGGACTTGCCGCCCAGCTCCATGGTGACTTCCTTGAGGCTGGAAGAGGCGGACGCGGACATGACCTTCTTGCCGGTGCCGGCTTCGCCGGTGAAGGAGATCTTGGCGATATCCGGGTGCTCTGTGAGCATCACGCCGACGCGGGCATCGCCCTGCACGACGTTGAACACGCCGTCCGGCAGGCCGGCTTCGGTGAAGATCTCGGCAAGCTTCAGTGCGCTCAGCGGCGTGACTTCGCTGGGCTTGAAGACCATGGCGTTGCCGGCGGCGAGTGCCGGGGCAGACTTCCAGCAGGCGATCTGGATCGGGTAGTTCCAGGCACCGATGGCACCGATGACACCCAGCGGTTCCTTGCGGGTGTAGACGAAGGCTTCCTGGCGCAGCGGCACCTGGGTGCCTTCGATGGCCGGCGCGAGGCCTGCATAGTATTCCAGTGCATCGGCACCGGTGACGATGTCGACCACTTCGGTCTCGGACAGCGGCTTGCCGGTGTCCAATGTCTCGAGCAGTGCCAGCTCGTCATTGCGCTCGCGCAGAAGGTCGACGGCGCGACGCAGGATGCGCGAACGCTCCATGCCGCTCATCGCGGCCCACACCTTCTGGCCCTGCAGGGCGCTTTCGACGGCGGCATCCACGTCCGCGCCGCTGGCCTGCTGTACCTGGGCGATGACGTCGCCGGTGGCCGGGTTGACGGTCTCGAAGGTTTCGCCAGAGGTCGCGTCAACGCGACGACCATTGATGTACAGGGTCTGGGTCGGGAAGCTTGCGTTGCTGTTGGCCATGCTTGCGCTCCTGTCAGGGATCAGAAAAGGGGGAGGCGGCGTGTTGCGCCAGCTGGTATTCCACATATTCATAGGCCAGACGCCGGGCTCGCTCGACGTCCAGTCCCTCGGGGTCCAGCGCGCCACGCAACCACAGGCCGTCGATCAAGGCGGCGAGCCCTGCCGCCGCATCGCGTGCCTCCACCAGCGGCATCACGCGACGGAAGATGGCCGACAGATTGGAGACCAGACGACGGTCATTGACCTTCTGCAGGCGCTCCAGCGGTGTGCGATGCATGCTGGAGGCCCAGAAGGCCAGCCAGGTCTTGGAGACGCTCTGACTGACCTGGCTGCGATCGAAGTTGCCATCGATCACGGCATGCAGGTGACTGCGGACGTCGTTCGAGGCGATCTCGGCGCGTCGCTCACTGACGGCTCTGCGCAGGTCGGTGAGGATCTGGCGCATCGTGGCCTCCATCAGGCCATCCTTGCCGCCGAAGTAGTGACTGATGATGCCGGCGGAGACGCCCGCATGCCGTGCGATCCGTGCAACGGTGGCGTCGGCCAGTCCTGCCTCATCGATGGCTTGCATGGTGGCCAGAATCAATTGGCGGCGACGAATAGGCTCCATTCCCACTTTCGGCATCAGCAAGAGAAGGGACAAGCATGAAATCATCATCAGGTTTTGCCGCATTGCCGCTGGGACTGGCCATGGGGATGCTGCTGGCACCCCAGGCGCACGCCGAGGTATCAGAGGAGTGCAGTACGGTGCGCTTCGCTGAGGTGGGATGGACGGACATCACTGCCACCACGGCGCTGACGCGCAGTGTCCTGGAAGGTTTGGGGTACGAGACGACCTCCGACACGATCTCCGTGCCGATCGCCTATGCCGGCATGAAGAACGATGACTTCGATGTCTTCCTGGGGAACTGGATGCCGTCGATGGCTTCCATCAGTGACCCCTATATCGACAAGGGGCAGGTAGAGCGACCGCGTGCGAATCTGCAAGGGGCCAAGTACACCCTGGCGGTGCCCCAGTACGTGCTGGATGCCGGCGTGACCTCGGTGGCGGATCTTGCCGACAACCTCGAGAAGTTCGATGGGCGCATCTACGGCATCGAGGCAGGCAATGATGGCAACATGATCATCGCCGACATGATCGATGACGATGCCTTCGGTCTGGGCGCCTTCGAGATGATCGATTCTTCCGAAGCCGGCATGCTGGCGGAAGTGAAGTCGAAGATCGCGGCCAAGGAGTGGGTCGTCTTCCTCGGCTGGGAGCCGCACCCCATGAACACTCGCTTCGAGATGGGATATCTGGAAGGCGCGGATGACTACTTCGGGCCGAACCTGGGCGGAGCGACGGTCTACACCAATACCCGCGCGGGATATAGTGAGGCGTGTTCCAATGTCGGTGCGCTGCTGGCCAATCTCGAGTTCAGCCTGGAGATGGAAAATCAGATCATGGGCGAGATCATGGATGAGGGTGCCGATCCGGACGAGGCAGCAGCAGACTGGCTCAAGCAGAACCCCAGCGTGCTGGAGGCATGGCTTGAAGGTGTCGAGACCACCCAGGGAGAACCTGGCCTGCCTGCCGTCAAGGCCTCGCTGGGCATCTGAGCATCCCGCTGACTCACTTTGACGGGCAATTGCAAAAAAGTGCTTGCAATTCAGCAGCCTGACCTGCAATATACGCCTCCGTCGTGTGGCTACATAGCTCAGCTGGTTAGAGCACATCACTCATAATGATGGGGTCCCCTGTTCAAATCAGGGTGTAGCCACCAGTGATTCCAAGGCCTGCATCCGTGCGGGCCTTGTCACATCTGGATGTCGCCATGTGCGCTTTCGGAGGTGGATTCGGCAGAAGGAATCGAGCGAGTTCTGCGGCAGGTTGAATGCCCGAAGGTGGTTGACGCCATTGAGTATTTCCGTATAATTCGTCGCGTGTTCAAGGTTGTTCCTCGATAGCTCAGTTGGTAGAGCAAATGACTGTTAATCATTGGGTCACAGGTTCGAGTCCTGTTCGAGGAGCCAATAGCACACGTCATGCCAATGCTTGAAATGTCAGTCGTAGACGAGCATCTCATCGTCAGCTTCGATGTCGCCCTGGCATCGATGGATATTCCGGTCGTTCCTCGATAGCTCAGTTGGTAGAGCAAATGACTGTTAATCATTGGGTCACAGGTTCGAGTCCTGTTCGAGGAGCCAATCCCAGGCTTCCTGCCAATGCCGGAAATGACGCTGGTAGATGAGCATCTCATCGTCAGCTTCGATATCGCCCTGATATCGATCGATATTTCGTTCGTTCCTCGATAGCTCAGTTGGTAGAGCAAATGACTGTTAATCATTGGGTCACAGGTTCGAGTCCTGTTCGAGGAGCCAATAGCACATCCCGTATCTCCCCCTCGTCGGTGCTGTCCTGCGTCTCGATCTCCTGCTGCAGGTCACTTTCTGCCGATGCGATGTGATCGCTGGCGGCATCAAGTTCGGCGAAGCTCGACAGCGGCTCCATGCCCAGTGCTCGGCGGCGCTTGTTTTCCAGTGCCAGTTGCTCGGCTTCCTGGGCATCCATCTCGCGCTTGCGCTGCTCACGATTGAGGCTGATGCTGGTCTGCTGGGCGCGCAGTGCCTTTGACAACGCGACTTCGCTCTGCAGGTAGACGAAGTTGGGCTCCTGTTCGACACGGCTCTCGTGGCGGGCACGCAGGGCTGCCAGGTAGCGAGCCGGTTCCCCATAGCGACGATACTTCACCGGGCGAACCTGGTCCCATGGCAGGGCGTAGTCGAGGCTCGATTCGCCGATTTCCTTCGGGTCGATGATGCTGGGGAAGGCGATGTCCGGCTTGACGCCCTTGTTCTGGGTGGAGTCACCTGAGATGCGATAGAACTTGGCGCGGGTCAGCTTGATTTCACCTTGTGTCAGCGAGGAGATCGTCTGCACGGTGCCCTTGCCGAAGGTCTGGCTGCCGATGACCGGGCCGCGGCCATAATCCTGGATGGCGCCGGCAAAGATCTCGGAGGCCGAGGCCGAAAGGCGGTTGACCAGGACGGCCAGCGGACCATCGTAGTGGGTGCCGGCATCGGTATCGCCATACAGGCTGATGCGTCCGCGGGCATCACGTACCTGCACGGTGGGGCCGCGGTCGATGAACAGGCCGATCATCGAATTGGCCTCCTGCAGGGCGCCGCCGCCATTGTTGCGCAGATCCAGAATGATGCCTTCCACCTGCTTGGCCTTCAGCTCATCGATGAGGCGCGCCACGTCACGTGTGGTGCTGCGATAGTCATCTTCGCCGGCCTGCCAGGCATCGAAGTCGACATAGAAGGCAGGGACGTGAATCACGCCGATCCTGTGCACGCCATCATTGCGCTTGACGTCGACGACCTTGGCGTTGGCAGCCTGGTCTTCCAGCTTGACGGTGTCGCGGGTGATGTCCACTTCCCGTGTCTTGGTGACATCCAGGGACTGGGCCGGGATGACTTCAAGGCGCACGACGGAGCCCTTGGGGCCACGGATCAGGTCCACGACATCGTCAAGGCGCATGCCGACCACGTTGGTCCATTCGCCATCCCTCCCTGACCAACGGCCACGATGCGGTCCGCCGGCTTGAGCTCCCCGTCCTTCTCGGCCGGGCCGCCCGGTACCAGGCTTGAGACCTTGACGTACTCGCCTTCGGATTGAAGCAGGGCGCCGATGCCATCGAGTGACAGCTTCATCTGGATGTCGAAGGATTCGCCCTGGCGTGGGGAGAAGTATTCGCTGTGCGGATCGATGCTGCCGGTGACGGCGTGCATGATCAGGGTCAGGATGTCTTCGTCGTTGGTCTGCTCGATGCGCTTGAGCTGGTTGGCATAGCGCTCGCTGAGCGTCTTGGCGATGTCCTCGTCGCTCTTGTCGGACAGCGACATCGACAGCCAGGCGTTCTTGAGTCGCTTGCGCCACAGCTCATCAAGCTCCTGCTCGCTGTCGGCCCAGGGGCTTTCCGCACGATCGAGTGCGAGTCGATCATCGCGGGTGAAATCGAAGCTCGGCTTGCCGTCCAGCGTCTTCACCAGCCATTCGAGGCGTGAGGTGAGGCGCTGCTGGTAGCGGGCATGCAGGGCATAGAGGCGCTCGAGATCACCGTCGAGCATGGCGTCATCGAAGGCGTGGCGAAGATCACTGAACTCGGTGATATCCGAGTCCAGCAGATAGGCTTTCTGGGGGTCGAGTGTCTTGAGATATTGCGTGAATGCCTGGGTAGCCCATTGGTCATCCAGCGTGACATCTTCGTAATGCCCGTAACGCAATGATTCGGCAACTTCGCGAGCAGCCTGTGCATCGGCGTCAGTAGGGGTGACCGCGGCGCTGGCGGGGCCGGCCATGGCGAGACACAAGGCAAGGCATGCCGTGCGCCGGACGTTTGCAAACAGGCTCATCAATGAAGCACTCCCGATTCATGTACACTCTGCTCCCTGAGCGACCTCTCCGCGGAGAGGCTCTATCCATCATGTTTCTTCTTATACAGTGCCTTGCATTCATCTTCGAGGACTTGACGCTATCATGACTTACGCGATTGCGGATTCCCGCGTTCCAGCACTGCTTGAATTCCTGAATGTCTCTCCGACGCCCTGGCATGCCACGGCGACCATGGCGGCTCGCCTGGAGCGCGAAGGCTATCGCCGACTCGAGGAGACCGAAAGCTGGAAGTTGTCGCCCGGTGAACGGGCTTTCGTGACGCGCAATGATTCCTCGCTGCTCGCCTTTCAGCTTCCTCGGGGTAATACGCAGCTCGAGGCAATACGGATGATCGGCGCGCACACGGATTCTCCTTGCCTGCGCCTGAAGCCCAATCCAGCCCAGCTCAGTCAGGGCTGGCTGACCCTGGGAATCGAAACCTACGGTGGCGTACTGCTGAATACCTGGTTCGATCGCGATCTCGGGCTTGCAGGCCGTGTTCAGGTGCGTCACCAGGATGGCCGTCGCGAGAGTCTGCTGCTGACGGTGATGCGGCCGGTGGCCTGTGTTCCGAGCCTGGCGATTCACCTGGATCGTGACGTCAACAATGGGCGCGCCATCAATGCCCAGACGCAGATGTCCGCCGTGGTCATGCAGCTGGGTGAGGAGGCTGGCACTCCGGCTGAGGCCTTCCATGCGCTGTTGATCGAGCTGCTGGAAGAGCAGCACGACGTGCGTGTCGCGGAGGTCATCGACTTCGAACTCGGGCTGCATGATCTGCAGCCGGCGGCCCAGGCCGGGCTCAAGGGCGAGCTGGTCGCCAGTGCACGCCTGGACAATCTGCTGTCCTGCTTCGTCGGCCTGGAAGCGTTGCTGGGGGCCGATGGCAGCCAGGGCGCGCTGTTCGTCGCCACGGATCACGAGGAAGTCGGCAGTGCCAGCGCCTGCGGTGCCCAGGGACCTTTCCTGGCGGATGTGCTCAAGCGCATCAATCACTATGTGGGCTTGGACAACGAAGAAGGTTATCAGTGCCTCGTGCAGCGCTCCTTGATGATCTCCTGTGACAATGCGCATGCCGTCCACCCCAACTTCCCGGACAAGCATGATGCGGGTCATGGCCCGAAACTGAATGCGGGGCCGGTGATCAAGGTCAACGCCAATCAGCGTTATGCCACCAACAGCACCACGGCGGGTCTGTTCCGTGAGCTGTGCCGTGAGCAGGAGGTGCCGGTTCAGACGTTCGTCAGCCGTGCCGACATGGGTTGCGGCAGCACCATCGGGCCGATCACCGCCAGTGAAGTGGGGGTGCCGACCTTGGATGTCGGGCTGCCGCAGTGGGGCATGCACTCGATTCGTGAGACGTCCGGCAGTGCCGATGTGGCGATGCTGATCAAGGTGCTGGTGGCATTCTGCAATCGCGAGCGTCTGGACTGAGCAGAGTTGAACTGTGTGAATCCGACGCAACAAAAAAGGCCTGACTGCAAGCAGTCAGGCCTTTCGAATCTTGGTTGGTGGCTACACCCTGATTTGAACAGGGGACCCCATCATTATGAGTGATGTGCTCTAACCAGCTGAGCTATGTAGCCGTCCAACGGAGGCGAATATTACGGATTATCCGTGATGTTGTCAACGCATCAGCCTGAAAAAGTGGCAGGGAATTCATCAGGCTAGCAGCCGAGCTGCTCTGCGAGGTGGTCGGGGAGGGTATCGAGGAGCGTGCCGGGAAGGCTCTCTTGCGAGATGGCGCGTGCGATGAGGTCGCCACTGGCGCAGGCCAGCGTGAATCCCAGGCTGCCATGTCCGACGTTCAGCCACAGGTTGTCCGGTCTGCCCGCTTGCTGGGGGCGTCCCAGGATCGGAGGGCCCTTCGGCGTGCTGGGGCGCAGCCCGGCCCACGGAGTGGCTTGCGAGAAATCGCCGGCGTCGGGGAAGGTCTCACTGGCCAGCTGACGCAGGGCGGCAATGCGCTTCTCGTCCAGCGCAGGATGGAAGCTGTCAGATTCGCGGTGGCCGATATCCACCATGGCCGCGACGCGCAGCTGTCGGGACTTGCGTGTATCCAGATCGGCGTAGACCACCTTGCGCGCGGCATCCGTCACGCTGATGCGCGGGGCCGCTGTCTTTGGGGTGTCAGCTGGCAGTGGCAGCGTGAGGCTGTAGCCCTTGAGCGGTTGCAGAGATAGGCGGATGCCCAGCGGGCGGACCAGTTCGGTGGCGTGATTGCCGGCCGCGATGATCAGCGTATCGACGACGTGGCGTTCGCGGCGGCCATCGGCGCGGGTGAGTTCGAGGTGCGCGATGCGTCCGTCGTGCGCGCTCAGTGGAGCGACGCGGGTGCTGGCGAGGTGTGTATAGCGACCAGAGGCCTGCAGCTTGCGCTCCAGCGCCTGACAGAAGGCATGGCAATCCGCCGTCTCGTCCGAGGCGCTGAAGATTCCGCCCGACAGATGAGGCTGCTGGTGGATAAGTGAGGACTCCAGTGCGATGCATTGACGTGCATCGAGCACCTGTTGGTCCTGAGGCGCGACGCGTGCGGCGGCGGCCCTGTCGAGCGCTGCGGAGTCGCGATGGATCACCAGCTTGCCGCGTTGCTGCCAGGCGAACTCCTCGAGTGCATCCTGAACTCGCCACTGAGTCATGATCTGTTGGCTGTGCAGTGCCAGGGCGAGCATCTGCGCTGCGCTTGCTCGATGCGTGCGCTGATTGCAGGCGGCCAGAAACTGCGTCATCCAGCGCCATTGTGCGGGGTCCAGGTTCGGGCGCAGTTTCAGCGGTGCCTCATTGCCTGCCAGCAACCACTTGATGGCCTGGCGGGGCACGCCGCTGTCAGCCAGCGGTGCCACGTAGCGGTAGCTCAACTGGCCGCCGTTGGCATGGCTGGTCTCGCGGGCGACGTCGGCGTGGGCATCGATCAGGGTCACGCAGTGTCCCGCTCGGACCAGTGCATGAGCGCTGCTCAGGCCGATCACGCCGCCTCCGATGATGGTCACATGACGTTGCATGGCAGGCTCCTGACGACAGAATGTGGAGATCTTGCATGCGGCTCAGGGATCTGGAGGTCTTTCATGCGGTGTTGCAGGCCGGCAGCGTGACCGGCGCCGCTCGGCTGTTGCATGTTTCCCAGCCGGCCGCGAGCAAGGCGTTGCAGCAGGTGGAGCGGCAGTGGGGGATCGCGCTGTTCACCCGTAGCGCCGGACAGCTGGTGCCCACGGAGGAGGCGCGCAAGCTGGAGGCGGCAAGCCAGGGGATGCTGGGGCAGCTGGATGACGTCAAGCGGCTGGTAGAAGGCTTGCGCTCAGGTGAGGCGCAGTCTCTCAAGGTGGTGGCGACGCCGGCGATCGCCCAGCAGCTGTTGCCGCAGGCGCTGGGGCAATGGCGCCGGCGACATGCTCGAGTCAATTGCGAGCTGGCCACCCAGCACACCCGCGAGATCATCGATGCCCTGCTGCTGCATGAAGTCGATATCGCCTTCACCTTGAGTGCGCCGACGCATCCGGCACTGATGACTCGCGCACTGGCCCGCATGCCCCTGAAGGTATTGGCGCCCGCAGGGTACTGGGTACAGGAGTGTCAGCAGGCACCGATGACGGTGGCGGAGCTTGCCGGTCAGCGTCTGATCGCGCTGGGGGCGCATGATCCGCTGGCGCGACGTCTCGATGGCCTGCTGGCGAGCGAGATGCGAGGCCTCAGACATTGAAGCGGTAGTGCACCACGTCGCCATCCTTGAGGATGTAGTCCTTGCCTTCCAGGCGCCACTTGCCGGCATCCTTGGCGCCTTGCTCGCCCTTGTAGGCGATGAAGTCGTCATAGGAGATGACTTCGGCGCGGATGAAGCCCTTCTGGAAGTCGGTGTGGATGACGCCAGCGCCTTCCGGAGCGGTAGCGCCGATCTTGACGGTCCAGGCACGCACTTCCTTCACGCCAGCGGTGAAGTAGGTCTGCAGGCCCAGCAGTTCATAACCGGCGCGGATCACGCGATCCAGGCCCGGCTCTTCCATGCCCAGCTCGTCGAGGAACATCTCGCGCTCCTCTTCCTCCAGCTCGGCGATCTCGGCTTCGATCTTGTTGCACACCGGCACCACGCTGGCACCTTCATTGGCGGCGATGCCACGCACGATGTCGAGGTAGGGGTTGTTCTCGAAGCCTTCCTCGCTGACGTTGGCGATGTACATGGTCGGCTTGAGGGTCAGGAAGCCGAAGCCACGCAGGATCTTGAGGTCGTCATCGCTGAGACCGAAGCTGCGCAGCGGCTGGCCTTCGGCCAGGTGCGGCTGGATACGCTCCAGCACCGCCTTGGTGGCGATGGCTTCCTTGTCGCCGCCCTTGGCGACACGGGCCAGGCGCTGGATGCTGCGCTCGACGCTGTCGAGGTCGGCCAGGGCCAGCTCGATGTTGATGGTCTCGATATCGGCGGCCGGGTCAACGTGATTGGCGACGTGGATGACGTTGTCATCCTCGAAGCAGCGCACCACGTGGGCAATGGCATCGGTCTCGCGGATGTTGGCCAGGAACTTGTTGCCCAGGCCTTCGCCCTTGGAGGCGCCGGCGACCAGACCTGCGATGTCGACGAATTCCATGGTGGTCGGAATCACCTTCTCCGGCTTGACGATCTCGGCCAGCGCATTCAGGCGAGGGTCAGGCATCGGCACGATACCGGTGTTCGGCTCGATGGTGCAGAAGGGGAAGTTCTCGGCGTCAATGCCCGACTTGGTCAGTGCATTGAAGAGAGTGGACTTGCCGACGTTCGGCAGGCCGACGATGCCGCAATTGAAACCCATGGCGCTAGATCCTGGTGTGACGTGTCGAATGGGGCGTGGCACTGATGACCGTCTCGACCGGCAGGCCCGGAGTGCGAGGGCACGGGCCATGCGAGGAGACGAGGGGACAGGCACGGTGTGAAGTCAGGCGGGAAGTGTAAGGCCTCATGCCGCCGAGGTCATCCATTGGGCGCATGTCGCGCGACAAATGATGCCTTTTGCTGCTGATCGCGTGGCGAGACGCGCGCACAAGCGAGGTGATGCGCTGAGCGAATCACCGAAATTCGGAGAGGAGTGATGCCGGGTGATGCAGAGGTTCAGTGCTTGAAGGAGTGCAGGCGATTCATGGCCCGTGCCCATTCGCCGCTGAGGGCATCCGGGAGGGTCATGACCACTTCGTCGATGGCGTCATCGATGGCCAGGCGTTCAGCCTTGCCGGGACGCCCGAGCACGAAGTTGGTCACCAGCTTGGCATTGCCGGGGTGGCCGATGCCGATACGGGCACGATGGAACGACTTGTCGTTGCCCAGTGCGCTGATGATGTCGCGAAGCCCGTTGTGCCCCCCGTGGCCGCCACCCTGCTTGTAGCGGGCGGTGCCGGGATCGATGTCCAGTTCGTCGTGGGCGACGAGCAGTTCATCCGGGGCGAGCTTGTAGAAGTTGCACAATGCGGCCACGGCCTGACCGCTGCGATTCATGAACGTCGATGGGAACAGCAGATGCAGATCCTGACCGGCGAAGATGATCTTCGCGTACTGGCCATGGAACTTGCGTTCCGGACGCAACGTGGTGTGACCGTGGCGCGCAAGAGCGTCAAGGAGCCAGACGCCGGCGTTGTGACGGGTGTCTTCGTATTCGCTCCCCGGATTACCGAGGCCGATGATCGCTTTCACTCGTGACATGCGTGTCTGGCTCCCTGATCAGAAGGCTGCGTTATTCTGCAGCGGCTTCTTCGCCTTCAGCAGTATCTTCTGCGTCAGCAGAGATGTTCGGACGAGTGACGTTGACCACAGCGGTGTCGTGATCGGCACCGTGAGACAGGGCAACGGACTCGGCGCCTTCCGGCAGAGCGATGTCGGACAGGTGCAGGGTGTGGCCAACTTCCAGCTTGGACACGTCCAGCTCCAGGTATTCCGGCAGGGCTTCCGGCAGGCAGCTGATTTCGACGTCAGTTGCCAGGATGTGCAGGACGCCGTCCTGATCCTTGACGCCGACACAGGCTTCCTGACCAGTGATGTGCAGCGGCACGTTCATGGTCAGTTTGTGGGTCGGGTCGATGCGCAGGAAGTCGATGTGAGTCAGCAGCGGCTTGAACGGGTGACGCTGCAGGTCACGGATGACGACTTTCTCGGCCTTGCCAGCAACATTCAGGGTGATGATGGAGGAGTAGAACGCCTCATCGTCAACCGCCTTGTACAGGCTCGGCTTGTCGACCATGACCGGAGTCGGGGCCTTGTCGGCGCCGTAGACGATTCCCGGCACGAAGTCGTTCGTACGACGCAGGCGGCGGCTCGCACCTTTCCCCAGGTCTTCACGAACTTCAGCATTCAGTTTGAACAGTTTCATTTTGCAGATACCTCAAGGGTCTAATGAGAATCCGGCAGCCCCCGCGACCAGAGCGCTACCGGATCCATGAGGCCGGCCCGGAGATTTCCGGGCCGGCCGCTTGTCGGCAGATGACGGATCATCTGCCGGTGTCAGTGCCTCTTCCCCGAGCAGCGGCGAGCAGGGCCCGCCGACAGGACTCAGTGGAACATGGCGCTGACGGATTCTTCATTGCTGACGCGACGGATCGCCTCGGCGATCAGGCCAGCGACTGTCAGCTGGCGGATCTTGCCGGAACGACGTGCGGTGTCGGACAGCGGGATGGTGTCGGCCACCACCACTTCGTCGAGGACGGAGTTGGTGATGTTGTCGACCGCCGGGCCGGACAGGATCGCGTGGGACGCATAGGCCACGACGCGGTTGGCGCCATGATCCTTGAGTGCCTCGCCCGCCTTGCACAGGGTGCCGGCGGTGTCGATCATGTCATCGACCAGCACGCAGGTGCGGTCCTTGATATCACCGATGATGTTCATCACCTGGGCCTGGTTGGCCTGGGGACGACGCTTGTCGATGATGGCCAGCTCGCAGTTGAGCTGCTTGGCGATGGCACGGGCACGCACCACGCCGCCCACATCCGGGGAGACGACGATCAGGTTGTCATAGTTCTGACGTTCGATGTCGTCGAGCAGGATCGGTGAGCCGTAGACGTTGTCCACCGGCACATCGAAGAAGCCCTGGATCTGGTCGGCATGCAGGTCCATGGTCATGACGCGATTCACGCCAGCCTTGACCATCATGTCCGCGACCACCTTTGCCGAGATCGGCACGCGAGCGGAGCGCACGCGGCGATCCTGACGGGCATAGCCGAAGTACGGCACGACCGCCGTGATGCGCGCCGCTGACGCACGACGCAACGCATCCACCATCAGGATCAGCTCCATCAGGTTGTCGTTGGTCGGTGCGCAGGTGGACTGCATGATGAAGACGTCCTTGCCGCGGACGTTTTCGTTGATTTCTACCGCAATCTCGCCATCGCTGAACTGACCGACGGTTGCGTGGCCCAGGCGGGTATCGAGGGCTTCAGCTACCTTGCGGGCGAGAGCGGGATTGGCATTCCCCGCGAATACCATCAGTTTTGACACGCGCAGCCACCTTTGGAGTCTTGTGGGATCTCGGGAGTGGAGAATTCCGGGTTGACCGGGAACGGCCAGGATTGGCTGGGGTACCAGGATTCGAACCTGGGAATGTCGGTACCAGAAACCGGTGCCTTACCACTTGGCGATACCCCAGCAACGTTCACTTCAACCAGTTGCTGTGCTCAGGCCGAAGCCAGAGCGGCATGAAGAGGGGAGAGATTGCAACCACGTGCCATGAAGGCGTGCCACGTCGGGCGCTCGGAGTCGAGTCGGCCCAGCACCTTGCTGGCCTGTCGTGCGTCATCGAACGCACAGAACACACAGGCGCCGGTGCCCGTCAGTCTGGCGGTGCCGAACTGGTCCAGCCAGTCCAGGGCGTCGGCGACTGCCGGGTACAAAGTGCGCACCACGACTTCGCAGTCGTTGCGGCCCCCCTGCAGTGCGCGCGCCATACTAATCGCGGGACTGGAACGTGTCAATTGCGGGTGGCCAAACACGGCGGGGGTCGCGACCTCGATGCCCGGGTGGATCACCACGAACCACGGGGTGTCCAGCGGGGCAGGTTCCAGTCGCTCACCGATGCCTTCGGCCCAGGCCGAAAAGCCGCGAACGAAGACCGGTACATCGGCCCCTAGAGTCAGTCCGAGCTCGGCCAGGGTGTCCAGGTCGAGCTCAAGTTTCCAGAGGTGATCCAGCGCCAGCAGCGTGGTGGCCGCATCACTGCTGCCACCGCCCAGGCCACCGCCCATCGGCAGCACCTTCTTCAGTCGGATATCGACACCGGGCAAGTCATTTGGGCTCGCGACCTGGCCGCGTGCGACGGCCGCTTCTCTCAGCAGGCGAGCGGCACGCATGATCAGATTGGACTCCGCGGGCACGCCTTCGATGGCCGGGGCGAGGTGAATGGCAGCGTCATCACGCAGCGTGAAGTCCAGTCGGTCACCGTGATCCAGAAACTGGAACAGTGTCTGCAGTTCATGATAGCCATCGGCGCGCTGACCGGTGATATGCAGCATGCGGTTGAGCTTGGCCGGTGCCGGCAGAGAAAGTGTCGCGGTCGAAGAGAGCGTCGGGGGCACGCTTAGAGTGCCTGCCACTGATTGACGATCAGGGTGGCGGTCAGATCGCCGTAGTAGAGTTTCATCTTGCGCGGCAGCCACAGTCCTTCGGCGCGGGTCCAATCCTGATAGTCCACCTCCCAGCCATCCTGATAAAGGGTATCGGGGAAGCCGAGGGCGTCACTCTTCAGGTCGTGCTCGCCCTTGGCTGCCACTCCGCGGACCCAGTCATCCAGAGCCCCCAGCGGCAAGGACCAGCCCAGCTGCGAGAGCATCAGGCTTTCGGCGTCCGGTGCCTGGAAGTCGCCGTCGGACGAGGAGAGGCGCACGCCCTCGGCATCACGCACCAGGGTCGTGCGGCCAGCACCCAGTGGGCCGGTGATCAGCATGTGGTAGTCATCGCCCTCCTGCTGCCAGTCAAGATTGGCGCTGTGACCTTCCTCCGGCGTGCGAATGCCGACCTTGCCTGCCAGTTGCCAGTGCGTGAGCGAATCGATCCTGTCGCTCTGCTGCTGCCAGTCACCTTCATTGCGGGTCAGGTCACCGGCGTTGTCGCTGGCCATCTGACTGGCACAGCCGCTCAGGCCCAATGTCATGGCCAGCAGGACTGGCCCCACCAGACGGCGCCTGTCAGGGCGCATCCACGACCGGTCGCAGAGCCGGGATGCGCTGGAACAGGGCTTCCAGCTCGCTGGCCTCCTCGAAACGCTCACTGAGCTCGATGGCCAGGCTGCGTGCTTCATCCTGCTGCTCGAGTGACCACAGCACCTCGATGAGGTGTGCGCCTATCTCGGCATCCTGTTGCTGTGCCCAGGCCGCTTCCAGCGGGGGCAATGCCTGGGCGGCATCCCCGGTGAGGAAATACCCCCAGCCGAGGCTGTCGAGGATGGCAGGGTCGTTCGGCTTCAGTGCATGGGCGCGCTGAACCAGTTCGAGCGCTTCGGCGCGGCGGTCGGCATCCTCTACCAGTGAGTGTCTTCTGGCGAGCCTTGATGCTGCCGTCGAGCAGCTCGTCGGCGGCGGCGTAGTGTTCCTGGGCATCCAGCAGGTCGATCTCGAAGCTGAGCAATGTCATGGCGTGACGCGGATGACGCAGGCGCTCGACGGCAAGGAACTGGCGTGCCTCCTCGCTGCGATCATGCTCCACCAGCAGCTGCGCGGCGCGCGCGCGACTTGAGACGTAGCGCTCCCCATCCGGTACCTGTCGGTAATAGAGGATGGCGTTGTCGATCTCGCCGCTGGCCTCTGCCGCCAGCCCGAGCAGGGCATAGGCGGCATCCGGGACCGGCGTGTCATCAAGCAACGGCAGCAACAGACGACGAGCATCCTCGGGAGAGTCGGCGTCCAGATAGAGGCTGGCCAGTGCCAGACGCAGGCGCGGTGCGTTGGCATGGCGGCTGACAAGGTCATCAATGCGCAGGCGCGCGGCCTCGATGTCACCACCGGCAAGCTCGGTCTGGGCGGCGCTCAAGATCAAGCGACTGTCATCCGGGGCGATGGCCAGGCCACGCTCGGCCGCCTGTCGTGAGGCGCTCAGGCGGCCTGCGTCGCGCTCTATCTCGCTGCGTGCCAGCCACACTTCGGCCAGTTCGGGGAACTCGCCTTCCATCGCCATCAGGCGCCTGCGAGCGTCGGACTCATTTCCAAGCGCCGCTTCATAGAGCGCGGCGGCAATTCGCGGGCCCGGTTGCGCGGGATATTGCGCGACATGCTCCAGCAGCCGTGACAGCAGTGATTCCAGATCCGCGCCGGCATCGATGGACTGCTCCGCCAAGGTGGTCACGTTGCCGGTACCGCCGGCGGTCTCTACCGCGAGACGCTGCTCGAGCGCCGTCATCCAGTCGCCGCGCTCCACGGCCAGGCGGGCGCGGATGATGCCCGGCTCGGTCGCGGAATCATCCAGTTGTTGCCAGCGCTGGGCGGCACGCTCCAGCAGGGCAGGATTGTCGGCGTAGCGAGCGGCCAGCACGGCGCGCCGGGCCAGTTCCGGGTCATCGAAGCGGCGGCTGGCGGCCAGATACCCATCGGCGGCGCTGGGGTAGTCGCCACGCTGGCCGGCAAGCTCCGCGCCCAGCAGCTGATTGAGGCTGTTGGCATCCAGGCCACTGGTGATGGGTGGGGCGGTATCCAGCGGGTCCGGCTGAGAGGCGAAGGGAGCCTGCGTGGCCGGCGACTGGCAGCCGGCCAGACCCAGCAGCACACTGGCCAGCAGGCAGCGTGTCCAGCGGCTGGACTGACTCCATGACCCTTCTTGCCCTTGGCATCAATCATCGCACCGCCGCCGTCGATGTCCGCGAGCGCGTTGCCTTCACGCCGACACAGCTCGAGGCTGCGCTGGCCGAGCTGAAGCGTCTGCCGGAAGTTTCCGAGGCGGCGGTGCTCTCGACCTGCAATCGCACGGAACTTTACTGTGTGACAGAGGACGGTGCGCGCTCGGTTCTCGCATGGTTGAGCCGATACCATGGCCTGCCCGCAGAAGAGCTTGAGCGCTGCAGCTATCAACATCTCGGTGAGGAGGCGGTCCGCCACCTGATTCGCGTGGCGGTCGGCCTGGACTCCATGGTGCTGGGCGAGCCGCAGATTCTCGGTCAGCTCAAGGATGCCTATCAGTTCGCCCGCGGTACCGTCGGTCTCGGGGGGGAACTGGAGCAGCTCTTCCAGCATATCTTCCAGGTCGCCAAGCAGGTGCGTACCGAGACGGGAATCGGTGAGAACCCCGTCTCGGTGGCCTATGCCGCGGTCAGCATGGCGAGCCATATCTTCGATGACTTCTCGCGAGCCAATGCGCTGCTCATCGGGGCGGGAGACACCATCGAGCTGGTGGCGCGCCACCTCAAGGAAGCGGGCATCGCCAACCTGTGCATCGCCAACCGTACCGTGTCGCGCGCCCAGTCGCTGGCCGATGAGCTGGGCGGGACCGCCATCGGCTTGGAAGGCATTCCGCATGCCCTCGAGAATGCCGATATCGTGATAGCCTCCACCGCCGCTCAGCTGCCGATCCTCGGCAAGGGCATGGTGGAGCGTGCGCTCAAGAAACGCCGTTACAAGCCGGTCTTCATGGTCGATATCGCCGTGCCGCGCGATATCGAACCGCAGGTCGGGGATCTCGATGATGTCTTCCTTTATACCGTGGATGATCTGCAGGAAGTCATCGAGGAGAACCGTCGTCATCGCCAGCTGGCGGCTGCCCAGGCCGAAGAGCTGATCCGGCAGGGTGTCAGTGCCTGGCAGCACCGCAAGCGGGTGCGCAGTGGCGGAGAAGTCATCAAGCGTTATCGTAGCCACGGCGAGCAACTGCGTGCAGAGTGCGAGGCACAGGCGCTGGCCGAGCTTGATCAGGGCCGTGACCCGCAGGAAGTCGTGGCGCAACTGGCCCGTCAGTTGGCCAACCGCTTCATGCATCACCCGACCCTGGCGCTGCGTCAGGCGTCAGGCGACGATCGACAGGATATTCTTCAGACGGCGCAGGAGCTGCTGCTCGCGCCGGTTGATTCATCACAGGACCCTTCATGAAAGACAGCCTCATCACCAAGCTCGACACCTTCCATGACCGCTTCGAGGAGATCTCCGCCTTGCTGTCGGAGCCTGAAGTGATCGGGGATCAGGCCCGCTTCCGTGACCTGTCGCGGGAGTATGCCGAGCTTGAGCCATTGATCGAGGCATGGCAGCGCCATCGCGCCTTGAAGGAAGATCGCGAGGCCGCCCTCGGCATGTGCGATGACAGCGACGCCGAGATGCGCGAGATGGCACGTGAGGAAGTCCGCGAGAGCGATGCGGCGCTTGACGTGCTGGAGGCAGAGATCACCCAGCTGTTGATCCCGCGGGACCCGGATGATGGGGCCAACGTCTTCCTTGAAGTGCGTGCCGGCACCGGCGGTGACGAGGCGGCGCTGTTCGCGGGGGACCTGTTCAAGATGTACGCTGCCGAGCAGGCTAAGCGAGACGTCGCAGCGGTGAGGGCTCAAGGCACCCTCAGGGCGAGCTCGCTCGAGGTGGCACCGTGGCGCGTCCGATCCGGCCGCAACTCCCCGTGGTGGCCGACGATGACGAATCGACATCAATCCGGCCGACCTGCGAGTGGATACCTACCGCAGTTCCGGGGCCGGGGGGCAGCACGTCAACACCACCGATTCGGCGATTCGCATCACCCACCTGCCCACCGGTGTGGTCGTGGAGTGCCAGGACGAGCGCAGTCAGCACAAGAACCGTGCGCGCGCCATGTCGTTGCTGGCAGCGCGACTCAAGCAGGCCGCGGTGGACAGCCAGGCACAGGCGACTTCCGATGCCCGTCGCAAGCTGGTGGGCTCCGGTGATCGCTCCGAGCGCATCCGCACCTACAACTTCCCCCAGGGGCGTCTGACCGATCACCGTATCAATCTGACGCTCTACAAGCTCAATGAAGTGATCGCCGGTCAGCTGGACGAGGTGATCGAGCCGCTGGTCGTCGAATATCAGGCAGACCAGCTGACGGCACTGCAGGAGCAATGAGGTGAGAATCGATGTCACGTTGGCAGCCGCGGCTGCCCGTCTGAGTGAGTCGGGCAGCGAATCTCCGCGTCTGGATGCTGAGCTGCTGCTGGGAGAGGTGATGGGGCGCGATCGCACCTGGTTCTATACCTGGGGGGATCGCGATCTCGAGACGGAAGCGGGCGCCGAGGGCGTGGCACGCTTCGAGGCGCTGCTGGCACGCCGAGCCGAAGGACACCCCGTCGCCCACCTGCTTGGCCGCCGTGAGTTCTATGGCCTGATGCTGCGCTGCTCTCCTGCCACCTTGATTCCGCGCCCGGATACCGAAGTGATGGTGGAGTGCGCGCTGGAGCTGGCCGAGGCGCCCGAAGGCACGCTGCTGGATCTCGGCACCGGCACCGGCGCCATCGCGCTGGCCTTCGCTCGTCATCGTCCGCAGTGGCAGGTGCTGGGGGTGGACCTCATCGAGGAGGCCGTGCAGCTTGCGCGTGACAATGCCGAGCATCTCGCGATTCCCAACGTCGAATTCCGGCGCAGTGACTGGTTCTCCGCCGTTCCCGAGACCGGCTTTGCGCTGGTGACCGCCAATCCGCCTTACCTGGCCGATGATGACCCGCACCTGGCACTGGGTGACGTGCGTTTCGAGCCGCGCTCGGCACTGGTGGCGCGCCAGCAGGGGCTGGCAGACTTCCTGCATCTGATCGAGGCCGCGCCCCGCCATCTGGCCGCGGGCGGTCATCTGATGCTCGAGCATGGCCTGGCCCAGGGCAAGGAAGTGCGCGAGGCGCTGCGCGCCGGTGGTTTTCTGGAAGTGGAAACGCTGGAAGACCTCGGTGGGCGAGAGCGCATCACGCTGGGGCGCATTGGCTGACGCCTCCCCGGCGATGCATGACTGGAAAGGTCGCCTGATTACCCCCGCGTTCTCGGGTTGCCTGACTGCACGAAAGACAGGAGTAAGGATGATCCTGCTGCAAGTCACCCTGCTGGGAAAACTATTATAATGAAAGCGAAATCACGTTCTCTGGACCGCATTGACCTCAAGATCCTGCGCTGCCTGCAAGAAAATGCGCGCATTTCCTATGTCGACCTCGCCTCCGAGGTGGGACTCTCCACCACTCCCTGTCTGGAGCGAGTCAAACGCCTCGAGCGTGCCGGCATCATCCGTGGCTACAAGGCCGTGCTGGACCCCAAGGCGCTCAAGGCCAATCTGCTGGTCTTCGTCGAGATCAGCCTCGAGACCCAGTCACCCTCCGTCTTCGATGAATTCCGCCGTGCCGTCTCCAAGCTGCCGCAGATCCAGGAGTGTCATCTGGTCTCGGGGCAGTTCGATTACATCCTCAAGTGCCGGATTCCGGAAATGTCCGCCTATCGGCAGTTGCTCGGGGATGTGGTGCTGACGCTGCCCGGGGTCAAGGAATCCAAGAGCTATGTGGTGATGGAAGAGGTCAAGGAGCAGTTCTCGCTGCATGTGCCGGACATCGAGGATCTCGACGCCAAGTGACGCTCACTTCATTCACAGACAGACGGCTCACCTTCCATGCAAGATTCGCAACTGCTGCGCTATTCGCGTCAGATATTGCTCCCTCAGGTCGATATCGCGGGTCAGCAACGATTGCTGGCCGCGCGGGTGCTGGTGATCGGGGCTGGCGGTCTGGGGTGCCCGGCGGCGCTCTATCTGGCGGCAGCCGGTATCGGCACGCTGGTGCTGGCCGATGATGACCATGTCGAGCTCTCCAATCTGCAACGTCAGATCGCCCACGGAGAGGCGGACATCGACCAGCCCAAGGCGCGCTCGCTCGCCAGCTCGGTGTCGGCGATCAATCCCGACACCGAGGTGATCGCCCTGTCCGAACGCCTTCAGGGCGAGGCGCTGGCCGAGCAGGTCGCCGCCGCGGACGTGGTGCTTGATTGTACTGACCGTTTCAGTTCGCGCTTCCCGATCAACGCCGCCTGCGTGGCGGCAGGCACGCCGCTGGTGTCAGGTGCCGCGATTCGTTTCTCCGGCCAGCTGGCGGTGTTTGATCGCCGTGAGGCAGATGCGCCGTGTTACGGCTGCCTGTATTCGCCGGAAGAGCAGGGCGATGAAGAGCTGACCTGTGCCGAGAGCGGGGTCATCGCGCCGTTGGTCGGCATCATCGGGGCCTTCCAGGCGCTGGAAGCGCTCAAGCTGATCAGTGGTGCCGGGCATGTGCATCGAGGGCTCGCCACCTTCGATGGCCTGACCGGTGAGTGGCGACGCATGGGGCTCAAGCGTGACCCCGCCTGTCCGGTATGTCGTCGCTCGACATGACATCGCAGCGTGGGCGTGATGACATCCGCTCCTACTACCGGGCCAGTCAGCGTGTGACGCTTGCACCCTGTCCACCGTTGGCCGGGGAACGGCGCGCTGATGTCTGCGTGATCGGCGGCGGTATCACCGGCTGCTCAGCGGCTCTGCATCTCGCTGAGCGTGGCTATTCGGTCATCCTGCTGGAGGCGCGCGGCATCGGCTTCGGGGCTTCGGGACGCAGTGGCGGCCAGATCCTGCCGGGACTTGGCACCGACATCGCCACGGTCGAGAAGGCTCTCGGCCGTGAGCAGGCGCATGCCATCTGGGAGATGAGTCGCGAGTCGGTTCGTCTCACCACCGCACTGATCGAGAAGCACCGGATCCCCTGTGATTATACCCGCGGCTATCTGCATGCTGCCGTCAAGCCGCGACATGTGCGCGAATTGCAGGAATTTCAGGCGCGCATGGCACGCGATCATGACTACCATGCATTGCAGTGGTTGCAGGGGGATGCCCTGCGAGCGCGAGTCGTTACCGATGCCTATCCCGGGGCGCTGCATGATGGAGAGGGTGGCCATCTGCATCCGCTGAATTACACCCTCGGGCTTGCGCGTGCTGCTCAGCGGGCAGGGGTCACGATCTGTGAACAGAGTCCTGTGCTCAAGCTCGAGCATGGCCGAAGTGGCAGTGGCATCGTCGCCAATGGCTCCGGTGGGCAGGCAGAGCGTGCGCGTGTGCATACCGCGCAGGGCAGCGTGAGTGCCGAGTTTGTGGTGGTGGCGACCAACGCCTATCTCGATGGCCTGGTCCCGCGGCTGGATGAGCGCATCATGCGCGTCGCCAATTATATCGTGGCCACCGAACCGCTCAGCGAAGCACAGGTCGCGCAGGTGTTGCCGGGCAATGATGCCCTTTCCGATGCCAACTTCGTGCTCGACTACTACCGTCTCTCTGCTGACAGGCGCCTGCTCTACGGGGGGGAGGTGAGCTATACCGGACGAGAGCCGCGCCACCTCAAGACGCGCATGGACGGCAAGATTCGCCGTCTGTTTCCGGCGCTTGACGGGGTGGGGATCGATTACCGCTGGGGGGGTGACGTGGCCATCACCATGAATCGGGCACCGGACTTCGGGCGTCTTGCCCCGAATGTCTATTACGCCCAGGGGTACTCGGGACATGGCATGTCGCTTGCAGGGCTGGCGGGCAAATTGATCGCCGAGACGATTGCCGGCCAGGCGGAACGTTTTGACGTCTTTGCCGCCATGCCCCACCGCGCCTTCCCGGGTGGACACTGGTTGCGAACTCCTCTGCTGGTCCTGGCGACCAGCTTCTACACGCTGCGTGATCGGCTCTAGGCCGAAGCCATGATGAAGGTGCTGCACATTTGACATCGTTGATCATCCCGACAGCCCATGAGCGGGAAACGACTGGTGAGTAATCGCAAGGGAGGCGCGATGAGCGCAGTGGACAGCAACGAGGGTATGGCGCCTGAGCGAGACACGACGTGCCGCGTCATCCATTCAGCTCAAGGGACTGCACAAGCGCTTCGGCAACGAGGTGGCGGCGCTTGATGGTGTGGATCTCGCCATTCAGCCCGGCGAGTTCTTCACGCTATTGGGGCCTTCCGGGTGTGGCAAGACGACGCTTCTGCGCATTCTGGCGGGGCTGGAAGCATTGGATGAGGGGCAGGTGGTGATCGGCGGGCGCGATGTCACCGACGTACCGCCGCATCAGCGCAGCGTCAATACGGTCTTCCAGTCCTATGCGTTGTTCCCGCATCTCAGCGTGCGTGACAACCTCGCCTTCGGTCTGCGCATGCAGGGCATGCCGAGTGGCGAGCGCGAGGCAAAGGTCGCCGAGATGGCCGAGTTCATCAAGCTGGGGAGTCTGGTCGATCGCCGGGTCGACCAGCTTTCAGGTGGTCAGCGCCAACGTATCGCGCTGGCGCGGGCGCTGGTCTGCGAGCCGGATGTGCTGCTGCTGGATGAACCGCTGTCGGCGCTGGATGCCGGGCTGCGCAGTCAGATCCAGATCGAGCTGCTGCGTCTGCAGAAGCGCCTTGGCATGACATTCGTGTTCGTCACCCATGATCAGCAGGAAGCGATGGTGATGTCGGACCGCATCGCGGTGCTCGACAGCGGCAGCATCCAGCAGGTGGGGACGCCGCGCGAGATCTATGAATGCCCGGTCAATGCCTTCGTGGCGCGTTTCATGGGGCATGCCAATCTGTTCGAGATCACGGCTCGCGATGACAGCTGCGATGACGCCGTCCGGCTGACCACGCCGCTGGGCATGCTGACGGCGCAGGCACCGGGCAGCGGCGGGTTGCTGCTGCTGCGCCCCGAGACGCTGGATCTGCGCCGGCGTCCCGCCAGCGAATTCGAACGCTACGACGTGCTGGAAAATCATCTGCCGGGCCGAGTACAGGAGCGACTGTACCGCGGTAGCCATGCCGAATATCGCGTGGAGGTGGCGGGTGTCACCTTGCAGGTGGTGGTCAACAATCGGGGCGGCCAGTTGCCTGACGTGGGAGACCACGTCGATGTGGTGGTGGCCGCGCAAGACCTGATCACGCTGGAGGCATGACGATGGCCTATCACGGGAGCTTGCCCACGGCACGCAGTCGCGCGGTGGTGGCCGAGTCACGCCACCTGCTGTTGACGGTCGCCCCCGGCGCGCTGTGGATCATCATCTTCCTGGTGCTGCCCAGTCTCTATCTGATGAGCGTGGCCTTCATGAGCAATGGCCCCTATGGCTTGCCGGAGATGCCCTTGTCGCTGACCTCGTTTACGCAGCTGGCGGGTCAGGGCTTTCTCGGCTGGAGCCCGGGCAACCTCATGACGCTGGGGCGTTCGCTGTGGCAGACCGTGCTTTCCACCGTGCTGGTGGTGCTGGTGGCGTATCCGATCGCCTATCACATCTCGCAGGCAGACCAGCGCTGGCGGCCGATCATGCTGCTGGCGGTAGTCGTGCCGTCCTGGACCAATCAGGTCATCCGCACCTTTGGCTGGATGAACCTGCTGGCGCCGGGCACGCCGATGGCGGAGCTGGCCGAGGCCATGGGCATGATCGCGCCCAACATGGGGCTCTATCCGTCCAATTTCGCGGTCACGCTGGGGCTGGTCTACAACTTCCTGCCCTTCATGGTGCTGCCGCTGTATGCCGCTTTCGAGAAGCTCAATCTCTCGCTGGTGGAAGCGGCGCAGGATCTCTACGCCTCGCCGCTCAAGGCCTTCTGGCATGCGGTATTCCCCCAGACGTTGCCGGGTCTGCTGGCGGGGGTGGTGCTGGTGGCGATCCCGGCGTTCGGCATGTACGTGATTCCGGAACTGCTCGGCGGTGGCAAGGGCATGATGCTGGGCAATCTGGTCGCCAATCAGTTCTCCGGCAGTGCCAACTGGCCACTGGGGGCGGCGGGGGCGATCCTGATGTTGATCGCGACCTTCATCGGACTCTATGCCATGCGTCGCATCGGCAGGCGCCTGGGTGGCGGTGAAGAGGTGGTGATATGACGCGCGGCGGACTTCACAAGGGATTGCGGGGCTTCTGGTGGCTGACGCTCGGTTTTCTGTATCTGCCGCTGATCGTGGTGATGCTGTTCTCCTTCAATGCCTCCAACAGTGCCGCCAGCTTCACCGGCGTGTCACTGCGCTGGTATCGGCGCCTGCTGGGCAATGACGCGATTCTGTCGGCGCTGGGCAATTCGCTGTGGCTGGCGGTGGTCTCGTCACTGCTGGCGCTGATGATCGGCACGCTGATCGGCTATGGAATGTATCGCCATCGTCACCGCAAGCTGGGGTGGCTGATCGTGTTGATCTATCTGCCCATCGTGTTGCCGGACATCGTGTTCGGGATCTCAGAAATGACCTTCTTCGTCAAGATCAATGAGTTGACCGGGCTGCTGTCACCGGGGCTGGGCACCATGATCATCGCGCATGTCACCTTCCAGATTCCCTTCGTGGCGCTGATCGTCTATTCACGCTTCGTCGGTCTGGATCCGACATTGTTCGAGGCAGCCAAGGACCTCTATGCCACGCCGCGCCAGCGCGTGCAGTTCTTCATGTTGCCGACCCTGAAGCCGGCGTTGATCTCGGGCTTCCTGCTGTCCTTCACGCTGTCGCTGGATGACTTCGTGATCAGCTTCTTTACCGCCGGACCGGAGAGCGCCACCTTGCCGATCTACATCTGGAGCGCGATACGCAAGGGCGTGACACCGGAGATCAATGCCATCGCCACCCTGATGATGGCGGTGGTCGCCCTGGCGGCGATCGTGAGTCTTGCGCTGTCACGCCGGCGCAGCGCTTCATGACACCACCTCTCTCATCGACTGAACGGAGCATCACAATGACAACTCACACGCTGCGTCTCGCGGTCGCCATCGGCAGTCTGCTGCTGGCAGGCGCCGCCCAGGCTGAAGACAGGAAGCTGTATCTCTTCAACTGGACCCAGTACATGGACCCGGAGATTATCACCGCCTTTGAAGAGGCCTTCGATGTCGAGGTGGTCGAGAATTATTACAACTCCCTGCCGGAAATGCTGGCCAAGCTGAATGCCGGCGGGGTGTCCCAATACGATATCATCGTGCCGTCCAATTACTACGTGCCGCGCCTGATCAACACCGGCCTGGTCCAGAAGATCGACAAGACGAAAGTGCCCAACCTGGCCAATGTCGATGCGCAGTTCAAGGACCCGAGCTTTGACCCGGGAGCCAACTACACCGTCCCGTATCAGTGGGGAGTCACCGGGCTGGTCTACAACGCCAGCACGTTCAAGGATGCCCCCAAGAGCTGGTCACTGCTGTTTGATCCCGCCGTCAATGCCTCATATCCGTTCAGCCTGATGGGCGATGGCCAGGTCAGCATGGGGGCGGCCTGTGCCTATCTCGGTCATGGCTATGACTGTACCGGCATGGATGCCTGGCGTGAGGCGGCCAGATTGCTGATCGAGACCAAGCATCGCGACAACTTCAGCGGCTTCTCCGATGGCACGCCGGCCCTGCAACAGCTGGCACGCAAGGTCACGCATGGTGCGCTGTCCTACAACGGCGACTATCTGTTCTATCTGGACGAGAATCCGGAGTCCTTCGCCGATATCAAGTACATGATTCCGGATGAAGGTGCCGAGAAGTGGGTCGATTCGATGATGATTCCCGCCAAGGCGCCGCATCCTGAGCTGGCACACGCCTTCATCAACTTCCTTCTGGACGCCAAGGTCGGCGCGCAGTTGTCCAACTACAACTACTACGCCAGCCCCAACGTGGGTCACGAGCAGCCGGGCCATGAAGATGATGACGCGATCCTGCAGGAATGGTTCGCCGCTCACGGTATCACCGAGGTGGAATGTCTGGTCACGGATCTGACCGGCATTCTCAAGGGCAAGATCATGCCTGCGCGCAAGTACCTCAATGGCGGGCGGCCACGCCTGCCGGATTCGCTGTTCATCCAGACCGTCACGGGAGGCTATCCGGATGATGAAGACAGCCGCTTCTGGAATCCGGCCGAACAGGACATGCAGCTGATTCCGGACGTGAACGCGCTCTATCTGGTGCCGTGGGCGGAAGATCCCACCGCACAGGTCATCCACGATTGCTATTACCTGAATGGTGAGCCGGTCGAGCTGTCGCCACGCTATGTGCTCAAACGGATACTGGCATTGTATGCCGAACAGGGCTGGCAGCCGGTGGTGGCGCCGGAGGCCGAGTTCTATCTGGTCAAGACCAATACCGACTCCGATTATCCGCTGGAACCGCCCATCGGCCGCAGCGGTCGGCAGGAGAGCAGCCGTCAGTCCTTCTCCATCGATGCGGTCAATGAATTCGATCCGCTGTTCGAGGAGATGTATGACTACTGCGAGGCGATGGGGCTGGATCTCGACACCCTGATCCATGAAGAGGGAGCGGGGCAGATGGAGGTCAATTTCGAGCATGGGGATGCTCTTTCTCTCGCCGACCAGGTGGTGATGTTCAAGCGCACCCTGCGGGAGACGGCGCTGCGACATGGCATGTACGGGACCTTCATGGCCAAGCCGATGGCCTATCAGCCGGGCAGTTCGATGCATATTCACCAGAGCCTGGTGGATGTCGAGTCAGGCAATAACCTGTTTGCCGATGCGTCGGGTCAGCCGAGCACGCTGTTCCGTCACTTCATCGGGGGCCTGCAGACCTATCTGCCCGCCGCGATGCCGTTCTTCGCCCCCAACGTCAATTCCTATCGGCGTCTGATGCGCAATGACACCAGTGGCTCCGCACCCATCAATGTCGAGTGGGGCCTGGACAACCGCACCGTGGGCCTGCGGGTGCCGGTATCGGACGCGGCGGGTACGCGGGTCGAGAATCGCCTGGCGGGCGCCGATGCCAATCCCTATCTGGTGATGGCGGCTTCGCTGGCGTGTGGCTATCTGGGAATGATGGAGCGGATCGAGCCGCGCCCTCCGGTGGTCGGCTCGGCCTGGGAGGGCGGCAATACCCTGCCGGACGATATCGGCCCGGCACTCGATGCTCTGCATGCCTGTACGCCGTTGGCCAACATCCTCGGTGAGCGCTTCGTGAAGAGTTATCTGGCCGTCAAGCGTGCCGAGCATGGGGAATACTTCCAGGTCATCAGCTCCTGGGAGCGTGAGCACCTGCTGCTGCGTGTCTAGACCCCCGATGTCTTGTTCGCAGGTTGATCTGGTCTACCACAAGGATGCTGTCATGAGTGCCACTACCCCCCTGGAGCCTGCCGCCTCCTGGTATGCCGCTTCCGCCAATGCCGCCCCCGAGCGCCGGCCGTTGTCCGGTGAGGTCAGCTGCGATGTCTGCGTGGTCGGCGCTGGCTTCACGGGAATCTCGGCGGCACTGCACCTGGCCGAGCAGGGACTCAAGGTGATGGTGCTGGAGGCTGCTTGCGTGGGGTATGGGGCCTCGGGTCGCAATGGCGGGCAGATCGTCAACAGTTACAGTCGCGACATGGACGTGATCGAGGCGCGCTTCGGCGCACGGACGGCGCAGGCATTGGGCGACATGGCCTTTGAGGGCAATCGCATCATTCGGGATCGCATCGCTGACTATGCCATCGACTGCGATCTGCGCGACGGCAACCTCTTTGCCGCCTGCAACGCTCGTCAGCTCAAGGGACTCAAGGAGCACAAGGCCCTCTGGGAGCGCTATGGCAATACCAGTCTCGAATTGCTGGAAGGGGATGCCTACCAGCGTGAAGTGAGCGCCGAAGGGTATACGGGCGCCTTGGTCGACCACTCCGGCGGCCATCTCCACCCGCTCAATCTGGTGCTGGGCGAGGCCGCGGCCTTCGAGTCCCTCGGCGGGGTGATCTTCGAACATAGCCCGTTGGTGAGTCTCGAGCATGGCAGTCCGGTCGTGCTCAGGACGGCCGCTGGCGCCATCCGGGCCGAGCGTGTGGTGATGGCGGGCAATGCCTATCTTCACGGCGTGCTGCCGGAGCTCGAGGGCAAGTCGATGCCCTGCGGCACGCAGATCATCGCCACCGAGCCGTTGGCGGATGACGTGGCGCGCGGGCTGCTGCCCAATGGCATGGCGGTGGAGGACTGCAACTATCTGCTGGATTACTACCGCCTGACTCGCGACAACCGTCTTCTCTTCGGGGGCGGTGTCAACTACGGCGGTGAAGACCCCGCCGATATCGAGGCCCTGATTCGGCCCAAGCTGCTCAAGGTCTTCCCGCAGCTGGCCAGTGTCAGGATCGACTATGCCTGGAGCGGAACCTTCCTGATGACGCTCAATCGACTGCCGCAGTTCGGCGTGCTCAATGACAATGTCTATTACGCCCAGGGGTATTCCGGGCATGGCGTGACCTGCAGTCACCTCGCCGGACGACTGATCAGCGAGGTGATGAGGGGGCGTGAGGGTCGCTTCGATGCCTTCGCGAACCTGCCGCATCTGCCGTTCCCCGGGGGGCGACTGTTGCGAGTGCCGCTGTCTGCCGTGGGAGCCTGGTACTACCAGACACGCGACAGGCTCGGCCTCTGATCAGATGCTGCGCAGGTACCAGTCGTATTCCAGACGGCTGATGATCTGCATCGCGGCCTCGCGCTCCGCCCGGCGACCGGCAATGAAGACATTCAGGAAGCGCTCGCTGAAAGCGGCCGTGAGGGGAGCGCTTTCCTCCAGCAGCGTCAGGGCCTCGGGCCAGCTGTTGGTCAGGCTGGGCTCGAACTGATCATAGGCATTGCCGGTCACCGGCGCACCCGGGGAGATCCGATGGGTGATGCCATGGATGATGGAGGCCAGCAGCGTCGCCAGCAGCAGGTAGGGATTGACGTCAGCCCCGGCGACCCGATGCTCCAGCCGACGCGCCTCATTGGGGCCGGAGGGAATGCGGATGGCGACCGAGCGGTTGTCGAATCCCCAGGTGGGCGCCATCGGTACGTACAGGCCCTGCTGGAAACGGCGGTAGGAATTCAGGTTGGGGGCAAACAGCGCCATGGAGGCGGGCATGAGTTCCAGCAGGCCGCCGATGGCGTGACGCAGGGTCTCGGTGCCCAGAGGATTCTCGCCGGGGTCTGCGAAGACATTGTGTCCATCGCGGTCCACCAGGCTCAGGTGCGCATGCATGCCATTGCCGGCTTCATCACCGTACGGCTTGGCCATGAAGGTCGCGTCGAAGCCATGACGCAGGGCGACACCCTTGATCAGGCGTTTGAGCAGGACGGCGCTGTCACAGGCCTTCATGACGTCGTCGAGATGAATCAGGTTGATCTCGAACTGACCCGGGGCGCACTCCTTGAGCGCGGTATCCAGCGGCAGCTGTTGGATGCGTGCGGCATCCTGGATCTCTTCCAGAAAGTCGGCATATTCATCCAGCTCTCCGATGGAGTAGAGCTGGCTTTCCGTGGCGCGCTCACCCGTGAGCGGAGAGCAGGGCGGCTGCACCATGCCCAGGTCATCGCGCTCACGATCCACGAGATAGAACTCCAGTTCCAGCGCGACGACGGCGGTCAGCCCCATCCCGGCCAGAATATCGACCTGTTTCTGCAGCTGATTGCGGGGGTCCGCGAAGAAGGGGCCGTCCCTGTCATCGCGCATGTTCATCAACAGCTGGCCTTGCTTGCCGCCGCGCAGCCAGGGGGCTGGCATCAAGGTGCCGGGGATCGGGCGGCAGACCTGATCCCCATCCCCGGTCTCCAGGCCCAGACCGGTCTCTTCGATGGTGTTGCCGGCGATATCGATCGCGAAGACGGAGCCTGGCAGGTTGATGCCCTGCTCGTAGGCCTTTTCCAGATTCTCGCGCGGGATACGCTTGCCGCGCTGGATGCCGCTGATATCACTGATCAGCAGGTCGATGCTCTCGATTTCCGGATGGCGGTCCAGAAACTCTCTGGCCTCATCGACGTGAAGGCTGTTCATGGTTTGCTTGAGATTGCCTTCGTGCCTGATTGGCAAGGATGTCAGTTCAATCGATGTTGAATAAAACATACCAAATGACCGGGGTGCATGAGCGGCCCCTGAAGGAGAATCCATGACGTCTCGCCCTCTGGTGGGTGTGATCGCCTGCCGTCGCACGATTGAAGGCCATCCGGCGCACATGGTGACTGACAAGTACGTCAGTGCCCTGCGCGAATTCGGACTGGAGCCACTGGTGATCCCGGTATGGGAAGACGTCATGGCTGACTCGGCCAGAGCGCTGCTGGCGCGACTGGATGGGTTGCTGCTGACGGGCAGCTATTCCAACGTGCACCCGGCGCGGTATGGCGAGGCCATCGCGCCGGAGAATACCTACGAAGACACGGCACGAGATGCGTCAGCCATGGCCTGGGTACCGCTGGCGCTCGAGTTGCAACTGCCGTTGCTGGGTATCTGTCGCGGCTTTCAGGAGCTGAACGTCGCCTTCGGTGGCAGCTTGCATCAGGCGGTGCAGAACGTGCCCGGCTTGAGGGATCATCGTGAGCCCGAGGGCGATCTCGACGTGCAGTTCGCCCCCTCCCATGGCATCAGCATCCTGCCGGGCGGGCGGCTGGCCGAGTTGTACGCCGCGCCTGAGGCGCGGGTCAATTCCGTGCATCAGCAGGGAATCGCGCGGCTGGGCGAGGGGCTGCGTGTCGAAGCGGTCGCTCCGGATGGTCTGGTGGAGGCGATCTCGATCATCGCAGCGGGAGCCTTCACGCTGGCGGTGCAATGGCACCCCGAATGGAAGCCACGTCAGCACCCGCTGTATCAGGCGATTCTGGAAGGATTTGCCGCGGCCTGTCGGGACAGGTCCAGGCCCCCTCTTACCTGACTTCGGAATCCTGATCATGAGCCGTCCCCGGACATTGACCGATTGGCAGGCGCTCGCCGCCCGTCTGACGCCGCAACTGCAAGGCAATGCCTTCATCAACGATGACTTCGTGCCGGCGGTCAGCGGCGAGACCTTCGAGTGCCTCAATCCGGCCACTGGGAAACGATTGGCGAAGGTGGCCAGCTGTGACGGCGCCGATGCCGAGATCGCCGTCCGGCATGCGCGCGCCGCCTTCAAGAGGGGTGTCTGGTCGCGCATGGCGCCTGTCGAGCGCAAGGGCGTGCTGCTCAGGCTGGCGGACCTGATGGAGAGACACCAGGATGAGCTGGCGCTGCTGGATACCCTCGACATGGGCAAGCCGATCACCAGCGCGCTGGATGATGTGGCGGGAGCGATCGGTTCGATCCGCCATCAGGCCGAGTCCATCGACAAGCTGTACGGCGAGGTCGCGCCGACCGGCGAGCAGGTGCTGGGGCTGGTGCTGCGCGAGCCGCTGGGGGTGGTGGCCTCCATCGTGCCGTGGAACTTCCCGCTGATGATGACGGCCTGGAAGGTCGCGCCGGCGCTGGCCGCGGGCAACAGTGTCATCCTCAAGCCGTCGGAGAAGTCACCACTGTCAGCGCTGCGTCTGGCGGCACTCGCACGTGAGGCAGGTATCCCGAGTGGCGTCTTCCAGGTGTTGCCGGGCTTCGGGCATACCGTCGGGCGTGCGCTGGCCCTGTCGATGGACGTCGAGTGTCTGGCCTTCACCGGTTCCACCGCCGTCGGCAAGCAGCTGATGCAGTATGCCGGACAGTCGAACCTGAAGCGTGTCTTCCTGGAGTGCGGGGGCAAGAGCCCCAACATCGTGTTCGCCGATTGCGCGGATCTGGATCGCGTGGCGGAGAGTGCCGCTGCCGCCATCTTCTACAACCAGGGCGAGGTCTGCATCGCCGGTTCCCGCCTGCTGGTGGAAAACTCGATCCGCGACGTCTTCGTCGCCAAGGTGGTGGCGGCTGCCGAGCGCATGCAGCCGGGCGACCCGCTGGACCCGACAAGCTTCATGGGGGCGATGGTCGACAGCACCCAGCATGAGCGCGTGATGGGCTACATCCGCAAGGGGATCGAGGAGGGGGCGGTGCTGCGTGCCGGCGGCGAAGACGTTGCCGGGCCGGGGCTGTTCATCCGTCCGGTGGTCTTCGATGGCGTCACGCCCGAGATGGTGATCGGCCGTGAGGAAATCTTCGGGCCGGTGCTGTCGGTCTTCGGTTTCGAGACCGAAGAGGAGGCGCTGGCGCTGGCCAATGACAGTGATTTCGGACTGGCGGCGGGGCTCTGGAGCCAGGACATCGGCCGCATCATGCGCATGACCCATCGTCTCGAATCCGGCCAGGTCTTCGTCAACAACTGGGCGGGGGGCGATCAGAGCATGCCCTTTGGCGGCGTGAAACAGTCCGGCAACGGGCGCGACAAGTCCCATCACTCGCTGGCGGAATACACCCAGCTCAAGAGTGTCTGGATCGCGCTGGACTGAGCTAGGCTGAACTGGGCTGGGCTGGGCTGAACTGTTTGCCGCAAGGTCTAGAACATGCGCGCCGGCGTCGCACAGCTGACCAGACGGCACTCGACTTCGCCGATGTTGCGAAAGCGATGCGGCACATTGGTATCGAAGTAGTAGGCTTCACCGGCTTTCAATACCCGGGTGTCGCTGCCGATGGTGATCTCGATCTCGCCTTCGATGACCACACCGGCTTCCTCTCCCTGATGGGTGATCATCTCGCGGCCGGTGTCACTGACGGGCGGATAGGTCTCGATCATGAACGACAGATTGCGATCCTGACGCTTGGCCCCGACCAGCTTGAAGACCACCTCCCCGCTGCCCACGTTCGTCAGTTCCTCTTCGCCATAGAACACCTTGGCGGTGTTCTCGAGTTCCATGGTGAAGAAATCACCGATGCTCATGGGAATGGCGGCGAGAATCTTGGACAGTGAGCTGACCGAGGGGCTGACCTTGCCCTGTTCGATCAGTGACAGGCTGGAATGGGTCACCCCACAGCGCTTGGCCAGCTCGCGTTGCGAGATGCCCCGCAGCGTACGCAGCGCCCGCAGGCGCGCACCGACATCATCTGCCATCAGAACTTCCTTCGCGAAGCGACGAGATCAGCTGAGGCTGTCCAGCTTTTCCTTGAGCACCTTGTTGACCTGTTGCGGGTTGGCGGTGCCGCGTGAGGCCTTCATCACCTGACCGACGAAGAAGCCGATCATCTTGCCACGCTTGTCCGGTTCGGCTTCCTGATACTGGGTCACCTGAGCCGGATTGTCGGCGATCACCTGGTCGACCACTGCCTCGATGGCACCGGTGTCCGTGACCTGCTTGAGGCCACGTGACTCGATGATCTCGTCGGCGCTCTCGCCTTCGCCATCCCACAGCGCGGCGAACACCTGCTTGGCGGCCTTGCCGTTGATGGTCTCATCGACGATACGCTTGATCAGGCCCCCCAGCTGGGCTGCCGAGACCGGGCTCACGGTGATGTCGAGATTTTCCTTGTTGAGACGCCCGGCCAGTTCGCCCTGCACCCAGTTGGCGGCTTGCTTGGCGTCGCCGCAGACATCCTTCACTTCCTCGAAGAAGTCGGCCATCTCACGGCTGGCGGACAGCACGCTGGCATCATAGGCGGACAGCCCCAGTTCGCCCTCGAAGCGTGCGCGCTTCTCGGCCGGCAGCTCGGGCAGAGTCTGGCGCAGGTGTTCGATGTAGGCGTCGTCGACTTCCACCGGCAGCAGGTCCGGGCACGGGAAGTAGCGGTAGTCGTTGGCTTCTTCCTTGGTGCGCATGCTGCGCGTCTCGTCGGCATCCGGATCATACAGGCGGGTTTCCTGCACGACCTTGCCGCCGTCCTCGATCAGCTCGATCTGACGCTCCACCTCGAAGTGGATGGCGCGCTCGATGAAGCGGAAGGAGTTGACGTTCTTGATCTCCGCGCGGGTGCCGAAGGCTTCCTGCCCCTTGGGGCGCACCGAGACGTTGACGTCGCAACGCAGGGAACCTTCGGCCATGTTGCCGTCGGAGATGCCCAGGTACGTCACGATGGCGTGGATCGCCTTGACGTAGGCCACCGCTTCCTTGGCGGAGCGCATGTCCGGCTCGGAGACGATTTCCAGCAGCGGTGTGCCGGCACGGTTCAGGTCGATGCCGGTCATGCCCTGGAAGTCTTCGTGCAGCGACTTGCCGGCGTCTTCCTCGAGATGGGCATGGTGGATGCGGATCGACTTGCGCGTGCCATCCTCGAGCAGGATCTCGAGTTCACCCGGCCCGACGATGGGCTGATCCATCTGGCTGGTCTGGTAGCCCTTGGGCAGATCCGGGTAGAAGTAGTTCTTGCGCTCGAACACCGAACGGCCGGCCACGGCGGCATTGACGGCGAGGCCGAAGCGCACGGCCATGGCCACGGCCTGCTCGTTGAGCACCGGCAGGGTGCCCGGCAGGCCGAGGTCGACGGCGCTGGCCTGGGTGTTGGGCTCGGCACCGTAGGTGGTGGACGAGCCGGAGAAGATCTTTGACTGGGTGGCGAGCTGAGCGTGAACCTCAAGCCCGATTACGACTTCCCATTGCATCAGGCTTGCTCCTGTCCGAATTCCGGGCGCTGGCGGTGCCAGTCGGTGATTTGCTGGAACTGGTGCGCGACGCCCAGCAGGGTCTGCTCACCGAAGTGCGGGCCGAGAATCTGCAGACCCACCGGGCGCTTGCCAGCCAGGCCGGCCGGCACGCTGATGCCCGGAATGCCCGCCAGGTTGATGGCGATGGTGTAGAGATCCTGCAGGTACATGGACAGCGGGTCCTTGTGCGCGCCGAGATCGAACGCCGGGGTCGGTGCCGCCGGCCCCATCAGCACATCGACCTGGTCGAAGGCATCGAGGAAGTCCTGACGGATCAGGCGACGCACCTTCTGGGCCTTGATGTAGTAGGCATCGAAGAAGCCTTCGGACAGGGTGTGCGTGCCGATCAGGATGCGGCGCTTCACCTCGTCGCCGAAGCCTTCCTCGCGGGTGCGCTTGTAGAGGTCTTCCAGGTCCTGCGGGTCCGCGCAGCGGTGGCCGAAACGCACGCCGTCGTAACGCGACAGGTTGGAGGAGGCCTCGGCCGGTGCGATCACGTAGTAGGTCGGGATGGCCAGGTGGGTATGCGGCAGGGAGATTTCCTGCACGCTGGCACCGGCATCCTCGAAGACCTTGATCGCGGCACGCACGGAGGCTTCGACCTCCGCTGACAGGCCGTCGCCGAAGTATTCCTTCGGCAGGCCGATCTTCAGGCCCTTGAGGTCATAGTCCAGGCCTTCGACGTAGTCCGGCACACCACGTACCACGCTGGTGGAGTCACGCGGGTCGGCGCCGGCGATCACGTTCATCAGGCGCGCGCAGTCCTCGGCGGAGCGTGCCATCGGGCCACCCTGATCGAGACTGGAGGCGTAGGCGATCATGCCGTAGCGGGAGACGCGGCCGTAGGTCGGCTTGAGGCCGGTGATGCCACAGAAGGCAGCCGGCTGGCGGATGGAGCCACCGGTATCGGTGCCCAGTGCCGCCGGGGCGAGGCCTGCGGCGACGGCAGCGGCGCTGCCGCCGGAGCTGCCACCCGGGACGGCGGACAGGTCCCACGGGTTCTTGACCGGACCGTAGTAACTGTTCTCGTTCGAGGAGCCCATCGCGAACTCATCGAGGTTGGTCTTGCCCAGCATCACCACGCCTTCGGCCTTGAGCTTCTCGATCACGGTGGCGTCGTAGGGGGAGATGAAGTTGTCGAGCATCTTCGAGCCGCAGCTGGTGCGCACACCCTCGGTGCAGAAGATGTCCTTGATGGCCATCGGCACGCCGGTCAGCGGCGCGGCATTGCCGGCGGCACGCCTGGCGTCCGCGGCATCGGCCTCGCGCAGCGCCTCTTCACGGCACAGGGTGATGTAGCTGTTGAGCTCGCCGTCGAGGCGTTCGATACGGGCCAGGAAGGCTTCCGTCAGCTCGCGACTGGTGTACTCGCCGGCCTCGAGGCCTTGCGCCAGCTCACTGAGCGTCTTGTCATGTAGTGCAATGGACGATGACATGTTCGATTCCATCTGTGCACACGATGCAAAGGGCATCGCACGCGGAAATTCCGGGGTGGCGGTCTCTCACCTCACGTGAGGGATCGGCCAGGCGTGATCACTCGACGACGCGCGGTACCAGATACAGCCCCTGTTCTGTGGCCGGAGCCACCTGCTGAAAACGCTCGCGCTGATTTGACTCGGTGACTTCGTCGGCACGCAGGCGTTGCGTGGCTTCCAGCGGGTGCGCCAGGGGAGCGACGCCGTCGGTGTCGACCTGTTGCAGCTGGTCGACCATGGCGAGAATCCGATCAAGATCCGCGACATAGGCTTCGGCATCCTGCGAGGCAAGACCCAGGCGTGCGAGGTGAGCGGCACGCAGCACATCTGAATGTTCAAGGGCCATGGAAGTTTCCCTGTCTTGGCTTCGTGAGGCTTGAGGTAACGGCGAGTGCAGTCTGCTCGGTGACCTGGCGTTGGCCAGCGGTGAGGCAACTGCTCGCCCGTTGCGCTGTCACAGTGTGATTCGGCGTGAAATGTACCACATCTGCGGCGCGCTGGCAGGCGTGTCAGCTTGCCGCCATGGGGTGGCAATGGTACCGTTCGCGTCTGCACAGGGTTCCGGTCTGGACTAGGTGATCAACTTCCATGTTTAAACGTTTACGTGGGCTGTTCTCGAGCGATCTGTCGATCGATCTGGGTACCGCCAACACGCTCATTTATGTGCGCGGTCGCGGTATCGTGCTCGACGAGCCCTCCGTCGTTGCCATTCGCCAATCCGGGAATGCCCGCAGCGTCGCGGCTGTCGGTGCCGATGCCAAGCGCATGCTGGGGCGTACCCCCGGCAATATCACGGCCATCCGCCCGATGAAGGACGGCGTCATCGCCGACTTCACCGTCACCGAACAGATGCTCCAGCATTTCATCCGCAAGGTGCATCAGAGCACCTTCCTGACGCCCAGCCCTCGCGTTCTGGTGTGCGTGCCGTGCATGTCGACCCAGGTCGAACGCCGCGCCATCAAGGAATCGGCCGAAGGGGCCGGTGCGCGTGAGGTCTACCTGATCGAGGAGCCCATGGCGGCCGCGATCGGTGCTGGTCTTCCCGTCGAGGAAGCCATGGGCTCCATGGTGGTCGACATCGGTGGTGGTACCACCGAGATCGCCATCATCTCGCTCAACGGCGTGGTCTACTCCGAGTCGGTACGCATCGGCGGCGACCGCTTCGACGAAGCCATCACCTCCTACGTGCGTCGCCATTACGGCAGCCTGATCGGCGAAGCGACGGCCGAGCGCATCAAGGAAGAGATCGGCTGTGCCTACCCGGGCGGCGAGCTGCGCGAGATCGACGTGCGCGGTCGCAATCTGGCCGAAGGCATTCCACGCTCCTTCACGCTCAACTCCCACGAGATTCTCGATGCGCTGCAGGAGCCGCTGGCGGCCATCGTCTCGGTGGTCAAGAGCGCGCTCGAGCAGTCTCCACCGGAGCTGGCATCCGACATCGCCGAGCGCGGTCTGGTGCTGACCGGCGGTGGTGCGCTGCTGCGTGACATCGACAAGTTGATCGCGGAAGAGACGGGCCTGCCGGTGATCATCGCCGAAGACCCGCTGACCTGCGTGGCGCGTGGCGGTGGTAAGGCGCTGGAAATGATCGATCAGCACACCTTCGAGCTGCTGTCGAGCGATTGACCTCGTCCGGGGCCGGGCATGCTGTGTGCTGTACGGCTGGTCCCGGCCTGTCGGAGGAAGTGCTATCAAACCCCTGTTCACGCGTGGCCCCGTGCCCGGCTATCGCATGCTGTTGTGTGCGGTGCTGTCCTTCGCGCTGATGTTTGCCGAAGATCGCTTCAGCTGGATGGTCGACGTGCGTGCCAGCATGGCGACACTGGTTTCCCCTGTGCAATGGGTGGTCAGTCTGCCTACAGAGGGCCTCAGCTGGGGCGCACTGGTGTTTGCCGACCAGCAGAAGCTCGCCGATGAAAACCGGGCACTGCGTGAGCAGCTGCTCAATCTGTCCAGCCGTGTGCAACGCATGGCGAGCCTGTCTGCCGAGAATTCCCGTCTGCGCGAATTGCTCAATGCCGGTCAGCGCAGCGATATCCCCTACATCACGTCCCAGTTGCTGACGCTTGATGCTGATCCGTTCTCCCATCGCATGGTGGTGGATCGCGGTGAGCAGGACGGCGTGCGCATCGGCCTGCCGGTACTGGATGCCTACGGGCTGGTCGGTCAGGTCATCTCCACGTCGGCCTACAACAGTCGTGTGCTGATGATCAGTGATGCCAGTCATGCCGTGCCGGTGGAGGTCAATCGCAATGGCCTGCGCTTCATTGCCCAGGGCAGCGGCAAGATCGATCAGGTGGATGTGCTGCACGTGCCGGACACCGCGGATATCCGTGTCGGGGACCTGCTGGTGACCTCAGGGCTCGCGCTGCGTTTTCCGCGTGGCCTGCCGGTGGCACGTGTCACCGAGGTCTATCATGACCCCGGCAAGCCCTTCGCTCGCGTCAGTGCCGAACCCATTGCCCAGCTTGAGCGTTCGCGCAACTTCCTGATCCAGATGCCACCCGCCGTCGACGTGGAGAGCCTCTACGTGGATGACAGTCTTGACGAGCTGCCCAAGGACAACCTCGCCGCGCCCGCTTCGGACGCGGGTGACGAGGACGCGGCGGATGCCGAGGCGCAGCAGAGCGCCAATGCGCCAGGGGAGAACAACTGATGGCCTTTCGTCCCCAGACCACCTTGCTGTGCTGGTTCTCGTTGCTGCTGGCCCTGTGTCTTCAGGTCATGCCCTTGCCGGATGTGTGGTTGATATGGCGTCCACAGTGGCTCGGTCTGATGCTGGTCTACTGGTGCATCGTCTCGCCGCAGAGTGTCGGTGTCTTCCATGGCTTCCTGTTCGGCCTGGCGCTGGATGTCCTGCAGGGGGCACCGCTGGGGCACAATGCGCTGGTGCTCTCGCTGACCGCCTTCATGGGCGTGTTGCTCTACCAGCGCATCCGCGCCTACTCACTGCTGCAGCAGGCCTTGCTGGTGATCGTGGTGCTGGGCATCGCGCAGCTGGTGGACCAGTGGTTGCGCAGCATCTTCGGTGCCGGGCCAGTGAGTCTGTCCTTCCTGCTGTCGGCGGTGATTGGGGGTGCGCTGTGGCCCTGGCTCTACACCCTGCTGCAGATGCTGCGTCGTCGACTGACGGCGTGAGTCCTGGCGTCCGGCTCGCCGCGTCGGCGTGAGCTGCTGGCCAGTATCGGTGTCAAGTGTGAGGTGGCCCCGGTCGACATCGATGAAACACCTCGTCCCGATGAGTCGCCGGAGCACTACGTCATGCGCATGGCGCGTGAGAAGGCACAGGCCGGATTCTGTGCTGCGAGAGCGAGCTGGTCGAGAGCCGCGTGACATTTCGCGCCATCCATCGTGAGGAGGCCGCGCGGTACTGGGCCACGGGAGAACCCGCGGACAAGGCCGGCGGCTACGCGATCCAAGGGCTGGGCGCCATCTTCGTCAGCCATCTTGAAGGCAGTTACAGCGCGGTGGTCGGGCTGCCATTGCACGAGACGTCCCGCTTGCTGACATCGTTAGTCGATAGACCACAGCCGGGGGCTGCCTTGCTATGTCATAATCGCAAGCAACGACTTTACAAGGACTTGCGCTATGAGTGGCGAGGTATTGATCAACCTGACACCGATGGAGACCCGCGTTGCGGTCGTCGAGAACGGTGTTCTGCAGGAAGCGTTCATCGAACGCAGCGGTCGGCGCGGTATCGTCGGCAATATCTATCGCGGCAAGGTGGTGCGCGTGTTGCCCGGCATGCAGGCGGCATTCGTGGACATCGGTCTCGAACGTGCCGCTTTCATCCATGCGCAGGAGGTGATGCCCGCGCATACCCCGCATGATGAGCAGCTGTCGATCCGCGAGCTGCTCAGCGAAGGTCAGCCGCTGGTGGTGCAGGTCACCAAGGACCCCATCGGCACCAAGGGCGCGCGTCTGACCACGCATCTGTCGGTACCATCCCGCTATCTGGTCTACATGCCCGACTCTCCCCACACCGGGGTGTCGCAGCGTATCGAGAGCGATGTCGAGCGTGAGCGGCTCAAGGAGATGACCGAGCGCTGCCTGACCGAGCTTGACCCGGACGCTCCGGGGGGCTTCATCCTGCGCACGGCCGCCGAGGGCATCAGCGAGGCGGAGCTCAAGCAGGACATGCATTTCCTGCTGCGGCTGTGGCGCAAGGTCAGCGAGCGGCGTCTGACTGCCGCCGTGCCCAGCGTGATCTATGACGATCTGCCACTGTTCATGCGTACCCTGCGTGACGTGATGCGAGACGAGATCGAGCGTGTGCGCATCGATTCCCGCGAGAACTATCTGCGCTTGAAGGAGTTCTCCAGCGAATTCATGCCGGACATGGAAGGGCGCATCGAATATTACCCCGGCGAGCGGCCGATCTTCGATCTGTTCAGCGTCGAGGATGAGCTTCACAAGGCGATGGGGCGCAAGGTCCAGCTCAAGAGCGGCGGCTATCTGGTGATCGACCAGACCGAGGCGATGACCACCATCGACGTTAATACCGGTGGCTTCGTCGGGCATCGCAATCTTGAAGAGACCATCTTCAAGACCAATCTCGAGGCGGCCACGGCGATAGCCCGCCAGCTGCGTCTGCGCAACCTGGGTGGCATCATCATCATCGACTTCATCGACATGGAAGAGGCCGAGCATCAGCGTCAGGTGCTCAGAGTGCTCGAGAAGTCGCTGGAGCGGGACCACGCCAAGAACAAGATGACCGGCGTGACCGAACTGGGGCTGGTGCAGCTGACCCGCAAGCGTACCCGCGAGAGTCTGGAGCAGGTGCTGTGCGAAGCCTGTCCGACCTGCCAGGGGCGCGGCACCCTCAAGACGCCGGAGACGGTCTGCTACGAGATCTTCCGTGAGATCATGCGCGAAGAGCGTGCCTACAGTCCGGATACCTACATGGTGCTGGCCTCCCAGAACGTGGTGGACCGTCTGCTGGATGAAGAGTCGGCCTCGGTGGCGGACCTCGAGAGTTTCATCGGCAAGACCATCCGTTTCCAGGTCGAGGCGCATTATACTCAGGAGCAATATGACATCGTTCTCATGTAAGGTGCCCGTCCATCCGCTTTCACGGCGGCGGCGCTGGGGGCGAAGGCTCTTGATGGCGCTGGCGGTGCTGCTGGCGGTGCTGGCGATCGTGATCGGTGGCCTGCGCTGGTGGCTGACGACGCTGGAATCTCGCCGTGACGCGATCAGCGACTTCATCGCTACCCAGACCCATTCCAATGTCGGGATGTCATCGCTTGACGGGCGAATGGACTATCTCGACCCGGCCATCAAGCTCTCCGGCCTGAACCTCTTTCGGCCCGACGAGATGGAGGCGGCCCCGCTGTTGAGCGTGGAGCGTCTCGAGTCGCGGCTTGATGTGCTGTCCTCCCTGCGCCATCTGGCGCCCGTGTTTGACCGTGCGACCGCCACTGGCGTCATCGTTCACCTCTATCAGCATGACGATGGCAGCTGGGGCTGGCCGGGGCCGCCGCGCCCGCCTGAAGCCCTCGAGCCCAAGGGGCAGATGAGCCTGGAACAGCTCGAGCAGGGCCTGGCACTGCTGGCGCGTCAGCGCGTGAGGCTCGAGGATGTACGTCTCGTGCTGCATGGACGCAACGATACGCTCAATCTGAACGCGGCCGAGTTGTTGCTGGCCGGTGATGGTGAACGTGCTCATCTGGAGGGGCAGCTGCGCGTAGGGGAGTCGCCCCAGGCCGGCGTGAGTGCCGTGCTGGAGGTGCTGCCCGGCGACGCGGGGCTCGCCGATTATTCCGCGCAGCTGCAGGTGGAGCTGGATGCCGGTGCACTGGCCAGTGTCGGGCGCCTGATCGGTGAGCGCGACAGCCTGATGCTGCGTGACGCTGATGGCAACGCCACGCTGTGGGCGCGCTGGCGAGAGGCACGGCTGGAAGACGCTCGCCTGCGTCTCGATCTCAATCGTCTGACGCTGGATCACGATGGCGCCATGCTGGCCCTCAAGGACATCCATGCGCGGGGGCAGTGGCTGCGGGATCTGTCGGGCGGGGATCGCTGGCAGGCGTGGCTCAATCAGCTCTCGGTGGGAGCCTCGCAGCTCGATGACGCCGCCGCGCTTGCCAGCCTCCCTGAGCGTATCTCCCTGTCGGGGGATCTTGCCGATGGCAGTGTCTCGCTTGTGACCGGCCGCTTCGATCTGGCGCGGGTGGCGCGCTGGCGCAATGTGTTGGAGCTGGGCGAGCTGGGCGAGATACTTGAGTCACTCGATCCGCGTGGCACCGCCACCGGACTGTCCCTGTCACTGGCCAATATCGGCCTTGAAGCCCCGCTGAGCATGACGCTGGCGCTTGGCCTGACGGATACCGAGGTGGAACCCTGGGAGGGCGCTCCGGGGCTCGGGCCGCTGGCGGCGTGGGTCACGGCGCGGAGTCGTGATGAAGGGGGCATGCAGGGCAGTGTCACCTTCCAGGGAGCCCCCGGCATGCGATTCCATTTCCCGGAAGTCTTCGGTGACAGCTGGTCACTGGAGTCCGCGCAGGGGGTGGTGGACTGGCAGGTGGATGATGCCGGCAGCCAGATCAGCGGGCGTGATCTGGATATCTCGCGTCATGGCGCCAGGGTGACGGGACGCTTCGGGTTGCAGATTCCCACGGATGATGCGGACCGCTTCCAGCTGGATCTGGACATGCAGGATGTGGATGCTCGCAGCATCCCGCTGGCGGACTGGTTGCCGCTCAAGGTACTGGACCCCTCCCTGCGTGAATGGCTGACGCGTGATGTGGCAGGTGTCGTGCCAGAGGGTTCTCTGCATCTGGAGCAGGTTTGGGATGAGGACAATGGCGAGAATGGCTACGGCCCCGGGGACGCGATGGATCTCGAGCTTGCCATCGAGAACGGGCGGCTCGGCTATGTCGAGGGCTGGCCCGCGCTTGACGGCGTGAAGGGCAATCTCGAGCTGCATGACAATGATCTCACGGCCAGCGTCGAGTCGGCGTACTCACGGCCGGTCGCGGCGCTGGGTAGCGCGCAGCGTCTGTCGGTGGATCAGGCCAAGGTCGACATGCACGATGACACCCTGGATATCCAGGGGGATGTCACGGGCAGTGTCGAGGCGCTGTTCGATCTGCTCTCGCATGCACCGCTCGAGGACACCGCGGAGCTGCTGGCCGAGTGGCAGGGCAAGGGCTCCGTGGCGGCGGCCATGAAGATTCGCGTACCGCTTGAAGATGCCGAGCAGGCGCGGGTGGAGGTGACGGGTAAGGTCGGTGAGAAGCAGGCGGCAAGCCTGGCCTTCCCCGGGCCGGGCATCGAGATCGCCGGCATTCGCGGCCCGCTGGCATTCGTGCATGACCCCACGCGTCCTGAAGGACAGCGCGAGCAATTGACCGGCGACCTGTCAGGGCAGCTGTTCGGTGGCGCGGTCAAGGCGGCACTCAATATCGGTCAGGCGGATTCGGCCAGCAAGGGGGCGGTGACCTTCAGTGGCCAGGCGCCGCTGGCACCGGTGCTGAGCTGGCTGGGGGCTCCCGAGACGCTGCTCGGTGATGCGGCGCAGGATAGCCGTGCCGCACTGAATCAGGGAGATAGCCCGCGTGCGCTGGGCGGCACGTTCGATTATCAGGCGCGCCTGATGCTGCCCGAGGAGGGAGCCAGCCTGCAGCTGTCGAGTGATCTCAAGGGCGCGGCCATCAATCTGCCGGCCCCCTTCGGCAAGGCGCGTGATGAAGACGCGGCGTTGTCGGTGGAGGTCGGGCTCGCCGAGGGCGGTGGCGATGTCGTGCTCGCCAATCGTGCCCGCGCTCGCTGGCAAGGCGGCAATACGCGTGATGATGGCAGCAAGGTGCCGATGACCGGCCAGCTGTGGCTGGAACGTTGGCCGAGCGACCCGCAATGGCCGTCCCGTACGGGGTGGGATATCGCCTGGCGGACGCCGACGCTGGCACCTGAGCTCTGGTCATCATGGGGCGGGGCGCTATCCGACGCGAGTGGCGATGATGGTGCCAGTGGCAGCGGTGGCGATGCACTCAGCGAGCTGCCGCGGCTGCGCGTTGCCACCGATTGTCTGATGATCCAGGATCGGTGTACCGGCCCGATGACGCTTGAGGCAACGCCTCGTCAGAGCTCTCAACAGCAAGCGCTGGGGCTGGCGGCCACTCTGGAGGGCAGGCTCGCCAGTGGGGAGCTCGTCTGGCAGTCCGGAGCCGCGCGGCCGTTGATTCTGGATCTCGATCATCTTGATCTCGACGCGCTGTGGCCTGCGCCAAGCAACTTCACCGAAGCCGTGGCCACCGGGGTCGAGCCGACTCCCTACCCAGCGGCGCTGGCCGAGCTGCCGGCAGGCAGCCTGCGCCTGGCACGTCTCATCTGGCGCGAGCAGCAGCTGGGGCCCATCAGTGCAGAGTGGCAGTCGGATCAACAGCGGCTGGTGGTGTCCCCCCTCGCCATTACCGTGGGCGACATGACGGCCCAGGGCAACATCACCTGGGAGGATGCCGGTGCCAATAGTCTGACGCGCGCTCGTCTTTCCGCGGATGGCAGCGATCTGGGCGGGCTGCTGGAGCGGTTGTCCCAGCCACGCGGCATCGAGGCCGAGCGCGCACGCGCCGAGGCCAAGCTGGCCTGGCCGGGGGCGCCGCAGGACTTTGCGCTGTCGCGCTCCAACGGGCGGCTCGAGGTCAAGCTGGACGACGGACGTTTCCTGAATCTCGGCTCGGCGTCCGCGCGGCTATTGGGATTGGTCAACGTCGACAATCTGCTGCGTCGTCTGTCGCTGGATTTCTCGGATGTGACCGACAAGGGCACGGCCTTCGACAAGGTGCGGGGCGCCGCGACTCTCTTTGCGGGGCGTCTGGAAAGCGATGGCCCCTTGCGTATCGAGGCGCCGTCCACCACCGTGACGCTCAACGGGCAGGTTGACCTGCTTCGCGGTACCCTTGATCAACACATGGCCATCACGGTGCCGGTCAGTCAGAACCTGCCGTTGGCCGCCGTGCTGGCAGGCGCCCCCGCCGTGGGCGGTGCGCTGTTCGTGGCCGACAAGATCTTCGGTCGCTTCATCGACAAGGTGACGCAAATTCACTATCGGGTATCAGGCCCCTGGGGCGACCCGAACATTACTCTGGAAAGTGCCGAATGACGCAAAATGCGAGTTCCGGTCGCGTGCTCGACGATGCCGCGGCCCTGTTGCTGACCCCGGGCGGACTCAGCCTGGATGATCTGGATGCCGGCCTGGCACATGCCATGGGTCCGGGTACCGACTATGCCGACCTCTACTTCCAGCGTATCTGGCAGGAGAGCTGGGTGCTGGAAGATGGTGTCGTCAAGGACGCCAGCTACAACATCGATGGTGGCGTCGGCGTGCGTTCACTGGCGGGAGAGAAGACAGGCTTCGCCTATTCCAATCAGATCGATGCCGCCGCGCTTGCCGACACCGGTCGCACTGCCGCCGGCATCTCACGCAGTGGCAGCAATGGCACGGTCGCCCGTTCGATCATCACCGAGGCACCGTCCTTCTATTCCGGCATCGACCCGCTCAATGGCCTGAGTGCCGAGGACAAGGTCGCGTTGCTCAAGGAAGCGGACCGCATCGCCCGCAGCCTTGACCCGTCCATCAGTCAGGTCTCGGCCTCGCTGTCGGCGCTTTACGAGGTGGTGATGGTGCGTGCCAGTGATGGCACCCTGGCCGCGGACCTGCGTCCGCTGGTGCGCTTCAACATCAGCGTGATCGCGGTGCGCAATGGCCGTCGTGAGCGTGGCAGTGCCGGTGGCGGCGGACGCTTCCCGCTGACCCGTCTGCGTGACGACAACGTCGCCGAGCGCTACGCGCGGGAAGCCGTGCGTCAGGCACTGGTCAATCTCGAGGCCGTCGATGCGCCCGCCGGGCAGATGCCGGTGGTGCTGGGCAATGGCTGGCCGGGCGTGCTGCTGCACGAAGCGGTCGGTCATGGTCTGGAAGGGGATTTCAACCGCAAGGGCAGCTCCGCCTTCGCGGGGCGCATGGGCGAACAGGTCGCGGCGCGCGGCGTCACCGTGGTCGACGATGCGACGCTGGCGGACCGCCGTGGCTCGCTGTCGGTGGACGATGAAGGCACGCCGGGTCAGTACACGCCGCTGATCGAGGATGGCATCCTCACCGGTTACATGCAGGACAAGCTGAATGCCCGCCTGATGGGCATGGCGCCGACGGGCAATGCGCGTCGCGAGTCCTTTGCGCACCTGCCGATGCCCCGCATGACCAACACCTACATGCTGGGTGGCGATCGTGACCCGCAGGAGATCATCAAGAGCGTCAAGCGCGGCCTCTATGCGGTCAGCTTCGGCGGTGGCCAGGTGGACATCACCTCCGGGCGCTTCGTGTTCTCCGCAAGCGAAGCCTATCTGATCGAGGACGGCAAGGTGACCACACCGGTCAAGGGCGCGACCTTGATCGGCAACGGCCCGGAAGCCATGGGTCGCGTCTCGATGATCGGCAATGATCTCGAGCTGGATACCGGGGTCGGGGTCTGTGGCAAGGACGGTCAGTCGGTGCCGGTCGGGGTCGGCCAGCCGACGCTGAAGCTCGATGAGCTGACGGTCGGTGGCACCCAGTCATGAACCGGTTTACAGATCGAGCTCGGCACGCAGCAGCCTGAAGAGCTTCTTGGCGCTGTTGGGCTGCTTGCCGGCATCACGCTCGGCGCGTGAATTGCGGATCAGCTGACGCAGTGCCTGGCGGTCCACCTCCGGGTAGTCCTCGACGAAGATCACGAAGGCTTCGTCGTCCTCGATCAGGCGATCGCGCCAGCGCTCCAGGCGCTGGAAGGAGGCATCCCGACGGATGCTCTGCTGCTCCATGCTCTGGAAGACGGCGTTGATGGCCTCGAGGTCTTCCTTGCGCATCAGCTTGCCGACGTACTGCATGTGACGGCGCAGGCCTTCATGACTGCGAATGCGTCCGCACTCATCGATGGCGGCCAGCATGTCATCGGAGAGCGGGAACTTGGCGCGCTGACCGGCCGGCATGTCGATGATCTTCTTGCCGAGGGCCTGAAGCTCGATCATTTCACGCTTCATCTGGGATTTGCTGGGACGCTCGACGAGCTCCTCAGGTCTTTCTTTACGCATGCCAATTCCAACGAGTCGGGGAAATTTGCGGCAGTATAGCACTGCCAGCGCCCCGTCTCCTCAGAAGGAGAACAACATGAGCCAGGCCTTTGATGCCGTTGCTCAGCAACAACTGCTGGAGCGCCGCGTCAGCGAAGCGCTCGAGCTGGCCCGCAGTCTGGGAGCCGATGCCTGTGAGGTGGGCGCCAGCGTCGATCAGGGCGTCAGCATCTCGGTGCGTGACGGAGAAGTCGAAACCGTCGAGCTGTCGCGTGACCAGGGGATCGGCGTGACCGTGTATCTGGGCAATCGCAAGGGCAGCGCGACCTCTTCCGACGCCGGTAGCGACTCGATTCGTGCCGCGGTCGAGAAAGCGGTCTCCATCGCTCATTACACCGGCGAGGACAGCTTTGCCGGATTGGCGCCGGCCGAACTGATGGCCACCGATTTCCCGGACCTTCAGGCGCATCACCCCTGGGCGATCAGCGTCGATGACGCGACGGATCTGGCGCTGGCGTGTGAGCGTGCCGGACTGGAAGTGGAAGGCATCGCGCAATCCGAAGGTGCCAGCTTCTCCAGTGGGGAAGGTGTGCAGGTCTACGGCAACAGCCACGGTTTCCTGGCCAGTCAGTGCGGCAGCCGACACTCGATGTCCTGCATGTTGATCGCCAGGGATGAACAGGGCATGCAGCGTGACTATGACTACACCAGCGTGCGCAACCCGGCCGACCTGCGCTCCCCGGAGGATGTGGGGCGCGAGGCTGCACGCCGCACGCTGGCACGCCTCAACGCGCGCAAGGTGGCGACGGGGCGTATGCCGGTCATGTTCGACCCGCAGATGTCGGCAGGCCTGGTAGGGCACTATCTGTCCGCCATCGCGGGTGGTTCGCTGTATCGTGAGTCCAGCTTCCTGTGCGACAGCCTGGGTCAGCCGCTGTTCCCTGACTGGTTCACCCTCGGCGAGAAGCCGCGTGAGGTGGGTGGCATGTCGAGTGCCGCCTTCGACAACGACGGTGTCGCCACGCGTGACAATGTCTACTTTGCCGACGGCAAGGTGCAGAGTTACATGCTGAGCGCCTACAGTGCTCGTCGCCTGGGCATGCAGACCACCGGCAACGCGGGCGGCGCGCGCAACGTGCGCATCACCGCGCCACTGACCTCCCGTGACGAGATGCTCAAGCAGATGGGCACCGGCGTGCTGGTGACCGAGCTGATGGGGCAGGGCGTCAACGGCGTGACCGGTGACTACTCACGTGGCGCTTCGGGCTTCTGGGTCGAGAATGGCGAGATCCAGCACGCGGTCGAGGAGTTCACGATCGCCGGCAATCTGCGTGACATGGCCGCCAATCTGCTGGCGGTCGGTGATGATGTCGATACCCGGGGCAGCATCCACTCTGGCAGCTGGCTGATCGATGGCATGACCGTTGCCGGCATGTCCGAAGGTGAAGACGATGAGCTGGAAGGCTGATCGCTGACGCTTCTGTCTCTGCGCGAGAGTCCAGAAATTTCTGGAGCAGTCACTGGAATCCATCGGGCGTATTACAGATAGAGCCAGGTCGCCAGGCCCAGGAAGGCCATGAAGCCGATCACGTCGGTCACGGTGGTCAGGATCACGCTGCCGGAGAGGGCCGGGTCGATATTGAGCTTCTTGAGCAGTATCGGCAGCAATGTCCCGGTCACGGCCGCGATCAACAGATTGATCATGATGGCGGCACCGATGATGGCCCCCAGCTGGACATCACCGAACCAGACGATGGCGATCCCGGCGACCACCACCGCCCACAGCAGGCCATTGAGCCCCGCGACGATGATTTCGCGCTTGAGAAGCCAGCGCACGTTGCCACTCTTGACGTGTCCCAGTGCGATGCCGCGAATCAGTACCGTCAGTGCCTGTGAGCCGGCAATGCCGCCCATGCTGGCGACGATGGGCATCAGTACCGCCAGCGCGGTGATCTTCTGGATGGTGCCCTCGAACATCCCGATCACGGCGGACGCCATGAAGGCGGTCAGCAGGTTGATGCCAAGCCAGATGGCGCGACGCCAGGAGGTGCGCATCACCGGGGAGAAGGTATCTTCATCCTCGTCCATCCCCGCCATCGACATGACCTGGTGCTCGGCATCGCCGCGGATGACGTCGACCACGTCATCGATGGTGATGCGCCCGAGCAGATTGCCATCACCGCCGACGACAGGCGCCGAGATCAGGTCATGCTTCTCGAACAGCGAGGCGACCTCGCTCTCCGGCATCAATGCCGGAATCACCACGCTGTCGGTATCCATCACCTCGCGCACCGTGACACCGGGGTCAGAGACCAGCAGGCGGTTGATGGGCAGGGCGCCGATGAATTCATCGCGGCGCGAGACGACCAGCAGAGTGTCGGTGGAATCGGGAAGTCGCTCGTGACGGCGGATGTAACGCAACACGACATCCAGGGTGATGTCCGGACGGATGGTGATGGTGTCCGTGTTCATCAAGCCGCCGGCAGTGTCCTCGGGATAGGACAGCACCGTCTCGACCCGCTGGCGTTCCTGCGCCTCCATGGAGTCGAGGACTTCGAGAATCACGGCATTCGGAAGCCGCTGGAGGATGTCGGCGACATCATCCGGTTCCAGATTCTCGGTGGCGGCCAGGACGTCCTCGGCATCCATGTCCTTGAGGAAGTCGCTCTGGATATCCTCGCCAAGGTATTGGAGCACATCGCCCTGAAGTTCGGCGTCGACCAGCTCCCAGAGCAGGTTGCGCTCCTTGGGGGGGAGGATTCCAGCAAGTGGGCCACGTCCACCGGTGCCAGGCCGCGATTCAGCATGCGCCTTGCCTGATCCAGCTCGCCACTTTCCAGTGCCTGTGACAGGCGATCAAGTCTTGGCTTGAGTTTGCGTGACGTCTTGCTCATCTGTCGGCTTCCCCTGTCGACATGAAGGACAGCGTTGATTCTACCATTGGCGCAGGGGGGCGCGTCGACAAAAGAAAACACTGTTTCTTATCGATAGGGCAATCAGCGCGGAAAAAGTGGCAGAAAGCCGGCGGGCGGGGGATGTCAGACGGGGTGCGGCGGCGTCATTCTTCCTCTTCGAAGCGCGCCTCGAACAGGGACTCGATCGCAGACAGGGCCTCATCTGCCTGTTCGCCCTCGACATCGATGATCAGCGCCGTGCCACACGGGGCTGCCAGCATCAGCAGCGCCATGACGTTGGCCGCGTTGGCGCGTCGCTCACCGTGACTGACCATGACCGTGGCCTCGAAGGGCGCACAGCAGTTGACCAGCTTGGTGGCAGCGCGAGCATGCAGCCCGCGCTTGTTGGTCAGAACCAGTTCACGACTGGGCATCGTGTGACTCCTGACGGGTATCGCTGATCGCCAGGGCCGTATGGATCCCCAGTTCCCGGTGGCGTAGACGCACTTCCGGAAGCTGCTTGGCGAAATGTTCGGCCAGCTGCTCGCAGAGATAGACGCTGCGATGCTGGCCGCCGGTACAGCCCACCGAAACGGTCAGGTAGCTGCGATTGCTGGCCTGATAGGCGGGCAGCCAGCGTTCCAGCCAGCCGGCGATGTCATCCTGCATCGCCTTGACGTCCGGGTAGCGCTGCAGGAATTCCGCCACGCTGTCATCACGACCGGTATCGCTGCGCAGATTGATGTCCCAGTAGGGGTTGGGCAGGCAGCGGGCATCGAACACCATGTCGGCATCGGTCGGCACGCCATGCTTGAAGCCGAAGGACTCGAAGGTGAGTGTCAGATGACGAGAGCTGTGCTGCGCGACCTGTTCGGTGATGCGCGAGCGCAGGTCATGCACGCTGAGGTTGGTCGAGTCGATGACCAGATCCGCCTTCTGACGAATCGGGGCCAGTGTCTGCTGCTCGATCTCGATGGCCTCGGCCAGCGTGCGGTCATTGTCACGGGTCAGCGGATGACGGCGGCGGGTCGCGGAATAGCGTTCGAGCAGGACACGGGAGTCCGTGGTCAGGTAGACGACCTGCACATCCATGCCGCTCTGACGAACGCTGTCGAGCAGTTCGGGGAAGCGACTCAGGGCATCGGGGAGGTTGCGCGCGTCAATGGAGACCGCGATGCGCCGGCGGGTGGGGCTGTCCTTTTCCAGCTGCTCGACCAATGGTGCCAGCAGCATGCCGGGCAGATTGTCGATGGCATAGTAGCCAATGTCTTCCAGCGCCTGGAGGGCAATCGATTTGCCGGAACCGGAGCGACCACTGATGATCACGATCTTCATGGAGTGCTCTCCCAGGGCGAGGTCAGCATGAGGTGAAAGCGGAGGTTCAGCGCGCCGGCAATTCGGCGATGGCCGAGGTCAGGGCATCGAACAATGCTCGCTGACTGTCTGCCTGGCGCAATGCTGCCCGGTTGGTGGGCGAGTTGAGCAGTTCCGCCACCTGGCCGAGCAGAGTGAGATGGGTGTCATCTGCCTCCTCGGGGACCAGCAGCACGAACAGCAGATCGATGGGTTCGCCATCGATGGCGTCAAAGTCGATGGGGTCACCGAGCTTCATGAACGCCGCGATGGGGGTCTTGCAGTGTGGACTGCGTGCATGTGGCACGGCCACGCCGTGGCCGATACCCGTCGAACCCAGTCTCTCGCGCCCGATCAGGCGCGAGAAGACTTCCTGGCTGTCCAGGCTGGGAATGTTCTGAGCAATGAAGGTGCTGAAGAATTCCAGCACCCGCTTCTTGCTCCCCCCGGGGACGCCGTAGAGCGTGCGCTCGGGGGGAAGGATCTGATCAAGTGTCATGGCAGAAGGTCAACGGGTCCCGGTGCCCTGAGAGCGAGCCTGGGACTTTTCCTTGTGTTTGACCAGCTGGCGGTCCAGCTTGTCGGCGAGCGCGTCGATGGCAGCGTACATGTTGGGGTCTTCTGCCAGGGCATGGAGGTCGGCGCCAGCGGCGTGCAGGGTGCAGGCAGCCTGTTGGCGTTCCTTCTCGATCGACAGTGTCACCTGAACATTGGTGATGTTGTCGTAATGCCGTTCGAGGCGAGCGAGCTTCTCGTTGACATAATCGCGGAGAGGATCGGTGAGTTCCACATGATGCCCGGTGATATTCACTTGCATGGACACGCTCCTTTATCCAGCGGGTTGCCTTTGAATTGTAACCCTTTTTGACTGCGAGCAAACCCTGATTGAACGCGCGGCCACGGTGTACCGAGCGTCTACCCCGACAATGCCCAAGCTTTGAACAAAGATCAACGCTGCGCTGCATCGTGGGGCAAGGCTTGTCTTCAACCCAGCGAGGGATATCAGCAGGTTCTTCATGAGCATCACGCCAAGCGCTTGCGCTCGCTGGAGGAGGGGATGCCCATGGCCTCGCGATACTTGGCGACCGTCCGGCGCGCTACCTCGATGCCATCACTGGCCAGCAGATCCACCAGGCGTGAGTCGGACAATGGCTTGCGCGCCGGTTCTTCCGAGATCAGCTTGCGAATGCGCGCGCGGATCGCGGTGCTGGAATGCGCGTCACCGTTGCCGCTGCCACCCACCTGACTCGAGAAGAAGAACTTGAGTTCGAACACGCCTCTCGGGGTGTGGATATATTTCTGGGTGGTCACCCGCGAGATGGTGGATTCGTGCATCTCGACCACTTCCGCGATGTTGGCGAGGATCAGCGGCTTCATGCCTTCTTCCCCCTGCTCGAGGAAGTCGATCTGGCGCGCCATGATCTCGCGGCCCACCTTGAGCAGGGTGTCATTGCGTGAGGACAGGCTCTTCATCAGCCAGCGGGCTTCCTGAAGATTGTCCTTGAGGAAGGTGTTGTCCGCGGACTTGTCGGCCCGCTTGATGAGGGCGGCATATTCCGGCTGGATACGCAGCTTGGGCAGCGCTTCCGGGTTGAGCTCGACCTGCCAGCCGTGACGCGTATGACGGACCAGCAGGTCCGGGATGACGTAATCACTGGCAGGCTCGCCCCAGGCGGACGCCGGGCGCGGGTCGAGCGCCCGTACCAGACGAATGACGTGATCCAGCTCATCATCATCCAGGCTCAGGCGACGCTTGAGCAGCTTGCGATCGTCATTGCCCAGTGCCTCGAGGAATTGCCGCACCAGACGGCGGGCCTGGGCCAGCAGCGGCAGATCGTCCGGCAGCAGGGCCAGCTGCAGCAGCAGACATTCGCGCAGGTCTCGAGCGAACACACCGGTGGGATCGAACTGCTGAAGGCGCAGCAGGACCTGCTCGAGTTCCGACGCCTTGAGGCCGGGCAGTCCCTGACCTCGCAGGCCATCGACCAGTTCGTCCAGGCTCATGCTCAGGTAGCCGGCCCCATCCACCGCATCGATCAGACTCTCCGCCATCTGGCGTTCACGTGCATCGAGGTCCGTCATCGCCAGCTGCCAGCGCAGGTGGTCCTGCAGGCTTTCGACACTGGTGTTGCGATCGAAGTCCGGCCCGTCCTCGCTCGAGCTTCCGCTGCCGGAACTGGTCAGGCTGCCTGCGTGATCCTGGTAGAGGTCCGACCAGTCACTGTCGAGAGGGTATTCTTCAGGAATCTCGCTGTTGGTCTCGGAGGTGGAGATCTCGCTCTTGTCCTGTGTCTCCGCGACATCCAGCGACTCGTATTCCTCGTCAAGCTCCAGCATGGGGTTTGACTCAAGCGCCTGCTGTATCTCCTGACGCAGGTCCAGCGTCGACAACTGCAGCAGCTGGATCGCTTGCTGAAGTTGCGGGGTCATGGTCAGGGAAGTGCCGAGTCGAAGCTGCAAGGTGGGTTTCATGGGGTCTGTCATTCACGGCAAAGGAACGTGCATCTACGCTATACCGTGGGTCGGGGCACTGACAAGGGGCAGTCGAGAATATTCAAGCAACTTGCATGCCATGTTGCCACCAAGGTGGTATGGACGTCATGCGTTCGAGTGAGGTGTGGCACTAGAGCTTGAACTCATGGCCCAGGTAGACATCACGCACCTGCTGGTTGGCGAGGATGGTGTCGGCGTCGCCATGCGCGATGATCTGACCATCGCCCACGATGTAGGCGGTATCGCAGATGTCGAGTGTCTCGCGCACGTTGTGGTCGGTGATCAGCACCCCGATACCGCGGTCGCGCAGCTGGCGCACGATGCTCTTGATCTCGCCCACCGAGATGGGGTCCACGCCGGCAAACGGCTCATCGAGCAGCACGAAGTCTGGCTCGGTGGCCAGTGCGCGAGCGATCTCCACGCGGCGGCGCTCCCCGCCGGAAAGGCTCATGCCGGCACTGTCACGAATATGCGTGATGCTGAACTCGTTGAGCAGCTCCTCCAGGCGTGCCTTGCGTCCGTTGCGATCCAGGTCCTTGCGCGTCTCGAGGATCGCCATGATGTTGTCGGATACCGAGAGCTTGCGGAAGATCGAGGCTTCCTGGGGCAGATAGCCGATGCCGGCGCGAGCCCGCTGATGCATGGCGGCGCCGGACAGGTCGTGGTCATCGATGGTCACGCTACCGGCATCCGAGCGCACGAGGCCGACGATCATGTAGAACGAGGTCGTCTTGCCGGCCCCGTTGGGGCCCAGCAGGCCTACGATGTCACCCTGGCGGATTTCCAGCGAGATGTCCTTGACGACCTTGCGACCCTTGTAGGCCTTGGCCAGATGACGAGCGCTGAGGGTACGTGGGCTGGCAGCAGTCATGTGCCATTGCTGGCATTGACCTGGCGCTTGTCCAGGAAGTATTCCACGTAGCCACCTTCGAAGGTGTCATCGCCTTTCTCCAGACGGGCATCGCCGACCAGTTCCACCCGACGTTCCAGCGCGTGGTAGCGAATGGTATTCGCCCAGCCCTTGACCAGTCGCTCGTCGGTATCGGGTTTCTGCTCCATGTAGGCGCGCTGGCCGGTGGCCTTGACCAGGGAAATCTCGCCGCTGTCGGCGCGACTGATGTCCACGCGCGCGGCATCCAGCTTCATGCTGCCCTGGCGCATTTCCACGCGACCGGTATAGGTGGCTGTGCCGGCCTTGTCATCCAGTGACAGTGAGTCGGCGGCAATGTTGATCGGCTGGTTGGCATCGCTGTCCAGCGCCAGTGCGGTCGGGGAAAGCGTCGTCATGCCAAGTGCCAGGCCAAGGGCCATGACACCGGGTCTGAGTGTCTGGCGCCAGACCGTCAAGGGCGTGAGAGTCGTTGAAGTCATGGGGTGCGCTCACTGATCCTGGGCCGGCGCGGCATCGAAGGTGCTGGAGACGCGGCCATCATCGTCACGGGTGGTGTCATTGCCGGTGTCGAGAGTCTCGGCTTCCCGGGCGGCATCGCTCTTGCCCTTGCCGGGTTGCAGGGTACTGCGGACGCGGCCTTCCAGCTGGGCGGAATCCTGAGAGAGGTCAGCGCTGAAGCGATCACTCTCGACGCGTTGACCATTCTGGGTGATCACCACCGGCACGTCACTCCAGGCACGATTCTGCTCACGACTGTAATGCAGCACGTCGGTGTCCAGTGTCCAGGCGTCCGAAGGCTGGCGCAGTCTGGCATTGCCCTCGAGGGTGAAGGTGTCGCCGCCGGCGCTCAACACGCCACTGTCACCCGTGGCGTACCAGCGACGGTCTTCGCTGTCGTTGGTCCGGATCTTCGGTGCCTGCGCACGCGTCACGTCATCGCCTGGCGTGTGTTCGATGTGCGGGGAGGTCATCGACTGGATCGACACTCCCCGCGCATCGAAGCGCGTCATGTCAGCCCCGTCGAGATAGTAATCCGGCTCATCACTGCTGGCGTCGACATCCACTGTCGATTCCAGACTGTTGCGCTGCTCGATCAGGGCCATGACGCCGCCGACCAGCAGGAGCAGCAGCATCAGCCACAGGCGCGGAGAGGGACGGGGAAGACGTGGCATCAGGCGCGCGACTCCTGCAGATAGGTATCCAGCACCGAGGCCCAGTGGCCCTGTGCCTTGAGCAGCAGATCACAGATCTCGCGCACGGCACCATCACCGCCCTGACGAGTGGTCACCCAGTTGGCTTCACTCATCACATAGGGCATGGCGTTGGGAACGCTGACCCCCAGACCGACGCGACGGATGGCTTCGCGATCCGGCAGGTCATCTCCGCAGTAGGCCACCTCATCCAGCGCGATATCGTGCTCGCGACACAGGTTGGTCAGCGCGACCAGCTTGTCCTCGCGGCCCTGAATGACGTCCTGGATACCCAGCTCCTTGGCGCGACGTTCCACCATCGGTGAGCTGCGACCCGTGATCAAGGCGACTCGGATACCGCTGCGCAGGATCAGCTTGAGGCCGTGGCCATCCTGGACATGGAAGCTCTTGGTTTCCACGCCATTGGCATCGTAGTGCAGCCGGTTGTCCGTCAGCACGCCGTCCACATCCAGCGCCAGCAGGCGCACGCGACGTGAGCGGTCGATGATGTCCTGGGGGTAGTCCTCCGCCAGGGAAGTGATGTCATTCATGGTCTTTCTCCTCGCATTCCGTGCATGCGTGACGCATTCCTGTAGGCGACGCTGTCGTGCAGAGACAGCAATCCCGCGGGGGAGTTCAGATCACGCCGCTGGCCAGCAGGCCGTGCATGTGGATGGCGCCGATCGGGTGCTCATCCTCGTCACAGACTACCAGAACGCTGATGCGGTTTTCTTCCATGATGCGCACCGCCTCGGCGGCCAGCATGCTGGAACGGATGGTCTTGCCACCGCGCGTCATGACGTCATCGACCTTGAGCGCACGCAGATCGCCGTGCTGATCCAGGGTGCGGCGCAGATCCCCATCGGTATAGACGCCGACCAGATGCTCGTCCTCGTCGATCACGCAGGTGAACCCCATGCCCTGGCGGGTGATCTCGAGCAGCGCATCGCGCAGCGGGCTGCCCAGCGCCACGCGTGGCAGGGCATCGCCTTGATGCATGACGTCCTGGACGCGCAGCAGCAGTCGCCGCCCAAGGCTGCCACCGGGATGAGAGAGTGCGAACTCCTCGGCGGTGAAGCCGCGGGCTTCCAGCAGTGCCACGGCCAGCGCATCCCCCATCACCAGTGCGGCGGTCGTGGAGGCCGTCGGTGCCAGGTTCAGCGGACAGGCCTCCTGGGCGACGCTGGTGTCCAGGTGTGCGTCTGCATCACGCGCGAGCGTCGAGCCGGGCTTGCCGGTCATCGAGACCAGCGGCGTCCCCATGCGCTTGAGCAGTGGCAGCAGGGCGGTGACTTCGGCGGTTTCACCGGAATTGGACAGTGCCAGCACCGTGTCCGACGAGGTGATCATGCCGAGATCCCCATGGCTGGCTTCGCCGGGATGCACGAAGAATGCCGGCGTGCCGGTGCTGGCCAGAGTCGCCGCGATCTTGCTGGCGATATGGCCGGATTTCCCCATGCCGGTGACGATCACCCGGCCCTTGGTCGCCATCATCAGCTGGCAGGCATGATCGAACTCTGCATCCAGTTGGTGCTCCAGTGCCGCGATGGCGGCGCCCTCGATCGCGAAGGTGCGTCGGGCGCTGGCGCGGAAATCCGCCTGCATGGCCACAGGCGTCAGCGAGTCAGGCTGATGGCAAGCCAGGCCGTGTAGCCGAGGTAGCAGGCCAGCAGCACCAGCCCCGGACCACGGCCGATGCGGCCGCGACGCTGCCAGATGAGCAGGGCAGCCAGCATCAGGGTCAGACCGAGCATCACCGGGTAGTCGCGACTGATGGCGCTGCCATCCACCGGCCCCGGTGCCAGCAGGCCCGGTACCGGCAGGACAGCCAGGATGTTGAAGAGGTTGGAGCCGATGACGTTGCCGATGGCGATGTCGTGATGGCGCTTGAGTGCGCTGGCCACGCTGGCCGCGAGCTCCGGCAGGCTGGTACCGATGGCGATGACGGTCAGCCCGATGATCAGTTCGGGGACGCCGAGTGCCTGGGCGATATCGGTGGCGCCCCAGACCAGCGCGCGTGAGCTGGCGATCAACACCGCCAGACCGAAGAGCAGCCAGAAGATGGCGCGTCCGGCGCTCATCTCGGGGACGTCATCCTGACTCTCGGCGTCACTCGGCGAGTCGACCTTGAACAGCCAGACAAGCGTGAACACCAGCAGTGCCAGCAGCAGGATGCCATCCAGACGCTCGAGCCCGCTGTTGGAGAGGGCATAGCCCCCCAGTGCCGTCGCGGCCAGCAGCAGCGGCAGTTCACGGCGCACCAGGCCGAAATGCACCGGGATGGGAGCGATGAGCGCCGTGACGCCCAGCACCAGACCGATGTTGGCGATGTTGGACCCCAGAGCATTGCCGGTGGCGATGTCGGGGGTGCCGTCAAGCGAGGCCATGATCGAGACCACGATCTCCGGCGCCGAAGTGCCGATGGAGACGATGGTCATCCCGATGAGCAGCTTGCTCATGCCAGCTCGCCATGCGGTAGCGGCGGCGCCTTCGACGAAGCGATCGGCGCTCCAGACAAGACCTATCAGGCCAAGGATGACAGCGAGGATGGGATATAGCATCGGAACTCTCGGGGCAGGAGGCAGGGCAGCGGCTTGTCGCCAGTGACCGCGCCATTAAACGCATCCCCCCAAGGCATTGCAAGGCAAGGGGACTGGTAGTGAGGGGGCGGGTTCGGATACGATGTTCGCTAACTAACTTGATTCCCGAATGATGTGATCCTCCCTCACAGCGGATGCTTCTATGACTGAATTACCCGGTCAGGCTGCTACAGCGACCGCTGCGGCCGGCGCTGATGCATCGCCATCCTCTCGCCGTGGCTCCGCTGACATCGACCTCGACGACGCATTGATTCGTGTCGAAGGCCTGCGCTTCACCCGTGGAGAGCGCGAGATCTTCTCCGGGATAGACCTGAAGATTCCGCGTGGCAAGATCACCGCCATCATGGGGCCCTCCGGTACCGGCAAGACGACGCTGCTCAAGCTGATCGGGGGGCAGTTGACCCCGTCCGCCGGGCGTGTAGATATCGCCGGTCACCATGTGCATGCCCTGTCGCGGCGCGAACTGTTCCGCATGCGTCGTCGCATGGGCATGCTGTTCCAGAGTGGTGCGCTGTTCTCGGATCTCAGCGTGTTCGAGAACGTGGCCTTCCCGTTGCGAGTCCATACCAATCTCCCCGAGGCGATGATCCGCGACATCGTGCTGATCAAGCTCGAGTCCGTCGGGCTGCGTGGGGCGCGTGAACTGATGCCCGCCGAGCTCTCCGGTGGCATGACGCGGCGTGTCGCGCTGGCACGCGCCATCGCACTGGATCCGGACCTGATCATGTACGACGAGCCCTTCGCCGGTCAGGACCCCATCTCGATGGGCGTGCTGGTCAATCTGATCCGTCGCCTCAACGATGCGCTGGGCATGACGGCGGTGGTGGTCTCTCACGATATCAAGGAGACGCTGACCATCGCCGATTACGTCTATGTGATCGCCGATGGCAAGGTCATGGCGCAGGGCACGCCACAAGCCCTGAACGCCGAGGCGGACCCGCGCGTGGCCCAGTTCATCCACGGCAAGCCGGATGGACCGGTGCCGTTCCACTATCCCGCGCCGGATTTCGCCGGCGACATTCTCGATGGCAGAGAAGCGGCCATGAGCGGTCTGAATCGTGGCCCGCTGGGGGCCATCACCTCGCTGGGGCGCAGCACCATCGAGGTGATCTCTGCCATCGGCCGCGCCGGCATGCTGCTGGCGCAGGCGGGCGTCGGCCTGCCATCCCGTGAGGGGTTCTCCCTCTGGGTGCGTCAGATGCACTTCGTCGGCGTACTGTCACTGGCGATCGTGCTGGTGTCGGGGTTGTTCATCGGCATGGTGCTGGCCCTGCAGGGCTATACCATTCTGGTCGGGTTCGGTGCTGAGGAGGCGCTTGGCCAGATGGTGTCGCTGTCGCTGCTGCGCGAGCTGGCCCCGGTCGTGGCGGCGCTGCTGTTCGCCGGGCGCGCCGGCTCTGCCCTGACGGCCGAGATCGGCCTGATGAAGGCGACCGAGCAGCTCACTAGCATGGAAATGATCGGCGTGGATCCCCTCAAGCGGATCGTCGCTCCGCGGCTGTGGGCCGGTTTCGTGTCCCTGCCGCTGTTGACCATCGGCTTCAGCGTCGTGGGGATTCTGGGTGGCAAGCTCGTGGGTGTCGATTGGCTCGGCATCTACGAAGGGGCCTACTGGAGCAGCATGCAATCGAATGTCGACTTCGTCGGGGATGTCATGAACGGCGTCGTCAAGTCACTGGTCTTCGGGCTGGTGGTGAGCTGGATCGCTGTCTTCCAGGGCTATGACCTGATCCCGACCTCGGAAGGCATTTCACGCGCGACCACACGTACTGTGGTTTATTCATCGCTGGCGGTGCTGGGACTCGATTTCGTCCTCACAGCCGTCATGTTTGGAGATATTGGATGAAACGTACCCGCATGGTCGAGTTCGGCGTGGGCCTGTTCGTACTTGCCGGTTTTCTGGGCATGGTGTTCCTCGGGCTGCGCGTCAGTGGCGTCACCTTCCAGCAGGCGGATGACACCTTCGTGCTCAATGCCAACTTTTCAGGGATAGGAAGCCTCAAGCCGCGGTCCAAGGTGACCATGGCGGGCGTGGCGATCGGCAGTGTCGAGAAGATCGAGCTGGATCCCAAGTGGTTTGACGCCCGTGTCACGATGAAGCTGGACAGCAGCCTCAAGGGCAAGTTGAGCAAGGACACCACGGCTGCCATCCTGACCTCGCGGTCTGCTGCGCGATGCACATTTTCAAGGAGCAAATCCGATGACCCATATCCTCAAGCAGCTGATTCGTCCACTGAGCGTATTGAGCCTGTCTGCCATGATGGCGATGAGCCCGCTGGCCTCTGCCGCTTCCCAGGAGCCGGACGTGCTGCTGCGTGATACCGTCGAAGGCCTGACCACCAAGATCGACAGCCGCGAAAGCTATTACAAGGATCACGTCGACGAGCTGGAAGCGCTGGTCGACAACTCCCTCGAGCCGGTCGTGGATTACCGCTACATCGCGGCAAGCGTGATGGGCAAGTACTTCAAGGGTGCCTCTCCGGAACAGCGTACCGAATTCTCCAAGGTCTTCCATGACACCCTGATCGGTACCTACGCGAAGGGCCTGGTGAGCTTTGACTACGCCAAGCTCGAAGTGAAGGACAGTGAAGGCGAGCGTCGTTATGAAGATCAGGACACCGTCTACATGGACGTGATCGACACCAAGGGCAAGGTGTACCCGGTGGCCTATTCCATGCGTCTGCGCAATGACGAGTGGAAAGTGGTCAACGTGATCGTCAATGGCGTCAATCTGGGCCTGACCTTCCGCAATCAGTTCGACCAGGCCATGCGTGACAATGGCCGTGATATCGATGCCGTCATCAAGGGCTGGCAGCCGGATGTCGACCTGGAAAAGGACAGCGGGGAGGAGGCAGGAGGCTGCCGCCAATCGCGTTCCCGCGCGCTTTTGATTACCATGTGCGGTCATATCGCCCAGGTCGAAGCGCAGCGTAATGTGCCTGGCCCGGACATGCACCGCGAAGGAGTCATCGCCCGTCATGCAACCGAATGATGTCAAGGCCCTGCTCGAGGCTCGAATCGAGAACGTCGATTTTCATATCCAGGGTGAAGGATGCAACTTCCAGGTCGTCGCCGTGGGCGAGGTCTTCGCTGACCTCAGTCGCGTCAAGGCCCAGCAGTTGGTCTACGCCGCACTCAATGACGAGATTCGCTCTGGCGCGCTTCACGCCATCAGCATTCGTACCTATACCCCGGCGCAGTTCGATGCTGCCGTCGGCAACGCCCAGAGCTGATCGGAACATTTCATGGACAAGCTGATTATCACCGGCAACGGGCCGGTCAACGGGGAAGTCTGGGCCAGTGGTGCCAAGAATTCGGCCCTGCCCATCCTGGCAGCGACACTGCTGTCCGAAGGTCCCGTGACCATCAGCAATCTGCCGCACCTGCAAGACATCACCACCAGCCTGGAATTGCTCGGGCGCATGGGAGTCGAGCCGGTGATGGGCGACAACATGACCGTGCAGCTGGACGGCTCCAAGGTCGAGCACTGTCATGCGCCCTACGAGCTGGTCAAGAAGATGCGCGCCTCGATCCTGGTGCTGGGCCCGCTGCTGGCTCACTTCGGCAGTGCCGAAGTCTCGTTGCCGGGCGGTTGCGCCATCGGCTCGCGCCCGGTGGATCTGCACATCCGTGGCCTGGAAGCCATGGGCGCGGAGATCTCGGTCGAGAACGGTTACATCCGTGCCAAGGCGCCGGGTGGCCGCCTCAAGGGCGCTCGCATCGTCTTTGACGTGGTAACCGTCACGGGTACCGAGAATCTGCTGATGGCCGCGACCCTGGCCGATGGGCGCACCGTGCTCGAGAACGCGGCACGCGAGCCGGAGGTCGTCGATCTGGCCGAATGCCTGATCGCCATGGGCGCCAGGATCACCGGCCACGGCACCGATACCATCGTCATCGAAGGGGTCGAGAGGCTGCACGGTTGCGAATACTCCGTGATGCCTGATCGCATCGAGACCGGCACCTTCCTGGTCGCGGCAGCGGCCTCGCGTGGCAAGGTGCGCGTCACCCGTACGCGCGCCGATACCCTCGATGCGGTGCTTGCCAAGCTGGAAGAAGCCGGTGCCACCATCACCACGGGGGATGACTGGATCGAGCTGGACATGCAGGGCAAGCGTCCGAAGGCGGTCAATATCCGTACGGCGCCGTATCCGGCATTCCCCACGGACATGCAGGCCCAGTTCGTGGCGCTGAATGCCGTGGCCGAAGGCACCGGTACCGTGATCGAGACCATCTTCGAGAACCGCTTCATGCACGTGCAGGAGCTCAACCGCATGGGCGCGCACATCGCCCTGGAAGGCAACACGGCGGTGGTGACCGGTACCGAGCGCCTGTCGGGCGCTCCGGTGATGGCCACGGACCTGCGTGCCTCGGCCTCGCTGGTGATCGCGGCCATCGTCGCCGATGGCGAAACCATGGTGGATCGCATTTACCACATCGATCGTGGTTATGAATGCATCGAGGAGAAGCTCTCCGGGCTGGGCGTGATCATCCGCCGCTCCGCCGGTTGAGCCGAGTCCTGCCTCCATGCGCTGCCGGCCATCGCAGGTCGGCAGCGTCTGCTGAATTCTTACGCACAAGCACGGGCGAATACCCCATGAGCAAGCAACTGGTCGTCGCCCTTTCCAAGGGGCGTATCCTCAAGGAAACCCTGCCGCTGCTGGCGGATGCCGGCATCGAACCGCTGGAAGATCTGGACAAGAGCCGCAAGCTGCTCTTCGATACCAATCTGCCTGACGTCAAGCTGGTCATCATTCGCGCCACCGATGTGCCGACCTATGTGCAGCTGGGAGCGGCTGATCTGGGCATCGCCGGCAAGGACGTGCTGCTCGAGCATGGCGCCGAAGGTCTCTATGAGCCTCTGGATCTGGAGATCGCGGCCTGCCGTCTGATGACGGCCGGGGTCGTCGGTCAGCAGCAGCAGGGCGCGCGACGTCGCGTCGCCACCAAGTTCGTCGATGTCGCGCGTCGCTACTACGCGGAACAGGGCATCCAGGCCGAAGTCATCAAGCTGTATGGCGCGATGGAGCTGGCCCCGTTGATGAATCTGGCCGATGAGATCGTCGATATCGTCGATACCGGCAATACCCTGCGTGCCAATGGCATGGAGCCGCGTGAGCTGATCACCGACATCAGCACGCGTCTGGTGGTCAACAAGGCCGCCATGACCATGAAGCATGATCGCCTCAAGCCGTTGATCGACCGCCTGCGTCAGGCGGGACAAGAGGTTCGCATGGATACCCTGATCAACCGGCTCGATAGCCGCGATACCGATTTCACTGCCCGCCTGGATGCATTGCTGGCCTGGGAGGGGGTGTCCGATGCCGAGGTACAGCATCGTGTCACCGACATCCTTTCGCGCGTCAAGCAGGAAGGCGATGCCGCGCTGGTGGAGTTTTCCAATCGCTTCGACCGTCTGAGTGTCTCCAGCATGTCGGAGCTGGTGATCGACGCCGAACGTCTGGCAAAGGCCTACGCCGATCTGCCGGCGGATCAGCGCGAGGCACTGGCGGTCGCGGCGGAGCGTGTGCGCGTTTATCACGAGCATCAGAAGCCGGAAAGCTGGTCCTTCAAGGATGAGCATGGCAGCTTGCTGGGGCAGAAGGTCACGCCGCTGGATCGCGCTGGCATCTATGTCCCGGGAGGCAAGGCCGCCTATCCCTCTTCCGTGCTGATGAATGCGATCCCCGCGCATGTCGCCGGTGTACGCGAGATCATCATGGTCGTGCCGACCCCCGATGGCGTGGTCAATGAACTGGTGCTGGCCGCGGCTCACCTGGCGGGTATCGATCGGGTCTTCACCATCGGCGGCGCCCAGGCCGTCGCGGCACTGGCCTATGGCACCGAGACGGTGCCGCGCGTCGACAAGATCGTCGGTCCCGGCAACATCTATGTGGCCACTGCCAAGCGGGCGGTATTCGGTCAGGTCGGCATCGACATGATCGCCGGACCGTCCGAGATTCTGGTGGTCAGCGATGGCGTGACCGATCCGGACTGGCTGGCGATGGACCTGTTCTCGCAGGCCGAGCATGACGAGGATGCCCAGGCGATCCTGATCAGCTGGGATGATGAGCACCTCGCTGCGGTCGAGGCGTCAATCGAACGTCTCGCGCCGACCATGGAGCGTGCCGAGATCATCAAGACCTCGCTGCGCGAGCGTGGCGCCCTGATTCGCGTCAGCGGGCCGGAGCAGGCGCTGGAACTGACCAACCGTATCGCGCCGGAGCACCTGGAGCTGTCGGTGGCGGATCCGGAAGCGTGGGTCGAAGGTGTCCGCCATGCGGGCGCCATCTTCATGGGCTCCCACACCTCCGAGGCACTGGGCGATTACTGTGCCGGCCCGAATCACGTGCTGCCGACGTCCGGTACCGCGCGCTTCTCCTCGCCGCTGGGAGTCTATGACTTCCAGAAGCGCTCCTCGTTGATCCAGTGCTCGGCCGAAGGTGCCTCCATCCTCGGGCGTACCGCATCGGTGCTGGCGCGGGGTGAGTCGCTGACCGCTCACGCCCGTAGTGCCGAGAATCGCATCATCGAGTGAGCATGGGCGTGCTGTCGGGAATCGGCCGCTCACCGACCTTGACGCTGACCTCCATGGGCTTGCCATCCCGCAACAGATTGAGTTGCAGGGTGTCGCCCGGCTTGACCGCGGCGATGTCGGCCATGGCAAGGCGTGCATCGATCAGGCGCTTGCCGGCGACTGCCGTCAGGATGTCACCGGGACGCAGGCCGGCCTGCGCCGCGGGGCCATCCCGCAGCACGGCGGCGACCACCACGCCTTGCGGAGCGCTCAAGCCGAAGGAGTGCGCCAGCGACGGCGTCAGCTCCTGGACTTCCAGGCCCAGCCAGCCGCGAATCACCCGGCCGTGATCGACCAGTGATTCGAGGATGTCACGTGCCAGGTTGGCGGGGATGGCGAAACCGATGCCCTGCGAGCCACCGGAGCGGGAGTAGATGGCAGTATTGATGCCGACCAGTGAGCCATCGGTATTGATCAACGCTCCACCGGAGTTGCCGGGATTGATCGCGGCATCGGTCTGGATGAAGTCCTCGTAGGCATTCAGGCCAAGATGGTTGCGTCCGGTGGCCGAGATGATGCCCATGGTGACGGTCTGACCGACTCCGAAGGGGTTGCCGATGGCCAGCGAGACATCCCCGACGTGGACCTGGGTCGAGTCGGCGATCGCCACCGTCGGCAGATCTTCAAGATCGATCTTCAGCGCCGCGAGATCGGACTCGGGGTCGACCCCGACCACCTTGGCCAGTGTCTCGCGGCCATCACGCAGGGCGACCTGTATCTGATCCGCGCCCTGAATGACATGGTTGTTGGTCAGGATATAGCCGTCGCTCGAGAGAATGACGCCGGAGCCCAGGCTCGACAGCATGCGCTGGCTGCGCAAGGCATTTTCCCCGTAGAACTGGTTGAAGAAGGGGTCGGACATCAGCGGGTGCTTGCTGTCGTCCTCGATCTTGCGCGAGGAGTAGATGTTGACGACGGCGGGGGCGGCGGCGTCCACGGCGGTCTGGTAGCTGGCCGGCCCGCTGTTGCGCTGCAGTGGCGGCGCTTCGCGCAGTACCGGATTGGCGGATTCCTCGCGCTGCTCGGCGGAGAGGGTCAAGGCGGGAGATGGCAGCACCTGCTGATCCCGGCGAAGCTGCCATGCGCTTACATGGTGAGGCTGCGCCGTTACAATGGCAGCCAGTGTAACACTCGATGAATCTGACTGCTGGAGGCTCAATGGCTGATCGTGACGTGCTGGTCGAGGCGCTGGATGGCTGTCTGGAGGCGCAGGCCTTCAAGGATTACACCGTCAATGGACTTCAGGTCGAGGGGCGGCGCGAGGTCCGCAGAGTGCTGACGGGCGTTACCGCCAATCAGGCGCTGCTGGATGAAGCCGTGGCATGGCAGGCGGATATGGTGCTGGTGCATCACGGCTATTTCTGGAAGAACGAACCCGCTCGGATCACGGGCATGAAGCGCCGTCGCCTCAAGACACTGCTGGCGAACGACATCAATCTGGCGGCGTATCACCTGCCGCTGGATGCCCATCCGACGCTGGGCAACAATGTCCAGCTGGCCGAGCGCCTGGGGTTGGTCAGTGAAGGATGCCTGGATGGCGTCCCCGGGCGTGGACTGGTGCATGTCGGGCGTCTCGCAGATGAGCTTGCGGCAGGCGGTGAGCTGGACAGTGCCGCGTTGGGGGCCGAGTTCAGTCGTCGTCTGGGGCGAGAGGTGCTCGTGATCGCCGGGCATGATCGGCCGATCAAGCGCATTGCCTGGTGCACGGGAGGGGCGCAGGACTATATCGGTCTGGCCATCGAGGCGGGAGTCGATGCCTTCCTGTCCGGTGAGATCTCGGAGCGGACCACGCACAGTGCGCGCGAAGAGGGGGTGACCTACCTGGCGGCAGGGCATCATGCGACCGAGCGCGATGGGGTTCGGGCGCTGGGCGAGTGGCTGGCGGCCGAGCATGGCGTCGAGCATCGCTTCGTGGATATCGACAACCCTGCTTGAAGGTTGCTCAGATGCGCGGCGGGTTGGCGCTCTGCGCTTCGCCTTCCGCGGGTTGTGGCTTGAGACCGAAATCCTCTGACAGCGTGCCGCGATTGTCGGCATAGTCACGTGGCAGGTCGACCTTCTCGCCCATGTCTTCTTCAAGCGTGGTGTCAGTATCCAGCAGGCGGCGCTTGAGCTGGCTGTCATCGCACAGTGAAGAGGCACCGCTGGCCAGGTGCTGGCGCAGCTCGTTGCCGGCACGTTGGATCTGATCCGTCAGATCACTGGCCTTGGAGAAATGATCATTCAGGGCGTCACGGAACTGGGTCAGTTCCAGCTCACGCTCCGCCAGCTTCTGGCGGGTCTTCTGATTGCGGGCCACGTTGGCATTCAGGAGGTGGTAGCACAAGGCGCCGATACCGATGCCAGCCAGAAAACAGGCGATGGCCAGGATCCAGTCAATATTGCTCTCGTTCACGTCGCTCTCCTTGTGTCACGACTGCGGTGATCTTCACCGCCGGGGCAGGCCATCACGATGATGTGCTGCCAATGTCCACTGGCCTGCACCGGGTTTCTCCATGCCAGCACCTACGCCCCTCGAGAAGTACCAGGCAGACCTCAAGCGTGATGACTTTGCCTACGATGCCGCCCAGGAAGATGCCGTTCGTCACCTGCAGCGCCTTTATGACGATCTGGTGCGTACTCCGCGCCAGACGCCTGACAAGGTCGAAGATGTCACGGGCAATGGCGGGCTTGGCTCCAAGGTGCGTCGATTGTTCGGCAAGCCGTCGCGGCCGGCCGCCGTCGACAGGACCCCGGACATCATGGGGCTGTATTTCTGGGGTGGCGTGGGGCGCGGCAAGACCTATCTCGTCGATACCTTCTACGAGAGCCTGCCCTTCGCGGACAAGATGCGGACGCACTTCCACCGCTTCATGCAGCGCGTCCACAACGAGCTTGGCCATTACAAGGGCGAGAAGAACCCGCTGACGCTGGTGGCGGCCAAGTTTGCCGTGGAAGCGCGCGTGATCTGCTTTGACGAATTCTTCGTCAAGGACATCACCGATGCCATGATTCTCGCCACCCTGTTCGAGGAGTTGTTCAAGCAGGGCGTGGTACTGGTCGCGACCTCCAACATCGTGCCGGATGATCTCTACAAGGATGGCCTGCAGCGTGCGCGCTTCCTGCCGGCTATCGACCTGGTCAAGCGCCATTGCACCGTGGTCAATGTGGATTCGGGTATCGATTATCGCCTGCGCGCTCTGGAGCATGCCGAGCTGTTCCACAGTCCGCTGGGTGACGAGAGCGGTGCCAGACTGGCGCGTGAGTTCCGCTCCATTGCCGGAGCCGAAGGTCATGCCGATGAAGGCTTGAGCATCAATCACCGCGTGCTGCATGCCTTGCGTCGCCACGAGGATGTGGTGTGGTTCCATTTCGATGAGCTGTGCGATGGCCCGCGCAGCCAGAATGACTACATCGAGCTTGCGCGCGAGTTCCACACCGTGCTGGTGTCGGAGGTGCCGCAGATGGGGCGTGACAGCGATGATCAGGTGCGCCGCTTCATCAATATGGTCGATGAGTTCTATGACCGTGGCGTCAAGCTGCTGATGAGTGCCGAGACACCGGTCGAGAAGCTCTACACCGGCGGCAACCTCGACTTCGAATTCGAGCGCACCCTGTCACGCCTGCAGGAAATGCAGTCGCGTGAATACCTGGCGCTGCCTCACAAGCCATGAGGCGATGTCGGAAGACGAAATAGCCTTTGTGGTGCGGGCGTCTGGCATGTACAATACGCGCTCGCTCGAATTGTTGTCCGGTCCACGAGTCGTCCTGGGTCAATCACCCTTGATGGGCGTGGGCAGTCTGGAGTCGAGTCGGCGGTGACCGCGCAAGCGGCCTGCCACTGACTGCCAGGCGTCGGACAACCAAGAAAAATAGGGATTGGTCGCGCACTCAAGTGCAAGACCCGACTATAGGTGATTCATCCATGAAGACGTTTACTGCCAAGCCGCAGTCCGTCCAGCGTGACTGGTTCGTCGTCGACGCAGCCGGCAAGACGCTGGGCCGTATGGCTACCGAAATTGCTCGTCGCCTGCGCGGCAAGCATAAAGCCGAGTACACTCCGCACGTTGACACTGGCGACTACATCGTCGTCATCAACGCCGAGAAAGTCGCTGTGACTGGTCGCAAGGCAGAAGCCAAGACCTACTACCGTCACACCGGTTACCCGGGCGGCCTGCGCTCCATGAACTTCAACCAGATGATCGAGCACAAGCCTGAGCGCGTGATCGAGCTGGCGGTGAAGGGCATGCTGCCGAAGGGCCCGCTGGGTCGTGCCATGCAGTCCAAGCTGAAAGTCTATGCTGGCGCCGAGCATCCGCACGCTGCGCAGCAGCCGCAAGAACTGAACATCTGAGGGAAGCATCGCCATGACACAGCAGCACTACGGTACCGGGCGCCGCAAGACTTCTACCGCGCGCGTCTTCCTGAAGCCGGGCACCGGCAAAATCACCGTCAACCAGCGTGACCTGAACGACTACTTCGGTCGTGTGACAGGTCGCATGGTTGTTCGCCAGCCGCTCGAGCTGACCGAAACTACCGAACAGTTCGACGTCTACGTCACTGTCGCCGGTGGTGGTGGTTCCGCTCAAGCTGGCGCCATCCGTCACGGCATCACTCGTGCCCTGATGGCTTACAACGAGGACTTCCGTCCGGCACTGCGTGCCGCCGGCTACGTCACTCGTGATGCTCGTGAAGTCGAGCGTAAGAAAGTCGGCCTGCGCAAGGCCCGTCGTCGTCCGCAGTTCTCCAAGCGTTAAGAGAACAGGCGTCGACCACAAGAACGTCCAGTACCCGAAAGGGTGCTGGGCGTTTTTTTTGCGATCTTGATAGGGGCGTCAAGCGCATGGTGCGAGCGCAATTGAAGAAAGCCGCTTCTGGTAAAGTGATTTTCTTGAGTTGTGAGCGGTGGGTTCTTGCCCTTTAATACAGTCAAGCGTCAAGTGCCCGGCAAGGGAATGGTCTGGCAGCATGCGGTGGTGTTCGGGAGACAATAACAATATGGCTAATCGAGGTGTGAATCGAGGGCGGCGCCGCTTCCTCGTCAGTGCGACCAGTGTCGTGGGGGCGATAGGCGCCGTTGGCATCGCGACGCCCTTTCTGGCTTCCTGGCAGCCGAGCGCACGGGCAAGAGCGGCAGGTGCACCTGTCACGGCGGATATCTCGCGCCTGGCACCGGGTCAGCAGATGACCATCGAGTGGCGCGGCAAGCCGGTATGGGTGGTGCGTCGCACCCCCGAGATGATTGATGACATCCGGGCCATCCCGCACGCCGAGTTGCAGGACCCCGAATCACGCCGTCCCCAGCAGCCAGCCTATGTGGATGCTGTCCTGCGCTCCATCAAGCCCGAGTACGTGGTACTGGTGGGAATCTGCACCCATCTGGGCTGCTCGCCGGGTTATCGACCCGAGATGGGTGCCGCGGATCTTGGCGCTGACTGGCCGGGTGGCTATCTGTGTGCCTGTCATGGCTCGAAATTCGATCTCGCGGGTCGCGTGTTCACCGGAGTGCCGGCGCCCTCGAATCTCGAGGTGCCGCCGCATCATTATGAAAGCGAGCAGGTGCTGGTGATCGGCGTCGATGAGGAGGCTGTGTGATGGGGAATCCAGAACGTGCCAAGGCGTCGCGAGGCATCATGCGCTGGATCGATGATCGCTTTCCGGCCACCCAGATGCTGCAGGACCATCTGACAGGCTACTACGCGCCCAGAAACTTCAATTTCTTCTATTTCTTCGGCTCGCTGGCGCTGCTGGTGCTGGTCAATCAGATCATTACCGGTATCTGGTTGACCATGAGCTATACCCCGACCGCCGAAGGGGCCTTTGCCTCGATCGAATACATCATGCGCGATGTGGAATATGGCTGGCTGATCCGTTACATGCATTCCACGGGGGCGTCCGCATTCTTCGTCGTCATCTATCTGCACATGTTCCGGGGGCTTATCTACGGCTCATACCGAGCGCCGCGTGAGCTGGTGTGGATCTTCGGCATGTGCATCTATCTGGCGTTGATGGCCGAGGCCTTCATGGGGTATCTGCTGCCCTGGGGGCAGATGTCCTACTGGGGGGCGCAGGTGATCATCTCGCTGTTCACGGCGATCCCGGTCATCGGAGCGGATCTGGCGCAGATGATCCGTGGCGACTACCTGGTGTCCGGCATTACCTTGAATCGCTTCTTTGCCCTGCATGTCATCGCCTTGCCACTGGTCATCGTCGGGCTGGTGGTGCTGCATCTGGTGGCGCTGCATGAGGTGGGGTCGAACAATCCGGATGGCATCGAGATCAAGGACAGGAAGGATGAGGCGGGCCAGCCGTTGGATGGCATTCCGTTCCATCCCTACTACACGGTGAAGGACCTGGTGGGTGTCGGTGTGTTCCTGTTCGTGTTCTGTGCCGTGATCTTCTACTTCCCGGAAGGGGGCGGCTACTTCCTCGAGACGCCCAATTTCGAACCGGCCAACTCGTTGAAGACACCTGAGCATATTGCCCCTGTCTGGTATTTCACGCCGTTCTACGCGATGTTGCGGGCCGTGAACTATCCCTTGTTCGGGGTCGATGCCAAGTTCTGGGGCGTGGTGGTGATGGGGTTGGCGATCGCCATCCTGTTCGTGTTGCCATGGCTTGATCGTTCTCCTGTGCGCTCCATCCGTTACAAGGGCTGGCTATCGCGTATCGCGATACTCGTGTTCGTGGTCAGCTTCGTGACCTTGGGGGTGCTTGGCGTGATGCCGCCGACGTTCGAGCGCACGATCATCGCGCAGATCGCGACGGTGGCGTACTTCGCCTTCTTCATACTGATGCCGCTGTATACGCGATTCGAGAAGACGCGAGCGGTGCCGGACAGGGTGATAGGCCGATGAGCGGGCAAAAGGGTGGGTCAAGGGACTGGCTGAAGCATGTACTGGCTGCAGGCGTGGTGGTGGTGGCCGGCCTGCTGGGGGCGGGAGCTGTCAGCGCGGCAGGGGGCGAGGCAGTGCGTGAGTCGATGCAGCCGGATCTGCATGACAAGCCCTCGTTGCAGCGCGGCATGCAGCTCTACACCAATTATTGCCTCGGCTGTCACAGCCTGCAGTATCAGCGCTATTCGCGTGCCGCAGAGGACCTGGAGATGCCCGAGGATCTGGTCGAGCGATATCTGATTTTCTCGCCAGAACTCAAGATCAATGACACCATGCGCATCGGGATGAAGACTGAGGACGCCGCGAGCTGGTTCGGTACGCCGCCACCGGATCTGTCTCTCGAGGCGCGTCTGCGCGGGACGGACTGGATCTACTCCTACCTGAAGAGCTTCTATCGCGATCCCGAGCGCCCCTGGGGTGTCAACAATGCTGTCTATCCGCTGGTGGCGATGCCCAATGTGCTGGAGACATTGCAGGGCGTTCAGGAAAAGGTCTGCGCCCAGAGCGACCTGGTGCCTCCGGGAGCGGAGCTGAACCCGGCAACGGGGCACTATGACTCCTGCGACGTGCTGGAGATCACCTCGCCGGGCAGCATGACAGCAGAGGAATTCGACCAGGCCGTGTGGGATCTGACCAACTTTCTGGCCTATGTGGGCGAACCATCGCGACTCAAGGCTGAGAGCATGGCCCCCAAGGTGTTAATATTCATCCTGATCTTTACTCTGCTGGCATATCTTCTCAAGAAGGAATACTGGCGCGACATTCATTGATGGCTCCCGGAGTGGCCAGAGGAAACTTATTCCCGTTCGTCAGGCCAAAAGCTGACGCGGGCATGGCTCGAACAGATGCGAGGACAGTTTCATGGGTGTTGTGGCCAAGCGTTCATCGATGACCTTCTACTCCGGTGGTGACGACCACTTCAGCCACCGTGTACGGATCGTGCTGGCCGAGAAGGGTGTAGCAGTCGATGTCATTGATGTAGATGATGACAACCGTCCGGCCGAGCTGGCTGATCTGAACCCGTACAACAGTGTGCCGACGTTGCTGGACCGTGACCTGGTCCTCTACGAGTCCAAGGTGATGATGGAGTACCTGGACGAGCGCTTCCCGCATCCGCCGCTGTTGCCGGTGTATCCGGTGGCGCGCGCCCAGAGCCGTCTGTGGATGCACCGCATCGAGCGCGAGTGGGTGCCGATGATGGAAACCATCCAGAACGGCACCAAGAAGGAAGCCGACAAGGCACGCAAGGAATTGCGCGAGAGCCTGATCGGAATCGCGCCGATCTTCGATGACATGCCGTTCTTCATGAGCGACGAGTTCTCTCTGGTCGACACGTGCATCGCCCCGATTCTGTGGCGTCTGCCGACATTGAACATCGAGCTGCCGGAGAAGCAGGTCAAGCCGCTGCTGAACTACATGGAGCGTCTGTTCGATCGTGATGCCTTCAAGGCGTCTCTCTCCGAGGCAGAGCGCGAGATGCGTATCTGATTCGTGACATCCATTGCAGTTCAAGAGGTTCTCTCATGCTTTCCAGTCGCCCTTATCTGGCACGTGCGCTCTACGAGTGGCTGCTGGATAACGACAATACGCCGTACATCGTGGTGGATGCCGAGCAGGATGGCGTTCAGGTGCCGCGTCAACACGTGCAGAATGGCCAGATCGTTCTGAACATCGCGCCGGGTGCCGTGCGTGATCTGCTCATCGCCAATGAGGGTGTCAGCTTCAATGCCCGTTTCGGTGGTCAGCCGATGCACGTCAGCGTGCCGACACCGGCGCTGGTGGCGCTGTACTCTCGCGAGAATGGCGTTGGCATGGTGTTCGGGCATGAGCCTGTCATGCCGGGTGCGGATGACCTGGCCTTCGGTGAGGCAGCCTCGGATGGTGCGGTCTACGTCAATCAAGATACTCGAAGACCTTGGCGATACGCTGGATGCCACCGACTTCCGAGACCTTGCTGACGATCTGGTCGGCCTCCGAGCGGGTCACGATGCCCATCAGGTAGACGCTGGCATTCTCGGTCAGCACCATGATGCGCCCGGAATCGATGTTGGCATCGGCCGCGAGAGTCGCCTTGACGCGGGTGGTCAGCCAGGTGTCCTGGACGCGCTGGCTGGTAGGCGCATTGGCGCTGACTTCCAGGGCGTTGTGTACCTGGCGTACGCGACGGACATCCTTGGCGACTTCCGCGGCGCGTTGCTTGAGCTCGTCGCTGGGCACTTGCCCGGTCAGCAGGACCATGCCGTTGTAGGCATTCACGTTGACATGGGCGTCATTGAAGCGCGCATCGATCTTGCCGAGATTGACTTCGATCTTGGTCTCGATGCTCTCGTCTTCCACTTGAGCGCCCAGAGTGCGATCACCGTAGTCCTCGTCAATGGGACCACTGTGAGTCAGGTCGGCCACGGTGGTACAGCCCGCAAGGGATAGAAAGCCGGCGGTGGCCATGAGGGAAAGCAGGTACTTTGGCGTCATGCCGTAATCTCCTGGTGAGCGCCGTGTGTCGCAAGGCGTTATTCGTTGCTGCCGAACAGCTGGTGATCGATCAGATCACACAGGCAATGAATGGCCAGCAGATGGACTTCTTGAATGCGCGCGGTGGAGGTCGCCGGTACGCGGATCTCGCAATCTTCGCTGCCCAGCAGGGAAGCCATGTCGCCACCGTCACGACCGGTCAGTGCCACCACGCGCATGTCGCGGTCATGGGCCGCCTGGATGGCCTGTACCACGTTGGCGGAGTTGCCGCTGGTGGAAATGGCCAGCAGGATGTCGCCGGGCTGGCCCAGGGCGCGAATCTGCTTGGAGAACACCTCGTTGTAGCTGTAATCGTTGGCAATGGACGTCAACGTCGAGGTGTCGGTGGTCAGGGCGATGGCCGGCAGGCTCGGGCGTTCACGCTCGAAGCGATTGAGCAGCTCTGACGAGAAGTGCTGGCTGTCACCGGCGCTGCCGCCGTTGCCGCAGGCCAGAATCTTGCCGTCATTGACCAGGCTCTGGACCATCATCTGACTCGCCGCTTCGATGAAGGGCGGCAGCACTTCACTGGCGTATGTCTTGGTGTCGATGCTGGCGTTGAAGTGGCCGAGAATACGAGATTGGAAATCCATGATGGCTCTTGGTCGTTGGCTTCAGAACGCTTCGAATGCGTGGCGTATCCAGTGAATGGCGAGAGGGGGAGGGCCCTCCACGCCGACCACGTCGAAGCGGCAGGAACATGATAGCCCGTGATGGGCCAGATAAAAACGCGCGGCCTTGATCAGCCGGCGTTGCTTGGTGGCGGTCACGCTTTCCAGTGCGCTGCCGAACCGGGAGCTGGCGCGGTAACGCACTTCGATGAACACCAGGGTGTCACCATCACGCATGATCAAGTCGATCTCGCCGCCCTTGGCATGCGAATTGCGCGTGACAGGCACGAGACCTCTGGCTGACAGCCATTTCTCGACCTCGGCTTCGATCACGGCGCCGCGCGCTCTCGCGCGACGCTGTGGTGGCTCCTGCCCGGTCGTTCCAGGGCGCGCCATGTCAGGGCGTGTAGGCTTCGACGGTGCGGCTGCTGGCGCCTTTCAGCGGCGGGCGTGGTACGCCGCCTCTGAACTCCGCCCACGGCAGCGTGCGTTCGATGCGTCCATCATGACGCGGGAATAGACTGCCGGTCGCTCCGAAGAGTTCCCCGCCGGCACCGGCCAGCATCAGCGGAACGCGCTGTGCCAGGCGATAGGCATCGACGCCCATGGCATTGAGCTTGAGCATGCGCGGAGAGGCATCCGACAGGGCGCGATAGGTATCGGCTTCCGGCAGAGTGGCCTTGCCGCCGGAGGAGGCCTGCGGCACTTCCCAAGGGATGTCGACGAAATTGACGCCATTGAGGTCGCCATCCTGAGCGGGCTGGGGGGAGCCTTCATAAAGGTGTGAGGTGCCGTAGATCGGCAGGTTGCCCGCGTAGTAGAAGTCCAGCATCGGCGGCACCTGACGAGCGTAGCTTGGCAGCGCCAGCAGGAAGATCATGTCGATGTTGCCGGAGTGGGCGCGGCCATACTTGCTGCCGGATTTCTTGGCGGATTTCATGCGCGCCTGATCCTGGCTGGAGACGGAAAGCAGATCCTTGACCGCTTCACTGACCGGGCCCTTGGGGTTGTAGCGCTCGATGGAAACGATGTCGCCACCTTCCTGCTCGAAGCGATCACGGAAGGCGCTGTAGACGCGCTGACCCCAGGCATTGTCGGGAATCATGGCCGCGGCACCACGATGGCCGTCAAGTGAGGCGCGCAGTGCGACCTGGCGCGCTTCGTCTTCGGCGGACAGGCCGTACTGGAAGAGGTTGTCGGCCTGATTGCGCTCATGGGTGCCGTAATTGAGGGCCAGGGTCGGCAGCGGCAGGCTGTTCTGGGTCTCGAGCTGGCTGACCAGCTGCTTGTCCAGCGGGCCGAGCACGACCTGAGCTCCCTCCATGGTCGCGCGGGCATACAATGTCTTGAGATCGGCGCTTGAGGTATCGAAGAAGCTCAGCTGCGGCGTGGCTTCGGCATTGTCGATGGCGCTGCGATGGCGTGCCTCGATGCCCTCACGAATTGCCTGCGCGATACGCTTGAGTGGGCCGGACTGCGGAAGGAAGACCGCGATCTTGCGGACTTCCTGGCCGGAGAGCTCGCGCAGATCGAGGATGCCCTGCGGCATCTGGCGTGCGGCCGGATGCTGCGGATTGGCATCCGCCCAGTCGTTGATGGCGGAAAACATCTGGTCGATGTTGCCGCCGAAGCGCCGCTGCAGACGCAGCAGGTCCGTCCAGCCGCTGGCAATGGCGTTGGCGCTGGCCAGCTCGCCAAGCTGGCTGGGAGACAGGCGCGTGAGCTGTTCCCACAGGGTGTCATTGATGCTGAGGTCATCAGTGTCCGCCTGCAGGGCAATCAGCGTCTGGGCACTGGCCAGAGGTTCGCCGACCATGCCGAGCGCCAGGCCGCGACGCTTGCGCAGCGTGCGCTGATCGCCGCTGGACATCGTGATGTCGTCTTCCAGCACGGACGTGGCGAGTATCGTGTTCCAGCCATCCTGCTGCTCGAGGGCGATGCGCGACAGCAACAGGGCCCATTGCACGCGTTGCTGGGGTTCCAGACTCGCGGGGTCGATGTCCGAGGTGATGGTGATCGCCTGCGCGTTGTCGCCGCTGCGTGCTAGGATATCGGCGGCCTGCAGTCGGGTGCCGGCGGCCTGTTGGCCCTGTTGTTGCTCCGCTTGAGCCAGCAGCGCGTCCGCCCCCGGTCCGCTGGGACGGGAGGACTGCCCGGCACACCCGGCCAGCAGCAGTGCCGCGATGGCCATGCCGGCCAGTCCGCGCAGGCTGGTGCGCGGGAGGCGCAAGCTCTTGTGCCGAATGGTTGACGCAGTGCGCAGCACGTTGTCAGGCGCACGATTCCATGTCTGGCCCATGTACGACGGTCCCTTGGCTGATGGGCGAGGAGGCCGTGGTCAGGCCACTCGGCTGTCTCTGACGTCCATATCTACCACTGAGTTCAACGAGTCGAAGCATTGAATGTCTGAGTCTTCTGAAGGCGTATTGTACGTGGTCGCCACGCCGATTGGTAACCTCGATGACCTCAGCCCACGTGCCGCGCGGGTGCTGGGCGAAGTGGATCTGATCGCGGCTGAGGACACCCGCCACAGTGCCCGTCTGCTGCGCCATCTGGGGCTGGAAGTCCCCATGATGTCACTGCATGACCATAATGAGCGCGGGCGGGTCGATCAGCTGTGCGAGGCCCTGGAGGCGGGGCGGCGTGTCGCGCTGGTCTCCGACGCCGGGACGCCGCTGATCTCCGATCCCGGCTTCATCGTGGTGCGGGCGCTGCGGGAGCGCGGATTCAAGGTAGTCCCGCTTCCCGGCCCCTGCGCGTTGATTACCGCGCTCAGCGCTGCTGGCCTGCCGACGGATCGCTTCACCTTCGAGGGGTTTCTCGCTCACAAGGGTGGGCCACGTCAGGCGCGCCTCACGGCACTGCGTGAGGATAGCGCGACGCATGTGCTTTATGAGTCGCCTCACCGTATCCAGGCGTTGTTGAAGGATATCCACGACGTTCTCGGGGCGCGCCGAGTCGTGTTGGCACGTGAGCTGACCAAGACCTTCGAGACCTTCCTGGACGGGACGGCTGCTGAGCTGCTGGCGATGATGGAGGCGGATGGCGATCAGACGCGCGGTGAATTCGTGGTCATGATCGAAGGGGCTCCGGCACGTGAGGGCGACGAGGCTGCCAGCGTCGAGGGTGATGCGCTTCTCAAGGTGCTGTGGGAAGAGGGGGTCGGCGTCAAGCAGATGGCGGCGATCGCCGCTCGTCTGGTCGGCGGGCGCAAGAAGGCCTGGTATGCCAAGGCACAAGCCCTGAAGGATGCGGCGGAGCGCCAGCTTGTGGAAACGATGTGACACTGATAGTCTTGCGCGCTTGGGAGATGGCCAGACAGTCGCCGCCAGCGTGAGCTGGGGGAGGAAAGTCCGGGCTCCATAGGGCAAGGTGCCAGATAACGTCTGGGCGGCGTGAGCCGACGGCAAGTGCAGCAGAGAGAAGACCGCCTACGTCAGCTTCGGCTGGCCGGTAAGGGTGAAAGGGTGCGGTAAGAGCGCACCGCGCGTCTGGTAACAGTTCGCGGCGAGGTAAACCCCACCTGGAGCAAGACCAAATAGGCCCCCTATGCTGCTGCCCGCAGTGGGGGCGGGTTGGTTGCTTGAGCCCTGAAGTGATTCAGGGCCTAGATGAATGACTGTCCACGACAAGACCCGGCTTATCGGCCGTCTCCCGCCTAATATGGCGTCCGCCTTTACTGCCCGCAACGCGTGCCAAGGTCCCGAATTTCGTCATGTCCAAGCCCAGCGCTCCCTCCGTTCCCGAATCAGCCGCTGCCATGTCAGCCGCCGAATCCGAAGCTGCGGATCGCTTCGCGCATGTCAGTGTCATGCTCGATGGCGCGGTGGATGGGCTGATTCAGGACGTCTCCGGTGTCTATTTCGACGGTACTTTCGGGCGCGGCGGTCACTCACGCCTGATCCTGTCGCGTCTCGATGACGGTGGACGTCTGATCGCCTGTGATCGCGACCCCCAGGCATTGGCGGAAGCCGCCACCATCGAGGATTCCCGTTTTTCCATTCACGCCGGTGAATTTGCCCGCCTGGGCGAATATGCCGAGCGGGAAGGCGTGCATGGTCAGCTCGATGGCATTCTGCTGGATATCGGCGTGTCCTCGCCGCAGCTGGATGATGCCGAGCGTGGCTTCAGCTTCATGAATGATGGTCCGCTGGACATGCGCATGGACCCCACCAGTGGCGAGAGTGCCGCTGAGTGGTTGTCACGTGCCAGTGCCGAGGACATGGCGTGGGTCTTCAAGACCTACGGTGAGGAGCGCTATGCCAAGCGTCTTGCACGTGCGGTGGTCGAGCGTCGCGCCGAGCGTCCCATCACGCGGACCGGTGACTTCGCCAGCCTGATCAAGGACGCGCATCCCAACTGGGAGAAGCACAAGCACCCGGCGACGCGTGTCTTCCAGGCGATCCGCATCCATGTCAACGGCGAGCTGGATGAGTTGACCCGCGCGCTGGATGCTGGCCTGGAAGCCCTGAAACCGGGGGGAAGGCTGGTGGTGATCAGCTTCCATTCGCTGGAAGACCGTATCGTCAAACGCTTCATGCGCGACAAGGCGCGTGGCGATCAGGCGCCGCGTGGCATGCCCATTCGCGAAGATCAACTCAACAAGCGCCTCAAGCTGGTCGGCAAGGCTCAGAAGGCCTCCGAAAGCGAGGTGCAGGCGAACGTACGCTCACGCAGCGCCGTGATGCGCATCGCCGAGAAGCTGAAATAACGCCTCGTGGTGCAGATCACCGCGTTCAGAGTGATAAGGGAGTCAGCATGGCGGGACGCAAGCAGCAGGGCAGCTGGAGAGGGAACTGGCCGATCAGGTTCCAGATGCGTTGGCGTCATCTGTGCTTCGTGGTGCTGATGATCTGCCTGCTGGGATCCGCCGCTGCTGTCGTCGTAAGCTCCCATCTCTCGCGCGGCCAATACGCGCAACTCCAGAAGCTCGAGGCGGCGCGTGATGATGCGCGTGCTCGCTGGGGGCGCCTGCTGCTTGAGGAAAGTGCCTGGTCCGCCCCTGCGCGTATCGAGAGCATCAGTACCGAGCGTCTCGAGATGCGCGTACCGGATGTCCACGATGTCGAGGTCATTCGCTGATGGCCACACGTCGACCTCCTTCCTCGGACCCGCCGCCGCCGGGGCGCGCAAGAGTGCGCGTGGGCCCATGGGGTCCGCCCGCTATCGCATCATGCTGGGTATCGTGTTCGCAGGGCTCCTGGCCCTGGTGGGGCGTATCGGCTATTTGCAGCTCTTCGATCAGCAGTTCCTTCAGGATCAAGGGGATGCGCGCACCCTGCGCGTCGACAGCATCAACGCGCACCGTGGCATGATCACCGATCGCAGTGGCGAGCCGCTGGCCATCTCGACGCCGGTCATCACGCTGTGGGCGGACCCGCGTCTGGTGCCGGATGATCCGGTGCGCCTGTCACTGCTGGCACGCGCGCTCGGCCAGCAGCCTGACGACCTGATCCGCCGTGTGCGCCAATATCGTGATGCCGGCAAGGGCTTCATGTACATCAAGCGTCAGATGACCCCTCCTCAGGCACAACCCGCCATCGACCTGGATGTTCCGGGTGTCCACCACAAGCAGGAATACAAGCGTTACTACCCCTCGGGCGAGGTCTCCGCACAGCTGGTCGGCGTGACCAATGTCGATGACAAGGGCCAGGAGGGGCTTGAGCTTGCCTACAATTCCTACCTCTCCGGTACGCCGGGCAAGCGTCGCGTGCTCAAGGACCGCAAGGGACGCCTGGTGCGTGACCTGCATCTGATCAGCGAAGCCAAGCCTGGTGGTGATTTGACCCTCTCCATCGACCTGCGTCTTCAGTACATGGCCTACCGTGAGCTGAAGGCCGCCGTGGCCGAGCACCGTGCCGACGGTGGCACCCTGGTGATGATGGACGCTCGCACGGGAGAAGTGCTGGCGATGGTCAATCAGAAGTCCTACAACCCCAACAATCGTGCGGGGCTTGACCCTGCCGGTCTGCGCAACCGTGCGATCACCGATGCCTTCGAGCCGGGCTCGGTCATGAAGCCTCTGGCGATGAGTGCAGGTCTGGCCTCCGGCAAGTATCAGCCGGACTCGGTGATCGACACTACGCCGGGTTACATGCGGGTCGACCGCTTCACGATTCGCGATTTCCGCAATTACGGCAAGCTCGACATGGCCGGCATTCTCTATCACTCCTCCAACATCGGCATGAGCCGCATGGCGCTGAGCCTCGAGGATGACGCGGTATGGAATCGCTATTATGAGCTGGGTCTGGGGCAGGCGCCGGGTACCGGCTTCCCGGGCGAGACGACGGGCGTTCTGCCGGCCCCGACCAACTGGTCGCGCAGCAAGCGGGCCTCCATGTCCTACGGGTACGGGATCAGTGTCTCGGCCTTGCAGCTGGCCAGCGCCTATACCGCGCTGGCCAATGATGGTCGCCGGCTGGCGCCGTCGCTGCTCAAGGTGAATACCCCGCCGGTGGGGGATCAGATCATCTCGCCCGAGAATTCCCATGCCCTGCTCGGGATGATGGAGAAGATCGTCCAGCCCAATGGTCCCGCCAAGCGTGCCGTGGTCGAGGGCTACCGTATCGCGGGCAAGACGGGTACGGTGCGTAAGGTGACCTCCGGTGGCTATCAGAAGACGGCCTATCGCTCCTTGTTCGCCGGCATTGCGCCGGTGTCCGACCCGCGCATCGTGACCGTGGTGATGATCGAGAATCCCAAGGGCGAGGAATACTACGGGGGCCTAGTCGCGGCGCCGGTGTTCGGTCGCGTGGTCGGCAAGGCGCTGCGTCTTCTGGATGTGCCACCTGACAGCGCCGTCGGCGAGTGAGTCGTCTGGCTCGAGGGGCTCGGCGCGCAGCTCGGCGAGCTGGGACGACAGGCCTTTGGCGTGCCGGAGTCACTGACGCTGGTCGGCGTGACCGGCACCAACGGCAAGTCCTCCGTGACCCATTACATTGCCGAGTTTGCCGAGGCGCTCGGCATCCCCTCCGGCATGATCGGCACGCTGGGGATCGGCCGCCCTGGCGCGCTGGTCGCCGGCGAGCGCACCACGCCGGATGCACTCGCCGTCCAGGCGGCGCTCAAGGGCCTGAGCATGGCCGGTGCGGAACTGGTCGCGATGGAAGTCTCTTCCCATGCGCTGGACCAGGACCGTGTCAACGGCTGCCGCTTCACGGTGGCGGGCTATACCAATCTGTCGCGTGATCATCTGGATTACCACGGCAGCATGGCGGCATATGCCGCGGCCAAGGCCAAGCTCTTCAAGCGACCGGAACTCAAGCTTGCGGTGCTCAATGCCGATGATGCGCTGGCGCGTCTGATGCTGGCCGGCATGCAGCGCGGTGTGCGCGTGTTGGCGATGGGGCGTGACGAGGTGGCCACCCTGCGCGTGCTGGACGTCTTCCCCGAGCCGCTGGGGCAGGTGGCCGTGATCGCGACGCCTGACGGTGAGCGTGAGCTCGGCCTCAATCTGATGGGGCGCTTCAACCTCGACAATGCCCTGCTGGCGATGCTGATCCTGCATGGCCTCGGCCATTCGCTGGCGGACCTGTTCGCGGCGGCACCGCGTCTGACGCCGGTGCCGGGACGCATGCAGCGCCTGACCCGCGAGGGCGCGCCCGTGGTGGTGGTGGACTATGCCCACACCCCGGAGGCGGTCGAGACCGCGCTGACGGCACTGCGTGCCCATCTGCCGGCGCGTGATGATGCTCGGCTGTGGTGCGTGCTCGGCTGTGGCGGTGATCGCGACACCGGCAAGCGCCCGCTGATGGCGACGGCCGCCGAGCAGGGCGCCGATCGCGTCGTCATTACCGATGACAACCCGCGCAGTGAAGAGGCCGCTGTCATTCGTCAGCAGATGATGGATGGCATCCAGGCCCGGGAGCGCGCCCGGGAAATCGCCGGGCGCGCCGAGGCCATTGCCCAGGTCATCCGTGATGCAGGCGAACATGACGTGATTCTCATCGCCGGCAAGGGCCACGAGGATTACCAGGAAGTGGCGGGCGAGCGTCTGCCGTTCTCGGATGTCGCACATGCGGTGGCGGCGCTCGAGCGTCGTGCGCTCTCCACTCAGGAAGGTCTGGAGAGCGACGCATGAGTGCGTCAGTGCAGTCTCCTGGGCTGGAGTGCTTCGATGAGGTGGCTCAGCTGCTCTCGGCTCGGCTGCCTTCGGCGCTGGTCGGCCGGTCATTGGGGGCCATCGAGACGGATACCCGCAAGCTGTCCAGCCAGCGGTCGCCGCTTTTCGTGGCGCTGAAGGGCGAGCGTTTCGATGCCCATGACTTCCTGGCTCAGGCTCGTGACAATGGCGCGATCGCGGCGCTGGTCGAGCATCCGGTGGATGACCCGTTGCCGCAGATCGTGGTGCCTGACACGCGGCTCGCCTTCGGTCTGCTGGCGGCGGCACGTCGGCGAGCCTGGGGGCGGCCGTTGATCGCCGTGACCGGCAACAGCGGCAAGACCAGCGTCAAGGGACTGGTGCATGCCATCCTGGTACGTGATGCCGCGCGCTTCGACGCCGAGAGCCTTGCCACACAGGGCAACCTCAACAATGACTATGGTCTGCCGATGACGCTGCTGCGCCTGAACGATGCGCATCAGCATGGCGTCGTCGAGCTGGGCGCCAATCATCTCGGTGAGATCGCCTGGACCACCGCGCTGGCACGTCCACAGGTGGCGGTCATCACCAATGTCACCGGTGCTCACGTCGGGGAATTCGGTGGCATGGGGCAGATCGCCCAGGCCAAGGGCGAGATTCTTGCCGGACTCAGTCCGCTGGGGGGGCGCCGTCCGGTGGCGGTACTCAATCGTGATGATGTCTATTTCACGCTCTGGCAGGCGCTGGCAGTGACGGGGCAGGCGGTGGATATCATCGACTTCAGCGTCGCGGAGCGTCGCGGACCTGGCGGAGAGTTCGGCACGCCTGCAGGCACGCAAGCTAGGCGCGGATGAGCTCGGGCGTTATGCTTTCGAACTGACGTTTGACGGCCACTCGCTGGGGCGGGTCCAGCTTGCCCTGCTGGGACGGCACAATGTCGCCAATGCGTTGGCGGCAGCCGCTGCCTGTCTGGCGCTGGGCGTGGACAGCCAGCTGGTCATCGAGGGGCTCGAGAGCGCCGAGAGCGTTCCGGGTCGCCTGGGGGTCGTGGAAGGACACAATGGGGCTCGTCTGCTCGATGACAGCTACAACGCCAACCCTGGGGCCATGCTGGCCGCGCTGGAGCTGTTGGCGAGCCTTCCTGCTCCGCGCTGGTGCCTGATGGGCGCCATGGGCGAGCTGGGCGAGGACGCCGAGCGGCTGCACGCCGAGGTGGGCGCCTACGCCCGCAAGCTCGGTATCGATTTCGTTGCCACCTGTGGTGAAAAGGCCAGAGCGACTGCCGAGGCCTTCGGCGCAGGTGGCATGCATTTCAAGGAGCGGGCGGAGCTTGAAGCTTACGCCCGTACCCATCTACCCACCGGGGCCAGTGTTCTGGTCAAGGGGTCTCGTAGCGCAGGCATGGAACATGTCGTTGCCGCGCTCAAGGTCGACGCATCAAGGTGAATGTGAGTCATGCTGCTGCTGCTTGCTGAGTTTCTGGCCCAATTCAATGGCGCCTTTACGGTTTTCAATTATCTGACCCTGCGTGTGGTGCTGGCCACGCTGACGGCCTTGTTGCTGTGCCTGTGGCTCGGCCCCTGGGTCATCCGCAAGCTGGTGGATGGCCAGATCGGCCAGGCCGTGCGTGATGATGGCCCTCAGTCCCACCTGTCCAAGGCCGGTACGCCGACCATGGGCGGCGTGATGATCCTGCTGTCGATGGCCGTCTCGACCCTGCTGTGGGGCGACCTGACCAATCTGTATGTCTGGGTGGTGCTGGCGGTCACATTGGGCTTCGGTGCGGTCGGCTGGGTGGATGACTACCGCAAGGTGGTGGAGAAGAATCCCCGTGGCCTGCCGGCGCGCTGGAAGTATTTCTGGCAGTCGGTGGTGGGCATCGGGGCGGCCGTGGTGCTGTACCTGACGGCTTCCACGCCTGCCGAGACAGCACTGCTGGTGCCGTTCTTCAAGGATGTCGTCATCCCGCTGGGCATCTTCTACATGGTGCTGACCTATTTCGTGATCGTCGGCAGCTCCAATGCCGTCAATCTGACCGATGGCCTCGATGGGCTGGCGATCATGCCGACCGTGCTGGTGGCCATGGGGCTTGCGATCTTCGCCTACGCCTCGGGCAACCTGAAGTTCGCGGAGTATCTGCACATTCCGTTCATTGCCGGTTCCGGCGAGCTGGCGGTGTTCTGTGCCACCATCGCGGGCGCCGGCCTGGGTTTTCTGTGGTTCAACACCTATCCCGCCCAGGTCTTCATGGGCGATGTGGGCGCCTTGGCTCTCGGTGCGGCACTGGGCGTGGTCGCGGTCATCGTGCGTCAGGAAATCGTGCTGTTCATCATGGGGGGCGTCTTCGTGATGGAGACCGTCTCGGTCATCCTGCAGGTCGGCTCCTACAAGCTGACCGGACGACGCATCTTCCGCATGGCGCCGCTGCATCACCACTTCGAACTCAAGGGCTGGCCGGAGCCGCGCGTCATCGTGCGCTTCTGGATCATCACCGTCGTGCTGGTGCTGCTTGGCCTGGCCACACTCAAGGTTCGCTGAGGACGCTTTCGCGATGACCCTCTCTGTCACCTCCCACGCACCGGCCTCGCCGGTGCCTGCCGAAGGACCGACCCTGGTGGTCGGTCTTGGTGTCTCCGGACAGGCGATCGCTCGCCATCTGAGTGATCGTGGCATCGATTTTGCCGTCGCCGATACCCGCAGTGCACCGCCGGGGCTCGAGAATCTGCACGAGCATGCACCGCAGGCCGAGGTCCATCTCGGGCCGCTGGAAGCGCTGGATCTGTCACGCTTTGGTGAGGTGGTGCTCAGTCCGGGCATCGACCCGCGTCAGGCCGTGTTTGACCCGGTACGCGAGCGCCTGGTCGGCGAGATCGCGCTGTTCGTGCGGGCACTCGATGAACGCCAGGCCCGGGATGCGCAGGGAAGGCGGCCGACGCTGGTCGCCATCACCGGTTCGAACGCCAAGTCCACCGTCACCACGCTGGTGGCGAGGATGGCCGAGCGGGCAGGCCGTGACGTGGCGGTCGGTGGCAACCTGGGCACCGCCGCGCTGACGCTGCTGCGTGAGCAGCCCGATGCCGAACTGTATGTGCTGGAACTGTCATCCTTTCAGCTCGAGACCACGCCCGAGCTCAAGGCAGATGTCGCCTGCTTCCTGAATCTCTCCGAAGACCATCTCGATCGCCATGACGGCATGCGCGGCTATCAGGCCGCCAAGCGTGCCATCTTCCGCGGGGCGGGCCTGGCGGTCATCAATGCCGACGATGCCTGGAGCTGGCCGGCCGAGGAGGATGCAGTGGCGCGCGCCAGCTTCAGCGTACGCCTGAATGAGGGCTGAATGGCGTCTGGCGGAGCAGGACGGCACGCTCATGCTGTGTCACGTGGCATCCGAAGGCCTGCATGGCGTGATGCCTGCCGCGCAGGTGCGTCTGGCCGGGCGTCACAATCAGGCCAACGCGCTGGCGGCGCTGGCGATGGGCACGGCGATCGGTCTCGCGCAGGAGGCCATGGTGGCCGAACTCGAGCGCTTCGCGGGGCTGCCGCACCGGGGCGAGCTGATCGCTGACGTGGCAGGCGTGCGCTGGATCAACGATTCCAAGGGCACCAACGTCGGCGCGACGCTGGCGGCGATCGCCGGTCTCGGTCCGACACTCGATGGCAAGCTGATTCTGCTGGCCGGTGGCCAGGGCAAGGGCGCGGACTTCACGCCGTTGGCCGCGCCGCTGGCACGCTTTGCGCGTGAGGCGGTGCTTTTCGGACAGGATGCAGAGCGCCTGTCGCTGGCACTGGAGGATAGCCTTCGCGTCAGCCGGGTCGCGACGCTGACGGAAGGCATGGCCCATGCTCAGCGAGTCGCTCGGCCGGGAGATTGCGTGCTGCTGTCACCTGCCTGCGCCAGTCTCGATCAGTTCCCCAATTACATGGTGCGCGGCGATGCGTTTCGTGACTGGGTGTCGGAGCATGTGATGGACGCGGGCAACGAGGGCGAAGCGGATGGGTGACAAGGCCAGTCGAGTGCGTCAGGCGATGAGTACCGAGCAGCAGCCAGTGGATGGCTGGCTGGTCTTCGCGGCATTGGCGATTCTGTGTATCGGCTGGGTGATGGTCACCTCGGCTTCCAGCGAGATCTCCAGCGAGCGCTTTGACGGCAACGCCTTCTACTACAGCATGCGTCACGGCATCTTCATTCTGATCGGGCTGGTGGCGGCCTATTGCACGCTGCGCATACCGATGTCGGCCTGGCAGCAACGCAGTTTCGCGATGCTGATGCTGGGGTTCGTGTTGCTGGTGGTCGTGCTGGTGGTCGGGCGTGAGATCAACGGCGCCAAGCGCTGGATTCCCTTGCCGGTGATCGGCGGGGTGCAGGCCTCCGAGGTCGCCAAGTTGTGCCTGATGATGTGGCTGGCGGGGTATCTGGATCGGCGTCTCGACAAGGTGCGCGCCAGTGTCGTCAATGGTCTCGTGCTGCCCTGCATGCCCTTGATGCTGATGATTCTCTTGCTGGCACTGGAGCCTGACTTCGGGTCCATCGTGGTGATGGGCGGTGCGGTGATGGGCATGCTGCTGCTGGCGGGGGTCGCCTGGTGGGGCTTCATCGTCCTTCTGGCAGCGGCCATCGGCGGCGGTTGGTCGCTGGCGATCGCCGAACCCTATCGCTGGGAGCGCCTGACCACCTATACCGACCCGTGGGCGAACATGTACGACAGCGGCTATCAGCTGACCCAGGCCCTGATCGCCTTCGGGCGAGGACACCTGAGCGGCATGGGGCTGGGCAACAGCGTGCAGAAACTCTTCTATCTGCCCGAAGCGCATACCGATTTCGTGTTCGCGGTACTGGCCGAGGAACTGGGATTGATCGGTGCCACGGCGGTGGTCGGGCTGTTCGCGCTCCTGATCTATCGGGCCTTCAAGATCGCCCGACGTGCCGAGCTTGCCGGCTTGCCGTTCAGCGCCTACCTCGGCTACGGTATCGCCCTCGTGCTGGGGGCCCAGGCCTTCATCAACATCGGGGTCGCCAGTGGATTACTGCCGACGAAGGGGCTGACGCTGCCGCTGATGAGCTATGGGGGCTCCAGCTTGATCGTCAGCTGCATACAGATCGCCATTCTGATGCGAATCGATACGGAAGTTCGTCTGCTGACGCGCGGCAAGAGTCCCGCGCGGCGCAAGACCGGCAAGTCGCCCGAGACCACGCAAGGAGCCAAGGCATGACGTCATCTTCTTCTGCAGTGCCTGCGGCTGATGCCTCGCGACCCGAGACCTCTGACGCCCCTGCTGACACGCCCTCTGCCGGCATCGTGCTGATGATGGCTGGAGGGACGGGGGGGCATGTGATACCGGCGTTGTCGCTGGCGCGTGCTCTCGCCAGCCAAGGACATGAAATCCACTGGCTGGGCAGTCCGCGTGGCATCGAGAACCGACTGGTTCCGGAGGCGGGGTATCCGCTGCATCGAGTGGAAGTGGCTGGGCTGCGTGGCAAGGGGCTTGCCGGCTATGCGGCGATCCCATTTCGCCTGACCCGCGCCGTTCTGCAGGCGCGACGCATCATCCGTGAACTCAAGCCGGTGCTGGTCGTCGGGCTGGGAGGCTTTGCCAGCGGTCCTGGCGGACTGGCGGCACGCCTGGAGGGCATTCCGCTGGTGATCCATGAGCAGAATGCCATCGCCGGACTGACCAACAAGGTGTTGGCCCGGATGGCAACGCGGGTCTACGCCGCCTTTCCCGGCGCCTTCCCTGCCGCCATCGCTGCGCAGGTGGTGGGCAATCCGGTGCGCGACGAGATCGCCGCCGTCGGTGCGCGACCGCTTCACCTGCTGGTGATGGGGGGCTCGCTGGGCGCCCAGGCACTCAACGAGCAGCTGGCGCCGGCGCTGGCACTGTTGCCGGCGTCCTCGCGCCCCCTGGTGCGCCATCAGGCCGGGCGTGACAAAGAGGAGGCGACCGTTGCCGCCTATCAGGCCGCCAGTGTCACGGCCGAGGTCAGCGAGTTCATCACCGACATGGCCGAAGCCTATGCCTGGGCGGATCTGGTGGTGTGTCGCTCGGGTGCCTTGACGGTCGCTGAGCTTGCCGCTGCCGGACGACCCGCCATCTTCGTGCCGTTCCCGCATGCCGTGGATGATCACCAGACCGTCAATGCGGCGGTGATGGTCACGGCCGACGCGGCGCGTCTGATTCCCCAGAATACGCTGAATGCCCAGCGTCTCGCCGAGACGCTGGGGGAATTGCTGGATCCCAAGATACTCACTGGCATGGCCGCTCGCGCCCGCGAAAGTGCGGAACTCGACGCGGTAGCGACCATGCTGGCAGGCTGCATGGAGACTCGCCTTGAACGCTAGGAATTCTGATCGTGGTGTCGGCATGCGCCGCATCCGTCGCATCCACTTCGTCGGCATCGGCGGCGTGGGCATGTGTGGTATCGCTGAAGTACTGAGCAACATGGGGTATGAGGTCAGCGGCAGTGACCTCAAGGAGTCCACCGTGACGGCGCACCTGCGGGATTGTGGTGTGCGCGTGGCGATCGGTCATGCGGCTGTCAACGCGGAAGGCAGCGATGTGGTGGTGGTCTCGACGGCAGTGGATACCAGCAACCCGGAAGTGGCCTGGGCGCGTGACCATCGGGTGCCGGTGGTACGTCGTGCCGAGATGCTGGCGGAGCTGATGCGATTCCGTCAGGGGATCGCCATTGCCGGCACGCATGGCAAGACCACCACGACCAGCCTGACGGCCACGCTGCTTGCGGAGGGCGGCATGGACCCGACCTTCGTCATCGGTGGCAAGTTGACCAGCGCCGGTACGAATGCACGCCTGGGGGAAGGGGAATACCTCGTGGCCGAGGCGGATGAGTCCGACGCCTCCTTCCTGCACCTGCAGCCGCTGATCTCGGTGGTCACCAACATCGATGCCGACCACATGGCGACCTATGAGGGTGACTTCAATCGCCTCAAGGACACCTTCATCGAGTTCCTGCACAACCTGCCGTTCTACGGCCTGGCGGTGCTGTGTCTCGATGACGCCAATGTCCGCGAGCTGCTGCCGCGCGTGCAGCGCCAGTTCGTGACCTATGGCTTCAGCGAGGATGCCGATTATCGCATCAGCGACTTCCGCCAGGGCGGCGGTCAGCTGAGCTTCACTGCGCTGCGTCCGGAGGGGCATGCGCCACTGGAGATCACGCTGGCCATGCCGGGTGAGCACAACGCGCTCAACGCTCTGGCGGCCATCGCGATCGCCACCGATGTCGGCGTGAGCGATGACGCGATAGCGCGTGCGCTGGCCAGCTTCGCCGGTGTGGGTCGTCGCTTCCAGGTGCATGGTGAATTCGCGGCACCCAATGGCGAGCAGAGCGTGATGCTGGTCGATGACTACGGCCATCACCCGCGAGAAGTGGAAATGGTGATCCGTGCCGTGCGTGCCGGCTGGCCGGAGCGTCGGTTGGTGATGGCCTATCAGCCTCACCGTTACTCGCGCACCCATGATCTCTACGAGGATTTCGTGCGGGTGCTGTCCGAGGTCGATACCCTGCTGCTGCTGGATGTCTACAGCGCAGGAGAGGCGATGATTCCGGGGGCCGACGGCCGCTCTCTGGCCGGCTCGATCCGTCAGCGTGGGCAGGTGGATCCGCTGTTCGTCGAGCACAAGCGTGCGTTGCCGAGTCTGCTCAACAATGTGCTGCGCCCGGGCGATATTCTGATCACCCAGGGGGCGGGTGATGTCGGCGGCATCGCCCTGTCACTGGCCGGTGCGGATCTCAAGCTTTCCGAGGTGGCGCTATGACCGGACCGCGGTGAAGCCGGAAATGGCGACACGCTATGGTCGCGTCGTGGTGCTGTTCGGTGGAGTGAGTGCCGAGCGTGAGGTATCGCTGAAGAGTGGTGCGGCGGTGCTCGCGGCCCTGGAAGGGGCCGGCCTCGATGTGCAGGGGTACGACATGGCCCATGGCCTGGCCGGTCTGGAGGCGCTGCGCGCAGACCGCGTCTTCATCGCCATGCATGGACGTGGTGGCGAGGATGGCACTCTGCAGGGGGCGCTTGACCTTCTGGGCATTCCCTATACGGGGAGTGGCGTGCTGGCCTCCGCGCTGGGGATGGACAAGCTGCGCACCAAGAAGCTCTGGGATGTCGAAGGCTTGCCGACGCCACGCTCCTGTCGCCTGGCGGCGGACACTGACTGGCAGAATGTGCTCGAGACGCTCGGTACGCCGGTAGTGGTCAAGCCGGTGCACGAAGGCTCGACGCTGGGCATCCATATCGTCGAGGAGGCTGGCGCTCTCAAGGCCGCCTGGCAGGATGCCTGTCGTTTCGATGGTGTCGTCATGGCCGAGCAGTTCATCAAGGGGCCGGAATATACGGTCTCGGTGCTGGACGGTGAGGTGTTGCCGGCCATTCGCATCGAAGCGGACAGCGGTTTCTACGATTACGATGCCAAGTACGTGACCGATACCACTCGCTACCTGCTGCCCTGCGGTCTGGAGGCTGCGCGCGAAGCCGAACTGGCGACTCTCTCGCTCAAGGCATTCAACGTGCTGGGCTGCGAGGGCTGGGGGCGTGTCGATGTGATGGAAGATGCGGACGGCGCCTTCTGGCTGCTGGAAGTCAACACCTCGCCGGGCATGACCGATCACAGCCTCGTGCCACAGGCAGCCGCGCATGTGGGGCTGGATTTCACGGCGCTGGTACTGCGGATTCTCGACACGACGCTGACCGAGCGTCATGACGTCGCCGCGTCCGCCTGCCCACAGAGCGAACACTGACCCATGGCGGCGCGTAGCTCTGCAGGTGCACTGTTCGGCCTGGTGCTGGGAGCGGCACTGATGGTGGCGGGTGGCCAGGCATTGTGGACCTGGCTGGACCGCCCCATCGAGCGAGTCACCATCAAGGGTGACTTCGAACACGTGAGCGCCGCCTATCTCCAGCGCCATATCGCGCCGTTGATTCGCGGACAAAGCTGGCTCTCTGTCCCGCTGGGGGAAGTTCGGCGTCGCGCTCTGGCGATCGACTGGCTGAGTGAGGTGAGCATTTCGCGTCGCTGGCCGGATACACTCGAATTCGAGCTGTTCGAGCAGCAGCCGGTGGCCTACTGGAATGACGGTGAGTTGATCAACGTGAGAGGCGAGGCCTTCAAGGCAGCCCCTGTCACCCAGCTGGGAAATCTGCCGAATCTGGCAGGCCCCAAGGGTAGCGGTTCCGAGGTGCTGGCCGAGCTGGACGCGCTGCAGAGCCAGTTGGGCGGTCTGGGGCTCAATGTCTCCCAGTTGCGTCTCGAGCCACGTGGCGCCTGGCGTTTTCAGGTCAATGACAGCGTCTGGGTCATGCTGGGTCGCAATGACAGGGAGGCCCGTCTGGCTCGCTTCATGGCAGCCTGGCAGCGTCAATTGGGGGGGCAGGCGTCGCAGATTCGCTACATTGACCTCCGCTATCCCAACGGCGTAGCCGTGGCGTGGCATGGCGAGACGACAGCACTGGAAGAAAGCAACGGTTGAGGGAGAATCGGCGACACTTCAGAACGAAGGTCTTGAGGCGCTGATATTAGTGAAATGGAGTTATCTCCAGTTTCATTTCGGGACAATCCCGCCTATTCTAGCGGGGATTTGCGCCTCCTGGTATTTTCGCGCTATTTTTTTCATGACGAACCAGAATCAAGGAGCTGGCCCGACCTATGGCAGGACATTCCAAATCACAGGATATGGTGGTCGGGCTGGACATCGGAACCTCCAAGGTGGTCGCGATCGTGGGGCAACCGACCGACGATGGTGGCATCGAAATTGCGGGTATCGGTTCACATCCTTCACGCGGCATGAAGAAGGGTGTCGTCATCAATATCGAGTCGACCGTGCAATCGATCCAGCGCGCGGTGGAGGAAGCTGAATTGATGGCGGGCTGCGATATCCACTCGGTATACGTGGGGATTGCCGGCAGTCATATCAGCTCGATGAACTCCGATGGTGTGGTCGCGATCAAGGATCGTGAAGTGACACCGTCCGATATCGAACGAGTCATCGATTCGGCGCGTGCACGGGCAATCTCCGAGGGGCAGCGGATTCTTCATGTGCTGCCGCAGGAATATGCCATTGATCGTCAGGAAGGTATTCGTGAACCGCTCGGGATGTCCGGTGTGCGCCTTGAAGCGCGGGTGCATCTGGTCACGGCGGCGTTGAATGCCGTACAGAATATCGAGAAATGCGTTCGTCGTTGTGGTCTTGAAGTCGACGATATCATTCTCGAACAGCTCGCCTCGAGTCATGCGGTATTGACCGAGGATGAGCGCGAGCTGGGAGTCTGCATGGTGGATATCGGTGGCGGGACGACCGACATCGCGGTGTTCACCGAAGGTGCCATTCGTCATACGGCCGTGATTCCCATCGCGGGAGATCAGGTAACGAATGATATCGCGATGGCACTCCGTACGCCGACCCAGTACGCTGAAGAAATAAAGGTCAAGTATGCCTGTGCTCTGACACAGCTGGCGTCCAGCGACGAGACGATCAAGGTGCCCAGTGTCGGTGATCGACCGGCCCGTGATCTGTCCCGCCAGGCGTTGGCGGAAGTGGTCGAGCCCAGGTATGAGGAACTCTTCACCCTGGTCCGCGATGAGCTGCGTCGCAGTGGTTATGAAGATCTCGTGGCAGCGGGTGTGGTACTGACGGGCGGTACATCACGCATGGAAGGTGTGGTGGAACTGGCGGAGGAGATCTTCCACATGCCGGTTCGCATTGCCTGCCCGCAGAATGTGCGTGGACTGGCAGATGTGGTCCGTAATCCGATTTATTCCACGGGTGTGGGTTTGCTACATTACGGGATGAAACAGGAGCGGCATACGCCATCCTCGACTGCGGTCGCGGTGCGCAGGGAGGAATCTGCCGCACGACGCGTTCACGGCCATGAGCACGACACCTCCACGCTGGAGCGGATCAAGGGCTGGTTCAAGGGAAATTTCTGACAGGGATTACAGAAAGACTGTGATCCAGGAGACAGGGCATATGTTCGAACTGGTAGATAACGCACCCTCCAGCAGCGCGGTCATCAAGGTGATCGGTGTTGGTGGCGGCGGTGGTAACGCCGTCAATCACATGGTCGAGAGCAATATCGAAGGCGTCGAATTCATCTGCGCCAATACCGATGCTCAAGCGCTCAAGCGCGTGGCCGCCAAGACAGTCCTTCAGCTCGGCAGCGAGATCACCAAGGGTCTCGGCGCTGGCGCCAACCCGGAAGTGGGTCGTCAGGCGGCGATGGAAGATCGTGAGCGTATCGTCGAGCTGCTGCAAGGCGCCGACATGGTCTTCATCACCGCAGGCATGGGGGGTGGTACCGGTACCGGGGGCGCTCCTGTCGTGGCACAGGTAGCCAAGGAACTGGGCATCCTGACGGTCGCGGTCGTGACGCGTCCCTTCCCGTTCGAGGGGCCGCGTCGTCAGAAGGCGGCCGAGCAGGGCATGAAGGAGCTGTCCGAGCATGTCGATTCCCTGATCACCATCCCCAACGAGAAGCTGCTCTCGGTCCTCGGCAAGAGCGCCAGCCTGCTGAGTGCCTTCAGTGCGGCCAACGATGTACTGCTGGGCGCTGTCCAGGGCATCGCTGAGCTGATCACCAGCCCGGGCATCATCAACGTCGACTTTGCCGACGTGCGCACCGTCATGTCCGAGATGGGCATGGCCATGATGGGAACCGGTGATGCCGTCGGTGAGAACCGCGCTCGCGAGGCGGCCGAGAAAGCCATTCGCAGCCCGCTGCTTGAGGATATCGATCTTCACGGCGCGCGCGGCATCCTGGTCAACATCACGGCAGGCCCGGACCTCTCCATCGGTGAGTTCAACGATGTCGGTGCCACCGTGCAGGAGTTCGCTTCTCCGGACGCGACCATCGTGGTGGGTACCTCCATCGACATGGACATGAGCGACGAGCTGCGTGTCACCGTCGTGGCGGCGGGTCTCGATGGCCGTGTCGAGAAGCCGGCTGCGCGTGAAACCGCACCGGCCAAGCGCACGGTGGAGAAGCCGGCTGATTATCGCAGCCTCCAGACGCCGACGGTCACCCGTCAGGCCAAGGAAGAGCAGCAGCAGGCCGCAATGGTGCCCCCGTGGCAATGTTGAATTTCCCTATCAGCGGTAGGTGACAATTTGTTGAATACCTGCTTTGCTGTTATCATGAACACTGTTTCCAAATTCAGGCTGACTGGCTATCTCCCTATGATTCGACAAAAAACGCTTCAGAATACGATCCGCGCAACAGGCGTTGGTCTGCACTCCGGTGACAAGGTCTATCTGACCCTGCGCCCGGCTCCGGTCAACACGGGTATCGTCTTCGTGCGTACCGACCTCGAGCCGCATGCACACATCCGTGCCGATGCCACGGGGGTGCGTGACACCACCATGTGTACTGCCGTTTCCAACGGTCAGGACAAGGTGATGACTGTCGAGCACCTGATGTCCGCCTTCGCCGGTCTCGGGATCGACAACTGCTTCGTCGAGCTCTCCGCGCAGGAAGTGCCGATCATGGACGGCAGCGCCGGTCCGTTCGTCTTCCTTATCCAGTCCGCTGGTATCCAGGAGCAGTCCGCGCTCAAGAAGTTCATCCGCATCAAGCGCGAGATCGAAGTGCGTGATGGCGACAAGGTCGCGACCTTCCTGCCGCACAACGGCTTCAAGGTGTCCTTCACCATCGACTTCGATCACCCGGTGTTCGAGCAGCAGAAGCAGACCACCACGGTCGACTTCTCCACGACCTCCTTCGTCAAGGAAGTGTCTCGCGCTCGTACTTTCGGTTTCATGCGTGATCTTGAATTCCTGCGCTCCCAGAACCTCGCGCTGGGCGGCAGCCTCGACAACGCCATCGTGGTGGATGATTACCGCATCCTCAACGACGAAGGTCTGCGTTATGACGATGAGTTCGTCAAGCACAAGGTGCTGGATGCCATCGGCGACCTGTATCAGCTGGGCCACAGCCTGATCGGGGAATTCCGTGGCTACAAGTCAGGCCACGGCCTGAACAACCTGCTGTGCCGTGCCCTGCTCGAGAATGCAGACAGCTACGAGATCGTGACCTTCGACAATGCCGAAGCGATGCCGATTTCCTACGCCTCACCGGCACTTGCCGTCTGAACTGTGACCTAGCCCGTCCAGCCTGATGTCAGACTTCGGTCCTTGCCAGCCGAAGCATGGAAACGATCACAAGCGCGCCGCCCTCATGGGCGGCGCGCTTGTTTGTCTTCATGAGCATGTGCTGCCAGACGCTCAAGCGAGCGGCGCAGGTGTTCATCCCGGGTGTGGGAGGCACAGTCCAACAGATGCTCCGCTGCCGCAGCAGGGAGATGCCTGGGCTGTTGAGCCGGTACGAAGACAGGACGAACGGGGCGGACCTTGAAGTTGAGGCGCGTGAGTGCGGCAAGCTCGGGGATCTCGCGCAGGACGCTGATCAGCCTGCGCTGCTCATAACGTAGCCAGGTCAGCCAGGAGGCACGATTGGTGATCAGTGTCAGGGTTCCTTCGTGATAGCCCCCGACGAAGACCTGCTCCTGCATGTCCGTGGGCAGGGCCTCACGCAGATGCCACTGGGCCTGCTCCAGCATTCGCGCCTGGCGCATGACGTTGCCAAGCTGGCCCTTGCCGTTCAAGAGGCGCGCCGCGGGCTGGGCGCGGAAACGCTTAGCCTTTATACTCATGGGCTTGCATGCCGGTTCAGTGGTTTCCGGCAATCTATCATGAGCAGGAGTCCGGCAACAGCATGAGCCATGACGACGCCATAGCACGCTCGAGACCGTTGCCGGCTTCCGGTAGCGGCAGCGCGCGTCGCTGGTCGGTGCGCACGGCACCGCGCTGGCTGCTGGCTGGCCTGCTGATCAGCTGTCTGTTCCCCGCTGGCTTGAGCGCCGCGCAGGTCGAGCGCGTCAATCTGACCCTGGCCAGCATCCAATTGCTGGCGCCGGGCGTGATTCGCGCCGAGAGCCGCCGTCAGAGCCTGCGTTCACTGCGCCGACTCATCCGTCCCGGTGCTCAGAGAAGTCCCAATCTTTCGCGTCAACGACGCTTTGTCTCCTGTGCTCGCGTACTGCTGCGCGGATTGGCGAATGCCATGTCCCCGCGCGCACCACCTCTGGTGTCCTGAGGGCACGGACAGGGATAGATGATGCTGGGTAAATTTCTGACCAAGGTAGTGGGCTCCAAGAACGACCGTGAGGTGAAGCGACTGCGCAAGCGGGTCAATGCCGTCAATGCCCTCGAGGAAAGTCTCGAATCACTGTCGGATGAGGCGCTGACGGGCAAGACGGCTGAATTCCGTGAGCGCCTTGCGCAAGGCGAGAACCTCGACAAGCTGTTGCCGGAGGCCTTCGCCACCGTGCGTGAGGCCAGCAAGCGCATCATGGGCATGCGTCACTTTGATACCCAGATGGTAGGCGGCATCGCGCTGCATGAAGGGCGCATCGCCGAGATGAAGACAGGCGAAGGCAAGACGCTGGTGGGGACACTCGCCGTTTACCTGAATGCCCTGGCTGGTGAAGGCGTTCACGTGGTGACGGTCAATGATTACCTGGCCACGCGTGATGCCAACTGGATGCGTCCGCTGTATGAATTCCTCGGGCTGAGCGTGGGCGTCATCTTCTCCGGCCAGAACAACGAGGACAAGCGTGCCGCCTACCAGGCCGACATCACCTACGGCACCAACAATGAATACGGTTTCGATTACCTGCGCGACAACATGGCATTCGCGCTGGAAGACAAGGTCCAGCGCAAGCTGCACTACGCCATCATCGATGAGGTCGACTCCATCCTGATCGATGAGGCGCGCACGCCGCTGATCATTTCCGGTCCGGTGGAGGAGAATACCGACCTCTACAAGATCATCGATCGCATGGCGCGTGAGCTCGTGCAATGCACTGACGAAGAAGACCCGGAGAGTGGCGATTTCACTCTCGATGAGAAGCAGAAGCAGGTCGAGCTGACCGAGCAGGGCCACCAGAAGGTCGAGTCACTGCTGCGTGCCCAGGAATTGCTCGGCGAGGAAGACTCTCTTTACGCCGCCCAGAACCTGAGTCTGCTGCATCATGTGCACTCCGCGCTGCGTGCCCAGAATCTGTTCGTGCGGGACGTCGACTACATCGTCCACAACGGCGAGGTGGTGATCGTCGACGAGCATACCGGCCGCACCATGGTAGGTCGTCGTTGGTCCGAGGGCCTGCATCAGGCCGTCGAGGCCAAGGAAGGCGTGGCGATCCAGAAGGAAAGCCAGACGCTGGCCTCGACCACCTTCCAGAACTACTTCCGTCTCTACGAGAAGCTGGCCGGCATGACCGGTACCGCCGATACCGAGGCCTTCGAATTCCGTCAGATCTACAACCTCGACGTGATGGTGATCCCCACCAACAAGCCCATCGCGCGCAAGGACATGAATGATCTGGTCTATCTGACCGCGGAAGAGAAGTTCAACGCCATCATCGAGGATGCCCGCGAGAAGGTCGCGGAAGGTCGTCCGGTGCTGGTCGGTACGGCATCAGTCGAGACCTCCGAACTGCTGTCCCAGATGATGCACAAGGCTGGCGTGAAGCATCACGTCCTGAATGCCAAGCAACACGTCAGTGAGGCTGCCATCATCGCCCAGGCGGGTCGTCCGGGCGCGGTGACCATCGCGACCAACATGGCCGGTCGTGGTACCGACATCATGCTGGGCGGCAACTGGGAAGCCGAGCTTGCCGAGCTGGAAGCGCCGACCGAAGAGCAGATCAACGAGATCAAGCATGGCTGGCAGGAGCGTCACGAAGCCGTGCTGGCGGCGGGCGGTCTGCACGTGATCGGCTCCGAGCGTCACGAATCCCGTCGTATCGACAACCAGCTGCGCGGTCGTGCCGGTCGCCAGGGTGACCCGGGCTCCACGCGCTTCTTCCTGTCGCTGGAAGACAGCCTGATGCGCCTGTTCGGCTCCGATCGCGTTCAGCGCCTCATGGGCGCGCTGGGGCTCGAGAAGGGCGAAGCGATCGAGCACAAGATGGTCTCCAATGCCGTCGAGCGCGCGCAGAAGAAGGTCGAGGGTCGCAACTTCGACGTGCGCAAGCAGCTGCTTGAGTACGATGATGTCGCCAACGATCAGCGCAGCGTGATCTACGAGCAGCGCAACGACATTCTGGAAGCCGACGAGATCGCCGAGAACATCGCCGGTATCCGCCGTGAAGTGCTGGACGACGCCATTTCCATGCGCGTGCCGCCGCAGAGCCTGCCGGAGCAGTGGGATCTTCCGGGGCTCGAGAATGACCTCAAGACGGACTTCAACCTCGACCTGCCGCTCGTGCAATGGGCGGAAGAGGATGAGCACTTCCATGAAGAGACTCTGCGCGAACGACTGCAGACGGCACACGAGGAACTCTATGCCGGCAAGGTAGAGGCTGTCGGTCCCGAGCTGATGCGCCGCTTCGAGAAGCAGGTCATGCTGCAGGTGCTCGATACGCGTTGGAAAGAGCATCTGCAGGCGATGGACAACCTGCGACGCGGTATCCACCTGCGTGGCTACGCTCAGAAGAATCCCAAGCAGGAATACAAGCGCGAGGCGTTCGAACAGTTCCAGTCATTGCTGGTCAACATCAAGGCTGACGTGGTGCGCATTCTGAGTCACGTCCAGGTACGTCGTCAGGAAGAGGTCGACACGCTGGAAGAGGAGCGTCGTGCCAATCTCGAGCGCGAGCAGGCCAGTGCCGAGACGCGTCGCGTGGAAGATGACACCGTCAGCGATGAGAGCGTTCAGGCTGCCGAGGAGATCGTCGAGGCGCAGTACGGTGCGGCACCGCAGGCGCAGGGCGACAATGAGCCGATGCGCCGTGATGTCCCCAAGGTTGGCCGCAATGATCCGTGCCCCTGCGGTTCCGGCAAGAAGTACAAGCAGTGCCATGGCAAGCTGAGCTGAGATTGTAGTGACAGGACAACGCGACTGGAGACGTGAACGATGGCGGTAGGGCCTTCCACTTTCCCCGCAGACATGCCGGAAATTTCCGGCCTGCAGATCGGGGTTGCTGAAGCCGGTATCAAGAAGCCGGGGCGACGTGATCTGGTGATCATGGCGCTCGATGCAGGATCGCGTCTCGCGGGGACCTTCACGCGCAATGCCTTCTGTGCGGCACCGGTGCATGTCGCGCGTCGACATCTCAAGGCCGAGATCGATGGGCCGCGCTATCTGGTGATCAACACCGGCAACGCCAACGCGGGGACAGGTGAGCAGGGCATGACAGACGCGCTTGCTACCTGTGAGTTCCTGGCCGATGTCGCGGGTTGTGATGCACAGGCCGTTCTGCCGTTCTCCACCGGCGTGATCGGTGAGCCCTTGCCGATGGATCGTCTGACCGGCGCACTGCCGACGGCCTTCGCGGCATTGGGCAAGGGGAATTGGTCCGACGCGGCACACGGCATCATGACCACCGATACCCGGCCCAAGGGCAGCTGGCGTAGCGTGACGCTGGCCAATGGCGAGTGTGTCACCATTGCCGGGGTTTCCAAGGGCTCTGGCATGATCTGCCCCAACATGGCGACCATGCTGGGCTTCGTGGCCACTGACGCGGATCTCGCCATCGATCAGTCTGCGCTGGATGAGATGCTGCGCCGGGTCGTGGTCAGAAGCTTCAACAGCATCACGGTGGATTCCGATACCTCGACCAATGATGCGTGCATGCTGGCTGTCACGGCCAGGGCCGCTCGGGTCGAGGGTGAGGATCTGGTCGCCTTCGAGGCTGCGCTGGCCGACGTCATGCTCGAGCTGGCGCAGGCCATCATCCGTGATGGTGAAGGGGCGACCAAGTTCGTCACCCTCGAGGTGGAGGAAGCGCGCTCCGTGGAAGAGGCGCGTGCGGTCGGCTTCACCGTGGCTCACTCGCCACTGGTCAAGACGGCTCTCTACGCCAGTGATGCCAACTGGGGACGAATTCTGGCGGCCGTCGGACGGGCGCCGTTGGAGAATCTTGAGGTTGACGGCGTTGCGATCACGCTCAACGGCGTGAGCATCGTCGAGCAGGGCGGACGAGCCGCCAGCTATACCGAGGCTGCCGGCAGTGCTGCCATGGCCGAGGAAGAGCTGGTGATCGGTATCCGCCTGGGGCGTGGCCAGCAGAAGGCGCGTATCTGGACATCGGATCTGTCCCACGATTACGTCTCGATCAATGCCGATTATCGTAGCTGATGCCTGAGGGCAGAGGCTTACGCTGAAACGGTAATGCAACATCTCCCGCAGGCTTCGCCTCATCAGGGTGGAGTCGGATGTACAACGCGAGTCAAAGGTACAGGCATCATGCCGAAGCGAAGGGTTCACGTGGCGGCTGCCGCCATCTTAAACGAACAGGGCCAGGTCCTGATTGCACGCCGTCCCTCGACGGTGGATCAGGGCGGCTTATGGGAGTTTCCGGGTGGCAAGCTGGCGCCCTACGAAACCGGTCTGGAAGCGCTCAAGCGTGAGCTGTGCGAAGAGCTGGGGGTCGAGATCACGCGTGCTCAGCCGCTGATCCGCATTCATCACGAATACCCGGACAAGCATATCCTGCTGGATGTGTGGGAAACGCGTCAGTTCAATGGCGAGCCCTTTGGCCGCGAAGGGCAGGCAGTGCGTTGGGTCGAGATCGAGGACCTTTACAAATACGCCTTCCCGGCTGCGAATCTGCCGATTCTGCGCGCGGTCTCGCTGCCACGCGAGTATCTGATCACGCCGGAAGAGGCTGATGAGGGAATCTTCGAGACACGCTTGATCCGTGCATTGGATGAAGATGGCGTGCGCCTGGTACAGCTACGTGCCAAGGAACTCGATGAGGCGGCGTACATTGCCCGGGCCGAGAAGGCGCTGGCGATCTGTCATGCACGTGGTGCGCGTCTGTTGCTCAATGCCGAGCCTTCCATGCTCGACAAGGTCGACGCGGACGGTATCCACCTGACCAGCGTGCGTCTGGCGGAGCTGGCAGAGAAGGGCGAGCGTCCGATCGCAGCCAACAAGTGGTTGTCCGCCTCAACGCATGACCAGGCGCAGCTGGATCAGGCGGGACGGGTGACCTGTGATTTCGTCAGCCTTTCACCGCTGCGTGTCACGCCTTCCCATCCTGAGCGTGCGCCACTGGGGTGGCATGACTTCCAGGAGCTGGTCGAGCAGGCCTGCATGCCGGTCTATGCCCTTGGGGGCATGTCGCGCTACGACAGTGACCATGCGCGCGCCGTCGGCGCCCAGGGTATCGCATCGATTCGTGACTTCTGGAAGTGATGATCGCGCGTTGATGTCAGTTGCCTGAACGAAAAAGACCCTCGAGGCCAGCCTCGAGGGTCTTTTTTTGGCGAGCATCTTGAGCGTCGAGCTTGAGCCAGTCTGAACCAGCAGGGCTCTCTCGAGCGCTACTGCTGATTCATGTCGCGCTCCATGCGTGCCACCATCTCGTCGATGCTGGTCTCATCCATGGCCGGCTCGCCGGCGATGCTGTGGGACTCATCAGCCCAGGCGCCGAGGTCCAGTAGCTGGCAGCGCTTGCTGCAGAAGGGACGATATTCGCTGGCGGCGCTCCATGCCACGGGGGTTCGACATTGCGGGCAGGCAACGGACAAGGGCGCCTTATGGGGCTGTGAGGACGCGGAGTCAGACATCGGGAAGCTCCTGAAATGATGCATTGGAGGCGGCCAGCGAGCGATAGCGGACATCCAAGGCCGCGACCTGCTCACGCAAGCTCGCCTGATTGCCGTTATTGTCGATGACATCGTCGGCCTTGGCCAGTCGTGTCTCGCGTGACAGCTGTGCCGCGAGGATGGCGCGTACCTGCGCTTCGCTGACACCATCGCGGCTCAGCGTGCGCGCCAGCTGAACATCCTGGCTGACATCCACCACCAGGGTGCGTGAGACGAGGCTGTCCTGGCCGGACTCGAACAGCAGGGGAGAGACCAGCAGGCGGTAGGGGCTGGTCATGGCCGCCAGGTGTTGCACGATCCGCTCCCGGATGCGCGGATGGGTGCAGCGCTCCAGCCATTGACGCTCCTCGGGGGCAGCAAAGATCCGCTCGCGCAGCGCGGCGCGATCAAGCTCGCCCTGCGCCGTGACGATCGACTCGCCGAAGTGGACGATGATCTCGGCCAGTGCGGTTTCGCCGGGACGCACGATCTCGCGCGCGACATCATCGGCGTCCACCCACTGGATGCCGAGCTCTCCGAACATCCGTGCCACACTGGATTTTCCGCTTCCGATACCGCCCGTCACCCCGATGATGGGGCCTTGATTGAACGCAGTCGTCATCAGGCACCTATCACGCTGAGGTAGAGGCTCATTAGCGGGGTGCCGAACAATAGCGCAATCCAGCCTGCCACGGCCAGATAAGGGCCGAATGGCATGGGGGCTCCCCGCAGGCGCGGCACCAGCAGTTGCAACAGGATGCCGAGTACTGCGCCGAGTCCCGCAGAGAGGATCAACAGCAGTGGCAACCACTGCCAGCCCAGCCAGGCGCCCAGTGCCGCCAACAGCTTGAAATCGCCATAGCCCATGCCTTCCTTGCCAGTCACCAGCTTGAACAGCCAGTAGAAGCTCCACAGCACCAGATAGCCGGCCATGGCACCAATCACGGCACTGGGCAGCATCAATGGCTGGAAAAGCAGTTGGTAGGCGAGACCGGCCCACAGCAACGGTAGCGTGATGGCATCAGGCAACAGCTGGGTGCGGAAATCGATCACTGACAACACCAGCAGTGTCAGACAGGCGCCGAAGATCCACAGGCTCTGTGCTTCCAGGCCGTAGATCAACGCGATGGAAGCGCCGAGCGCGCCACCGGCGAGCTCCACCAGTGGATACTGTGCACTGATACGGGTATTGCAGCTCGCGCAGCGGCCGCGGCGTTTCAGCCAGCCGATGACAGGGAGATTGTCATGCCATTTGATTGGGGTGTCGCAGCCAGGGCAGCGTGAGGCAGGCACCAACAGATTGAAGCGTGGCGACGCTTCCGGCTCCAGTTCCAGCGCTTCACGTGCTTCTGCACGCCACTGACGCATCATCATCACCGGCAGGCGTGTGATCACTACATTCAGAAAACTGCCGATCAACAGGCCGAAAATCCCCGCGAGGCAGGCCTGAAGAGCAGGGGAGAGGGAGGCGAGAGAATCCACGGAACATCCTTGTCAGAAGACTAGATTACATTACCCATTTCGAATATTGGTAGGTACATGGAAACTACCAAGCCACCGACCAAGGTACCCAATACCACGATGATCAAGGGTTCCAGTAGCGAGGTCAGGGCATCGACCTTGTTGTCGACATCTTCTTCATAGAAGTCGGCGACCTTGTTGAGCATGGCATCCAAGGCACCTGACTCTTCCCCTATAGCCACCATCTGAACTGCCAGTGTGGGAAATAGCTGGGTGTTACGCATGGCGAAGTTGAGCTGCTGGCCTGTGGAGACATCTTCCTTGATCTGGGCGATAGCGCGCTCATAGACCTTGCTGCCCGTCGCGCCGGCAGCAGTATCTAGAGATTCTATCAAGGGTACGCCAGCCTGAAAGGTGGTGGCGAGGGTGCGTGAATATCGTGCTACCGAAGACTTGTCAAGTATGTCACCCAGCACTGGTACTTTCAGCATGAAGCGGTGCATGGCATAGGCGAACTTGTCCGATCGCTTCATACCCTGGGCGATAAGAAAAGCAGCTAGTACTACCGCGCCAAGACCAATATACCAATAAGCCTGCGCGTACTCGGACATGGTGATGGTCAGTTGAGTGAAAGCGGGTAACTCAGCTCCAAATCCATTGAATAAGGTTTCGAATTGAGGGACAACCTTGATCAATAGTATGGCGGTGACCCCAAACCCTACGCATATGACGGCCGCAGGGTAATACAGCGCCTTTTTTACACGCGCTTTCAAGGAATCGATCTTCTCTTTGTAAGTCGCGACGCGGTCCAGCATCTTGTCGAGGGCACCGGCCTGTTCGCCAGCGGCAACCAGGTTGGTAAATAGATTATCGAAATGTTGTGGGTGCTTGCGCAGCGCTTCCGAGAAGCTGGCGCCCGCGCCGACCTGGTTCATCAGATCTTCCACCAGGTGGCGCATGCCCGGGCTTTTCATGCTCTCGGCGACAATACCGAAGGCTTGCAGAACGGGGACGCCGGCGCGAATCATCGTCGCCATCTGTCGAGCAAACATGGTGACGTCCTTGCCGCTGACTCTCTTGCTGCCACCGAACAGGGCGGATTTCTTACGTAAACGCTTGACGACGATACCTTGGCCAGCCAGCGTATTCTTCACCTGATCGACATTGGCGGACATCAATTCGCCCTTGACATTTTCACCGCGCGAATTCTTGCCTGTCCATTGCCAGGTTTCTATGCCCGCCTTCTTCTTGTCTTTCTTGGCAGTTCTGATCGTCGCCATGTCGGTTGTCATTCCCTGATGAATGAGTTCAATGTGCCTGATGACTGAGCAAAAGTCAGCTCAATCCTTGGTGATACGGTTGACTTCTTCCAGCGACGTCATGCCCGCCATGACCTTGCGCAGGCCGCTGCGGCGCAGATCCGACAACCCTTCCTTGCGCGCCTGGTCTGCCAGTTCTATCGCGGTGCCTTCCCGCATGATCAAGCGGCTCATCTCATCAGAGATGGGCATCACTTCATAGATGCCGACGCGTCCCTTGTACCCTAGCGTGCATTGGCTGCAACCCGTTGGACGATAGATGGTGGCATTTTCCAGATCTTCCGCACTGAAGCCATTTTCTGCGCTGAAGCCCATTGAGGCCATGGCTTCCTGGGGGATCTCGGCAGGTTGACGACAGTGGGGACACAGACGCCGCGCCAGACGTTGCGCGATGATCAAGGAAACCGAGCTTGCGATGTTGAAGGGCGCGATGCCCATGTTGCTGAGGCGCGTCAACGTTTCAGGGGCAGAATTGGTATGCAGGGTCGAGAGCACCAGGTGGCCTGTCTGCGCGGCCTTGACGGCAATTTCGGCGGTTTCCTTGTCCCGAATCTCCCCGACCATCACCACGTCGGGATCCTGGCGCAGGAAGGCGCGCAGTGCCGAGGCGAAGTCGAGCCCTATCTTGGGCAAAACGTTGACCTGATTGACACCCTCTACCTTGAGCTCGACCGGGTCTTCCGCGGTCGAGATATTGCGCTCAGGCGTATTGAGGATGTTCAAGCCGGTATACAGGGTGACGGTCTTGCCGCTACCGGTAGGGCCGGTGACAAGGATCATGCCCTGAGGCTCGCCAAGTGTCTTCTCGAACATGGCACGCTGTTCGGGCTCGAAGCCCAGTGCCTCGATGCCCATCTTGGCGGAACTGGGGTCCAAGATACGCAGTACCAACTTCTCCCCGTAAACGGTTGGCAAGGTGTTGACACGAAAATCGATGGAGCGTGACTTGGAAAGTCGCAGTTTGATGGCGCCATCCTGAGGCAGACGCCGCTCGGAGATATCCATGCGCGACATCACCTTCAAGCGCGCCGAGATACGGTTGCGCATGTTGAAGGGCGGGCGAGTATTCTCGATCAGCATGCCATCGATACGAAAACGAATGCGATAGGTGGATTCGTAGGGTTCGAAGTGGATATCCGAGGCGCCACGTTTGATGGCATCCAGCAGTACCTTGTGAACGAAGCGCACCACCGGCGCATCGTCACTGTTGGCCGTGATGGCAAGGTCGTTATTGTTATCCTCCTCGCCCTCGAACTCCAAGCCATCGAGGGCTTCACCTTCACCGCCAAGCATATCCATGGCGCTTTCTTCACCGGCTTCCAGGTACTGCTCCAATGCCGGCGTCAGCTGATCAGCTGCGACCAGCACGCTTTCAATCGACAGGCCGGTGGCAAATTGCAGTTCATCAAGATGAGTCAGTGTCGATGGCGAGGGTACACCTACGGTCAAACGATGTTCACGTCGATAGAGTGGCAGTACGCCCAGCTTGCGCAGTACCTTCTCTGGCAGCTCATCAATGCTCGGCAGGGAATCGATACGTATTGCATCGAGATCCACATAGGGCAGCCCGTATTCCCATGCTGCCACCAAGGTGGCCTCACGTGCCGAGGCCAGACCATGAGTGATGACATGCAGCAGCAGACTTTCGCCAGCCTCATTGGCCTCCTGCTCAGCCAGCAAGGCAGCCTGATGCTCCAGCAAGCCTGATTCCACCAGGCGAGCGGCAAATCCCTTCAACGTCTGATCACTCTGGGGCAGTGAGCGTTGAGCTGCGTTGGCTTGATGAGCAGAAAGAATTTGATGGTGTTGCTTGCAATGTGACCGAGTGTAATCTATTGTAACTGACAAGCAGCCGTCAGCGCCGCCTTGTAAGCGACTTGCGACATGGCAATGGCACCTGATCTGTGGCTGTGGTATCAATCGTCCCGTCCGGTCGATGCCCCGGGATATCAAAACGTTATACTCACAATAACAGATTGATGTTCAGGGAAAGTAACCGGGGTTTCAGGACGTACGACCTGATCTCACTACGCAAAGGCAAGGGAGTCACACCATGACACGCAAGCAACAGGCAGGTTTCACATTGATCGAGCTGATGATCGTTGTAGCGATTATCGGTATTCTGGCGGCCATCGCCATTCCGCAGTATCAAAATTACGTAGCACGCTCAAAAAACCGCCCTTCGGGGCGGTTTTTTTATTGGGCTTAATAAAGCGCTTCTTCCTCCTCTACCACATCCTTCAGCAGCTCCAGGAACAGCTTGTCCGCATCGGAATGTTCTGCCGGATCTTCCGGGATATGAATGCTGGTAGTGTCAGAAATCTCGTTGGCGATGATAGCCAGCACCGCTTGCTCGCTTTTTCCTTGTTCTGCCCCTTCCTTGAGGCGCGCTCGCGCCACCACCAGTGACTGCTCGAGAATCTTCGGGTCTTGCAGCAGCTTGCGAATGAAACCTTTCAGTTCATTGATGATGCGTGTCTTGTGCATTTCGCCGGATGCGTTGCTCATGGCGTGCTCCTTGGCCTGATCGGCAACCTCCAATTGGACATCGACATGCGGAGCACTCGAGGGGGCAGAGAGGGGTGTGGTGACATGATTGACATAGTGAAGCATCAGCCCGCTGCGTTCTTGCCATACAGGATGTGACTGCCAGCAGGCATCAAGTGCAGTGATGATCTCGCTGCGCAGCGGCAGTGGCTGCATGAGCGTGGGATGTGTCGTGCCCGCCTGACCGATATGTGAATCGTCTTCGGGGTCAATGTGGTAGAGCACATCGCTGAGCTGGGGGAATTCTGACTTGAGGCGTGCCACGGCGTGATGGCCGATGGCATGACCTTCGGAGACGCTGATGCGTGGCGCGACCAGCAGGTGGACTTCCAGCACGATACGACCGGCGAGCGTGCGACTGCGAAGATCATGTGCGCCACGCACTTCCGGCAATGACAGCAGGCATTCACTCATGGCGCGTTGTTGTTCGCGTGGCAGAGCGGTGTCGATCAATTCCCGTGAGGCTTCCCACGCCAGCGATACGCCGATCTTGCCGACCATCACCGCGACGATGATGGCAGCTATTCCATCCATCCAGCCCGCCCCGAGCTGAGTGCCGATCAAGCCCACCAGCACGGCGACGGTCGAGAGCGCATCGCTGCGTGAGTGCCAGGCATTGGCTTCCAGCAGTCTCGACTTCTGTTTGCGAGCCACCTTGAGCGTTGCACGAAAGATGGCTTCCTTGGCGATCAAGGAAATCACCGCGACGCCGATGCCCAGAGCCCCTGGCAGCGGAATGCTCAGGGTGCCGAATATCAGCTCCCAGCTGCGCAGCACGCCTTCCCAGCCGATTGCACCCGCCACGGCGATGAGCAAGCTGCCAAGTACCAGCGTGCCCAGCGTCTCGATGCGTTCATGCCCCCAGGGGTGCGAGCGATCCGGTGCCTGACGGCCGAAGTGAGTGGCCACCAACACGAAGGCATCCGTTACCAGGTCTGACAGTGAATGGATGCCATCGGCCATCAAGGCTTGAGAGCCGACCAGCTTGCCGACGATCAGCTTGGCGATGCCCACCACCCCATCCAGCGCCGCGCCGATCAGGGTGATGCGCTGCGCCTCACGTCTGGCCTGTGCAGGAGTGAGGTCAGCGAACGCAGCTGTCTTCGGCGATTTCATGCGTCGGACGTAGACGGCGCGCGACGCTATCCACGACGATATTGAGTATTGCGGTCAGCAGCAGCAATGCAAAGGCCTGGTCGAACATCAGATACTCGAAGCTCGAATCGATGTGGAAGCCCAGTGTTGCCACGCCGAGCATGCCGAGAATCGCCGTCTCGCGAATGATGGTCTCGGCGCGATAGAAGAGCAGTGCGAACATGCCGGGCGCGACTCTCGGGTTGATCTCATACAGCCAGCTTTCCAGTCGTCCGCGGGGCTTGCCGGGCGGCAGCTGGATCTGGTTGGCATGCCGTGCACATAGAAAGGCGATGATGGCGCCATTGTGCAGGGACAGTGCCAGCCAGGCAGGCAGGAGCGAGGGGCCCAGCAGCAGCAGCAGAATGAAGGCCAGCATCAGCTCAGGGGTGGTGCGCAGGAAGATCATCAGCCCTTGAGTGGCCTGTCGGGAGGCGCGATTGCCCACATGTCGGCTGGCCAATGGCCACAGCAGCATGGCGATCAGCAGGCTGCCTGCGGTGCCCAGCAGACCGAGCAGCAGGGTGTTGCCCAGCGCGGACAGCAGGTGGGGCAGATGGCTCGCCCAATCCAGCAGATCAGCAAGTAGCTGGCCGGAGATCAGTGAATCGACGCTGGCATTGACCAGCGGCGTTGGCCAGATGTCGTGGCTGAGGAAGCGCCACAGCAGTGTCGGATTCACGTCCGGCCAAGGCCCCAGCCACCAGAGACTGGCGACTCCCAGAAGGGGCAGCAGGCGACGATGCCCCCACCATGGCAGCGTGGCGATCAGCAGGTAGAAGATCCACAGCAGAGCGCCGGCTTCATGGTAGCGCCCTTCGCGGAAAGCACTTTCCAGATAGAAGCCCAACGTCGGCAAGCCGACGAAGCCCAGCAGGACGCTGGCGCGTAGCGCGCACTCGAAACGGTAACGGGTGTAGCTCGCCAATCGCGACCATGCCAGTGGGAGTTCTGCATACACGAAACACATCAGGCGTGATGTGGTGGCAGGTAGAGCGCGGCGCGGTGCCTGGGGAACCTGTTCCAGTATCTCGGCGTAGACCTTGGCGAAGGTTGCCGCGTAGGGGATGGTGATCGCGGCCAGCGCCGTGATGGCGGACAGGCCGAATACTTGCAGCAGCAGCAGTGCCCAGAACAGCTCATGCACGGCCCGCAGTCCGGCGCAGACAGCGCGCAATGCTCGTGAGCGGGAGTAGAGCAGCGCAAGGGGCAGTCCCAGCAGCGCCCCCAGCAGCGTCCCCCATAAGGCGAACGCCACCGTCAGGATCAAGGCATGCACTGGTGATTCCAGTGCACTGGGGGCCGGCATCACCAGGCCATTCAGCATGCGGCCAAGTTCCTGCCATGGCTCCCGTGAGGTAATGGAGAGATCACCGAAGGGTGCCAGTATCAGCATGGCAGCCAGCAGGCCGATACCGAGCCGCAGCAGGTGTGAGCCTTCACTGCGCGCCTGCCACCAGCGTGGCGGCTTGCGCAGTCTGGAGAGCGCGAGGCCGGGTTCAGTCGACATCAAGTGGCTCACTGCTGGCGGCGCAGGGTAGAGGCAGTCGAGGTCCTGCGGCTTCAGGTCGTCGGTATTGGCGTCGAGCAGTACCTTGCCGTTGCCGTTCTCATCCTTGCCCAGACCGATGACACGAGTGAAGTGAGTGAGTGCCAACTCCTTCTGGTGAAGCGCTACCACGCTGGTAGCATGGCGAGAGTGAATCCAGTGGATCAGCTGGCTGGCCTGATGCGGGTCCACGCTCGCCACGGGCTCGTCCCCGAGAAACAGATCATGTCCCTGATAAAGTGCCCTGGCGATGGCCACCCGCTGACGCTGTCCACCGGATAACGCCTCGACCGATCGCTCCATCAGGCCGGCGATGCCCAGAGGTTCACATACGGCGGCGACTGCCTGCCAATGAGCGGGCCTGGGGCGCAGCAGATTGAGCAGGTTGGTCAGCGACGATTGCTGATCCAGCCTGCCCATGAAGATGTTGTGATACACGGAAAGCTGAGGCACCAGTCCTTGACGCTGAGGGCACCAGGCTGCAGGCGTACCCTGCTCATGCAGGGCGCTGCGCAAGGCTTCCAGCAGCGTGGACTTGCCCGCACCGCTGGCGCCAAGCAGAGCGACGCGCTCGCCATGCTCGAGTTGAACGTCCAGATCGCGCAACACCACCTCGGCGCCATGGCCGAGGTGGTGTCGTGACAGGTGCAGCAGGGGAGAGGGTGTTGCCTGGGTCATGACTCAGCGCAGCAGACCGAGTTGCTCGCCAACCGTCTTGATCGGGGCGTAGTCATCATTGCTGGCCGGGATGAAGCCGGAGCGCGGGAAGCTTTCCAGCAGGTCCGGATCCTTCATGTCCAGCAGCGCCTGAGTGAGGTGCTGCGTGAAGTCCGCACCGTAGTGGCTGTCGGCATCGCCGCGCACTGTCCACTGATAGTCGGGGTAGGCCGGAGTTTCCCACAGTACCTGGACCTTGGCGGGATCGACCTTGCCATCCTTGACGGCGGCTTCCCACACGGCGTAGTTCACGGCGCCCACGTCGTAGGTGCCGGCGGCAACCAGCGCGATGGTGCGTGAGTGATCACCGGAGAAGCCGACGCGCGAGAAGACCTTCTCGGGGGCGTCATCGAACTGTTCGCGCAGATAGTATTCCGGCATCAGGCGCCCGGAAGTGGAGGTCTTGGCACCGAAGGTGAAGGAGTGGCCTTCCACGGATTCGGGCAGCGTCTCCAGCGGCGTCTGTGCATCGCCGGCCAGCTTGAGATCACGTCGTGCGATGAAATAGCTGCGGAAGGCGGCATCTTCCACACCCTGGGCGATCGCCTGGGAGCCCGGCACCAGCTGGCGGGCCTGGACACCGGTGAGGCCGCCGAACCATGCCATCTGGATCTGATCATTGCGGAAGGCACTGACCGCGGCGCTGTAGGACTTGACCGGCACGTACTCGACATCCACCCCGAGCTTCTCTTCCAGGTAGTCGGCGACCTTGTCGAAGCGCTCCACCAGGCGCGACTCATCTTCATCGGGAATGGCAGTGAACTTGAAGGTCTCGGCTTGCGCCAGACTGATGCTGAAAGGCAGGGCAGAGAACAGGGTCAGAGCAGCAGTGGCCAACCAGCGCATGGGTCAGGATTCCGGCGGAAAACGGGTGTCCTTGAGGCTATCCTTGATCTTCTTGAGGTGATGCTGGAAGTCCACGCCACGCCTGAGCGTCACGCCGGTCGCCAGCACATCGATCAGAGCCAGATGGATCATGCGCGAAGTCATCGGCATGTAGATGTCGGTGTCCTCCGGTGCCATGACTTCCAGCACCTCGGTACACTCGCGCGCCAGCGGAGAGTCCGGCGCGGTGATGCCGAGCACGGCGGCACCGTTGCCGCGCGCCAGCCTGGCGATATCGACCAGTTCCCGCGTGCGGCCGGTATAGGAGATGATCACGATCACGTCACCGGTATGGCAGGCGGCCGCGACCATGCGCTGCATCAGCACGTCTTCATAGGCCATCACGGGCAGATTGAAACGGAAGAACTTGTGCTGGGCATCTGCCGCCACCGGCCCGGAAGCCCCCAGGCCGAAGAAGCAGATCTGCTTGGCCTGGCTCAGATAATCCACCGCACGTTCGATGCGCTTGGCATCAAGGGCGCGGCGCGCATCATCGAGAGCGGCAACCGTGGCGCCAAGTATCTTGTCGCCATAGGATTCGGCGTCATCATTCTGCTCGACGCTGCGCGAGACATAGGGCGTGCCACCGGCCAGACTCTGGGCCAGCTTGATCTTGAAGTCCGGGAAGCCCTTGGCGTCGAAATTGCGACAGAAACGGTTGACGGTCGGCTCGCTGACCAGTGAGGCCTGAGCGAGTGCCGCGATGCTCATTCCCGTGGCGGCCGACGGATCTGTCAGAATGACGTCAGCGACCTTGCGCTCTGAACGATTGAGGTCGTCGAGACGTTCGCGGATGCGGTTGATGAGGTCGTGTACTGCCATTCGCCGATTACCTTGCCATTGTGTAGTGAAATAACTACGTAATCTGGGCATCCTAGCCTCACTCGTCTGGCAGGCCAAGCATCCCTTTGCCTCGGACGATGCTCCAAGCTCAGTGAAACGTCCGCTGGCTACCACTTTTAGGTAAGTTTACCTACTTGTTGGGCGATTTGTCTTGAGAGAGCGCGACGTTATCGCTACATTTGTTGTTAATATAACCAGCCATGTATCGCCACAGCCGTCCCGGTGTCCCACCGTATCGGCCAGCCAGGCATGCAGGGCAGTTTCGACGGGAGAAATCGGCTGCATGAGTTCCGACACCATTCCGGGCGTGGATATTGCCCTGTTCGGCGCCTTGGGCGACCTCGCCAAGCGCAAGCTGTATCCAGCCCTCTACCACCTTGATCGCGATGGTCTGCTCGACAAGGCGACTCGCCTGATCGGCCTGGCGCGTCAGGACGTCAGCCTCGAATCCTTCAAGGAAACCGTGCAGGCCTCGCTCAAGGAGCGCGTCAAGCCGGAGCATTTCGAGAAGGCTGCCATCGAGCGCTTCCTCGCCCGTATCAGCTACGCCGCGCTGGATTTCAGCACGGTGGAAGGTTACTCGGCCATCGCCGACTGGCGGGTTGACGCCAAGGGCAAGCCTTCGCCGCGCCCGCTGATGATCTATCTCTCCGTGCCGTCACGCATCTATGGTGACATCAGCAACAACCTGCAGGCCGCCGGTTGTCTGGATGAGAACTCGCGTGTCGTGGTCGAGAAGCCGATCGGCTCCGACCTGGAAAGCTCCGGTGTCATCAACGATGCCATCGGCGCGGTATTCCACGAGTCGCAGATCTATCGCATCGATCACTATCTGGGCAAGGAAACCGTTCAGAACCTGATTGCACTGCGCTTCGCCAACCCGATGTTCGGCAATCAGTGGAACCAGAACCACATCTCCCACGTCGAGATCACCGTGGCCGAGAAGGTCGGTATCGAGGGACGCTGGGGCTACTTCGATCAGGCGGGTCAGCTGCGTGACATGGTGCAGAATCACCTGCTGCAGCTGCTGTGCCTGATCGCGATGGACCCGCCGTCCAATCTGGACGCCGATGCCATTCGCGATGAAAAGGTCAAGGTGCTCAAGGCCTTGCGCCCGATCACCGGTGAGCGTCTGAACACTGATCTGGTACGTGGTCAGTACATCGCGGGTGCCGTCGATGGTCAGCACGTGCCGGGGTATCTGGAAGAAGAGGGCGCCAATACCGAGTCCTCCACCGAGACCTTCGTGGCTTTCAAGACCGAAGTGTCCAACTGGCGCTGGGCAGGCGTGCCGTTCTATCTGCGTACCGGCAAGCGCATGCCCGAGAAGCTGTCACAGATCGTGATCCACTTCCGTCAGCAGCCGCACTACATCTTCGATCCGGACCAGCGTTCGCTGGCGGCCAACAAGCTGATCATTCGTCTCCAGCCCTCCGAAGGCATCTCGCTGCAGGTGCTGACCAAGGACTCCGGTCTCGACAAGGGCATGCGCCTGCGTCCGGGTCCGCTGGATCTCGACTTCAACAGCGCCTTCCCCAAGCGCCGGATTCCGGAAGCTTACGAACGTCTGCTGCTCGAGGTCATCAAGGGCCAACAGTATCTGTTCGTGCGTCGTGACGAGATCGAACACGCCTGGCGCTGGGTCGATACCCTCATCGATGGCTGGGAATCGCGCGCTGCCACGCCGCGTCGTTACCCAGCGGGCTCTTGGGGCCCGGTCTCCTCCATCGCGATGATCACGCGTGATGGTCGCAGCTGGTATGAGGAGTATTGAGATGGCTGTCGACATGACGCTCGCGCATTGCTGGTGGTCTCCGGGGGCTCGACGCCCAAGCCGTTGTTCGCCGCATTGCGTGACAAGCCGCTGGACTGGTCGCGTGTGGACATCACCCTCGCGGATGAGCGTTGGGTGAGTGAAGACGCCGACGACAGCAATGCCCGCTTCGTACGTGAGCATCTGTTGAAGGGCGCAGCCGCTGCCGCGACCTTCCATCTGCTGACCAACGCCGAAGCAGAGCCAGAGGCGGGTTGCGAGGAAGTGAGTGCTCGCATCGCGGCACTCTCCTGGCCGGCCTCCGCGGTGATTCTCGGCATGGGGGGCGATGGTCACACGGCTTCGCTGTTCCCGGATGGGGATCGCCTGCAGGAAGCGCTGACCAGCCGTGATTGCTGTGTGCCGATGCGTGCCCCCAGCGTCCCGCAGGCGCGCATCACCCTGAGCCTCGAGCGCTTGCGGCAGACGCGCCGTACCGTGCTGCATCTGACGGGCACCGACAAGCAGGCCGTGCTGTCACGTGCGCTGGGCGATGTCGAGGCCGTCAGCGAGTTGCCGATCCGCGCCTTCCTGTCCGCGCCTCTGGCGCTGTACTGGGCCCCCTGATCCTATCGGCCACGGCGCTGCGGCGCAAGGAGAACGCCATGAGCTTCGAAAAACAACTTCCCTCGACGCGCACGACCGAGATCGACAGCATCTGCCAGAAGGCCTCCGTGCTGCCGGTGATCGCCGTCGAGCGCATCGAGGACGCCGTGCCGCTGGGCAAGGCGCTCTATGAAGGCGGCTTGACCGTTCTCGAGGTCACCCTGCGGACTGACTGCGCTCTCGAGGCGATTCGCCGCATGCGTGAAGCGCTGCCCAATGCCAGCATCGGTGCCGGCACCGTGCTCACGCCGGAACAGTATCGCAAGGTGGAAGAGCTGGGCGTCGATTTCGTCGTCACGCCGGGTACCACCGAAGCGCTCTATCAGTATGGCGTGACCAGCAGCGTGCCGATGCTGCCGGGCGTCGCGACCGTGTCCGAATTGATGACCGGCTGGCAGTACGGCTACCGCCGCTTCAAGTTCTTCCCGGCCGAGGCCGCGGGTGGCGTGAATGCCATCAAGTCCTTCGGTGGCCCGATCAGCGAAGCACGCTTCTGCCCGACCGGCGGCATCACGCTCAACAATGCCGGTGACTATCTGGCACTCAAGAACGTGATGTGTGTCGGTGGTAGCTGGGTGGCGCCGCAGAAATTGATCGATGCAGGCGACTGGGATGGCATTCGTGAGCTGGCGCGCGAAGCGTCCGAGCGTTTCCACCACTGACATTGCTGCTCTCTCTCGACAGCTTGGCTGTTGCTTGTGACCCGTCTCTCGCGAGGCGGGTCTTTTTTGGTCAGTGACAGCCCGTGACGGAGGGCAGCGTGTCGCAACGGGCCAAGGATGGCCTCCACTTCCGTGGTGCGACCTGCCAGCACATCCTGAAGCATCGAGGCACGGTTGTTCGCCGTGGCACGGATGACCTGGTCGACCAGGGCCTGCCAGCCATTCGTTGGCGGGGCGATACCCTCGGCTTCCAGCACCCGAGTGATCTCGTCGACGGCCTGGCGCACCATCAGGGAAAAGGGACGATCACGCAGCTGTCCATTGCGAATCCGAAAGCGTGCCACGAGTGGATTGATGGCGGCATTGATCGCCAGCTTGTGCCATAGGCGAGTGCCGATGTCGGCACTGACATGACACTCACGGCCAGCCGCCTGCAGCCAGGCAGGTGTCGCGCCACCCACACTGGCCAGCGCAGCGCTCAGGCGGCTGGCCGAGCTGTCAGCCAGCAGGGCACGCAGGTCATCGACCAGTTCGCTCAGAAAAGGCGCTGCCGGATCGCCCTGCTCGTGAATCATGCTCAGGCGCTGCTCCCACAGGGCGGTACGTTCGGGGCGGGAGACGGCGTCCGGCAGCGCATGGATCAGGGCTCGACCGATACGCGTGGAGCGCATGGCCTGACCATCGCGCACCAGGTAGCCGCGATTGATCAGTGTCTCCAGCATGCCCGCACGTGTCGCCTCGGTGCCCAGGCCATCCACATCACGTAACGTCCGGCGTACCGCGTCATCTTCCACGTAGCGGGCGATGTTCATCATCGCCTGTATGAGACTGGCATCATTGAAGGGCTCCGGCGGGCGGGTCTCCTTCTCCTCGATACCGCAGTCGAGCACGCAGGCCGGCTCGCCTTCCTGCAAGGCGGGCAGAGGAGGCGGGGTCTTGTCGTCGGATGCCTGTGCCGCGCGCTGGAACAGCACCTTCCAGCCTTCGTCGATGACGCTGCGGCCACTGGCGCGGAAGGGCTCCTTGGCGAAACGCAGCTCGACCTTGACCTCACGATAGCGGTAGGCCGGATAGAACTGGGCCAGCACGTTGCGGGTGATCATGCGGTAGAGGTTGGCTTCGTCACGCGACAGGCGTGCGTAGTCCGGCTCGCGCCCTGTCGGTGCCAGGGCATGGTGGGCGCTGACCTTGGCGTCATTGAAGGCGCGTGAGCGCAGGCTGAAATCCGCGCCGCCACTGAAACGCTCAAGCTCTTCATCGCCACTGCAGGCACTGATCATCAGATTGGCCATGCCGGCATGATGCTCGCGAGGCAGGTAGCGGCAATCGGAGCGCGGGTAGGTGATCAGTTGATGTCGCTCGTAGAGGGCCTGACAGGTGTCGAGCACCTTCTGGGCCGGCAGGCGATAGCGGCGAGCGGCATCGACCTGAAGCGCCGAGAGCGAGTAGGGCAGCGGCGCGGGCTGGGACTTGTCGCTGGCCTCGACGCTCTCGACGTGACCATCGCCCGGGGTCTTCAGTGTCGCCAGGTGGCGGGCGAGGCGCTCGGCGGGGCGGCTGTCCAGCAGGCGGCCCTTGTCATCCAGTGGCAGTTGAGTGCCCTTGGTCGCGAGCCGTTGCAGCCACGGGGAACTGGGGGCATGCCACCAGGCCTTGAAGCTGCCGGTCGCCACGCCGGCCTCGATCCACAACGGGAAGAAGGCACGCGGCTCGAAGGCTTCGATCTCCTCGTCGCGACGCACCACCAGCCCCAGCAGCGGTGTCTGCACGCGCCCCACCGACAACACGCCATCATGGCCGGCCTGACGGCCCGTCAATGTCCAGGCGCGTGTCAGATTCATGCCATACAGCCAGTCGGCGCGCTGGCGGGCCAGCGCGGCTTCGTACAGGGGTTGCCAGCGCTGATTGTCATCCAGCTTGTCGAGGGCACGCGTGACGGCGGGGCGGTTCATGTCGCTGATCAACAGGCGTTTGACCGGCCCACGCCAGCGCATGTGCTCGAGCACTTCCTGCACCAGCAACTGGCCTTCGCGATCCGGGTCGCCGGCATGTATCACCTCGTCAGCCAGCTTGAGCTGTTCTCGAATGGTCTTGAGCTGGCCGCGTGCCTGACTGCGTGGCTTGAGTTTCCACTGTGCTGGAATGATCGGCAGGTGATCCAGTGACCAACGCTTGAAGCGCTCGTCATAGTCGTCCGGCGGCGCCTGTTCGAGCAGGTGGCCGATACACCAGGTGACGCGAGTGTCTCCGGCATCGATATAGCCGTCGCGCTTGCTGCTGCGCCCGGGCAGGGCCTCGGCGATGGCGCGGGCGAGGCTGGGCTTTTCGGCGATGATCAGGCGCATCGGTCATCCTGGCGGTCAGTGGCACGTTGCATGGTGATCCATACAGTATGCCGCTGGCACGGCGCGGGGATCAATCGTCGTCGAGGGCACGGCGTGCCTGGACGAGCGCACGATACCAGTCGCGGTTGGCGGTCTGGATCAGCGGCGGGCGGTTGGAGAGGTAGCTGATCGGGTGGTGATCCGCCGGCTGGTAGTTGCTGAGCATGTTGAGCGTCGCTTCCCGCGCCCCGAAGGTGTCGCGCAGGAAGTCGATCGCCAGCGGTTCCAGTTCGACGCGATAGTGACGCACCAGCGCGATGGCCAGCGATTCGGCGGTACGTGACAGGTCGTCGTCGATCTCGCGCACCATGGCACTGCCGAGGGCCGCCTTGGCGGCGGCGGACTGGTTGGGCTCCAGCTGGCCGAAGTAGGCGGCATTCGAGCCATTGATGGCGCGCTGGACGGCCGGGCGTGAGAGGTGGATGTGCGGTTCGAGCGCCAGGGCGATCTCGATCGCCATGGCCTTTGCCTTGTCGACGCCGACGCGCAGGATCGTCTCGCGGGCCTGAGAGGCGATCTCGCTGTCGACGCGCTTGATATGACTCTTGCTGAGGTGATCCGCCAGGTGCTTGCAGACCTCCGCCTTGGCCTCGTCATCCAGCGCGATGGTCTTTTCCTGGATGCGCAGACCGCGCCGCCCCGGCCCGACACGCAGGCGGGTGGCATCGTCGGACATCTGCGAGGAGATATTCTCCCAGCGCTTGGACATCTTGAGGAAGACGGCGTGGCTGCGACCGACCTGCTCATAGGCACTGGTGACCGTCTTGTAGAGGCGAATGGCGTTGGTGAGGATGTCGGCGCGCGTCCGCAGGGCGCTGCGGTGTTCACGGTCACCCTCGTTGACGGCGATCGCCAGGTGCGTCACCTGCTCGGCGAGCGCGTCCATGGCCTGGGTGGAGCGCTCCAGCAGTACCTCGGCCCTGAGCCCGGAGGCGGCATCTTCCACCAGAGTGCCGGACTGCTCCGCCAGATAGACCGTCAGCGCCTTGAGGCGTGACAGCCCCGTCGCCTGGCGGATGCGGTAGCGGGAACGGGCATGCTCGAGATTGTCCAGCGTGCGAGCCAGCTTCCAGCGTCCACGATATTCGAAGGTCAGCAGCGGGATCTTGCGTCCGCTGATCAACTCGAAGGCCAGGATCAGCATCTCCTCCACGTCCTGCATCGTCATCAGCAGGTCGTTGTCCTGCTCGATGGCGGCCAGCACACGCTCGATGAAGTTCTCGTCACGAGGCACGCCCTTGTGCAGATCCGGCGCTCGGCCCTCGAAGCGCTCACGCAGCAGGCCGATGGCCTCGGGCGCCAGCTCCGCCAGCTCATTGAACTGGGGCTCGAGCCATTCGCGGTTCAGGGTGTTCATGTCGCGGATACGGGCGTGCAGACCGATGCGACGATAGACGTCGATCTGACTGATGATGCGGGCGGCGTCACGATCATCCAGCAGCTCCAGCGCCGCCAGCTCCACGCCTTCCGGTGCGAGATCCTGCTTGCGCAGCAGCATGGCAGCGGCTTCGCGGCGACGGGCATCGCCTTCCAGGCTCTCGACGATCAGGTTGCGCGTGGCGAGGATCAGCTCAGGCACGGTATCGATGACGCGCTCGATCTTGGCCTCGGTGCGGTCATAGCGGCGAGAACTGGTCAGGTTGTGGGCGATGTTGGCCACGATCCCCGCGACACCGGTGATGACGGTGTAGGAGATGAAGAAGATGTAGTTCTCGAAGGTGGGTTCCTTGCCATACCCGAGCAGATAGCCCCCCCAGGCACCGATCAGCGTCACCGGGCCGGCCGTCCACAGGATCTGCATCAGGCTCACTGACCATGGCACGCGCTCGACGGCCTGGGTGATGCGGCGAATCTCGTCCCGGCCTTCACGCTCAAGACGCACCTGGGGTGCATCATTGGCTGGGTTGGCGCGGGGACGAAAGAGACTCGGCAGCAACAAGACAGACTTCCTTCAATCAATGGGGGATGTCGTGCTGCTGGACGGCGGCATGGGGCAGGAGCTGGTGCGTCGCAGCGGTCGTGAGCCGACACCGCTGTGGTCCTCCCAGGTCATGCTGGATCAGCCCGAGCTGGTGCGTGATCTGCATCTGGATTTCATTCGTGCCGGCTCCCGGGTCATCACGCTCAATACCTATACGGCCACGCCCCAACGCCTGACGCTGGCGGGAGTCGGCGAGACCATCGGCGCCGTGCATGCGGCCGCTGGCAAGGCGGCGCGGGATGCCATCGCCCTGAGTGGCGAGACGGATATCCGCGTGGCCGGTTGTCTGCCGCCATTGGTCGCGACCTACCGGCCCGATGTCGCACCGGATCAGGAAGAATCGCTGGCCAGTTATCGCACCCTGGTGGCGCTGCAGGCGCCCTTGGTCGATGTGCTGCTCTGCGAAGCGCTGTCCTCGCATGACGAGGCGCAGGCCGCCGCCACTGCAGCGCTGGAAAGTGGCCTGCCGGTGTGGGTCTCGTTGACCGTGAAGGACGATCTGAATGCGACCCTGCGCAGCGGTGAGCCGCTGGCGGACACCGTCGCCATGCTGGAAGCGCTCGGCGTGGATGCCATTCTGATCAACTGCAGTGCGCCGGAGGCCATACAGGGTAGCCTTGACACGCTGCTTGGCAGTTCGCTGCCGGCGGGCGCCTATGCCAACGGCTTCACGTCGATCGCGGCGCTCAAGCCCGGCGGTACCGTCAAGGACCTCAAGGCGCGCGAGGATCTCGGGCCCGAGCAGTATGCGGCCCATGCGCTGGGCTGGGTGCAGCGGGGACTGCGTATCGTCGGCGGCTGCTGCGAGGTCGGCCCGGCGCACATCGCGTGCCTGTCCGAGCAGCTCAAGGCGGCCGGTCATCGCTGTGTCTCCCGACTGGGGGAGTGAACGATGAGGCGTGAGGCATCATCGTGATAGACTCCGCCTCCTGCTTCGCAGGCCCCGTCGGGCGCCATGTCCGCGGGGCCGTGAAACGTTTTTTCTAGGGAGATGCCATGCTTGCCGAGTGGGTCGAACGGCTCTTGAGTTACGCCAGTGGGGCACTTGATGCCATCCGCTCTGATGAATCCTTTCCTGCCTTCATGCAGTGGGCGCATTCGGAGGGGGTGAATTACAGCGGTGGTGATGAGGCGCTGGCGGTAGCACTGGCACCGGTGCTGTGGAGCCAGACGCCGCTGGTACGCCTCGATTTCGCCTGCGAGCCGCTGGCACCGCCCGGTCGCAACGAGCCCTGCTGGTGCGATTCCGGCCGCAAGTACAAGCAGTGCTGTGACAAGGTCCAGTTGCCGCCGATACCGGAGCACCTGATGTGGATGCTGTCGCTGCGCGAGTTCAAGGGCGAGCAGCTCAAGGCCGCATTGGCTTCGCGGCTCGCGCCGGCTCAGGCGCTGCTGGAGGCGGGACTGATCAGTGCCGAGGCCGGTAGCCGCGGGCGTGCCCAGCAGATCATGGAAGCGTTGTTTGACACCAGTGACTGGTCGCGCCTTCCGGAGCAGGCCGAGCCTGGCTTCGAGCTGCTGCTGGATCTCTATCAGGAGCGCGGCTTCACCCGCAAGAAGGCCCTGTTGCTGGATGAGGTGCTGGAGCGTGGTCCCGCCTTCCTGCGCGGTGTGGCACTGGAGCATCAGTGCCTGCTGCACCTGGACAGTGATGACCTCGGCTCGGCGCGAGCCGCCTTCGTCCGCGCGCAGCAGACCCTGCCGGACTCGCCGACGCTGGCCTACATCGAAGCCATGCTGCTGCTGCATGAAGGGCAGCCGGAAGAGGCGCAGGAGCGTGCGCGCTTCTGGTGGCGGCGTCTCTCCAAGCAGAAGGATATCGAACCGGGGCAGCTGGAGTTCCTGGCTGATCTGGCCGAGAACCCGCGTGCGACGCTCGCCGAGCAGATGGTCAATTCCGACGAGTCACTCTCGGATTCACTGGCCTCGCTGCAGGCGTTGTTCGAGGTGATCGAGCACCCGTCGCGTCTGGCGCTGGAGACTCAGGACGACGGCAGTCTGCTGTTTCGTCAGAATGCCGAGCAGGCGGTGACACTGGGGCTCTGGGAAGCGGTATTCCCGGCGCGGATCGAGGAAGAGGCAGCGCTGGCGCTGGATGTCGACCCGTGGGAAACCCAGGACCCCAACGAGTGGCTGCAACAGCTGTGTGCCAGTCCCGAATGGCTGGATGTTCCTGCGGTCTGTCAGGGATTGATCCTGGCGCTGGCCAGTCGTTTCGGCAGTCTACCGTGGATGTCGGACACCTTCTTCGTGCCGTTGGCGCGTCGTTTCGAGCGCTGGCTCGACCAGATCGAACAGGCCGGCGGCCTGCTGCGCTGGGAGGATGGTGACAACGCCCAGTTGCTGCGTTGTGGCCTGGGACTGGTGATCGGCATGGAGCGCGGTGAGCGCGAGCGCTCACGTCAGCTGGCGGAGCGCCTGCTCAAGCTGGACGAGGAAGATAGTCTCGGTCTGCGCGAGCTGGTGCTGGACCAGCTGCTGCGCGAAGGCCGCGATGATGAGGCCGTCACCCTGGCGGAGCACGATATCTCACGCCGTGCCCTCGAGGATGAAATGCCGTTGCTGGGCATTCTGATGGGGCATGTGCTGGCACTCTATCGTCTGGGACGTCAGGCGGATGCCGAAGAGGCACTGGTGATCGTGCGCGAGGCCAACTCCCATCTGATCAGCCTGCTGGTGGCGGAGCACCCGCGGCCGGTGAGTCTGGCGGTGGAAGCGCCGGAGCCCGGCACGCGAGGCGAGGCCTGGCAGTATCGCACCCTGATGCGCGATCAGTGGAAGCGCAGCGAAGGCGCACTTGCCTGGTTGGCCAAGCACCGCTGAGCCGGTGTCAAGGGGCGCTCATGCTGCCTGACGAGTGATCGCAAGCGCTCACATGACAAGGCCCATGACAAGGCCTCGTGTGCCTCGCCTCGTATCGTGAGGCGGGCTCAGGGAGAAGCGTGTAGGGGGGCGATCACTGCTGCTTGCCTTGCTGGCGCAGCCGCCAGGCTTCCCGCAAGGCTGCGCGCAGGCCCGGGGTCTGCCCGACCTGAATGGCCTCCAGCGTCGCGGCGAAGGCGTCCGGCGTGGCACGCCAGTCAGGAGGCTGGAGAGCCCCGGCGCTGCTGACGCCGACTCGGTCCAGTGGGGGCGGGGCATGTTCCGGCAGTATGCCCAGCAAGCGCATGTGACCGTTCTGTACCTGGCGCAGACGATGCACGAGCGCCTTGTGGCGCGCTCCCAGAGGCCGGACCACCACGCTGATCAAGCCGGCCAGGAGACGTTCCTGCCATTGAGGGCGTGCCGGGTTGCGATAGGCCACGCCACGCTGAGAGGCTGCTCCCGCCTGGCGTCGGTCCTTGAACCAGTGGGGGGCGCGCTCATCGAGTGCCTCCCCTTCAAACAGGATGCCGGCGGTCATCTGTTGACCACCATGCACACGGGTGAAGGGCAGGATGACGCAGTCCTCGAGCATGGCGCCTTCTTCCACATAGCTGCCCTGCTCGACACAGCAGCGTCCCTGCAGCAGCACGCCGGGCTCCACATGGGTGGTGATGCCGGCAAAGCCTCCGCTGAGGCGCGATTCATCCAGGCGCGTCGCGCCGGCGGCATAATAGACGTGGTGCAGGTCCTGCTCGCCGGGCAGCACACCGCGCTCCCCATGGGGTGACAGGCGTGTGTCGTCGGTCGCCAGAGCCTGCATCACCAGAGCGTGGTAATGCGACAGCGAGCCCAGCAGGGCTGGCCCCAGCCGGGAGTTGTCGCGCACATCACGCCAATGCAGTCGGCCAAGGGCCGGGTCCTTGAGAGAGGATGGCAGGCAAAGCGGTGCCTCAAGCGTCATGGCCAGCTCACTGATGTCCAGACTGTCGGGCATGAACCACTCCGGCATCAGCAGTACATCGGCGCGCAATACCGGGGCGGGCAGGGCCGCCATGGCCCCGAGGCGCTTGAGCTGCTCACGCGGGTCGCGCTCCCCGGGCATCGGCAGGATGTCGAGCTCGATCCCCCAGCGTGAGCCATCGGCGAGTCGTGCCCGGAACCATTCGGGGTCACGGGCGATGATCAGACTGATATGCGTCACGCCGCGCCCGACCAGCAGATCGAGATTGCGTTCCAGCACGCTGCGGCCGGCGATCGGCAGCAGGGCCGGAGAATAACGGCGGTCAATCGGCGCGATCTCCTGACCGAGGCGGTCTGCCAACAGGATCACATGCATCGCAGACCTCCTTGGCATGCGTCGTGAGAGTGACGCGGTGCAGGGCGAGTGGCGAGGTGGGTATCACGCATCAATAGGCTCCGCGACTGGTCAGGACGGCAGGAATCGTGCGCAACAGCAGCTTGATGTCCTCCTTGATGCCCTGACGGTGCAGGTAGAAGAGATCCAGATGAATCTGTTGCTCGAAGGACAGATCGGAGCGTCCGGACACCTGCCACAGGCCGGTCAGCCCCGGGGTGGCATCCAGGCGCATGCGGGCGCGAGCCTCATACAACGCCACCTCGCGGGCGAGCGCGGGGCGCGGCCCCACCAGCGCCATCTCGCCGCGCAGCACGTTCCACAGTTGCGGCAGTTCATCGATGGACAGCTTGCGGATCACGCGTCCCACCCGCGTGATCCGGGGGTCCTGCTTCATCTTGAACAGCACACCGCCCTCACTCTCGTTGGCGGCCTGCAGTTCACGCAGGCGCTCTTCCGCGTCGATATACATCGAGCGGAACTTCCACAGCTTGAAAGGCTTGCCATGCCGTCCGATGCGCTCCTGTCCAAACAGGATGGCCCCGGGGGATTCCAGGCGAATGGCCAGCAGAGTGCCCAGCAGCAACGGTGACAGCACCAGCAGCACACCGCTGGCGCCGACGATGTCCATCGTGCGGCGTGCGCGTGGGGTCAGCCAGTTGCTCACTCGCCATCGAAAATGCCGCCAGTTGGAGCGTGACTTCATCCACAGGCCTCGGCCGGGGATGGCCTCCTCGCCATACTTGCGCACGCTCAGCAGGAAGCTCGGATTGCCAAGCACATAGCGCTTGAACATGCGGCGTGGCTCCATCAGCAGACGCCAGGCCCACTCCATGCCAAGCTTGCGCACGACACCTGGCGCACGCGGAATGCGTTGGGAATAGAAGTCGAACAGGCCACCGACGCCCATCACCACCGGTACCTCGAGGCGTTCTCGGTGTGCAGCGATCCATTTTTCCTGAGCGGGCACGCCCATCGCCACCAGCAGCAGGTCAGTGCCCTGATTGATCTGTGCCAGAACGTCCTCGATGATTTCCGGCCCGATGAAACCATGGTGCACGCCACTGATCTCCAGATCTGGCCAGCGCTCCTTGAGTTTCTCCGCCATCCGCTCGGCGACGCCTGGCGCGGCCCCGAGCAAAAACAGCCGCTTGCCATCCTCGACCAGCATGTCGCACAGATGCGGCAGCAGGTCGGTGCCATTGAGGTTGGCTTCCAGCTCCTGGTCGAGCATGCGGCAGGCCAGCTTCACGCCACTGCCATCCGGCAGCAGCAGGTCGCTGTCATGCAGTACCTGCAGGTAATAGCGATCATGCTGTGCCACGTTCAGGCAGTGCGCATTGACGAAATTGACCGTGCGCGGCTGCGGGTCGCTGATCCAGCTCTTGAGCAGGCGCAGACAGGTCTCGAGACTGGTGTTGACGAAAGGCACGCCCAGCACCTTGACGTGTGGCAGTGTCCTGACGTGCTCAGTGGTGAAAAGCGTCTGATCGATGGATTGACTCATCATGGCGACTCCGCTTCGTGAGCGTCCTGCTGGCGTTCTGGCGTGACGGACCGTGGGCGTGGATCATTGTCGATCTTCTTCTTCTGGGCCTTGCCGATGATGCCCTGGGCGAGCCCTTCACAGCGCAGATAAAGGCGCTCGGGCATCACGCGCAGCATCAGTGCGGCGCCTGCCGTGGCCGCAGTGCGGCCGAATTCGGCCTTCCAGATGCCTGGCCAGGCCTTGATGGCGCGGCGGACATAATCCCAGGCGGCCTTGCCGTCACGCAGTCGAATCGCCTGGCGTGCCAGATAGCGCAGCTGGTAGGCCTGGGCGCGGGGATACCATTGTTCGATGAAGTCGGGCGCATAGGCGCGTGTCAGCTCGACGATCGCCAGCCAGCTCTGGTACTGGCGCTCCAGCTGTGCGGAAAGCCCGCCTTCATTGAGGCGGTAGCGGGTCAGCGGCTCGGGAATGCCTTCCACCGTGGTGCCGGTCTTGAGGGCGATGCGTGTCCAGCACTCGATGTCTTCGCTCTGACGCAGGCTTTCATCGAAGTAGCAGGGCAGCACGCCACCTCCCTTGACCTCGCAGTCGAAGGCGATGGCCTCGAGAATCTCGCGGCGGATGACTGGCGCTGAGCCGTTGCCCACCGGGTTGCGACAGAACAGCAGCCCCGGCGTGATGTCGGTCAGGCTCGGCATCTGGTAGTAGTCCAGCGGTGCGCCGTCGGCATCGATGAAGGCCGAGCGCGAGAAGGACAGGCCTACCTCGGGGCGTGCCTCGAGGTGCTCGCGGTGGCGCGCAAGTTTCGCGGGCTCCCAGATGTCATCGGAGTCGAGGAAGGCCAGATAACGGCCCTGTGCGGCGCGCACGCCGGTATTGCGCGCCCCGGCCAGACCGCGATTGACCGGATGAGAGATCAGTGTGATGCGCGGGTCGTCATAGGCTTCGCAGATCGCCCGGCTGCCATCGGGGGAGCAGTCATCGATGATGAGCAGTTCAAGATCGCCATCCTCCTGCGCCAGCACGCTGTCGATGGCGGCCGTGACGAAACGTTCGACGTTGTAGATCGGCATGATGACCGAAAAGGTCGGGGTCATGGTCTGGCCTCCTGGACGTCCCTGTCTGGGGAAAGCGATGCGGTGGATGCTGCGTGAGGTGTGTCTGGCGAGTCTGGTGGCTGGGTCGATGTATGTGTCATCAAGCCGTCCTGATCGAGGATCAGCCGACGTGTCCACAGATAGCCGGGCAGGGCGGCCAGGCTGATGCCGACCAGAATGCCGGCCGCGACGCCGTTGATGCCGAAGGGCACGCCAGCGAACATGCCGGCGCCGAGCATCAGCGTCATGAAGATCTGCAGCTTGAGGTCTGCCCCGGGCATGCCCTGGGCGCGCAGCAGCTGGCCGCAGCTGTCGAGCAGAATGCGCGGCAGGGCCGAGAGGCAGATCAGGATCAGGATCGGCAGGGCACCACGCTCGACCCAGGCCTCCCCGAACAGGATCGGCACGTACCAGGGCGCCAGCAGGCTCTGGGCGATGATGGCGGGCACCGCGACCAGCGCGAACAGGCGCATGCCGTGGTGCATGCGCGCCAGTCGCTCACGCGAGGTCATGTCGCCACACAGCTGCGGGAAGATGGCGGTGGAGTAGGCGCGCAGGAGGCCAAGGCTGATACCGAGTCCGGCATTGAAGGCGAAGAAGTAGACCCCGAGCACGTCCATGGCGAACAGGGCGCCGACCAGCAGGTAATCCATCTGCTGACGTAGCACCGAGACCACCTCGACGCCCATCATCGGGCGCGCGAAGCGCATCAGCGGACGCGACCACAGCGTGGAGGGGCGCTCATCGATGCGCCATGACTCGCACCAGCGGTAGCTCAATGTCCAGATGGGCGTCACGATCAGTTTGGGCAGGATCAGCGCCCAGAACCCGGCTCCCATGGCGGCCAGCAGCATCACGCCGAGTGCCTCGCCGATGCTCTGGCCCATCTCGATGCGGGCCGTGACGTGCAGGCGGTTGCTGCGCAGAATGCGCGCCGCGTTGATGGCGGCGGGGGGCAGCATCGGGAAGATCAGCGCCAGCGCCATCAACGGCAGGGTCAGATCGGGAGCGTCATAGAGGTAGGCCAGCAGCGGGGCCAGTGCCATCTGCAGCGCCATCAGGCCAAGGCACACCACCCAATTGAACCAGTAGGCATCGCGGCACAGACGCTCATACCCGTCGCGACCGGCCTGTACCAAGGCAGGCACCACGGCGGCATTGGAGATGGCGTGCATGATCTCGTGTGCGGTGAGCACGATGGCGGCGATACCGAAAGATTCCGGCACGATCATGCGTGCGGCCACCAGGGTGGCACCCAGTCGGGCAATACGGTGAACCCCTTGCGACATGCCCATCCATGCCAGGTTGCGGATCAGTCGGCCATTGCCGCCTTCTCCGCCACCTGACAGGCGTGTCCTGAGTCGCGTGATCACTCCCATCGCCTGGCTCCCTGCCTTGTCGTGCCCTGTGCAGGCATCTGATCTTGTCAGTCATGCGGATTGATGACTTGTGTCGCCACTCTAGCGCAATGGACTGATGAATTGGCGTGATCTGACGCAGTCCTGTTCCACTATCGGGTCATGTCGCTGCATCACCGTTGCCTGCGCTGGCGGGGTGGGCATCGGGTACGGGATGAGATGCCTCCACATCCACCGGCCCCCTGTTGTGGATATGCCCCTCACTGGCGGGCAGGCTCGCCAGCTGGTGTGCCTTGCCGATCAGGATCAGCCCCGGCCAGATCAGATAGGCCAGGATCTCCAGGTTCTCGCCGAAGGAGTAGACGAACAGCAGCCCGACCATGATCAGTCCCAGCTGCACGACAGGCCGGCCGACCACGAAGCGCAGCAGATGCAGCAGGCTGACCAGCATCGGAATCAACAGCGCGAACAGACCGAAGATGCCCTTGACGAACAGCAGTCCATACCAGCTGTGGTGCGAGCCTATCGGCATATACTCCACCAGGTGCGGGCCGCGCTCGACGATGCCGTGACCGAACCACGGTGCCTCGTTGCGCCAGCGATCCACCGCGATGCGCCCGAGCGCGGCGCGCACGCGGGTCGAGTCCGCCCGTGAGCCCTTGAAGGCGGCGATGAAGTTGTCGATGGCTTCCAGAATCGGCGCGCCGAGAAAGCCGCCGATCAAGCTCACGCCGGAGAAGCTAAACCACAGCCACGGCTTGTGCAGGCGCTTGAGCAGGAACATCCCGGCGCTGATCAATACCAGCGACACCAGCGCCATGCGCGAGCCGGACATCAGGATCATCAGCACGCTGCCACCGATGCCGATCGCCTTCCATATCGGGTGCTTTTCCAGCAGGGCGCAGGCGAAGTAGATGCTGGCGACGAAGCCCACCGCCGGTGCCCAGGGGGTAAAGAGTCGCCAGCGTGGCATGCCGCTGCCGGGGTCGATCTCGTAGAGGGAAACGGCGAAGAATTCCGGTCCCGGCCCCCCGATGGCCTGCAGTGGCGAGACGAAGGGCACCTGGGGCAGCCCTGCCAGCCAGGCGCCGACGAACACCGGCAGCAACAGCATGGTATGCAGGCAGACGTGCATGGCCGCGCGGATGATCACCGCCGGGCGGATCGCCAGGCAGCCGATGATCGGGAAGACCGCCAGCAGCGCCCAGCCCTTGGCCCAGCCGATGGAGGACTTGATCAGCTTGCCGGTGCCCAGATTCTCGATCAGATGGCCGGCCAGCAGCGAGAATTCCATCACCAGCATGCCGATGATCCATACCCACAGTGGCCAGGGGAGGCGCGGAAAGCGTTGACGGCCCTTGAGGTGCAGCCAGGCGGCGCGCATCACCAGAGACCAGGCCAGCACCGGGGCCAGTACGTAGAGTCCACCGATCAGGTAGAACAGGTAGGTCGCGGTGATCGAGAACCAGATGATGCGCTCTTCCGGGGTCTCGGGGCGGACATCCGCCTCTGGCCCGGCCTTCAGGGAAAACATCGGCGGCTCACACGCTTTGCTGCAAGCGCAGCAGGTAGGGTTTTCTGATCCACAGGAGGATCAGGCCGATGATGCTGAAGACGCTCGCGGCCAGCGCACCGACGATGGCCAGCTTGATGCCCAGCGAGTCAGCCTTCTCGGGCAGTGGCGGCGGGTCGAGGATCTGCAGCATCGGGTAGCTGGCGAAGGGGTCGATCTGGCCGATGTCGATCTTGGCCAGTGCCGTGGTGTAGACCGCCGTGGCGACCTGTTGCTCGCGCAGCAGGTCCTGCAGCTGGGCCGCCTTGGCGACACTGTTGTCCAGTCGTTGCTGGCGAGCTGCCAGATTGGCGCGTCCGGTCTCGAGCTCGCTGATCACGCCGCGCCGCTGGGTGTCCAGGGTGATCAGCTCACCGACCAGGCTGTCTTGGTTGGCATGGCCGGCGGCGGCCCGCAGTGCATTCTGGTTGCGTGAGGTCTGGCGGGGCAGCAACTCCCGCATGCGTGAGGCCAGCGAGCGTTCCAGTGAAGCGAGCCCCGCGGCCAGATTGATGACTTCCGGGTTGCGCTCGCCCCATTTGCCGCGCGCTTCATCGAGACTGGCCGCCTGCTCCGCTGCCTGCGTCAGCAGCGCCTGGTAGCGAGCATCACGCTGCAGTGCGATCACGCCCCCCGCCTGACTGGCATCGAGCCCCAGTCGGCTGGACAGGGTGGTGAGGCGGGCGTTCAGCGCCGACAGCTCGCCATCCCGCATCTCGAGGGTGTCCTTGAACTCCTCGACACTCAGTGTCAGCTCCTTGAATTGCTCCATGGAGACCAGGCCTGACGTGGACTGGAAGTCCAGCAGCTTGCGCTGGGTGTCCTTGAGCGTGCGATCGTAGGTCTCGAGCGAGCGACGGATGACGGCTTCGCGTCGCGCCTGTTCATCGTTGCGCAGCTGTTCGATCACCTCATTGAAGGCATCGATGTGCGCATTGGCGCGTTCAAGCGCGGCCCTGGCGCTCGGTGCGCTGGTCTGGAAGGCGATCAGGGCGGTCTGGTCGGTCAGCTTGATCTTGGGCTTGGCGTAATCGTCGGGATGCATGTCGACCGTCCTGGCGGCACGCTCCAGCACGGCAGGGCTCTCGGCGATGGCGCGGTAGTTGACCTTGGGGTCCAGCGAGGAACTGGAATAGGACGAGTTGGCGCTGGTGCTGGCCTGGCCGATGCTCTCGAAGTTCACCGAAAGCCCCGAGCCGGTACCCGGCAGGATCATCGTCCAGCTGGTGGTATAGGTGACGGGTGCCACGGCGATGAAGGCGATGGTCAGCCCCCAGATGACACTCAGGATGGCGGTGGTCAACAACAGATAGGCCGCGCGGCGGGTGCGCGGGCGCATGCTGGAGCCACGAGCTGCCCAGCCCAGCAATACGCCAAGCATTCGACGCCCCAGTGAGGGCTTCGCCGTGTCTTGCGGCGTGTCGGGTGAGCGGGACTCTGTCATGCACATCCTTGTCGCGTGGTAGTGATCAGTTGCCTTCCGGCAACGCACAGGCGAAGCGTTACAGCAGAGTGGCCGGCGTCAGCAGGTCCGTCAGCGTTCTGGCGATATCCCGGATGTTGGTGACACCTGAGTCATAGCAGCCGACGACATCTTCCGGCATCAGATACGGATTGACGCCCACGTCCGCTGGATTGGCCAGCAGGTCGTCGATGCCGCGATCCACCACGACCGGTTGATGCGTCATCGGATTGGTGCTGACCAGCACGGCGCGTCGCGAACCGGACGTCGCCTGGATACCACCGACACAGTTGGCGTTGATCACCCCCTGCAACATGCGCACGCCGTAAGGCACCTGGGAGCGCAGCACCGTGTAATTGCTGACATTGTTGTTGTTGGCCGGTGTGGTCAGGTTGGAGGCATAGATGACGATGCCCGGCGCGGTGATGGGGGACGGGCGCATCAGCGCTGCCTGGAAGGCACCGCTAGAGGGCACATGGATGCGATCCCCTTCACGCAGCCAGGGGTTGGCGGCATATTCGCCATCGATCAGGCCGCGCATGTCGAGAATCTGTGTCTGGTTGTCGCGAATCAGTTCGACGTGGCTCAAATCCGCGTCCGGCCGCACGCCGCCAGCCGTGGTCAAGGCCGCTGACAGCCGCCGTTGCTGGCTGGCATCGCCTCCGGCAAAGTCGCGACGCACCATGCGCTCTTCCGGTTCGCGGGCATTGACGAGGGCTTCGCCCGGGAAGAACACTGCCCCGGAGACGGCGACCGCCAACGGCGCCCATTCCTCGAGACGAACGCTGACATGGGCCAGCCCCGGGCGGATCAGCTCTTCCTGTATCAGACGCTCGGTGATCTCACGTGCCAGGGCATCGATGGTCTGGTTGGAGGCATCGACCGGCGAGAGCCAGGGCAGGCGCAGACGCCCATCGTGATCCACCTCGTAGCTGCCATCGAACAGCTCGCTGCCGGCGACCCTGACGTTCACTCGATCGCCGGCGGCCAGGCGCTGGTCATCGCTTGCAGGCCGATGGGAAAAGCGATCATCGGCCTGCGGCGTGGGCAGCTCCAGGGGCCAGTAGGTCACCTGTTGCCAGTGCTCTTCGGCCGGGGTGTCGTCCAGCATCAGCGGCGTACAGCCGCTGATCAGACCGGCGAGCATGGCAATCCCCGAAAGGCGGCGTGAGACTTGGGTCCATGAGGTGAGGCGTGCCAGGGAAGACGTCATCAGGCTACCTCGCGAGAAGACCCTGGCGCGTGGGCATCTGGCACCAATAGCGGGTCGCGCTGATAGTAGATGTCGAAGAGTTCGAACAGGCGCACGCGTTCCAGCTCGGTCTGCATGATGGGAGAGGGTTCCACCACGATCAGAGCCTGCGGTGACAGGGCATCATGCAGGCTGACCAGCACGGAAAGTCCATCGGCATCGATGGCTGTCACATGACTCAGATCCACTGCCAGCTTGCCGGTGTGGTCCGGGATCATCGCGAGCATCTCCTGGCGGAAATAACGCGCGACCTCGCCTGTCAGCTGAGCCGGCGGCGTGATCATGATGCCTTGGTCAATTCTGGTGGTGATGGGCATGGCGAATTCCCTGTGCCTGCCGTCACCGGCTGGCGCCATCAATCTCCCGACATCGCTGGCGCCTTGTGGGGCGTTGCCAGCATGGCTCCCCAATGACGGAAGCGCAGCAGCAACAACAGCCCCGGGATGGCGGCCAGGGTGCAGATCCAGAAGAAGCTGTCCCAGCCGGCGGCATCGGCCAGATAGCCCGAGGGGGCGGCGATCACCACGCGTGGCAAGCCCATGATCGAGGAGAGCATGGCATATTGGCCGGCGGTGAAACGCTTGTCGGTCAGTGCGCCCATGAAGGCGATGAAGGCGGCGCTGCCCATGCCGGCCGCCAGGTTCTCGAATGCCACCACTCCGGCAAGCCAGGCCAGGGAGTCACCGACGTGATGCAGCCAGATGAAGCCAGCTGTGGACACCATCTGCAGGATGCCGAACCACCACAGTGCACGGTAGATGCCGATTCGCATGATCATCAGGCCGCCGAAGAAGGTGCCTGCCAGCAATGGCCACAGGCCGAACAGCTTCACGGTCGCGCCGATCTGTGAGTTGCTGAAGCCGATCTCCTTGTAGAAAGGCGTCGTCAGATTGCCCGCCACGGAATCGCCCAGCTTGTAGAGCAGGATGAACAGCAAGAGCCAGATGGCCCCATCACGTTTCATGAAATGGCGGATGGGGTCCCACAGGATCTCGTGCAGGTGATGGGCACGCGGTGCTGCCTGTGCCTCGGGTTCCGGCGCCAGCAGGGTCACCAGCATGCAGGCTCCCAAGGTCGCGGCCATGATCAGGTAGGTCATGCGGAAACCGATCATGTCCGCCAGCACCAGGCCACCGGCCGAGGCCATCAGCATGCCGATGCGATAGCCATAGACATAGAAGCTGGAGCCCAGCCCCAGTTCGTTGTCCGGCAGATGCTCACGTCGGTAGGCATCGATCACGATGTCCTGGGTGGCACTGAAGAAGCTGACGGAAAGCGCGATGGCCCCCATGGTCAGCGGCGACATGTGCGGGTCCTGCAGGGCAAGCAGCGCGATCAGCGCGGTCAGGGCCAGCTGCGCGATCATCAGCCAGCCGCGTCGCCGCCCCAGTGCGGGCGGCATGATGCGATCCAGCAAGGGGGCCCACAGGAACTTGAGGGTATAGGGCAGGCCGACCAGTGCCAGAAGGCCCACGGCGTCCAGTGATACGCCGGCATCCGTCATCCAGGCCTGCAGGACACTCCCGGTGAGCAGCAGCGGCAGGCCTGAGGCGAATCCCATCAGGAACGTGATACCATGACGGCCAACGAGTAAGCGTAAATCCTTTGAAGTCAAAGCCTTGCCTGTCCTTGCAGAGAGTGTACCCGCGCGGGAGTCGCGCGTGACCCATGGCCATGCGCCACATGCATCGTCAATGGCGGGATTGTCGCACTGCCTGAGCGCAAGGGCCATGCATTGTCCTGAGGTGCCGCTGACGGGCAGGTAGGCAATGAGAGGTCATCATGAGTGAAGTCCGAGACGCTGCCAAGGCGCACTGGTATCTGATCCAGTGCAAGGGTGGAGAGTCCTTCCGTGCGGCGGAGAACCTCACCAATCAGGGATTTCACGTCTTCCACCCCCTGCTGGAAGTGGAAAGAAAGCGCGGCAGCAAGCTGCGCTGGGTGGAAGAGCCCCTACTCCACGTTCATCCGGCTGGATCAGGTGGACGACAACTGGCGCCCGATTCGCTCGACACGTGGCGTGCTCAAGCTGGTCAGCTTCGGCACGACGCCGACACCGGTCCCCACCTCGCTGGTGGAGGCGCTGATCGCCAATGGTGAGCAACGCCAGGAGCAGCCAGCCGAGAACCTCTACTTCCGTGCCGGCGAGCAGGTCGAGATCATCGATGGGCCGCTGAGCTCGCTCAGTGGTGTCTTCGAGAGTGCCAAGGGCGATGAGCGCGTCATCGTGCTGCTCAATCTGATCAATCAGCAGCAGCGCGTCGAGCTGTCCAGTCGTCAGCTGCGTCGTCGCGAATCCTGAGTTTCATGTCGATTACCGTTCAGCAGGTGGTCAGCCTGCACTACACGCTGCGTACCGCAGATGGCACCGTCCTGGACACTTCTCGTGATCGGGAACCGATGGATTACCTGCATGGCCATGACAATATACTTGCCGCTCTGGAATCCGCGCTTGAAGGTTGCAGCGTCGGCGACAGCAAGGTCGTCAACCTGACGCCGGCGGAAGGCTTCGGTGAGCGGGATGAGGGGCTGGTCCAGTACTTCGGGCGTGATGCCTTCGGCCCGGGGGAGCTTGCACCGGGCATGCGCTTCGAGGCGCGAACTCCCGAAGGGCAGCGCTCGGTGACCGTACTGGAAGTCGGTGATCAGCAGGTCAAGGTCGATGCCAATCATCCCCTGGCCGGTCAGGCCCTCAGCTGGGATGTCGAGGTGCTGGAAGTGCGCGATGCCACTCGGGCCGAGTTGGCAGCAGGCCATCCGCTGGGGCTTGAGGTGAGCCATACCGAAGTGGAAGACAAGAAGGTGCGTCGCTGAAGTCCGATTCACCGTCAGGGGAGGGGGAAACCCCGCTGGCCGGCCTTCGGGTCGGCTTTTTTCCCTGTGCCCAGCACGTGAATCACTGTGGCTGAAGGATGAGTTTTGTAGTCATTAAGAATTAAACGATTCCTCATCCTTGGGGCCGCTTCAGCGCTCAACGCGCGAAAGTGCTAGCGCGAATAGCGAGCTGATTCGATTCGGCTTTCTCTGAGCTTACAGGTGCGTTGGTGGGCGCTATAATGTTGCCCCGAGCCCATGACCCCCTGTCATCGCGCCTAGTCTCATTGCCCGGAGCCCGGATGCCTGCCACGACTTCCCCCCTGATCATCGCCCTCGATTACCCGGATATGGCCGCCGCACTGGCCATGGCGGACCAGCTGGATCCGACGCGCTGCCGCGTCAAGGTGGGCAAGGAGCTGTTCACGCGAGTAGGGCCGGACATCCTCAAGGCGCTGCATCAGCGCGGCTTCGAGGTCTTTCTGGATCTCAAGTTCCACGATATTCCCAATACCACCGCGCAGGCCGTGCTGGCGGCTGCCGAGCACGGTGTCTGGATGACCAACGTGCACGCCGGTGGTGGCGCGCGCATGATGGAAGCCGCCGCCAGTGCACTGGCCACGCGCCAGCTCGAGACGCGCCTGATTGCCGTGACCGTGCTGACCAGCATGGAGCAGAGTGATCTTGCGGGTATCGGTCTGGATGTCACGCCACTGGCCCAGGTCGAGCGTCTGGCGAGCCTTGCCCAGCAAAGCGGCATGCACGGTGTGGTGTGCTCGGCGCGTGAGACACCCAGTCTCAAGGCGCTGTGTGGGCCGGACTTCCTCAAGGTGACGCCCGGTATCCGCCCGAGCTTTGCCCAGGCCGGTGATCAGCGACGCACCATGACGCCGGGCGAGGCAATGGCGGCTGGCAGCACCCACCTGGTGATCGGGCGTCCGGTCACTCAGGCCGAGAATCCCATGGCAGCGCTTGCCGCCATCGAGACGGAGCTTGGTGGCCGGGCGCTCAGTCGGCTGATGTCAGTCCCCAGCTGACCTGCACATCACTTTCGAGTGACAGCTCGCCGGGACGATACTCGTTGCCACCACTCTTGGCTTCTGCCATGTCGGCGCGCATGGCCATCATCGGCGGGCGAGGGCTCTGGGAAGATTCATTGATCGACTGCACATCACCCAGTGTCGCTCCCAGCGTCTCGGCCATCAGTTCGGCCTTGTGGCGTGCCTTGGTCAGGGCTTGCTGCAGTACCTTGTCCTCGAGTGCTGCACGATCACTGAGCTGATATTGCACGCCCGCCAACTGATTCACCCCCGCTCCCAACAGCAGGTCGATCACCTCCGGCACCTGGTCCAGATCCTTCAGCGAAATGCTGATCGGGCGCTCGAGATGGGTACGCTGCCATTGCTGCGGGTTCTGATCATTGGCCGTGCGCTCGTAATAGCGCTCCGGTCGCAGGGTCAGGCTGCCCGCCTTGATCAGGCGACTCTCGATACCGGCGCTTTCCAGTGCCTGGATCAGCGTGCTCATGCGGCCTTCCAGTGTCTGGCGGGCCTGGCGCGCGGCTTCTCCCTGCTTCTGACTGTCCGGTGCCTTGTCGTCCACCTTGCTGGCCGGTGTCTTCTCCCAGAGACGCGCCTCGATGCTGGCCTTGTCCGGCGCGGCTTCGATGCTGGCACTGGCACTGACAGGCGACGCGCCCTTGCCGGTCTTCTTCCAGCTGGGCGAGAGCCCGATGACGACTCTGGCAGGAGGGCATCTGGTCAATGAATTGATTCGCCGCTGCGGGGGAGAGCCGTTGTTGTCTGACGCCCCCACCGTGGTGCCTCAGATACGCCGTGAAGCGCTGTGGCTGGCAGGGCCTCGGCTGATTCTGCATCCGGTGGCCGCAGGCGCCCCCCGTGAGCGTTGGAAGGCAGCCTGGCGAGCCAGGGGTGGCCCGCTGGCCTCGGTGGCGCTTGTCGGACTGGATCCGGACCCGGTCAGCCGTCCGGGGCCGCGCAGCGTCGAGGCGATGGCGCAGATCTGCCATGCCATCTCGGTGCAGCGCGCAGCGCGGTGACGTGGGTCGAGGGTGACGTGGGTCGAGCTGCTCAGAAGTCGATGCCGCGGCGCGCCTTGAGACCATGATTGAAGCCATGACGTATCTCGGTCATCTCGGTGACGGTATCGGCACAGGCAACGATCTCGCGGTTGGCATTGCGTCCGGTGATGATGACGGTCTGCTCCTCGGGGCGACCTTCCAGCGCCGTCATCACCTCTTCCAATGGCAGGTAGCCAAACTTGACCATGTAGGTCAGTTCATCAAGCACGACCAGATAGACGCTTTCATCGCGCATCAGGCGCTTCGCTTCCTGCCACACCGCCTGACAGGCCGCGGTATCGGCGTCACGATTCTGGGTGTCCCAGGTGAAGCCGGTGGTCATGGCGTGGACTTCCAGATTGGCATCCTCGGCAAGGCGCTCACGCTCCCCGCACTCCCACAGTCCCTTGATGAACTGGATGACACCGACCTTGTAGCCATAGCCGAGTGCCCGGGTGATGGTGCCCCATGCAGCGGTCGTCTTGCCCTTGCCGTTGCCGGTGAAGACCAGCAGCTGGCCGCGCTCTTCATTGGCCTGTGCCACCTTGTCGTCGACATGTGACTTGAGCTTTTCCATTGCCGTCTTGTGGCGGGTATTGCGGTCCGTCATGCGTGTGCTCCGTAGGTGCTCAGAAATAGAAGGTCACGCCGCCTTCGACGTAACGCCCCTGGGTGTCGTAGCCGTTGACCAGCTGATAATCACGATCGAAGACGTTCTCCAGCTTGGCGCTCAGCTTGACGTTCTGCATCACCTGCCAGCTGGTGCGCAGGTCGAAGACGCCATAGCCGGCGGTGCGAGTGTCCGTGTAGGTATCGGCATCGGTATCGCTGCGGCTGGCACTGCCACGCAGCGTTGCTCCGAAGCTCCAGTCGGCGAGGGCGTAATCGGCATCCAGGCGCGCAAAGCGCTTGGCCCGACGTTTCAGCTGCTCTCCTGTCTCGCGGTCTTCCGGGTCCTGCCAGGTCATGGCGAGATTCACGCTGAGCGCGTCACCTTTCCAGCCACTGCTCAGCTCGATGCCACGGATGCGTGAGCGGTCGATATTGATCGGCGTGAAGTCGGCGCCTTCGTAGCTGATCAGATTGTCGATATCCGTCTGGAAGGCATTGACGCCCACATGCCACCGCTGCTCCTGCAGACGCCAGAAGAGTTCGGCCGTGGTGGAGGTCTCGGCATCCAGATCCGGGTTGCCTGAGCCGTAAGGGCTGTAGAGATCGATCAGGTTGGGGGCCTTGAAGGCGCTCGAGTAGCTGGCGCCGAGCTGCTGTGCCTGAGTCAGGTCATAGGCATAGCTGGAGCCACCGGTCATCTGATGACCATAACGATTGTCATCGTCATACCGCAGGCTGGTGGTGACGTGATGGCGTTGTTGCTGGAGCTGCCAGCTGCCATAGACCCCCGTGGCATAGCGGCTGTCCACTTCATAGCCGTCGGCGGTGAAGTAGGGGCCATCGGCGTCCAGACTTTCCTCGCGGTGATCCACCCCCAGGCTGAGCGTGCCGAGGTCGGTGTAGAAGTCGTGGCGCAGGCCGATCTCGTTGCGGGCACTGGCGACACGCCCGGCATCGCTGCCGGCTTCAGTGTTCTCGTACTCGTCGCGCGTACGCGCCACGCTGACCGTCATGTCCCAGTTCGGGTTCAGGTGGGTCAGCAGGCTGGCATCCAGTACCAGCTGGCTACCTTCTCCGCTGCAGTCTTCAGAGGCACTGAAGCTGCTGTCGTAGCAATCGTCGTAATCGTAGTCCGTGTCGGTCTTGGCGACGCCGAGAGACAGCGTGGCTCGCTGGCCGAAGTCGTGCCCAAGGCGCAGTTCGGCGCCCGTGGCCTCGTAGCCATCATCTTCACTGCCGGTATCGCGGGCGGAGAAACCATCGCTTTCATCATGATGGAGATTGGCGGAGAGACGAGTGTCATCTTCCACCGAGCTGAACTGTGCGTTCTGGCGGAAGGTGCCGTCGCTGCCGGCGCGCAGCGTGACTTCCGCGTGCTGGCCGACTTCGCTGCCGCCACGCGTGATCAGGTTGATCACGCCGCCGATGGCATCGGCGCCGTAGACGCTGGCGCGCGGCCCCCGCACGATCTCGACACGTTCGATGGCAGACAGCGGCAGAAATTCGAAGTGCGCCAGGCCATCGGCGCTGTTGGCGATGCGCTGGCCGTTGACCAGGATCAAGGTGTGGTCGGACTCGGTGCCACGCATGAACAGGCTGGTCTGGCTCCCCATCGGACCGCTGCGCGCGACTTCGATGCCATTGCGCGACTGCAGAAGGTCCACCAGCGAGCTGGCCTGCAGGCGTTCGATCTCGTCACGCGTGATGACGTCGGTGCTGGCCAGCACATCATTCTGCAGCTGGGGGATGCGATTGGCGGTGACCTGAACGGTCTCCAGGCTATCCGATGAAGGGGCGGTGGTCTCCTGTGCCGCCAGGGCAGGTGGTGTCAGCAGTAGTAGACTGCCCACGAGGGTGTACTTGGCCTGCGCGTGCGCGCGACCACGGGTCTTGTAAGTATTCATGAATGATCCTCAAGCGTCAGACGCAATGAGGAGGACAGCATCCCGACGAATTTGCCACTGGTGAGGCCCTCCGCATCAACCAGTGTGGAAGCGAGGGCCGGTCTCCGGACTGACGCCTGGCGGACGTCCTGTTGGAACGTCTCACCCCCTCATGCGCCTTCCCACCTCCTTCCCTTGAGGGGCGTCTCGACCGGCATGAGCGTTGCGATCACCGTTGCGGGGGCAGTACGGGGCTTTCACCCGATTCCCGAGCACCCAGGCAGCGACAGGAACAGTCCGGCAAGACTGGCTGACATCAGGTTGGAGAGCGTACCGGCGAGAATCGCCTTCATGCCCATCTGCGCGATGTCACTGCGGCGGTTCGGTGCCATCAGTCCCAGGCCGCCCATCAGGATGGCCACGGAGGACAGGTTGGCGAAGCCACACAGCGCGAAGATGATGATCGCTTCGGAATGCTCTGACAGCTTGATCTGATGGCTGGCGAGGTCGGCGAAGGCGACGAACTCGTTGAGCACCAGCTTCTGACCGATGAAGCTGCCGGCCTGGATGGCTTCATGCCACGGCACGCCGATGACCCAGGCGACCGGCGCGAAGAGCGTAGCCCAGAATCATGTCGAGACTGCAGCGTGATGTCCTGATAGCCGAACAATCCACTGACACCAGCCGATGATGATGTTGCCCAGCGCGATCAAGGCGATGAAGGCCAGCAGCATGCCGCCGACATTGATGGCCAGCTGCACGCCGGATGCTGCGCCGGACGCGGCAGCATCGATGACGTTGGTCGGTGCGATCGATGTCCTTGCCCAGGGCTTCCTCGACAGCTCTGGAGTCTTCCGGATTGTCGGTCTCCGGGATCAGCATCTTGGCCATCAGCAGGCCACCCGGGGCTGCCATGAAGGACGCTGCCAGCAGGTACTTGAGGTCAATGCCCAGCGAGGCATAGCCCACCAGCACGGAACCGGCCACGGAGGCCAGGCCACCGGTCATCACCGCGAACAGTTCCGAGCGGGTCATGCTCGGCAGATGAACGGACGCACGACCAGCGGTGCTTCGGTCTGGCCGACGAAGATGTTGGCCGCGGCGGACAGCGATTCCGTGGACGACTGGTGCCGAGAATGCTTCGAAAGCCCACCACCCAGCACACTGATCACGCACGTTCATCACGCGCAGGTGGTAGAGCACCGCGATCAATGACGAGAAGAACACGATGATCGGCAGTACGCGCAGAGCGAACACGAAACCACCGCCACCGAAGACTTCGAACATCTTGTCGCTGACCAGGCCACCGAACAGGAAGTCCATGCCCACGTTGGCGCTGGACATGACGGCCTGAACCCCTTCGCTGAGACCGAGCAGCATGCTCTTGCCGGCGGGAACGTAGAGTACGAATGCCCCCAGCAATGCCTGGATGGCAAAGGCCCCCAGTACGGTGCGCAAGCTGATGGCGCGTCGGTTTTCAGATAATAGGAAGGCGATCCCCAGGAGGGCTAAGACGCCCACCAGGCCCATGACGATCTGCATCAAGCAGCTCCTGAATGCGTAGGTGTTACGTTGAGGACAAGGCAATAGCGCTGGCTGCCGGACAGGGCTGCCAAAACTGGCGCGTACTCTACCAGCATTTTGGGCGGCTGTCGGAGTCTGCCACTAACGTTTTAGGCATTTTTTGTGAATCCCGCTTCGCGGCTGTGCGCCATTCGCCACGAGGCCTGCAGGAAGCGGGCCTCGTGTTCGGCCTTGTCCGCCTTCGATTGTGCCGGTCGGGTCAGCTCAGGCGAGTCGGCATAGATCAGGCTGATCAGCGTCTCACCGGCCTTGGGTTCCAGTGCGACGGCGGAATTGGCGATGCGAATCCGGCCCTGGCTGCTGATGCAGAACAGGGTCAGCATGCGGGCTTCCTGTACCGCGTCCCAGTTGGTATCGGTCAGGCGTACCGAGAAGCCGGCATCCACCAGCTCGCGGGCGACCAGGCGCGACACCGAGTTGGCCCCGAGAATCAGGAAGCCCGAGGGCGGTGGCTCACCGACACCCAGCACCTTGACGATGGGGCGCGACAGCAAGCTCTGGATCACCACCGTGCCGATGATGACCAGGAAGGTCATCGGGACCAGCATCTCGGCGCCTTCGATGCCCTGGGATTCGAGCTCGCTGCCCAGGGTGCACAGCCAGACAGTCAGCGGGCGCGCGACCCACATCAACACGGCCAGGAAGACCCATGCCGGCCAGGACAGCAGCGAAAGCTGCCGGCCAGGACAGCAGCGAAAGCTGCTCGACGGTCAGGCGCCCCGCCAGCAGCAGAAATAGCCCGGAAATCAGCAGGACGGTGAGCGTCTCCTTGAACTCGATGATCTGCTGGGTAGGCACGCCGCGCATGTTGGCCAGCCATACCCCCATGACGGTCACGGTCAGGAGTCCGGATTCGTGGAACAGGGTATTGGAGATGGCGAAGAGTCCCAGCATCACCATCGCCTTCCCAGCGCAGGATCTGGGTCAGGTTGCCGCGCGCGCGCAGGGTCTGCAGCAATGGCATCACCACGGTCGGGCCTGTCACCACCAGCAGGGCCCCGAGCACGGCGGCCATCTCCCAGCGCATGTCGAGCAGATAATGCGCCGCCACGGTACCGATCACGCCGGTCCCGCAGGTCCTTGAAGTCCAGCGTCAGACTGCCCTCGAACAGGATCACCGCCACTGCCAGCGAGACCAGCGGGAACAGCAGGTCTCCCAGCAGCTCATCCGGCTTGAGCCAGCCCGTGACGGGGCCGGCAAGGATGCCAACGATCAGCAGCGGCAGGATGGGTTCCGTCATCGGGAAGCTTCCTTGGAGTCAGCGAAAATGAGCGGTGCCACTGACGCGGTCACCGCTCATCGAATCGTCTTGTCTCGGCCAGGTGCCAACATCACGGCTGGCCGGAAGGGCGCAGACTAGCGATTGATTCCGTGGTATGCAACGTCGCGTTGCCTTATCGCGCTCCCCTCATGTCATTCCTCCTGAACGGCCACTGGGCCTTCTGGCTGTCACTGCGCGCGACGCACCAGTGGCAGCAGCGCCTGGAGGGGATGCGGCAGCTGACGTTCGGAGAAGCGTTTGCTCTGGCTGCGACAGGAATAACCACTGGCCACCAGCTTGCCCTGATTGGCCTCGTCCTCGACCACCGCCTTCCACGACAGCTCATAGATGGCACGTGAGGTCTCGAGATTGCGCGCTTCGTGACCATAGGTGCCGGACATGCCGCAGCAGCCGGTGGAGAGTGTCTCGAGGCTGAGACCAAAGGCGGCATACACCTGCTGCCAGGCCTTGGCGGACCCCGGCGCATTGGTGCTCTCGGTACAGTGGCTCAGGAGTGTCAGGCCCGGGTCCATCTTGCCCAGCACCGTCTTGGTGACACCCACCGGCAGCAGCTTGCGCAGGCTGATCAGCCACTCCTGAAGCAGCAGGACATCCGGCACGGCGTCCGGGCCGAGGGTCTTCACGTACTCCTGACGATAGGTCAGGGTCATCGCCGGGTCGATGCCGACCAGCGGCACGCCGAAATCGGCGATCGCCTTGAGACGCTTGGCCTGGGCGCGCGCGGTGCGCTGGAAGGCGCCGGTGAAGCCCTGTACCTGCAGCGGCTTGCCATTGGGGGCGAAGGGCGCGACGAACACCCGAATGTCGAGTCGTGACAGCAGCTCGATGATGTCCATCACCAGCTGGGCCTCGAAGTGGCTGGTGAAGGCGTCCTGCACCAGGATCACGCTTCTGGCCTTCTGGGACTCGGTCAGGCGGCCGAGCTGGGTCGGGGTCGCCTCCGAGACGCCCCAGCTCTTGAGCTGCTTGCGCAGACTGGCGCGCGACAGGCGTGGGGCATCGACCATGCCGATCGGGCCTTCCAGCAGACGACTGACCAGGCGATTGGACAGCAGGCCGTTGTAGAGCGGCGTGACGCGCTCGGCCCACGGCAGCACGAACTCGAGGCTGCCGATCAGGTAATCGCGCAGCGGACGCTGATAGCGATGGTGATAGACCTCGAGGAAGCGGCTGCGGAAATCCGGCACGTTGACCTTGATCGGACACTGGCCCGCGCAGGACTTGCACGCCAGACAGCCGGCCATCGCCTGATAGACCTGCTGATCGAAGCCGACCTCCTGAGCGCCAGTCTGCGTCTGTCCACCACGACGCGCCTTCAGCGAAGCGCCGATGCGGGTCGGCAGACGCGCCAGCCACAGGCCGGCCCCCTTGAGGCCCGGCGTCCGGGCGGCCTGCGCCTCGGCGATCACGTCCCGTCCGGCATTGCCTTCCAGGCGCAGCCATTCACGCATCAGGCTGGCGCGTCCCTTGGGCGAATGGATGCGCTGACGCGTCGCCTTCCAGGACGGGCACATGGCGTCGTTGGGGTCGTAGTTGTAGCAGGCACCGTTGCCGTTGCAGTAGACGGCGCTGGCGTATTCCTGCCACACGCGCTCATCGATCTGGCGATCGAGATCGCCGCGCATGGTCACGTCATCGATGCGCATCAAGCGGGGGTCGAAGGCCTCGACGGCGCTGTCAGCGTGATCACGCTTGTCGCTCTCGCTCTCGCTCTCGCTCTCACCACCTTCGCTGGCGCCAGCGTCGTCGACCAGTGTGGCTGGCAGGCGGGGCGAGGTGATCTTGCCCGGATTGAGCTGATTGCGCGGGTCGAAGGCCGCCTTCACGTCCTGCAGCGCCCCATAGAGGCTGCCGAAGAAGCGGGGGGCATATTCCGAGCGCACGCCCTTGCCGTGTTCGCCCCACAGCAGGCCACCGTACTTGTGGGTGAGGGCGGCGACCTCGTCGGAGATCTCGCGAATCATCGCCTGCTGGGCGGGGTCCTTCATGTCGAGTGCCGGGCGTACGTGCAGCACGCCGGCATCGACATGCCCGAACATGCCATAACGCAGGCCGCGGGCATCGAGAGCGGCGCGGAATTCGGCGATGTAGTCCGCCAGATGCTCCGGCGGAACGGCCGTGTCCTCGACGAAGGGCAGCGGACGGGCTTCTCCCTCGACATTGCCCAGCAAGCCCACCGAGCGCTTGCGCATGCCATAGACGCGACTGATCTGCGCACGCCCACGCGCTTCGGTGAAGCCGAGGCGCTCGACGCTGGTGTCACTGGCCAGATGCTCGCTGAAGGCGGCCACCTTGGCGTCCAGTGCCGCTTCGCTGTCGGCATTGAATTCGATCAGGTTGATGCCGCCGATGGCCGGGGAGCCCTCGGCACTGGCCGGGAAGAATTCCTCGACGCTGTCCCACACGAAATCCTGCATGGCCAGGTTGAGCACGGTGTCATCCACCGTCTCGATGGAAGTCGGACGGTTGCCCTCGACCGCCATCAGTGTCTTGGCGTCGCGCAGCGCGTCCATGAAGCTCGCGTAGCGCAGGTTGATCAGCGTCGAGCAAGGCGCGATGGGCAGGGCATTCAGCTCGGCCTCGACCACGAAGCCCAGCGTGCCCTCGGCGCCGCACAGCAGACTGTTGAGGTTGAAGCGCCCATCGACCTCGCGCAGGTGGGCGAGATCGTAGCCGGTCAGGCAGCGATTGAGCGGTGGGAAGATGTCGGCGATTTCCTCGGCACGCTCATCGGCGATGGCGCGCGCGGTGCGGTAGATTTCACCGACGCGATCCTCGCGTGCGCACAGTGCCTCGAGCTCGGCATCGTCGATGGCATGGCTCGACAGGCGTGTCCCGTCGAGCAGGACGCTGTCGAGCGTGATCACGTGGTCACGAGTCTTGCCGTATTCACAGCTCCCCTGGCCGGACGCATCGGTATTGATCATGCCGCCGATGGTGGCACGATTGGAGGTCGAGAGTTCCGGGGCGAAGAACAGACCATGCGGCTTGAGCGCGGCATTGAGCTGATCCTTCACCACGCCGGCCTCGACCCGTACGCGACGCTTCTCGACATCGATCTCGAGAATGCGGTTCATGTGGCGCGACACATCCACCAGCACACCATCATTGAGTGACTGGCCATTGGTGCCGGTACCGCCGCCACGCGGTGCCAGGGTGACCGCCGCGAAGCGGGGGTCGTTGGACAGCCGCGCGATGCACTGGATGTCCTCGGCATGACGTGGATAGACCACGGCCTGAGGCAGTACCTGATACAGTGAGTTGTCAGTCGACAACACGGTACGGTTGGCGTAGTCCGGACTGATGTCACCGGCAAAGCCTGCATCGCGCAGGGCGGCCAGGAAGTCCAGGTAGAGGGCATCGACGGGGGCAGGCGTATCCAGCAGGCGTTCGGTCATGATCTCGCTCGGGCAGTGAGTCGCGTCAGGCAGGCCACGTGGGCCGATGTGCCTAAGCTTACCTGAGCTGAAGGCGTGGCCCCAGCCTCAAGGGGCATCTCGCGGCATGATCTGGAGTTCCACCTCTCGCCGCGCAATGATGTCCGCAGCCACCGCCTGGGCTGGCGTTTCGGTGCCGTCCGCCACGCCAGCAACGTCGCGGTGTGCGAAGCCAGCCTCTGTGTGCTGGTCGGGGTCCGACCGCAGCAGCTGGAAGCGCTGGCGCGCGCTCACGCTCTATCCGGAAGACCCCCTCACGCGGGACCTGCTCAGTCCGGCAGTCCGCATGAGGCAGATGCGAGACATGGGAACCTGGTTGGCAGTAGCAGCGGGCGGCGCCATCGGCGCTCTTGGACGTTATCTGGTCAGTGGCTGGATCACGGGAACGGCGGGTCGAGGGTTCCCCTGGGGGACGCTCGGGGTCAATCTCCTCGGCAGCTGCCTGATGGGCTTCCTGTTCATCTGGGTCACCCAGGAGCTCAAGCTTGCGCCTGTCTGGCAGGCGATCATGGTGGCCGGCTTCACCGGCGCCTTCACCACCTTTTCCACCTTCGCCCTCGAAGCGCTCAATCTGATGATCAGCGGGCGCATGCTGGCAGGGCTGATCTACGTCGCGGTGAGCGTGGTGGCCTGTCTGGGCATGGTGGCGCTCGGCATGAAGCTCGCCCGCGCCCTGCTGTGAGCGACGGCCTGCGAAGCGGGGCGTGGCTGAGGTAGACTAGTGCGCATGACCTTACCGTGCCGCGATGCGGCCTGAGTGAACTGACGAGAGAGCCTTCCCACATGCTGGACCCGAAACTTCTGCGCGCCGATCTTGACGCGACCGCCGAGCGCCTCGCACGTCGTGGCTATCAGCTGGATACCGAGGCCTTCGCCGCCCTGGAAGCGCGTCGCCGTGATCTGCAGATCGAGACCGAATCGCTGCAGAACGAGCGCAACACTCGCTCCAAGTCCATCGGCAATGCCAAGGCTCGCGGTGAAGACATCGCACCGCTGCTGGCGGAAGTCAGTGATCTGGGCGAGCGCCTCGACGCCGCCAAGAAAGAGCTCTCCGAGCTGCAGAGCAAGGCGGAGGCCATGGCCGCCAGCATCCCGAACCTGCCCAACGCGGACGTGCCGGAAGGCGCCGACGAGAATGACAATGTCGAGCTGCATCGCTGGGGCACCCCGCGTGAGTTCGATTTCGAGGTGCGTGATCACGTTGACCTCGGGGAACTCAAGGGGCAGCTCAACTTCGAGCTCGCCGCCAAGATCACCGGTTCACGCTTTGCCATCATGCACGGCTCCATCGCACGCCTGCATCGTGCGCTGGTGCAGTTCATGCTCGACAAGCAGACCCTCGAGCACGGTTACGAAGAGTTCTACGTGCCCTACATCGTCAACCGTGATTCCTTGATGGGCACCAGCCAGCTGCCCAAGTTCGAGGAAGACCTGTTCAAGCTCAATGACGATCGCGAATTCTTCCTGATCCCGACCGCCGAAGTGCCGCTGACCAACATGGTGCGCGACGAGATTCTCGACGCCAGCGACCTGCCGCTCAAGTTCACCGCGCATACGCCGTGCTTCCGCAGCGAGGCGGGTGCCTATGGTCGCGATACCCGCGGCATGATTCGCCAGCATCAGTTCGACAAGGTCGAGATGGTGCAGGTGGTCGAGGCGGACAAGAGCTATGACGCACTGGAAGAGATGCGTGGCCATGCCGAGGCCATCCTGCAGGCGCTGGAGCTGCCGTACCGTGCCGTGACGTTGTGCACCGGCGACATGGGCTTCGCGGCGGCCAAGACCTATGACCTGGAAGTCTGGCTGCCGAGCCAGAATACCTATCGCGAGATTTCTTCCATCTCCAACTGCGAAGACTTCCAGGCACGTCGCATGCAGGCACGCGCCCGTGTCGAAGGACAGAAGAAGCCGCAGCTGGTACACACACTGAATGGCTCCGGCCTGGCGGTGGGACGTTGTCTGGTCGCGGTGCTCGAGAACCATCAGAATGCGGATGGTTCCATCAGCGTGCCGCAGGCGCTGCGCAGCTACATGGGCGGTGTGGACACCCTCAACGTCTGAGGCCCGGCTCTGCTACAACGTGCCTTCGGGGTCGTTATGCTTATTGGTTATTTTAGAGAGTGTTTCTTATGCTCTAAAATGCCGTTCATCGAAGGCTGCTACCCAGCCTCGCCCCGTTTGTGGATATGCCCCATGGAATTTCTCAATCTCTCTTGTGATCCTTCACGACTCCAGCTGTGCCTGATCGGCGGTGGCCAGGAGGCGCTGGCGCTGGCCGAGCGCTTTGCCGGCCTGGGGGCGGATCTGTGTGTCTACGGCGATGCCCGAATGCCGGCGCTGGAGAGACTGTGCGGTCAAGAGGGTTGGGAAGTGGCCGATACGCTGTTGCCGGTGCCTGCACCCGGCCAGCTGTGGCTGGTCGTCACGGGCAGCGAGGGCCGGGACCGCGGTATCCTGCGCCACGCGCGTGAGCAGCATGTCATGGTGTTTGCGCCGCGTCATCCGGCGGACTCCAGCGTGCGTCTTCCGCCCCGGCTGGTCGCGGGCGAGGCGGTGTTGCCGGTGAAGGAGGAGGATCGCTTCACCGGCACGCATGGTCAGGTGGCGCTGGTCAGCGCCGGCCCCGGCGACCCGGAGCTTCTGACCCTCAAGGCATTGCGTCATCTGCAGCAGGCCGACGTGATCATCCATGACCGGCTGGTGAGTCACGAGATTCTGGCACTGGCCAGGCCTGAAGCCCGCCGGCTGTATGTCGGCAAGGCGCGCAGTGACCACAGCGTGCCCCAGGAAGGCATCAATCAGGCACTGGTGGACTATGCGCGCGCTGGCCATCGCGTCGTGCGCCTCAAGGGAGGCGATGCCTTCATCTTCGGGCGTGGTGGTGAGGAACTCGAGACGCTGGCGGATGCCGGGATCAGTTTCGAGGTGGTGCCAGGTATCACCGCGGCCTCCGGTTGCGCCGCCTACGCCGGGATTCCGCTGACCCACCGCGATCATGCCCAGTCGGTGCGTTTCGTCACCGGGCACCTCAAGGATGGCAGCTGTGACCTGGACTGGGAGGCGCTGGCACGCCCCGCCCAGACCCTGGTGTTCTACATGGGGCTGGGCAGTCTGGCGCTGATCTGCGAGCAGCTGATCCACCATGGTCTGGCGGCCAGCACGCCGATCGCTCTGGTGGAGCAGGGCACTACCGCGCGTCAGCGCGTGCATGTGGCGACTCTGGCGGAGATGCCGGCACAGGTGGCGGGGCAGGGGCTCAAGCCGCCGACGTTGATCATCGTCGGGGATGTCGTCAGGCTGCATGATTCCCTCAAGTGGTTCTCGCCGACGGCCGACAGCAGCCTTGGCTGGGAAGATGGCAAGCACCCGACGCCGCTGGCCCAGGTGCTTGGGCCAAGGTCGAGATGACGCAGACAGCGATTGCGCCTATTGTTTCAAGCAATCGTTTGAATCGCAAGGAGAGTCACATGGCCAAGTATCAGGCACCGCTCAAGGATGCACGTTTCGTGCTCAACGAGGTATTCGCGGCCGAGCAGGAATGGGCGACCATGGAGGCCACTTCCGAGGTGAATGCGGAACTGGCCGAGGCGATACTCGAGGAAGGCGCGCGCGTGACCCAGGCAGAGCTGCTGCCGCTGAACCTGAGTGGTGATGCCGAGGGCGCGCGCTTCGCAGAGGGGCGTGTCACCACGCCCAAGGGCTTCAAGGAAGCCTATCGGGTGCTCGCCGAGGGTGGCTGGATGGGGTTGGGTGGCAACCCTGAATACGGCGGTCAGGGCATGCCAAAGATGCTCACCGTGGCCTTCGAGGAAATGCTCTACGCCACCAATACCAGCTTCGCGCTCTACCCGGCACTGAATGCCGGGGCCTGTCTGGCGATGGACAGTCATGCCCCTGAATCCGTCAAGCGGGTCTTTCTGCCGCGCATGTACGCCGGCGACTGGCTGGGCACCATGTGTCTGACCGAGCCTCACTGCGGGACGGACCTGGGCATGATCCGCACTCGTGCCGAGCCCCTCGAGGGTGATGACCCACTGCTGGGGCTGCCACGTTATCGCATTACCGGCACCAAGATCTGGATCACCGGTGGCGAGCACGACATGGTCGACAACATCGTGCATCTGGTGCTGGCCAAGCTGCCGGATGCGCCTTCCGGCACCCGCGGCATCTCGCTGTTTCTGGTCTCCAGGCAACTGCTCGATGCCGAGGGACAGCCCGCGGCATCGAATGCGGTCAGCTGTGGGTCCATCGAGCACAAGATGGGCATCAAGGGCAGCGCGACCTGCGTGATGAACTTCGATGGTGCCGAAGGGGTGTTGATCGGCGAGCCGCACCAGGGGCTGGCGGCGATGTTCACCATGATGAACTACGAGCGCCTCTCCATCGGCCTGCAAGGGCTGGGACTGGGGGAAGTGGCCTATCAGAGTGCGATGGATTTCGCTGCTGAACGTCTGCAGAGCCGCGCACCGACGGGCGCACAGGCACCAGACAAGCCGGCTGATCCGATTCTGGTTCATCCTGATGTTCGCCGCATGGCGCTGGAAACCCGTGTCTGGAACGAGTCCGGGCGGGCCTTTGCCGTCTTCGTCGGTCAGCAGCTGGATCGCGTCAAGTATCACGCCGATGAAGCGGTGAAGGCTGATGCGGATGCACTGGTGCAATTCCTGACGCCGATCGCCAAGGCGCTGCTGACGGATCGTGGCTTCGATGCCACCGTCATGGCGCAACAGCTCTATGGCGGCAATGGTTATTGCGTGGAGTGGGGTGCCGAGCAGTACGTGCGCGATGCCCGCATCGCGATGATCTACGAAGGCACCAATGGGATCCAGGCGATGGATCTGGTCGGACGCAAGCTCTACCGCAATCGCGGGGCGTACGTGGCACGCTTTGCCGAGCAGGTCAGGGCCGAGCTTGAGGGACAGGATGACGACGAGCGGACCCGGCCGTTCGCCGAGGCCTGCCAGCAGGAACTGGCGCGCCTGGAGTGTGTCGCCGAGCAGTTGCTGGCCCGTGCGGATGACAATCCCGAGGAGCTGGGGGCGGCAGCCTGCGATTTCCTCGACCTGGCCGGGCTGTGTGTCTACAGCTATCTGTGGTTGCGCATGGCGCGTGCCGCGGTACAGGGATTGGCGACATCGGGTGCCAGCGGGGAGGATTTCTACCGTCGCAAGCTGGCCATGGGCAACTACTTCGTCCAGCGGGTCTTGCCGCGCGCCGTCGCGCTGGAAGCCCAGATCGCGGCAGGTGCTGCACCGCTGATGGCCTTCCGTCTCGAGGATTTCGATCCGGCGCAGTGAAACGGAATGCATTCATCGCTTGCGGGGTCTGGATAACGCAGCATCAGTTCATGATGGCCAGAGCGAGAGCCGGTGAGGCGCAGATGACTGCGCATGCTGACGTGATTGTTCGGAAAGTCATCCGGTGGCACGATCTCCGCCTGAATCAGGCGGCTTTCCAGGCGGGTTGCCAGCTCGTCATCATGCTGCTGGCTATCGATCAGGCGCTGAATGCGATCCGCATCCAGACGGTTGATGATCAGACGTGGCCGAGTCATCTGCAGGTTCCTTGTCATCACGTCGCGTCGCGCTATGCTGCGCCGCAAGACGTCGCCAATCCTGGCATTGTGAGGGCATCAGCAGGATGTGCTGATGGTGCGGAAGGGGGGACTCGAACCCCCACACCTTGCGGCACCAGAACCTAAATCTGGCGTGTCTACCAATTCCACCACTTCCGCGAGAAGCTGGCGTGCATTTTACCTGCGATGCCTTTCAAGTCAATCGCTTGTGGCCAATTATCCCTCATGTTGGCTGCGTGACTCGAGTCCGCAGGGCAATTGCAGATAGCTCGCGGCGCGTTCTGCCGCATGGCGGCTGTCAGTGAGGTCATCATCACGCACCCAAGGCACCACGCCGAGACAGGGCGCTTTCAGCGTGCGCGACAACGTCGCCATGTTGTCTTCACTGACTTCCATGTCGGCTTCCAGATGGTTGATGACATAGCCTGCCACCTCAAGCCCATCGCGCTCGATGGCTTCCAGGGTCAAACGTGCATGATTGATGCACCCGAGTCTCAGGCCTACCACCAGGATCACCGGTAGCTCCAAGGCGATGGCCAGATCCGAGAAATCTTCCTCGTCATTGAGCGGAACGCGCCAGCCGCCTGCTCCCTCGATCAAGGTCAGGTCACGCGGGGCCCTCTCGCGCTGGTGACGAATGTGTCGAGAGATTTTGGCCACTTCGAGACTCACGCCTGCCTGGCGTGCGGCGATATGCGGCGCGATGGCCGGAGCGAATCGCCAGGGATTGATGCTCTCGTAATCCGCGGGCGGCTCGCACTGTGCCTGCAGCGACAGGGCATCGGCATTGACCAGCCCGTCGTGACTCTCGAAACAATCTGACGCCACGGGCTTGAGTCCGAGAGTGCTCAGGCCCCGCATGCGGGCACGAGCCAGCAAGGCGCTTGCGATGAAGGTCTTGCCGATTTCCGTGTCGGTGCCGGTCACGAAGGCCGCGATGCCGTGTCAAGGGTTGCCAGATGCGGGCATCGATACCCCAGCCGTTGAACAGCACCAGACGTGTCAGGCAGGCCGAGCGCCAGACCACTGCCTGCCAGCAGAGCTGCACACCCCTCGCGAAACTGTCGTACGCGCGCCGCCAGGTGCTCGCGTCGCTGTGGTTCCTGCTCGACGATATCCAGCGCTGCCAGGGTGGCGGCAGCGACGTGCGGGGGTTGCGCCGTGGTGTAGATATATGGGCGGGCCAGCTGGATCAGGCTTTCGATCAACGCCTCGCTGCCGGCGACGAAGGCGCCAGCGCTGCCCAGGGCCTTGCCCAGCGTGCCCACCAATACCGGCACTTCGGCCAGCGGAGTGTCCCGTCCGACCAGTCCTTCGCCGTGCTCGCCCAGCACGCCCACCCCATGCGCATCGTCGATCATCAGCCAGGCGCCATGGCGAGCACATGCCCGAGCCAGGCCCGTGATATCGGCACAGTCGCCATCCATGCTGAACACGCCATCGCTGATCACCAGCCTGTCATCGGCCCGGGAGCGTGCCAGCTGGCGCTCGAGATCCTCGAGGTCGCGATGATGGAAGCGGCGCGAGCGCACGGCTGAGTTGCCGGAGGATGCCAGCCGCGCGCCATCGAGGAGGCTGGCGTGGTTGAGACGGTCATGAAAGATCTCGAGAGTGCGCCCGGCCTCGCGCGAGGCGCTCGCGAGCGCATCGATCACGCCGAGATTGGCCATGAAGCCGGTGGAGAACAACAGCGCACGCGGGCGTCCGGTCAATTCGGCCAGACGGGCTTCCAGTCGGTGATGAAGCGTCTGGTGACCATTGACCAGATGGGCACTGCCGCTGCCGACACCGAATTCCCGGGCTGCACGACAGCCGGCCTCGATCAGCGAGGGATGATTGGCCAGTCCCAGATAATCATTGGCGGCGAAGTTGAGCAGCGGACGTGCCTCTTCATCTGCCGCCTGCCCGGAGAGGCTGACGTTGGGCCCCTGTGGGGAGTCCAGTGTCAGGCGCCGGCGATAGCGCCCGACCTGCTCGCGTCTGGCGAGCAGATCGTCCAGGTGGGCGAAGCTTGCGCTTGCGCCGGTACTGGAGCGCGTGCGTGAGCGTGAGCGGGTGGCCACGTGAGATCAGACCACCAGACCGCAGGGCTTGCGTTCACGCACCTGGCCTTCACTGCTGGCGGGCGTCGCCTCGCGGGTGGCATCGTAGAACAGGCTGCCTTCGACGTTGGCGCGCGCCTGTTCTTCCATGGCCGCCTTGAGCGCCGCTTCCCGCACATCGTCACTGGCGACTTCCTGGCGGGTTTCCGGGTGCAGGCCGAGGCGCTCGAACAGCTCGCGGTCACGGTTGGCCTGCGGATTGCCGGTGGTCAGCAGACGCTCGCCATAGAAGATGGAGTTGGCGCCGGCGAGGAAGGCCAATGCCTGGGTGGAATCGTCCATCTGCTCGCGACCGGCGGACAGGCGCACGTGACTCTTCGGCATCATGATGCGCGCCACGGCGATGGCACGGATGAACTCGATGGGATCGAGATCCTCGACATTTTCCAGCGGTGTGCCCGCCACCTTGACCAGCATGTTGATCGGCACCGATTCCGGCTGTGGTTGCAGATTGGCCAGCTGGCGCAGCAGGCCGGCACGATCCGTGGTGGTTTCCCCCATGCCGAGAATGCCGCCGGAGCATACCTTCATGCCGGCTTCGCGCACGCTGGCCAGGGTGTCCAGGCGCTCGCTGTAGCTGCGCGTGGTGATGATCTCGCCGTAGTACTCCGGTGAGGTGTCCAGATTGTGGTTGTAGTAGTCGAGGCCGGCATCCGCGAGCTTTCTGGCCTGATCGGTATCGACCATTCCCAGCGTCATGCAGGTTTCCAGTCCCAGTGATTTCACCTGACGCACCATCTCGGTGACCACCTCGAGATCGCGCTCCCGCGGGCTCTTCCAGGCGGCGCCCATGCAGAAACGGCTGGCACCGGCATCCTTGGCGGCGCGGGCCTGCTCGACCACCTTCTGGATCTCCATCAGCTTTTCCTTACCCAGGCCAGTGTTGTAGTGGCCTGACTGCGGGCAGTACTTGCAGTCCTCCGGGCAGGCGCCGGTCTTGATCGACAGCAGGGTCGAGACCTGGACGGCATTCGGATCGAAGTGCTGGCGGTGGATCTGCTGGGCCCGGAACAGCAGGTCATTGAAGGGCAGGGCGAACAACGCTTCGATTTCCTCGACGCGCCAGTCGTGACGTACCTCGCCATCTGCGTTGGTCCGTTCGTCGTGCGAGGTTTGCGTGGTCACGCTCGGGGCTTCTACGGTCATGGGAGTGAGATCCTTCTTCAGGCAGGCAGTGAGACTCTGCCGGAAAGCGTGCTGTTGATCGATGATGTCATGACCAGTGGCGCGACCCTCGACAGCCTGGCGCAGGCCTGTCAGCGGGCGGGGGCTCGAGAGGTCGTCGCCTGTGTGCTAGCGCGTACGCCGCCTGGTTCGCCATGATGCTATTGGTCTATGGCCTGCGGGACTGGCGGTGTGAGGGTCTAATCTCATAGCATGCAAGGTCCGGCAGCCGTTTGCTGGTCCATGCCCGAGGAATTGCCATGCCTATTGATCCTGTTACACCTGCTGATTCGCAATCATCCGGCACCTCGCGCGAGCTTGATGAGCGCGCCAACGGCAACACCTGGGAGGCTGCGTCATCCCGGGAAGGCGAACTGGACAAGCGTTCACATCCCTTTGATGCGCTTGCGCCGGATCGTGTCGTGGCCGCCGTCGAGTCGCTTGGTTTCTGGTTGCCCGGCGAGCCCTTCGCGCTCAACAGTTATGAGAATCGGGTCTATCACCTGGCCGATGATGACCGGCGGCGCTGGGTCGCCAAGTTCTATCGTCCGGATCGCTGGAGCCGCGCCCAGATCCTCGAGGAACACGCCTTTCTGGCCGAGCTGGAAGCCGAGGGCGTTCCCGGTGCGCCCGCCTGGGCGGATGCCAAGGGGGAGACCCTGCATCATCACGAAGGCTTCGACTTCGCGCTGTTTCCCCATGTGGTCGGGCGGGCTCCCGAACTCGAATCTCCCGAGCACCTCTACCATCTGGGAGAGCTGATCGGTCGCGTGCACGCCGTCGGACGTCAAGGCCTCTTCCAGGAGCGTGAAACGCTCACGCCACTGCGCATCCTCGACGAGAGTCGTGACAGCGTGCTGGCCTCCGACTGGCTGAGTGAGCGTCAGAGTGAAAGCTATCAGCGTGTCATCGAGGCGTTGCGCCCCCTGGTGGCGGAGCAGAGCTGGCCGCAGAGTGGCTTGCTGCGTGCGCATGGTGACTGCCATATCGGCAACATGCTGGGGCGGGATGACAGCTTCGCGCTGGTGGATTTCGATGATTGTCTCAATGCGCCTGCCATTCAGGATCTGTGGATGCTGTTGACGGGAGAGAGTGACCCCGAGCTCCACATGCAGTTGTCCGAGGTGCTGGAAGGATATGAGCAGCACTGCGACTTCAATCGCGGGGAGCTGAAGTGGATCGAGACACTGCGTACGCTGCGCATGGTGCGTCACAGTGCCTGGGTGGTACGGCGCTGGACGGATCCCGCCTTCCCGCAGGCCTTCTCGCATGTCGCGAGCCTGGGGTACTGGGATGACCACATCCGCAGTCTTGAGCAGCAGCGAGTCGTGCTTGATGCTCCTCGCTGGCTGGCTGTATAAGTTATGTGCTTTACCCCTGCTATGCGTGCGCTCATGCGCGCCCCTGACCGATACCATAGGCAGACGGATGACCGAAGAGATTGCCAACCATTACCGCCAGATCATCACTGCATTGGGTGAGGATCCGCAGCGCGAGGGCCTGCAGGACACGCCCATGCGTGCTGCCAAGGCCATGCAGTTCCTGACCCATGGCTATCATCAGTCGCTGGAGGAGATCGTCAACGGCGCCGTCTTCACCTCGGACACCGACGAGATGGTACTGGTCAAGGACATCGAGCTTTACTCGATGTGCGAGCATCACATGCTGCCGTTCATCGGCAAGTGCCATATCGCCTATCTGCCGGCGGGCAAGGTGCTGGGGCTGTCCAAGTTCGCGCGCATCACCGACATGTACTCGCGCCGCATGCAGATCCAGGAAAACCTCACCAAGCAGATCGCTGAGGCGGTCCAGCAGGTGACCGGCGCACGGGGTGTGGCGGTGGTGGTCGAGGCGCGCCACATGTGCATGATGATGCGTGGCGTGGAAAAGCAGAATTCCAGCATGAAGACCTCCGTGATGCTGGGGGCCTTCCGCGAGAATCAGCCGACCCGTCAGGAATTCCTGACCCTGATCAGCTGATCCGATAGCCACGACGCCGCCTCTCGAGGCGGCGTCGTCGTCTGTGAGTCGTTTGTCTGACATCTCTTGTTCAGGAGTCCCCGTCGATGCCGATGCATGCCTTGCACGATGAACATCTCGATCATGATCTCGCCACCATTCGCATCAAGAACCTGCGTCTGCGCACCTATATCGGGATCAACGATGACGAGATCCAGAATCGTCAGGACGTCGTGATCAATGTGGTGATCCGTTACCGCGCCGCGCGTGCGGTACAGTTCAACCACATCAGCGAAGCCCTCAACTATCGCACCATCACCAAGCAGCTGATCGCGCATGTCGAGGACGGGCGTTTCGCATTGCTCGAGCGCATGACGCGGGAAGTGCTGGATATCGTGATGCAGCATGAGCAGGTGCTGACGGCTCAGGTCGAGATCGACAAGCCGCATGCGCTGCGCTTCTCCGATTCGGTGTCCATCACCCTGTCGGACAGCCGGGAAGACCATATCCAGACGGCAAGTGTCGGACGCCGCCTCGATCCACCTGCATGCCTCTGGAGTCTTCATGGAACATCTCAACGATACCAGTCTCTTTCGCCCCTTTGCCTATATCGATGGTGGTTGGGTCGCCGCGGATTCCGGTGAGCAGATAGAGGTCGACAATCCGGCCACCGGCGAGATCATCGGCCGAGTGCCTCGTCTGGGCTATGCGGAAACCGAGCGTGCCATCGAGGCGGCCCAGAATGCCTTCGCTGACTGGAAGGAAACCCCCGCGCTGGAACGTGCCGACATCCTGATGAAGTGGTACGCCCTGATGCAGGAGCACAAGGATGACCTGGCGCAGATCATGACCCTGGAGCAGGGCAAGCCACTCGCCGAATCCGCCGGTGAGATCCAGTATGCCGCCAGCTTCCTGCGCTGGTTCGCCGAGGAAGGGCAGCGAGTCTACGGTGACACCATTCCGGCAGCCAAGCGTGATCAGCGCATCATGGTGCTCAAGCAACCCGTGGGTGTCGTGGGGGCGATCACGCCGTGGAACTTCCCGTCATCGATGATCACCCGCAAGGCGGGTGCCGCATTGGCGGCGGGCTGCCCCATCGTGGTCAAGCCTGCCAGTCAGACTCCCTTCTCGGCGCTGGCGCTGGCGGTGCTGGCGGAGCGCGCTGGTGTGCCGCGTGGTGTCTTCAACGTGGTGCCGGGCTCGGCCAGGGATATCGCCAAGGCGATGACCGATTCGCGTCTCGTGCGCAAGGTCACCTTCACCGGCTCCACCGAAGTTGGCCGCGGACTGATGGCCAATGCCTCACAGCATATCCAGAAGATCTCGCTCGAGCTTGGCGGCAATGCGCCCTTCCTGGTGTTCGAAGACGCCGATCTCGATGCGGCGGTGGAAGGCGCGATGGCAGCCAAATTCCGCAACGCCGGCCAGACCTGCGTCTGCACCAACCGTTTCCTGGTGCAGTCCAGCGTGGTCAATGCCTTCAGCGAGAAGCTGGCAGCGGCGATGAATGCCGAGTTGACCGTGGGCAACGGCATGGAAGAGGGCGTCAAGGTCGGCCCACTGATTGATGGTGACGCCGTCGAGAAGGTCACGGATCACGTGCAGGATGCGCTCGACAAGGGGGCCGAGCTGTTGCTGGGCGGCCATCCGCATCCGCTGGGTGGCAGTTTCTTCACCCCGACGTTGATCTCGCAGGTGACGCCGGAGATGAAGGTGGCCCGTGAGGAAACCTTCGGGCCGCTGGCAGCCATCTTCCCCTTCGAGAGCGAGGAAGAGGCCATCGAGATGGCCAACGATACCGAGTTCGGGTTGGCCAGCTATTTCTATAGCACGGATCTCAAGCGTGTCTGGCGCGTCTCGGAAGGTCTGGATTACGGCATGGTCGGTATCAACACCGGACTGATCTCCAACGCCGCCGCGCCCTTCGGCGGCACCAAGGCATCGGGGCTGGGCCGTGAGGGCTCCAAGTATGGCCTCGAGGAGTACATGGAAACCAAGTATCTGTGTCTCTCACTTGGCTGAGCCGTTGCATCCTTGAACGTGGCATCGTCGATGGATGGCCAGCGCTCAAGGCAATGACCGGACATGACATCAGATGCCAAAAAGCCCGCCCGGGACACCGGGCGGGCTTTTTCATGTCATTCAGAGCAATCTCGCGACAAGAGGCCCATGCGTCATTGGTCGTAGAGGTGAGGTGTCTCGGGCATTGATCGCGCTGCGTGTGTCAGACCAAAGCGGTATGCCGCTGTCGTTTACCGCAGATCAGGGACAAAGACAGGTGTGCTTTGTCGGCATTCTCTTACTTGTGGATATGCTTATTTACGCTACAGTCAAAGAGCGGGACCTGTGGTGATAGTCTTCAAGGATTGAAGACAGGGCGAGTGGCGTGGCGGACGCGACTTGCCCTTTTTTATGGCCGGTTCCCAGCTCAGTATTGTCAGCCCGCACTTCTCAGTTCTCCCTTCTCAGCCCTCACTCCTCACTCCTCACTCCTCAGCCCAGCGGTGACAGCCCCATTCCCGCCACCAATCCTTCCAATGCATGCCGGCCGGCAATCGAGTTGCCATAGCCGTCCAGGCGCGGCGACCACACACAGATGCTCATCTGTCCCGGCAGGATGGCGATGATGCCGCCGCCGACACCACTCTTGCCCGGCAGGCCCACGCGCCAGGCGAAGTCTCCCGCCGCGTCATAGAGCCCACAGGTCAGCAATAGCGCATTGAGCTGGCGTGTCTCCAAGGGTGAGACCACTTCCTTGCCATCCAGCGGATTGACGCCACGATTGGCCAGGAAGGCGAAGCTGCGGGCCAGCTCCACGCAGTTCATCGATACCGAACAGCTGTGGAAGTAGGTGTCCAGCAGGTCATCCACATCGGAGTGCACGTTGCCATAGGCCTGCATCAGGTAGGCGAGCGAGGCATTGCGTGCCTTGTGGTCCATCTCGGAGCGCGCCACCTTCTCGTCGAAGCCGATGTCGGGGCTGCCGGACAGGCGTCTGAGTTGTTCACGCAGCGTGTTCTGGATCGAGACGATGCGCGAGACCAGCAGGTCCGTGATCAGCAGTGCCCCGGCATTGATGAACGGGTTGCGTGGAATGCCGTTCTCGACCTCCAGCTGCATGATCGAATTGAACGCCTGGCCAGAGGGTTCACGTCCCACGCGTGACCATATCTCGTCGCTTTCCAGACGCTGCATCGCCAGTACCAGCGCGTGGACCTTGGAGATCGACTGGATCGAGAAGCGCGTGTGTGCATCCCCGGCATACTGGACGCGGCCATCGACATGACAGACGGCAATCCCGAACTGATCCGGGTCCACCTGCGCCAGGGCCGGGATGTAATCCGCGACCTTGCCCTCGTTGAAGCAGCGGCTGGCATCATTGGACAGGCGTTCAAGCAGCGTCTGGAGGGCATCAGAGTCGAGTGGCGGCGTCATGGCGACCTTGAGGAGACCGCCCGGAGGGCAGCCAACATGATCAAGACATTGACCTTTGCCAGCATGCACTTCTCCATCGCCTTCGGTGTCACCTACCTGCTGACCGGTGACATCGTGGTCGGCGGTCTGGTCGCCATCGTCGAGCCTGCGGTCAACACCGTCGCCTTCTTCTTCCACGAGAAGGTCTGGAATCGTGTGACTGCCCGTCGTCAGCAGGCAGCTGAACAACAGGCCAGCCGCCCCTCCGGCATGAATGGTGCGGTATTGGCGAGCTGAGGACACTTGCGCCGGCAAGGGGCCTCTCGCCCCGTCCGTTTCTCTCGCCTGTCCTGTCTGCGCCAGCGTCCTCTCCTCCAGGGGGCGCTGGCGTTGCTGTTGGGGCTTGCCGGCAGCATGGCTGTCGCCGAGCCCGTGGCTGCCGATGAGACACGCGATTATCACTACAGCGACGCCCACCTGCACTTCGTCGACTTCTTCCAGCAGGGCGATGGCTTGGGGGCCTTGCTGGATGTCATGGATGAGGCGCAGGTGGATCATGCCCTGATCACGGGCATCGGTGTCGCCAAGAAATGGCAGCAGGACGCGCCCAAGAAGCCGCGTTACTACATGGGTGATGATGGGCCGGTCTACTGGTACTCCGGTACCGATTACATTCTGGCCGAGGCGTTGACTCGCGCTCCCGAGCCGGTCCAGGCGCGTTTCTCGCCGTTCATCACCGGCTTCAACCCCACTGATCTGAATGCTGCCGATGAGATTCGCCAGTTGATGGCGATCTATCCCGGCTTCTGGAAAGGCATCGGCGAGGTCTTCACGCGTCATGATGACCTGACGCGCCTGACCGAGGGCGAGACGCCACGAGCCAATCATCCCGCCTTGAGAAAGGTCTATGCGCTGGCGGCGGAGAAGGGCCTGCCGGTGATGGTGCATTCCAATGTCACCAGCAAGCGTGAGGGGCATGAGGGGCTGTATCTCGAGGAATTCGAGAGTGCGGTGCGCGACAATCCGGACACGACCTTCATCTGGGCACACGCGGGTACCAGTGCCGAGCTCAATCGTCGCCTGGGGCGCATGACATGGCTGCACGGCGAGATCGAGCGCATGCTGGAAACCTATCCCAACCTGAATATCGACCTGTCCTGGTCAGTGCTGGAGCCGTATCTGCTGGATGACAAGGGCCAGCCGCGTGCGCGCTGGGTCAAGCTGGTCGAGCGCTTCCCACAGCGCTTCGTGCTTGGCAGTGACGTGGTCGGGCGCTTCGGCTCGGTGGGCGATATCCTGGCAAGTTACACGCCATTCCTCGATGCCCTGTCGCCACAGACGGCGCACAATGTCGCCCGTGACAACTTCCTGCGCCTGGTCAGACTGCCTGTCGAATGATCAGTGACGGAAGTGACGCATGCCGGTGAAGACCATGGCGATGCCGGCTTCGTTGGCCGCATCGATGACTTCCTGATCACGCATGGAGCCACCCGGCTGGATGACGGCCGTGATACCGGCCGCCGCCGCGGCGTCGATGCCGTCACGGAACGGGAAGAAGGCATCGGAGGCCATCACGGAGCCCGGCACTTCCAGCCCTTCATCGGCGGCCTTGATGCCGGCGATCTTGGCCGAATAGACGCGGCTCATCTGACCGGCGCCCACACCGATGGTCTGGCCATCCTTGATGTAGACGATGGCGTTGGACTTGACGAACTTGGCCACTTTCCAGGCGAAGGTCAGGTCGTTGAGTTCCTGCTCGCTCGGCGCGCGCTCGGTGACGATCTTGAGTTCATCACGGCCGACCATGCCCTGATCGCGGTCCTGCACCAGCAGACCGCCGGTGACGCGCTTGAAGTCGTGACCGCCGGTACGCTCGGCCGCCCAGGCCTCCGCGACGTCGAGCAGACGCACGTTGGCCTTGGTGGCGACGATGGCAGCGGCTTCGTCGCTGATTCCCGGGGCGATGATCACCTCGACGAACTGGCGCGAGACGATGGCCTGCGCAGTCTCGGCGTCCAGCGGCACGTTGAAGGCGATGATGCCGCCGAAGGCGCTGGTCGGGTCGGTCTGATAGGCGCGCTCGTAGGCGGCCAGGGCAGACTCGCCGATGGCGACACCACACGGGTTGGCGTGCTTGACGATGACACAGGCGGTCTCGTCGAAGGCCTTGACGCACTCGAAGGCGGCATCGGTATCGGCGACGTTGTTGTAGGACAACGCCTTGCCCTGGACCTGCACGGCCGTGGCGACGCTGGCCTCGGTGGCACCGTCCTCGACGTAGAAGGCCGCTTGCTGATGCGGGTTCTCGCCGTAACGCATGTCCTGCTTCTTGCTCAGGCTGACGTTGTACTGACGCGGCAGACCTTCACTGCCACCCTCGACCCGCTGACCCAGCCAGTTGGCGATGGCGCCGTCGTAGGCGGCGGTGTGCTCGAAGGCTGCCACGGCCAGGTCGAAGCGCGCCTCGTCGCTGACGGCATTGTCATTGGCGTCCATCTCGGCGATCACGCGGTCGTAGTCGGCCGCGTTGACGACGATGGTGGTGTGCGCGTGGTTCTTGGCGCAAGAACGTACCATGGTCGGGCCGCCGATATCGATGTTCTCGATGGCGTCTTCCAGCGAGCAATCCGGGTTGGCCACGGTGGCGGCAAACGGATACAGGTTGACGATGACCATGTCGATGGGGTCGATGCCGTGCTCGGCCATCACCGCATCATCCTGACCGCGTCGACCGAGAATACCGCCGTGGATCTTGGGATGCAGGGTCTTGACCCGGCCATCCATCATTTCCGGGAAGCCGGTGTGCTCGGAGACTTCGGTCACGGCCAGGCCGTTGTCCTTGAGCAGACGGAAGGTGCCGCCGGTAGACAGCAGGGCGACGCCACGGGCGTCGAGGGCACGGGCGAATTCGACGATGCCGGTCTTGTCGGAAACGCTCAGGAGGGCGCGACGGATGGCTTGGGGCTTGGCTTGCATGATGCTCCACTCGTGGATCAACAAAAAGACGCCGGGGCACCTGTGAGGATGCCCCGGCGGGGTCAGATCAGATCAAACTGCTTGAGCTTCTTGCGCAGCGTGCCTCGATTGAGGCCCAGCATATCGGCGGCGCGGGTCTGGTTGCCCTGGGCGTGGGCCATCACCGCTTCCAGCAGCGGCGCCTCGACCTCGGCCATCACCATGGCATGCAGGTCGGTGACCTGCTCGCCATCCAGGTGGGCGAAGTAGCGCGCCATGGAATGCTCGACGGCTTCGCGCAGGGTCTGATGGTGCCGAACGGGCGTCATCAGCGTGGCCTGGCTTGCGTCGTCAGGGGATAGAGGGTGCCTGCTGGTCATGCTGCGTGACTTCCTTGCGTCTCGGTGCGGGCGATGCCTTCCGGCTCGCCGAACAGGCGGGTCAGGAACTGGCGCTGTTCATCGGGCTCCTCGAGAGGATTGAAGCTGCGCTTCAACTCACTGCCATCCTCGCGGGTCGCCAGGTACCAGCCCACATGCTTGCGCGCGATGCGCACGCCCATGTAGTCACCGTAGAATTCATACAGGGCCTCGAGATGGGTGCGCATCACCTGGGCACGCTCCGCATCGCTCGGGCCGGAAGCTACCTGGCCAGTGGCCAGATAGTGATTGATCTCGCGGAAGATCCAGGGGTTGCCCTGGGCCGCACGGCCGACCATCACGGCATCGGCGCCCGTATAGTCAAGCACATGTCGCGCTTTCTCGCCGCTGTCGATATCGCCATTGGCGAAGACCGGAATCGAGACTGCCGCCTTCACCGCAGCGATGGTGTCGTATTCGGCCTCACCGGTATATTTCTGCTGACGGGTGCGACCATGCACGGAGAGCGCCTGGATGCCGGCACTCTCGGCCATGCGCGCGATGGTGATGGCGTTGCGTGTTTCCTCGCACCAGCCGGTGCGCATCTTCAGCGTGACCGGCACCTTCACGGCACGCACCACGGCCTCGAGAATCTCGCCGACCAGACGCTCATCGCGCATCAGGGCAGACCCGGCGGCCTTGTTGCAGACCTTCTTGGCCGGGCAGCCCATGTTGATGTCGATGATCTCGGCACCCATCTCGGCATTCAGCGCGGCGGCCTCGGCCAGCATCGCGGCATCGCCCCCGGCGATCTGCACGGCACGCGGGCCGGGTTCACCGGCATGATTCATGCGCGTGCGCGACTTGACGGTGTTCCACAGGCGCTTGTCACTGGTCACCATCTCCGAGACCACGAGCCCCGCGCCCAGCTCACGACATTGCTGTCGGAACGGGCGATCGGTGACGCCGGCCATCGGGGCCAGAATCACGCGATTGGGCAACTGGTGCACACCGATGCGCGGGAGCTCGGCGTGAAGGGATGTCTCGGTCATGGGGCTCGTGTCATGCAGTGGGGTGGCGCGCGATGCAGGCATCACGGGGGCGTCATGATACCTAGAGCGCCGCAGGGTTTGAAGGGCTATTTCATCCGTGGCGCGTTCCGGAGGTCTTCATCGCGTGGCTCAGCCCTCGAGCGGGCGCTGGCCGTTGAGGCGCACCCAGCCATCGCGCTCGGTGGGCTCTTCCATGATCAGGCCGGCCTCACGATAGGCCTCGAGCACGTCTCCCGCCTGGGGCGCGAGAATGCCGGAAAGCGCCAGGAGGCCACCCGGGGCCACACTGCCCGCGATCTGCGGGGCCAGCTCGACCAGCGGGCCGGCCAGGATGTTGGCGACCACGATCTGATAGCCCGCGTCCGGCAGGCGGTCCGGGTAGCACAGTGTCAGCCTGTCGCTGACCTCGTTGCGCTGGGCGTTGTCGCGGGAGGCCTGCAGGGCCTGGGGATCGATATCGGTGCCCATGGCATCCACCGCGCCGAGCTTGAGTGCGGCGATGGCCAGGATGCCGGAGCCGCAGCCGAAGTCCAGCACGCTGTGCCGGGCGAGCTTGCCCTCCACGGCCAGGCCATCGAGCCATTCCAGGCACAGGGCGGTGGTCGGGTGAGTGCCGGTGCCGAAGGCCAGGCCCGGGTCGAGCATCAGGTTGACGGCGTCCTGTTCCGGCGCGTCATGCCAGCTGGGCACGATCCACAGCCGCTGGCCCATCTTGAGTGGCTCGAAGCCGTCCATCCACTCACGTGTCCAGTCGCGGTCCTCGAGAATCTCGACCTCGATCTCCGGGCAGGGCTCATCGGGAATCAGTGCCGCCCAGCCGGCCTTGACCCGCTCGCGCATGGTCTCGATGCCTTCGGTGCCATCCCACAGGCCGGTAAGCACTGTCTCGCTCCACAGCGGCGTGCTGCCGAGATCCGGCTCGAACAGTGGCTGATCCTCGGCGTCCTGCAGGGTGATGGCGCAGGCACCTTCTTCCATCAGCAGATGCTCGAGAATCTCGGCGTGGTCGGGGGCGATACGCGTCTTGAGTTGCGCTGCCAGTCTCAAGCAGGGCAGATTACAGGCCCAGCTTCTTCTCCAGATAATGGATGTTGACGCCACCTTCCTGGAAGCCGGCATCACGCACCAGATCCTTCTGCAGGTCAGTGTTGGTCTTGATGCCTTCCACCAGCAGCTCATCGAGGGCATTGCGCATGCGCGTCAATGCGATCTCGCGGCTCTCGCCCCAGGTGATCAGCTTGCCGATCAGGGAATCGTAGTGCGGCGGCACGGTGTAGCCGGAGTACAGGTGCGAGTCCATGCGCACGCCCAGACCGCCCGGCGCGTGATAGAGCTCGACCTTGCCCGGAGACGGCATGAAGGTGCGCGAGTCTTCGGCATTGATGCGGCATTCGAAGGCGTGGCCACGCAGCTTGACGTCTTCCTGCTTGATGGATAGCGGCAGGCCGGAGGCGATGCGCAGCTGCTCCTTGACGATGTCGACGCCCGTGACCATCTCGGTCACCGGGTGCTCGACCTGAACGCGGGTGTTCATCTCGATGAAGTAGAACCCGCCGTTCTCGTACAGGAATTCGAAGGTGCCGGCGCCACGATAGCCGATCTCGATGCAGGCATCGGTGCACGACTTGAGGACCTTGGCACGGGCTTCCTCATCCAGCTGCGGTGCCGGCGCTTCTTCCAGCACCTTCTGGTGACGACGCTGCAGGGAGCAGTCGCGGTCATACAGGTGAATGGCGTTGCCCTGGCCATCGGCCAGCACCTGGACTTCGACGTGACGCGGGTTCTGGAGGAATTTCTCCATGTACACCGTGCCGTCGCCGAAGGCCGCGGCGGCTTCACCCTGGGTGATGCTCACCGAGGACAGCAGGCTGGCCTTGGAGTGCACCACGCGCATGCCGCGACCACCACCGCCAGCGGCGGCCTTGATGATCACCGGGTAGCCGATACGCTCGGCGATGGCGAACATCTCGTCTTCATCCTGCGGCACCGGACCATCGGAGCCCGGTACGGTCGGGACGCCGGCCAGCTTCATCGCTTCGATGGCCGCGACCTTGTCACCCATCATGCGGATGGTGTCAGCGCGCGGGCCGATGAAGGCGAAGCCTGAGCGTTCGACCTGCTCGGCGAAGTTGGCGTTTTCCGACAGGAAGCCGTAGCCCGGATGGATGGCGTCGGCGTCCGTCACCTCGGCGGCTGCGATCAGCGCCGGGATGTGCAGATAGGATTTGGCAGAGGAGGCCGGGCCGATGCAGACAGCTTCGTCGGCCAGGCGGACGTGCATCAGATCGCGGTCGGCCTTGGAGTGCACCGCTACCGTCTTGATGCCCAGTTCCTTGCAGGCGCGAAGGATGCGAAGTGCAATCTCGCCGCGGTTGGCAATCAGTACCTTGTCGAGCATGGTGACGTGTCCGTTGGGATCAGGAAATGACGATCATGGGCTGGTCGAATTCAACCGGCTCGCCGTCTTCGATCAGAATGGCTTCCACCACACCATCCTTGTCGGCTTCGATCTGGTTCATCATCTTCATGGCTTCGACGATGCAGACGGTATCACCTTTCTTGACGCTCTGGCCGACTTCGATGAAGGCCTTGGAGCCCGGTGCCGGAGAGCGATAGAAGGAGCCGACCATCGGCGAATTGATGGTGTGGCCCTGCGGCGCTGCCGGAGCGGCGGCTGCCGGTGCCTCGACGCTGCCGGCTGCCGGTGCGGCCTGCTGCTGCATCGGTTGCTGCTGCATCATCATCGGGGCCTGCATCATCGGCTGCTGGGCGAAGCCCTGCGGATGGCGGCTGATGCGAACGGACTCTTCGCCTTCCTGGATCTCGATTTCGCTGATGTTGGACTCTTCGAGCAGCTCGATCAGCTTCTTGACCTTGCGGATATCCATGAAATTCATCCCGATATAAAGGTGGCTGGAAATGGGGGTTCCTGCTAGGCAAGATCGGCCAGGGCGGCATCAAGCGCCATGTCGTAACTTCGAGCGCCAAACCCCATGATCACGCCGCGTGCCACATCGGAAAGATAGGAATGATGGCGGAACGCCTCGCGGGCATGGGTATTGGACAGGTGCAGCTCGATGAAGGGCAGTGCGACCCCCAGCAGGGCATCGCGCAGCGCTACGCTGGTATGGGTAAAGGCCGCGGGATTGATCAGGATGATGGCGGTGCCATCCTCACGGGCCGCATGCACGCGATCTACCAGCACATGCTCGGCATTCGATTGCAGCCAGTCCAGCTGGTGGCCAGCCTGGCTGGCCCGTGTCTCCAGACGTGAGCGGATATCTTCCAGGGTGGTCGTGCCGTACACCTCGGGCTCGCGGGTGCCCAGCAGATTGAGGTTGGGGCCGTTGAGTACCAGGATGCGCGCCATGAAAGTCCTCTTGTCAGCGGAAGCAAGTGCGTGACTCGCTGAGCTGTTAACCCTGGGTGAAAATGCAAAGATACCGTCACTATCCGCGACGTTTACCTATTGAGCCTAGACTGTTGTCGCAGTGACGCGGATTCTGCCGAAATTCTCGAACGCTGTCCAGTTTGGCACCGAACCGGATTTCCTGCCGCTTTTATCGCGATGGTGACGCAGCACCTTGTCGAGATGCTCGCCCAGCTGCTCGGCATCGACCTCTCCCTGAATCCGCGCTTCGGTCATTTCCTGTTGTCCTGCGAAGAACAGCAGACTGGGCGGTCCGAAGAGGCCGAACGATGACAGCAGCTCACGGGTGGTGGCATCCGTCTGAGTGACATCGGCGCGAATCAGATGAAACTGGCGCAGCTGGCTCGCGACGCGCGGAAAGACCTCGCGCTCCATCACCTTGCAGGAGATGCACCAGTCGGCGTAGTAATCGACGAAGACCGGCTGCCCACGACGGTCAGCCAGTGCCAGCTCGCGCTTGAGGGCAGCCATGTCAGTGACGGTGGTGAAGTCCAGCGTCTGCTCGGTTGCCTGTCCCGAGGCAGTTCCGCCTCCGGTGAAGGGGGCCAATGGGCGTAGCGGATCGCTTGCGCCGCCGGCCACGCCCAGCAGGCTGATCATCCCCCAGCCGAGTGCCAGCAGCCCCAGTGCCTGACGGGCGCGGGCCCAGCCGTGGTTTGAGGAGCTGATCGCGCCGAGCGCCACCCCGGTGCCGATGGCCAATGCCGCCCAGCCCAGCACCGCCAGCGAGGCCGGCAGCAAGCGCTCTACCAGCCACAGCGCCACGCCCAGCAGCAGAATGCCGAAGGCCTGCTTGATGCCTTCCATCCAGCCGCCGGCCCTGGGCAGGAGACTGGCGCCGAAGGTGCCGACCAGTACCAGCGGCACCCCCATGCCGAGCCCGAGCGCGAACAGCGCCAACCCGCCACTGGTGGCATCGCCACTGGCGGAGAGATAGACCAGCGCTCCGGCCAGAGGTGCCGACACGCAGGGCGATACCACGAGTACCGATAACGCGCCTGCCAGCGCCAATCCCCCCGGGCCGGTATTCATCAGGCGCCCCTGCAGCGTGTCGAGGCGCGAATGCAGGCGGCCGGGCAGGCGCAGATTGAAGGTGCCGAACATGGCCAGCGCGAACAGCACGAACAGGGCGGCAAAGGGAATCAGCACGACGGGAGATTGCAGTTGGGCCTGCAGGTTGAGGCCGGCGCCGAACAGACCCATCAGCGTGCCGGCCGCGGCGTAGGTGAGCGCCATGCCCAGGGCGTAGCTTGACGACAGCAGCAAGGCGCGCGGGCGGCTGGGGCGCTGGCCGACGATGATCGAGCTGAGAATCGGGATCATCGGCAGCACGCAGGGCGTGAAGGTCAGCCCGAGGCCTGCCAGGAAGAACAGCCCGAGCAAGGTGACGAGGCCGGCGTCCGTGAACAATGCCCGAAAGCTGCCATCCGTCCCGAGCGCGACTGGCACACGCAGGGACGCATGATAGGATAGGACGTACGTCATGAGTACCGGCGCTGGAGGCAACGCGGGTATCGACACCGGTTCACGGTCTTCTGACTCGTCTTTTTTCACACGGCTTTTTACAAGGCTTCATACAAGGAAGAACGCATGGCCCTATTCGGTAAAGGCAGCAAGCGTGGCGCGGGTCGCGACGTGCTGGAAACACCTCAGTATGGCTGGATCTGGAAACCACTGGTCGGGCTGTTCGTCATTTACCTGCTGGTCTGCGTTGGCCTTGGGATCTACTGGAGCAGCGAGCCGGACGAATTCAATGTCGACCAGGCCACGCGCACCGAACTGGCCCGCGTACATGGGCTGGCGGCACCCGTTGCCAGTGTCGATGGCGAGCAGCCGGCACCGGCCTTCGAGGTGCTGCCGACGGGCACGGCGACTGTCGCGACCCTGATGAAACTCAACGATACCCTGCTGCACAAGCCCGGCGGCTATCTGAAGAATGACGTGGCACCCCCGGGGCTGTGGCTGGACAACATGCCCAACTGGGAATATGGCGTGCTGGTGCAGGTGCGCGACATGACGCGCGAGCTGCGCAAGGAATTCAGTCGTTCACAGTCCCAGTCCAGTGATGACAAGGCGCTGGGCAAGGCGGAATCGCTGCTGTTCATCGACGCCAATGCCTGGATGCTGCCGGAAGCCGAGCATGAATATGCCGATGCCAACCGCCAGCTGGGGGACTACCTCAAGCGTCTGAGCGATGATACCCAGAACAACGGCCAGTTCTATGCGCGCGCCGACAATCTGGTGGCCTGGCTGTCGGATGTCGAGAATCGTCTCGGTTCCCTGTCACAGCGACTGTCCGCGAGCGTCGGCAAGTCTCAGCTCAATCTGAGTCTGGCCGGTGACAAGAACGCGACCTCGGCCAAGAGCACCCAGACGGAAGAAGAGATCAAGACGCCGTGGCTCGAGATCGACGATGTCTTCTATCAGGCGCGCGGCACCTCCTGGGCGTTGATCCATCTGCTCAAGGCGGTGCGTCATGACTTCCAGGGCGTTCTGGAAGACAAGAACGCGCTGACCTCCATCGACCAGATCATCCGTGAGCTGGAGTCGACCCAGACCGATATCGGCAGCCCGGTGATCCTCAACGGTTCCGGCTTCGGTTTCTTCGCCAATCACTCGCTGGTCATGGCCAACTACATCGCACGCGCCAATTCCGCGATCAGTGACCTGCGCAGCCTGCTCGAGAAGGGCTGAACCGTCACGGGAAGGATCAGTCCTTCTGGTAGGCAGCTGCTGCCTTCTCGATCGCGGCACGCGCGGCATCAGCGCCGTCCCAGGAATCGATCTTGACCCACTTGCCCTTCTCGAGATCCTTGTAGTTCTCGAAGAAGTGCGCGATCTGCTGACGCAGCAGTTCCGGCAGATCAGTGACTTCCTGGACGTCGTCGTACAGGGAGGTCAGCTTCTGGTGCGGCACGCAGACCAGCTTGGCGTCTTCGCCAGCTTCGTCGCTCATGTTGAGCACGCCGACCGGACGCGCACGGATGACGCTGCCCGGCGCGACCGGATACGGAGTCACGACCAGCGCGTCGAGGGCATCGCCATCGTCAGCCAGGGTGTTCGGGATGTAACCGTAGTTGGCCGGGTAGAACATCGGAGTGGCCATGAAACGATCCACCATGAGTGCATCGATGTCCTTGTCGATCTCGTACTTGATCGGCGCGTGATTGGCCGGAATCTCGATCGCTACGTAGACGTCGTTCGGCAATTCCTTGCCAGCGGGGATCTTGTCGAAACTCATTGTCGAGTCCTTGGGTTTGCGGGTTGAAGGCCTGCGGGTCAAAATTCCGCTGAATTATACGAACTGGCAGACCGTTTTGCCATTATGCCACGCTCGATCGCCTTGCGTTGCACCAACGAGTGGTGGCACTGCAGGCTGACTCGGGTAACACTTGGCGTCACCGCAGGACAGACATGCAAGGAGACCGCCTTGGCGGATGCAGAGCTTTCACTCAGTTATGGTCAGGCCTTCGTGGCACCGGACCGCAAGCGCCACCGCAGCTCGATGTCGCTGGAAATTCCTGTCGAGCGTGGCCCGCTGGCGACCAAGGGCGGCTGTGCGTTGATCGCGGATACCACCAGCAAGAACGCCATCGCCAAGCAGGCGGGCGATCTGGCCGTGCGTGGCTTTCTGGCCGACTACTTCGCCACGCCCGACAACTGGAGTGTCAAGTATTCCGCGACTCGTGTGCTGCGAGCGCTGAACAGCTGGTGCTACAGCCAGAGTCGCTTCGTGCGTGGCGGCAGTTACGTCACCTCGATTTCCGCGGTCATCTTCCGTGGCCAGTCGGCGCATCTGTTCCATGCCGGCGATACCGTGGTGTTCCGTCTGCGTGGTGGCGAGTTCGAACAGATCTCGCGTGATCATGTCACGGACCTGGGCGGTTATCGCTATCCCTCACGGGCTCTGGGCATGGATGTCAGTCTCGACATCGATTACATCGAATTGCCGCTCAAGCAGGGCGACATCTTCCTGCTGACCACCCAGGCGGTGCGCGGCACCTTGCTGCCCTCGGACTTCGTGTCACTGATTCGTGACGATGTCTCGGATCTGGACGCCGCCAGCGAGCGTCTCGCGCATGCCGCGGCGGACCGTGCCGACGAACGTGGCTATACCGCGGATCAGTTCTGCTTCCAGCTGGTGCGTATCGATCGCCTGGCCAGTGCCAGCGAGGACACGCCGGGGCGCATCTATGGGGATCTGCCGGTGCCGCGCGAGCTGGAGCCGGGGGATCGCATCGATGGGCTGGAAGTGCTGGAGGTGATGTCACGCAGTGCGCGGGTGCGCGTCTACAAGGTCCGCGATCTCAAGAGCCGGCGCGTGATGGTGATGAAGGCGCCGAGTCCGGAACTCTCGCTCAAGAACGCCTATCTCGAGCACTTCCTGCTCCAGCAGTGGGTGGTGGATCGCGTCAACTCGCCCTTCGTCGTCAAGGTGGTGGAACCCTCGCGCCCGCGGGATCACCTCTACTATCTGCTCGAGCATCTGGAGGCGCAGACGCTGACCGACTGGGCGCGCCAGCATCCCCAGGCCAATCTCGAGCAGCGCCTGGATATCGCCCGCCAGCTGGGCAAGGCGGTCCACGCACTCAATCGGCGTGAAGTGCTGCATCAGTTGATCCACCCCGACAACGTGATGATCGACCGTCACGGCAAGGTAGTGCTGGTGGACTTCGGGGCCTGTCATCTGCGCGAAGGGGATGGGCACGAGAGTGCCGGTCCCCTGGTGCGCCAGGTCGGGCTGACCGAGCACAGTGCGCCGGAATATGCGCTGGGGGCCGAGGTCAGTCGCCGCAGCGATCAGTACGGGCTGGCGTCGGTGATCTACTGGCTGCTGACCGGCATGCAGCCCTACGCTCAGTCGATGGATCAGCTGCGCACCCAGACGGACCTCGAGCTGCTGGAGTATCAGCCGGCACGCATGCGCAACCCGCAGGTTCCCCAGATGCTGGACGATGCCCTGAGGCGTGCGCTGGACCCTCAGCGCACCTTGCGCTTCCGACGTCTGTCGGAGCTGCTCTATGCACTGCGCCTGCCACAGCAGGACCCCGGCAAGGCCATCACGCCATCCGAGGCCATGCGCGAACCAGCCAATTTCTGGCAGGGCGTCGCCGGCATCCTGCTGTTGCTGCTGGTGCTGTCCTGGTTGCTCAAATCGATCAGATCGAGAACGGCGTGAGCTTCTTCTCGACCTTGGCCAGCGTGAGGCGGGCGACCGCCGGCAGACCATTGACGAAGGGCGGGAAGTCCTCGCCCTGGATCAGCGGTGACAGGTACTGGCGGCAGGCGTCAGTGATGTAGAAGCCGTCTTCGCTGATGAACTCCAGCGGCATGAACTTCTCATGGTTGGCGATCTGCTCCAGCGGTGCCTCGATGATGTCCCAGGCGTAGTCAGCGCCATCGCCGAGGCGACGGATCGCCGGCATCACGGCGTTCTTGCCGGCCAGGGCCATTTCCACGGCAGCACGACCCGTGGCGTACGCCTGCTCGACGTCGGTCTTCGAGGCGATGTGGCGTGCCGCGCGCTGCAGATAATCGGCCACGGCCCAGTGATACTTGTAGCCGAGATCCTGCTTGACCATGCCGGCCAGCGTCGGCGCCACGCCGCCCAGCTGACGGTGGCCGAAGGCATCGGTGTTGCCGGCATCGGCCAGGAAGGTGCCGTCTTCATAGCGGGCACCCTCGGAGACCACCACCACGCAGTAGCCGTGGTCCTTGACGCACTGGTCGACACGCGCCATGAAGTCCTTGCGGTGGAAGGCGACTTCCGGGAAGACCACGATGTGCGGCGGCTGGGTGGCATCTTCGCCAGCCAGGGCACCGGCGGCGGCGATCCAGCCAGCGTGACGTCCCATGACCTCAAGGATGAACACCTTGGTGGAAGTGGCGCACATGGAGGCGATGTCGAGGCCGGCCTCGCGGGTGGAGGTGGCGATGTACTTGGCCACGCTGCCGAAGCCCGGCGAGTTGTCGGTGATCGGCAGGTCGTTGTCCACGGTCTTGGGCACGTGGATGGCCTGGATCGGGTAGCCCATGGTCTCGGCCAGCTGGGAGACCTTCAGGCAGGTATCGGCGCTGTCGCCGCCACCGTTGTAGAAGAAGTAGCGGATATCGTGGGCCTTGAACACCTCGATCAGACGCTCGTACTGGGTACGGTGATCCTCGATGCTCTTGAGCTTGTAACGGCAGGAGCCGAAGGCACCGCCCGGGGTGTGGCGCAAGGCGGCGATGTTCTCGTCGCTTTCCTGGCTGACATCGATCAGATCTTCGGTCAGGGCGCCGATGATGCCGTTGTGACCGGCGTAGAGCTTGCCGATCTGGTCGCCGTGTTCACGCACGGCTTCGATCACGCCACAGGCGCTGGCATTGATGACGGCGGTAACGCCACCGGACTGGGCGTAGAAGGCATTGTGCTGGGGCATGGGCTTCTCGTCTCTGCTTCCTTGTCATGGTCTTGAACGGGCTGGCGCTTACCCGCCGCATCATATCCGAAAGACATGACCCCTGCACGACGCCCGGATGCCACGTGTCTGTCGTTCTGCCCCGACACGCCCGTGCTACTCGCCGCCTGGCGGGCATGCTAGGCTGCTCGGGCTTCCGGATTGGAGAAACAGATGCACCTTCACGTCATCGGTATTTGCGGTACCTTCATGGGCTCTCTGGCACTGCTTGCGCGTGCGCGCGGCCATCGCGTCACCGGCAGCGATGCCAATGTCTATCCGCCCATGAGCACACAGCTGGCCGAGGCCGGTATCACCCTGATGGAAGGGTATGCCGCCGACAATCTCGAGCCCGCGCCAGAGCTCACGGTGGTCGGCAATGCCGTCTCGCGCGGCAATCCTGAAGTCGAGGCGCTGCTCGAGCGCGGCCTGGCCTACACCTCCGGCCCGCAATGGCTGTGTGACGAGGTGCTGACGGGACGACCGGTGATCGCCATCGCCGGCACCCACGGCAAGACCACCACCGCGACCATGACCGCCTGGATTCTCGAATGCGCGGGCCTCACGCCGGGCTATCTGATCGGGGGCGTGCCGCCGCAGCTGGGCGATTCCGCGCGTATCGGCGACCCGCAGGCACCCTTCGTGGTCGAGGCCGATGAGTACGACACGGCCTTCTTCGACAAGCGCTCCAAGTTCGTGCATTACCGTCCGCGCATCGCCGTGCTCAACAATCTCGAATTCGACCACGCCGACATCTTCCCGGATCTCGCGGCCATTGAACGGCAGTTCCATCACCTGGTGCGTACCGTGCCGGCTGGCGGCAAGCTGGTGGTCGCGGCGGACGCCGTCGCCGGTGCCGAGGCGCTGGAGCGCGTGCTGGATCAAGGCTGCTGGACGCCGGTGACACGCTTCGGCGATGAAGGTGGCATCGAGAACGCCGGTGGCGACTGGCGCTATCGTCTGATCAGTGCCGATGGCAGCCACTTCGCGCTGGCGGCGCCGGCCGCCGTGTCCGGCGAGGCGGACCGCTTCGTCGAGTGCCAGTGGGCGATGCGCGGACGCCACAACGTGGCCAATGCCTGTGCCGCGGTGGCCGCTGCCGTCGAGTGCGGCGTGAGTGTCGAGGCGGCGCTGCAGGCGCTCGCGCGCTTCGCGCCGCCCAGGCGCCGCCAGGAGCTGCGCGGTGAGGTGGCCGGCGTCAAGGTCATCGATGACTTCGCGCACCACCCGACCGCCATCGCCACCACGCTTGAGGGCCTGGCGCCGGGCGTGGCAGCCGAAGGGCAGGGCGGTCGTCTGTGGGCGGTGATCGAGCCGCGTTCCAACACCATGAAGCTTGGCACCATGAAGGCGCGCCTGCCGGCAGCGGTCACCGCAGCGGATCGGGTCAGCTGGTTCGCGGGCCCGACACTGGGCTGGTCACTGGACGAGACGGTCAGCGAGTGTCGTGCCCTCGGCGTTGAAGCCGATGTCGAGCAGGACCTCGACGCCCTGATCGCCAAGATCGCCAATGACTCCCGCGCCGGCGACTGGGTGGTGGTGATGTCCAATGGTGGCTTCGGCGGTATCCACGAACGTCTGTTGAGTGCACTGGCAGCACGGGAAGGTGAGGCATGAGCCAGCAAGCGAAAGCCCCCGAAGGGGAGTTCAAGTCAGCGGTCACCGTCGCGCTGACCGGGGCCTCGGGTGCCCAGTATGGCCTGCGGCTGATCGAATGCCTGGTCGCGGCGGGTCATGAGGTGATGGTGATGGTCTCCAAGGCCGCCCACATGGTGATCGCCACCGAGACCGATGAAGAACTGCCGGCGCGCCCGGTTCGCCTCACCGAGGTGCTCACCCAGCGCTACGCCGCCAGGCCCGGTCAGATTCGCTGCTTCGGCCGCGAGGACTGGATGGCGCCCGTGGCGTCCGGCTCCGGCGCGCCGAGTGCCATGGTGGTATGTCCATGTTCCACCGGCTCGCTCTCGTCCATCGCGACCGGCGCCAGCAACAATCTGATCGAACGCGCCGCCGACGTCGCCCTCAAGGAGCGTCGCACGCTGATTCTGGTGCCGCGCGAGACGCCGTTCTCGGCGATCCATCTCGAACACATGCTGAGCCTGACGCGCATGGGGGCCGTCATCCTGCCCGCCGCCCCCGGCTTCTATCACCGCCCGCAGACACTCGATGACATGATCGACTTCATCGTCGCGCGCATTCTCAATCAGCTGGGAATCGCGCATGCGCTGATGCCGCGCTGGGGCGAAGGGCATGTCAGTGGTGACTAGTGTCGTCATCTTGATCATCGGATTGTGCAGGGAGAGCAGGGAATGCTGAATTGGTCATTGTTGTCGGTGTTCGTGCCGACCTTCTTTCTGGTGTCGCTGACACCGGGCATGTGCATGACGCTGGCCATGACCCTGGGGATGACGCAAGGGGTGCGCCGCACCCTGTGGATGATGGTGGGCGAGCTGCTGGGGGTCGGGCTGGTGGCGGTCTCGGCCGTGATCGGGGTCGCGACCATCATGCTGCGCTATCCGCTGGTGTTCTCGGCCTTCAAGCTGGCTGGGGGCGCCTATCTGGTGTGGCTCGGCATCCAGATGTGGCGCTCGCGGGGGCGCCTGGCGCTGGGGGCCGTGGGCGAGGCCAGTGCTGCACCACGCGCCTCGCGGCGGACATTGGCGGCACAGGGCTTCGTCACCGCCATCGCCAATCCCAAGGGCTGGGCGTTCTTCATCGCGCTGCTGCCACCGTTTCTGGACGCGAGCCTGCCGATGACGCCACAGCTGGTGGCGCTGGTGGGCATCATTCTCACGCTCGAATTCAGCTGTCTGATGCTGTATGCCGGTGGCGGCAGTGGACTGGCGCGCTGGCTCGGTCGTGGTTCGCGCGTGCGGCTCATGAACCGGGTCGCGGGGACCCTGATGGTCGGCGTGGGCATCTGGCTCGCCACCGGCTGACCTCGGCATGCCAAGGCGCTGACCGACACCCCCCGAACACACGAAGGCCCGCCAATGGCGGGCCTTCGTGTGTTCGCCGGCGAGTCAATTGCGTCGCAGGGTCTCCAGTGCCGCCGCCGCCACGATGAAACTGCCGCCCACCAGCGTCATCCAGGTGGGGGCCTCGCCGAGAATCAACCAGGCAAGCAGCACCCCATACACCGGCTGCAGACAGCCGATCATGCCGACGGTCTTGGCCCTGAGGCCGCCCAGGGCGAAGGTCATCAGGGCATGGGGGGTGGCCGTGAACACGACGGCCAGTACCAGCATGGCGATGCCTGTTCCCGGGCTTGCGTCCATGATCTCGCCGGAGGCGAACGGCAATGTCAGCACCACCACGCCCAGCGCCTGCAGGCTCATCGACAGCACCGGGTTGAGGTGGCTGAGACGGTAGCGCACCAGCAGATTGCGCGCCGCGAACAGCAGGCCCGAGAACACGCCCCACAACACTCCCGCCAGGCTATCGCCCTGCGCGCTGCTGTCGCCGCCGGGAACCAGCAGCCAGACGCCGATGCACACCAGCCCTGCCGCCGCCAGATCCCCGGCTTTCAGGCGCGTGCCCTCCACCCAGGGTTCCAGCAGCACGATGAAGATGGGATAGGTGAACAGTGCCAGCATGCCGGTGGCCACGGACGAGACCTGCATCGCGTGGAAGTAGCTGACCCAGTGAGCGGCCATCAACGCCGCGGCCACGCCCACCAGCGCCCAGTCGCGGCCGCTCAGGCGCAGCGAGACCTGCCACTTCAGCCGTGCGATCCACAGAAGGAACAGGCCGGCCAGCAGGCTGCGCCAGGTGGTGATGTCGAGCGCCGAGAGTGGCAGGCCCTTCGAGAACAGCGCCGTGCCGCCGAGCAGCGCGATGCCGAGATGAATCGACATGAGCGCCTGGGGCTGGTTGGCAGGGGGAGCGGCAGGACCGGGCATGGGTATCCTCTTGGGCAGAAGGAGGGTTGCTGGACGAAGGCAGGGTAGCTGATGCGCACCAGAGCACACGCCAGCAGTCCCAGACAGGCGCCGCCCAGGATATCGCTCAGATAGTGCACGCCGAGGAAGATGCGAGACAGCCCGATCACGCTACAGGCGATGATGGCGCTCCAGTAGATCCAGCGTCGGCGTGGAGAGGGTTGCCGTTCGGCGATGAAGGCGGCTGCCAGGCCGAATACCGCGACGGCACCGGCCGTGTGGGCACTGGGGAACGACATCGAGCCCTCGAGGAAGGCGGGAGTGTCCGGACGGGGGCGCTGGATCAGATACTTGAGCACGGTATTGGCGCAGGCGATGCCGACCCAGGCGGCGCTCAGATGGATCCATATCGCATGGCGGCGCGTGAGTGCCAGCCACACGAGCCAGGGCGCCACGAGTGCCGCTAGCCCCGTGCCATCGCCGAGCTGCGACAGCCACAGGCTGGCCTGGTGCAGAAGGTTCTCGGGCAGCAGGGTGTGGAGTCTGTCGGCGAGCGAGGCCGCGACGACGTCGATCTGCCAGGGCCCGGGGTGAGCGAGTGCCGCCAGACTCATCGCGGGCACGCTGATGACGGCAAAGACCAGCAGTGCCATCGAGGCCAGCGGGAACTCGCCTTCCGGGTCGGGGTGGCGCAGCTGCCACCACAGGCGACGGCCGGATGCCGAGCGACGCATGCGGCGCGCCAGCCAGTGATAGAGGCGGCCTTCGCGGCCCAGCTGGCGGCGCAGAAAGGAGAAGGCAAAGGCGCAGGCGATCAGGCCGCTGGCCAGGCCGATCAGCAGGCCGTTGGCGCCCGGTGGCAGCGTGAACAGCGATTGCCAGGTCTGGCCCAGCAGGTAGCCCGGCAACAGATAGGCGGGAGACCACGCCAGTGCCGAGAGACCATTGACCATGAAGAAGCGCGAGGCCGGCATGTCCAGCATGCCCGCGACCAGCGGGATGATCGGGCGTACCGGGCCGACGAAACGCCCGAAGGCGATCGACCAGCTGCCGTGACGATGGAAGAAGCGCTGACCGTGTTCGATCCATTCGGGGTGGCGCGAGAAGGGCCAGCGTTGCGGTAACTGATCCCGATGATGGACGCCGAGCCAGAAGCTCACGCCATCGCCGATCACGGCCCCCAGCGCACCGGAAAGCAGCACCAGTGGCAGGGAAAGCTCAAGGTGCCCCGCCAGCGAGGCGCCGGCCGTCAGCATGACCACGCCGGGGACCAGCAGTCCGACGATGGCGAGGGATTCGAGCAGGGAGGTGAAGCCGATGATGACAATCAGCGCCACGGGGTGCTCGCTCAGCGTGGCCATCAGGTGGCCATCAGGGAGGTGGGGTCCAGCCAGTGAGTCAGTGTGGCAAGGGTGTTGCTCATTCATTGAGGTCCATCAGGGTGAGTTGGGCGGCCAGCAGGCGTTGTTCGAGTTTCTGTACCGTGTCGCCCGCCTTGTAGTTGACGAGACGAGCGTGAGCGATGATCGAGCCGGTCTCGGGCTGTGTCGTCGCCGCCAGGGCGGCCGTCAGGCGTTCACGCATGATCAGAGCGCCGGCCTCGCCGGTATTGGGGAGCATCAGCCAGAACGTGGCCTTGTCACTGCGACACAGCAGATCGCCCTGACGCGAGATGCCCTGCATGACATCGCAGGCCGAGGAGAGACACTCGATGCGGCGGTCTTCCCCGAATTGCTCACCGAGCATCTCCAGCTGCGGCAGGTAGATGACCAGGATGCTCAACGGCTGCTCCAGCGCACTGGCGCGTGCGGCCTCGCTGGTCAGCCGCTGCTGGCCGGTGCGCGCATTGTAGGCATTGCACTCGACTTCCTCGCTGGCGGTCATGCGCATGACACCTGACTGCAGGTTGTTGATCACGAAGGGCTGGCTGGCGACCAGCAGCAGGCAGACATAGCGCAGTACCTCGCCGAAGTTGTCATCCGGCTGACCCAGCAGCCATAGCCACAGCGGGGCCAGTACCACGTTCAAGAGCATCGCCGGCGCCAATGGCAGCAGCAGCAGCGTCAGGATGCTCGGCAATCCCAGCCACAGCGACATTCCGATGTGCGCGCTGGGGGCCTCCAGCGCCAGCATCAGATAACCGCCGATCAGCGCCAGATAGGCGGGAAGCGGCTGCTCTTCATCCAGGAGGTGCAGAGCGGTCGCGATCCCCATCAGCAAGGTGGCCAGCACCGGTGTCAGGATGTGGGAGTAGTCCCCGACCAGATAACGCCAGAGCGCGTAGGTGGCCAGCACCAGGGTCGCCAGCAGCATGATCAGGGTCTTGCGATTGGCCAGCCGGCGGCGCTCGCTCCTCGCTGAGGTTGGCGCTCGCCGCCTGCAGGTCGAGATGGTCGGCCTCGGTATCGTTCAGCGGCTGGACCCGCGCCCGCACTGGCATGGCAAGATGCTCCATGAGCTGCCGACGCCGCAGGTTGGCGGCGTGTTCGCTGCGTGCCACCAACAGCAACGCCAGGCAGCCGTCGTCAAGCTGATAGCGTGTCTCATGGGGCAGCGCCGCGCTGTCCAGCGTATTCAGCAGACGGCGACGCGTGAGGCGGGTGGGGGTGGCTGGCTCCAGCAGGATCAGCTCGATGTGGATGCCTTCACGATCTGCCCGGGAAATTTCCCGCGGCAGATCCCGGAGCAGCTGGTATTGTGACCAGATGGCACGATTCGCGTCACGGCGACCGCGCCGCTCCAGCTGACGCCAGACCTCCTGCTGACGCTGCCCGGCGATGGCGCCCAGCGCCATCAAGGTGGCCGTGATGCCGATGCCAAGGCTCAGCCAGTCACTGCCCAGCGGCGTGAGTGCCAGCCAGGTGGTGATCAGCCCGATGATGGCGCAGGCCGGCGCCAGCCACGAGGGGCGCGGATAGAGCAGCAGCACGGCAAACCCCCATAGCCACATCATGTGCTGCTCGGGTGCCAGCAGCACCAGCAGCGCCATGATCACCGCCACGCTGAGCATGGCCGTGGTCCGGAACCAGCCCAGCGTGAAGAGTTCGTGTGCCAGGGAGACCACCAGCAGCAAGGTGCCGCCGATGGCCAGCAGCAGTCCGGTGATGGTCAGGGCGAGGCTGATCTGGCGCGCCGCTTCCAGCAGCAACAGCACAGAGCCGAGCAGACAGATGAACTGACTGACCCGGACTTTGAACTTGATCTCCATGGTGACTTATATTGGCACCTTTCCCGTGGATGACATGAATCCGACCAGACTCCCCGGTCGGATGGACGAATGAGACAAGGCACATGAGCGAGCTGGGCAAGCACGACACCACGGACGTCGTGGCTTACATGAACGGTCTGGGCGGCGATGCCCGCGCAGCGAGCGTGGTGATGCGTCGTGTCGACAGCGGCCTCAAGAACCGGGCGCTGCAGATCATGGCACGACTGATCGACGAGCGCCGCGAGTCGCTGACCGCCGCCAATGCCGATGACCTGACGCGAGCGCGTGACAATGGCCTGTCGGAGGCGATGGTCGACCGCCTCGCCCTCACGCCGGCGCGTATCGACGCCATGATCGAGGGGCTCGAGCAGGTCGCGGCCCTGCCGGACCCGGTCGGTGAGATCGATGGCCTGAAATATCGTCCCAGCGGCATCCAGGTCGGTCACATGCGTGTGCCACTGGGCGTGATCGGCATCATCTTCGAATCACGGCCCAACGTCACCATCGAAGCCGCCAGCCTGTGCCTCAAGTCCGGCAATGCCTGCATCCTGCGTGGTGGTTCCGAAGCGGCGTCCAGCAACCGTGCGCTGGGTGAGATCATCCGCGAGGCGCTGGTGGCGGCCGGGCTGCCGGCGACGGCGGTGCAGGTGGTGGCCACCACGGACCGTGCCGCGGTGGGCCGTCTGATCGCGATGCCCGAGTACGTCGATGTCATCATCCCGCGTGGGGGCAAGAGTCTGGTCGAGCGCATCACCAATGAGGCGCGCGTGCCGGTCATCAAGCATCTCGACGGTATCTGCCACGTCTATATCGACGCCACGGCAGATCTCGACATGGCGGTGAGCATCGCCGAGAACGCCAAGACGCACCGTTACGGTACCTGCAACACCATGGAGACCCTGCTGGTGGATGCGGCTGTCGCGGCCGAGGTGCTGCCGCGCATCGCCGAGCGTCTGGCGGTCCATGAGGTCGAGATTCGTGGCTGTGAACGCACCTGTGACATCCTGTCCGAGGCCATGGCCGCCACGGATCAGGACTGGGATACCGAGTATCTGGCACCGATTCTGGCGATTCGGGTCGTCGAGGGCGTGGAAGCGGCGATGGCGCATATCGAGCGTCACAGCTCCGGACATACCGAAGCCATCATCACCGACAACTATGCGCTGGCGCGCCGGTTCATGGCCGAAGTGGATTCCAGCTCCGTGATGGTCAATGCCTCCACCCGCTTTGCCGATGGCTTCGAATACGGATTGGGTGCCGAGATCGGCATTTCCACCGACAAGCTGCACGCTCGCGGGCCCGTGGGGCTGGAAGGGCTCACCACACGCAAGTATGTCGTGTTCGGCGATGGGCAGATTCGTCAGTGACTGACGAGAAGCCACAGCCCGGTTTCGAGGGCTGTCTCGGGCCGGTCCCCCGGGTGGCGATGCTCGGGGGCACCTTCGACCCGGTACACCACGGGCACCTTCGCAGCGCCATCGAACTGCGTGAGGCGCTGGGCCTGGATCATGTGTTGATGATTCCCTGCCATCAGCCGCCACATCGTGCCGCACCCGGGGTGAGCAGCGAGGAGCGTCTGGCCATGCTGGAGGCTGCGATTGCCGGTGAGCCGGGGCTCAAGGCGGATGCCCGCGAGCTTTTCCGGGATGGGCCGTCCTACAGTGCCGACACCCTGGCGAGCCTGCGCGGCGAATATGGCCCTCAGGCGCGGCTGGTGATGGCCATCGGCCATGATGCCTTTCTCAAGCTTGGCGAATGGCATGCCGCCGAGCGACTGTTCGATGATGCCCATGTCGTGGTGATCGAGCGCCCTGATCATGATGCTCCTCTGCCAGAGGCGTTGAAGGCCTTGATCGAGGGGCGGGAAGTGCAGACGGTGGCCGAGCTGATGGCGCGTCCCGGCGGCCTGTTGCTGCGGTTGTCATTGCCGACCCGCATGGCGATCAGCGCGACCTTCGTGCGCGAGCGGCTCGCGCTGGGGGATAGCGTGCGCTACCTGCTGCCCGAGACGGTCATCCGCCATATCGAGGCCCGGTCGCTTTACTGCCCGCCCTGTGAGTGAGGGTTCGTGACGCGTAGATTGACGATGCCCATAGGCGAGCGCATCACCAACGGGTAGAATGCGCCCCCTGCCGAACAAACTTCCGAGGAATCATGCAGACCGAAGCTCTTAAAAACCTGGTGATCGACGCCCTTGACGACCTCAAGGCCCAGGAAATCAGCGAGATCGATGTCTCCAAGCTGACCAGCGTCACCGATGTCATGGTGATCGCGACGGGGACTTCCAGCCGTCATATCGCCGCTCTGGCCAACAATGTGCAGGTCACGGTGAAAGAAGCCGGCGTCAAGCCGCTGGGTTGCGAAGGCGACAACGGTTCCGACTGGGTGTTGCTGGATCTGGGCGATGTCGTCGTCCACGTCATGCTGGCCGAAACCCGTGCCCTGTATGACCTCGAGCGCCTGTGGAGCGATCTGCCCCGCGAGACGAGCGAAGAGTTCGAACAGCGCAGCTGATTCCGCGAGGGTCAGCGGGCATGCCCGTTGGCCACTGACGACACGGGACAGGACATGAAGATCCGAGTACTGGCGGTCGGGCAGAAGATGCCTGACTGGGTGGAGAAGGGTAGCCGGGAATATCTCAAGCGCATGCCAAGAGACTTTTCCCTCGAATTCATCGAACTGGCGCCCGGAAACCGTGGCAAGAACGCGGACATTGCCCGTGCCATGGCCAGTGAAGGTGATCGGATGCTCGAAAAACTCAAGGGAAATGAACATGTTGTCGCCCTTGATGTCCTAGGGAAGTCGTGGAGCACGGAGCAGCTGGCTCAGCACGCCGATGACTGGCGCCTGGGCGGTCGCGATGTGGCCATCCTGATCGGCGGTCCTGACGGGCTCGATCCACGCCTGCTGGCCCGCGCGGATCAGCGCTGGTCGCTCTCCGCGCTGACCCTGCCGCACCCGCTGGTGCGCATCGTATTGGCGGAGCAGCTCTACCGCGCCTGGACACTGCTGGTCGGGCATCCTTATCACCGTTAAGCGCCTGCCGCTTGCGACAAGACACGAGTTGCGAGACCCGCCATGCGCCAACGCCGGGCGACGATCAAGAATCCCCAACAGGAAGTGCGGATCTTTCGCCTTCGCAGTATCGTGGCCGCCGGCCTGGTGCTGGTGCTGGCCGGTTGCCTGCTGGCACGGCTGGTCTTTCTTCAGGTCGTGGAACACGATATCTATACCACGCGCTCGGACAAGAACCGTGTGCGTGTCGAACCCCTGCCGCCGACGCGCGGCCTGATCTATGACCGCAACGGTCGCCTGCTTGCCGAGAATCGTCCCAATTACAACCTGACCATCGTGCGCGAACGCGCCGGTGATCTGGAGACGACGCTTGAGCGTCTGGTCGAGATTCTCGATCTCCCCCCTGATGAAATCGAAGACTTCAAGGAACGCTCGCGTCAGCGACAGCGCCCCTATCAGCCAGCCCTGTTGATGAGTGAGCTGAGCCAAGAGCAGATCGCGCGTCTGGCGGTCAATCGCTATCGCCTGCCAGGTGTCGAGGTCGAGGCCCAGCTGCTGCGTTACTACCCGGATGCCAAGCCGCTCTCGCATACGCTGGGCTATGTCGGGCGCATCAATCAGGCGGAGCTCAAGACCCTCGACAAGGGCAACTATTCGGGAACGCACTTCATCGGCAAGACCGGGATCGAGCGCTTCTATGAAGAGGCGCTGCATGGTCAGGCCGGGCTGCGCAAGGTGGAAACCAATGCGCGCGGCCGCGTGCTGCGTGAGCTGTCGCGTATCGACCCGCAGCCCGGCAAGGACTTGACGCTGACCATCGACCGTGGCCTGCAGGATCTGGCCTATCGACTGCTCAAGGGGCGCCGTGGGGCGATCGTGGCCATCGAGCCGGAGAGCGGCGAGATCCTCGCCATGGCCTCGGTGCCGGGCTTTGATTCCAACGAGTTCGTCACCGGCATCAGCGTCAAGAGTTACCGTGCGTTGCAGTCCGACATCGACCTGCCGCTGTTCAATCGGGCGATACGGGGACAGTATCCGCCTGCCTCGACGGTCAAGCCCTTCATGTCGCTGGCGGGGCTGGACAATGGTGTCATCACGCCGCAGACCACCTTCTTCGACCCGGGGTATTTCCAGCTGCCCAATGACAGCCACAAGTATCGCAACTGGCTGCGCTGGGGGCATGGACGGGTCAACATGCGGCGCGGTATCGCCGTCTCCAATGACACCTACTTCTACAATGTCGCCTATCGACTGGGCATCGATCGCATCAGCGAGTACATGCACAAGTTCGGGTTCGGTGAGCAGACCGCGCTGGACGTGCAGGGTGCCTTGCCGGGGTTGATGCCGTCCAAGGAATGGAAGCGCAATCGCTACGACAAGCCCTGGTATCCCGGCGAGACCATCTCCATCGGGATCGGCCAGGGCTACTGGTTGACGACGCCCCTGCAGCTCGCCTCCGCCGAGGCGGTGCTGGCCAATCGTGGCCGGCATGTGACGCCTCATCTGGCCAAGCGCATCGGCGATGAGACGGTGCTGTTGCCGCGCAGCGAAGAGAAGCCTGACGTGGTGGTTGAGAATCCGGCCTGGTGGGACGAGGTCATCGGCGCGCTTGAGGACGTGGTCAATGGCCGCGAGGGCACGGCGCGCAAGTACGTCGGTCCCGGGCTCAAGTATCGCATGGCCGGCAAGTCCGGTACGGCGCAGGTCTTCACCCTGGGGCAGGACCAGAAGTACAACGGTCACGAGCTGGCGGAACGTCTGCGCGACCATGCCCTGTTTGCGGCGTTCGCGCCGGTCGAGAATCCCGAGATCGCCGTGTCCGTGGTGGTGGAGAACGGTCAGGGCGGAAGCTCGGTGGCCGGCCCCATGGCACGTGCCATCACGGATTACTGGTTGTTGCCGCGCATTGATCCTGTCGCCCGTGATGCCGCCCTGACGCTGGCGGCGGCCCTGGAAGAGACGGCGGCGCAGGCCGAGCAGAGCGAAACCCCTGCAGGAGTCAATGATGCCGACTGATTATCAGCGCTCGATGCGCAGCGTGGGAGGCGAGCTCAATCGCCGGCGTCGCACCAGTCTGTGGGAGCGGATCCATCTGGACCCCTGGCTGCTGCTGTTGCTGCTGATCGTGCTGGGGTGCGGTCTGATCGTGCTCTACAGCGCCAGCGGTCAGGATATCGATTTCACGCTGCGCCAGGCGTCACGTCAGGCGTTGGCGCTGGGGGTCATGATCGGCCTGGCGCAGCTCTCTCCGAGCACGCTGTACCGCTGGGCACCTGTCGCCTACGGCGGCGGTTTCCTGATGCTGGTGGCGGTGGAGGTACTGGGGGATGTCGGCATGGGGGCCCAGCGCTGGCTGGTGATTCCCGGCGTCGTGCGCTTCCAGCCGTCGGAGCTCATGAAGCTGGCGATGCCGATGATGGTCGCCTGCTGGCTGGGGCAGCGGCCGCTGCCGCCACGCTGGCGCGATCTGGTCATCTGTGGGGTGATCATCGTCACGCCGGTGCTGCTGATCGCCCGGCAGCCGGATCTGGGAACCTCGCTGCTGGTCGCGGCGGCCGGGGTCTTCGTCATCCTGCTGGCGGGACTCTCCTGGAAACTGATCGCCTTCTTCGGGGCGTTGATCGCCTCGGCGCTGCCGCTTCTGTGGATGGTGATGCATGACTATCAACGCCGGCGTGTGCTGACCTTCCTGAATCCGGAGTCCGACCCGCTGGGAGCCGGCTGGAACATCATCCAGTCCAAGACCGCCATCGGCTCCGGAGGCTTGCTGGGCAAGGGCTATACCCTGGGGACCCAATCGCAGCTGGAATTTCTGCCTGAGCGGCATACCGACTTCATCGTCGCGGTGATCGGGGAGGAACTCGGGCTGCTGGGCATGAGTTTCTTCCTCGCCCTCTACGTGTTGATCGTGCTGCGCGGGCTGGTGATGGCCAACCATGGTCAGGACAGCTTCGCGCGCCTGACAGGGGGAGCCATCATCCTGACCTTCTTCGTCTATGTGTTCGTCAACATCGGCATGGTGTCAGGCATTCTCCCGGTGGTGGGCGTTCCGCTGCCGCTGGTCAGTTATGGTGGGACCTCCAGCGTGACCTTGCTGGCGGGCTTCGGTATTCTCATGAGCATTCATACCCACCGGCGCCTGCTGTCGCGTTGACGCGGCCTTTGCAGCTACCGGATGGCAAGGACATTCGCGGGCCGACGCCCGCAGACAGGCAAGGAGAGAGTCGATGACGGTGATTAACGCACGTGGGCGGCGTCTGAAGCACTGGGGCGCAGCCCTGATGATCGCGCCGTTGCTGGGCATGTCAGGGGCGGCCATGGCGGCGCCGGATGGCTTTGCTCCCGCAACTCACCCGGAGACGGCCAAGCTGGTGGATGAGCTGGTGGCCAAGGGGCTGGATCGCGCTCGCGTGACCGAGCTGATGAATCAGGCCGATTACAGCCAGAAAGTGCTGGATGCCATGTCGCGCCCGGCGGAAGGGCACCTGCGCTGGGACCAGTACCGCGCCATCTTCATGAAGGAATCTCGCATCGAGGCCGGCGTGAAGTTCATCGCCGAGCATCGCGAGACCTTCGATCGCGCCCAGGCCGAATATGGCGTGCCGCCGGAAGTCATCGCCGCCATCATTGGCGTCGAGACCTTCTTCGGCAAGCACACCGGCACCCACCGCGTGATCGACTCACTCTCCACGCTGGCCTTCGATCATCCGCGTCGTGGCAAGTTCTTCCGTGGTGAGCTGTCCGCCTTCCTGCAGCTGACGTTGGAGCAGGGCATCGACCCGCTCTCCATCAAGGGATCCTATGCCGGTGCGATGGGCTACCCACAGTTCATCCCTACCAGCTATCAGGCCTATGCCGTCGATTTCGATGGCGATGGCGTGCGGGACCTGTGGCACAACCCCGTCGATGCCATCGGCAGTGTCGGCAACTATTTCGCCCGTCACGGCTGGAAGGCCGGTGCACCGGTCGTCAGCGCAGCCGATGGCCCCGGTACTCCGCCGTCTTCCGTCACCTTCAACAAGACCAAGAAACCCTACATGAGCGTCTCGGCACTTGAGGCGGCAGGGGTCGAGGTCGCGGGTGGCGTGGCAGGCAATACCCAGATCATCCCGCTGGCGCTGGACCTCAAGCAGGGGTATCGCTACGCCGTGGGCTATGACAACTTCTACGTCATCACTCGCTACAACCACAGCCATCTGTATGCGATGGCCGTGAATGAGCTGTCCCAGGCGATCAAGCGCCGTCTCGAGGATGGGGGTGCCGGATGAGCTGGTCACGCGCGCTGCCGTTGACGTTGGCGCTTGCCCTGCTGGCCGGTTGTGCCAGCAGTGGTGGCACCACGGTCAGCGACGGTGCTTCGCCGAGCACGGGCAAGAAGGCGGGCAAGAATGGGCGTTACGAGATGGATTCGGATGCCTATCCCGACGACGCGCCGGACGTCTCCGCGGTGCCGGATGCCGTGCCGAAGCCCGAGCCCTATACGCGCAGCGGCAACCGCAGCGAGTATGAGGTGTGGGGCAAGACCTATCATGTGATGGATGACCCGCGCGGCTACGTGGCGGAAGGTACCGCCTCCTGGTATGGCAAGAAGTTCCATGGCTACGCCACCGCCAGCGGCGAGATCTATGACATGTACACCATGACGGCGGCCCACAAGTCGCTGCCGCTGCCGACCTACGCGCGAATCACCAATCTGGACAACGGCAAGCAGGTCATCGTCAAGGTCAACGATCGTGGGCCCTTCCATGATGATCGCCTGATTGACCTGTCCTACAGTGCGGCGTGGCGTCTCGACATGCTTGGCCATGGTACCGGTCATGTGCGCGTCGAGACGCTGGACGCCAGCACCTGGCGGCCGGGGCCGAGCCCGACCCAGGGCACGGTCGAGTCCGAGCGTCTGCTGGCCCGCAGTCAGGCGGTGCGTCGCGAGCAGGGCATCGCAGGGCTTGAGGAAATGGGCGCAACCGGCGATTCCGTGGCGGCGAAGACGTCCAGCACGAGCGTTGCCGCCAAGCCCGTGGTAGCCTCTGCGGCGCTGATGCCAGCTTCCTGCAGGTGGCGGCGGTCAGTGACCTGCAAACGGCAGACCGCATCAGCAAGCGCGTCAGCGCGGCGCTTGATCGCCCGGTCCGAGTGCTGGGCAGTGGCAATCTTTACAAGGTGCAGGTGGGCCCGCTTGAAGAAAGCGTGCGTATCGAGTCGCTCAAGTCCGCGATCGCCGATGCCGGCTTCTCCGGCGCCTTCAGCGTACAGGCACCGCGCTAGCGGTGGTGCAACATGGCCGGGGCTTGTGCCCCGGCTAACGCATGAGTGTCAAAGAGATTTCAACATGTCCCTGAAAGCCAGACTTCTTCCATTGCGGCGCCGTCTTGCCGGGCTGATGGCGGCCAGCGGTATCGCGCTGCTGACCAGCGTCACCTCCACGCCGGCCCGGGCCATCGAGGCCGACACCCTGATTCCGGCGGCGCCGCAACTGGCCGCGTCCTCCTGGATTCTGATGGATGCCAATTCCGGTCGCATCCTGGTCGAGCACAATGCCGACAAGCGTCTGCCGCCGGCAAGTCTGACCAAGATGATGACGGCCTATCTGGTCGAGAATGAAATCGATGACGGCAAGCTGACGCCGGACGAGAACGTGCGTATCAGCGTCAACGCCTGGAAGACCGGCGGCTCGCGCATGTTCATCCGCGAGGGCACCAGTGTCTCGGTCGATGATCTGCTGCACGGCGTGATCATCCAGTCAGGCAATGACGCCAGCGTCGCGCTTGCCGAGCACATCGGCGGCAGCGAGGGCTCCTTCGCCGACCTGATGAACCAGCACGCCAAGCGTCTGGGCATGAACAATACCCATTACATGAACGCCACCGGTCTGCCGCACGCGGAGCACTACTCCACGGCACATGATCTCGCGATTCTGGCGCGCCACATCATCCGCGACTATCCGGATCACTATCAGATCTATTCCCAGAAGTACTTCACCTGGAATGGCATCAAGCAGCCCAATCGCAACAAGCTGCTGTGGCGTGACAAGGACGTCGACGGCCTGAAGACCGGTCATACCGATGAAGCGGGTTACTGCCTGGTGGCGTCTGCCAAGAAGGAAGACACACGTCTGATCAGCGTGGTGATGGGCACCAGCTCCGAAGAGGCGCGTGCCCAGGAATCCCAGAAGCTCCTGACCTACGGCTTCCGCTACTTCGAGAGCAAGAAGCTCTATGACAAGGGTGCCGTGCTCAATCAGGCCCGTGTCTGGGGCGGCGAGAAGGATCAGGTGCGTCTTGGCATGGCCAAGGAAGTCTATCTGACCCTGCCGAGTGGCCAGGCCGACAAGCTGACCGCCCGTCTTGATCTGAAGGACACCATCAAGGCACCGGTGCAGGTCGGCGAGCAGTACGGCACCCTGCAGATCAAGCTCGAGGACAAGGTGCTGGCGGAAGAGCCGCTGGTTGCCCTGGAATCAGTCGAGCAGGGCGGTCTCTTCAAGCGTCTGTGGGACGCCCTGATGCTGTTCTTCCACGGCCTGTTCAACTGAGGACGGTGCCCGCCACGCGCCCCTGAAACCCGGGGATGCGTCTTTCACGAAGGGCGATCCGGCTGACGGATCGCCCTTTGTTGAGTAGAATGGTCGGAAATAGAATCACTGGAAGGGCTTTCCCATGGCCAACACGCCAAAAGCGGGTGAGAAGACACCCCCCAAGATCGAATTCCCCTGCGATTTCTCCCTCAAGATCGTCGGCAATGCCGCCGAAGATCTCGTCGAAGTGGTCTGCAATGTCCTGGAAGTGCATGCGCCCGGCTTCGACGCCACGGCCATCACCTGGCAGGACAGCAAGAATGGCAACTATCGCAGCATCCGCGTGGTGATCCGAGCCACCGGAACCGACCAGCTGGATGCCTTGCACCGTGACCTCAAGGCCACCGGTCGCATCCACATGGTATTGTGACGTTCGCGTGAGACGAGCGACTTCACTGGCTTGCGCCATGAGCACAGGAGCGCATGCATGAACACGATTCACGTCCACCACCTCGGCGTGCTGCCGTATGAGGAAGTGTGGTCGGCGATGCGTGACTTCACCGATACCCGCTCGCCGGAGGCCCCGGATGAGCTGTGGGTAGTGGAGCACGCCCCCGTCTTTACCCAGGGACAGGCTGGCAAGCCGGAACATCTGCTGATGCCGGGTGATATCCCGGTGGTGCAGACCGACCGGGGTGGCCAGGTGACCTATCACGGCCCCGGCCAGCTGGTGCTCTACCCGTTGCTCAACGTCAAGCGTGGCGGCATCGGTGTTCGCCAGCTGGTGACTGCGCTGGAAGAGACGGTGGTGGCGGCGTTGGCCGAGCACGGCATCGAGGCGTATCCACGCCCCGATGCCCCGGGGGTCTACGTGAAGAAATCGGCGCAGCGCATGGATGATCCGCGCCGCTCGATGGAAGAGGCCAAGATTGCCTCGCTGGGGTTGCGCATCCGACGTGGATGCAGTTTCCATGGCGTGGCGATCAATCTGGACATGGACCTTGCGCCTTTCGGGCGCATCAATCCCTGCGGCTATGCCGGCATGGCGATGACCCAGCTACGCGACCTGACGCGCGAGCCGGTGGATCTTGCCGCTGAGCGTGACCGCCTGGTGCGTTGTCTGGGCGCAAGCCTAGGGGACGTGACCCTGACTCCGGTGAGCGGGCTGCCCGCGGCACTGGCTGACATTTCTCGAACAGCAGGACAGAACTGATGACCGAGACCACCGCTACCCCGAAGCCCGCTCCCTCCGCTGCTCCTGCTCGCAAGGAGCGTGGCGTGAAGCTGCGTGGCGCCGAGAAGGTCGCTCGCATTCCGGTCAAGGTGATTCCCACCGAGACCTTGCCGAAGAAGCCGGACTGGCTGCGCGTGCGCATGCCTGCCTCCCCTGAGGTGAGCCGCATCAAGCAGACCCTGCGCAAGCACGGCCTGCACACGGTGTGTGAAGAAGCCTCCTGCCCGAACCTGGGCGAGTGCTTCAGCGGCGGCACCGCGACCTTCATGATCATGGGCGATATCTGTACCCGTCGCTGCCCGTTCTGTGACGTGGCCCACGGTCGTCCCAATGCGCTGAATGCCGACGAGCCGCGCGAGCTGGCCGAAGCCATCGCCGAGATGCGCCTGAATTACGTCGTCGTGACCTCCGTTGACCGTGATGACCTGCGTGACGGTGGCTCCAACCACATTGCCGAGTGCATCCGCGAGATCCGCGAGAAGTGTGAAGGTACCGAGATCGAAGTGCTGGTACCGGACTTCCGTGGCCGCATGCAGGTCGCGCTGGACGTGCTCGAGCAGACACCGCCGGATGTCTTCAACCACAATCTGGAGACCGTGCCGAGCCTGTACCGCCGCGTGCGTCCGGGTGCCGACTATCAGTGGTCGCTGGATCTGCTCAAGGGCTACAAGGAGCGCCGCCCGGAAGTGAAGACCAAGTCCGGTCTGATGCTGGGGGTGGGCGAGACTGACGAGCAGGTGCTCGAGGTCATGCAGGACCTGCGCAATCACGGCGTCGACATGCTGACCCTCGGGCAGTACATGCAGCCGTCACGCAGCCACCTGCCGATCGATCGTTGGGTCCACCCGGATACCTTCGACTGGCTCGGTCAGAAGGCGCGCGAGATGGGCTTCTCGCATGTCGCCTCCGGTCCGCTGGTGCGCTCTTCCTATCACGCCGACAAGCAGGCGCATGGTGTGGAAGTGAAATAAGCCGGACTGTCACTGCTCCGTGGCCAGCGGCAGGCAGGCGACGCTGTGCCCGGGAATCGGCTCCATCGGCGCGCTGAAGTGTGCGTTGAGCTCCGGCAGCAGCTCGCGCACGAAACGCAGGAACAGCTCGGTGACCGGCGTGGGGTAGCGATCCTTGGGATAGACCGTGCACCAGGAGCGTCTGAGCGGGAAGCCCGGCAGGGACGGCGAGGCCAGCAGGCCGGAGGCCAGCTCCAGCTGGACGGCCAGCCGCGGCAGGATCGCCACGCCCAGATGCGCCATCACGCCCTGCTTGATTGCCTCGTTGGAGCCCAGCTCCAGCGTATGGCGCAGCGAGACGCGCTCGCGGGCGGCGAATTCCTCGAAGGCGGTACGCGTGCCGGAGCCAGGCTCGCGCATCAGCATGTAGTACTGGGCGAGATCCTCCAGCGTGACGCCCTTGACGTCCAGCAGCGGGTGGCCGGGCCAGACGATGGGGATCAGCTCGTTGTCCAGGATCGGCATGAAGGCCAGGTTGGCGTCATCGGGCACCATGCCCATGATCACCAGGTCATCGCGTCGCTCGGCGAGGCGTTCCAGTGCCTGGCCGCGATTGCAGACGCGCAGGCGCACCGAGACTTCCGGGTAGCGGGCACGAAAGCGCGCCAGAATGTGCGGCACCACATACTGGGCCGTGGACACGGCCGCCAGATTCAGCTCGCCACGGATGGTGCCGGCGATTTCCGACAGCTCCATCTGCAGGCTCGAGACTTCCCCGAAGATCGACTGTACCGAGCTTGCCAGCGCATCCGCCGCCGGCAGGATATGCAGCGTCTTGCCGGCATATTTGAACAGCGATTGCTCGAGCGCCTGCTCCAATTGGCGAATCTGGGCACTGACGGCGGGCTGTGTCAGTCCGAGTTGCTCAGCCGCACGCGAGTAGGACTGCTGGCGATGGACGGCCTGAAATACCTGTAACTGTCTGAAAGTTAATCGGTTTAGCAGATTTGGACGCGACATGACACACCCAGTCATAAGGTTTTACTTATAGATTGGCAAAAAAATATCAACTTTTCTATTGGTCTCTCGCTGGGTAGCGTGGAAAGCCTGCGCGTTCCGTCAGGGAGAGTCACCATGTTCCGCAAGTTGCTGATCGCCAACCGAGGGGAAATCGCAGTGCGCATTGTACGCGCCTGTGCCGAGATGGACATCCGCTCTGTCGCGGTCTACACCGAAGCCGATCGTTTCTCGCTTCACGTCAAGCGTGCCGATGAAGCGCATTTCATCGGCGAAGATCCGCTGGCCGGCTACCTGGACCCCCGTCGCCTGGTGGATCTGGCCCGCGAGACAGGCTGTGATGCCATTCATCCGGGCTATGGTTTCCTTTCCGAGAATGCTGAGTTCGCGAGAATCTGCGAAGCGGCGGGCATTGCCTTCGTGGGCCCGTCCAGTGATGTCATCGCGCGCATGGGAGACAAGACCGAAGCCCGCGCCGCCATGAAAGCGGCTGGCGTGCCGGTCACGCCGGGCTCGAAGGGCAATCTGGCCGATGTCGAGGAAGCCTTGAGCGTGGCGGAGCAGGTGGGGTATCCGGTGATGCTCAAGGCTACCTCAGGTGGTGGGGGGCGGGGTATCCGGCGTTGTGATGATGCCCAGCAGCTCAAGCAGGCCTGGGGTCGCGTGATCTCGGAGGCTACCAAGGCCTTCGGCAGTGCGGATGTCTTCCTGGAGCGCTGCGTGGTCGACCCGCATCACATCGAGGTCCAGATTCTGGCCGACAGTCACGACAACGTGATCCATCTGTTCGAGCGTGACTGCTCCATCCAGCGCCGCAACCAGAAGCTGATCGAGATTGCCCCCAGCCCTCAGCTGACGCCGGAGCAGCGCTCCTACGTCGGGGAGATGGCGGTGCGCGCCGCGCGGGCCGTGGGCTATCGCAATGCCGGTACCGTGGAGTTCCTGGTCAAGGGCAACGAGATCTACTTCATGGAGATGAACACCCGCGTCCAGGTGGAGCACACCATCAGCGAGACGATCACCGGCGTGGACATCGTGCGCGAGCAGATCCGCATCGCCTGGGGCCACAAGCTGGCCTTCCGTCAAGAAGACATCCGCCATCATGGCTATGCCATCCAGTTCCGCATCAATGCCGAGGACCCCAAGAACGATTTCCTGCCCAGCTTCGGGCGCATCACGCGTTACTACGCCCCCGGCGGGCCTGGCGTGCGAACCGATACCGCGATCTATACCGGCTACACCATCCCGCCGTATTTCGATTCCATGTGCCTGAAGCTCATCGTGTGGGGGCTGACATGGGAAGAGGTCATCAATCGCGGGTCACGCGCCCTCAATGACATGCGCCTGCAGGGGGTCAAGACCACCGCGCCTTACTATCAGGAAATCCTCAAGCATCCGGACTTCCGCAACGCGCGCTTCGATACCGGTTTCGTGGCGGCGCATCCGGAGCTGACCCAGTACTCGGTCAAGCGCCTGCCGGAACAGACGGCACTGGCGATCGCGGCGGCGATCGCGGCGCACGCCGGTCTCTGACGTCAAGGTCACCGAAGTCGTCCTGCGTGATGGCCACCAGTCATTGATCGCCACGCGCATGCGCACCGAGGATATGCTGCCCATCGCGGCACGTCTCGATCAGGCCGGCTTCTACAGCCTCGAGGTCTGGGGCGGTGCGACCTTCGATGCCTGTGTGCGCTTTCTGAAGGAAGACCCCTCGGGGCGTCTGAAGTCGCTCAAGGAAGCCATGCCCAACACGCCGCTGCAGATGCTGCTGCGCGGTCAGAACCTGCTCGGCTATCGTCATTATGCCGATGACGTGGTGGAGGCCTTCGTCGAGCGTGCCGCGGCCGGCGGCATCGATATCTTCCGCGTGTTCGATGCCCTGAATGACCTGCGCAACATGGAAACCGCCATGCGCGCGGTCAAGAAGGCCGGCAAGCACGCCCAGGGCACCATCTGCTACACCGTGAGCCCGGTGCATACGCTGGAGATGTATGTCGAGCAGGCACGCAAGCTGGTCGAGATGGGCGCCGATTCCATCGCGATCAAGGACATGGCCGGGCTGCTGACCCCGTATGCCACCTTCGACCTGGTCAGTGCGCTGGTCGAGGCTGTCGAAGTGCCGATCCACCTGCACAGCCATGCCACGGCAGGCCTGGCACCGCAGTGTCAGATCAAGGCTGTCGAGGCGGGCTGCCGCCACATCGATACCTGCATCTCGGCCTTCGCCGGTGGCACCAGCCACCCGGCCACCGAATCCTTCGTCGCCTCGCTGCGTGACACTCGCTGGGACACCGGACTGGAACTGGAGTCGCTGCGTGAGATCGGCGACTACTTCAGTGAGGTGCGCCGCAAGTATTCGGCCTTCGAGAGCGAATTCACCCGTGAGGATGTCTCGGTCCAGATCAGCCAGATTCCCGGCGGCATGATGTCCAACCTGGCCAGTCAGTTGAAGGAGCAGAATGCGCTGGAGCGCATTCGTGAGGTGTTCGCCGAGATTCCGCGTGTGCGTGCCGATCTGGGCTATCCGCCGCTGGTCACCCCGACCTCACAGATCGTCGGTACCCAGGCGGTGCTCAACGTGCTGACCGGTGAGCGCTACAAGAGCATCACCAATGAAGTGAGCTAGGGGTATGGCGGCGCCGGCCCTCACGATTCTCCGGTGCGCGGCGCGTCCGGCAGACCTGCTGAGCCCGGAAATGGCGCGTCTCACCGAGGAGCTGGGCGAGCTGGCCGAGTCCCCTGAGGATGTCTTGACCTTCGCCATGTTCCCGGAGCTGGGGCGTGACTTTCTCAGCGAGCGCCGCGCCGGCACCCTCACGCCGGAAATCATCCCACAGGGCGAGGCGGAGCGTCCGGTGTCTTCCGGCGTGCCGACCGAATTCGTCATCGACGTTCACGGCGAGTCCTATGCGGTGCAGATCACCGGCGTCGGCGGTGCCAAGGGCAGCAAGCGTCACGTCTATCTGACTCTGGATGGCATGCCGGAAGAGGTGGTGTTCGAAGCCAAGGACGATTACGTGGCAGGTGGCCAGAGCGGCGGGCGCGCGAGTGCGTCTGCGCCGGGGCACGTCACCACGGCGATGCCGGGCAATATCGTCGAGGTGCTGGTGGCGGTGGGTGACAGCGTCACGGCAGGCCAGTCGGTGCTGATCAGCGAGGCAATGAAGATGGAGACCGAGATCACGGCGCGCGTCGACGGTACCGTCAAGGCCATCCACGTGGCTCGCGGTGATCGCGTCACGCCGGGGGAAGTACTGATCGAAATCGAGTGATGCCGCGGCCGGCGAGGTTGCAAAACCCGCTCGCCGTCTCCATCTGACTGCTATTCGATCACCAGGGACGGCCGGGCATCGTGGATGTCCTGCCGTCCTTTCCTGTGGAAGGACCATCATGGCAACACATTTCGAGCAGGTTCCCGGCCTGAGTGAGCAGATTGATCCGGCTACCCGAGGCTATGTCTTCAACCAGACCATGCTGCGCATCAAGGATCCGACACGTAGCCTGGACTTCTATACCCGTGTGCTCGGCATGCGCCTGGTGCGCAAGCTCGACTTCCCGGAAATGCAGTTCAGCCTCTATTTCCTCGCCTATCTGGACGACGACCAGGCCAGCGACGTGCCGAGTGATGATCTCAAGCGCACCACTTACACCTTCGGGCGTGAGGCGATGCTGGAGCTGACGCACAACTGGGGGACCGAGGACGACCCGGACTTCGCCTATCATGATGGCAACGCCCAGCCTCAGGGCTTCGGCCACATCGGGGTCAGCGTGCCAGACGTCTACGCCGCCAGCGAGCGTTTCGAATCGCTGGGTGTCGAGTTCGTCAAGCGCCCCGATGATGGCAAGATGAAGGGTCTGGCCTTCGTGAAGGATCCCGACGGCTACTGGATCGAGATCCTGCGTGCCGATACCTTCGAGCGTCAGGCCAACGGCCAAGCCTGAGGCAGGCCTCCGATGTAAATTGAGGGACCTTGAGATTGAGGGACCTTGAGATTGAGGGACCTTGAAATCGATGGCCCATGACGAAAGGGGAGACAGCCATGTCGGAGAATGCACAGCAGTTGAGCGGCAAGGTGGCGGTGGTGACCGGAGCCTCGCGCGGCATCGGCGCAGGCATCGCTCAGCGTCTGGCGGCGGACGGCGCCCGGGTGGTGGTCAATTACCGCAGTGATGTCGATGGGGCGAATCAGGTGGTGGCCGAGATAGTGGCAGCTGGCGGGCAGGCGCTTGCCGTCCAGGGCGATGTCGGCGACAGCAAGATGGCCAGTCAGCTGTTCACGGTGGCCACTGAGCACTATGGCGGAGTGGATATTCTGGTCAACAATGCCGGGATGAGCCTCTACAAGCCGCTGGCCGAGTTCACGGATGAGGACTTTTCCAGTCTGATGCAGGTCAACCTCACCGGCAGCTTCAACATGATGCGCGAAGCCTCGCGCAAGCTGCGTGATGGGGGCCGCGTGATCAATATCTCCACCTCCGTGACGCGCCAGATGTTCGCCACCTATGGTCCCTATGCGGCGTCCAAGGCCGCGGTGGACCAGCTCACTCGCGTGCTGGCCAAGGAGGTCGGCGCACGCGGGATTAACGTCAATGCCGTGGCGCCGGGCCCGACGGATACTGGGCTGTTCCGGCATGGCAAGAGCGAGGAGACCATCGAGCGCCTCAAGGGCATGGCAGCGCTGGGGCGTATCGCGGATGCCGCGGATATCGCGGCCGTCGTGGCCTGGTTGGCCGGTGAGGAATCCGCCTGGGTCACCGGGCAGGTCATCGGCGCCAATGGTGGTTTCGCCTGAGTGCGCCTTCGCTGCCGAGTGCCGGACTGATTCTGGTCGATGAGATCAACGGCTTCTGTCAGGTGCAAGGAGGCGCTCTGGCCCCGCAGGCCGACAATGCCCAGGTAACCCGCATGGTGGCGCTCAGTGACGACGTGGCGCGCTGTTTCTCGGCGCACGCCCGCCCGCTGCTGGCCTTCATTGACTCCCACTCACCCGGCGTCCCGGAGCCGCCCTATCCCGCTCACTGTGAGCAGGGTAGTGGTGAGGATGAGCTGGTGGCCGAGCTTGCGTGGCTGGAGAGCGATCCGCATGCCACTCTGGTGCGCAAGGATTGCATCAATGGATATATTGGCGCGATCGACCCGGCAAGCGGTGTCAATGCGCTGCAGGAGTGGGTTGGCCGGCAGCGACTGAAGACGCTGGTAGTGGCGGGAATCTGCACGGACATCTGCGTGATGGACCTGGTGCTGACGCTTCTCTCTGCACGCAATCATGGTCTGCTGGGCGAGGTGAGCGACATCGTGGTGCTGGAGCCTGCCTGCGCCACCTATGATCTGAGTGCGGAAAGCGTGGCTGCCCTTGGATTGCCTGCGCCCGCCATCCACCCGCAGCGAGACGCCCATCACATCGGGCTCTATTGCATGGCCTCACGCGGGGCGATCATCGCCAGCCAGCTCAGGCCACTCAAATGAGGGGCGGGCGTTTACGTGTATCGGCAATGTGCCAGTGTCAGGCGCGGGTGCTGACCCAGTCATTGGCATCGGGGACCGCGATCTCGACCGACTCCGACATCAGTGATGAGTGGAACATGAAGTCGGCACTCGCGACATTGTTGGCCACCGGCACGTTCCACAGTGTCGCCAGGCGCAGCAGCGCCTTGACGTCAGGGTCGTGCGGCATCGGAGCGAACGGGTCCCACAGGAAGATGAGCAGGTCGAGATTGCCTTCGGCGATGCGCGCACCGATCTGCTGATCACCGCCCAGCGGCCCACTCATCAGGCCTTCGACCTCAAGTCCGAGCTCCTTGCTGATGCGTCGGGCCGTGGTGCCGGTGCCCAGCAGCTGGTGGCGTGACAGCTCATCGCGCCAGCGCATGGCCCAGGCCAGCATCTCATCCTTCTTGCCATCGTGAGCCACCAGCGCAATCCGCTTGCGTTCTGCCAGGGTGCGTCGTGCCTGGCGCTTGGGTCGTTGCTCGCTCATGCCGGTCGCTCAGTCGATGGTGCCACCGACAGTGACGATCTTCATGGTGTTGGTGCCACCGTGGGCATTCATCTGATCGCCCCGGGTCAGAATCACCAGATCACCACGGTTGGCGATGCCGCGCGCTTCCAGCTCGGCGATGGCGCGACGGTTGATCTCCTGCGCCGGCAGCTCGCTGGAATCGAAGGGCAGTGACACCACGCCACGATAGAGAGCCATGCGGCGCTGGGTCTTCTGGTCCTGGGCGAGACCGACGATCGGCAGACCCGAGCGGATGCGCGAGGCGATCAGCGGGGTATAGCCGGATTCGGTCATGCAGACGATGGCCACGACACCCGTCAGGTGGTTGGCCGCGTACATGGCAGACAGTGCGATGGTCTCATCTGTCTTGCTGAAGCCTTCGTGGATGCGGTGCTGGGATTCCTGGGCGGCACGTTCACGCTCGGCACCCAGGCAGACACGATCCATGGTCTCGATGGTCTCGACCGGGAAATCGCCTGCCGCGGTCTCGGCCGACAGCATCACGGCGTCGGTGCCGTCGAGCACGGCATTGGCGACGTCGAAGACTTCGGCGCGGGTCGGCAGCGGGGCGCTGATCATCGACTCCATCATCTGGGTCGCGGTGATGACCACGCGGTTGAGGCTGCGGGCACGGCGGATCATGCGCTTCTGCACGCCGATCAGCTGTGCGTCGCCTATCTCCACGCCCAGATCGCCACGCGCCACCATCACGCCTTCACTGGCGAGGATGATGCCGTCGAGCACGGCGTCGTCGGCGACGGCTTCGGCGCGCTCGACCTTGGCGATCAGGCCGATGTCACGACCTTCCTCGCCCAGCAGCTCACGTGCCAGCTGCATGTCGGCGCCACTGCGCGGGAAGGAGACGGCCAGATAGTCCACGCCGATGTCGATGGCGGTCTTGAGGTCTGCCTTGTCCTTCTCGGTCAGCGCCTCGGCGGACAGGCCACCGCCTTGCTTGTTGATGCCCTTGTTGTTGGACAGCTTGCCACCCACCTTGACGGTGGTGTGGATCTCGTTGCCCTTGAGTTCGTTGACCTCAAGCACCACGCGACCGTCATCAAGCAGCAGAACGTCGCCGGCGACCACGTCATCGGCCAGTTGCTGATAGTCACAGCCGACACGCTCGACGGTACCTTCATCGCGGCCCAGGCCGATGTCCAGGATGAACGGTTGGCCTTCCTGAAGCTGGACAGCGGTGTCCTTGAAGCGGGCGATGCGGATCTTCGGACCCTGCAGATCACCCAGCACGGCGACGCTGCGGCCCTGGGCGGCGGCGGCGGCACGGACGGCCTCGGCACGCATGCGGTGGTCTTCGGGGCTGCCGTGAGAGAAGTTGAGGCGAACCACATCCACTCCGGCACGGATCATCGCGTCGAGGACGCCCGGCTTGTCACTGGCCGGACCGAGTGTGGCGACAATCTTGGTGCGGCGGATCGGGCCGTTGAACGCGTGCGGCATGAGAACATACTCCTTGAACACTTGCGTGAGGGGTCAGGCGGTTTGTGTTGTCATTTTACTACATTGACGACGTAAAGGGAGCCTGTCGAGTGTCGTGGTTGATTGGTGTCCACCCACATGGCGTGGTGCTGGCAACATTGCTGGTCAGCGCTGAAATGCTGGGGTAGGGTAGGCGCATTTTTAGGCTGGGATAAAACCCAGCGCTACGAGTCATTCGCCGGTGCAGTCAGCGCCGGCCAGGAGATGCGAGCAACCATGGGCAAGTCACTGGTGATCGTCGAGTCGCCTGCCAAGGCCAAGACCATCAACAAGTATCTCGGCAACGACTTCGTGGTGAAGTCGAGTGTCGGGCATATCCGCGATCTGCCGACCAGCGGTAGCGGCAAGCAGGCCACCGATCCCAAGGAGCGTGCCCGTCAGGCAGCCGAGACGCGCAAGATGTCGCCGGAAGCCAAGGCGGCTCACAAGGAAAAGAAGGCCAAGACGCAGCTCATCCGTCGCATGGGGGTAGACCCGGAGAACGGCTGGGAGGCGCATTACGAGATCCTGCCCGGCAAGGAAAAGGTCGTCTCCGAGCTGACGCGCCTGGCCGAGAAGGCCGACACCATCTATCTCGCGACGGATCTGGACCGCGAAGGTGAGGCGATTGCCTGGCACCTGCGCGAGACCATCGGTGGCGACGATACCCGCTACAAGCGCGTGGTATTCAACGAGATCACCAAGAAGGCGATCACGGCGGCCTTCGATGAGCCGGGCGATCTGAAGATGGACCGCGTGCATGCTCAGCAGGCGCGTCGCTATCTGGATCGTGTCGTCGGTTTCATGGTCTCGCCGCTGCTGTGGGCCAAGGTGGCTCGTGGGCTGTCGGCCGGTCGAGTGCAGTCGGTTGCCGTGCGCTTGATCGTCGAGCGTGAGCGTGAGATCCGTGCCTTCATTCCGGAAGAATTCTGGGATGTGCACGCAGAGCTTGCCGCGACCAGCGGCGAGGCGATCCGTTTCGAGCTGGCGCGTCAGGATGGCAAGGCCTTCCGTCCGACCAGCGAGAAGGAAACGCTGGATCGCATCGCGGCGCTGCGTACCGCTCGGCTCGCGATTTCCAATCGCGAAGACAAGCCGACCCGCTCCAAGCCGAATGCCCCCTTCATCACCTCGACCCTGCAGCAGGCGGCCAGCAGTCGTCTCGGCTTCTCGGTCAAGAAGACCATGATGATGGCGCAGCGCCTCTACGAGGCCGGTTACATCACTTACATGCGTACCGACTCGACCAATCTGTCGGCGGACGCGGTGGCCACCGCGCGGGACTTCATCGCTGAGGAATTCGGCGACAACTATCTGCCGCAGGCCGCCAACGTCTACTCCAGCAAGGAAGGCGCTCAGGAAGCTCACGAAGCGATCCGTCCCTCCGAGGTGGCGCGTCGCGCGACGGACCTCACCGGCATGGAGCGTGACGCGGAGCGTCTGTATGAGCTGATCTGGCGTCAGTTCGTCGCCTGCCAGATGGTGCCGGCGGAGTATCTGTCCTCGACCCTGACCATCGAGGTCGATGGCTACGAGCTGCGCGCCAAGGGCCGGGTGCTCAAGTTTGACGGTTATACCCGCGTGATGAAGCCGGCGGGCAAGAAGGAAGAGGACCAGTCACTGCCGGACCTGGCCATCGGCGAGGTGCTGGAGCTGGTCGAGCTGGACCCGCAGCAGCACTTCACCAAGCCGACGGCGCGTTACACCGAAGCCAGTCTGGTCAAGGAGCTGGAGAAGCGCGGCATCGGCCGTCCTTCGACCTATGCGGCGATCATCTCGACCATTCAGGATCGTGGTTACGTGGCGCTGGAAAATCGGCGTTTCTACGCCGAGAAGCTGGGTGACATCGTCACTGATCGTCTCAGTGAATCCTTCAAGGACCTGATGGACTTCGGCTTCACCGCGCGCATGGAAGACTACCTCGATGAGGTGGCCAACGGTCAGCGCAACTGGCGTGAACTGCTGGATGCCTTCTACGCCGAGTTCAAGGCCGAGCTGGATCACGCCCAGTCAGAAGAGGGCATGCGCCCGAATCAGCCGGTGCCGACCGATATCGCCTGCCCGACCTGTGGTCGCGAGATGCAGATCCGTACCGCCTCCACCGGCGTCTTCCTGGGGTGCTCCGGTTACAACCTTCCGCCCAAGGAGCGCTGCAAGACCACCATCGACCTGTTGCCGGGGGATGAGGCGGTCGCCGCTGACGCGGATGAGAATGCCGAGACCGATGCACTGCGTGCCAAGCGCCGTTGTCCGATCTGCGCCACGGCCATGGACAGCTATCTGATCGACGAGCAGCGCAAGCTGCACGTCTGCGGCAACAGCCCGGATTGCGTGGGACATGAAGTCGAGCAGGGTCAGTTCCGCATCAAGGGCTACGATGGGCCGGTGATCGAGTGCGACAAGTGCGGTGCCGACATGCAGCTCAAGACCGGGCGTTTCGGCAAGTACTTCGGCTGCACCAACGAGGATTGCAAGAACACCCGCAAGCTGCTCAAGTCCGGGGAGGTCGCGCCGCCGAAGATGGACCCGATCCCCATGCCGGAACTTGCCTGCGTGAAGGTCGAGGATCACTACGTGCTGCGTGATGGCGCCAGTGGCCTGTTCCTTGCCGCCAGTCAGTTCCCCAAGAATCGCGAGACGCGTCCGCCGCTGGTCAGCGAGCTCAAGGCGCATGCCGACGAGCTGCCGGAGAAGTATCACTTCATCCTCAAGGCGCCGGAGAAAGACCCCGATGGCCGCCCGACGCAGATTCGTTTCTCGCGCAAGGCCAAGGAGCAGTTCGTGATGACGGACGAAGATGGCAAGGCGACGGGGTGGAAGGCGACCTTCGACAACGGCCGTTGGGTCGTCGAGGACAAGCGCATGGGAGCCAAGAGCTGATGAGCCAGCGTGGCCGCACCAATCAACTGCTGTATCAGGCCGAGTTGCTGCTGGAGCAGGCGGCCGTCGCGACGCGTGATGAGCATGCCGTCGCACGGCGCATGGCCGGTGAGGAAGGGGCGCTGGCGTTGATGGAGCTGGCATTGGCCTCGTTGATCGAGGAGTGCGCCGCGTCGGCACGCTGGCCTGAGGGCAGCTGGCGCGAGCGGCTGGCCACACCGCCGACTCCCGTGGCGGAAATCGAGCAGTTGCGAAGCCTGCAGGCGCAGCCGGACAGTTGGTTGAGCCAGCTAGTGGCCGATATCACGCGTCTGCATGAAGAGGGCGGTGCTGCCCGGCGTGAGGAAGGCCAGGCGCGTGGCGATGGTCTCATCATCGCCGCGGCGGCCAATGCGCCTCTGGCAGAGCGTCTCGCCACGGCAGTCAGCGCCATGAAGGCGTTGCTGTCACACCTTCGCGAGTCGAATGTGGAGTGGTAGATGTCACGCACCTGTCATTCAGGTGACGCCCTGGCATGACGGGTGCTAGACTGGCGGCATTGTGGCAAGCCCTGCATTCTCCGGTACGACCATGGCTCTGGCTGTGGTCGTACTTTTTTCTGCATTGTCGCCAGTGACCAGGATGCCGTGCAGGAGGAATGACGTGTCCGATCCCGCCGTACTTGAAATCGTGCAAATGGAAGATGGGGAAGTGATCCTGCGTGCCGCCGAGAGTGAAGGTGAGCCACTTCTCAGTATCCGCATCTCCGATGAAGCTGCCGATCTGCTGCGTGACAATCGCTTCGAGGTCGCGCGTGAGATGATCGACCACGCCATCACCCGCACCCGCCTGTGGGATGGCGAGGATGATGAGGACGAGCAGTCGGAAGGCATGGTGCACTGACTGCGAGCCATGAGATCAGTGCAGGCCGCCATCGCGGATCACGCCCACGCCGAGGCCCTCGATTTCCAGGCTGTCCGTGCGCAGATCCACCTTGATGGGAGCGAAGTCCTCGTTCTCGGCTTCCAGCCATACGTAATGGCCATCGCGACGGAAGCGCTTCACCGTCACTTCATCCCCCAGACGCGCTACCACGATCTGTCCGTCACGCACGCTGCTCGTGCGGTGCACGGCCAGCAGGTCACCTTCCAGAATGCCGACATCCTTCATCGAGACCCCGCGCACGCGCAGCAGATAGTCGGCGGCAGGCGAGAAGTAGTCACTGGGCAGTGGGCAATGGCGATCGATATGCTGGCTGGCCAGGATAGGGCTGCCAGCGGCCACTTCCCCGATGACCGGCAGGCCCTGCTCGCTATCCTCTTCCGCCTCGGCCAGAGACGGCACGCGGATGCCCCGCGAGGTGCCCGGCACCATCTCGATGGCTCCCTTGCGCTTCAGGGCACGCAGATGCTCTTCCGCGGCATTCGGTGAGCGAAAGCCCAGTGCCTGGGCGATTTCGGCACGCGTTGGCGGATAGCCTGAGGACTTGATGGTCTTGATGATGAAATCGAAGACATCCTGCTGGCGCGGAGTAAGCGGCTGAGTCATGGGCATTGCCTTTGGCCTGGGCGGCATCTGAGCTGACGGCACGGGGTGTGCATCCATACAACTGTCATTGTATCCAGTCATGGCGGTCATGCAAGGCATCGTGGACCTGACAAGGCATCCGCCCATGGCCCAGACCGATACCGTTACCCGTATCCTCGATACCGCCGAGGTCCTGTTCGCCGAGCGAGGCTTCGCCGAAACCTCGCTGCGCAATATCACCAGCAAGGCCAAGGTCAACCTGGCGGCGGTCAATTATCACTTCGGCTCAAAGAAGTCATTGATCCAGGCAGTGTTCGCCCGCTATCTCGACCCCTTCAGCGAGCGTTTCCATGCGGCACTCGACAGTGTCGAGCAGCAGCATGCCGGTCGTCAGGTGCCGCTGGAAACGCTGCTGGAAGTGATGGCGCGCACGGTGCTGGAGGTGCCGGCCGAGCGCAACAGCCTGCGTACCTTCATGCGCCTGCTCGGGCTTGCCTATACCCAGGGGCAGGGCCACATGCGTCGCTACATCCGCGAGCATTACGGCACGGTCTTCAGCCGCTTCGCCGAGCTCCTGAAGCTTGCGACGCCGGACCTGCCAGACAACGAGCGCTTCTGGCGTCTGCACTTCATGCTCGGCAGCGTGATCTTCACCTTCTCGGGACTGGACGCACTGCGCGATATCGAAGAGGCCGAATACGGCCATCACACCAGTGTGCGCGAGCTGATCCAGCACATGCGTCCGGTGGTGGTGGCGGCGATGGCGGCTCCGCTGCCGGCCTCGCTCGGAGATGGTGAAGCGGTCACCCAGGCGGCCAGCTGATGGCTTGCTGGGTGGCGGTGGATCTCACCCGCCAGCGTCTTGAGATACGCAATGACGCGCCGAGTGGCAGTCGTGATGCGCCGCCCCCCGCGGCTGACCCTGACACGCTGGTGCATGCCTGTGCGATCTCCAGCGGCCTCAACGGTATCGGCGAGCTCGATGGCAGCGGTTGCACGCCGACCGGCTGGCATGTGGTTCGCGCCGCGATCGGGGAGGGCAATCCGCGTGGTGCCGTCTATCGTGGGCGGCGCTTCACGGGAGAGGTGTTCACGCCTCGACTGGCCGCCGAGCACCCCGAACGCGACTGGATCCTGACGCGTATCCTGTGGCTCAGCGGTCGTGAGCCCGGCATCAACCGTGGCCGCAACGCGGCGGGACAGCGCGTCGACAGCCTGCGGCGCTACATCTACTTCCATGGCACGCCGACCAGCGAGCCGATGGGCACCCCGGCCTCCCATGGGTGCATTCGTCTGCGCGATGAGGATCTGCTGTGCCTTTTGACGCTGCGTTGCCTGGCGGCTGGTGCTCGCGACTGTTCGAGTCGCGCTCAGTCGGCTAGAATTGCGCCTTTCCTCGCGCCGGCCGCCTGTCCTGAGGCTTGTCTTCCAGGCTGCCGAGCCCCGTAAGCAGGCCATGGACAGGAAGGATGTCATGACACAGCCATTGGGCTCCGTAATGCTCGACGTCGAGGGGCATACCCTCACGTCTGACGAACGTGAACTACTGGCACGCCCCGCCGTCGGCGGCGTCATCCTGTTTGCGCGCAACTGTGTTTCTCCCGAGCAGGTGCTGGCGCTGTGCGGTGAGATCCGCCGCGTCAATCCACATCTGTTGATCGCCATCGATCAGGAAGGCGGACGGGTGCAACGGCTGCGCGAAGGCGTGACCCGCCTGCCGCCGATGCGCGCCCTGGCACATTGCTGCCTGGGACGTGACTGTGACGGCTGCGGTGATGATGCCCAGTCGTCAGGGCTCGGGTTTGCCCGTGACGCCGGCTGGTTGCTGGGCATGGAGATGGCCGCCATTGGCTGCGACATCACCTTCGCGCCGGTATTGGATATCGATGTCGCGGGTTCCACCATCATCGGCGACCGCAGTTTCGGGACGACTCCCGAGGACGTGATTGCCGTCGGTACCGCCTTCATCGAGGGCCTGCGCGAAGCTGGCATGGCAGCGGTCGGCAAGCATTATCCCGGTCATGGTGGCATCGCGGCGGATACCCACCGCGAGCGCGTGATCGACCCCCGCCCCTTCCGCGAGCTGCGCGAGCATGATCTCAAGCCCTTCGCGGCGCTGGCGGATCGCCTGGGTGGCGTGATGCCGGCTCATGTCATCTACCCCGATTTCGATGCGCGCCCCGCCGGCTTCTCGCCAAGCTGGCTGGGGCTGCTGCGTGAGGAGTTCGGTTTCAAGGGCGCCATCTTCTCCGATGACCTGGGCATGGCGGCTGCCGTGGCCGAGGGCGAGCCGGAAGTGCGCGCTCGTCTGGCACTGGATGCCGGCTGCGACATGGCGCTGGTGTGCAATGATCCCGCCGCCGCACGTGCCGTGCTCGACAGCCTCGATGGGGATGAGCAGCGCAATGCCGGCAAGCGTCAGGCGCGTCTGCGCTACGGGCGCGCCCGCCCCACGCTCGAGGGCCTTGCGGGGCTGTCTCGCTGGCGGCGTACCCATGCACGTCTCGAGGCGCTGGCGGCCAGTCAGCCGCCAAGGACTCCACATGGCTGAGAAATCCGCCACCGAGGCGGCTGCCGACAAGCTGGCGGCGCCTGCCGAAGAGATGATCAATCACTGGGTCGAGCCGCTGCGCAACTGGGTGGAGCAGACCTTCGGTCTGCCACTCTGGGGGATCAACCTCGCCCTGGTGCTGGTGGCCGTGGTCGTGCTGCATCTGAGCGAGCGCATTCTGCTCAGTCGCCTGGCCGTGCATGCCGAGAAGAGTCGCAACCTGTGGGATGACGCGCTGCTGCACGGGCTGCGCCATCCGCTGTCTCTGTGGCTCTACAGCATGGGGTCGCTGGTCGCGCTGGATATTCTTGCCCATCAGTTCGCGCCCGGCAGCCTGGAGGCCTATCTGGGCACGGTGCGCCAGATCATCACCCTGCTGGCGCTGGCCTGGGCGTTGATTCGCATGATCAAGCGCTTCGAGTCGCTGCGTACCACGCCACCGCCCGGCACCAACGTCAATGCGATGGATGCCACCACGGCCTCGGCGATCAGCAAACTGCTGCGTGCCGTCGTGATCGTGCTGGTGGGTCTGGCCATCCTGCAGAATCTCGGTGTGTCACTGTCCGGCGTGATGGCCTTCGGTGGGGTCGGCGGTATCGCGGTGGGCTTCGCCGCGCGTGATCTGCTGGCCAACTTCTTCGGTGCCCTGATGATCCATCTCGACCGCCCATTCAAGGTCGGTGACTGGATTCGCTCGCCGGACCGCGAGATCGAGGGCACCGTCGAGGACATCGGCTGGCGGCTGACGCGCATCCGCACCTTCGACATGCGTCCGCTCTACATCCCCAACGCCATCTTCACCAGCATCGCGGTGGAGAATCCGTCACGGATGTACAACCGGCGCATCTTCGAGACCATCGGCTTGCGTTACGAAGATGCCACCCGGGTCGGTGACATCATCACCGCGGTCCGCGAGATGGTGGAAGGGCATGACGAGATCGACCAGACGCGGACCCAGATCGTGAACTTCAACAGCTACGGTGAACACTCTCTGGACTTCTTCGTGTACGTCTTCACGCGCACCACCGACTGGGTGAAGTATCACGCCATCAAGCAGGATGTGCTGCTGCGCATCCATGACATCATCCGTGAGCACGATGCACGCGTGGCCCTGCCGGGGCAGCGCCTGCACTTCGCTGACGTGCTGTCCCTCGAGGGCGCTGCTCCTCAAGGCGACACGAATGCTGATCGCGCCGCCGTTCTGCTTCATCCTCCGCTGCTACATCCTCTGCCACGTCCGCCCGACGTGGAGATGAGGCCAGTGATACCCAGGAAACTCCCGATGCTGACTCCGACGCCTGACTCCCTGAGCGCCCTGCATGCCGAAATGCGAGACGTGATGGACAACGCCGACTGCCTGATTCCCCAGGCAGAGCTGGAGGTCGCACTCGATCGCATGGCCGGGGAGTTGACCCGCAGCCTTGGTGATCGCATGCCGATCTTCTACTGCGTGATGAATGGCGGCCTGATTACCGCAGGTCAGCTGTTGACCCGACTCAAGTTCCCGCTGGAAGTCGATTATCTGCACGCGACGCGTTACCGCGGTGCCATGCGCGGTGGCGAGCTGTTCTGGCGCGTCAATCCGGAACTGCCGATGGCCGGTCGTGACGTGGTCATCGTCGATGACATCCTCGATGAGGGTGGCACCTTGGCGGCCATCATCGAGTACTGCCGTGAAGCGGGTGCGCGCAGCGTGTCCAGCTGTGTGCTGGTGGACAAGAAGCACGATCGCAAGGCCTATCCGGGCTTCAAGGCCGACTTCTGTGGTCTGGATGTCGAGGACCGCTTCCTGTTCGGTTTCGGCATGGATTACAAGGGCTACTGGCGCAACGCGCCGGGCATCTACGCGCCCAAGGGGCTGTAACACGCCTGCATGTGATCACCACCCGCCCGGGCCACCGCGGCGGGTGGTGTCGTTTTCGGGGCCTTTTCTCGTCTCTTGGCGCAGAGCGTGACGATTGTGCTTGTCGTTGTCGGTTGGCTCGGAGTAGCGTTCGCTCAGGGCCGAAGCGTTCGGCTCTTGAGAGATTCCTGCACATGGGTGGCGAGGAGACAGGGGATGCTGGCAGTCATCGGGGGGACCGGGTTCGGCCATTGGCCGGGTCTGGAGGTGCTCAAGCGGGGTGGTCAGGAAACTCCCTTGGGGGCGGCGTCCTGCGGGGTGGTGCAGGGGCGGCTCGGCGGCAGGTCGATCCTGTTTCTGGCGCGGCATGGTCAACCCCACAAGATGCCGCCGCACCGAATCAATTATCGCGCCAACCTGTGGGCGCTCAAGCAGGCCGGGGCGACTCACGTCGTTGGCGTCAACTGCGTGTCAGGTATCGACCCGACGCTTGCGCCGGGCACGCTGGTGGTCCCGGATCAGTTGATCGATTACACGACGGGGCGCGAGGGCTCGTTCTTCGATGGCCGTTTCAAGCCGTTCCAGCATGTGGCATTCGCCTGGCCGTATCACCGTGTCTGGCGCGAGGAGCTGCATTCGGCGGCGTCTGACGCGGGACTGGTGATCCAGGCAGGCGGAGTGCTGGGCGTGGTGCAGGGGCCGAGACTGGAAACCGCGGCCGAGATTCGTCTGATGGCGCGCGATGGCAATACGTTGGTGGGCATGACGGGGATGCCCGAGGCCGTGCTGGCCCGGGAACTCGAGATGGAGTACGCCAGCCTGTGCCTGGTGATCAGTCACGCGGCCGGGGTCGGGGAGGAGGAGCCGACGAGGGCCGGAACGGAATCGGTGATCGAGGCAGGCATGCCGCAGGTGCAGCGCTTGCTGGCGGCGCTGCTGGCACGCCATGCGTGAGGCGCTTGTCCCTGGGAGGTGAGGCGGTCTGACTGCCAGAAAAACGGCCTGCATCAGCGATGCAGGCCGTTTTCATGTTCCGCGCATTTTCACGTGCACAGAGGTGAGTGGGGGCGTCAGGCCGCCTGGGTCTTGGCGTTGAGCAGCTCAAGCAGGGATTCGCAGAAGCTGAAGCGCGCCTCGGCGTCTTCCATCTCGGTGGTGAAGCGCAGTGTGTCGGCACCTTCCAGCTTGTAGACATCGGGCTGGCGCTGGATGAGTGTCACCAGCGTCAAGGGATCGACAGGCGTCTGGGCGCCGAAGATGATGCGACCGCGTGCGGCACCGGCTTCCAGCTTGACGATGCCCAGTGCCTGGGCGCGCTGGCGCAGCCGGGTCTGGCGGAACAGCGTCTTGACCGGCTCCGGCAACAGGCCGAAGCGGTCGATCATCTCGACCTGCAATTCCCGGAGATCGCTGGCGTTCTCGGCGTTGCTGATGCGCTTGTACATCATCAGGCGCTGCTGGACATCGTGGAGGTAGTCACCCGGAATCAGCGCCGGCAGATTGAGTCCGACTTCCACGCCCTCATCCAGCGGCGATTCGATGTTGGGCGTCTTGCCGGCCTTGATGGCCTTCACGGCGCGATCCAGCATCTCCATGTACAGCGAGTAGCCGATGGTTTCCATCTGGCCGGACTGCTCATCACCCAACAGCTCGCCTGCGCCACGGATCTCCATGTCATGGGAGGCCAGGGTGAAGCCTGCCCCCAGGTCATGCGATTCGCTGATTGCCTCCAGACGCTTGACCGCATCGCGGGTCATGGCCTTGGGGTGCGGGGTCAGCAGGTAGGCGTAGGCCTGGTGATGCGAGCGCCCGACGCGCCCACGCAGCTGGTGCAGCTGCGCGAGGCCGAACTTGTCGGCGCGTTCGATGATGATGGTGTTGGCGCTCGGGACGTCGATGCCGGTCTCGATGATGGTCGAGCAGACCAGCACGTTGAAGCGCTTGTGGTAGAAGTCCGACATGCGCCGCTCCAGGCTACGCTCCGGCAGCTGCCCGTGGGCGACACCGACGATGGCCTCCGGCACCAGTTCCGCGATGCGTGCCGCGCTTTCCTCGATGGTCTTGACCTCGTTGTGCAGCACGTAGGCCTGTCCGCCGCGCAGCAGCTCACGCAGGATGGCTTCCTTGATCACGCCGTCGTTACGCTGCTGGACGAAGGTCTTCACCGACAGGCGGCGCGCCGGTGGCGTGGCGATGATGGACAGGTCGCGAATGCCGCTCATCGCCATGTTGAGCGTGCGCGGAATCGGCGTGGCGGTCAGGGTCAGGATGTCCACTTCGGCACGCAGGCTCTTGAGTCGCTCCTTCTGGGAGACCCCGAAGCGGTGCTCCTCATCGATGACCAGCAGTCCCATGTTGGGCAATTCCAGCGACTTGGAGAGCAGCTTGTGGGTGCCGATCACGATATCCGCCTGCCCCTTGCGGATGCGCTCCAGTGACGTTTCCTGGCCCTTGCCGCTGGTGAAGCGCGACAGCAGGGCGATCTCCACCGCGGTGTCGGCGAAGCGATCGCGGAAGTTGTCGTAATGCTGCTGGGCCAGCAGGGTGGTGGGTACCAGCACCACCACCTGGCGTCCGGAGTTGACGGCCAGGAAGGCGGCGCGCATCGCGACCTCGGTCTTGCCGAAGCCGACATCGCCGCACACCACGCGATCCATCGGCTGAGGAGAGCACATGTCCTGGATCACCGCGCCGATGGTCTGCGCCTGGTCCGGTGTCTCCTCGAAGGGGAAGCTGGCCGCGAAACGGGCGTAGTCCTCGGCGGGGAAGTCGCAGGCATGGCCGACACGCGCTTCGCGCCGTGCATAGACATCCAGCAGCTCGGCGGCGGTGTCGCGAATCTTCTCGGCCGCCTTGCGCTTGGCCTTCTCCCACTGCTCGGACCCCAGCTTGTGCAGCGGTGCCAGCTCATCGCTGGCGCCGGAATAGCGTGAGATCAGATGCAGGCTGTCCACCGGCACATAGAGCTTGGCGCCGTCGGCGTATTCAAGGGCGAGGAACTCGGCTTCCTGACCGCCGGCGTCGATGGTCTCGAGTCCCAGGTAGCGACCGACCCCGTGGGTGTGGTGTACCACCGGTGCGCCTTCGCGCAGCTCCGAGAGATGACGCACGGCCAGTTCGTTGTCATCGGTGGCACGCGCCTGACGACGGCTCTGGCGGACTACCTCGCCATAGAGCTCGGTCTCGGTGACGATGACCAGCCCCTTGGCGGCGTCTTCGCGCTCGGGGGAGGGCGCCTGGGAGGTCTGCTCACCCGCTACCCAGGCACCACGCGTCAGGCCGCCGACGGTCAGGCCGACCGCGGCGGGACTGTCGACGAAGTGCTGGAAGCTCGCGAAGTCCTCCAGGCTGCGTAGCCCGAAGCTGCGCAGCAGCGCAGCGAGCTGCTCCTCGACGACTTCCCGGCGACCCTGGGTCTCGGCGACGAACAGGATGCGCTGTGCGCTCTGGCCGTTGAGTCGCTGCTTGAGGAAGCTCGCTAGCGCCTGGGTGGGGTCGGCGCTGCGTGCATCGATGGCGAGGCTGGGCAGCGCCTGCTGGCCGAATTCTATGGTGTGCGCATTGGGCTCGCGCAGCAGTTCGATGCGCTCGTGCTGCTTGATCAACGCGAACAGTTCGTTGACCGGCACGAAGGCGCGATGCGGCGGCAGCAGCGGGCGCGTGGGGTCCACGCCGAGATTGGCGTAGCGCGTGGTGATGGCGTCCCAATGATGTTCGGCCGCTTCGCGAGCTCCCGGCAGCATGGCGATCCGCAGGTTGTCGCCCATGTGATCGAACAGCGTCGCGGTCTCCTCGAAGAACAGCGGCAGATACTGCTCGAGCCCCGGTGAGGGAATGCCCTTGATGGCATCGTTGTAGAGGATGCACTGGCGGGGGTCGACATCGAACAGTGTCTCGAAGCCCTCGCGGAAACAGGCGATGGCGCTGCGCGTCAGAGGATATTCGTGGGCGGGCAGGATCTCGATCGCCTCGACCTTGTCGCCGCTGCGCTGGGTGTCGGGGTCGAAGGCGCGCAGGGTGTCGATCTCGTCATCGAACAGATCGATTCGCAGCGGTTGCTCACTGCCCATCGGGAACAGGTCGATCAGCGCGCCGCGCAACGCATACTCTCCGGGCTCGTAGACGGTCTCCACCGCACGGTATCCGGCACGTGAGAGGCGTGAGCGGAAATTCTCGCGGTCGAGAGTGTCTCCCCTGGCGAGACTGAAGACCTGGCCGGCGATGTAATCCGCCGGCGCCAGGCGCTGCATCAGGGTGTTGACCGGCACCGGCACGATGGCGCGGCGGCTGGCCTGCAGCGTGCGCAGCGTGCGCAGGCGCTCCGAGACGATGTCCTGGTGGGGCGAGAAACTGTCGTAGGGCAGTGTCTCCCAGTCAGGGAATGGCAGCAGGCGCTCCGGGTGGCGGGTATAGAAGTGCAGGTCCGCCTCCAGACGCTGGGCGCTGGCGGTGTCCGGCGTGATCACCATCAGTGGCGCTTCATCGGCGTCCGCCAGGCGCGCCAGCGCCAGGGCGGCAGCGCTGCCATCCTGCAGCGTCCAGTAGGTGGTCTCACGGGGAGAGCGTGGCAACGGGGGCGTCAGCGGAGTCTCGAACATGGGCTCTGGTGTCTTGTGTCCTGGGCTTGGGCGCAGGAAGGGCTCTTGTAGTCAAATCGTTGATTCTGTAGCACTACTACCCTCCGTGCGACCATCCTTTCATTGTGACCCCGCCCCCCGTTACGCATACTCAGCTGGCCTTGTCCGACGCTGCGAATTCCTCCGTGAGCAAAGAGAATCTCGAAGCCTGTTTCAAGCAGTGGCAAGACAATGAAGCCCTCGCCGAACAGATGATCCCGCTGCTGGGTGACCTCTATCGTCGCTTCAATGTCGTGCCCTCCATCTATGGGCGTTCGCTGATCAACCGCTCCATGGTGCGTATCCTCAAGAACCACCGTTGGGTGCGCAAGGCGGAAGGCGTGGAGCTGTCCGTCGAGGACACCTTCCCGCTGGTGCGTGCCATGATCGAGCTGAATCTCGGGCCGGCCCATGTCGATATCGGCAAGCTGGCGGTGGCCTTCAAGCGCTCCGACGAGACGGACATCACTGCCTTCCTAAAACGCGAGCTTGCCGAGATCGTCGATGGCTACGTCGAAGGCGGCATGGGCGGCGATCCCAAGGATGTCGTCCTGTATGGCTTCGGGCGTATCGGCCGCCTGCTGGCGCGCATCATGATCGAGAAGGCCGGTGGCGGTAATCTGCTGCGTCTGCGCGCCATCGTGGTGCGTGGCAGCAAGGAGGATCTGGAGAAGCGGGCCAGCCTCCTGCGTCGTGATTCCGTGCATGGCCCCTTCGAGGGCAGCATCACGGTCGATCAGGAGAATTCGGCGCTGATCGTCAATGGCAACTACATCAAGATCATCTACGCGAACTCGCCGTCCGAGATCGATTACACCGCGCACGGCATCGACAATGCCATCGTGGTCGACAATACCGGCAAGTGGCGCGACGAGGCCGGCCTTGGGCAGCACCTCGAGTGCAAGGGCGTGGCCAAGGTGCTGCTCACCGCTCCGGGCAAGGGCGATCTGAAGAACATCGTCTATGGCGTCAACCACACCGACATCCGTGACGATGATCGCATCATCTCCGCGGCGTCCTGCACCACCAACGCCATCGTGCCGGTACTGAAGGTGCTGCACGACGAATACGGCGTCAGTCAGGGGCATGTGGAGACGGTCCACTCCTATACCAACGACCAGAACCTGATCGACAACTTCCACAGCGGGGACCGTCGCGGTCGCGCGGCGGCACTCAACATGGTGCTGACCGAGACCGGTGCCGCCAAGGCCGTCGCCAAGGCGCTGCCGGAGCTTTCCGGCAAGCTGACCGGCAACGCGATCCGTGTGCCGACGCCCAACGTCTCGATGGCGATTCTCAATCTGACGCTGGACACCGCAAGCGACGCCGAGCGCATGAATGACTTCCTGCGCACGGCCTCTCTGCACTCTTCACTGCAGAAGCAGATCGACTACGTCGATTCCTGTGAAGTGGTCTCTTCCGACTTCGTCGGCAACCGTCATTCCGGCATCGTCGATGGTCAGGCGACCATCGTCACCGACAAGCAGGCCGTCGTGTATGTGTGGTATGACAACGAGTTCGGTTACAGCTGCCAGGTCGTGCGTATCCTGCAGCACATGTCCAACGTGCGTTTCAGCTATTTCCCCACTCGCTGAGGCAATGGGTCGCGCCCTGGCGTGATTCACGCACGGTGAGGAAAAAATGCCTGTCAATACAACGCCCCTGCCATCCTCGATGGCAGGGGCGTTGGCGTGTTGAATGCCCTCACCACTTTAGTGTCGTATGGTCTTTCGGGGCTCGCATCTTTATAATGAGGCGGATTTTTTTGGGCCGGTCCAATCTCTGGGCTACACCTCCAACCGTCTGATAAGAAAAGCATTCACATCAACTGAAACGCGAATCTCGCGAGGTTGCCTGGCCGTATGTCGGCCTCGAGGCGTGTCATTGATGCGTGATCTTTCCTGAACAACATCAGATCCGACAATTGGGCGAGTCTATGATCGAAGTCAAACGTGGCCTGGATCTCCCCATCGCCGGGGCGCCGGAGCAGCGTATCGAGGATGCGCAGCCCGTTCGTCGCGTAGCGATCCTGGGTGTTGACTACGTCGGCATGAAGCCGACGATGGAAGTCCGTGAAGGGGACAAGGTGAAACTGGGGCAACTCCTGTTCACCGACAAGAAGACCCCGGGCGTCCGTTACACCGCGCCTGCTGCCGGGACCGTGGTCGAGATCAACCGTGGCGAGAAGCGCAAGCTTCTGTCCGTGGTCATCGAGACCGATGCGCAGGGCGAAGCGGTGGAATTCACCGCGCATGGCGAGGCGGCGCTGGCCGGTCTCGAGCGTCAGGTCGTGGTCGACCAGCTGGTCGACTCCGGTCTGTGGACGGCATTCCGTACCCGCCCGTTCTCGCGTGTACCGGCACTGGATGCCACCCCGGCAGCCATCTTCGTCACCGCCATCGATACCCACCCGCTGGCCGCAGATCCGGCCGTGGTGCTCAAGGGGCAGGAAGTTGCGTTCCGTCAGGGTCTCGTCGCATTGACGCGTCTGACCGAAGGCAAGGTGTTCCTGTGCCAGGCACCGGGCGCGGATATCCCGGGCGGCGATGTGGCCGGCGTGGTCAGCGAGTCCTTCAAGGGCCCGCACCCGGCAGGTCTGCCGGGTACGCACATCCATCATCTCGCACCGGTCAGCCTGAAGCGTCATGTCTGGCATGTCGGTTATCAGGATGTCGTTGCCATCGGTACCCTGCTGGCGGAAGGGCGTCTGGACACCACGCGTGTCATCGCCGTCGGTGGCCCGCGTGCGACCAAGCCCCGCCTGCTGCGTACCCGTCTGGGCGCGAGCACTGAAGAACTGCTCAAGGGGGAAGTCGAGCAGCCGGAAGATACCCGTGTGATCTCCGGTTCCGTGTTCTCCGGTCTGACCTGTGAAGGGGCGCTGCGTTTCGTCAGCCGCTATCACACTCAGGTGAGTCTGCTGGAAGAAGGCAACAAGCGTGCCTTCATGGGCTGGCTGTCCACCGGTGCCAATCGTCACTCGGTGCTGGGTATCTACCTGTCGAAGCTGACCGGTCTGCGTGACTATCGTCCCAACACCTCCACCAATGGCTCCGAGCGTGCCATGGTGCCGGTGGGGGCGTACGAGAAGGTCATGCCGCTGGACATTCTGCCGACGCAGCTGCTGCGCTCGCTGATCGTGGGTGATATCGAGACCGGCATGCAGCTTGGCTGCCTGGAGCTTGATGAAGAGGACCTCGCACTGTGCACCTATGTGTGCCCGGGCAAGTACGAGTACGGTCCCATCCTGCGTGACAACCTCACCACGATCGAGAAAGAGGTCTGATGATGGGTATTCGACAGACTCTGGATAACCTGGAGCCGCACTTCCACAAGGGTGGCAAGTACGAGAAGTTCTACGCGCTCTACGAAGCCGTGGACACGATTTTCTATGCGCCGGCGAGTGTCACGCGTACCACCGCGCACGTGCGTGATGGTATCGACCTGAAGCGCATCATGATCACGGTCTGGATGTGTACCTTCCCGGCCATGTTCTTCGGCATGTACAACGCCGGTCTGCAGGCCAACGAGGCCATCGCTGGCGGTTACAGTGCATTGGGCGGCTGGCGTGAAGCCATCGTCATGATGCTGGCGGGCAGCCATGATGCGGGCAGCGTGTGGGCCAACTTCATCCTGGGGGCCACCTACTTCCTGCCCATCTATCTGGTGACCTTCGCGGTCGGCGGCTTCTGGGAAGTGCTGTTCGCGATGCGTCGCGGTCACGAGGTCAACGAAGGCTTCTTCGTCACCTCCGTGCTCTTCGCGCTGACGCTGCCGGCCACCATCCCGCTGTGGCAGGTCGCGCTCGGCATCACCTTCGGTGTGGTGATCGGCAAGGAAGTCTTCGGCGGTACCGGCAAGAACTTCCTCAACCCGGCGCTGTCCGGTCGTGCCTTCCTGTACTTCGCCTATCCGGCCAGCATTTCCGGTGACGCGGTGTGGGTGCCGGCTGACGGCTATACCGGTGCGACCGCACTGTCCACCGCGGCACAGGACGGCATGAGCGCCCTGATGCAGCAGATGAGCTGGACCGATGCCTTCCTGGGCTTCATTCCGGGCTCGTTGGGTGAGGTATCGACGCTGGCCATCTTCCTCGGCGCGGCGGTACTGCTGTGGACGCGCATCGCCTCCTGGCGAATCATGCTGGGCGTGTTGCTGGGCATGGTCGCGACCTCGGCGCTGTTCAACGCCATCGGCAGTGACACCAATGCCATGTTCGCGATGCCGTGGTACTGGCATCTGGTCATCGGCGGCTTCGCCTTCGGCATGGTCTTCATGGCCACCGATCCGGTCTCGGCTTCCATGACCGACAAGGGCAAGCTGATCTTCGGTGCACTGATCGGCGTGATGACCGTGTTGATCCGTGTCGCCAACCCGGCCTTCCCGGAGGGCATCATGCTGGCGATCCTGTTCGCCAACCTGTTCGCCCCGCTGATCGACCACTTCGTCGTGCAGGCCAACATCAAGCGCCGCGTCAAGCGCGAGGCTGCCGGCATCGCGAACGAGGAGACCGCCTGACATGGCCAGCAACAATTCCATCAAGAAGACCCTCGGCGTCGCGCTCGGGCTGTGCATCGTCTGCTCGGTGGTGGTATCCACCGCAGCGGTCGTGCTGCGTCCGATGCAGATGACCAATGCCGAGCTGGACCGCAAGAGCAACATCCTCGCGGTCGCCGAGCTGCTGCAGCCGGGCGAGGATGTCGGCCAGCAGTTCCGTGACAAGGTCACCGCCAAGGTCGTCGACCTGAACAGCGGTGAGTACGTCGACGACATCGATCCGGAAAAGTACGACCAGGCCAAGATGTCCAAGGACCCGGCCACCTCACGTACCCTGTCCGGTGATGAGGATCTGCCGGGCATCAAGCGTCGTGAGCAGTACTCGGTGGTCTATCTGGTCGGTGATGTCGAGCAGCCGGACGAGATCATCGTCCCGGTGCGTGGCAACGGCCTGTGGTCGATGATGTACGGCTACCTGGCACTCAAGGGTGACGGCAACACCGTGGTGGGTCTGTCCTTCTATCAGCAGGGGGAAACTCCGGGGCTGGGCGGCGAAGTCGACAACCCGAAGTGGAAGGCCCAGTGGGATGGCAAGAAGATCTATCCCGAAGACAGCATGGACCCGGAAGTGCACCTGAAGAAGGGCGGTGTCAATCCGTCATCTCCGGATGCCAAGTACCAGGTTGATGCCCTGTCAGGTGCTACCCTCACCAGCAACGGCGTGACCAACCTGCTGCAGTTCTGGATGGGTGAGAATGGCTTCGCCAAGTACCTGACCCAGTTCCGCGACGTCAAAGGAGCGTAATGATGGCAGCCGAAACTCCTAAAGGTGTCCTGACGACGCCGATCTTCAAGAACAACCCCATCGCGCTGCAGATCCTCGGTATCTGCTCCGCGCTGGCGGTGACCAACTCGATGAACACCGCCCTGATCATGGGGATCGCGGTGTCACTGGTGACGGCGTTCTCCAGTCTGTTCATCTCGTTGATCCGCAATCACATCCCGTCGTCCATCCGCATCATCGTGCAGATGACGATCATCGCCTCGCTGGTCATCGTGGTCGATCAGTCGCTCAAGGCCTTCGCCTTCGAGACCTCCAAGCAGCTGTCGGTCTTCGTCGGTCTGATCATCACCAACTGCATCGTGATGGGCCGCGCGGAAGCCTACGCCATGCAGAATGGCCCGGCGATGAGCTTCATCGACGGTATCGGCAACGGTCTCGGCTACACCGTGATCCTGCTGGTGGTCGGCTTCGTGCGTGAGCTGTTCGGTTCCGGCTCCCTGTTCGGCGTGACCATCCTGCAGACCGTCAACGACGGTGGCTGGTACATCCCGAATGGTCTGATGCTGCTGCCGCCGTCCGCGTTCTTCGTCATCGGTCTGTTCATCTGGGTGCTGCGCAGCGTCTATCCGGAGCAGGTCGAGAAGGCGGAGTACAAGATTACCGCCAACACCAAGATCAAGGAGGCCGTGTAACATGTTCGAACACTACCTGAGCCTGTTCATCAAGGCCGTGTTCGTCGAGAACATGGCGCTGGCCTTCTTCCTGGGCATGTGCACCTTCCTGGCGGTGTCCAAGAAGATCCAGTCCGCGATCGGTCTGGGCGTGGCCGTCATCGTCGTGCTGGCGGTGACCGTCCCGGTCAACAACCTGATCCTGAACTATCTGCTGCGTGAAGGCGCGCTGACCTGGACCGGTCTGAAAGGTGCGGAAAGCATCGACCTGTCCTTCCTGGGTTACCTGTCCTACATCGGCGTCATCGCGGCGATCGTCCAGATCCTCGAGATGTTCCTCGACAAGTTCGTGCCGGCGCTCTACAACGCGCTGGGCGTGTTCCTGCCGCTGATCACGGTCAACTGCGCGATTCTCGGTGCGGCCCTGTTCATGGTGCAGCGTGACTACAGCTTCGGCGAGTCCGTGATCTATGGCGTGGGTGCCGGCTTCGGCTGGGCACTGGCGATCGCCGCACTGGCCGGTATCCGCGAGAAGCTCAAGTACTCTGACGTGCCGGCTGGCCTGCAGGGTCTCGGCATTACCTTCATTACCGTTGGCCTGATGTCGCTGGGCTTCATGTCCTTCTCCGGCGTCCAGCTGTAACGCAACCGAGCATAAGGAAATCGAAATGGTAGATACCTCCATCATCGTGCTCGGCGTCGTCATGTTCACCGTGGTCGTGATCGGCCTGGTGCTCGTGATTCTCGCGGCACGCAGCAAGCTGGTCTCGAGCGGTGACGTCCAGATCGAGATCAATGGCGACCCCGCCAACACCCTGACCACCCAGGCCGGCGGCAAGCTGCTGCAGACCCTGGCGGCCAATGGCATCTTCCTGTCCTCCGCCTGTGGTGGCGGGGGTTCCTGTGCCCAGTGCAAGTGTCGGATCGAGGAGGGCGGCGGCTCCATCCTGCCCACCGAGGAATCCCACTTCACCATGGGTGAGAAGAAGGAAGGCTGGCGCCTGTCATGCCAGGTCCCGGTCAAGCAGGACATGAAGATCGAAGTGCCGGAAGAGATCTTCGGTGTGAAGAAGTGGGAAACCACCGTGACCGCCAACCCGAACGTCGCGACCTTCATCAAGGAGCTGAACCTGCAGCTGCCGGAAGGCGAGGAAGTCAACTTCCGCGCCGGCGGTTACGTGCAGCTGGAAGCGCCGGCCTACGACATCAAGTTCTCCGACTTCGATATCGAAGAAGAGTATCGTGGTGACTGGGAGAAGTTCGGTCTGTTCAACGTTCAGCACAAGAACGAAGAGCCGGTCATCCGCGCCTACTCCATGGCGAACTATCCGGAAGAGTACGGCATCCTGAAGTTCAACATCCGTATCGCCACTCCGCCGCCGAATTCCCAGCATCCGCCGGGGCTGATGTCCACCTATGTCTTCTCGCTGAAGCCGGGTGACAAGGTGACCGTGATGGGGCCGTTCGGTGAGTTCTTCGCCAAGGATACCGACGCCGAGATGGTCTTCATCGGTGGCGGTGCCGGCATGGCGCCGATGCGCAGCCATATCTTCGATCAGCTCAAGCGTCTGAATTCCAAGCGCAAGATGTCGTTCTGGTACGGTGCGCGCTCCATGCGCGAGTCGTTCTACAACGAGGAATACGACCAGCTGGCCGAAGAGAACGAGAACTTCGAGTGGCACCTGGCGCTGTCTGATCCGCAGCCTGAGGACAACTGGGAAGGCCCGACGGGCTTCATCCATAATGTCCTGTACGAAAACTACCTCAAGGACCACCCGGCCCCTGAGGACTGCGAGTACTACATGTGCGGGCCGCCCATGATGAACGCCGCCGTCGTCAAGATGCTGACCGACATGGGTGTGGAGCCGGAGAACATCCTGCTCGATGACTTCGGTGGTTGATCGATGATGTCACGCGTCGCAAGACGACTGGCAGGGCCGGCCCTCATGGGGCTGGCCCTGCTGGTTGCAGGCTGTGAAAATTCCAGCAACCCTGAGTTGCATCGCTTCGCCGGTCCCATCTTCGGCACCGGATTCCATGTCACGGTGGCAGGGGATCTGGATGTCGATGAGGTGGCGTCACTCAAGCAGGCGAGCGTCGAGGCGCTGGACAAGGTCGACTGGCAGATGTCGACCTACAAGGACACCTCGGAGCTCTCGAAGCTCAATCAGGCACCGCTGGATACGCCGATCACGCTGTCGGATGGCCTGGCGCAGGTGCTGGCCGAATCGCAGGATATCGGCAGGCGCTCCGAGGGTGCCTTTGACATCACCGTCGGCCCGGCCGTCAATCTGTGGGGCTTTGGCCCGGATGAGCGTCTCGACAAGGCACCGAGTGATGCACAGATCGCGCAGGCGCTCGAGAAGGTCGATCATCTGGCGCTGGAGCTCGATGGCAATACGGTGATCAAGCGCAAGCCGGTGTATGCCGACCTGTCGGGGATCGCCAAGGGCTATGGGGTGGATCGAGTCGCCGATGTGCTCGAGGCCAATGGCATCGAGAACTATCTGGTCGAGGTCGGTGGCGAGATCCGCGTCAAGGGTGAGAAGCCCGGCCACAAGCCGTGGCGTATCGCCATCGAAGCGCCGAAGTCCTTCGAGCGTTCCGTGCAGCGGATCATCGACCCCGGCAATGCTGCCGTGGCGACTTCCGGTGACTACCGCAACTATTTCGAGCAGGACGGCGTACGTTACTCACACACGATCGATCCGCGTACCGGTCGTCCCATTCAGCACTCCCTGGCATCGGTGACGGTCATCACGCCAGATTGTGCGAGTGCGGACGCCTGGGCCACGGCACTCAACGTGCTTGGCGCCGAGAAGGCAATGGCCATCGCAAGACGCGAGAACATTGCCGCCTATTTCATTGTCAAAACGGATGATGGCTTCAAGCAGTCCTGGAGTCCGGCATTCGCGCCCTATCTGAAGGACGCGCCGGCGACAGGCGACACGAAGCCCGCAGGGGAATCCAGCGTCTGAGCCTGAGTGGGCCAACATGGGGCCATGCCCCGGGAGAAATGACATGACTATCTGGTTACTGGTGTTCGCCGCCATGCTGCTGTTGATCGGCGCGATGGCTGTCGGGGTGTTGATGGGGCGCAAGCCGATCGCCGGCTCCTGCGGCGGCCTCAACAACCTCGGGCTCAAGGATGGCTGTGACATCTGTGGCGGCAAGGATGACGAGTGCGAGAAGGAGCAGGAGCGCCAGCGTCTGATGGCCGAGAGCGGCGGCAAGCCGGCCAGTGATCTGGCCTACGAAGCCCCGCGTCGCTGATTTCTGCTCTGATGACTCAGAGCCCGCCGGCCGCAAGGCCAGCCGCCGGCCCTGGCATGCCATTCTCTCCCTGAGCAGAGTGTGGCGTGTCAGGGCCGGCCTACGAACAACCAAGGAGCAAAGCGAGTCTCATGGCAGTCTACAACTACGATGTGGTCGTGATCGGTACCGGTCCGGCAGGGGAGAGCGCGGCGGTCAATGCGGCCAAGCATGGCAAGCGAGTGGCCGTGATCGAGGCCCAGTCCTCCGTGGGCGGCAACTGCACCCACAAGGGCACCATCCCCTCCAAGGCCCTGCGTCACGCGGTCAAGCAGATCATCGAGTTCAACACCAATCGCATGTTCCGCGACATCGGTGAGCCGCGCTGGTTCTCCTTCCCCAAGGTGCTGGAACGTTCGCGTCGTACCATCGAGCAGCAGGTCGAGATGCGCACGCGCTTCTATGCTCGCAATCGCATCGACGTGTTCTTCGGTACCGCGCGCTTCAAGGACGAGCACACCGTGCTGGTGCGTGATGCCCATGAAGGGACCGAGGAGCTGCACGCGGAGAAGGTCGTGATCGCCACCGGGTCGCGCCCCTACCGCCCGGCAGACGTCAATTTCCGCCACCCGCGTATCTATTGCTCCGATACCATCCTGGGTCTGTCGCACACGCCGCGCACGTTGATCATCTACGGTGCCGGTGTCATCGGGTCCGAGTACGCCTCCATCTTCTCGGGGCTGGGCGTCAAGGTGGACCTGATCGATACCCGTGATCGTCTGTTGTCGTTCCTGGACAACGAGATTTCCGACGCGCTGTCCTACCACCTGCGCAACAACGGCGTGCTGGTGCGCCACAATGAGGAATACGAGCGCATCGAGGGCGATGAGTCCGGTGTGGTCGTGCACCTCAAGTCCGGCAAGAAGCTGCGTGCGGACGCCTTCCTGTGGGCCAATGGGCGCACCGGCAACACCGACAGCCTCGGGCTCGAGAACATCGGTCTGCAGGCCAATGGCCGTGGTCAGCTGACGGTCGATGATCAGTACCGCACCGAGCTGGACCACGTCTATGCCGTGGGCGATGTCATCGGCTGGCCGAGCCTGGCCTCTGCTGCCTATGATCAGGGCCGCTTCGCCTCGGCCAACCTGCTGGGCGAGGAGTTCAAGTTCGTCAATGAGGTGCCGACCGGCATCTACACCATCCCCGAGATCAGCTCGGTGGGGCGTGGCGAGAGCGAACTGACCGAAGCGCGCATTCCCTACGAAGTGGGGCAGGCCTTCTTCAAGGACACCGCACGCGCCCAGATCACCGGCGACACCGTCGGCATGCTCAAGATCCTGTTCCATCGCGACACGCTGGAAATCCTCGGCATCCACTGCTTCGGTGATCAGGCATCCGAGATCGTGCACATCGGCCAGGCCATCATGCAGCAGCAAGGTGAGGCGAATACGCTCAAGTACTTCGTCAACACCACCTTCAACTACCCGACCATGGCGGAAGCCTATCGGGTCGCTGCCATGAACGGGCTGAATCGTCTGTTCTGATCGCAGACAAGCGACACTCGGCAGACAAGCAATCATTCACGCAGGGCGCTGCAGGATGATCCGACCACGGACCTGACCCTGAGGCTGGGGCATGAGGAGCTGGTCATCCACCGCCGTTACGAGCTGGCCAGCATCATCAACGAGCTGGTGCTGGGTCTGTTGTTCACCATCGGCAGCGTGTGCTTCTTCTGGGATGAGTGGATGACGCTGGGGATCTGGCTGTTCGTGATCGGCTCGCTGCAGCTGACGCTCAAGCCGTTGATCCGCCTGGCGCGCCGCATGCACCTCAAGCGCCTGCCGGAATCAGGGCTGGATCTCTAGCAGGCGACTTCACTCCGTCTCTCTGTCTCACTGGCTCTCCGGCTCTAGAGATCAGCGATAGCGATGCACGCGCAGGCTCTTGAGAAAGGGCGTGTCCTCGATGCGCACATCTCCGCGTCTGGCGCGTGTGCGCTGTGCGGGCGGGGTCGGTGAGGGTTGGTTGAGCGCCGGAAGGCGCAGGTCATCGTGGGGCAGGAACAGCGGTAGCGAGACGTTCATCGCGCGGCGAGTGCGCAGCTCGCCATCCTCGCGCAAGACCGGCTCACGATAGAAGAGATTGGCGCGCATCAGCGGCGCCTGAGGCTGGATGCGTGCCAGTATCTCGTCAGAGGGCAGGCCCGCCAGCAGTCTGAGCTGCAGGCGCACGTGATCGGCCTCGGTATCCAGTTTCATCAGCATCGCCTCGCACTCCGGCACACTGACGCGCTGAATGGAGCGTCCGGAGCTGTACCAAGCGAAACGCACTCGCGCCACCGCTGCTTCCGCGACCGGTACGCGCCGCCAGCATTGCTTCAGATGCAGACGAGCGAGGCCATCGCCCTTCAGGTGCTGGTTGAGGCCGGGGTGGCGGAAGGGCAGGATGGCCTTGAGCTCCGCGAGTTGATCGGGATACGCCTCACGCAGTTCGGCAAACAGTCCCGCCAGATGCTCCTTGGCCAGATTGAGGGCGCCGACCGCCTGGATCACCTGCGGGCCTGCCGCCACCACGCCCAGATAGGGGCGGGTGACACGCCCATCCTGCCCATCCTGATACCACACATCCTGCAGCGCGAGCCGTAGCCAATCGAGATCGGCATGGCCGCCATCCAGCCGCCACAGCGGCGAATTCTCCTCCGCGACGGCAGTGATGACCTGTTCGGCTGCGCTGATTGCGTCTAGCGATCGCGATAGCGTTCGGTGAGATCCCCATAGGCATCGATGCGGCGGTCACGCAGATAGGGCCAGATGCGGCGCACGTCCTCGCCACGCGCCAGATCCACCTCGACCAGCAACTCCTCGGGCTCGGTGCCGCCATGCGCCAGCAGTTCGCCCTGGGGTCCGCACACGAAGCTGCCTCCCCAGAACTGGATTCCTTCGCTGGCAGGCGTCGGGTCCGCTTCATGGCCGACCCGATTGGCGACGATCACCGGCACGCCATTGGCGACGCCGTGGCTGCGCTGGATCAGGGTCCAGGCATCCTTCTGGCGCGTCTGCTCGGCTTCATCATCGCGCGGGTCCCAGCCGATGGCGGTGGGATAGAGCAGCATCTCGGCACCGGCCAGTGCCATCAGCCGCGCGCCTTCCGGGTACCACTGATCCCAGCAGACCTGCACGCCCAGGCGGCCCACCGAGGTATCGATGGGCTCGAAACCGCGGCGCGGCGACTGTGCGCTGGGCGCATCACCCGGCGTGAAGTAGAACTTCTCGTAGAAGCCGGGATCATCCGGGATGTGCATCTTGCGGAAGGTGCCGACCAGGCCATCGGCCTTGTCGAGCACCACGGCGGTATTGTGATATACGCCCGCGGCGCGGCGCTCGAAGATGGAGCCGACGATGACCAGACCGAGTTCAGCGGCCAGACTGGCCAGGCGCTGGGTGGTCGGGCCTTCGAGGGGTTCGGCGAGATCGAAGATCGCGGTGTCTTCCGTCTGGCAGAAATAGTGGCTGGCATGCAGCTCCTGCAGCATCACCAGCTCAGCACCGCCGGCTGCCAGGCGGCGGATGGCCGCCTCGCTGGCCGCCAGGCTCGTATCCTTGTCGGGCCAGCCCTGCTGCTGGACGACACCGACCTTGAGTGTACGGCGGGAAGTGGTCATCACAGTGCTCCTTGAGTGAGGTTCGAGGTGGCCAGGGTGCCCTTGGGCAGTTGCATGGTCATGCAGTGCAGACTGCCATGCTGGCGAATCACGGCGCGGCAGTCGACCGGGATGATGTCACGTCCCGGGAAGGCGCCCGCCAGGGCCTTGAGCGCGATCATGTCGTGACGATCGGCATAGGTCGGCACCAGCACCGCGCCGTTGATGATCAGGAAGTTGGCATAGGTCGCCGGCAGGCGATGGCCATCTTCGGGATCGAAGCAGGCCTCTGGCCATGGCAGCGGTACCAGGAAGTACGGATCGCCATTGGCATCCAGCATGTCTTCCAGCTCGGCTTCCATCGCCTTGAGCGCCGGGTAGTGCGGGTCGTCGCGATCATCGCAACGCACGTAGGCGATGGTACGCGGGTCGCAGAAGCGCGCCAGGGTGTCGACATGACTGTCGGTGTCATCGCCTTCCAGATGGCCATTGGCCAGCCACAGGATGCGTGAGACACCGAAATCGGCCGTGAGCTGTGCCTCGACCTGCTCGCGGCTCAGCCCGGCATTGCGATTGTCGTTGAGCAGGCAGGCCTCGGTGGTCAACAGCGTCCCCAGGCCATCCGTCTCGATACCGCCGCCTTCCAGAATGAAATCGCGACTTTCCACCGGGCTTGCATAGACCCCTTGAGCGGCCAGCGCTCGGGTCAGGGCGTTGTCACGGGCGGCTTCGAACTTGCCGCCCCAGCCGGTGAAGGTGTAGTCGAGCAGTACCGGCTGGCCATCACGTTCGACGGTGATGGGGCCGTGGTCACGCGTCCAGGTGTCATCCAGCGGCGCCACATGCAGATGCAGACGCTCGGCCGGCACGCCGAAACCGGCGAAGCGTGACGTGAGGCGCTCGCGGGTGGCCTCGTCACTGACGCTGATCAGCACGTGCTGATACCGGCTGATGGCGATCACCATGGCCTCGCAGGTGGCTTCGATGCTCTCGAGCATCTCGTTCCAGTCGCTGTGGGGGCTGGGCCAGCTGAGCTGGATGGCATCCTGCGGGTGCCATTCGGCAAGCAGACGGGTGGCCATGGGCATCTCCCTGATGAAGAAGTGACGGTAATGCCGCGAGCCGCGATACCGCGGACTCGGCGCGCGATGATAGCAGAGCCATGCGTCGACGCTAGCCCCTGCGTGCGTCATATGGCCAGACACTCGAGACTGGCGGTTCATGCTGTTCTCATGCGAGGGCTGGCAAACTGGGCGCGATTGTGGCCCCATGCGCCGAGCCTGCGGAATGCGTATCATGGCCCGCGACCCTGACCCAAGGAATCGACTTCGATGCTGCTGGATCGCCTACCCTTTCTGATCGGCCTGCGCTATACCCGCGCCAAGCGCCGTAACCATTTCATTTCCTTCATTTCCCTGACCTCGATGCTCGGCCTGTCGTTGGGCGTGGCCGTGCTGATTCTGGTGCTGTCCGTCATGAACGGCTTCGACCACGAATTGCGTACCCGCGTACTGGGCATGGTGCCGCATGTGCGGGTCGAGGCGCGCGACAGCGTCACCGACTGGGAGACGCTCGCCGGCATGTTGCGCGAGAAGCCGCATGTCGTCGGTGCCGCTCCCTACATCGAGCAGCAGGGCATGTTCACCACCAATGGTCGCAACAAGGGCGCGCTGGTCACCGGTATCGATCCGTCCGCGGAGGACCAGGTCTCGATCATCAGTGAGCACATGGTGCAAGGAAGTCTGGCAGACCTCACGCCGGGCAGCTGGGGCATCGTGATGGGGGAGCTGCTGGCACGCAATCTCGGGGTCGGCGTCGGGGATCGCGTCACGCTGCTGGTGCCCGAGGCCTCCATCACGCCCGGGGGCATCTTCCCGCGCCTCAAGCGCTTCACGGTGACCGGCATCTTCAAGGTCGGCGCGGACGTGGATGCCAGTCTCGCCTACACCGACATCTCGGACATGGCCAAGCTGGCACGCTTCAAGGAAGGCGAGGTGCAGGGCGTACGCCTGAAACTCGATGACCTGTTCAGTGCCGATGCCGTCACCCGTGACATCATCAGCCAGCTGGGGCCGCAGTATCGCGGCATGGACTGGAAGCGTACCCACGGCAACCTGTTCGCCGCCATCCAGATGGAGAAGAACATGATCGGCCTGCTACTGATGGTGATCGTCGCCGTGGCAGCCTTCAACATCGTCTCGACGCTGGTGATGATGGTGACCGACAAGCACGCCGACATCGCCATCCTGCGCACCCTCGGGGCCAAGCCCGGCAGCATCATGGGCATCTTCATCGTCCAGGGGCTGACCATCGGCGTGATGGGGATCATCATCGGCGCCATCGCCGGGGTGGCATTGGCATTGAGCGTCTCCGACATCATCGCCTGGGTGCAGTCGACCTTCGGTATCCAGTTCCTGGATCCCAACGTCTACTTCATCAGCTATCTGCCGTCTCGTCTCGAGCTGTCCGACATGGGCGTCATCATCGGCTCCGCGCTGGTGCTGAGCTTCCTGTCGACACTCTATCCGGCCTGGCGCGCTTCCCGCATCCAGCCGGCCGAGGTGCTGCGCTATGAATGATCTACCGACATCGACCGATGCATCATCCCGCTCTGCTGCTGGAGACTCCGCCATGCCGACCCCGGCTTCTGACACCCGTGCGACTGACCTGGCTCACGGCAAGCCGATGTTGATCTGTGAGCGCCTGAGTCGCAGCTACGACGAAGGCCCGCAGAAGGTGCAGGTTCTGGACGAACTGGAGCTGCGTGTGCACGCCGGCGAACGGGTCGCCGTCGTCGGCAGCTCCGGCTCCGGCAAGACCACGCTGCTCAATCTGCTCGGCGGGCTGGATCATCCCAGTCAGGGCATCGTGAAGGTGGCCGGCCAGCGCCTGTCCGAGCTCAGTGAGTCGGCGCTTGGCAGCTTCCGCAATCAGCACATCGGCTTCGTCTATCAGTTCCATCATCTGCTGGCGGAATTCAGCGCCGAAGAGAATGTGGCGATGCCGTTGATCATCCGGGGCCACAAGCGTGCCGAGGCCGCCGTCAAGGCGCGCAAGCTGCTGGAGCGTGTCGGCATGGCGCCGCGCGCCGATCACAAGCCGGGCGAGCTGTCCGGGGGAGAACGTCAGCGCGTCGCCATCGCGCGTGCGCTGGTGACGGACCCGAGCCTGGTGCTGATGGATGAACCGACCGGCAACCTGGATCAGACCACGGCGGCGCGCATTCTGGAGCTGATGGACGACATCGCTCGGGAAGCGCAGGCCGCCTTCATCATCGTGACCCACGACAATGGGCTGGCCGCGCACCAGCACCGTGTGCTGCGCCTGGATGGCGGCAAGCTGCACGAGGACTGAGCTCCACCGCTGAGTGGCGGATGTCTGCCTCACGCCATGCCAGAAAGCCAAAAGCCCCGCCATCGAGAGATGGCGGGGCTTTTTCATGGGCGGCGTCGTCAGCCTTCAGGACTTGTCGGTATCCGGGGCAGCGTTCTGGTCGGACCGCTGCGCCTTGGTGCAACGCCTGGCGGCCAGACGCGCCTTGCGGCGACTGCGCCAGCTGCGCACGACCTGATAACGCCACAGCAGCCGGACCAGCACGTTGGCGAGCAGGGCGACCACCACCGCGCTGACCAGCGAGCCCAGCGCAAGTGCCGGCAGGATATCTTCCAGCTGGTTGGCGAACCAGGCCGCGGAGACCTGGTCCGGCATCACCCGGGCAGGCGTATCGAGCATCCAGGCGCCCACGCGATAGGTCGCGTAGTAGACCACGGGCATGGTCAACGGGTTGGTGATCCATACCAGACCTACCGAGAGCGCAAGGTTGCAGCGCAACGCCCAGGCACCGAAGGCGGCCACCACCATCTGGAAGGGGATCGGCAGCAAGGCACAGAAGAAGCCCACCATGCACGCATTGGCAACGGTTCGACGCGACAACGCCCACAACGCGGGGTCGGCGATCAGGTGATGCATGAAGCGCAGGGATTTCTTGCGCCTGAGGGCATCCGGTTCCGGCATGAACCGCTTGAGTAGACGACGAGGCATGGCTTGGCCATTTGGCATTCAACGCCGGCCATTATCCATACATGTCCCCGGGACTGCCATGCTGTGAGCTCAGTTAAGCGGCCCGCATCGTGCAATCCTGTGTGCTTGAAATGATGCTGAACGCAGGCCAGCCCCCGTCATGCCTGATGAAGAGCGGTATCTGCCTCCTTGAACGATCCAATGGGCGCATTCGCCCTGCCGCTGGCTGGCGGCGCTGACGCTGGGGCGTGCCTCGGCGCTGACTCGCGATGACTGGGAGTCCTTGAATGCCACCGGGTTGACGCACCTCGCCGTGGTGTCAGGGCTGCATGTCGGGCTGATGGCAAGCCTAGTGCTGGTGGTGAGCTTTGGCGTCCTGCGCCGTCTTCGTCCTGCCGACTGGCGTTTCAGCGTCGCTCCCTGGTGGCTGGCGTGTCTGGCGGCCTGGAGTTTCGCGATACTGGCGGGGCTGGCACCGCCGGCGCTGCGAGCGGCGCTGATGACAAGTGTTGGGTTGTGGATGGCCAGCGGGCGCAGCGGCCTGGGCGTCTGGCAGATATGGATGCTGGCGTTGTCGCTGGTGATCGGCCTTGATCCGCTGGCCTTGTGGCGACCCGGCACCTGGTATTCGTTTCTTGCCGTGGCAGCGCTGCTGCTGGCCTGGCAGGGGTGTGAGCGCCCCCGCGGCGCGCTGGGCTGGTGTCGCGCCACGCTGCGCAGTCAATGGGTGTTGACGCTGGTGATGGGGGTCGCTCTGCTGGTCGGGCGTGGTCAGTTGTCATGGCTTGCGATGCCGATGAACCTCGCCATAGCTCCGCTCGCGACCCTCCTGGTCGTGCCGTTGGGGATGCTGGGCTGGGGGCTGGCTGGCATCGACTCCCTGCTGCATCAAGACCAAGGGAGAGGTCACATGTTGGAAGCCTTGTACGCAGGGGGGCTGCTGATGCTCCCGATCCTGGGATGTTCGGTCGTGGCACTGGCCATCATCCTCGAACGTCTGTGGACGTTGCGCACGCGCCGTATCGCGCCGCGCGGTCTGGGACAGCAGGTGTGTGAACTGATCAGTCAGGGACAGGTCAATGTCTACTGGTTGGAGAGTCATTCGCCCCTTGGGGGGGTGCTGGCGGCAGGGCTTCGCAATGCGCGCCTGGGCAATGAACAGGTGCGTGCGCGCATTCAGGAATCGGCCGTTGCGGTAATCCACGACATGGAGCGCTTCCTGAGCCCCCTGGGGACCATCGCGGCCATCACCCCGCTGCTGGGCCTTCTGGGCACGGTGGTCGGCATGATCGATGTCTTCGCCGTGATCGTGGACGCCGGGTCCGCCGAGCGTGCCCAGGAGCTGGCCGGCGGGATTTCCCAGGCGCTTGTCACCACGGCGGCGGGTCTGACGGTCGCGATTCCGGCGCTGATGTTCCATCGCTATTTCCAGCGTCGCGTGGAAGACATCACCGTGACCATGGAAGAGCAGGCGGGGCAGGTGGTGGAATACATCTCGCACCATCAGGGGGAGCTGGGGCTGGCCGAGAGTCATGACGGCTTCGATCGTCGCGCGGGCCAGCGCAACGGGCCAGCGCCGCCGAGGGAGAGTCTGCCGGAAGACCTGCCGGCCTACATGCGCCGGGACGAGGATGATCCGGCGTGGGGCTCCGGGAGGCCGTCATGAGGTTTCCTCGTCGCCAGCGTGAATCGGTCGAGGTCAATCTCACGCCGCTGATCGACGTGGTCTTTCTGCTGCTGATCTTCTTCATGGTCTCGACCACGTTTGACAGTCGACGCGCCCTGGACCTGATTCTGCCGCAATCCAGTCAGGCCAGCGCCGTGGAGCAGGCGCCGCTGATCATGACCATCGGCGCCAAGGGAGATTTCACGCTCGGTGACACCTCGCTCACCGAGTCAGCATTGGGGGCTGCGCTTGCACGACACAAGGACCAGGCTGATCGCTTCGGGTTGATCCTCGAAGCCGATGGCCGTACGCCACATGCGAAGGTGGTGAAAGCGTTGGACGCTGCCGCCGAAGTGGGCATTACCCGAGTGCGCATCAGTACGCGCACCGGGACCGATACATCACCACCGGATGCCCCATGAGGGCGCCGCTCAAGTCTATGGAGACCCCGTGAGTCGCGACTCCACCTGGATTCATTACCGCCGCCTGCTCGGCTATGTCCGTCCGTACTGGAAGATGTTCCTGGCTGCCGTGCTGGGTTACGTCATCTATGGTGCCTCGAGCACGGCGCTGGCCGAGATGATGAAGCGCCTGATCGATGGCATTCAGAATCCTGACGCCCAGTTCAGATTGTTCCTGCCGTTGTTCGTGATCGGCATGTTCGCGATACGCGGTGTGGGGACCTTCCTGGGGACCTACTGCATGAGCGACGTGGCACGCAACGTGGTGCATACCCTGCGTACCACCGTGTTCAACCACATGCTGCATCTGCCGGGACGTTACTTCGACGAGAACTCCACCGGTCACCTGATCACCCGCGTGACCTATCACGTGGAGCAGATCACCGGCGCCGCCACCAAGGCATTGACCATCATCATGCGCGAAGGCTTCTTCGTGCTGGGTCTGCTGAGCTATCTGTTCTGGACCAACTGGAAACTCACGCTGGTATTCATCGCGGTCACGCCGCTGATCGGCTGGGTGGTCAGCTATGCCAGCAAGCGCTTCCGCAAGCTCTCCAAGCGTATCCAGGGCTCGATGGGGGAGGTCACACATGTGGCATCCGAGGCGCTGTCCGGGCATCGGGTGGTCCGCACCCACGGTGCGGAAGATTACGAGAAGGCGCGCTTCGCTGCGGTCAGTGAGTACAACCGCGAGCAGAAGATGAAGGAGGCGTTGACCAAGGCCACCGCCACGCCGGTGATCCAGCTGTTGATCGCCGTGGCACTGGCGACCCTGGTGTGGCTGGCGATGGCGCCGGAATTGATGGCTGGCATGTCGGCGGGTGAATTCGTCGGCTTCATCACCGCGGCCTCGATGATGGCCAAGCCGGTGCGTCAGCTGACCGAGGTCAACGGCGAGATCCAGAAGGGCATGGCGGCGTCCGAGGAGCTGTTCGGGCTGCTCGACATGCCCGCGGAGCCCGACAACGGCAATGTGGTCCCGGACGGTCGCCTGGCGGGCCGGGTGCGCTTCGACAACGTCCACTTCCGTTACGCCGACAACCAGCCGGATGTGCTCAAGGGCATCGATCTGGAAGTGGAGGCCGGGCAGATGGTGGCCATCGTCGGGCGCTCAGGTTCCGGCAAGTCGACGCTGATGAGCCTGCTGCCACGGTTCTACTCGCCTACCACGGGCCGCATCCTGATCGACGACGTGGCCATCGAGGACTACAAGCTGCGCCCGATGCGCCAGCAGATCGCGCTGGTCTCCCAGAACGTGACGCTGTTCAATGCCAACCTCACCGCCAATATCGCCTACGGCACCGGGGAAGCGGATGTCCAGCGGGTCGAGGAGGCGGCGCGCGCCGCCTATGCCCACGAGTTCATCGAACGCATGAGCCAGGGTTATGACACCATCGTCGGTGACAACGGCATCATGCTCTCGGGGGGCAGCGTCAGCGCATCGCCATCGCGCGTGCCATCTACAAGGATTCGCCGATTCTGGTGCTCGATGAGGCCACCTCGGCACTGGACACCGAGTCGGAACGCTACATCCAGCGGGCGCTGGAGGAAGTCTGTCAGGGCCGTACCACCTTCGTCATCGCGCACCGCCTGTCCACCATCGAGAAGGCGGATCGCATCCTGGTGATGGATGACGGCGAGATCATCGAAGACGGTACGCATGAAGCGTTGATCGCTCAGGAAGGGGCCTACGCCGCCCTGCATCGCATCCAGTTCCGGGAGACGGCTGACGCATGAGTGAACGACTGGTAGACGCCTGGTATCGGGGCGCCGCCTGGCTCCATCTGTTACGTCCGCTGGAGCATGTCTATAAAGGGGTGGTGGCACGCCGACGTGAGGCCTATCTCACTGGCAAGCGTGAGGTCTGGAAGGCGCCGGTGCCGGTGATCGTGATCGGCAACATCACCGTCGGTGGAACCGGCAAGTCGCCGCTGGTGGCCTGGCTCGGCCGTTGGTTGAGCGAGCAGGGCTGGCGCCCGGGCATCATCTCACGGGGCTATGGTGGCCACGCGCCGCGTTACCCGCTGTATGTCCAGGCCGATACGGACCCGCAGCACGCCGGAGATGAGCCGGTGATGCTGGCTCAGCAGACCGGCCTGCCGGTGGCGGTGGACCCTGACCGTCCCAGTGCCGCGCGTCGTCTGATCGCGGCGGGGTGCGACATCCTGCTCTCCGATGACGGCTTGCAGCACCATGCGCTGGGGCGCGACATCGAGCTGGTGGTGGTGGATGGCGAGCGCGCCTTCGGCAATCAGCGGTGCCTGCCGGCGGGTCCCCTGCGGGAGCCGCTGTCACGGCTGGCGAGTGTCGATGCCGTGATCTCCAATGGGGTGATCGACTGCACCCGCCTGCCGGTGGAATCGCATTGCATGGCGCTGACGCCGGTCCATTGGCGCCATCTGATCGATGATGTGCGTTATCCCGCCACTCATCAGCCATTCAGTGGCTCGGTGCATGCACTGGCCGGTATCGGCAATCCACAGCGTTTCTTCCGTACCTTGACCAATCTGGGGGTGGAGCATCAGCCCCATCCCCTGGCGGACCATCACCGCTTCACGCCGACGGATCTGCGCTTTTCCGACAACCTGCCGGTGGTGATGACGGCCAAGGATGCCGTGAAGTGTCGCCGCTTCGCCAACGAGCGTTGCTGGGCACTGGATGTCGAGGCGCGTCCCGATCAGGCGCTGGTGGATTGGCTCGCCAACCGCCTCGAGGCGCTGTGAGCGACTGACCGATTGTTTCTTTCTTATTAGCTGTTATCCCGGAGATGTCTCGATGGACAAGGAATTGCTCGCGCTGCTGGTCTGCCCGCTTTGTCAGGCCAAGCTGACCTATGATGCGGCGAATGCCGAGCTCAAGTGCTTCTATGATGGGCTGGCCTATCCCGTGCGTGACGGCATCCCCGTCATGCTGGAAGAAGAAGCGCGCGTGATGGATGCCGACGAGAAGCTCAAGGGGAGTCGCGGCTGATGAGCGAGGCGCCGTGGTGGTGATTCCGGCGCGCTTCAACTCCTCGCGCCTGCCCGGCAAGCCGTTGGCGGACATCCATGGTCGGCCGATGATCGAGCATGTCTGGCGCAATGCATGTGCCAGTCAGGCAAGCCGTGTGGTAATCGCCACGGACGATGAGCGTATCCGCACCGTCTGTGAGGGCTTCGGTGCCGAGGTCGTGATGACTCGTGCCGATCACCCCAGTGGCACCGATCGTCTCGCGGAAGTGGTCGAGCGGCTGGCACTGGCTCCCGAGACGCTGGTCGTCAACGTGCAGGGAGATGAGCCGCTGTTGCCTGCCGCGCTGATCGATCAGGTCACCTTGCGTCTCGAGGAAGACGAGGGGGCTTCCATCGCGACCCTGGCCGAGCCCATCACCAGTGTCGATAGCCTGTTCAATCCCAATGTGGTCAAGGTGGTGCGTGATCTGCGTGGTCGCGCGCTGTACTTCTCGCGCGCACCGCTGCCGTGGGATCGGGAGCACTTCACCACGCCGCCGACCGTGCTGGCCACCGACTCCTGGTTGCGCCATATCGGTCTCTACGCCTATCGCGCCAGCTTTCTGAGCGATTATGTCGATTGGCTGCCGGCGCCGCTGGAGCAGCTCGAGCAGCTCGAGCAATTGCGCGCACTGCATCATGGTCATGCGATTCAGGTCGCCATCGCCTGCACCTCCCATCCTGCCGGTGTGGATACCCAGGAAGATCTCGAGCGCGTGCGTGACTGGCTGACGCAAGAGGCCGGTGATGAGTGAGTTGCTTGAGCGGATAGCGGCGCGCAGACCGCCGGTCAGACGAATTCTGATGGTCTGTCTGGGCAATATCTGTCGCTCCCCCAGCGCGGAAGGCGTACTGCGTGCCGCGCTGGCACGCCATGGGCTGGATGAGCTCATCGAGGTCGACAGCTGTGGTACCAGTGACTGGCATGTGGGCGCTCCGCCGGATTCACGTGCCATCGCGCATGCGGCTGAGCGTGGGTACGACATCAGTGGCCTGCGCGCCCGCCAGCTGTGCGTGCAGGACTTTTATGACGTCGATCTGATCCTGGTGATGGATGATGCCAACCTGAGTGACGCGCGGCGTCTGGCACCCCAGGACAGTCCGGCACTGCTTGGCCGTCTGCTGGACCTGCTGCCGACGCCGCTGCCGACTCTGGCGCGAGGCAGTCGCGAAGTGCCGGACCCCTATACCGGGGGGCCTGAGGCCTTCGAGCAGGTGCTGGACCTGATCGACATCGCCTGTGAGGCATTGATCGATGCCCTGCCGAGAGCATCACTGACGGCCTGCAATACCCTGGGCTTTGCCGCCACCGCACGTACCTTCAGTGAGCCACGCAGCGTGGCCGAGGCGCGTCGCCAGATTCTGGACTCGCGTGCGGCCGATGAGCGTCTGGTGGTGATCGGTGGGGGCAGCAATCTGGTGTTGCTGCCCTGGCTGGATGCCCATGTGATGCGCCCGGCCTTCGAGGCCATGACGATCACGCCGGCAGCGGATGGCAGAACCGCCACCGTGAGTGTCGAGGCGGGCAAGCGCTGGCACGCCCTGGTGATGGAGCTGGCGACAGCTGGCTGGTGGGGCTATGAGAATCTGGCCTTGATTCCCGGCTGCTGTGGCGCAGCCCCGATCCAGAACATCGGTGCCTATGGTGTCGAGCTGGCCGACCATCTGCTGCGACTGGAAGTCATGTCGCTGGAGGATGGCAGCACGCGCTGGCTGAGTCGCGAGGAGTGCGCCTTCGGCTACCGTGACAGTCTCTTCAAGGGGTCGCTTGAGCATCGCGTCCTGATCACTCGCCTGGAGTTCGTGGTGACGCGTGAAGCGACACCGCAACTCGCCTATGGGGACCTCGCTCAGCGCGTCAATGCCGCCACACCGCAAGGGGTGGCCATCACGCCATTGAGCGTGGCGAATGCCGTGATTGCCACGCGCAGTGAAAAGCTGCCGGACCCTGCGGTGCTCGGCAATGCGGGAAGCTTCTTCAAGAACCCTCAGCTTGCCGCCGACGAGGCTCGCGAGCTGTTGGCGCATCATCCGACCTTGCCGCACTACCCGCAGGCCGATGGCAGCGTGAAACTGGCGGCCGGCTGGCTGATCGACCAATGTGGCCTCAAGGGGGCACGTCGGGGTCATGTCGGCGTGCATGATCGCCAGGCGCTGGTGCTGGTTCACTTTGGGGGCGGGCAGGTCTCGGAGCTGCTGGCGCTGGCACAGGAGGTGCGTGAGAGCGTTCATGCGCGCTTCGGGGTCTGGCTGGAGCAGGAACCGCGCGTACTGGGAGAGATGGCCGTCTCCGTCGCTTCTGCCTGCGGCTTGCTGTCGTTGGTCACGATGTCCTGAGCGTTGTCCTGACGCGACTCGCTGGACTTGCGACGATTGCCACGGTCATTGCGCTGACGACGCTTGTTGTTGCTGCGACCCTCGGAGCGGTTGTCGCTCTGGCTGTCGTTGCGACCATCGTTGCGACCATCGTTGGTTCGCGTGCCTTTTCCAGTGCCTTGCGGGCTTCGCTGGACTTGGCCGGCGTCGCGCTGGCGCTGTCGTCGCCTTCCGGTGCGGAGGCGGGGGCAGGCGTCGTGTGGGACACGCTCTTGACCGCCGCTTCGGTGCGTGCCGGTGGCTTGTCGAAATTCGGATCCGGCTCCTTGCCGACTTCGGTCTCGACGGACAGCTCGAAGCTGGACTTGTCGGCACCGTCTTCATCGACATGGTCATCACGCAGACGCACGACTTCGTAGTGCGGCGTGTCGAGTTCCGGGTTCGGCAGCAGCACGACATTGACGCCCTGACGACGCTCGATGTCGAACAGCGTGGCGCGCTTCTCGTTGAGCAGGTAGGTCGCGACCGGCACCGGCAGGATGGCGCGGATCTGCGAGCTGCGCTCCTTCATGGCCTCTTCCTCGATCAGGCGCATGATCGAGAGCGCCATGGAGCGCACGTCGCGGATGGTGCCCTGGCCGTCACAGCGCGGGCAGACCACGCCGCTGGTCTCGCCCAGTGACGGACGCAGGCGCTGACGCGACATTTCCATCAGGCCGAAGCGTGAGATGCGACCGATCTGCACGCGAGCGCGGTCGATCTTGAGCGCGTCTCGCACGCGATTCTCGACTTCACGCTGATTGCGCGCCGGGGTCATGTCGATGAAATCGATCACCACCAGGCCGCCGATGTCACGCAGACGCAGCTGGCGCGCGATCTCGTCCGCCGCTTCCAGGTTGGTCTGCAGCGCGGTTTCCTCGATATCGCTGCCACGCGTGGCACGCGCGGAGTTGATGTCGATGGAGACGAGAGCTTCGGTGTGGTCGATGACGATGGCGCCACCGGAAGGCAGCTTCACTTCGCGCTGATAGGCGGTCTCGATCTGGGATTCGATCTGGAAGCGCGAGAACAGCGGTACGTCGTCTTCGTAGAGCTTGATCTTCTGCTGATAGCTCGGCATGACCTGACGGACGAAGGACAGGGCTTCTTCCTGGACGTCACCGGAATCGATCAGCACCTCACCGATGTCATTGCGCAGATAGTCGCGCATGGCACGGATGATGACATTGGATTCACGATAGATCAGGAAGGGGGCAGGGCGGCTGGCGGCAGCCTTGGTGACGGCATCCCAGACCTGAGCCAGATAGTCGAGGTCCCATTGGAGCTCTTCTGCGCTCTTGCCGATACCGGCGGTGCGTACGATGACGCCCATCTTGTCCGGCAGGGTGAGGCTGTTCATCGCCTCTTTCAGCTGGGCGCGCTCTTCCCCCTCGATGCGGCGGGAGATGCCACCGGCACGCGGGTTGTTGGGCATCAGCACGAGGAAGCGGCCGGCCAGACTGATGAAGGTGGTCAGGGCGGCGCCCTTGTTGCCACGCTCTTCCTTGTCGACCTGGACGATGACTTCCTGGCCTTCCTTGAGCACTTCCTTGATGTTGGGGCGGCCTTGGCCCGGGTCCTTGCTGAAGTACTCGCGGGAGATTTCCTTGAGCGGCAGGAAGCCGTGGCGATCGGCGCCGAAATCGACGAAGCAGGCTTCCAGGCTGGGCTCGATGCGGGTGATCTTGCCGCGGTAGATGTTGGCTTTCTTCTGCTCGCGGGCACCAGACTCGATGTCGAGATCGTAAAGGCGTTGTCCGTCGACCAGTGCGACGCGCAGCTCTTCCGGCTGGGTCGCGTTGATGAGCATCCGTTTCATGTCGTCTCGCTAGACTGGGCGTGCCGAAGGGCAGCCGCATTTGCGTCGGCGACGAGGAACCGTTTTCAGCTTCGTGTTGTGCTCAGCGCATGTCGTGGGATGCGTCTTTCGCATGCAGGCACGTCTCGTGACGTGCCACATGCGGCATGATCATGTTGAGTACTGGAAAGAGGCAGGACGTGTTGCGGGGAACGTTGACTCCTCCGGCCCTGCGGTCTCTTCCCTAACACCTGGCATTCGCCGATTCATCGACGCCGGCCTTCGGCACGGATATCGAATGATTGCCCGGGCATCATGCCCGGGCGGTAGTGTGTCATTGGCCCACCGTCTACCTCGCCGTCTCGGCGGGGTCGTGACGCGGGTGATCGGGCATATAGAGAAGGCCCATCTCACTGGGCCCGAATATACCAGTAAAGGTATGGGCCAGCAATTCGGCAGGCATATCAAATGCTTCGCCCGAATGCCCGCCATTCGTCCCGGGTTTCGCGGCCTTGAGCGGCGCAGCCAGAGCCCTCCGATGGCGGGATGATTCCCCATTGGTCGCATGACACCGTAGAATGGCCAGTCTGAGTGCGCCCCGGCGTACGGCAACATGATGAACAGGCCGCGCGAAGGCGAGGCCGGAAAGGAGCGAGACATGGCCGAGGGCCAATCAGTCCAGTGGATCGAGGTTGCCCCGGAACTGGCCGGGCAGCGCATCGACAATTTCCTGCGTACACGTCTCAAGGGGGCACCCAAGGCCTTGATCTATCGCATCGTGCGCAAGGGTGAGGTTCGGGTGAACAAGAAGCGCATCAAGGTCGACTATCGCCTGCAGGCGGGAGACCTGGTGCGTGTACCGCCACTGCGCCTGTCGCCGGAAGCTGCGGTGCAGGAAGTCAGTGGCAATCTGCGTGAGGTGCTGGCGGGCTGCATCGTGCGCGAGACCGATGATTTCATGGTCATCAACAAGCCGTCCGGTCTCGCCGTGCACGGCGGGAGCGGCGTCAAGATCGGGCTGATCGAGGCCATGCGTCAGATTCGTGATGAACTGCCGTTTCTGGAGCTGGTCCATCGTCTGGATCGTGATACCTCCGGCTGCATCCTGCTGGCCAAGACGCGTGCGGCGTTGCTGCAGCTCAATGCGGACCTCAAGGCCCACAAGATGACCAAGCTGTATCTGGCGCTGGTGGAAGGGCGCTGGGACTCGCGGCGTGATTACGTCAATGCACCGCTTGAGCGTTACGACGGCGGCAACGGGGAGCGTCGCGTGCGCGTCGACGAGGCCGGCAAGACGGCCAGTACCCGTTATGCGGTGCGCGAAGCCTATCCCAGCATGACGCTGGTCGAGGCCGAGCCGATCACCGGGCGTACCCACCAGATTCGTGTGCACTCCGTGCATGCCGGTCACCCGCTGCTCGGCGATACCAAGTACGGGACCGAGCGCGGCAATGCGCTGGCGAAGAAGGTCGGGCTGGAGCGCCTGTTCCTGCATGCCGCTCAGCTCAGCTTCCCGGACCCCACCGACGGGCGGACCGTGACGGTCCGTGCGCCGCTGGACAAGCGCATGAAGCGCGTCCTTGCCAATGCCCGAGAATTGGGAGCCCGTCATGACTGACGCCTCTGCGGTACTGCCTTTACCTCGCTATCGTCTGGTCATCTTCGATTGGGACGGTACCTTGATGGACTCCGAGGCACGCATCGTCGATTGCCTGCAGGCGGCCTCGCTGGCGGTCGGCATGGGAGAGCTTCCGGCGCATGCCGCGCGCGACATCATCGGTCTCGGATTGCCGGAGGCCATGGCGCGGCTGTTCCCCGGAGCTTCGGCTGCCCAGTGCGAGGCACTGGTCGAGGCCTACAAGCAGCATTTCGTGGCAGTCGATACCACGCCGCTGGATTTCTTTCCGGGCGTGGAAAATGGCATCGAGCGTCTGCGAGCTCACCCGGAGCAGCTGCTGGCCGTCGCGACGGGCAAGAGTCGTCGCGGGCTTGATCGGATGTTCCACGCCCATGACTGCGGTGACTGGTTCCACGCCTCGCGTACCGCGGACATGACGCTGTCCAAGCCGCATCCACTGATGCTCGAAGAGCTGCTGGCCGAGTTGAACGTTGAGGCGCATGAGGCGCTGATGGTCGGCGATACCGAATATGATCTCGAGATGGCGCGTGCGCTGGGCATGCACAGTGTCGGTGTCACCTATGGTGTGCACAGCGTGCCGCGACTCGAGGCCTGTGCCCCACAGCGCATCGTCTCGCACTTCGATGAATTGATGGAGTGGCTTGGCGCGGTCAGATGATGACGGTGTCCTGCCCATGACAGGAGCAGCAAGCGATGAGTGACAGGCCGCAGGATCCCTGGCGTGAAGGGCCAGGTGGCAAGGACGAGGGGGGAGCGGGCGCGAGCGGACAGGGCGCTGACAGCGCTGCCACCTCCAGCAGCGAGGTGGACTGGCAGGCGCGTGAGCGTACCGTGCAGCTCGAGATGATGGACCGCTGGGTGCAGGGCGTGGTCACCGAGCAACGGCGCTCCAGGCGCTGGAAGCTGTTCTTTCGCTTCCTGTTCGCGTTGTTGTTCATTGCCTCGATCGCGACATCCGTGACCCTCTTCACGCTCGGCAGCCAGCCGGCAGCCTTGCCCGGTGAACGGCACCTCGGTGTCGTGCGTGTCAAGGGCGTGATCGAGGCGGATGGCGAAGCCAATGCCGAGCGCATCATCAAGGGTCTGCGAGCGGCCAATGAGTCGCCGGCCTCCGTGGCGGTGGTGCTGGATATCAACTCCCCCGGCGGCAGTCCCGTGCAGTCCCAGCGCGTCTATGACGAGTTGATGCGCATGCGGGAGCAGGGTGGCAAGCCGGTGATCGCCGTGATCGAGGATCTCGGGGCGAGTGGCGCCTATTACATGGCAGCTGGCGCCGGCGAGATTCTCGCGGCACCGTCGAGTCTGGTCGGGTCCATCGGGGTGATCTCCTCGAGCTTCGGGCTGAAGGGGCCGATGGAAGAGCTGGGAATCGAGCGACGTGTGTTCACGGCAGGTGACAACAAGGCGTTTCTCGATCCCTTCTCCGAGATCTCGCCTGAGCAGCGCGACTTCTGGCAGAACGTGCTGGCCACGACTCACCAGCAGTTCATCGCGGCGGTCAAGGCCGGGCGCGGTGAGCGGCTCAAGGACGATCCGGCGCTGTTCTCCGGACTGATCTGGACCGGCGAGCAGGCTCGCGCGCTCGGGCTTGTGGATCGCACCGCAACGCTTGAGGAGCTGGCCGCCGAGCTGGCACCGCAGGGTGGCGTGCATGATTACACGCCGCGTCAGGATCCCTTCGAGCGCTTCACGCGGCGCTTTGCCGGTGTGATGGCCAGCGCGTTGGGGCTTGACGCCAATGTCTCGCCGGTCAGCTATCGCCTGCCCTAGTCCTCCAGCAGTGGATCCAGGCCTGCCTCACGCAACAGTTCGCACAGGCGAATCAGCGGCAGGCCGATCAGGGTGTTGGGATCACGTCCCTCGAGACGCTCGAAGAGCGTGATGCCCAACCCCTCCATGCGAAAGCTGCCGGCCGAGTCCAGCGGGCATTCGCGCTCGACGTAACGCGTGATCTCCTGCTCGCTCAGCGTGCGAAACACCACGTCGTAGCTTTCATGGCAGACCCAGTGTCGCGCGCTGTGTGTATCCAACAGCGCCAGGCCGGTGACGAAGCGGACTCGGCGTCCCGAGAAGCGTGTCAGCTGAGCGCGGGCGGCGGCCAGGTCCTGTGGCTTGCCGAGGATCTCGCCCTCGAAGACGGCCACCTGGTCGCTGCCGATGATCAAGTGGTGTGAATAGGCCTCCGCCAGGGCGTTGGCCTTGCCCAGGGACAGGCGATGGACCAGTGCGTCGGGAGATTCCGTGGGACGAGGGGTTTCATCGATGTCAGGCGCCCCCCATGTGTAGGGGAGTCCGAGTCGATCAAGCAAGGCTCGGCGCCAGCGGGAGCTGGAAGCCAGTACCAGTCGTGTCATGGGCTGGCAGAATGAACAAGTTGCTCATGCATTTTGACACCGGGAGGGGGAATCCCTATTATGGCGCGCCTATGTTGACCACAAGACTGCCGACCAAGGTCGAGCCCTACCGGCTGGCGTCAGCGGGAAAACGCCTTGAAGGCGTGATTCCTCTGGCGGACATGCCCCGTGTAGTTGAAGCGATCGGTGCACAGGAGGGTGACGTGAGCATCACGTTGGCCTTTGACATCGATACTCAGCGTCGCAGCTTCATCGAGGGCAGCATCGCCTTCGAGGCAAGTCTGCTGTGCCAGCGCTGCCTGGGACCTACCGAGCCGGAACCGCTTTCCAGCGAATTCCTGTTGGGACTGGTCACCAATGACGCACTGGCATCGCAGCTGCCCGGTGAGTACGAGCCGGTAGTGGTGGAAAACGAACAGCTGGATCTCCTGTCAGTGATCGAGGATGAAGTGCTCCTTGTCCTGCCGCAGGTGGTCTACCACGAGGAGGCCGATTGTGCCGTCTCTCGCGACCAGCTGGCCAGCGGTGTGGAACCCGAGGCCTCGGACGCACCCGCTGTGAATCCATTCAGTGTGCTTGGCACCCTGAAGGACAAGCACTGAACTCAATTTGTCGACAAGATTGGAGTAATTCCCATGGCAGTTCAGCAGAACCGCAAAACCCGTTCCAAGCGTGGCATGCGTCGCAGCCACGACGCCCTGACTGCACCGACCCTGTCCCAGGACAAGGAAACCGGTACAGTTCACCTGCGTCACCACGTGTCTGCCGACGGTTTCTACCGTGGCCGTAAAGTCGTCGATGCCTAAAGCATTGATGCAGCGCACGGCGTAACGCCGTGCGTATCGCCATCGATACGATGGGCGGGGACTTCGGTCCCCGCGCTACGTTACGGGGCACTGCCAGTGCACTGTTGCGTGACCCACGACTCAGCGCCACGCTGGTGGGTCCAGGGCATCTTCTGGATGCCGAGCTTGATTCCCTCCCTGTTTCACTCTCCCGTGTTCGTGATCGCCTTCAGACACTCGCTGTCGACGGCATTGTCGCGTCTGATGCTCGCCCCTCTCGTGTCGTGCGCAGTCGCGAGCCCAGCAGCATGTCCCGTGCGCTCGACCTGGTGGCGAGCGGGCAGGCCGATGCCTGCGTCAGTGCGGGCAATACCGGCGCCTTGATGGCGTTGGCCATGCGGGACGTGGGAACGGTCGAGGGAGTGGAGCGGCCAGCCATCTGTGCGGCGGTACCCACGCAGGGAGAGCGGTCCTGCAGTCTGCTGGATCTTGGCGCCAATGTGGCGGTCGCGCCGCAGCATCTGCTGGCATTTGCTCGCATGGGTGCCGTGCGGTGCCAGCTGGTGGAAGGTGTCGCCAACCCGCGCGTGGGGCTGCTCAATGTCGGTGTCGAATCCGGCAAGGGGACGGCGCAGGTGCAGGAAGCGCATGCCTTGCTGGCTGGCAGCGGTGCGAATTTCGATTATCTCGGCTTCGTTGAAGGGGGCGACCTCTTCGCAGGAGAGGTAGACGTCGTGGTCTGCGACGGTTTCGTCGGCAATGTCGTGCTCAAGAGCAGTGAAGGGCTGGCCCAGATGCTGTCGGCACAGCTGGGGGCGACATTGGCGGCGGATTGGCGTACGCGCCTGATGGCCTGGTTGGCACGTCCGGCATTGACGCGCCTGTCTCGTCAGCTGGATCCGGTGCGCTACAACGGTGCCAGTCTGCTGGGCGTGGCCGGCGTGGTCGTCAAGAGTCATGGCGGGGCGGCCGCGGAGGGATTCGCCTATGCTGTCTCGCGCGCGGCGAGTGAGGCGCGTCGAGGCTTGCCGGAGCGTCTTGCGCATGCTCTCAAGGGCAGCCTGCCGGGTTAATTGCGTAAATTGGTCGGATTCACTGGCGGGCCAGCGGAAATCGGGTTTCCTTACCCGTGTCAGTCCCACCTGAACAGATGGAAATGGTGACAGCAATGACAGATTCCCTGGCCCTCATCTTCCCGGGACAGGGCTCCCAGCAGGTCGGCATGCTGCGGGAGCTGGCGGAGCGCTACAGCGTCGTCCGCACTACCTTCGAAGAAGCCTCTGACGCGCTGGGGCGCGATCTCTGGCATCTGACGCAGGAAGGCCCGGCAGAGGAGCTCAATCGTACCGAGTTGACCCAGCCTGCGCTTCTGACGGCCAGCGTTGCCATCTGGCGCGTCTGGCAGGAGCTGGAAGGTCCGCGTCCGGCGCGCATGGCCGGTCACTCCCTGGGCGAATACAGCGCGATGGTCTGCGCCGGCGTGATCGGCTTTGCCGAAGGCGTCAAGCTGGTCAATCTGCGCGGCGAAGCCATGCAGACTGCCGTGCCTCAGGGGCAGGGCGCGATGGCGGCCATTCTCGGTCTCGAGAATGCTCAGGTCGAAGCTGCCTGTGCCAGTGCGGCGCAGGGTGAAGTGGTCGCGGCAGTCAACTACAATGCGCCGGGTCAGGTGGTCATCGCGGGCGGCACGGCTGCCGTCGAGCGTGCCATCGCGGCGTGTCAGGAGGCGGGTGCCAAGCGTGCCATGCCGCTGCCGGTCTCCGTGCCTTCGCATTGCGATCTGATGCGTCCGGCGGCTGACAAGCTGGCCGAGGCGATGAACGACATCGACTTCCGTGCGCCGCGCTACACCGTCATCCAGAATGTCGATGCCAAGGCCCATGAGGATGTCGAGACACTGCGTCAGCGTCTGATCGAGCAGCTCTATCAGCCGGTGCGCTGGACGGATTGCGTCAATGCCATGTTCGACAGCGGCGCGCGGACCTTCATCGAATGCGGTCCGGGCAAGGTGTTGACCGGTCTCGGCAAGCGTATCCAGCGTCAGGCCCGTGGCCTGGCCGTGAACGACCCGGACAGCCTGGAAGCGGCGCTGGAACTTGCCCGTGAGACCGCTGCCGAACAGAATCAGTAAGCTCGTGATTGGCCCGCGCGGCCAGTCATGTGACTTGGATCAGCCAACTCAGGACTCAAGATGACGAGCGAACGCAGAATCGCACTGGTAACCGGTGCCAGTCGTGGCATCGGCCAAGCCATCTCCCGTGAACTCGGCCGTCAGGGCCGTATCGTGATCGGCACGGCCACAAGCGAAAAAGGGGCGGCCGCCATCGGCGCTGACCTCGAGGCGCACGGTATCGAAGGCGCGGGCATGCTGCTCAACGTCACCGACCAGGCCAGCGTCGACGCCGTGCTCAAGGAAATCGGCGAGCGCTTCGGCGCACCGACCATCCTGGTCAACAACGCCGGCATCACCCGTGACAACCTGCTGATGCGCCTCAAGGAAGATGATTGGGATGCGGTGCTCGACACCAACCTCAAGTCGGTCTTCCGTGTCAGCAAGAGCTGCCTGCGCGGCATGACCAAGGCGCGCTTCGGTCGCATCGTCAACATCTCGTCCGTGGTCGCGACCATGGGCAACCTCGGTCAGGTCAACTATGCTGCCGCCAAGGCAGGCATGGAAGGCTTTGCCCGCTCGCTGGCGCGTGAAGTCGCGTCGCGCAACATTACCGTCAATTCAGTGGCGCCGGGCTTCATCGCCACTGACATGACCGAAGCATTGCCGGAAGCGCAGCACGAAGCGCTGCTCGGCAACATCCCGCTGGCGCGCCTTGGCCAGCCGGAAGAGATTGCTGCGGCAGTCGGCTTCCTGACCAGTGATGCAGCAGGCTACATTACCGGTGAGACGTTGCAGGTAAACGGCGGCATGAACATGCGCTAAGCCCCGCGCGGGGACGTGGTTGCGTCCTTTTGGGGTGGCCTATAAACTACGCCCAGCTTTTTCGAGCTGCGGATTCCGTACCACTAGGAGTGATTGTTAAATGAGCACCATTGAAGAACGCGTCAAGAAGGTTGTGGCCGAGCGCCTGAACGCCAAAGAAGAAGACATCCAGAACTCTTCCTCTTTCACTGAAGACCTGGGCGCCGACTCCCTGGACACCGTTGAGCTGGTGATGGCTCTGGAAGAGGAATTCGATACTGAAATTCCTGACGAAGAAGCAGAGAAGATCACCACCGTGCAGGAAGCTATCGATTACATCGTCAACCACCAGTAAGGTGGATTGAAGCGACCAGCGGGCCCTTCGTGGCTCAGGGTCGTGATGCAATCGTCTGTACGTTCAAGAGCCGCACTGTGACAGCGTCTGGAAAACCGCAGGAAAACCGACTGCCCATCACTGGCAAGGTTTCTGTATAATGCGCTCAATTACCGCCCAGGTGCAGCTGGCCCAGGCGTGCCAAGTCGATAGTTTTGGAGGAGACACGATGCCTCGCAGAAGGGTAGTGGTGACAGGTCTAGGCCTGGTGACCCCGGTAGGGAATACCGTCGAGGAAAGCTGGAGCAACATCAAGGCGGGCAAGAGTGGCATCGCACCCATCGAGCATTTCGATGTCAGCGGTTTCAATACCCGTTTTGGCGGTTCCATCAAGAATTTCGATGTGGGTCAGTATCTGAACCCGAAAGAGGCCCGCAAGATGGACCTCTTCATCCAGTACGGTATCGCGGCGGCCCATCAGGCCATCACCGATTCCGGTATCGAGTGCACGGAAGACAATGCCGATCGCATCGGTGTTGCCATCGGTTCCGGTATCGGTGGTCTGCCGATGATCGAGCACAATCACAAGGCGCTGGAGAAAGGCGGTGCGCGTCGCATCTCGCCGTTCTTCGTGCCGGGCTCCATCATCAACATGATCTCCGGCAACCTGGCGATCCAGTTCGGTTATCGCGGCCCCAACATCGCGATCACCACCGCCTGTACCACCGGAACGCACAACATCGGTTACAGCGCTCGTACCATCGCCTACGGCGATGCTGACGTGATGGTGGCCGGTGGTGCCGAGATGGCGACCACACCGCTGGGTCTGGGCGGCTTCTCCGCGGCGCGCGCGCTCTCGACCCGCAACGACGACCCTCAGGCGGCCAGCCGCCCATGGGACCGTGATCGTGATGGCTTCGTGCTGTCCGACGGTGCCGGTGTCGTGGTGCTGGAAGAGTATGAGCACGCCAAGGCACGTGGTGCGACCATCTACGCCGAGGTGCTCGGTTTCGGCATGTCCGATGATGCGCATCACATGACGGCGCCGCCTGAAGACGGCCGTGGCGCGGCCGCCTCGATGCGCAACGCCATTCGGGATGCCAAGCTGGACCCGAGCGAGATCGATTACATCAATGCTCACGGCACGTCCACCAATGCCGGCGACAAGGCCGAGAGCCTGGCCGTCGAATCCGTGCTGGGCGACGCGGCGCGCAATGTGGCCGTCAGTTCCACCAAGTCGATGATCGGTCACCTGCTGGGTGCCGCCGGTGCCGTCGAGGCCGTGTTCTGCGTGCTGGCGATGCGTGATCAGGTCGCCCCGCCGACCATCAACCTCGACAATCCGGCCGAGGGCTGCAATCTCGATTACGTTCCCAATGTCGCACGCGACATGAAGATCGAGTACACCCTGTCCAACTCCTTCGGCTTCGGTGGCACCAACGGCTCGTTGGTGTTCGGCAAGCTCAAGGACTGAGGTCGCACGCTGTCGTGATCTCCCCTCTGACGCGCTCCCATCCGGGGGCGCGTCTGTCTGTGGGGCGTTGCCTGCGCTTGCGGCGGGCCTGCCCATGGAGGATCGCGGCCTTGCCTACGGTGAGGGCGTGTTCGAGACGATTCTGGTGCGCGATGGCCAGCCGCAGCTATGGTCACGGCACCTGGCGCGACTGACCCGTGGTTGCCGGCGACTTGGCTTGCCCGTGCCCTCGTCGCAGGCGCTCGATGTGTGTCTGGACGTCTGCCGGGGCGAGGGGCTGGAGGTGCTCAAGCTGGTCGTCACCGGCGGGTCCGGTGGTCGTGGCTACAAGGCACCCGAGTCACCCGAACCTCGTCTGCGGGCACGCGCAATGCCCTTTGTGGTCAATCGTGAGGCCCGTCAGGGCATCACGGCGCGCGTGTGCGAATTGCGCGTGGCAGAGCAGCCGGCGCTGGCGGGACTCAAGCATCTCAACCGGCTCGAGAATGTGCTGGCACGCCGTGAGTGGACAGACCCCGCCATCCGGGAGGGGCTGTTGCTGACGGCAAGCGATGAGCTCGTCGAGGCCACCAGCATGAACCTCGCCTGGTATCGCGACGGGCAATGGTTCACGCCATGCCTGGATCGCGCCGGTGTCGAGGGCACCTTGCTGGTGGCGCTAGAGGCCGAGCTCCCCGTCATGCGAGTGCGCGAAGGACTGTCATCACTGAGGGCGGCCGAGGTGGTGGTGGTGATGAATTCCGTGCAGGGCGTCTGGCCGCTGCGCACCTTGCTGGCGGCGTCGGGAGAGCCTCTGGCCCAATGGAGTGATGAGGGGCATCCGGCGCTTGCGTCACTGAACGACATTGTCGCGCGCTTGCTGGGCGAGCCCGCGTATTGATGGAAGGCGTCCAGGCTGCGGGGGCGTTCCCGAGCAGACACCTTCTTCGCCATGAAGACTGGAAATCCGATTATGCGTGTATTCAAGATCCTTCTGATGCTGGTCGTCGTGGCCGTGGCTGCGGGTATGGTGGGTTTTCGTTACTGGCAGGCACAGTTGCTGTCACCACTGGCGATCGAGCAGGAACAGCTGTTCGAGGTCCCGCGCGGTGCCAGTCTCTCCAAGGTGGTGAGCGAGCTGGAATCCCGAGGCATCATCGAGGCCAGCTGGCCGTACAAGGTATGGGCACGTCTGGAGCCTGATGCCGTCAATGGTCTGCGCGCCGGTGAATTCCGTCTCACGCCGGGCCTCAACGGGCGTGAGCTGGTGGCACTGCTGTCCAGCGATGACGTCGTCAGCTATACCCTGACCGTGCCGGAAGGCTGGACCTTCGCCCAGATGCGTACCGCCATGGACGCCTCACCCAAGCTTGAGCACACGACTCGCGACATGAGCGATGAGGAGCTGATGGCGGCCGTAGGGGCAGAAGGCGAGAAGCCGGAAGGGCGCTTCTTCCCGGACACCTACCGCTATCACAAGGGCGTGAGCGATCTGTCGCTCTACAAGCAGGCCTACGCGCGCATGAGCAAGACGCTGGAGGACGTGTGGGCCGGGCGTGACGACGACCTGCCGATCACCACCGCGTACGAGGCCCTGATTCTGGCCTCGCTGATCGAGCGCGAGACCGGTGCCCCGGAAGAACGTGGCGAGATCGCCGGCGTGTTCAAGCGTCGCATGGAGCGTGGCATGCGCCTGCAGACCGACCCGACCGTGATCTACGGGCTGGGGGAGGATTATGATGGCTCGCTGTCGCGTGCCGATCTGCGCAAGCCGACCCCCTGGAATACCTACGTGATCACCGGCCTGCCGCCGACACCCATCGCGATGCCGGGGCGTGCCGCTCTGGAAGCCGCGGTACACCCCAAGCCAGGCGACACCTACTATTTCGTCGCCAAGGGCGAGGGCAAGCACCACTTCTCGCGCACTCTGCGAGAGCACAACAACGCCGTGCGCCGCTATATTCTCAACCGGTAATACGCCGTGAATGAGGCGAAGGGCCTTCGTCGCGAGTCATCTGCCGTCTGAATCAGGAAACCTCATGTCTTCACGTCCGAGCGCCGCAAGCACGACGTCTTCTCGCCACACCCCCCCCTCGAGGTGAGCCCATCGACGGGGCGTTTCATCACCTTGGAAGGAGGAGAAGGTGTCGGCAAGAGCACCAATGTCGCCTTCGTGGTCGCCGAGCTCGAGGCGCACGGCATCGAGGTGGTGCGCACGCGGGAACCCGGAGGCAGTGAGCGGGCGGAAGCCATACGCCGGTTGTTGCTGGACCCGGCCCCCGCGGAGGCCTTGAGCGATGATGCCGAGCTGCTGCTGATGTTCGCCGCGCGTGCCCAGCACCTGGCCGCGACCATTCGCCCGGCGCTGGAACGTGGTGCCTGGGTGGTGTGTGATCGCTTCACCGATGCCACCTTCGCCTATCAGGGCGGCGGGCGTGGCTTGCCGCTGGCCGACATCACCACACTGGAAGCCCTGGTGCAGAAAGGGCTGCAGCCGGATCTGACGTTGCTGCTGGACATGCCGGTCGAGGCCGCACGAGGGCGTCTGGCCGCACGGCGCGCCGAGACCGGCGAAGGCGCGGATCGCATCGAGCAGGAAGCCGAGCAGTTCTTCGAAGCGGTGCGAATCGGCTATCACCAGCGGCGCGATGCAGACCCCGAGCGCTTTGCCACCATCAATGCCGATCAGTCGCTGGCAGAGGTACAGGCCGAGATCGCCGGCGTGTTGTCGGCCCGCATCGCCGCCTGGCAGGCGGCGTGACACTCTCGAGTTTCTCGCCGCTGCCGTGGCAGCACTCGCTGTGGCAGCACTTCACCGCCGTGCATGACAGCGGTCGCCTGCCGCACGCGGTGATGCTCAGCGGACCTTCGGGGCTTGGCAAGCAGGAACTCGCGGATGCGATGATCGCCCGTGTGCTGTGTCGCACCGCACAGGGCAAACCCGGCGCTGCCGCCTGCGGTGACTGCCATGGTTGCCACATGCTGGCGGCAGGGCATCATCCTGACCTGATGGCGGTGTCACCTCAGGACGTCGGCAAGATGATCCGTATCGACCCGATCCGCGACGTCAATCGGTTCGTCGCCCAGACGGCCCAGCAGGGCGGCTATCGTGTCATTCGCCTGCAGCCGGCGGAATCGATGAACATCGCCTCGGCCAACGCGCTGCTCAAGAGTCTCGAGGAGCCCGGCGCCAACACCCTGTTCATCCTGCTCAGTGACATGCCATCGCGCGTGCTGCCGACCATTCGCTCCCGCTGCCAGCAGTGGCCCCTGGTGATTCCGTCGGCTGAAGACAGTCTGCCGTGGTTGAGCGAGCAGCTGGGCGAAGATGCCCAATCGTTGCTGCGCATGGCAGGAGGCCTGCCGCAGCTGGCGGTGCGTCTGGGCGAGGCGGACCAGCGCCAGCTCAGGCAGGCATTGCGTGAACTGTTCGACGCGCTGGTGCGCGGGGGAGAGCCGGTGGCGGAAGCCTGGCGTCTGGAGCGCCAACCGCTGTCGCAGGTGCTGTGGTACGGTATTGCCTGGCTGGAAGATCTGATTCGCATGGGCTTGTCTGGCAATACCGCGCAGCTGCGTGACCCGAGTCTTGAGCCCTTGCTGCGTCAGGCGGTCAAGAATGGCCGCACCCGTGACTGGTTCAAGCTGCTGGACTTTGCTCGTGAGCAGCGCCGTCTGCTGGCGGCGGGGGGCAACCCCAACCCGCAGCTGGTGCTGGAGTCCTGGCTGGTGCGTTGGGCAGCGCTGCTGCGTTCGTGATGCCACGAGACTGAATTCGCCGGATCACCGGCCGGAGGTGAAGGATGCACACCGCTCCACAGCAAGGCCAGAAGGCACTGTCGCTGACGATTCGCGACCAGAAGACATTGCTGGCCGCCTACATGTCGACTCTCGTGCGAGGCGGTATCTTCGTGCCGACCACCGAGCGCTACACCATGGGGCAGGAGGTCTACCTGCTGCTGACGTTGCCGGAAGAATCCGAGCGCATTCCGGTCACCGGTCGCGTGGTCTGGATCTCCCCCTCGGGTGTCGGCGGTCGCCGTACCGCAGGCATCGGCATCCACTTCAGTGAAGAGGACCGCCAGGTGCGTGATCATATCGAGAACCATCTGGCCGGCATGCTGGGCAAGGGCCACGCCACCTATACGCTATTGAGAGTTTCCGGATGTTTGTCGATTCGCATTGCCACCTTGATCGCCTCAAGCTTGAAGAACATGGCGGCAGCCTTGACGCCGTGCTGGACGCCGCACGCGCCCGTCACGTGCATCAATTCCTCGCCATCGCGGTCACGCTGGACGATGTGCCCGAGATCTCGGCCATCGCCCGACAGCATGACGATGTGGTGATTTCCGCCGGTGTGCATCCGCTGCATCAGGTAGACCCGGAGCCCTCGGTCGAGGACATCAAGAAGTGTGCCGAGCGCTTCGGTGCGGTGGCCATCGGCGAGACCGGCCTCGATTATCACTACGAGAGCGTCAGCCGTGAACTGCAATACGAGCGCTTCACGCGTCATCTGATTGCCGCGCGCGAGCTGGAGCTGCCGGTCATCATCCACACCCGTGAAGCCCGCGAGGACACCCTGGCGCTGATCAAGGAGCATACCGACCCCGCCGTGGGTGGCGTGCTGCACTGCTTCACGGAAGATCTGGACATGGCACGTGTCGCGGTGGGCCACGGTTTCATGGTGTCCATCTCCGGGATCGTCACCTTCCGCAATGCCGAGCATGTCCGCGAGCTGGCGCGCGCCATCCCGCTGGATCGCCTGTTGATCGAGACCGACAGCCCCTACCTGGCGCCGGTGCCGTACCGCGGCACCTCCAACGTGCCGGGCAACGTGGTCGAGGTCGCCGAATGCATCGCCGCCGAGCGCGGCATCACCGTCGATGAGCTGGCGATGCAGACCACCGCCAACTTCTATCGTCTGTTCCGCGCCGCCGCGCCGGAAGCCCCGGACAACGTTCGCGAAGCGCTGGCCAGCAGCGGCATGCTCATCGACGGATGAGCGCCCACGGGCAGCGTGACACGCCAGGCAGGGAGGAAATGTCATGAATCCAGCCGCCATTCTCACTCGATTGGGCGACAGGGCCGGCAAGGATGGGCCACTGCCACCGGTGGAGACCTGGCACCCGGAGCACTGCGGCGAGATGGATCTCGTCATCCGCGCCGATGGTCGCTGGGTGCATGAAGGCACGCCGATCGGTCGTGCACGGCTGGTGCACATGCTGTCGCGGGTCATGCGGCGCGAACCCGATGGCAGCTACTGCCTGGTCACGCCGGCGGAGAAGGTCACCATTCAGGTCGAGGATCGCCCCTTCCTGGCGGTGGATTGCTCCCGTGTCGAGTCTGAACCTGATCAGACACAGCCTGGTCAGACACAGCCTGGACAGGCAGCACCCGGAGAGGCTGAGCCTCAGCCTCAGCCGGACATCTGGCAGCTGGTCACCGACCAGGGCGATATCGTGCGGCTGGAAGGGGATACCCGCCTGACGCTCAGCGAGACACCGGATGGCCTGTGGTTGCCGGAAGCGCCGGTGCGCTTCGGACTCGCCGCTCGTCTGCATCGCAATCTCTACTATCGTCTGCTGGAAGAGGCCGAGATGCGCGAGCTGGACAATGGCGATCAGGCACTGGGCTTCATGAGCGACGGCCACTGGCAGATGCTCGGCGTACTGAGTGCCCGAGATCTCGACACCTGAGCCACCCGGTCTCGCCGCTCGCGCAGCGCCGTCGGCCAGCTGACGCAACGGCTGACGGATCAGCAGCGTGCCGTGGTGGCACATCGCGGACGACACGCACGGGTCGCGGCGGTGGCAGGGTCTGGCAAGACCACCACGCTGGTGGCGCGAGTGCTGAGTCTGCTGGCGGAAGGCATTCCGGCGCAGCGGATTCTGGTGCTGATGTTCAACCGCTCGGCGCGCGAGGACTTCGTCGCCAAGCTGGCGCAGTCGGCGCCACCGGGTACGCGCCTGCCGGATGTCCGCACCTTCCACTCCATCGGTCATCGCCTGACCACTACGCTGGTGCGCTGGGGGTGTCTGGCGCCGCGCGAGCTGATCCAGCAGGACTGGGCGTTGGAGCGGCTGCTCAAGCAGGCCGCCCAGCGTGCTCTGGGCGATGCCGACCGCGCCGATCGTGAGGCGGCACTGGAAGGTGAGCGTCTCGAAGCGCTTGCCCAGTTCTGTGATCTGGTCAAGGCCGAGATGTGCGAACCGACGCTGCTGTACGAGCGCATGAACCTTGGTGAGCACACCGGTCACTTCGTCGAGTCCTTCGCCCAGCTTGAGCAGCTGCTCGAGCAGCATGGCCAGATGACCTATGCCGATCTGCTCTACCGGCCGCTGCGTCAGCTGGAGAAAGAGCCGGAGACCCGTGCGCGCATCCAGGGGCATCTGCAGCACGTCATCATCGATGAGTATCAGGACATCAATGAGGCGCAGCAGCGCATGCTGGCGCTGCTGGCCGGTGCGCCGTCCACTGCGGCTTCCTCGCCGGCAGTCACCGGCGAATCATCCAGCACCGTGGCAGAAGTCATGGCGGTAGGTGACGCCAACCAGTGCATCTATGAGTGGCGTGGCGCCCGCCCTGATTACATGCTGACGCGTTTCGCCGAGAGTTTCCCGTCCCCGCTGGACTTCCCGCTCAGTTACACCTTTCGCCATGGTCATCGTCTGGCATTGGCGGCCAATCACGCCATTGCCGCCAATGCGCGCCGACCGGATCAGCTGTGTCTGGCTGCACCCGGCACACCGCCGACACGGTTGTTCGAAGGGCAGGGGGCCGCCAGTCTGGTCGCGGCGCTGACCGCCTGGCGGGACGCCGGGCGCAGCGGTGCCGAGGCCGCCGTGCTGGTGCGCAGCTGGGCGCTGTCGGTGCCGGTGCAGCTGCAGTTGCTGAAGGCCGGGATTCCCTTCCGTCTCGGGCAGGGCGATCGCTTCGTGTTCCGCCTGCCACTGGTGCAGGCGCTGGCAGGCTATCTGGAGCTTGCGCGTGACGCCACGCGGCTGCGTGACCCGGCGCATCTGATGTTGCTGTTCACCCAGCCCACCGCCTTCGTCGCGCGCGAGCGCCTCGAGCGTCTGTGTCAGCAACTGGCCGACAGCCAGCGCTGGCCGCGCAAGGAAGACCCGATGCTCGAAGGGCTCAAGCCGCTGCAGCGCCGCAACCTGCACAAGCGCTGGAAGCTGTTGTGTGATCTCCCTTCGCTGGGCGACTGGGCACCCGCGCGGCTGCTGCGGCACGTGGTCGATGAGCTGGAAGCCGACAAGGTGCTGAGACGGGCCGCGGCCCGACGGGACAAGGGCGAGGAGGACGTGCGTCTGCTGGACGTACTGATCGAGCAGGCGGGGGAGCTTGCCAACGACCCCGAGGCCTTCGTCAACCTGCTGCGCAATCCGGTCGAGGATGCCGCCGATGGCGTGCTGATCACCACGGTCCATGGCGCCAAGGGGCTGGAATGGCCGCTGGTAGGCCTCTGGGGCATGAACGAAGAGGACTTCCCGGCCTACTCGCGCGACAACCCGCTGTCGCCGGAGCGCCTCGAGGAAGAGCGACGTCTGTGCTATGTCGGCGTGACCCGTGCTCGTGAACAGCTGCATCTGTGGCGGGATGGCGGGACCCATGCGCCGAGTCGCTTCCTGGCGGAACTGTGCGTGGAGGACTGCTCCCGCCTCGGTGACTGGATTCACGGTGCGGGCAAGCGTGCCAAGCTCGCTCGCCAGCAGGTCGGTGAGGGCGACGCACCCAGTCGCGAGGCGTCCTCTGAAAATACCGAGACCCTGCGCGTGAGCGCGCCAGCCCTTGGCGAGGCCTATCTGGCGCGCCTGCCGTTGGTACGTCATGGCATCACGCCGCCGACGCTTGAGGCCTCGCCCAGGCCCAGGGCCGAGCAACAGAGCAAGCCCTGGAAAGGAGTTCCCATGGCCCAGTATCCCGATCCTGCCGCACTGGCGGCAGCCTCCGTCTCCACCTCATCGTTGCTGGCCCCGGACCAGCGGCAGGCACCCTTGATCGACGCCAGTCAGCTGGTGACCCAGCTGGCGATGGCAGGGCTCAAGTCCCCCGTGGTACTGGATTGCCGCGCTCGCCTCGAGGATGGCGAGGCGGGCGAGCGGATGTGGCGTGAAGGGCACCTGCCAGGGGCCATCCATGTCGATATGGAACGTGATCTTTCCGCGCCCGTGCGCGAGGACGGCGTGGGCGGTCGTCATCCACTGCCGTCGCACCAGGCGACAGCCGAGCTGTTTCGCCGTCTCGGCATCACGCCCGAGCAACAGGTGGTGGTCTATGACGACATGGGCGGCCAGATGGCGGCGGCGCGCCTGTGGTGGATGCTGACCTGGGCCGGGCATCCGGATGTGCGTGTTCTGGATGGCGGCATCCAGGCCTGGAATCAGGCCATGGGCGAGCTCAAGCGCGCTCCCTCCCAGCCAGTGACCTCCGAGCCCAGTGACTGGCAGCCGAGCTTTGACGACAGCCTGCTGGTCACTGCCGAGGAGGTGGTGGGCAGTCAGGCGGTGCTGCTGGATGCCCGGGGTGAAGCGCGCTTTCGCGGTGAGCAGGAGCCGGTCGACCCGGTGGCCGGCCATATCCCCGGCGCCCTGTGTCGCCCGACCCCCGGCAATCTCGAGGCCAATGGTCGCTTCAAGGACCGCATGAGCCTGATGCGCGAGCTGCGCCGGACATTGCCGGATGACAGCGCCGTGATCGCCTATTGCGGTTCCGGCATCAGCGCCTGTCAGAATATCCTGGCCTTCGCGATCGCGGGACTGCCGCTGCCGCGTCTGTACGCCGGCTCCTGGAGCGACTGGATCAGTGACGCCGAGCGCCCGGTCGCCACCGGCGAGGCCAGCGAAGGGTAGCCGTGCGCGCTCAGGCTGGCGTCTTGGGCTCCGCGGCGGGCTTGCGCGACTCGAAGCGCTCCAGCAGGGCGGCGTTGGCGCAGTTGCCCATCACGTTGAGGGCGGTGCGCAGGCCGTCGGTGAAGCGGTCGACGCCGGCGACCACGGCCACGCCCTCCAGCGGCAGGCCCGCCGCGCCCAGCACGGTGGTCATCGCGACCAGCCCGGCACCCGGCACGCCGGCCGTGGAAAAGCTGACCAGCAGACCGGTGGTGAAGACGGTGATCACCAGTGACGTCGTGACGTCGATACCGAACAGCTGCGCCACGAACAACGCATTGAAGCCCTGCAGCACGGCGGCGCCATCACGCTTGAGCGCGGTACCGAAGGGCAGCGCGAAGCTGGCCAGGGATTCCTGCATGCCGTAGTCGCGTGCATTGCCCAGCGCCAGCGGCAGGGTGGCACCGGAACTGGCGGTACCGAAGGCGAAGCCCAGGCTCTGGCCGAAGTGGCGCATGAAGGCCAGCGGGCGGGCACCGGTCACGGCCAGCAGCACCAGATAGAGCAGTGCCATCAAGGCCAGCGCGATGATCAGACCGATCACGTACATGCCCAGCCGCATCAGCAGATCCAGCCCCTGGGTGGCGATCACCGAGGTGATCAGCGCGAAGACACCAAGCGGGGCCAGCTTGAGCACGAAGGACAGTACCTTGAGGCTGACGGTGTAGCCGCTTTCGATCACGCGATGCAGCGGCGCGCTTTCTTCCGGCAGGGCACGCATCGCCAGGCCGATCAAGGCGGCCGCGAAGATGACCTGCAGCAGGCCGCCGCCACCCAGCGCCGTGAAGGGGTTGTTGGGCACCAGGCCCACCAGCCATTGGGCGATGCTGTCGGCGTTGCGGCCTTCAGGCGCCGAGTCCACCAGGCTCTCGGCACCGCTGCCCGGGCTGAGCCAATGAGCGACCAGCATGCCCAGCGTCAGCGCCACGGCGCTGGTGACCACGTAGCTGCCCAGCAGACGCCCGGCATGGCGGCCCACGTCGGCACCGCCTTCGCGACTGGTCAGGCTGAGGATGAGGGCACCGAAGACCATCGGTACCACCACGAACTGCAGCAGACGCAGGAAGATCTGGCCTACCGGCGTCAGCAGGTTGGCGTCGAGCCAGGCGACACTGCCCTCGGGCAAGGCACCTGCTCCGGCGTTCAGGGCAAGGCCGCTGAGGATACCCAGCCCCAGGGCGAGCAGTATCTGACGAGTGACGGACATGGTGGCTCCGAAGCAAGGGGGGAGGCCAGAAACGACAACGCCGCCGCGGCAGGGCCACGGCGGCGTTGTCAGCTGGCGGGCAGCGATGGGTCACATGTTCGGATAGTTGGGGCCACCGCCACCTTCCGGGGCGACCCAGGTGATGTTCTGCGCCGGGTCCTTGATGTCACAGGTCTTGCAGTGCACGCAGTTCTGGAAGTTGATCTGGAACTGCGGCTCACCGGCTTCCTCGACGATCTCGTAGACCCCGGCGGGGCAGTAGCGCTGGGCCGGCTCAGCGAAGCGCGGCAGGTTGTCACGCACCGGTAGCGCCGGGTCTGCCAGACGCAGGTGACACGGCTGGTCTTCCTCGTGATTGGTGTTGGAGAGAAACACCGAGGACAGCTTGTCGAAGGACAGCTTGCCGTCCGGCTTGGGATACTCGATCTTCGTGCATTCATCCGCCGGGCGCATGCGCGCGTAGTCCGGGGTGGTGTCATGCAGGGTCGGCAGTCGGCCGCCCATCAGCTGGTCGAGGAAGTTGTAGGCGCCACCGAGGAAGGTGCCGTACTTGTGCATCGCCGGGCCGAAGCTGCGCGAGGCATCCAGCTCCTCATGGGCCCAGCTGTCCTGGAAGCGCTTGCCGAAGTCGACGAGGTCCTCGCCACCCTCATCGCCGCTCTTGATGGCGGCGAACACGCTCTCCGCCGCCAGCATGCCGGACTTCATCGCGGTGTGCAGGCCCTTGATCTTGGCGAAGTTGAGCGTACCGGCGTCACAGCCGATCAGCAGGCCACCCGGGAAGCTCATCTTCGGCAGGCAGTTGAGGCCGCCCTTGGCGATGGCGCGCGCCCCGTAGGAGACCCGCTTGCCGCCTGCCGTGGACTACCAGCCCCGGCTGATGCTGCTCGGCCGGGACATCCCACAGCTCCTTGAGGCCGATGCCGTAATGTTGGGCATCGGCGCCCTTGTCGAGAGAGAAGCGCGAGATCAGCTGCTTGCCCAGATGTCCGCGGCAGCCCTCGGCGAACAGGGTGTACTTGCCGCGCAATTCCATGCCCGGCATGTGGCCATCCTTTTCACTGCCATCGGCGGCCACGCCCATGTCGCCGACCACGATGCCGCGCACCGTGCCATCCTCGCCATGCAGCACTTCCTGAGCGGCGAAGCCCGGGAAGATCTCGACGCCCAGTTCCTCTGCCTGCTCGCCCAGCCAGCGGGTCAGGTTGCCGGCGCTGATGATGTAGTTGCCATCGTTGTGCATGGTCTTGGGAACCAGTGCATTGGGGATGACCTGTGCCTTCTGGTCATCCTTGAGCAGCACGACTTCATCACGGGTCACGGCGGTATTGAGCGGCGCGCCGCGCTCGGCCCAGTCGGGGAAGAGTTCGGTGAGTGCGCGTGGCTCCAGCACTGCGCCTGACAGGATATGGGCGCCGACTTCAGAGCCTTTCTCGACCACGCAGACCGTCAGTTCGTGCTCCGCCTCATTGGCCTGCTGCATCAGTCGACAGGCCGCCGACAGGCCGGAAGGCCCGGCACCGACGATGACGACGTCGAAATCCATGAATTCGCGTTCCATGACCCGTCTCCTCAATCTTGATGCCCTGTATCAGGCCCCGCGGATCCGGCGGGGTGGGCGTATCACGATCAGTCGTTGCTGATCGCAGGGCTATTGATCTTCGGCGGCGCGCGGCGCAAGGCAGCCGCATAGCATGCCGCAACAGTAGCATTTAAAACGACCGTTTGTTTATTATGCTTGGGTCTGACGTAATAGCCACACGGCGTGTTGCAGGATATCGCCTGACGGGTTTCATGTCCGGGCACCCGGATGGTGGCTTTCCGGTTTGACCCCGACCCCCAATTCTGCGCAAGATGCCCCCATGAGAATGATGGGGTGCCGTGACGCGGTGCTTGTCAGCACGACCTATTTTGGATGATATTCACCTATCAAACGCTTGCATGAATCGAGCGGGGGCGCCTCGAGCAGCCTCTCGCTCCATGAGAGATCAGCGAGGACACCATGAAAGTACTCGTCGCGGTGAAACGCGTCATCGATTACAACGTCAAGATTCGCGTCAAGGCGGATCAGTCTGACGTGGATCTGACCAACGTCAAGATGGCCATGAACCCCTTCTGCGAGATTGCCGTGGAAGAAGCGGTACGCCTGAAGGAAAAAGGCGTGGCGACCGAGGTCGTGGCCGTGACCATCGGGCCGAAGGCCGCCCAGGAACAGCTGCGTACCGCGCTGGCGCTGGGGGCAGATCGCGCCGTGCAGGTGATGACCGATGACGCCGTCGACTCTCTGGCAGTGGCCAAGCTGCTGGCCAAGGTGGTCGAGGAAGAGCAGCCTGGCCTGGTGATTCTCGGCAAGCAGTCCATCGATGCCGACAACAACCAGACCGGCCAGATGCTGGCGGCGCTCACCGGCATGGGGCAGGGCACCTTCGCCTCCGAGGTGGTGGTCGACGGCGAGAGCGTCAACGTCACTCGTGAGATCGACGGGGGTCTGCAGACCGTCAAGCTCAGCCTGCCGGCGGTGGTCACCACGGACCTGCGCCTCAACGAGCCGCGCTACGCCAAGCTTCCGGACATCATGAAGGCCAAGAAGAAGCCGCTGGACCTCAAGACGCCAGAAGAGCTGGGTGTCTCCACGGCCTCGAAGGTCACGCTGGTCAAGGTGACGCCGCCGGCCGAGCGCCAGGGTGGCGTCAAGGTCGGCTCCGTCGATGAGCTGGTGGACAAACTCAAGAATGAAGCAAAGGTGATCTCATGAGCATTCTCGTCATTGCCGATCATCACGATGGCCAGCTGACAGGTACCACTGCCAGTGTGGTAGCGGCTGCCAGCGCCATCGGTGGCGATATCGATGTTCTCGTCGCGGGGGAAGGTGTCGGGAGCGTTGCCGAGCAGGCCGCGAAGCTTGCCGGCGTCAAGCGTGTGCGCGTGGCGGACAACGCGGTCTACGCCCATCAGCTGGCGGAGAATGTCTCGGCACTGGTCGTGGCGCTGGCGGACGACTACAGCCATGTGCTGTCCGGTGCTTCCACCACGGCCAAGAATTTCATGCCGCGCGTGGCAGCGCTGAAGGACGTCGCACAGATTTCCGAGATCATCGCGGTCGAGAGTGCCGATACCTTCCTGCGTCCGATCTATGCCGGCAACGCCATCGCGACCGTCAAGAGTGACGACGTTCTGAAGGTGATCACCGTGCGTGCCACCGGCTTCGACCCGGTGGCGGCTGACGGCCAGGCGGCCATCGAGGCGGTGGATGTCGTCGAGGATGCCGGTGTCTCCAGCTTCGTCAACGAGACGCTGGCCGAGAGCGAGCGTCCGGAGCTGGGTGCTGCCAAGGTGGTGATCTCCGGTGGCCGCGGCATGGGCAACGGTGAGAACTTCGCTCTGCTCGACGGCATCGCCGACAAGCTGGGCGCCGCCATCGGTGCCTCACGTGCCGCCGTGGATGCCGGTTTCGTGCCCAACGACATGCAGGTCGGTCAGACCGGCAAGATCGTTGCCCCGGACCTGTACATTGCCGTCGGCATCTCCGGTGCGATCCAGCACCTGGCGGGCATGAAGGACTCCAAGGTCATCGTCGCGATCAACAAGGATGATGAGGCGCCGATCTTCCAGGTTGCCGACTACGGTCTGGTCGGTGATCTGTTCGAGGTGCTGCCGGAGCTGGAAGGCAAGCTGTAAGAGTGCGGATCGAGATCAATTGATAATTGTTCTTGTTTGTAATACCGTCCCTGCCAGTGATTTGCATTTCCACTCGCGATTCTCTGGCAGCATGGCCAGTGACCGAGGATGCAACCCAGTCTTGTTCTTCAGGAGATGTCCGTGCGGCGTTCCACTTCTTTCTCTTTCCCGAGGGCGCGCGCGTTTGGCGGCATGCTGCCCGCGCTGGCGCTGATGGTGCCTCTGTGTGCCACGAGTCTGCCGGTTCATGCACAGACGCTGCGTGACAGTGCGGCGAGTCATCAGCAGACCCAGGGGGAGTTGCAGTCGCGCATCGACGCGGCTGACGACGAGACCCGCGAATTGCTGGTGAGGCTGCGCGAGGCGCGTCAGGAAGCGGCGCGTCTGGAAAGCTATACCGCGGAACTGACCCCGCTCAATGCCGACCGTGCCGCGCGAATCGAGCGTCAGCGCACGGCGCTCGAGAATCTCGAGGCCACCCGCGAGTCCTTGCCGGGCCTGCTGCGTGAGCAGGTCAATGAGCTGGAAGCGTTCATCGAGCAGGACCTGCCCTTCCTGAAGGAAGAGCGTCTGGCGCGTGTCGCACGGCTGCGCGACAACCTGTCCAACGCCAGTCTCACCAATGACGAGCGCCTCGATCAGCTGCTCAATGCCTGGCAGCAGGAGCTGAGCTACGGCCAGGGCCTGGATACCTGGCGTGCGGGGCTGATCGGTGCGGAGGACACCGAGGTGCAGTATCTGCGTGTCGGTCGCGTGGGGCTTTATTACCTGACGCTGGATGGCCAGCACGGCGGGGCATGGAAGACGCAGAATGACAGCTGGCAGGTACTGGATGACAGTGCGCTGAGCGAGCTGCGCCAGGGAATCAGCATGGCGCGTGACCAGCAGGCACCGTCACTGCTCACCTTGCCGCTGTCCGTCCCGGTGGAAAACGTGGAGCTGCCGTGACCGGCTCCGCGGCACAGGCACTGAGCGTCGAGCAGTTCGAGCAGGCGGCCAGTCAGGCGGAAGGTCGTGATCAGACACGCCTGGAGACGTTGCTGTCGGACAGTGACGCGCTCAAGGCGGCCGTGGCCAAGGCCGAGGCGCAACGTGACAGCCTGCGCGAGAAGCGCGAGACCCTTGAAGCCGAAGCGAAGCAGCAGCAGGCGACCCTCAGTGGTCTGGATGACGAGCGCCAGGCGCAGCAGGGGGATCTCGGCCAGGTCTTCACGGTGGCGCGCAAGCATGCGCGGGAAGTCCGTGAAGGGGTGGCCGGCAACTGGTTGCTGGCCGGTGGGCAGGCCCGACTGCCGGACCTTGGTCCGCGGGATGAAGTGCCCGGTCGTGAGCGACTCGCGGCCCTGACGGCCGACATCGGCAGCATCGCCCGCGAAAGTGGCCGTGCGCTGCGTTTCAAGGCACCGCTGGCCGGTGCCGATGGCAGCATCAAGCCACGTGAGATCGTGCGTGTCGGCGAGCAGATGGCCTTCAGTGGCGATCTGCTGCTCTCACCGTTGTCCGATGACAAGGCCGTGGATGGTGCAAGCGCACTGGAAAGTCTCGGCCTTGCCGGCAAGACACCGGCGACCATGCGTGATCAGCTGGCGGCGTTCAATGCCGGCGATACCGATCGACTCGATTTCGATCCCACCGGGGGTGATGTCACCCGCGCCCTGTCACGTGCGCCGGGGCTGACCGAGCGACTCAAGCAGGGCGGGGCGGTCGGTTACGTGATCGTCGGGCTTGGCGTGCTGGGGCTGATCATCGCGCTGATCCAGCTGGTGCGCCTGACGGCCACGCGGCGCGCGGTCAAGCGTCAGGAAGCGGATCTGACCCAGCTCAAGGATGACAACCCGCTGGGCCGCGTGCTGACCCGCTTTGAAGGCATGCGTCATGATCATGAGCCGGAAGCGCTGGAAGCGCGTCTCGATGAGGCGCTGCTCGCCGAGCAACCGAAGCTGGAACGTGGTCAGGCACTGGTCAAGTTGCTGGCGGCCATCGCGCCGCTGCTGGGTCTGCTGGGCACCGTGACCGGCATGATCGGCACCTTCCAGTCGATCACCGTCTTCGGTACCGGCGATCCGAAATTGATGGCCGGCGGCATCTCCCAGGCATTGGTGACCACCGTGCTGGGTCTGATCACCGCCGTGCCGCTGCTGTTCGCGCAGACCGGTATGTCGAGCCTGTCGAAGGGGCTGATGGGGCGCCTGGAAGGGCGTGCCAGTGCGCGTCTGGCGGATCACCTCGAGCGTCGTGCGCCCGCCGCCGCGGCGACGGCCAATGCCCGCACGCGGGAAACCGAGCATGCCTGAGTCGCTGGCCTCTTCTTCCCTGTTGCCCGGTGCGCTGGCACCGGTCATGCGGCTGGTGGATAGCGGCGGGCCTCTGATCGTGGTGATCTGCCTGATCGCCATGCTGCTGTTCGGTCTGGCGCTGGAGCGCGGCCTTTACTGGCGGCTGGTGCATCGGCCGGCACGCCGCCAGTTGATCCACGACTGGGTGGCGCGCAGCGAGCACCACAGCTGGTCGGCGCTCACTCACCGCGAGGTACTGACCCGTGAGCTGCTGTCACGCCTGCGCGCGCCGTTGCCGTGGCTCAAGCTGCTGGTGATGATCTGCCCGCTGGCGGGCCTTTTGGGCACCGTGACCGGCATGATTCACGTCTTCGATTCCCTGGCGATCGCCGGTACCGGCCAGGCGCGAGCGATGGCCGATGGCGTGGCCCGTGCCACCTTGCCGACCCTGGCCGGCATGGCGGTGGCGGTGGTGGGACTGTTGTTCGTGACCCGTTTCGAGCGTGTCGTGCGTCGTGAGGACCAACGCCTGCACGACCGCCTGGCGCGCGCCGTGGATGATGCCCGCAAGGGCAAGTCCTCTGATACAAGCGAGACACCGCATGCGTAGACGTCGCATGGAAGCCGCGGAAGACAGCGGCGAGATCAACCTGACGCCAATGCTGGATGTCGTCTTCATCATGCTGATCTTCTTCATCGTCACCACCAGCTTCGTCAAGGAGTCGGGGGTCGAGATCCAGCGCCCCGAGGCCTCGCATGCCACGGCACGTCCGGATGCGGCCGTGATGGTGGCGATCACCGCCGAGGGCGCGGTATGGGTCGATGGCAAGCCGGTGGACGCCCACCGTGTCGGGGACGCGGTGGCGGAGCTGGCCGACGGCCAGCCGGTGGTGATCCAGGCGGATCGTCAATCGCGGACCGGGCTGCTGGTGGAGACGATGGATGCGCTGCGCAGTGCGGGAGTGCAGGACATCGCGGTCGCGGCATCGAAAGGCGAATGACATGACGCGACGTCTGTATGCCAATCGACTGATCGGATTGCTGGGCGGAGCCCTGCTGGCGCTGGCCCTGTTCTATGCCCTGGCACTGCTGGTGGCGCCGCCGGTGAACGATGCGCCGGCGCCTGAGCCGCTGTCGGTCTCGACCGTTCAGGCGCCTGAAGAGGCACCCGCCCCTGAAGCGGCGCCGGCAGAGGCCTTGCCGACACCACCGGCCGAGCCACCGCCGCCGCCTAAAGCGGCACCGATGCCGTCACCAGAGGTGACAAGCACGGTGGCGATCCCTGAGGTCAAGACACCACTGCCGCCAACGCCGGAGCTGACGCTGGATGACAGCCTGCCGCCACTGGAGGTGAAGCGTCCGCCGAGACCGACACCGGATCCGAAACCCAAGCCAACGCCGAAGCCCGGCACCCGCGGCGCAAGGGGGCTCGCCCCGCCCGACGCTGCGCACGGCGCCTGAGTACCCCAGTCGTGCACGCCGGCGTGGCATCGAGGGCTTCGTCGAGGTGGCCTTCGTGATTCGTCCGGATGGCAATGTCGATGGCAGTTCGCTGAGGGTGGTGCGTGCAGAGCCTTCCGGTGTCTTTGATCGCGCCGCGATGAAGGCTATCGCGCGCTGGGAGTTCCCGGCGGCCCAGACAGCGCGTCAGGCGCGTCAACGGCTTGAGTTCCAGTTGCGTTGAGGCAACCCCGCGGCGGGCGTCGCCTGACGCGCGTGACCCTGGTCTCCACCTGTCTGATGCTGATGATGGAGGTCGGGGGCGTCGCCACCGCGAATGGGGCAATGCGCGTGTCGGCGGAGGTCGCGGGGCAGCTGCGTACGCTCCAGTCACGGTTGGAGGAGGGGGATTACGACGAGGTCGGCGAGCGTGCCGAGCGGGAAGCCCGTCAGCAACGTGGCGAGGTGCGTGCGCTGTATCTGTCGTTGGCCGCCAGTGCGCGGGCAAGACAAGGGGATCAGGCCCAGGCGGCGCGTCTCTATGGCGAAGCGCGCCGGTTGCCGGGCGTCGATGCCAGTCAGGCGCGCAAGTGGCTGCGGCGCGAAGCCATGCTGAGATTGCGGGCGGGAGAGCAGGAAGCCGGTACCGCACGTCTGGCGGAGTACCTGCATGGTGGCTCGGCGAGTGCCGATGATCTGTGGCTGGCCGTCAGCCTGGAAGCCAACCGTGGCCAGTGGTCGCGGGCCGAGGACTGGCTGGAGCGCGCCAGCAGAGCGAGTGCGCCTGAAGGCGATCGTCTGAAACTTGCCGTCAGCGTCTATCAGCAGACGGGACGACATGCTGCGGCGGTGGCACTGGTCGAGCAGGGACTTGGCGAATCGCGGGATGCGCAGGACTGGCAGCGCGCCGTGGCGCTCTATCAGCGTCTCAATCAGCAGCGGCGTGCGGCGAGTACCTGGGAAGCCGCCTGGGCGGCGGGAATCGTCAGTGGGCGCGAGGCCTATCAGCAGCGCATCGATCTGCAATTGGCCGCCGGCGCGCCGGCGCGGGCCGCGGAGTTGATCGAGGCGGGACTTTCGACGTCGGCAACTCCCGAGGGGCAGCCGTTGCTGGTAGACACGCCGTTACTGCGTCGTCAGCTGGCAGAGGCCTGGACCTCGGCGCGCGACATCGAGCACTCGCTGACGGCGTGGGCGACGGTTTCCGAGCAGAGTGGCCGTGTCGAGGATGCTCGGCAGCTGGCGGAACTGGCCTATGACTGGGGGCGCTGGGATATCGCGAGCGGTGCCCTGGCCAGTGCCGGTGAGCGCGGGGATGATTCCGCGCGCCACTGGTTGCTCAGCGGTGTGGTCGCCCGTCAGCTTGACCAGCTGGACCCCGCGCGTGAGGCCTTCAAGAAGGCGCAGGCACGCGGCGCCGAAGAGGCCGATGACTGGCTGAAGTCACTCGCGCAGCGCTGAGGCGCCCACCCCCGCGACTCCTGGCTGTCTGACCGGCAGTGCAACGAAAACGCCGCCTTTCCTGATCGTCCTGAGACGGGGGAAGGCGGCGTTTGCGTATCTGGCGATCGTGTTCGCGCTGGCGTTGCTCAGCGTGTCAGCCGATATCGGTCCAGACGGGCGCGTGGTCCGATGGCTTTTCCATGCCACGCAGCACGTAATCGACACCGGAATCCTTGATCAGCGGGGTCAGGCCCGGGCTGGTCATGATCAGGTCGATGCGCAGGCCGCGTCTGGGCTCGCGCTCGAAGCCACGCGAGCGATAGTCGAACCAGCTGAACTGGTCATCGACTTCCGGGTGCACGTGACGGAAGCTGTCGGTCAGGCCCCAGGCGTAGAGGCGCTCCATCCACTCGCGCTCGATGGGCTGGAAGCTGGTCTTGCCTTCGCGCAGCCAGCGCTTGCGGTTGGGCTCGCCGATGCCGATGTCGCGGTCGGTGGCCGAGATGTTGTAATCGCCCATCACCACCACGTGCTGATCGGGGGTGTGGTCCTCTTCCAGCAGGCGGAACAGCTGCTGATAGAAGCGCGTCTTGTAGGGAAACTTCACCGGGTGCTCGACATTCTCGCCCTGGGGGAAGTAGCCGTTGTAGACGATCAGCGGTTCGCCGTTCGGGCCGTCGATCTCGACGCCGATCATGCGCTTCTGGGCATCTTCGCTGTCATCGGGCATGCCGTAATGCACCTTCTTCGGCACCTGGCGGGTCAGCATCGCGACGCCGTAGTGGCCCTTCTGGCCGTGCCAGACCACGTGATATCCCAGTGCCTCGATGTGCGCGTGGGGAAACTCGCTGTCCTGCACCTTGGTTTCCTGCAGGCCGATGACGTCCGGCTGATGCGCCTCGATCAGCGCTTCCAGCTGATGCGGACGCGCACGGATGCCATTGATGTTGAAGGACACCAGTCGCATCACGCCTTGCCTCCCTCATCATTCCCGCCCTTGTCGTCCTGCTCGGCAGGGGCGTCCGGATGCAGCGGCAGCAGCGGGGCGGCGTTCATGCGTTCCAGCTTGGCGGCTGCCTGGCTCTTGCGCTGATCCTTCTTCTTGGCCACATAGCGAGGTCCGGAATGTACCTGATCCGGATTCTCGGCGCGCCACTTCTTGAAGTCCTTGCGGCGGCCGGTGCGAATCTGCACCTTGTCGGCGATGGAGCGGCTCTTCTTTCTGCGTGTCATCTTCGGGCTTTCCTGTTCGGTGTCAGCAGTCGCCAGCCTCGGGCCCCTGCCGAACATTCGGGCAGGGGAGATCCGGATGCGTGAATCCGTTCAGAACAGGTGAGAGCATTCGTGCATGTCTGCACCCGGGGCCTGCGTGGCCCTGGAGACGCATACCCCCGAAGGGGAGCAGACAGGCACGGGATGACTCCCAATCCGGCAAAGGCGCATGCAGCCCGAGACGACCGCTTGTCACAAGCGGGTCAGGCGAACCAGGTGAGACCACTGGGCATGACGAACCATCCGGGTGTGGCCTGTCGTGGCGAGATTCCGAGAGCGGCCCGCGCCTGTCGCATATGAACCCTTGAAAAGAACGGATTACATGAGCGAGACGGATCAGACCCAGCCAGCCGCTGAGCAGACTCAGCAAGAGCCGCAGGACCCGAACCAGAAGCCCAGAAAGCCCAAGCGTCGCCGCCGCAAGCCGCGTCGCTCCCAGTCCAAGTGGAACCTTGATCAGTTCCAGGTCGCGCCGGTCGCCGGTCAGTGGCGCTTCCACGATTTCGATCTGCCGCTGCCGTTGATGCGTGCCATCCAGAAGGCCGGTTTCGAATACTGCACCCCGATCCAGACCCAGACCTTCGAGAAGGCGCTGCTGGGCGGTGACGTGGTCGGGCGCGCCCAGACCGGCAGCGGCAAGACGGCTGCCTTCCTGATCGCCACGCTGGCCTACTTCCTGGAAGAGAAGGCGCCGGAAGGTCAGAAGCCGGGTGCCCCGCGTGCCGTGATCATCGCGCCGACCCGTGAGCTGGCGCTGCAGATCGAGAAGGATGCCAAGGCATTCTCCGAATTCGCGCGCATCTCCGTGGCCTGCGTGGTCGGCGGGATGGACTACCAGAAGCAGCGTGAGCGTCTCGAGCGCAAGGTCGACCTGCTGGTCGCCACGCCGGGTCGCCTGCTGGACTTCCATACCAAGCGCGATGTCGATCTCTCCGAGACCGAAGTGCTGGTGGTCGACGAGGCCGACCGCATGCTGTCGATGGGCTTCATCCCGGACGTCAAGCGCATCATCCGCGCCACACCGCGTGCCGAGGAGCGCCAGACACTGCTGTTCTCCGCCGAGCTGTCCTCCGACGTGCTGGGCCTGGCAGAGCAGTGGACGCATGAGGCCGCTCAGGTGGCGGTGGAGCATGAAGCCGCGGCCGCCATCCCGGCGGACAACGCGGGCGTGCAGGCCTACACCGTCAGCGACGACGACAAGCTGCGACTGCTGGTCAAGCTCGTCGAGCAGGACGCGCTGGAGCGCGTGGTGGTGTTCGGCAATACCCGTGCGCTGGTGCGTCGCATCGATGCCGCTCTGCGTGAGGCAGGCATCGAGGTGGCGCTGATGTCGGGTGCCGAGACCCAGACGGCACGTCTCGAGGCGCAGGAAGCCTTCCGCAACGGCAAGCTCAAGGTGCTGGTGGTCAGTGACGTGGCCGGGCGGGGACTGCCGCTGGAAGATGCCACCCATGCCATCAACTTCACGCTGCCGGAGGTGCCGGAAGACTACGTGCATCGTGCCAGCTTCAGTGACGTGAGCCTGATCAGCTTCATCGGCGAGGAGGATGTGTTCTCCCTGCCGGAGATCGAGGAGTACATCCAGGAAACGCTGCCCCGCGAGCAACCGCCACAGGGCATGCTGTGACGGAGAGACACGCAATGCTGGAAGACAGTCTCAAGGGCGAGATTCAGACCGCCTATCGCAAGCTGCTTGAGGGGCTTGAGCTGACGCCGCGCTATGGACAGCGGCTGATGATCGCCGAGATTGCACGCACCCTGGGCAACATCGAGCAGAATCCGGAAGGGTATCGCCTCGGCAACGAGCACGTCTGCGTGCTGGAGGCCGGTACCGGTACCGGCAAGACGCTCGCCTACCTGCTCTCCGCGCTGCCGGTCGCCAAGGCACGCGGCAAGCGGCTGGTGGTCTCCACCGCGACCATCGCGTTGCAGGAGCAGGTCATGCATCAGGACCTGCCGGCGCTCAAGAAGCATTCGGGGCTGACCTTCGACTATGCGCTGGCCAAGGGGCGGCGGCGCTATCTGTGCGTACAGAAGCTGGATCAGGCGCTGGAAGGCGTCGAGGACAACCCGACCATGGCGCTGTTCGAGCGCGACATGATCGCCAGCGATGGCGGCAGCTTCGTGGAGCTGGCCGGCAAGATGGCCGAGGACTATGCCAGCGGCGAGTGGGCCGGGGACCGCGACAGCTGGCCGCTGCAGGTCGAGGATCGCGACTGGGCGCGGCTGACCACGGACCACCGCCAGTGCACCAATCGCCGCTGCAGCCACTTCTCGGCGTGCGCCTTCTTCCGTGCCCGCCGTCAGCTGGAGCAGGCCGACATCATCGTCGCCAACCATGATCTGGTGCTGGCGGATCTCTCGCTGGGCGGCGGGCTGGTGCTGCCCTCGCCCAGTGATTGCATCTACGTCTTCGATGAGGCGCATCACCTGCCGGACAAGGCGCTGGATCACTTCCACCACCGCACGCCGATCAATCAGACGCTGCGCTGGCTGGGCAATCTCAAGAAGTCGCTCACCGAGCTGAACGCGGCGCTGGGCAGTCAGCCGACCATCGGGCGCCTGCTGGCGCGCATGCCGGAGTTGCTGGCCGACATCGAGCCGCGGCTGGGCGAGGTGTTCGGGTTGGGCCACCAGCTGGCTGACCTGCCGGAGGGGGCGGGCGATGATGCCACCAATCATCGTTTCGAGCGCGGCCAGGCACCGCAGGCGCTCAAGGAGTTGGGGCACAATCTGCTCAAGGGCTTCGCGGAGCTGTCACGGGCGCTGGAGCAGATCGCCGATATCCTGCGCGAGAGTCTGGACCCGGAGAAGGCGACAGGCCTGCCCAAGGAGAATGCTGAGGACTGGTTGCCGCTGGTGGCCCTGCTGCATGGACGTGCGCTGGAAGCCCATGCGCTGTGGGAGGCCATCGGCCTGAGCGACCCCGCGGATGGCCCGCCGCATGCGCGCTGGCTGACCTTCGAGCGCTTCAATGGCGAACCGGAGATGACCGTCTCGGCCAGCCCCGTCTCGGCGGCGGAGACCCTGGCGCGCCACCTGTGGGGGACCTGTTTCGGCGCGGTACTGACGTCCGCGACCCTGACGGCGCTCAACCGCTTCGAGCGCCTGCAGGAGCGCGCTGGTCTGGCCAATCGCTATCGCTATCAGCGACTGCCCAGCCCGTTCGATTATGGCAAGGCGGTGCTGGCCATCCCGCGCGAGGCGGTAGAACCGTCGCCGCCCGGCCCGCATGAGCAGGCGATCGTCGATTTCGTCAATGCGCTGGATGTGCGCGAGGCGGTGCTGGTGCTGTTCAGTTCGCGCAAGCAGCTGGCGGCGGTCAACAAGGCGCTGGACAACGAGACCCGCAAGCGGGTGCTGGCCCAGAGTCGCCTGCCCAAGCACGAGCTGCTCAGTCAGCACCGCAAGGCGGTGGATGGTGGTCGCGGCAGCATCATCTTCGGTCTGGCGAGCTTCGCCGAGGGGATCGATCTGCCCGGCAAGTACCTGACCCATGTGGTGATCACGCGGCTGCCGTTCGCGGTGCCGGATGACCCGGTCGGTGCGACGCTTGCAGAGTGGATCGAGTCGCGAGGCGGCAATCCGTTCATGCGCATCGCGGTGCCCGATGTGTCCATCAAGCTGGTACAGGCCTGCGGGCGCCTGATCCGCAAGGAGGCCGATGAGGGGCGCATCACGATTCTGGATCGGCGCATTCTGACCAAGCGTTACGGTCAGCAGCTGATCGAGGCATTGCCGCCCTTCGTGCGCGAGATTGACGGCGTACGTCAGAACTGATCAGGCTTCGGCGGACTGCTCGAGACGGGCGCGCAGGGCGTCCTTGAGCTTGGTGTCCATGGTCTTGAAGGTCTCTTCGGTGGTCGCCCAGTCGATGCAGGCATCGGTGATGGAAACGCCATATTCCATCTTGCTGCGGTCGGCATTGATCTTCTGGGCGCCCCAGTTGATGTGCGACTCGACCATCAGGCCCATGATGGAGCGGTTGCCCTCGAGAATCTGCTGAGTGACGTTTTCCAGCACCAGCGGCTGCAGGCCCGGGTCCTTGTTGGAGTTGGCGTGGGAGCAGTCGACCATCAGATTGGCGGTGACGCCGGCCTTGGCCAGTTCCTGCTCGGCCAGGGCGACACTGACGCTGTCATAGTTCGGCTTGCCGTTGCCACCCCGCAGCACGACGTGGCCGTAGGCGTTGCCGCGGGTGCGGATGATCGCGACCTGACCGGCCTGATTGATGCCCAGGAAGTTGTGGCCGTGGGAGACGGACTGCAGGGCGTTGACGGCGACATCCAGCGAGCCGTCGGTGCCGTTCTTGAAGCCGACCGGGCATGAGAGGCCAGACGCCATCTCACGGTGAGTCTGGGATTCGGTGGTGCGCGCGCCGATGGCGGACCAGCTGATGCAGTCCTGCAGGTACTGCGGGGAGATCGGGTCCAGCGCTTCAGTGGCCAGCGGCAGGCCCATCTCGGCCAGTTCGACCAGCAGGCCGCGGGCGATGTGCAGGCCTTCCTCGATCTCGAAGGAATCGTTGAGGTGCGGGTCGTTGATCAATCCCTTCCAGCCGACCGTGGTGCGCGGCTTCTCGAAGTAGACGCGCATCACGATGTAGAGGCTGTCCTTGACCTCTTCCGCGAGCACCTTCAGGCGGCGAGCATAGTCGCGGGCGGCGTCCAGGTCATGGATGGAGCAGGGGCCGACCACCACCAGCAGGCGCGGATCCTCGCCGTCCAGAATGCGCTGGATGGTGCGACGGCCTTCGATGACGGTCTGCTCGGCCTTGTCGGTCAGCGGGATGTCCTGCTTGAGCGCCTGCGGAGTGATCAGTACATCCTGGGACAGGACGTTGAGGTTGTTGACGTGCTGTTCTGACATGACGGTGTCCTGAGCGTTGTTCGGTCCGCAGTCAGTCGTAAAGTAATCGTTACACTTGAGCGAGTCAGCGTCGCCAAACACGGTCATCTCAGGCGTAGGCATGGAAAACCTGTGGCTTTGGCCACCACGTGTCTTGCCGTGCAAATGATAAACAGGAACACTGTGCGTTGATTTTGGTCGCCCGAACGGGAGCGGTGCCTCCACTCCCGCGGAGGGAGCGAGTGAATGAGTGTCAATGAGACAGATCAGCAGCTGGTCGAGCGCGCCCAGAAAGGGGATAACCGCGCCTTCGATCTGCTGGTCAACAAGTATCAACACAAGATTCTCGGCCTGATCAGCCGTTATGTGCATGATCATGCCGAAGTCCAGGATGTCGCCCAGGAAGCTTTCATCAAGGCCTATCGCGCCTTGCCCAATTTCCGGGCGGAGAGCGCCTTCTATACCTGGATGTATCGCATCGCCATCAATACCGCCAAGAATCATCTGGTCTCGCGGGGGCGGCGTCCCCCGGGGACGGATCTGGACATCGGGGATGCCGAGGTGCTGGATCAGTCCGGGCGTCTGGCGGATGTCGAGACACCGGAAGCGGCCATGGCGCGTGACGAGCTGGAGAAGGTGGTGTTCGATGCTATCGAGAAATTGCCGGAAGACCTGCGCACCGCCATCACGCTGCGCGAGTTCGACGGTCTGTCCTATGAGGATATCGCCGAGGTGATGCAGTGCCCGGTGGGGACCGTTCGCTCACGCATCTTCCGTGCTCGCGAATCGGTGGACAAGGCCATCCAGGGGCTGCTCAGTCCTGCTGCAGCTGGGGCGGTAGCTGACTGATCTGTCGAGAAAACTCATCAAAAACAATGGCTTGTTCAGATAGTGCATGAAAAGTGAATGTTTTCTGAATGAATCGCGGAACGAACTGGCGCGCGCGTGATCATAGTGTGCAGCTGTCGAGTGTGAGGGTATTTACGCATGAATCTTAAGACCACCGAATCCGTGAAGGAGTCGCTGTCCGCGCTGATGGATGCGGAGGGTGACGAGCTGGATCTGCGACGTGTCCTCAAGGGGCTCGACGAATCGCCTGAGGCGGCAGACACCTGGCGTCGCTATCATCTTGCGCGCAGCGTCATGCACCGCGAGCGCGAGAGCAGCTTCACCATGGATATCTCGGCGGCCGTGAGTGCCGAGGTCGAGATGATCTCCCGTGAAGCGCCGGTTGCCGAACCCGTGGCCGAGCGCCGCAGCCTCTTCTCCTTCGCAGGCTCTGCCGCGATCGCGGCGGGTGTCGCGGTGATGGTGATCACCGGTGTGCAGGTCTTCAACGGCACTGACACCGGCGTGCCGAGCCTCAACGGCTCAGGCGCGGAGCTGGCCAGCGGGGCTTCAGGCCTGCAGGGGCGCCAGGGCGCGGTGCATCAGGTCAGCCAGCCGTCCGTGAATGCCGAGGCTTCCCAGTGGGCACAACCGAGTGCTGCAGGCGGCCTGATGCAGGTCGGCGTGACGGCTTCTCCGTCGCGTCCCATGTTCATGGCCCCGCAGAATGGCGGTTATGAATCCGGCATGTCGTCCAGCAACGTCGCGGCGGCGGATCTTGCCCAGCGTCGACTGCTTGAAGCGTACCTGAGCAAGTCGTCCGAGCGCGGCCCCGTGCCGGAGCGCAGCGAATGGATCAGTCTGCAGGATGTCGCCCAGTAACCTTCGCGGGATGACTGGCCTGCGATGGCGTCGTTGCCAGGGTAGGTGAAAGCAGCAAGTGGCGACAGGAAAAGAGGGGCAGCCAATGGCTGCCCCTCTTTTTGCGTCTGCATATCCTGGTTGCGCCCGCATATTCTGGTTGCGCCCGCATATCCTGGTCGCGTCCGGTCAGCGCCGTCACCTGGCGGTGTGGCCACTCTCCGCCTCAGTCATGTAGATAGCGATCTGCCGTCTGGATGTAGAGCGCCTCGACCTTGGCGCGTGCCCAGGGCGTGCGTCGCAGGAACTTGAGGCTGGAGTTGATGCTGGGGTCACTCAGGAAGCAATTGATGGGGATCAGTTCGCCCAGCGTCTCGAATCCGTAATGGTCGACCAGCCAGGTCAGCAACGCCTTGAGGGTGACCCCGTGCAGGGGGTCGAGACGCGAGGTGGAGGGTGGCGTTTCAGGAGTCGGCAAGATGATGCAGGAAGAAGGGCAGGTCACCGGTCATGGCAGGGAAGGGGTGTGGGTCGAGACCCAGCGCCGCTCCACCTGCGGAGCCTGCAAGGCTCGCAGCAGTTGCGGGAGCGGGCTGTTGAGCCAGTTCTCGCGCCGCAAGGCACACCGCGTGCTGATTCATGTGCCGCTTGGCGAGGCGTGGCCGATGGTCGGCGAACGGGTCGTGATCGGTATCGACGAATCCGCCTTCCTGCGCAGTGCCGGACTGCTGTATGGCCTGCCGCTGATGAGTGGCATGCTCGGCGGTATCGTGGCCGAGCAGCTGGCAGGCGCAGGGGCTCTGGTGGTGCCGCTGGGCTTTGCGCTCTCGCTGGCGGCGGGGCTGGGCGTGGTGCGCTGGCATGCCGCGCGTCCTGAGCAGCAGGCGCTGTATCGTCCCCGCCTGCTGCGTCGCCTGGGAGTGGACTCGCTGGCCATCAAGGCTGACAGGACGTACCAGGAGTCGCATCGATGAAATCGCTTTCTCGCCTGATGGCGCCCGCGTTGGCCATGGCTGCCCTGATGGGTGCCCAGATGGCCCAGGCGCGTGAACTTCCCGATTTTACCCAGCTGGTCAAGGATTCGGCGCCTGCCGTGGTCAACATCGCGACCACCACCGAGATCAAACGTACCTCGGGCCCGGTGTTCCGTGGCCCGGATGGCCAGGAAATGCCGGAGTTCTTCAAGCACTTCTTCGGTGATCAGTTCCCCGGTCAGGGGCGTGGGGGGATCGAGAAGCGCTCCAGCCTCGGCTCCGGCTTCATCATCTCCGACGATGGCTACATCATGACCAACGCCCACGTCGTGGATGGTGCCGACGAGGTGATGGTGCGCCTGAATGACCGTCGGGAGCTGAAGGCTCAGGTGGTCGGCGAGGACAAGAAGACCGATATCGCGCTGCTCAAGGTCAAGGCGGATGATCTGCCCACTCTGCCGATGGGCGACAGTGATGCCCTGGAAGTCGGTCAGTGGGTGGCGGCCATCGGCTCGCCGTTCGGCTTCGATCACTCCGTCACGGCGGGGATCGTCAGTGCCATCGATCGCACGCTGCCCTCGGATGCCTATGTGCCCTTCATCCAGACGGATGTCGCGATCAACCCGGGCAACTCCGGGGGGCCGCTGTTTGATCTCGAGGGAGACGTGGTCGGAATCAACTCCCAGATCTACACCCGCTCCGGTGGCTTCATGGGGGTGAGCTTCGCGATTCCCATCAATGTGGCGATGGATGTGGCCGACAAGCTCAAGACCGATGGTCGCGTCGATCGTGGCTGGCTGGGGGTCGTCATCCAGCCGGTATCCAAGGATCTGGCCGAATCCTTCGGGCTGGACCGGGCGCGTGGCGCGCTGATCGCCGATCTTGACCCGGATGGCCCGGCCGCAGCGTCCGGCCTCAAGGCGGGCGACATCATCATGGCGGTCGATGGCGATGAGGTGGAAACCTCCGCCAATCTGCCGCGCATGGTCGGTGCCAGCTCGCCGGGGGATTCGCTCAAGCTTTCCATCCTGCGAGATGGCAAGCATCAGACCCTGCAGGCCAAGGTAGGTCACTGGCCGGGCAGCGATCAGGACAAGATCGCCGCTGCCAGCAATGACAAGCAAGGCCTGGGCATTGCCGTGACCGAGCTTGGCAAGGCGGCGCTGGCAGACATGAACCTCGACAATGGCGTCAAGGTGCTGGAGGTCGACCCACAGGGCGTGGCGGCAGAGGCGGGCATCACTGCCGGCGATGTGCTGGTCGAGCTCAATCAGCAGCCGTTGACCAGCGTGCAGTCGCTGCGTGACGTGGTGGCCAAGCTGCCGGCGGATCGCCCGGTCTCGCTGCGCCTGGTGCGCAACGGTCGCCCGCTGTACATCGCTTTGCGCATGCGCGGGCTGGGTGAGAGAGGTGCAAAAGGTAACGCCTTCTATCATCGCCTCAAGTCGGACTGTACAATGCGTGCAATTCGATTTCCGTCGTCTCCCGTGTTGGCCGTGTGATTTCACGGAGACGGGCACAAATACAGAGCAGTGATCCATGACCGAACGCGTAACGCCGCCGTCCTTGAAGCATATCCGCAACTTTTCAATCATCGCCCACATCGACCACGGCAAGTCCACGCTGGCTGACCGCATCATTCAGCTGTGCGAAGGCTTGAGTGACCGTGAGCTCAAGGAGCAGGTGCTTGACTCGATGGACATCGAGCGTGAGCGCGGCATCACCATCAAGGCTCAGTCGGTGACCCTCGACTACCACGCCGATGATGGCAATACCTATCAGCTGAACTTCATCGATACCCCGGGCCACGTCGACTTCTCCTATGAAGTCTCGCGCTCGCTGTATGCCTGTGAAGGGGCGCTGCTGGTGGTGGATGCCGGTCAGGGCGTCGAAGCCCAGTCGGTGGCCAACTGCTACACCGCCATCGAGCAGGGCCTCGAGGTGCTGCCGGTCCTCAACAAGATGGATCTGCCGCAGGCGGACCCGGAGAAGGTCTCCCAGGAGATCGAGGAGATCATCGGTCTGGACGCGACGGATGCCTGTCAGGTGTCGGCCAAGTCCGGCATGGGCATGGAAGCGCTGCTCGAACGTCTGGTGCGTGACATTCCGCCGCCCAAGGGCGATCCGGAAGCGCCGCTGCAGGCGTTGATCATCGACTCCTGGTTCGACAACTACCTCGGCGTCGTCTCGCTGGTGCGTATCTTCGACGGCACCCTGAAGAAGGGTGAGAAGATCCGCCTGAAGTCCACCGGCCGCGACTGGGAAACCGGCGCGATCGGTATCTTCACGCCCAAGCGCAAGGAAACCGGTGTGCTGCGTGCCGGCGAGGTAGGCTTCATCGTCGCCGGCATCAAGGACATCATGGGCGCGCCGGTGGGTGACACCATCGTGCACACCAAGACGGCCGACAAGGTCGAGCGTCTGCCGGGCTTCCAGAAGGTCAAGCCGCAGGTTTACGCCGGCATGTTCCCGATCAGCTCCGATGACTACGAGGACTTCCGTGACGCGCTGCAGAAACTGGCGCTCAACGATGCCTCGCTGGATTACGAGCCGGAGAACTCCGACGCACTGGGCTTCGGCTTCCGCGTCGGCTTCCTGGGCACCCTGCACATGGAGATCATCCAGGAGCGTCTGGAGCGCGAGTACAATCTCGACCTGCTGACGACTGCGCCGACGGTGATCTACGAGGTGCTGATGGACAACGGCGAAGTGCTGCCGGTGTCCAACCCCTCGAAGCTTCCGGACATGGCCAACGTCGATGAACTGCGTGAGCCGATCTGCCGCGCCACCATCCTCGTGCCACAGGAATACGTCGGCAACGTCATCACCGAGTGCGTCAATCGTCGCGGCGTCCAGCTCGACATGCAGTTCCTGGGCAGCCAGATCCAGCTGGTCTACGAGCTGCCGATGGCCGAGGTCGTGATGGACTTCTTCGATCGCCTCAAGTCCATCTCCAAGGGCTATGCCTCTCTGGATTACAGCTTCGAGCGTTTCGAGGCGGCCAAGCTGGTACGTCTGGACGTGCTGATCAATGGCGATCGCGTCGATGCGCTGGCGGCCATCATCCACCGCGACCATGCTCACGGCCGTGGCCGACTGCTGGTCGAGAAGATGAAGGAACTGATCCCGCGTCAGATGTTCGACGTGGCGATCCAGGCGGCCGTCGGAGGTCAGGTCGTGGCACGCTCCACCGTGAAGGCGCTGCGCAAGAACGTGACCGCCAAGTGCTACGGCGGCGACGTCAGCCGCAAGAAGAAGCTGCTCGAGAAGCAGAAAGCGGGCAAGAAGCGCATGAAGCAGGTCGGCCGGGTGGAAATTCCCCAGGACGCCTTCCTTGCCGTGCTCAAGATGAACGACTGATGCAGGCCGCCGGCTGGCGGCCTGCCCCAAGACCCAGGGCAGACAGGGATGACGATGGATTTCTCGCTAGTATTGGTGATTGCCGTAGCGGTAGCCGGCGTGGTGTGGCTGATAGATCTGATTGCCCTGCGCGGTGCGCGCAAGGCGCGTCTGGCCAAGGCCGAGGCATCCGTCGAAGGGGAGCTGGACAGTGGTACGCGTGAGAAGCTGACGCGGGACCCGTGGCTGGTGGACTATGCCAAGTCGTTCTTTCCGGTACTGTTGCTGGTGCTGGTGGTGCGCTCATTCGCCTATGAGCCGTTCCAGATTCCCTCCGGCTCGATGCTGCCGACGCTCAAGATCGGCGACTTCATCCTGGTCAACAAGTATGACTATGGCCTGCGCCTGCCGGTGGTCGACACCAAGGTGCTGGAGGTCGGCGAGCCCGAGCGTGGTGACGTGATGGTGTTCCGTTTCCCGGAGGACCCGTCCACCAACTTCATCAAGCGCGTCGTCGGTCTGCCCGGTGACACCATTCGCTATGAGGGCAAGCAGCTCTACGTGAATGGTCAGGCGGTCAGCAAGACGCTCAATGCGCGCAACGTCAGTGAGCAGCCCGGCGAGAGTCTGCTGGATGAGACACTGGGGAAACACGCCCATCAAATCTACAATAACCCTCAGGACCCCGGTCCGCAGATGCGCGAGATCCGGGTGCCTGAAGGGCAGTACTTCGTGATGGGTGACAACCGCGACCATTCCAACGACAGCCGCTACTGGGGCTTCGTGCCGGAAGAGAACATCGTCGGCAAGGCGGTCGCGGTGTGGATGCACTGGAAGGACGGATTCCCGGACTTTTCCTCGGTACGCCTGATTCATTGATCAGTGCATTGACCGGGCCGCCGAGAGGCGGCCCGGTCGTGTCTGGCAGCGCCGCTTCGACATGGGACGATGCGTCGTGCCTGCCATGTCAACCTGCTGTTCATCATGTCGGACCCGAGGCCACGAGCCTGCGGGCAGCGCGGCTGACGAATATCGGATTGGGATGGTGGCGATCGGCAACTCCTCAAGCCGTGTAGGCTTCGGGCATCGCGAAGCATGTCGATGACGACAGGCATCAGCCGTCAAGACTGATGCACCATTCGACAGGACGCCTGCGGGCGTCAGCGACAAAAAGAGAGTAGGGAGACCTGTGAGTAGCCCGCTGAATGCCTTTGTAAAGCGTATCGGCCACACCTTCGAGGATGCCAGTCTGTTGGAACTGGCATTGACCCATCGAAGCTATGGTGGCCAGAACAATGAGCGGCTCGAGTTTCTTGGCGATTCCATCGTCAATTTCGTGATCGCCGAAGCGCTGTTCCTGCGCTTCCCCCAGGCCCGTGAGGGCCAGCTGTCACGCCTGCGTGCGCGTCTGGTCAAGGGCCAGACCCTGGCGGAGCTTGCCCGTGAGTTCAAGCTGGGCGAGAACCTGCGCTTGGGCTCCGGCGAGATGAAGAGCGGCGGTCATCGTCGCGAATCCATCCTGGCTGACGCCGTGGAAGCCGTGATCGGTGCCATCTATCTGGATGCTGGCATGCAGGTCGTGCGTGAACACGTGCTGCGCTGGTACGACAGCCGTCTTGAGGCGTTGAACCTTCAGGACACCCAGAAAGATCCCAAGACACGTCTGCAGGAATTCCTGCAATCGCGTCAGGCGGCCCTGCCGCGCTATGAGGTGACCAGCGTCGAAGGCGAAGCGCATTCGCAGACCTTCAGCGTCGATTGCCACGTCGAGATGATCGACACCAAGACCACAGGCGTCGGCTCCAGCCGTCGCCATGCTGAACAGCAGGCGGCCGAGTTCGCGCTGCAACTGCTCGAACCTGCCCGCGGAGGCCGCTCATGAGCCATACCCCAGAAGACAACGTCACCCCGAGCGGCGACGCCCCTGATGCCTCTACCGAGACGCACACCGGCAACGCCGATGCCCTCGAGGGCATGCTGGCGGCCGCCGGTGTCAGCGATCAGCCGCTGCCGGATACCCGCTGTGGCTTCGTCGCCATCGTCGGGCGCCCCAATGTCGGCAAGTCGACGCTGATGAACCACATCCTGGGCCAGAAGGTCTCGATCACCTCGCGTCGTCCGCAGACCACACGTCACCAGGTGATGGGCATCCACACCGAGGACGGCACCCAGTGCGTCTTCGTCGATACCCCGGGGATCCACATCATGCAGCGCGATCGCAACAAGGCGATCAACCGCTTCATGAACCAGACCGCCACCCAGGCGCTGCGCGATGTGGACGCCGTGGTGTTCATCGTCGACCGCACCCGCTGGATGGAAGAAGACCAGATCGTGCTCGAGAAGCTGGCCCACGTGAAGGCGCCGGTGATTCTCGTCGTCAACAAGATCGACTGGCTGAAGGACAAGACCACTCTGGCCCCTTGGCTCCAGAGTCTTCAGGAGCGTCGTGACTTCGCGGCCATCATCCCGATGTCGGCCAAGAATGGCACCAACATCGACCTGCTGCTCGAGAACGTGATGGGGCGTCTGCCGCACGGCGAGCACATGTTCGCGGATGATCAGATCACCAACAAGAGCTCACGTTTCCTGGCCTCCGAGCTGGTGCGCGAGAAGGTGATGCGTCAGCTGGGTGACGAACTGCCGTACCAGATGACCGTCGAGATCGAGGAATTCAAGACCGATCAGCGCGGCACGCTGCACATCAGCGCGCTGATGATGGTCGAGCGTCAGGGCCAGAAGAAGATCCTGATCGGCGAGAATGGCGAGCGCATCAAGAACATCGGTCGCGAAGCGCGTCTCGAGATGGAGCGTGCCTTCGATGCCAAGGTGATGCTCAACCTGTGGGTCAAGGTCAAGCGTGGCTGGTCGGATGACGAGCGCGCCCTGAAAAGCCTGGGTTACACCCACGACAAGGACTGATGTCTGTCGTGAGCCTGTCCGATGACGCCGCAACCGGCCTTCCTGCTGCATCGCAAGCCGTATCGTGAAACCAGTGCCATCATCGAGTTGCTGACCCTCGAGCATGGTCGGGTGCGCGCGGTGGCACGCGGTGTCCAGCGTCCGGGCAGCAAGTCGCGGGCGCGACTGCAGCCGTTCACTCCCCTGCACGTCACCTGGCGCGGGGAAAGCGATCTCAAGACGCTCAACCTGATGGAGACCGGCGGCAGCGCCAGTCTGCTGGCGGGGGAAGGGCTTCTGTGTGGCTTCTATGCCAATGAGCTATTGACGCGCACCTTGCCGGTGGAAATGCCGGTACCGGAGCTGTTCGCCCTCTATTCGCTGACCCTGGATGACGTGGCGCTGCCTGCTCGTCGCGCCCCGGCACTCAGGCGACTGGAATACACCCTGCTGGAAGCCCTTGAGCAATTGCCGCAGTTTCGTACGCTGGAGGATGCCCCTCTGATGCCCGACGTGCGCTACGACTATGTCGCCAGCGAGCGGCGTTTTCGCGCCCAACCCGAGGGGGCGGCAGGTATCGAGGGGCGTGCCTTGAAGCTGCTGGCCAGTGAGGACTGGGGGCACGCCGGCCTGTCGCGCGAGAGTCTATGGCTGGCGCGGCGCGCACTGGCGCCATTGCTGGGAGAGCGTCCGCTGCGCTCGCGTGAACTGATGCGTCAGCTGACCGCCCGGCGACGTGAAAGTCGTCAGACGGGATGATGTTTCCATCTCCATCGCTAGGAGCTGATCATGCACCCGCTGCGTATCCTGCTCGGGGTCAATATTGACCACATCGCCACTCTGCGCCAGGCGCGTGGCACCCGTTATCCGGACCCGGTCCAGGCCGCGCTGGTCGCGGAGGAAGCCGGCGCCGATGGCATCACCGTGCACCTGCGTGAAGACCGTCGCCATATCCAGGAGCGCGACGTGCGTCTTCTGGCCGAGGTGCTCAATACGCGCATGAATCTCGAGATGGCCGTCAGTGACGAGATGCTGGCGCTGGCCGAGGAAGTGCGTCCGGCCAATGTCTGCCTGGTGCCGGAGAAGCGCGAGGAACTGACCACCGAGGGTGGTCTGGATGTCGCCGGGGATCTGGAACGCATCCGTGCGGCCTGTGAGCGTCTCGCGGCGGCGGGCTGTGAAGTCTCGCTGTTCATCGACCCGGAGCCTGAGCAGATTCGGGCCGCCTTCGAGGCCGGGGCGCCAGTCGTCGAGCTTCACACCGGTGCCTACGCGGATGCCAGCGGTGAAGCGGCGCGTGTCGAATTCGAGCGCATCGCGGCTGCAGCCGAGCTCGCCAACGAGCTGGGCCTGATCGTCAATGCCGGGCATGGTCTCAACTATCACAACGTCGAGGCCATCGCGGGCATCTCGGGGCTGAACGAGTTGAACATCGGCCATGCGATCATCGCGCGTGCCATGTTCGTCGGCCTCAAGGAGGCCGTCATCGAGATGAAGCGCCTGTGCATCGCCGGACAGGAAGCGGGGCTGATGGCAGCGCTGGATGCACACGACCATGACCATGAGCACGATGAGGATCATGAGCACGTGCAGGAGGTCAGGCTGCTGCGGATGATCGTCGGGATAGGCACGGACATCGCGCGAATCGAGCGTTTCGAGGCCGGCATGGCACGTCACGGAGAGCGCTTCGCTCGGCGTCTGCTCGGAGCGCAGGAGCTGGCACGCTTCGCGGATCACCCCCAGCCGGCGGCTTTTCTGGCCAAGCGTTTCGCGGCCAAGGAAGCCTTCGTCAAGGCGCTGGGCACCGGGCTGCGCCAGGGCATGCGTTTCACCCAGATCCAGGTGGTGAACGATGCGTTGGGCAAGCCGTCCTTCGTGCTGTCAGATGAGGCGGAAGCGCTGACTGCACGTGCCGGGATTCGTCATCTGCATCTGTCGATCAGTGATGAGCGTGATCAGGCCATCGCCTTCGTGGTGCTGGAGCGCTTGGCTTCCTCGCTCTGCGCCCACTGGGCAAGGCTTGCGATGGCATCGAACAGCGCGGCGACGTCGTCCTCCAGCTGATCCAGGCCACTGACGCGCAGGCGTGTCTCCAGCGCCTCGACCAGCAGTGCCAGGCGCGGCACGCCACAGTAGCGGCAGGCGCCATTCAGATAGTGCACCCCATCGAGCATGGCCTCGCCATCCTGCACCGCCCAGGCCCTGCGGATGGTGACCTCACTCTCCGGCAGACTCTTGATCAGCAGTCCCAGCATCTCCAGGGCCAGCGCCTTGCGCCCGCCGGCCATCTCGATGCCCAGTGCCATGTCGACGATGGGCAGTTCGCCATCCTGCTCGGCACGCTGAGCGTGATGCCAAGGTGACGGCTCAGCATGTTGGCCAGCAGGTGCTCGTCGACCGGCTTGATGAGGTAGTCATCCATGCCCTCGGCCAGCAGCTCCCGGCGCTCGTGTGCCAGGGCGTGCGCGGTCAACGCGATGACGGGAAGGTGCTCATGGCGCATGCGCTGTTGATGGCGCAGAGCCTTGGTGGCTTCCAGGCCGTTCATGCCCGGCATCTGGATATCCATCAGTACCGCATCCACCGGCTGCTGCTGTGCCAGGGCCAACGCTTCCTCGCCACTCTGGGCGGCCAGGGTATCCAGTCCCATGTCGGTGAGCAGTTCCTCGGCCAGCAGGCGATTGGAGGGGTTGTCATCGACGACCATCACGCACTTGCGCGTCATGTTCGGCGTCTCCGTCGCGCCGCGGTGAATGCAGCAGGTTGGCCAGCTTGTGGCGCATCTGCAGGCGTGTGACCGGCTTGCTGAGCAGTTCGTCGATCCCGTATTGCTGCAGGTCCTCGATATTGGCCGGCAGTGGCGCATTCAGCAGACACAGCACGCGACACGGCAGGTGCTTGAGGCGCTGACTCCATTCCTCCAGCCGCTTCAGGTCACGGCTTTCCAGGGCGACTACCACGAGATCAGGCTGCTCCTCGATGCCGACGAGGTCCAGCGACCAGCGCGAGAGCAGGTAGCTCAGGGCGCGGCGCGTGGCCGGGTGTGGCTCGATGAGACAGATGCGCTGATGATCGAAGACGATCTCGCGCGGGCGCTCCTCGATGCTGCTGACGGCCACCGGCACGCTGAACAGGAAGGTGGAGCCATGTCCGGGCAGGCTTTCGACCTGGATCTCGCCACCCATCTGCTCCACCAGGCGCTTCGAGATCATCAGGCCCAGGCCGGTGCCGCCGAACTGGCGGGCGCGGGACGGGTCACCCTGGGAGAAGGCCTGGAACAGGCGGTTGCGTTGCGCACTGTCCATGCCGATGCCGGTATCGGCCACGGCAATCTTCAGGCGGGTACTGCTGCCGGATAGGTCATCCACCATCACGCGGACGATCACTTCGCCCTGTTCGGTGAACTTGACCGCATTGGCCACCAGATTGGTGACCACCTGCTTGATGCGCAGCGGGTCACCCTCGAAGCGTTGTGGCACGTCATCGTAGACCAGCCCCAGCAGGTGCAGATGCTTGCGATGCGCCTCCGGGGCGTGCATCGCCAGCACTTCCTCGATGAGCGGCTCGATGTCCATCTGGACCTTCTCGAGTTCGAGCTTGCCGGCCTCGATCTTGGAGAAGTCCAGGATGTCATTGATCAATGACATCAGCGAGGAGGAGGCGTTCTGCATGTGGCCCAGCCAGTCGCGCTGGCGGTTGTCCAGGTCACTGCGCCCCAGCAGGTTGCTGAAGCCGATGATGCCATTGAGCGGCGTGCGGATCTCATGGCTCATGTTGGCGAGGAATTCCGACTTGATGCGGTTGGCTTCCAGCGCCTTGCGGCGTGCCATGTCCAGTTCGATGTTCTTGATCTCGACGGTTTCCATCGACTCGTGCAGGTCACGCGTCGTCTGGTCGATCTGGTCCTGCATGTCTTCCCGCGCGCGCTTGAGCTGCTCGACGCTGAGATTGTAGTGCTCGGCCAGCTCGCTCATGTCGTCATTGCCCTGCACCGGTAGACGCTGGTGAGTCTCGCCGCGCGCGAGGCGGGTCATGGCTTCGCCAAGGTCATGGAAGGGCTGCAGCATGCGACGTGAGGCATGGTAGGCGAACAGCAGCAGTGCCAGTCCGAAGACCAGATTGGCCAGCCCATAGCCGACCAGCAGCTGATAGCGGTGCAGCACGATACGGGTATCGGAGGCCTCGAGAATCAGCCAGGAGATGCGGTCTCCGCGTCGTGCCTCCCGCCATGGGTCGATCACCGGTGTCACCAGCACCAGCGCGTCGGGGGCTTGCGGATAGGCGTCGCTTTCCAGCAGCGAGCTTGTCTGTGGACGTTGGCTCGGCCCCATGTGAAGCAGGGTGCCACCCTCGGGGGTTCGCAGCGTCAACCCTCGCACGTCGCGTTGATCGATGAGCATCTGTGCCAGTTCATGCAGACGCTGGTCGTCGGCTTCCAGGGCGGCATTGGCAAGCCCGGGCATGATCGCCTGCACACTGGCCTGCAGACGCTGCATCATGGCGGTGCGTTCACGACTGATCTCACGATCCACCACATAGAGGCTGAACAGCAGGCTCGTGGCAAGCGGCAGCAGAAGCAACGCGAGCTGAAAGCGGGTTCTAAGCAGCATGGCAGTCCATCGCGACGGGGCGGCGGGAGCGATATACTGCGCACATCTTCTACACCCCCTTGCCGCGACTGAATTCCCCAGTCTTGCCGATGTCGTCGGCAATACGCCGTTGGTACGCCTGACGCGTATCACCGCCGGTCGCAACAACGTCTTGCTGGCCAAGCTGGAAGGCCACAATCCCGCGGGTTCCGTGAAGGATCGTCCGGCGCTTTCGATGTTCAATGAAGCCGAGGCCCGTGGCGAGATCCAGCCCGGTGACACCCTGGTGGAAGCCACCTCCGGCAACACCGGCATCGCGCTGGCGATGGTCGCGGCCATCAAGGGCTACCGCATGGTGCTGGTGATGCCCTCCACTGCCTCCAGCGAGCGCAAGCAGGCCATGGGCGCGTATGGCGCGACGCTGATCGAGGCAGACAACATGGAGCACGCGCGGGACATCGCCGATGGGATGATCGCGCGTGGCGAGGGCAAGGCCCTTGATCAGTTCGCCAATCAGGACAATCCCCTGGCGCACTACCGCACCACCGGACCGGAACTCTGGCAACAGACTCAGGGACGCATCACGCATTTCGTCTCCTCCATGGGCACGACCGGCACCATCATGGGCACCTCGCGCTATCTCAAGGAGCAGAATCCCGCCATCGAGATCGTGGGACTGCAACCGGCGGACGGCGCCAGCATCGCCGGCATCCGTCGTTGGCCCGAGGCCTATCTGCCGCGCATCTTCGATGCCTCGCGCATCGACCGCACCCTGGATATCGCTCAGCGGGACGCTGAAGTCTGCATGCGCCGTCTGGCGCGTGAGGAAGGCATTCTGGCGGGCGTGTCCTCCGGCGGCGCCCTGGCAGGGGCGCTCACGGTGGCGGAGCAGGTCGAGAACGCGGTGATCGTGTTCATCGTCTGTGACCGTGGCGACCGCTATCTGTCGACCGGCCTCTACACCCACGGAGATGACCTCTGATGGCACTGCTCGGACAGAAACGCCCAGCGCGCAAACCGACGCGTCGTGAGAAGGAAGTGGCCAGTCGCGAGACGCGCAACGTTAGTGATGCCGACAGCCAATGGCTGACGGTGGAACGTCTGGCGCATGATGGGCGAGGCGTCGCGCATGACGAGAACGGCAAGACCCAGTTCATCGACCAGGCCTTGCCCGGTGAGCGGGTCACGCTGGCCATCCACCGAACCCACAAGCGCTTCAACGAGGCGCATGTGCGCTCGCGGGACAATGCTGCCGAGAGTCGCGTGACGCCGCCGTGTGCGCACTTTGGCACCTGTGGTGGTTGTGATCTCCAGCACCTGGCATTGCCGGCCCAGCGCACCCACAAGGTGCAGGTGCTCAGTGAGCATGCACAGCGCAATGGCGTGGCGCTGGCGGATATCCAGCCACTGGGCGAGGACGAGCATCGTTATCGTCGGCGTGCACGCCTCGGGGTGCGCGTCACGGACAGCGGCGAGATCCAGCTGGGCTTCCGCGGCCGTGGCAGCAATCAGCTGGTGGATATCCAGAGCTGCAGCGTGCTGGTGCCGGCGCTGGATCGACTGATCACGCCGCTGCGCGAGCTGATCAATACGCTGGAAGCGCCCAAGCGTCTGGGCCATCTGGAGCTGACGGCCGCGGATGACCAGGTCATCCTGGTGATTCGACAGCTCAAGGCCGTGCCGCGTGATGCCGAGCGCTGGCAGGCCTTTGCCGAACAGCATGGGCTGGTGGTCGGCTGGCGAGTCGGGCGTGATCCGGTGGTGCTGGAATGGCTGGCCGGCACGCCGGACGCCGCCTACTCCGTGCGCGTCGGCGAGCGGACACTGCGTCTCGCCTTCTCGCCGGGTGACTTCGTGCAGGTCAATGCCGCGCTCAATCAGCGCCTGGTGGATACGGCGCTGGACTGGCTGGGCGACGTCAGTGGCCTTGCGGTCATGGACCTCTATGCCGGAGTCGGCAATCTCACGCTGGCCGTGGCGGCAGCGGGGGCCGCGAAGGTAACCGGCATCGAAGGCAGCCAGGGCATGGTGGATCAGCTGATCGCCAATGCCGAGCACAACGCGCTGCCTCAGGTGAGCGCTCGACGCGCCGACCTCAGTCGTGCGCTGCCATCACTCGAGGGTATCGACCTTCTGGTACTGGACCCGCCGCGCGATGGCGCTCAGCCTCTATGCGATGAGCTGGCACGTCACCTGCATGCCGGGAAGGTCTCCCATGCACCCGCACGGGTGCTGTACATCGCCTGTGACCCGACCACGTTGATGCGTGACGTGAAGATGCTCACCGACGCCGGCTATCGTGTCACGCGTGCGCTGATGGCGGACATGTTCGTTCACACGGCACATCTGGAATCGATGCTGCTGCTGGAGCGGATGGAAGACTGAGACGGCGCCCCCGGGCGCTGTCATCAAGATGGCAAGATATTCAAGGACATAGGGTCATGGTCAAGGTGCGCGAAGATCAGCCGCTGACCGATAGCGGTGGTGTGGACATCCCGGTGTGGGTCGCGCGACTGCGCGAGGAAGTCCCGTCGGTGAATGCCGAGGTCATGGTGCGAGCCTGTGAAGTCGCATTGAAGGTGGCGCGTGAGGCGGATGCGCGTGGCGACAAGCCCTGGCGTGAGCCGCTGGTCAGTTTCCGCTTCAGTCTCGAGATGGCGGATATCCTCTCGGAGCTGAAGCTTGACCAGCCTGCGCTGGTGGCGGCAGTGCTCTATCGCGCGGTGCGTGAGGGGCACCTGGGGCTTGAGGCCATCGACAAGCACTTCGGTGCCGAGGTGGCACGCCTGATCGAGGGCGTGCTCAACATGGCCGCCATCAGTCAGTTGCAGGCGCCCAGTCATGGCATGGCGCAGCACGATCAACAGGACAATCTGCGCAAGATGCTGGTGTCGATGATCGATGACGTGCGCATCGCGCTGATCAAGATCGCCGAGCGCACCGTCGCCCTGCGTCACGTCAAGGATGCGCCGCGCGAGAAGCGCATGCGGGTCGCCAATGAGGTCTTCGACATCTATGGTCCGCTGGCTCACCGTCTTGGCATCGGTCAGCTCAAGTGGGAGCTGGAGGATCTGTCCTTCCGCTACCGCGAGGAGACCGAATACAAGAACATCGCCAAGCAGCTGGCCGAGAAGCGTCTGGAGCGCGAGCATTACATCGCCGATCTGCTGGTCGAGATGCGCAGTCTGATGCGCGATCAGGGCATCAAGCACTTCGATGTCGCCGGCCGCGCCAAGCACATCTACTCCATCTGGCGGAAGATGAAGATCAAGCGCATCGCCTTCTCGCAGGTGTATGACGTGCGTGCGGTGCGGATTCTCGTCGGCACCGTCAGTGACTGCTATACGGCATTGGGCATCGTCCACTCGCGCTGGCACCACGTGCCTCACGAGTTCGATGACTACATCGCCAACCCGAAGAAGAATGGCTATCAGTCGCTGCACACCGCAGTGGTCGGGCCCAGCAACAAGGTCATCGAGATCCAGATCCGCACCTTCGACATGCACGAGGAGGCGGAGCTGGGCGTGTGTGCCCACTGGCGTTACAAGGGCCACGACGTCGGCCACAAGAGTCGCAGCTACGAGGACAAGATCGCCTGGTTGCGTCAGGTGCTCGAATGGCAGGACGAGGTCGGCGAGAGCGGGGGACAGGAGTCCATCCGTCAGGGCCTGAGTTCCGACGTGGCGCCTGACCGTATCTATGTCTTCACGCCGGAAGGGCACGTCATCGATCTGCCCAAGATCGCCACGCCCATCGACTTCGCCTATCGCGTGCACACCGAGGTGGGGCATCGCTGTCGTGGTGCCAAGGTTGACGGCCGTATCGTGCCGCTGACCTACAAGCTCAAGACCGGCCAGCAGGTCGAGATCCTGACGGCCACCAAGGGCGGGCCGAGTCGTGACTGGCTCAACCCCAATCTGGGCTATGTGCGTACCTCGCGCGCTCGCGCCAAGATCCAGACCTGGTTCAAGCTCCAGGCGCGGGATCAGAACGTCGACGAGGGCAAGGCGCTGCTCGAGAAGGAATTCTCGCGTCTGGCGCTGGAGAACCTTGATCGCGACAAGCTGGCCAACGCCGTCAACTATCCGACACGTGATGACATGTACGCCGCCATCGGCGCGGGGGACCTGCGGGTCGGCCAGGTGCTGCATCAGGCGCAGCAGCTGTTCGGCGACACCGATGATCAGGAGCAGCTCGAGCGCCTGCTGCGTCAGCGCAAGCCGCAGGGCAAGGAGAAGCCGGACGCCGTCATGGTGCTGGGGGTCGGCAACCTGAAGACCACCATGGCCAATTGCTGCCACCCGGTGCCGGGGGATCAGATCGCTGGCTTCATCACCCAGGGGCGTGGCGTGACGGTGCATCGTCAGGACTGCCCGAACCTGATCCAGCTGCGCTCGGACGAGCCGCGGCGCATCGTCGATGTCGACTGGGGCCAGCGGTCACGCAGCCAGTATCCGGTGGATATCGAGATCCAGGCCTGGGACCGCTCGGGGCTCCTGCGCGATGTCACCAATGTGCTCAGTGGCGACAAGGTCAATGTGCTGTCGGTCAATACGCGCACCGACCAGCTCGACAACATCGCCACGCTCAGGATCACGCTGGAGGTCGAGAACCTCGATGTGCTGGGACGCGTGTTCGCACGTATCCAGCAGCTGCCCAACATCATCGACGTCAAGCGCCTGCGGGTCGGTGGCAACAAGTCATGAGTGCCGCAACTCCCCCCGGACGCCATGGCCTTGAGGATCTGCTGACCCTGATGGCCGTGCTGCGTGACCCGCAGTACGGCTGTCCGTGGGATCTGAAACAGGACTACGCGAGCCTGGTGCCGCACACCCTGGAGGAGGCCTATGAAGTCGCCGACGTGATCGAGCGGGCCGCGGCAGATGCCGAGGTGCTCGACGAGCTGCCGGCGGAGCTGGGCGACCTGCTCTTTCAGGGCGTGTTCTACGCCCAGATCGCCAGCGAGCAGCAGCGTTTCGACTTCCATGACGTCATCCATGTGCTCACCGAGAAGATGCTGCGCCGCCATCCGCATGTCTTCCCGGATGGCACTCTGGCTTCGCGCCGTGAGGGCATCGCCACGCATGAGGTGGACGCAGGGTCGCTGAATGCCCAGTGGGAGACCCTCAAGCAGCAGGAGTCCGGCGAGCCATCTGCCAGCCAGGCCGCTGACGTCAGCGTGCTGGATGGCGTGCCGCTGGGCCTGCCGGCGCTGACGCGGGCGGCAAAGCTCTCGAAGAAGGCCTCACGTTCGGGCTTTGACTGGCCGGATACGAGTGGCGTGCTGGACAAGATCCGCGAGGAACTCGGCGAGGTCGAGGAAGCGCTGGCCGAGGGCGATGAGGCCCATGCGCGTGAGGAGGTGGGGGATCTGCTGTTCGCGGTGGTCAATCTGGCGCGGACGCTCAAGGCGGACCCGGAACAGCAGCTGCGGGCGACCAATGCCCGTTTCGCGTCCCGGTTCCGTCATGTGGAAGCCGCGATTGCGGCAGAGGGGCGTTCGCTGAAGGAGGCCAGTCTCGCCGAGATGGATGCGCACTGGGATGAGGCCAAGCGCCGGGAGCGGGCGGCCAGTCAGTCCGAGAGTCTCGAGGATGGCTCGTCGAACGCGCGCGCGGTGACTCCGCTTGTCAGGTGATGTGATGCCGTCGTCGGGCGGCAGAAAGAAAAATGTAGTAAGTTTACGCGATAGTCGGATTGTGGAGCCAAGGCCCGCGGTCGTATGCTGATGGTAAGCGATCAGGGCAAGTGCCTTGTCCTGCTTTTCGGTCTGCTGCGCCGCGGGCCTTTCACTGAATGCCCCTGATGACAGGGGATGATTCCCGCGGCGGCACCGTCACTCCCAAGGAGGGTTGCATGAGTCACGACCTGCATGAATCGTTGCGCGACAATGTGCGCATTCTCGGGGACAACCTCGGCCAGACCATCGCGGCCGACCTCGGCGATGACTTCGTCGAGCGTATCGAACGCATCCGCGCCCTGGCCAAGAAAGGCCAGCAAGGCGACCTCGCGGCCCGCCGCGAGTTGATCGATTACCTGCGCGACCTTCCCGACAGCGATCTGCTGCCGGTCACCCGCGCCTTCAATCAGTTTCTGAATCTTTCCAACATCGCCGAGCAGCACTACCGCGGCCGCTTCAAGCGTGTCGAGGATTATCGTCCCGGCAGTCAGCCGGATCTGGGCGAGCTGATCACGCGTATCCGTGAGCGTGGCTTCAGTGCCCAGAAGATCGTCGAGGAGCTGTCGGCGATGCGCGTCGAGCTGGTGCTGACGGCCCACCCGACGGAAGTCATCCGCCGTACCCTGATCCAGAAGTACGATGCCATCGAAGGCTGCCTGACCCAGATGGAAGGTGCCTGTGATCGCCCGGAACAGGCGACGCTCGCGCGTGCACGCCTCTCTGAGCTGATCAGCCAGGCCTGGCATACCGACGAGATCCGTCACGAGCGCCCGACCCCGGTGGACGAGGCCAAGTGGGGCTTTGCCACCATCGAGAATTCGCTGTGGCAGGCGGTGCCTGACTTCCATCGTCAGCTGGACGAGATGACACTGGAGGCGGCCGGCGAGCGTCTGCCGCTGGACGCCGCGCCGCTGCGCTTCGCCTCCTGGATGGGGGGCGACCGCGATGGCAACCCGAATGTCACCGCGCGGGTCACCCGCACCGTGCTGCTGCTGGGTCGCTGGATGGCGGCGGATCTCTACCTGCGGGATCTCGAGCAGCTCAAGTCCGAGCTCTCCATGTGGAAGTGCTCCGCGGCGCTGCGTGCCGAGGCCGGCGACGTGGCGGAACCTTACCGCGAGATCCTGCGGCGTCTGATCCTGCGCATGGAAAGCACCCGTGACTGGGCCAAGGCTGGCCTGGACGGCAAGCGTCACGAGGGGCTCGACATCATCGAGACGCGTGAGCAGCTCTATGCACCGCTGCTGGCCTGCTACCGCTCGCTGTGTGACGTGGGACTGGATACCATCGCCAATGGCGCCTTGCTCGACACGCTGCGCCGCGTGGCCTGTTTCGGCGTGACTCTCACCAAGCTCGACATCCGTCAGGAAAGTACGCGCCACGCCCAGGTGCTCGACGAGCTGACCCAGTCGCTGGGCATGGGCAGCTACTTCGAGTGGGATGAGCAGAAGCGCTGTGAATTCCTCGCCAGGGAGCTGGGCGGTCAGCGTCCCTTGATCCCGCGTCATTGGGAGTGCTCCACCGATACCCGCGAAGTGCTGGATACCTTCAAGGTCATCGCGCGTGAACATCGTGAGGCGCTGGGCACCTACATCATCTCGATGGCGGGCCAGGCCTCCGATGTACTGGCGGTGGCGCTGCTGATGAAGGAGGTGGGCGGTGATGTGCGCCTGCCCATCGCGCCGCTGTTCGAGACCCTGGACGACCTGGATCGCTCCGGCCCGGTCATCGACACGCTGCTGGGCATGCCGATCTATCGCAAGCACGCCGGCAATCGTCAGGAAGTGATGATCGGCTATTCCGACTCCGCCAAGGATGCCGGCCAGCTGGCGGCGGCCTGGGCACAGTATCGTGCTCAGGAGACGCTGGTGGATGTCACCAAGCGGCACGGCGTCGAACTGACGCTCTTCCATGGTCGTGGCGGCACGGTGGGTCGCGGGGGCGGTCCGGCACATGCGGCGATCCTCTCGCAGCCGCCGGGCTCGGTGACCGGTTCCCTGCGCGTGACCGAGCAGGGCGAGATGATCCGCTTCAAGTTCGGCCTGCCGGACATCGCCAGCCGCTCGATGGAGATCTATGTCTGTGCAGTCCTCGAGGCCAGCCTGCTGCCGCCGCCCGCCCCGCGTCAGGAATGGCGCGACGAGATGAATCGTCTCGCGGACGTCGCGCACAAGGCCTATGTCGGAGTGGTGCGCGAGGACCCGAACTTCGTGCCTTACTTCCGCTCGGTCACGCCGGAGACGGCACTGGCGCGCCTGCCGCTGGGGTCACGCCCGGCCAAGCGTCGTCAGGACGGAGGCGTCGAGACGCTGCGGGCGATCCCGTGGATCTTCGCCTGGACCCAGATTCGTCTGATGCTGCCGGCGTGGCTTGGCAGTGGCGAAGCCTTCGCCAATCGGCTCGAGGAAGAGGGTGGGCTGGAAATCCTGCGCGAGATGATGAACGACTGGCCGTTCTTCTCCACCTATGTCGACATGCTGGAGATGCTGCTGTCCAAGGCGGATCTCTCGACGGCGGCCTACTACGAGCAACGTCTGGTGGATGAGCCGGCGCTCAAGGAGCTGGGGCAGTCGCTGCGTGATCGTCTCGAGCGTCTGGAGAAGGTGGTGCTGGAGATCCGCGATCAACAGACGCTGCTGGAGCACATGCCGCTGATCCGTCAGGCCATCGATGTTCGCAACCCCTACATCGACCCGTTGCATGGCCTGCAGGCCGAGCTTCTGCAGCGCAACCGGGATGCCGATGGCGCCATCTCCGCCGAGCTGTCGCGCGCCCTGATGGTGACCATGGCCGGTATCTCGGCCGGTCTGCGCAACACCGGCTGATTACAGCAGGCCGCTGGCGCGCTCTCCTACCCATGGCATCAGGAAGCGTTCCCGCTGCCAGTCCTCATCCTGATTGAGCGCGACCAGATGCAGCAGCTTGGTGAAGGCGGCCTCCAGCGTCATGTCATCACCGGACAGTACCCCGATGGTGGCAAGGCCCGCGCCTGCCGCATAGTGGCCGATGCTGACCGGGCCATGCGGACACTGGCTGATGCCGGCCAGCAGCTTGCCTTCGCCGCGCGCATCGGCCAGCACGCCCAGAAGCTCGGCATCCGCCGGCAGATTGCCGCTGCCCCACAGTTCCAGCACCGCGCCCTTCACTTCGCTGCGCAGCAACTGCACTCGTACGCTCTCGGCGCTGATGCCGGGGTAGAGCGGCAGGCGGATGACGGCATCCTGGCCGAGGCAGGCGTAATCCGGCAATTCGAAGGCCGGCCCCTGGTCATCCATCAGGCGGCCCGGATAGACCACCACACGGTCATCGACCCACTCGCCCAGCAGGGGGGCATTGGGAGTGGTGAAGCCGCGGTGATCCTGGGTATACCACTTGCGGGTGCACACGCCGCGCAGCAGCTGACCGCCGAAGGCGACCACCACCTCATTGAGGGTCGGTTGGGCGGCGGCGGTGAGGGCCAGTTCGACATTGGCAAGAGCATCGCTGCCGTCGGCCTCCAATGGCAGCTGGGCACCACTGACGATCACCGGGCGGGCGGTGCCCTTGAGCTGGAAGGCGAGGCTTGACGCCGTCCAGGCGAGGGTGTCGGTGCCCTGCAGCACCACGAAGCCATCGAAACTGTCATAGGCATCGGCGATCTCGCCCGCGATCTGCTGCCAGTCAGCGGGCGTCGCCGAGGAGGAGTCGATCAGTTGCGGGAATTCGCGCAGGGTGAAGGCGGGCAGACGGCCACGACGGCTGGGCGGCAGATCCTCCAGCGCTGCTCGCAGACGCGCATCGAAGTCTCCGGCCGGCACCAGGCCCTGCTCGCTTTCGACCATGCCCAGCGTACCGCCGGTATACAGCACCAGGATGTGTGTCTCGGGAGTCATCGTATCCACCTGCCAGAAATGGGAAAGCCGGCATTGTAACGCATGCCGGCTGGCGGGTGAGACGTAGCTGATGTTGCCACCGCCGATGCGCACATCCTGCTGATGGGTCATGGCGCTGATGCAGAGGACGCGCACGCCTTCCAGCAGGCTCTCCAGGCTCATGGTCGGCAGTCGGCCATCGAGGCTCTGCTCGGGGAGCGCCGGAATATGCACGAAGCCGGAGCGGATCGGACTGTCCGCCAGATGGCGTTGCACGCCGTAGAACAGGTGGTTGCAGACGAAGGTGCCGGCGGTATAGGAGACGCTGGCCGGCAGACCCGCTGCCTGAAGATCATTGACCATCGCCTTGATGGGCAGGGTGGTGAAGCAGGCATCGGGCCCTGCGACCTCGATGGGTTCATCCACCGGCTGGTGTCCGCCATTGTCCTTGATGCGGTAGTCATCCAGATTGATGGCGACGCGCTCCGGCGTGATGGCGCTGCGACCACTCGCCTGGCCCAGCATGATCACGGTATCGGGGGCGTGACGCTCGATGGCCTCCACCACGCTCTCGATCGCGGCGTAGCGCGTCACCGGCACGCGGCAGGTGCGTATCTCGACACTGTCCGATGAGCCATTCGGCAGGGCCAGGGTCTGACCCTCCAGCTGCTCGATGATCTTGAGTGCCGGATTGACGCTGTCGTGGCCGAAGGGCTCGAAACCACAGAGAAGCAGACGGGACATGATCAGAATGCCAGCAGCAGCATCAGGCTGATGTTGGCCATCAGCATCACCAGCGCCGGAATGATCTGGGCGCGGATGATGTGATAGCGATCATCCAGCTCCAGCAGCGCCGCCGGCACGATGTTGAAATTGGCGGCCATGGGCGTCATCAGCGTGCCGCAATAGCCCGACAGCATCCCCAGCACGCCGACGATGGCGGGATTGCCACCATGCAGGGCGATGACCAGCGGATAGCCGATCCCGGAGGTGATGACGGCGAAGGCGGCGAAGCCGTTGCCCATCAGCATGGTGAACACGGCCATGCCGACACAGTAGGCGATCACGCAGGCGATGAGACTGGTATCGGGAACCACGCTTGAGACCAGCCCCGCGATGGTCTGGCCGACACCGGCCTGATCGAACAGCAGACCGAGCGCGGCCAGGAACTGCGGCAGGATGGCGGCCCAGCCGATGGCATCCGCCAGGCGACGACCTTCCTGCATGCCGGTGCCGGGGCGCTCACGCAGCAGCAGCAGGGCAACGGCAAACGCCAGCACGGTCGCAAGCCCCAGCCCGACCAGTGCGCTCTGCCCGGTGGTGAGGGTGTAGAGGAAGGTGCCGATGGGAATCACCAGTGCCGGAATGAACAGCCGAGACCCCAGACGTTGGCGGCGCTGCTGGCGGGCTTCATCGCTGAGCTGTCCGTAATTGCCGAAGCCGAGCTGACCGGTGGCGGCCAGCAGCGCCATGGCGAGCATGGCGAGGCCGACCACGACATTGGGCAGCCACTGGCCGAAGGCCAGGCTGATCCCGAAGATCATCCAGAAGGCGCTGGTGCCAAGGCGACGCGGATGGTCGCGGTCGGTCAGGGTCAGAAGGGCAAACACCATGACGGCGAAGCCGGTGATCAGGTAAAGGGCATCGATACCGCTCATGAGTGGCTCTCCGTCACGGGAGTGGTGTAGCTGTCAGGGGCTGACGCGGGGGTTGCCTGCAAAGGGGAGGCGGGATACTCCTCGCGCAGCAGTCGATGCTCCTGCTGGATGCGCTTGTCCAGCCGGCGACACAGGATGAAGACCACGACCAGCGAGACGAGTGCGGTAGGAATGGCATAGAGCGCCATGTCCGCGAGACTGACGCTGGTGCCGCTCTTGTCCAGCACGCTCTTGATCAGCAGCAGGCCGCCCGAGGCGACAAAGATCAGCTGACTGAAGAAGTTGCCGAAGTTCTCGCTGACGGCATTGAGTACCCGGATGCGCTGGCTCAGGGTCTTGAAGCGGGGGGAGGCCACGGCTTCCTCGGAGAGGTCGCGCTCGGCGGCACCGACCGACATCGGCGCGACCAGCGGACGGATCATCGCCGGGTGCCCACCCAGCTGCAGCCCGAAGGCGTTGGTCACCTTGCGCAGCAGCAGGTAGCTCAGGGTGATGCGGCCGGCACTGGCGGCACGCAGCTTCTGCACGAGATGCTCGGCCTGGTCACGCAGGCCATTGCGCTCCAGCAGGCCAATGACCGGCAGGGTGATGATGAAAAGTGACACGGCGCGGTTGTCGGTAAAGGCCTGGCCGAGGGCGCCGAGGATCTCGGTGGGCGTCATGCCGGCCACGAGTCCCGAGGCAAAGCCTGCCACCAGGACCACCAGCAGAGCGTTCAAGCGCAGTGCCAGACCGACCACGATGATGGCGACGCCGATCAATGACAACATGTGATATCTCCCGAGCCTGAGGAGGACAGTCTGTTGCGGAGGCAGGACATGGGCTTTCACCTCTGAGTGTGAGCTTGTTGTTGTGAAGTACGTGCCGCGAAGTAGGTACCGTGAAGTACGTTGTCTTACTACGCGAGTTCAGAGGGTAGGGTCAGGCAGGAATAATCCAAATGAGACATTCGGAATATATAAATTGAATGCGCAGCAGAGGACTCAGCCGTCGATGACCTCGGGGCTGCCATCATCGCGCAGACAGATGCGCTGACGTCTCCCGACCTTGAGACCCAGCGCTGCGGCGGCGATGAGAATCAGCGCGAACAGCGAGGCGATCACGTCAAGGTCATTGGTGAATTCAAGCAGTATGCCCACCGCCAGCGGGCCGAGCGCCGCCAGCATGTAGCCGGTGCCTTGCGCCATTCCCGACAGCGCCCCGGCCAGGCGAGCGTCGTTGCTGCGCAGTACCAGCAAGGTCAGCGCCATCGAGAAGCTGCCTCCTTGACCAAAGCCCAGCAGTACGGCGAACAGCCAGCGCAGTGACAGCGGGCCGACCATCAGGCCGAGCAAGCCGACCGCCGAACAGGCAAGCAGCAGCAGGATGGCGGGACGCTGATCCCGTCCCATGCGCCCGATCACCGGCGCCAGCAGGGCAGTGAGTACCTGGGCCATCACCGAGGCGGCCATCAGCCAGCCGGCCTCGACATCGCTCAAGCCACGTTGTTGCAACAGAAACGGAAGCCAGCCGAAGACGATATACGCCAGTGATGACTGGCAGCCCATGAAGAAGGTGATCTGTCGTGCCAGTGGCAGGTGCCACAGGCGTGGCGCGTCATGTTGACCGGCCGGCAGGCGCCGAGGCCAGGGGTGCGGCATGCTCAGACGCCAGACCGGTAGGGCGATCACCACCAGCAATGCCCAGCAGCTCAAAGAGGCCTGCCAGCTGTCCAGCCAGTTGGCCAGCGGCACACTGAGCCCTGCGGCAAGGGCGGCGCCAAGGCATAGCGCCATGGTGTAGACACCGGTGAACAGGTCAGCGCGCTCGGGATGTTCGCGCTTGACGATGGCGGGCAACAGGGTGCCCGCGATACCGATACTGCCACCGCACAGCAAGGTCCCCAGATAGAGAAGGAGGGTCAGGTCGCTGGCGCGCAGCCACAAGGCGATTCCCAGGATGACAAGCGCCAGACTCAAGGTACGCTCCGCCCCCAGTCGCCCCGCCAGGCGGGGTGCCAGTGGCGCGAACAGTCCCAGGCATATCACCGGCAGAGTCGTCAGCAGGCCGGCGGCCAGTGTGCTCAGGCCAAGATCCTGCGTGATGCGATCCAGCAGGGGGGCCAGCGAGGACAGCGCCGGTCGTAGATTGAGGGCGACCAGTATCAGGATGAGCAGAAACAGCGGGACGGACATTCGGCGCATGAGGCGCCTTGGCACGAATCAGGGACATGTCCTCGGTACTCAGCAGCAGGCCCTGCTGGGTACGCTCGATCTTCAACAGGCCCTTGAAGTGCCAGCAACGCATCGGGGTATGGGCGACGCGGTAGCGGTGGCCCTCCACCTCCAGCGATACGGCTTCCCTGGGACGGCAGCCCCGAGGATGAAGCTGTACCTCTTCCAGCAACACCAGACGATTGAAGTCCTGGGGTTGAAGGACCTGGTTGCCTTCATGCATGCGCACCGGGAAGGCGTGGTTGTCGCGGGACAGTTCACGTCGCTTGTGGTTGACGCTGCCAGACCCTTCCAGGACACCCACGCCACAGACGTGCAACAGTTCGCCGTCGATCTGCTTGATGACAAGCACCTCGACGTGGCGTTGCTTGAACAGTTGATTACGCAATGAGCTCAAGGGCATGGCGGGAATCCTCTCATGTCACTCGTACTTGCCAAGTACCGCCCGGCAGATGTCGGCAAAGCTGCGGGCTTCCGGGGGATGCTCAAGGTGGAGTCCGAGGGCCTGCCCGACACGAGATGCCGCGATCAAACCACGGATGCAGGGGTGGCCATCGCTGTCCTCTTCCGTGACCAGCAGGTGGGATTCTCCGCTCTGACGCAGGGTCTCGACCAGATCGCCCACCCTGGCGCGCTTGAGCACTGACAGGGCAATGCCGTGCAGCTCGGCGCGTGGCACCTGCACCATGTCGACGGTGACTTCATCACGCTGCACATCGAAGCGTGTCATGGCCCGCATCACCACGCGCCCGCCTTGTAGCTCGCGGGAGGTGACGACGCCGGTGAAGGTGCCGTCGTGATCATGCACCAGCAGAAGACGCACGCCTGCCTGTTTCATGGTCGCCAGCGCCTGACCGATGGAGGCGCTCCCCTGGATGCTGCGACCCGCGGTCACCGAGAAATCGGTCAGCAGTTCGCTGGCGGGGCTGTCCATGTTGATGTCGCCCAGAGGCTGGAGAGGCAGGCGTGAGGTGGTGACCTGTTCAAGCGGTTTCACTTCGAGGGTGTGATAGGCAGATGGGGCGATGGCATTCATGGAATGACTCCGATACTTGATGAACGATGAGCGTCTGCAAGATGAGAGTCACGCTGATCAAGGGAGTTTCCTGCACCGGGAGTAACGACTTGTTGCTGTTGTCGCAACGCATCACAGCCACTCTTTCAAGTCGCCGCGCACCGAGTCCAGGAAGGTGATGAAGTCCGTCTGACCCTCGCCATCGCAGCGATCGACCTTGCAGGCGAGCTTCATGCGAGTCCCGGCCACGATCTCGTCATAGACCTCCAGCGTCAGCTTCTCCACCTCGGCATCGGCAGGCTCCCGCTCGCCATCTGCCAGACTGAAGGTGGTGATCAGCGTGCCACGCAGACGGGTAGTGCCGCCTTCGGCGACGATCCGGCGGACTTTCAGCCAACCTTCGCGCACCAGGACATCCCCCTGGGCATCCTTGTGCTTGTAGATCGTGCGGTAGCAGGCGTTTTCCGAGGCACCCTTGGCCGCCATGCTCTGGTAGGCCTGAATCATGCGGGTCGCCATGGTGCCGGCTTCGGCAATCTTGCGACGGGCAGCACGGTGTTCGCGCTCGAGACGATCCTGCTTGGAGAAACGCTGCCACAGGTGGAAATCGCGCGTCAGAGTGGTCGCGTCCATTGAATACTCTCTTGAAGACGCCACCGCGGAGCGTCTCGAGCGCGAAAAGCAGCGGACTCTGGCGGCCCGTCAGGAGAGCCAGCGCCAATACCGGATTCGCTCGGCCATCGATGATGGCTATCTGGTGGAAGGCATGAGTGAGTCTCAGGCGGTGTCCCTGCTGGGCAAGCCCAGTGATGTCAGCGAGACCATCGCCGACAATCAGTCATGTCGCCTGCTCAGCTGGTGGGGAGATGTTCGTGTCCAGTTCTGCAATGACGAGGCTGTCTCCATCACCGCGACGCAGCGGGACTGAGCCGTTATCGGGCTGGTTGTTGCTTTCTTGAGACAGCCGGGTGGTGAAGTTGCCACATTACCGAGTTTATCGAACAGTGTTAGATTACTCTCCGAACGCAGCGGCACGCCCCTCAAGTGTTATCCAGGGGCATGGCTGACTGGCCGACGAGCCAGGCTGCAACACTATTCGGTGAGGAGAACACGCATGAACAAGTCCATCCTGATTGGCGCGATCGTTGCTGCACTGGGCATTGGTGGTGGAGTGGCGATCGGCAGCTATACGGCCAGCAACTCAGGCCCTGAATACGCCGATATCGTGGCGGTGGATGCGGTGACGGAAACCGTGACCACCCCGCGTCAGGTATGCCACAACGAGACCGTGACCCATCAGGCGCCCAGCAAGGATACCCACAATGTCGTCGGCACTGCCGTCGGTGCGATCGTCGGAGGCGTGGTGGGCAATCAATTCGGCGGTGGCAACGGCAAGAAGGTATTGACCGCCGCGGGTGCCGTGGGTGGCGGCTATGCCGGCAATCAGATCCAGGGACAGATGAAGAAGGGCGATACCTACACCACGACCGAGCAGCGCTGCGAGACAGTGCAGGATGCCAGCGACAAGGTGGTGGGTTATGACGTCAAGGTCGACATGGGCGACGAGACTCGCACCGTGCGTCTTGAAGACAAGCCGGATGTGAAGCGCTTCGAGATTCGTGAACGTCAAGGTCGACATGGGCGACGAGACTCGCACCGTGCGTCTTGAAGACAAGCCGGATGTGAAGCGCTTCGAGATTCGTGACGGTGAGCTGGTACTGCCACAGCAGGGCTGAGGCCAGATAGCCGGGGTCTTCTGGTTTCTGGGCATCATACCGTGCCCCGTTCTGTCAGCCTATCAGACCGTCAGCTGGCACCTGCCGTGGCCGGCAATGCCTTGGCGATCTCACGTGCCAACTGCTCGCCGGTCACACGCCAGCCTTCGCCCAGGCTGTTGACCAGTGCCGGATAGCCGTCATCCGTCAGTGGAGTCAGCGTCTGGATGTCGCCTTCCTCCAGCACGCTGCCATCCACGCCGCGCAGGCGCCAGCGACCGGTGATGACGGACTGGCCATCATGGCGACCGATGAAGCGATCCAGGCTGACGCTCAGGCGGGCACCCTTCAATCCGCTCAGGCTGGTATCCGCGATACGGTACTGGCTCAGCGGCTGGGCGGGGCTGGCTTTCAGCTGGTTCAGCAGCTGGCGGGTCAGCATGTCCTGCAGGTCATCGGCCCACAGGTTCTGGCTGGCCTGTACCAGGGTGATGTCGTCCGTCTGATAGACCAGACTGCCGCCTTCCAGATAGCTGGCCAGTTGCACCGGCATCACTTCCAGCAGGGGTGCATCGGCGGCAACGCTGCGCTGGGCAGCGGTCTGTGTCGTCTGTGGCAGCAGGTAAGCGACACCAGTGGCGGCGGTCGTGCAACCCGCCAGTGTGCCGAGCATCAACAAACCTGCCATCAGGCCGCCGAAGCGGCCCTTGTGCGACGTTGAAGTGCGCGGTGAGGCAGACGCGCTGCACGCTTGCGGCATGGCTGCCGTGCGGATCGAGAGACTCATGGCTGTTGTCATCATTGGGCCCTCGGAATCGGATCACGGGTCGTCGGTTTGTCGAAGATCAGGCTTGAGGGATTCTTCTCCAGCGTGTCGAGCAGCGGCTCGGCCTTCTTGAGCACGCGGTCCAGGCGCTCGAGGTCTCCCTCCAGCTTGCGATAGGCAGAAGACTCCGGTGTCAGGCCATCCAGGGTGCGATTGAGGTTGTCGAGGCTGGTGCTGATGTCGCTCGGCAGCTTCTGTACCTCATCGGAACCCAACAGGGCATCGACATGGCCGGCGGTCTTGTCGAGACGCTTCACCAGGCTCTCGGAGGCTGACAGGGTCTTGTTGAGATTGCCCAGTACAGGCTCGATGTCCAGGCCATTGAGCTTGTCGAGCAGCGCATTGAGCTTGGCTTCCATCTGCGCGAGGCCGCCTGACACGCTGGGCATGACCTCGATGTCATCGAAGGTATCGGTCTTGTACGGCGGTGGATTGTCATAGAAGTCCAGGTCGACGAACAAGGCACCGGTCAGCAGGTTGCCGGACTTGAGCGTCGCGCGCAGACCACGCTTGAACAGTCGCTCCAGTCGCTTCTCCCACTGCTTGACGCCTTCATCATCGACCTGACCCTCGAGGCGTTCCGGTTCGATGCGAATCAGCACGGGAATCTCGAAGCTGGAGAGCGTGCGTACCCGCTGATGGGTCAGGCGGTAGGGCACGCTGACCACCGTGCCCAGTCGCACGCCGCGGAATTCCACCGGTGCGCCACGCGACAGGCCGCGCACGGTGTCGTCGACCATGATCACGTAGTCGATGGCCTGATGGAAGCTGCCTTCACGGGCCTCTTCCTGATCGGAATACAGGGTGAAGGAGGTGTTCTCCACCACAGGGCGGCCACGCGGCAGGTCCTCGGGGATGCCGAAGGCGACCCCGCCGCTCAGTACGCTTTCCAGTGACCCCACGTCCACCTGAAGCCCCTGGGAGTCCAGGCGCAGGCTGACACCGCTGGTGGACCAGAAGCGCGTGGTCGAGGTCACCAGCTCGTTGTAGGGCGAGTCGATGTACAGGGTGTAATGCATTTCCTTCTCGCTGGGGCGGAACTCGCTGGATTCCACGCGCCCCACGACGAAGCCCTCGTAGGTGACGGGGTCGCCATCGGACAGCACGCTGCCATCATTGCTGGTCAAGTCGATGCGCAGCCCCTTGGCGTCCTGGGTCGTGACCGGAGGTTGCTCCAGCGCCACGAAGTGGTCGGCTTCCTCGCGACTGTCGCCGGGCTGCAGCTGGATGTAGGCGCCTGACAGCACGGTATTCAGACCACTGATGCCTTCGCGTCCGATACGCGGCTTGACCACCCACAGACGCGTGTCCTCATTGAGCATGCGCTCGCTGTCCTTGGACATGCGTGCCGTGACGATGGTCTTGTCGAGGTTGTCCGACAGGCGTACGGATTCGACCTTGCCGACCTCGACGTTACGGGTCTTGATCAAGGTCTTGCCGGCCTCGATACCTTCTGCCGTCTCCATCTCGATGGTGATCTGCGGGCCACGGCTGGCGATGTTGTGCCACACCATCCAGGCACCGATCAGCAATGCCACGATCGGGACGATCCAGATCGGCGAAAGACGGCGTCGGCTTTCACGACGCGCACGAGAGTCATCACTCATAGGTCATCCTGTGACGGTGAATCGATAGGGGAGGAGTATCCCAGACAAGACGTGGATCAAAGCTCTGGGCGGACAGCATCGTGAGCACCACCACGCTGGCAAAGGACAGCGCTGCCGGCCCCGGGTGCACGGACATCAGGGCGCCCAGCTGGATCAATGCCGCCAGCAGCGCCACCACGAAGACGTCGACCATCGACCAGCGGCCGATGTACTCGGTGATGCGATAGAGCGTGACGCGCGCGCGGGCATGCTGGACCTGCGGGCGTTGCGCACTGAGACACAGCCAGGCGATGGCGATCATCTTGGAGGCCGGCACCAGGATGCTGGCAATGAAGATGACCATCGCGATGGGCCAGTCTCCGTGGGACCACAGCACCACGATACCGCCGGCGATGGTCTGCGGGTCGCTCTCGCCCAGACTCACGGTACTCATGATCGGGAAGAGGTTGGCCGGCAGATACAGTATCAGCGCCGCGATCAACCACGCCCAGGTACGTTGCAGACTATGTGTCTTGCGCTGATGGACCGGGTCGCCGCAGCGCCGGCAGTTGACGTGCTGGTCCTGCGTGCATTCATTGATCAACCCGCAGCTGTGACAGCTGCCCAGCCCCTGCAGCGCGGCCCCCAGCCCCGGTCTGGCTGTCTCCGGGGCCGGCGGCTCGCCCGCAAGGGCGAACCACATGCGATCACCGTCGATGCTGGCCAGGGTCTTGGTCATCAGCAGGGCGAAGGCACAGAAGGCCCAGAACGACGGGCCGAAGCTGATATCGGCCATGCCGGCGATCTTGACCAGACTCACCATCACGCCCACAAGGAAGACATCGGCCATCATCCAGGGGCGCAGATGGCTGAGCGTTCTGGCAATGCCGCGAATGCCGGGCAACGCCACCTTCAGGCCGATGGCCGTGTGGGTGTAGATCACCCCGATCAGGTAGAGCGCCGGCAGCAGCACGATGGTCAGAATCAGCAGCACCGCCAGCGAAGGATACGACTCTGCCGTCAGCGCCGCTGGCGTGTCCACCAGACTGAGGCTGGCGGAGATGCCGCGGGTGGCAAAGGCGATGAACTCGAAGGGCAGCGTCAGCCCCAGCATCACCAGGCACGCCGTCGCCAGTGCCAGGGTGCGCTGGACGGAATGGGCGTGGCGTTGGGCGAAGAGATGATCACAGCGTGGGCAGCGCGCCCGCTCGCCGGTCTTGAGCGCCGGAAGGGCCACGACCAGGTCACAGCATTCGCATGCGCGAAGTCGCCGCCGTGAGACGCTGCGCGTGACAGGCGCGAACAGTGTCGGCGGGTCACGTCTTTCCAGGGTATGGCGCGCAAGACGACGCAAGGCAGCTAGAGGACGAGGCATGTCTCTCCTGAATGAACCGACACGCCGCCCGGAGAGGGCGGCGTGCAGGGCCATCACGCGAGGTGACGGCAATGAGGAAGCGTGCGATCAATGCTCAGACAAGATCGTCTTCCTGGCTTGCGGCTTCATGGGCCCGCTTGAGCTCTTTCGGCTCCCCGAACACGCGACACATAGAAGGCCAGAAACAACGTGCGATCATCCGGACACCGCCATGCTGCGTCCCGGCCCGTGACCAGGGACCCCGGTGAAGGCCATGGAGGTCATCAGGATCGGGCGCAGACGCATGCGTACCGCTTCCATGGTGGCGTCGATCAGTGAGCGGCCCTGGACCTCGAGGTCCTTGGCGAATTCGACGATCAGGATCGCATTCTTCGCCGAGAGCCCGATGGTGGTCACCAGGCCGACCTGGAAGTAGACGTCATTGTCCAGGCCACGCAGCCAGGTGGCGAGCAGGGCGCCGAGGACCCCCAGCGGGACGACCAGCATGACGGAGAACGGAATGCTCCAGCTCTCGTAGAGCGCGGCCAGACACAGGAAGACGAAGACCAGCGAGATGGCATACAGATAAGGAGCCATGCCGCCACTCTGGGATTCCTGCAGTGAAATGCCCGTCCATTCCAGCGCGACGCCATTATCGAGCTGGCCGACCATGTCTTCCATGGCCTGCATGGCCTGACCGGTGGAGTAACCCGGTGCCGCCTGACCCAACAGTTCCATCGAGGAGACGCCATTGTAGCGTTCCAGCTGCGGAGACCCATAGGTCCACTCACCGTGGATGAAGGCGTTCAGTGGCACCATCTCACCAGAGGTGTTGCGGACGTACCACTTCTTGAGATCTTCCGGCTGCATGCGTGCGCTGGCTTCTGCCTGCACGTAGACCTTCTTGGTGCGGCCGTTGTCGAGGAAGTCATTGACATAGCTCGAGCCCCACGCCGTGGAGAGAGTCGAGTAGACCTCTGACAACGAGACGCCCATCGCTGTCGCCTTGAGCTCGTCGATGTTGAGCGTGAACTGCGGACTGTCCTCCAGACCATTGGGACGCAGGCCGGTCACGGCTGGATTCTGAGCTGCCATTCCCAGCAGTTGATTGCGTGCATTGGTCAGTGCTTCATGGCCGATACCCCCTCGGTCCACCAGCATCATGTCGAAACCGCTGGCGTTGCCCAGTTCCATGATCGGTGGCGGGTTGATGGCGAAGACCACGGCTTCCTTCAAGGTGTTGAAGTAGCTCTGAGCTTGTCCGACCACGCTGAAGGAGTCACGAGTACGTTCATCCCAGGGTTTGAGGTTGATGAACGCCAGGCCCATGTTCTGGCCTCGGCCAGCGAAACTGAAGCCGGCGACGTCGAACATTTCCTGAACGGCATCTTCCTGATCGACGAGGAAGTGATGCTCGACCTTTTCCAGCGTCTCGAGCGTCTGTTCCTGAGTGGAGCCCACCGGCAGGATGACCTGATTGAACAGATAGCCCTGGTCTTCATCGGGCAGGAAGCCCGTGGAGATGCGAGTGAACAGTACCCCGCAGCCGACCACGATCAAGGCGTAGACCAGCATGGAACGGCCAGTGCGCTTGAGCATGCCACCGACGCCTTTCTGGTAGCGCGCGTTGGAGCGGTCGAAGACCCGGTTGAACAGCCCGAAGAAGCCGGTGGTCTTCTCCTTGGTCGGCTTCAGCAACGTGGCGCACAGGGCCGGTGTCAGGATCAACGCCACCAGCACGGACAACGTCATGGCCGAGACGATGGTCACCGAGAATTGACGGAAGATTGCCCCTGTGGTGCCGGGGAAGAAGGCCATCGGGATGAACACGGAAGACAGCACGAGACCGATGCCGACCAGAGCGCCGGTGATCTGTCCCATTGACTTGCGCGTCGCCTCGAGCGGCGAGAGCTTTTCCTCATGCATCACGCGCTCGACGTTCTCCACCACCACGATCGCATCGTCGACCAGCAGCCCAATCGCCAACACCATGGCGAACATCGTCAGGGTATTGATGGAGAAGCCCATCACTTCCAGCACCCCGAAGGTGCCCAGCAGAACGACCGGGACAGCGATGGTGGGGATAAGCGTGGCACGGAAGTTCTGCAGGAACAGAAGCATTACCAGGAAGACCAGCGCCACGGCTTCCAGCAGCGTCATCACCACTTCTTCAATGGAAATCTTGACGAAGGGCGAGGTGTCGTAAGGTACCTTGAAGCTCATGCCCGGGGGGAAGTAGTCGGACAGCTCACCGAGACGATCCTTGACGGCTTGTACGGTGTCCAGTGCGTTGGCACCCGAGGCGAGCTTGATGCCCAGCCCTGCAGCAGGCTTGCCATTGTAGCGGCTGACGGTGCTGTAGCTTTCCGCCCCTTTCTCGACACGGCCGACATCGCGCAGATAGACCTGAGAGCCATCTTCCTGTGTCTTGAGCAGAATGTTGCCGAACTGTTCCGGTGTCTCGAAGAGTGTCTGAGCCACGATGGTAGCGTTGAGCTGCTGACCCTTCACCGCCGGCAGGTTGCCAAGCTGGCCCGAGGCGATCTGGTTGTTCTGCGTGCTGATGGCCGTGGTGACATCGCTGGTGGTCAGCTTGAAGTTGTTGAGCTTCTGCGGGTCAAGCCAGACGCGCATGGCCCCCGGTGCGCCGAACAGTTGAGTTTCGCCCACGCCCTGAACGCGAGCTACCTCGTCCTGGATATCGGAGGCGACATAGTCGGTCAATTGCTGTTTGGTCATGCTGCCATCGTCAGAGACGAAAGCTGCCACCATCAGAAAGCTGCCGGACGATTTGGTGACCGAGACACCCTGGTTCTGGACGGATTGCGGCAGGCGCGGGGTAGCCAGCTGCAGCTTGTTCTGCACCTGCACCTGAGCGATGTCGGGATCGGTGCCAGTGTCAAAGCTCAGCTCGATGCTGGCATTGCCCTGGGAGTCTGAACTCGAACTCATGTACAGCAGATTGTCGATGCCGTTCATCTGCTGCTCGATGACCTGAGTCACCGTATCTTCTACCGTCTGGGCTGAAGCGCCGGAGTAGGTGGCCTGAATGGTAATGCTGGTCGGGGCCAGCGAGGGATATTGCTCGATCGGCAGCTTGAGGATACTGAAGATACCCCCCAGCATCACGATGATGGCGAGCACCCAGGCGAAGATAGGGCGATCGATGAAGAATCTGACCATGACGTTTGAGGCTCCTGGAACGTCGTTCGGGACGTGCCGCGCTTCGACCTTGTTGTCAGCATTGACCGTCATCACGCTCGCATTGCCTTTGCTGTCACGACTCACGGCTTTCTGCGGAACCAGAATGGCATCCCTGGCCACCGTCTCCGTCAGGCGGGCGCGCACGAACATGCCGGGCAACAACAGCTCGTCCTCGTTGGGGAACAGAGCGCGCAGCGTGACCATGCCGGTACCTTCATCGACGGTGATATCCGCAAACTGCAACTTGCCCTGAGTGCCGTATACGCTGCCATCTTCCATTACCAGTTCCACCGATGCTTGAGCCGGTGCTGCGGCGGCATCGCGATTCTCGGCCAATTCACGCTTGAGGCGCAGAACTTCGGTAGCGGACTGGGTCACGTCAACATAGATGGGGTCGAGCCGCTGGACCGTTGCCAGGCTGGTGTCCTGGCTTGCCGTGACCAATGCGCCCTTGGTGACGCTCGACTTGCCGATACGACCGCTGATGGGGGCCTTCACCACGCTGTAATCCAGATTGATCTGGGCGCTGGTTAGGGCAGCCTTGGCAGAGGCGACATCGGCGCGATCCTCGCCGACGGTCGCCACGGCATCATCATAATCCTGTTGGCTGACCATCTTGCGTGCCACGAGGTTCTTGAAGCGCTTGGCCTTGAGGCTGGAGGTGTTGAGGCTCGCCTCGGCACGCGCCAGACTCGCCTTGGCGCTCTCGACATCGGCGCGATAGGTGCGTGAATCAATGTGATAAAGCGCCTGCCCCTCCTTGACGTCACTGCCTTCGGTGAAGTCACGCGATTCGATGATGCCTCCCACCTGCGGACGTACTTCAGCGATCTGATAGGCGCGCGTGCGGCCCGGCAGCTCGGTGGTGATAGGCACATCCTGCGTGGTGACGGTAATGACATCGACCTGAGCGGCCTGGCTTGCACCTGCGGAGGGGCCTTGGGCAGCCTCTTCCTTGTCGCCGCTACAACCGGCCAACAGGGCACCGATCAGCAGCAGGCTTGCCGGAAGCAAGCCAAGGCGGCGGGCATTGACGGCCAAGGGTTGTCTCTGCAGGCGGGGTAGACGGAGGGAAGTCGGGGCCATGGAGCGTCCTTTACGAAGTTCAGGGGCTGAGGTGCGTTTCAATCGTCACACCCTGGCCCGCCGCGGGTGCGGCACGCCAAGGCAATGGTGTCATGATGAGAAAAATATTTAGCCAGCTATTCTATCGGAATGGCGAGGCGGCTGTATGGTTGTTTTGTGCAGTTATTGCGCATCGTGCTGCAACAGATTGTTGCCAGGTGATCAGCATGTCTGCTGGCTGTCCAGCCACAGGCTGCGCTCCGCGACGGCTCGCCGGCGCTGGCCCAGCATGCCTTCCAGCCAGCCGCCCAGCACCTCCGGCAAGCTCAGCAGTCGGATGGTGTGCCCGCTGGGAGCCGTATCGAACAGGATGTGTCGATACGATGAGCTGTCCGGTGTCAGTGGGGCAGGCGGGGTAAGGATGATCTCGACCAGCGCATCGAAGAGCGCCGCTTCACTGGTGCCCGGCGCATGGCGTGCGAGTGCCAGCTGGCGCATCACCGTGGCGCTGCGCTCCCCGCTGACCAGTGGCGCGATGCGTTGGCGTACCTCCTCGAGATAGCGCTCGCACTCCTGTTCGGGGTCCAGCTCCATCACATCCAGGCACGCCGCGATGGCGCGCGGTCTGCCTCCCAGATCCCCGAACAGATCGCCCAGATTGTGCGCCGGGTCCGTCGACACCAGCAGTGTCGGCTCGCCTTTCTCTGCCAGCGCCAATGCCTGCGCCGCCGCGCAGCTGGTCTTGCCGACACCGCCCTTGCCGCCGAAGAACCAGATCTCGGGGCGACGCCGCCTGAGCCAGTTCAGCAGCATTTGATCCCTTCCAGCGGTGAATGCTCAAGCCCCTGGCGCAGGTGCCAGTCGTGCATGCGCTCCAGCATCAGCGGCAGCATCTCCAGTGAGACGGCGGGTGCCGGATTGGGGATGCCCATCAGCTCGGCGAAGCTCATCATCATGAAGATGTCTTCCTCCTCGCGGGCGAGCTGCGCCAGGTCACGCTGCTGATTGACGCGCAGCATGGCCTCCCAGCCATCCCGCAGCCCTGCGGCACCTGTCAGCAGGCGCCTCGTCAGTCCGGGGTGTCGTGGCGAGCGCGTCACGCGGGAGTCGTCATCAGCTCTCATGGGCGCTCACCTGAGCGGGTGCCTTCAGGCTGCGGCTGGCCTCCAGCAGAATCCACAGCGCGAACACCATGATCAGGCTGCCGAAGGTGAACAGCAGCCATTGCGGGTCGTTGCTGCCCATGCCGGACCAGTCCAGGACTACCTGCTGCACCATCGCCCACAGGGTCATGATCATCAGGAAGACCATCGGAGCCAGGGTGTAGATCACCGGGCGTCCCTGACGCTTGAGCCAGACCGAAATCAGCATCAGCGAGATCCCTGCCAGCAGCTGGTTGCTGGTCCCGAACAGCGGCCACAGCAGATAGCCGCCGGAACCGAAGCCCTTGGGCCCCTGCGGCAGGATGACCAGCGCGGCGCTGGAGATGACCGCGATGCTGGTCGCGACGTGCTTGTGGCTGAGTGCCGGCATGCCGTACTCGCTGCCTAGCTCCGCGATGATGTAGCGCATCAGACGTACCGCGGAATCCAGTGTGGTGGCCGCGAAACTCACCACGATGACCGCCACCAGGGTACTGCCGATGCTGGCCGGCAGGCCAAGGTGCGAGATCAGCTGTCCTGCACCCTCCACGAAGCTGGAGAGCCCGTTGGCACCGGCGGCGGCGAAGCTTGAATAGGTGGCGGTGAAATCGGCCTGGGTCCCGAAGAGGGTCGCTACCGCGATGATGGAAATCAGCGCCAGCATGCCTTCGCCCAGTGCGCCGGTGTAGCCGATCATGCGTGCATCCGGCTCATGGGCAAGCTGCTTGGAGGTGGTCCCCGAGGCGACCAGTCCATGGAAGCCCGAGATCGCGCCGCAGGCGATGGTGATGAACAGCAGCGGATAGAAGGACATCTCGGCTTCGGTGTTGTAGGCCGGCGCCGTGAGATGTGGGCCGCCCACGGCGAGCCCCAGATACAGCAGCACCAGTCCGACCACCAGCTGATGGGAATTGATGGTGTCGCGCGGTTGCAGCAGCTTCCACACCGGCAGCACCGAGGCGATGTAGACATAGGCCATCAGCACGACGATCCACACCAGGAAGGCACTGGAGATCGGTGAGAGGCCGAACAGCAAGGTGCCATCCTCGCCGCCTGCCATGGCGGTGAAGGTGCCGGCCAGATCAATCTGCAAGAATTCGTACTGGCCGGCCAGCAGGGCAGCGGCATACATCACCAGCAGCGCCAGTATCGAGGGCAACAGCATCTTGCCGCCACGCCGATAGACACGATGGCCGATCCAGACCGCCAGCGGAATCTGGATGAGCACCGACAGCACGCTGGCCGGGAAGTTGATGAACAGGTTGGCGATCACCCAGGCGAACACCGCGTTCAGCATCAGCACCAGAATCAGGATGATGAACAGGAACAACAGCTTGGCGCGCTTGCCGATCAGCTTGTCCGCCAGCGTGCCGATGGACTGGCCTCGGTGACGCGCCGAGAGCGTCAAGGTGCCGAAGTCATGGACTCCTGCGGCAAACAGGCTGCCCAGCACGACCCACAGCACCGCCGGCAGCCAGCCCCAGTAGACGGCGATCGCCGGCCCGACGATGGGCGCTGCACCGGCGACCGAGGTGAAGTGGTGGCCCCAGAGTATCCAGCGATTGGTCGGCAGGTAGTCGGTGTCATCGCGCAGCGCATGGGCGGGAGTCACGTAATCGGGGTCGAGACGGAAGATGCGTTCCGCCAGAAAGCGCGAGTAGAAGCGATAACCGATGGCAAAGGCGAGACAGCCGAACAGGGCGAGCCAGATGGCGTTCATGGGGCGTTCCAGTAGGCGTGTGAGTGGGCGACGGCAATGCATGGCGTGTCATCGGCGTGACGCTAACATCTATGTTTGTGCATATAACTTCGCCATTGGTCGCCCCGGGCTGACCCGACGTGGCCCCGTAGCCGCTGTTGCACTTCCTCGCCTTGCGACCAAGGAGTATCAGTGGGTTGATCCACGCGACCTTGTGTTCCGCCCAGCTCTTCTATACTCCAAGCAAGTCGGAGCACAGGGAGTCGCTCATTGCCGTCATCCGGATGAGGCTCTCGATAACAATGACAAGGAGGCGCCGATGTCGTGGATCGCGGAATGCCTTTCCCGTGTCACCGCACTCCGGTGGCGGCGCTCGTGGCGCCCGATGACGGCGGTGTCACTGAGGCGGTGTCACTGATGGGGCTCGTTCCCGCGGCATGGGGAGTCGAATACAACATGCCGGTCGGCGTCACGGCCGTCAGTCGCGAGATCCACTCCCTGCATATGATCATCTTCTGGATCTGTGTGGTCATCGGGATCGTGGTGTTCGGTGTGATGGGGTACGCGATGGTCAAGCATCGCAAGTCGCGTGGTGCGGTCGCGGCCAGCTTCCACGAGAACACCCGCATCGAGATTCTATGGACCGCCATCCCGTTGCTGATCCTGGTGGTGATGGCAGTTCCCGCCACCGCCACCCTCAAGGACATGTACGACGCCTCCGAATCGGCGCTTGACGTGAAGATCACCGGGCACCAATGGCGCTGGCAATATGAGTATCTGGGCGAGGATGTCGCCTTCACCTCAAGTCTCGCGACCCCGCGCGAGCAGATCAACAACACCGCCGCCAAGGGCGAGCATTACCTGCTGGAAGTCGACAATCCGCTGGTGCTGCCCATCAATCGCAAGGTGCGCTTCCTGACGACGTCCTCCGATGTCATCCACTCCTGGTGGGTGCCGGACTTCGGCGTCAAGAAGGACGCCATCCCCGGCTTCATCAACGAGGCCTGGACCCGCATCGAGACACCCGGCACCTATCGCGGCCAATGCACCGAGCTGTGCGGCAAGGACCACGGTTTCATGCCGGTGGTGGTCGAGGCGCTGCCGGAGGCCGAATTCGACGAGTGGCTGATCGCACGCAAGGCCGAGGCCGAAGCGTCACGCAATGATGCCGGACGCGACTGGAGTCTCGAGGAGTTGATGGAGAAGGGCGAGAAGACCTACGCCACCATCTGCTCCGCCTGCCACCAGCCGGATGGACAGGGCATGCCCCCGGCATTCCCCTCATTGGTGGGGAGTGCCATCGTCACGCAGGACATGCAGGCGCACATCGATATCGTGGTGAACGGCAAGGCAGGCACGCCCATGGCGGCCTTCGCCGATGTGCTCAGTCCGGTCGAGCTTGCGGCTGTCATCACCTATGAGCGCAATGCCTGGGGCAACGATACCGGCGAGCTGGTACAGCCAGCCGTCATCAAGGAACAGCTGTCTCAATAGCGTGCAAGCGACGCATTCAGGAGGCGTGTCATGGCCAGTGAACAGCCACGCAAGGCGGTACTTCAGGCCAGCGAGAGCGAGGGGGCAGCCGGCGGCTATTCCGCAGGCGGCTCCCATGCGGGAGGAGGCCATGGCACCGCGCCGCGCGGCATGCTGCGCTGGCTATTGACCACCAACCACAAGGATATCGGCACGCTCTATCTGATCTTCTCGCTGAGCATGCTGTTCATCGGCGGCATCATGGCACTGGTGATCCGTACCGAGCTCTTTCAGCCCGGCCTGCAGATGGTGCAGCCGGAGTTCTTCAACCAGATGACCACCATGCATGGGCTGATCATGGTGTTCGGTGCCATCATGCCGGCCTTCACGGGACTGGCCAACTGGATGATTCCGCTGCAGATCGGCGCCCCTGACATGGCGCTTCCGCGTCTCAACAACTTCAGCTTCTGGCTGTTGCCGGTCGCCTTCCTGCTGCTGCTTTCCACCCTGTTGATGGAGGGCGGGGGTCCCAACTTCGGCTGGACCTTCTACGCACCGCTTTCCACCACCTATGCGCCGCCCTCGACCAGCTTCTTCATCTTCTCGCTGCACATCGCCGGCATCAGCTCGATTCTCGGCGCCATCAACATCATCGCCACCATCCTCAATCTGCGTGCGCCGGGCATGCGCCTGATGGACATGCCGCTGTTCGTCTGGACCTGGTTGATCACCGCTTTCCTGCTGATCGCGGTGATGCCGGTGCTGGCGGGTGCCATCACCATGATGCTGTTCGACATCAACTTCGGCACCAGCTACTTCAATGCCGCAGGCGGGGGAGACCCGGTGCTGTTCCAGCATCTGTTCTGGTTCTTCGGCCATCCTGAGGTCTACATCATGATCCTGCCGGCCTTCGGGATCGTGTCCGCCATCGTGCCGACCTTCTCGCGCAAGCGATTGTTCGGCTACGCCTCGATGGTCTACGCCACCGGCTCCATCGCCATCATGTCCTTCCTGGTCTGGGCGCATCACATGTTCGCCGTCGGCCTGCCATTGGTGGCGGAGCTGTTCTTCATGTACACGACGATGCTGATCGCGGTGCCGACCGGCGTGAAGGTCTTCAACTGGATCGCCACCATGTTCCGTGGCTCCTTGAGCTTCGAGCCCCCGATGCTGTTTGCCATCGCCTTCATCGTCCAGTTCACCATCGGCGGCTTCTCGGGGTTGATGCTGGCCATCGCGCCAGCGGATTTCCAGTATCACGACACCTATTTCGTGGTGGCCCATTTCCATTACGTACTGGTGCCCGGCGCGTTGTTCGCGATTCTCGCCGGGGCCTATTACTGGCTACCCAAGTGGACCGGCTTCTATCCCCACGAGGGGCTCTCGAAATGGCATTTCTGGATGTCGGTCATCGGCGTCAATCTCACCTTCTTCCCGATGCACTTCTCGGGGCTGGCCGGCATGCCACGGCGCATTCCGGATTACGCGCTGCAATTCGCCGACTTCAACATGCTGTCCAGTATCGGGGCCTTCCTGTTCGGTATCTCGCAGCTGCTGTTCCTGGTCGTGATCATCAAGTGCGCGCGCGGCGGTGTCAGGGCGCCAGCCAAGGCCTGGGAAGGGGCGGTGGATCTTGAGTGGAGCGTGCCAAGCCCGGCACCGCTGCATACCTTCGAGATACCGCCGCAGACCCGCGATGGTCAGATCATCCGCTGAGCGATAGCCAGCGGCCAGGAGAGTGACATGTCCTCACGCGATCACGCAGCACAGCAACAGGCGGTGGCACGTACCGTGCGGCGCACGCTGCTGGCGCTGGTCGGGATGCTGGGCTTCGCCTTCGCGCTGGTGCCGCTCTATGACGTCTTCTGCAATCTCACGGGCCTCAATGGCAAGGCCGCCAGTCAGGCCAGGGCTGCGGTGGCCATGGAGATCGACGAGAGCCGTTGGGTCTCGGTGCGCTTCATCACCCAGCAGGGACAGGGTCTGCCCTGGACACTCGAGGCGCTGGATGAGCAGTTCCGCATCCACCCCGGTGGCCAGTACCGCGCACGCTTCGTGTTCACCAATCACGCCGATCATCCGGTGCGTGGTCGTGCGGTCCCAAGCGTCAGTCCTGCCGAGGGCTCGCTGCATCTGCGCAAGATCATGTGTTTCTGCTTTCAGGAACAGACGCTGGCGGCGGGAGAGCGGCGCGAGTTGCCGCTGGTCTTCCAGGTGGACCCGGATCTCCCCGAGGGCATTCGCGATCTGACGCTGGCCTATACCCTTTACCCGGTCACGATGCCGTCGATGCCGGCGGGCGACCTGGCAGAGAACTCTGCAGGAGGTGAACGATGAGCGGTGGCAGCTATTACGTTCCGGCACATAGTGCCTGGCCCATCCTCGGTGTGCTGGCCGTGGGTGGGATGATGATCGGCACGGGAATCTGGATGGTGCATGGCAGCGCCGCCTGGTTGTCAGGCATCGGCATGCTGGCCGTGGTGCTGGTGATGGCAGGATGGTTTCGCGATGTCGTTCGCGAGTCGATGGGCGGCCTTTACGACGATCAGATGGACCGCTCGTTTCGTTGGGGCATGGCGTGGTTCATCTTCTCTGAACTGATGTTCTTCGCTGCCTTCTTCGGCGCGTTGTTCTACGTACGTACTTTCGCGTTGCCATGGCTGGATGGCGAGGGTGCCAAGGGCGTGACGGCCCTGTTGTGGCCTGATTTCACGGCCAGCTGGCCCTTGATGAATCCGCCGGATGCCAGCATTGCCGGACCGAAGGAAGTGCTGTCCCCCTGGCAGTTGCCGCTGGCCAATACGCTGCTGCTGGTCAGTTCCAGTGTCACCCTGACGGTGGCCCATGAGGCGCTGAAGATGGGATATCGCCGCACGGCGCGCAACTGGCTGGCGGGTACCGTGACGCTTGGGGTGTGCTTCCTGCTGTTGCAGGGGCTCGAATATTACGAGGCCTGGCATCATCTGGGGCTGACGCTTCAAGCCGGTGTCTATGGCGGTACCTTCTTCCTGCTGACCGGCTTTCATGGCCTGCATGTCACCATCGGCACCGTGATCCTGATCGTGATGCTGGTTCGGGTGATTCGCGGTCATTTTTCCCGCGAGCGCCATTTCGCCTTCGAGGCGGCTGCCTGGTATTGGCACTTCGTCGATGCGGTGTGGATCGGCCTGTTTCTGTTCGTCTACGTGTTCTGAGGCAGGCCGAAGAGCGTCGAGCGCGAGTCAGTTCAGCATTCCGGTGGAGAAGCCCATGACCAGCAGAATCACCAGACAGACCGCCAGGCCCACTCGCCACTTGAGAGACGTCAGCAGGCGTCGACTGCGGCTGCCGTCGTGTAACAGAAAGCCGGCTCCGGCGATGAGACTTGCCAGCATGCCGACGAAGACCAGCGCGATCAGCGATTTGAGCAGCATGTCACCTCCCGGGGCGCAGACAGTGGCGGGTGAGCACAGCGCAGCACTCGCTTGTGACAGTCGAGCTCATCCGGCTGACAAGCGCAAGTCAGTGCCAGCGGCGCAGGCGTCATCCACAGAGGCGTCATCCACAGCGACGCAGGAGCGCCAGGTCGGACGCGGCTGGTGGCTGTTCTGGGGATGCCTGATCGTGCTCGGCCTGTGTCTGTGCAGCTGGCAGGTGATGCGTGGCCAGGCGCGTGCCCAGCATCTGGAGGATACCGCCAGCGCGCCGGAGCTGGTGATGCCGACGGCACCGCCCGCCAGTGCCAGCCTGATCGAGCTGCGCGGCGAGTGGCTCGCGGAGCACAGCCTGCTGCTGGACAACCGCACGCTGGACAAGCGCCATGGCGTGGCGGTGCTCACGCCCTTTCGAACGCTGGATGGCCGCTGGTGGCTGGTGGAGCGGGGCTTCGTGGCATCGCCAGCGCCACGTGCGGACCCGGAGTTCACCACCCCTGAAGGCTCTCAGGTGATCAGGGGTCGCTGGCAGTGGTTGAACGGCCAGGGGACCAGCGGTGGGCCACTGTTCGGCCCCAACCGGGAGGGGCAGCGGTTGCAGCAGGTGGATCTGAGTGCCTGGAAGACGCTTGGCGCTCCGGCGTTTGCCGGCATCGTGCACCAGACCGGCGGTGCGGGAAGGTTCTTGCCCTGGTGGCAGCCGAGCAACATGACGCCTGAGCGCCATTACGCCTATGCCCTGCAGTGGCTGGGGCTCAGTCTCGGTGCGGCGGTGGTGATGATCGTGGGCGCGCGCCGCCAACGACAGGCCGCGCTGCGTCAGCGTCAGGTCTAGCGATGACACACGTGATGCGACAGCGTCTGAAACTTGTGGCATTGCTGGGGCTGCTGTCTGCCCCGTTGCCATTGGCGTGGGCCATGCTGAGTGTGCAGGTGGGGATACCCGAAGGGCGGGTGGCGAACGGTGCCTTGCTGCCGGACGTGATGCCGCTGCAGGACTGGTCACTGGAGTATCTCGTGGCATGCCGCCCAGAGCCGCTCGGGGCGCGGATGAGCAGCGTTTCTGGCTCAGCTGGCCGGAGCCGAGTCGGTCGGAGCTGGCCACGGCGCAGGCCGAACGTTGGTGGCGTCTGCACCGCGCCCTTGGCAAGGAGGCGCCGCGGCTGGGGCGTCTGGTGGTGGCCGAGCAGTCCTTTCAGCATCCCCAAGTACCGGGGGAGCAGCGTGCGCTGGGCCATTGGCCCTCGGCGAATGGTGCCGGGGCCTCGCCACAGCCGTTGCGCTTGATCGACCCACAGGGGCGAGTCGTGGTGGCATACGGCCCCGAGATCACACCGCAGGCCGTCATGAAGGATGTGCGCCGATTGCTCAAGCGCAATCCGGCTGCGCCGCGCTGAGCTGAGCCGTGTGTGGCGGATGGCTCGGCATCTGGTCGCCGGCATGCTGGGACTGGTCATTCTCGTGATCGGCCTCGGGGCCTGGACGCGCCTGGTGGATGCCGGCCTGGGATGCCCCGATTGGCCTGGCTGTTATGGCGCCCTGGTGGTGCCGGATGCGCACACGGCAAGCTTGCATAGTCCTCACCACCCGCTGGAGGGCTACAAGGCATGGGCTGAGATGATTCACCGCTATGCGGCGAGCCTGCTCGGGCTGGCGTCACTGGCATTACTCGTGCTGGGCTGGCGTGTCCGGCGGCGTGAGCGGCGGACGATCACGGGCATCGTGTCTTGCGTCAGCCGTGGCTGGCCACGCTGGCAGCGGCACTGTTGCTTGGACAGCTGGCATTGGGAGGCTGGACCTCGAGCAATTATGCCGGACTCGCCTGCGAGGGTTTCCCCACCTGCAATGGCTCGCTATGGCCGGCGATGGATTGGGGAGAGGGCTTCCATCTGTCTCAGGATGTCGGCCCGAGCTATCTGCACGGACAGCTGCATGGGGAGGCGCGTACCGCCATCCATCTGGCGCATCGCGGTGGAGCAGTGTTGCTGGGCGCAATGCTGCTGATGCTCTACTGGCGCCAGCGGCGTCATGTGCCAATCCCTGGGGCTGGGCGCTGGCAGCCTGGGGGCTGCAGGCTGGGCTGGGGATCGCCAATGTGCTGTGGTGGCTGCCACTGGATCTGGCGCTGGCGCACACCCTGGGGGCCGTCATGCTGACATTGGCGATGGTGTGGGCGATGGATCGGATGAGCCAGGCTCACCGGGCTAAGCGGACGGGAATGTGTCAGACGCTGGCCTGATCAGGCGGCGCGACCGAAGCGTTCCTGCAGATAGGCATTGATGGTGTCGGATTCGTACATCCATTCCTCGTGGCCATCGTCATGGGTGATCAGCAGGCACGGCACCTTGACGCGACCGCCACCCTGTTCGAGGGCCTGGCGGTGAGTGGCGTTGTGCTGGGTGTCGCGCTGCTCGATGTTCAGGTTCAGCTGATGCATGCGTTTGCGCACCTTGATGCAGAACGGGCAGGTCGAGAATTGATACAGCGCCAGCCTGGCGGTCTCGGCATCGACTTCAGCCTGCTGGGCAGGACTGCGCTCCAGTGCACTGCCACGGGTCAGCTTTTCGCTGATCAGCATGAAGGGGGCCAGTACCAGTCGCAGAGTGCGGAAGAACAGGCGGATGATGGGGCGCATGGAAATACCTCGTGTGCGGCCATTCTAGTGTTCGTCGGCGGCTGCGTCTGCCCCATGGGCGTTGCGAATGTGGGTCATCAGCGATTGACGCAGCCAGCGATGGCCCGGGTCCTGCTCGTGGCTGGCATGCCAGATGAGGCGATAACTCAGGGCCGGCAGTTTCAGCGGCAGTTCGCGAATGACCAGTCCGTGTTGCTGGCGGCTGGCCTGGGCGAAGCTTCTGGGTGCGCAGAAGATGAGCTCACTGTGCGCGACGATGCTCAAGGCATCCCGGAAGTCCGGCACCAGTACCTTGATGCGACGCGGAGCACCATGCCGTTCGAGCCGCTCATCCAGCGACCAGCGAGAGCGGCCCTCGCAGGTGGCCTGGACATGATCGAGCGTGGCGAACTCCTCGAGAGTCAGCGGCACCGAACGCTCGAGCAGTGGATGGCCGTCGCGCAGCAACATCACGTGATCATCGCGCCACAGGGTGTGCGAGTGGAAGCCTCTCGGTAGCGCCGGGGGCTCGCTCGGCGTGTCGGTCGGATGGTCGTGTGCCCCGAGGCCGATATCCAGCAGGCCTCTTTCCATCAGATTGAGACAGTCGGCCTGCCAGCGACTGATCTCGAGACTGCCGAGCGGGAGGGCCTGGGTGAGGGCGCGGGTACAGGAGGGCATCAGCGTCGCCCAGGCGCTCTCCAGCACGGCCAGCTGGAAGCGTCGGCGACTGGTGGCGGGCGTGAAGGTCGGCGGTGCGCTGAGATGCTCGAGACGCGAGAGCAGCTCGGCAAGCTCACCCCTGAGCCCGAGCGCACGTGGCGTGGGCCGCAGGCCATGACGCTCTCGAATGAAGAGGGGGTCATCGAACATCGCTCTCAGGCGAGCCAGGCTCTTGCTGACGGCCGACTGGGAAAGGTGCAGACGGCCCGCGGCCCGCGTGACGCTGCATTCTTCCAGAAGCACCTGCAACACCTGCAGGAGATTGAGGTCCAGGCGCGGATTGAGGGGGAGAGACTCCATGTCCGCGTCTTCCTCCGCTACCGCACGGCCCCTGCCGAGTGCCCGACAACTGTTGCTGCTAATGGTCGGCTGCGTGATGTTCTCGCCGCTGGCGATCGATATCTATCTCCCATCGCTGCCGGCGATGGCGCGCGAGTTTGCGCAGCCCACCGACGTGATGCAGATGACGGTGACCCTGTTTCTCGGTGCGGTGGGGGTCGGCCAGATTCTGGTCGGGCCGCTGACGGACCTCTATGGCCGTCGTCCCGCCTTGCTGGGCGGTGCGCTGGTCTATCTGGCAGGTGCCGTGGTCGCGACGCTGGCCCAGGACATCGGCATGTTGTATGTCGGGCGCATCCTGCAGGGGCTGGGTGCCTGTGCCACCGTCACGGTGGCCTTCGCGGCGGTGCGTGACTGCTATACGCCGGAGCAGGGTGCCAGGATGTACAGCTACCTCAACGGCGCGTTGTGCATCATTCCGGCGTTGGCGCCGGTTCTGGGCGGCCTGCTGGCGGTGCAGTTCGGGTGGCGTTCCAACTTCCTGTTCATGGGGTTCTTCGCGCTATGCGTCGGGTCAGCCGCCTGGCGGCTGTTCGCCGAGACGCGCCCCGCCAACACGGTGGTGGAGCGTCCGCTCTACAATTGGGCGCGGTATCGTCCGGTGCTGACCAGCTGGCGCTTTCTGTATCAGGCGCTGGTGGCCATGTCGGCGATGAGTGCGATCCTGCTGTATGTCTCCTCCTCTTCCGAGTTGCTGGTGGAAACGCTGGGCCATTCCGAGCTTGCCTTCAGCGCGATGTTTGGGGGCAACGCCGTGATCAATATCCTGACGTTCTTCTTCGCACCGCGCGTGATCACCCGGCTGGGACGCCAGCCGACGGTTCGGCTGGGACTGGCGATCATCCTAGTCTCCGGGCTGATGCAAGGGGCCGCCATGGCCTGGCTGCCGTTGTCGGCGGCAGCCTTCATGGTGCCGGTGGGGGTGCTGTCAGTCGGTTTCTCGCTGGCCCTGGGCGCCGCTTCCAGTCTGGCGCTGGAAGCCTTCGGTGAGCGTGCTGGTACGGCGGCGGCGCTGTTGGGCAGTATTCAGCTGGGGGGCTCGGCCATCGTGGCCACCGCGCTGCTCAGTACCCCGCTGGCGCCGCAACAGGGATTGCTCCTGATCAGCGTGGTGATGATTCTTCCCTTGCTGGCGTGGGTGGTTCATTCCTGAGGCCTGACGGGAGTATGCTTGTCGCTCGATCCGCATGTCGCCAAGGAGACACCACATGGAATCAGCGGCGCGTGTGCGCGTGATACTCAACGGTGAGAAGGCACAGCAGCCTGAGCTGCGTGATGCCTTGTTCGCCCAGCGTGAGCGCACCCAGGGGTTGGAGATACGTCTGACCTTCGAAGCACAGGATGTCGCGAGGTTGGTGGATGAAGCGATCGCGGAAGGCGTCACACGCCTGATTGCCGGGGGCGGGGATGGCACGCTCAACCTGCTGGCCAATGCGCTGATGACGCATCCACGGGCTCAACGTCCGGAACTGGCCATTCTTCCGCTGGGGACGGCCAATGACCTGGCGACCTCGCTCGGGATACCGCCCGGTATCTCCGAGGCTCTGGCACTGGCCTGTGAAGGGCAATCACGAGCGGTGGATCTGGTGCAGCTCGATGATGCCTACTTCCTCAATGTCGCCTCGGCCGGTTTCGGAGCGGAGGTGACCCGCTCGACCCCGGCCGGACTCAAGAAGCTGTTCGGGGGTGGGGCCTATTCGCTGATGGGCGTGCTCAAGGCGTGGGATTTCCGTCCCTATCGAGGACGTCTCACGCTCGATGGGGTCGAGGAAGAGCTTGCGCTGTTCGTGCTGGCCATCGGCAATGGTCGGCAGGCCGGTGGCGGGCAGGAGCTGGCGCCACGGGCCTTGCTCGATGATGCCGGTTTCGATGTGCTGGTGATTCGTGATTTCCCCATCGCGCGCATCGGTGAGGTGGTGGAAGAGTTGGAATCCCTGCCTGAGAACGGTCATTTCGTGCGTTATGTGCGTACCGATACGCTGCGCTATCGGGGGGAGCCGCTGCCGGTCAATCTGGACGGCGAGAGTCATCTGATCGAGGACAGCGAGTTCAGTATCGCGCCACAGGCACTGCAACTGGTGGCGCCGGCGGATACCGAGCTGTTGCTGGTACACGAGCGCAGTCTGAGGTTTACTCGGGCTGCGCTCGTGGCATTTTCAGCACGAGATTTCTTCAGTCTCTTGACCGCAATGGACGAGAGAAACGCTTGGGAGAACGATGGCATGACAGGTGTGGCAGCGTGGCATCTCTGGGTCATTCTCGGATTGATTCTGGCGGGGCTTGAGTTGCTGGGAGCGCAATTCGTGCTGCTGGCGTTGGGGGTCAGTGCGCTGCGTCTGCGCTCTGGCTACCGGATCAGGGTGGCGTGTCGTCCGCAAGATCCATCCCTATCTGTTGCCCAAGACGCCCTACGGTACCCTGGGCAGTGGCGCGGAGTCCGGGCAGCTGGCCAAGGTGATCATCGGCAACGGCGGCAAACTTGCCGTGCGCGTGTCAGGCAATGAGTATCCGCTACGCTGGGAGGGGGAGACGAAGCCGGCAGCGGGGGACACGGTCAGGATCCTCAGCGTCGAAGGCATCACGCTCTGCGTGGAGCGCGTCGGAAGCTGCCCAGTTCAAGGGAGTTGAGCAACATGATCATCAGTCCGGGTCTCATCATCATTCTCTTCATCGTGGCGCTTGTCGTCATTCTGCTGGCCAAGGGATTGATGATCGTCCAGCAGTCCGAAGCTGTCGTGATAGAACGGCTCGGCAGCTACAGCCGTACTCTGGAATCCGGTATCAATCTGGTCGTGCCTTTCATCGACAAGCCGCGCTCGATTACCATTCGCCGCTATCGCCAGATCAAGGGCGACAACCTGCCGCTGGTGGTCGAGGAGACGCGCATCGACCGTCGTGAGACGGTGATGGACTTTCCGGGGCAGAGCGTGGTGACGACGGACAACGTGACGGTGACCGTCAATGGCGCTCTCTATTTCCAGATCGTCGACCCCAAGCGCGCGGTCTATGAAGTGGAGAACTTCACCCAGGCCATCGAGGTGCTCGCCAAGACCAGCCTGCGTTCCGAGATCGGACGAATGGAGCTCGACAAGCTGTTCGAGAGTCGCAAGGAAGTGAATGATGCCTTGCAGGTCACCATGGATGAGGTCGGTGACAAGTGGGGCGTCAAGGTCACCCGAGTCGAGATCCAGGACATCAGCATGCCCGATGAAGTCGAGGATGCGATGCGTCTGCAGATGGCGGCCGAGCGCCGGCGTCGTGCCACCGTCACCGAGGCCAATGGTCAGCGCGAGGCGGCCATCGCCACGGCGGAAGGTGAGAAACAGTCCGCGGTGTTGCGCGCCGAGGGCGACAAGCAGGCCTCCATCCTGCGTGCCGAAGGTGAGCGCCAGGCCATCTACCAGCTGCGTGATGCCATCGGGGCGGAAGATCCGCAGCTGGTGGTGGGCTACATGCTGGGACAGAAATACCTGCAGATGCTGCCGGACATGGCCCGTGACGGTGATCGAGTCTTCATCCCCTATGAAGCCTCGGCGCTGCTCGGTGCGATGGGCAGCTTCCGCGAGCTTGCCAATGAAGTCGGTGAGCCCACCAATGCGGGCAATGAAGGGCTGAGACGAGCCCGTCAGATGATGACAGGGGAAGCGGGACTCGGGTGATCAGGAGCAAGACCATGTCAGCGCAGACTCAGGATCACGAAGGTTTCCTGCAAGCGGCCATCGAGGAGGCCGAGAAGGGCCATGCCGCAGGTGGCGTACCGATCGGCTCGGTACTGGTCCACGATGGCAAGATCATCGGGCGTGGCCACAACCAGCGTCAGCAGAAGGGCAGCACGGTACTGCACGGTGAGATGGATGCGCTGGAGAATGCCGGACGTCTGCCGGCGAAGGTCTATCGCGAGTGCGTGCTCTACACTACCTTGTCACCGTGCCCGATGTGCAGTGGCGCCATCCAGCTCTACGGGATTCCCCATGTCGTCGTGGGTGAGAACAGGACCTTCATGGGCGCGGAAGACCATCTGCGCGCTCAAGGCGTCAAGGTGGACGTCGTGGACAATGCGCGTTGTCGGGAGCTGATGGAGACATTCATCCGCGAACAGCCGGAAGTATGGAACGAAGATATCGGAGAGTGATCGAAACAAGGGGCTGATGACTCCCCACCTATCAAGGAGAAGACGATGAAGCTCAAGCAATGGATGATTCCCGCACTGGCCGCTGGCCTGTCCCTGGCCATCGCCGGTTGTGACAATGGCGATACCGACAAGGCCGCCCAGCAAGCCGAGACGTCTGCAGAGCAAAGCGCAGAGCAGGCTGAGCAGAGTGCCGATCAGGCTGCTGAAGCCGCTGCTGCCGAGATGGACCAGGCTGCAGATGAAGCTGCTGCTGAAATGGACGACGCGGCTGACAAGGCTGACAACATGGCCGATGACGCAGCGCAGTCCGCTGACGCCATGGGTGATGAAGCTGCCGCCGAGAGCGATGATGCCCTCGATGCGACCAAGAACGCCGCCAGCGAGACTTACGAGTCCGCCAAGCAGGGTGTGAACGATGCCGCTGACGCCACCGCCGATGCTGCCAAGAACGCCTACGACTCCACCAAGGAGCAGGCTGCTGAACTGACCAACTCCGCTGAACAGCAGGGTGATGACGCTGCGGCAGAAGCCAACGCCGAGATCAATGAAGCTCAGAAGGCGGCCAACGAATCCGTTGATGACGCTCAGCAGTGATCGTTAGATGATCAGACCGGCTTGATGTTTGCGGCCTGAAGGCCTTTCTTGCCCTGGGTGACGTCGAAGGAAACCTTCTGGCCATCCTGCAGGGACTTGAAGCCTTCTGCCTGAATTTCAGAGAAGTGCGCGAACAGGTCGTCGCCGCCGTCGTCCGGAGAAATGAAGCCGAAACCTTTGGTGTCGTTAAACCACTTGACTGTGCCAGTTGCCATGATTCTTTCCTTGCTTACGTGATGATGTTGGTGGTCTGCCCATCAGACCGGATTGCGTTGGTGCGGCTAGGGGGAATTCCACCAGAGAGACGCGTTACGTCCTGCGACGACATCCTTTCCTGCTTGACCTACGCCTGCAGTAGAAACTGCACATGTTCGCATCTTGACCGAATAGTCAGTCGTCGTATTGGCGACGTCTGCCTGCTCAAGTAGGATGCGTACACAGAGCCAACATAGATGGAAATGCCATGAAGGTCCAGAACGTAGATTACCGCTCGGCCGATGCTGCCGAAAAATTTGTCGAATCCCTGCGCACGACAGGCTTCGGCGTGATTCGCAATCATCCGATTTCTCATGAATTGGTCGAGAAGATCTACGCTGAATGGGCGGAATTCTTCGCGAGTGCCGACAAGCTGGAGTGGCGCTACGACCCGAAGACCCAGGATGGTCTCTTCCCGGCGGATGTCTCCGAGACCGCCAAGGGGCATACGGCGCGGGACCTCAAGGAGTACTACCACATCTATCCGTGGGGAAAGATTCCGGACAGCCTGCGCGAGAATGCCATGGAGTACTACCGTCAGGCAGAAGCCTTCGCCGCGGAGCTCCTGAGCTGGGTGGAAGCGCATTCGCCCGCTGAAGTGGCCGAGCTCTATCGTGAGCCGCTCTCCAACATGATCAAGGACAGTGGGCAGACGCTCTTGCGCGTCCTGCACTATCCGCCGATGACCGGTTCGGAAGAGCCGGGTGCCGTGCGTGCCGCTGCCCATGAGGACATCAACCTGCTGACCGTGCTGCCTGCCGCCAATGAGCCGGGGCTGCAGGTGATGGATGTCGATGGTGAATGGATGGACGTGCCCTGTGATCCAGGTCAGCTGGTCATCAATGTCGGCGACATGCTCCAGGAAGCCAGTGGCGGCTATTTCCCGTCCACCACGCATCGCGTGATCAATCCGACGGGGGAAGGGTGCAGTCAGTCGCGTCTGTCCCTGCCGCTGTTCCTGCATCCGCGTCCACAAGTGGTGCTGTCTGACAAGCACACCGCGGATTCCTATCTCAAGGAACGTCTGCGCGAACTGGGCGTGATCTAGGCTTCGGTGACGACACGACAGGCTTCAACGCCACCCGCGCGGCTGCGTGGGTGGCGTTGTCGCGTCTGGACGAGGCTTGCGGGCACGAGAGGCTTGATTCCCGCTCGCCAAGACCGCATTGACTGTATTCGCAATCATGATCTGCCGTTTCACGGCTAAGGCTTTACAGATGACCGCATCGCCCGTCGTACAGGACACGCACTCCAAGACCATGGGCTACCTGCTGTGGATCTTCGGTTTCCTCGGCGCCCATCGTTTCTACTATGGCAAACCGGTCACCGGCACCATCTGGCTGTTCACCTTCGGCCTGCTGGGGATCGGCTGGCTGATCGACCTGTTCCTGATTCCCGCCATGGACCGCGAGGCGGATTTCCGCTTTCGTGAAGGGCCAATCAACTACTCGCTGAGCTGGATTCTGCTCACCTTCCTGGGCGTATTCGGCGTCCACCGCATGTACATGGGCAAGTGGCTGACCGGGCTGATCTATCTGTGTACCGGTGGGCTGTTCTTCATCGGCGTGCTCTATGATTTCTGGACGCTCAACGAGCAGATCTCCCAGGAACAGGCCACAAGGGTGTTCACATGATCTGGCTCAAGGCTTTCGTGGCGGCTTTTCTGGCGACCCTGATCTTCCATCAGGGGCTGTTCGGGCTCTTCTATCTGGCCGATATCCTGCCCAAGGCGCCCTACAACATGACCCCTGCCGGGCCGCTGGGCGTTCCGTCAGTGCTCTCGCTGGCCTTCTGGGGCGGGCTATGGGGACTGCCGCTATGGGCGCTGGTACGCCGCAGCACCGGCATGAGCCACTGGCTGATCAGTCTGGCTTTCGGTGCCGTCGGTCCGACGGCAGTGGCCATGCTGGTCGTCTTCCCGCTCAAGGGCATCGCCGTGGTGCCGATGATGATCATCGGCGGGCTGATTCTCAATGGTGCCTGGGGGCTCGGTACCAGCCTGCTGATGCGCGTGCTGGGTGAACGTCCGGCCCCTGGTGGCCGCCCGGCAGCATGATGGCAGACCTCCCCTGGGAAATGTTGGCGATGGCCTGGGCGGCCGGGTTGTGCATCCCGCTGGGTGGGGTGATCGCGCAACTGGAGCGTAGCCACGAAACCCACGTCAAGCGCAGCTGGTTGGCTGGCATCACGGCGCTGGGGGGAGGCATCCTGCTGGCAGCGGTCGCGTTGGTGCTGGTGCCTCGCGCCATGGAATCCCTGTCCGTCCTGCCTCTGCTCGGGCTGTTTCTGCTCGGGGCGCTCGTCTTCATGCAGCTGGATCGCTGGCTGGCCCGCAGCGGTGACGCCAGGGGACAGCTGCTGGCGATGTTGATGGACTTCATCCCCGAGGCGATCGCTCTCGGGGCCCTGGCATCCGCCTCACCTGCGGCGGCCATGCTGATGGCGCTGTTCATCGCCGTGCAGAACCTGCCAGAAGGTTTCAATGCCTATCGGGAGCTGGAAGGCGCTGGCCTCACCGCGCGACAGGGACTGGGCGCCTTCCTGCTGCTGTCATTGCTCGGTCCGCTGGCGGCCTTCTCCGGCCATCTGTGGTTGGCGGATGCCCCCCGGCTGCTGGGCGGGCTGATGGCCTTCGCGGCGGGAGGCATCCTGTATCTGATCTTTCAGGACATCGCCCCCCAGGCGCGAGTGGTGCATCACTGGTCTCCACCGCTGGGGGCCACGCTGGGATTCATGATCGGCATGCTCGGTGAACGTCTGGTCGGCTGATGTCTCACCACGGATATCTCATGAGCGAACACGCCAAGGACAGCGGTCTCACCGCATTGCTGGAAGAGCTGGACCGCGAGATAGAAGGCGACATCTCGCTGGGTGCCATACTGGAACATTTCAATTCACGCGGCTTCGGCCCCTTGCTGGTGTTGCCGGCGCTGCTGGTTCTGCTGCCGACCGGGGCCATTCCGGGCGTGCCGACTACCTGTGCGCTGTTCATCGGGCTGATCGCCTTCCAGCTGTTGCTGGGCCATCGCACTCCCTGGTTGCCCAGACGGCTGGCCAGCTTCAGTTTCGAGCATGAGCGCCTCACCCATGGCGTGCAGCGAGCGCGTCCCTGGACACGGCGCATCGACCGATTGCTCAAGCCGCGGCTCGGTTTCATGACACGTGGCATCGCTTATCGTCTGATCGCTGCACTGGCCATTCTGCTGGCGGCCACCATGGTGCCTCTGGAGCTGGTGCCGTTTGCCTCGGCACTGCCCGCCGCGACGCTGTTGCTGCTCGGGCTGGGGCTGATCGGTGAGGATGGCGTCGTCACACTGCGACGGAGAAGCCGGGGATGAACGCCTTATCCCTCACGCCACATGGATCCTGCTACGCTGACCCTTGCCTCCTTCCTCAAGATCGTGACCCATCTTGAGTCTCGTGATATCAGCGATGTCTACGATTCGCGTGTCCAGCAGGTACAGGTGCTCTATCACGGCTACACCGTCGACTTCCGTCATCAGCTGTGGCGTATCCAGGAGGAGTCGGTGTGTGCTCGGCTGAGCAAGACCGGCAGCGCGGCGGAGCAACGTGATTGCTCACGCATGGCCAGCCGTCTGTTCGTCGAGACCTGTCACGCCCTGCAGCAGAGGGGGCGTGCTGCCCATCTCGACACTCGCACCATGTATTGCAAGGCGGCCGCCACCTACAAGCCCCTGCGCGACCCCTATGCCGGGATGACACCTGCCCAGCGTGAGGCGCGGAAGGCGCTGGAAGCTGCCCAGAAACGTGCGGAACGCGCCTGCAATCGTTATGTGCTGGATGCGCTGTCGAGCAACTCACTTGAGGTGCTGCGTCTGCGTCAGCGCTACTGTCGTGAAAGTGAGCGTCTGTCCTCGCGACTCAAAGGCTGGCAGAAGCAGGGAATGCTAACCAATGAGTCCTTCCTACACCTTGCGTCGCCGGCTGGCCGGGGCGGGTATCGTCGTCTTGCTGCTCGTGGGGCTGGCGGCCTGGCTGTTTGCCTTCGAAGAGGGACGCTGGGTGGGCCGCGTCACGTCCCGGCCTGAGACCTTGAACCTGGAAGCCGTTGAACAGGGCAATCTGCCGGTCAATCAGTTCGTGTCGCTACGCGATCACTGGGCGGTCTATCGCGAACATGCCGAGACCTTTCGTCTGGATGCGGCTGCCGAAGGTGGGCAGCGTATCGAGACGCTCTATTACCCGGTGATCTCGGACATGAACCCCTATCTGCTGGAGCTGGCAGGATTGTCACGCGCCTTCGGTGGCATCGATGGCATTCCCTCGGACGAGTGGCCGCGCATCGAGCGCATGGGCGTGCTGGTGCGTACCGATTCCGTCCAGAGCCTGAAGAACGTCCCGCCGCTCATCGAGTTCCCGGATGGCCTGTTCGGTACCGTGCTGCATGCCGAGACGGACCTCCCCGGAGACGAGCGCGCCCTGTTGAGTGAACGCTGGCCGGACATCGACCTGGCGCGGGTGATCATCATCAATGCGGGCCATCGTCCCGGCAATGTCTGGAGCATGATCGCCTACGGGCTGCTGGGGAGCGTCAGCTGGGCAGGGGGGCTGATACTGGCGTGGCGCCTGTGGCGCCGCCCTCGCATCACTCTCTTCAGCGGCGGTCCACCAGCGCGGTGGTGTAGGGCTGATTGACCTCGCGCTCACTGACCACTCTGACGCCGTCGCTCGTGCCCTTGGCCAGCGACTCGAAGATGACGCGATACGCCAGTACTGCCTTGACGTACTCACGGGTTTCCTTGAAGGGAATGCGCTCGACGAAGCGGTCATATTCGCGCGGGGTATCGGCCAGCCAGCGATCCACGCGGCCCGGGCCTGCGTTGTAGGCCGCCGCTGCCGCAAGGCGATTGCCGGAGTAGCGGTCTAGCATCTCGCGGATATAGGTGCTGCCGAGGCGGATGTTGGTGTCCGGGTCACCGAGCGCGGCATGGCTGGGCGTGGCAAGCCCCAGGTCACGACTGACCTTGGCCGCCGTGCCCGGCATCAGCTGCATCAGCCCACGGGCACCCACGGGCGAGGTGGCGGTAGGATTGAAGGCACTCTCGCGACGCGCCAGTGCCATCAGCATCCAGGGGTCCACACCGGCGTTGGCCCCATAGCGCTGGAAGTCCTGCTGCCAGGCGGGCGGGAAGCGCCAGGACAGGCCATCCCACAGCTTGCCGCGAATGGTTGCGAACACGGTCAGGTCATACCATTGCTGCTTGAGGGCGTAAGCCGCCAGGCGACGCGCGCCGGCGTCATCGGCCTGGCTCACGGCATTGAACCATTCCGAACGCGCCAGACCGATCTCATCGATCTCCATCAGCGCCCTGACACGCCTGACGGCCGGGGTGCGGGCAATCTCTGCCAGTTGCGCATCATCGAAGGTCTGGTCATCGCGATTGAGCGAATAGGCCTTGCCGATCCGGTCCGAGGCGAGGAAACCATAGAAGTTGCGTTCGCCACTGGCGCGTGCCCAGGCGGCACGTGCCTCATCCCGGCGTCCCAGGCTGTCATCCGCACGGCCCAGCCAGTACTGATAACGGGCTTCGCCACTGAAGCGTTCCGGCATCTTGAGGACCCATTCGCGTACCTCGCCCCAGGCGCCATCGCGAATGGCATTGCGCATGCGCAGGTCGAACAGCTCCTCATCATCGAGCATGGCCAGGCGCTCATCCACCCAGCCCTGGTTGTTGGGAATGTCACGTACCAGGGAATACCAGGCCAGATCACGCTCGACCTCATGACGCTGCTCATCGCTCAGCGGCATGTGCGGGCTGACCTTGCGCCAGGCCTCCAGGGCTGCCTCGGTATCCGCGCGCACGAAGCCATGCATGGCAGCGACACTGAGCGCGGCAAAGGCATGCCCACCGTGACCCAGATCGGTCGGAATCCGGGTAATGGCGGCAAAGTTGCCATCCAGCTGCTCGCGTGCGGCGATGGCCTGCTGCCAGTTACCCGACAGCTGGCGTTCCAGGTAGCTGACCATGCTGCCCTGACCGGCGGCCCAGGCGAGCATCATGCGTTCCCAGACGGCCTGATCATCGATCACGCCACGTTCGCGCAGCGTCGAGAACAGCGGGTCACAGGCGGAATCCTGCGAGCCCGAGACATGCCAGAGTTTCAGGCCGCCTTGCGAGGCGCTGGCGAAATCATTGTTCAGCTGTGCCGTGTAGTAATGGCACTGACGGCTGGCGCCGGCCGGCACGCCATCGCTGACCTCGAGCAAAGCATCATGGCGTCCGGTGCGCCCGTAGGCCGAGATGGCCTGGCCGCGCATCCACTCCGCCAGGGGGGAATCGGCGTGACGCTCCATGAAGGACAGGACTTCCGCCGGCGTTGCGTAGGGCAGGCGTGCCTTGAGCTGGTGATATTCGATATAGCCTTCCAGCACATGGCCGTTGACGGCGACCTGCTGGATATCCTGGAAGCGCTTGGCTCGGGCATCCTCCAGCGCAGCGCGGAAGCTCTGATCACTGGGGGTGGCCGCTTGCAGCGGCAGGCTGAGGCCCAGCAGCAGACCCAGGCTTGTCAAATGGCGCAACGATGTGAAGCGGCGCATGGCGCGGGCCATGGGCAAGGCAATGTGGTTGACCCGCCTGTTTGGTCGCCGACACGTATTGGGCAAGGCCGGAGCGGCATTGCGTACACTCGTTCCGCTGTGCCGTGACGTGATCAGTGGACGTTATCGTCCGGTGCCGTGGAAGGCGCTGGGACTGGCCGCAGGTGCGTTGCTCTATCTGGTCTCGCCGCTGGACCTGATCCCCGACATGCTGGTGGGGCTGGGGATTCTGGATGATCTGGTGATCGTGACCTGGTTGCTCGGCAAGCTCGATGATGCGCTGGCCGACTATCGCCTGTGGCGCGGCGAGGTCCCTGACCCCGAGCCTTCCGATCCCTCGGCGCCCTGACGACGGACGATGCCTTTCATGACGAGTCTCGAGGAAATCCTGCATGCTGATCTATGCCTGCCTGCTGTTCGCGGCGCTGATGCTGGTGCTGACCAAGGCGCCCGTCGCCTGGGCCCAGCAACGTACCGGACGCTATGACAACCATGACCCCCGCGCGCAGCAGCGCGAACTCACGGGCTTCGGGGCGCGTGCGCTCGCCGCGCATCAGAACAGCAACGAGGCGTTCCCGCTGTTTGCCGCCGGGGTGCTGGTGAGTGTCATCGTCGCGCCCGGCGCGCCGATCGCCACCACTCTGGCGGTGATCTTCGTGCTGGCGCGTCTGGGGTACTGGGGCTGCTATCTGGCGAATATCGCGCTCTTGCGCTCCCTGCTGTGGGGCGTCGGCTATCTGGTCTCCCTCGCGCTGATCGCGATACCGCTATGGATGTGACGGTGACGGCGTCGGAGGCGACGAAAGACGGGCCGCACAGTCTGCTGGGGCTGGCCGTCAATCGCGCTGACGTGCCGGCGGCGGGAGGAGGGCTGGATGACGCCAGCTGGGTGAGGGCGCTGACGGGGTTCGTGAGCTTCATTCCGCATACCGCGAGATTGCAGGTCAGTGTCGATGAGGTCGCCGCGCCGGCCGTGCGCATGACGTTACCCTGGCAGGCGGCACTGGTGGGGGACCCGCATCGCCACCTGGTGCACGGCGGCGTGCTGACGATGTTCGCCGACACCCTGTGCGGCAGTGCCGTCCTGACGGGCCTTGAGCGTCCGGAAGTCTGCCCGACGCTGGATCTGCGTCTCGATCATTATCGTCCCGGGGTGGAAGGCATGGCGTTGATCGGCGAGGCACGCGTCCTGCGTGTCACCGAGTCGATGGTCTTCACCGAAGCGCAGATCTGGCAGCAGCCGGGCAAGCTTCTGTGTCGCGCCATCGGCAACTTCGTTCGCCTGGGGGCGCGCAATACGCCTCCAGGGTTTGGCGAGGCGCTGATGGCCGCCGCCGCTTCGCTATGCGATGGCCGCCATGCCCGAGAACGTCGGCAACCCCATGTTGCCCGCCGTGCATGGAGGCGTGCTGGCGGCCGCGATGGAGACGGCCGCCACGCTCGAGGTGCTGCGCTTGAATGGCCGTGGAGGGCGTCAGGCGCGTCTGCCCAAGTTGATCGATTTCTCCATCGATTATCTGGCCACGGCGCGGGGTGACAGTGTCACGCGCATCGATTGTGAGGTGCTGCGCGAGGGACGGCGCATGGCCAACGTGCGCGTCAGTGCCTGGCAGCACTCCAGTCAACGGCCGGTCGCCAGTGCGCGCATGCATTTCGTGCTGGAACCTCTGGCATAGAGGGGTCCTTCACGATGACCACCGCCACCCACACCGAAACGCATGGCTTCCAGACAGAAGTGAAGCAGCTGCTTCACCTCATGATCCACTCGCTGTACTCCAACCGCGAGATCTTCCTGCGCGAGCTGGTCTCCAATGCCGCGGATGCCTGCGACAAGTTGCGCTACCAGGCGCTGGACAACGATGCCCTCTACGGCAACGACAGCGAGCTGCGCATCGAGATCGAGCACGATGCCGACGCGAAGACCATCACCCTGCGTGACAACGGCATCGGCATGAGCCGCGATGACGTGGTGGCCAATCTGGGCACCATCGCGCGCTCCGGCACCGCCGAGTTCATGAAGAACCTGTCAGGTGACCAGCAGAAGGATTCGCGTCTGATCGGCCAGTTCGGTGTCGGCTTCTATTCCGGCTTCATCGTCGCCGACGAGATCACCGTGCGCACCCGTCGCGCCGACCTCGATGCCGACCAAGGTGTCGAGTGGAAGTCCCGTGGCGAGGGCGAGTTCAGCGTGGCGGACATCGCGCGCGCCGAGCGCGGTACCGAGATCGTGCTGCACCTCAAGGACGATGCCCTCGAGTTCGCCGATGAACATCGCCTGCGCAACCTGGTCACCAAGTACTCCGATCACATCGAACTGCCGGTGCGCATGCAGCGTGTCGAGAAGGACGAAGAAGGCAACGAGCAGATCCACTGGGAAACCGCCAACTCCGCCACTGCGCTGTGGGTGCGCTCCAAGTCCGAGGTCAGCGACGAGGAGTACAAGAACTTCTACAAGCACGTCTCTCACGACTTCTCCGACCCGCTCAGCTGGAGCCACAACAAGGTCGAGGGCAAGCTCGAGTACACCAGCCTGCTGTTCGTGCCGGGTCGTGCGCCGTTCGACCTCTACCAGCGTGATGCCGCGCGTGGCCTGAAACTCTACGTGCAGCGCGTCTTCATCATGGATGACGCCGAACAGTTCCTGCCGCTGTACCTGCGCTTCATCAAGGGCGTGCTGGACACCAATGACCTGTCCTTGAACGTCTCGCGTGAGCTGCTGCAGCAGGACCCGCAGGTCGACAAGCTCAAGTCCGCGCTGACCAAGCGTGGCCTGGACATGCTCAAGAAGCTGGCCAAGGACCCCGAGCAGTACCAGACCTTCTGGAACCAGTTCGGCTCCGTGCTCAAGGAAGGCCCGGCGGAAGACTACGCCAACCGCGAGAAGATCGCCGAGCTGCTGCGCTTCTCCACCACGCATACCGACAGCGCCACTCAGGATCAGTCGCTGGCCCAGTACGTCGAACGCATGAAGGAAGGTCAGAGCAAGATCTACTACCTGGTCGCCGACAGCTTCAACGCCGCCAAGTCCAGCCCGCATCTCGAGATCTTCCGCAAGAAGGGCATCGAGGTTCTGCTGCTGACCGACCGTATCGATGAGTGGCTGATGAGCCACCTCACCGAGTTCGACGGCAAGTCCTTCGCCGACGTCGCCAAGGGCGATCTCGATCTCGGCGATGTCGAGAACGAGGAAGAGAAGAAGGCTCAGGAAGAGACTGCCAAGGCCAAGGAAGATCTGGTCAAGCGTGTCAAGGAAGCGCTGTCTGATAGCGTTCAGGAAGTGCGTATCACGCACCGTCTGACCGATTCCCCGGCCTGCGTGGTGCTGCCGGAGCACGAGATGGGCTACCAGATGCGCAAGATGATGGAAGCCGCTGGCCAGCCGCTGCCGGAAGTGAAGCCGATTCTCGAGCTGAACCCGGAGCACGCCCTGGTCTCGCGTCTGGAAGGCGGCGAAGGCGACTACTTCACCGACCTCGCTCACGTGCTGCTCGATCAGGCCATCATCGCCGAAGGTGGCGCGCTGGAAGACCCGGCCGCCTACGTGCGTCGCCTGAACGGCATGCTCAGCGCCTGAGGCGACTGACCGGACACGTCACCTGGAGGCTCAAGGCATTTTTGGGGTTTCATGCAGCCTCATGAGATACGCTGCCAGTTTGATGGTGGTGATGGCCGTGTGCTCGGTCGCCGAGGCGGCACGCCTGGATGACGAGCTGCTGGTCAGGGACACCACCCATCAGATGCCGGACCTGCGTGTCCTTGCTGCCGGCAATCCACGCAAGGTCGCCTTCTTCGAGCTGATGATCCCGCTGGTGGTGGCCCAGAATCAGCGTCTTTCGGAACAGCGTGACTGGCTGCAGGCGATGCGTCGGCGAGCAGGCGAGGCCGGCAGAGACTACAGCGAGCGTGAGCAGGAGCGATTGAATGCCCTGTGCGAGCAGGCGCAGCAGCGCTGCAGCGTCAGCGCCGCGGACATCGGCATTCCCTGGGACGACCTGCTGGCGAGCATCGATACCCTGCCACTGGACATGGTGATGGTGCAGGCCATCGAGGAGTCCGGCTGGGGGACGTCCGGTCACGCCCGCAACGCCAACAATCTGTTCGGCATGCGCTGCTTCACCTCCGGCTGCGGTACCGGCCGGGCAGGGCGTGAATATCAGCGCTTCGAGAGTCTGGAGGCGGGGCTGGCCGCCTATTACCAGAACCTCAATGCCAACCCGCGTTATGCCAGGATGCGCCAGCTGCGGGCCCGCCTGCGCAATGCCGGTGAACGGGTGCGCGCCGAGGATCTCATCCCGATGCTGGGCGCCTATTCGACCCGGGGCGAGGCCTACTTCGCGACGCTCAATGAGCTGTTGCGCTGGAATCGCGGCCTGATCCGTACCGTGCGTGAGCGCCTGGCGGCCAATGGTGTCTTGTCCTTGTCCCACGGTCTGACAGAAGGGATCATGCCCCGATGCATCTGAGCAATGATCAACGGCGGATTCTCGCCCACCCCTTTCCCTCGCGACTGCGCGATCGCACGCCGGCCACCAGTGCCGAGAACAGCGATTGCGTGGTGGTGCGAGCCTGTGCCGGCAGCGGCAAGACCGTCCTGATGGTGGAGCTGGCGCGGACCTATGCCGATGAGATCCTCATCTATACCTCACTCAACCCGGCGGTCGCGGGACGTACGGCCAGCCAGCTGCCGGCCAATGTCCAGTCCCTGTCGTTGCACCAGCTGGCGCGTCAGGCGCTGCAGGAAGAGTACGGCGACAAGCTCAAGCGGCAGCCGGACATCACGCGCCGACTGTCGCCCCAGAGCCTCAACTGGCTGGGCAGCCTGTCCAGTCAGTCGCGCAGCCTGATCGCCCAGGGACTCAATACCTTCTTCACGCTGAGTGATGCCGTGCCCATGCCGGAGCATCTGCCGGAGGGCTGCGCCGACCGCTTGAGCGCCAATGAGCTGCGCCAGCTGGTCGAGAGCATGCGACTGGTGTGGGAGTGCCTGCTGGACCCGGCGGACCATCAGCAGGCGCTGTCCTTCAATGCCTTGCTCAAGCTGTGGTCCCAGCATGGTCAGTCGCTCGATGCCGATCTGGTCATGCTGGATGAGGCCCAGGACGCCACGCCGGCGCTGCTGGCCATGCTGAGACGTCAGCGCTGTGATCTGCTGCTGATCGGCGACCCACACCAGAGTCTGGCACGCCAGGCCGAGGGGCTGAGCTCGCTGGATTCGCCGCTGCTTGGCGATGCCACCGTCTATTCCCTGCCGGGGGCCTGGCGATTCGGGCCGTCACTGGCCGCGCTGGGAACGCGTCTGGCGGCCTGTTCCCCGACCTCGCGTGAGCAGGCCATGAGCGGTCTCGGGCCTGCCACGCGTCTGGCGGCACCAGGTGTGCGTGAGGCCTTGCTGACCGCCGGCGCGCGACATGCCGTGATCAGTGCCGGGCCCATCGCGGCGCTGGGTGAAGCGCTGGCACTGCATCAGCGTGGCATCGCGGTGGCATGGCTGGACGGCATCGAAGGCTATCCGCTGGCGGGTCTGCTGGACCACTGGCGCCTGTGGCGCTGCCACCAGCTGGCGGAGCAGGGCGACAGGCACGAGCAGCAGCAATGGTGGCGTCAGTTGCCGCCAGCACTGACGCGGCTTGGCCAGACCCCGGCACAGGTGCTGGGGGCTCTCGCGCGTCTCGATGATCATCAGGCGCGCAGCCTGCACGAGCTGGCCTCCTGGTACGCGCAGGCGCCGCTGGATCAATGGATCGGTGAGCTGCGCAGGCAGGATGGTGATCTGCAGGCCGCCATCCTGGCCGACCAGACCGTCACGCTGCCTTGCGTCATGCTCGGGACCGTCTTCCGCGCCAAGGGCCTGGAGTTCGATTGCGTCGTGCTGGCGGATGACCTGATGTTGCCCGGTGAACGACAGCAGCTAGCCAATCAGGTGCTGGTCACCAATCTGACCTACACCGCTGCCACGCGGGCACGACAGCTGCTGGTGCTCAACGAACGGCTGAGCCACTGGTGGCAGGCGCAGGCCGAGAGTGAGCGCTTCCCTCTAATCCAGGAGTTGCCACGTGCCTGATCTGATGTCATTGAGCTTCAACAACCGCTACGCCCGTCTGCCGGAGCACTTCTTCAGTCGTGTTGCGCCGCAGCCACGTCAAGGCACTCGCCTGGCCGATGTGAGTCCTGACTGCGCCCGCCTGCTGGGCCTGGGCTCGCTGGTGGCGGAAATGGCGTCAAGCCGGGAGGATCGCGAGTCACTTCGCCTGCTGATGGCGGGGGAGCGCCTGCTGCCGGGCATGGACGCGCTGGCCCAGAAGTACACCGGGCACCAGTTCGGTCATTACAACCCGCAGCTGGGCGATGGGCGCGGCATGCTGCTCGGTGAGCTTCAGACCGAGAACGGCAGCGTCTTCGACCTGCATCTCAAGGGAGCCGGGCGTACGCCATATTCCCGCTTCGGTGATGGGCAGGCGGTGGTGCGCTCCAGCGTGCGCGAGTATCTGGCCAGTGAATACATGGCGGCGCTGGGCATCCCGACCAGTCGCGCGCTGGCATTGGCGGTGAATGCCGAGCAGGTCCAGCGCGAGACGCTCGAGCCCGGTGCCACCGTGCTGCGGGTCTGCGAGAGTCATCTGCGTTTCGGACATTTCGAGTGGCTGGCGCACTCCGGCCGTCACGCCGACCTCAAGACGTTGATCGACCACGCCCTGCGTGAGCACTTCCCGGAGTGTCTGCCCGAATGTTCGAGACAGTGATCACTCGCACCGCGAAACTGATCGCGGCCTGGCAGGCCTACGGCTTCGTGCATGCCGTGATGAACACCGACAACATGTCGCTGCTGGGGCTGACCTTCGATTATGGCCCCTATGCCTTCCTCGATGGCTACGAAGAGAATCTGATCCCCAACCATACCGACCAGGCCGGGCGCTATGGGTTTGCCCAGCAGCCGGGCATCGGGCTCTGGAACCTGGAGCGCCTCGGGATTGCGCTGTCGCCGCTGATCGATGTGGAAGCGCTCTCCGCCGCGCTGGGCGCCTATGAAGGCGAGTTGCAGCGCGAATATGCTCGCCTGATGCGCGCGCGTCTCGGGCTGCCGGATTCCCGGGATGAGGACATGACACTGGTGCAGCAATGGCGTGAGCTGCTGGCGGCCGGCAAGGTGGATCACACCCACGCCTATCGTCTGCTCAGCCATTGGGATGTCACGCAGGCCGCGCCGGAAGCGCTGGTCGTGCGCCTGGCGGGCGAGCGTGGGCCGCACGGCAACTCGGCACAGGCGCGCGATGAAGCCTCGGCCTGGCTTGCACGCTATCAGACACGTGTCATGGCCATCGGGCTCTCCGCCGATGATGAGCGCCAGCGGCGCCTCGCCATGCTGGGTGTGAACCCGCTCTACGTGCCGCGCACGCATCTGTTGCTGGAAGTGATCGCGCGGGTCGAGCAGGGCGATGACACGACGCTCGAAGCGTTCCGTGAGCGCTTGGGTGCCCCGTTCCATCGTCCTGAAGAGGGCAGTCTCGAGGCGGCGCAGGCACTCGGTCAGGCGCAGGGTGTCGAGGCGGAACTCGTCGATGACTGGACACGCCCGCCGGCGGCGAATGCCGCACCGATCTGCATGAGCTGCTCTTCCTGAGCCGCGCCTGGCGAGAGGGCTGGACCGCTTTCTGACAGTGCAAGCGCTGGCCGAGCATCCGCTGGGCGCAATGCCGGGATCACGCGCTGGCACTCACCTCGGCGCCATCACGAGGGGAGGCTGCTTCGGTGGCATCCCTTTACCCGTGGCAATGGCGGCAACAGCCATAAGCTTGAGATTATGCGATGCATAACACAAAGCTGAGCTATTCTTGGAAGGGCCTGATTCACAAACTCATTGGAAATCAGTCGCTTGGCGAGATGTAGAGTGTCGTTCAGGCATAAGCTCACTGTTATGTCGCGCATAACGTTAGCTTTATGATTGATTTTATTGCCTTTTTTGCAATGCAGCGCTTGACCCTGATATACCGACGAGAAAAGACTGATACTGGACACTCATCGTGTCACAGGGGATGTCAGGCCTCTTGGCCGTGCGTGACCCGCGGCTTGCGATTCCGGCACGCCTCACCTGTGACAGACAATAACGTCGCTGAAAGCGCATCGGGCAGGCAAGGATGACGCGAATCAGCGCTCAACAGGAACGACGCCATGAACCTTTCAAGGCTGGCAGCCTCTGGCATGAACATGGATGTGAAACGAGGTGCGCGATGCTGAATATTCTTGTCGTGCGTGAAATGCGTGCGCCCGAGCGCAGACCCCACCCTGGCGCGCGGAGAATGTCGTGTCGCGCTGGACCCGGTGACGGCCGGCAAGCTGGCACGTCATCTGGACAGCGCCATCGCTGACTCCGGCGACGCCATCGTGCACGTGGAGAGCGGCGCCGGGCGCCATGCGCACTTCGATGATGCCGCCTATGCCGAGCAGGCCGGAGTCGCCATCGTCGCCGAGCAGGACATCCCGGCGGCACGTGCCGCGGCGGACCTCATCCTCTGCGTGCGTACGCCCAGCGAGTCCCAGATCAACGACTTCCGTGAGGGCGCGGTCATCGTGGCCCTGATGACGCCGTATCAGAATCCGCAATTGATCCAGACGCTTGCCCAGCGCGGGCTGACCAGCCTGTGCATGGAGTTCGTGCCGCGCATCTCGCGTGCCCAGAGCATGGATGCCCTGTCCTCCCAGGCCGCCGTGGCCGGCTATCATGCCGCACTGCTGGCGGCCAACGAGTCCTCGGTATTCTTCCCGATGCTGACCACCGCTGCCGGCACCGTGCGTCCGGCACGTGTCGTGGTGGTCGGGGCCGGTGTCGCGGGGCTGCAGGCCATCGCCACCGCCAAGCGTCTCGGCGCGCAGGTCTGGGCCTATGACATTCGCGCAGCCGCCCGTGAGCAGGTCGAGTCGCTGGGGGCCAAGATGATCGATACCGGTGTCGATGCCTCCGGTGAGGGTGGTTACGCCCGTGAGCTGACCGATGAGGAGCGCGCCCAGCAGGCCGAGGCACTGGCGCGTCACATGGGCGATGCCCATGTGGTGATCTCCACCGCGGCGATTCCGGGGCGTCCTTCGCCGCGCATCATCAGCCGCGAGATGGTCGAGGGCATGAAGCCCGGCGCCGTGCTGGTGGATCTGGCGGCGGAAGGGGGCGGCAACTGTGAGCTGACCCAGCCCGGTGCCCGGGTCGAACATGGCGGCGTCACGGTACTCGGCCCGCTGGACATGGCCTCCAGCCTGTCGGTCAATGCCAGCGAGATGTACGCCAAGAATCTCTTCAACCTGCTGACACCCTTCATGAAGGATGGCGAACTGTCGCTGGACTTCGAGGATGCGGTACTCGGCCCGATGCGCCTGACCGAAGCGGGCCGCATCACCCACGATGACGTACGCGCTCGCGCGGAGGACGCCGCATGATCGAAGGACTCTCAGCCATATACATCCTGATGCTGGCGGCCTTCGTCGGCTACGAGGTCATCTCCCGGGTACCGGTGATCCTGCATACGCCGCTGATGTCCGGTTCCAACTTCATCCATGGCATCGTGCTGGTCGGGGCGATGATCGCCCTCGGCCAGGCCGAGACCGGCATGCAGCAGTTCATCGGCTTCATCGCCGTGCTGCTGGGTGCGGGGAACGCGGTGGGCGGCTACGTCGTCACCGAGCGCATGCTGGAAATGTTCAAGGCCAGTGATCGCAGCAAGGGCGCTGACGCGGCCAACGCCATCAACGACAAGGAGGCTCGCTGATGAACTGGCTGGTCGAAACAGGATATTTCGCCGCGGCGGTGGTCTTCATTCTGGGCCTCAAGCGCATGTCGCACCCCACCACGGCGCGCAGCGGCATCCACTGGGCCGGGATCGCGATGGTCGTGGCCACGCTGCTCACCTTCCTGCACCCGCAGATTGACGGGCGCTACGGGCTGATGCTGCTGGCCATCGTGATCGGTGGCGGCATTGCCTGGTACTCGGGCAAGAAGGTCGCGATGACCGACATGCCGCAGATGATCGCCATCTACAACGGCATGGGCGGCGGCGCGGCGGCGGCGATCGCCGCGGTCGAGCTGATGCGCATGAGCGACAACCCGGGACTGATCGAGCAGCACGGCTCGCTGGCCCTGTGGCTGGGCGTGCTCGGCGCCTTGATCGGTGCGGTGGCCTTCTCCGGTTCCATCATCGCCTGGGCCAAGCTGGACGGGCGCATCAAGAAGGCTGTCCATTTCCAGAATCAGCAGCTGATCAACATGATCGTGCTGGGCCTGGCGATCTATCTCGGGGTGGTGATCGCGGCGGTGGAGCCGTCAAGCTCGCTGGTGATCGTGTTCTTCGTGCTGGCACTGCTGTTCGGCGCCATGCTGGCACTGCCCATCGGCGGCGCGGACATGCCGGTGATCATCTCGCTGTTCAATGCGCTGACGGGCCTTGCGGTGGCAATGGAAGGTTTCGTGCTGGGCAATGCCGCGATGATCATCGCCGGTACCGTGGTCGGGGCGGCGGGTACGCTGCTGACCCAGCTGATGGCCAAGGCGATGAACCGACCGATCCGCAACGTGCTGTTCAAGCAGTTCGGTGGCGCAAGCGGCGCGGAGCAGGGTGAGATCGAAGGCAGCATGAAGGCTTCTGATCCGATGGACGCTGCCGTGCAGCTGGCCTTCGCCGAGCGCGTCATCATCGTGCCGGGCTATGGTCTGGCGGTGGCCCAGGCGCAGCACAAGGTCTGGGAGATGGTCGAGCTGCTGGGCGAGCGTGGAGTGGAAGTGCGCTTCGCGATCCACCCGGTCGCCGGTCGCATGCCGGGCCACATGAACGTGCTGCTGGCGGAAGCCGGGGTGCCCTACGACATGATCGCGGACCTGGACGAGATCAACAACGACTTCGAGAACACCGACGTGACGCTGGTCATCGGCGCCAATGACGTGGTCAATCCGGTCGCCAAGAACGATCCCTCTAGCCCGCTGTACGGCATGCCGATCCTCAATGCCGATCAGTCACGCAACGTGCTGGTGATCAAGCGTGGCCAGGGGGCAGGCTTCTCGGGTGTCGAGAATCACCTGTTCTATCTGGACCACACGCGCATGGTCTATGGCGATGGTCAGAAGGTGGTGGGCGACATGATCACGGCGCTCAAGACACTCTGAACTGACAGGAGTCTTCATGTCTGCCTCTTCACCCGCTCCTCGTCGCGCCATCCGTGATCGCGAGCTTTCGGAAAGTGCACCGCAGGCAGCCGGCTTGAATGTCTGTGTGCTGGGCGGCGGCAGCTTCGGCACCGCGATCGCCTCGATCGCCGCCGACAATGGTGCCAATGTCACCCAGTGGATGCGTGATGCAAGCCAGGCCGAAGAGGTCAACACCGAGCACCGCAATTCGGGCTATCTGCCGGATTTCGTCATCAACTCGGCCGTGCGGGCCACCACCGACATGGCAGAGGCCCTCAAGGAGGCGGAACTGGTGTGCGTGGCGATTCCCTCCAAGGCGTTTCGCAGTGTGGTGCGTCAAGCGCGCCCGCATCTGCGCGAGGAGCAGATTCTGGTCGCGACCACCAAGGGGATCGAGAGCGAAGGCTTCACCCTGATGAGCGAGGTGCTGGAAGAGGAAACCGGCTTCTCCCACATCGGCGTGCTCTCCGGCCCCAATCTGGCCAGTGAGATCGCTCAGCGTCAGCTGACCGCGACGGTGATCGCCTCGGATGACCCCTACACCCGCGCACGCGTGCAGACGGCCTTCGGCTGTGATTACTTCCGGGTCTATGCCAGCAATGATCGTTACGGGGTGGAGCTGGGCGGGGCGCTGAAGAACATCTACGCCATCGCCGCGGGCATGGCGGCGGCCCTGGGCATGGGGGAGAACACGCGTGCCATGCTGATGACACGGGCGCTGGCCGAGATGAGCCGTTTCGCCGTGGCCAAGGGCGCCAATCCGATGACCTTCCTCGGCCTGGCTGGCGTGGGGGATCTCATCGTCACCTGCTCGTCGCCATTGTCGCGCAACTACCGGGTCGGCTACGCCCTCGGGGAGGGGCGTACTCTGGATCAGGCCGTGGAGGTGCTGGGGCAGGTCGCGGAAGGTGTCAATACGGTGCGGCTGGTCCAGGATGAGTCAGAGCGTCTGGAGATCTACATGCCGCTGGTGAATGGCATGGCCAAGGTGCTCTTCGAGGATGTCGATCCTCACCACATGGCCCGCGCCCTGATGGGCGGTGAGCAATCCACGGATGTGGAATTCGTGCTGTCGCGCGAGTCCGTCAAGCAGGCGCGTCAATTGGAACCTGATGGCTCCTGAAGACTCCCCTTCAGGAGAAAGCCATGAGTGTATTGATCATGCGTCACGGGGAGGCAAGCTCCGGCTCGCCGGACGCCAGCAGGGAATTGAGCGCCCGAGGGCGTGAAGAAGCCCGCCGCATGGGGCAATGGCTGGCGCATCAGTTGCCCGCGGAACGCCGTGCCCGTCTGACCCTCGTCGTCAGCCCCTTCACCCGTGCCCAGCAGACGGCGCAGGAAGTCTCCTCGGCGCTCAAGCTTGCCGGTGAGCAACAGACGACTCTGGAAATCATCACCCCGGATGACCCGCTCACGCCGGTGCTGGATTGGCTGCAGACCCACGTCCCGCCCTGCAGCGAGGCGCGTGAGCCGCGTGATTGGCTGATCATCAGCCACAACCCGCTGGTGTCGAGCCTGGCCAGTGCGCTGGTGGATGGCCCCGGCAGCACTCAGCTGGCCTTTGCCACCGCGAGTCTGGCGTGGCTGGATGCCGATATCTGGGCGGCAGGTCTGGCGGACCTGCACCACTTCGTCAGCCCGGCGGAGCTTGCTAGACCAATCCGCTCAGCTTGAGGAGGAAGATGCCCAGGGTGATGGTGAGCGCGGCCATCAGGGTACTGATGGCGATGATGTTGGCGGCGAGGCGATCATTGCCGCCCATGGCCCGCACCATCACGAAGCTTGCCGCCGCCGTCGGTGAGGCGAAGAACAGGAACAGCACACCGAGTTCCGTGCCGCGAAAGCCCAGCAGCACGGCGAAGGCCGTGGCCACCAGTGGCACGCTGATCATCTTCATCAGGCTGGCACTCAGCGCCAGCTGGCGGCCTTCGCGAAGTGAGCGCATCGAGAGGGTGCCGCCAATGCAGATCAGCGCCAGCGGCAACGTCATGCGCGCGAAGTAGTCACCGGAGGTTTCCAGCCACTGTGGCAGCTGCCAGCTGAACGCCGCGAAGGGCAGCGCCGCCAGGACACCGAGAATCAGCGGGTTGGTGATGATGCCGCGCGCGATGGCACTCCAGCTGGTGCGGCCATCGCCCAGATAACTCGATAGCACCACCACTGACAGCATGTTGTAGGACAGGATGACGACGCCCATCAGGATGCCGCCCATCGACAGGCCGAGATCGCCATAGAGGTTGGCTGCCAGTGCCAGCCCGACGATGGCACAGTTGCCACGAAACGCCCCCTGGACGATCTCGCCGCGCTCCTTCAGCGGAATGCGCCAGATGGCCCAGCCCCACAGCAGCAGGAAGGTCCCAAGCGTGGCGCAGGCGAAGTAGAGCAGCATGCCGGGGCGCAGGGCGTGATCGAGGTCCGCTCGCACGATGGACAGAAACACCAGTGCGGGCATGGTGCCCTTGAAGACCAGGGAAGAGGCGGTGCCGATGAAGGTGTCATCGATCCAGCCGAGACGCTTGAGACCCAGTCCCAGAAATACCATCGCGAAGACCGGCACGGTGATGTTGAGTGTCGCGACGAACAGCGCCAGCATGTCGTTCATTCCAGTCTCTCGCTCATGTCAGTCTCTATCAGCCTGCGCCTGTGCCACTGCTGGCAAGCCGGGGGCTGGGGCGTCAATTCGGCCTTCACCAGGCCGTGTCCGGACTCTCCTTCAAGGCCTTTCGCGGCGAAGTGATCGGCCTGCTGGGGCCCAATGGCGCCGGCAAGACCACCAGTCTGCGCATGCTGGCAGGCACCCTGGCGGCAACCGATGGCGAACTGACGCTCGAGGGAGAGGCCTTCGATGGGCGAGCCGGTCAGCGTCAGCTCAATCGCCTGAAGCGACGGATCGGCTATCTGCCGGAAGGGGCACCATTGTGGCCGCAGCTTACCGTGCGCGAGACGCTCGAGTGCGTCGCGGGCCTGCATGGTCTGTCGCGCAGGACTCGCAAGGAGCGCCTGCCTGCCTTGATGGATCGCCTCGACATCACGCCGTTCGCCAATCAATTGTGCGCCGTGTTATCCAAAGGCTATCGCCGGCGCGTGGCACTGGCGATGGCGCTGACCCATGACCCGGACATCCTGCTGCTGGATGAGCCCACCGATGGGTTGGACCCGCTGCAGAAGGACAGCGTGCGCGCCTTCATACGTGAGCTGGGGCGCGAGCGCCTGATCATCGTCTCCACTCATCTGCTGGAAGAGGTGCCGCGCATCTGTGATCGCGTGCTGGTCATGGCCAACGGCCAGCTGGGCTTCGATGACACGCCGGCGGCGCTGGCGGCCCTGTCCGTCAGCGAGGCGGTGCCCAGTGCCTATCGTGAGCGACTCGGTGCCGCTCATGGCGGCACGTCGCCCCTGCCGGTGTGGCGGGTGATCCTGAGCCGTGAACTCAGCGAGCTGGAACTGGCCAGCGTCTCGCGGCTGCCCGGTGTCGCGGCCATCACCGCCGTGTCGCCCGAGGGCGCCCGACTGGTGGGCAGGCCCGGGCAGGACCCGCGCTCCGCGCTGGCGCGGTGGTGCAGCTACATGCAGATACGGCTCGATGAGTGCGTGCATGAGCGGGGGGACATCGAGGTGGCATTCCGTCAGCTGGTGGCGCGCATGGCCGAGCAGCCCGCGCCATTGCCGCGCGTGAAGCGCCCCCTGGATGCGGATCAGGAGGTATCGTCATGAGGGCGATGATGGCGCTGGTGCGGCGTGACCTGCATCAGGCAATGACCCAGGGGGCCAGCTGGTCTCTGCTGGTGGTGATGGCGGTGCTGGCCCCGCTGGGGGCCTTCGAGGTCGGTGATCTTCTGGCACGTGATCGTGCGGACCTGGGAGCGCTGTGGCAGGTATTGCCATGGCTGCTGGTGCTATGGACACCGTTGCTGGCCCTGCGTGGCTGGCCGGAAGAGCGCGCCAATGGCCTGCTTGAATGGCTGTCAGGGCTCGGACTTGGTCCATGGCGGCTGGCGGGCGCCCGCCTGGCAAGCGCCTGTGTGCTGGGCTGGCTGGGCCTGGCGATGACGGCACCGTTGCTGGTGCTGATCCACTGGCTGGGCGATCCCGATCTCGGCCTTGTGCTCAGCGGGTATCTTGGCATGGCGCTGTTGGTGATGGCACTGGCAAGTCTCGGTCAGGCGCTGGCGGTCCGTGCGCCCTCGGCGCTCTCGGCCTGGCTGGGGGCGCTGGTGCTGGGGCTGGCGTTGATGCTGCCGGGCACGCCGGCGGTGACTGCTCAGCTGGCGCGTCATCTGGCGCCACACTGGGTGCAGCTGCTGGATCTGATCAGTCTGCCGGCCCATCTCACGCCCTTCAGCGAAGGGCGCCCCGCGCTGCTGGATGTCGGCTACTTCCTGTCGTTGACCCTGGCCGGTCTGGTGCTGCAGGTGCGTGGCCTCAAGCAGGAGCGCAACACGCGTCGGCAGGCGCCCCAGTGGCTGGTCGCCCTGGCCGTGGCATCAAGTGTCACGGCCGTGCTGCTGGCCGCCCAGCGTCTGCCCGCCATGGTATCCCCGAACGCGTCCAATCCGCTGATCACGGCGCATGACCTCACCGATACCCGCCAGCACAGCCTGAGCCCTGCCAGCCGGGAGCTGCTATCGCGGCTGACATCCCCCGTGACGCTGACCTTCGCCTACAGCGAGCGCTTTGCCGCGGACCTCCCGCAGCTGCGGGAGCTGGCGACACGTATCGAGACGCGTCTGGGCGCCTTCGCGCGTGAGCCTCAGGTGCGCCTGAAGCGGGTGGACCCGCAGCCGGACAGTGCCGATTTCACGGACCTCGAGGCCCAGGGACTCACGGCGCTTTCGCTACCTGGCGGTGAAAGAATGCTGTTCGGTCTGATCATCGATGGCCCCTATTCCGAGCGCCGTGCGATCCCGATGCTCAAGGCCTCCGATCTCGGCGGACTGGAAGCGCAGGTCGCGCGTCAGATCCAGGAAGTCTCGCGCACCCAGCCACCCTGCCTGGGCGTGATCTCCAGCCTGCCGGTGATGGGTCAGCCGAGCATGGAGCAGGGCCGGGCACTGGGTAGCTGGGGGCTGATGGAACGTCTCAATGCCCGCCTGCGCATCGACTGGCTGTCCGGCGGGGATGACCCGGCGCGCCCTATCGGCGATCAGGATGCGCTGCTGGTGATCGCCCCGCGCCTGTTGCCGACGGCGACGCTGACGGCGATCCGTGACTATCTGGATCGTGGAGGGCGAGTGCTGATGATGCTGGACCCGCTCCCCGAGATGCTGGATCAGCCAGCCCCGGCCTCTGAGGCTCTGAGCGCCTTGCTGGCCCATGCAGGACTTGAGTCACGTGCCGGCGAGGTGGTGGCGGACACCCGACTTGCCTTGCCGATCGGTCTGCTGGACGGCACGCGCGCCCTCAGTCCGACGCTGCTTGGCATCGGCCCGGACCGTCTGTCGGATGCCTTGCTGAACCAGAATGTCGATCAGCTGGTGATGTCCAGCGCTGGTTGGCTGGCCCCGCGTGAGGAGACGGCGGAGACACCGTCGGCCAGCTGCTGGTGGTCAGCGATGTCGACATGGCCAGTGATCGCCTGTGGCGGCGCAGCGCGGCGGACGGCAGTGAGCGCGAGCTGAATGCCAATGCCCGTTGGCTGGAGAACGCGGTGGATGTGCTGGCGGGCAGCCCGGAGCTGGTGGCGCTGCGTGCCGGTGCCCATCAGGTGCGCGAGCTGACGCGACTGCATCAGCTGGCGGATCGCCAGGCGGCCGAGGAAACCCGTCTGCGCAATGACTGGCAGTCGCGCCTGAGTGCACTGGGGGCTGCCCCGGTGGCCGACAAGGCGGAGGCGACACGCCAGCGAACGGCATTGGATGACATGCAACAGGCGTTCGAGAGCGCACTCGCGCGCCAGCAGCGCGCGGCGAATGCCGAGCGTGATGATCTGCGTCGCAGGCTTCGTCTCTGGACCTTGCTGGCGCTGCCGGTGTTGCTGGGCCTGTTGGGTGAGCTGATCTGCTGGCGGCGCTATCACGCGAGTCGTCGAGCGGGCTATCGCCCTGCCGGGCGACTGTCCGGCCATCGTCAGCCCGGACAGTCGCAAGGTCATCGGGGTAGGGCATTCGCTGGGAGGCGTGGTCAACTACATGGCCGCGCTCAAGCAGCCGGCGCGTTTCCACTGCGTCATCCTGCTTGACCCGCCCTTGATGCTGGGACGTGATGCCATCGGCCTCAAGATCGCCAAGCGCTTCGGTTTCATCGACCGTGTCACGCCGGCAGGGCGCACGCGTGGCCGGCGTGCCCGCTGGGATTCGCCTCAGGCGATGCATGATTACCTGCGTCGCCGCTCGCTGTTCGCCAACTTCACGCCCCGGGCACTTGCGGACTACATCGAGCATGCCACGCATCGCCACGGCGATGGCAGCCTGTCGCTGAGCTTCGATACGCGTCACGAGGTGGAGATCTTCCGGCATCTGAGTGATCACCTCACGGGCTCCGTGGCCAGGCTCAAGGTACCGGTGAAGATACTGGCAGGTGAGCAGTCGGACCTCTTGACGCCACCGCGCATCGCCAGGCTCCAACGGGCCGGGCTGAAGAGGGCTGGCGGCTGTGCAGTGACCGTCGTCTGCTCAGACCCTCGGTGATGCGCTATACCCCGGAGCAGGTACTGGCGCTGCTGGCCGCCGTCAATCAGCCGGTGCTGCTGATCGAGGGGGAGCAGGGTATCCTGAGGGAGCGGCCCGAAGCGCAGCTGGCGCGAGCGGCCGTGCGCGGGCTGGAGCGTTGCGTCCTGCCCGGCGGCCATCACCTGCATCTGGAGCCGGGACATGTCGCGGCGGTCGCGGCACGGATCATCGACTGGACCGTCGCGGGCGAGTAGTCCGTCGCGCCAAGGTCATCCTTCATCATCGTCATCGGGAGACATGCCATGGCCAAGCGCAAGACCATCGCCCTGGCACTGGGGAGTGGCGGGGCACGCGGTTATGCTCATATCGGTGTCATCGAGGAAGTGCTGGCGCGGGGCTACGACATTCGCGCCATCTCCGGCTGTTCCATGGGCGCGCTGGTGGGCGGCATCTATGCCGCCGGTCAGCTCGACGCCTATCGGGACTGGGTGTGCAAGCTGGATTATTTCGATGTGCTGCGACTAGTGGACGTGACCTGGAGCCCGATGGGCGCCATCCGCGCCCGTCGCATCATGGAAGAGCTGGAGGCCCTGATCGGGGATACGCGCATCGAGGACCTGCCGATACCGCTCACCACCGTTGCCACGGACCTGATCGCCCAGAAGGAGGTCTGGTTCCAGAGCGGCAATCTGCTCGAGGCGATCCGGGCCTCCATCGCCGTGCCGGGGGTGATCACGCCGGTGCAGCGCGATCGCAAGATGCTGGTGGATGGTGGCTTGATGAATCCGTTGCCCATCACGCCGCTGGTGGCCGCGCATGTGGATCTGGTGCTGGCGGTGAATGCCACCGCGCACTCGCCGCGCAACCAGACGCTGGAGCAGATGCTGCCCCCGGCGGAGGCGGCCGAAGAGGAAGCACGCGAGGCCGCGCTGCAGGCGCAGGAGGGCGGATTCGGTGACTGGCTGCGTGGCGTGCGCCGCAGTGCCGAGCGCATGTTCTCGGCCGAGCGTGAGGCGACGCCGACGACAATTCGCCGGAGCAGGCCTGGGGCAAGCTCGACATGATGATGCGCTCCTTCGATATCACCCAGGCGACACTGGCCAAGTACAAGATCGCCGGGTATCCGCCGGACATTCTGGTCGAGATCCCCAAGACGGTGTGTGGCGCCTACGAATTCCATCGGGCCGAAGGCCTGATCAAGCTGGGCCGTCACCTGGCCGCCGAGGCGCTGGATCGTTACGAGAAGGGGCTGGATGGCTAGGAGGTCGGACGCGCTGGTTCAGCCCTTGATCCATTTCTCGAAGATAGCGGCCTGCTCGCCGGTGCCCTGCATCTGGGTCAGCCACTGATCCACATAGGCTTTCCAGATGTTGTCACCCAGCGGCAGCAGATAGCCCTTCTGGGAGAAGGTGAATGGCGTGTCCGGATGCACGCTGCACAGCGCCGGGTGACGGCTGGCCTGCAGCTGGGTCTCGATGGCATCCGTCACCATCACGTCGGCGCGGTCTTCGATGATGTTGTTGAAGATGGTGCGGTTGTCATCGTGTGCCACACGGGTGGCATCACCGAGAAACTCGTTGGCGAAGCGCTCGTTGGTACCGCCCGGATTGACGGTGATGCGCACGCCTGGCTGATTGATCTGGGCGACGGTCTGGTACTTGTCGACATCTTCACAGCGCACGATGGGCGTCTTGCCGCCGGTCTGGTAGGGCAGGCTGAAGTAGGCCTGTGCCTGACGATCCAGCTTGATCGAGATACCGGACATGGCGATGTCGCACTTGCCGGAGGTGAAGTCCTCCATCAGCGTCGGCCAGCTGGTCGGAACCGTCTCGACGCTTGCGCCCAGGCTTGCGGCCAGCGAGGCGGCCATGTCGAGGTCGATGCCCTCGAACTCGCCGTCGTCTTCACGATGGCTGAAGGGGGCATAGTCACCGGTGGTGCAGACCTTCAGCACCTGAGTGTCCTTCACGCGGGAAAGCGTGCTGTCGGTCAGGGAATCGCTGGCTCAGTCCATCAACGGATCACGGCCCTTGCTGCGCAACAATACATAAACTGCGCCGCTGCCGCCGTCCAGCTCCAGCGCCGAGGTGAAGGCCAGCACGTCCGGCCACTGGCGCAGCCAGGCGTTGACGTGGCTCTTGATGATCGGGTGATCCGCCATGCCGGTCCACGCCTTGCCATGTACGACCAGCACACAGCGTGAGCGCCGCGCGATGGCGTCATCGATGAAGGATTCCAGCTCGCTGCGCGCCTGCTCCAGTGTGTAGCCGTGCAGATCGAGACCGGCTTCCCAGGCGATCTCGCCGCGCTTGAGGCGCTGGCGCTGGCGGTAGGGGAGGTCCGGTACCGCGAAGTCGAGCAGCTGGCTGGGCGTGACCGGTTCGACCTGGCCGTCCGTGGTGCGCGATGGCGTGCCGAGAGAGTCGGTCGAGGCTTCGCTGGCGGCAGCGCGACGCGCGGCCAGTCGGGCCTGCTCGTCACGGCTGAGCGGCTTGCGGCCGGGGTCTGCCCGGTTGCTGGTGATCTTGCGCACGCCGGCCTGTTTGAGGGCGGCGCGGAAGGCGTTGAAATCGTCGCCGTCATCCGAGCTGTCGTCGTGTCGGGGGGCATGGCTGGGGGCTCCGCAAGCGGTGAATGGCAAGGGGCGCAGTATAGCGTGGCTGTCGGTGCTGTGCAAGGGTCGCCGCCACGCCTCGTGAACGCTACAATGCCTGCGCGAGACGCCACCGACGCTTCATGACTGGCGGCGCTCGTTGTCCATCTGTCCGCTTACAGGAATCACCGTGTCCACTACTTCCGCGTCCGACCTGCGCCATCCTTCCAGCCTCAGTGAGCCGGATTCCCGTCTCGTCGAGGAGCTGGTGACTCTGCGCGACCTGATTCGCTGGGCGACCAGCGAGTTCCACGCGCACCGTCTGCACTTCGCCCACGGCACCGACTCTGCCTGGGACGAGGCGGTGGCGCTGGTACTGGGTGCGCTGCATCTGCCGTGGGACACGGACCCCGCCGTGATCGACGCCCGTCTGCTGACCATGGAGCGTGCGCGCATCGTGGCGCTGGTGCGTGAACGCATCACCACCCGCAAGCCGCTGCCGTATCTGCTCGGTGAAGCCTTCTTCACCGGCGTTCCCTTCGATGTCGATGAGCGCGTGCTGATTCCGCGCTCGCCGATCGCCGAACTGATCGAGAGCGGCTTCTCGGCCTGGTTCCCGGAACTGCCGCCGACCCGGGTGCTGGACATGTGCACCGGTTCCGGCTGCATCGGGATCGCCACGGCGCTGGTGATGCCGACCGCCGAGGTGGATCTGGTCGATATCAGCAGCGAGGCGCTGGAAGTCGCGCGTCGCAACATCGAGCGCCACGACGTGGCAGGGCGGGTCATCGCCGTGCAGTCGGACCTGTTCGCGGGCGTGGCCGGCAAGCGCTATGACCTGATCGTCTCCAATCCGCCCTACGTGGACAGTTTCGATCTCTCCCACATGCCGCAGGAATTCGGCCACGAGCCGGCGCTGGCGCTGGGCGCCGGTGATGATGGCCTGGATATCGTGCGCCGTATCCTGCGCGAGGCGCGTGACTACCTGACCGACGACGGCGTCTTGATCGTCGAGGTCGGCAACTCCGAGCGCCACCTGATGGACGCGTTCCCGGACGTGCCCTTCATGTGGCTGGAGTTCGAGCGCGGCGGCAACGGCGTCTTCGCCATCGATGCCCAGACACTGGACGTCTGCGCCCCCGAATTCGCCTGAAGACAGGCTCGTCTGGTGCCGTCGCTTCAGCCCCAGACCTGAAAAGCTCACGACACATATTATCAGAACGCCGTCGGCCATGACCGGCGGCATCGCCTGAGGACCCCCTGAATGTCCGGAAATACCTTCGGCAAGCTGTTCACTGTCACCACCTTCGGCGAAAGCCATGGCCCGGCGCTGGGCGCCATCATCGATGGTTGCCCGCCGGGCATCGAGATCAGCGAAGCGGATCTGCAGATCGATCTGGACCGCCGCCGCCCCGGTACCTCGCGTCACACCACCCAGCGGCGCGAGCCGGACCAGGTGCGCATTCTCTCGGGCGTGTTCGAGGGCCGCACCACCGGCACGGCCATCGGCCTGATGATCGAGAACACCGATCAGCGCTCCAAGGACTACGGCAAGATCAAGGACCAGTTCCGTCCGGCCCACGCCGACTACACCTATCACCACAAGTATGGTGAGCGTGACTACCGTGGCGGTGGCCGCAGCTCCGCGCGCGAGACGGCCATGCGCGTCGCCGCCGGTGCCATCGCCAAGAAGTATCTGGCGAGCCACGGCGTGCAGGTGCGCGGCTATCTGTCCCAGCTCGGTCCCATCGAGCTTGAGGTCAAGGACTGGTCGCTGGTCGACACCAATCCGTTCTTCTGTGGCGATGCGGACCGCCTCGAGGAGCTGGAGCAGTACATGGACGCCCTGCGCAAGGAAGGCGATTCCGTGGGCGCCAAGGTCACCGTCGAGGCGACTGGCGTGCCGGTGGGTCTCGGTGAGCCGATCTTCGATCGCATCGATGCCGAGCTGGCCCATGGCCTGATGAGCATCAACGCCGTCAAGGGCGTCGAGATCGGGGACGGGTTCGCCGTGGTCAGCCAGAAGGGTACCGAGCACCGTGACGAGATGACGCCGGAAGGTTTCCTCTCCAATCATGCCGGCGGCATCCTGGGCGGTATCACCAGCGGCCAGACCCTGCGTGCCAGCATCGCGCTCAAGCCGACCTCCAGCCTGCGACTGCCGGGTCGCAGCATCGACGTCAACGGCGAGGCGGTCGAGGTGATCACCACCGGCCGTCATGATCCGTGTGTCGGCATCCGTGCCACGCCGATCGCCGAGGCGATGGTCGCGCTGACGTTGATGGACCACCTGCTGCGCCATCGTGGCCAGAATGCCGACGTCAAGGTCGACACACCGGTGCTGCGCGAGGTGTAAGCCGCTTGCGGCGCGGCTGAACTGCTGGCGCTGCCCAGCTGTTGAACTAGAAACGATGACAAGCCCCTGATCCTTTAGTGAGAAAGTGATGCCCTGCATCCTTCGTGTGCTGGGCTGCGTCTTGCGTGGCTGGGTTGGCTTGCTTGCGTGGTGGGTTGGCTTGCACAAAGTAAATAAGAAAAGGCGTAAGTAGCAGGCTGCCCCCGTGTCATTCTCGCTGCTAGACTCGAATGGCAAGCATGCCAGCGGACTCGCGCACCACGCCGTGCGCGGGCAGACAACACAAGGACACTGCCATGAAGATCAATGTCGAATTCGACCTGACGCCTCAGGAGTTTCGCCAGGCGATGGGCCTGCCGGATGTGGAAGCCTTTCAACAGGAATTGATGGAGCGCTTTCGTCGTCAGATGGAAGCGGGCGTCGAGGGCTATGATCCGATGAGCCTGCTCAAGCCGCTGATGACACCGGGGGCGGGCACGCCGTTTGCCAGGTTCATGCCGCCGGGGATGGCGGAAGGCATGGCGGGGTCATGGGATTGCAACCGCTTCGGGAGCAGACTAGTCTTTGTGCAGTGCAGCATAATGCTGCGCTCCAAAGATGGCGCAGAGTCTTCTGCGCGCTCTTCCGGTACGGAATCCATGGGAGGAACCGTCATGCAACAGGATCAGATGTTCAACGCCTTTGCCGAGCAGGCTCGCAGCTTCTATCAGCCGATGCGCAAGCTCAACAGCCTGGTGCTCGACCACATGAGCAAGGTGGCCGAGTTCCAGATGGATGCCGCCAAGCGCTATGCCGATACCGGTTTCGAGCGTGCCCGCGCCGCGACGGAAGTGAAGAGTGTCGAGCAGCTCAGCGAATTCGGCAATCGTCAGCTGGAAGTGGCCACCGAGCTGTCCCAGCAGATGATGGACGATTCCCTGAAACTGGCGGAAATGGGCAACGAGATGCGCAGCCAGATGGAACAGGCCTATTCCGATGCGGGCAAGGAAGCCACGGACAAGGCATCTTCCGCTGCCAGCAAGGCGTCTTCCGCCACGGCGGAGATAGCCAATGACAAGGAGGACGGGCGATATGGTTTCAGCCCAGCAGCAGGCACTTTCTCAGGCATTCTCTCAGGCCTTTTCCCATCTGTTCCCCGATGGCGTCGACGGCGGTGAATGGGCCGGCGTGGTACAGGAAGCCAGCACCCAGTATCAGGCTCTGATGAGTGACATGCTGGAGCGCCTGTGGCCAAGTGCTGCTGCCTCCACCATCTACGACGAGATGGGACGTTGCTTCCAGGCAGGCGCGGAGGCGCTGGCACGTGACCCCCAATTGCTGATTTCCACGCAGACCCGCCTCTTCCAGGACCAGATGGCCCTGATGCAGGGCACGCTGCGCGAGATGAGCGGTGAGAGTGTCGAGCCCGTGATCAGCCCCGCACGCTCTGATCGTCGCTTCCGCGATGAGGCTTGGCAGAGCGAACCGTATTATCACTTCCTCGTGCAGCAATACCTGCTGTTCTCGCGCGCCGTGGATGAGATGCTGGCGGGCATCAAGGGATTGCCGGAGAGCCAGAAGCGCAATCTCGAGTTCTACGCGCGCCAGTACGTCAGTGCCTTCTCGCCCTCCAACTTCGCCTCCACCAACCCGGAAGTGCAGCGGGTGACCCGTGAAACCGGCGGCCAGAATCTGCTCGACGGCTTGAAGCGTCTGCGGGAAGACCTTGCCAACTCCGCCGAAGGCATCAATGTCGCGATGACCGACACCGAAGCCTTCCGTCTCGGCGACAACATCGCCGTCACGCCGGGGGATGTGGTATTCGAGAATGAGCTGATCCAGCTGATCCAGTACCGCCCGGCGACGGAAAAGGCCTTCAGTACGCCGTTGCTGGTCGTGCCGCCGTGGATCAACAAGTACTACATTCTCGATCTGCGTCAGGACAATTCGATGATGCGCTGGCTGGTGGAGCAGGGGCACACCGTGTTCCTGATCTCCTGGCGCAATCCCGGGCCGGAGCAGAGCGATCTCACCTGGGCCGATTACATGCAGATGGGGCCGCTTGCCGCGATGGATGCCATCGAACAGGCCACCGGCGAGAAGCAGGTCAATATCCTGTCCTACTGCATCGGCGGCACGCTGACGGCCAGCACCATGGCCTATCTCACGGCCAGGAAACAGGCGGATCGCGTGCGCTCGGTCAGTTACATGGCGACGTTGCAGGACTTCTCCGATCCCGGCGAGATCGGTGTCTTCCTCAACGAGCCGGTACTGCAGGGCCTTGAGAAGCAGATGGCGCAGGACGGCTACCTGGATGGCCGCGTGATGGCGTTCTCCTTCAACCTGCTGCGCGAGAATGACCTCTTCTGGTCGTTCTACGTCTCCAACTATCTCAAGGGCGAAGCGCCGACCGCGTTCGACCTGCTGTACTGGAATACCGACGGCACCAACCTGCCGGCCGGTACCCATGCCTGGTATCTGCGTCACATGTATCTGGAGAACCGCCTTGTGCAGCCCGGCGGTATCGAGCTGGACGGTGTGCCGATCGACCTCTCGCAGATCGAGATTCCCAGCTATTGGGTCTCTGCCCGCGAGGATCACATCGCCAAGTGGCAGACCACCTACAACGGCACCCAGCTGCCCAAGGCTTCCATCAAGCGCTTCGTGCTGGGTGGCTCAGGCCATATCGCGGGTATCGTCAATCCGCCGCACAAGAACAAGTACGGCTACGTCACCAATGACGAGCTGCCGGCGACACCGGATGCCTGGCTTGAGGGCACCGAGGCGCATGAAGGCTCCTGGTGGAATGACTGGCAGGCATGGATGTCCGGCAATGGTTTCGTCGAGCCTGAACCGGAAGTCTCTGCGCGCACGCCGGGTGAGGGCAAGCTCGACGTGATCGAAGCGGCGCCGGGGCGTTATGCGCGCCAGACCATTCCGGAAGTACTCGGCCAGACTGTGCCGGAAGAGATCACCTCAGCCGCACAGGCGCAGCTCAAGACCGTGCGTGATGTGCAGGAGACGGTCGAGAAGAGTGTGAATGACGCGCTCAAGCAGGTGACATTGCCGCTGGAAGAGATGGTGTCGGCAATGACAGGGAGCGCGGCGGGCAAGGCGAGCAATGATGCCAGCGACGCGAAGGGCAGCAGCTCGTCCGGTGCCTCCAGGGCGCAAGGCGCCAGCACCGGGCCTGCCGCTTCCAAGGCGGCATCAGCGGCTACTGAGTCAGCAGCCAAGAGCACTGCTGCCAAGAGCACTGCTGCCAAGAGCACTGCTGCCAAGAGCGCAACGCCCACCAGCAGCACGGCCAGCGACAGCACTGCAAAACAGAGCACGGCAAAACCGAGCACGGCAAAACCGAGCACTGCGAGCACGGCTGCCAGCAGTACAGGTAGCTCAACGGCGAAGACCACCACGGCGAGAAAGACCTCCACGCCGCGCAAGACAGCTGCCAACAAGACGACCGCGAACAAGCCAAGAGCGACACCACCAGCGAAGCGCCCAAGCCGCGCCGTGGTCGTCCCTCCAGCGCCAGCAAGGCCGCCGCCGCCAAGGCAGCGGAAGAGGCCAAGAAGGATGATGCCAAGCCTACGGCCAGCAAGACGGATGGCTCAGCGGGCAATGACAAGGACACTGGCAAGCGCTGATCAGCGGCACCACCAGCAGGACGTTCGAAATTCGTCAGCGGTGTCTCGAGGCCGCATCCCTTGCCCCTTCCAGCAGCTCGATCATGGCGCTGGCGGCATTCGAGAGGGTGCGGTTGTTGTGATAGAGGTAGCCGAGCTGGCGTTCGATGGGGCGGTGGTCGATGGGCAGGATCTCGATCTCGTCGTCGATCATGCTTTCCGGCAGCACGCTCCAGCCCAGGCCGATGGCGACCATCATCTTGAGGGTCTCGAGGTAGTTGGTAGACATCGAGACTTCCACCGAGAGGCCATCACGCGCGAAGGTGTCGATGACGATGCCACGCGTGAAGGTCAGGTGGCCCGGCAGCACGGCGTCGTGCTGTGAAAGGGCGGCCAGCGGCAACGCCTTGTGTCCCGCCAGCGGGTGGTCTCGTCCGCACACGAAGCGCATCTCGTCCAGCCACACCGGCACCACCGTCAGATTGGGATCGCGATGCGGTGCCAGAGTGACGACGGCCAGTTCCAGCTCTCCATCCAGTACGCCCTGATAGGCCTGTTCCGAATCCAGGAAGCGCATGTCCATGCGTACCTCGGGATGGGACATGGTAAAGGCCTTGAGCAGTGGCGGCAGACGGTGCAGGCCCACATGGTGGCTGGTCGCCATCGTCAGGCTGCCTTTTACCTCGCCGGACAGATTGCGTAGCGCGCGCCGCGTGTCATCGTGCATCACCAGAATGGCACGGGCCCGCGGCAGCAGGATGTTGCCGGCCTCCGTCAGGGTGACGCGCCGCCCGATGCGATCAAACAGCCGCGCGCCGTGGAGCTGTTCCAGCTGCGCGATGCGTTTGGAGACAGCGGGTTGTGTCAGGTGCAGCTGCTCGGCCGCCAGCGAGAAGGAGGCGGTTTCCGCGACGGCAACGAAGGCCTGAAGAGAGGGAGTGTCCATGTGAGGCAGCTATCCTGTCATGAGGGCGTTCAGAAGAATGATCCAATGGTATTCCTTTTGGGAATCCAAAGCATGAAAAACATGAATTGCTTTTATTCATCGCCGCCGAGTACTCTTGATGACACAGGACGCGGCGGCGATGCTCGAGCCGGCTCGCACGACCGCCCCGCCATCAACACTGGACGACACACCGCGCTCTTACCGTAGGGCGCCACGAGGAGACACGACATGGCCAGCCAGACCCTTTATGACAAGTTGTGGGACCAGCATCTGGTCAAGCAACGTGAAGACGGTACTGCACTCATCTACATCGACCGTCACCTGCTGCACGAAGTGACGTCACCGCAGGCCTTCGAAGGGCTGCGTCTGGCCGGTCGCAAGCCGTGGCGTCTGGATGCCAACCTTGCAACGCCGGACCACAACGTGCCGACCTCTCTCAAGGAGCGCGCTGCCGGTATCGCGGGGATCGAGGATGAAACCTCTCGCATCCAGGTGCAGACCCTCGACGACAACTGCAACAGCTTCAACATCGAGCAGTTCACCATCAATGATGCGCGTCAGGGCATCGTGCACGTGGTCGGGCCGGAGCAGGGCGCAACCCTGCCGGGCATGACCGTGGTGTGTGGCGATTCCCACACCGCGACCCACGGTGCCTTCGCGGCACTCGCTCACGGTATCGGCACCTCCGAGGTCGAGCACGTGCTCGCCACCCAGTGTCTGATCCAGCGCAAGATGAAGAACATGCTGGTGCGCGTCGATGGTCGTCTCGGCACTGGCGTCACCGCCAAGGATGTCGTGCTCGCCATCATCGGTGAGATCGGTACCGCCGGCGGTACCGGCTATGCCATCGAATTCGGCGGCACCGCCATCCAGGACATTTCCATGGAAGGCCGCATGACCATCTGCAACATGGCCATCGAAGCCGGTGCACGGGTCGGTCTGGTCGGGGTCGATGACATCACCATCGATTACCTGCGCGACCGTCCCTATGCGCCGAACGCCCAGCAGTGGGAAGCGGCCGTGGCCGACTGGCGCAATCTGGTCTCCGATGCAGACGCCGAATTCGACAAGGTCGTCGTGCTCAAGGCCGAGGACATCGCCCCGCAGGTCACCTGGGGCACCAGCCCGGAGCAGGTCACCAGCGTCAATGGCGTGGTGCCGGACCCGGCAGCCGCCAACGATGACACCGAAGCGCGTGGCATCACCCGTGCGCTCGAGTACATGGGCCTCAGCGCTCAGCAGAAGATCACCGACATCAAGCTGGACCGCGTGTTCATCGGCTCCTGCACCAACTCGCGTATCGAGGACTTGCGTGAAGCGGCGCGCGTGGCCGAAGGCCGTACGGTCGCCAAGAGCCTCAAGCAGGCGATGGTCGTGCCGGGCTCTGGCCTGGTGAAGGCACAGGCGGAAGCCGAAGGGCTGCACGAGATCTTCCTCGCCGCGGGCTTTGAATGGCGCGAGCCGGGCTGCTCCATGTGTCTGGCGATGAATGCCGACAAGTTGGGCGCCGGCGAGCATTGTGCTTCCACCTCCAACCGCAACTTCGAAGGCCGTCAGGGCTTCGGTGGGCGTACGCACCTCGTCAGCCCGGCCATGGCCGCCGCTGCCGCGATTGCGGGTCACTTCGTTGATGTTCGTGACTTTGCCCCCATTCCTACTTCCGATACCCACGCAGCCTGAGGAGGCCCGACATGGAAAAGTTCATTCGCCAGCAGGGCCTCGTGGCACCGCTCGATCGCGCCAACGTCGATACTGACCTGATCATCCCGAAGCAGTTTCTGAAGTCGATCAAGCGTACCGGCTTCGGCCCGAACCTCTTCGATGAGCTGCGTTATCTCGATGAGGGCTATATCGGACAGGACATCAGCAAGCGTCCGCTGAATCCGGATTTCGTGCTCAATCAGCCTCGTTACTCAGGCGCAAGCGTGCTGCTGGCACGTCGCAACTTCGGTTGCGGCTCCTCGCGGGAGCACGCGCCCTGGGCACTGACCGACTTCGGCTTCCGTGTCGTCATCGCGCCGAGCTTCGCCGATATCTTCTACAACAACTCGTTCAAGAACGGCCTGTTGTTGATCACCCTCGACGAGGGCACGGTGGATCGCCTGTTCAAGGAGGCCGAAGCGGTGGAAGGGTATCGTCTGGATATCGATCTCGAGGCACAGGCGGTCATCACGCCGTCCGGTGAGTCGATCCCCTTCGAGGTGGACAGCTTCCGCAAGCATTGCCTCATGGAAGGCCTGGATGACATCGGTCTGACTCTCAAGGATCAGGACGCCATCGACAGCTTCGAGACGCGTCATCGCGCCGAGCGTCCGTGGCTGTTCCGCGATGGCAAGACGGCCTGATCTGTCCAGCGTCACGCCAGTCAGCGCCCGAAGTCGCAACACATTCGTCATGGCTCGCCGTCCAGAGTGGCAGCGAGCCCAGTCTCAGCACCGGCGGTGAACCGTCGGTCTTGCCGGATGCTCTCCGGCCCAAGGAGAGTTCCAGATGAGCCGCAATATCCTGATTCTGCCCGGTGATGGCATTGGCCCGGAAATCACGGCCGAAGCCGTGAAGATCCTTGAAGCCGCACGCAGCGAAGGGCTGGACATCACGCTGAGCGAAGGCAAGGTCGGTGGTGCAGGGTATGACGCGGCGGGCCATCCGCTGCCGAAGGACACGCTGGACGCCGCCAAGGCGGCGGACGCCATCCTGCTCGGCGCGGTCGGTGGCCCGCAGTGGGACAAGCTGGAAGATATCTCCCTGCGTCCGGAACGCGGCCTGCTGGGGCTGCGCAAGGAGCTTGAACTCTTCGCCAACCTGCGCCCGGCAATTCTCTACCCGCAGCTGGCCGAGGCCTCCAGCCTCAAGCCGGAAGTGGTGTCCGGTCTGGACATCATGATCGTGCGTGAGCTGACCGGTGGCATCTACTTCGGCCAGCCGCGTGGCATCGAGACGCGCGACGGACAGCAGGTCGGCTACAACACCTACGTCTATTCCGAGTCCGAGATCGAGCGTATCGGCCGTACCGCCTTCGAGATGGCCCAGAAGCGCAACAAGAAGCTGTGCAGCGTCGACAAGGCCAACGTGCTGGAAGTCACCATGCTGTGGCGTGACGTGATGGAGCGCATCTCCGCCGACTACCCGGATGTCGAGCTGTCGCACATGTACGTCGACAACGCCGCCATGCAGCTGGTGCGCGCACCGAAGCAGTTCGACGTGGTGGTCACCGGCAACATGTTTGGCGACATCCTCTCGGATGAGGCCGCGATGTTGACCGGTTCCATCGGCATGCTGCCGTCCGCCTCGCTGAATGCCAGCGGCCAGGGCATGTATGAGCCGTGCCACGGCAGCGCGCCGGACATCGCGGGTCAGGGCATCGCCAACCCGCTGGCCACCATCCTGTCGGTGGCCATGATGCTGCGCTACTCGCTCAACGAAGCGGCGTGGGCCGAGCGTATCGAGAAGGCGGTCGGCGTGGTACTGGATGAAGGGCTGCGTACCGCCGATATCGCTTACGCCGGCACTCGCAAGGTCTCCACCTCCGAGATGGGCGATGCCGTGCTGGCCGCCTTCAAGGCCCAGGCGTAAGGCAAGACCCGCGTGAACGCCGCGAGCCAGCGGCGTTCACGCGATGATCATGGGGGAGCTCGGCGTGCGTCGCCGGGTTCTCATGTCAGGACCTGCGGCTGGAGCGTTGGGCAAGGCTCGCCTCGTGTGAGTTGCCTGTGCTCGCTGCGGGTCATTCCTGTGTCGGGAGCGGTGGTGTCTTCCATGCTCCCGGCCGTGCATGAACAAGGAGAACAAGCATGTTGAAAGTCGGATTTGTCGGTTGGCGTGGCATGGTCGGTTCCGTGCTGATGCAGCGCATGCGTGATGACAACGATTTCGCCGGTATCGAGCCGGTATTCTTCTCCACCTCCCAGGTCGGTCAGGCCGGCCCGGACGTGGGTACGCCGGTGCCAGCGCTCAAGGATGCCAATGACATCAATGAGCTGAAGGCGTTGGACGTCATCGTCACCTGTCAGGGCGGCGACTACACCAAGCAGGTGTTCGGCCCGCTGCGTGAAGCCGGCTGGAAGGGCGACTGGATCGATGCGGCCTCCACCCTGCGCATGGAAAAGGATGCCGTGCTGGTGCTGGACCCGGTCAACCGTCACGTGATTGATGAGAAGATCGGCGCCGGCGCCAACACCTTCGTCGGCGGCAACTGCACCGTCAGCCTGATGCTGATGGGTCTGGGTGGCCTGTTCGAGGCCGGCATGGTCGAGTGGATGACCTCCATGAGCTACCAGGCGGCTTCCGGCAGCGGTGCGCGCCACATGCGTGAGCTGCTGACCCAGATGGGCCAGCTCAATGGCAGCGTGGCCTCGGAGCTTGCAGACCCGGCCAGCGCGATTCTGGATATCGACCGCAAGGTGACCGCCACCATGCGCGGCGATGATTTCGCGACCCAGCAGTTCGGTGCGCCGCTGGCCGGCTCGCTGCTGCCGTGGATCGATTCCCCGATGGAATCCGGTCAGACCCGCGAGGAGTGGAAGGCCGGTGTCGAGGCCAACAAGATTCTCGATAGCCAAGGCAACCCGATCATGATCGATGGGCTGTGCGTGCGGATCGGTGCGATGCGCTCCCACTCCCAGGCCTTCACCGTCAAGCTCAAGCAGGACGTGCCGCTGGACGAGATCGAAGACCGCCTGGCCAAGCACAATGACTGGGTCAAGGTCGTCGCCAACACCAAGGAAGACAGCCTCAAGCACCTGACACCGGCTGCTGCTACCGGCACCCTGACCGTTCCGGTCGGCCGTCTGCGCAAGCTGGCGATGGGTGGTGAATACCTGTCTGCCTTCAGCGTGGGTGACCAGCTGCTGTGGGGGGCCGCGGAGCCGCTCAAGCGCATGCTGACCATTCTGCGGGAACATCGCGCCGCCTGATCTATGTAAGAATACGTAACATAATGCGCCGGCCGGACACTGAATCGGTCGCATACGAAGGGACACTCAATGGGACGCAAGCTTCCTCTCGCACTGGCGATCTCCTTCGCCATCTATAGTGCTCAGGCCTTGGCGGTCGGCATGGAATCGCCGCGATTGCGCTCGAATCTGAATCAACCGCTGGATGCCCGCATCGGCCTGACAGATACCTCCGGGCTTGATAGCAGCCTGATCAAGGCGAACGTCTCCGATGCCGCCGCCTTTGCGCGTGCCGGTGTGGACCGCAGCTATGTCAGTGATGACGTCAAGGTGGCCATCAAGCAGCAGGGCAGCCGCTATTATCTTCAGCTGACCACCAACGGGGCGGTACGTGAGCCCTATGTGGATCTGCTGCTGGACGTCGAGTGGCCCAATGGCAAGCTGCAGCGTCAGGTCACGCTGCTGTTCGATCCGGCGGGCTATTCCAGCCAGCCGGCACTGGTGACGCCTTCTGGTGCGCGCTCACGTCCGTTGGCCGACACGGGGTCGACACCCTCGCGTTCCGTGGTCTTCCGTGACAGTGGTCAGTCCGCCGTCAAGCATCAAGGTACGCAGTGGCGATTCCCTGTGGACCATCGCACGACGCGTGCGTCCGGATGCCGGGGTCAGCATCCGTCAGGCCATGCTGGCGATTCAGGAAGCCAATCCCAGTGCCTTCCCGGGCGGCAACATCAACAAGCTGAGGGCGGGGGTGGTCCTGAGCGTTCCCGATCGCGCCACCATGCTGGGCCGCTCGCGCACGGCGGCCGATCGCGAAGTGCGTGAGCAATATCAGCAGTGGGTCGCGGGGGCGCAAGGCAAGACCATTCCTGCCCCGGCCAGCAAGAAGACCAAGGCGGCCGCCAGTACGCAGATTTCCGCGGGCAGCCAGCAGGCCATCGATGAGCTGTCGGATCGCCTCGAATCGCTGGAAGACCAGTTGCTGACCAACCAGCAGCGTCTGGATCAACTGGAGCAGGAGCGTGACGACCTGCGCAGTGAAGTCGCTTCATTGCGCAGTGAAGTCGGTGAGCTGCGTGCTTCCCTAGCCGAGCGTACCGAGCAGCTGGAAACGGCCAAGGTATTGCTGGCCAAGCAGAACCGTCTGCTGGTCAACAGCGGCATCACTCCCTTGACACTACCCGAGAGTCTGGTCGCTGCCGGGGTGGATCTGGGCCAGCCGCGTGATGGTGAAGGCAATCTCGTGTTGCCCAGCCAGCCTTGGCCGCAGGCGACGTGGAAGTGGGTACAGGACAATCTGATGATGGTGGGCGGCGCGGCGGGAGCATTGCTGTTGCTGCTGTTGCTGTTGCTGCGTCGTCGCTCGGGGCCGAAGGATGACTCCAGCATGAGCTTCGCGGATGCCGTGCGTCACAACGACCAGGACCTGCAGGACCCGTCACGGAAGAGACGTCCGCAGTGGCAAGTCGTGGCTCTCACACTCTTGAGCCTCTGGCCCAGCCTGAGGCCGCTGCCATCAGCGAGGCGGATATCTTCATCGCCTATGGACGCTTCGATCAGGCGCAAGCCCTGCTGGAAACCGGCCTTGCAGACGATGAGAGTCGTCAGGACCTGCGTCTCAAGCTGATGGGTGTGCATGGAGAACTTGGCAATCTCGAGGCGCTGAATCACGAAAGCGAGAAGGTATTGGCGGCGGGCAATGCAGAAGAGCGTGAAGAGGCTCAGGCGCTGCTCAACCGTTATGCCGGAATGGGTAGCCCCATGCGTGCCGCCATGGGTGGCGGACGAGTTGCCGTCGCTGGATAGCATGACGCTGGAAGAGGTGGATGTCCCTCGTCGTGATATCTCGCAATTCGAGGTGGAGGAAGTGGCGTTCGAGTCCGGGGATCAGGATAATGCCTATCCCTCTGTCGGCATGGCAGGGGCAGGGGCTGGCGCCCAGGACAGCGTGGCTTTCCAGCAGCTCGAGGAAGCCCGCCAGTTGCTGGTGGATGGTGAGGATGATCAAGCGGCAGCGCTGCTTGAGCCGCTCGCCTCCGCCAGTGACGGGATGATCCGTGAAGAGGCGCTGGCGTTGATGGAGCGCTTTGGTCTGACCTGATGCCCTTTTTTACACCGCTTGATGATAATGAAAGACGCCCGGGGCGCATCGCTCTGGGCGTCGAGTATGATGGCAGCCGCTATTGCGGTTGGCAGCGCCTCAGCCACGCACCTTCCGTGCAGGAAACGCTTGAAAAGGCGCTTTCCAAGGTGGCTTCCACTCCCATCACCGTCCACTGCAGCGGGCGCACCGATTCAGGTGTGCACGCCGTGCGTCAGGTCGTGCACTTCGATACCCCCGTGGGCCGCAGCCGCAAGGCATGGCGCATGGGCGGCAACGTCAATCTTCCCCCGGATATCGGTATCCATTGGGCGGTCCCCGTTCCCGATGACTTCCATGCCCGATTCAGCGCCATCGCGCGTCGTTATCGCTACATGATCATCAATCAGCCTTTTAGGCCAGTGATGGAGCGACACAACGCCACCTGGTGTCGTGAACCCCTGAATGTCGCCGACATGCAGGCGGCGGCCGCCCATCTGGTAGGGGAGCTGGACTTCTCGGCCTTCCGTGCGGCAGGTTGTCAGTCGCGCTCGCCACGACGCCACGTGCATTTCATCGAGGTGAGTCGTCACGGCCAGCTGGTCATGATCGACATCCAGGCGAATGCCTTCCTGCACCACATGGTGCGCAATATCGCCGGTACCTTGATGGCCATCGGGCGTGGCGAGAAGCCTGTCGAGTGGATCGTCGAGCTGATGCGCGGGGGAGATCGCACGCGCTCGAGTGCCACGGCAGCAGCCACGGGACTTCACTTCGTCGACGTCATCTATCCGCCGCGCTATGAGCTGCCCAGGGAGCCGCTCGGGCCTGGTCTGGTGGCCCATCTCGGGGAGTGGACGGGAGAGCGTCCCTTGCCGGATTGCCCGATGGTACGCTCACGCCTGGCCCGTGCCGAAGCCGAGGGTGCCGAAGAGGCTCGGGCGGCAGGCAAGCTCAGTGAAAAGGAAGCCATTCGGCTGGCAAGCGTTGCCCGTGAGGCCGAGCGTCTCAGTCGGGAACATGAACAAGCGATTCCTGCGGCAGGCGCGCCTGTCGCACAGAATGAATCCTCACGTTGAACGGAGTGATCCCATGACCGAGATGAGCGCTCGAGCGAGCCAGCGTACCCGAATCAAGATCTGCGGATTGACACGTGAACAGGATATCGCCGGCGCCGTGGCGGCAGGTGCCGATGCGCTGGGGTTCGTGCTGTGGGCGGGCAGCAAGCGGGCGGTGGACGTTGCTCGCCTGGCGGAGCTTTCGCGCCTGGTGCCGGCATTCGTGATGCGTGTCGGATTGTTCGTCGATGCCAGTGAGGCTGAAGTGGCCGCCGCTGCCCCGCATCTCGATCTGCTGCAATTCCATGGCAACGAAACGCCCGAGCAGTGCCGCGCCGCTGGCCGCCCCTATATCAAGGCGTTGCGCATGCGTGACGGGATCGACCTGGCGGCAGAGGCAGAACGCTTCCATGACGCACGCGGGCTGCTGCTGGATGCCTATCGTCCCGGTGTCCCCGGTGGTACTGGCGAGACCTTTGACTGGTCGCGCATCCCTCGAGAATTGCCCCTGCCAGTGATCCTGGCGGGCGGGCTCGAGGCCGGCAACGTGACGGAGGCGGTCAGGCAGGTAGCGCCCCACGCGGTCGATGTCTCGGGAGGGGTAGAGTCTGCCCCTGGTGAGAAGTCACGGGAGCGCCTCCAGGCGTTCTGTCAGGCAGTACGCAATTGGCATCTCGCACTACCCGCAAGGGGGGCGAAGCCGCTACAATGTTTGCCAGAATCTGGAAAAGGGGCCGTACGACCAATGGGTTGCACGGTCTTTTCCTTTGGCGCCACTGTGCCAACTCGCATGGCCGCCGACAGTCGTCGAGCGGTGCCCAGAACAGCAGCAAAACGGAAGCCTCCCCACCATGAGCTGGCTTGACAAGATTGTGCCGTCAATGAGCCGTATCCAACGCAAGGATCGGCGCACCTCCATTCCTGATGGCCTGTGGCGTAAATGCCCCAAGTGCGAAGCAGTCCTGTACCTTCCGGAGCTGACCAAGCACGACAACGTCTGCCCGAAGTGTGACCACCATCTGCGTCTCACTGCGCGTGCCCGTCTGTCCTGGTTCCTCGACAGCGAGGGTCGCGAGGAGATCGCGGCAGATCTGGAGCCGGTCGATCGCCTCAAGTTCCGCGATTCCAAGAAGTACAAGGATCGCCTGAGCGCCGCCCAGAAGCAGACGTCCGAGAAGGATGCGCTGGTCGCCATGCGCGGCACGCTTTCCGGACAGCCTGTCGTGGCCGTTGCCTTCGAATTCAGCTTCATGGGCGGCTCGATGGGGGCCATCGTCGGTGAGAAGTTCGTGCGTGCCGCCGAACTCGCGCTGGCGGAAGAAGTGCCGCTGGTATGCTTCGCGGCCTCCGGTGGCGCGCGCATGCAGGAAGCACTGTTCTCCCTGATGCAGATGGCCAAGACCTCCGCTGCGCTCGAGAAGCTCAAGCAGGCAGGCGTACCGTACATCAGCGTGCTGACGGATCCGGTCTTCGGTGGCGTATCGGCATCGCTTGCCATGCTGGGCGACCTGAACGTTGCCGAGCCGAATGCCCTGATCGGCTTCGCTGGCCCGCGTGTCATCGAGCAGACCGTGCGCGAGAAACTGCCGGAAGGCTTCCAGCGTTCAGAGTTCCTGCTCGAGCATGGCGCGGTCGACATGATCATCCATCGTCGCGACATGCGTGAGCGTCTGTCCAGCATCCTGCTCAAGCTGCAGGGTCTGCCGGTCAAGGCTGCCGTGCAGAGCCGCGCTCCGCGGTTGACAGCGTGCTTGACGAGACATTCTCCGCCGACAAGCCGCAAGGCGATCGTCGCGATGGCTGAGCAGGCCAATGCGCCGGGCCACTGCAGCACCCGAGAGGTGCTGCAGTCCCGTGAGCGGCCTCCGCTGAGCGTTGCTGCCCTGCATTGCTGCCCTGCATGAGGCCGTGCCACGCGAGCTGTCACTGCAAGACTGGCTTTCGCGTCTGGAGCGCCAGCATCCCGTCAGCATCGACATGGGGCTCGCCCGCGTGCAATGCGTGGCTGAGCGTCTGGGGCTTGTCGGCCCCGGGGCTCGTCGCATTGGCGAGCGGGTCATCACCGTGGCCGGTACCAACGGCAAGGGCTCCACGGTCGCCATGCTCGAGGCGCTCGGGCGTGCGCATGGTCTGACGACCGCGACTTACACCTCTCCGCACCTGCTGCATTACAACGAGCGCGTGACCCTCGATGGGCAGCACGCCAGTGACGACGAGCTGATCACTGCCTTCGAGCAGGTGGATTCGGCGCGTCATTCGGATGCGGGAGATGGGCAGGGCGTGATCAGCCTGACCTACTTCGAGGCCGGCACGCTCGCTGGCCTGTGGTTGATCGCTCAGCGACAGCCACGGTTGGCGATTCTGGAGGTCGGTCTTGGCGGGCGTCTGGATGCCGTCAACATCATCGACTGCGATGTGGCGATGATCACCACCGTGGCACAGGATCATGCTGCCTTCCTGGGCACGGACCTCGAGAACATCGGCTTCGAGAAGGCGGGTATCCTGCGTGCAGGGCGCCCGGCCATCTTCGGCTCCGATCACTTGCCGAGCAGCTGTGCCGAGCACGCCCGCTCGCTGGGTGTGACGCCTCAGGTGCTGTGGCAGGACTTTGTCTGGCAGGACGCTGGCACTGGCAGCGACTGAGCGACCCCATCATGACCCTCGAGGCACTTCCGGACCCCGGCCTGCCACGCGACAACGCGGCCAGCGCGCTGAATGCGCTCGTCGCGGCCGGTGTGGCGCTTGAGGTGTCATGCGTGCGCCATGCCATGGCCAATGTCCAGCTCAAGGGGCGCATGCAATGGGTCCAGCGTCATGGGCGTGACTGGTGTCTGGATGTGGGGCACAACCCGCATGCGGCAGGTTATCTGGCCAGTCGTCTGGCGGCGCGTGAGAGCCGAAGGCTGCGCCGACACCGCAGCCCAAGCCGGCCCCGACGCCCAAGCCAGAGCCCAAGCCGGCGCCTGAGCCCAAGCCTGCCGTTGCCGCCAGCGCGCCATCTTCTTCCGCCGGTGGCTGGGCGGTGCAGGTCGGCAGCTTCGGCAAGCCGGCCAACGCCGAGCGACTCCAGAAGGACCTGCAGAGCAAGGGATTCGCGGCCTATCGCGTCGCGCGGGATGGCAATCTGACCGTGGTATTCGTCGGTCCCTACAAATCTTCCGAGATTGGTGAGTCCGCGCGCTCTCGCCTTCAGGAGCAGGTCAATATCAAGGGCCTTCTGGTGCGCCGGAAGGAGGGTGAGTGAACGCGCTGGTCTGGATCGATTGGTTGTGTCTGGGGTTGCTGATCATCTCCGTGTTGCTGGGGTTGATGCGTGGTCTGCTCAGCGAGGCGCTGGGACTGGCAGGCTGGCTGGTGGCCCTGGTGGCGGCACGCCAGTTCGGGGCGGAAGCCGGGGCCCTGCTCGACGAGGTGATCCTGTCTCCGGGCATTCGCACCGCGGTCGGCTTCGTGCTGGTGGTACTGGGCACGGTGCTGGTCTGGGGATTGATGCTGCGTCTGCTCGAACGCCTGGTCCAGGCGGTCGGCATGGGGGGCTTCAATCGCCTGCTGGGGGGTGTCTTCGGCGCGCTTCGGGCGGCGGTGATCCTGGTGCTGGTGACGGCTGTCGTCGGCCTGACACCTCTGCGTGACAGTGCGGACTGGCAGGCGGCGCAGCTGCGCCCGACGCTGGAGCAGCTGCGCGACTGGTCGCTGGCACGCTACCGTGAGTGGGACACGGGAGGGGATTGGGATTGACCCATCGGTCAGGTGTTGCCTGTGGTGTGGGCAGGCCTGACAATTGCGGCATGTGAGCACTCATATTGCCATGTGGAGGCGCGCTGATGATGGCTGGCGCCCTCCTCTCCTAGTGTGTATCAGTGAGGTAATGACGGGATGTGCGGGATTGTAGGTTTGATGGCCAACGCCTCGGTAAACCAGGCGCTGTATGACGCGCTGACCGTATTGCAGCATCGTGGGCAGGATGCCGCGGGGATGATGACCTGGCACGAGGGTCGTTTCCTGCTGCGCAAGAGCAATGGCCTGGTGCGTGATGTCTTCCGCACTCGTCACATGCAGCGACTCAAGGGCAACATGGGCATCGGCCATGTTCGCTATCCGACCGCTGGCTCTTCCAGCGAGGCGGAATCGCAGCCGTTCTACGTCAACTCGCCCTACGGCATCACCCTGGCGCACAACGGCAACCTGACCAACTCCGAGCAGCTCAAGCAGGAGCTTTTCTCCTCCGACCTGCGTCATATCAACACCAGCTCCGATTCCGAAGTGCTGCTCAATGTCTTCGCTCACGAGCTGGGCAAGCAGGGCATGCGTCTGGGCGCGGGTGATGTCTTTGATGCGGTACGTCGTGTGCACCGTCGCTGCAAGGGTGGCTATGCCGCCGTGTCGATCATCAACGGCACCGGCCTGGTCGCCTTCCGTGATCCGCACGGGATTCGTCCGGCCTGCTTCGGCAAGCGCGAGGCTGCTGAAGGTACCGAGTACATGATCGCTTCCGAATCCGTGGCGCTGGACGTCGCCGGTTTCGAGCTGATCCGTGACCTGGCACCGGGGGAAGCCGTCTTCATCGACATGGAGCGTCAGCTTCATACCCTGCAGTGCGCTGATGACCCGGTACTCAAGCCGTGCATCTTCGAGCACGTCTATCTGGCGCGTCCGGACTCCCTGCTGGACGGTGCCTATGTCTACGGTACCCGCATGCGCATGGGGGAGAAGCTGGCCGACAAGATCGTGCGGGAATGGCCGGAGCAGGACATCGATGTCGTCATCCCGATTCCGGATACCTCGCGTACGTCCGCTCTCGAGCTGGCTCAGCATCTGGGAGTGACTTACCGCGAAGGCTTCATGAAGAACCGTTACATCGGTCGTACCTTCATCATGCCGGGGCAGACGCTGCGCAAGAAGTCCGTGCGTCAGAAGCTCAACGCCATCGATATCGAGTTTGCCGGCAAGAACGTGCTGCTGGTGGATGATTCCATCGTGCGTGGCACCACCTGCAACGAGATCATCCAGATGGCCCGTGAGGCGGGCGCGAAGAATGTCTACTTCGCCTCGGCGGCGCCAGCGGTTCGCTATCCCAATGTGTACGGTATCGACATGCCGGCCGCGGAAGAGCTGATCGCCCATGGTCGTACCGAGAGGGAAATCGCGGATCTGATCGGCGCGGATCGTCTGTTCTATCAGGATCTCGATGACCTGAAGGACGCCTGTCGCGAGGTCAATCCTGCCCTCGACGAGTTCGACTGCTCCGTGTTCGATGGCATCTACGTGACCGGCGATATCGATGAGGCCTACCTCAACGACCTGCAGGCCTCACGCAACGATGGTGCCAAGAACGCAGGCGAGACCCACGCGGTCGTGGATCTGCACAACGATTCCGAAGACATCGACTGACCCCATGACCTGTCTCGCGTGACAGGTCATGGCAGGGTGAGTGATTCGCAACGGGCTCCGGAGAAATCCGGGGCCCGTTGCGCGTTCAAAACCGGTAACATTGACCGACAGCTTTCTGCTCTGTTTCCCGCAGAGATCAGCGGATTCCATCAGTAGAGGTACTGGACACCATGCACGACGACAATCTTTCCCGCGCCGACCTTTCCCGCGATGAGCTGGGACTGGAGACGCTCGCCATCCGCGCCGGTCACTTGCGTGGCGGTGAGCAGGAGCACGGCGAGCCCATCTACACCACGTCCAGCTTCGTCTATGGCAGTGCGGCCGAGGCGGCAGCCAAGTTCGGTGGTGACGAAGCCGGCAACATCTACTCGCGCTTCACCAACCCGACGGTGCGCTTCTTCGAGGAGCGACTGGCGGCAATGGAGGGCGGTGAGCGCTGCGTGGCCACCAGCTCCGGCATGGCCGCGATCATGTCCACCGTGCTGGCCCTGCTGGAAGCCGGGGATGAGATCGTCGCCTCGCGTTCCATCTTCGGCTCCAGTGTGAGCCTGTTCACCAAGTACTTCGGCAAGCTGGGCATCACCACGCGCTTCGTCGAACTGGGGGATCTCGAGGCCTGGCGCGCGGCCATCACACCGTCCACCAAGCTGCTGTTCGCCGAGACGCCGTCCAACCCGTTGTCCGAGATCGGTGACATCAAGGCGCTGGCAGCGCTGGCACATGAACATGATGCATGGCTTGCCATCGACAACTGCTTCTGCACCCCGGCATTGCAGCGTCCGCTGACCCTGGGCGCGGATATCGTCATCCACTCCGCCACCAAGTATCTGGATGGGCAGGGGCGGACTCTGGGCGGGGCAGTGGTCGGCAGCAGCGCGTTGATGGAAGAGGTCTTCGGCGTGGTGCGGACGTGCGGGCCCTGCCTGAGTCCCTTCAATGCCTGGGTCTTCCTCAAGGGACTGGAGACGCTCAACATTCGCATGGAGGCCCACTGTGCACGTGCGCTGGAGCTGGCGCACTGGCTGGAAGCGCATCCTGCGGTCGAGCGCGTCCACTATTCAGGCCTCGAGAGTCATCCGCAGCATGCGCTCGCCAAGGCTCAGCAGAAGGCCTTCGGTGCCGTGCTGGGGGTGGTCATCAAGGGAGGTCGTGAAGGGGCCTGGTCGGTCATCGATGCCACGCGCATCCTGTCGATCACCGGCAACCTCGGTGATGTGAAGACCACCATCACGCATCCTGCCACCACCACGCATGGCCGCTTGAGTGATGAGCAGAAAGCGGCCGCCGGTATCGTGGACGGCATGGTGCGCATCGCAGTGGGCCTGGAAGATCTCGATGACATCAAGCGTGATCTGGCGCTTGGGTTGGATCGCCTGGCGCATGTGGCGCAATAGTCGTCGGGGGTGGGGCTGGCCCGTCATCGTGATGCACTGGCTGTCGGCGCTGGCCATCATCGGCCTCTTCGCCCTCGGGTGGTGGATGACATCACTGGGCTATTATGATCGCTGGTATCAGCTGGGTCCCTGGTGGCATCGCTCCGTGGGCGTGGTGCTGTTCGTGATCACGTTGCTGCGCCTTGTCTGGCGAGCCATGCAGCCGACGCCACAGGCGCATGGCTCCCGCATCGAGCAGCGGGCGGCGCGCATCGGGCATGCCTTGCTGTATGCATTGCTGTTGCTGGTGATGATCTCGGGGTATCTGATCTCGACGGCGGATGGACGAGCCATCAGCGTATTCGGGCTGTTTGACGTGCCTGCCTTGCTCAGCGGGATGAAGGATCAGGCGACGTTGGCAGGAGACGTTCACTGGTACGCGGCCTGGGCGCTTGTCATCCTGTCGCTTGGTCACGCCGCTGCCGCCTTCAAGCATCATCTGATGGAGGGCCAGGACACGTTGCGACGTATGCTCTGGCCGCTGCGCTGACAAGGCCTTCTCGCTCGGCAAGACGTTCGCTGGCGGCCTTCTGGCAGCGGCACTCCCCTTGATGGCGGGCCAGGCTCAGGCCTCGGACTATGTCATTGACACCAAGGGCCAGCACGCCTTCATCCAGTTCAAGATCAGCCATCTCGGCTACTCCTACGTCCTGGGTGAGTTCAAGGACTTCACGGGGACCTTCCGCTATGACGAGGGTCAGCCCGAGGCGTCAAGCGTCAAGGTCGAAGTCGATGTCGACAGCCTGGACAGCGCCCACGCCGAGCGAGACAAGCACATCAAGTCCGCTGATTTCCTGGATGCTTCCGAGTACCCGACGGCGTCTTTCGTCTCCACCGGGTTCACCTCTTCCGGTGATGGTGCCGGCAAGCTGACGGGGGATCTGACACTGCATGGCGAGACGCAGCCGATCACCATCGATGTCGATCACATCGGCGGTGGCGAAGACCCCTGGGGCGGCTATCGTCAGGGCTTCGAGGGCACCACCACGCTCAAGCTCGCCGACTATGGCATCGACACCTCCAAGCTTGGGCCAGCGGCCGCGACGGTCGACATGTACCTGGTGGTGGAAGGTATCCGTCAGTAACGGTGCCATCAACCACGCAGTGCGAGGTAGCTGCCGGCACCGATCATCAGGCTGGCAGCACTGCGGTTGAGGCGTCTGACGGCTCGCGTCGAGCGCAGATGGCGACGAATGCGGCCTGCGGCGTAACCGACAGGGACGACCCCGATCAGCAAGGCACTGAGATTGAGAGCGGCCGCGATCACGATATCGCCACCACTCAGGCGGGTGATGTCCATGAAGGTCGGCAGAAAGGCGATGTAGAACAGGATGACCTTGGGGTTGGAGGCCGAGATCAGGAAGCCTTGCAGGAAGCCACGCCACCAGCTTCCGCGTATGTCGGGAATTTCCGTGTCTTCCAGGCTGGGTCGGCAGGTCCAGAGCTTGTACCCCAGGTAGATCAGATAGGCGGCCCCCAGCAGGCGGATGACCAGAAAGAGCTCGCTCCAATGGGTCGCCAGTGCCGAGAGCCCGAAGACGGCCGCCAGCATGTAGCAGACGTCACTGAGGCTCATGCCGACGGCCATCGGGACACAGGCATTGCCTCCCTGGCTCATGCCACGCGCCATCAGGGCGAGGATTCCGGGGCCGGGAGTGATCCCGAAGAGGAAGATGGCAAGGAAGAAGGTCAGTCCTGATTCAAGCGTCATGAGGATTTCCTGTCACTCGCAGTCGTTCAGGACTGCCCCCGGGAAGTGACGACGCAGCATGCGGTTCTGGAACTCATCGATGAATGAGCAGTTGATGATGATGATGAAGCGCTCGAAGTGCTGGCCCGCGTTATCCTGAGTGATGGAGCTGACGCTGTGGAACAGCTGGTCATCATGGATGTGCAGAACCTCTCCCGGTGCCAGCTCGGTGGTCGCCAGCAACTCGCTGCCGGCCTTGTCGCGGTAGAGGGTATTGATGGCACCACTGACGTTCTCGCGATTGAGTACCAGAATGCTCAAGTACTTGCAGCCATCGGCGTGAATGCCTTGTCCCTGGAGAGGGTCAATGGTGCCGTCGCCGCGGACACCCGTGATCTGCATCAGGATCGGCTCACGCGGCCCGATGCCCCACATGTCGGCCCAGGCCTTGACGAAGGCGCGCACGTCGTCGCGCTCGGTGAACGCCGCTTCCAGCGGATCGTAGTATCTCAGGCGGTCCGCCATGCTGGCAGCATCATTGAAGCGTCCACCCTGCGCCATCGGGCACTCGCCAAGGGTTTCGACTTCCATCTGGTCATTCAGGTGCAGCCAGGACATGCGCTTCCATCGTGTGTTGACGTAAGGGTCACGGGGAAGGTTGTCCAGGAAACCCTGCCAGGCGTTCAAGTCAATGTGTGGAGTGATCGTTGCCTTGCTCCAGTGCTGACGAGCCAGCTCCTCATGCACGCTTGTCGGCCAGTACTCAGAGAAGATGGTAGGGGAGGTATCCTGGATCATGGCAGATGGGTCTCGTCAGACCGGAAGAGCGACTGGAATTGCGCTCTTTGGAACAGTGGTCGCTGCCATCGCGATCGGCCTGCTGGTGGGGGTCGTGGCAGTGCAGGACATCATCGGCCGCTGGCCTTCAGCGCTGCTGATGGTGATTATTGGCGCAACTGCGGGCATCATGCTGATTCGTCATCGTCAGATGGCATATCAACAGCACACGCAGGAGGCGGTCATGCAGACTAGTGTTGTTGGCCCCTCGGCCAGCATGGGACTCCCCGCCAGTGACCAGCGCTTTCGCGAATTGCTGGAAAGCCTGCCACGTGTGGCAGTGCAGGGGTACGACAGCCAGCGCCGAGTGATCTATTGGAATGAGGCCAGCGAGCGACTGTATGGTTTCAGCGAGCAGGAAGCTCGAGGGCGTTGTCTTGAAGCCTTGCTGATACCGGATGAAATGGCGGACATCGTGGTGGATGCCCACCACGCGTGGGTCAATCACGGCACCCAGATCCCGGCGAGCGAGCTTGAGCTGAAGCACAAGTCAGGCGCACCGGTGCCGGTGTTCTCTCACCACGTCATGTTAGGTGAGCGGTCGGACAATCCATTGATGTTCTGCATCGACATCGATCTGGCGGGCGAGCGCAAGGTGCAGCGTGAGCTGGACTACATGACGCGATTCGATCCGTTGACCGAACTGCCCAATCGGCAGACGTTCGAGACTGAGCTCGAGAACATGCTCGGGGAGTGTCAGCGTCACGGCGATACCTTGATGGTGCTGTTCCTGGATATCGACCACTTCACCGAGATCAACGATACCCAGGGCTATGAGATGGGGGACCTCGTGATTCGCAGCGTCGCGTCGCGCTTGCAGGGGTTCCAGCGGAGTCAGGATCTACTGTCACGCTTCGGCGGCGATGAATTCGTCATGGCGATGCCGCGCCTGGATTATGAAAGTGATGCCTTGTCGGTCGTGGAGCGGATCCGCGAAGATTTCCAGCGCCCCTTCCAGATAGAAGGGCGTGAGTTGTTGCTGCGTCTGAGCATCGGCGTCAGCCTCTATCCCGAGAATGGCAATGATGCGCCGGAACTGGTGCGCAATGCGGACGTCGCCAAGCACCGAGCGAAGCAGGCCGGGCGTGATGGATATCAGTTCTTCAACCAGGAAGTGCGCGATGCCATGCTGCATCAGCATCATCTGGCGGGGCGCCTTCAGACGCTGCTGAGCGAGGATGGGGGTGGCGAGCTGTTCCTCCACTTCCAGCCTCAGGTCGCGGCGCGCAGTGAGCGTATCGAGTCGGTAGAGGCGCTGATGCGCTGGCATGCGCCCGAGGGGCCCATTCCCCCGACTGACTTCATCAAGGTGGCAGAGCGCACCAATCTGATCGAGCGCCTGGGTGACTGGGTGATTCGCCAGGCATGTCGCCAGCAGGCCGAGTGGCATGCCATGGGGATCAAGGGCTATCGGATCGATATCAATATCTCCGGGCGTCAGGCGATCAACAGCGACGTCTTCCAGCGTCTTGAGGCATGCGTGGCGGAATATGGCCTGACGCCACGGGACATCGGCATCGAGCTGACCGAGAACGTGTTGATCGATGCTGACGTCAAGGTGCGCGATAGCCTGCGTGCCCTGCACGACAGAGGCTACAAGATCGCGATCGATGATTTCGGGACCGGCTACTCCTCGATGAGCTACCTCAAGATGCTGCCGGTGACGGCGCTCAAGATCGATCGCTCCTTCGTGATCGAATGTGCTCAGGAACCCAAGGATCGCGCCATCATGGAAGCGACGGTCTTCCTCGGGCATCGACTGGGGCTGGAGGTGGTGGCCGAGGGGGTGGAGAATATCCAGCAACTCGAGCTGTTGCGTGAAATGCGCTGTGATCTCATTCAGGGATACTACTTCTACAAGCCCATGGCGGCGGCGGATATCCAGCGGCTGCTGTCCGGGGGCAACAACCCGCCTCATCGGTGCCGTTGTGGCATGGGACTGTTGCTGTGGATCGGCTTTTTAGTTTGCGGGCTAAAAGATATGATGCTGACAGTTGAAGCGGCTCCCCGCAGGCGTTTGCCGAGAGTGGCTGCGTCGTTCAATGCGCAGAGCTGTTCGCCCACTCTCGCTTCCTGCCTGCATTGCAGGTTGCGATGGTTCCTTGAGCGGGTTTCACGACCCTTCCGGCGATACCCTTGGGGTATCGATGACCGGACAAGCCAGTCCTTGTGACTGGCTTTTTTTATGCCTGTCATCCGTCCGTCAAGTTTGCCAGTCAGGCGCGGCACCCTCTCAGAACAGCCCCAGCTGTTGCGTCTCTTCGTGGGCCTTGAGTCGAACACCGACTCCCAGCAGGCGCACCGGTCGATGGCCACGTTGCCAGGCTTGCTCCATCAGCAGTGCGAAACTCCTGGCGTCCGGCAATGAGAGGGTGGAGGCGGGGAGGAGGCTTTCCAGCGTGGTGCTGGTGAAGTCGTTGAAGCGTACCTTGACGAACTGCTTGGCCAGCACCGGCTGTTCCTGGCGTGCGTGACGCTCCCCGAGGCGCTCCATCAGCATGGGAAGCTTGGCGAGGCAGGCGGAGAGATCCGGAAGATCCTGATCGAAAGTGCGTTCGACACTGATGGACTTCCGCTCTCTCTCGACCTTGACGGGGCGGTCATCAATGCCATGAGAGAGTTCATGCAGGCGATGTCCGAATTTGCCGAAGTGTTCGACCAGTGTGGTCAGTGGTGTCGTGCGGATGTCATCGCAGGTGGTAATCTCCAGCCGATTGAGGCGGGCCAGCGTGGCCGGGCCGACGCCATGCAGCTTGCCGACGGGCAGCTTACGAATGAAGGCGTCGCTGGACTCTGGCGTGATCACCGTCAGGCCATCGGGTTTCTCCCAATCACTTGCGATCTTGGCCAGGAACTTGTTGGCGGCCACGCCGATCGACAGCGTGATCCCGGTGCGCTTCAGGGCTTCTTCCTTCAGCCAGCGCGCCATCCAGGTCGCGCTTCCCTGAAATTCCTCGATGTCGCTGACGTCCAGGTAGGCTTCGTCCAGCGATAGAGGTTCCACCAGTGGTGTCAGTTCGTGAAACAGTGCCTGGATCTCCTGCGAGACGGCACGGTAGCGCTCGAAGTCGGGGGGGACGAGTATCAGTTGCGGACACAGGCGCAGGGCGCGCGCTGTGGACATCGCAGAGCGGACGCCGAAGGCGCGAGCCGGATAATTGCAGGTGGCGATCACGCCACGTTGCTCGGTGCGGCCACCGATGGCGATGGGCACCTCGCGCCACTCTGGGTGACGAAGCATCTCGACGGCGGCGTAGAAACAATCGCAGTCAGCATGAAGGATCTTGCGCATTCGCGCATCATCCTAAAAGACTGGATGGCTGTCCAGTATCAGGCGGATTACAGCGTCATCGCCGCTACCCAGCCGAAGACGATCAGCGGGATGTTGTAGTGGATGAAGGTCGGCACCACGCTGTCCCAGATATGATCATGCTGTTGATCGACATTCAGGCCTGCCGTCGGGCCGAGCGTGGAGTCGGAGGCGGGGGAGCCAGCATCGCCCAGTGCGGCCGCGGTGCCGATCAGGGCGACGGTCGCCAGGGGGGAAAAGCCGAACTGCAGGGCCAGCGGGACATAGATCGCCGCGATGATCGGGATGGTGGAAAAGCTGGAGCCGATGCCCAGCGTGATGAAGAGTCCGACCATCAGCATGACGAGCGCGGCCAACGGCTTGTTGTCTCCGATGATGTGGAAGGAGGCATCCACCAGGGTCTGGATATCACCCGTGGCTTTCATGACGGAGGCGAAGCCGGCTGCCGAGATCATGATGAAGCCGATCAGTGCCATCATGCGCATGCCGGAGGTGAACAGGTCGTCGGCTTCGTTCCACTTGAACAGGCCACCCAGGGAAAGAATGGCGAAGCCGACCAGGCCGCCCAGGATCATCGAACCGGAATAGAGCTGGATGCCCAGGGCGGCGATGATGGCGACCCCAGCCATGATCAGGCCGCTGCGGGATGGTGCGTGCACTGGAGTATGGTGCGGGACATTGGTCGACTTGATCTCGCGATTGGCGTAGTCACGCGGCTTGCGATAGGAGACGAAGACCGCAGTCAGCAGTCCCAGGAACATGCCGCCTACCGGAATGGCCATTGCCATCGGCACCATGCCGCGGGTGACTTCCAGCCCCATTGCCTGGCCCGCTTCATTGATGTTGGCCAGCAGGATGTCATTGAGGAAGATGGAACCGAAGCCCACCGGCAGCAGCATGTAGGGAGCCGTCAGACCAAAGGTCAGGGCACAGGCGACGGCGCGGCGATCCAGGCGCAGGCGGTTCATGGCCACCAGCAGTGGCGGAATCAGGATCGGAATGAAGGCGATGTGGACAGGAATCAGGTTCTGGGACGAGATCGCCACCAATGTCACGCTGCCCAGCAAGCCGTACTTGATGGCGGTCTGACGGCGAGGGGTGCTCTCTCCATTGAGCATGCCGATCAGGCGTGCCGCAAGGAGATCCGGCAGGCCGGAGCGAGACAGGGCCACGGCAAAGGCACCGAGCGTGGCATAGGCCAGGGCGACCTTGGCACCACCGCCGACGCCGTCGTTGAAGGCGCCGAGAGTGTCAGTCAGAGACAGGCCACTGAACAGGCCGCCGACCAAGGCGCCGGCCACCAGAGCGAAGACGACCGAGACTCGGGCCAGTGACAGGCCGACCATGACCAGAACGGCCAGTATTACCGCATTCATGCGAGTACCTCGCGGTTTCGTCCTGAAACTGCCAGAAAACGGCGCGTTATCATACCAGAGCGAGGTCCCAAGCTGAATGGCCGATGAATGGTTGGCGCAAGGGAAGGGCTTTTTGTAGAATGCCACGCTGCCCGGCGGCTGCAGTCGCAGGCGTTATTCAACAGGAGAGCGCATGCTGGAGCTTGAAAATGCCCGTGTCATCGGCATGGGCAATGATCGCCGTGTCTATCAGGACCCCCGTGATCCTCGGCGCTGCATCAAGGTACCGCGCTATCCCGACAAAGGAAGCCGCCAGAATCAGCGCGAGCAGCGCTACTTCGAAGGGCTCGTGAGGCGAGGTGTGCACGACTGGTCCTACGTGCCTGCCTATCATGGCAGCGTGGCGACCCGAGAGGGCCTCGGGCTGGTCTTCGATCTGATACTCGACGATGACGGCACGACCTCGCGCCGTCTGCGAGAGGTCTGTCATGAAACTCCCGAGCGGGTGGGGGAGGAGGCATTGATGGATGAGCTGGCCAACCTCTATCGCTATCTCGACAAGCGTTGGCTGATACCGTCCGACCTCAATGATCGCAACATCGTGGTCCAGTTTCGCGAGCATCAATCCCCGCGCCTGTGGTTGATCGATGGTATCTCCAATCCGGACTTCATCCCCCTCGCCACCGGTATCGCCTGGTTGGCGCGCCGCAAGATCGCCCGCCGCTATCGTCATTTTCTCAAGAAGCTGATGAAGGGCGGGATGCTGACGGCAGATGCACATGCGCGCCTCGAGCGGCGTCTCTGGGGAAGTGGCTCTTCATGGCATGCGTGATCTTGCGCAAGTCGTCGTGTGAGGTGATATAAGCCGGCATGGTATAGAGCCAGCGGCCGAAGGGTCGCAACCAGACCCCTTGCTGACGAGCGTGAGCCTGAGCCCCTTCAAGACTTGCTGCATCGTGAACCTCTATCACGGCAGTGGCTCCCAATACGCGTATGTCGCCAATGGCGGGATGTGAGAAATCCGCGAGTTCCTCTCGTAGTACCTGATTGAGGCTGGCGATCTTGCCGAGATAATCGTCTTCCTCGAAAACCTTGAGGCTTTCCAGTGCCACTCGGCAAGCCAATGGGTTGCCCATGAACGTCGGGCCATGCATGAAGGCAGTATTGGCATCCTTGCCATCGAAGGCATGAAAGATATGGCTCTGGGCGAGGGTGGCAGCATGTCCCAGATACCCTCCCGTCAGTCCTTTTGACAGCACCATGATATCGGGCGTCACATCTGCATGCTCACAGGCAAACAGTTTTCCAGTACGTCCGAATCCTGTCGCGACCTCATCGAAGATCAACACCACGCCGAACTCGTCACATAAATCACGTGCCGCTTTCAGGTAGTGAGGCGAGTACATGTTGAGACCGCCGGCAGCCTGGAGCAGCGGCTCCATCAGCAGGGCGGCGATGTCATCATGCGTCTCGAGCTCTCTGCGCAGCGCTGCGATGTCACCGAGGACCTCTTCATATGGCGCCGTGAATCCCGCCGTCGGTGCCGGCGCGAAATGATGTCTGGGCAGGAAGTCGGCAAACAGTGAGTGCATGCCCTCTTCCGGGTCGCAGACCGCCATGCAGCCTGCCGTGTCCCCGTGGTAGGCCTTCATCAACGACAGCATTCGCGTCCGCCCGCGAGTGTCATCACGATCCTGACGCTGTTGCTGGTATTGCACTGCCATCTTCATGGCGACTTCCATGCCGACGGAGCCACTGTCCGAGAAGAACACGTGGTTCAGCCCCTCCGGGGTGATGCGCACCAGTGCCTCGGCCAGCGCCACCGCCGGTTGGTGCCGAATGCCCCCGAGCATCACATGACACAATTGAGCCGCTTGCTGCTGAATCGCGGAGACGAGTCGAGGATGGCCGTAGCCATGGATCATGCACCACCAGGAGCAGGTTGCGTCCAGCAGGGTCTCGCCGTCACTCAGTGTCATGCGCGGCCCGACTCCGCCCACGACCTCAAGCGGGGCAGGCATCGCGTGCATCTGCGTATACGGATGCCAAAGCTTGGAGAACCCCATGTCCCTGTTGACTGATTTCATGCAGAAAGAACAAGAGCTCAAGAAACTTCAAGAGCAACTGGAAAGCCTGCGCAACGATGATCGCCTGAAGAATGAGCTGGAATTCAAGGACAAGCTTGATTCCCTGATGAGTGAATACGGCAAGTCTACTCGCGACGTGATTGGCCTGCTGGATCCGAAAGCCAGCCAGACGCCGGCAGCTGCCGCGAGCGCGGAAACCAAGGCTGGCGGCGTTCGTCGCAAGCGCAAGCTGAAGGTCTACAAGAACCCGAATACCGGTGAAGTGATCGAGACCCGTGGTGGCAATCACAAGCAGCTGAAAGAGTGGAAGGAAGAGCACGGTGCCGAAACCGTCGAATCCTGGCTCGAGCGTACCGAGAGCTGAGCCAGACACGAAGAAGCCCCGCCATGGCGGGGCTTCTTCGTGTCTGGCGTTCGCCGTCAGCTGTCGATCTGTCCCAGGTTGACCAGGCGGCCGATGGCCAGCACCTTGCCGGTCGGTTTGCCGGTCGGCGAACCACCGCTGGGCTCCAGTGTCATCTCGAGCAACTGGCCCGGACTCATGCGGCCGATCTGTTCGGCGCTCAACTCGATACCTGCCACCGGGTCCACCAGACCCAGCGAACGCGGGCCCTCCGCTGGATCGGTCAGGGTCCAGAGTTCGATGGCGCGATCCGTCGGACGCTCGATAGTGACATTGGGTGTCAGCTGAAGTCCGCCACCGGCCGTGACACTGGCGACCCAGGTCGGCGTGGCAGGGTCCTCGAGAGTCTGCAGCACCGCGACCATGCGCTGCGCGGATGACTCGGGCACCTCGTTCGCCACCGGCGGGGTGTCATTGGCTGGCGTCGGAGTCTGCTTGAGGCGCGTCAGACTGGCATCGATGCGTTTCCACAGCGAATCGGAGGCCGGTTCCGGCGGCAGGCGATCACTGACGCTCAGCCAGTGCTGCTGCCAGCGAAGTGCCATGCGGGCGGCCTCATCGTCACGTTCTATCCAGGCGCGCACCTCGGCTTCACGTTCGGGGTCCAGCAGGCCCAGGGTGTGTTCACCCAGCAACAGATTCTGCTCTTGTGGAGATTCGGGGATCGGGGAATGGTTCATCGTGACAGGCACTCCTGCAGTCGCTTGAGTCCGGCACGGATGCGACCCTTGATGGTGCCGAGCGGGGCGCTGAGTTTTTCGGCGATCTGCTCGTGGGTCAGGCCCTTGAAGAATGCCAGCAGAATGGGTTCGCGTCGTGGGGCTTCCAGCTCACCCAGACAATCGCTCAGCTGATGGGCTGTCTGACTGTCGTGTGCTGCCGCTTCCGGGTTGGCGAGCAAGTCGGCGAGGCTGTCGAGCGCCTCGCTGTCACCGCGGGGCGTCCGTCCCTGGGCCCGCAGCTGATCCAGTGCACGATAGCGCAGGATGGTGAACAGCCAGGCGCGGCCATTGCCGAGTTCACGGCGATATTGGCCGGCATTGGACCACAGCTTGATGAAGGCATCGTGGACGGCGTCCTCGGCCTGATCCCGGCTGCCGAGCAGGCGCATGGCAAGTGCCAGCATGCGGCCGGACTCAAGGTCATAGAGGCGACGAAAGGCGGTTTCATCACCGAGCGCACAGGCCTCTATGGCACTGGCGTGGTCAAAGTCGTCCGGGTCTTGCGAACTGACGGGTGTCGTGTGTGCTGGCATCGGGGGCCCGACTCCATTGGCTGGGAATCCATCGTTCAGCTGACGGTAGTCGCCCCATGAGAGGTTGGCAAGTGACATGGCAGGTGCATTGCCGCTGGTCAAGGGAGTCCGCATAATGTTCTGCATGACAGCCCGGGAGGCGTGATGAAGCAGCAATTCAATACGATCGGCGTGATTGGTCGACTGGGCAGTGCTCAGGTAGTGGACACGCTCAAGCGCTTGATTCGCTTTCTTGAGGCTCGCCAGCTGGCGATGATCATCGAGGAGCGCACGGCGACGCTGTTGCTTGACCATGGCCTTGAGGTGGCGAGCCGTCGTCAGATGGGCGAGCGCTGTGATCTGGTGATCGTGGTGGGCGGTGATGGAAGTCTGCTGGGCGCGGCGCGTGCATTGTGTCGCAGTGGCACGCCGGTACTGGGCGTCAATCGCGGCCGGCTGGGCTTTCTCACCGACATCCGTCCAGATGAGCTGGAGGAAAAGGTCGCCGAGGTGCTCGAGGGTGACTACCTCAGTGAGCAGCGGTTCCTGCTGGAGGCGGAAGTCTTTCGGGACGGCGAGAAGATAGGTGCGGCGGACGGCCTCAACGATGTCGTGCTGCATCCTGGCAAGGCGGCGCGGATGATCGAGTTCGAGCTGTTCATCGATGGCCAGTTCGTCTATTCCCAGCGCTCCGATGGCTTGATCGTGGCCACTCCGACCGGCTCGACCGCCTATGCGCTCTCTGGCGGCGGGCCGATCGTCCACCCGCGCCTGGAGGCCATCACGCTGGTGCCGATGTTCCCGCATACGCTGTCCAGTCGTCCGATCGTGATCGACGCGGCCAGCGAGATACTCCTGCACATCAGCGCCAGCAACACGACCTATCCCCACATCAGCTGCGATGGCCAGACTCAGGTCGTGGCCAAGCCCGGCGATGTGCTCAAGATTCGTCGCAAGCGCGAACGTCTGACGCTGATCCATCCGCTGGAGCACAACTATTTCGAGATCTGTCGCACCAAGCTCGGCTGGAGCAACCGCCTCGGCGAATGACATCAAGGCAAGCAGCATGAACGCATTCGTGGCGCCACGGGATGGCTATGATCTGATCGGTGATGTGCACGGCTGTGGCGCCACGCTGGCGGCGCTGCTGGAGAAGCTCGGCTATCACCTGAAGGATGGCGTGTATCGTCATGCCTCGCGCAAGGTGATCTTTCTTGGTGACATCATCGATCGTGGGCCTCGTATCCGACTGGCCGTCCAGTTGGCCAGCCGGATGGTGGAAGCCGGTGAGGCGTTGATCGTGATGGGCAACCATGAATACAACGCGCTGGCCTATTGTCGGCGTGCACGCCTGCGGGAGAGTGGCGATCACCGTGATTTTCTGCGCCCGCATACCTCGCGGCACAATCGCATCATTCGCGAGACGCTCGATCAGTATCAGCATCATCCCGATGAGTGGGATGACGCATTGAGCTGGTTCATGCGCATGCCACTGTGTCTTGAACTGCCGTCGCTGGGAGAGGGCAAGAGTGGTCTGCGCGTGGTCCACGCCTGTTGGGATGAAGCGCTGGTGCGTCCGTTTCTGGCGCGCTTTCCGGATGGCTGCATCGATGAAGCCTTCCTGCAGGACTCCGTCGACCCCTCGAGCTTTGCCTATCGGGTGCTGGATCGCCTGACTCGGGGGACCAGTCTGCGCTTGCCGGAGGGCGTCGAGATCCACTCGGGGGATGGCTTCACGCGCCGCAGTTTCCGGGCGCATTTCTGGGCGCGCGAGCCTCGCACCTATGGCGATGTGGTGTTCCAGCCCGACAATCTGCCGGGAGAGCTGGAGTCGCGCTGGTTGAGCGAGGGCGAGCTCGAGAAATTGCCGTATTACGGACCAGAGCAATTGCCATTGTTCCTGGGGCATTACTGGTGTGAAGGCGTGCCTGCGCTCCCGGCGACCAATATCGCCTGTCTCGATTACAGCGCCGTCAAGTGCGGTCGCCTGGTCGCCTATCGCTTCAGTGGCGAAGCGACGCTGGATGCCGCCAATTTCGTCTGGGTGCCGGTGCCGCGCGAACCCTCGAGTCGTCCACTGCCGGAAGAGTTGCCATCGCCATTGTTTTTTTCAATAAGCAGCCAGTGAACCAAAGCGCCATCCCGGACTCAGAGTAAGTGTTCCCTTGAATGATCCCTCAGACTCCGCTGACATGGCTGGTCGGGCTCGCCTGTTGCCTCACCGTACTCTGTCAGTACGTGCTGGGTCAGGCGGCGGTGTTCGAATGGCTGGCCATCGTGCCCTTTGAGCTGGTGGGCAGTCAGCACATTGCACCGGCGCCGTTGTCCACGACACTGGCGGGGGAGTGGTGGCGGCTGTGGTCACCCTCCTTGATGCATTTCGGCATTCTGCATCTGGTCTTCAATCTGCTGTGGCTATGGGTGTTCGGGCGCCAGATCGAGGCCATCGATGGCGCCTGGCGCTTCGCGCTGGTGGTGCTGGTGAGCGGGGTGGCTGCCAACCTGGCGCAGTACGCCACCGGCAGTGTGCTGTTTGGCGGGCTCTCGGGAATCGATTTCGCCGTGATCGGCTATGTCTTCATCGCGGCTCGTCGACGGCCGATGCTGGGCTATCAGATGCAGCGCTCGCTGATGATCTTCATGTTGATCTATCTGGTGCTGTGCATGACACCGTTATCGAGTGCCATCGGCCTTGGGGCCATCGCCAATGAGGCGCATCTCGGTGGGCTGCTGGCAGGGCTGGTGCTGGGATTCGTGCTGCCGCGCCGCATGAGTGACATGACTTTCGACGGGATGGTCGAACAGATGACCCCGACCATCTACGAGAGCCTCAAGCAGTCCATGCAGCTGCGCAAATGGCCGGACGGCCGGGTGCTGACCTCGGAGCAGGTCGAGCTGTGCATGGAGGCCGTCATCAAGTACGAGGTCCACAACAACGTGCCTGCCGAGTCACGTGTCGGCTTCATCGACAACGGTACCTGCGGTCCACGTGACGGTGACGACACTGCTTCACGCGATGAGCCGGAGCAGATCAAGTGGGTCAACTGACACTGGATGATGCACTGGACGTCGATGGCGCACCTCAGCCCGCCGTGGAGTCGGTGACCCTGAAAGGGGACATCCGCAAGATGTCCATCGTGCCTGCCGGTGAGGCGCTTGCGATCGATACCTCGGCGGATGCGCAGTCAGTCTCGCGTGAGCCGCTGGCGGCCAGCTATGGCCTGCGACTGGGCGAGATCACCCAGCCGCTGAACGCCTATATTGGCCACAAGGTACGCCTGGACTTCACCGGTCAGATCCACTGCAGCCATTGCGGGCGCAAGACCAAGAAGAGCTTCGCGCAGGGGCATTGCTATCCCTGCTTTCGCAAGCTGCCACAGTGTGATGGCTGCATCATGAAGCCGGAGACCTGTCACTTCGCGGAAGGAACCTGTCGTGATCCTCAGTGGGGTGAGGAGCATTGCTTCCAGCCGCATATCGTCTACCTGGCCAACTCCTCCGGCCTCAAGGTCGGTATCACCCGCAAGACCCAGATGCCGACGCGCTGGTTCGATCAGGGTGCCATCCAGGCCTTGCCCATCGTCGAGGTCTCCAATCGTCTGCAGTCTGGGCTGGTCGAGGTGCTGTTCAAGCAGGCACTCAATGACCGCACCAACTGGCGCGCGATGCTCAAGGGCGATGTGGCCGAGCTGGATCTGGAAGCCGAGCGTGATGCACTGCTCGAGCAGATGGCCGAGGGTCTGGCGGCGCTGCAGGCGCATTGCGGGGAAGACGCCATCCGGGTACTGGATACCACGGCATTGGCCTTCGAGTTTCCGGTGCGTACCGCGCCGACCAAGGTCACCTCGTTCAACTTCGACAAGACACCCGTGGTGGAAGGCGTTCTCGAAGGGCTCAAGGGTCAGTATCTGATCCTCGACAGCGGGGTGATCAATCTGCGCAAGTTCACGGGGTATGAGGTCGAGGTCCAGCTCGGCGAGGGGGATTCAGCCGAGCACGGGCTGGCGGCGCGCCTGCATGCGCTCCAGGAAGACCTGCATCACTCGGTGGTAGAGCTCGCGTCCCAGCACGACATCCTCGACCCCCGCATCCAGATTGGGGTTGTCATTGACCTCGATGACCACCACGCGATCCTCGAGCTGTTTGAGGTCAACTCCATAGAGCCCATCACCGATCAGACGTGTCGCCTTGAGAGCCGCCTTGATCACGGCGGGGGGCACATCACTCGGGTCAACGGTGGCAAAGCCGCCGGAGCGGGTGCGGGCGCCGCTGTGGTCATAGATCTGCCAATGGCCACGCGCCATGTAGTAACGGCTGGCGAACAGCACCTTGCCGTCGAGCACGCCGATACGCCAGTCGAACTCGGTTGGGAGCCATTCCTGCAGCAGCAGCAGAGCGGAGTCATGGAACAGTCGCTCGGCTTCACGCACCAGTGTCTCCGGCCCGTCAATCTTGACGATGCCGCGCGAGAAGGCACCATCCGGCACCTTCATCACCAGCGGATAGCGCATGTGCTGTCCGCGTTCGGCCAGCTGGCGCAGTTCGCCGCGATGAATCAGGCGCCCCTGTGGGGCGCTGAGGCCGCGAGCCTTCAGGAGCTCATGCAGGAAGACCTTGTTGGTACAGCGCAGAATCGACTGACTGTCGTCGATCACCACCAGCCCTTCGTGTTCGGCTCGCTTGGCCATGCGGTAGGTATGGTGGTCCAGGCTTGTGGTCTCGCGGATGAACAGCCCATCGAATTCGGCCAGACGTCCCTCGTCACGCTTGGTGATCAGACTGACATCGATGCCCAGGCGGCGTCCCTCGCGGATGAAGTGCTTGAGCGCCGTACGATTGGACGGTGGCAGTGCCTCATTCGGGTCCACCAGCATCGCCAGGTCGAAACGATAGTGGCGGCGAGCCTTCGGGGTGCGCCAGACCTTGCGGGAATGGCGGTTGAGCGCCTGGGCAAAGCGATCCTCGTCCGTTTCCGCCAGATGGTTCAAGGATTGCGGGCGCACTCGCCTGAGGGTCCAGCGCTCGCCACGCGCCTCGAGTCGCACCTCGAGCAACGGGCAGGGCAGTCGCTCGAACAGCTTGCGACCGAGACGTGCCAGTGCGGGGTCATCGCTCTCACCGAAGGTCAGCAGCAGGTCGAGATGCGCATGCTTGCCGGTCTCGTGGGGGACTGTCTGCGGGGCGGGCAGGGCGCTCTTGCGCGTCAGCTCCTCAAGCAGCACACGGATGCTGCCCAGTTCCATGTCGATCAGTGACTTGCGCGACAGCTGGTTGAGCGTTTCCACCGACGGCAGGGCTTTCTGTCCGCGCGCCTGTGCCAGCAGCGAGACGTAATAGCCGATCCCGAGGTAATCGAGCCCGCCGCAGAGATTGATGACGTGGGTCGCGGGCTGCGGAGCGTCTCGTGGGAGAGCTCGGACAGAAAGTCGTGGGCGCTGATGACATCATCACTGGGATAGAAGGCGCGCCAGTCACTGACACGGTCAACCACGATACGCAGGCGGGACATTGAGTAGCCTCGAAGGGCGGGCACCGAAGCGGTGCCGAATGCAGCGCATCATGAAAAACAATCTCCGTCATCGCAATAGACAACAAGATGAAATAATTTCATGCAAATAGGTCGAGACAAGACGTGCCTGCATGCCCAGAATGCAGCGGATTGCTACCGCCCCACGACACCTTGATTTCAGGGCTGCCTCAGGGCGCTGACAGGCGGGAGAGCCTGCATCATGACCCCCATTCTGCGTCCGGCGATCCGGGCCGATCTCGATGCTCTGGTAGAGCTCGAGGAAGTCAGTTTCGATAGCGACTGGTTCAGTCGTCGTCAGCTGTCCCATCTGATTCTGCGTGCCAATGCACGCACCCTCGTCATCATCCAGCCAGAAGGCGATGGCCCGGACGCCCTGCCGGCGGCAGGCAATGCGATGGCCGCACTGTGGCCGGCGGGCAGCGTGGCGCAGGATGACGCCACCCCGCTGCGCAGCGTGTTGGGCTATGGCACCGTGCTGTTCCGACGCAATTCACGCCGGGCACGACTCCGTGACTTTCGCACGTCTCATGCGTGATGGTATGCAAGGATGGCGAGGTTCGGGTTATCATGCGCATCACTTCTGGCGGCAATCTGGAATTCATGGCGGGCAAGACCCGTTAACGAGTCGAGAGCGAGCAAGATGGCCAATTATTCTACCAACGAATTCAAGTCCGGTCTGAAAGTGATGCTGGACAATGACCCCTGTGCCATCGTTGACAATGAGCTGGTCAAGCCGGGCAAGGGGCAGGCCTTCAATCGCGTCAAGCTGCGCAACCTGAAGACCGGTCGTGTGTGGGAGCGGACGTTCAAGTCCGGTGAGAGCATCGAAGCTGCCGACGTCATGGAAGTCGACATGGAATACCTCTACACCGACGGGGAAATGTGGCACTTCATGCGTACCGATGGCTCCTTCGAACAGTATGCCGTCGATGGCAAGGCGCTGGGCGACAACATCAAGTGGCTGAAAGAGCAGGTCGTCTACACCATCACGCTGTGGAATGACAACGCGATCGCGGTGACTCCGCCGAACTTCATCGAGCTGGAAGTCGTCGAGACGGATCCGGGCCTCAAGGGTGACACCGCCAACGGTGGCTCCAAGCCGGCGACGCTGTCTTCCGGTGCCGTGGTGCGTGTCCCGCTGTTCATCAACCAGGGCGAAGTGCTCAAGGTCGATACGCGCAGCGCCGAGTACGTCTCGCGCGCCTGAGCCTTTTCGCTCACGTCGTGATCCCTCTGATGCCTCGCCTCGTGCGGGGCATCATCGTTTGTGCCGGTCAATCCTGCCCTTGCCGCAAGACTGGGCGCCCACTGCGACGCGAGAGCGACTCGTGCAGCGCGCACGACTGATCAATGAGGTGCGGGCCTTCTTCGCCGAGCGTGAGGTGCTGGAGGTGGAGACGCCGGTGCTGGGGCAGGCCGGCTCGACCGACGTGGGGCTGGCCTCGTTGTCATCGTCGTTGCAATTGCCCGGTGAGCGTGAACGGGTGCCGATGTGGCTGCAGACCTCGCCGGAATTCCACATGAAGCGTCTGCTGGCGGCCGGCAGCGGGCCGATCTTCCAGATCGCGCGTGCCTTCCGCGATGGTGAGGTTCTGCATGCTGGAATGGTATCGCCCCGGCATGAGTCTCGAGGGCCTGAGAGAGGAAACCTGTGAGCTGATCCAGCGCGTGATGGCGCTCGGGGCGCGGCTGACCGGCAAGTCGTCGCTGCTGGCCGCATGCCGAGTGACTGCCCCATGCTGACCTTCTGGCCCGGCATCAGGGTGTCATCGAACTCGACGCTGTCCGGGAAGCACATCACCACGGTGGAGCCGAGCTGGAAGCGACCCATCTCGGCGCCCCGTGCCAGCTCGATGAGTTGATCGAAGCGGGTCGTCTCGACATCGCCGGACAGTGGCGTGACCTGGCCGCTCCACACGGTCTTGATCGCCGCGACGATCATCGCGCCGACCAGCACCATGGCCATCGGGCCGTGTTCGGTCTCGAAGATGCAGACCAGGCGCTCATTGCGGGCGAAGAGGCCCGGCACATGCGTGGCGGTGGCTTCATTGACCGAGAACAGGCGTCCCGGCACGTAGGCCATCTCCACCAGGCGGCCCGCCAGGGGCATGTGGACGCGGTGATAGTCCTTCGGTGACAGATAGACGGTAGCGAAGCGGCCGTTGCGGAAGGGGGCGGCACGCTCCTCGCTGCCACCCAGCAGCTGGGTCAGCGAGAAGGCCTGACCCTTGGCCTGCACCAGGGTGCCGTGGCTGATGGCTCCGAACTGCGACAGCACACCATCGGCAGGCGAGACGAGTCCTTCCTCGATGGGGCGGGCCTCTTGCTTGAGGGCACGGGTGAAGAAGTCGTTGAAGCAGGCGTAGGCGCGCGGATTCTCCTCGAGCGCCTCGTTCATGTTGACGTCGTAGGCCTTGATGAAACGTTCGATGAAGGTGTTCTTGACCCACGGGTTCTCGCAGGCGGCGATGCGCCCGATGAGGCGTGAGATCAGGTGCTGGGGTAACGGGTATTGGCTCAGAGAGAACAGCTTGGCACGATCCACGATGTTGATCCTTGCAGTCAGCGTTCTATCGGCGTGTCCTCGCGATTGCCCCATTCCTTCCAGGAACCGGGATAGGCGCGAATGTCCTCGAACCCCAGTGCACGCCCCACCAGCCAGGTCAGGCCTGAGCGGTGGTGGCTCTGGCAGTGCGTCACCACATGCTGCTCGGGACTGATGCCCCGCGCGCCCAGCTCGGTGATCAGCTCGGCATAGTCACGAATGCGCAGGTCGCGCTCGCGGTCCATGGCCTCGGTCGACCGTCATCGCGGACAAGGCGAACTACCCGATCCTGCTCTCCAACGGCAATCCCGTCGAGCGTGGCGAGTTGGACGGCGGCCGTCACTTCGTCACCTGGCAGGACCCGCACCTCAAGCCGTGCTACCTGTTCGCGCTGGTGGCGGGGGATCTGGTCAAGCATGCCGACAGCTTCACCACCATGTCTCTCAAGGCCTCCATGAAGTGGGATGAGGAGGTCTATGGGCGCGAGTATGACCTCGATATCTTCATGATCGTCGCGGTCAATGACTTCAACATGGGCGCGATGGAGAACAAGGGTCTCAACATCTTCAACAGCGCCTGTGTGCTGGCAAATCCCGACACCACCACCGACGCTGCCTTCCAGCGCGTCGAAGGGGTGGTGGCACACGAGTACTTCCACAACTGGTCCGGCAATCGCGTCACCTGCCGTGACTGGTTCCAGCTGTCCCTGAAGGAAGGCTTCACCGTCTATCGTGACCAGACCTTCTCCGCCGACATGAATTCGGCGCCGGTCAAGCGCATCGAAGACGTCGCCATGCTGCGCACCGCGCAGTTCGCGGAAGATGCCGGTCCGTTTCCAACCAATCGCGACCTAGTCCACGGGAGTCTCACCTTGTTCGAGCGCCTCTTTTCACTTCGCGCCGAAGGCACCACGACGCGCACGGAAGTGCTGGCAGGCATTGCCACCTTCCTGGCTTCGATGTACATCATCGTGGTCAATCCCGGCATCCTGTCCGCTACGGGTATGCCGTTCAGTGCCGCACTGACCGCCACCGTGCTGGTCAGCTTCTTCGGCAGCCTGATGATGGGACTGTACGCCCGCAATCCGATCCTGGTGGCACCGGGCATGGGCATCAATGCCCTGTTCGCCTACACCATGGTGCTGGGGACCGGCATGCGCTGGGAGGTCGCGCTGGGGTGCGTCTTCTGGGCGGGTGTCATCTTCGCCATCCTGGCGCTGTTCAACGTGCGACGTCTGGTCCGCTCAGCTGCGCTATGCGATTGCCTGCGGTATCGGCCTGTTCATCACCCTGATCGGGCTGGTGAATGCCAAGCTGATCGTGTCCAACCCCGTCACCGTGGTCAGTGTCGCCCCCATGACGCCCTCGCTGGTGATCTTCATGATCGGGCTGGCGCTGACGGCGGTTCTGGTCGCCAGACGTATCCATGGCGCCTTGATCATCGGCATCGTGGCGACCACCCGTCGATGTCGATGCCATCCACTGGGCGCGCAAGACCGCCAAGGCGCAACTGGCCACGGCACTGCGCGATGATTTCGTCGCGCTCTATCACGCCAATGAGCAGGTTCTTCGATGCCCTGTCCACCTTCATGGCGGTCGCTGAGGCGGGCAATCTGAAGGATGAGAATGGTGACCCGCGCAACATCCGTCGCTCGATGATGGTCGATGCCTTCTCGGCGCTGGTCTCCGCACCGCTGGGCACCAGCCCTGCCAACGCCTATATCGAATCGGCGGCCGGTATCAGCCAGGGTGGGCGCACCGGTCTTGCGCTTCCTGATGGAGCACCCGGCGTTCTCGCTGACCAACCCCAACAAGGTGCGCGCCTTGATCGGTGCCTTCGCCGGCCAGAACCGTGTCAACTTCCATCGCCTCGATGGCGAAGCGCGGCGCGCATCATCACGCCGCTGACGCGCTACAAGCGTTTCGATGCCAAGCGTCAGGCGCTGATGAGCGCACGTTCAGCTCTCGGTCAGTGACAGCAGGATCTTCTTGTAGCTGTCAAAGCGCACGCGGCCTATCTCGCCGCTGTCGACCGCCTGGAGCAGGGCGCAGCCCGGCTCCTTCTCGTGCTTGCAGTCACGGAAGCGGCATAGCCCCAGGTAGTCGTGGAATTCACGGAAACCATCGGTGACCTGCTCCGGCGTCAGGTGCACCAGGCCGAATTCACGGATACCGGGTGAGTCGATCAGATCACCGCCGTCCGGCATGTGATAGAGCCAGGCCGTGGTGGTGGTGTGCATGCCCTGGCGTGATTCGGTGGAGAGCGGGCCGACACGTATCTCTTCTCGGGGCAGCAGCATGCCGACCAGTGACGACTTGCCGACGCCACTCTGACCGACGAACACCGAGGTGCGATCGCTCAGCTGTGCCTTCAGGGCGTCCAGGCCTGCCTCGCCGCGCGTGGTACAGGCGACGACGTCGTAGCCGAGTGCCTCGTAGCGTGCCAGCAGGTCACGCAGCACACCACCGCTCTCGGGCAGGAGGTCAACCTTGTTGAGCACCAGCACCGGCGTGATGCCGGTGGCTTCCGCAGCGATCAGGTAGCGGTCGATCAGGTTGGGTTGTGGCGCGGGTTCGGCGGCGAACACGATCATGATCTGGTCGATGTTGGCGGCCACCGGCTTGAGCACCCCCCGCATGTCCGGGCGTTCAAGCTCGGTAGTGCGGGCACCGCGTGCCACCACCACACCCGTGGCGTCGCTGGCTTCACGCCAGATCACGCGGTCACCGGTGACCAGCGTCTCCAGGTTGGCGCGCAGGTGGCAGCGATGCAGGCTGCCGGATTCACTTTCGACTTCCAGGCTGCGCCCGTAGTGGGCAATGACACGGCCGTGCTGTTCCGGGCCGTATTCGCCGGCGTCGAGCTTGTCGCGGTCCTGCGTCTCGCGCTTTTCTGCGCGCTTGGTACGCTCGGCCTGGACCTTCTCGATGCGCCATTGTTGCTGGCGGCTTAGCTTGCGTTTGCTCATGCTTGGCTGGTGACTCCGGTCGCCGTTCGTTCGCCAGGGATGGGAGCGTCTTCCCCCCTCTGCGGCGCGATTGTACCCTTTGCGCCCTCGGGTGTCGTGCGGCACCCCGGGATGGCGTGTGATACTGCCGTCACAGGCGGATCCTCAGCGTCTTCCCATTCCCCGTTCAGCAAGGAGTGACCCATGGCAAATCCCACCGCGCAGGCCGATCGACTCATCTGGATCGACCTGGAAATGACCGGGCTGGACCCCGCGCGTGAGCGCATCATCGAGGTGGCCACGCTGGTCACCGACGGAGATCTCAACCTGATTGCCGAAGGGCCGGTGCTGGCCGTGCATCAGCCGGACAGCCTGCTGGAGGCGATGGATGAGTGGAACACGCGCACCCACGGTGAGTCCGGACTGGTGACGCGCGTCAAGGAAAGTCAAATCGATACCGCCGAAGCCGAACGTCAGACTCTCGAGTTCCTGGCCCGCCACGTGGCGGCAGGCGCCTCGCCGATGTGCGGCAACAGCGTGCATCAGGACCGCCGTTTCCTGCAGCATGAGATGCCGTTGCTGGAAGCGTTCTTCCACTACCGCAACATCGATGTCTCGACCCTCAAGGAACTCGCCAAGCGCTGGAATCCGGCCGCGCTGGACGGTTTCAAGAAGCGGGCGACTCACCAGGCGATGGATGATATCCGCGAGTCACTGGCGGAGCTTGCGCATTACCGCAAAACCTTCCTCAAGCTGACCCAGCAGGGCATCGTCTGAACGACGCAGCGTGAGAGTCTCAGAGCGCGGTGGCCAGACGGGCGCCGCGCTTGATGGCTTGCTCCTTCAGTGCCCAGCGCACGTGCTCGCGCAGTGGCTCGCTGGGATAGGGCAGGCGGGCACGCAGGACATGCTCGACCTGCTCCGACCAGGGCGCATTGCCCAGCCCGATGGCGATGTTGGAGAGCCACTTCTCATAGCCGATACGCCGGATGGGGCTGCCTTGCGTCTTGTCGAGGAACTCCTGCTCCCCCCAGCAGAACAGCCGGATCAGCTCGATGCGATCCAGATCATGGCGTGGCGAGAAATCCGCCTCCTGGGTCGCCTTGGCAAAGCGCGTGAAGGGGCAGAACAGCTGGCAGTCGTCGCAGCCATAGATGCGGTTGCCCATGGCACGGCGGAATTCTTCGGGGATGGCGCCATCCAGCTCGATGGTCAGGTAGGAGATGCAGCGGCGTGCATCGATGACCTTGTCCTCGACGATGGCATCCGTCGGGCAGGCGACCTTGCAGGCGTTGCAGCTGCCACAGTGTTCCTTCTCGAAGGGGGCATCCACCGGCAGAGGCAGGTCGGTGTAGAGTTCGCCCAGGAAGAACAGGCAGCCAGCCTGCTGGTTCATCAGCATGGCGTTCTTGCCGAACCAGCCGATACCGGCCTTCTGGGCCAGCGCGCGCTCCATGACCGGAGCGGAGTCGACGAAGGCGCGGTAGCCGAACGTGCCGACTTCCTTCTCTATCTGCTTGGCCAGGTTGGCCAGCCGCTTGCGCATCAGCTTGTGGTAATCGCGTCCCAGCGCGTAGCGTGAGACGTAGGCGCGCTCGGGCTGACTGAGTACCTGGGTGGTCTCGACCTCGGGCGGCAGGTAGTCGAGGCGCACGCTGATGACGCGCAGCGTGCCGGGCACTAGCTCCTCCGGGCGCGTGCGCCTGGTGCCGTGCTTGGCCATGAAGTTCATCTCGCCGTGATGACCATTGGCCAGCCAACGTTCCAGGTAGGCCTCGTGTTCCGAGAGGTCGACATCGGTGATCCCGACCTGCTGAAACCCCAGTTCGCGCCCCCATGTCTTGATGCGGGCTGCCAGTTCCGCCATGGCCTGAGGGTCGGCGACGCGCGAGTCATCATCCGCCACTCAAGCCTTGTGGCGTTCGGTCAATTGCCTGTGGCCCATCGCGGCGCTGCGTGACCTCGAGCATTGGCTGCTGGCGGAAGAGACCGTCTCGATGACCAACGGCTTGCCTGAAGCGTCGGTGGACAAGCGTCTGATGGGGCGGGCGGCGCAGTCAGCCTTCGACCTGCTGCGGCAGCGATGGCCCGAGACGCGCAGATTGTGTGTCCTGTGTGGTGGCGGCAACAATGCGGGCGACGGCTATCTGGTGGCGCGTCTCGCTCAGCTGGCGGGGTTCGAGGTGCGCATCATCGCTTTGAAGGATGAGGCGCAATTGACGGGCGATGCCCAGCTGGCCGCGATTGCCGCGCGGGAAGCCGGGGTCGAGCGGCAGAATCATTGGTGAAGGGCTGGCCATTGCTGCTGGACGCCCTGACCGGTATCGGTCTGCGCGAGGCGCCCCGCGGCGCGGTCGCCCACGCCATCGAGCTGATCAACCAACGTCACCGGGAGGGCGCGCATGTCATGGCGCTGGATGTGCCCTCGGGGCTTGATGCCGCCACGGGGGCGGTGGCCGGTGTCGCCGTGGAGGCGGATGTCACGCTGACATTTCTGGTCGACAAGCCGGGTCTGCACACCGGGCGCGCCGAGCTGCATGCCGGACACGTCAGTCTGGCGCGGCTTGGTGCGGCTCGGGTGCTGCCGGAGGTGGTCAAGCAGACCCGAACGGCAGCGTTGCTGGCGTGCGAGTCCGTGCAGCGCCTCACGCCGCGCTGGCTGGAGACCGAGCTGGTGCCGCGCTCTCCGCTGGCGCACAAGGGGGATGCCGGCAGCGTGCTGGTCTTTGGCGGCGGGCCGGGGCTTGGCGGCTCCGTTCTGCTGGCCAGTGAAGCCGCCGCGCGTGCCGGTGCCGGCAAGGTGGCGCTGCTTACCGCGCCGGCGCATGTCAGCGCCAGCCTGACACGCTGCCCGGAAGTCATGGTGCGTGGTCTCAAGAGCGGGCCGGAGGGCAGCAGTCACGACGGGTTTGCCGTACTGGAAGCCCAGATGGCACAGGCCAGCGTGACACTGGTCGGCCCCGGCATGGGGACGGAGCCGCTGGAGAGCCTGTTGTGGGGCTGGGGAGGACTGTCTCGCGTGCTCGCGGCCGATCAGCCGCTGGTGGTGGATGCCGACGCCCTGAGCCTGCTGGCCTGGCGAGCCGGTGAAGGTGAGGTGATCCGTCGTGACGATTGGGTGTTGACGCCACATCCTGGAGAGGCGGCGCGCCTGCTGGGCTGCTCCGTGGCACAGGTCGAGCAGGACCGGCCCGGCGCCGTGCGCGCCCTGCAGCAAAGATATGGCGGCAGTGTAGTGCTCAAGGGGGCCGGCAGTCTGATTGCCAGTCCCGCCGGCGTACTGGAAGGGCCAGACGTGGCGCTGTGTCCCTATGGCAATCCCGGCATGGCCAGTGGCGGCATGGGGGACGTGCTGGGCGGCATCATCGCGGGGCTGGCGGCCCAGGCGCTCAATGGTGGCTTCGATGCACGCCAGTCACGCACCCATGAGCAGGGCACGGCACAGGCGGCGCATGTCACGCGTTGCATGGCGCAGGCGGCACGGGTCGGCGTGCTGGTGCACGCCTTGGCCGCCGACCGTGCGGTGCAGGAGCGCGGCGAGCGTGGCCTGCTCGCGGGTGATCTGGCATCCTATATGCATTTATTGCTCAATCCACGGGCCCGAAATGCGCATACTCCTGTCTGATGAAAATGCCCAGGTTGCCTTTGGCAGCCAGCTGGGCGACGTCCTTGCCGGCCGCGGGCTGGTGTTCCTGGAAGGTGAGCTGGGGGCCGGCAAGACGACTCTCACGCGTGGCGTGCTTCGTGCCTACGGGCATGAGGGGGCGGTGAAGAGTCCGACCTATACCCTGGTGGAGCCCTATGTGTTGCCACGTCCCGAGGGCGGCGAATGGCACATCAATCATTTCGATCTCTACCGGCTGGCTGACCCGGAGGAGCTTGAGTTCATCGGCGGGCGAGACCTGCTTGCCGATGGCAGCCTGGCGCTGATCGAGTGGCCAAGCTGTGGTCAGGGCTTCCTGCCGGTGCCGGACCTGCGCGTGACGTTGTCCGTCGCCGAGCAGGGCCGCGAGGCCGAGTTGCATGCCCTCACACCGCGAGGAGAGGGTTGGCTTGAGGCACTGGCCGAGCGACGCGCCTCTCAGGCATGATGGCGCCGGGGGGGTGATGTGCTCGCTGGCAAGTCTCGCGCTCGCTCCCCAGGCGCTGGCCGCCAAGGTCGAGAATCTGCGGTTGTGGACCGCGCCGGACCACACGCGGCTGGTGTTCGATCTCGATAGCGCAGCCAGTGCCAACATCTTCAGCCTCGACAATCCTCGGCGTCTGGTGATCGACCTCGCGGCAAGCGAGGTGGCCAGCAACGCGGTGAAGCGCAAGCTCGATGCGCTGGATCTGGAAGGCAGTGCCATCAAGGCGATCCGTACCGGACGACAGGACGATGCCCTGCGGGTCGTGCTGGATCTGACGCGCCAGGTCAATCCCAAGGACTTCACGCTGGCGCCGAACGACAAGTACGGCAACCGTCTGGTGGTGGATCTCGAGTTCCCGGGCGAGTCTGCGGTCGAGAATCCCATTGACCCGATCGAAGCCCGTATCCGCGAGCAGGAGCAGGCGGCAGCCAAGCGCAAGCTGAAGGGCGAGCCTGCCGCGCCGCTGCCGAGCAGCAAGGCGGCGACGCATCCCAAGCGCGATATCATCATCGCCATTGACCCCGGTCACGGCGGTGAGGACCCGGGCGCCAGCGGCCCGAGCGGCACCAAGGAGAAGGATGTGGTGCTCAAGATCGGCAAGCGTCTCAAGCGCATGTTCGACGAGCAGCCCGGCTTCAAGGCCATCCTGACCCGCAACAGCGATTACTACATCCCGCTGCGCAAGCGTACCGAGATCGCGCGTGAGCAGAAGGCAGACTTCTTCGTCTCGGTGCACGCCGACGCCTTCAACAGTCCGCGGCCGCATGGCAGCTCGGTCTTTGCGCTTTCCAGCCGAGGCGCCACCTCAGAGACCGCCCGCTGGCTGGCGGCCACCGAGAACCGTGCTGACCTGATCGGCGGCGTGGATGGCAACCTCAGCCTGAATGACAAGGATGAGATGCTGCGCGGCGTGCTGCTGGATCTGACCATGACCGCCACGCTCAATGATTCATTGGCGGCAGGCAGCGGCGTGCTGGCCAATCTGGGCCGCATCAACTCGCTGCACAAGCGTCAGGTGGAGCAGGCCGGGTTCGTGGTGCTCAAGTCGCCGGACATCCCGTCTCTGCTGGTGGAGACGGGCTTCATCTCCAATCCCCAGGAAGAGCGCAACCTCAACAGTGGCGCCTATCAGGAAAAGCTGGCGCGCTCGATCTTCTCGGGTATCCAGAGTCACTTCGAGCGCAATCCGCCGCCTGCCAGCCTGCTGGCATGGCGACGCAGCCAGGCACGAGGCGGCAACGGTGGCGAGTATCGCGTCAAGAGTGGCGATACGCTGTCGGAAGTCGCACAGCGTCACAACGTGAGCATGGCCGCGCTGAAGCAGGCCAATGGCATGAGCGGGGACACGGTCCGCGTCGGTCAGGTGCTCAAGATTCCGCGCGGCTGAGCCCTCTACGCATGCATAATCAGGAGTTCTTCCATGTCCGTCGAGCCATCTGATACGGATGTCGCTGAAACACGTGAGCGGCGTATCCGCATCCTCAATCCGCGTCTTGCCAACCAGATCGCGGCGGGCGAGGTGGTGGAGCGACCGGCCTCCGTGGTCAAGGAGCTGGTCGAGAACGCCATCGATGCCGGCAGTACGCGCATCGAGTTGGAACTGGAAGGCGGCGGTGCGCGGCTGATTCGCGTGCGTGACAACGGCTGCGGCATCACCGAGGAGGATCTGCCGCTGGCCCTGTCACGTCACGCGACCAGCAAGATCGAGAGCCTTGATGACCTGGAAGGAGTGGCGAGTCTCGGCTTTCGAGGGGAGGCATTGGCCTCGATCAGCTCGGTCTCGCGCTTGGAGCTGTTCTCGAACGTCTCAGATGAGCCCGCCAATGGCTGGCGGGTGGTGGCGGAAGGCCGTGAGATGTCGCCGCGTGTCTCGCCGGCGCCCCATCCGCGTGGCACCAGCGTGGCCGTGCGTGACCTGTTCTTCAATACGCCGGCGCGTCGCAAGTTCATGCGTACCGAGAAGACCGAATTCGGCCATGTCGAGGAAAGCTTCCGGCGTCTCGCGCTGTCGCGTCACGACATCGGCTGGACGTTGCGCCACAACCAGAAGGTGGTGCATCAGCTGCGTGCCGGCGAGGACACGCTGACGGTGGAGCGACGGATCGGCGCACTGCTGGGCCGCAACTTCCTCGAGCATGCGCTGCATCTGGATATCGAGGCCTCCGGCTTGCGTCTCTCCGGCTGGGTCGGCTTGCCGACGCATTCGCGTGCCCAGGCGGACCAGCAGTATTTCTTCGTCAATGGCCGCGTGGTGCGTGACCGTCTGGTCGCGCATGCCGTGCGTCAGGCCTATCGCGACGTGCTGTTCCACGGCCGGCATCCGGTGTTCGTGCTCTATCTGGAGCTGGACCCCACGGTGGTGGATGTCAACGTTCACCCCACCAAGCACGAAGTGCGCTTCCGCGACGGACGCCTGGTGCACGACTTCCTGTTCTCCAGCCTGCACAAGGCACTGGCCGAGGTGCGCCCCGGTGACAACAGCGCCGCGCCCACCGGTATCGAGGGCCAGGAGAAGGAGGAGGATCCCGGCTGGCAGCAGCAGGGCATGCGTCTCGGGCGTCAGGAGCAGGATGCGCAGGAGCATGGTGCGTCAGCGCAGTCATCCCCTGGTGGTGGTGCGTCGGCCGGGAAGGATCAGTCAGCCGCTGCAGGTGAGCCGTCAGGCGCTGCCGCGACCTGGAAGCCATCGTCACAGCTGCCGCCGGCCGGAGATGGCCGCTCCAGCGAGCGCCTGAGTGCTGAGCGGGTGCGTCAGTTCATGGCCGGCTATCGTGCGTTGCATCCCAGCGAAGACCATCTGCTGACGCCGGGTGGCGGGCCAGCGGGCACGACGCTTGAGCATGGCGCTGCTCGCGACCTTGCCGCCATCGCCAGTGCCGAGCGCGAGGCGCGACGCGCCCCGCGTGTCACCCTGGGCGAAGGGATGCGCCAAGGTGAGTGATGCGTGGCCTGCCAGCCCAGAGCGCCGAGGATGATACGCCACCGCTGGGCTACGCCATCGCGCAGCTGCACGGGGTCTACATCCTGTCGCAGACCTCGCGTGGACTGGTGATGGTCGACATGCACGCCGCCCATGAGCGCATCACCTACGAGCGCATGAAGCGCCATGTGCATGGCGGCGGTCATCTGGAGGCCCAGCCGCTGCTGGTGCCGGTGTCACTTGCCGTCAGTTCGCGCGAGATGGGTACCTTCGAGCGCGAATCCGAGGCATTCACGCGTCTGGGTGTCGAGCTGGACGCCGCCGGACCGGAAACCCTGCTGGTGCGACAGGTGCCGGTGGTGCTCGGCAATGCCGATGTCGAGCCACTGGTGCGCGGCATGCTGGAGGATCTCGAGCGTTACGGCCGCAGCGATCGCATGGAAGCTCACATGAATGAGCTGCTCGCGGACATGGCCTGTCGGGGCAGCGTGCGGGCCAATCGTCGTCTGACGGTCCCCGAGATGAATGCCCTGCTGCGAGACATGGAGCGCACCGAGCGCTCCGGTCAGTGCAATCATGGCCGTCCTACCTGGACCGAACTTTCCATGAATGAACTCGACAAGCTGTTCCTGCGCGGGCAGTAAGTCTGCCCGGTATCGACAGTGGTTCACCCTTGATTCACCTCCTAGCCCAGACAATAGGTCATGACCCAGACGCAATCCCCCGACATTTCCCCCCGTGCCGCGCATGAGATGGCTGACAAACCGCCCGTCATGCTGTTGATGGGGCCGACAGCCTCCGGCAAGACGGACCTGGCCATCCGCTGGCACGAGGAGCAGGGGGCGGAGCTGGTGAGCGTCGATTCCGCGCTGATCTATCGTGGCATGGACATCGGGACCGCCAAGCCCAGCGCCGAAGAGCTGGCGCGGGCGCCGCACCGGTTGATTGACTTCCTGGACCCGCTGGAGAGCTATTCGGCAGCGGAGTTTCGTCGCGATGCACTGGCGCATATCGCCGAGATCCAGTCCCGCGGCAAGATGCCGCTGCTGGTCGGCGGCACCATGATGTACTTCAAGCGGCTGCTGGAAGGTGTGGCGGAGCTGCCGGCGGCGGATCCCGCGCTGCGTGAACAGCTGGAAGCACGCGCCAGAGACGAAGGGCTGCCGGCGCTGCATGCGCAGCTTGCCAGGCTGGATCCGGCGAGCGCCGAGAGGATCCGGCCCTCGGACCCGCAGCGTCTGACACGTGCGCTGGAAGTCTGTCTGTTGAGCGGGCGCTCGATGACGGAGCTGCTCGCGGAGCAGCCGGAAGCCGAGCTTCCGTTCCGGCCGATCCCGATCGCACTGGCGCCCCATGACAGAGCCGTGTTACATGAACGTATCGAGACGCGTTTTGACCAGATGCTGGAACAGGGCCTGATTGGCGAGGTCGAAGCGCTGAAGGCTCGCCCGGAGCTGCACCCCGGGCTGCCCTCGATACGCTGTGTCGGCTATCGTCAGGTGTGGGATTATCTGGAGGGGCATCTGACGCGTGACGAGATGCGTGAGCGTGGCATCATTGCCACCCGCCAGCTCGCCAAGCGTCAATTGACCTGGCTGCGTAGCTGGAAGGGGATTCACCACGTGGATTCCATGGGTGTAAATCCTTACAGTGAAACCTTGAAAATCGTGCGCCAGACCAGCACTTAGCGTAACATGAGCTGTCACGACCCGCGCCCGTGAAGCCCCCCAAAGAGGGCAACCCGGAGCGCTGGCGAACATAACCATACTTGCCTCGAACGAGACATTTTTTACGGAGAGTCACATGTCCAAAGGTCAATCACTCCAGGACCCGTACCTGAACATCCTGCGCAAGGAACGTATTCCGGTCTCGATCTTCCTGGTCAACGGCATCAAGCTGCAGGGCCAGATCGAATCCTTCGATCAATTCGTCATCCTGCTGCGCAATACCGTCTCCCAGATGGTTTACAAGCACGCTATCTCAACCGTGGTGCCCTCGCGCAATGTGCGCCTGCCGGCCCAGGATGCGACCGTGCCCTCCACAGAAAGCTGAAATCCGAGGCGCTGATTGTTCTTCGAACGACCCGAAGCCGGTGAAACGGCCGTCCTGGTCCATGTCAATTTCCGGGACGAAAAAGAACGCGAGGATGCCGGTGAGCTCCTCGAACTCGTACGTTCGGCAGGCGCCGTGCCGGCCACCCTCATCGAGGGTAGCCGGCCCCGCCCTGACTCCCGTACGTTCATCGGAGAAGGCAAGCTTGAGGAAGTGCGTGAGGCCCTGGCCGAGCACCAAGCCGAGCTTGTGATCTTCAACCATTCATTGAGCCCTTCCCAGCAGCGCAACCTTGAAGGTTCGCTCCAGTGTCGCGTGATCGACCGTACCGGTCTGATCCTCGACATCTTTGCCCAGCGCGCGCGTACCCACGAGGGCAAGCTGCAGGTGGAGCTCGCTCAGCTCGAGTACATGTCCACCCGCCTGGTGCGTGGCTGGACCCACCTTGAGCGTCAGAAGGGCGGTATCGGTCTGCGTGGCCCGGGGGAAACCCAGCTCGAGACTGACCGTCGTCTGCTGCGTGCCCGGATCAAGTCGATCCACAAGCGGCTCGAGAAGGTGCACAAGCAGCGCGATCAGAACCGCCGTGCTCGGGCACGTGCCGAGATCCCCAGCCTGTCACTGGTCGGCTATACCAACGCCGGCAAGTCGACGCTGTTCAATGCGCTGACCACCTCTGAGGTCTATGCGGCGGATCAGCTGTTCGCCACGCTCGACCCGACGCTGCGCCGTCTGGAGCTGGAAGACGTGGGCCCTGCGGTGCTTGCGGATACCGTCGGCTTCATTCGGCACCTGCCGCACAAGCTGGTGGAAGCGTTCCAGGCCACCCTGCAGGAAGCCGCCGAGGCGGACCTGCTGGTGCACGTCATCGATGCGGCTGACCCGGAAAATGATCGCAATACCGAGCAGGTCAACGAGGTGCTCAACGAGATTGAGGCCGGTGACGTGCCACGCCTGCTGGTCATGAACAAGGTCGATCGCCTCGACATGGCGCCGCGCATCGAGCGCGACGGCTTCGGGCGTCCGCTGGTCGTATGGTTGTCGGCGCGTGACGGCAAGGGGCTGGATCTGCTGATGCAGGCCTTCTCCGAGCTGCTGTCAGACAATGTCATCTCGACCCGTCTGACGCTGGGGCCGGAGAAGTCACGCCTGCGTGCCGGTCTGCATGAGCTGGATGCCGTCAAGAGTGAAGCGTATGACGAGCAGGGCAATGCGTTGATGGACATTCGTCTCGAGAAGCGCGACTTTCTCCAGCTGTTGTCGCATCTTGGGGAATCTCCCGAGGCCTACCTCGGGGGCGAGCATGATGATCGTGAGGCCTGGCAGCGTGAGCTGTCTGCCGAGCGCGCCGAGAAGCATCGCCTCTCGGTGACGCACAAGTCCTGACGCAGTAGGGATTGTCGGATGCCGCCTGGCAGAGGATGGTTGTCAGGCAGGGCCATGGCCTTCTCCCGCAAGGGGCGCGCCGCCGTGTCATAGCAAAGAACCGGTCATCAATTGCCGGGGACGATTCCCGGCAACGAAAGCCGGCATGGGCGGCGTCATCATAACGACGAGCGGAACATCGACTGAGTGGAGACGACGTATGGCTTGGAATGAGCCGGGCGTGGCGGCAGCGGGGGCGGCAACGGCGGCAGTGGTGGCAGCACCAATGCCTTTGCCCTGCCGGGCATCATCGGGGTGGTGCTGGTCGCCATCTGGGCGGCTTCCGGTTTCTATCTGGTCGATCAGTCCGAACGTGGCGTGGTGCTTCGCTTCGGCAAGTACAACGACATCGTCGGCCCGGGTCTGCACTGGAATCCGCCGATCATCGATGACGTTCGCGAGATCAACGTCACCAAGGTGCGCTCGCTCTCCCAGACCAAGTCGATGCTGACGCAGGACGAGAACATCGTCGAAGTGCAGATGTCCGTCCAGTATCAGGTATCCAACCCGCGTGACTTCCTGCTCAATGTGCGTGCTCCTGAGGTCAGCCTCGAGAACGCCATGGACTCTGCATTGCGTCATGAAGTCGGCAGCGCCGACATGAATGACATCCTGACCTCCGGGCGTGAGCTGCTGGCCAGCAACGTCAAGTCGCGTCTGCAGTCCTACCTGGACAACTATGGCGTGGGTCTGACATTGCAGACCATCAACGTCGAGTCCACGTCGGCGCCGGCAGCGGTCCAGGATTCCTTCGATGACGTCATCAAGGCTCGTGAGGATCGTCAGCGCACGATCAACCAGGCATTGGCCTACGAGAACTCGATTCTCCCGGCGGCTCAAGGTCAGGCGCAGCGCATCATCGAGGAAGCCGAAGGGTACAAGGAGTCGGTGGTGGCCAAGTCCCAGGGTGAGGCCAATCGCTTCACTTCCCTGCTGACCGAGTACCAGAAGGCACCGGAGATCATCCGCGAGCGCATGTACCTCGAGACCATGGGGGAAGTGCTCGGCAAGACCAACAAGGTGCTGGTGGATGTCGAGAACGGCAACTCCCTCATGTACCTGCCGTTGGACAAGCTGGCTGGCAAGTCCAATGCCACGTCCGAGGATGCCAGTGGCATGAGTCGCAGTGAGTTGGATCGCGTGTCCCGACAGGCGAGCGACGCTCTCGGCCGCAGCAGCCAGAGCAGCAATGACAGCAGCAACAGCATTCGTCGGGAGGGTCGTCAATGATCAACAATCGCTCACTGATGGCCGTGGCGGGTCTGGCCGTCGTTGCCTGGTTCGCCAGCAACAGCCTCTACACGATCGATGAGACCCAGCGCGCCATCAAGCTCAAGTTTGGTGAGGTGGTGGAAGACAACATCCAGCCGGGCCTGCATTTCAAGTTGCCGGTCTACAACACGATTCGTACCTTCGATACGCGCGTGTTGACACTGGATGCCCAGGCGAGCCGTTATCTGACCCGCGAGAAGAAGGCGGTCATCGTCGACTCCTTCGTCAAGTGGAAGATCATCGACCCGAAGCGCTACTACGAGGCGACGTCCGGTGATGAGCAGATGGCAGAGCGTCTGATCGCGCCGCGTGTCGACGAGAGTCTGCGTAACGAGTTCGGCAAGCTCGAGTTGGTACAGATCATCTCCGAACAGCGTGATGCGCTGATGAAGAAGCCCACCGAAGAGCTCGACGCGGTGATGCGCAAGGAACTGGGGGTGTCGATTCTCGATATCCGCGTCAAGCGCATCGACCTGCCGGACGAAGTCTCTCAGGCGGTCTATGAGCGCATGAAGACCGAGCGTCAGCGTGAGGCACGTGAATATCGTGCCCAGGGTCAGGAGCAGGCCGAGAAGATCCAGGCCAATGCGGACCGCCGTCGTTCGGTATTGCTTGCACAGGCTGAAGAGCAGGCGCAGACCCTGCGTGGTGAGGGGGACGCATCAGCGGCCGCCATCTACGCTTCGGCCTACGGGGCGGATCTGGAGTTCTTCCGCTTCTATCGCTCGCTGCAGGCCTATCGCGACAGCTTCAAGGGTGATGGCAACATGATGGTCATCCAGCCGGATAGCGAATTCTTCCGCTTCTTCAAGGATTCGCAGGGCGGGTGGGGTTCATCCCGAAAGGATTCATGCTAGACTCCTGCAACCGGGCACCGCCCGGTTTTTTTGTGGCCGTTTTTCCTCTATCGACGCGCGATACGCGCCACTCCTTGTCAAAAATTTCTCGCAGGATAGCGCAATGACCATCGCAGATCGCTGGCTCCTCCCGGATGGCATGGATGAGGTACTGCCGCCTCAGGCAACCCGTATGGAGGCGCTGCGCCGCGCGCTGCTCGACCTCTATCATCGCTTCGGCTATGACCTGGTGCTGCCGCCTCCCGTCGAATTCCTTGATTCCCTGCTGACCGGCACCGGTACCGAGCTTGACCTTCAGACCTTCAAGCTGACAGATCAGATGACCGGGCGCATGATGGGAGCCAGTGCCGATGTCACCCCGCAGGTGGCACGCATGGATGCCCACTCCCTGCATCGTGAAGGGCCGGTGCGTCTGTGCTACTGCGCCAACGTGCTGCGTACCAAGGCGGACAAGCATCAGGGCGGACGCAGCCCGGTGCAGGTCGGTGCCGAGCTGTTCGGTCATGCTGGCCTTGAGGCCGACCACGAGATCCTGCACCTGGCACTGACCAGCCTCGAGCAGGCCGGTGCTGGCGAGCTGCACCTGGCGCTGGGGCACATCGGCATCTATCGTGCCTTGATCGCCGAAGCCGGCATGAGCGACGAGCATGAGCGCGAGCTGTTCGCCGCCATCGAGCGCAAGCAGTATTCCGCTCTCGATGCATTGATCGATCGGGTGGTGGGTGACAAGGTGGTGGCGGGCATGCTCAAGACCCTGCCGCACCTGCACGGGGATGAAGAGATTCTTGCCCAGGCCCGGACCGCCTTTGCCGGCGCGCCCGCTGCCGTCGCCGGCGCACTGGATCAGCTTGCCGCCCTCAGTCAGGTCGTGCGTGAGCGTCATCCGCAGGTCACGTTGTACTTCGATCTCGCCGAACTGCGCGGTTATGAATATCACACCGGCATGGTGTTCGCGGCCTATGTGCCGGGCTACGGTCAGGCGCTGGCCAAGGGCGGGCGCTACGACGATACTGGGCGTGCCTTCGGACGTGCGCGTCCGGCCACCGGCTTCTCGATGGACCTGAAGCAGCTGGCGTCGCTCGCCGTGCAGCCTCCGGCCTGCGATGGCATCTGGGCACCGGCGCTCAATGACAGCGCGCTGCGCGAGTGTGTCGATCAACTGCGCGCCGACGGCGAGCGTGTCATCGCCGCGCTACCGGGCCAGACCACCGGTGCCGATGCGCACCGTTGCAACCGCGAGCTTGTCCAGGTCGATGGCGCCTGGCAGGTCGTGACGCTGCAGTCGTGATCCGCTGACGGCCATGCGTGCCAGCCAGCAGAACAGCAGGGGCCACCAGGTCCCGAGGTGCAGCTGCCCTTGAGGTGGCTGCACTTGTGAGTGGGTTTTCACCGACGGTTATTCACCGAAAGAGACTAGGAATCATGGGCAAGAATGTAGTCGTGCTCGGCACCCAATGGGGTGATGAAGGCAAGGGCAAGGTCGTTGACCTGCTGACCGAATCCGCCAGCGCCGTCGTGCGCTTCCAGGGTGGCCACAACGCCGGCCATACACTGGTGCTGGATGGCAAGAAGACCGTTCTTCACCTGATCCCGTCCGGTATCCTGCACCCGGGCAAGACCTGCGTCATCGGCAATGGCGTCGTGCTGTCTCCGGAAGCGCTGATCAAGGAGATCCGTGAGCTGGAAGCCAATGACGTGCCGGTACGTGACCGTCTGCGTCTGTCGCCGGCTTGCCCGCTGATCCTGTCCTATCACGTGCGCCTGGATCAGGCGCGCGAGAAGGCGCGTGGTGTCGCCAAGATCGGCACCACGGGTCGTGGCATCGGGCCGGCCTACGAAGACAAGGTCGCGCGTCGTGGTCTGCGTCTGGGTGACATGCTCCACCGTGAGCGTTTCGCCTCCAAGCTGGGCGAAGTGCTGGACTACCACAACTTCGTGCTGCAGCACTATCACGGTGAAGCGCCGGTCGACTTCCAGCAGGTGCTGGACGAAGCCATGGAAATGGCCGAAGAGCTGCGTCCGATGGTCTGCGACACCGTGGACCTGGTCCACTCCGTGCGCAAGGCCAACGAGAACATCCTCTTCGAGGGTGCTCAGGGCTCACTGCTCGACATCGACCACGGTACCTACCCGTACGTCACCAGCTCCAACACCACTGCCGGCGGCACCGCCACCGGTTCCGGCGTCGGCCCGCTGTATCTCGACTACGTGCTGGGCATCACCAAGGCCTACACCACCCGTGTCGGTTCCGGCCCGTTCCCGACCGAGCTGTTCGATGAGTTCGGCCGTCACCTGGCCGAGCGTGGCCACGAATTCGGTGCTACCACCGGTCGTGCGCGTCGTTGTGGCTGGTTCGATGCCGTCGCCCTGCGTCACGCCGTGCAGATCAACTCGGTCAGCGGCATCTGCCTGACCAAGCTGGACGTGCTGGATGGTCTCGAGAACATCCGGGTCTGCATCGGCTATCGCAGCAAGGATGGCGACGTGCTGGACAACCCGGTGGATTCCGAAGGCTATGAAGCCATCGAGCCGCTCTATCAGGACCTGCCGGGCTGGAGCGACTCCACCATCGGCGTGCGTGAAGTCGAGAAGCTGCCGGCCAATGCCCGTGCCTACATCAGCTTCCTGGAAGAGCAGGTCGGCGTGCCGATCGACATCATCTCCACCGGCCCGGATCGCAACGAGACTATCGTGCTGCGCAATCCGTTCCACGACTGATCATGACCTATCTTGTCGGCAAACTGGTTGCCCAGGCCGCAATTTGGCGTTTTCGCTGGGTGCTTGGCTTCACATCGTTCTGATACAGGACTAAAATGGTCCCCAATTGATAACCCCGCAGTGGAGGCAAGATGCTGAAGCTTTCCAGAATGACCGATTATGCCGCCGTGGTGATGGCGCGCATCGCTCGCGAGCCGGAGTCGGCCCATGCAGCGATCGATCTCGCGGAAAGCGTTCAGTTGCCGCACCCCACCGTCAGCAAGACCCTGAAGGCGCTGGTACGCGCCGGATTGCTGGAGTCACGTCGTGGGGCGCAGGGGGGCTACCGTCTGGCGCGACCCGCCAGTGACATCACGGCCAGTGACATCATCAGCGCCATCGAAGGTCCAGTGGCCGTCACGGAATGCAGCCACGCCGATGGCGATTGCGAGTTGGTCAACACCTGTGGCGTGGCCGACAACTGGCAGAGAGTCTCACGCGCCATCGGTGAACTGCTGGGCAGCGTGACGTTGGCACATCTGGCATCCACCGCACCGCTGCGGATGCCGATCCAGTTGCCCATTCAGGCCGTCAGTCTCTACAGCGATGAAGATCTCCGGGAGAGGAGACCAGCATGGCGAGCCAGGAGATGGAGCAGCTTGTACAGCGAGAGTACAAGCAGGGCTTCGTGACCGACATCGAGAGCGACACCATTCCGCCGGGACTTGATGAGAGCGTGATTCGCTTCATCTCGGCCAAGAAGGGTGAGCCGGAGTGGATGCTGGAGTGGCGTCTGGATGCCTATCATCAGTGGCTGAAGATGAAGGCGCCGTCCTGGGCACACCTGGATTACCCCGAGATCGACTACCAGGCGATTTCCTATTTCAGCGCCCCGAAGAAGCCGGAAGATCGTCCGCAGAGTCTGGATGAGGTGGACCCCAAGCTGCTGGAGACCTACGAGAAGCTGGGCATCCCGCTGCACGAGCGCGCCGCGCTGGCTGGCGTGGCGGTGGATGCGGTATTCGACTCCGTATCGGTGACCACTACCTTCAAGAAGGAACTGTCCGAGGCGGGCGTGATCTTCTGCTCCATCTCGGAAGCCATCCAGGACTACCCGGAGCTGATCAAGCAGTATCTGGGGACCGTCGTGCCCAAGGCAGACAACTACTTCACCGCGCTGAACGCGGCCGTCTTCACCGATGGCTCCTTCGTGTTCGTGCCGGAAGGCGTGACTTGCCCGATGGAGCTTTCCACCTACTTCCGCATCAACGCCGCCAACACCGGCCAGTTCGAGCGCACCCTGATCATCTGCGAGAAGCAGGCTCAGGTCTCGTATCTGGAAGGCTGCACCGCACCGCAGCGTGATGAGAACCAGCTGCACGCCGCCGTGGTCGAGCTGGTCGCGCTGGAAGATGCCTACATCAAGTACTCCACCGTCCAGAACTGGTATCCGGGCGATGAAGACGGCAAGGGTGGCATCTACAACTTCGTCACCAAGCGTGCCGATTGCCGCGGTGATCGTTCCAAGGTGTCCTGGACCCAGGTCGAGACCGGCTCCGCGATCACCTGGAAGTACCCGTCATGCATCCTGCGTGGCAAGGACAGTGTCGGGGAGTTCTACTCCGTTGCCGTCACCAATGGTCGCCAGCAGGCGGACACCGGTACCAAGATGATCCACATCGGTGAGGGCACCAAGTCCACCATCGTCTCCAAGGGCATCTCGGCCGGCAACTCCGAGCAGTCCTATCGTGGCCTGGTCAAGATCGGTCCACGGGCCAAGGGCGCGCGCAATTTCACCCAGTGTGACTCGCTGTTGATCGGCGATCGCTGTGGTGCGCACACCTTCCCGTATCAGGAGATCGGCAACGCCACCGCTACCGTCGAGCACGAGGCGACGACGTCCAAGATCGGCGAGGATCAGCTGTTCTACTGCCGTCAGCGCGGCATCAGCGAGGAAGATGCGGTCAACATGATCGTCAACGGTTTCTGCAAGGACGTCTTCCAGGAGCTGCCGATGGAGTTCGCCGTCGAGGCCGAGGCGCTGCTCAATGTCACCCTCGAAGGCGCCGTAGGCTAACGCCACAGCCTGTTTCGCATTCATCCCCATTCTTGAGGGCCGCTTGCGGGCGGCCTGTCAGCCAAAGGTATCATCATGCTCGTAGTCAAAGATCTGCACGTCTCGGTGGAAGGCAAGGAAATCCTCAAGGGGCTCGACCTGACCATCAACAAGGGTGAAGTCCACGCCATCATGGGGCCGAACGGTGCGGGCAAGTCCACGCTGTCTTCCGTGATCGCCGGCAAGGACGGTTATGAAGTGACCTCGGGCACCATCACCTATGAAGGCGAGGACGTGCTGGAGATGGAAGTCGAGGAGCGCGCGCGTGCCGGCCTGCTGCTGGGCTTCCAGTACCCGGTGGAGATCCCGGGGGTCAAGAATGTCTACCTGCTCAAGGCGGCGCTGAACGCCAAGCGTGAAGCCGAAGGCCTGGGCGAGATTCCGGCCCCGGAATTCATGAAGCTGATCCGCGAGAAACTTGCCTTCATGCAGATGGATGCCAGCTTCCTGCAGCGCGCCGTCAACGAAGGCTTCTCCGGTGGCGAGAAGAAGCGCAACGAGATCCTGCAGATGCTGGTGCTGGAACCGAAGCTCGCCATGCTCGACGAGATCGACTCCGGTCTCGACATCGATGCGTTGAAGATCGTCGCCAAGGGCGTCAATTCCCTGCGCAACGAGAACCGTGCCGTACTGATGGTCACGCACTACCAGCGTCTGCTCGAGCACATCGTGCCGGACCACATCCACGTGCTGATGGATGGCCGCATCGTCAAGTCCGGCGACAAGTCGCTGGCCCTCGAACTCGAAGCCCAGGGCTATGACTGGCTGCAGGAGGAAACCGCGTAATGACAGCACTTGCTACCGCGTCCGTCCCCGGCAGCGAAGCCTTCGCCAGCGAATTCGCCGCGCGCAAGGCTCGCTTCGCGGCTGACCCGAGCTGGATGGCGGCGCGCCGTCAGGCCGGCATCGCCCGCTTTGAAGCGCTGGGTCTGCCGACTCGCAAGGTCGAGGCCTGGAAGTACACCGACACCCAGGCGCTGGGTCGCCAGCAATACCGTCTCGCCGACGATGCCCATCTCTCGGCGGCGGTGAAGGACGAGCTGGCGCTCGCCGTCGATGCTTACCGCCTGGTGTTCGTCGATGGTCTCTACAACGCCGAGCTTTCCGATGTGGCAGGTCTGCCCGACACCGTGCGTGTCGTGCCGCTGTCTGACGCCATCGTCAATCAGCCGGAAGTGATCGGCGGCTCGCTGAACCGCCTGACCGGTATCGACTTCACGCCCTTCGTGGCGCTGAACTCCGCCTTCACCGAAGAGGGTGCGGTGATTCAGGTCGGCCCGCGGACGGTGCTCGACAAGCCGGTCTACGTGCTGTTCCTGTCGCGTGCCGCCGTCGAAGGCCAGCCCGTGACCATGAGCCATCCGCGTCTGCTGGTGCAGCTGGGCAGCCGCGCCGAAGCCAGCGTGATCGAGCATCACATCGGTGAGAGTGGCGCGACCAACTTCACCAACATGGTCAGCGAAGTGATGCTGGAGCGCGGCGCCGTGCTCAATCATTACAAGCTGGGCGAAGCCGCCACCGGCGAGACGCATATCGCCTCGCTGCAGGTCGAGCAGCCGCGTGACAGCCAGTATCGCTCCATCAACCTGAACACCGGTGGTGGTCTGGTGCGCAACGATATCGTCTGCGACCTGAACGGCAACAACGCCCATGCACGCCTCGATGGCCTGTTCTTCGGTCGTGATCGTCAGCACGTGGATACCCACTCGCTGGTCAATCACAACGAGGCTCTGACCTTCTCGGATGAGAACTACAAGGGCATCCTGGCCGACCGCGCACGTGGCGTCTTCAATGGCCGCGTGCTGGTCAAGCGTGACAGTCAGAAGATCGAGGCGCATCAGAACAACGCCAACCTGCTGCTGTCGGACCGCGCCGAGATCAATACCAAGCCGGAACTCGAGATCTATGCCGACGACGTCAAGTGCTCCCACGGCACCACGACCGGCCAGCTCGACGAGACGGCTGTCTTCGCACTGCGCGCGCGTGGCATCGATGAGCAGACGGCCCGCGGCCTGCTGACCCTGGCCTTCGCCAATGAGGTCATGTCCGGTCTGGGCATCGACGCCATCGCCGAGCGTATCGAGCGCAGCGTCGCGGGTCGCCTGCCGTCACGCTTCCACCTCGATGAGCTGGTGGATCTGAGTGTCGAGCTGGGCGGCGGGGCCGTGGCAGTGGCGCGTGATGAGGACTTCGCATGAGCGCACTCGACAATCTGATGCTCGATGTCGTGCGGGTCCGCGAGGATTTTCCGATCCTCGAGCGTCGCGTGCATGGTGACGTGCCGCTGATCTATCTCGACAGCGCCGCCACCAGCCAGACGCCGACTGCCGTCATCGACGCGATGAGCGATTATTACCGCAACACCAATGCCAATATCCACCGTGGCCTGCACAGCCTGGCGGACGAGGCGACGGCCGCTTACGAAGGGACGCGCGAGAAGGTACGTGCCTTCATCAATGCGCGCCTGACGCGTGAAGTCATCTTCACGCGCGGCACCACCGAGGCGATCAACCTGGTCGCCAACAGCTGGGGGGCCAACTGGCTGAATGCCGGTGATGAAGTGCTGATCTCGGTGATGGAGCATCACGCCAACATCGTGCCCTGGCAGATGCTGGCGGAACGCCTGGATATCGTCATCAAGGTGATACCGTGCGACGACGATGGCGTGCTCGACATGGCGGCCTACCGTGACCTGCTGGGCGAGAAGACGCGCCTGGTCTGCGTCAATCAGGTCTCCAACGCCCTGGGCAGCATCAACCCGGTGGCCGAGATGGCCAGGTTGGCGCATGCTCACGACGCGCTGATTCTGGTCGATGGCGCCCAGGCGGTGCCGCATCAGCAGGTCGATGTACGCGAGACCGACGCCGACTTCTATGTCTTCTCGGGCCACAAGATGTATGGCCCGACCGGCATCGGCGTGCTCTACGGCAAGGAAGCGCTGCTCGATGCCATGCCACCGTGGCAGGGCGGCGGCGAGATGATCCGCACGGTCTCGTTCGAGAACGGCACCCTGTTCGCGGATCTGCCGCACAAGTTCGAGGCTGGCACGCCGCCCATCGCCGAGGTCATCGGGCTGGGCAAGGCCATCGACTGGCTGGACTGCACCCACATGGCGCTGATCACGCGCTGGGAGCAGCAGCTGATGCGCCATGCCACCGAGCGCATGCGCGAAGTGGACGGGCTGCGCATCATCGGCAACTCGCCCGACAAGGCCGGCGCGATCTCCTTCGTGGTCGACGGTGCCCACGCCCAGGACATCGGTCTGCTGATCGATCAGCTGGGGGTGGCCATCCGGACCGGTCATCACTGCGCTCAGCCGGTGCTGCGACGTTTCGGTGTCGATGCCACCTGTCGCGCCTCCTTCGCGGCCTACAACACGCCGGAGGAGATCGACCTGTTCGTCGAGGCTCTGCAGCGCGTGCTGACCATGGTGCGCTGAGCATCCCCCTGCGGTGGCCCTGACGGGCGCTGATCAATGAGGCTCGCGCATGGCGGGCCTCATTGCTATCGGCGCTTGCCAGGGGATGTTGTGACCCGCACATCCTGAGTGAACCCACAGTATTCTTGATCCGCATGGCTGTCATGCGGTTCGGCAAGGAGAGGGCATGAGCCACACTGAAGACCAGCTGGCCAGCCTCGGCAAGGGCCAGAAGATGCCGTTGCAGCGTGACGTGGAAGGTATCTCGGTACCCTTCGGCAAGTCGGTGACCCTGCATGAGGACGCGGTGGTCGAAGTCATGCAGGCCAAGGGCGGCACCGTCAGCGTGGCGTACGAAGGCCGCATGTACCTGATCGAGAGCTTCAGCCTCGATGCACTGGGACTGGACGCCGTGCCGCGCCCGCATCTGCCGGCCGGGCAGAGCGACGCCGAGATAGAGGCCTTCGTCTGGGCGCAGCTGCGCACCTGTTTCGACCCCGAGATCCCGGTGGACATCGTCGAGCTCGGGCTGGTCTATGGCTGTCGTATCGACACCCTGATCAGCGGCGAGAAGATGGTCAATCTGAAGATGACGTTGACGGCACCGGGCTGCGGCATGGGCAACGTGATCGCCGAGGATGCCAAGCGCAAGATCCTGGGCGCGGAGGATGTCTCCAAGGTTCACGTCGAGATCGTGTTCTCGCCCCCCTGGTCGCGGGAGATGATGAGTGAAGAGGCGCGCCTGGAACTTGGCATGTTCTGAGCCTTACGTGTCCTGACCGCCAGCCTGATCATGAGTACTGCCGTCAGTGCACAGGCGTCATGGACACTGGACAGCGATGCCTCGCAACTGAATTTCCAGTCCACCAAGATGAGCAAGAACGGTGCCAGCACCGTCGAGCAGCACGCCTTCGATTCCTGGCGTGCTCGCGTCAATGATGCGGGCCAGTTGTCGGTCGAGATTGACCTAGACTCCGCCGATACCGGTATCGAGATCCGTGATCAGCGTGTCAGCGAGAAACTCTTTGAGGCCGGAGACTATCCCCTGGCCGTGCTGACCGCGTCACTGGACATGCCGACGCTCAAGGTCATGGAGCCGGGCGATACCCAGCATGTCAGCCTGGAAGGGCAGCTGACGCTGCATGACAGCACCCAGACCCTGCCGGTGAGCCTGCAGGTGACACGTCTGCAGGGAGAGCGCTGGCTGGTGCAGACGGATGCGCCGGTGATGGTCGATGCCAGCCAGTTCTCGCTGGTGGATGGCATCCGTACCCTGCGTGACCTGGCGGGACTGGGCAACATCGCGACCCAGGTGCCGGTCAGCGTCAAGGCGATCATGACGCAGGAAGAGTGAGCCGAGACAGGCAAGGATGGGTGCGGGGAGCAGATGCGACGAGTGATCAAGCGGGCCGTGATGGCCATGATTGGCCTGTTGGTCGTGAGCCTGATGATAGTGGTCGGGCTCAATCTGTGGGTCGTGATGTCGACCCGTGATCGCATCGCGTCTTCCCCGCTGACCTGCGAAAGCCGTGAAGTGGGAATCGTCTTCGGGACCTCCCATGGCCTGGTGGGCGGAGGACGCAACCCGCACTATCAGGCTCGTCTCGACACCGCAGCCCAGCTCTACCGGCTGCATCGAGTGAGCAACCTGCTGCTGTCAGGGGACAATCGTACGCGTTATTACAATGAGCCGATGACCATGTGGCGTGACCTGCGTGATCGCAATGTGCCACAGCAGTTCATGACGCTGGATTACGCCGGATTCTCGACCTTCGATACGCTGGTGCGTGCGCACAAGGTCTTCGGTGTCGATCAGGCGGTGCTGGTCACTCAGCCCTGGCATCTGCCACGGGCACTGTTCATCGCTGACGTGCTGGGGTTGGATGCCGTCGGCTGTCCGGCGGTTTCCGAGCGTCGGCCTGCGGGGCTGCGGCTGATGCTGCGCGAATGGCTGGCGCGTGCCGCCACGGTGGGGGATCTTTACCTGTGGGGCCGCAAGCCGCGTTTCCTGGGGCCGGCGGAGCGACTGCCGACACCGGTATTGCCGCGGGCCCGAGGTCAGCCGGCGCGGCGGCGTGCCGCGATGCCGGTCTGGTGACGATAGAGCTCGCGAATCAATTGGCGGCAGTTGTGGAAGCACGCTTCCAGCACCTTCTCCATGCTGTCCGGGAGAGGATGCGTGAAGGCCGTCGAGCAGGCCTGCATCAGCACGCGCTCCTGTTCGAGCAGTTCGTTGATCAGAACCTGATTGTCATTGCTGACGATGCTCTTCAGGCGACTCCACAGCCACATGTAGTCATCACGCTCGACATCAGCGTCTCGCGGCATCAGGCTCAGATGCTTGCGCGTCTCGACTTCCAGCGCCTGCTTGAGCTCCACGCGCCGGGCATAGAAGGGTTCAAAGGCCTTCAGCAGCCCGGGACGCAGCCGTTCGGCGTTGTCCTCGAAATAATCAAGACTGTCTGCCAGGGCTTCCTGGACGCTATCCATCGCCACTTGGCGATTGTCGAGAAACATGGGCGGTCACCTCCTCCGTCAGGAGAGATTGTGCGGGTGAAAACAGTGTTTTTCTACCCCTGATGTGCAGAAAGTCCTGATATTTCTTCCCGTAGCGTCAATCCACTCATTTTACGACAGTTCGATGACGTTATCGTGACGTCCGACAGTGTCCTCACCCCTTGGGCTTGGGCGGGATCTTCCTAGCGGGTGCGGCGGACTTGGCGATGTGGTCGATGATCATCCCTGCGATGTCCTTGCCGGTTGCCGTTTCAATGCCCTGCAGACCCGGTGAGGAGTTCACTTCCATGATCACCGGGCCATGGTTGGCGCGCAGCAGGTCGACACCGGCGACGGCCAGGCCCATGGCCTTGGCGGCGCGGATGGCGGTGGAGCGCTCTTCCGGCGTGATGCGAATCTCGCTGGCCGTGCCGCCACGGTGCAGGTTGGAGCGAAACTCGCCATCGGCGGCCTGGCGCTTCATGGAGGCGACCACCTTGTCTCCCACCACCAGGCAGCGGATGTCGGCGCCACGCGCTTCCTTGATGTATTCCTGCACCATGATGTTGGCTTTCATGCCCATGAAGGCCTGGATCACGCTCTCGGCGGCCTGATTGGTCTCGGCGAGTACCACCCCGATGCCCTGGGTGCCTTCCAGCAGCTTGATGACCAGCGGCGCGCCCTTGACCATGGTGATCAGGTCGGGGATGTCATCCGGCGAATGCGCGAAGCCGGTGACCGGCAGGCCCAGCCCCTTGCGCGACAGCAGCTGCAGCGAGCGCAGCTTGTCGCGTGAGCGGGAGATGGCCACGGAGTCGTTGACCACGTAGGTACCCATCATCTCGAACTGGCGCAGTACCGCACAGCCATAGAAGGTGACGGAGGCGCCGATGCGTGGCACCACGGCGTCGAAATGCTCGATCTCGGCACCCTTGTAATGGATGGAGGGGCGGTGCGAGGCGATGTTCATGTAGCAGCGCAGCGTGTCCACGACGCGTGCGGTATGCCCGCGGGCTTCGGCTGCCTCGATCAGGCGGCGAGTGGAGTAGAGGCGGGAATTGCGCGACAGGATACCGATATGCATGAAATCCTCCAGAGCCGAAAGGGCCGTCGTCAGGGCTCGCCATGCAGATAGGCGGCACCCGGTGCCACCAGCAGGCGACGCAGTGCACGGCGCCCCAGCAGGATGGGGTGGCGCATCTGGGAGCGATCGACCAGTGTCATGTCGATGTCGTAGTCGAGCCCGGCGAGCTGCATGCGGGAGCGAATCACGTAGCGCCACTGTGCCTGACCGTTGGAAGACCTGACCCGACGCCGGTCGTGGACCCGTGTCTCGACATCATGGGGCGGAGAATCACTGCCGCCACTGCGCGTGATGAAGCGTACCCACAGGTCTTCATCCTTCTCGAAGACCTCGATGTTCTCTGCGTGCAGTGCGCTCGAGTGCGCGCCAGTGTCGATCTTGGCGTTGAGGTGCAGATGCAGCTCCGGCAGCTCGATCAGTTCACGCCGCCCGACGACGGCTCGCGGCCGAAAGCCGAGCAGATCGTGGTTCAGGGATCTGAGATCCAGAGGCGGTGCCTTGTGAGCGTGATGACGAGCAGGGGTCTTGGAATGCGGCATGTTTCATCCTGAATCAGAGGGCATGAGTCCGGCCGGTGAGCGACGCCAGGGCGAGCCCCAGGGCGCTGTCGGGTTCGGCGTTACGCAGCGTCACCAGTACCGGCAGACGCAGACGCGGAATCAGCGCCAGATCACGGGCGAGAGCCTGGAAGCTGGCCTGCGGGCAGTTGGCCAGTCGCACGAGGAAGGTCGGCAGGCGCTCGGCATCTTCCAGATGGGCATAACCGCGTGCGGCGATCGCGACCAGCACATCCACGCTGGCGGCGCTCTCGTCCGCCAATAGCGTATCCAGCCATTCGGCGGCCGCTGGCAGGGGGCTGGCAGCCGCTGCACGCAGGCAGGCGCACAGGGTTTCCAGGTCTCCCAGCTCCCGTGCCGTCTGACCGCGGCGAATCAGACTGTCGAGCAGCTCCGCCTCCAGACTGTCCGTCAGCGGACTGGCCAGCTGCGGATGGGCCGGGGGAGCCTGCTCCAGGCACAGGGCGAGCGCGCGCAGCGGCGTGTCGGGAAGATAGCCGATCCGTTCGATCATCGCCTCGGCAAGTTCATTGGTGAACTCACCGCGACGCGTCAGCCCATCGGCGATGCCCTGCAGGCCAACGCTGGGCCAGTCATCAAGGGGCAGTTGCGCGGCGAGATAGCGTTCCGCCTGTTCATAGTACTGGCTGGCAGGGCGATCACAGTCGATGCTGGCGCGGGCATGCAGCATGGCGCGCAGGCTGTCATCTGGAGTGAAGGCCAGGGGATTGTCCTGCATCAGGTTGTCGATCTTGCCTGCCTCGGCCTGCAACAGGTCAGAACGACCGACGTTCAGTGCCGTCTGGCCGAGTGTGGTCAGCAGGCGTTCGAGGAATGCATCTCGTTGCGGCGGAGAAAGCCGGCCTTCTTCATCCAGCGGCAGGGCCAGAAACCACACCAGTGGATCGTCGATGCCGGCGGGTCGGAAGACGCACGCCAGCCGGGCCTGTCCCTTGAAAGGTTGCGACCACGGCTGTTGCTGGGTCTCGAAGGCTTCCAGCTCTTCAAGGCTCAAGGGGGACAGGATGCGCCCCAGATGATAAAGGTGCACGTCAGCACCGGTGCGCTGGAAGAAGTTGCTCAGGGAGGAGAGTGGAGTCATGAGGCTCACCGCTGCGGTTGCCACCATCGAGGATTTCCGATGCGCCATTCACGTTCACTTGCTGCCGTCTTCTCTGCCACTGCTCTCAAGGGCACCGTGATGGCGGCGGCATTGGGGGCTGCTGCCATGGGCAGCCTGGCCGCTCACGCCGACACCCTGAAGGTCGGCATGTCCGGGGGCTACTTCCCGTTCACCTTCGTCAAGCAGGACAAGCTGCAGGGCTTTGAGGTGGATGTCCTGAATGCCGTGGGCGAGATCACCGGCGACGATGTCGAATTCGTCACCATGAGCTTCTCCGGTCTGATCGGTGCACTGGAAGCGGGTCGTATCGATACCGTGGCCAACCAGATCACCATCACCGATGCGCGCAAGGCCAAGTTCGCCTTCACCCAGCCGTACGTCTATGACGGGGCGCAGGTGGTCAAGCGTCGTGGCAATGACGAGATCACCGGCGTCGAGTCCCTCAAGGGGCACAGCGTGGCGGTCAATCTGGGGTCCAACTACGAAGCGCTGATGAAGGAGCTGCCGTACGCCGACCAGATCGATATCAAGACCTATGAATCCAACATCGAGCAGGACACCGCCCTGGGCCGTGTCGATGCCTTCGTGATGGACCGCGTCAGCGCAAGCCAGGTGATCCAGAAGACACCGTTGCCGCTGGAGCTGGCAGGCACGCCGTTCTCACGTCTCGAGAACGCGCTGCCGTTCCGCAAGGATGCCGAGGGTGAAGCCAAGCGTGACGCGGTGGATGCCGCGCTGACCGAGCTCAAGGAAAATGGTCGTCTGGCCGAGATTTCCAACAAGTGGTTCGGCAATGACATCACCACGCCTTGAACATTGACGGGCGCGCCCTGATACAGGGGAGACTCTCAGCCAAGCCCTCAGCCTGTCCGGATAACGAATGGATACTCTCAATATCGATTACATGCTTGGCCTGCTGCCGGTCATGCTCAAATACCTGCCACTAACACTCAAGATGGCCTGTATCGGCATGGTGGCCGCGCTGGTACTGGCCTCGCTGTTGGCGGTAGTGCGGGTGCTGAAGGTGCCGGTGCTCAACGCGCTGACCGTGGTGTTCATCTCCTTCTTCCGCGGTACGCCGCTGCTGGTGCAGCTGTTCCTGTTCTACTACGGCCTGCCGCAGGTGATGTCGTTCCTCACCCAGATCGATGGCGTGACCGCGACGATTCTGGGCCTGACGCTGCACTTCTCTGCCTACATGGCCGAGTCGATCCGTGCGGCCATCGTCGGCGTCGATCGCAGCCAGACCGAGGCGGCGCTGTCCATCGGCATGACCAATGTCCAGTTGATGCGTCGCATCGTGCTGCCACAGGCAGCCCGTGTGGCGGCTCCCACGCTGATGAACTACTTCGTGGACATGATCAAGTCCACGTCGCTGGCCTTCACGCTGGGGGTGACCGAACTGATGGGCGCGACCCAGAAGGAAGCGGCCAGCAGCTTCCTGTACTTTGAATCCTTCATCATGGTGGCCATCGTCTACTGGGTGATGGTGGAAGGGCTGTCCTTCGTGCAGCGCTGGATGGAGAAACGTCTCAACAAGGCCTATCAGCGATGATTGCAGTCAGAAATCTGATCAAGAAATTCGGCGGGCAGGCCGTGCTCGATGGCATCACGCTGGAAGTGAAACAGGGCGAGATCATCGTCGTCATCGGCCCGTCGGGTACCGGCAAGTCCACCTTGCTGCGTTGCATCAACTTCCTGGAACAACCCGATGACGGGGAAATCCAGATCGGCGAGCACAAGGTCGCGGCCACACGCGCCAGTCGCCATGACATTCTTGCCCTGCGTCGCAACAGTGCCTTCGTGTTCCAGAACTATGCGCTGTTCGCCAACAAGACGGCGCTTGAGAACATTGCCGAGGGCCTGATCGTCGTCAATGGCTGGCCCAAGGCCAAGGCGCATCAACGCGCCCGCGAGATTCTCGAGCGCATCGGCATGAGCGAGAAGACGGATGCCTTCCCGGCGGCGCTTTCCGGTGGACAGCAGCAGCGGATCGGCATCGGGCGTGCCATGGCGGCCCAGGCCGAGGTCATCCTGTTCGATGAGCCGACCTCGGCGCTCGACCCGGAATGGGTCGACGAAGTGCTGGAGCTGATGAAGCAGCTGGCGGTGGAGCGTCAGACCATGATCGTGGTCACCCACGAGATGCAGTTTGCGCGGGAAGTCGCTGACCGCGTCATCTTCATGGAAGGCGGGCGTATCGTCGAGCAGGGGCCACCGAGTCAGCTGTTCAGCGCGCCGAAGGATGACCGCACCCGCGCCTTCCTGCGCAAGGTGCTCGATGAAGTCCCGCCGCAGGGAGCGGCAGGTATCTGAGCGACTAGCTGCGTCGCGGCATGCTGTGCACCCTGGCCACCGCATCATCGAGAGCCAGGGCCACACGCTCTTCCAGCAGCTCCTGTTCGGCAGGGGTCATGTAGAAGGCCATGTCCACATCATGACGGATGTAGCGCGGTGCCAGCTGATTGAGCGCGATGCAGGCGACATCCTCGCGGCTGTCGCCATCCATGCCGCTGGCCGTGGCATGCAGGCGTATGCCATCGAACACCAGTTGCTCCATGTAATTGTGGACGCCTCAGCCCGACAACAGACGCGCTTCTGCCTCTTCAATATGATCAGCCAGCCCGGACAATACCAGCGTATCGCCACACGCGAGACGAAGATCACCCGTGGGCTCCTCGATGCAGTCCCCGTTGGCGCGCACGATGCGGGAGATCAGGATACCGCTGCGCTCCGGCAGGGAGATCTCGTCCAGTCGGCGCTCACAGGCCCAGGTGCTCTCGGTCAGGGTCACGGGATGGCGTCTCAGCAGCGGGTTGCCACGCTTGTCGGTCAGCTGTGACTGCTGGCCGTGGAAGTAGCCATGCAGCAGACTGTAGCGGGCCTCGCGGGCCTTCTGGATCGAGCGCGCCACACGGCGAAATGGCACCTCGAGATTGACCAGCACATGCGAGACCAGCATCAATGAGCCTTCCAGTACCTCCGGGATCACCTCGGTCGCGCCGGCGGCCTTGTAGGTGTCCAGGTCGGCATCATCCTGGGTGCGCACCAGCACCTTGAGCTCGGGGAGCTGCAACGGCTGGATGGCATGCAGGATGGCCAGTGCATGCGGCAGCTGGTTGACGGTGATCACCACCTGGCGGGCGCGCTCGATGCCCAGTGCGCGCAGAATGTCCTGACGCTGGGCATCACCGAAGACCACCGGTTCACCCGCGCTGGCGGCTTCATGCACGCGGATGGGGTCGGCATCGATGGCGATCCACTGGAGCTTCTCCTGGGTCAGGAAGCGCCCGACCGTCTGACCGACACGCCCGAAGCCGCACACGATGACGTGGTCGTGCAGCGGGGCCGTGGCCTCGCTCAACTGCGCCGTGGTGTGCGGATTTTCCTGGGTGGGGGTATGTGAGCGGCAGGCACGTTGCGACAGATGCTGGTTGTGACGAATGAGCGAGGGCGTGACGACCAGCGAGCCGATGATGATCGCCACCACCAGTCCCACGGTATCGGTGTCCATCAGCTGCTGTTGACTGGCCAGTGCCAGCAGGGCAAACCCGAACTCTCCGCCCTGTGACAGCACCAGGCCGGTGCGCATGGCCGAATCCAGTGGTCGTCCGGAGAGTCTGGCAAGCCCCGTGATCAACAGTGCCTTGGTGGTCAGCAGACAGATCACGCCGATCACCACCCAGTACCACTGTGCCAGCAGGACATGCGGGTCGAGCAGCATGCCGACCGAGACGAAGAACAGGCCCAGCAGGATGTCCCGGAACGGGCGGATGTCCGCCTCTATCTGATGCCGGTAATGGCTTTCACCGAGCATCATGCCCGCCAGGAAGGCGCCGAGCGCCATCGAAAGGTGCAGGCTGTGGGTCAGCCAGGCCGAGAACAGGGCCACCAGCAATACGGTGAGCACGAACAGCTCTTCCGAGCGTGAGCGCGCGACTTCCTGAAAGACCAGTGGCAGCACCCATTTGCCGATGGCCATCATCACCACCACCAGGCCGATGCCCTTGGCCAGCATCACGCCCAGATCGCTGAGCAGCTGGCTGCCATCTCCCGCCATGGCCGGAATCAGGATCAGGAACAGCAGGGCGGCAAGGTCCTGAAACAGCAACACTCCCACCGCGGCATGGCCGTGGGGGCTGTCCAGCTCGTTCCAGCGCGCCAGCTCCCGCGTCACGATGGCCGTGGAAGAAAGTCCCAGTGCGCCGGCCGCGACCAGCGCCGCGGCAGGGGTCAGCCCCAGTGCGCAGCCCAGCGCCCAGAAGAGTCCGCTGCAGACCACCACCTGGGAGGCTCCCAGTCCGAAGACGGTGGTCTTGAGGGCTCGCATGCGGGGCATCGAGAATTCCAATCCCAGCGAGAACAACAGAAAGACCAGGCCGAACTCCGACAGAAAGGCCAGCTCTTCCGGACGGCCTATCCAGCCTGCCAGATGCGGGCCGACCAGAAAGCCCACCGCCAGATAGGCCAGTACCGGTGGCAGGTGCAGGCGTCGGAACAGCGCCGCCGCGACTACCGAGGCCCCCAGCAGGATCATCACGTCATTGAACAGGCTATCTGCCATCTGGCCCTCCTGGCCTTCCAAGCGTATGAACGGGATAATACCGTGAACGCATCATGCATGAATTGACGGAGGTGTCATGAACCCGACCGAAATACCCCAGGACGGCGAACTCGCCGGCAACGCGCATGACGAATTGCGTGACCTGCTGGCACGCCTGGAAGCGACGATGAAGGCGGCGGATCTGTGGCGCATGGAGACACCGACCCCAGAGGCCTTCATGAGCGTGGAGCCCTTCTGCGTGGACCGCATGGACATGGGCCAGTGGCTGCGTTTCGTGTTCATCGCGCGTCTCGAGGCACTGTGTGACGCGCGTGGCAGCTTCCCGGTGAAGTGTGACGTGGCGCCTGCCATCGAGGCCTGGTTGAAGGATGCGCGTCCGGAGCGCCGCGTGGCGATGACGGAAGTCGTGCGCGAGATCGATACGCTGATCACGTATGCCGTACTACTTCGCCTACGGAAGCAACATGAATCCGGCGCGTGTCGCGGCACGCATCGGTGACACGCGTCGTGCCCTGCATGGCTGGCTGGAGGAGCATCGGCTGAGTTTCGACAAGGCGTCGCGTGTTCCGGGGATCGCACATGCCAATGTGCAACCGGCGCGGGGTGAGCGTGTCGAAGGGGTGCTCTACGAGCTGCGCGACCCTGAGCAGATCACCCTGATGGACCCCTACGAGGGGCGCCCACATGAATATGAGCGCTTTCGTCATGCCATCGTGACACGTGACGGTGTCATCGAGGCCTGGGTGTACATCGCCTTGCCGGAGCGCACTAGTCAGGGACTCAAGCCGGCCCGTGAGTATCTCGAGCACCTGCTGGGCGGACGTGACTTCCTGACCCCGGACTATTTCACGGCATTGGCAGACGTGGAAGCGGTGCACTCGCTGGATGATGACACGCTCGCACGGCTGGGGCTGTCACGCAGCACGCCGCGCTGACTCAGCGTTGCTCGGTCAGTACCGGGTCCAGATTCGTCTGGTCACGACGGCTGGCCAGCATGCCGATGATCAGGCCCGCCAGTGCAGGTGCCAGCCAGCCCAGATTCATGGAGGCCAGCGGCAGCAGCGGCTCGATGCGGTGCGAGATGGCCATCAGGGAATCGATGCCACTGGCTTCGAAGCCATCGAGCAGGCTGACCAGCAGGGTCAGGCCCAGGCTCCAGGCGAACACGCGCGGTGCATCATGCAGGCGCGGGCGCAGGTAGGAGAGCAGCGTCAGCACCAGCACCAGCGGATAGAGCGTGACCAGTACCGGAATCGAGACGCTGATCAGGGTCGAGAGGCCCAGGTTGGCGATCAACGCCGAGGCCACGGCCATCACGATCACAAGCAGACGGTAGGGCACGCTCGGCAGCAGGCGATGGAAGAACTCGCCGCAGGAGGTCAGCAGGCCCACCGCGGTGGTCAGACACGCCAGAGTGATGACCAGCGCCAGAATCAGCTTGCCGGCATCGCCGAACAAGGCCTCGACGTAGACCGGAATCAGTTCGCCCTTGGCGGCTTCCGTCACCAGAGCATGGCTGGTGGCGCCCATGTAGGTCAGCGGCAGATAGACGGCGGCCAGACAGATCGCGGCGATGGCGCCGGCCCACAGGGTGTAGCGCGTCACGTCAGCGGTGGCGGTGATGCCACGCGCCTTGATCGCGGAGACGATCAGGATGCCGAACACCATCGAGGCCAGCGCATCCATGGTCAGGTAGCCCTGCTGGAAGCCGGTCATGAAGGGCGCTTCGGCCCACTCGGGGCTCACCGGGCCCAGCGGCCCCTGCGGGTCGATGATGGTGAACAGCGCGATCAGTGCCAGCAGCGCGATCAACAGCGGAGTCAGCCACTTGCCGACCACGTCCATCAGCTTGCCGGGGCTCAGGGCGATCAGGGTGGCAATGCCGAAGAACACCACCGAGTGCAATGCCAGGCCTGACTCGGGCGTCATGTCGATGAACGGACGCATGCCCATCTCGAAGGCGACGGTGCCGGTACGCGGGATGGCGAACATCGGCCCGATGGACAGATAGATGGCGACGCCGAAGGCCGCTGCCGCCCACTTGGGCAGCGGGGAGGTGATCTTGTCGAGCCCGCCGCCGATCACGGCGACCGCAACGATTCCGGCCAGCGGCATGCCGACACCGGTGGTCAGAAAGCCGAGTGCGGCTGGCCAGAACTCGGCCCCTGCGCCCTGACCTACCTGAGGCGGGAAGATGATGTTGCCAGCGCCAAGGAAGAGCGCAAATGTCATGAAGCCCAGCGCCACGATATCGAGGCTGGAAAGTCGTGTTTTCAAGATGACGTCCTACGGATTCAGCGGATGCGTTGCGGCAGGTCGCCTGAATCTGACGCGGCGCATTATCGTTGATTTCACGCATCAAGACAAAGCGTCAGAGGGCGCGAAATAGTCCTCGAGCCAGAGTTGCAGCTCGCGCCACCCGGTCAGTGATTGCGCAGGGGGAGGGGCCAGCCAGGCGGGCTTTTCCCTGAGACAGCCCAGCAGCGGCGCGGTATCCATCGCGGTACTGTCGAGGCGCTGGCAGAAGGCGGCAAACTGGCTCACGGGGACCCACCAGCCAGCCTGCGCCGCGCTTGAAGGATGGCAGTGACGCGGTGGCGGCAGCTGCTCATCGGCAGGTGTCTCCGGCTGCCAGGGGCGAAACAGACCGCCGGGCATGGCCAGGCATTGGCCCGCGAGCCACCCGGGGGCCGAGTCTCCCGTCGAGCGCCTGACGAATCGTCTGTTGTCCCCGCTCGCTGAGCGCCAGTGGCAGCTGGTGCGCAAGACTGCGTCGCGTCTTGATGGCGAGACTGTCGGCGCCACCCGGGCCGATCCAGCGCTCCAGGCCATCCGCCGGCCCCGGACCTTGTGGCAATCCCAGATAGAACTTGATCGCGACTTCCAGGTGGGTGGGGGTCGTATCGCCTGCCGCCAGATACAGCATGTCCAGCTCGCCCAGCGTGATCTTGCCTTCCATGATCCTGAGATTGTGGGCCAACAGTCGGCTGCCTGGGGCGTGGGCCAGCACGAACCGCCACAGCAGCTCGTGATAGAGACCGAGCCGATGGTGGCGACGCTCATCCACCGCGGATTCCAGTGCCTCGGGGGCCTGCTCAAGCTCGCTCAGCCAGCGATGGCGAGTGATGTCGTCGCCCAGTCCCAACGCCTCGAGAGTCGGGCGCTGATAAGGGAGCAGTGTCAGCAGGTCCGGGGCACTCAACAGCCAGGCGATATCCCTGACGCGCGGATGCGTATAGCGCTCGCATTCGCCACGCAGGGTCTGCCCGGCGTTGCTCAAGGCGAAACAGTGAGCTTCCAATGGTACGGCTAGTTAGAAAGCGGAATAAAGATTAGTCTGTTAATTATCGAAGCGAAGCACGACCCACAGCCAATGGAGGACGGAGCCCGGGCAGGGGCTACTCGCCAGATCCTTCACTCGCTGACAACGACTTCACGCGGAATCATCCGCTACCCAGGACCAGGAGATAGACCATGAAGAACACCACACTGAAGACATTGATCGCCGCTGCCGTCATCGCCACTGCCAGCACGTCCGCCCTTGCCGCTGATGACAGCCCTGCCGCTCTGCGCGTCCAGAATGCGCTGAACAGCCAGCAGATCATCGGCCAGTCCCAGCCGGCAGCCACCAGCCAGCAGAGCTTCGCGGAGACTGGAATGAGCGTTGCCGCCGGACGTGTCGAGCAATCACTCAATGCCGAGCACATTCGTGGCCAGCAGACCGCTGCCGTATCCCGGGCCAATGACACCGTTTCCGAGCAGGGCAAGAGTGTCGCAGCCAGCCGAGTCCAGCAGAGCATCAGCGACAACGCCTGATTCGTCAGTGTCATTTCCAGGAGTCACATCATGAAGACCTTCAATGCCCTCATCGCCGCCGCCGTTCTCTCCGTCACCACCGCAGGCGTTGCCAACGCTGATAGCGTTGCCGACCAGCAGGTTCGCGCCACCATCAGCGAATCCGTGATCCACGGTCAGGCCCAGCAGGTAGCGGCTCAGCCGCTGCATCTCAACGATGCCGGCAAGAGTGTTGCGGCCAGTCGTGTCGAGCAGGCGCTGAACAACCAGAGCGTCAATGGTCAGCAGGCGCAGATCACTCGTGATTCCCGCCAGTACGTCAATGATGCCGGCAAGAGCGTTTCCGCCACCCGCGTCCAGCATGCCCTGAGCGAAAGCGTCTGATTTCCCGCGTTTTTCGTGAAGATTCATCGCCAGTTCATGGTAAAGGTGTCATGGTGGGTCACGGTGATTAAACGTTGTTGATTGCCGAGCGGCATGCCGGAAATGTCGAGGCCGGATGCCATGATATCGATCAAGTGGAGACCCATGATGGTGCGCGGAAAACTCAAGAAGGTGGCAGGTTCAGTGTTGTTGGGTATCGGCCTGATGTCGGGGAATGCGATGGCGGATGATGTCGTCGATAAGCCCAAGGTGCTCATCTTCGATGTCAATGAAACGCTGTTGGACCTGACCTCGATGCGCAGTTCGGTCGGTGAGGCACTGGGGGGAAGAGAAGACCTGCTGCCCCTGTGGTTCTCGACCATGCTGCATTACTCCCTGGTGTCTACCGTGACCCGGGACTATCACGACTTCGGGCAGATCGGTGTCGCCTCGTTGCTGGTGGTCGCGCAGAACAACGGTGTCGAACTGACGGATGAGCAGGCGAAGAAGGCCATCATCACACCGTTGCTGACACTCCCGCCTCACCCTGACGTCAAGGAAGGTCTGGCCAGGCTCAAGGCTGAAGGCTACAAGATCGTCAGTCTGACCAACTCGTCCAACAAGGGCGTCAAGGCCCAGTTCGAGAACGCGGGACTGCTGCCGTATTTCGATGCTCGCTACAGCATTGAAGATATCCAGATCTACAAGCCGGACCTGCGTTCCTATGAGTGGGTGCTGGACAAGCTCGATGTCGAACCTGAAGAGGCCATGATGGTCGCTGCACATGGTTGGGATGTCGCGGGTGCCAAGGAAGCGGGCTTGCAGACCACCTTCATCGCCCGCCCGGGCAAGGCACTCTTCCCGCTGTCAAAGGCGCCGGATCATGTCGTGCAGGATGTGAACGAACTGGCCGACATCCTGGAGTTTTCTCAAGCGCTTTCCTGTCCTGGGTGTCGCTGTCCCGACATTCATTGCCCGCCCGATTGGCGGGTTTTTTTATGTCTCGCGTCCAGGGGATGAACGACGCATCACCCCAGCATGGCCACCGTAGTCCGCAGATCATCGAGCCTCAGGGCCAGGCAGATGCCTGTGTCATCTGGTTGCATGGGCTGGGGGCGGACGGCAGTGATTTCGTGCCCGTGGTGCCGGCGCTGGGATTGCCGGCGGATCACGGCGTACGTTTCGTCTTCCCGCACGCGCGTGAGCTGGCCGTGACCGTCAATGGCGGCATGCGCATGCCGGCCTGGTACGACATTCTCGAGATGAATCTTGGGCGGCGTGTCGATGAAGTGCAGCTGCGCGAGTCCGCGGCTTACGTGCATGCCTTGATCGAGGAGCAGGTCGCGCAGGGGATCGCCAGTGAGCGCATCCTGCTGGCAGGCTTTTCTCAGGGCGGTGCCGTGGTCTACGAGGCGGCGTTGAGCTGTGAGCGGCCGTTGGGTGGGTTGCTGGCGCTCTCCACCTATTTCGCCACCAGCGCGACCATCACGCCGTCAGCCGCCAATCAGGGGCTGGCCATCAGTGTCCATCACGGCACCCAGGATGACATCGTGCCGCTGGCACTGGGGGAGGCTGGCGCCGAGAGTGCTCGCGCCCTCGGGCATCCGCTTGAATGGCAGACCTGGCCGATGGCGCACGCCGTGTGTCTCGAGGAGATCGAGGCGATCGGCGAATGGTTCACGGCACGCCTGCTGGCCTGATCGGCCGCCAGTATCGGCCGCCAGTCCCACAACGCCGCTGACGGAGTGGTTCGTCAGCGGCGTTTTCATGTGCCGGCAGCGGCGGGTTACGTTCAGCAGCGATAGCGATAGGCGAGATGTTCATCCTTGCGCGGGCCGGTGATGCGCCAGTCGAGGTCGAAGCCGCAGGGCTTGTCATCCGCATCGCGCATGATGACGAGGGTGGCGGAATAGAGGTCATCGATGCACAGGTGTGCCTCGCGGCTGATGAAGTGGTCACCATCGCCTGCGGGAGCCTCGATCAGGTCGAACAGGAAGACCGCCGCATCGCGGCCGCGGCGCTCATGGCTCAGTGACAGGGCAGTGCCGTCGGGGCTCAGTCGCCAGCGATAGCGATTGCGGAACGTGACACTGCTGGCCTGGCCCTCCAGTCGGAACTGTCCCTGTTCATTGAAGAGGATGTCCCACGAGTCTTCACCTCACCGCTGCCATGGCCGGACCAGGCGTTGCGTGAGGCAGGCCCTGAGCGTGACGAAAATTCCAGGTGGCGTATCTGCTCAAGCAGCGCGTGGAGGGTTACAATGCCTGTCAACTTTCTCTGCCTAACGGGTTTACTCGTCATGTCCTACCTGATCGGTGTCACAGCCCTGTGGGCCTTCTCGTTTTCCCTGATCGGCGTCTACCTGTCCGGTCAGGTCGATAGCTATCTGGCCGTGCTGACACGCATCGTGCTGGCCAGCCTGATCTTTGCTCCCTTTCTGCGCCCACGGGCGATCAGTGGACGCATCCGCTGGCAGCTGATGGCCATCGGCGCGGTGCAGCTGGGGCTGATGTACATCTTCTTCTACCGCTCCTTCCTGCTGTTGCCCGTCCCGGAAGTGCTGCTGTTCACGATCTTCACGCCCATCTACATCACCCTCCTGGATGACATGATGAAACGTCGGCTGTCGCCATTCTACCTGCTCACGGCGATGGTGGCGGTCATCGGTGCGGCGATCATTCGCTACGACGGGGTCACCGAGGGCTTCTGGCTCGGCTTTGCCGTCGTTCAGGGGGCCAATCTGTGCTTTGCCATCGGCCAGGTCGCCTATCGTCATCTCTCGCCCCAGCTGCCTGAAGGTGTCGCGCACCGTCATGTGTTCGGCTGGTTCTATCTTGGCGCCCTGGCGCTGGTGGTCGTGATGTTCCTGCTGTTCGGCAATACCGACAAGCTGCCTTCGCAGCCGGTGCACTTCGTGGTGCTGGGCTGGTTGGGCATCGTGGCGTCCGGGATGGGCTACTTCCTGTGGAACAAGGGAGCGACGCGCGTCGATGCCGGTACCCTGGCGATCATGAACAATGCGCTGGTACCGGCGGGACTGCTGGTCAATCTGCTGATCTGGAATCGCGACGCGGACCTGCCGCGTCTCGCGCTGGGCGGGGCGGTCATCGTGCTGGCGCTGTTGATCAATCAGTTCTGGGCGCGCCAGCGTGAGCAGTCCAGTCCCGGCAGGCCGCACCACTGCAGATAGCCACCACTGACACCGGGCAGCCAGACGCCATCGCCGAGAGCAGAGGCAAGCGTCTCGCGCAGCAGTTGCAGGCGCTTCGCGTAGCAGCGGCGCATGCGGTGGACATGGCGCCCGTAATCGCCGCTGGCGATCAGCTCCGCGAGGGCGGCGTGCATCCATGGCATGTCGCCCATGCCATCGGCCCAGCGTGCGCGAATCAGCCCCTGCATGGCCAGTCCAGCAGTCTGGCCAATGCCTCGATATCCAGTCCGCTTCCGGCATGTGTCGGCAGGGCAATGGCTTCGTGACCATTGGCTTCCACCGCCGCAAGTACACCGAAATAGCCGGGGGCCTCGATGCCGATGCGACAGCGTCCCCGGCTTGCGCGCCATTTTCGGAGAATCAGCGACATGCCTTGCTGAGCCCCCTGACACAGCAACAGGGTGTCACCGTGACAGTGATGGCCATGGTGGCTGAGGTGAGAGGCAATGGCCTCGCGCAGGGCGGGGGAGCCCGGGGGCAGCGCGTAGGCGCTGGGGGATTCGGCGTGATGCTTGAGCTTCTGGCGCACCAGCCGATAGAGGCGCCGCACGGCGGGCGCATCCAGCTCGGGATGCGCCGCGCCCAGCGGAGCCAGCGCCGGGTCGCTGGCATGTGCCATGGCCTGCCAGGCCGGGTCATCGATGGCCAGTGACGGAGTGGCAAGAGGGGTGCAGCGTGACCCATAGGCGCGGATCACGCTGTTGAGTCCCAGCCCTGACAGGGCCGCCTGGCGGCGCAATGAGGGCAGCCGTTGTCCGGGGACGAGTTGCCCCGTGGCCATCTCGGCTTTCAAGCGCGTCGCCAGCTGTTGGTAGCGCGGCGCTGGAGTCAATCTGATGTGGATGCCGCTGACCTTCGTCTTCCTGTTCGCCACCGGGTTCATCGCCGCACGTTTCGGCACCCTGGATGCTGAGCCTTTCACGCTGCTGCTGGTGCGCAGCCTGCTGGTACTGCCGGTGCTGGGGCTGATCCTGTGGATACGCCGCAAGCCGCGCCAGTGGGGGCAGCGCTATGACAAGCTGGCTCAGATGGGCATCGGCATGCTGTTGCACGGCGCCTATCTGGGTGGCGTGTTCGCGGCGGTCAAGGCCGGGCTGCCTGCGGGGCTGACGGCCTTGCTGGTCAGCCTGCACCCTCTGGTGACGGCTGCGCTGTCACTGCCGCTGTTCGGTATCCGTCTGGGCGCCAGGCAGTGGCTGGGGCTGGGGTGTGGCGCGATTGGCGTCAGTCTGGTGCTGGGGGCGGGCGTGCTTCAGGGGGCAGGCGCCGCAAGCGCCACGCTCGAGTGGCCGATGATCGGCCTGCTGTGGTGTCTGGTGGCGCTCATCGGCGTGTCCAGCTCGACGCTGTGGCAGAAGCGTGTCGGTGGTCGGATGGGGCTGGTGGAGGGGCTGGTATTCCAGTATCTGGGAGCGGGCTGTGTCTTCCTCATCGCAGCCAGCAGCGTAGGTAGCTTCGCCTTCGACCCGACGCCTCGTCTGCTGCTGACCCTCGCCTGGCTGGTGATCGCCATCTCGGTGGGTGCCATCTGGTTGCTGATGCTGATGCTCGAACGTGGCGAGGCCCACCAGGTCGCACGTACCTTCTTCCTGGTGCCACCGTGTGCCGCGCTGATGGCCTGGTGGCTGTTCGATGAGCAGTGGACCGCCTTGATGGTGATGGGAGCGGCGCTGGTCGTGCTGGGACTGGTGCTGGATCGCCCCCGTCCGGGCAAGGTAGCCAGGGCGCCGGCTGACGACACGTCGCCGTCAGCGCCTCAGAAGCGATAGCTGATACCGGCCATGGTCACGATCGGGTCGATCTCGACCTTGTCGTTGACGCTGCCCGCCACGGTGACATCGGAATCGATATCCAGATACCAGGCAGCGACGTTGGCCGCCCAATGCTCATTGATGACCAGGTCGACACCGATCTGTGCGGCCGCGCCCCAGCTGTCATCCATCTCGAGCTTGGTGCCGTCATCGAGGGTTTCATCGGAGAAGTGGGTGTAATTGACGCCTGCACCGATATACGGCTGGATGCGGGAGTCGCGTCCACCGAGGGGGTAGTACTGCAGTGTCAGGGTCGGTGGCAGATGATCGACGGAGCCGGCCTTCTGGCCATTCAGCGAGATGTCATGCTCGAAATTCTGCGCGGCCAGCAGCTCGATCCCCAGGGTATCGGTGAAGCGATACCCCAGAGTGAAGGCGAAGGCGCTGTCATCATCGACGTCCACGTCGGCACCGATGGCATCGATGCGACCGTTGTCGCTCTTAGGCGAGACCTTGGCGACACCCGCACGCGTCCAGAACTGGCCGGCACCATAATCGAGAGCACTTAGAAGCGGTAGGTGACACCGGCACCGACGGTGACCGGGTCCAGCTCGGTGTCGTTCACGTCCTGGCCGTTGATCTTGGTGTCGGCCTTGACGTCAGCGTAACGAGCGAAGCCATTGACGGCCCAGGATTCGTTGATGTTGAGGTCAACACCCAGCTCGGCAGCAGCGCCGTAGCTGTCGTCGATGTCCATGCTCTGGCCACCGGCAGACTCACCGGAGAAGTGGGTGTAGTTCAGGCCGACGCCAGCGTAAGGCTGAACGCGAGCTTCGGTACCGCCCAGCGGGTAGTACTGCAGCATCAGGTTGATCGGCATCTGATCGAAGCCACCGTCGCTGTTTTTCCAGTCGGTGCTGAATGCTTCAGTGGACTGCAGAGCAACTGCCAGGTTGTCGTGGAACATGTAGCCCACGGAGCCGGCGAAACCGGATTCATCCTTGGCGATCAGGCCATTGCCGTTGTTGCTCTTGCCGTCGACCTTGGCAACGCCGCCGCGCAGGAAGATGTCGCCCTTGCCGTAGGCCAGTGCAGATTGTGCACCCATTGCCATGGTGCCGGCGATGACGGTAGCAGTCAGGATCTTGATGGTTTTCATGTGATGTTCTCCTTGAAGCTTGGCAAGGCTGCCTTGTTCAGGGGACGAGATGAACTATAAAAAACACTGTTCTTTTTGGCAAGCATTTTTTTAGAACAATGTTTGAAAACATATTTGACGTCTTGTTAGCGGATGTTACCGATTATTTCAGAAAAGGTGCATGTCTCGAGGATGAGACTGGAGGTGGCGCAGGACAGCGACAGGGCCGTTCATTTTCACGACAGATTCATGAGACGTTGGTCGTAGGCGGCTCGTGAGGTGAGCGCATGCTACGCGTGGGCGGCTGAGGAACAGATGCTTGGGGAACAGGCAGCCGTGCATCATGCCGGCCTGATGAATCTGTCGCACGAGACGTGCGCTGGCAGTGATGACTTGCGTGCGTCGGGTATCGTCCAGCGCCGGCCAGCGTGCATGCCAGTGGTCCAGATCATCGCGGCCGTCGAGATCGAAGGTGATCAGGATGGCGCGCCACTCCTTGCCGGTGCGGCGCTCGCCATACCAGCCGGCATCCACCGAAGGAATGCCCAGCGCGTGATAGTGGCGGATGGCACGCCACTCGCGCGAGAAGGTCGGCTCGCCCAGTGGGCGTGACAGGCTGCGGCCCAGATGGTTGGTCTGGCGCTTGAGGTAGAGGCGATGTGTCTGGCCCTGCTCGTCCTCGAGAGTGAGCAGCGAGACCGTCGAGGTGCCTCCGCGCTCACGGTTAGGGGCATCAACGTCCTGGGCGGCCACGTGCCACAGGGCCTCGAACCGGTTCAGGCCGTGGTAATCCAGCAGATTCCCCAGGGCGGGGTCACAGTAGTCGGCATGGCCACGGGGCGCCGTGGCACGTGGGCCCCGAGAGGCGCTGAACAGGGGTTAGACATGATCTCCGATACCGTAGTGGAGCTGTCGCGGTTCCAGTTTGGCATGACCGCGCTCTATCACTTCCTGTTCGTCCCGTTGACCATCGGCATGGCCTTCCTGCTGGCCATCATGGAATCCCTGTATGTGATGACCGGCAAGCAGGTCTACCAGGACATGACCAAGTTCTGGGGCAAGCTGTTCGGCATCAACTTCGCGCTCGGTGTCGCCACCGGCCTGACGATGGAGTTCCAGTTCGGCACCAACTGGGCCTATTACTCGCATTACGTCGGCGACATCTTCGGTGCGCCGCTGGCCATCGAGGGCCTGGTGGCCTTCTTCCTCGAATCCACCTTCGTCGGGCTGTTCTTCTTCGGCTGGGACCGCCTGAGCAAGCGTCAGCACCTGATGGTGACCTGGCTTGTCGCCTTCGGCTCCAACTTCTCGGCGCTGTGGATCCTGATCGCCAATGGCTGGATGCAGAATCCGGTCGGGGCGGCCTTCAACTTCGAGACCATGCGCATGGAGCTGACCAGCTTCGCGGATGTCATCTTCAATCCGGTCGCCCAGGCCAAGTTCGTGCATACCGTGTCGGCAGGCTACGTGACCGGCGCCATGTTCGTGCTCGGTATCAGCGCCTTCTACCTGCTCAAGGGGCGGGATCTGGGCTTCGCCAAGCGCAGCTTCGCCATCGCCGCGGCCTTCGGACTGTTCTCGGTGGCCTCGGTCATCGTGCTGGGCGATGAGTCCGGTTATGAGGTGGGCGACGTGCAGAAGGCCAAGATGGCCGCCATCGAGGCGATGTGGGAGACCGAGCCGGCGCCAGCGTCCTTCACGCTGATCGGTCTGCCCAACGAGGAGACCCAGCACACCGATTACGGCATCCACATTCCCTATGTGATGGGACTGATCGGTACGCGCTCGCTGGATACCGAGATTCCGGGCATCAAGGAGCTGACCGAGGAGCACCGCGGACGCATTGTCAATGGCATGCAGGCCTATGATCTGCTCCAGCAGCTGCGGGAGGGTCAGGACGATATCGCGACCCGCAAGGCCTTCGATGCCGTCAAGCAGGATCTCGGTTACGGCATGCTGCTCAAGCGCTATGTCGAGACGCCCTCCGATGCCACGCCGGAGATGATCGACAAGGCCGCGGCCGACTCGATCCCCCCGGTGGCGCCGATGTTCTTCTCGTTCCGCATCATGGTCGCCTGTGGCATGGCGATGCTCGCGATCTTCATCGTCGCGGTATGGATGAGTGCCAAGCATCGCTTCGATGTGCGCCCCTTCCTGTGGATCTGCCTGCTGTCGATCCCGCTGCCGTTCATCGCGGTGGAAACCGGCTGGTTCGTGGCCGAATTCGGGCGTCAGCCCTGGGCGGTGGGGGAGATCCTGCCGACCTTCATGGCGGCCTCGAGCCTGGATGAGTCGGATCTGTGGTGGTCCATCGGCGGTTTCCTGGCCTTCTACAGCCTGTTCTTCGTGATCGAGATGTGGCTGATGTTCCACTTCGCGCGCAAGGGACCCTCTTCCCTGCATACCGGCCGCTATCACTTCGAGCGCGGCGTCGAGCGCGGCGCCCTGCGAGACGACGAGGGCATGTCGCTCAATCCTTCGCTGTCATTCAAGGAGTAATGGATCATGTGGGATTACGAGATCCTCAAGCTGTTCTGGTGGGTGGCGGTGGGTCTGCTGCTGATCGGCTTCGTCATCACCGATGGCATGGACATGGGCGCGGCGATGCTGATGCCGCTGGTCAGTCGCAGTGACAGCGAACGGCGCGTGGTGATCAACACGCTGGCGCCGCACTGGGATGGCAATCAGGTATGGCTGGTCACCGCCATCGGTGCCGTCTTCGCGGTGTGGCCGGTGGTCTATGGCGCGGCGTTCTCCAGCTTCTATTTCGCGATGCTGACCATCCTGTTCTCGCTGTTCTTCCGTCCGCTGGGCTTTGACTATCGCTCCAAGCTCGAGAGCCCCCAATGGCGGGGCTGGTGGGACCGCGGCATCGTCGCCGGCAGCCTGATTCCCACTGCCTTCTTCGGCCTCATCTTCGGCAACCTGCTGCAGGGCGTGCCGCTGGAAGTCGATCAGTACATGCGTGCCAGCTACGACGGCAGCTATCTCGGGCTGTTCAATCCCTTCGCGTTGCTGTGTGCGGCGCTGTCCGTCGTGATGGTGATGCTGCATGGCGGTACCTGGCTGGTGGCGCGTGCCGATGACGCCGTGGCGGCGCGCAGTGCGCGTCTGGTGCAGCCGCTGGGACTGCTTTCGCTCGGGCTGTTTGGCCTGGGCGGACTGTGGGTGTGGTTGTCCGGCATGGGCTACAGCATCGATCAGATGGGCGATACCGGCACGGCGCTAAAGCTGCTGGACAAGCAGGTCGGACCCGGCAGCTGGATGGATGTCTACGCGCGTGAGCCACTGACGTTGCTCGCGCCCTTGAGCGCCGTGGCGGGTATCGTCACCGCGATGTGGCTCTCGGCCAGACGTCAGGGCGGGGCAGCCTTCACGGCAAGCTCAATTGGGGTAGGGGGTGTGGTCGCCACCGCAGGCATCAGCATGTTCCCGTTCATCGTGCCGTCCTCGCGCATGGGCGAGGCCAGCCTGACGCTGTGGGATTCGGTCTCCAGCGAGCTGACACTGTCCATCGTCACCGTGGCGGGGCTGGTGATGGTGCCGACCATCATCCTCTACACCACCTGGTGCTACGTGAAGATGTGGCGGCGTGTCACGGTGAGTCACGTCGAGCAGGACGGACACAGTCTGTACTGAGGCAGGCATCATTGGGCGAGGGCGCCGCCCTCGCCGGGAGACGACTTCATGTGGTATTTCGCCTGGATTCTCGGTGTACTGCTGGCCTGCTTCGCGGGCATCATCAATGCATTGTGGCTTGAGCAGACTCACACCTTTGACGATGATTGAGGCAGGCGGCCTCAACGATGCTTCTGCGCCGCCGACCGTTCTGATCAAGGAGAGCTCGATGTCACGACCCTGGTACGCCTCACGACCACCGGCCTGGTGCCGAACTCGCCCTGCCCATCTGGCCTCGCTGCTGCTGTCTGCCATGGTGGCCATCTGGATGCTGCTGGGGCCGGATGCCATCGCCTCGATGGCCACCGGGCCGCGCTATCTGATGCTGCTGATCGCGCTGTGGGGGCTGGGGGCCGGCTTCACGCATGGGGTCGGTCTGGTGCCGCGTCAGACCAGGAATTCGTGGTGCTTCGTCGGCCCGTCCGGCTGCGGCAAGTCCACGCTGATGCGCATGATCGCCGGTCTCGAGAACGCGATCGTCGACGGTCGACATCCTGATCGACGAGCAATCTGGTCAATGAACGATGTCGGCACCGGCCGAGCGCGGCCTGGCGATGGTCTTCCAGAGCTATGCGCTCTACCCGCACATGACGGTGGGCGAGAACATGGGCTTCAGCCTGCAAGCTCGCCGGCGTCTCCGAAGCGAAGAGCGTGCCGAGAACGCGTCAACGCGGCCGCCGAGCGTGCTGCACATCTCGGGTCCGCTGCTGGATCGCAAGCCCAAGGCAGCTGTCCGGTGGCCAGCGTCAGCGTGTCGCCATCGGGCGTGCCATGGCGATGCGCAACCCGAGCATCTTCCTGTTCGATGAGCCGCTCTCCAACCTGGACGCCGCTGCTGCGCGTGCAGATGCGCATCGAACTGGCGCGCCTGCATGCCGAGCTCAGAGGGCGCCACCATGATCTACGTGACCCACGATCAGGTCGAGGCCATGACCATGGCTGACAAGATCGTCGTGCTGCAGGGCGGTGTGGATCGAGCAGGTCGGCTCGCCGATGGACGCTTTACCATCACCCGCGCAATCCGCTTCGTGGCCGGTTTCATCGGCTCACCGAAGATGAACTTCCTCGACCTCACCGTCACCTCCGTGGCGGTCGAAGGGGTCACGGTGCGTCTGCCGGATGGCAGTGAGCACCTGATTCCGGTCGTGAGTCAGACGGAAGACGGTGCCTCGGTGTGTGTCGGCGATACTCTTACGCTGGGCGTGCGGCCGGAGCATCTGGTGCTCGATGAGAATGGCCCGTTCACGGGTCAGATTCAGGTCATCGAGCGTCTGGGCGGGGTGACGTCGCTCTATCTGGCGACCCCGGACGGCTCCGGCGATGCGCCGATCGGCGGCCTCAAGTCTGACGAGCAGTCCGACAGCGGCTGGATTCTGATGGCGGATGGCGACGTCGACAGCCGTGTGGGAGACCGCATCCGCTACGGCTTCGAGACCGAGCGTGCGCACCTGTTCACCGCCGCGGGCCTGGCATTGCAGAATCTCAACCGTCACCCGCTGACCAGCCTGACGCGCCAGGACAATTCACTGTCCAGTGCCGGTGCCGCACAGGCAGCCCGCGCACAGCCCGCGCATGAACGGGAAGCCCGAGGAGGAGGCCGACATGAGTACACCCTTGCAGCAGGTGATCTTCGATTGTGATGGCGTGCTGGTGGACAGCGAGATACTGGCGGAGGAGGTGCTGTCACGTCAGCTGGGGGAATGGCTGCCGGACCTGGATACCGAGGCGGAGCTGCGTGCGGCGCTGGGCATGACCACTGATGCCATTCTGGGGCATCTGGAGGCCATGAGCGCACACACGCTGCCGCCGCAGGCGATGGAGCGCATCGATCACGCCATCGAGTCGCGTCTGGCCAGTGAGCTTGCGCCCATCCAGGGCATGGCGGAACTGCTGGGCGAGCTGATGACCCGGGGTCTGGCGGTGGCGATCGTCTCCAACAGCGCCGAGCGACGAGTGCGTGCCTCGCTGGCCGCCACGGGTCTGGATCGCTGGTTGGGAAAGGTGCCGCTGTTCACGGCCGAGCAGGTCGCACGGCCGAAACCTGCGCCGGATGTCTATCAGTTGGCACTGCGTCAGCTGGGGCGTGATGTCGAGGAATGCGTGGTGGTCGAGGACAGCCTGGCCGGTGTCAGCGCGGCGGTCGCGGCCGGTCTGCGCGTGATCGGCTTTACCGGTGCCGGACATATTCCGCCGGGGCATGCGCAGCGTCAGCAGGAGGCGGGTGCCTGGCAGAGCTGTGCGACCATGGAAGAGGTCAACGGTCTGATTCGCCAGCTGCATGCTGGACAGGCCAGCGACCTGAGCGCCACATGAGCACCGTCAGGGGGTGACAGTCCCGCAGTGCAAGGCTCAAGGGCAAGGTGGCCGTGGTCACGGGCGGTGCGGGAGGCATCGGTCTGGCCATCGCCACCCGGTATGTCGCGGAAGGTGCCTATGTGGCATTGGCGGACATCAATGGCGAGGCGGCCGAGCGTGCCGCGAAGCGACTGCGTGCACGGGCCGGGCCGCAGGCGCGGGTGCTGGCGGTGACGCTGGACGTGACCTCCAGCGTCTCGCGTCAGAGCATGCTGGAGTGCGTGCAGGCCCAGCTGGGCCCGATCGACATTCTGGTCAACAATGCGGCCGTCTTCGCCATGGCGCCGGTGCTTGAGGTCAGCGAAGGCATGTTGCGCCACCAGCTGGCGGTCAATGTCGAAGGGCTGTTCTTCACCCTGCAGGCGGTGGCCAGGACGATGGTCGAGCGCGGGCAGGGCGGCAAGATCATCAACATGGCCTCGCAGGCAGGGCGGCGAGGTGAGGCGCTGGTCAGCGCCTATTGCGCCTCCAAGGCGGCGGTGATCAGTCTCACCCAGTCCTGCGGGCTTGATCTCATCCGCCATGGCATCAATGTCAATGGCATCGCGCCGGGTGTGGTGGATACGCCGATGTGGGATCAGGTCGATGCGCTGTTTGCCCATCACGAACAGCGCCCGCTGGGAGAGAAGAAGCGGCTGGTCGGGGAGGCTGTGCCCTATGGGCGCATGGGGCTGCCGGATGACCATGCCGGCGCCGCGGTATTCCTGGCCTGTGAAGACAGCGATTTCGTCGTCGCCCAGACACTCAATGTCGACGGTGGCAACTGGATGAGCTAAGGATGAAAGACACCTTCCGTCCTGCTGCAAGGGTGTGCATCCATGAATGAGGTAGTCACGTGACATCTTTACCCGATTCTCGCCTGGCCCACATGTCGCCCTCACTGGACGACATGGCCAGCCGTGTGCTGGCGGAACATGCCTCCAGTCAGCGCACACGTACCATCGTGGCCCTCGCCGGTCCGCCGGCGGCGGGCAAGTCGACGCTGTCGGAATCCCTGTGCGAGACCCTCAACGCGCTGGAACCCGGCATCGCCGTGGTGGTGCCGATGGATGGCTATCACTACGACAACGCCGTGCTGGCCCCTCTGGGGCTGCTCTACGTCAAGGGCGCTCCGGAGACCTTCGATGCGCGCGGGCTCTATCACGACCTCGTCAGGGTGCGCGCCGATGATGGCCCGGTGGCCGTGCCGGTGTTCGACCGCCCGCTGGATCTGGCGCGTGCCGGAGGCCGCGTGGTCGAGCCCCGTCATCGCATCGTGCTGGTCGAGGGCAACTATCTGCTGCTGCGCCACGCGCCCTGGGATGCGTTGCTGGAATTGTTCGACATCCGCATCTTCCTGGACATCGAGGATGAGGTCCTGGTGCCGCGCCTGCTGCATCGCTGGCGCGAGATGGGCCAGGATGCGCGGGGTGCCCATGAGCGTACCCATCACAAGGACATGCTCAATGCGCATCTGATCAAGCAGGACTCGCTCAACGCCGACTGGCGCTGGCGTCTGGCGAACGACCCCATCGGCCCCGACGCGGATGACAGCTGAATGATGGATGGCAAGGAGAGCCGCATGTGGGTCGGCGTTGACTGTGGTACCCAGAGCACCAAGGTGGTGATTCTCGACCCGGACTCCGGGCGGATCGTGGCCCAGGGCCAGCGCAGTCATGCGCTGCAGGAAGGGGCCAACGGGCGCCGTGAGCAGGACCCGCTCGACTGGGTCGCCGCGCTGGAAGGTGCCTTCGATGAGGCACTGACCACCTCGCGGCTGGAGCCGCTGCGCATCGAGGCGATCGGCGTGTCCGGTCAGCAGCATGGCATGGTGGTGCTGGATGAGGCGGGCGTGCCCCTTTATCCGGCCAAGCTGTGGTGTGATACCGAGACCCGCGAGCATAACGCCGCGTTGGTCGAGGCGCTGGGCGGAGAGGCGGGCTGTCTGGAGGCATTGGGACTGGTGCTGCAGACCGGTTACACCGCCTCCAAGCTCGCCTGGCTGCGTGAGCAGCATCCCGAGCGCTATCAGCGCATCGCCAGCATCCTGCTGCCGCATGACTATCTCAATTTCTGGCTGACCGGGGAGCATGTCGCCGAATACGGCGACGCCTCGGGCACCGGCTATTTCGATACCCGGCGCCGCTGCTGGCATCAGGATGTCTTCGCGCAGATCGCCCCGGAACTGGACGCGCAGCGCGTGTTGCCCAGACTCATCGAATCCCATGAGCCCGCCGGGTATATCCGGCCTGAGATCGCCGCGCGCTTCGGGCTGCGCCCGGATGTCGCCGTCTCCAGTGGTGGTGGGGACAACATGATGAGCGCCATCGGTACCGGCAACATCGCGCCGGGGCGCGTCACGCTGAGCATGGGCACCTCCGGCACGGTATGCGCGTGGTCAGCTCAGTATCCCGAGGGCTGTGACCCTCAGGTGGCTGCCTTCAGCGCCAGCGATGGCGGCTGGTTGCCACTGGTGTGCACCATGAATGTCACCTCTGCCACCACGCGGGTGCGCGAGATGTTCGGCTTCGACATCGATACCTTCTCCGCGCAGGTGGCAAGCGCGCCTCCCGGGGCCGAGGGCGTGCAGATCCTGCCGTTCTTCAATGGCGAGCGCGTGCCGATGCTGCCGCGTGCCCAGGCCAGTTTCCATGGGCTGGACAGCCGCAACACCACCCCGGCCAACCTGTGCCGCGCGACCATGGAAGGCGCAAGCTACGGCCTGCGCTACGCGCTTGAGTGCATGGGGCCGCTGGGCAGTGCGGCGCGCCAGATTCGGCTGGTGGGGGGAGGTGCCAAGAGCCCGCTGTGGCGTCAGATGCTGGCGGACATTCTCGACCTCGAGGTGGTCTGCCCGCAGGTGACCGAGGCCGCCGCATTGGGCGCCGCCATTCAGGCCGGCTGGTGTCTGCGCCAGCGGGACGCGCAGGGAGAGGGGCCACGCAGCGAGACGCTGAAGGCGCTGTGTGATCGGCTGGTGGCGCTGGACCTGACGACCCACACCCAGCCCCAGCCCGAGGGAGTGGCCGCCTACCGCAAGGGCTATGCCGATTACCGCGCGCTGCTGGCCAGCGAGCACGGCATTCCCACCGGCGGCTGACATCAGCGCTTCAAGCCAGACAACATCGCCCCCGTCGAGACTCACTCGGCGGGGGCGATGTGTTTCAGGCACTTCACTGCATCAGTCTTAGCTCATACGTACGCTGTGCGAGCTTATGCATTGGACGAGCGCGCCCACAGATTGACGCCACCATCGACGGCGTAGCGGTCGATCTCATCAAGCTCCGCCTGGGTGAAGTCGAGGTGATCCAGCGCCTTGACGCAATCACTGACCTGCTGTGGACGGCTGGCGCCGATCAGTGCGGTGGTGACGCGGTTGCCGCGCAGTGCCCAGGCGAGCGCCATCTGCGCCAGCGACTGGCCACGCCGCTCGGCGATGGCATTGAGGGCGCGCACCCGCTCCAGGTTGTCCTCGGTGAGGTGGTCTTCCTTGATCGCCCCGCCACGTGCCAGGCGGCTGTCCTTTGGCACGCCGCCCAGATACTTGTCGGTCAGCACGCCCTGGGCCAGCGGCGAGAACACGATGGAGCCGATGCCCTCGTCATCGAGGGTGTCGAGCAGGCCGTCTTCCTCGATCCAGCGATTGATCATCGAGTAGCTGGGCTGATGGATGATGCACGGCGTGCCCAGCTCGCGCAGGATGGCGGCCGCTTCACGGGTGCGCTGGGCATTGTAGGAGGAGATGCCCGCATAGAGCGCCTTGCCGGAACGCACGGCGCTGTCCAGCGCCCCCATCGTCTCCTCCAGCGGCGTGTCGGGGTCGAAGCGGTGCGAGTAGAAGATGTCGACATAATCGAGATCCATGCGCTTGAGGCTCTGATCCAGACTCGAGAGCAGGTACTTGCGGCTGCCCCATTCGCCGTAGGGGCCAGGCCACATGTAATAGCCCGCCTTGGTGGAGATCACCATCTCATCGCGATAGCCGGCGAAGTCGCGCTTGAGCATGCGGCCGAACATTTCCTCGGCGCTGCCCGGGGGCGGCCCGTAGTTGTTGGCCAGATCAAAGTGGGTGATGCCCAGATCGAAGGCGGTGTGGCAGATGGCGCGCGCATTGTCTTCATGGGCGTTGTTGCCGAAGTTGTGCCAAAGCCCCAGTGACAGGCGGGGCAGTTTGAGGCCGCTCTTGCCGCAGCGCTGGTATTGCATGCGTTCGTAGCGATCTTCAGCCGGGGTATAGCGCATGGCGGAGTCCTTTCGCGAGTGAAGGCGGGGATGTCTCGGGGAAATGACCTCGGATGACACCTTCAGTCTAGGTCGCGTCTGTCGGTCTGATAAGCACATGCGAACGAATAGATTGTTCGCCAGAACGTACAATGCTGTGGCAGGCTCGATCCCTCCAATCCCTAGTAGCTGGCATGAGGAGCAGGCTGGATGCAGCATCACAAGCAGGTAGAGCGCCTGATGTTGTTCGCTCAGGTGGCGGAATCGCTCAGCTTCACGCAGGCGGCCAGGGTGCTGGGCATCTCGCGCGCCCATCTCTCCGAGCAGGTGCGGCGGCTTGAGCACGATATCGGGGCGCCCTTGCTGATTCGCACCACGCGGGCGGTGCGCCTGACCGAGGAGGGCGAGCGTATCCGCCAGCGCATGCAAGGCGTGCGCAGCGAGCTGCTGGCACTGGAGCGTGACCTCGAGCACGACCTCGAGCATGGGAGGGAGCACCCGCGACAGGGGTTCAGCGGCGTATTGCGCATCACGGCGCCGGTGCTGTTTGCCGAGCGTTATCTGATCGGGGTCTGCAATGACTTCCAGGCCCGCCACCCGGCGGTCGAGCTGCGCCTGGACGTCAGTTACGAGAGTCATGATCTGACGCGCGAACCGTTTGACGTGGCGTTTCGCGCCACGCGCACGCCACCGGACAACCTGATCGCGCGGCGCCTGCTGGATTACGTCCACTGTTGCTGTGCCTCGCCCGAGTACCTTGCGGCGCAGGGCACCCCTCACACGGCCGCAGCACTTGCCGACCACCGTTGCCACCGCTGGGCCGGGCAATCCGGCTGGCCGCTGGCCAGTGGTGAGGTAAGCCCCGCTGGCGGACTGGCGATCAATGATCATCGTCTGCTCAAGCAGCAGGCGCTGGATCACGCCGGCATCATCCGGGTCGCTCATTACCTGGTGGATCGTGAGCTGGCCGAGGGGCGTCTGGTGCGTCTGCTGGCGCACGAGGAGGGCGAGCCCAACAGCATCTACATGCTCTATCCCCAGCGCCTGCCGCAGTCGGGCAAGCTGCGCGCCTTCATGGCGGCGGTGGAAGCCGCCATGCCGCCTTGCAGTGCGTGAATGAAAGGCCCAGGCGCAGATCGGGTATAAAACAAGAGACCGCCGCACCATGACTGGCGCGGCGGTCTTTTTCTTCAGGGTCTTTTTCTTCAGGCTGGCAAAGGCTGTTTATTCGGGCTGGCTGGGTCTCAGAGACCCAGTGCGGCGACCCCAGCCTTGGCGATCTGGGCATCCTGCTCCGGCTTGACGCCGGACACGCCGATGCTGCCGGCGATCTGGCCCTCGACCATCACCGGCACGCCGCCGCCCAGCATGCCTTCCAGCTCCGGCGCTGACAGGAAGGCGGTGCGTCCGCCGTTGATGGAGTCCTCGAACAGCTGGGTCTCGCGGCGCCCCAGGGCAGCGCTCTTGGCCTTTTGCTGGGCGAAGTAGCCGGTCATCGCCGGCGTGTCGTCCAGGCGACGCAGGCCCAGCGGGTGGCCGCCATCGTCGGCAACGGCGATGGAAACGGCCCAGCCGTTGGTCTCGGCTTCCTTCTGGGCGGCGTCCAGCATCTGATTGACGTCAGCGAGGGTCAGTACGTGGCGAGTGATCATCGGGCTTCCTTGGCAAGTGAAAGTGACAGCAAGAGTAACAATAATGGTGAATCGTCATGCCTGCGGCAGCGTCTCGGGCAGGGCGTCATCCACCAGTTCGATCCAGTGACTTACCGGCGTGCGTCCGGCGCTCGAGAGATGCGTCTGACAGCCGATGTTGGCAGTGGCGATGCGCGCAGGCCCGTTGGCCTCCAGCGCCTCAAGCTTGCGGTCTCGCAGCTGGCGTGACAACTCCGGTTGCGTGATCGAGTAGGTGCCGGCGGAACCGCAGCACAGATGCCCCTCGGCGACCGGGGTCAGGGTGAAGCCCAGCGCGCGCAATATCTTCTCCACTTCACCGCCCAGACCCTGGGCATGTTGCAGGGTGCACGGGCAGTGGAAGGCCGCGCGGGGGGGGCGGGTCGGTCGGTCATCGCGGGCGATCTCCTCACCGAGCACCTCGACGATGTCACGCGCCAGGGCACTGACGCGCGCGGCGCGCTCAGCATAGTCCGGGTCATCGGCCAGCATCTCGCCATATTCCTTGACGAAGGCGCCGCAGCCACTGGCGGTCTGCACGATCGCCTCCGCTCCCGCCTCGATGGCCGGCCACCAGGCATCGATGTTGGCACGCATGCGCGCGCGACCGGCCTGCTGGGCGTTGAGATGATAGTCGATGGCGCCGCAGCAGCCGGCCTCGCGGATCGGCGTGACGCCGATGTCGAAGCGCGCCAGCACGCGGGCGGTGGCGGCGTTGATGTTGGGAGCCAGACCCGGTTGCACGCAGCCCTCCAGCATCAGCACCTGGCGCGAAAGCGCCTGATCAGAAGGCACCTGGCGCGAAAGCGCCTGATCAGAAGGCGTCGCGGTGACGGGGCCGGCCGGGTGCTCAGCGTGACGGTCGTGCTCGCGGGCCAGCGGGATCTTGTCGGCCAGCGCGCCCGGCGCAAGCGGGCGGAAGCGCACCCCGAGTGCCAGCAAGGCCTTGAAGCGAGCAGGTTCGACCAGCGCATGGCGCAGCCCGGCGCGCAGCAGGCGCTCACGCCAGGGGCGTCCGACACGCCGTTCCAGTTCCTGACGGCCGATATCCAGCAGGGTGTGATATTGCACGCCTGACGGGCAGGTGGTCTCGCAGCTGCGACAGCTCAGGCAGCGATCCAGATGCTGCTGGGTCTCGCGGGTGATCTGCGTTGCCTGCTCGCGAACTGCCTCGTCGGGACTTTCGGGATCGCTTTCCAGCAGCTGCTTGATCAGATAGATGCGTCCACGCGGTCCATCGCGCTCATCGCCCAGCAGCTGATAGGTCGGGCAGGTGGCATTGCAGAAGCCGCAATGTACACAGCTGCGCAGAACCTTGTCGGCTCGCTGGATGTGCGGCCTGGCAAGTGCGGCGTCACTGAAGTGGGTCTGCATTCAGGTGCGTCTCCCGTCATGAAGTGAATCACATCTCGGCATATAGACGACCGGGATTGAGGATGCCGTGAGGATCCAGCTGCTGCTTGAGCTGGAGGTGATAACGTGCATTGATGGCGGCCAGTGGCATCAATGGACTGTCCTCGGCAGCGACGGCTCCCGGGCTGTAGCAGATGGCATGGCCACCCAGCCGGCTGGCCAGCGAACGAACCCTGTCAGCGGGGGCGTCGCTGTAAAGCCAGCGCTGGGCGCCTGCCCAGTCACACAGCAGGTCGGCGTCCTCAAGATGACCCAGCAGCTCGCTGACGGCGGCTTGCCATTCGACGTGATCCAGTGCCAGCGGCAAGGACAGTCGCCACAGGGCCTGATGTGGCGCACGCGCGGTGAAGAAGGGCAGGCGGTGCTCACGCAACTCGGTCCAGTGCGCCGATGCCTGGTCAGGCATCAACACCTCGCCGCCCAATTGCTCGCGCCCGGCCTGGACCGAACGCTCGCCCCCTTCCAGGCGCAGGGTGAGGCGACCGTCATGCCAGCTGGTCGCCGTGACCGGCAGCGGCGTGCGCCCCCAGGCATCCAGGCGAGTCAGCGCCTCGGCGAGACTTAGCTCCAGGCACAGCGATTCGCTCGCCACCGGGCGCGGCATCACCTTGAGCGAGACTTCGCTGATCACGCCCAGCGTGCCCTGGGCACCGCACATCAGGCGCGAGAGGTCGTAGCCCGCCACGTTCTTCATCACTTCGCCGCCGAAGCGCAGCGCCTTGCCGTCGGCACTGATGATGCGCGTGCCCAGTACCAGGTCGCGCAGGCTGCCGCTCCAGGGGCGGCGTGGGCCGCTGAGTCCAGAGGCAAGGGTGCCGCCGACGGTCGCTGCGGGGCCGAAGTGGGGCGGCTCGCAGCTCAGATGCTGGCCTTGTTCGGCGAGCACGGCCTCCAACGTCGCCAGTGGTGTGCCGGCACGTACCGAGACCATCAGCTCCACGGGGTCATAGTGGGTGATGCCGTGGTGCGTGCGCATGTCGAGTACTTCCTCGGCAGCCACTTCACGGCCGAGAAAGGTCTTGCTGCCACTGCCGGCGATGCGCAGCGGGCGTCTCGCCTCATGGGCGGCGCGGACCTGCTCGCAAAGTGCCTCACTGGCATCGTGTTCCTGCGTGTGCTGGCTGGCGGCAGGTGTGGCGCACTCGGCATGGCTTGGCACCTGATCCTGGAGCGAATCATCTGGCTCTGGCATGGCATATCTCTATAGAAAAACCGTCCAGACGCGCGCAAGCTGTCCAGAAATGCGGCAGCTGTCTAGAAGCGCGGAAGCTCCGGATGTGGCAGCTGGTTGTGATGCACATGCATGGCACCGAATTCGGCACAGCGCGCCAGCGTCGGGATGTTCTTGCCGGGATTGAGCAGCCCGGTGGGGTCGAAGGCGGCCTTCACGGCATGGAAGACGCTGATCTCCTCGTGATTGAACTGCGCGCACATCTGGTTGATCTTCTCGCGGCCCACGCCATGTTCGCCGGTGATGCTGCCGCCGGCGGCCACGCACAGTTCCAGAATCCTGCCGCCGACCTCCTCGGCCAGCTCAAGCTCCCCGGGCTTGTTGGCATCGAACAGGATCAGCGGGTGCATGTTGCCGTCACCGGCATGGAAGACATTGGCCACCGCGAGCCCCGATTGGCGCGAGAGTTCGGCGATACCGTTGAGCACAGCGGGCAGTTCGCGGCGCGGGATGGTGCCATCCATGCAGTAATAATCGGGCGACATGCGGCCCACGGCAGGGAAGGCATTCTTGCGTCCGGCCCAGAAGCGCGCGCGCTCGGCCTCATCACGGGCGAGCCGGATCTCGGTGGCACCGGCGCGTTCCAGCACCTCGCGAACCCGTGCGCAATCATCAACGACATCGGCCTCGGCACCATCCAGCTCGCAGAGCAGGATGGCCGCGGCCTCCACCGGATAGCCCGCGTGGATGAAGTCCTCGGCGGCGCGGATGGCGAGGTTGTCCATCATCTCGAGCCCGCCGGGGATGATGCCGCAGGCGATGATGTCGCCCACCGCACGGCCGGCCTTGTCGATATCGGCGAAGCTTGCCATCAGCACCTTGGCCGTCTCGGGGCGGGGCAGCAGACGCACCGTGACTTCCGTGACCACGCCCAGCATGCCTTCGGAGCCTGTCATCAGCGCCAGCAGGTCCAGTCCGGGGGAGTCGAGGCTGTCGGCGCCGATCGTCATCGCCTCGCCCTCGATGGTCAGCACCTCGAGCTTGAGCAGGTTGTGCACGGTGAGGCCGTACTTGAGACAGTGCACGCCGCCGGCATTCTCGGCCACGTTGCCGCCGATGGAGCAGGCGATCTGCGAGGAGGGGTCCGGCGCGTAGTAGAGCCCGTATGGGGCGGCAGCTTCTGAAATGGCCAGGTTGCGCACCCCGGGTTGCAGGCGCGCGGTACGCGCATCGGGGTCGAGCTCGAGAATGCGCGCCATGCGCGACATCACCAGCAGCACGCCTTGTTCCAGCGGCAAGGCGCCGCCGGAAAGGCCAGTGCCAGCACCGCGCGTGACCACCGGAACCCCCAGCGAGTGGCATTCGCGCAGCAGGGCGGCGACCTGTTCGACACGCTCGGGCAGCGCGACCAGCATCGGCATGACGCGATAGGCCGCCAGTCCATCACATTCGAAGGGATGCAGATCCTCTTCGCGATGCAGCAGGGTGAGGTCGGGCAGCAGCGTGGTGAGGTGCGCCAGTACCCGGGACTTTTCGTGCTGGGGGAGAGGGCCATCCAGCGTCGGGTCATACAGGATATTCATGCCATGCCTCCAGGAGAGTCCGGTGAGCAGCGTGCGCCGGAGCATGCGGCGGCGCGCCTCGAGCAGTTGATACTGGATGGTGTGCTCAAGCCGGGGCAGATGATTCCTTCGGAACGCAGGCTCTGTGAGCGACTGGGTATCTCACGCGCCTCGCTGCGCGAGGGGCTGAGGCTGTTGCGTGGCAAGGGCATCATCGAGACTCGCCACGGCAAGGGCTCAAGCGTCGCTCAGCTGTTGCCGAGCGGCGATATCAGTCCGTTGATGCACCTGTTTCGGGACCAGCCGCGCACCTTGTATGACCTGCTCGAGGTGCGCGCGCTGCTGGAGGGGCAGTCGGCGCGACTGGCCGCCCAGCGGGGTACGCCGGCGGATAGAGTACTGATCCGGCGTCATTACGAGGCAATGGCGGCCTGCGTGCGCGAGTATTCGCCGGACTTTCCGTCCTCAGCGCAGGGCGATGAGGCGCTGCCGGATGCCCAGCAGCTGGCGCGTCACGACCACGCCTTTCACCACGCCATCTGTGAGGCATCCCACAATCCGGTGCTGGTGCATACGCTCAAGGGCATCAATGACCTGCTGCTCAGCTCGGTGTTCGCCTCGCTGCGCAATCTCTACCATCGGCCGATTCCCCGCGGCCAGATCAATGCTCAGCACACGGCCATCTATCGTGCGGTGATGGACCAGCAGCCGGACGCTGCCGAAAGAGCGGCGCTGGACCACCTGCACGGCATTCGCGACAGTCTGCGTGAGCTGGAAGCGGAAGATGAGCGGCTCATCCGCTCTGCCATGCGTCTGGAAGGCTTCGAGTAGCGCGCAGGGTTTGGCGTGTGGCCAGGCTGGCAAGCGGGGCGGACTCAAGGCAAAGTGGTCAGCTCATCATTCAGGACAACGTGCTGCCTTCATGTGGAAACTCTCTTCCGCGAGTGATTGGCTCGACCGCCTCAATCAATCCCGCCACGCCATGCTGTGGCTGTTCATCGCCTCGATGCTGGAAACCCTTTTGATCCCGATTCCCATCGAGGTCATCCTGATCCCGTGGATGCTGCGCCATCCCGAGCGCCGCTGGCGAGTGGCCGCGGTGGCATTGGCCGGCAACCTCACCGCGGCGCTGCTGGGGTTCTATCTCGGGGCCTATGCACTGGCGGCGTGGGGCGATGGGTTGATCAGCTTCTTCGGCGGTCAGCAGGCCTTCGAAGCCTTCCAGCAGCGCTTCAGCGAGCAGGGCTTCCTCGCCATCATGCTGATCGGCATCGTGCCGATTCCCTTCCAGAGCGCCATGCTGGTCGCCGGTGCCAGCGGGTATCCGGTCGGGCTGTTCCTGCTGGCGGCACTGGTCGGGCGCGGAGTGCGCTATTTCGGACTGGCGGCCCTGGTGGCACTGGTCGAGGATCAGGCGATGGCCCTCTGGCAACGCTATTCACGCCCGCTGGGCGTGATCGGGCTGACCCTGACGGGCGTGTGGTTATGGCAGGCGTTCATCGCCTGATCCAGCAACGCCTTGCCACGCTGATAGTCGGCCTGCCAGATCTCATCGGGCACCATGCTGCCGCCGGTGGCCCATATGACATGGGTGGTGCTGGCCTGCACTTCGCCGTCATCCAGCCCGACAGCCGCTCGCCAGGCGTGCCACTCGGGGGCGTCATTGCGCAGCACGCGGATGATGCCGGGCACCCCGGCCAGCGCCGACGGCTCAAGCTTGAGCCCTTCGCTGTCATGCGCCAGCGCCAGCCATTCGAGCATGCTGTCATCCGACAGGGTGTAGATGCCACTGAGCAGCGGTGCCATCACCTGTCCGACGAAGGCCGAGGCGCGCCCCACCGCCAGGCCATCGGCACAGGTGCGATTGTCCAGTCCGATATCCTCCACCGCGATGCCGTCATGCTTCCCGGTCAACATGCCCAGCAGCATGCAGGGGGAATTGACCGGCTCGGCGAAGAAGCAGTGCACGGCGTCACCGAAGACCTGCTTGAGGCCGTAGGCCACGCCGCCCGGGCCGCCGCCGACGCCACACGGCAGGTAGACGCACAGCGGATGGCGGGCATCCACGGCAATCCCCTGATCCTCGAGCTGCCGCGCGAGGCGGCTGGCTGCCGTGGCGTAGCCCATGAACAGATCCCGCGAGCTTTCATCATCGATGAAGTGGGCGTCTGGCTGCTGCGCCTCCCGGCGTCCAGCCTCGACCGCCTTGCTGTAATCGCCGCTGTGCTCCACGACCTCTGCGCCACGCGAGCGCAGCAGGTCCTTCTTCCACTGCTTGGCATCCGCCGACATGTGGACGGTGACGCGAAAGCCGAGTCGGGCACTCATGATCCCGATGCTGAGTCCAAGGTTGCCGGTGGAGCCCACCAGTATCCGCTGGTTGGCCAGCAGTGCCTGAATCGCGGGGTGTTCGAAGGTGCGATAGTCGTCATCAAGACGCACAAGCCCTGCGTCAATGGCGAGACGCTCGGCATGCTTGAGCACCTCGTGGATGCCACCACGTGCCTTGATGGACCCTGAGATCGGCAGTTGATGGTCACACTTGATCATCAGGCGGCCGGGGAGTGCGCCCAGCGCCTGCTGCAAGCTGGGCGCTGCCACCAGCGGTGATTCGATGCGCCCTGACGCGGCGGCCGTCTCAGGAAAGGCCTCGGCAATCCAGGGCGCGAAACGTGCCAGGCGCGCCTCGGCAGCCTCGATATCCTGTTCGCCCACGCCACTTGCCTGCAATGCCGGCGAGGCCTGCGCTTGCGTGATGTCGAGTCGTCCGGGGTTCAGCCAGCTGATTTCCCGGCGAGCCCTCAGAGTGGCAATTTCCGGATGATGCAGGGTGAGGGCACTCAGATCATGGGGCGTGGCAGACATGCGATGTCCTTGTGGCGTCTTCATCAGGCAACGCACGTAGCCCAGCTTTCACATCTGGTAAAGGTCTGTGACAAAAAAGGCCGATTTTTTTGGCCACCCTCGGGATAGAAATGCCAAAGCTGCAGTCATAGTTGGCAAGGACATGATGTTATCGCGATGTTATGTCTGGCTTTAACTGTTCTTTCAGCAACCCGCCTGCATGGTGAGCAGGGCACTCAGGACATCACGACGTGTCACCACACCGATCAGGCGTCCCTGTTCCACCACGGGATAGACCTTGGGCTGATGCCCATTCATGCGCTGTGCAAGGTCGGTGATGCTGTCATTGGGGCCGACACTCAGGACCTCGTGACGCATGAGGTCACCGACCTGTGCGTGTTGGCCGCAGTGATAGGCGCTGTCGAGCAGCTTGCCGAGGATGTCCTGCTCCGAGATGAAACCGACCAGACGATCCAGGTCATCGACCACAGGCGCACCCGGCAGACGGTGATGGGTCAGGCCGTGGGCGAATTCCAGGATGCTGGTGCGAGCCTTCACCCGATAACAGTCGCGGGACATGATGTCGCGAAGGGTCGAAGGGACCTTCAGTTGTGTGGCTTTCATGGGCAGGTCTCCTGCTTCGCCGCTGTCGTGCGGCGAGATCAGTCGCCCGGGCCGCACTCCATGCAGCGTTCGACCACGGCCGGCCCCAGCTGCAGGTTGGCATTGAGATCCCGCAGCGCGGTGCGCAGACCTTCCTCGATCACCGGGTGATAGAAGGGCATTTCCAGCATCTGCTCGATGGTCATGCGCTGCTGATGGGACCAGGCCAGCAGGTGGGCGAGGTGCTCGGCACGGGGACCGAAGATCTCGGCACCCAGCAGCAGGCCAGTGCCTTGCTCGCCATAGACGCGCAGCATGCCCTTGTTCATGCGCATCACGCGGGAGCGGCCCTGGCCGGTGAAGTCGACTTCGCCGACCGCGTAGCAGTCGCAGGCACCGTAGCGCTGTTCGATCTCGGCGGTGGAGAGGCCGATGGTCGCCATCTGCGGATCGCTGAAGACGACGGCGATGGTGCTCTTGCGGTGACCGGCACGCACCTCGGGGAAGCGACCGGCGTTGTCACCGGCGATACGGCCCTCGTCGGAGGCCTCGTGCAGCAGCGGCAGGTCGTTGTTGGCGTCGCCGGCGATGAAGACATGGCTCGGGGTGTCATCGCTCAGGCGAGTCTGCAGGGTGTGGCGATTGAAGATCGGCACGCCGCGCTCGTCCAGCTTCAGCCCGAGGGCGTCGATATTTAGGCGATCGACATTCGGGCGACGACCGGTGGCCGCGAGCAGATAGTCGAAACGTTCGGTCAGGCGAGCTTCGCTGCCACGCTCGATGAAGGTGATCTCGACACCGGCACCGTTCTCGTCCTCGACACGTTCGATCTTCTCGACCTTGGCGTCCGGGTCCAGATAGAACTCCTCGTTGAAGACGCGATCGGCATTGGCACGCAGCTTCTCGTCACGCAGCGGGCCGATGGCGCCGCCGACGCCGAACATGCGGATGCGCACGCCGAGACGCGTGAGCGCCTGGCCCAGCTCCAGCCCGATGACGCCCGGGCCGAAGACGGCGACGGATTCCGGCAGGTCGTCCCACTCGAAGACGTTGTCATTGATGATCAGGCGGTCACCGGCATTCTCGAAGAAGCCCGGGTAGCTGGGGCGCGAGCCGGTGGCGATCACGACACGCTCGAAGGTCACGCGGGTCTCGTTGTCGCCGATGATCAGGCTGTTGGCGGTCTCGAAGCGTGCATTGCCGCGCAGCTTGTCCTGCGGCGGGATGCCTTCCACGGACTCGACCACGAAACCGACGAAGCGGTCGCGCTCTCGCTTGACGCGGTCCATCACGGCGCGGCCATCCACCTTGACCTCGCCTTCGATATTGATGCCGAACGGTGCGGTATCACGGGCGTGATGCGCGGCTTCCGCCGCACTGATCAAGAGCTTGGAGGGCATGCAGCCGACACGGGCACAGGTGGTGCCGTAGGGGCCGCCCTCGATCATGACCACGGAATCGGTGTGGGCCTTGGCGGCGCGATAGGCGCCGAGTCCTGCACTGCCTGCGCCGATGATGGCGACTTCAACCTGGCGTTCGTTCACGTCGTACTCCTCAAGGTGCGCCAGCGGCGCACCTGACGTGACCCGCGCATGATGAAACGAGATGGCGATGGGGTTACGTCAGCGTGAAGCGCTCAGGCGCTGGTCAGGCTGCCGAAGTAGCGGGCGACTTCATCGCTGCCGCCGACGTGCTCACCGTCGATCCAGACTTGAGGCACGGTGGCCTGGCCGGTCATGGCGCGCAGGGTGCGAGAGGTCACGCCACGGGTGCCGACTTCGATGACTTCGTAGCTGATGCGGGCTTCATCAAGCATCTGCTTGGCACGTGCGCAGTACGGGCAGCCCGGCTTGCTGAACAAGGTGGCGAAGCTGGGACGGCCGGCTTCCGGGTCCAGATAATCCAGCATGGTGTCGGCGTCGGAGACTTCAAAGGGGTCGCCCGGTTTCTGCGGCTCGATGAACTGCTTCTCGACCACGCCGTTGCGCACCAGCATGGAGTAGCGCCAGCTGCGCTTGCCGAAGCCGATATCGCTCTTGTCGACCAGCATGCCCATGCCCTGTGCGAAGTCACCGTTGCCATCGGCGATCAGGCTCAGGTTCTCGGCTTCCTGATGCTCGCCCCAGGATTCCATGACGAAGGCGTCGTTGACCGACAGGCAGACGATCTCGTCGATCCCGACCGCATAGAAACGATCGGCCAGTTCGTTGTAACGCGGCAGGTGGGTGGAAGAGCAGGTCGGGGTGAAGGCACCCGGCAGGGCGAAGACCACCACGTTGCGGCCTGAGAAGATCTCCTCGCTGGTGCGTTCGACCAGACGGCCGTCGCGGCGAATCTTGAAGCTGACGTTGGGGACTTGCTGGCCTTCGTGTGACTCGAGTTGCATGAAATTGGCTCCGATCTCGACAAGAGAATGTTGAATGGGTTGGCAGGCGATGAAGACTGAAGAATCAGTGCCTTGCGAAACTGGAGCCAGTCTATGCAGATGCCGGGGGCGGGTGAATTTGATTGCATCAAGCGATGCGATAGCTTTTCTTGATGACGTTTTTTGTTCGAAAGCGGTGTGCAGGCTTGATATTGCTCGGTGTCAGCCGCAGGTAGTGGGTAAGTCACAGCATCGTCAGGTTTCGCGCCTGACAAGCGAGGCAGCAGATGAACGCAAGAGAGTACATGGCAAAGCACGGCCTGGATGGCGACAAGGACAAGGAAGAGGACAAGCCTCAGAGTCTGGAAGAACACGCCTGGGCACGTGCACGTGAGTCGGGCAGTCACCGCCCCCGCAGTGGCACGCCACATGACTGGGAGGACTGGGAGCGCTATCACGAGCAACTGGCAGCGGAGTCCGAGTCGCTTGCACAGAAGGTCAATCGTGACTCCCGGGTCCACCCGCAAGGAGCAAACTATGGATATCATTCGCATCATTCTGGCCATCATCCTTCCGCCGCTGGGCGTACTGATGCAGGTGGGGGTCGCCAACAAGCATTTCTGGATCAACATCATCCTGACCTGTTTCGGCTTCCTGCCGGGGATCATCCACGCCGTGTGGGTCATCACCAAGTTCTGACCATGGATACCACGCATGGTCATGACTGCAGAGCCCGACGCGCCGCAGGAGACCAGCTCCTGCTTCGCGATCTTCAATGATGTGCAAAAGAGCTATGACGGCGAAACGCTGGTGGTCAAGGGCTTCAATCTTGAAGTTCGGCGCGGCGAGTTCGTCACCCTGCTGGGGCCGTCCGGTTCCGGCAAGACTACCTGCCTGATGATGATGGCGGGCTTCGAAACGCCGACTCATGGCGACATCCTTCTCGACGGTACCCCCATCAACGACTTGCCACCGCACAAGCGCGGCATCGGCATGGTCTTCCAGAATTACGCCCTGTTTCCGCACATGAGCGTGGCCGAGAACCTGGCATTTCCGCTGGAAGTGCGCGGCATGAGCAAGGAAGAGATTTCCACCAAGGTGGCCAATGCCCTGGACATGGTGCGGCTCGGCGAATTCGGGGATCGCCGCCCGGGGCAACTCTCCGGCGGACAGCAACAGCGGGTCGCCCTGGCGCGCGCGCTGGTCTTCGAGCCGGAACTGGTGCTGATGGATGAGCCGCTGGGGGCGCTTGACAAGAATCTGCGTGAAGAGATGCAGTTCGAGATCAAGCGCATCCACCAGCGTCTCGGCGTCACCATGCTCTACGTGACTCACGACCAGACGGAAGCGCTGACCATGTCGGACCGCATCGCGGTCTTCAATGATGGCATCGTCCAGCAGCTGGCGACCCCCGAGGCGCTGTATGAGGCGCCGGAGAATGCCTTCGTCGCCTATTTCATCGGCGAGAACAACCGCCTCAACGGGCAGGTCACACAGCTGGAAGCACAAGACGCGCATTGCACCGTGACCCTCGACAGTGGCGAGCAGGTGCGGGCACTCAAGGTCGCCGTCAATGAGATTGGCGAGCGTACCCAACTGTCGCTCCGCCCGGAGCGGGTGCGTCTGCTGTCCAGCGAAGAGGCAGGTGCCCTCCCGACAATGTCTTTACCGCCGAGGTGCTTGAGGTGATCTATCTTGGAGATCATCTGCGCACGCGAGTGGCGGTATGTGGCAGTGACGAATTCATCATCAAGACACCCAATGCCGAAGGCTATCCACCCTTGCGGCCCGGACAGACATTGCAGGTCGGGTGGGATGCCTGCGATTGCCGAGCACTGGATGCCTGACGACAGCACAGGCTTACCCGAGAGAGCAACAGCACGATTCGCGACAAGAGTGCAGTACAACAACAAGAATTCAGGGAGATTCACCCATGTCAGTGATCAATCGATTCATCTCTTCAGCATGCCACTGCGTGCCGCTCTGGTCGTGGCGGTCGCCACGGCAAGCCTTGGCGCCACCGCAGCTCAGGCCGAGACACTCAATATCGTGTCGTGGGGCGGGGCGTACAGTGAAAGCCAGCTCAAGGCCTATCACGAGCCATGGGAAGAGAAGAGCGGCGATACCGTCGTCAATATCGACAAGTCGTCCAATGCGCTCTCGGGGCTGCGTGCCCAGGTACAGGCAGGCAACGTCACCTGGGATCTGGTCGACATGTTGCCCAGCGACGCGCTGATCGCCTGCTCCGAAGGGCTGATCGAGCCGCTGGACCCGGACACCCTGTTCGCGGCAGCGCCGGATGGAACACCGGCCAGTGAGGATTTCATCGAAGGCTCGCTCAGTGAGTGCTTCGTGCCGCAGATCGTCTATTCCAACATCGTGGCCTTCAATACCGAGATGTTCCCCGAGGACAAGCAGCCGGATTCCATCGATGATGTCTTCAATCTCGAGGAGTTCCCCGGCAAGCGTGCGTTGCAGAAGAAGCCGATCAACAACATGGAATGGGCACTGGTCGCTGATGGTGTGGCACCGGAAGAGGTCTACGACATGCTGGAGACCGATGAAGGCATCGAGCGTGCCTTCGCCAAGCTCGATACCATCAAGGACAGCGTCATCTGGTGGGAGGAGGGTGCCCAGCCGCCGCAGCTGCTGGCGGACAAGGAAGTGGCCTTCGCCTCTGCCTACAACGGCCGTATCTTCAATGCCGAGGTCAACGAGAAGCAGCCCTTCGCCATCGTCTGGGATGCTCAGGTGTTCGAGCTGGACGGATGGGTCGTCCCGACCGGCAAGCTCGACAAGGTCAAGGATTACCTGATGTTTGCCACCGACACCCAGCGTCTGGCGGACCAGGCCAAGTACATCTCCTACGGTCCGGCACGTACCTCGTCTGCGGCGCTGGTCTCGACCCACGCCGATACGGGCATCGACATGAAGCCGCACATGCCGACCTACGGCCCCAACTTCGAGACCGCCATTCCCAAGGATGACGAGTTCTGGGCCGACAACCTCGATGAGCTGAGCCAGCGCTTCAACGCCTGGCTGGCACGCTGATCCCCGCACTGACCCGATGGCCCCGGTGGCGCACGACCGCGCGCCGGGGCCTTTTTGATCATGCCTGATCGCCCGGCAGCGTGCGGGAAGCGGCTGACGGCTCAGGCATCCTCGGATAGCCGATCAAGGAGTGCAGGATGAGCGATTCCTCCGCCCCGGCCACGTCCGGAAGCGCAGAACATGACCCCAATGGAGCACCCGGCGCGGCACTGACCACCGCCGACGGCGTGCCCCTGAAACAGAGTCTCAATCGTGCCATCCGCCGCAGCCGTCTCAAGGCGTTGCTGCTGGTGGCACCGCTGTTGATCTTCATCGGGCTGGCCTTCGTCATGCCCATCTTCGACATGCTGTCGCGCAGTGTCGACAACCCGGAAGTCTCCACCTATCTGCCGCGCACCAGTCAGGCGCTGGTTGACTGGGACGGCGAGGGATTGCCGGATGAGGCTACCTACGCCGCGCTGGCAGACGACCTTGCCGCGGGCCTCAAGGCGCGCAATCTCGGGCGTGTCGCCTCACGTCTCAACTATGAAATGTCGGGCATGCGCTCACTGTTCATGAAGAGTGCACGCAAGGCCGCTCGCATGGAGGCCCCTTACAAGGCGGCATTGATCGAGGCCGATGAGGACTGGCAGGACCCGGACATCTGGCGCTTGATCAAGCGCGAGTCCACGCCTTACACGGCTTCCTACTATCTGGCGGCGGTGGATCGTCAGTTCTCTCCCACTGGCGAGATCGTCGAGAAGCCGGAATATCTGCAGATCCATGTCTCGCTGTTCATCCGCACCTTCTGGATGAGCGCCGCGATCACCGGGCTATGTCTGTTGCTGGCCTATCCGGTGGCCTGGCTGCTGGCGACCCTGCCTGCCGGGCGCGGCAATCTGCTGATGATTCTGGTGTTGCTGCCGTTCTGGACTTCGCTTCTGGTACGCACCACGACATGGATCGCGATCCTGCAGCAGCAGGGGGTGCTCAACGACATGCTGGTAGGCGTCGGGATACTCGCCGAGGAGGCGCGCATCCAGATGATCTACAACAAGACCGGCACCATCATCGCGATGACCCATATCCTGCTGCCCTTCATGATCCTGCCGCTGTACTCGGTCATGAAGACCATTCCGCCCAGCTACATGCACGCGGCGCGCTCGCTGGGTGCCGGGCCGATCACCGCCTTCCGACGCGTCTACTTCCCGCAGACCCTGCCGGGTATCGGAGCAGGCTCGATTCTGGTCTTCATCCTCTCCATCGGCTACTACATCACGCCGGCACTGGTGGGCGGGCAGTCGGGCCGCTTCATCACCAACTTCATCGCCTATCACATGCAGACCTCGCTCAACTGGGGACTGGCAGCGGCCATTGGCTCGATCCTGCTGGTCGTGGTGATCCTCTTCTATCTCGTCTACAACCGCCTGATCGGTGTCGACAAGGTCAAACTGGGGTGACAGATGGCCATACCTTCCTATGCAACACGTGGTGAGCGGATCTGGCATTGGGTGTTCTGCGCACTCTGTGCGCTGATCTTCCTGTTCCTGATCGGGCCGATCCTGGTGATCATTCCGCTCTCGTTCAATGCCGAACCCTACTTCACCTTCTCGGAGAAGATGCTGTCGCTGGACCCGGAGGGTTACTCGCTGCGCTGGTATCAGGAGTTCTTCACGTCGGATGAGTGGATGCGCTCGATCAAGAACAGCATCTTCGTCGCGGTATGTGCGACGGTGCTGGCCACGGTACTGGGCACGCTTGCCGCGCTTGGGCTTTCGAGTCGCTTCATGCCGTTTCGCAACACCATCATGGCGATCCTGATCTCGCCGATGATCGTGCCATTGATCATCAGTGCCGCGGCGATGTTCTTCTTCTTCTCGAAGCTGGGGCTGACGCAGACCTATCTGGGCGTGATTCTGGCGCACACCGCGCTAGGCATTCCCTTCGTGGTGATCACGGTGACGGCGACGCTGTCCGGATTCGATCACTCTCTGACGCGTGCGGCGCACTCGCTGGGGGCCAGCCCGAGTCGCACCTTCTTCCGCATCATCCTGCCGCTGGTGACGCCGGGCGTGGTGTCCGGTGCGCTGTTCGCCTTCATCACCTCGTTCGATGAAGTCGTGGTGGTGCTGTTCATCGCCGGGCCGGCGCAGACCACCATCCCGATCCAGATGTGGTCCGGTATCCGCGAGGAGATCAGTCCGACGATTCTGGCGGTGGCCACGCTGCTGGTGCTGGTCTCGATCCTGCTGCTGACGACACTGGAGCTGATTCGCCGTCGCAATGAGCGCCTGCGCGGCCTGACGCCGAGCTGATGAGTGTTAGGTGCTTGGTAGCGGTAAGAAATGTGAGTCGTGTGAAACGCCCGTGCCCCCGCAGAGTCTGTCTGCGGGGGCACGGGCGTTTCAGGGCCGGGGCTTGAGGAGAAGCCTGCTGCGTCAGGCCGCGCCGAGTCGCTTGTAGAGCGTGGTGCGACTGATGCCCAGCTCCCGAGCGAGACGCGAGACGTTGCCGCCCAGCGCGTCCAGCGCGCTCTGCAGCTCCTCGGCACTGGAGAGGTCATGCAGCGGGGGCAGGTCGCCCGACAGCATCACGTGGCACGCTTCAAGAGACGGCCCATCGCACAGCGCCAGTGCCAGACGCAACACATTGTCCAGCTCACGCACGTTGCCCGGCCAATCATGCTGCATGAGACGGTTCAGGAAATCAGGGGTGATGCGTGGCAGCTCGCGTTGCTGCTCCCGGCACAGCCGTGTCAGCAGGGCATGGCTCAATCCAGCCATGTCCTGGCGATCGCGCAGTGGCGGCAGGGCGATGCTGGCGCCACACAGTCGGTAGTAGAGGTCCGCCCGGAAGTGACCTGCCTTGACCAGCTCGCTGAGAGGCTGATGGGTGGCGGCCACCAGTTCGAAATCGACCCGCTGCGGCTTGCCGCCGCCCAGCGGGGTGACTTCACGCTCCTGCAGCACGCGCAGCAGACGCGCCTGCACATGCAGTGGCATGTCGCCGATCTCATCCAGAAACAGGCGTCCGCCATTGGCCTCGATCAGTCGGCCCTCGCGCCCCGCAGGGTCGGCACCGGTAAAGGCGCCGCGCCGATACCCGAACAGCTCAGCCTCGACCAGCTCATCGGGCAATGCCGCGCAATTGATGGCGACCAGCGGCTGATGGGCGCGATGACTGGCCTGATGCAGCGCCTTGACCACCTCTTCCTTGCCGACACCTGTCTCGCCCTGCAGCAGCAGTGGCAGGCGAGCGTTCACCAGCCGTGCCAGCAGCTCGCAGACTCGGGCCCAGCCGGCATCGCCATGATGCAGGCGCGCAAGGCTTGGATGGCAGGCAGCGGCCTGAGTGGCCGTTGTCCGCCGGGTGTTCCGCGCAATCTGGCGATGGCGAGAGCTCAAGGTGCGCTGCCAGCAGCTGCAGCCCTCTGCGACTGGCGGCCGCGACCTGGCCCTGCGGCGTGACAGCCAGCAGGGCGGCGCTGGGCGAGTCCAGCTGAGAACGGTTGAGATGCAGGCGCAACAGATGATGATCATGCCCGAGCGCCTCATCGAGACGGCGTTGCTCGATGTCATCCGCCAGTACGCCGAGCATGCCGAGACTGTACTGGCGGACGCGATAGGGATCGCATATCAGTCCCAGGCAGCCCTCGCAGGCACAGGGGGTCAGCCCGCGGCGACTGTTCCAGCTCGCGGGCGCCAGCAGGGCGGCACTGGCACTGGCCAGCCCCTTGAGGCACTCGGCGTCATGCGCGTCGAGCGCGATGCGTGCCAGGCGATTGGCGCGCGGCGCATTCAGCGTCTCGGCGATGGCGTTATGCCCCAGCGATTCCTCGCGCCAGCGCGCGCCGGGGCGCAGCAGGGTGGCGTCATTGCCCAGCAGCTGTTGATGGCCGTAGCTTGCCAGCACCACGCCGTCGCGGTCGGTCAGTACCAGACACGCCTGCCAGTGATCGAGCAGGTTAAGGGTATGACCGGCCACCGCTGACGCCACCGTCGCCATCAGGCTGGCGGCCTGACGCTGACGCCAGACGAGCTCTTCCGGCGGACACACCAGTGAGGAATGCTGAAGTGCCACGGGAGCAGCGGCGGGATGGGGCGTGGAGTGAGCTGGGGGGGCGGCGGTGTGGTTATCGACGTGGTTATCGACGTGGCTGGCGGAATGATGGCGTGCTGTCATGAGACATCCCTTGTGCGGCGGGCCTTTCAGGCCTCTGTTGTTATTGATGCTGTTATCGGTGCTGTCATCGATGCTGTTTTCGGTCTTGGGGAGTGTTCACGGCAATGTTCACTTGTGCGTGGCGAGTGTTCAGTTCCGAGGACTCCAGTGTTCAGACACTGTTCATCAGAGTAGCGGGAGACGGGGTGGTTGACGGGCTAGACCATGGTCTGCCCCTGCCTTGGTCGCATCTGGCAAGTGACTGAATGATCAACGAAAGAGGGCGATCTGGCGGTATGCGAGGGCTGGCAGAGGGTGTCGGGGGGCACGGGGTTGCGCGCGGCTGGCACAGGGTTCGCTAGATGAGAGCCACCAGGTGGGTATGAACACTCGGCAGTGGTTGGCCGTGTCCCTGCCCCGATGACTTTCACCAGACGAGACAGCGCCATGTCCTTGAGCCTTGAGGCGGTCACCCGCCGGGTTGGCCGCGAGACCCATATCGACAGGGTGGACCTGACCTTCGAGCCCGGCTCCTTCAATGTGCTGCTGGGACGCACCTTGTCCGGCAAGACCTCACTGATGCGCCTGATGGCAGGCCTCGATGTGCCCAGTGATGGGCGAATCGTGATGAACGGCGAGGACGTGACCGGCCGCCCGGTGCGCGAGCGCAACATCTCGATGGTCTATCAGCAGTTCATCAACTACCCGAGTCTGAGCGTCTACGACAACATCGCCTCGCCGCTGAAGCTGGCGCGCATGGCGCCGGAGGAAATCCGTCGCCGCGTGCACGAGATCGCCGAGATGCTGCATATCGAGCAGTTCCTCGCGCGTCAGCCGGCGGAGCTCTCCGGCGGTCAGCAGCAGCGTACGGCCATGGCGCGGGCGCTGGTCAAGGATGCTGACCTGGTGCTGTTCGATGAGCCGCTGGTCAATCTTGATTACAAGCTGCGCGAAGAGCTGCGCCACGAGATGCGCAGCCTGTTCGCGACCCGCAACACCATCGCCGTCTACGCCACCACCGAACCCGGTGAGGCGCTGGCGCTCGGTGGCACCACCACCCTGATGCATGAAGGGCGGGTGTTGCAGTCCGGGCCTACCGAGGCCGTCTACCATCATCCGGTGAGTGTCGAGGCGGCGAAGCTCTACTCCGAGCCGCAGATCAATCTGTTCGAGGCCGAGGTGCGTGGGCGTGAACTGGCGTTCTCCGGTGCCGCCAGTGCCGGCGAGCAGGGCAGCCGGTTCGTGCTGCCCACACCACTGGTGGGGCTCGAGAGCGGGGCCTATCGCTTCGGTATCCGTCCCAGTCATCTGGGGTTGGCGCCGCTGGCCGACGATGATCTCGAGTTCGCCGTCACGGTGGATATCGCCGAGATCTCCGGCTCCGAGACCTTCCTGCATGTCAGCAATGACGATCACTCCCTGGTGCTGCACCTGTCCGGTATCCACGACTTCGCCGTGGATGATGCCATCCGGGTCTATGCCCCCGCGCACAAGTTGTTCGTCTTCGCGGATGACAAGGGCCGCGCTGGCGGTGAAGTGGCAGGCCCGGGCGGCGACGGGGCACTGATCCGCTCGCCCGAGCGACCCACCACGACTGGCGGAGGGCTGGCCTGATGGCGGAAATACACCTCAATGATCTGGCGCACAGCTACCTGGCGACGCCTACGGCTGACAGTGACTACGCCATCCGGCGCATGAACCATGTCTGGCAGCAGGGCGGTGCCTATGCGCTGCTCGGCCCGTCGGGCTGTGGCAAGAGTACGCTGCTCAACATCATCTCCGGGCTGCTGGCCCCCTCCGAGGGCGAGGTGCGCTTCGATGATCGCGTGGTCAATCGGCTGCCGCCGGAAGAGCGCAACATCGCTCAGGTGTTCCAGTTCCCGGTGGTCTACGACACCATGACCGTCTTCGACAATCTGGCCTTCCCGCTGCGCAATCAGCGCCAGCCGGAGCACAAGGTGCAGTCTCGGGTACGTGAGATCGCCCAGGTGCTGGAGCTGGAAGACCTGCTGACGCGGCGTGCCAGCAACCTGACGGCCGACGAGAAGCAGAAGGTCTCGATGGGCCGCGGGCTGGTGCGTGATGACGTGGCCGCCATCCTGTTCGATGAACCGCTGACCGTCATCGACCCCCACCTCAAGTGGAAGCTGCGGCGCAAGCTCAAGCAGATCCATGAGCAGTTCAACATCACCATGGTCTACGTCACCCATGACCAGCTGGAGGCCTCGACCTTCGCCGACAAGATCGCGGTGATGTATGAAGGCCGCATCGTGCAGTTCGGTACCCCGCGCGAGCTGTTCGAGGACCCCGCTCACACCTTCGTGGGCTACTTCATCGGCTCGCCGGGCATGAATCTGGCCAGCATCACGCTGGAATCAGAGGGCGTGCGGCTCGGGACGGGGGAGGACGCGCCCTTGCTGCACCTTCCACGGGCGCTGCTGGCGACGCTTGAGGAGCGCAAGGGCGAGTTGAAGCTGGGCATCCGTCCGGAATTCGTCGAGCTCGAGGCCAGCGACAGCTCACCCGCTGCGGCGGTTTCCGACACCCGCGAGCATTGGCTCAGTGGTCAGGTCACGCTGGTGCAGGATCTTGGCACCTACAAGGTAGTGGATCTCGACATCGGCGGTGGCTGCATCTTCAAGGCACGTATCGAGGAAGATGCGCCTATCCCTGTCGGGGGTGTGCGGCTGCGGCTACCGGCCCGCTGGCAGCGCTTCTATCTCGATGAGCATCTGCTGGATCTGTCACAGGCCGGCGCGCCCGACAGCGGCGAGGCGGACAGCTTTGCCAGAGGGGAAAGTGGAGAGCAGCCGGGAGGAAACGCCTGATGCAACGCACACACAACAATCGCGCCTGGTGGCTGGTGCTGCCGGTGGTCATCGTGGTGGCGTTCTCGGCCATCATCCCGATGATGACGGTGGTCAACTACTCGGTGCAGGACATCTTCGATCCCTCCACACGCTTCTTCGTGGGAACCGAATGGTATCGCGAGATCCTGCGCGACGAGCGCCTGCACGACTCGCTGGTTCGCCAGTTCGTCTATTCCTTCGCGGTACTCGCCATCGAGATTCCGCTGGGGATCGCCGTGGCGCTCTCGATGCCGCGCAAGGGCTTCATGGTCTCGTTGTGCATGATCCTGCTGGCCCTGCCGCTGCTGATTCCCTGGAACGTGGTCGGCACCATCTGGCAGATCATCGGGCGTGAGGACATCGGGCTCTACGGCTGGGCGCTGGGGCAACTGGGCATCGATTACAACTACGCCTCCAATCCGGCCGACGCCTGGGTGACGGTGCTGGTGATGGATGTCTGGCACTGGACGTCGCTGGTGGCACTGCTGTGCTACTCGGGGCTGCGCGCCATTCCCGATGTCTACTATCAGGCCGCGCGCATCGACCGTGCCTCACCCTGGGCCGTGTTCCGCTACATCCAGCTGCCCAAGCTCAAGAGCGTGCTGCTGATCGGCATCATGCTGCGCTTCATGGACAGTTTCATGATCTACACCGAGCCCTTCGTTCTCACCGGTGGCGGGCCGGGTACCACCACGACCTTCCTGTCCCAGACCTTGACCCAGATGGCGATCGGCCAGTTCGATCTCGGACGCGCCGCTGCCTTCTCGCTGATCTACTTCCTCATCATCCTGCTGGTCTCGTGGCTGTTCTATACCGCCATGACCCACCAGGACAGTGACGACGCCTGAGGAGACGAGTGATGAAAACACGCAAGCGTCTGGTAATGACGATCTACCTGCTGTTCCTGCTGGTGCCGATCTACTGGCTGCTGATCATGTCGTTCAAGTCGAATCAGGAGATTCTCGGCGGCCTGACCCTGTGGCCACAGAACTTCACCTTCGACAACTACCGGGTGATCTTCACCGACCCCAGCTGGTACATGGGCTATGTGAACTCGATGAGCTATGTGGTGCTCAACATGGCCATCTCGCTGACGGTGGCACTGCCGGCGGCCTATGCCTTCTCGCGCTATCGCTTCCTGGGTGACAAGCATCTGTTCTTCTGGCTCTTGACCAATCGAATGGCACCGCCGGCGGTCTTCCTGCTGCCGTTCTTCCAGCTCTACTCCTCGGTGGGACTGTTCGATACTCCGCTGGCGGTGGCACTCGCGCACTGTCTGTTCAACGTGCCGCTGGCGGTCTGGATTCTGGAAGGCTTCATGTCCGGCGTGCCCAAGGAGATCGATGAGACGGCCTATATCGATGGCTACAGTTTTCCGCGCTTCTTCCTGACGCTGTTCATTCCGATGATTCGCCCGGGCATCGGGGTGACCGCCTTCTTCTGCTTCATGTTCTCGTGGGTGGAGCTGTTGCTGGCGCGAACCCTGACCTCGACGGAGGCGAAGCCGATCGCGGCGGTGATGACGCGAACGGTCTCGGCCTCGGGCATCGACTGGGGCGTGCTGGCCGCCGCCGGCGCCCTGACGCTGATTCCCGGCATTCTGGTGATCTACTTCGTGCGCAATCACGTCGCCAAGGGCTTCGCCCTGGGTCGGGTGTGAGCGGCGGCCAGACGAGCGCCGCTGTCATTGCCGCCAGCGAGTCGCTGCTGGCGGCCTACAAGAGGACATGATGATGGAATGGATGGCCTGGACACTGCCCACGTCACTCTTCTTTGCCGGTATCGGCACCTTGCTGCTGGGCATGACCGCCTGGCAGTTCGTGACCCCGACGCTGAGTCGCCAGGGCTTTCTGCCCATCGCGACCACGCGTGGCGACAGACTGTTCATCGGCCTGCTCTCCAGCGGCTGGCTGCATCTGCTGTGGCTGGGCTTCACTGATCAGGTGCTGTGGATGATCAGCATCGTCTGTGTCGTCTGGATGCTGGTGTTGATGAAGTGGGGATGAGGTGAGGGTGAAGTGAGGGGGGATGAGAAGAGGGGTGTGAGCGTTGACGACGGGCAGCGTCGCCCGGTGGCAACAGGGAACCCGAGGTGCTGACAGGAGTCCCAAGCGGTTCTGACTGGCCGCTTCGATGTCACGGATTATGGCGCTGATGGCACGGACGACGTGAGTGACCGAGAGGCGGTACTGCGCGCCCATGCCGCGATGCGTCGTTGGCAGCAGCAGGGCGAGCATGATGCGGACAGTCCTCAGCGCCATGGGGTGCTCTATTTCCCCGCCGGTGACTATGTATTGTTCGGCCCCGCGGAGCGCGACTGGTTCTATGCACGGATGATCGCGCTCAAGGCGGCAGTCTCGGACAAGGCGCGTCAGCAGTCACTGCGCGAGGCATTGCTCAAGATGCAGGGGCTGAGCCTGGCCGGCAGTCATTGGACACTGGCGGGAGATGGAAGCGACAGAACCCGTCTCAAGCAGACCCGACCGATGCTGCCGTTGCACGCCAGCTGGTACTGGAGCACGCCCTGGTTGCTGCATCTTGGCAATCTGGAGGAAGGCAGGACGCTGGGGCGGGCGTGGCACAGGCGTCATCGCTCAAGGCGGGGGATGAGGTATTGCTGGAGAGCATCGACAAGCGCCCGCAAGCGGTAGCACGTGCTCTGGCACCCTATCAGATGGAAAAGGAGGCCAGAACCGGCAAGTCGCGCTGGCTGATCGAGCGGGATGGGGTGGTCAAGCGCGCTCGCTACCGTGTGCTGGCACGAGAAGGCAATCGGCTGACGCTGTCGTTGCCCGTGGTGCACGAGCGCTTCCCCGGTGAGCAGTGGCGTATCGCGCGCATCCATCCGGCGCATGAGGTCGGGGTCGAAGGCATCACGCTCAAGGGCAACTGGCGAGGGCGCTTCAAGCATCATCGCAGCGCCGAGGACGACAGCGGCTTCGGCCTGCTGGATCTCGATGGCATCACCGATGGCTGGGTGCGTGATGTTCGGCTCGACAGTTTCAATCAGGGAGTGAAGGTGCGCCACAGCTCCCAGGTGACGCTCGAGGACGTGAGGATGACCGGCAAGCCGGGACATATCGCGATGACGATCAGTGACAGCAATCAGGTGCTGGCAAGGCAGGTGGTCGACCAAAGTCATGCCTGGCATGCGCCCGGCGTGGCCCGCTACGCGACCCATAACGTCTACCTTGAACTGGAGCATGGCGGTGACAGTGGGATCGAACTGCATGGTCAGCAGCCGCGGGACAATCTCTTCGACCGCAAGCGAGGCGGCCATGTACGCGACCGCTGGGGCGCCAGTGTCGGCCATCAGCCCAATCATCTCCGCGGGCTGGTGTTGTGGAATCCGGTCAATACCGGCAAGCCGCACGATGCCTGGCCCTTCATGCGCGCCGACTCACACTTCGGCAAGGTGATCATGCCGACGGTAGTGGGCGCCACCGGCCGCGCGCTGGGCATCGCCAGTCGTCATGATTACGAGCGGGTGATGAACGCCAAGGGCGTGACGGACTACCCGCAGCTTGAGGCGCTGGACAAGCTGCAGGCGCGAGTGGAATCCCCCGGCGAGGCTGTCAAGCCGGCTTCGCTCTACCGGGCACAACGCGAGCTGCTTCGCGAGACGCACCCGTGACGCGGCATCTCGCGCCGCGTGATACGTGATTGACGGAAGTGGTTGTTGGACGACGCGACACAACAATAACGCCAATGAAGGGACATCCCATGAGTCAGCACATCATTCGACCCGCACGCCTGCGTTACGCCATCGCCTTCGCCACGGCGGCGGGGCTCGCGGGTCTTTCCAGTCAGGCCATGGCCGATCAGTATCAGGATGCGGCAAGGAAGTGGATCGACCAGGAATTCTCACCCTCCACGCTGAGCAAGGACGAGCAGATGTCCGAGCTCGAGTGGTTCATCAAGGCCGCCGAGCCGCTGCGCGGCATGGAAATCAAGGTGGCCTCGGAAACCCTGACCACCCATGAATACGAGTCCAAGGTGCTGGCCAAGGCCTTCAGCGAGATCACCGGCATCAAGTTGACCCACGACTTGATCCAGGAAGGCGACGTCATCGAGAAACTGCAGACCCAGATGCAGTCCGGGCGCAACATCTACGATGGCTACGTCAATGACTCCGACCTGATCGGCACGCACTTCCGCTATGGCAAGGTCGTGCCGATCAGCGACATGATGGAAGGCGACGGCAAGGCCTTCACCTCGCCGACCCTGGATCTGGATGACTTCATCGGGCTGGATTTCACCACCGGCCCGGATGACAAGCTCTATCAGCTGCCGGACCAGCAGTTTGCCAACCTGTACTGGTTCCGCGCCGACTGGTTCGAGCGTGAAGACTTGAAGAAGCAGTTCAAGGACAAGTACGGCTACGAGCTGGGCGTACCGGTCAACTGGTCAGCCTATGAAGACATCGCCGATTTCTTCACTAATGACGTCAAGGAAATCGACGGCAAGCGGGTCTATGGCCACATGGATTACGGCAAGAAGGACCCGTCACTCGGCTGGCGCTTCACCGATGCCTGGTTCTCCATGGCGGGTGCCGGCGACAAGGGCCTGCCCAACGGCCTGCCGGTAGATGAGTGGGGCATTCGTGTCGAGGAATGTCAGCCGGTGGGTTCCTCGGTGACGCGTGGCGGCGCGGCCAATGGCCCGGCGGCCGTCTATGCCACCACCAAGTACGTCGACTGGCTGGGCAAGTACGCACCGCCGGAAGCTCAGGGCATGACCTTCTCCGAGTCCGGCCCGGTGCCGTCCCAGGGCAACATCGCCCAGCAGATCTTCTGGTACACCGCCTTCACGGCTGACATGACAAGAGATGGTCTGCCGGTGGTCAACGACGACGGCACGCCCAAGTGGCGCATGGCGCCGTCACCGCATGGCCCGTACTGGGAAGAGGGCATGAAGCTTGGCTATCAGGACGTGGGTGCCTGGACCTTCTTCGACTCCACGCCGGAGAAGAATCGTCACGCCGCCTGGCTGTATGCGCAGTTCGTGACCGCCAAGACCGTCTCGCTCAAGAAGACCCTGGAAGGTCTGACGCCGATCCGCGAGTCGGATATCCAGTCCCAGGCGATGACCGATGCCGCGCCGAAGCTGGGCGGTCTGGTCGAGTTCTATCGCAGCCCGGCGCGGGTGCAGTGGTCGCCGACCGGCACCAACGTGCCGGATTATCCGAAACTGGCCCAGCTGTGGTGGCAGTACATCTCCCAGGCCGCCAGTGGTGAAGCCACGCCGCAGGAAGCGCTTGATGGCCTGGCCAAGGCGCAGGACCGCATTCTCGAGCGTCTCGAGCGCGCCAAGGTGATGGACAACTGTGGGCCGAAGCTCAACGAGGAACGTGATGCGGAGTACTGGTTCGCCCAGCCGGGTGCGCCGAAGGCCAAGCTGGACAACGAGAAGCCCAAGGGCGAGACCATCGCCTACGACGAGCTGCTCAAGAGCTGGAAGGAGTGATCTCGGCTGGCGCGTCATTGCGCCACTGAGCAGGCTCCTGAATGACCGCTGCAACGACAACGCCCCTGCCGGTTACCCGGCAGGGGCGTTTTTTTGCCAGAGCGATCAGCGACAGCGTTTCATCACTGCCTCATTGCTGGCTCTCAATCGAGACTCTCAATCACGGTAGAGGTCGATGCTTGGGCAGGAGCAGATCAACTGGCGATCGCCATGCACGTTGTCGACCCGGTTGACGGCCGGCCACTGCTTGGCCGCCTTGACGTGCTCGCTGGGGAAGGCACCGATCTCGCGGGAATAACCACGGTTCCATTCGGCGTCCATCAGGTCCGCCTGGGTGTGCGGCGCGTGCACCAGCGGGTTGTCTTCCAGGGTCCATTCGCCTTGCTCGACACGGGCGATCTCGGCGCGAATCGCGATCATCGCCTCACAGAAACGGTCGATCTCGTAGAGCGACTCGGACTCGGTGGGCTCGACCATCAGCGTGCCCGCCACCGGGAACGACATGGTTGGGGCGTGGAAGCCGTAGTCGATCAGGCGCTTGGCGATGTCTTCCTCGCTGATGCCGGAAGCGGCCTTCAGCGGGCGGATATCGATGATGCACTCATGCGCCACGGTGCCGTTCTTGCCGCGATAGAGCACCGGATAGTGCCCATCGAGACGCGTGGCGATGTAGTTGGCGTTGAGGATTGCAAGCTCGGTGGCCTCACGCAGCCCCTGCGCGCCCATCATCTTGATGTAGGCCCAGGAGATCGGCAGGATCGCCGCGGAACCGAAGGCGGCGGCCGAGACGGCGGTGCATTCCGGCTTCACGCCTTCCAGCGGGGTGACCACGTGGTTGGAGACGAAGGGTGCCAGGTGTGACTTGACGCCGATGGGGCCCATGCCCGGACCGCCGCCACCGTGGGGAATGCAGAAGGTCTTGTGCAGGTTGAGGTGCGAGACATCACCGCCGAAGTCTCCCGGACGGCAGATGCCGACCTGGGCGTTCATGTTGGCGCCGTCGATGTAGACCTGACCGCCGTGATCGTGAACGACCTGACAGGCCTCGCGCACGGTTTCCTCGAACACGCCGTGGGTGGACGGGTAGGTGATCATGATCGCGGACAGCTTGTCGCTGTGCTGCTCGGCCTTGGCGCGCAGGTCATTGATGTCGATGTTGCCGCTGGCATCACACTCGACCACCACCACCTTCATGGCGGCCATCGCGGCGGAGGCCGGATTGGTGCCGTGGGCGGAGCTGGGGATCAGGCAGATGTCGCGCGCCCCTTCACCGATGGAGGCCTGGTAGCGACGGATCGCGACCAGTCCCGCATATTCCCCCTGAGCGCCGGAGTTCGGCTGCATGGAGATGGCGTCGTAGCCGGTGATCTCGACCAGGAAGGCCGACAGCTCGTCGATCATCTGCTTGTAGCCGACCACCTGATCCGAGGGCGCAAACGGGTGGACGTTGGCGAATTCGGGCCAGGTGACCGGAATCATCTCGGTGGTGGCGTTGAGTTTCATGGTGCAGCTGCCCAGCGGAATCATCGCGTGGGTCAGCGACAGGTCCTTGTTCTCCAGGCGCTTCAGGTAGCGCAGCATCTCGGTTTCTGAGTGATAGCGGCTGAAGGTCGGGTGGGTCAGGAAGTCGCTGTCACGCTGACAGGCCGCCGGGATCGCGCTTGCGCCCTTGGCCAGCAGGTCCTGGTCCAGCGCGGCGACGGACAGGCCGTGCTCCTCGCCGAGCAGCACGTCGAACAGCACGCCGACGTCAGCGGCGGTAGTGGTCTCGTCGAGATTGATGGTGATGCGGCCGTCGCCGTGGTGGCGCAGGTTGATCTCGTGGGTCAGCTCGCGACCATGGATCTTGCCGGCATCCACGCCGGTGACGGTGATGGCATCGAACCAGCTGTCGTGGGCCAGTGTCATGCCGCAGCGCGTGACGCCCTCGGCGAGAATGCTGGTCAGGCGATGCACCCGGGTGGCGATGCGCTTGAGGCCTTCGGCGCCGTGATAGACGGCGTAGAAGCCGGCGATGTTGGCCAGCAGCGCCTGGGCGGTGCAGATGTTGGAGGTCGCCTTCTCGCGGCGGATGTGCTGCTCGCGGGTCTGCATCGCCATGCGCAGCGCCGGATTGCCGCGCGAGTCCTTGGAGACCCCGATGATGCGGCCCGGAATCGAGCGCTTGAGCTTGTCGGTGGTGGCGAAGAAGGCGGCGTGCGGGCCGCCGAAGCCCATCGGCACGCCGAAGCGCTGGGAGGTGCCGACGACGATATCGGCGCCGAGGCTGCCCGGCGACTTGAGCAGCACCAGGCTCAGCAGGTCGGCGGCCACCACGGTCATCGCGCCATTGGCGCGTGCCGCGTCCAGCAGCGGTGCGAGATCGCGTACCTGACCGGTATTGCCCGGATACTGGAACAGGGCGCCGAAGATGTCGTGCTCACCGACCTTCTCGGCAGCATCGATGACCAGCTCGAAGCCGAAGTAATCGGCACGCGTGCGCATGACGTCCAGCGTCTGGGGCAGGACATCGTCGGCGATGAAGAAGCGATTGCTCTTGTTCTTCTTGTTGCCACGCTGACACAGCGCCATGGCTTCGGCCGCGGCGGTGGCCTCATCCAGCAGGCTGGCATTGGCCAGTTCCATGCCGGTCAGGTCCATCACCGCCTGCTGGAAGTTGAGCAGCCCCTCGAGACGGCCCTGGGCGATTTCCGGCTGGTACGGCGTATACGCGGTATACCAGCCCGGATTCTCCAGCACGTTGCGCTGGATGACCGCCGGCAGGTGGGTGTTGTGATATCCCTGGCCGATATAGGTCTTGAATACCTTGTTCTGACGCGCCAGGCGCTTGAGATAGTCCAGTGCCTCGGATTCCGTGCGCGGCCCTTCGAGGTCCAGCTCGCGTCCCAGACGAATGGCCGCCGGCACGGTGCGGTCAATCAGCGTCTCGATGCTGTCTTCACCCAGTGTCGCCAGCATGCGCGTGACATTGGCGGCAGTCGGGCCATTGTGACGGGAAATGAAATCATCGTGCCCGGCCAGCTGGGCCAGGGTAAGCGTCTCGTGAGCCATGCAAGGAATCCTGTGCTGCAACGGGAACTGCAAGTGACAGTCCGCGGGAGGAACATCGCCTTGCCGGCGCAGGAGGTCTCGGACAGCGGCTGGAGGCCAACCGTGATCAGGCTTCGCTTTCCACCAGCTGGGTGTAGGCGTCCGCGTCGAGCAGCTTTTCCAGCTCGGCGCTGTCAGCGACCTTCATCTTCAGAATCCAGGCATCGTCATAGGGGCTTTCGTTGACGGATTCCGGCGCGTCTTCGAGGCTCTCGTTGACGGCGATGACTTCGCCGGCCAGCGGCGCGTACAGATCAGAGGCCGCCTTGACGGACTCGATGACACCGAACTCTTCTTCCAGCGCCAGTTCGCGACCGATTTCCGGCAATTCGACGAAGACGACGTCGCCCAGCGCTTCCTGAGCGTGGTCGGTGATGCCGATGGTCACGGTACCGTCACCGTTGTCCTGAACCCACTCGTGACTCTCGGTGTACTTAAGCGTGGCAGGAATGTTGCTCATGAGTGTTTTCCTATGTGAAAAGATTTTCTGATTCAGGGAATCGTTGCGCCATTATGCACGAAGGTCTCGACACGTGGCAGTAGCTGAGCGCGTCGTGCCTCTACGACTTTTGGCGAGTTCATGATTTTTGCGTGACGTTTTGCTCACATTCCAGCGTAAAGCCCTGTTGGGGTAGTGAAGACTGGAAGCTTCCGCTAATGTGAGCTGTCCTCTCCTCGCATCGAGTCATAACAACAATTCAGCGGAGGAAATCTGCGTGGAAATGATCAGTTCTCTCTTTACCGCCATCAATGGCGTGGTGTGGGGCCCGGTGATGTTGATCCTGCTGCTCGGGGTCGGCTTCTATCTTCAGGCGGGCCTCAAGGGCATGCCGATCCGCAAGTTGGGTACCGGCTTCAAGCTGCTGTGGAGCGGGCGCGCGCCCGGCAAGGATGGCGATGGTGAAATGTCGCCGTTCAATGCCCTCATGACATCACTCTCCGCTACCATCGGTACCGGCAACATCGCGGGTGTGGCGACGGCGATCGCGCTGGGTGGACCGGGGGCGATCTTCTGGATGTGGATCACGGCGCTGGTCGGCATGGCGACCAAGTACGCCGAGGCCGTCTGTGCGGTGCGTTATCGCGAAGTGGATGACAACGGCAACCACGTCGGTGGTCCGATGTACTACATCCGCAACGGACTGGGGGCCAAGTGGGGTTGGCTGGGGGGCGCCTTTGCCTTCTTCGGCTGCTTCGCGGCCTTTGGCATCGGCAATACCGTGCAGTCCAACTCCGTGGCGGATGCCCTGGAAACCTCGTTTGCCATTCCGCACTGGGCCTCCGGTGTCGTGATGATGGTGCTGGCAGGTGCGGTCATTCTGGGTGGCATCAAGCGCATCTCCAGCGTGGCGGGCAAGCTGGTGCCGTTCATGGCGATTGCCTACTTCCTGTCGGGCATCGTCATTCTGGTGATCAATGCTGACCAGATCGGTCACGCCTTCGGCCTCATCTTCACCTACGCCTTCAATCCAGTCGCGGCGACTGGCGGCTTTGCCGGTGCGGCGGTGATGGCGGCCATCCGTTTCGGTGTGGCGCGCGGTATCTTCTCCAATGAAGCCGGCCTGGGCAGTGCGCCCATCGCCCACGCTGCCGCGCAGACCAAGAACCCGGTACGTCAGGGGCTGGTCGCCATGCTGGGCACCTTCATCGATACCATCGTCATCTGCACCATCACCGCGCTGGCCATCATCACCTCCGGCCTGTGGTCTTCTGGTGAGACGGGGGCGGCGCTGACCTCCATGTCCTTTGATCAGGCCTTGCCGGGTGTCGGCAACCATCTGGTCGCGATCGCGCTGGCCGTGTTTGCCTTCACCACCATCCTTGGCTGGTCCTTCTATGGCGAGAAGTGCTTCCAGTACCTGTTCGGTACGCGCGCCATCATGCTGTATCGCATCGTGTTCGTGATCGCGATTCCGGTGGGCGCGATGGCCAAGCTGGATCTCATCTGGCTGATGGCGGATACCTTCAATGCCTTGATGGCGATTCCGAACCTGATTGGTCTGGCGCTGCTGTCGCCGGTGGTCTTCAAGCTGACCCGCGACTACTTTGACGGCAAGGAAGTGCTGGCGGGCGAAGACCGCTGATCGTCGGAGAGATGTTGCATGCCACTCTGGAGAATGATGATGTCCGATTCCGCCGCTGTCACCGGTCTCAAGCAGACCGCGCTTCATGACCTGCACGTCGAGCAGGGAGCGAAGATGGTCGAGTTTGCAGGCTATTCCATGCCCGTCCAGTATCCGCTGGGCGTCAAGAAGGAGCACGAGCATACGCGTGCCAAGGCGGGGCTGTTCGATGTCTCGCACATGGGGCAGCTGATCCTGCGCGGAGAGAACGTGCAGGCGGCGCTGGAGACGCTGGTACCGACGGACATCGTCGATCTTCCGGTGGGCATGCAGCGTTACGGACTCTTTACCAGTGATACCGGCGGTATCCTCGATGACCTGATGATCGTCAATGGTGGCGATCACCTCTATGTGGTGGTGAATGCTGCCTGCAAGGATCAGGACGTCGCGCATCTGCGTGTGGGGCTGCCGATGGAGATCGAGCTTGAGGTGCTGGAGGATCGGGCGCTGCTCGCCCTGCAGGGGCCGCTGGCTCACGCGGTCATGCAGCGTCTGTCGCCCGAGGCCTGCGAGCTGACCTTCATGCATCATGCCCATGTCACCATCGATGGCATCGAGTGTTGGGTCAGTCGCAGCGGGTATACCGGTGAAGATGGTTTCGAGATCTCCGTCCCCGATGCTGAGGCGGAGCGCTTCGCGCGTCTGCTGCTGGCGGCGGAAGAGGTGGAGTTCATCGGTCTCGGGGCGCGGGATTCACTGCGTCTCGAGGCGGGCCTGTGCCTGTATGGTCATGATCTGGACACCACGACCACGCCAGTGGAAGCCAGCCTGATCTGGGCGCTGGGCAAGGTGCGTCGTCAGGGCGGTGCACGTGAAGGCGGCTTCCCGGGGGCGGACGTCATCCTGACCCAGATCGCCAACAAGGATCACACCCGCAAGCGAGTCGGTCTGGTGGCTGAAGGGCGTGCTCCGATTCGCGAAGGTGCCGAGCTCTTCGACGGCGAGGGCAACCGCATCGGTGTCGTGACTTCAGGCAGCTTCGGCCCGAGCTACGGCAAGCCGGTCGCCATGGGCTATGTGGCGATCGCACACAGCGTGCTGGACACTCAGGTCTTCGCGGACGTACGCGGCAAGCGACTGCCGATGACCGTGACGAAGATGCCCTTCGTCGAGCAGCGCTATTACCGCGGCTGAGCAATCTCCAGACGCAGAAAAGCCCGCCGAAGCGGGCTTTTCCGTGGAAAGAGAGGTTAGTCTCTTTCAGCTAACTCATGATCAGTCGATGATCTTGATGTTAGCGGCCTGGAGGCCTTTCTTGCCCTGGGTGACGTCGAAGGAAACCTTCTGACCGTCTTGCAGAGACTTGAAGCCTTCAGCCTGGATTTCGGAGAAGTGTGCGAACAGGTCGTCACCGTTGTCGTCCGGAGAAATGAAGCCGAAACCTTTGGTGTCGTTGAACCACTTGACTGTACCAGTTGCCATGATCGTAATTCCTTACTGATGATATTGCCGGGAGTTACCCGATATACGTGGGTAAAACAAGGAGGATATGCACCAGGTACCGAAGTGTTTCGATCACGACTGACGATATACGACTTGCTAACCAACGAGATCAATACTGCGCTGCCGCGCCTCCAAGGTCAAATGAAATATCAAAAACTTCGCCTTTGGTCGTCTCAGGCGTCCAGCTGCATCTCGGGGACGTTGTCGGGCACGATGAGCTTGCCTGCGGTCAGGCGCTGTATCTCCTCGACACTGACGCCTGGCGCGCGTTCCAGCAGGTGGAAGGCACCGTCCTTGATCTCGAGGAAGGCCAGGTCGGTCAGGACACGGCGAATGCAGCCGGCACCGGTCAGTGGCAGCTCACACTGGCTGAGCAGCTTGGACTCACCATGCTTGGAGGCGTGGGTCATGGTGCAGATGATGTTCTCGGCACCCGCCACCAGGTCCATGGCGCCGCCCATGCCTTTCACCAGCTTGCCGGGGATCATCCAGCTGGCGATGTTGCCGTTCACGTCCACCTCGAAGGCGCCGAGTACCGTCAGATCGACGTGCCCGCCGCGAATCATCGCGAAGGATTCGGCGGAGTCGAAGATGGCGGCGCCATCGATGGCGGTCACGGTTTCCTTGCCGGCATTGATCATGTCGGCGTCGACCTCGTCGTCATAGGGATAGCGTCCCATGCCAAGCAGGCCGTTCTCGGACTGCAGCATCACGTCGATGCCATCCGGGATGTAGTTGGCGACCAGGGTCGGAATGCCGATGCCCAGATTGACGTAGGAGCCGTCCTGGATTTCCTGTGCCACTCGCTGGGCCATCTGTTCGCGTGTCAAAGCCATGATGTATTCCTTGTCTGAAGCGCCATCGAGCCTAGGCTCAACGCGAGCGAACGGTCCGTTTCTCGATGCGCTTCTCGAAGCTGCCCTTGATGACGCGGTCGACATAGATGCCCGGAGTGTGGATCTCGGCCGGGTCCAGCTCGCCGGGTTCCACCAGCTCTTCGACTTCGACCACGGTGATCTTGCCTGCGGTTGCGGCCAGCGGGTTGAAGTTGCGTGCCGTGTGACGGTAGACGACATTGCCGTAGCGGTCGGCCTTCCACGCCTTGACGATCGCGAAGTCACCCTTGATGGCTTCCTCGAGAATATAAGGGCGACCGTCGAATTCGCGGACTTCCTTGCCTTCTCCGATGGGCGTCCCGTAGCCGGTCGCGGTGAAGAAGGCGGGGATGCCGGCCCCGGCGGCGCGCATCTTCTCGGCCAGCGTGCCCTGGGGGGTCAGGATGACCTCGAGCTCTCCGTCCAGCAGCTGGCGCTCGAACAGGGCGTTCTCGCCGACGTAGGAGGCGATCATGGTCTTGATCTGGCGATCTTCCAGCAAGATGCCCAACCCGAAGCCGTCCACGCCGCAGTTGTTGGAGACGACGGTCAGGTCCTTCACGCCACGACGCTTGATCTCCTGGATCAGGTTCTCGGGAATACCGCAGAGTCCGAATCCGCCGGCGATCACCGTCATGCCGTCTTCCAGGCCCGCCATGGCATCGGCGTAGCGGGTCACTACCTTGTTGAATCCTGCCATGAAGTTCTCCTTGAGCATCAGGATGCCGCATGACCTTGAAACAGTTGAAAGCCTTTGTCGCAGTGGCCAGAACCCTGTCCTTCGTGGAAGCGGGCACGTTGGTGCATCTTTCCCAGCCGGCATTGTCGCTGGCCGTCAAGAATCTGGAGGAGTCGTTGGGTGGGCGTCTGTTCCAGCGTTCCACTCGACAGGTCAGCCTGACGCCGGAAGGACGGGCCTTCTTCCCGCTGGCTCGCAGGATACTGTCGGATTGGGAGCATGCTGAGGACGAGATGCGCCAGCGATTCAGTCTCGGACGCGGGCGTGTGGCACTGGCTGCCATGCCGACTTTCGCCGGGAATCTGCTGCCAGGAGTACTGGCGGATTTTCGACGGCAGTTCCCGGAGATCACCATCGAGGTCAATGACGTGATCGCCGAGGAAGTCGTGGAGCGTGTCACCGATGGGCGCGTGGAACTGGGGATCTGTTTTGATCCCGGGGTACGCGAGGACCTTGTCTTCGAATCACTCTTCGAGGATCGCTACATCGCGATCATTCCCGAGGGGCACGCCCTGTTGCAGGGCGCTCCCGAGACCATCCATTGGGATCAGCTGCTGGAAGAGGATTTCATCACCCTGCAACGTCCCTCGGGCGTGCGACACATGCTGGAGCGGCGCCTGGCAGAGGCGGGGCTCAAGCTCACCGTCGCCTTCGAGACTCACCAGCTGGTGACCTGCGGACGCATGGTGGCAGAGGGACTTGGCGTCAGCGCGGTGCCGGCGATGAGCGCCGATCAGATGTCAGCGCTGGGATGTCGGTGCCTGGAGCTGGAAGGGCCGGTCATCGAGCAACGGGTCGGCGTGATTCGCCGCGGCCGTCATGAGCTGTCGGTCGCGGTCCAGGCGATGCTGGACACCCTGCGGGCCCGTTATCCCGTCTCGCCGCCGCCCGTGCCTGATGAGGATCTAGCGTGACGCCGTCAATAGCTGTCGGTAGGTCAGGCTGATGCGCACGCCCTCGAGCTTGCGCGGCGGCAGGGCGTGATGCAGCCGGTCCTGACAGCCGCGCCCCATCACCAGCAATGAGCCATGGGGCAGCCACAGGTTGAAGGCAGGGTCCTGTGCGTAGGGGCTGCGGGGGTGTCCCTTGAAGCGCAGTGGCCGCTCTCGTCCCAGTGACAGGGCCAGCACGATGGGGCGGTCGCCAAGCTCCGGTTCATTGTCACTATGCCAGCCCATGCGGTCATTGCCATCGGCGTAGCGATTGGCCAGCAGGCTGTTGAAGTGCTGGTCGATATGGCGTTCCTGCCCCGGCTGCGCGCTCAGCTCGCGGTTGATGGCGTGACGGGCAAGCTCCCCCAGATGCCAGGCCATCGGACGCCAGGGTGCTGGCTCGAACAGGCTGCCGGAATAGCGATAGCGAGCCCCGGCGTCCCCCATCCATACCTGACGGCGAGGGATGGGATGCGTCTTGCCATGCACGCTCAAGCTCGGCCGCTGCCAGTCGAGCGTGGTATCCAGCGTGACCAGTGCCTGGTCGGCCTGCAGGGGAGTCAGAGCGGTTGGCTTGAGATAGAGCGGGTGCAGCGGATGGCGATACCAGCCATGGGCCAGTGTCTGCCAGTCGTCCGGCAGGCCGGCCGGTCGCAGGGACTCAAGACTCAGGATGGCCACTTCAGCCAGCCCGAGTCCCAGCAGCGCCCCCGCCAGCACGTCACTGACGTAGTGCAGTCCCAGGATCACGCGGGAAAGCGCGATCAACATGGCAAGCGGCGTGACGAGAATGGCCAGTTCCGGTAGCTGCTGAGCCGTCAGGCTGGCAAACAGCACCGCATGCAGTGTATGGCCACTTGGAAAGCTGTAGCGATCCAGCGGTGGCATGGTGCATTGGATGGTCGTGAAGGTGATGAAGGGGCGCTCACGGCACAGCCGGGTCTTGAGGGCGCGATACAAAAGGGCGCCGGCCCCCGCCGCCAGTCCGAATTCCAGCATCAACCAGCCACCTTGCACGTGATGGAAGGGCAGGCTGAGTGTCAGCAGCAACCAGACGGGCCAGTCGCCGAGGCGCGAGACCACGCGAAAGAGGGTCAGGATCGGCCGATACAGCGCCAGACGTGCCACCTGGCGACACAGCCGCCACTCCAGCAGGTCGAGTCGCTCAAAGACGGGAAGGCTGCGATCGTGCATCGGGCTTCTCCTCGGCGAGGCGTAGACAGGCAAGAAAATGCTCGGCGACCTGGCTCCAGGCCATGGGCTCGACGCGTACACGGGCCGCTCTTCCGAGGCGTGCGATACGCGCTGGTCGCTGGCAGACTTCCACTGCCTGTTCGATGAATCTGTCCGGCTGGGTGCAGGGGGCCAGCAACCCCTGGTGGTCATCGCGGATCACTTCCGCAGCGGCCGCGTAGTCGAAGGCCACTACGGCCAATCCACTGGCCATGGCTTCCAGCACCACGTTGCCGAAGGTCTCCGACAGCGAGGGGAACAGGAACAGGTCGGCACTGGCGTAATGGGCAGCCAGCGCCTCGCCGGTCTGGAAGCCGGCGAAGATCGCCTCCGGCAGGCGTTGCTCAAGGCGTTCGCGCAGCGGGCCATCGCCCACCAGTACCAGCGCGATATCCGGCTGCACGGCCTGCATGGCCTCGTAGCTGCGAATCAACAGCTCGATGTTCTTTTCCGCCGCCAGGCGGCCGACATGCAGCGCGACGGGCTGCTGAGGGCCGACGCCCCACTGGCGACGCAGCGCTTCACTGCGATGAACGGGCGAGAAGCGCTGACAATCCAGCCCGCGTCCCACGACCCGGACATGCTTGAAACCCTGTTGCGCGAGAGTGGCGGCCTGGGTGCGTGTCGGGACCAGTGTCAGGTTGGCGGCATTGTGGAAGTGCTTCAGCCCCTGACGTACCAGGGGGCGTAATGCCCTGAGATGATAGTGGGTGCTGTACTGGTCGAAATTGGTATGAAAGCCTGCCACCACGGGCACGCCGAGGCGACGCGCGACCATCAGGGCACTGACCCCCAGCGGTCCTTCGGTGGCGATGTAAATGACGGAGGGCGGATGCTGGCGCCACAGCGCCGTCAGCCGTCTCAGGGCAGGGGCGCCGATCTGAACGGTGTCATAGCCCGGAAGACGGAAGCCGCGTACCTGTAGCTCCTGCGCGACTCGTGGTTCATGGCTGCCGTCGCGGGGTGCGGGCCGCACGAGCTGCAGCTCGCAGCCACGCGTGATGAGTTGATCGCACAGATGGCTCAGCGTGTGAGCCACGCCATTGATTTCCGGGTGCCAGGTTTCACTGACAAAGGCGATACGCTCCATGACGGCTCCTTCAGCGTTTCTCGAGCAGCTCGCGTGGATTGATCGGCTTGCCGCCATGGCGCACGTCGAAGAGCAGCTCAGGCTGGCCGTCATTGCGACGTGCCACGCGACACAGCGGGGTGCCCGGCGTGACCTGCTGACCGACCTTGACCAGTATCTCTCCGCACTGCGCCAATACGCTCTGCAGATTGCCTGAATGGTGGAGGATGACCACATTGCCCAATTGCCGCATGTTGTCGGCAAAGCGGACTTCCCCGCTGGCCGGCGCGCTGGCGACCCCATTGCTGGCCGTGCGAATCCGCATCGGGGCCAGTTGGCCATTGCGGTTGGTGCCGAATTCGCTGATGACTTCGCCGGCGGCAGGCCAGCGCCACGATTGACGCGGCTTCTTCAGCGGACCCGGATCCGGGCGTGCCACGAGACTGCCGACGCTGGCACGCGCATTGGAAGCGCTTCGGCTGGGGCCACCATTGAGGGGAACCGAGATCAGGGTGCCGACTTTCAGGTCATTGGGGGGAAGCCCCGGATTGGCGGTCTGGATGCGCTGAGGATTGGCTCCGAAGTAACGGCCTATCTTCGAGTAGGTGTCCCCGGGGCGCAGCTGATAGCGATAGGGGCCACCGGAGGGGGCACGCTCACGCGCGGTGGGCACCAGGATGCGCTGCCCGACCTTGAGGTCACGGATCTTGACGCCGGGGTTGAAGCGGGTGAGGCGCAACAGGGGAATGTCAGCGTCGCGTGCGATCTGCCCCAGGGTGTCGCCCTTCTGGATCGTGATCCATTGGCCTGCCGGTGAGCCGGAGTAGCTGCCGGTGGCGCAGCCTGTCAGCCACAGTGCCAGGCTCAGCCACGCCAGTCGCCGCAGCGTCAGAGTTGTTCAATGTCGTGTCCTGCACGTGACAGTCGGGCATCCTTGTCCTTCCAGACCTGATTGAGCCATTGCTGAAACCGTTCGCGGTAGGCAGCGTCCGCGTGATAATCCCCGTTCAGCATCCAGGGTTCCACCGGGCGTTGCACGATATCCAGATGGATATCTCCCCCCTTGCCACACAGAAACTCCCAGAAGCTCGCGCTGGCGTGACGATAGTCCAGCGTGGCGTCGAGTATGCCTGACAGGCGGTCGCCGAGAATGCTGATCACCTGAGCGCTGCCGCCGGCGCGCGGCCTGAGCAGATGAGTGTACGGGCTTTGCTGTTGATCATGCTTGCCTGACGTGAAGCGCGTGCCTTCCACGAAGTTGAAGATTGACATGGGCGACTGGCCCGCTCGCTCACAGATGCGGCGTGTCGCGGCACGGTCGCGTTCCGCCAGGCGCGGGTCATTGGCCAGCCGTTCCCGGCTGTAGCGGCGCATGAAGGGGAACTCCAGCGCCCACCAGGCCAGGCCGATGACGGGGACCCAGATCAACTCGCGCTTGAGAAAGAACTTGGGCATGGGCGTGCGATGATGCAATGCATACTGCAGCACGAAGATATCCGTCCAGCTGCGGTGGTTGGAGATCACCAGCCACCAGCGTCGCCTGGCGGAGCCATCCTTCAGGGCGTCCGGCACGTTGACCTGCCAATGGGGGCGTATCCAGGCGCGAATCCACAGATTGTTGGTGCCGATCCACCCCATGGCGAGACGGTTCAGCCCTTCGAGAAGATGAAGCTGCAGACGACGGGACGGGCTGAGCAGCTTGAGCAATGCCAGCAGGTACAGCGGTACCGACCAGAACAGGGTATTGGTGATCAGAAACAACAGGCTGATGACGCCTCTGATACTCGACATGAACGACTCCTTCAGCAGATCGCGCCATCCTAATTCACCCGTGACAGGAAACCCACCCCGCTTGCGTGGAGGACAGCAACTCGACGTTGCGCAAACCGTACGCATCTGATGTCGAATGGTGGCGGTTCGTGAGCTGTGGTGAGAGCGACATGTGGTTGCAGGGAGTGTTGGTGGGGCTGGCGATCGGGGCCTTCGTGTTGATCGCCATCGAGGACGTGATTCATCTCAACAAGGCCAAGACGACCTTGTTGCTGGGGACGTTCAGCTGGTTGCTGCTGTTCATCTTCGGCCCCGGTGCGTTGGGAGTCGATGACGTCGGTGAGTCGCTCAACGAGAATCTGCTGGAAATCGCCACCTTGTGGCTGTTTCTGATGGCGGCGATGACCTTCGTGGCGTTTCTCAATGCCAAGGGACTGATCGCCAATCTCATCTATCGATTGCTGCCGGGCCGCATCGGTGAGCGAGGCCTGCTGTATCTGACCGGCACCTTCGCCTTTGCCTTCTCCTCTCTGGCCGACAACATCACCGCTACGCTGGTGTCGTTGACGCTGGTGCTGTCTCTGGGATTGCCGCCGAAGAAGACGCTGCGTTTCGCGGTGCTGGCGGTGTTTGCCGTCAATTCCGGCGGGGTGGCGTTGATCACCGGTGATGTGACCACACTGATGATCTTCCTCGCCGACAAGGTGCGTATCAGTGAGCTGATGCTGCTGGCCATCCCGGCCTTCGTCAGCGTGATGCTGCTGGCGACGCTGCTGCTGCCCGGGCTTGGGGGAGAAGTCCATCTGTCGCGTGAACGCCGTCCCACCCGGCGTCTGGACCGCTTCGTGGCCTGGCTGTTTCTCGCCACCATCCTCTCCACGCTGGGCCTGAACGTGCTGTTCGGTATCCCCCCCTTGCTGACCTTCCTGTTCGGGATGTCGATCATGTTCCTGCTCGGGCATGTGGCCGAGCGACGCAGTGACAGCGAGGAGCGCAGAATTCTTGATTACATCAGGATAATTGAATTCGACACTCTGCTATTCTTCCTCGGCATCCTGCTGATGGTGGGAGCGCTCAAGGAAGCCCGCCTGCTGGAAGGGCTGGCACAGCTCTATGACGTGATGCCTGCCATGCAGGCCAATTATCTGATCGGCCTGTTGTCGGCATTGGTCGACAACGTGCCGTTGACGGCTGCGGTGCTCAAGGCGGATGTCGGCATGAACGATGCTGAGTGGTTGGCGCTGACCTACGCCGCTGGCGTGGGCGGATCACTGCTGATCATCGGGTCGGCCGCTGGAGTGATTGCGCTCTCCAAGGTGCGCGAGGTGACCTTCATGAGCTACCTGCGCTTCTTCCCGGCGCTGCTGCTGGCGTACAGCGTCGGATACGTCGGCGCCTACTGGCTGGGGGGCCAGGTCACCGACACGCGCGGTGAAGTGGTGAATTTTTGATCAATCTGACATTGGTCGCCAGATCGCGAAGCCGATGAGTGGATGTACAGAGATTCTTCACAGCTTTTTCCACAGCTTCTGTTGATAACCTGCTTGCGACGCCGTCGCCAGCAGGGCCAGCCCTCCCAGCACCACCATGTGCTCATCACCTTCGGCGAATACCATGCGTTGTGCGTGCGCGGGATAGTAGTGGTATTGCAGCTTGGGGTTGATGGGGAGTACGGCATGGTGGCGCCCGCTCTGCGGCGACATGCCGTGCATCAGCATGCCTTCGCAGACAGCTTCAAGCGTTTCTCCCAGCTCGTCGGCGTTGAAGCCCACGTGATGCAGGCGCGGGCCCATCACCGATAGCCATGCCGCCAGCGGGTTGGCTTCCAGCAGACGCTCGAAGGTGGGCCAGTCCGGCATGTCCCATGGGCGGCACGGCGCCAGCAGGTTCTGTCCCTTGCAGTCGTCACGGTGACTCTGGCTGATGAGCGTCTTCAGCAGGTCTCGGTGAAGGGGAGGCAGGCTATTGGCCTGAAGTTCGGCCAGCATGACAGCCGAGCCGCCATCCGGCGGCAGCAGCAGATCCACCAGTAGGCCACGGTCGGCCATGGCGTACTGCTTCACGCGTCGATAGCCCTGATGATAGAGGCTGGGACGCAGTTTCTCGCTGCGAAATGGCCCCTGATCCAGTGTCACGAACATCAGATATTCGGGCCTGATGCCATCCGGCCAGATGTCCAGCGCTCCGATATCCGGATGGCGGTGAACGAAGTCCAGCCATAGCTGTTGTAGAAATTCCTCGCGTTGCATGAAGCCTCCTTGAAGGCCATTCAACGACATTGTCCTTTTTTTCTGACCGACTGTTCGGAGTGTGAAAATGCCAGTGCTGGTGGCGTATTGCGTGGTTCTCATGGTGTGGTCAACCACACCGCTGGCGATTTCATGGAGTGCTTCCGGATGGCTGCCGGCCTGGTCTGCCATGGGGAGAATGTTAATTGCCGCATGTATCGGTTACCCATTGTTACGCTTGCTCGGGCTGAAAATGGATTTCGGTCGCGTGGCAATTCGCAGCTACGTGGCGGCTGCACTGGGGATATGGGGTGGGATGTACTTCGCCTATATTGCTGCCGGTTGGTTACCAAGCGGTATCATGTCGTTACTTTTCGGCTTAGCTCCTCTGCTATCAGGACTTTACGCGCGCTGGTGGTTGAAAAGTGCGCCTCTTGACAAGCTGCAATGGTTAGGTTTCGCATTGGCATTGGGCGGACTGGCCATCGCCGTCTCGGACTCGCTGGCGCTACCGCCGGGCAGCTGGAAGGGGGTGGTGACCATGTTGCTGGCGGTCAACTGCTTTGCCGCTTCCGGCGTACTGGTCCAGCGAGAGCGAGCAGGGCTTCATCCGCTGGTGCAGACCGAGGGCGCGCTGCTCGTCTCGCTTCCGCTCTATCTTCTCGCGGCCCTGCTGGTCGATGGTGTGCCGCAGGCATGGCCGACACAGCGCCCGCTGGGGGCGATCGTCTACCTGGGTATCTTCGGCTCGTTGATCGGGTATCTGTGCTATTACTTCGTGCTGGCACGCCTGTCCGCCAGTACCGTGGCATTGGCCACCCTGATCACGCCGATATTCGCCATGAGTCTCGGCGCTGCCCTGAATGGCGAGATAGTCTCCAGCCGCGTGCTGGCGGGGGCGCTCTTCATCGTCGTGGGCCTGTGTGCCTATCTCTTCGGGCCGCAGTGGCGCGCTCGCCTGTTGGTCTGGAACAGGCGCTTGAGCTCTTCCATGGCGCTCTTGGCGCTGGTGACCAGCGCCTCGGGGTCATGGCGGTTCTCGAAATCGCTCTTGAGCATGGTGTCATCCATCTCGCGGAAGGCGCGGACCACTTCGGCGGCACGTGCGCTTGGATAGCCCATGGCAACCAGCAGTTCGTTGCCCATTTCCAGGCTGCTGGCGTAGGTCTCGCGGATCACGTGTTCCACGCCCAGCTCCATCAGCTCCCAGGCATGGTGGCGATTGCGGGCCCGCACGAACAGCTTGAGATGCGGGAACTGTTGTCGAACGGTACGCACGATCTGGGTGGTCATCCTGGCGTCATCGACCGCCACCAGCATGATCTGTGCGTGCTCGGCGCCAGCCGCTCGCAGCAGCTCCGATCGGCTGGCGTCGGCGTAGAAGATGCGCGAGCCGAACTGACGCACGAACTCGACCTGGGTGATGTTGGGGTCGAGGGCGGTGAAGTTGATGCCCTGGGTCTTGAGAATGCGCGCGCTCATCTGACCGAAACGTCCGAAACCGGCAATCAGTACCGGCGGGGCTTCCTGACCGAAGTCTTCATCGTAGGGGCGCTTGGCTTCGCGCGCGGCACCGAACTTGCGCGCATAGCGATACAGGAAGGGCGTGGCGGCCATGGACAGCGTCACGGCGCTGATGACCAGACTGGTAAGCGTCTGATCGAAGATGCCGGCGGCCATGCCGGCGGTCAGCAACACGAAGTCGAATTCTCCGCCCTGAGCCAGTACGGCGGCCAGTGGCAGTGCCTCGGCAAGCTTCAGGCGTGCGACGCGGCCCACCAGCGTGATGACCAGCACCTTGCCGACCATCAGCGCCAGTGTCAGGCCCAGCACCGTCAGCGGGCGCTCCATGACCAGCGAGACGTCCACCGACATCCCGACCGCCATGAAGAACAGCCCCAGCAGCAGGCCCTTGAAGGGGTCGATGTTGGCTTCGAGTTCGTGGCGATAGACGGTATCCGCCAGCAGCACCCCGGCGAGGAAGGCCCCCAGTGCCATGGAAAGCCCGACCCATTCCATCAGCAGAGCGGTACTGATCACCACGAACAGTGCCGCGGCAGTGAAGATCTCGTGGATCTCGCTGCGTGCCACCATCTTCAACAGGCGCGGAACGACGAAGCGGCCAACGATGATGACCGCCGCCACCATGCCGATGCCCTTGACGACACCGGCCCAGCCGGAGCCGGTGGAAGCGTCGAAGTTGTCGGCGAACAGCGGCAGCAGCGCCAGCAATGGAATTACGGCCAGGTCCTGGAACAGCAGGATGGCGAAGGTTGACTGGCCATGGGGTGTCGCCAGTTGTTGATTCTCGCTGAGCACCTGCAGCGCAAAGGCGGTAGAGGACAGCGCCAGAATCAGGCCCAGCAAGGCGGCGGCCGGCAGTTCAAGGCCCAGCCATAACCCGACGGGCGTCAGCAGCGCTCCGCATAGCAGCATCTGTGCGCTGCCAAGCCCGGCAAGCTTGAGGCGCATGTCCCACAGGCGCTTGGGTTCGAGTTCCAGTCCGATCATGAACAGCAGCATGACCACGCCGAACTCCGCGAAGTGCAGCACCTCGGTCGGTTCCGAGATGAAGCCGATCAATGACGGCCCCAGCAGCACCCCGATCGCCAGATACCCCAGGATGGACCCCAGCCCCAGGCGCTGAAAGAGCGGCACGGCAACCACGGCGCAGCCCAGCAGCACGGCGCCTTCCATCAACATGTTCATGTTTGCTTCCTTGTCCAGCTACGTGCGGAGAAAGGGCGTTGATCAGGCCTGCGGCATCAGTGCCTCGTCCTGCACGTACTGGTTGAACTCGGTGAAGCCACCGATGTGGGTCTGATCGACGAAGATCTGCGGCACGGTTTCCACCGGCTTGCCGATGGTCTTTTCCATGTCGGCCTTGGTGATGCCCTCGGCGTGGATGTCGATGTAACGGAAATCGAAATCATCGCGCTTGGCGGTAAGTTCTTCCGCGAGTTCCTTGGCGCGGACGCAGAACGGGCAACCCGGACGACCGAAGATGACTGCCAGCATGAGATTCTCCTATCACCCCATCAACAGCAGGTTGGCCCCGAAGCCGCCGACCATGAGCAGCACGAACAGGATCAGTGCCAGCAGGAAGGGCTTCATGCCCAGTGAGCGCAGACGATCCATGCGTGTCTCGACCCCGAGTCCCGCCATCGCCATGGTCAGGGCGACGCTCCCCAGCACGGACAGGTTGGCGTGCAGGGCGGCAGGAATCTCGCCGGTGCTGTTGATCCCGGCCATGGCGATGAAACCGAGGGCGAACCAGGGAATGGTCATGCTGCCGCCGGCATCGCGGTCATCCCCCTCGCTGCGGCTGCGCATGGCCCACAGCTTGGGCAGCAGGAGCAGGAAGGGGACCAGCATCATCACACGCATCAACTTGACGATCAGGGCATTGGCCAGGGCGTCCGGGCCTACCGCCTCACCTGCCGCCACGACCTGCGCGACCTCGTGAATGGTCGAGCCGATGTAGATGCCGAACAGCCCTTCATGCATGCCGGTCAGCGGGTAGAGCAAGGGGTAGGCCAGCATGGCCAGCGAGCCGAACAGTACCACCGTGGCCACGGCCATGGCGGTGGCTGCCGGGCGTGCCTTGATCATGGATTCCGTCGCCAGCACGGCCGCGGCGCCGCAGATGGCAGAGCCGGCACTGGTCAGCAAGGCGGTATCGCGATCCAGACCCAGCCAGCGCGTGCCCAGGAAATAGCCGCAGCTCAACACGGCGGCGATGACGATGACATCCAGCACGACCACGCTCCACCCCAGGCCGAGAATCTGCTGCAAGGTGATCGACAGTCCGAACAGGATGATGCCGAGTCGCAGCAGCTTCTTGGTCGCGACATGCAGCCCTGGTGCCAGTGCCCGGGCATGGCGGCTGGTGACGGGCAGGTTGCCGACCACGATGCCGCACAGCAGCGCGAAGACCAGCGGACTGACGCCGGTCGCGGCGAGGGTCGGAATGGCGTGCAGCCCCAGCCCCGCCAGTGTCAGCCCGCCGCACAGCGCGAGTCCCGGCACCATTCGGCGCAGCCGTTCCGTGACAGGGGGGGCAGTCAGCGTCTGTGCGTCCATTGGCTTTCTCCTTGGAGTGCTTGTGAGGACGTTGCATGCTTAGTGCTTCTGGTTTGATGAATAGTTTATGCAGGAATATCATTGGATAGTTAGTCGATTATCCCTTTACCACTTACCGGAAAAACCGATATGCAGATCCATATCACCCTGCGCCAATTACAGGTCTTCGTCGCCGTGACTCGCCAGGGCTCGGTCAGTGGTGCCGCCCGAGAGATAGGGCTTTCGCAATCGGCAGCGAGTCAGGCGCTCTCAGAGCTGGAACGCCACCTTGACGTCGCGCTGTTCGAGCGGCTCGGGCGCCGGTTGGCCCTCAATGCCAATGGGCGTCGTCTGCTGGCGCGTGCCGAACAGCTGCTGGAACAGACCCATGCACTGGAGCTGGAGGCCCGTGAGCCCGGGCTGGAGGAGGGGTTCCTGCGAGGCGAGCTGGAAATCGCCGCCAGCGCGACCATCGGGACCTGGCTGTTGCCCGGCCTGGCAGGGGCCTTCATGCGTGAGAACCCCGGGACCGAGCTCAACCTGCGCCTGCGCAATACCCATCAGGTGGTGGAGGCGGTGCTCAACTACGATGCCGAGCTGGGGCTGATCGAAGGGGATTGTCACGCGCCACGCCTGATGAGCCAGACCTGGCGCGAGGATGAGCTGGTGGTGGTGGCGCCGCCGTCCCACCCGCTGGCGATACGCGCAACGGCACTCGATGACGAGGATCTGGCCAATGCCGACTGGATTCTGCGCGAGGGAGGGTCGGGCACGCGTGCGGTCTTCGAACGTGCACTGCATGGGCGAATCGAGCGTCTCAAGGTGCGCATGGAGCTGGGGCAGCATGAGGCCATCAAGCAGGCTGTGTTTGCCGGCCTCGGGTTGGGCTGCCTTTCACGCCTGTCTGTGGATGCGGAGCTGTCACGTGGGGAGCTGGTCGTGCTGGAGACGCCCCAGCTCAACCTCAAGCGGCATTTTTCCATGCTCTGGCATCCGGAGCGCTATCGAAGCCCCCTGTGGCAGGCGGTCAAGGTCTATCTGGAAGCCAGTCCGCGGTGAGCCGGGAGCGTCTGAGGGTCTGTCTAGCGTCCATGGAGATGATGATGAGCACTGCGACAAGCACGACGGTCGAGCTTTTCTACAACGAGAGTGATGCCCGTGAAGCCGCACAGGGCAATGAGGCGGGTGAGCAGGATGCGACGCCGCTGGTGATTCTGCATGGTCTGTTCGGGAGCGCGGACAACTGGCGCTCGCATATCAAGTTCTGGTCGCAGTCGCGTCGCGTCATCGCGGTGGATCTGCGCAATCATGGTCGCAGCCCGCATGTGGCGGGCATGAGCTACGCGGAGCAGGCCGCTGACGTGATCGCTCTGCTCGATCAGCTCGATATCCCCACCTGTGATCTCATGGGGCACTCCATGGGGGGCAAGGTGGCCATGCAGGTCGCACTGCAGGCACCTGAACGACTGCGCAGTCTCGTGGTGGCGGATATCGCGCCCATCGCCTACGGACACGGGCACGATGAGATATTCGCGGCCTTCGAGGCCGTGCGTGAGGCGCGTCCTGCCTCGCGCAAGGACGCTGACAACGTGATGGCACGCCATGTGGAAACGCCGGCTATCCGTCAGTTCCTCGCCACCAACCTGGTGCGCGATGAGGACGGCAGCATGGGCTGGCGAGTCGGGCTCGATCACATCGCGGCGGGTTACCCCCAGATCGTCGAGGCGCCTCAGGCACACGGCGAGGTGGAACTGCCGGCCCTGCTGCTGTGGGGCGAACGTTCCAGTTACGTGCAGGCCGACGGGCTCCAGGCAATGCGTGAGCGCTTCCCGCGGCTAGAAGATGCCTCGCTGGATGCCGGCCACTGGCTGCATGCCGAGCGAGCAAGCGAGTTCCAGCAAGCCGTCGAGACGTTTCTTGAACGCGTCGCACGCGCTTGAGCCGGTGACGCGTCACGAGCGTCTGGTGATCGCGCTGGTCACGCTGCTGCAGTTCGCCGTCATCATGGGCTTCACCATGGTGATGGCATTGGGGCCGGATTTCGCGCAGTCGCTGGGCATTCCGCTGGACCACCTGGGCTACATCGTCGGCAGCTATCCGCTGGCGGCGGCGGTGGGCACCTTGCTGTGGACGCGGCATGCGGATCGTTTCGATCGTCGCTGGGCCGTGCTGGGTTTTCTGTTCGGTGCTGCGCTGTGTCATCTGATCGCGAGCTTCGCCACCGGATTCGAGACGCTGCTGGCCGCGCGCATGCTGGGCGGGCTGTTCGGTGGGCCGGCGGCGGCCACGGCACTGGCCATCGTGATCGATGTCGTGCCGGGAATCCGGCGTGGGCGCGCCATGGGGATGGTGATGGGGGCCTTCTCGGTGGCCTCGGTGCTGGGGCTGCCCTTCGCGCTGTGGTTGTCCGAAGGCTTTGGCTGGCAGGCGCCGTTCCGGGCCGTTGCGCTGCTGGCGTTGCTGGTCTGCGGGTTGCTGGCCTGGGTGCTGCCGCCGATCCGGGGGCATCTGGACAATCCTCGCAGTCGCGCCGGTACCTCCATCGCCACCATTCTCGCGCAGCCGAATCACCGGCTCGGGCTGGCGCTGATCGCCACCGCGATGTTCAGCAACTTCCTGGTGATCCCCAATCTCTCCAGCTATCTGCTGTTCAATCTCGATCTGCCTCGCGAGGATCTCGGCGGGCTCTACATGATCGGAGGGGGACTGTCGCTGGTGGGCATGCAGCTGACCGGGCGGCTGTGTGATCGCTTCGGCAGTGTCTGGCCCGGCACCATTACCTGTCTGCTGACGGCGCTGGTGGGCTGGGCCTTCCTGCTTCATTCGCCGGGGCCGTCGCTGGTGTGGGTGGGGTTTGGTGCCTACATGCTGTTCTCCTCGGCGCGGCGGGTGGCACAGAACACGCTCAACAGCTTCATTCCTGCCGAGCACGAGCGGGCCGCCTTCACCAGCACCCAGAGCGCCGTTCAGCACCTGAGTTCTGCCGCGGGCAGTTATCTCGGGGCGGCGCTGCTGGTCAGCTCGCCGGGTGGCGCCCTTGAGGGCATGCCACTGCTCGTGGCGGTGCTGGTGGTCGCGCTGGTGATCCAGCCTGTGCTGATGGCGTGGCTGGCGCGGCGTCTGGCTCAGGCGCGCGTTGACGTCGATGGCCAGGTGGTCGAGTGACTGGCGCTGCTTGATCATGCCGCGCTCGTACAGGAAGTTCTCGAAGTCACGGTAGCGGCCGGCATCCAGTGCGGCCGGACGCAGGGCGAAGCGCGGCAAGGTGGCATACCAGGCTTTCTTGTTGAGCGCGGTATCGAGTGCCGGGTCGGACTCGCGGAACAGCTTCCAGCCCTTGTCAGGGTGGTTGATCATCCAGGCGGTGGCTTCACCGACGGCGGACAGGAAGGCGGCGTACTGCTCGTGCTTGCGAGAATAGCTGTCGCTGTTGGCGACGAAGATCAGTTCGTCATAGGTCGGCACGCCTTCTTCCTCGATGTAGAAGGCGCGGCCCTTGACGCCTTCCTGTGCCATCTGGGCGAGTTCGAAGTTGCGGAATGCCCCGGTGACGGCGTCGACCTTGCGGGTCAGCAGTGACGGCGTCAGCGAGAAGTTGACGTTGGTCAGGGTGATGTCATCCAGTGTCAGGCCGCTGTTCTGGAGCATGGTGGACAGCAGGACTTCCTCCACGCCACCGACGGAATAGCCGACACGCTTGCCCTTGAGGTCGGCCATCGACTGGATGTCACTGTCCGCGCGCACGACCACCACGTTGAGCGGGGTGGCCACCAGCGTGCCGATGCGCACCAGCGGCAGCCCTTGATCCACCTGCAGGTGCAGCTGGGGCTGATAGCTGATGGCGATGTCGACGCGCTCCGCTGCGGCAAGCTTGGGGGGGACGCTGGGGTCTGCCGGAGCGATCAGCTCGACGTCCAGACCATGTTGCTTGAACAGGCCCAGTTCCTGAGCCAGCACCAGCGGCCCGTGGCCGGGATTGGTGTACCAGTCGAGCATGACCTTGAGGTGCGTGAGGGGCTTGGCATCGGTGGCGGCTCAGTTCAAACGGGTCAGGCGATCTCGATGCCAGGGCATCAGGCGACGCAGCAGGGCATCCAGCGTGAAATACAGCAGCAGCGAAAAGGCGACCAGCACCAGCAGGGCGGCGAACATCAGGTCGATTTCCATGCGGGCATTGGCATTGAGCATCAGATAGCCGAGGCCCTGGCTTGCGCCGGCCCACTCACCGATGACGGCCCCGATGGGGGCGGCTGTCGCTGCCATGCGCACGCCGGAGGCCAATGCCGGCAGCGCGGCGGGCAATTGGACATGCAGCAGCAGTCGCCACGGGCTGGCACCCAGGGTATGGGCGAGATCCAGCCAGCCCTGAGGAGTCTGGCGCAAGCCGTCGTAGCCGGTGGAGGCCACGGGGAAATAGATGATCAGCGTGGCCATCACGACCTTGGAGAGCATGTCATAGCCCAGCCACAGCACCAGCAGTGGAGCGATCGCGAACAGCGGGATCACCTGGCTGATCAGCAGCAATGGCAGCAGGGTGCGCCGCAGACGAGGGATGAACGCCAGTGCCAGCGCGGTGCTCAGCCCGAGAAGGACCCCCAGTACCAGCCCGCCAAGAATCTCGGCGAAGGTGATGCCGGCGTGGTGTGCCAGCATCGGGGCCTGACGGACCAGCACCTCCGCGACTGCCAGTGGCGCTGGCAGGATGTAGGGCGGCACGGCCGTGGTGATGATCACCAGTTGCCAGAGTCCCAGCAGGACGGCGGCGCTGATGGCGAGATGACGCAGGGCATGCAGGCGTTTCATGGCGTCTCCTCGCCGTCGCGCAGGCGTGTGATCAATTCGGACTGGGCCTGCTGCAGGGCGGGCAGGTCCAGCGGCACCGGGCGAGGCGGCGAGAGCCCGGGCAGGCAGTCGAGCACTGCCCCCTGCTGGCTGTCGCGGCCCGGACGCAGCACCAGCAGTTGGTCGGCCAGGCGCAACGCCTCGAGCGGGTCATGCGTGACCATCAGCACGGTGCGTCCGTCCAGCAGCCGGCTGGCGAGATCATGCAGTTCGAGTCGCGTGATGGCGTCCACTGCGGAGAAGGGTTCATCCATCATCACCACCGGAGCCTGCTGATAGAGCGTTCGCGCCAATGCAACGCGTTGGCGTTGCCCGCCGGAGAGGGCGTCTGGCCAGGCCTGCTCGCGCCCCTCCAGACCCACCGCTGCCAGCAGTTCGCGGGCCCGCTCGGTATCGCGAGGGCGACGATGGAGGTCATCTCCCAGACACAGATTGTCCAGCACCCGGCGCCAGGGCAGCAGCAGGTCCTGCTGCGCCATCCAGGCGACGCGACCCGCCAGTGGCTTGCCGTCATCGGTGGTGAGTTCCAGCGTGTGATGGTCGGGCATCTCGAGGCCGGCCAGCAGGCGCAGCAGTGAGCTCTTGCCACAGCCCGAGCGGCCCAGCAGGGCCGTCCAGCTTCCGGCATCCAGACGCGCCGACAGATCACGAAACAGCGTATGGCTGGCGTAATCGATGCGAGCGTTGTTGAGGGAGAGTCCCAGCGACACAGTGTCATCCGTGGTCAGGCGGCATGCCGAGGGGAGGAAGCACGCAGGGCGCCTGACGCTTGGGCAGGTGACCGGAATTCCCTCCGCCGGTATCAACCGGATCAGGTTCCAGGGGTTGCCATGCGACGTGACGCATCGGCTCTCAGCCCACTTTCGGGCACCCCCATCCAGGCCGACAGTGTACCGTCACCTGCCCGCCGGTCCGTGCCCAATGGCTGGCCGGAGGATGCGCTGACTCGCCGTCTTTCCACCTATCTGGGGCATGCGCTGGAGCCGCTGGCACTTGCCTGGCCGGATAGTGCCAACTGGTTGTGGCGGCAGCGTGGCGGCACCCCCGGCCTGATCAAGCTGGCGCGAACCGGCCCGGATCACGACCCCTTCTGGCGAGCGATGCGCGGTGTCTTCGGCGCCGATCGCTGGGCGCAACCTGAGGCCCTGACACGGCTGGCGGGCGCGTTGCCGGCGCGGTTGCCCATCCCTCCGCTGCCGCTGACCTATCTGGGACGTCTCGATGGCGCGCCCGTCTGGCACCTGCCGTGGTCCAGCGGTCAGCCCAGTGATCTCAGTGACACCTTCTGTGAGTTGCTGGGAGATCAGGTCGGGCGGCTGCATCAGGACACCGTGTCCGGCTTTGGTCAGCCCCTTGCCCAGCCCATGCCGTTGCTGCATTGGAATGCCCGCGTGACGCGTTTTCTCGCGCGCCATCCCCTGTCCCACGAGCTGGGGGACCTGCCATCACGCACCTTCTCGCATCCCGCTCGCGCCGTCTGGAGTCTGCCGGACCTGCGCGCGGACCAATATCTGTGCGCCGCCACCGGCTGGGTATGGAGCGACTGGGAGGCTCTGGTGTGGGCCCCGATCGAGTTCGACTGGGCACTGATCGAGTTGTTGCTGGAGACGCCGAGTCAGCGTGAGGCCTTCCTCGCCGGTTATTCGCGTCATGGGCGCATGGTCGATATCGACGGTCAGCGTGAGCTGTGCCGAGCCCTGTTGTGGGCGATGGAAGCCTTCGGTCCGACCCGCTACGCCGAGCTGGCGGCAGCCCCGGCCTGGGTGTCGCCGAGAAGCCTGACATGTTGATCGCAAGTCCATGAATATTTGAGAAATTTCTCTGCAGCCTCGTCGCTGACATGGAATACTGTCTCTGGGCCGTCGCAGACGTGATTCGAGACTTGGTGCCGGGAATGGCGGGGGAGCACACGTGGTAGAGAATCTGAACTATTACTTCTTGCTGGCGGGCATGCTCATCGCCTTGAGCGTGCTGGCAAGTCGGGTCTCGGCTCGTCTCGGCATGCCCCTGCTGTTGCTGTTCCTGGGACTCGGCATGCTGGCGGGGGAGGATGGCGTGCTCGGCATCCAGTTCGATGATGCCTCTACCGCGTATCTGATCGGCAATCTGGCGTTGGCACTCATTCTGCTCGATGGCGGTCTGCGCACCCGTCTCTCGACCTTCCGCGCGGGTCTCAAGCCGGCATTGGTGCTGGCGACCGTCGGGGTCTTCATGACCAGCGGGCTGGTGGGGCTGCTGGCCATGTGGCTGTTTGACCTCACCCTGATCGAAGGCCTGCTGGTCGGTGCCATCGTCGGCTCCACCGATGCCGCCGCCGTGTTCTCGCTGCTGGGCGGGCAGGGGGTGCACCTCAACGAGCGGGTCGGGGCGACGCTGGAGATCGAGTCCGGTACCAACGACCCGATGGCCATCTTCCTCACCATCACTCTGGCCGAGATACTGACCGGACAGCTGTCGGGGGTCGCCGCCGGACTCATGAGCTTCGCGCTGCAGTTCGGGGTCGGCGCGGGCATGGGGATCGCCGGTGGCTGGTTGATCGCCCGTCTGATGCGCTATCTGGATCTGGCGCCCGGCCTCTATTCCCTGCTGGCGCTGGCGCTGGGCCTGAGTCTGTTCGCGACGACCAATGAGCTCGGTGGCAGTGGCTTCCTGGCCATCTATCTGTGTGGCCTGATGATCGGCAATCATCCGGGGCGCCACCTCGAACACATCCTGCCGGTGCATGACGGACTGGCCCACTTGTCCCAGATCGTGCTGTTCCTGATGCTGGGTCTGCTGGTCTCACCCTCCACGATGCTGCAGTTCGCGCTGCCGGCCGCCATTCTGAGTGTGGCGCTGATCCTGTTCGTGCGCCCCCTGGCCGTGATCCTGTGTCTCAAGCCTTTCTTCCGCTTCCGCTGGCGAGAGCTGTGGTTCATCAGCTGGGTCGGGTTGAGGGGGGCGGTGCCGATCGTGCTGGCGATCTTCCCGGTGATCACCGGGGTCGAGAATGCCGGTGTCTACTTCAATGTCGCCTTCTTCGTGGTGATCATCTCGCTGCTGGTGCAGGGCTCGTCGCTGGCTCCCATGGCGCGCAAGCTCAGGGTGGTGGTGCCGCCGGGTGCACAGCCCAGCCGCCGCAATCTGCTGGGCATCATGCCCGTCAACGATTACGAGATGCTGGTCTACCGGGTCGACAACACGGCGCTGGAAGGCGTGGCATTGCGCATGCTGCGCTTCCCCTCCGGGGCCAAGGTCGGGGCACTGTTCCGCAACAAGGTGCTGATCCATCCCAAGGGCAGCACCTGTCTGCATCAGAAGGACGTGCTGTGCGTCGTCGGGCGCTCCTGTGATGTGCCAAGCCTCAATCGCATGTTCAATGGCGAGAGTCTGCAGCATGAACAGCGCGCCTTCTTCGGCACCTTCACCCTGGAAGGGGATGCCAACATGCAGGATATCGCCGATGTCTACGGACTGACGCTCTCTCAGGGCGAGCAGCACCTGACCATCGCCGAGTTCATCACCCGCAGAGTCGGCGGGGTGCCGGTGGTCGGGGATGATGTCGACTGGCATGGCATTCACTGGGTGGTGAATGAGGTCGAGGGCAATCGCATCACCAAGGTGGGGCTGCGCCTGCATTGACAAGGAGATAGTCTCATGGGCAGTCCACATCCACACCTTGCGCGCTGGCTGTTGCGATTCGAGGATTTCCCACCAGGCCTCACCGAGGACGAGAAGACCTTCCACGCCACCTTCAATGTGGTGTATGTGCTCGCGATAGCGAGTCACCTGCTGTATGCCGGTCTGATGCTCTGGCTGGGAGAGATGGGCATTCTGGCGCTGGATCTGGGCATGCTGGTGGTGGACCTTGTCTGTCTGCAGCTGCATCGCGCGCGCCGAGAGGTGCTGGCCGCCAACCTGCTGGCATTGGGTACCTGTGCCCAGATAAGTCTGTCTCTGGGCTATTTCGGTCCAGCCCCCGGTTTCGATTATTTCTATTTCGGTGCGCTGCTGTGCATCTACTGCATTCGCATGCCCTTCACGCGACGTCTGCTGCTGTGTCTCATCTGCCTGAGCATGCCGCTGCTGGCCTATGTCGTGCTGATGTTCCAGGGGGTGGCCAATCCGCTACCGCCCGGGTGGGCATTCGCGTTCCGACTGATCAATCTCTGCGTTCTGACCGTGTTCTTCACCCTCGTGCTGGTACAGATGGGGTGGTCGGCGGATCGCTTGCGCCAGCGTTTCGAGTCACGCGAGCGGTTCGATGAGTTGACCGGGGCGCTGAGTCGCGCGGAACTGATCGACAAGGGGCGTGAGATGTTGATGGGAACACAGCCCATCAGCGTGATGATGGTGGATGTCGACCACCTGGGGCTGATCAACGAGACCTGGGGACGCGCGGCGGGCGACCAGGTGCTCAAGGAGCTGGTGAAGCGCATGCGCAGTATCCTGCGCGGAGAGGATCTGATCGGTCGCTATGGCGGGGAGGAGTTCGTGCTGCTGAGTCCGCGGCTGCATGGTGAGCGCGCCGACCAGGTGGCGGAGCGTCTGTGCAAGGGGGCCTCGGCATTGCCCTTCGTCATCAATGACGGCATCAACAGTCTCGATGTCAGTCTCTCGATCGGCGTCGCCCAACGCCAGTCCGGGGACAAGGATCTGGAAAGCCTGATCGCCAAGGCGGACGTCAACCTGTTCCGCGCCAAGCGCGAAGGCTGCAATCGTTTCGTCAGCGACAACCAGCTGGGGCCGGTATCGAGGCGGGCACGGCGAGTCCGGGCTCGAACCCTTCGATCACCACACGCTCGATGAAGTTGCCCAGATGCTGCTCGATGGCGCACAGGTTGCGGAAATCATCACGCGATACCAGTGAGATGGCTTCACCGCTTGCTCCGGCGCGTCCGGTGCGTCCGATACGGTGCACATAGTTCTCTGCCTCATCCGGCAGGTCATAGTTGACCACCCGCTGCAGGTCATCGATGTCGATGCCGCGCGCCGCGACGCCCGTCGCCACCAGAAATGGCACCTTGCCTGCCTTGAAGTCTGCCAGCAGCTGCTCGCGGACCGCCTGGCTGCGTCCGCTGTGGAAGGATTCGGCGCCAATGCCGCGCTTCTCCAGCTGGCTGACCAGCTTGGCCGCACCGCGCTTGGTCTCGATGAAGATCAGCGCCTGCTGCCAGTCGCCACTCTGGATCAGGTGGCTGAGCAACGCGGATTTGAATTCCTTGTCGACCGTGATCAGGCTCTGGGTGATCTCGGGAGCGCTGGTGTTTTCCGGCGCGATGGAAATCTCCACGGCGTCCGTCACCGCCGTTCTGGCCAGCATGCGTACCTGGGTCGACAGAGTGGCGGAGAACAGCAGATTCTGACGTTGGCTGGGCAGTTTCTCGACGATCTTGTTGATGTCGGCGATGAAGCCCATGTCGAGCATGCGGTCAGCTTCATCGATGACGAGGGTGCGTGTCTCGTCGAGATGGATCGCGCGTCGGGTCAACATGTCGAGAAGACGCCCTGGCGTCGCGACCAGAATGTCCACGCCTTCGATCAGGCGCTGTTGCTGCGGGGCGATGTCCACGCCGCCATACATCGCCATGGAGCTGAGCGTGAGATGTGCGGCATATTGGCGGATGTTGTCTTCCACCTGGATGGCCAGCTCACGCGTCGGCGTCAGGATGACGGCATGCACTCGCTTGGCGCGGACCTCGGGGGCGTCTATCAGTTGTTGCAGCAGGGGCAGCACGAAGCTTGCCGTCTTGCCGGTGCCGGTCTGCGCGGCGGCGATCAGGTTGTCGCCGGCCAGCACGACGGGAATCGCCTGCGCCTGAATCGGGGTCGGGGTCTGATAACCCTGCTCGGTAACAGCCTTGACGATGGGGTCGCTCAATCCAAGGGCGGAAAATGGCATGGTGTCTCGATTTTTCAAGGGGAGGAGGGCAATGAAAAAGCCCCGTCTACCTGAAGTAGACGGGGCTTTCGGAATTCAAGGTGGTGGAGGGACAGGGATTCGAACCCTGGGTAGGCTATTAACCTACGCCGGTTTTCAAGACCGGTGCATTCAACCGCTCTGCCATCCCTCCGACTCACGGAGCGAAATACTACCGAAACTGATGAGAATAGCAAGAGGTGGGCGAAGAAAAATCTTCGGAAAAGCCATCGCGGACAATCACTTGCGGCACGAAAAAGCCCCGTCTACCTGAAGTAGACGGGGCTTTTGGAATTCAAGGTGGTGGAGGGACAGGGATTCGAACCCTGGGTAGGCTATTAACCTACGCCGGTTTTCAAGACCGGTGCATTCAACCGCTCTGCCATCCCTCCGACTCACGGGATGAAATACTACGGATTTCTCTGGCCGCGTCAAGGACTTGGGGTAAATTTCCTTTCCGTTCAGATGCTTGAAAGGTAGCGAGTGCTACACTGTGCGGGGAGAGTGGGGATGAGGTTGCCTTTTGCGCGCTGGATAGTTGCATGAAACGGGCTTTTCATCGTCCTGTCTCTTGATTAGGGAAACCCCGACGGGCATGCTGGGGTCAATTCGATGCATCCATCGTAGCAACCTGAGGATAGACACCATGGCTAACAGCTCCTGGCAGGTCTCGCAGGATACCGCGAGCCGCTCACTCAGTACCCACCGGGTACTGCGCAACACTTACATGATGCTGGCGATGACGCTGCTGTTCTCTGCGCTCACCGCTGGCGTGGCGATGAGCATGGGCGTGGGCCGCATGAACATCTTCGTGCTGCTGATCGGTGCCTACGGTCTGATGTTCCTGGTCCACAAGACCGCGAATTCCACCGCTGGCATCTTCGCCACCTTCGCCTTCACCGGCTTCATGGGCTTCACGCTCGGCCCGGTGCTCAATGCCTACCTGAGCATGCCCAACGGCGCTCAGCTGGTGATGACGGCACTCGGCATGACAGGCATCACCTTCGCCGGTCTGTCCGCGGTCGCACTGGTGACGCGCAAGGACTTCTCGTTCCTTGGCAACTTCCTGTTCGCGGGTGCCATCGTGCTGATTCTGGCGATGCTGGCGGCGATGATCTTCAACATCAGTGGTCTGGCGCTGGCAGTATCGGCCGGCTTCGTGCTGTTCGCCTCCGCGGCGATCCTGTTCGAGACCAGCCAGATCATCCATGGCGGGCAGACCAACTATCTGCTGGCGACGGTCAGCCTGTACGTCTCCATCTACAACATGTTCGTCAGCCTGCTGGCGCTGCTGGGCTTTGCATCCGACGATTGATCGTCAGACGACTCGAGGTTCACATGCGTTACGCTCTGGCCGTCTACGGCGGTCCCTACAGTCAGCAGGCCAGTCATTCGGCCCTGCGCTTCGCCGAGGCGTTGCTGGCCCGCGGGCATCGTCTGAGCACGGTGTTCTTCTATCACGACGGCGTCTACAACGCGGCGACGATGATGGCACCTCCTCAGGATGAGCCACATCTGCGGGACCGCTGGATCGCGCTGGCGGAGCAGGGCGAGACCCGTCTGCAGGTGTGCGTGGCAGCCGGGCTCAGGCGTGGCATGCTCGATGAGCGTGAAGCCGCGCGACACGGCAAGCAGGGGGCGACCCTCGAGGCGCCCTTCGAGTTGACCGGACTCGGGCAGCTGGTGGAAGCCACGCTCGAGAATGACCACCTGATCACCTTCGCGCTGAGGCGATCTGTTGATCCTGTTGCGTCACGCGCCGCATGGCAGCAGCTGGCTGCGCGAGGGGCTGGAGGCGGCGATGGTCGCGGCGGCCTTCGGGCGCGAGGTCGGGTTGCTGTTCAGTGGGGATGGCGTATTGGCCCTGCTGGAAGGCCAGCAACCGGGCGCGCTGGGGCAGAAGGGCAGTGACAATCTCCTGGCAGCGCTGGACATGTACGATGTCCAGCGCTGTTATGTGGATGCCGCCGCCCTGCGCGCACGGGGCCTGAGCGTCGAGGATATCGCCTTGTTGCCGGTGACCCTGATGGAGCACGACGATATCGTGGTGCTGACCGGCGCCTTCTCGCGGGTCTTGAGCTTCTGAGGCCTGCCTGACGCCCGGGCGTGCGGCTGGTATGCTCCCTGCCTCCCTTGACTGGATAATTGCATGAATCTTCATCTTCTCAATCGCTCGCCATTTTCCAGTCGCATTCTGGATGATGCGCTCAATGCCATGGGACCCGAGGACCAGCTGCTGCTGATCGAGGATGGTGTCAACGGCGCATTGGCTGGCGCGGAGCACTATTTCGTCGGCCTGGAGGGGCGTCTGTTCGCCTTGCGTGAGGATCTCGAGTCACGTGGCCTGTCGGGCCGTTGTAGCGCGAGCGTGATCGTGGTGGACGTGGATGGCTTCGTCGCGCTGACCGAGGCCGCGGACAAGACGATCTCCTGGTTCTGAGCGGCGCGGCGCATGGCCAGCAGTGAAACGGTACGTACGCTTTCTCTCGACGGACGTGAGATCGGTCTGGATGCCGAGGGGTATCTGGTGGATCTCGAGGACTGGAGCCCTGCGCTGGCCGAGCGGCTGGCGGCGGAAGAAGGCCGTGAGTTGACCCCTGAACACTGGGAGGTCATCGAGGTATTGCGGGATTTCTATCAGCGTTTCTCGCTTTCCCCGGCCATGCGGCCGCTGACCAAGGCGATGACCCAGCGCTTCGGGCCGGAAAAGGGGCGCTCGCTGCATCTGATGCGCCTGTTTCCTGACAGTCCCCCCAAGGTGGGCGCGCGCCTGGCAGGACTGCCCAAGCCGACCAACTGCCTGTGAGGCGGCGGTGCATCAGGTCCCGCGACACGATCGCAAGGGCATTTGAATTCAGGCGGACAAGAGTCGACTTGCATGGGAAGAGCATTCCAGAACCGTAAAGAGTCAATGGCGCGTACTTCACTCAACAAGGCGCGCGTATATTCACGCTACGGACGCGAGATCTACGTCTCGGCCAAGAGCGGTGGTGTCGACCCCAACGGTAACCTGAGCCTGCGTCGTCTGATCGAGAAGGCCAAGAAGGATCAGGTGCCGACTCACGTCATCGACAAGGCCATCGACAAGGCCAAGGGCGCCGGCGGTGAAGATTTCGCGCTGGCCCGCTATGAAGGTTTCGGTCCGGGCAATGTCATGGTCATCGTCGATTGCCTGACCGACAACAACAACCGTACCTTCGGTGAAGTGCGTACCTGCTTCAACAAGGGCAAGGGCAAGCTGGGCGCCCAGGGTTCGGTCTCGCACATGTTCGATCACCGCGCCATCCTGTCCTTCAAGGGGGCAGAAGACGACGAGGAGAAGGTGCTCGAGGCACTGATGGAAGCTGACGTCGATGTCAGCGACATCGAGCTGGATGACGGCATCATCACCGTGTTGACGCCGACCACCGAGCACTTCAAGGCCAAGGGCGCACTGACCGACCTCTTCGGGGAAGACCTTGATTTCGAAGTCGACGAGATCAGCTTCATCCCGCAGATCCACACCGAGGTCAGCGGTGACGACGCCGAGCTGCTCAACAAGATGCTCGAGATGCTCGATGACTGCGAAGACGTGCAGCAGGTCCATCACAATGGCGAGTTCGTCTGACCGAGCCATCACGGCGACTGGCTCAGCAGTGAGCGTGATGCTGGGCATGCGGGTCCGTCTCGCGTGGGTCGGCCATGCCTCCCTTGATGCCACGCTTCACCAGCCAGACATTGACGGGCCAGGCGGCGAGCAGGCCAAGGCTCAGCGAGATGACCATCGAATTCCAGAACAGGGCGTCATGCATGCCTGATCTGCCTCCCAGCCACAGGTCGACCGAGATGGCCACCAGCTCCATGACAAAGATCGAGGCGGTCTCGCTTCTGAACGCATCCTGGATGACCTTGCGCTTGTCATCGCTGCCGGCCTGAAGCATCGGGCCGACGGTCAGCAGGAAGCCGAACAGGTAGGCGAAGAGGAAGGTGATGATCGCCGTCGCGAAGTTGCCCAGTGCCAGCAGACCCACCGCCAGCACAACCCCCACGAACTCCCCGAGTCCACAGCCCGAATAGCAGTGCGCGACGCTTCTCAGTCCCTTGCGTGCATCACGGTTGTCCGCGATCTGGCGGCGCCCGGCAAAGCGATAGACGAGAAGGCCCACTATTCCGGAGTACAGCGTGGTCAGCCCCCAGACCCACTTCATCATCGGCGCCAGATGGGCATTGCTGGTCGTCAGGTCACGCAGGACCCAGACCAGTGACGGCAGCATGAGCAGTAACCAGCCGAGAAACAGGCTCCAGTCGGAAAGTAGATCACGTAGCGCGGATTGCATGGGACCTCCTGTCGTGCCGGGCTCGGGCTGATCGCCTCGCTGGCATTGCCAACGGCGGCTCAGGCCGAGGAGGACAAGGTCTTCGGCTGGGTGGAGAAGGCGACCATCGAGCCCTGGGGCGTGCTGGTCAAGGCCAAGCTGGACAGCGGCGCGCTGACATCCTCGATGCACGCCGAGAACATCGAGACGTTCACGCGTGACGACGAGGAATGGGTGCGCTTTGACGTGGAGGTCGAGGATGAGGCCAGCGGCGACATGGTCGAGAATTCCTTCGAGCGCCCGCTCTATCGTGACCTGACCGTCTCCGGTGCCGGCGGACGTGATACGCGCCCGGTGGTCCTGATGACCCTGTGCATGGGGGGCGAACGTTACGAGGAGCAGTTCAGTCTGCGGGATCGTGATGGCATGAATTACCCGGTACTGCTGGGGCGTCGCACCATCCAGAGCCTGGGCGTGCTCGACGTGCGCAAGACCTTCCAGACCACGCCGGACTGTGGCGAGGATGCGCCGCTGCATCGCTATGAAGACAAGCAGTATTCCGAGCGGATCGGCGCGGCTTCCTGATGGTCCATCACGCTTTTTTGATATGCAAATGCTAATAGTTTTCGTTAGTATGTGAGGCACCGTCCGTCTCCTCATGTCTGCGAGCCTACCGATGATCGACGCGCTTTCCCCGCTCTTTGCCGGTCCGATGGTTGCTTATCGGGACCTGATCACTACCAGCGCTCAGGCGCAGGCAGGTGGCGAGTCATCGCTGGACCGTGTCGTGCCGGCACGTGATGTGCTCAGCCCCGGCTGGCTTTCGGCCTGCATCGCCGCACATGGCATGCAGTACGAGGGGCAGTCGGGCGCGGAGGCACCGGATGAGCGGGCACTGCTTTCCCAGTGGTCCAAGTACCTGTTGTCCTCGATGGTATCGCTGCCGCTGGCGGCCAATCTGCTGCTCGATCATCAACTGCCGCTGGAGCTGCGCCATCTCTCGCTGCGCCTTGGCGAGCATGGTGTGGTCACCCAGCTGATACTCGATGACGCGGCAGGTCAGGGCGTCAGCCTCACGGCGGATATCGCGGCGGCAGAGGAGGAGGCGCGGCTGCAGGTGCGCTTCCAGGGCTATCTGGCACATCTCGAGGCCGTCATTGAGCGCCTCGTGCCGCATACCCCGCTGGGTCCCAAGGTCTTCTGGAGCAACGCGGCACATTACTTCGTGTACATCGTCGGCATGCTGGAGGAGCAGGGGTGGGTCGCGCAGGCCGCGCCGGCACGCCAGCTGATGGCGACCAGGGTGCTGGCGGACGGGCGGCGCAATCCGCTGTATCAGCCGGTCAGCGAGGTGATGGACCGCCATGGCGAACGGCATGTGCCCCGCAAGGTATGCTGCGTGCGTTACCGTATCGAATGCCTTGGCTATTGCAGCAATTGCCCGCTGGCCATCGAGCGTCCCACGGCACGCCGTGCCCAGGCGCGCCGAGTCGACCAGCGTGCCAACGCGCGTGGGGCACTGACCGGCAGTGACCTGCACCCGCGCTGAATTTCGCAGGTCAGGCGGCCGAACTCTGGTGTCCGGGAGGAGAGGAAGCCTTCGTGACGCGCATGGTCAGCGAGAGTCGTGACGTGGCGTCGCGCTGTCTGTGGTTCAGCTCGCTGGTGGCGCATGCCAGCAGTCTGCCGGGGATCAAGCAGGCACTGGCGGCAAGCGGTGCCAGCGAGGTGCGGGTGATCGAGATGTCCCAGGGACAGAAGATCAGTCGCTGTGTGGTCTGGTCATTCTTGACGCCGGCCGAGCGCCGGCAGTGGGGGCGGGACCACTGGCAGGAGGATTCCTCGAGCGAGGGGATTTCGGTGCTGATACCCGGGCGTGATGAGCGAGACAACCTGCCGAAGCTGATCGCCGAGGTGCATGCGGCACTCGCCGGTCGGCGTTACGAGATCATCGTGGTCGATGATGGCTCCAGCGATGACAGCTGGCGCTGGCTCACGCAGGCAGCCCTGGAAGATTCGCGGCTGCGTCCCTATCACCATGACACCAGTTTCGGGCAGAGCACCTCTTTGTGGCAGGCCGCACGTCTGGCGCGTGGCGAATGGCTGGCGACCCTGGATGGTGATGGCCAGAACGACCCGGCAGACCTGCCGGACATGCTGTCACTGGCCAGTCTCGAGGGACTGGACATGGTGGCGGGGCATCGCACCGAACGCCGCGATGACGCCGTCAAGCGCGTGTCCTCCCGACTGGCCAATGCCATCCGCCAGGCGCTGCTGCATGACGATACGCCGGATACCGGCTGCGGCATCAAGGTCACACGTCGTGACGTCTTCCTGCGTCTGCCGTATTTCGATCACATGCACCGTTTCCTGCCTGCGCTGGTGCGGGCCCAGGGCGGCAAGGTGCAGTCCTTGCCGGTACGCCATCGTGAGCGTGTCGCCGGGGTTTCCAAGTACGGCTTCTTCGATCGATTGTGGGTCGGCATCAGCGACATCATCGGCGTGATGTGGCTGGTGCGTCGCTCGCGCCTGCCCTCGCCGCTGCAGAATCTCTCCGGCAATGCCGTCAGTGAGACCACGCCGGCGTGGCGCGGGGAGCACACTGATGGATGTCAATCCGTGGTGGGTGGCCCTCGGCTTCGGTGGTCAGGCGCTGTTCTCGGCGCGCTTCATCATCCAGTGGCTGGCCAGCGAGAAGGCGCGTCGTTCCATCGTGCCGCGCGCCTTCTGGTGGTTCTCGCTGGCAGGTGGCATGACCTTGCTGGCGTATGCCATCCACCGCCAGGACCCGGTGTTCATCGCCGGCCAGGGGGCCGGACTCCTCATCTATCTGCGCAACCTGAGCCTGATCAAGCGGGACCGCGCCTCACGCCAGCAGGCGGCCAGTGGTCTCTATCAACGCCTCGCCCGTCACCCCTGGTGGAGCCTTGCGCTGCTGTATCTGCTGGTGTCGGCCATCGGGCTCGGCATGCGCATGCCCTGGCCGGCGGATGAGCCACGCTTCGCGCTCAACGGTCTCGAGATGTGGGTCACCGGCCACTGGTGGCTGCCGCATCGCGGGGGAGAGCTTTATCCCGACAAGCCGCCGATCTTCATGTGGCTCAGTGGCCTGGCCACCGGCGTGAGTGGCGACATTCGCATCGGCTTCGCCTTGCCGTCGCTGGGCGCCGGGGTGGTGACGCTGGCGCTGAGCGTGGACCTGATCCGTCGCCTGCACGGGAAGCGCGTCGCCTTCATCGCCGGCCTGTGGCTGATCGCCACGCTGCAGTTCGTGCTGCAGGCACGTACCGCGCAGATCGACATGCTGGTCACCGCCTTCATCATGCTTGGCTGCTGGGGGATGCTGCGCCATGCACTGCTCGATGATGGTGTGCGCTACTTCCATCTTGGCTGTTTCGCGATGGGGCTGGGCATCATCACCAAGGGAGTCGGCTTCCTGCCGCTCCTGATGTTGCCGTTCTGGCTGCTGGCCATGCGCCGAGCGTCGCGCTGGCGCAGTGGTGGCCAGCGTGCCGGTCAGCTGTCCTGGCGTGAGCTGTTGATCGGGCTCTGCTGGTTGCTGGCAGCACCACTGGCCTGGGTCGGGCCGATGCTGGTGATGTCGCTGCTCTCTGCCGACCCGGAGCTGGCAGCCTATCGCGACAATATCCTGCTCAAGCAGACCGCCGAGCGCTACGCCGACAGCTGGCACCACCTCAAGCCCTGGCACTACTTCCTGACCCAGGTGATTCCCTGGGCGTGGATGCCGCTGCTGTTGACGCTGCCCTGGTGGCCGAAGGCACTCGCCACCCGCTTGTGGCGTCGTGATCTGCGCGTCTGGCTGCCGTTGAGCGGTGCGGTCTTGATCGTGGTGTTCTTCTCGCTGTCTCCCGGCAAGCGGGGCGTCTACCTCCTGCCGGCGCTGCCGCTGCTGGTGGTCGGTCTGGCGCCCTTGTTGCCCGGCCTGTCCAGAAAGCGGCATGTCGCCTGGCTGGCCTTCGTGCTGTGCGCGGGACTTGCCGGCATCTTTCTGGGCGCGGCACTGCTGGGGGCCGCTGGACTTCCGGCATTGACGAGGCTTGCCGAGCAGGAAGGCCTGGTGCCCTGGGGATGGTGGGGGCTTCTGGGAGGGGCTGGCGTGGCGCTGTGCGCATGGTGGAAACCGCGCGGTGGCCTGCTCGCGCTGGGCAGCTGGCTGGTGGTCTTCTGGGTCCTGTGGGGGACCTGGGGTGCGCGACTGATGGACCCGGTGCGCAATCCGGCGGCACTGATGGCTCAGGTCGCCGAGCAAAGTGATCACCAGGCGCTGGCGATCCCTGACTTCCGGGAGCAGTACCTCCTGCAGGCGCGCCAGCCGCTATGGCACTTCGGCTACAAGACGTCGGAGGCGGACCAGTTCTCGCGGCTGTATGCCTGGCTGCAAGCGGCGCCGCAGCATCGCTGGGCCCTGATGACTCCCGGGATGCTCAAGCGGCATGCCTGCCTGGAGGCGACGCAGGCCATCACGCTGAGTGAACCGGATGAACATTGGGCCCTGCTGCCCGGAGGAGCGGCGCTGGCGTGTCGTGGCGATGCCGATGCCGCGCCGATGTATCTGGCGCCGACCTCGGTCTCCGAGGAGGCGGCGCGGTTGATCGGTCTCCCCGGGCGCCATGACGTGATGACGGAGGCCCGCCCATGAAACGTCAGACACCCCGCTCACGTGTGATATGGCGCTGGCCGGAAGCGCCGTCAGCTCAGGGGCCAACCTGTGTGCCAGCGAGCGGCTGTGCTGGGCACTGTGGCTGACTTTGCTGATGGCAGGAGCGCTGGCGCGACCCTATCTGCCCATCGATGAAACCCGCTATGTCTCGGTGGCGTGGGAGATGTGGCATTCCGGTCACTGGTTCGTCTCGAGCATGAATGGCGCTCCCTACGCGGACAAGCCGGTGCTGTTGTTCTGGTTGATCCACGCTGGCTGGGCGGTCTTAGGGGTCAATGAAGTCTGGCCGAAAGTGCTGATGCCGCTGGTCAGTCTGCTGGGGATCTGGCAGCTGGGACGTGTCGCTCGCACCCTGTGGCCGGTGGCCGCGGGGGAGGGCGATGAATGGCAGGTGCGTGAGCAGTGGGTCTCTCTGACCCGCTGGACGCTCGCCGGTTGCCTGATGTGGATGCTCTACAGCCAGGCCTTGATGTTCGATGTACTGCTGACCACCTGTCTGCTGGGGGCGCTGCGGCCCTGGTGTTCGCCGCTGGGGGCTCAGCCCTTGCCTTGGAAGGCGGTGGCGGAGAGTGGGCTGTGGCTGGGACTTGCCCTGCTGGCCAAGGGGCCGGTGGCGCTGTTGTGGTTTGCTGTGGTGGTCGGCTCGCGCCCCTGGTGGACTCAGGCGAAGGCCCGCCAGGTCTGGGCCGGCGAGTGGCGCGGCTGGGGAATGAGTCTGCTGCTGGGGCTCGTGGTGCTGTGCGTGTGGTTGCTGCCCGCCGTCATCACCGGGCCGGCCAGCTACGTGGAGGACCTGCTGTGGGGGCAGACGGCGCATCGGGTCGTCGCCGCGCAGGATCATGCGCGGCCGCTGTGGTGGTATCTGCCATGGCTTGTGGTGTTGATCTTCCCGTTCAGCCTGCGTCCGCGTCTGCTGCTGGAAGGGTTTCTGGCCTCGATTGCCCAGCGGCCGACGGCCGAGCAGCCATTGCTGAGGCTGGGACGCGTCTGGGCGCTGAGTGGCCTGCTGATCTTCTCGCTCATCTCCGGCAAGCAGGTGCATTACCTGATGCCGCTGCTGGTGCCGCTGAGCCTGTTGCTGGCCTGGGCGGCGCTTCGTCAGCCACCGGCTCATGGGGCGCTGCGGCTGCTGGCGATGACAAGCGGTGGACTGGGCGTTGCCAGTCTGGCACTGGCGGTCATCGTGATGCCGTCACTGGCGCCGACAGGCCTTGCACGATGGTCGGCGGACTCTGCACTGGTGGCCTCAAGCAGTGCCAGCCTGTCGAGTTTCCTGGCTGGCGCAGGCTTGCTGGCATTGATGTCAGGCCTGTGGCCGTCCCGACGGCGTCCTGAATGCGCAGCGCCGTCTGGTGCTGGGCAGCGTGTTGCTGGTGACCTGTCTGTTGAGCCTGACATTGCGCCCGCTGTGGCCGCATCTGGATCAGACCGCCATCGCGCAATGGATCAATGGCCGACAGCAGGCTGGCCAGCAGGTGGCTGTCGTCGGCTGGGACTATCAAGCGACCTGGCAATTCACCGGCCGTCTGACCCGGCCACTGGAGACGCTCACGCGGGATGCGGGGTCGCTTAGCGCCTGGCAGGCGGCGCATCCGGATGGCTGGCTGGTGATCGAGGCGGAGAAGTGTCTGCGTCTGCCAGGCACGCAAGGCCCGCTGGCCGGCATGCGCGACTGGTGTCAGGCGGCAGCGGATGGCAAGGCGGATACCTCACGGATCTTCCATCAGGGACGCCATCGAGTGATGACGATTCCCGCAGCGGCGTTGGGCGGCTTGCCGTCCGCGTCATCAAAGCGGGACATGTCCGCGCAGGAGAGACAACGAGCATGAAGATTCTGGTCACGGGAGCCGCAGGCTTCATCGGCGCCGCGCTGTGCGAGCGCCTTTTGCAGGAAGGCATGCAGGTCGTCGGACTCGACAACCTCAATCCCTATTATCCGCTGGCGCTGAAGAGGCATCGTCTGGCGCGCCTCGAGACGCTGGCCAGCCAGTGTGCGGGAGAGTGCGGCGATGGCCGCCGGCCGGGCAGTTTCCGCTTCGTGCCGCTGGATCTGGTCGAGCGCGAGGCGTTGCTCGCCTTGATCAAGGACGAGGGCTTCGAGGTGGTCGTCAACCTGGCCGCCCAGGCCGGGGTGCGGCATTCCATCAGCCAGCCCTTCGATTACGTCGACAGCAATCTGGTCGGCTTCGTCAATCTTCTCGAGGCGTGCCGTGCCGCGCGTCCGAGTCATCTGCTCTACGCCTCCAGCAGCTCCGTCTACGGGGATGACGCCGCTCAGCCTCTGCAGGAAGCCCAGGTGGGGGAGCGGCCGCTGTCGCTGTATGCCGCCACCAAGCGAGCCAATGAGCTGATGGCCTACAGTTACTCGCACCTCTATGGCATGCCGGTGACGGGGCTGCGTTTCTTCACCGTCTATGGCGCGCGTGGCCGACCGGACATGGCGCCGCTGCGATTCGCGCGCAAGCTGCTGGCCGGTGAGGTGATCGATGTCTACAACCGGGGGCAGATGGCACGTGACTTCACTCATGTCAGTGACATCGTGGAGGGCATCTTCCGTCTCATGCCGCTGCCACCCGCTCAGGTGTCCAGCGCGGCACCGTCACGGGTGCTCAATCTCGGCCGTGGCGAGCCCATCGCGCTGGGAGATTTCATCAACGGACTGGAAGCGGCGCTGTGCATCACGGCCCGCAGACGTCTGCTGCCGATGCAGCCGGGCGATGTCGAGCGCACCTGGGCTGACACCTCGGCACTCCAGGCGCTGACCGGCTTTCGGCCCACGGTCAGTCTTGCCACGGGGCTTGAGGAGCTGGCCGAGTGGGCGCGGCACTATCCGTCGCTGCTGAGCGAGACGCAGGATGAGCGAGAGCACGAGGCGGCCGACATCAGCAGCGACCTTCGCAGTTGGCCGGCTTGTCGTTGGCGATGCGCCAGTCTTCCTCGTTGGCCAGGGTGGCCAATGGAGACAGCATCGCGAAGTCGAAGGGCGTCAGGCAGGTGTCGCGTTTCACGCGCTTGGGCCAGTCGTGATTGGCCAGTGCCGAACGCCCGATCGCGACCAGGTCGGCGTGCTCAAGCGCTGCCACTGCCTTCTCGGGGCTGTCCACGCCGCCATTGGTGATCAGCGTGATGTCTGACTCCAGTGCCTTGCGCGATTGGTCGGCAAGCGCCGTCAGGCTCAGCGAGCGCTCGTCAGCATTCGCTGCCTCGGGGAAGGCGGGCGCGGCGACATCGCCACCCGTCAGGTGCAGGAAGTCCAGGCCAGCCTCGATCAGGTGCGAGAAGCGCGCACGAGCCGCGTCAGGTCCACCGGCCCAGCGGAGATCCGGCTCGGTCACGGTGCCCTGTGACAGCCGCATGCCGAGTGGGAAGTCGTCGCCGACGGCCTCACGCACACTGCGGATCACCGCGAGCGGGAAGGCCAGCCGGGCAGTGGCATCGCCGCCCCAGGCATCGTCGCGCTGGTTGAAGCGCTCACTGATGAACTGGTGGATCAGGTAGCCGTTGGCACCGTGCAGCTCGACCCCGTCAAAGCCAGCTTCCTTGGCCAGGCGAGCGCTGGTGGCAAAGCCGGTGATGGCCTCGTGAATCTCCGATTCGCTGATCTCGCGAGCCAGCGGGAAGGGGCCGGAGCCGCCGTAGAAGCTGAGCATCTCGCCACTGGCCCGGCTCTCTGAGGGCGCGACCACCTCATCCTTGAAGCGGTTGTGCTGAGTCTGGGCGCCGGCATGCATCAACTGGGCGATGAGTCGGCCGCCTTGTTGATGCACGGCCTCGACCACCGGGCGCCAGCTGTCCTGCTGGGCCTGAGTGGCCAGTCCCGGCTGATTGGCGTAGCCCTGGCTGAAGGCCTCATCGGTGTACAGGCCCTCGGTGACCAACAACGAGAAATCGCCGCGCGCGAAATCGCGGTAGTAATCGACCATGTCGAAGTGGACCAGGCCATCCTCCTGGGCGCTGGTACGGGTCATCGGCGCGAGCACCAGGCGATTGCGAAGCTCAAGCTCGCCAAGCGTGTGAGCGGTGAACAGTGTCTTGGTGTCTGTCATTGCCGCCGGAAGGTGGGCAGCCGAACCAGTTCTCGGTCGGCTTGGCCTGGCCAGTATTGGCATGTCGTCCCCCCTGGCTTCCGATATCCCCACCATCGAGGCTTTTCTGTACCTGACGCTTGGCCTCATCCTTGGATTGCTGGCTGGCCTCGGGCTGCTGGTGCTGCTGGTAGTTCGCCCCATTGTCGCGGGAATCCTCAGCGGTACGCGTGGAGTGGCTGGTGGTCGGCTCGCCGTTCGAGGAGTGCTGGGAGGCAGCGGCACCACTGACTCCCGTCTCGGTATTCATTTCGTCGAAGGCATAGGCCGGTGACAGGCTCAGGCAGCCCAGCATCACGGCGGCGATGCCGACACCGTAGCGCCCCAGTCAAGGAGACACGCATGACGATCAAGAAAACCGGTTCCGCGCATTGGGAAGGTAGCGTCAAGCAGGGTAAAGGTACCGTCAGCAGTGAAAGCGGTGCCCTCAAGGATCAGCCCTATGGTTTCAATACGCGTTTCGAAGACGGCGCGGGTACCAATCCTGAAGAGCTGATCGGCGCAGCGCATGCCAGCTGCTTCTCCATGGCGCTGTCGATGATGCTGGGAGAGGCAGGCCATGAGCCGAGCGCCATCGATACCCGCGCGACCGTGCATCTGGACAAGGATGACAGCGGTTTCAGCGTCACCAGGATCGCGCTGGTGACCAAGGCCAAGGTGCCGGGCATCAGTGACGCGGACTTCCAGGCGACCGCCGAGAAGGCCAAGGCCGGCTGCCCGATCTCCAAGCTGTTCACTGCCGAGATCACCCTTGAGGCGTCTCTCGACAGCTGAGACGTCCTCTTCGCTGATCGCCCCGGCATGTTGCATGGCGTTGCGGCGGGATTGCAGACGCGTCAGAGGGGTACGGCTGGGCGTGCGGTACCAGCGGATGTTCTCGCGTGAGCATTGCTCGAGTTCCGCGATCACCTGAGCGCCAAGCAGCAGGATGATGGCGCCAACCTCCAGGCCCAGCAGCAACACGATCAAGGTGGCCAGCGAGCCATAGATGGCGCCCACGAAGGACAGGTGAGTGAAGTACCAGCTCAGCGCCAGACGTGTCAGCTCCCACAGGGTCGCCGCGACCAGCCCGCCGACCAGTGCACGGCGAGTGGAGACGCGTGTCTGGGGCAGGATCTTGTAGATGGCGCTGAACAGCCCGAACATGCCGACGATGCTGATCAGGTAGATCACTTCACTGCCCGCTTCGCCAAGAGTGACCTCGATACCCGTCAGCAGGGTCAGGGCATCATTCATCGCCGAGGCCAGTGCCACCAGCAGGGTCAGTGCCAGCAGGCCAGCCCCCAGTACCATCACGAAGGCATAGGGCAGCAGGGCCGAGATCCAGGCACTGCGTTTGCGAATCACCGGGTGCTGATGAAAGATCAGCGCGATGGCATCCTCCAGCATGCGAAAGGCCAGCCCGGCGAAGAACAGCAAGCCCCCCATCCCGATCCAGCTGATCACGTCACGGTTGTCCAGCAGCTTGCGCACGGCATCCAGCAGCACGTCTTCCTGCCCGGGTCCCAGATGCTGGACCTGGATGGCGATGATGCTCATCAGACGTGACTCATCGACCAGATGCGTCAGCAATACGCAGCTCAGGGCGAACAACGGCACGCTGGAGAGCAGGATGTTGTAGCCCACTCCCCCCGCCAGCAGTACGCCACGATTGGCGATGAACTGGCCCAGTACCCGCCAGGCGAAGGCGATCAGGCGGGGGAGAAAGCGCAGTAGTCGCGCGCGCCAGGTATCGTCAGCCGTGTCCGGCATCAATGGTCGGCTGCGGCTTTCGGCGCGATGTGCCAGCAGGGTCGAGGTCGAATAGAGCGCCAGGCCTGACCATATCAACACGAAGGTGAGCAGCATCGAGGGCTGCAAGGTCTCGTGGAATACCAGCAACGCGATGGCGAACTGCATGCTCGGGTTGATGTACATCAGAAAGCCGACGGTGGCGAGGCGCAGGCGGCGTGCCGCGCCGGCAAAGGCCAGCAGCGGGAGCGCCGTCAGGATACCGCTGGACATCAGCAGCACGCTGGCGGGCAGCTCCAGCGGGCCGATGCCCGTGGCCAGAAAGCGTGACTCGCCTGCTTGCCACAGACCCGCGATCAACAGCAGGGCGAGGGGCGCCAGCATCAGCGTCTCGACGAACAGCCCCGATAGGCCATCCAGCGCGACACGCTTGCGCAGCAGCCCGTAGGTGCCGAAGGACAGCGCCAGCGAGAGGGTGATCCAGGGCAGCTCGGAGAGATTGAGAAACTGCAGACTCAGGCCCAGCGCCGCCAGCCCCAGCGCCACGCCCTGCAGGCGAGTCAGGCGTTCCTTGAGTACCAGCATGCCCAGTGCCACGTTGACCAATGGCGTCAGAAAGTAGCCGAGGCTTGCCTGCAGCACTTCATGCTGCTCCACCGCGAAGATGTAGATCCCCCAGTTGGCCGCGATCAACAAGGCGCACGCCAGCCCCGGCCATAGTTGCCGTGGCCTGGACAATGCGCTGCGAATCGGTGACCAGCGCTTCAGCAGGCTGATCAGGAGGATGAGAAACACGCAGCTCCACAGGATGCGGTGCAGCAACACCTCCCAGGCGGGGATGCCGGAAAACAGCGCGAAGTACAGCGGAAAGCAGCCCCACATGGCATAGGCCGTCAGGCCGTAGCCGACCCCCTTGAGGCCTTCGCGACGGGCCAGGGCTGCCGCTTCATCGCTCTCGGGCGAGCTCTGCGCCTGGCTCATCGCGAGCCACTCTCGCCATCCTGAGCCAGTGGCTTGCCCGCGATGTAGTAGCCCGAGGGGCTCAGCGCGAGGAAGAAGGTCTCGGCCTCGGGGTAGCCGGCTTCGCGCATTGCCTGGTGGATGGCCTCGCCACAGACGTCACGGACCTGCTGGCCGCGTTCGAACCACAGCACCTCGACGAAGGGAAAGGCATCCACCGTCTGGCCGTCGAAGACATATTGCGTGCTGATGCACTCCAGCGTGAACTCATCGCGCGGCGTCGCCGTGGCCTCACTGAGCTGGTCGACAAGCGTGCGCGAGACGGGGGCGAGACGGGCGGGGGTAACGCCATGGAAGCGAAGCTGAGGCATGCAGGGCTCCTGGAGCACGAATGAGTGGGGGTGACAGCGCGCCAGTTCCCGCATTGCCTCTCACATCTGAGCGCCACAGACGGTAGAATGGGCGCATTCATGCGCGTCAGCCTGGTGCAGGCCGATCTGCGCTGGGAAGACCCGGCAGAGAACTGTCGCCTGCTGGGCGAGCAGCTGGACGCCGCTGGCCTGACGGCCGACCCTGACGGCCACAATGCCCTGACCGACCTCATCGTGCTGCCCGAGATGTTCGCCACCGGCTTCACCATGAATTCCCGTGAGATGGCCGAGCCGATGGAGACCAGCGAGAGTGTCGCCTGGCTCAAGGCGCAGGCGGTCGCGCGCGGTTGCGTGATGACGGGCAGCATTGCGGTACTCGAGGGAGACGAGTGCTACAACCGCATGCTGTGGGCCACGCCGAGTGGTGAGCTGAGGCATTACGACAAGCGCCATCTGTTTCGCATGGCAGGCGAGCATGAGCGTTATGGCATGGGCAATGAGCGGGTGATCGTCGAGCTCAACGGCTTCCGGATCCAGCTGTCCGTCTGCTATGACCTGCGCTTCCCGACCTGGCTGCGTCAACGCCCCGTGATTGGCGGCATGAGCGCGGCGGAGTGTGCCACCGGCAGCGCCTTCGAATATGACCTGCTGCTGTGCGTGGCCAATTGGCCGGGCGTACGGCGGCATCCGTGGCGCACCCTGCTTCAGGCGCGCGCCATTGAGAATCTGGCCTATGTGGTGGGCGTCAACCGAGTGGGTGACGATGCCAACGGGCTGCACTATACCGGCGATTCCATGGTCTGCGATTACAAGGGCGAGCCCATCCTCGACCCCTCGCCAGACCAACCCTTCATCGAGACGGTGACGCTTGAACGCGGCGCCCTCGACGAGTTTCGAACCAAGTTTCCGGCGTGGATGGACGCCGATCATTTCACTCTGGAGGCCTGATGCGCCTGGACAAATTCCTTACCGAAACCACGGATCTCAGCCGCAGCGATGCCAAGAAGGTCGTGCATCGCGGCGATGTCACCGTGGATGGTGAGGTAGTCAAGAACACCGCGCGTGCCGTCAAGGATGGCATGCGCGTCGAATGGAACGGCGAGCACCTGGAACTGATGGGCCTGCGCTATCTGATGCTCCACAAGCCGGCCAATGTCGAATGCACCACCAAGCCGGGCCTGTATGAGCGCGCGCACGACCTGATCGAGCTGCCCAATGTCGAGCGCCTGAGCATCGTCGGGCGTCTCGATGTCGACACCACCGGTCTGGTGTTGATGACGGATGACGGCCAGTGGAACCACCGCGTCACCTCACCCAAGAAAGCCTGTGCCAAGCGTTATCGCGTGACCCTGGCGCGCCCGCTGGAAGGGGATGAGCTGGCGCGTGCCGTGGAAGATTTCGAACACGGCCTGATGCTGGACGGCGAAGAGAAGCCGACGCGTCCGGCACGCCTGGAGATGGAAACGGCCACCGTGGGTCTGCTGTGGATCACCGAAGGCCGCTATCATCAGGTCAAGCGCATGTTCGCGGCCATCGGCAATCATGTCGAAGCCCTGCACCGCGAAGCCATCGGCGACGTGGAGCTGGACCCGGAGCTGGAACCCGGCGAATGTCGCTTCCTGCGTCCGGAAGAGATCGCCAGCTTCTGATTGTCAGCGTCTGATTGTCAGCGTCTGATTGTTAGCTTCTGACCATCAGCGCCATATCGTCATGAAAAGCCCCCGTCATTTTTCTTCAGTGGCGGGGGCTTTTTCATGCGCGTCGTTGGCCGCCGAGCCTTGTATCGATCCAACGATCGCGCTTAAGGTAAACGCTTGTTTCCAGTATTTTCATGACAATGGCGTCTCCATAACAACAACGAGGAAAATCCACTATGTCGTCCCCCTTCACCAAGTCCCACCTGATGAAACCCCTTCCGCTGCGCATGGCGCTGGCGGGCAGTGGCCTGCTGCTGGCGACCCTCTCGGCACCGGCAAGCGCCGCGGAAGATGCCAGTGTGGTATTCGCGGCGCCGCCGTGGCCTGGCGTGACCATGAAGACCGAAATCGCCTCCGAGATCTTCGAGGCGCTGGGTTATTCCCCCACCACGCGTCAGCTGGGCGCGCAGATCACCTATGAAGGCATCTCGCTCGGGGAAGTGGATGTCTATCTGGCCGCCTGGCTGCCGGGGCAGAGCACCATGTACAACGCGGCGATGGAAAAAGGCGCCATGGTCGATCTGGGCAACAACGTGAACGGCGCGCGAGCCAATTTCGCCGTACCGCGTTATGTGGCCGAAGCCGGCGTCACCTCACTGAACGATGTCGACAAGCCGGAATTCGCCGACAAGTTCGACAAGACCATCTACTCCATCGAGATCGGCTCGGGCTCCAGCGAGATCGCCAACCGTGCCGTCGACGAAGACATCTACGGGCTGGGTGACTGGGACCTCAAGGAATCCTCCACCGCCGGCATGCTGGGGACGGTGGCCAATGCCATCAAGCGCGATGAGTGGGTCATGTTCGTCGGCTGGACCCCGCACTGGATGGGGGTCGAATACGACATGGTCTTCCTGGAGGACCCCAAGGACCTGTGGGGCCCGGGTGGCGGCGCCAGTGACGTGAAGACCCTGGCCAACAAGGCATGGTCGCAAGCGCATCCCAACGCCACCGTCTTCCTGGACCAGATCGCCTTCACCTCCGAGGAGCAGAGCGAGCTGATCTATGGCTTTGGCAAGGAAGAGCGCCCGCAGGAAGAGGTGGCTGGCACCTGGATGAAGGCCAATCCTGCCAAGGTAAAGGGCTGGCTGGAAGGGGTGACCACTCGAGATGGCGAGCCCGCCTGGCCTGCCGTGCAGAAGGCGCTTGGCCTGCCGGACGCCTGACATCGTCATGCAAATCTTGCATGGAAAATCAAAATAAAGAATTGGTCGCTCATGGCTGATACTGATTCGTTCGCCGAGCGCGATTCGCGCACCCCCGGTCCCGTCGCGCGCTTGCTGTCCCCGTGGACAGGCTTGCCGCTCTGGAAACAGATCTTCATTGCACTGGTGCTGGGCCTTGGGTTGGGCATCCTGCTCAACCAGACCGGCCGCGCCGATATCGCCGCCGACATCAAGCCGCTGGGGGATCTGTTCATCCGCGCGATCAAGATGCTGATCGTGCCGCTGGTCTTCGTCTCGCTGGTCACCGGCGTGGCATCGCTCGACAACCTTGCCCGCCTGGGGCGACTGAGTCTCAAGACACTGGGGCTGTATCTGGGCATGACGGCGGTGGCGATCACCATCGGCCTGGGGCTGGCGGCTCTCTTCCAGCCGGGCGTGGGCATCGACCTGGGCAGCGCCGCCGGTGTCGAGGTGCGGGAAGCGCCGACCGCCGTCGAGACATTGCTTGGCCTAGTGCCGACCAATGCCGTCGAGGCCTTCGCCGAGGGCAATGTGCTGCAGATCATCGTCTTCGCGATCCTGTTCGGCCTCTCCATCACGCTGGTCGGGGAGAAGGCGCGTCCGGTACGGGTATTCTTCGAATCCGCGGCGGAAATCATCTACCGCATGACCAGCATCGTCATCGCCTTCACGCCCTACGGTGTCTTCGCGCTGATGGCCTGGGTCGCCGGAACCTACGGGCTGGCGATGCTCGCGCCGCTGGCCAAGGTGATCGCCATCGTCTATCTGGGCTGCATCGTGCACGCCGTGGTGGTGTATGGCGGCCTGCTGCGCTTCGTCGCGCGCCTCAATCCCGTGCGGTATTTCCAGGGCAGTGTCGAGCCGATCATGCTCGCCTTCACCAGCACCTCAAGCTCCGGCACCCTGCCGGTGACCATGATGGCCGCCGAGCAGAATCTGGGCGTCAAGCGCAGCGTCTCGAGCTTCGTGCTGCCGCTGGGCGCGACCATCAACATGGATGGCACCGCGCTGTATCAGGGTGTCTGCGCGCTGTTCATCGCCCAGGCCTACGGTGTCGATCTGGGCATGACCGAGTACGTCACCATCATCATGACCGCCACTCTGGGCTCCATCGGCACGGCGGGCGTGCCGGGGGCGGGGCTGATCATGCTGTCGCTGGTGCTGACCTCCGTCGGTCTGCCGCTGGAAGGGGTCGCCATCATCGCCGGGATCGACCGCGTACTCGACATGGCGCGCACCGGGCTGAACGTGGCCGGTGACTGCGCGGTCAGCTGTCTGGTCGCCAAGAGCGAGAAGGCACTCGATGAAGAGGTGTTCAACACCCCGCACGTGATGCGTTCGACCTTGAGCTGAGCGTCCGTCACCCGCTACGGTGTGGTCGGCGGGCTCGGAGCGCTGGGCAGCGCGGATGTATTGCTCAAGACCGTGCGAGCGGCCCAGTACTGCAAGCCCCCGCGCCGAGTGGACATCGCCTTCGAACAACGTCACTTCGAGGATGGCCCCGGCATCGCGGAAGAGGGCTATGACCCGCTGCGCCGCAAGTTCTATGTCTACAACGTGCTCAAGGACATGCAGGGCAAGGTCGAGAATGCGCTGGTGCCATGCTTTCTCTCGCATACCTTCCTGGCCGAGATCACCCCGGAAATCAGCGTGAACGTGGTGGATATCTTCGAGGCACTGCAGGACCGCATTCGCCGCGAGTACCCTGACGTTCGCAAGATCGGCGTGCTGACCTCAAGCTACGTGCGCGCCTCTGGCATCTTCACGCGTCGTCTCTCGAGGTGCTCTACCCGGAGGCGCGCGTACAGCGTGAGGCATTGATGGAGGCCATCTATGGCCCGACCGGCATCAAGAGCGGCCATCATGGCGGTGAATGTCTGCAGCAGCTGATGGAAGCCTGCGATGATCTCATTCGTCAGGGAGCCGAGATCATCGTGCCGGGCCTGAGCGAGATCCCGGTGATGATGGCCTCGCTGCAGCCCCTGATTCCGGTGCCGTTGCTGGATTCCAATCGAATCTACGCCGAGTACGCGCTGGGACATGATCGCGAGCAGGAAGGGCGGCAGTTCAAGCTGGGCGTGCTGGGCGGCGTCGGGCCCGCTGCGACGGTGGACTTCATGCGCAAGGTGGTGGGACTGACACGTGCTGAGCGCGATCAGGATCACCTCAAGATGGTGGTGGAGCAGAATCCGCAGATTCCCGATCGCACCGCCAATCTGATCGGCAACGGGGAAGACCCGAGCATCCCGATGCTCGCCACCTGTCAGCGACTGGAAGCGGACGGTGCCAATGCCATCGCGATTCCCTGCAATACCGCGCATGCCTTCGTGGCGCGTATCCAGCCCTATATCGGCATCCCGATCATCAACATGCTGACGGCGGTGGTTGATCATATCGCCGCGCGGGAGACGCCGGTGGCGCGGGTCGGGCTGCTCGCGACCAGTGGCACCGTGGCCAGTCGGGTCTACCACGACATCCTCGAAGCCTCGGGGCGTGAGACGCTGGTGCCGGACGCCTCCCATCAGGCTTGCGTGATGGACGCCATCTACGGGCAGCAGGGCGTCAAGGCGGGCCACACCTCAGGCGAATGCAGTCTGAAGTTGGAAGCCGCCATCGAGCACCTGCTGGCCCAGGGGGCAGAGGTGGTCATTCTGGGCTGTACGGAGCTGCCGCTGATCGAGTTGCCGATCGCGTTGCGTGAGCGCGTGGCCTTGCTGGACCCCTCGGAGATACTGGCTCGCCGCTGCATCGCCATGGCGCAACATGCCTCACTCCAGGAAATCGCTGTGGAAATGAACTGGCTGGAAGACTTCCTCACGCTGGCCGTCACGCGCAATTTCTCGCGCGCGGCTGAGTTGCGCAACGTGACTCAGCCGGCCTTCAGCCGCCGGATACGCAATCTGGAATACTGGGTGGGCGCGACCCTGATTGATCGCAGCCTGTTTCCGGTAGGGCTGACACCGGCCGGCGAGTCCTTCCAGCGGACGGCGCAGGATGCGCTCTCAGTCTTGCGGGTCGGGCGGGAAGAAGCACTGGGCTTCGTGCCCAAGATCGAAGAGGTGGTGTCGATTTCCGCCTCCCATACGCTGGCGGTCAGCTTCTTCGTCGACTGGCATGAACAGCTCCAGACCCGGCTGGGCAAGCTCAAGGCGCGTATCGTGCCGGACCACGTCGCCGGCTGTGTCGATGCGCTGATCAGCGGCAACTGTGATCTGATGCTCGCCTACAACAGCCCACTGCTGCCGACGCTCACCGACATGGTGCGCTATCCCTCCATCGTGCTGGAATCCGAGCGTCTGGTGCCGGTGAGTGCAGTGGATGGGGCAGGGCAGGCGTTGTTCTCGCTGGAAAGCGACACGGCGCAACCGTACCTCTGCTACTCCAGTGACAGCTATCTCGGGCGACTCACCGCGCTGATCCTCAATCGGGAATCCCTCTCGACACGCCTCAACTTCTGCTACGAATGCTCGATGTCAGACGTGCTCAAGCGCGGGGCCCTGGCCGGCAGCGGTATCGCCTGGGTGCCGGAGCGCGCCGTACGGGATGAACTCAACGCCGGTCGCCTGCGCATCGTCGGGGATGACCGCCACACCGCTCCTCTGGATATCTGCCTGTTTCGGCATGCCGAGCACGAACAACAGGTCGCGGAGCGCATCTGGCAAGCCTGCCTGGACATGCAAGCCTTACGATAGGCGCCGTGAATTGGCCGTCGTGCGCTTGTGCAGCGGCTTGATGAACTGCGTACCCGTCGTCCACCACGGCACGACCTTGCCACCCGACATCGCGTTCATCCACGCCTTCTGCATCACGAACCACATCTCCCAGCTGGCGGCGATCTTCTCCGACACCATCTTCTGGTTCTCCGCGATCATCTTCGGATCCAGCGGCGACTGCGTTCCCCACAGCTGCGTGCGCGACATGATGGTGGACATCGCCGTCGACCACATCTCCACCGACGTCGTCCCCAGCTTCCAGACATCGAACATCGCGGCAGGTGTCGTCGGGACCAACTCAGACCAGGCAGGTTGTTGAGTCATTGTGCTCTCCACGTAAAGGAAAAACCGGAATTTTCCGTGCCGGGGCGGAAATTTCCCGTGGGGCTGGGGAAAGTGGATTTTGGGGGTTTGTTGGCAATGTCTTACGTAGGCGTAGGAATTTTATGAAGCTCGGTATCAGCTCCGTCGGACAGGGCACGTAAGCGTTGGCGAGTGGTGCGGAAATTTCCGGCGTGAGGCTGGGTCATTCTTCCCAAGCCAAGTCTCCATACTTCCCCTTGAAATAAAGTAGCGGCCGTGAGGTCGCTGCAACATCCAGATTTAGTCCCTTCACTTCCCCGATCACGATCAGGTGATCACCTGCGGGGTGCTCAGCGTGAATCTTGCAGTCGAGCCAGTGCAGGCTGTCATTGATGACCGGGTTGCCGAGAGGGGAGAGCTGCCAGTCGATGCCTTGCCATTTATCCGCGCCGCGCATGGCGAACTGGTTGGAGACATGGCTTTGCTCACTGGAGAGGATGTTGACGGCAAAGCGCTCTGCCTGGCGGATCTTCGGGTAGCTGAAGGAGCTTGCCTTGACGCTGAAGGAGACCAGCGGCGGGTTCATCGAGACGCTGTAGAACGACTGGCAGGTGAAGCCAATCGGTTCGTCGTCGACCTGGGTAGTGATGATCGTGATGCCGGAGGCGAAGTGACCGAGGGCTTCACGGAAACTGGCAGGTTCGATGGTGGGGGCTGAGTGAGTGTTGGAGAGCGACATGACAGGTCCTGAGAATTGGGGAGGTGGTAACGAGCAGCCGTGGGGGAGGGGCTGCAGCGATAGCGCGGGACTGAGAGTTTGAGTGACAAGGGGGCAAGTGATGAAAAAATGGCCGTCGTGAATCCTTCACGATGGCCATTTTTGTTTGCGGCGGTATCAGCCGCAGCTGCTTCCACTCTTGAGCACTATCGTCGGGCCAACTCGGGTCGGTACTAGCCTGGCGCTATCTGTCAGTGCTGTGTCCGGGCCCGCTCTATGCATTGGCCAGTTCAGTGTCTCGGCAAGCGATCAGCGCTGTGCTTCGAGTTCCTTGCGCACGATGGCGGCGCCGGCGCTGAGTGCCTGCAGCTTGCCGCGGGCGACTTCACGGGAGAGCGGGGCCATGCCGCAGTTGGTGCAGGGGTAGAGCTTGTCGGCATCCACGAACTGCAACGCCTTGCGCAGGGTCTCGGCGACCTCTTTCGGCGTCTCGATGGTGTTGCTGGCGACATCGATGGCGCCAACCATGACCTTCTTGCCACGAATCAGCTCGATTAGCTCCATCGGCACGTGGGAGTTGTGGCACTCCAGCGAGACGATATCAATGTTGGATTGCTGAAGCTTGGGGAAGGCTTCTTCGTACTGGCGCCATTCGGAGCCCAGGGTGTTCTTCCAATCGGTGTTGGCCTTGATGCCGTAGCCGTAACAGATGTGGATGGCGGTCTCGCACTTGAGGCCTTCGATCGCGCGCTCCAGCGTGGCAATACCCCATTCATTCACTTCATCGAAGAACACGTTGAAGGCCGGTTCATCGAACTGAATGATGTCGACGCCTGCCGCTTCGAGTTCCTTGGCTTCCTCGTTGAGGATCTTGGCGAATTCCCATGCCAGCTTCTCGCGGCTCTTGTAATGACCATCGAAGAGGGTGTCGACCATGGTCATCGGTCCCGGCAGTGCCCACTTGATCGGTTGATCGGTCTGCGAGCGCAGGAACTTGGCATCCTCGACGAACACCGGCTTCTGGCGGGAGACCGGGCCGACCACGGACGGCACGCTGGCTTCGTAGCGATCCCGGATCTTGACGGTTTCGCGCTTCTCGAAATCCACACCATTCAGGTGCTCGATGAAGGTGGTGACGAAGTGCTGACGCGATTGCTCGCCATCGCTGACGATGTCGATCCCGGCGTGTTGCTGCTCCTGCAGGGAGACGCGCAGGGCATCTTGCTTGCCCGCGATCAGTGCCTCACCTTCGAGCTTCCAGGGGGACCAGAGGACCTCCGGTTCGGCGAGCCAGGACGGTTTCGGCAGGCTGCCAGCGGTGGAGGTCGGGAGTAATCTCGTCATGATGAATAACCTTGTCCTTGGAATGGTTCAGATAGCGGAAGTCGTTCGTCGATCAGCGCGCGCTGTTTGCGGCTCAGTGAGCTGACCAATAATGGATTTATCGGTTGGCGGACCATTTGGCGGACCACTGCTCGAGCAGGTTCTGGTAAGGCTTGATGAAGCTCTCTTCCACGAATTTGCCCTGCTCGATGGCGAGCTGGCTGCGCTCTTCGCGGTCGTACACGATGCGCGTCAGTGAGTGGTCCTGCTGCTTCAGGCTCGCCTGATAGGATTTGCCGGCCACGGAATTGGCGTTGTAGACCTCGGGACGATAGATCTTCTGGAAGGTATCCATGGTGCTGATGGTGCTGATCAGTTCCAGATTGCTGTAATCGTTGAGCAGGTCGCCGGTGTGATAGAAGGCCAGCGGCGCAACGCTGCCCGGCGGCATGAAGTAACGTACCTTCAGGCCCATCTTGCTGAAGTAGGCATCGGTCAGGGAATCGTCGTCCTGGCGATATTCCACCCCGAGGATCGGGTGCACGTTCTCGGTCTGTTGATAGGTCTTGGTGGTCGAGACGCTGATGCAGATGACCGGCGGCTTCTTGAAGCATTCCTTGTAGGCGGGGGAACCCACGAAGGCCTGGAACAGATTGCCGTGCAGCTCGCCGAACTGCTCCGGTACGCTGAAGGAGTCCTTGCCCTTGTTGTGCTCCAGCAGACGCACGCTGAAGTCATAATCGCGTACGTATGACGAGAAGTTGTTGCCGGTCACGCCGTCAATGCGCTGATTCGTCTGGTGGTCGACGATGGTGGTCTGCAGGATCTCGATGATCGGCAGGGCATTGTCGGAACGTGCCGCATCGATGTTCAGCTCGACGGAGATGATGTCCAGCTCGACGGAGTAACGATCGCCCTTGGGGTTGTCCCAGTTGGCCAGCGCATTGAATCGGTTGTTGATCATGTTCAGCGTGCTGCGCAGGTTCTGCTGACGGCTCTCACCACGCGCCAGGTTGGCGAAGTTGGTGGTCAGGCGGGTGTTTTCCGCCGGCGTGTAGTTCTCGTCGAAGCGCAGACTCTTGATGCTGAAACCGAATTCGTTGCTCATGGCGTTCACCTTGATCCTGAGAGAGATAATTCACTGTGTCGTCGACATCTTCCCGTGATCTTTCAGGCGTCTCGTGAGCGGGTTGCTCTCTGTGAGAATGCATCCATGCCGGGAGAGGCACGCTGCTCGCCATCACGTTCCGTGTGAAGGCTCTGGCGGCGGTGAAGTGCAGCGCCATGGGAAGTCTTCATCAACGATCTGATGCAGGTGAGTATCCATTCCTCAGCTCCATGAGACAAACTGGATTTTTTAATGTTCAAGTTGAGTGAAATTCATGATGGTGGCGAGCGTCATGTTTGCCGCTGAGAAAGCAGGCGAAACGAGCGGAGGAGGCGGGCTCAGCAAGTGCGCAATGTGAGCCGCAGAGACGTTGACGTGAGGAGTGGGTAAGAAGGGTAAGAGGGGTAAGAGGGGTAAGAGGGGAAAGAATGGTAAGCACAAGCTAGCCCAAACTTCCGCTCGGGCCAGCTGGTGTGGCAGGTACCTGACGCTTCAGAGCACAACATCCTCATGCACTCTTCATGCTCTTCACGCTCGGCCATGAAGATGCAGCTGGTTCATGAGGCGAGCGGCTGATGATTAGGCGCGACCAGGCCATGACGGCGCATGCGGCGGTAGATGGTGGGCCGCGAGACGCCGAGTTGGCGGGCGACCTGACTGACGTTCCAGTCTGTGTGACGCAACAGCTCGAGTAATTCGCTGGCGTCCGCATCAGCCCCTGCAGACGCGAACGCTGGAGAGGTAGTGCTCGAGGAAGCGCTGGATGCAATGGGGGAGAAGGCGGCAAGCGGACTGGCAGCCTCGCGAGTGCTGTCGGTGTGGGTCTGGCAGGTCTCTGGCAGATCATGCAGAGTGATTTCATCACCTTCCGCGGTGGCCATCGCGAAGGCAATCGCATTGCGCAGTTGGCGTATGTTGCCCGGCCAGTGATGACTCAGCAGCGCACTGATGGCATCGGCGCGGAGATGGAGTGCTTGGTCACGTTCAGCTTGCAGCTCCGCATGCAGCTTGCGAATGAGGTAGTGGCGGTCGGCGCGCTCACGTAGCGCGGGCAGCAGGAGTTCGGCGCCGTTGAGTCGGTAGTAGAGGTCTTCGCGGAATTGCCCGCTGGCGATCAGCTCCATGACATCACGATGCGTGGCAGTGATGACGCGAATATCCACCTTGATGGGCGTCTCGGCCCCCAGGGGTGACACCTCCCGCTCGGCAAGTACGCGCAGCAGGCGTGGCTGGAGCGGCAATGGCATATCGCCGATCTCATCCAGGAACAGCGTGCCACCGTCGGCTTGTTGGATCAGACCGCGCATGCCCTTGGGCCTTCCTCCCGTGAAGGCACCCGGCAGATAGCCGAAGAGCTCACTTTCAATCAGCGATTCCGGAATGGCCGCGCAGTTCACCGCCACGAAGGGCGCCTTGGCGCGTGGCCCGCTGTCATGCAGCGCCCGCGCCAACACTTCCTTGCCAGTACCCGTCTCGCCACGAATCAGGATGCTCACGTTCTCGTGGCGCATGCGGCGCGCCAGCTTGAGTAGCCGGTGCATGGATGGGTCATCTCCCGCGAGCTGGTCCAGCTCGGGCACCGGGTCATCCTGCTGACTGACGGTGGGGAGGGCCCGCACCGGATAGCCGCGTGGCTCGATCAGGGTCACGAAGACGGTGGCGTCATCCGCCCGCAGACGGAAGGCGCGAATCTGATCCAAGCTGGCGTGCGGAATGCTCAGCAGCTCATTGAGCTCCCCATCAAACAGCTGCGTGACCGCGGGCAGGGTAGAGACCGTCCACGGTGGCCAGCGCGCCAGATGTGCATCGATCAGGCGTCGGCCTTCGTGATTGGCGGCGACCACCTTGCCATCTTCCTGAATGGCAAACAGGCCACGACCATTCAGGTGCACGAATTCCCGCGCCGTGTCGAAGCGCAGGATCAGGCAATCCCGATAGCGATGCAGGAAGTAGGCGTCCTCGATCATGCGGGCATGCAGGGTGACCAGGGAGAGGGCAAAGGTCTGGCTCTCCTGCGGGCGTGGCGATTTCAGTGCCGAGATGTCGAGGGCGGCGATCACACGGCCCTGGGGATCGGTGATGGGGGCCGCCGTACAGGTCAGGTCGATGTGGGTAGCATCGAAGTGCTCACGCTGATGGCAGGTGACGGCTGCGCCATCGTGCAGACAGGTGCCTGCCGCCGAGGTGCCGGCATAGCGCTCGTTCCAGTCCGAGCCGAGGTAGAGCCCGGCCCGCCGCAGCTCACTCAACTGATCACGTTGACCCCGAAAATCCACCGCGATACCGCGTTGATCGGTGAGGATCAGCGCGTAGCCATGTTGTGCGATCTGACTATAGAGCCGCTCCACACCGGCACGCGCCACGTGCAGCAGCTCATCCGCCGATTCTTGGTGATCGCGCAGCGCCTGCTGAGTGAGAACGCGGACGGGGCGAGGGCGGCTGGGGTCGAGCTGGTATTCCTCCAGACAGCGCTGCCAGGAACGGCGGATGACATCGCGCTGAGTCTCAGGGAAGGCGTCGCGGCCTTCGCCCAGTTGCATCAGGGTCTGAATATGCTGCCGCTTGTCGGGCGGCATCGTATCGAGTTGGCGGATCATGGCTGCCTCGGCGCTGGCCGTCTCAGGACGGCTCTTTTGATAGTGGCTATGGCGCTTGTGAAAGTGGCGATGACTCTTGTGCAGGTGGCGATGGCAATCGCGCTTGTCACAACAGCGTCCATAGCAAAAGCGGCGTGTGCTCCTTAAAGCGTATGCGGTGTGGCGGGAGCGTCAATCACCCTGTCCTGCATCCTTGGTCGGGGCGTTACAGGTGTAACGCCCCGTGTCAGGCGTACGGCGTACAGTTGTCACGAGGAAGGGGGAATGCCCCGCGAGACGAGGAGGGTGATGGTGCGGTAGTGGCGAATATTTGTCATTGATGACAAGTGGTTACGAGCTTTGTCAGTCGTGCATGACGAAGCTGGCATGCTTGATGCCTTGGATGGAAGGCGTGACTACAACATCCAACAACACGCGGAGAGACGCCATGACCGCACGCACGCCAACTCAGATCGCTCAGCAATGGCTCGATGATTTCGAGTCCTCCCTGACTCAGCGCGATATCGCCCGGGTTCTCTCGTTGTTTGGCGAGGAATGCTTCTGGCGCGATTTGATCGCCTTCACTTGGAATATCAAGACCTCAGAGGGTAAGGACGAGATCCAGTCGATGCTCGCGGCGACCCTCGAGCATGTCGCTCCCTCTCGCTGGCAACTGGATGGTGAGGCCAGTGAGGCCGGCGGCATCGTCGAAGCCTGGTTCGCCTTCGAGACCGCCGATGCACGCGGCAAGGGCTTGTTGCGGCTGAAAGAGGGGCGCTGCTGGACGCTGTTGACCGCCATGCGCGAACTCAAGGAATTCCCTGAGCCGCTGGGCATGCAACGCCCCAAGGGCGCCGAGCATGGAGCCAACAAGCAGCGTGAGACCTGGCTTGAGTCGCGTCAGCGCGAAGAGGCTGAACTGGGCTACGAGCGCCAGCCGTATTGCGTGATCATCGGTGGTGGTCAGGGCGGCATCGGGCTGGCGGCAAGGCTTCGACAGATGGATGTGCCGACCATCGTGATCGACAAGAATCCGCGTGCGGGCGATGCCTGGCGCAATCGCTACAAGTCCCTATGTCTGCATGATCCGGTGTGGTACGACCACATGCCTTACATCCCATTCCCGGCAAACTGGCCGGTGTTCGCGCCCAAGGACAAGGTCGCGGACTGGCTGGAGATGTACACCAGGATCATGGAGCTCAATTACTGGAACTCCACGGCCTGCGAGAGTGCGCAATTCGATGAGGCGAGCGGCGAGTGGGTGGTCGAGGTGGTGCGCGACGGCAAGCCCGTGACTTTGCGGCCCAAACAGTTGGTGCTGGCCACGGGCATGTCGGGCATGCCCAACGTACCGCACTTCCCGGGGGCCGAGTCCTTCGAAGGCGAGCAGCAACACTCCAGTCAGCACCCGGGACCGGACGCCTACCGTGGCAAGAAAGTGGTCGTGGTGGGGGCCAACAATTCCGCTCACGATATCTGCGCCGCGCTGTGGGAGCACGATGCAGACGTGACCATGCTGCAGCGCTCCTCCACGCATGTGGTGAAGTCCAACTCTTTGATGGAAGAGGCGCTGGGGCCGCTCTATTCCGAGCAGGCGGTGCAAAACGGCATCGATCACCACAAGGCGGACCTGATCTTTGCCTCGATTCCCTACCGGATACTGCCCGATTTCCAGCGCCCGATCTTCGAGGCGATCCGCAAGCGCGACGCCGACTACTACCGTCGGCTGGAGGCGGCGGGCTTCCTGCTCGATTTCGGTGATGACGATTCGGGTCTGTTCCTGAAATACCTGCGGCGCGGCTCCGGCTACTACATCGATGTGGGCGCCTGTGATCTGGTCGCCAATGGCGATATCAAGCTGCGCAGTGGCGTCGGCATCGAGTGCATCAATCCGCGCTCGGTCACTCTGACCGACGGCTCGGAATTGCCCGCCGATCTGATCGTCTATGCCACCGGCTACGGCTCGATGAATGGCTGGGCGGCAAGAATCATCTCGCAGGAGGTCGCTGACAAGGTCGGTAAATGCTGGGGCATGGGCTCCGATACGCTCAAGGACCCCGGCCCCTGGGAGGGCGAGCTGCGCAATATGTGGAAGCCGACCCAGCAGCAGGCGTTATGGTTCCACGGCGGCAACCTGCACCAGTCCCGCCACTATTCCCAGTATCTGGCATTGCAGCTCAAGGCGCGGCTCGAGGGTATCCCGACGCCGGTCTACGGCCTTCAGGAAGTCCACCACCTGAGCTGACGCCAGTGGCGCTGGACCGTGTGCCAGCGTCATGGCAGCAGCGCGGCATTTGCAGATTTCAGTGAGAGATTCAGGAGACGACTCATGCAACTGAACGACAGGATTGCACTGGTGACAGGGGGTGGGCGCGGTATTGGTCAGGGGATTGCGCTGGCATTGGCCAAGGCGGGCGCGGATGTCGTGGTGGCGGATCTGGATCTCGCCATCGCCCGCGATACGGCGGCAAAAGTGGAGGCACTGGGTAGACGGTGTCTGGCGCTACAAGTCGATGTCTCGGATGTGGCATCCGTGCGGCGCTTGATCGAGGAGGCCGAAGCCGGACTTGGCCCACTTGATATCGCCGTCAACAATGCTGGCATCATCGGCATCCATTCCATCGATGCGCTGACAGTGGAGGAGTGGGACCGCGTCATGAACGTCAACGCCCGCGGTACCTTCCTGTGCACTCAGGCCGAGGTCGCCGTGATGCGCTCACGCCGCGTCGGGCGGATCATCAACGTGGCCTCGATGGCCGGCAAGGTCGGCTTTCCTGATCTGTCGCACTACTGTGCCTCGAAGTTCGCGGTCATCGGCTTTACCAACGCCGTCGCCAAGGAAGTGGCAGCGGAAGGCATCACCGTCAATGCGCTCTGCCCTGGCGTGGTGGGCACCGGCATGTGGCGGGGCGAGAGCGGACTCTCCGCGCGCTGGAGCGAAGAAGGCGAAAGCGAGCCCGCTGCATGGGAGCGCCTGCAGAAGAGCCTGTTACCCCAGGGAGTCGCCCAGACACCGGAGGACATGGGGCAGCTGGTGGTCTACCTCGCCCAGGCCGAACACGTGACAGGGCAGGCCATCGCCGTCGATGGTGGCTTCACGCTGTGAGACAGCTGAGCAGAGAGTCAGTACAGAGAGCAAGGTTGAGCTCAGTGGCTGACGGCAAGAGTTGATGGCATCACACAACGCCGCCTCTCAGAAATGGGAGGCGGCGTTGTGGTGTCTGGTCTGTTGCGCAGAGTATTCAGCCCAACTTCACCCTGCACTAAGCGGCCGGCGATAGGAGTCAGTAAAGGTGAACGGCTTCCAGGCGGGCACGCGATACCCCTTGTTCATCCAGCAGCGTCAATGTCTTGCCGTCTATCTGCCAGCCCGACACATCATTGAGTGTCGCGAGGAAAGTGCGTTCGAGTGCTCCAGCCTCACCGGGGCATGCCATGCGCGTGATGGCCAGACGATCGAAGCTGAGTTCGTGCTCGTCGTGGTGGTATTCCCCCATCAGGCGATTGCAGCCGGTGGAGCCGGCCATTCGCGAGGATTGGGTCTGAGAGTCCTGGGAGTGCAGGACGAAATGGGCTTCACGCTTGCCATCCACCACGGGGGTGGGCTGCTCATCTAGTGTCACCAGCTTCCAGTAAGTGTTCTCCAGCGGCTCATCGACCGCGTGATTGTCGTCAGAGGATTGAGCGCCTGCGCAGCCGCCCAGAGTGAGTGCTGCACTCATCACGGCGGCGTATGTCATCCCTTGAGTCGGTTTCATCCGGGTGTCTCCCTCCAGGACGAAAATACGTCAGGAGTTGTCATGCCAGCCACTCGCACGACCTCGTCCGCCAGGGAGCGGATACATCTGTGGTGGGATCTGTTCATCATCGTGCTCGTCATCGCCAATCTGGCATTGCTGCTGTTCGACAGCCTCTTCCTGATTCCACCGCTGAACACGGCCTTCGCGGCCGTGACACCCGGGTTGCATGCGGCCTATGAGCAGAACATCCATGCCAACTTCCTCTCCATCGACCTGGCGTTCGTCGCCGTCTTCCTGCTGGATGTGCTGGCGGGGTGGGCAGTGGCTATCGCGGAGCGGCGCTACCACCGCTGGTTCTTCTATCCCTTCATGCACTGGTATGACGTGCTGGGGTGTATCCCGCTGAGCGGCTTCCGTCTGTTGCGTGTGTTGCGTGTGATCTCGCTGCTGTTCCGTCTGCAACGCCTCGGCATGATCGATGTTCGCCGCTGGTACCTCTACGGAGTGGCGGCCAAGTATCTCGACATCCTGCTGGAGGAGCTGACGGACCGTATCTCCCTGCGCATGCTCGATAACGTGCAGCAGCAGTTGCGCGACAGCGATGACCTCTCGTCCTCTGTGATCGAGCGTGTCGTGGAGCCTCGTAAGCAGGCCTTGATCCAGGAGATCAGCCTGCGACTCGAGACCATGGCAGGGGATATCTATACCCACAATCGCGACGATACCCTGCGCTATGTGCGGGGGCTGGTCAGTCGCACCCTTGCCGAGAGCCCGGAGCTCCAGCGTGTCTCGCGCCTGCCCATGGGCACCCAGCTGACGAAAGGGCTGGAAAGCTCGCTGTCGGATCTGGCCTGTCACCTTGTCGATGAGGCGCTGGTCGGCCTGCGCTCCAAGGAGTTCTCGGCGCTGGTGGGGCATCTGGCAGAGAGTGGTTTCGATGCCTGGGCGCGCACTGACCCGAGGACTGAGCAGATCACCGAGCAGGTGCTGATCGACATGCTGGAGTTGCTCAAGGAGCGCATCGCCGTGAAGAGCTGGCAGAAGAAATACGAGTGAAAAGGACGTCTCGATGTCATATGCACCGCAACCCTTGAGCGACACTCACGACCTCGAGCAGACGAAGGCGTGGCTACGTACCTACCAGCGAGTGCGAGCTGCTACCGAGGCGATCTGTGCGCCGCTGCACAAGGAAGACTACATGGTGCAGAGCATGGCGGATGTCAGCCCGCCCAAGTGGCACATCGCCCATGTCAGCTGGTTCTTCGAGGCCTTCATCCTGAAGCCGTTTCAGCCCGGCTATCAGACGCTCGATCCCGCCTACGATCACCTCTTCAACTCCTACTACGAGACCCATGGCGTGCCGTTCCCGCGCGCCGAGCGTGGCGCAATCTCGCGCCCGACCGTCGACGATGTCTATTGCTATCGCGCACACGTCGATAAGGCCATGCAGGCCTTGCTGGAGAATCCGCCTGAGGAACATCTGCCGGAGATTCTGCGCCGTCTGGAGCTGGGTCTGCCGCATGAGCAGCAGCATCAGGAGCTGCTGTTGATGGATATCAAGCACATCCTGGCGCAGAACCCGCTGTGCCCGGCCTATCGGGATGATTTGGCGCCAGGCTTGGCACCGACACCTGAGCAGGAGGTGCCGCCGCTGGGCTGGCTGGATTATCCTGCCGGGATTCGCGAGATCGGCCATGATGCCTCTAGAGGCGGCTTCGCCTACGACAACGAGATGGGCCGTCACCGTCAGTTCGTTGAAGCGTTCCAGATGGCGGATCGACCGGTGACCAACGGCGAGTTTCTTGCGTTCATGCAGGCAGGCGGCTATGCCAACCCCGAGCACTGGCTGGCGGATGGCTGGGCGACGGTCAAGGCGGAAGGTTGGCGGGCGCCGCTTTATTGGGTCGAACGCGATGGCGTCTGGCATCACTACACCCTGGGCGGCCTGGTGCCGGTGGATCTGAGCGCGCCGGTCTGCCATGTCAGCTTCTTCGAGGCCGATGCCTATGCGCAGTGGGCGGGGGCTCGCCTACCGACCGAAGCCGAGTGGGAGACCGTGGCTCAGGATGTCCCCCTGACGGGTAACTTCGTCGATCAGGATCATCTGCAACCAGTCGCCGCCGCGAAAGCCGACGGCATGCCGGGTCAGATGTTCGGCGATGTCTGGGAGTGGACGGGCAGCGCCTATCGTCCGTATCCGGGCTTTCGCAAGCTGCCGGGCAGCCTGGGGGAGTACAACGGCAAGTTCATGTCCGGTCAGATGGTGTTGCGCGGAGGCTGTTGTGCCACGCCGGCAGACCACATCCGCGCGACCTATCGCAACTTCTTTCCGCCCGAGGCGCGCTGGGCATTCTCCGGCTTCCGTCTCGCCAGGGATCCGCCAACCAGCAAAGGAATGCCGATGGCTGATCACTCTGAACCGCGTATTACCTTGCACCCGCTTTCCAGGCGTGTGCGTGTTCTTGTCGACGATAGCGTGATCGCCGACACCGGCAACGCACTGGAATTGCGCGAGAAGGGCTATCCGCCGCGGCGCTACCTGCCGCGCGGCGATGTGGCGATGGCGAAGCTCTCGGTCTCTCACACCGTCACCCATTGCCCCTTCAAGGGCGACAGTACCTATTACTCGCTGCCGGATCTTTCCGACATCGCCTGGAGCTACGATCACCCCATCGAGGAGATGCAGGCGATCGCCGGGCGGCTGGCGTTTGATGGCGACAAGGTCACGTTGCAGGTGGAGTGATCGCCGTCTGGATAAGCATGTCTATCGTGCCGTGCACAATGTCACCCTCAAGACGCCGGACGGCACCACTCAGATCGATCACGTCCTGCTCTCGCCGTATGGGTGCTTCGTGCTGGAAACCAAGCACATGAAAGGGTGGATCTTCGGCAGCGAGAAGCAGGCGCGCTGGACACAGAAGCTTCATCGCCGTTCCTTCAGTTTCCAGAACCCGTTGCGCCAGAACTACAAGCACCTCAAGGCGCTGGAGGCGACGCTCGGCGTGCCTTCCGAGTACCTGCATTCGGTGATCATCTTCGTGGGTAGCGCGGTCCTGAAGACCGAGATGCCGCCCAATGTGACGCGTGGCACTGGCTTCGTGTTGTATATCCGCTCTTTCGCGACGCCCGTCTTCAGCGAGTCACAGGTCGAGGCCATGCACGAGGCATTGTTGACGGGGCGCCTGGCACCGACCTTGGCGACGCATCGCGCTCATGTGAAGCATCTCAAGCAGCGCAATGAGTCCCCGGCGACACGTCAGTGCCCGAAATGCGGCAGTGCAATGGTGGTTCGCGTGGTCAAGTCTGGCCCGAAGCAGGGCCAGCAGTTTCTGGGTTGCTCGACCTTCCCCCAATGTCGTGTCACTCAGGCGTTGTGATTCAGCGCTGCTTGAGCTGATCGCGCAGGCCGGTCGGGACCTGTTTGATGATCAGACGATCGCTGGCCTCATCGTATTCCACTGAGTCACCCAGCAGGTGCGAGTCAAAGCTGATCGAGACGCCCGCGGCGCGCCCGGTGAAACGCTTGAACTGGTTGAGCGTCTTCTTGTCCGGCGGGATTTCCGGTGACAGCCCATAGTCGCTGTTGCGAATGTGGTCGTAGAAGGCCTGCGGGTGCTCCTCATCGATCAGCTCAGACAGCTGGTCCAGCGTGATCGGCTCGCCGAGCTTGGCCTGGTCGGTGGCGTAATCGACCAGGGTGTCGGTCTTCTGCCGGCTGGCTTCCTCGGCCATGTCTTCCTTCTCGACATAGTCGCTGAACGCCTTGAGCAGGGTGCGGGTTTCCTGGCCGGCATCCCGCTGCTCCTGCGCGCCCAGCGTTTCGGCGAAGGCCTCGGCGAGCTTGGTGCGTCCGCGATCACGTGCCCAGGACAGATAGGGGTGAGAGGTCGAGCTGCCTTGCCACTGACTGATATCCAGTCGCGCGGCCAATGACATCTGGGTCAGGTTGAGCTGGCGGGCAGGCGTCACCGCAAGGGTCTCGTCGATCGCGAAGCCATCACGATGGTGCAGCAACGCCATGAACAGATGACGCGTCTCGCCCTGTTGGTGATCCACCACCAGCAGATGGCCGCCTGTCGGGAGGTTGTCATCGATCAGCGGCATGAGACGACTGGCAAGCGTCTGGGTCAGGCTCGCGAAATCGCTATCACCTGCGAGGAAGGCCGCCAGTTCCGTGGGGAAGGCAGCAGGCGCGTCTTCATTGAAACGGCCCCAGTTCTTGGCCTTGCCGTGGTAGGCATCATTGAGCCCGGACACCAGATCCTCCAGTGCATCGGATGCCGCCAGGGTCGTGGCGGCAGGCACCAGCTGGGCCGGCGTCTCGCTGTTGCCCTTGTCGATACGGTGAATGATGCTGTGCAGGATCGGCATGGGAACCTCCCTCGGCTGCGATGAACGGGCTGGGGATGATACCTGCCACGATTCGGCAGCGGTAGGGCAATAGGCATCCGGGAAGTCGTCTCTACCTCGTCATGACATGCCTCAAGGAGCGTCCTCAAGGTATTGGCGTCGATAACGCCGCGCTTTCCAATCATGATCAATTGAGTGCTTGGCGTTGCTCCATTCCATGGCCCCGCAGGCGTGATCTCGCAACGCGTTCCTACAAGATGAAGAATGCACCTCTGGTCGCGAGCTTCCGCGACATGACAAATTCCCTTGGCACGATAGATGGCGGCAGGGAGGCTGGCCATCACGTTGCGGAGAGCCTTCAGGTTCAGCGGGATGTCGCTTTGCCAGCTCCATGTGTCGAACAGGCTATCGTGTTGGTGAGGTACTGTCTTGAACGTCTCGAAGGTCGTCGTGGATGGCGTCGGTGCCGGGGCGTGATGGCCATCAGGACTGACAGGTTCAGCAGTGGTCTTTCTTTCGACGCCGAGCAATAACGCCAGCGGAACCACCCCATGTTCACTTTCTATCACGCGTGCGTTTGGATATAGCCAGCGTGACTTGAGTGCAGTGCGTTGATCCGGTGTGAGCAGGTCGGTTTTATTGAGTATGATGATATCTGCGGCATCGAGCTGTTCGGTGGCCAGCCGTGTCATATTACTATCCAGATCATCAAATTGAGCAGCATCGACTACCGTCAGAATGCCATCGATATGGAGCGACTGACGAAACTGAGGATAGCGCAAGGTGTTGGCGATCTTGACCGGATTCGAGACACCGCTGGCTTCGATGACCAGATGCTCGGGACGTGTCTGTGGGTCTGCCAACAGCGTGGAAAGTTGCGCGATCAGGTCGCCCTCCACCGTGCAGCAAATACATCCATTCGCCAGACTGACGGTGGTCTGGGTCTGGCTGACGATCAACTGTGAATCAATGTTGATAGCCCCGAAATCATTCACCATCACGGCCATGCGGCGACCATGGTCACTGTTGAGTAGATGATTGAGCAGCGTCGTCTTGCCCGCACCGAGAAAGCCTGCGACCAGCGTGACGGGAATGCTGTGCTGTTGTGTCATGGGAGTTTCTTCTCATTATTGAGCCAAGCCGCTTCGCTTGGCTCGTGGTCAGGAAGTCGGGTGTCAGAAGGCGGGCAGTGGTTCCTGCCAGGTAGCAGCCATATCGGTATCCGTGAAGGCTCCCAGACGATCCCAGGTCACTTCTCCTTCCAGCAGAGTCAGCTCCACTTGTGTGGCATGCAGATTTCCCTTGATGGTGATATCGAAGAGGTCACGGTCCAGCACGATGAGATCGGCAGACTTGCCGATGGAGATTGATCCGGCGTGTTGCTCGATACCCATGCACCATGCGCCGTTGATCGTCATGACACGAATGGCTTGTTCAAGAGAGATGGGCTGGCCAAAGAAGTGACCCTCTTCTTCACCATAGGGGTTTTGACGGGTAATCATGGCCTCGAACCCGATCCACGGGTTCAGGCTGGAGACTGGCCAGTCTGTCCCCATCACGGCATTGCCGCCGGCCTCAATGACGCCCTTGAAGTTGTAGGCACGCTGCATGCGTTCTTCGCCGAAGACAGCGCGAGCATTCGCGAAGGAGGAGGGGAACCATCCCACGGGCGAGAATTCGGCAGTGACATCCAGTGCCTTGAAGCGTGCAAGGTTGGTGTCCAGTAGCGTTGTGCTATGGGCACATTGATGACGCACGCCATTATTGCCATTGCGTGCTCTTGCCTGAGCGACGGCATCCAGGAAGATATCGGAAGCTCCATCACCGGTGCAGTGCGCGATGACACGAATCCCTTTGCGATCCATGTCGACCACCATGTCGACGATATGCTCTGGCGTGAGATTCAGGTGTCCTCTCCAGTTCTTCTCGCCTGGCCAGGGAGTTGATAGATAGGACGATCGTGATTCATGAGTACCATCGAAGTGAAACTTCACTGCATTGGCATTCAGGCGATTGCTCCGATAGTAATGACGCTCTCCTGCCAGTAGCTCCCAGCGCCGTTTGACCGGGAAGATATCATCCTGCCAGCTGATGGCTGCTTCTACTCGGACGGAAAGCTTGCCATCTTGATCGAGACTGCGAAGTGCATTCAGGCGGTGTTCGCAGACGTGCACGTACTTGGTGCCCACCACGCCATGTCCACTCTGGAAATGCAGCCCCTCTCGATAGGCACGTGTCAGCGCATGCTGCGGTGTTGGTGGCATGGTGGCGTGGATGATGGCGTAGGCACCATCGACCAGAATGCCGGAAGGTTCATGGGTAATGGAGTCTCGCTCGATATAGCCATGACGTGGGTCCTGAGTCTCAGCGGTAATGTTTGCCAGCGCCAGCGCGCGCGAGTTGACCATCATGCAGCCCCATGAGCGATCAAGAATGGCCACGGGGCGATCAGGCATGAAGCTGTCCAGCCAGTCACGATCAGCGACCAACCCAGCCTGCTTGAAGGTATAGCGCACGAAATATTGGCCGTAGATCCAGCCATCGCCCGGATGACTGTCGGCGTAGTCGAGTATTGCCTGCTTGACCTCCTCCGGGGTGGGATCCTCAAGGCCGATATTCAGATAGTCGGCATAGCCGGGTGCCAGCGCCAGGTCGGGGTGAGTATGCATGTCATAAAGACCGGGCATCACGAAACGACCTTCAAGGTCGATGACCTTGGTATGGTCTCCAATGAATGGTGTCACATCGTCTTCATTACCGACGGCCATGAAGCGACCACTGCGAATCGCGACGGCTTCCGCCCAGGGAGTATTGTCGTCCACGGTATGGATGTTGGCATTGATCAATACGATATCGGCGGTCTCTGTCGGTGAGGAGGCCGCTATAAAAGAAGGTGTCGACAGGGTGCTGGAGGTAATCATTATCATGAGCTCATAATCTAAAGGAGAAGGCACAGCACGAGAGAAGAGCGAGGCACGAGCGTGCATCACTATGGGATACACGCCCGTTCATCAGCCGATCATCCAATGTCCCAGCAGGGCGAGGATAGGCAGCGAGATCAGCACTCGCAGGGCATAGATCATGACCAGATCACGTAATGTGAGCCCAATGTCAGCTCTGACCAGGATGATGGCAGCTTCGGTAAAGAAGATGATTTGAGTGACGGCGACCCCCGCCATCACGAAGCGTGTCACTTCGCTTTCGATTCCAGCACCCAGAATGGAAGGCATGATGCTGTCGACGATGCCGGCGAGTAGCGCGGGCGCTGCCTGAGCAGCCTCAGGAAGACGCAATAACTCCAGATAGGGCACCAATGGCAGTGATAGCACCTGGAATAACTGGGTGAACTCGATCAGTGCCAATCCGACACATCCCACCAACATCATGGCCGGATAGATGGAGAAGGCCACATCTGCGCTGATCTGAAGCCCTTGCTTGAGCTGTTCTGTGGGAGAGTTGGCTTGCTCGGCACGTTCGACGGCGCGGCGTAGACCAAGGGCCAGTACACCTTCTCCAGGACGACGGTCTGTCTTGAGCTGCTTGCCGACTGCGGGATGGTAGACCGGCAATTTGTTACGTAGCGGTGGCAGCTTGGGCACAATGATGGCGCACAGGACGCCGGTGATGGCAACGGCGATGTACCATTGAATGAACATCTCCTCGAGGCCGATCAGCTTGAGCAGCAAGTAAGAATACGCAATCGAGACGATCGAGAAGTTGGTTGCGATCGTGCACGCCTCACGACTGTTGTAAAACCCCTGACGGTACTGCTGAGTCGTAAGGATGATGCCCACGCTGGAGGCTGACAGCCAAGAGGCGAGGCAGTCCACTGCTGCTCTCCCCGGCAGGCCGAAGAGACGCTCGAACATGCGGCTGCACAAGGTGCCGGCGAACTCCATTAGTCCGTAGTCAGTCAGCAGAGGTAATAGCAGTGCTGACAGGAAGTAGATGGCCAGGACGACTGGGCCAACATCATAGAGCATTACGCCGCCGGTATTGCGGCTCCATACCCACTCGGGCCCTACCTCGAAATAGACCATCGTCATCAACAAGGCGCCGATGACGCGTACGATGGTCCAGCCCATGCCGGGATTGAATAGTGTGATCAAGCGTCCCTTGCGGTGGCGTAATGGACTGAAGGTGACGGCCAGAGTGATCAGACTAGGAATGATGGCGACCGCGGCTGTTGCCGTCACCATGAAGGGTTTGAGTACATCATTGATGTAGTCGATGACGAACGCGATCATGATCGTCGTCCGACCATCAACACTGATGGGCGTAAAGAAAAGCAAAACGCCGAGAAGAGTGGGGATCAAGCATTTGAGCAGCTGTTTCGTGCTGTAGCGAGATTGAGGGACTTCTGAGGCGACGGGAGTCGGGCGGTCGGTCATGGGACGCGTACCTTTTTTATAGTTGTAATGATGAGTTGATGGTTGTCGTGAATCATCAATCTGTGCTTTTACAATGTCATCGTGCAGGCAGCTCGTGCCAGGGCGGATGTGTCCAGCGCGAGTATGTCTGCCGTGTTCATCCGGAAACGGCGTGCCGTTCTAGAGACGGAAGTCGGGCGCTTCTCTGTCCAGACGCCGTAGTTCCGCAGCCCAGGTCAATGCCACGCTTTCTGCGTGGTAGCGAGGGTTCTCGAACTGCTGAGCAGTGAATTCACACTCTTGTTGTGAAGGCATGATGAGAGGGCGACCCATCTTCATCGCCTCAAGCTGAATCTCGCAGGCCTTATTGAGGTAGAACATGTTGAAGTAAGCCTCAGCGACACTGCGGCCGGTGGTCAGCAGTCCGTGATTGCGCAGAATGGCGCATTGTCGATTACCGAGTGCTGCCACGATGCGATTACGGACTTCAAGATCGAGTGGAATGCCTTCGTAGTCGTAATAGGCCACGCGATTGTAGAAGGCCATGTTGGTTTGATTCAGAGGAAGAAGACCCTCTTCCAATGCCGCGACTGCCATGCCAGCCAAAGTATGAGTATGCATGACGCATACGGCATCATGACGATGCATGTGGATGGCACTGTGAATCGTGAAGCCCGCAGGATTTACCTCAGGATCATCACTATTCAGTTTCTGCCCATCAATACCGATAGTGACCAGATTGGAGGCGGTAATCTCTTCTGGCAGCAAGCCATAGGCATTGATCAGGAAAGCCGGTGTCTCACCTGGCAGGCGTACAGATATATGAGTGAAAACTTGATCGCTCCAGCCGTTTCGCTCAAGCAGGCGATAGGCGGCGGCCAGATCGGCTCTCAAGGTCTCTTCAATCGCGGGTTTTGGCATGTGGCGCACTCTCGGACGGGAAGGCATAAGACAGCGGTGCGGCTCAGGACACGGGATAAGGGAGTGCTCGTCCTGTGGCAGGCTGGCCTTGCATGCATCCTAGGTTGCTTGTGAGAGAGCGAATATCGATTTATTCTTCAGAAGTTCATTCCAAAAAGTCATGACCTACCATGCAACGACAGCTCCCCAGCATGATATCTCTTCGGTGCATCGTCGCTTTCGCACGCTTTTCCAGCGTCACAAGAGCCGCTGAAGAGTTGAATCTTACCCAGAGTGCCGTGAGTCGCCAGATCAAGAATCTGGAGGAGTTTCTGGGCTGCCCGCTGGTAACGCGTTCTCGACAGCGGCTGACGCTCAATGAGTTGGGGCAAGCCTATGTGCATGAGATATCGCCGTTGTTGGAGAGTCTTGAAACAGCGACTCATCATGTACGCACCAGTCACGTTGGTCATCTGCGTATCGGAGCCGAACCTTCGTTTACCTCTCGCTGGTTATTGCCAAAACTCAAGTCCTATGCAGTACTCAATCCCGAGATTGAGCTCGAGATCATGAATGATCTGCGCCGGCTGTATGACAGTCATGAAGGCTATGATGTCGGCATCCTTTTTGGAGAGGGTGAATGGCCAGGATTTGATGCACGTTTTCTCATGTCCAGTGAGCTACTTGCTGTGTGTACACCGGACTTGCTGACTGAAAAAGGTCCTGTCATTGAGCGGCAGGATATTCTGCGTTACCCGATTCTCCATCATGTGGCGCATTCACCTTTGATGAAGTCTTCCACTCAGTTGTGGTTGGAAGCAGCGGGGCTATCGATCAGAGAGTGCAATGCATTACCAGGGCAGCGGTTGGAGCACTTCCAGTTTGTTCTTGAAGCGGCTTTACATGGGCTTGGGATAGCCATATTGCCGCGCTATTTCGTGACTCCAGAACTTGCTGAGGGGCGGCTGGTGGTCGCAAGCACCTCACCCTTGAGGTGCGGTGGTTATTACGTAGTTGTGCCCTCAGGGCAGCATGACCCCAAAGTCAGTCGCTTTGCGGATTGGTTGTTGTCCTGGGAGTCTTGATATAGGCGACTATCAGAGGACTGCCTGGTGAGGTGTACATCATAGGATTGCCAATGGTTCCTTCCTCACGGACAGGTTTCACCCTGGATCAGCCGAGTCGTGAGCAGGCGAGGCGAGGCGGGTTCCAGCCCCAGAATCATTCGCGCGGCAAGGCGGCCTTTCTCGGTACTGTCCTGCTGGACCGTGGTCAGGCGAGGTGAGCGATATTGCCCTTCCTCGATACCATCAAAGCCGGTGATACGCAGGTCTTCGGGAATCCGGATGCCACGTTGTTCCGCCAGGGTCACGGCGGTCAACGCGATACGGTCGGACATGCATAGCAGGAGGTCTGGCCGTTCATTGGGCGGAAGATCCAGAATCTCTGCCAGCACCGGCGCGCAGATCTCGTAGGTGTTTTCCTCGATGTTCCACATCGTCACAGAATCGGGGGAGATATCCCGCTCAGCCAGCGCACGATGAAAACCCGCCAGTCGCGAGCGGGTGATGGTTCGACCCGCCGGGAGCAGCGCGTGGGCCTCGGTGATGCGGCCGTTGCAGGCTGTTTCGGTCAGGCGCAGGTTGACGATGCCGATGCGACTGGCGGGTGTCTTCAGGGCATGTTGCGCGATGGCGTAGCAGGCGGGCTCATCATCCACGTGGATGGCGGGGTGGTCGCCCAGATCGAAGTCGACCGCCACGATGGGCTTGTGACCCGCGCTCTGGAGTTCTTCCACCAGCGCCATGCTGGCCATCAGCCCGTAGACGATGAAGCCATCGGCAATGCTGGAAGACCCCGGCACCTGAGAGGCATCCTGGCGACCCGAGAGCAGCAGCAGGGTATGGCCGTGGGCGTCCAGCACTTCGGCGATGCCCGATAACAGCTCGCTGGCGACCGCGTCCTTGAGGCTGTAGGTCAATGTCTCCGCGAGTACCACGGCGATGATCCGTGAGCGCCCCGTACGCAGGCTTCGCGCCTTGGCGTCCGGACCACGATAGCCCAGCCGTCTGGCCTCCTCGAGAATCCGCTCGCGCAATGCAGGCGAGAGCTGGTCGGGGCGGTTGAAGGCGTTGGAGACACTGGCGGTGGAGACGCCCAGTTCTGCGGCTAGCTCCTTGAGAGTGATACGGCGAGGCGATGACACAGGCGTCGGGTTCCTGAAGATGAAAAGCTTGAACGATTAAGTGCAGAGATAGCATATCGCCACGTACCAGAAATGCCCAGAAAGTGATGGAGGCGGTACCCATCCTGGTCTCTCGACGCATCGGCTGGCACGACCAGCCAGGCTGCCATCCCCGGCGACAGTCTCAATTGCCCTGCCTCAAGGATAGGCGTGGCCATACCGGGCAATGAGACGATCTCTATCGGGTCATGACACTGGCCATGCAGCGTTCGCGAGCCCAGCAGGGCTGTCAGATCGAGCATGACGGGAGAGTTGTCGTGGCCTGATTTGTGGCCTGATTGGTGTCCCAGGTTGGCCAGGCACATCATCCGCTGATGACGGTCGTGACGTATCACACCAAAGACATCCTTGGGCAACACGGACGGGGAGATGAGCGTCTGTTGCCCCGTCTTGAGCAGCGTGTTTTCGCCACGCAGTCTCAGCAGTTGGCGAACGTGATTCAGCAGACTCTCGGGCGCCTCTTGTTGCAACGAGACCGCCTGTGACTGATGTGGAACATGGACGGGGAGCCAGGGCGACAGGGAGTCGGCGCAGAAGCCACCATGGCGATGAGGCTCCCACACCATGGGCGTGCGACAACCATCGCGTCCCTTTACCTCGGGCCAGAGCGCGATTCCGAAGGGGTCCTGCAGCTCGGCGTAGCTCAACTCCGCTTCCTCGAATCCAAGCTCTTCGCCCTGGTAGAGACAGAGGCTGCCACGCAATGAGCAGAGGACCGTCAGTGCCAGCAGGGCGCGTGCGCTCCCCCAGCGACTGGCGCTGCGCGGAACATCATGATTGGACAGCGCCCAGCACGGCCAGGCGTCATCGCCATGGTCGGCAAAGCGTGCCAGAACGGCGTGCAATGCCATGGCATCTCCCGTGCTGTTGAGCAGGTCGAAGGTGTAGGCCATGTGCAGGCGGTGCTGACCCGCGGTGTAGGCTGCCATGGCGGGGAGCGGGTCGCTGCCCCCGACCTCGCCGACACTGGTGGCGCCCGGGTACTCCTCCAGCAGGGCACGAATCTCTTCCAGATAGTCGAGATTCTCCGGCTGATCCGCATTGTGCTTCAGCAGCTGATAGCTGCGGGGATGCCCGCGGCTACGATAGTCGTCCGATGACGGCGGATTGTCTGTCAGCGCCCGATCATGAAAGTAGAAGTTGGCGGTGTCGAAGCGGAATCCGTCGACGCCCAGTTCCAGCCAGAAACGCAGATTGTCGAGCTGTGCCTGACGCACCTCGGGATGATGGAAGTTGAGGTCCGGCTGGCTGGCGAGGAAGTTGTGCAGATAGTACTGGCAACGCCGCGAATCGAAGGTCCAGGCCGGCCCACCAAAGGCGGCTAGCCAGTTGTTGGGCGCGCTGCCATCCGGACGTGGGTCAGCCCAGACGTACCAGTCAGCCTTGGCATTGTCCCGGGACTGGCGACTTTCCCGGAACCACACATGCTGATCGGAGCTGTGTGACAGCACCTGATCAATGATGACGGCCAGTCCGAGCTCATGTGCGCGGGCGATGAGGCGCGTGAAATCCTCCAGAGTGCCGAACAGGGGATCGATGTCACGGTAGTCCGAGACGTCATACCCGAAGTCTTGCATGGGCGAGGTGAAGATGGGGGAGATCCAGATCGCGTCCACCCCCAGGGTCGCGAGGTAGTCCAGGCGTTGGATGATGCCGGCGATATCGCCGACACCGTCGCCATTGGCGTCCATGAAGCTACGCGGATAGATCTGATAGAGCGTTGCACCACGCCACCAGTCGTGTGCGGCATGGCGATGAAGTTGGGTAGGCGTCATTGCACGTTCCTTGTCGTCGATGCGGCGGGGACGGTGGTGTTACCAGCCCCGGCGGCCGATGCGCTCAAGCTCCTTGCCTAGCGCTTCCACCGCCTGGGTGCCCGTCTCCTCGCCGGAAAGCACACGGTGGGTGCGGTTGAAGAAGGCATTGGAGACGCGAGCGTAGGCGTCACCCGTCACCGAGGCTGGACGCGCGACGCCGGTCCGGAGCGCTTCATAGAGCTCACCCATCGAGGGATTGCTCGCCAGCACCTCGTCATCCTGATAGAGGTGTTCGATGGTGGGGTTGCGTCCCATCTTCATGGCATGGGCCTTCTGCTGCGGGGCAGCGGTGATATAGGCGACCAGCTCCGCTGCGGCCTGCGGGTGCTCCGAGTAGCGTGATACTGCAAGATTCCAGCCGCCCAGGGTCGCGCGGGATTCGCCCTGTGAGCCATGGGGGAGGGGCGCCATGCCGACCTTGCCGGCCACCGGACTGCCCTCGGCCTGGCTGAGCTTCCAGACATAGGGCCAGTTGCGCAGGAACAGCGCATTGCCCGACTGGAACAGCCCGCGTGACTCCTCCTCGGTATGATTCAGCGCGCCTTCCGGGGCGATGCTGCCGATCCAGGAGGCGGCAAGATCGAGTGCCTGCGCGGCGTGCGAGTTGTCGATGGTGACCTCTCCGGCATCATCCACCAGGGTGCCGCCGCCCTGACTCGCGACCCACTCGAGTGCGTTGCAGGTCAGCCCCTCATAGGCGCGTCCCTGGAAGCTGTATCCCCAGAAATCGGCATTGCCGGCGTCGCGTTCGGCCGCCTGGATCGTGCGCGCCGTCTCGGTGAGTTGCTGCCAGGTCTCCGGCACTTGCTGGTCGTATTTCTCCAGCAGGTCCTTGCGGTAATAGAGCACGCCTGCGTCGGTGTACCAGGGCATGGCTACCAGACGGCCCTCCACGGTGCCGTTGTCGATCAGCGCGGGGAAGAAGCCCTCGGTGGCGTCGTCGGGCAGGTAGCGGGAAAGGTCGACCAGGTGATCGTCCAGCAGCCCCGGCCACGCCATGTCGACGATCAGCACATCGATGTCGCTGGAGCCGCTGCTGAGCAGCTGCTGATACAGCGAGAGCTTCTCGGTGGTGTCGTTGGGAGTGGAGATCACATTGACGCGATTGCCGGACTGCTCGGCCCATTGCTGGGCGAGTTCCGGGCACATGTCGGAATCTCCACCGGGGCCACAGGCAATCGTGACCTCGGTGGCCAGTGCGAGTGGTGCCGTCAATGAGGCCCCGCTCAACAGCAGGGCACCGGCGCTACCCTTGAGGGTCGTGAGCATCCGGTGGCGTGGGGTGCTGATAACAGAAGGCATGGCGTGCGACTCCATTATTGTGATTGTTGTTGCGGCGTCCGGGATGACCGTCATCCGACGAGCATCCCGTGAATCATCGAATCCGCCAGGCGTCAGTTGAGGGCGAGCCACATGGCGCTGCCTGGCATCAGCGACAGGGGGTGGTGAGAGGTGTGTGTCGCCGTGACACCGGCGATCTCGATGGCGGTCCAGGTGGTGATGTCTGGCGCGAGTTGGCTCGGGTCGATCACGCTCGGCGTGTCGCCTGCCCCGAGGTGAGCCAGACACAGCAGGCGTTGCGCGCCTTGCTGACGCACGCTGGCGAAGACGTCGTCAGGCAGCCGCTCGGGCGCAATCAGGGTCTGATCGCCCTCGCGCAGCACCTGGCTCGTACCGCGATAGCGCAGCAGGCGACGCGCTCGTGACAGGAAGCTGTCATCACGCCTTTCCTGCTGCGCCACCGACAATGGCAACTGTCGTGGGGAGACCGGTAGCCAGGGGGTGGCCTCAGCCTCGACTCCGGACTTCGTCGCGCGACGACTGAACCCACCGTCCGGGCTGTCATCCCAGACCATCGGCGTGCGGCAGCCATCGCGGCCCTTGATCTCGGGCCACAGGTTGATGCCGAAGGGGTCCTGCAGATCCTCGAAGGCCAGCTCCGCCTCGGGGAGGCCAAGTTCCTCGCCTTGATACAGGCACAGGCTGCCACGCAGCGAACACAGCACCGTCAGGGCGAGCAGGGCACGCGACTCTCCCCAGCTGGTCGCACTGCGTTCCACGTCATGATTGGACAGCGCCCAGCAAGGCCAGGTGTCTTCCCCTTGCTCGGCAAAGCGCGTCAGCACGTCGTACAGCGCGCGGGCATTGCCATCACTGTTGAGCAGGTCAAAGGTGTAGGCCATGTGCAGGCGGCGTTGGCCGGCGGTATAGGCGGCCATGGTCGGGAGAGGGTCATTGCCGGCGATCTCGCCGACACTGGTGGTGCCCGGGTACTCATTGAGCAGGTTACGGATGCGCTCCAGATACGCCAGATTCTCGGGTTGCTCGATATTGTGCAGCATCCGCTGGTAGCTCTGCGGGTTGCCCGGGTTGACGCCTTCGCGTGGCATTGCGGGATTGTCGGTCAAGGCGCGGTCATGGAAGTAGTAATTGACGACGTCGAACCGGAAGCCATCCACCCCCAGATCCAGCCAGAAACGCAGGTTGTCCAGCTGCGCCTGGCGCACCTCGGGATGATGGAAATTCAGATCCGGCTGACTGGCCAGGAAGTTGTGCAGATAGTACTGGCGGCGCTTGGCATCGAAGGTCCAGGCGCGACCGCTGAAGGCCGCCATCCAGTTGTTGGGCGGGTTGCCATCGGGGAGCGGGTCAGCCCAGACATACCAGTCGGCCTTGGCGTTGTGACGGTCCTTGCGGCTTTGATGGAACCAGACGTGTTGATCGGAGCTGTGAGACAGCACCTGGTCGATGATCACGCGCACTCCCAGCTGATGGGCTTGCGAGACCAGCCGCTTGAAATCGTCCAGGTGGCCGAACATCGGGTCGACATCCCGATAGTCCGCGACGTCATAGCCGAAATCCTTCATCGGCGAGGTAAAGAAGGGCGACAGCCAGATGGCATCCACGCCGAGACTGGCCACATGGGGCAGGCGCTCGATGATGCCGGCCAGATCGCCGATGCCGTCGCCGTTGGCATCCATGAAACTGCGGGGATAGATCTGATAGATCGTGGCACCACGCCACCAGTCGAGACGTGCGCTAGGATCGAGTTGAGACAGGGTCATCGTGACCTCCGTGTGAGTCGTGTGATCGGCAAGAGGGAGATTCAGTGCGCCTCGCCAACACAGCGCGCAATGGCAATGCCGTGGGGCGGCAGCATCAGGCGGCCGGCCTGCCAGTGACCATTGATCATGCCGGGGGCATCCTCGAGGGCTTCCGCTCGCCAGGCGGTCTCCAGAGTCAGGGCCTGAGCAGAGAAGTTGAGCGCGATCAGCAACGACTCGCCGCCTGAGTGACGCGTGAAGCAGATGACTTCTTCATGCAGCGAGTGGTAGTGGATATCCCCTCGGATCAGGGCGGGGTGTCGGCGGCGGAAGGCAAGCAGGTCTCGGCTGGCATTCAACAGCGATGCCGGATCGTTGTCCTGATGGTCGACGGCCAAGGCATGATGGGCGTCGGGGACCGGCAACCAGGGGGATACGCGAGAGAAGCCAGCATGTGACTCACCGGCCTGCCACGGCATGGGGGTCCGACAGCCATCGCGCCCCTTGTAGCGTGGCCAGAAGGTGATGCCGGCGGGGTCCACCAGCTGGTCATGACGCAGCTGGGCCTCACTCAACCCCAGTTCTTCGCCCTGATACAGACAGACGCTGCCGCGCTGGGTCAGCAGAAAGGCGAGATAGAGGCGCAGGCGCGCCGGGGAGGCATCGGCGTCCCAGCGCGTTGCCAGGCGTGTGACGTCGTGGTTTCCCAGTGCCCAGCACGGCCAGCCGTCCCCGATCTGCGCTTCCATCGAGCGTACGGTGGCCTGGAGATGCTCAGGCGAGGCGTTCTCGGTCAGCAGATCGAAGGAATAGGCCATGTGCAGCCGCTGGTCGCCCTGGGTGTACTCGGCCATCACGCGCAAGGAGTCATCGTCGCCGATCTCGCCGACGCTGGTGGTGCCGGGGTATTCATCGAGCAGACGTCGTAACCGTTCGAGAACGGCGAGATTCTCCGGCTGGGTCTTGTCATGGAGATGTTGCTGATAGCCGTAGGGGTTGTCCGGACGCACGCCAATGAAGCCTTCGACGATCTCACGTCGTGGCGGGTTATCCTTCAGCTCACCATGTGTGCAGAAATTGATGGCATCCAGTCGGAAACCATCCACCCCCCGCTCCAGCCAGAAGCGCACTTCTTCAACAATGTGCCTGTCACGACCTCAGGGTGGTGGAAGTTGAGATCCGGCTTGCTCGGTCAGGAAGTTGTGCAGGTAGTACTGGCAGCGGCGACGTGAATCCCATTGCCAGGCGGAACCCCCGAAGACCGATTGCCAGTTGGTGGGCGGCGCGCCATCGGGCCTGGGGTCTGCCCAGACATACCAGTCGGCGCGAGTGGTTATCGCGGCTCTGGCGGCTTTCCTCGAACCACGGGTGGGCGTCGGAGGTGTGTGAGAGTACCTGGTCGATGATGACTTTCAGGCCGCGCGCATGCGCTGCGCTCGACCAGACGGTCTTGACGTCCTCCAGGGTGCCGAACATCGGGTCGACATCGCGATAGTCGCTTATGTCATAGCCGAAGTCCTTCATGGGGGAGGTAAAGAAGGGAGATAGCCAGATCGCATCGACATTCAGCGAGGCGATGTAATCCAGGCGCTCGAGGATGCCCGGCAGATCACCGATGCCATCGCCATTGCTGTCCTGAAAGCTGCGCGGGTAGATCTGATAGATGACGGCGCCGCGCCACCAGTCGTGGGCTGACACCTGGGTGTCTCGAATCGTGGACATGCGAGTCTCCTGGGCGGGAGCCATGGCTCCCGCCCGTGCGGTCCTTGCGGAGAATGAAGCGGTTGGCCTGAGGCGCCGTGAGCAGGCGCTGGATACTCAGTCCTGGCTGCCAGGCCCTCGAGAAAAAGCCCTGCAGAACAGGGCCTGAACGTCAGGCTGCCTGGCGTTGCCGGGTCAGGCTCAGCGCGCGATCCTGATTGTCGAACAGATGCACGTGCTCCAGGTCCGGCACCAGTGCGACGCGCTGGCCGATCTTCCACTGACTGGGAGCTTCGCTGCGGTGGATCAGCAGGCTGACGCCGTCTTTCGGGTCGAGATAGACGTAGACTTCGTTGCCCAGGTACTCGACGTTGACGATCTCGAAGGCGTTGTCGCCGCAGGCCTCTTCCAGGCAGAGGTGTTCGGGACGAATCCCCAGCGTCAGACGGCTGCCGGTGCGTTCGTCGCCGGCGTCGCGAGGCAGCTCCAGCTCGCCGATCCCGGCTGTCGTGATGCGACAGCCATTGCCCTCGCTCCGCACCAGCTCTGCCGGCAGGAAGTTCATGGTCGGGGAGCCGATGAAGCCGGCCACGAAGCGGGTCGCCGGGGCCTGATAGAGCGTCTGGGGGCTACCGACCTGTTCGATGCGCCCATCACGCAGTACCACGATCTTGTCGGCCAGGGTCATGGCTTCGACCTGGTCGTGGGTGACGTAGACCATGGTGGAGCCCAGGCGGTGGTGCAGGCGGGCGATCTCATTGCGCATCTGGACTCGCAGCGAGGCATCCAGGTTGGAGAGCGGCTCATCGAACAACAGGATCTTCGGCTCACGCGCCATGGCGCGCCCCATGGCAACGCGCTGTCGCTGGCCGCCGGAAAGCGCCTTGGGTTTGCGGTGCAGCAACTCCTCGAGCTGAAGGATGCGCGCCGTTTCCATCACGCGTTGTTCGACGCTTTCCTTGTCGGTCTTGGCAAGCTTGAGGCCGAAGGCCATGTTCTCGTACACCGTCATGTGCGGGTAGAGGGCATAGGACTGGAAGACCATGCCCACGCCACGCTCACGCGGGGGAAGGTCATTGACCAGATCGCCGGCGATATGCATCTCACCGTCGGTGATCGATTCCAGTCCGGCGATCAGGCGCAACAGGGTCGACTTGCCACAGCCTGACGGCCCGACGAAGACCACGAATTCGCCGCTGCCGATCTTGAGATCCAGATCCTTGATGATGTGCGTGCTGCCGAAGGTCTTGTTGATCTTGGAGAGGGTTACGCTTGTCATCTTGCGACTCCCAGCCGGTGCTCGGCACCGGCTTTCGAAAGAAGGTTAGTCGAGTGCCAGGAAGGCAGCCTGATAGGCGGGAAGCACCAGCCGCGCTGCCTGGGACTGGGCCGTGTCCAGCTCGGCAGTAAAGCCTGCGCCTTCGAGCAGACGCGCGCTGCCGGCGTAGGCTTGCGGCAGTGCGGTGACCTGTTCAGCGCCCGTGAGATTGAAGAGGCACAGCATGCGCTTGCCGTCATGCTCGCGCAGGAAGCCCAGCAGCTCGTCCCCCACGTCCACCAGCTGAATGTCCCCCTCACGCAATACCGGATGCTGACGGCGGAAATTCAGCAGGGCGCGGGTGGCATGCAAGACCGAGTTGGCGTCGTCTTCCTGATTGGCCACGGCCAGGGGGAGGTGGCGTTCATCGACCGGCAGCCAGGGCTCGACACTCGAGAAGTCCCCCTGGTCCGTCTGACGCCAGGGCATGGGGGTCCGGCAACCGTCGCGGCCCTTGAATTCCGGCCACAGCACCTTGCCGTAGGGGTCCTGAATGCGCTCGAAGGGCACGTCGGCTTCCGGCAGGCCCAGCTCCTCACCCTGGTAGAGGCAGACGCTGCCGCGCAGTGACAGCACCATGGCCAGAGCGACCTTGGGGTAGGCCACCGGGTCTTCGTCGGCACCCCAGCGTGTGGCGCTGCGCACGACGTCGTGGTTCGACAGCGCCCAGCATGGCCAGGCATCGCCGGCCAGACGCTGGAAGCGCTCGATGACTTCGCGGAGATAGCCTGCAGAGTGCGGCGCATTGAGCAGATCAAACCCGTAGGCCATGTGCAGCTTGTCGCCCCCGGCGGTGTACTCCGCCATGCGCTCCAGCGGCTTGTCATCACCGATTTCGCCCACCGTGGTGGTGCCCGGGTATTCATCCATCAGGGCGCGCAGCGCTTTCAGGAAGTCGAGGTTTTCCGGACGACTCAGGTCATAGACGTGTCGCTGCCAGGTATAGGGGTTGGAATCCGGCGCGCCCAGTGTCTTGGCCTCGCCCGCCGGCACCGGCGGGTTGTCGCGCAGGGCCTGATCATGGAAGTAGAAGTTGACGGTATCCAGGCGGAAGCCATCCACACCCAACTCAAGCCAGAAGCGCATGTTGTCGAGCATGTGCCTGTCAGGGCTTCTGGGTGGTGGAAGTTCACGTCGGGCTGGCTCGGTCAGGAAGTTGTGCAGGTAATACTGCTGGCGACGTGAATCGAAGGTCCAGGCCGAGCCGCCGAAGATCGACAGCCAGTTGTTGGGCGGCGTGCCGTCGGGCTTGGGGTCTGCCCACACGAACCAGTCGGCGCTTGTCATTGGTGCGGTCCTGACGGCTTTGCTGGAACCAGGGGTGCTGGTCGGAGGTGTGGCTGATCACCTGGTCGATCATGACCTTCAGGCCCAGGGAATGGGCTGCGCTCCAGCAGACGGTCTTGAAGTCCTCCAGGGTGCCGAACATCGGGTCGACATCCCGGTAGTCGCTGATGTCATACCCGAAGTCGAGCATCGGGGAGGTGAAGAAGGGCGACAGCCAGATGCCATCCACGTCCAGCGATGCCACGTAATCGAGTCTGGCGGTGATGCCCGGCAGATCGCCGATGCCATCGCCGTTGCTGTCCAGGAAGCTGCGCGGGTAGATCTGGTAGATGACGCCACCGCGCCACCAGCTGGAGGAGGTCTGCATTTGGGCTTCGAGCAATGACATGACGATTATCCTTTGACGGCGCCGGCGGTCAGGCCGGAGACGATGCGGCGCTGGAAGATCATCACCAGGATGACCAGCGGTATGGTGACGGTGACGGAGGCGGCCATGATCGGGCCCCAGGGGAGCTCATGCTGGCTGCCGCCGGAGATCAGGGCGATGGCGACCGGCACGGTGCGTTCGCTGTCGGTCAGCGTGAAGGTCAAGGCGAACAGGAACTCGTTCCAGGCCGCGATGAAGGCGAGCAACCCGGTGGTGGCCATGGCCGGCCACATCAGGGGCAGGAAGACCTTGGTGATGGTCTCCCACGGCGTGGCGCCGTCCATGATCGCGGCCTCTTCCAGTTCCATGGGCAGCTGACGCATGAAGGTCGTCAGTACCCAGACGGTGAAGGGCAGCGTGAAGATGGTGTAACTGAGAATCAGGCCACCGGGGTTGTTGTAGAGATTCAGGCTGCGAATCACCTCGAAGAGCCCGGAGAGCACTGCGACCTGAGGGAACATCGAGACCCCGAGGATGATCAGCATCACGGTGGAGCGGCCGCGAAAGCGCACGCGTCCCAGCGCATAGGAGGCGGTGATGCCCAGCAGCAGCGCGATCAACACGACGCTCAAGGCGATCAGGATCGAGTTGCCGATCGCCTGCAGGAAGCTCTTCTGCGCAAAGATCTGGGCATAGTTGCTGAAGTCCAGCGAGGTCAGCCAGTAGTTGACCTCGAACAGCTCACTGGACGGTTTCAGTGAGGTGATCACCGCGTAATAGAAGGGGAACACGGCGTAGACGATGATGATGGCGATCAAGGCCCATTTGCCGACATGCTTGGCGAGTCGGGTCAGCTGGTAGCGGTTCATCGGAGTCTGATTCATTTCTCCACTCCCAGTTGGCGGCGGCCAAGGTAGAGGTAGACCACGACGGCCAGCGCGATGATCAGGAACAGCATCGTGGAGGCGGCACTGCCGTAGCCCACGTCCTGGAACTCCACCAGTTGCTGGCGGGCGTAGATGGACATGGTCATGGTGCTCGACGAGTTGGAGGTCAGCACATAGATGACGTCGAAGACGCGCAGTGCATCGAGAAGACGGAAGATCACGGCGACCAGTAGAGCCGGGGTGATCAATGGCAGGGTGACACGGAAGAACACCTTCACCGGGTGGATGCCATCGACCTCGGCGGCTTCATAGCAGTCCCTGGGCAGCATCTGCAGCGCGGCGAGTACCAGCAGTGCCACGAAGGGGATGGTCTTCCAGACATCGACCATGATCACGGCCCACATCGACAGATCGGCATCCGCTGTCCAGGCCAGGGGCGCATCGATCAGCCCCAGCCCCATCAACATGTGGTTGATGATTCCGAACTGGTCATTGAGCATCCAGGCCCACATCTTGGCGGAGACGATGGTCGGGATGGCCCAGGGAATCAGTACCGCGGCCCGGACCAGCATGCGTCCCTTGAATTCGGCATTCAGGAGCAGCGCCACGATGATGCCGAAGACGACTTCCAGCGATACCGAGATGACGCTGAAATAGACGGTGTTCCAGACGGAGTTCCACCACACCGGGTCAGCCAGCAGGCCGTACCAGACGCCGTCGTCCTTCACGAGATAGTTCTCGAAGCCGATGAAGGCGGCACCGGTCGTGTCCGAGAGCGAGGCATCGGTCAGGCTGAGATAGAAGGTTCTCAGCAGGGGCCAGCCGGCCACCAGCGCCAGTGCGACCAGCATCGGGGCGAGATAGGTCCAGGCCGCGCGTACCCGCTGGCGTCTGACCTTGGTGCCGCGTTTGCGAGTCCTGGCCGAGGGCGAGCCCGTCGGCACTGACTCATTGAGCGTGGTTGTCATGCGAAACCTCCCGGGTTACCAGCGACGACGTTTGATGCGTGACAGTTCGCTCTTGAGCTGGGCAACCGCCTGGGCACCGCTCTGCTCGCCGCTCAGCACGCTATGGGTCGCGTTGAAGAAGGCATTGCTCACCTGGCCGTAGTTGTCTCCGGTGACGGCTGACGGACGGGCCACGGCATTGGTGAAGGTGTCGTAGAGCGTGCCGAAGAAGGGCACGGCGGTGAGCACCTCCTCGTCCTGATACAGCGCTGTGAGGGTCGGGTTGTAGGCGGCCTGGATGGCTCGGCGTTTCTGCTCGGGTTCACCGGTGAGGAAGGCCACCAGCTGAGAGGCGAGCTCGGGATTCTCGCTGTACTTCGAGACCGCCAGGTTCCAGCCGCCCAGCGCCGCGGCACTCTCGCCCTCGGCGCCATGGGGCAGCTTGACCACCCCGACCTTGCCGGCCACCTTGCTGTCATCGCTCTGGGTCAGCGACCAGGCGTAGGGCCAGTTGCGCATGAAGACGGCGTTGCCGGACTGGAAGATGCCGCGGGCTTCTTCCTCGGAATAATTGAGTGCGCCCTGCGGGGTGATCTCGCCGATCCAGCTGGCGGCCAGGTCGAGTGCCGAGGCCGTGTTGGGGTTGTCGATGGTGATCTCGCCATCGGCATCGACAATGGCGCCGCCGTCATTGCTGGCGACCCACTCCAGGGCGTTGCAGGTCAGGCCCTCATAGGCACGTCCCTGGAAGACGTACCCCCACATCTTCTCGCTGCCGGCCTCACGCTCCTTCGCCTGGATCTGCGTGGCGGTCTCTGTCAATTCCTGCCATGTCTCGGGAGGTGCGAACCCGTACTTCTCTAGCAGGTCCTTGCGGTAGTAGAGCACCCCGGCATCCGTGAACCAGGGCATGGCCACCAGGCGGCCATCCACCGTGTTGTTGTCGACGATGGTCGCGAAGTGGCCCTGCGCCGCCTTTTCGCCGAGCGTCTGGTGCAGATCAAGCAGGTGATTGGCGAGCAGCCCCGGCCAGACCACATCGATCTGCAGGACGTCGATATCCCCGGACTGGGCCGACAGAATCTGCTGGTAGAGCGAGAGGCGTTCCGTCGAGGAATTGGGCGTGGAAACGATGTCGACGTCATGGCCGGTCTTTTCCTCCCAGGCCGCGACGCCCTGTTCACAGAGTTCCAGCTCGGCCCCGACCGCGCCGCAGGAGATGGTCAGGTCCGCGGCCATGGCGGGGGCGGTGGTGGCCACTCCCAGCAGGGCGACGCTTGAGGCGATCAGTGTCTTGCGTTGCATGGCAAATCCTCGTCACTTGTTGTTGTTGGGCATTCATCGGCCATCTGGCGGGGGAGAATCCTGAGGTTGTCCGATGGTGCTTCTTAAACGATTAAGGCGTGATCACAGTCAAGCGATTGGCGTCGATATCCGCAACCTGAACTTTGGTCTTGCTGTCGCTGATATGTCGCCAGAAATGGGAGTTTTACGCGGTGATCGCTCCCCTTTGGTCGAATTTCGACATAGGTCGTGTGTCTGAGAGGCCAGATTGCCACTAGGGTCTTAAACGATTAAGTGAGTATGGCGCCTACGACAACGCCAATGACAGCGGCGCCACTTCGCTGATCATCGCCAAGCGAGTGATTCGTCAACAACAACAAAGGCTCTCTCCAACATGACTACTTCCCCCCAGCGCCCGCTCAAGGCCCCTCTGGCCATGGCTGTTGCCATTGCCATCATGAGTACCAGTGGTCTCGCCATTGCCGACAGCACGGGCGACATCGAGGCGCGGCTCGCAGAGCTGGAGCAGCGCATCAATGACGCCGAACAGCGGGCCAGAGCGGCTGAGCGTCGCGCCGCCGAGGCAGAGCAGGCGATGGCCGTTCAGCGCCGAACGAATGAGACTGATCAACCCGCGCGCGTGACCGCGCAGACCGAGGACCTCGAAGAGCGTCTGGCCGCCGTGGAGCGTCAGGCCAGTGGCGAGGAAGGTTTCTCCTTCAATGCCTATGCCCGCTCAGGTCTCCTGATCGGGGAAGGGGGCAAGAGCATTGACGGCGGCCCCTATCTCACCCCGGCGGGGTCGGTGGGGGGAGCGGTCGGGCGGCTGGGGAATGAGCCCGATACCTATGTCGAGACGGTGCTCAACTACAAGACGCGCTACGACAACGGGGCAAAGGCGCACTACCGCACCATGATTGCCGACGGGGTGGAGACCAGCAACGACTGGACCTCGGACGAGTCCAGCCTGAACGTACGACAGGTCTACGTGGAATTGAGCGATCTGCCGAGCTTCACTGGCGCCTTCGAGAATTCCGCCATCTGGGCCGGCAAGCGCTTCGATCGGGACAACTTCGACATCCACTGGCTCGACAGTGACTTCATCTTCCTTGCCGGCACCGGCGCGGGTATCTACGACGTCCAGCTCACCGATGATTGGAAAGCCAACTTCTCGGTCTACGGACGCAGTTACAGTGAATATCCGACCGAGGATTCCGACACTGGCGGCGATACCGACAACCTGACCTTCACGATGAACAACTACGTCGGCAACTGGCAGTGGATGGTCAGTGCATTGTCTGCCGCAGACAACGAAGAGCGCGCCATGGACACGGGCGCCACAGCCGCGGATTCCGGGTTCCATACCATGCTGGCCTATCATGGCGACAGCTTCTTTGGTCTCGCCGACGGCAGCTTCAAGGCCGCCGTGCTGCATGGCCGAGGGCTTGGCGCGGAGACGAAGGTCATCGGGGGTGACGGGAATCTGACAGATGATGCGACCTCGACTCGACTCGGTCTGTATGGCACGACCTATCTCGCGCCCAAGTGGCGTCTGGCACCGGCCGTGCTGGCGGAAGTCAGTGAAGACCGTTATGCCGAAGGCGACGAATACTCCTGGGCGACGTTCAATGCGCGTCTGGCCAATGAGCTGACGGCGAATTTCGAGATGCAATACGAACTCAGCTATCAATGGATGGACCTGGATCCCGGTGCCTCAGGCACTGCCGTGGAAGGGAGCTATCGAAAATTCACCATCGCGCCGACCTTCAAGCCTGAAGTCGGTGGCTTCTGGAAACGTCCGGAAATCCGCCTGTTCGCGTCCTGGAGTGACTGGGATGAGGAGCTCAATGACTTCTCGGATGAAGATGCGCTCGGGAGTGCAGGTTTCACGGGAGGTGAATGGGCCTTCGGCGTCCAGAGCGAGGTATGGTTCTAGGAACAGGATGCCAAGCCAGTCATCGCCTGCCAGTGTTTCGATCTTGCCCGCGGTTAGCCGCGGGTTTTTTGTAACGCCATCGCTGTATGGTTGAGACGCTGATCCCCAAGCTGACCAGCGAGATCTTTTCTCCGTAATGCTGGAAGGAGCTGCCCAAGGAGTCGGCATGAATTTTCGGTGTCGTTGTCCCTTGCTTATACAGCTTGATAACCATGAAGCCTTTTCTGTATGAATTACTTGATGCGTTTACGAGAGGCTAATAAAGGATAGATTCGTTGCAAAAATAGATCATCCGGCACCTTTTTATGTTGGTTTTTGAAGGCTAGAGAATAGCGTTATGTCTCGGAAAGTTTTAGGGAACTTTTTGCCGATGATGTTGTATCGGATTTGCTGGCTCGCGCTACATTTCATTTCAAGTCAATGGCAGCGCCATCAATGAGTTGAAGCGGTAGGGCTGTTGTTGAGCACTAATATCTGTGCTAGCTTATATTCGTGGCCTGCCATGAGGCTCAATCACAGCATGTGACGGGTCATTGGTTGATTTTTATTTGTCGCATTATCTGTTTTATTTAGGAGGCTGCCATGAATAGCGATATCGCCGAAGGTAAGTGGAAGCAACTCAAAGGTAAGGTTCGCGAAGGTTGGGGAGAGCTTACTGATGAAGATGTCGACGAAATTGCAGGTCGCAAGGAGCACTTTGTCGGGAAAGTTCAAGAGCGTTATGGCATGAAGAAAGAAGATGCTGAAAAAGAATGGGATAAACTGTCCGATTCGTGAAGTTTTTTAATATATATATTTTATGTTACCGATGCTTGCATTTTGCAGGCATCGGTTTTTTGTGTCTGAGCTCCAACAACAAGAGCAGCACGCATGGCATGCAGGGTTTTAAAATATTTTCTCGAGAATACCTGGGATGGCTATTCGACAGCGGAGGCGTTGTCGGGAATGGTCATTCGGTTTCTCGACGCATCTTGCGTAGCTCAGCTGTACTGACATTCTTGGAGACTGCTCCCTGGAGAAGTACTGCCGTGCCAAGCCATTGATGTGCTCATTGGCCCATTGCCAAGTGGGGCTATAGGGGGCATAGCAATACATCTACTGCCAAAGCCCTTTGCAATATCTTCGTGATCGGCGACCTCCAAGTCGTATCCAAGGTCATCGTCCGGGTGTACCACGACGAGGCTTCAGTAACCGATGCATCGTCTGTTGCGTCAGTTCTACTGTGGTCCTGAGCACTCATGCTGCTAGAGATAGTCGCCAGGGTCGTGTTATCGAAAGGAGGATATTGACTCTCTGGTGGCACACGTCAAAGCCAACGTGATACGGCTGTATCCTTCATCATGTGCCTGCTGCATGCTTGCGTGATCCGCGATATGGTCGGCCAATGATTATCCAATGTGGGGTGGAATGCCTTGATGAGATATTGGGCATTGAGCCTCGTTAGGGAGAGAGCATGAAAAAAACCGACAGCGCACCTGCCACCAAGCGCGTCACCATCACGGATGTGGCCAGAGAGGCCAATGTCTCGATAGCGGCAGTCTCGCGTGCCATGAATCCGGAAGGGAGCAGTTCACCCGAGATGCGCCGTCGTATTCTGGCGGTAGCAGAGCGCCTGGGATACAAGCCGAATCGGTTGGCGAGAGGCATCAAGTCACAGTCCAGCTTGATCGGCATTCTCGTGACGAATTTCGAGAATCCGGTCTATCTGGCGATTCTCAGCGAGTTTTCGGCGGCCATACAACGACACAACTGCCATACGTTGCTGATCAACGTGAACACCGAGAAAAGCATTTCGGAAGCCGTCTCGTTGGTGATGGAGTATCACGTCGATGCACTGATCGTCACGTCGGCCTCTGTCCCTCCTGAGCTGGTCGAAGCCTGTGCCAGGCAGAACACGCCGGTCGCGATCTTTGGGCGTGATGGCGAAGATTCCGGTGCAAGCGTCGTCACCTGTGACGACGTCGAGATGGGCCGAATGGCAGCGGATCATCTCATTGATCATGGCTATCGTCGCCTGGCCTATGTGGGGGCATCGACCAAGGAACAGGCCACGCTGGACAGAAAGCGTGGTTTCATCGAGCGCCTGGAGCAGCGCGGACTCACGCTGCATGGCGTGGGCGAGGGGCACCGTCACAGCTACGACGCAGGATATGAAGCGACCTGTGAGTTGCTCGCTGCCGCCGAGGTCATTCCTGACAGTATCTTCTACTTCGATGACATCATGGCCTGTGGTGGCATGGATGCGATTCGCCACGAATTCTCTCACCGGATTCCGCAGGATATCGGCATCGTCGGGGTGGATGACATCCGCTTTGCCTCAAGCAAATCCTATGATCTGACGACGATTTGCCAGCCCTTCACGGAAATGGTCAACAAGACGGTGTCGTTGTTGTTCGTGCGCATCAAGCAAGGGGATACAGCGCCAGACCGTATCATCATGCCATGTCATATCACCCAGCGCGGCACGACCCAGCACGTCGGCTGAGACCCACTCTTTTTCTCCCGTCTCGTCCCTTGGTCTAAATGGCTTTGAAAACATTTTCAAAGCCGGTTTGGCTGCGCTAGGCTGCTCGGTATGCCGCGCACCGACGCCAAGGACTCCACAGATATTGCGTCTGGGGATGATAGGGGGCGGTGTCCAGTCCTTCATCGGTCAGGTCCATCGTGCAGCGGCACAGATGGATGGGCGGTACCGCGTCGTGGCAGGGGCACTGTCCTCAAATCCTGAGCGCGCACGCCAGCAGGCGGAGCAACTCAACATCGCACGTGGTTACGGCGATGGTGAGTCACTGCTGCGCGAGGAAGCCGCTCGCGAAGATGGGGCTGAGGTCATCGCCATTCTCACGCCCAACGACAGTCACTTCGCCCTGGCCAGATTGGCTCTGGAGCTGGGCTTTCATGTCGTCTGTGAAAAGCCGCTGGTCAATGATCCGGCTCAGGCGAAAGAGCTTGAAGCGATCGCCGAGCGGGCAGGGCTGCGCTTCTGCATGGCCTATGGCTATACCGGCTATCCGATGGTGCGTCAGGCACGCGCCATGATCGAGAACGGGGAACTGGGCGAGATTCGTCAGCTGCAATGTGACTACGTCCAGGGGCATCTGGCGAGCCTGACGGATGCCGAGAAGGCGGGGCATGACTGGCACATGGATCCGGCCATCGCGGGAGAATCGATGATTCTCAATGACATCGCGACCCACGCCTTCCATATGCTCGAGTATGTTTCCGGACTTGAGACAAGTGAGTTGAGTGCCGACGTGACCGCCAGCGTGGCCGGACGCGAAGCGCACGATAACGCCAACGTACTGTTGCGCTATGCCAATGGCGCCCGCGGGCTGATGTGGATTACCCAGGCGGCGGCCGGCGCAGAACATGGCCTGAGCTTCCGGATCTTCGGCAGTCTCGGCGGCCTTGAGTGGCACCAGGAAACCCCCAATCAGCTCCTGTTCCGACGGCTCGATGGCGCCCCTTTACTGCTCTCCAAGGGGGCGGCCGGCCTGCATGATGCCTCCACGCGTATCTCGCGAGTGGCCTTTGGACATCCCGAGGGGTATCGCGAAGCCTTTTCCTCGCTGTACAGCGATCTTCATGAAGACATCACGGCCAGCCAGCAGGGCATCCCTGTCGATCCCCTTGCCCTCTGGTATCCCGACATCCGTAGCGGGGTCCGCGGTGTCGAATTCGCTGCCACCGCGCTCGACTCAAGTCGGCGCAATGGTGACTGGGTGTCTCTGCCCTCGCGGCGGGACAGTCAATTGGCGCGCTGATTCGATGGTTCCATTGAGATAGCCAACGCCACTTCATTCAGGAATGACGCAATGACGGGTCGCCCTCGCGGCAGCCGGTGCGGGTTCTGCTACGCCATTGTTCGGTCAATCACGTTGCAAGGAGTACGGGATGAACAGGAAAGGGGTCGACGATCTGCGCAGTAATCGCTGGTTCAAGCAGGATGATCTGCGCTCTTTCGGGCATCGCTCCCGCGTCAAGCAGATGGGCTATTGGGGAGAGGAGTTCGTCGGCAAGCCGGTGATCGCGATCATCAATACCTGGAATGACCTCAATACCTGCCATTCCCACTTCCCTGAGCGGGTCAAGGATATCAAGCGTGGCATCACGGCGGCGGGGGGCTTTGCTGTCGAATTGCCTGCCATGTCACTGGGTGAGCAATTGATGAAGCCCAGCGCCATGATGTATCGCAACATGCTGGCCATGGAAGTCGAGGAACTGCTGCGCAGCTACCCCGTGGATGGTGCCGTGGTCATGGGCGGGTGTGACAAGACTACGCCGGGCGTACTCATGGGCGCGATCTCCATGAATCTGCCGACCATCTATGTGCCGGCCGGCGCCATGCTGCGTGGCAATTACCGTGGTCAGGTATTGGGGAGCGGTACGGATGTCTGGAAGTACTGGGATGAACGGCGTATCGGCAACGTCAGTCAGAGTGACTGGAACGAGATCGAGAACGGTATTGCCCGCTCTCCGGGCACCTGCATGACCATGGGCACGGCGGCAACGCTGATGTCGATCGGGGAATCGCTGGGCATGAGCTTGCCGGGGGCCTCGAGCATTCCCGCGGTGGACGCCAATCACAACCGCATGTGCTACGCCAGCGGCAAGCGAGCGGTGGAAATGGTCTGGGAAGATCTCAAGCCGACCGATGTCATGAGCGAGGCATCCTTTGATAACGCGATTGCCGTCGACATGGCGATCGGGGGCTCGACCAACGCCATCATCCACATCGTGGCCATGGCGCGGCGTCTCGGAATCACGCTGCCGATGGAGCGCTTCAACGAGATATCGCGTCGTGTGCCGCTGGTGCTGAACCTCAAGCCTTCCGGCGAATATCTGATGGAAGACTTCTTCTATGCCGGGGGGCTTCCGGCCTTGATGACGAACATCGGCAGTGAGCTGAAACTCTCCGCCATGACCGTGACCGGCCGTACCCTGGGCGACAACATCGAGGGTGCCAAGGTCTGGCGCCCGGAAGTCATTCTCCCGCTGGACAGTCCGGTCAATGCCTCGGGAGGGACTGCCGTGCTGACCGGCAGCCTGGCGCCGAAGGGCGCCATCATCAAGCCGACCGCGGCGGACCCTCGCCTGCATGTCCATCAAGGGCCTGCCTATGTGTTCGAGAACATCGCCGACCTCAAGGCACGCATCGATGATGAGGACCTCCCGGTCACGGCCGACAGCATCATCGTGCTCAAGAATGGCGGGCCGGTGGGCGGCCCCGGCATGCCGGAATGGGGCATGATGCCGATTCCGGCCAAGCTGCTGAAACAAGGCGTGCGTGACATGCTGCGGATCTCCGACTCGCGCATGAGCGGCACCAGCTATGGCAGCTGCATTCTGCATGTGGCGCCGGAAGCCGCCGTCGGCGGGCCGCTGGCCATCGTTCAGACCGGTGACATCATCGCGGTCGATGTCCCCAATCGTCGGCTGGACCTGATGGTCGACGAAGAGGAGATCCAGCGCCGACTGGCGGATTGGCAGCCGCCCAGGGATCGGCACCCTCACGGCTATGCCTCTCTCTACAAGGCACATGTCACCCAGGCGGATGAAGGCTGTGACTTCGACTTTGCCAATGGCGCGCCTGGCAGTACCCCTGAACCCGATATCTATTGAGCGTCGCTGCGTGAAGCAGGGAGATGAGGTCGAGGGTATCGGAGCAGAGGTATGGGAGGCGTGCGCGCACGCAGGTGCCCACGCAGGTGCCATGGCCATCGTCGACGGGAGTCCAGGAAATGGCGGAAATCGAACTGCTGATAGAGGCCCGGGCGGAACTGGGCGAATCCCCGGTCTGGGATGCCAGTGGCAACAGCCTGTTCTGGGCAGACCTTTATGCCCCGGCGATCGAGCGCTACTGCCTGAGCGATGGCAAGCGAGAGCGTCGCGTGCTGCCAGAGACCTTGGGTGCCTTCGGGCGCTGTGCCGATGGGCGTCTGATCGTTGCCATGCGCTCGGGAATCCATCTGCTCGATTTCGCGTCTGGTGCACTGGAGTTCCTGGCCTGCCCACCCGGAGAGCCGTTGGCTGGCACGCGCTTCAATGATGGCAAGGTCGCGCCGAATGGACACTTCGTGATCGGCACCATGGATGAGGCGAGTCGTTCACGGCCGCTGGGGCATTTTTATGATGTCGCTCCCACTGGACAGACCCAACGGCTGCAGTCAGGTCTCATCGTCGCCAATGGCCTGGCCTGGAGCGCTGATGGACGGCGCATGCTTTTTGCGGATACGCGACGCGACACCATCCATGTTGCGGACTACTGCCCGGGAAGTGGTGTCATGGGCACACCGCGGGTATTCGCCGAGACCCAGCCTGCACTGCACGGCCGCCCCGATGGCGGAGCGATGGATATGGCGGGAGGTTACTGGAGTGCAGGCGTCTTTGGCGGAGTGCTCAATTATTGGGATGCCGAGGGACGTCTGGCGCGCCAGGTCCACCTGCCATGTCCCGGCCCGACCATGCCGTGCTTCGGCGGGGCCGACATGACAACGCTTTACGTGACCACCTTGCGCAAGGGCATGAGCCCTGAGGCGCTGGCCGCGGCCCCCTTGTCCGGCAGCGTGTTCGCCCTGGAGGTTGAGGTGCCGGGCGTCCCAGTCGCCGCCTTTGCCTCTCGCTCTCCAGCATCCCCCGACATGCCGAGTGGGGAACGCTCACCCTCCCGGGTCACGATTCGTGAGCCTCACGAGTGACGTGACCTGTCCCTTGTGACTTCCACCATTGATGAACTCCAGAGGGAGACCCCATGCGCCTCAATCGCCTCAAGCAACGCATTGCCCGAAAGGAGGGCGTCGTGAATGGCTGGCTCTCCATGCCGTGTGCCTTTTCGGCAGAGATCATGGCCCATCAGGGCTGGGACAGCCTGACCATCGACCTGCAGCACGGGGTGATCGATTACAGCGATCTGTTGCCGATGCTGACGGCTATCTCCACCACTGACACCGTTCCGCTGGTGCGAGTGCCGAGCCTGGAATCCGGTTTGATCATGAAGGTGCTGGATGCCGGTGCCTATGGAGTGATTGCTCCCTTGATCAACAACGCGGAAGACGCCCGGGCACTGGTGGCTGCCTGTCGTTATCCCCCGCTGGGGATGCGCAGCTTCGGCCCTCATCGCGCCATGCTGTATGGCGGTGCGGATTATGCGAAGCATGCCAACGACGAGATGCTGGTGCTGGGCATGATCGAGACCCGCGAAGGCGTGGCGAACCTCGAAGAAATTCTCGCTGTCGAGGGGCTGGATGGCCTCTATATCGGTCCCGCGGATCTGGCGCTCTCTCATGGCCATGCTCCGGGGTTCGATCACGGGGATGGCCCGATGGATGACTTGATCGGTCAGCTCATCGAGCGGGCTCGTCTGCATGACAAGATCGTCGGTATCCACAATGGGGGGGCTGCGCATGCGAAGCGAATGCTGGCACGTGGCTGTGACCTCGTCACCGTCGGGTCAGATACTCGTCTGCTGATGGCAGGGGCCCGCGAGTTGTTGAGTGCCATGGAGCGCGAGACGGATCACCGCGAAGGGTATTGATCGATAGGAGAGGAGAGGCAACATGAGTCAATTTGCACGTTATCCGAGTCTTGAGGGGCGACATGTCTTCATCAGTGGGGGCGCGAGTGGCATTGGCGCCACGCTGGTCGAGCATTTCTGCAAGCAACAGGCCTGTGTGAGCTTCGTCGATATCGATGATGCGGCAGGCGAAGCGCTGGCGGAGCAGCTCTCAGGCACAGGTGGGAAGGTACGCTATCAGCATTGTGACGTGACCGATATTACACAGCTTCGTGCTGTGATCTGTACTGCCGCTGATGAGTTCGGGACGATTGAAGTACTGATCAACAATGCGGCTCGGGATACGCGTGTGCCTTTGTCGGAGTTGGATGTCGAGACATGGGACAACCTGCAGGCCACCAATCTGCGACATGTGGTCTTCGCAAGCCAGGCGGTGTTTGCTGGCATGCAGGCAGCGGGCGGCGGGTCGATCATCAACTTCAGCTCTCCCAGTTTCTTGCGGCGTTCGCGTGATATCACAGGCTACTCGAGCGCCAAGGCCGCTACCATCGGCCTGACGCGGACGCTGTCGCGTGACATGGGAGACGCCGGAATTCGCGTCAATACGGTCTTGCCGGGATGGGTCATCACCGAGCGCCAGAAAGCCTTGTGGTGGGACCCGGAGCTTGAGCGCCAGGTGCTGGAAAATCAGAGTCTGCATCAACGTGTGCAGCCGGAGGACGTCGCACGGATGGTGCTGTTCCTGGCCGCGGATGATAGCCGGATGATCACCGCGCAGACCTATATCGTGGATGGTGGGCTGGTCTAGATAGGCCACTTCAATCATGCATGATTGGCCTTATTGAACTTTGATCCAAGGCGAGGCCTTTTTTTTGAAATTTGGATGAAAACGTTTTCAGGCACTGCTAGTGTCTTTTCGAACGGTGAAGAATTCAGCGCTGACCATCATTTTCCTGCGTCATGATCACTGAGCTTCAGGTGCCGATTTTTCGACCTGAATGCACACAATAAAACAACGCCATATGCTCGTCGGGAGAGAGGAATGAAAACGATAAAATTGACCGTCTCCGAAGCCATCGCCAGATATCTGGCGGCGCAGAAGATCGACATCGACGGTAAAGTCGAGACCTTGTTCGGTTGCGGGTTCGCCATCTTCGGTCACGGCAATGTGACCTGCCTGGGGCAACAGCTTCACAACATCCAGGACACCATCCCGATCTGGCGCGGCCAGAATGAGCAATCCATGGCGGTTGCTGCCGTTGCCTACGCCAAGGCCAACAAGCGTCAGCGGATCGGGATCGCGAGCACCTCCATCGGGCCGGGTGCCACCAACATGATCACGGCGGCAGGTATCGCGCATACCAACCGACTGCCGTTGCTGATGTTTGCCGGCGATGCGCATGTCTCGCGCCTGCCAGACCCGGTGCTGCAACAGGTCGAGCATGCCCATCAGCCCAGCCTGAGCGTCAATGATGCCTTCAAGCCCGTCACTCGTTTTTGGGATCGCATCACTCACCCCGCACAGCTCATGCAGTCCTTGCCGACTGCGATCGCGACCCTGACGGATCCCGCCAATTGCGGCCCGGTCATGATTTCATTGCCTCAGGATATCCAGGGCGTGGCTTATGACTATCCAGAGGCGCTCTTCGAAGAATGCATTCACCATATTCGTCGCCCGGAAGCTGACACACGCTCGATTGAAGCGGCTATTTCTCTGCTGGAAAAGGCCGAGAAGCCACTGATCATCGCTGGCGGTGGTGTGCATTATTCCGAAGCCAATCAGTTGCTGGCGGAGTTTGCTCAGCGTCGCAATATCCCGGTGGTCGAGACCATCGCAGGGCGTTCTTCCCTGCTGCAATCTCACCCCTGCAATATGGGCCCCATCGGCGTGACTGGCTCGAATTCCGCCAATGCCATGGCAGCGGAATGTGATGTGCTGGTGGCCATCGGCACACGTCTGCAGGACTTCACCACCGGGTCCTGGTCGGTATTTCGCAATCCGGCGGTGAAGATCGTATCCGTCAACGTGGCGCATATGGATGCCATCAAGCATCGCGCCATGGCGGTCATCGGCGATGCTCGTCACACGCTGGTGCGTCTTGATTCAGGGTTGGGTGAATGGCAGGCCGATCAGCGCTGGCTGGAAAAGGGCCAGGCTGAAGTCACCGAGTGGAAATCCCTGTGCGCCAACCGCGGGGAGATCGTCGCGGGGCAGATGGCGTCCTACGCCCAGGTCATTGCCAGCGTCAATGCGGTGCAGGAGCCCGGTGATACCGTGCTGACGGCCGCCGGTGGCCTGCCGGCAGAACTGAACATGAACTGGCAGAGCAAGCAGCTCGGCAAGTTCGACATCGAGTTCGGCTTCTCCTGCATGGGCTACGAAGTGGCCGGTGGCTGGGGTGCCAAGATCGCCAACCCCGACAACGAGGTCGTGGTCCTGGTCGGCGACGGCTCCTACATGATGATGAATTCCGATATCTACAGCTCGGTACTGACAGGCCACAAGATGATCGTTGTCGTCTGTGACAACGCCGGGTTTGCGGTCATCAACAAGCTGCAGAACAACAGCGGCAACCCCTCCTTCAACAACATGCTGGCCGATTGTCGTAGCCAGGCCGACGAGCTGGTACGCGTCGACTTCCTCCAGCATGCCCAGTCGCAAGGTGCCTTCGGTGAGCACCTGAGTGACATCAGTGATTTCCGGGCCGCTTACCAGCGCGCCAAGGAGAGCCCACGCACCTACGTCATCGTGGTGGATATCGATTCCACCAAGTGGTCTTCCTGTGACTGCTGGTGGGATGTGGGGCTACCGGAAGTCGTCCGCGAGGACGTGGATGAAGCGCAGGTGGCCGCCATGAATGCCGGCCGTATCCATCAGCGCCGCGGGCTTTGATTCTGGGAGGCCTGGCGCACGCAGCAACGGGCCTCATGAACACCTCTGCAATGACAGCGCCAATTATCAGCACCCATGCATTTGCCAGGAGAATCTCTGATGTTCAATGAAGAACACAATCTTGCGCCGCTGCGCTGGGCCATGGTCGGTGGTGGCCGTGGCAGTGAAATCGGCCACGCCCATCGTGCTGCTGCCCATCGTGACAACTTGTTCCAGCTGGTCGCCGGTGCCTTCGATCTCGACGCGGAACGCGGTCGTGAATTCGGCACCAACCTGGGGCTCGATCCAGAGCGTTGCTACCCGGATTACGCCAGCCTCTTCGAGGCCGAAGCTGCCCGCGACGATGGCATTCAGGCCGTCAGCATCGCCACACCCAACAGTACTCACCATGCCATCAGCCTGGCGGCGCTCAAGGCTGGCCTGCATGTGATCTGTGAAAAGCCGGTGACCTTCACGGTTGCCGAGGCTGAGGAGCTCAAGGCTGAAGCACAGGCGCGCGGTCTGGTCTTCGGTGTCATGTATGGCTACAGCGGCTATCAGATGTTGCATCAGGCACGTGCCATGGTGCAGTCCGGTGAGCTGGGGCAGGTGCGCATGGTCAACATGCAATTTGCCCATGGCTTCCATAGCCAGCCGGTCGAACAGGTCAGCAGCGGCGCCAAGTGGCGCACCAGTCCTGCCGTTTCCGGGCCGACTTATGTGCTGGGGGATCTCGGGACGCACATCTTCTATGCCGGCCAGTTCATCACCGGACTCAAGGTCGAACGCCTGATGTGCCACCGCCAAAGCTTCGTGGCCTCGCGGGCGCCGCTGGAAGACAACGCCCAGGTGTTGCTCCAGTACCAGAACGGCGCGGTGGGGTCACTGTGGGCCAGTGCGGTGAATGCGGGATCCATGCATCAGCAGAAGATTCGTGTAGTGGGAGAGAAGGCCAGTATCGAATGGTGGGATGAATATCCCAACCAGCTGCGCTACGAGGTCCAGGGTGAACCGGTACGGATTCTGGAACGTGGCATGGGCTATCTGGCCGAGGGCGACAACGCCGTGAACAGCAATCGCATCGGCGGCGGCCACGCGGAAGGCTTCTTCGAATCCTGGGCCAATGTCTATCACCGTTATGCCCTCGCCATGCAGGGCGCTGAAGCACGCCGTAACGGCGCAGGCACTCAACACCTTGGCCTGTCGGAGCAGGAGCTGGAGTCTCTATGGTTCCCGAATATCGATGCAGGCATCGAAGGCGTACGGTTGCTGGAGTGCTGTGTGGAATCCTCTGACAACGAGAATCGCTGGGTCGCGTTCTGATCTGACTGCAGAAGAAGGACATCATCATGCACATCAAGCTTTCCAATGCACCGTGTTCCTGGGGTATCGAGTTTGCCGACAACCCCGCCAATCCCAGTTGGCAGACCGTGCTTGACGAAATCGCCGGCGCCGGTTTCAAGGCGACGGAGCTTGGCCCGCTCAATTACCTGCCGACCGAGCAGGCCACACTGGCGTCCGCGTTGGATAGTCGAGGGCTCGAGCTGATCGCCGGTACCATCTTCAAGCATCTGCACGATGCGTCACGCCGTCAGGAAATCCTGGATTACACCCGCGCGACCTGTGAAGTGCTCAAGCCTCAGCAGGGCAACTACATGGTCATCATCGACCATGTCAGCTCGCCACGTACCGATGAAGCCGGCCAGCAGGAAACCGCGACCCGTCTCGATGATGCGCAGTGGAGCGAGATGATGGTCACTATCCGTCAGGTGGCGGAAATCTGTCAGGAATATGCGGTCACACCGGTGCTGCATCCGCATGCCGGCACCTACATTGAGTATCGCGATGAAGTGGACCGTGCGATGGCTGAGCTGGATGCTGATCTGGTCAAGCTGTGCATCGATACCGGGCACTGCACCTACGCCGGGATCGATCCGGCAGAACTGATCCGAACCTACGGTGAGCGTGTGGCCTATATCCACTTCAAGGATATTCAGGCGCCAGTACTCGAAAGCGTGGTTAAGGATGGCATCGACTTCTATACCGCCATCGGCCAGGGCGTGTTCTGCCCGCTGGGACAGGGCTGTGTGGACTTTGACGCGGTCCGCGAGAGCCTGGATTCCATCGGCTATCAAGGCTGGATCACCGTCGAGCAGGACGTGGACCCGACCAAGGACAACAGCGCGCTGGAAAACGCCCGCGAAAGCCGCGAATTCATCGAACGCAGCATACTGGAGAAAGGGCTGGCCGAAGCCTGATCCGCAATAAGCCCTGCCGTCATCACGCCAGAAGACGGCAGGGCATGGAAGGTACCGCAATGACTTGTCTCGCCAGCGTGGTCCGTCACGGGCCATGAATGCACGAGCCACATCTGCCTCAGCAGTTCTCGTAATACTATAACAATCGATCACGAGAGGTCGTCATGCCCACTTCACACCCTGGCCGCGAAACCGCTGCCTCTTCAGCTCAGCCAACTCACCCACATCACTTGCACAAGAGCGTCTCACGCCAACCCAGCTCGTCTTTCTGATCAAGATCATTCTGGTGGCTGCCCTGGGCGGCCTGTTGTTCGGTTATGACACGGGGGTCATCTCCGGGGCCATCGGGCCGATCGCAGAATATTTCGACCTGTCCGCCGCAGAGAAGGGCTGGGCGGTCTCCTCGGTGGTCATCGGCTGCATCGGTGGCGCCCTCATCGCCGGTCGCCTGTCCATCGCCTATTCGGCCGACGCAAGGCCGTGTTCATGCTGTCAGCCGTGATGTTCACGGCTCTCCGCGTTGGGCTCTGGCCATGGCGGGCTGCCTTCGATGCCTATATCTGGTGGCGGATTCTCGGGGGGACTGGCGGTCGGGATGGCCAGCGTCATGGCACCGATGTACATCTCCGAGATGTCCACCGGGCTACATGCGTGGGCGCACCGTCAGCCTGTTCCAGCAATCCGTGGTGTTTGGCCAGATGGTGGTGTTCTTCGTGAACTACTTCATCGCCAAGGGCATGGCCGAGACACTGGATCCTGAATCATGGCTGGCGCTGGATGCTGGGATCGGAAGCCATCATCTCGATCCTGTTCGCGGTACTGATTCCCTTCGTACCGGAATCCCCGCGCTGGCTGGTGTTGAAAGGACGTCTGGATGATGCGCGGCGGGTACTGAGCGCGCTTCTATCACGCCGATGCCATCGAGCGCACCCTGGGCGAGCATCCAGAAATCCTATCCAGACACAACGAGAGACAAACGCCACGCGTCTCTGCGTCACCAAGGGAATGTTGGGGCTGGTGGCCATACTGGGTGTCTTCATCGCCGCCGCCCAACAGCTGACTGGCATCAATGTGGTGATGTATTACGCGCCTGATGTCCTGTCGACGGTGACATCCAGCAATGAAGACGCCTTGCTGCAGACTTCCATCATGGGCGTCACCTTCGTCGCCGGTAACCTGCTGGGCATGCTGCTGATCGACAAGGTCGGGCGCCGTCCGCTGCTGATCGCCGGCAGCCTTGGCAGCATCGTCGGCATGACCTTCACTGGGTGTCGTGATCGGGCGAGATGGCGAACCGGGCTATCAGCGCCTTGATCGCCCTGATCGTCTATGTCGTCTCGTTTGCCATCTCCTGGGGCTGTGTCTGCTGGACACTGGTCTCCGAGATATTCCCCAATGCCATCCGCGCACGCGCCATGTCACTGGCCGTCGCCGCACAGTGGCTGCTCGGGCTTCATCGTCACCCAGACCTTCCCGATGATGCGCCAGAGCGACTTCCTCAATGAGTTGGTCGGTGGCGGTTTCAGCTTCTGGCTCTATGCGGTGCTGACCTTCCTCAGTCTGCTGATCGTGCTGCGGTACGTGCCGGAAACCAAGGGCAAGACCCTGGAAGAGCTTGAGAAGGCATCACCGGGACTCGTCTCAGCAAGCGTCGTCGCCGGTTGGCGCGTCAAGGCTTGCCGCTGACAACGGAGTAAAACAGCAGCGCTCAAGGCTTGCCATCACTCTGTTGCGCGACGCTCCCGCTGGCAATCTTCATGCGCCGGCGGGAGCGTATTCTTGTGAAAGCGACATCGCCCTGCCTTGTCATCGGTGGCATGCTCAAGAGACCCCGAGCTGCTTCCAGAGGACACTCCAGAGGACACAGGGATGAAGCATAACGTCGCACGGTATGGCCTGATATTGAATACAGAGCGGTTCGATGAGTGTGTCGCGTTCTACCAGGGCCTTTTTGAACTGCCGCCTCTTTTCAGCAAGGAAGATGGCGGTTTCAGGCTGACCTGCCTGGCCTATGGAGACGGATATTTGATGATCGAGCAGGGCGGAAGGGCGATTGAGGGAGGCAAGAGTCCCGAGCAAGGTAGCGCCAAGCTGCGCTTCAATGTCAGCGACATCGAACAGGCCTTGGCGGAGGTCAGGGCATGGGGGATCGAGGCCGAGATCGAAGAGACGCCCTGGGGGAGGACGATCCATCTGCATGACCCGGATGGTAATCGAGTAGGGATTCGAGATGAGGCCGGATTCGTGGGGCAGGACGCTTCACATGAAAATCGCTCTGCTGGGCGCCGGTCGCATCGGCCGTGTTCACGCTCGCGCCATCTCTGATCACCCCCTGGCGCAACTGGCATGTGTCAGTGATGCCTTCCCGGAGGCTGCCAATTCACTCGCTGCGGAATATGGTGTGCCGGTGATGACGGCGGAGGACATCTTCGCGTCAGCGGAGATTGATGGCGTTCTGATCGCCTCCTCCACTCCGACTCACTGTGACTTCCTTGAGCGTGCGGCCCGTGCGGGCAAGGCGGTACTTTGCGAGAAGCCGATCGATCTGGATCTTGCGCGAACGCGTCACTGTCTTGGTGTGCTGGCGGAGCACCCCGTGACCTGTGCTCTGGGGTTCAATCGTCGCCATGACCCTCAGTTCTCGGCGCTCAAGCAGGCGCTGGAAGCGGGACGAATCGGCGAACTCGAGATGATCACCATCACCAGCCGTGATCCAGAGCCGCCGCCCGCAGAATATGTGGCAGCTTCGGGAGGACTCTTCCGTGACATGAGCATTCATGATCTGGACATGGCGGTCTGGCTGCTGGGCGAGCCGGTCACGGAGGTGACGGTCAGTGGCAGCTGCCTCGTGGATCCAGCCATCGGTGAAGCGGGAGATCTGGATAGCGCACTCATCAATCTGAAGAGTGCTTCCGGCAAGTTGGTCTCCATCAGCAACTCGCGTCGTGCCTGTTACGGCTATGACCAGCGGATCGAGGTCTTTGGCAGCCAGGGCATGCTGGAGGCGCGCAACGAGACGGATACGCGCCTGCGCTTCACCGGCGTGGAAGGTGTGGTGGAAGAGCGTCCACAGTGGTTCTTCCTCGAGCGTTACGCGCAGGCCTATGTGCGTGAAGTGGGAGATTTCGTCACTGCCTGGCAAGAAGGTCGTGCCCCGCTGGCCGGCGCGCAGGATGGACTCGCCGCGCTTGAACTGGCCGAAGCGGCGTCGATTTCCTATCGCGAAGGGCGCCGGGTACTGCTCAGTGAGATTCGTTGAGCGTCTACTGCGAGGTTGCCGACGATTTGCGTGTGCTCTCCCAGCGTTGGTGGGCCTCCGGGGAGTAACTGCGGGAAGGCGTGTGCTCGAGACCGATCTTGGCGGTACCGATCGACACCAGGCGCAGCAGGGAGGCTGTCGCGACAATCACGATGAACAGCGCCGGGACACCGCCGAGGTTGGAGAGCATCTTGATGCCATCGATCCCGACGAATGCGGTCATGATCCAGGCGACGGCACCGATGGTGCAGCCCCAGATGATCTTCATGAGCAGGCGGTCATTGGTATTTTCATCGCTGTCGTTGCCGGCCATGGCAGCCTGACTGTCGGTGCTGCACAGCTGACTGATCGCTTCGGTATTGGAGTCAGCCGCCGTCACGAAGGACAGGAAGGCGATGATCAGGAAGACGATGCCGACCAGGCCGCTCATCGGAAGCTCATCGAACAGGGCATAGATGACGGAACCGGCACCTGAATCATTCAGACAATTGCATACAGCGCGCCGCCGCTCTGCATATCGAATTCGATGGTGGAGCTTGCTGAAGACACTGACATAGGTAATCGAGAACAGGGCCGGTGCGACCAGGTTGATCAGCATGAACTGACGCACGGTATAGCCACGGGAGATCTTGCCGAGGAACAGGGCGGAAATCGGTGCCCATGCCATCCAGTTGGCCCAGTAGAAGATGCTCCAGCTCTTCGGCCACGGATCACCATCAAAGGCACCGGTGAACAGGCTTTTGCTGCATGAAATTGTTGAAATACTCGCCAGCCGCTTCCGTGCCGTAGCCGAGAATGGTCTGGGTCGGGCCACACAGCGAAGACAAAGGCCATGAAGACGAAGAAGGCCTTGGCATTGATGGCGGACAGACGCGCGATGCCTTTCTGCAGACCGCTGGCCGCGGAAGCGGTGAAAGACAGGCCACGATGGCCAGAGTCACCAGACCCAGCATCATCGGTGCCGGTACCGGTGCCCAGGAAGCGATCCAGGCCGCCGGCAAGCGTCATGGCACCGGTTCCCAGCGAAGATGCCATGCCGCAGACCAGCGCAAACAACGCCAATGCATCCAGCGCACGCCCCTTGCGACCGATCAGCCTGTCACCGATCAATGGCACGAAAAGCGTCCCCAGAGAGAAGGGTTTTCCCAGGTTGTAATGCATCAGGGCAAACAGCAAGGCGGGGACGGTATAGATGGCATACGGCGTGAATGACCAGTGAAGGAACATGGTCGATAGTGCGAATCTGGCAGCCTCAGGCGTATTGGCAGCCACATCCAGTGAACCTGGCGGAGTATGCAGATGATAGAGCGGTTCTGCGGTTGACCAGAACATGATGCCAACGGCCAGGGTGGTACACAGCGTGATGGAGAACCAGCGCCATGGCGTCAGAAGTCGCGACTGGCATTTTCTCCGCCGATTCGCGTGCGTCCCAATGGTGAAAGGTATGTCACCAGGCACGTTACCACCATGGCAAGCGCCGTGATCGAGAACAGCCAACCGAACTTGTCGAGCACCCAGTCATTCAGGGTGGTGGTGGTCGCGAGGAATCCTTCAAGATTGATGAGGCTCGCGGCCACCGCAACCATCAGCAGGATGAACGGTGGCCAGAAGACGAGTGGGCGGACGGATGAACCAAACATGCGCATTCCTATAATTTCTTATGAGGATGCGGATGCTAACTCATAAATTTCTGTTTTGTCAGCGTTGAGATTCGCTCATCAACGGCGTATATACGCGCGCGTTCATGTAATGCGCTGGCAGGATTTGCGGAAAGTTCTGTCAAAAAAAAACCACGACACCCCCGTCGCCTCTCGGCCCGGGGGTGTCGTGGTTTTCTCTTGAGGACTGCAGTATCACGCCATCTCGAGTTGGCTCAGCTGGACTGGGAAGATTGCCAACGCTGATGGGCTTCTGCCGAATAACTGCGTGACGGCGTGTGCTCGAGGCCGATCTTGGCGGTACCGATGGAGACCAGTCGAATCAACGAGGCAGTCGCGCCGATGACGATGAACAGCGCCGGCACGCCGCCGAGATTGGAGAGCATCTTGATGCCGTCGATGCCGACGAAGGAGGTCATGATCCAGGCGACGGCGCCGATGGTCGAGCCCCAGATGATCTTCATCATCAGTCGCCCCTTGCTGCGGTCTTCGCTTTCGTTGCCTGCCAGAGCCTCCTGGCTATCCGAGCTGCAGAGTTGGCTGATGGCGTCGGTATTGGAGTCGGCCGCTGTCACGAAGGACAGGAAGGCGATGACCAGGAAGATCCCCCCCACCAGAGAGCTCATCGGTAGCTCATCGAAGAGTGCGTAGATCACCGAGCCCGCGCCGGAATCATCGAGAGGATGCCATACAGGGCGCCGCCACTTTCCATATCCAGCTTGATCGTGGTGCTTGCTGAACACCGCGACATAGATGATCGAGAAGAGCGAGGGCGCCACCATGTTGATCAGCATGAACTGCCGCACGGTATAGCCCCGCGAGATCTTGCCCAGGAACAGGGCGGAAATCGGTGCCCATGCCATCCAGTTGGCCCAGTAGAAGATGGTCCAGCTCTGTGGCCAGGGATCATTGTCGAAGGCCCCGGTGAACAGATTCTTGCTGCATGAAGTTGGTGAAGTACTCGCCAGCCGCTTCCGTGCCGTAGCCGAGGATGGTCAGCGTCGGACCGCAAGGCGAACACGAAGATGAGAAAGGCGAAGAAGGCCTTGGCGTTGATGGCGGACAGGCGTGCGATGCCCTTCTGCAGACCACTGGCCGCTGAAGCGGTGAAACACAGTCCACGATCGCGAGGGTGACGATGCCCAGCATCAGCGGACCCGAGCCAGTGCCGAGGAAGCGGTCGATGCCGCCTGCCAGGGTCATGGCCCCTGTGCCGAGGGACGACGCCATGCCACAGACCAGGGCGAAGAGCGCGAGTGCATCGAGCACACGTCCCTTGCGACCGATCAGTCGGTCTCCCAGCAGCGGCACGAACAGGGTGCCGAGCGAGAAGGGCTTGTTTTCCCCGAGGTTGTAATGCATCAGGGCAAAGATCAAGGCGCAGGGACGGTGATAGATCGGCATAGGGCGTGAACGACCAGTGCAGGAACATGGTCGAAGAACGGGCTCGGAGGCCACCAGCGAGGCGGAGTGATAAGCGGCTCTGCGTGCCAGAACAAGCCACGCCAGTGGTGCAAGTGATGGAGAACCACGCGCACAGCTGCTTCCCGCCGATCGGTGCCCAGGCGAAATAGGATGAGGCAGGCCACCACCATGCTGAGCGCCGTGATGGAAAACAACCAGCCTAACTTGCTGAGTACCTGGTTGTTGAGATTGGTGGTGACAGCCAGAAAGCTGTCCAGATCGATCAAGCTCGCCAATACGGAGGCGAACAGCAGAATGAAAGGTGGCCAGAAGACCAGTGGACGCACGGATGCTCCGAACATGTGAGTTTCCTCGTTCTTGTTGTACGAGTATGCCGACCCCTTTGCCGGGCTCGTGCTCAACGTGCTGCCAGAGGGCACCGAGCAACCCTGGCACTACGACACCAACGAATTCATCGTCACCATGATGACCCAACAGCCCGAGAGCGGTGGTCAGTTCGAGTATTGTCCCGGCATCCGCACCCCCAACGATGAGCATTACGCTGCCGTGGGCGAAGTGATCCGGGGAGACCTTTCGCCTTTCGTGAGTGTCGTCTATGCCAACCCCTCTGCCACTGCAGAAACTGCCGCCCTTGAGTTCGCTGAAAGGATTTGAAGCGGCTGCGCGTCTGCTGAGTCTCCGCGCGGCTGCCGAGGAGCTGAACCTGACGCATCCGGCCATCGCCAACCAGATTCAGCGTCTCGAAGAGAGTCTGGAGGTGAAACTGTTTGCCCGTGAAGGCCGTCATGTGGTGCTGACGGCGGCTGGCGAGCGTTTCTATCCGGTGGTGCGTGAAGCGCTGGCGGGTCTGGTGCAAGGCGCCGAGTCCCTGCGCCAGATGCAGCATGCCCAGCCGCTGACGATTCAGGTCTATGTGACGACCTCGATTCGCTGGTTGGCACCTCGCTTGTCGCATTTCCAGGCCATGCATCCTGAAGTCGAGCTCAAGCTGATGACGTGCAGTCTCGGCTGGGAGTTCGATGAGGCCAATGCCGATGTCGGTATCGTGTTCCGCGATGCGCCGCTGGCGGATCACCTCCACTGGCAGCCGTTGTTCGAGTCACGCCTCTTTCCGGTCTGCAGCCCCCAGCTGCTGGGCGACGATGCACGCCCGGTCCCCGCGGATGCCTTGAAGACGCTGCCGTTGATCGGGGTCTACACCGAGGGCTGGAATTGGGAGAGTTACTTCGAGGCATTGTCGCTAGGCCCTTGTCCTACCCGCAATTGCATCGTGGTCGACACCCTGGCCGTCGCCCTGGAGATGGCGGCGCGGGGGGAGGGCGTGGCATTGGTCAACGGGCCCTTTGCCGACGATGACCTGGCGAACGGTCGACTCATCAACCCGACCGGGCAGGTGACGACCGGGCGCGGTGAATGGGGTGCTGTCTGTCACCGCGAGCTGGAGCGGGATCCGCGCGTCGCGACCCTCCTTGGCTGGCTGGCGTCGCAGAGTCGCAGCGTGCCTACCTGATCCGCCAGAGCGAGAGCGGTTACGTGACAACGCCACCTTCGGGTGGCGTTCTTGTTTCCGATCGCTGTGCGGAGGCGCGGGGTCTGGGCGGGCTCACAAAAATTGTTACCAATCGCCAAATTCTTATGAATTGTTGGCAGGCAGGTCGGCCAGTAGGGTGAGCCTCAAGATGACATGGGCCACACCGGACAGGATTTCCCTCCGTCCCGAGCGGCCCTGTGCAGTACACCGGACAGCCAGCAGGCAGACAGCAGAGAGGGCAGCACATGAAAGTCGGATTCATCGGTCTCGGTAACGTGGGTGGCAAGCTGGCAGGTAGCCTGCTGCGCAATGGGCATGACGTCACCGTGCGTGACCTTGACCCGGAAGCCGCCAAGCCTTTCCTCGCGCAGGGTGCCAAGTGGGCGGATTCTTCCAAGGAACTCGCCGAAGCCAACGACATGGTCATCACCTGCCTGCCGTCTCCGGCTGCCTGCAGCGCCGTGATGGAAAGCGATGACGGCATCATTGCCGGTCTGTGCAAAGGCAAGATCTGGCTCGAGATGAGTACCACCGATGACGGCGAACTGCGTCGCATCGCCGACAAGGTGCTGGCCACCGGTGCCAAGGCACTGGAAGCCCCGGTCTCTGGCGGCTGCCACCGCGCCGCCACCGGCAACATCTCCATCTTCGTCGGCGGTGACCGCGATTCCTTCGAGCAGGTGCTGCCGGTGCTGACCAACCTGGGTCGCCGTGTCCTGCACACCGGGGAACTGGGCACCGCCTCGGTGCTCAAGGTGATGACCAACTACCTGGCCACCGCCAACCTGTGCGCCGTCGCCGAAGCCCTGACCGTCTGCAAGAAGGCCGGCATGGACATGAATACCACCTACGAGGCGATCAAGATTTCCTCGGGCAACTCCTTCGTCCACGAGACCGAGTCCCAGGTCATCCTGAACGGAAGCCGCAACATCAGCTTCACCATGGATCTGGTGCTCAAGGATGTCGGCCTGTTCGACACCCTGGCCAGGAACCTGGACGTGCCGCTGGAAATCTCCCCGATGCTGATGGACATCTTCCGCGATGGTCAGGAACGCTTCGGCCCGCGTGAGTGGTCATCCAACATCATCCGTCGTCTCGAGGAAGCCGCCGATGTCCGTGTGCTCGGCACCGGCTTCCCGGCAGAGCTGACCGATGACGAGCCGGAAGAAGTCGGCTACGAGGTCGGCGTTACCGGCCGCAGCTGAGCCGTGAAGACTGCCCCGGGGTGCCGTGCGAATGGCCTCCGGGGCATTTGCGTTTGAGACTCACCCTCAGGGAGAGTGTTATCTCCCACCAGCAACGAGAGGTCTGGCATGCAACATCACGACAACTTCTACATCAATGGCCACTGGCAGACACCCTTCGGGCGCGAGCGCATGGAGGTCATCAATCCGGCCACCGGCGAGCTGTGCGCCAGTGTGCCGCGCGCCGGTGAGCAGGATGTGGAGGCTGCCATCATGGCAGCACGTCAGGCGCTGCCTGCCTGGGCCACGACATCCGCGCAGGAACGCCACGATATCCTGATGGCGGCAGCGGATGAGATGCAGCGTCGCTTCGATGAGCTGCGCGACGTCCAGGTGCTCACCATGGGTTGCCCGGTACAACTGGCCGGCGCGCTGCACGTGGAAGGCCCCATCGAGGGAATGCGGTACTACGCCGAACGCGCCTTCCAGATGGAAGAGGACGAGCGCAAGGGCGATGTGACCCTGATGCGCGAGCCCATCGGCGTCTGCTCGCTGATCAATCCGTGGAACTATCCGCTGCATCAGTTGATCGGCAAGCTGGCCCCGGCGCTGGCGGCAGGCTGCACCGTGATCGCCAAGCCGGCGGAGCAGACTCCGCTGCAGGACTTCATCATGGCCGAGATCTTCGAGAAGGTCGGTCTGCCTGCAGGGGTCTTCAATGTGGTGACGGGCGAGGGCAGCGAGATCGGTCCGGTGATGTCCGGCCATCCGCAAGTGGATATGGTGTCCTTCACTGGCTCGACCATTGCCGGTAGCAAGGTCGCCGAGAGTGCCGCGCCCACCGTCAAGCGGGTCTGTCAGGAACTGGGCGGCAAGTCGCCGCTGCTGGTGACCGAAGATGCCGACCTGGCCGCGGCCGTGCGCTTGAATGTCGAGAACATCATGGCCAACACCGGCCAGACCTGCGACGCCTTCACTCGCTTGCTGGTGCCGCGTTCGCGACTGGAAGAGGCGACCCGCCTGGCGGTCGAGATCGCCAATGAGCAGGTGGTGGGTGACCCGAACGACCCGGCGACCACCATGGGGCCGCTGGTCTCCGAGCGTCAGCGCGAACGTGTCCTGCATCTGGTGCAGCGTGCCATCGATGACGGTGTCGAACTGGCGCTCGGTGGCGTCGAGCCGCCCGAAGGGCTTGAGAAGGGCTGCTATGTGCGTCCGACCATCTTCACCAATGTCAGCAATGAAATGGAGATCGCCCGTGAGGAGATCTTCGGGCCGGTGTTGTGCATCCTGCCCTACGACGACGTGAAGCAGGGGATCGCCATCGCCAATGACAGCGTCTATGGCCTGTCATCTGCGGTCTATGCGCGTGACGCCGAGGCAGCATTGCCCATCGCCCGCTGCATGCAGGCAGGACAATGCTATCTGCAAGGGGCAGAGTTCTCCTTCGATGCCCCCTTCGGTGGTTACAAGCGTTCCGGCAACGGCCGCGAATGGGGTGACGAAGGCCTGGCGGAATATGTCGAGGTCAAGGCACTGCTCGGGGCGCCGGCCATTGCCTGACAGAAGGCGGGCCGCGCCGCCGTGATGCCACGCAAGATACCCGTGATTCGTGAGGCCAGAGTGGCCCCGTGAATCACGGGTATCTTGCATTCGCGCCATCGACCATTCGCGCCATCGACAAAAGGCGCCCTCAAGGTACTTGTCGGCTGTCGCCGCCGCGTTTCGCTATCAGAGCAACGCCCATCGCGTCTGTCAGATCGCTGGGTGCTGAAAAATACCTATATATTGGGCGCTGAAAATACCTATATATAGTGGCAAGACTTTGTGCGGTGCAGCATGGCGGGCTCGCCAGGCAACGTTTTCGGCCTCAGATGATGCGCGAGGACAGCTGGCGCGCCGCCTGGACCAGATGCTTGGAGTAGGCGCGTGCCTGCTGCGGATTCAGCCAGTCCTGGCTGATGACGGCGCTGATGGCGGCGATGGGCTCATTGCGCATGTTCAGTACAGGCGCGGCGATACAGCTCAATTGTCCCTCGGCATCGCCACTGGATACGGCATACCCGAGGCGTTGCGCACGCTCAAGCTCGGCATCCATCTCGTCACGGCGTTCGGCCAGTTCGGGCGTGATACGTGTGGCAGCCTCCAGGTACAGCTGACGCGAGCTCTCGGGGCGCATGGCAAGAATCGCCTTGCCGGCGGCGCAGGCGTGCTGGGTCATGGTCTTGCCGATATAGAGGTTGTAGCTGCCACTGCCGGAGGCATCGACCTTCGAGATCACCACCACCTGGTCCCCGATGGGGATGCACAGGAAGATCGAGCGGTGAATCTCGTTCTTGAGAATCTCCGCGATGGGGTAGAAGACCGGGATCAGGCTCTGCTTGTTGTAGATCGTCGAGGAGATCTGGAAGATGCGCGAGCCGATGCAATAGGACTTCTTGCGACCGGGATCGTGAGCGACCAGCTGATGGTGCAGCAGGGAATTGATCACGCGGTGACCGGTAGCGGGCGAGATGCCGGTGGACTCACAGATTTCCGAGAGCGTCAGCGGGTAGGAGGCTGCCGCAAGCAGATCCAGAATCATGACACTGTGGTCGACGGCAGGGGCTTTGGTCTTCTCGTGATTCATGAACGCGGGGTCACTCCGAAACGCGAATCTCGGTCACAGGCGGTTTCTGACCGAAGGCTGTGACACTGTGACGACGGAAGGGCGATGCCTCGGGCTGCATCTCCCATCCGTGGAAAGGGGAACGGCCCATAGGGTACCAGACCCATGGGCCGTTCGTGGGGTTGGCGGCTATCCGCCGGGTCAGTCTGCGTGGTCGGCCAGCACCAGATCCGCGCCTTTTTCCGCCACCATCATCACCGGCGCATTCAGGTTGCCGGAAGTGATATTGGGGAAGATGGCGGCATCGATGACCCGCAGCCCCGCCACACCATGTACCTTCAGCCGGCTGTCGACCACGGCGTTCGCCTTGTCCGGCCCCATCGCGCAGGAACCGCACAGGTGGTAGATGGAGCCACCCTGAGAGCGGAAGTACGCAAGCATGCTGTCCTCATCGTGGACCGTCTCGGCCGGGGCGACCTCGCACTCGGTGATGGCCTTGAGAGCGGGCGCGCCCATCAGCTTGCGCACCAGACGACTGCCCTGGATCACCTCATCGATGTCCTTCTGGGTACTGAGGTAGTTGGGGCAGATCGTCGCCGGGTCTGCCGGGTCTGCCGAGGACAGTGAAATGCTGCCACGGCTGGTCGGTCGGCAGGAATTGAAGGCCAGCAGGAAGCCGGAATACGGCTCCGGTGTCAGCTTGGCTCTCGGGTCGTTGGGAATCTGGTAGGACATCGGATTGAAGTAGAGCTGGATGTTCGGCTCTGACTCCGCCTCGCTGCCCCGGAAGAATCCTCCGGCCTGATTCACGCTCATGCCCAGCGGCCCGCTGCGGTTGATCAGGTACTGCAGTCCCGCCTTGGCCTGGCCCCAGAAGGACGCGAAGTCATCATTCAGTGTGGTGCGATTGGCGCGGTAGTAGTAGCTGGCGCACAGGTGGTCCTGCAGATTCTGACCGACGGCCGGCAGGTCTACCTGTGTCTGGATACCATGCGTGGCCAGCGCCTCACGCCCGCCGATCCCCGAAAGCTGCAGCAGCTTCGGTGAATCTACGGCGCCAGCGCAGAGAATGACTTCGCGACGCGCGGTCACCTCGATGACTTCGTCATCACGCCGGTAGGCGACACCCATGGCGCGCTTGCCGCCATCGGGCGTCTCTTCCAGCATCACGCGCTCCACCCGACAGATATGCTTGAGCGTGAGGTTGCCGCGTGACAGCGCCGGCTTCAGGTAGGCGGTATTGCTGGAATCCCGCTGTCCCTTGCGGATGTTGGCCTCATAGATGCCAGCCCCCTCGAAGTGTTCGCCATTGAAATCATCATTGAGCGTGTACCCCAGCTCGCGGGCACCTTCCAGCCACGACTGACAGATCGGGTGCGCGCCATGTTTGAGTGGCGTGATGCCGATCAGGCCCTGGCCGGAGCGATACTCGGTATCGCCTCCCGGGTGGCATTCAAGACGCTTGAAGTAGGGCAGTACCTCGCGATAGGACCAGCCCTCGTTGCCGGCGCGCGCCCAGTCATCGAAGTCCGAGGCCTGGCCCCGGACATAGATCATCGCATTGATGGAACCGGAGCCACCCTGCACCTTGCCACGGGGGGTATAGATCTTGCGCCCCCCCATCGCGGCTTCTTCCTTGCTGTAATACATGTAGTTGTAGGCCGGGTTGTAGTAGGTCTTGGCGAACCCGACCGGCACCTTGATCCAGGGCGAGGTGTCCTTGCCGCCGGCCTCCAGCAGCAACACCTTGTGGCGACCGTTGGCGCTCAGCCGGTTGGCGAGGATGCACCCCGCCGACCCGGCACCGACAATGATGAAATCGTATTGCATCGGCGTTACGCCTCCGGCTTGCGCTTCCAGTCGGTGCTGGACTGTTCCTTCACGTCATAGGGACGCGGGTCCATGCTCAGGTGCAGTGTCCGGCCGGTGTAAGGCGAACTGGCCTTGACCACGTCCATGTCCAGCTCGACCCCCAGGCCCGGCTTGGTGGAGGGGATGATGTAGCCATCACGCCACTCGATCTTCTCCTTGAGCACATCGGCGTGGAAGCCATCCCAGGTGCCGATGCTTTCCTGAATCAGGAAGTTGGGCGTGGCGGTCGCCAGCTGGATGCTGGCCGCGGCGCCGACCGGGCCGTTGTAGAGATGCGGTGCGATCTGGGCGTAATAGACTTCTGCCAGCGCCGCGATCTTCTTGCCTTCCAGAATGCCGCCGACGCGCCCCAGGTTCATCTGCAGGATGGAGGCCGCGTTGTTCTTGAGCACATCGTGGAATTCGTACTTGGTGGTCAGGCGCTCACCGGTCGCGACCGGAATGGAGGTGTGGTCTGCCACGCGCGCCATGGCTTCGCTCTGTCCCGGTGGTACCGGCTCTTCCAGCCACAGCGGGTCATAGGGCTCGAGATACCTGGCGAGACGAATGGCAGATGCCGGTGTCATCTGGCCGTGGGTGCCGAACAACAGATCACAGCTGTTGCCGACTGCTTCGCGGATGCGGCGGCAGAAGGTGGCGCTCTTGTCCATGCCTTCCAGAGACAGCATCTGACCGGAGTAGGCTGTGTAGGGGCCAGCCGGATCGAACTTCAATGCGGTGAAGCCCTTTTCCTTGTTCTCCAGTGCGCACTCGACGGCCAGCTCGACGTTGTCATAGTCGTAGTTGCCGCGTGCATCCTTGGGGTACAGGTAGGTGTAGGAACGCAGCTTGTCGTGGACCTTGCCACCGATCAGTTCATAGACCGGCAGGCCAGCCGCCTTGCCGACGATGTCCCAGCAGGCCATCTCAAGACCACTCAGCACGCCCATCATGGTGAGATCAGGGCGTTGGGTGAAGCCACTGGAGAAGGCTTCGCGGTACAGGCGTTCAATATGATGCGGGTTCTTGCCTTCCAGATAACGTGAGAAGACATCGGCGATCGCCTTGCTCATGACTTCCGGATGGAAGGTGGCGGCATAGACTTCACCGACCCCTTCAATGCCGCAAGCGGTACGTAGCTGGACGAAGATCCAGTACATGCCGCCGACGTGGGGCGGCGGAGTGGCGACGATGTGTGTCTCGCAACTGACAACTTTCATGGTGGCAGGCCTTTCAGTGGTCACTGGCTAGCAGGATGGTGTGGGAGCGCACTGCCTGGCATGCCGTCATTCGACGCCAACAGCGCGCTTCCGGAAAGAAATGGGGTAGGGCGTCAGCGCCTCCGAGGAGAGGGCTCCCCGGAGGCGTGACAGGCAAGACGGAATGGCGTGATCAGTAGTTCATCACGACCAGACGGGTCTGGGTGTAGTCGAGCATGCCGTGCTTGCCATCATCACCGCCCAGACCAGAGCGCTTCCAGCCGGCGTGGTAGCCCTGGTAGGGGTCCGCTGGGGTGCGGTTGATGTAGAGCTCGCCGGCTTCGATGTTGTTGGCGACCTTCATGGCAGTGCGATAGTTCTCGGTGAAGACCACGGAGGCCAGGCCGAACTGGTGATCGTTGGCCAGCTCCAGGGCTTCATCGATATCGCGATAGGTCAGCACTGGCAGCACCGGACCGAAGATCTCTTCCTGCACGATCTCCATGTCCTGACGGCAACCGGTCAGCAGGGTCGGCGGGTAGAAGTGACCCTTGCCCTCGGGGATATAGCCGCCGATTTCCAGAGTGGCGCCGTCATCGATAGCGCGTTCCACCATCTGATGGATGTTGAGGCGCGAATTCTCGTTGATCAGCGGCCCCATCAGGCTGGCATCGTCCAGTCGGTTGCCGAACTTGACGCCTTCCATCTGCTGCTTCAGCTGGGCGACGAAATCGTCATAGACGGATTCGTGCACATAGACACGCTCGATGGCGGTGCACAGCTGGCCACAGTTGGTGAGGGTAGAGGCCGCGATCTGTGCCGCTGCCTTGGCCAGATCGGCATCCGGCTCGACGATGGCCGGTGACTTGCCGCCCAGTTCCAACGAGGACTTGGCGATGTTGACCTGGGAATATTCCAGCACCTTGCGACCGGCGCCGACGCTGCCGGTCAGGGTGATCATGCCCACCTTGGGGTGTGTGCAGACGGCTTCCGCGGTGCCGTGGTCCATCGCCAGGATGTTGACGATGCCTGCCGGAATGCCGGCATCCTGGATCGCCTTGGCGATCTCGAAGGCGGAGGTCGGGGTGTTGTTGCTCGGACGCACGACCACGGTATTGCCGGTGATCAGCGCCGGGGCGATCTTGCGCAGCAGGGTGAACACCGGGTAGTTGAACGGAATCAGGCAGGCCACGACGCCGATGGGCTCGCGCTGCAGCAGCAGGCTTTCATTGGGAGTGTCGCTGGGGACGATCTCGCCCTCGATACGACGTGCCCACTCAGCGTGGTAGCGCGTGATGTCGGCGGCGTAGACGGCTTCATTGGTGGCGTCTTCCAGGCTCTTGCCCGACTCATCTGCCAATGCCTGGCCGATGGCATCCTTGCGCGCCATCAGGGCCTCGGCAAGCTTGTGCATGTAGCCGGCACGCTCGGTGCTGGTCTTGGCACGCCAGTCCTTTTGAGCCTTGGCCGCAATGCTCACCGCTTCAAGCGCTTCGTCAGTGGTTGCTGCCTGCACCTGACCTACCAGTGCTTCAGTGGCCGGGTTGTAGACCGAAATCATCTCGCCCTGGGAAGAGGCGATGAATTCGTTGTTGATGAAGTTCTTGTCAGTGCGCATGCATCACTCCTCCTGAATTTGGCTTACAGGCTATGAAGCGGTGCCAAGACTGTCAAACTGTTTTTCACATACGGAAGTTAAATTCCTTATATGGAATTCCTCTTTCTGGCCCTTCATGGCGCATCTTTCGCTGGAATTAACGCGCTTTCAGCGTAAGTGTTCACTCTGTTCAGTCATTAACTAAATGAGAGCATTCCTATATGCTGTGCCACCTGATCGAGAGCCAGGGACGGGCCAGTGACCTCAGGCCATCGTCTACGTCAATTGCCAGGGATGCAGAACATGTCAGATTCATGGGTACTCGACGCCTTGCTGTCGTCGTTTGATGTCTCACTGAGCCAGAACGAGCGCCTGCTCACGCTTGAGATGAGCGGCGCGGACTTCATTCCGCATCGCCTGGTGGGGGAAGAGCGTATGTCGCGTCCCTTCGCCTATACCCTCGACTGCATCTCCCAGAACGGTGATATCGAGCTCAAGACCCTGATGGCCCAGCCGGCGGCGCTCTCGGTGCGTCAGGCCGATGGCAGCTACCGCGAGCTTTCGGGGCTGGTCGAGTCGGCCGCACTGCTGGGTGAGGACGGTGGCGTCTTCTATTACCAATTGACGCTGGTGCCGTGGCTTTCGATGCTCAAGCTAGGTCGTGACAGCGCGCAGCTACTGCGTGCAGTATCGCGAAAGCGACTTCCAGTTCGTCAATCGCCTGATGGAGCAGGAAGGGCTGTTCTATTACTTCGAACACGCCTCTGTCGACAGCGACTTCAATGGTCACCGCCTCGTCATCACCGATGCTACCGAGTCTGGAGGACTCCATCACCCAGTGGAGCGGTCGCCGTCAGCAGCAACCGACGCGTGTCAGCCTCGGCACCTTCGATTACAAGCAGCCGGGTCTGGAGAAACGCTCCGGTCAGGACACGCGTAGCGATCAGGGCAATCTCAGCGAGCAGGAAGTCTACGACTACCCCGGCGAGTACTATTTCGACGATCACTCGCGCGGCGAACGCCTGACCGTCAATCGCCTCGAGGCCCATGAATCCCGCGCCAAGCGCTTCTACGGCGCCGGGGGTACCCGCCAGTTGAAGGTCGGCCGCTGGTTCGAACTCAGCCAGCACGCCCGCCATGAAGACGGCGACTCGAGTGAGCGTGAATTCCTCGTGCTGGGCCTGACCGTTTGTGCCGAGAATGCGCTGCCGGTCTCCGCGCACCTCAAGGCGCTGCCGGGCAGCCTGCAGGCGCGCATGGCCGAGGCGCGCCAGGCGCATGGCCTCGAGAGTGAAAGCGCTCACGAAGACTACGCCGATGTCGGCACCGGTCAGTATCTGATTGACTTCGAATCCCAGCGTCTCAGTCAGCCGTACCGCCCGTCTCTCGATCATCCGCGCCCCAATCTGGGTGGCCCGCAGACCGCGATTGTCGTCGGCCCCGAGAATGAAGAGATCCACACCGATTCGCTCAACCGCGTGCGCGTCCAGTTCCACTGGGACCGCAGCGAGAAGGGCGCGGCTGACGCCAGCTGCTGGCTGCGTGTCGCGCAACCCAACGCCGGTGCTGGCTGGGGTAGCGTGTTCGTGCCGCGTATCGGTCAGGAGGTCATCGTCGACTTCCTGGAAGGCGACGTGGATCGACCGCTGATCACCGGACGCGTCTACAACGGCGACCAGACCCCGCAATGGCACTCCAATGGCCTGCTCTCCGGCCTCAAGAGCAAGACCTACCGCGGCAACAAGTACAACGAGCTGGTGTTCGATGACGCCACCGATCAGGAGCGTGTGCGCCTGAACTCGGAGCACGAGAAATCCCAGCTCAATCTCGGCTATCTGATCCACCAGCAGGGCAACACACGGGGCAGTTTCCGTGGCACCGGCTTCGAGCTGCGCTCGGACGCCTATGGCGCCATCCGCGCGCAACAGCGGCCTGATGCTCAGTAGCTGGGGGCAGATTGCGGCCAGTGGCGAGCAGCTGGATCTCTCTCCTGCGCATCAGCAGCTCGCCAGCGCCTATCAGCTGGCCAATACGCTCAGCGACAGCGCCACCAGCCACAACGCCGAGGCGCTCGCGGGGCGCACGCAGACTCAAGCAGGCCAGCGACGATACCCAAGGCACCTATGGCGCCGATGACAGCGGTAGCCGCTTCGACGGTAGCTCAGCCGCAGAGCGCCACCAATGGCGGGCGAGGGCAGGCAGCGCGCCTGAATGCGCCCTGGCTGCATCTCACATCGCCCGCCGGCATCGCCACCAGTACGCCGGAATCGACGCACCTGGCACAGGGCCGCTCGCTCAGCGTCACCAGTGGCGAAGATATCAATCTGGCCACCGGGCGCAGTCTGGTAGGCTGCCGTGGTCGAGAAGTTTTCGCTGTTCGTACAGCGCTCCGGCATCAAGCTGTTTGCCGGCAAGCGGCAAGGTCGAAGTTCAGGCGCAAAGCGATGCGATGGACCTGACGGCGGAAAAGGACGTCACCATCACCTCCACCGAGAACGACATCGATATCAATGCCGGCCAAGAACGAGATTCTGCTCACCTGTGGTGGTGCCTACGTCCGCCTCAAGGACGGCAATATCGAACTCCACGCGCCTGGCAAGATTGATGTCAAAGGCGCGCAGCACAGCTTCGGTGGGCCGACGAGCCTGCGGCAACAACGCGATTAATCGATGCTTAAACGATAGCGGGATTGCGTTTCTTGCTGGAATCTGCAACTGCAATATGTTTCCATATTCGCGTGTGCGATAGAATAAATATACTAAAACACGATAGACGTTGAGCCTGTGCTTGACGCTTTGAATGCCTGCCGTCGGACGCCTTCCATTTATCCTTTTCGGGCACTTTCATCTGAAGGTGGCAGGAGTATGCAACACACTTGATTTATCTGACAGGGAAGCAGATTGATGTCAAGAACTGGTGTCGAGCCCTCACTGCGCGGCGAATCATTGCTGTCATTGCTGGCTGGGTGCAGCTCGACACCGGAGCAGGGGCCCACTGATTATGTCCCCCCGCCCATCGAGCGTTTCGTCGGCACGCTTCCCTGCCAGGATTGCCGCCTCATCCGTGCGGATCTGACCCTGCATCGTGATCCCGAAAGTGGCGAGCCCACGGCGTTCTTCCTGCAGGAAGCGCATGTAGATGCCGTGGGTGGAGACTTCGTGACCACCCAGTGGGGCGACTTCGAGGCCGAGACCTCTGACAGCACTACCTATCTGCGTCTGGAGCGGGATACGCCCTTGAACCTGAAGATGCAGGAGGGCGGCGATACCCTGGAGTTGATGGGGCAGAAGGGCGCTGACAGCGATTACGAGTTCACCCGTGCCGAGCCGCTTGGCTGAGGTTCACCACGCGTTGCGCAGGACCTGCGCACGGAGAGTATCTGACATGGATTCGTCCTTTGACATTGAAGCCTTCATTCGACAGCGCAAGCAGACGCGTGTGGTCAGTGACCTGTTGTATGAGAACGCCTCGGATTATCTGACGACCCTGGGGGCCTTGATTCGCCCGCAGATGATCTTTGGCGAATACCTGCAAGGGGCACCGCGCGGTAGCGGCCGTGAGGCACAGCATGCCTTCAAGGAATTTACCGCCCTCTATGACTCCACGGCCAATGCCGAGCCTTTCCGCTTGCTGCAGGAGCTGGATGTGCCGCTGGAGCTTCTGAGCACGGCCCCGCGTCTCTATCCGCATGAATATGATGTACGTCTCGAGTCCACTGGCAAGGTGATTCGCGTCACCAGCCCGACCCGCTGGGTGGTGGGTTTCGATGGCTTCTCGCTGCAACGCTTCCGTCACATCATCAAGGACCCCAATCGCAGCACCGCCGAGCTGCTGCGCTACGTGGTGCACTATCTGATGCTGTTCTATTGCGTCAATCGTGCCCCGGGCCTCGGGCGACTGTTGCTGGGGCTGCGCTTCCCGGTCAGTTTCGAGAAGCTCGGCGAGTTCGGCAGCATGCCGTTCTGCGTGGTGGGGTCTCCCATCACCTCGCACCTGCCGGAGCAGGACACCATCCTGCGCAGCACCGAAATCGCCGGCAATGACACCTTTGAAGAACTGATCGATGTCGCGGACATCGAGTCGATGGATGACGCCGTCAAGCAGCGGCTGCTCAGGGCGATCGCCGCTGTCTGAGTGGCCCCCATTTTTGCTTCGCGCAACCACTTCACAACTGCACATAAGGAAATGCCCCATGGCGGAGAGGGATAGCACACAACACAAGCTGGGACGCATTCGCGCACCACGCGTCCAGATCACCTACGACGTCGAGATCGGTGACAGCCAGGAGCAGAAGGAACTGCCGTTTGTGGTCGGTGCCGTCGGTGACTACACCGGCAACCCGCTCAGCCCGCCGCCCAAGCTCAAGGACCGCAAGTTCGTCGCCATCGATCGCGACAACTTCAACGGCGTCCTCAAGGGCTTGAAGCCGCGCCTTGCCTATCGCGTCGACAACACGCTGAGCAAGGATGGTACCCAGCTGCCGGTCGAGCTGAACTTCAACTCGCTGGAAGACTTCGAGCCGCAGAATGTCGTCAAGCAGGTCGAGCCGCTGCGCAAGCTTCTGGACGTGCGCAACAAGCTCGCCGATCTGCGCAACAAGATGGGCGGCAACGACAAGCTGGAAGAGCTGCTGATGGACGTGCTCCAGAACAGCGAGAAGCTCAAGACGCTGGGCGACGAGTTCGGTCGCGAGCAAGCCGTGCGCAAAGACGACAACTGATTGCGGAGTCAGACCATGAGTGACAATCGTAGTGAATCAGCAGTGGCACCGCAGGCACAGGATACCGTCTTCGCGCCGCAGTCTTCCTTGCTCGACAGCATCATCTCCGAGAGCCGCGTGGCGCGCTCCGAGACCGAGCGCACCCGTGCGCGCGACCTGATCGAAGAGCTGGTCGCCCAGGTGCTGGATGGCGAAGTCATGCCCAGCAAGGACCTCATCGCCGTGCTGGATGCGCGTATCGCCGAGATCGACGCGATGCTCTCCGAGCAGATGAACGAAGTCATGCACGCCAGTGAGTTCCAGAAGCTGGAATCCTCCTGGCGCGGTCTGCGCTATCTGGTTGATCAGACCGAGACCGGCAGCAACATGAAGATCCAGATGCTCAACGCCACCAAGAAGGAATTGGTGCGTGACCTGAAATCGGCGCCGGAATTCGATCAGAGCGCGCTGTTCAAGAAGGTCTACGAAGAAGAGTACGGCACCTTCGGTGGCGCGCCGTTCGGCATGCTGGTCGGCGATTACGAATTCTCGCGCAGTCCGGAAGACATCTATCTGCTGGAGCAGATCTCCCACGTGGCCGCCTCGGCGCACGCACCCTTCATCTCCGCGGCGTCTCCGGAGCTGTTCGGCTGGGACTCCTTCACCGAGATGAGCGGTCCGCGTGATCTGTCCAAGATCTTCGACACCGTCGAATACGCCAAGTGGAAGTCTTTCCGCAACTCCGAAGATGCGCGCTATGTCGGCCTGACGTTGCCGCACGTGCTGGGACGTCTGCCGTATGGCCCGGACACCACGCCGGTCGAGGAATTCAACTTCGTCGAGAACGTCGATGGCCGTGAGCACAACAAGTACCTGTGGATGAACGCGGCGTACGCCATGGGCTCCCGCGTGACTGACGCCTTCGCCAACTATGGCTGGTGTGTCGCCATTCGCGGTGTCGAGGGCGGCGGCCTGGTCGAGAACCTGCCGACCCACACCTTCCAGACCGACGATGGTGAAGTGGCGCTGAAGTGCCCGACCGAGATCGCCGTGACCGACCGTCGCGAGAAGGAGCTGGCAGACCTGGGCTTCATCCCGCTGGTGCACTGCAAGGGCACGGACTACGCCGCCTTCTTCGGCACCCAGTCCGCCCAGAAGCAGAAGACGTACAACACCGACGTGGCCAACGCCAACGCGCGGCTGTCCTCGCAGATGCAGTACATCTTCGCCACCTCACGCATCGCGCATTACATGAAGGCGATCATGCGTGACAAGGTCGGCAGCTTCGCCTCGCGCACCAGTGTCGAGCGCTACCTGAACGACTGGCTGTCCCAGTACGTGCTGCTGGACGACAACGCCAGCCAGGAAGCCAAGGCGCAGTTCCCGCTGCGTGAAGCACGTGTCGAAGTCGCGGAAGTCCCGGGCAAGCCGGGTGTCTTCAAGGCCGTGACCTTCCTGCGGCCGCACTACCAGCTGGATGAACTGACCGCCTCACTGCGCCTGGTCGCAGAGCTGCCGCAGTCCACTCGCAGCTGATGACATCTCGTCACTGAAGACCCCTCGCTCTTTTCCCTGCGTGTCCTGCACGCCCGCATCGTCAGACTGGCCAACGCCGGCCTGACGGTGCGGCTTATCGCCATGAAGGAGGCGACATGCGCATGAATGGCACCCGCCGCCTCATTCCCACCTTGTGGGATCGGTTGCAGGACGATGCACCGCATCAGGGAGAGGCCGCGGAGGAGCAACGCTTCGTCAGTCTCGACGAGTACAAGCGCACCATCGTGCGTGACCTCGAGATTCTGGTGAACACGCGCAGCGAATTGCTGGGAGGGCGCTTGAATGACTTTCCCGGGTTGCGCGGCACGGTGCTGGGCTTCGGTCTGCCGGACTTTCTCGGCCGAGGCCTGCACAGCAGTGAAGACCGCCGCTTGATCCAGCGTCAGCTGGAGTACGCCATCGAAAGCAATGACCGTCGCTTTCGCAACGTGCAGGTCAAGCTGCTTGACCAGGATGGTCAGGATCGACTCCTGCGCTTTCGCGTCGAGACGCTCCTCGTCCTCAAGGATGCAACGCGGCAAGTGGCCTTCGATGCCGTGCTGCATGCCGACACTCAGCAATACAAAGTGCAGAACCTTTCCTGATGCTTGATGAACTGCTGCCTTATTACGAACAAGAGATCTCGCACCTGCGCTTTCTGGGCCGGGAGTTCGCACGTGAGTACCCCAAGATTGCCGCAAGACTGCAATTGGAAGGCGACCACTGCGAAGACCCGCACACCGAGCGTCTGGTCGAGTCCTTCGCGTTCCTGTCGGCACGGGTTCACAAGAAGCTGGATGATGATCTGCCGGAAATCGTCGAGGCCTTCCTCGATGTGCTCTACCCCCATTACCTGCGACCGACGCCTTCGCTGTCGATCGCACAGCTCGACCCCGGTGAGCAGACCTCGCTGACCGGGCGCTATCAGGTCGCGCGGCACACCGAGATGTTCTCGCGTCCGGTGGAAGGCGTGGCCTGCCGGTTCCGTACCTGCTATCCGGTGGATGTGTGGCCGCTGCGCGTGGAAAGCGCCGGCTTCTCGCTGCTGGAACGCTCGGCCTTCAATGGCCGCGACAAGGACAGCGTCGCGCGGCTGGATCTGGCCTTCGAGGCCTTGAACGACCAGTCGGTGGGCAGCTTCGGGATCGACCGCCTGCGCCTGTTCCTGGACGGCGAGGGTGCCTTGATGCACCCGATGTACGAACTGCTGTTCAACAATCTGACCCGCCTGAGCGTCAGCTTCGATGAGGGCGGCCAGCGCCGAGAAGTCGCGCTGCCGACGGATTCGCTCACGCCGGTCGGGTTCGCGCCCGAGGAAGGATTGATCGATTACCCCGAGCGCTCCTTCCTCGGCTATCGCCTGCTGCACGAGTACTTCACCTTCCCCGACAAGTTCATGTTCTTCGATGTCGAAGGGCTGACACGTCTGCTGGCACGCGCCAGCGGCACGCGTTTCGAGCTGCACTTCCACTTCGCGGACTATGCGCTGGACGAGCGTCTGTCGCGGCTGTCCCAGAGTCTGGGGCGCAATCATTTCCGCCTCGGCTGCACGCCGGTGATCAACCTGTTCGAGCGTCAGGCCGAGCCGATCCTGCTCACCCATACCCAGGCGGAATATCCGGTGGTGGCCGATGTGCGCAATCCGCACGGCGCCGAGGTGATCTCGATCGACCGCGTCACGCGCGTACAGAAGACTGCCGAGCGCGATCACGTGCGCTATTGCCCGCCGTTCTTCGAGCCGCAGGGCAGTGCGCCGTCACGCGAGACCAGCTACTGGCTGTCGCGGCGGGTGCCGTCCGCCCGTGAGCGGGATGCCGGCACCGAGCTGCTGCTGCGCCTGGCGGATCGTGAGCTCAATGCCATCGACGCCACCAGTGACGTGCTTAGCCTCAAGCTGACCTGCAGCAATCGTGACCTGCCGCAGCGACTGAGCTTCGGCCATCCGCGCGGTGACTTCACGCTGCCGCGCGAGCAGGTGGTCAAGGCCATCCGCTGCCTGCGCAAGCCCACGCCCTCGGCGCGGCCGCCGATGGGCAAGGGCGTCATCTGGCGCCTGATCTCGCATCTCTCGCTCAACCATCTCTCATTGGTGGAGCGTGGCCGCGATGTGCTGCTGGAAATGCTCTCGCTCTACAACTATCGCGATCTCGAGGCCACGCGTCGCCAGATCAACGGCATCGCCAGCATCCAGAGCGCACCGGCGATGACACGGATCGGGCATCCTCGCCCGGCCTTCGTGCGCGGTACCGGCATCACGCTGGAGCTGGATGAACAGGAGTTCATCGGCAGCGGCATCTTCGTGTTCGGCATGGTGCTGGATCACTTCTTCGGGCAGTACTGCTCGCTCAACAGTTTCACTCGGCTGACATTGCGCAGCCGCCAGCGCGAAAAGGACGTCGTGACATGGCCCGCCAGAACCGGCACTCAGCCCCTGGTCTGATCGACCAGGCGCGCGCTGAGCCTTACCGGTTCAGCTTCTTTCAGCTGGTGCGATTGCTCCGGCTGCACTACAGCCGTGCCGGACGCCTCGAACCCGAGCTGCGTCCCCACGAGGACCCGCTGCGCTTTCGCAGCCAGCTGTCGCTGAACTTCCCGGCCAGTGAAGTGAGTGACCTCGTGTTCGAGAGCGAGACATCGCGCTCTCCGACCGACCAGCCGCTGACCCAGGTGCAGGTCACCTTCATGGGGCTGGTGGGCCCGTCCGGTGTCCTGCCGCGTCCGTACACCGAGACGTTGATCGACCGCCACGTGCAGCTGCGCGATGACGGGGCTCATGCCTTCTTCGATCTGTTCTCGCACCGCATGACGGCGCTGTTCTATCAGGCGTGGCAGAAGTATCGCTTCCACATCGAGTATGAGCGTCGCGGCGAGACGGACTTCGAGCGCCAGCTGCTCGCGCTCAGCGGTGTCTCCGGGCGCTCCGCGCAGCTGCTGTTCGCGGGGGACGATGCCCTTGTCGACGAGAATCGCGACAACGCGGCACCCAGCCGGGGGCTCGGCAATCAGGACGGGGCTGCTCGGTCAGCGGCCCCGCAATCAGCAGAACCTGACCACCTTGCTGGGCAGCTTCTTCGGCGTGCCGTGTGAGGTGAAGCCCTTCCAGGGGCGTTGGCTCGACATCAGCGAGCCGGAATTGACGCGCCTGGGGCAGGCCAATGCCCGGCTGGGACAGAGCGCCGTGGCCGGCAAGCGCGCCTGGGATTACCAGTCCTGCGTGCGTATCGCGGTCGGCCCCTTGCGCCTGGCGGACTTCCGCCGCTTTCTGCCCGGCGGTGAGGACCATCTGCGCATGACGGAACTGATCCGTTTCTATGTCGGGCCGGAGCTCGATTTCGAGCTGGAACTGCAGCTCGAGCCCAGTGAAGTGCCGCCGGCCCGCCTGGGAGGAGCCGGTGGCATCTCGCTGGGCCGCCTCGGCTGGCTGGGCCAGACACCCCGCAGCACCTCGGGAAGTGTGCTGCTACGAATTCCCTTCGATGGAGTGACCCCGTGAGTCTCAAGACGCTATTCGCCAAGCTCAATGATGTCAGCCGCGGTGCCATGGAAGAGGCCGCTGGCCTGTGCCTGGCCAAGCGCCAGTATGAAGTCGATGTCGAGCATCTGCTGATCAAGCTGCTGGACGGTGACGACAACGACCTGCTGCGCATCATGCGTCACTACTCGCTGGGGCTGGATCAACTCGCCGATCAGCTGGACCGCTCGCTGGAGCGTCTGAAGACGGGCAGCACCGCGACGCCGGCACTGTCGCCGCATATCACGCGGCTGATCGAGAAGGCCTGGTTGATCGCCTCCATCGACCACGAAGTCGCGCATATCCGCAGCGGGCACCTGCTGCTGGCCCTGCTGGAAGACCCGGAACTGGCGCCACGTCACGACACTCCGCTGGCGCGTATCGATGCCGCAGACCTGCGCCTGCATTTCACCAGCCTCTTGGCCGCAAGTCCCGAGGCCGAGCTCTCGCAGCCGACGCCGTCAGCCGCGAGCAGCGGCGGGCAGACGGCAGGTGAGGGTGGTGGCGCTGGACGCCCGGGCAGTCACAAGACCCCGGCGCTGGATCAATACACCATCGATCTGACCGCCAGTGCGCGCGCCGGCAACATCGACCCGATTCTGGGGCGCGATGACGAAGTGCGCCAGATGATCGACATCCTGACGCGTCGTCGTCAGAACAACCCGATCCTCACCGGTGAGGCGGGGGTCGGCAAGACCGCCGTGGTCGAAGGGCTGGCACAGAAGATCGTCGCCGGGGAAGTGCCTGCGCCGCTGGCACGTGTCGAGCTGCGCACCCTGGATCTCGGCCTGCTGCAGGCCGGCGCCAGCGTGAAGGGCGAATTCGAGCAGCGCCTCAAGGACGTGATCGAGGAAGTGAAGCGCAGCCTGCACCCGATCATTCTGTTCATCGATGAAGCCCACACCCTGATCGGCAGTGGCGGTCAGGCGGGCCAGAACGATGCCGCCAACCTGCTCAAGCCGGCGCTGGCGCGTGGCGAGCTGCGCACCATCGCCGCCACCACCTGGGCCGAGTACAAGAAGTACTTCGAGAAGGACGCCGCCCTGGCGCGTCGCTTCCAGGTGATCAAGGTCGAGGAGCCGGCCGAGCCGCAGGCCATCGACATGCTGCGCGGGCTGGCGACGCGCATGCGCGATCACCACAAGGTCGAGATTCTCGATGACGCCATCGTGCAGGCGGTGCGTCTCTCCAGCCGCTATATCACCGGCCGTCAGCTGCCGGACAAGGCGGTCAGCGTGCTGGATACCGCCTGTGCGCGTGTCGCGCTGGGCCAGCAGACCACGCCGGCACCGCTGGAAGATGCCCGTCAGCGCCTGCGCGATCTCGAGGCTGAACGTGCGGCACTGGCTCGCGAGCACGAGCGCGGCGATGACCGCCATGCCCCGCGTCTGGACGAGATTGACAGCGAAGTGCTGGCCATTACCGCGCAGGTGACGGCGCTGGAAGCTGACTGGACACGTCAGCGTGAGGCCGTCGAGGCGGTGCTCAAGGCTGATGCCGCCCTGAGCGCGGCCAACGAATCCGATGATGCCACCGGGCGTGACGCTGCCCGTGACGCTGCCTTGGCCGAGCTGCGTGCCGCGCGTGAGGTGCTGGGAGCCGCCGGTGGCGAGGCGCCGCTGGTGCATGCCTGTGTCGATGGCAATGCCATCGGCGAAGTCGTCGCTGCCTGGACCGGCATTCCGCTGGGCAAGATGCAGCGTGACGAGATTGACACCGTGCGTCGTCTGCCGGCGCTGTTGGGCGAGCGCGTGCTCGGGCAGGACCACGCACTGGAAGAGATCGGCCAGCGCATCAGCCTGTCGCGCGCCAGGCTCGAAGACCCGAACAAGCCGATCGGTGTCTTCATGCTGCTCGGCCCGAGCGGGGTCGGCAAGACCGAAACCGCGCTGGCCCTCGCCGACAGCCTGTACGGCGGTGAGCGCAATCTCATCACCATCAACATGTCCGAGTACCAGGAAGCCCACACCGTCTCCTCGCTGAAAGGCTCGCCGCCCGGCTATGTCGGTTACGGGGAGGGCGGTGTGCTGACCGAGGCCGTGCGTCGCAAGCCGTATAGCGTGGTGCTGCTCGATGAGGTCGAGAAGGCGCATCCGGACGTGCTGGAAGTCTTCTTCCAGGTGTTCGACAAGGGCGTGATGGAGGATGGCGAAGGGCGCGAGATCGACTTCCGCAACTGCGTCATCCTGCTGACCTCCAACGTCGGCACCGACGAGATCATGAACCGCTGCCTGGGCGTGGCGACCCCGCCGGCACCGGAAGCGCTGGTCGAGGAGCTGCGCGACACCCTCAATGGCGTCTTCAAGCCGGCCTTCCTCGGCCGCCTCAAGGTCGTGCCGTACTACCCGGTCCACAGCGACATCCTGGCGCGCATCGTCGACCTCAAGCTGTCGCGTCTGGCGGAACGCTTCACGCGCAACCACGGCGCCCACCTGAGCTTCGCCCCGTCGCTGGCGACGCATATCGCCGAGCGCTGTACCCAGACCGACAGCGGTGCGCGCAGCATCGATCACCTGCTGAGTGGCTCGCTGATGCCGCCGCTGGTGGAGTGGGTGCTGGAACGCATGGCCGATCAGCAGCCGGTGGGCGATGTCAGCATCGCGCTGGATGACGCCGGCCAGTTCACCTACGAGATGCAGTGAGGAAGCCCACATGTCATTCCGGGGATATCACGTGAAGGCTGAGCGGCGCACCACGTCTCTGCGTCCGCGCCATTGGCTGCCCGTCATGTTGTGCGCCAGCCTGCTGCTCGGCGGCTGCGGGGTCGGCAGCCGTCTTGGCCAGCAGATGGATGGCACGGTGGGGGACATCCTGTTCCGTCAGGACGAGACGGTCGCCTTCACCCTCGATGCCGATGACTCGCTCAATCCGGATGTCGATGAGGCGTCACTGTCGGTGGTGGTGCGCATCTATCAACTGGATGCGAGTGAGGCCTTTACCAGCGCCTCGCCCGATGGCCTCTGGGATCACGCCGACAAGGTACTGGGCGACTCCCTGCTGGATACCCGCGAAGTGGTGATGGTGCCGGGCGGGCATGTCGTCGATGAGGCGCCGCTGAAGCCGGGCGCGCGGTACGTGGCGGTCGCGGCCTATTTCCGCCAGACCCCGGACGCGCGCTGGCGCGTGCTGTTCGATGCCGATGCGATGCGCAAGGACGGCCTGTTCACCTCACCGGACGGCGTCGAACTGACGCTGGCCGATCACTACATCACGGTGGCGCCCGACAGCGAAGACCTGCTGGCAACGACGACACCGCCATGAGGCGTGAGCCATTCCGCCTGACGGGCGGCACGTCACTGGCGACACCGGACGGACTTTATAAAGGATGGATTCGTGAGCAAGCATAATCGCGTGAGGTGGTCCGAGGGCATGTTCCTGCTGCCCCAGCACTTCCAGTATCAGGACGAGTATCACCAGTGGCAGCTCGGCGAGGCCAGCACGCGCAGCGGGCCCTTCGCCTTTGGCGTACAGCAGCTTGAGATCGATGAAAGCGCGCTGGCCCAGGGCCGCCTGCAACTGAGTCGCCTCAAACTGGTCTTCCCGGATGGCACGCTGTTCGATGCTCCCCAGCACGATAGCCTGCCGCGGGCGCGTGACCTGGGAGAGCTGGCCGGTCACAGCGAGATCAAGGTGCATGCTGCGCTGAGCCTGGTACAACCCTACGCCGGCAATGTGCAGGAAGATGAGCAGCAGCGCGGTGCCCGTCGTCGCTTTCGTCAGCGCTTCGATTCCCTGCCGGACCTGCTGGACGGCGATGGCGAGAACGAGCTGAGCCTGCTGGAACTCAATGTGCGTCTGTTGCTGGAAGGCGATGACCTGGAGGGCAGCACGCATTGTCCGCTGGCCGTGCTGACGCGCAATGCCGCCGGTGGCTTCTCGGTCTCGCCGCGCTTCGTGCCGCCTGCGCTTCACCTCTCGAGCAGCGAGACGCTGATGGCCATGGGCCAGCGCCTGGCCGGCATGCTGCAGGCCAAGCACGAGACGCTGTCCGGACGTCGCCGCGAGCGCGCCGATCAGGTCGCGGAATTCGGCTCAAGCGACGTGGCGCTGTTCTGGCTGCTGCATACGGTCAACCGTGCCTACCCGGCGCTGGCGCATCTGCTGCAACACCCGCAGCATCATCCCGAGAAGCTCTACACCTTCCTGTCGGATCTGGTCGCCAGCCTGATGACCTTCTCGATGGATTACCGCCTGAGTGACCTGCCGCCGTACCGCCATGAAGACCCGGTCCAGTCATTGACGACGCTGGAAACCATGGCGCGCGAGCTGCTGGATACCGTGGTGCCCAACCAGTACATCCCCATCGCGCTGGAACAGACCAAGCCGTCCTACTACATCGCCCATCTGCACGATGCGCGTCTGGTGGACGCCGACTTCTACATCAGCGTGCATGCCGACATGCCCGGCGCCAAGTTGCTGGAGCTGGTGCCGCGTGCCTTCAAGGTCGGCTCGCCGGATGACATCGAGGTGGTGGTCAACAGCGCCATGCCCGGCGGCTCGCTGGTACACGCCTCGCGTCTGCCCACCGCGATTCCCTCGCGCCTCGATAACCACTATTTCGCGCTGGAACCCCAGGGCCGCATGTATGAACGCATGATGGCCGCGCAGGCCATCGCCTTCTACGTGCCCGGCGGTTTCCACAACCTCAAGATTGAATTGATGGCGGTGCTGAAATGACCCAGACCACGGCAACCCAGCCGAGCGACACGGCCGGCGCATCGGTTCCGGCGGACACGCGTCTGCGCACGCTGTCCCAGGATTTCTTCTCGCTGATCCTGATGATTCGTCGCGGCAGTGAAGCGCGCAACGTCGATGAGTTCCTGACCCGGGTCGCCGACTACTTCCGCGAGCTGGAAGCCCAGGCGCTGGCGGTCGGTTACAGCATGGATCAGGTGCGTGACGCCCAGTACGCGCTGTGCGCCTTCCTCGATGAAAGCGTGCTGGGGGCCGGTGCCAGCAACATTCGCCAGCATCTGGAGCTGCATCCGCTGCAGTACACCTACTTCGGCGTGCATCTGGCGGGTGAGGGCTTCTTCGAGCGTCTCGAGGCACTGCGCACCGACGTCAAGGCCAACCTGGATGTGCTGGAGATCTATCACCTGTGTCTGGCGCTGGGCTTCGAGGGCAAGTTCCGCCTCGAACACCGTGATCAGCTGCGCTACGTGGCCAGCACGCTGGGCCAGGACATCGCGCGCTACCGTCAGACATCCGACGTGCTGGCACCGGGCTGGCAATTGCCGGACCAGGTCGGTCAGCTGCTGCGTTATGAAATTCCGGTCTGGGTCTATCTGCTGGTGATCGCGCTGTGCTGCGGGGCGGTCTATCTGGTGCTCGACAACCTGCTGGATACTCAGGTCACGGCGCTCATCGAGCGACTGTCGTCCCTGTTCGCAACGACATGAGGCGTGACGGAATGAAACGGGTGCTGGGGTTCCTCAAGAGTTTCTGGTTGGCGTCGTCACTACTGTGGCTGGCCGGTGTCGTGCTGTGCGTCTGGTGGGTGCCACGTCTGGGTGGCTCGCTGGAACGCCTGGCCATCGCCGTGGCGCTGCTGACCGCGGTGTGGCTGCTGGCCATCGTGCTGCGCAAGTATCGCAAGGTGCGCGCCGAGCGGGATCTGGAAGACCTCGTCCAGCTGGAAGTGGACCGCGAAGCTGCGGATGCCGCCACCGAAGCCGGCGATTACGAAGTGCTGCGTGAGCGTCTCAAGTCGGCGCTGCGCATGCTGCGTGCCCAGCGTGGTCTGCACAAGGGTGGCAGTGCCTCGCTCAGCGATCTGCCCTGGTATCTGGTGCTGGGTCTGTCGTCCTCCGGCAAGACCTCGCTGCTGACACGCTCCGGCCTGAGCTCCAGCGTGGCGGGGCTGGGCGGGGATTCCGGCACCCAGTACTGCGACTGGTACTTCGGCAACGACGCCCTGATGATCGACACCGCCGGGCGTTATGTGGCCGAAGAGCAGCCGGCGCGTGCCTTCGCCGACTTCCTGCGTCTGCTGGCACGCCGTCGGCGGAGTGCGCCCATCAATGGCCTGGTGGTGGTGGTGGATCTGCCGGCACTGCTGCATGCGCCGCGTGACGAGAATCATGCGCTGGCACGCCAGCTGATCGAGCGCATCAATGACTTCCGCGATGCGCTGGATGCCTCGCCGCCGGTCTATCTGATGTTCACCAAGGCCGACCAGCTGCCGGGCTTCACCGCCGCGTTCAATACGCTGGACAGCGATGCCCGCCATGCGCCGTGGGGCATGACGTTCTCGGTGGCCGAGGCGCGTCGCGAGGGTGTCGTGGCAGCCTTCTCCCGGCATTTCCCCAAGATGGTGGCGGGGCTGCGTGGTCATGTGGAAGCCGCCCTGCGTGAGCGTGGCCAGCAGGCGGACAGCGAGCTTTTGCACTTCCCGGAATACATCGCCGAGATGGAAGGCCTGCTGGCCGACTTCCTGGAGCCCTTCGATCTGCGTCGCAACAGTGCCCGCGGGCCGCTGACGCGTGGCGTCTATTTCACTAGTGCGCTGCAGGACGGCAGTGCGATGCCGGCGATTCTCGATGAGCAGGTCCGTCAGGGCTTTGCGCTCAAGGAACCGGCGGGCACCCAGGCGGCGACGCCAGCCTCAGCGACGGCGACGGCGACGGTCAGTGATCGCCCCTATTTCGTCGGCGGTGTCTTCCGTGACGTGATGATTCCGGACCGCAACCTGGTGCGTCACTACGCGCGCGATGGTCAGCGGCGTTCCCTGAACCCGCTGTTGATCGGCGTAGGTGGGGTGGCAGGTGCGGTGACGCTGGGCCTGCTCGGCAACGCCTATTACCAGAGTCGCACCAGTCTCGAGGCCGTCGATGCGCAGCTGACATCGCTTGATGGCGCCGTGACCCCCAGCGTGCAGCTCGACCTGCTCCACGCTGAGCTGTCGCGTGTGCGTCAGGCCCGCGAAGAGGGCGGTCTGCCCTGGTATCAGCACATGGGACTGGATGGCGGAGAGCGTCTGAGCGCGACGCTTGAAGCACAGTACTTCGCGACCCTCAAGCAGCAGATTCTGGCACCGCTGGCGGAAGATCTCGACGCTCGCCTGCGGGCGGTCGGGCGTCTGGCGGTCTCGCTGGGCATCGTCTCCGAGTCCGCTTCGCGGCGCACCCGTGGCGAGGACGTCGGTGAGGGCGCTGGATCCGGGGGCGATGCCTCGCGGACATTGGTCGCCGATGGCAAGTCACTGCTGACCTCGAGCGGCGAACGCCTGCGTCAGCGTCTCACCGAGCGCCCGACGCTGGGCAGCGTGCCGCGCTCACCGGGCGAACTGGCCAGTCAGCTCAAGGGCGAGGCGGATTACCGCCTGCGCGGCGGCGTCAATGACGCCTACTGGAGCACCCGACAGCAGGGACGTGATGCGCTGCGTGACAAGGCCGAGAATTTCCGTGGCTCGTCCGCGGGACTGGGCGGCGATGGCACCGTGGCGGGTGAGGGGGGCAGCCCGGACGGCGGCATGCCGGGCGGTCCGGCCTTCTCCAGTGAAGTGCTCAACCAGCTGACGCCGGAGCAGGTCGCCGGGCTGATCGATGCCTACGATGCGCTCAAGCTGTATCTGATCCTGAGTGAGCCTGCGGAACATCCGGACGTCGCCTTCGTGCGCGAAGCCCTGCCGCGCGCCTGGCATCAGCTGGCGGACAGTCACCGCCGTGTGCCGGGGGGAGATCAACGCATCGCCGACAATGTCGCGCTCTACAGCGAATATCTGGCGCAGGGCAAGGCACCTGCCCTGGTGCGGGATGAGGACCGCGTCGCGCGTTCCCGCCGTGACCTCAAGGCCTTCCTGCTCGACAACTCGCCGGCGGAGCGGGAATACCTGCGTCTGCGTCTGGCGGCCGAAGCCCGTTTCCCGTCGATGACGCTCTCGGTGATGCTGCCCGAAGAGGGCGCCCGTGGCTTGCTGTACGCCGGCGAATCCGTGCCGGCCTTCTTCACGCGTCGCGTGTGGGACGAGTTCGTGCGTCCCGAGTTGCTCAAGACGCTGAGTTCTGACCTGCCGGTGGAGCATGATTGGGTGCTGGAAGACGAGAACCCGGATGCCGAGCAGGGCAAGACCGAATTCGCCGAGGCGATTCTGGCGCATTACAAACGTGACTATGCCGAGGCCTGGGAGCGCTTCCTGGCCGATGTCGGCGTGCGTCGCTTCGAAGGTCTGGCGCTCTCGCGTCAGCGTCTGGCGCGCTTCAGCGACTATCAGCGCTCACCGCTCAAGACACTGCTGGCCGTGGTGGATGACAACACCCGCTGGGACAGCCGCGATGCCGAGGCCCGCAAGACGCCCCAGCCACGCGAAGCCGAGGGTGACGCACCGGCCCCGGCGGCCGAGTCGGCGGGCCTGTGGGATCAGGCGCTGGCGTGGGTCGAGGAGGATGGCAGTCAGCTGGCACAGCGTACCGGCGCATTGCAGGGACTGCCGCACGTGCACGACGGGAAGCTGGCGGACCACTTCGCGCCGGTCGCCAGCCTGTTTGCCCAGGATGAGGGGCAGGATGGCGATGCCTCGGTCATGAACCGCTACCAGCTGCGCCTGCGTCAGCTCAAGGTACGCCTCGACGGACTGGAGCGTGGCGATGTCGGCAAGCGTACCAAGCAGCTGCTGGCGGAGATGATCGGCGGCAAGCCCAATGAGATCTCGGCGGCGCGTGACTATGTCGCCGCCAATGTCGATACCTCGCAGGAACCGCTGGTGCAGTCGCTGCAGCGTCTGTTCCGTGCGCCCATCGATTACTCCGTGGCCAGTCTGCAGGGACCGGTGGCGTCACAGCTGGCCGCCGCCTGGGGCGAGCAGGTCGTCTCACCCTGGCATCGCATGGTCAGTGGCCGCTATCCGGTCAGCGATTCCGCCAACGAGACCTCGGTGCGTGACCTGCGTCAGTTCATCGACCCCGATAGCGGTCTGCTGACCCGCTTCGACAATGAAGAAGTCGGCAACCTGGAAGAGGGTGAGCAGGACGGTACGCCGCTGGTGGACCCCAAGATCACCGCCACCATCACCAAGGGCACGGCAGTGGGCCGGGTGCTGGAGAGTCTGGCGGATGTGGAGAACGGCTTCGAGATCATGATCCGGCCTTCCTCCCGGCTGATCTCGATCGAGCTGACGCTGGACGGTCAGCAGCAGACCTATCGCAATGGTCGTCAGCACTGGCAGCGCTTCGTCTGGCCGGGTGATCCGGAAGTCTCCGGCGCCCGACTGGAGGTGGTGACACGGGACGGCCGCCGCATCACCGTCTTCAACTTCCCCAATCGCTGGAGTCTGTTGAAACTGATCGAATCCGCGGACGTGACAGACCTGGATACCGCCCGTCAGCGCTTCACCTGGTACACCCCGGTGGGCCCGGTGAGCTTCGAGGCGCGCAACTTCGGTGGCGTGAAACTGACGGACCTCAAGCAGGTGCGCAACCTGTCCATGCCCTCGGTCGCCGGGAGATGACCGCATGATCGGCTTCTTCGGCAAGCTGCCCGGCAGCGCTGACTTCATCGCCCATCACGCGGGCCACAAGGACATCCGGGAACTGGATGGCTGGTGGCAGCGGGCGCTGAATCGCATGGCCGAGCGCGACGAAGACTGGCAGGCACGTTTCGATGCCTTGCCGCTGTGCTTCTTTCACTACCGCGCCAGCAGCGGAGCCTGGTTGATGGGCGCCATGTCGCCCTCGCAGGACGCCTCCGGGCGACGCTACCCGCTGCTGGTCTTCCAGCGGCTGGCCGTCTCGCCGGTGGTGGAGGGCAGTGTCGGGGTGCATACCCTCGGCGAGACCTTCGCCGGGCAGGTGCGGGAGTTGCTGCGCGATGTGATGCATTGCGCAGACCCCCTGAAGGCACAGGAGCGTCTGCTCACGGGAATCGAGGCGCTACGCCCGCTGGATGATTCCGATCTCAAGCTGCATCGGCGTCTGTTCGCGCGCTTTCTGGAAGACGTGCGCTACGGGGACCTCACGCGGGCGCTGGCCAGTGGCTTCCCCGACGTGAGCGCCCAGCGACTGACGCAGGACATGCAGGCATTGCGCCGGCAGCTGGCGACAGGGGGCGCACGCGATGACACCCGGGGGCAGGCGGCATTGCCACTGCCGCCGGAGCGCGCGCTGAAGCGTCCCGCGGCGGACCTGTGGCTGCACTGGCTGGAGCATGACAATGGCGCGCCGGGGCAGATCAGCGTGATCGTCGATGACTTCATGCGCCCGACATTGATGCGCTTCACGCGTGACGATCATGACGCACTGCGCATTCTGGCGGGCTCCGCCTTCGAGGTGCTCGGGCCCTGGCGCCTGCGGGGCCGCAGGGGACAAGGGCGGGCAGTGACGACACGGTATTCGGCGACATACCCAAGGATGAATCGGCACCGACATGAACAAGTTCAAGCTTCACGTTCTCAAGTACTACCTCCTCAAGTACCGCCCGTATTGGCTGGGCGTGCTGTTCTTCCTTGGCATCTTCGTGGTCTGGGGCGCCGGTGTCGGACTCGGCTTCTCGTCACTGGACAGTCTGCTGGTCGGCATTCTGGCGTTTCTGGTGGCCTCTGCCCTGTATCTGCTGCTGCTCTATCGCGGGGTGGGAGAGCGCAAGGATGTCGAGTCGCTGTTGATCCAGAACGCCGATGACGCCGTGCTCAGCGCCGCGCCCCAGGACCGCGAGGAAGTCAGCCTGCTGCGCGAGCGCCTGCTGGCCGCGCTGGATCGCATGCGCAAGAGTGCCAGCGAGAAACGCGGTGGCTGGTTCACCCGTCAGGGTGATCTGCTCTATACGCTGCCCTGGTATCTGGTGATCGGTCAGCCTGCGGTGGGTAAGAGCACGCTGGTGTCGCGCTCCGGACTCGATTTCCCCTTCGCGGAGCGGGAAAGCGCACGTGTCGCGGGCATCGGTGGCACCCGTCACTGTGACTGGTTCTTCAGCAGTGAGGCCGTGCTGCTGGATACCGCGGGGCGTTATGTCAGCTCCGAGGAGGAAGTCGGCAAGTGGCGTGCCTTCCTCGACATGCTGCGTCGCTATCGTCCGCGTCAGCCGCTCAATGGGTTGATCGTCGCGGTCAGCATCGATGAGGTGCTCCAGAACCGCCATGACGTCGAGGCACTGGCCCATCAGCTGCGCGAGCGTATCCAGGAAAGCTACGAGCGTCTGGGCGCCGCGCTGCCCATCTATCTGGTGTTCACCAAGAGTGACCACATTCCCGGCTTTCGCGAGTTCCATGCCCAGCTGGCACCGGCGCAGCGCGATGAAGTGCTGGGCATGAGCTTCCCGCACCAGGGCTATGCCGAGGCGGATTGGCGTACACGGTTCAGTGAGGCGATGACTCGCCTGGTGGCACGCTGCGCGGGTACCGGGGAGCGCTGTCTGATCGAGGGTGACATCGTGCGCACCCGCGAGGCCCCGGCGGCGGTGGAATTCCCGCGAGAGCTTGAAGCGCTGGCACCGCATCTGACCGATTTCGTCACCGAGCTGCTCAAGGTCAATCCCTATCAGGCAGCGCCGCTGCTGCGCGGGTTCTACTTCACCAGTGCGCTCTCCGAGGGGCAGGCCAGCACGGCAGCCCATGGGCGTAACGTGGCGTCACGCTTTGCCGTCACCGAGCGTCATGCGCCGGGCCATCAGGATGGCAAGCCGCTGTTCGTCTCGGGGCTGTTCTCGCGGGTATTGCTGCCGGATCAGCATCTGGTCGGCCTGTATGGCGGCGCCAACCTGCAGCGTCGGCGTCAGCTGCGCTGGGTGTGGCTGGCGCTGGCACTTGCCGGAGCGATGTGTCTGGCGTGGGCGGTGTCCTTCACCGCCAACACCCGCGAGCTCGGGGCGCTGGATCAGGCCCTGGATGACGCCTACGAGGAAGACGCCGGCGAGCCCGATGCCTATGCCCAGTGGGCGACGCTGGATGCCCTGCGTGACAGCGCGGCCCGCTACGATGCTCGCCATCACGAGCATGGCGTGCCTTGGTCGCTCGGTTTCGGGCTCTATGAAGGCGAGACGCTGGAACCTGAGCTGCGCGATGTCTATTTCGGTCAACTGCGTCAGACGATGCTGGTGCCGATCGCCAGCAACCTCAACCAGTCGCTGTTCATGCTGCCGACCATCAGCGTGCATGACCGCGAGGACGGGCCGCGCGAGACGGATATCCATGTCCCGGGAGTCGAGGACCACGCCCAGCCGCGTGACAACTCGGCCCAGGCGCTGGCGGACTTCGGCAACAACACCCTGAAGACCTACCTGTCCCTGTCGCGCACGCCGCGCGAGGACATCGAGCCGGACTGGCTGCGTAGCGAGATGCCGGTCTACTGGTATCCGGCCATCACCCAGGGGGAGGATGTGCCGCGCGACAGTCGTGATCTGGAATATGCCAGCCGTCAGGTCAACTTCTATGCCGAGCAGGTCGTGCGCCCGGACGTGCCGCGTCTGGAAGACAACACCTTCCTGGTGTCATCCAGTCGCAACTACATCGATGGCCTGCTGGACCGCTCCCTGAGCACCGTCGAGACCATCACGCTGGAATCCGACACCCTGTTCGCCTTCGGGCGTGCGGATTACTCGGGCCTGCAGGGCGAGGGGCAGCGTCAGCTGAATGCCATCGCCGAGCGGCTTTCCAACACGCCGAATCTGGGCCGCATCACCATCACCGGCCACGCCGACCCGATCGGCTCGGCCGTGGTCAATCGCCAGCTCTCGCTGCAACGTGCCGAGACCGTGCGCACCTATCTGGTGGGCAAGGGGCTGCCGGGTGAGCTGATCGGTGCGGAAGGGGCCGGCAGCGATCGTCCGCTGGTCAAGTGCGATGGCCAGATGTCACGAGCGGAGAGAATCGCCTGTCTGGCCCCCAATCGTCGTGTCGAGATTGAAGTGCGTGCACTGAACTGAGCGCCCAACCGGATTCATTTTGCCGACTCACGGAGGAGTCGAGCTCTTGGATGACAGGCCTGAAGGCAGGCCCGGCGCACGAGAGCGGAGAAGCATGGACATACGCAGTGGGGGTGCCTGGATGGCATCTCCTGGCGGTAGCGTGTCCGAACACGCGTTGCAGGTGGCAGCCAGGGAGGGCTGCTACCCGTGATGCCTACCCATCACATGACGGAAATGGAGTTTTACCATGGCTTTTGACGCCTACCTCAAGATCGACGGCATCCCGGGCGAGAGTCTGGATACCAACCACAAGGACTGGATCGAGCTGCTGAGCTTCGAATTCGGCGCCAGCCAGGCGACTTCCGCGACTGCCAGCTCCGCCGGTGGTGCGTCTGCCGAGCGCGTCAACCTGAGCGAGTTCGCGATCAAGAAGTTCATCGACAAGGCTTCTCCGAAGCTGTTCGAAGCGTGCTGCCGCGGCCAGCACATCAAGGAAATCACCCTGCAGGTTCACCGTGCCGGTGGCGAGCAGGTGCGTTACATGGAAGTGAAGCTTGAGGAAGTCATCGTGTCTTCCGTGGACCTGGAAGGCATGGCGTCCTTCTCCCAGGCCGGCGGTGGCGGTGCGACCGATTCCGTGCACGACGCGCGTCACGATCTGCCGTCTGAAGAGATCAAGCTGAACTTCGCACGTATCAAGGTCACCTACACCCAGCAGAAGCGCAGCGATGGCCAGGGTGGCGGCAACATCACCGGTGGTTGGGATCGCACGCGCAACCGCGTCTACTCCTGAGTATCGGCTCATGGCGCGGCGGCGTGAGTCGCCGTCCATGAACAGGAGAGTGGCATCCCGGGGCTTGGCCAGCGTGCTGGCGTGAGCTCGTCTTCAGGGGATATCACGTCCGGGTAGAAGGCATGCCGGGGGAGCGATAGGCTCTCCCGGCATGTCTGTTTTCCCCTTGTGCATCCCCGTTTGCTTCGATGAGCGCCTGCGAAATCATTGTGCTGTCAGTTCTGTGCCAACAGCTCTTTGCCAACAGGGTCTGTGCCAATAGCTCTATACCAATAGCGCTGTGCTAACTGGCTCTGACACAACAGCACTGCGCCACAGTGATTTCGCAGGCGTTGCCTCGCAACGCGATCAACACGTGATTCAGGAGAGACAAGATGGCCGACGAATGGGACCGCGACGAACTGCTCGCGCCAATCGGCGCTCATGGGACAGGAGAGGACCTGGGCTTTTCGCTGCTCTTTGACGAGATCAAGGAAGCGCGTCGCGCAGACCCGGCCTACCTCAGTCAGGGCGAATGGCAGGCCGATCTCAAGAAGTCCGACTGGAATGCCGTCATCTCGTTGACTGCCGACGGTTTGGCCGAGCAGAGCAAGGACCTGTCGCTGGCGGGCTGGCTCTGCGAAGGCCTGGCGCACCGGGATCATTTCATGGGTCTGGCCTGGGGGCTGGAGCTGATGACGGCGCTGTGTGAGCAGTACTGGGAGACGCTTTACCCGACGCTCGAGGAAGGTGATGAAGAGCGTGTCGCCCGTCTGACCTGGCTGGATGACACCCTCGCCGGCATGATCGGCACCTTGCCGCTGGTGGAAGGGCAGCTCTACGGGCTCGACCGCTATGAGGAGTCGCGTCAGGTCGAGAACCTGGCGCGTACCGACGTGGATGCCATGGAAAGCGCGCTGGCGGATGGCAAGATCAACGCCGATATCTTCCAGCGTTCCGTGGTGCTGACCGAGACGGCGACCTTCCGCGAGCGTCACCAGCAGATCGTCAAGTGCCAGCAGGCGCTGGCCGGTCTGGTGGCGCAGCTCAATGCGCAGCTGGGGGTGAGCGCGCCGACCTTCAGCCAGCTGCAGCGTGGTCTGGCGGATTGCACCCAGTTGATCGAGCGACTGCTGGGCGAGCGCGGGGTCAGCCTGGACGATGAGGCCCAGGCATCCGCCGAGAGCGATGCAGAAGTGACGGACGCCGCAAGTGGCGATGCCTCCACTGGGGATGCGAGTGTCACGCCATCCGCTCAGGCGGGCATGGCGCCGGCGGCACTGCGCACCACGCCGCAGACCCGCGAGGAAGCCTTCGACATGCTCAATGGCGTCGCCCAGTACTTCAAGGGCAGCGAGCCGCACAGTCCGGTGCCGTATCTGGTCGAACGCGCCGTGCGCTGGGGCCGCATGCCGCTGGAGGAATGGCTGCGTGATGTCATCCGCGAGGAACATGTCGTGGACGGCATCCGTGAAACCCTGGGCACTCAGCGGCGTGATGATCACTGATGATGTTCAAGAGCTCGATCTATGACCGCCTGCAGCAGGTGCGCCCGGCAGAGCCCGAGGCGCCGGTCACCAAGGTGCGCAGCGACTACCGCACTGACACCCTGTGTCTGCTGGATGGCGTGGCGCTGACCTCTGCAGGGGCGGTGGCCAAGGGGCAGCTGCCGTCATCGGCGGCGGCCGAGATCTCCGCGACCCTGCGTGGCCCGGATGGCTATGGCCTGCTGGTACACGAAATCGCGCTGGGGCAGGCGGGCGCATCGCCTGCCTCCGGCGAGCAGGTGGCACGTCTCGATCGCCGCCATCAGCGGCTCGAGACCTTGATCCAGGCCCTGATCATCGACGCGCTGTTGATGCTGGAAGCGCTGCCGGAGGGCGCGCCCTTCGATATCGTGCTGAGTGCGCCGATTCGTCATGCCAGCCTGGTGGAGGGGTTTATCGCACGTCTGCGCGAGACGGTGGCGGCCACGCCCTTCGCCGACGCGCTGGGCAGCGTCACGCATCGCGCGGTGGCCGAGCAGGACTTGCATGAACTGCTGGCCGCTGAAGCGTCGGGTGGCATGCCGCATGTCATCTGGCTCAGCGTCGACTCGCTGTTGTTCGACAGCAGCGTCTCGGAACTGTCGCGACGCGGTCAGCTGGCGTATGCCTCTCGCCCGAGCGGTCTGTTTCCCGGTGAGGCTGTCGCGGCGCTGCTCTTCGAGCGCCTCGCGCCTGACTCACCGGCTCCCTTGCAGGGCTGGCAGGTGCCGCTGGCGGCAACGCTGACCCATGCGGCGCGGGGTAGCCGCGAGCTGCGCCGCTCGCCGGCACCGCTGATGCAGCTGATCGAGCGCCAGTGGCCCGTGCAGGCGGAAAATGACGAGCATGCCTCTACCCGCGAGCCGTTCGAGCCCATGCGTCTGGTGATTGATAGCCTCGGGCTGCCTGGTCGCGCGGTGGAAGCCGGCACCAGCCTGATGAATCGCTGGCCGGGACTGGACATGATCGAGGATGGCACCACGCTCGACAGCTTCTGCGGCTGGCCGGGAGATGCCTGGCTGGCGTTGGCGCTGGTGCTGGCGATCGCGGAACTGGAAGACAACGACAGCGCCCTGGTCGTATCGCTGCGAAACGATACTCAGACTCAGGTACTGGCACTCACGCCCTTTGCCGGTTAGCGCTGACGGCGCTGCATTTGCCCTGTGCTGACTGTGCTCGTCCTGTGTTGACTGTGCTCGTCCTATGTTGCACATCGCTGCGTCTTGAGACGCATGACCCGAACTGAACAAGCCGATGCACTCGCTTGCCGAGCGAAGAAGCGCGCGCACCGTGAGGATGTTAAGGATGGCAGAGAATTCCTGGCTGGATAGCCTTGCTGGAGTCGTTCGAGATTTCACTGGATCAGAACGAGCGCCTGCTCACGCTTGAGATGAGCGGCGCGGACTTCATTCCGCATCGCCTGGTGGGGGAAGAGCGCATGTCGCGTCCCTTCGCCTATACCCTCGACTGCATCTCCCAGAACGGTGATATCGAGCTCAAGACCCTGATGGCACAGCCGGCAGCGCTCTCGGTGCGTCAGGCCGATGGCAGTTACCGCAAGCTCTCGGGGCTGGTCGAGTCGGCCGCACTGCTCGGTGAGGACGGCGGCGTCTTCTATTACCAGTTGATGCTGGTGCCGTGGCTCTCGATGCTCAAGCTCGGTCGCGACAGCCGTATCTTCCAGGACCTCACCGCCGTCGAGGTCATCGAGGCGGTGTTCTCGAACCACGCCATCGCGCAGGGCGAAGCTCAGGGTGGCTGGCGGCTGGACCTGCGTCGCGAGTATCCGGCGCGCAGCTACTGCGTCCAATATCGCGAGAGCGACTTCCAGTTCGTGAATCGCCTGATGGAGCAGGAAGGGCTGTTCTATTACTTCGAACACGCCTCTGACGACAGCGACTTCAATGGCCACCGCCTCGTCATCACCGATGATGTCGCGACCTGCGCACCGGTCGAGCCGCAGGTGATTCGCTTCCACCGTCCGCTTTCACCGACAGGATGCCACTGAGACTGGAAGACTCCATCACCCAGTGGAGCGGTCGCCGTCAGCAGCAACCGACGCGTGTCAGCCTCGGCACCTTTGATTACAAGCTGCCGGGCCTGGAGAAACGCTCCGGCCAGGACACGCGTAGCGATCAGGGCAACCTCAGCGAGCAGGAAGTCTACGACTATCCCGGCGAGTACTATTTCGACGATCACTCGCGCGGCGAACGCCTGACCGTCAATCGCCTCGAGGCCCATGAATCCCGCGCCAAGCGTTTCTACGGCGCTGGGGGTACCCGCCAGTTGAAGGTCGGCCGCTGGTTCGAACTCAGTCAGCACGCCCGCCATGAAGACGGCGACTCGAGTGAGCGCGAATTCCTCGTGCTGGGCCTGACCGTCTGTGCCGAGAATGCACTGCCGGTCTCCGCGCACCTCAAGGCGCTGCCGGGCAGCCTGCAGGCGCGCATGGCCGAGGCACGCAAGGCACATGGTCTTGAGAGTGAATGCGCTCAGGACGACTATGCCGATGTCGGCACCGGCCAGTATCTAATCGACTTCGAATCCCAGCGCCTCAGTCAGCCGTACCGTCCATCTCTCGATCATCCGCGGCCCAATTTGGGTGGCCCGCAGACGGCGATTGTCGTCGGCCCCGAGAACGAAGAGATCCACACCGACTCGCTCAACCGCGTGCGCGTGCAGTTCCACTGGGACCGCAGCGAGAAGGGTGCCGCTGACGCCAGCTGCTGGCTACGTGTCGCGCAGCCCAACGCCGGTGCCGGCTGGGGCAGTGTGTTCGTGCCGCGTATCGGCCAGGAAGTCATCGTCGATTTCCTCGAAGGCGATGCCGATCGCCCGTTGATCACCGGGCGGGTCTACAACGGTGATCAGACCCCGCAATGGCACTCCAATGGCCTGCTCTCCGGCCTCAAGAGCAAGACCTACCGCGGCAACAAGTACAACGAGCTGGTCTTCGATGATGCGACGGATCAGGAGCGCGTGCGCCTGAATTCGGAGCACGAGAAATCCCAGCTCAATCTGGGCTATCTGATCCATCAGCAGGGCAACACACGCGGCAGCTTCCGTGGTACCGGCTTCGAGCTGCGCTCGGACGCCTATGGCGCCATCCGCGCGCATCAGCGGCCTGCTGCTGACCAGCTGGGGGCAGATCGCCGCCAGTGGCGAACAACTCGATCTCACGCCCGCTCAGCAACAATTGGCCAGCGCCTATCAGCTCTCCAATACGCTCAGCGAGAGTGCCACCAGCCACAACGCAGAAGCGCTTGAGTCGCGCATGCAACCTCAAGCAGGCCAGTGAAGATGCCCAGGGGCGTTACGGTGCGGCAGACAGCGGCACCAACTTCGATGGCAGTTCCGCCGCAGAGCGCCAGCGCGGGCGGGCGTGGTGAAGCCGCACGGCTCGACGCCCCCTGGCTGCATGTCAGCTCACCGGCAGGCATCGCGCTGAGTACGCCGGAATCCACCCATCTGGCGCAGGGCAAGTCACTCAGCATCACCAGCGGCGAAGACATCAACCTGGCCACCGGCCGCAGCCTGATCGCCTCGCTCTCCGAAAAGTTCTCGTTGTTCGTGCAACGTGCCGGCATCAAGCTCTTTACTGGCACGCGGCAAGGTGGAAATGCAGGCGCAGAGTGATGCGATGGAACTGACCTCCGAGAAGGACATGACCATCACCTCCACCGAGAGCGACACCGTTACCCATCCAGGCCAAGAACGAGATTCTGCTCACCAGCGGTGGCGGCTATATCCGTCTGAGTGGCGGCAACATCGAAGTGCACGGGCCGGGCAAGGTCGATGTCAAAGGCGCACAGCATAGCTTTGCAGGCCCTGCGAGTCTGGAGGCTGCATTGCCTCAAATGCCAGAAGCCATCTGCGATGTTCAGTTCCGGCGATGGCGTTATCGTACTCGGAGATAGCACCACTCATGGTGGCAAGGTGGTGTCTGCCCAGTCTAACTATCTGCTGGAGGGCAAGCCGGTGGCAGTGGTGGGGGACATGGTGACGTGCCCCAAGGATGGCCACAGCACCTGCAGTATCATCGAGGGGCATCCCACCATCAGCTTGAATGGCAAGCCGGTAGCGTTTCACGGCTGCCATACGGCATGTGGGGCGGCGTTGATTTCTGCAGCGAGTGGCAAGCACGGCCTGGGATAAGGGCGTTGAGGTGTTCGTGGAACGCAATGCGTGTCTCATGAGTTCATTGGCTTTGGGGCTCATCCTGGTCTCGGTCTGTCTGCATGCCGGCTGGAATCTGCTGGGCAAGGGCCGAGCGCCTTCGCTGGCTTTCTTCATGCTGGCCATGGGCAGTGGGGCGTTGATCTTTGCACCGTTGCTGGCACTGGGGCCGGCGTTCAACGAGCTGCCGGATGAGTTCTGGGGTTGGCTGGTGGCCACGGGGCTGTGTCAGGCGCTCTACATGGGCGGGCTCGCCTGGGCGTATGCGCGCGGCGAGGTCAGTGTGCTATATCCCATCGCGCGTGCCTTGCCCGTAGTGCTGGTGCCGCTGGTCTCCTTGAGCCTGCTGGATAGCCAGGCGCTGACAGTGTCGGATTTCACCGGCATGGGGCTGATCGTGCTCGGTGCGCTCATGTTGCCCTTGAGCAGTCCGCAGGGCTTGCGAGCGAGAACCTATCTGACCCCCGCGCTGGGGTTCGCGTTGCTGGCAGCGCTGGGGACCACCGGCTATTCGCTGATCGACAAGCAGGCGCTCGACATCATGCTGAGTGTCGGCTATTCGCCCACGTCTGCAGGCGCTGTCTTTCTGGTGTTGCAGGCCATGATGACGGTCGCCTGGGGCGCACCTCTGGTGATGCTGTTGCCGACTGAGCGTCGTCGCCTGCCGATGCTGTGGCGGGGCGAGCGGGGCAGCATGTTGCTGACCGGCGTGATGGTGATGGCGACCTATGGGCTGGTATTGATCGCCATGACGCTGACGGAAGAGGTCAGCCTTGTGGTCGCCATGCGTCAGTTGTCGATCCCGCTTGGGGTGGTGCTCGGCGTGGTCTGGTTGCGCGAGCGTGCGGCCATGGTCAAGTGGGTCGGCATCGGCGTCATGCTGGCAGGGTTGTGGACCGTCGCGCTGGTGTGAGGAAAGGCGTGGCATGAGGCACAAAAAAAGCGAGACAGGCGGTGGCCTGTCTCGCTTTTCGTGAAGCTTACTTGGCGTCTGCCACCAGCATTTCCAGCGTGGCGCGGGCACCGTTGTCGTGCAGGCTCTTCAGGGCCTTGAGGTAGGCATCGCGGAAGCGCGGCTGATCGACCAGATCACCGAACAGTTCACGGTTGTCCAGGAAGGCGGTCGGCTCTTCGCGCTGACGGCTGGCGCGTTCCATCAGCTCGTCCTTCAGCGGGTCGACCACGTCGATGGTCTCGCCTTGTTCGTCGACGCCTTCGGCATAACGTGCCCAGCTGGCCACGACAGCCGCGGTACGACGCAGTTCGCCGTCGGTCTTGAGCTGTGCGTGGGCCACCGGGATCAGGAACTTCGGAATGCGGTCGGAGGTCTCGGCGCACAGGCGCGCGAGGGTGTCCTTGACTTCCGGGTTGGCGAAACGCTCGATCAGCGTCTGGCAGTGGGCATCGAGATCGATACCCGGCAGCTGGGCCAGCGTCGGGCGAGCTTCCTCGTTCATGTAGCCGAGCAGGAAGTCGACGATCAGCGGGTCGTTGCAGGCTTCGTGGGCGTAGCGATAGCCGGCCAGATAGCCGAAGTAGCACAGTGCCTGGTGGCCGGCGTTGAGCAGACGCAGCTTCATCAGCTCATAGGGCTCGACGTCTTCCACCGGCTGCACGCCGGCATCTTCAAAGGCCGGGCGGCCATTGGCGAAGTGGTCTTCCAGCACCCACTGGGTGAAGGGCTCGCAGACCACCGGCCAGGCGTCTTCCACGCCGAAGCGTGAGGACAGCTCTTCGATGTCATCCGGGGTGGTCACCGGCGTGATGCGGTCGACCATGGAGTTGGGGAAGGGCACTTCGGCTTCGATCCAGGCGGCCAGTTCGGCATCGCGTGCACGCGCGTAGGCGGTGAACATCTTGTGAGCGACGTTGCCGTTGCCTTCGATGTTGTCACAGGACATCACGGTGAACGGGGCGACGCCGCGCTCGCGACGACGTGCCAGGGCTTCGGTGATCAGGCCAAAGCTGGTCTTGGCCTCACCCGGGTTGGCCAGGTCGTGCTGGACGTCGGCGTTCTCGAGATTGAATTCGCCGCTGACCGGGTGGAAGTTGTAGCCACCTTCGGTGACGGTCAGCGAGACGATGCGGATCGCCGGGTCGGCCATCAGCTCGATCACGGCATCCGGGGAGTCCGGGGCAAAGCGATAATCGATGATGGAGCCCACCACGCGCGGCTCGTAGTTGCCGTCCGGGTGCTTGAGCACGACGGTGTAGAGGTGGTCCTGAGAGGACAGGGCTTCCTGCATGCGGCGATCGCCCGGCATCACGCCGACACCGACGATGCCCCAGTCCAGTGCCTTGCCCTGGTTCATCAGCTCGTCGAGGTACATGGCCTGGTGTGCACGATGGAAGCCGCCCACGCCGAAGTGAACGATGCCGGCGCTGACCGCCGCACGATCATAGTTCGGGGTGGCAACCTTGGCGTCCAGCTGAGTCAGACTGGCATTGGAGAGACGAGTCATGGGGGGAGGTCTCCTGCCGCATATCGCGGTCGGGTCAAGATGGGTAAAGAAAGGGTAGGTCGTAACGGCCAGCGGCGAAGGTTGCCCTCGTGAGTCAGGCTACCTTCGCCGCGGACCAGGCAGGGGACTTGCGTGTCCCCTGCCGACTCAGCCAGCGGTGGCCGCTTGCTTCGGGGACTGCTTGTTGAACAGCGCCTTGCTGCGCTGCAGTTCCCAGTACGCGAAGATGAAGTAGATGATCGTCGACCAGATGGTCACGTCATAGAACAGCTCGCGGTTCGCTTCGTAGCTTGCCAGGTCCGGGCTGCCGAACAGTACGCGCAGCGCCAGCACCAGGGGAATGACGAGACCGATCACCATCCAGATGGCTCGGATGACCTTGGTCAGACCTGACGTATCCTTGACCGGGGCATGATTGGTCGTGTCGGCCTGCTTGGCGTGGAAGGCATCGACTCGCTCCTGGAAGTGCTTTTCGGTGGCTTCCGCTTCCGGATAGGACTCAGCGGCGCCGGCGGACTTGGCCATCAGGGTGTAGAGAATGATGGAGACGAACCAGGTCGGCAGGAACAGATAATAGAACGGGATCACGTCGACCATCTCGAGACCGAAGCCGAAGATCAGAGACAGCGCCCAGGTCGCCAGCGCCGGTGTGTTGTGCTTCACCCCCTTGTAGCGCGCCCAGTAACGGCTGAAGCCGAGTTTCGGAAACAGGTGATGCTCAGCGAAGATGATCCCGCCGACCGGCACCAGTACCAGACCGGCGTAGGTCAGCAGCGGCAGCATGCTGCGATAGACGAACGGGAAGCAGCTGAGTACCGCAACGCAGATACCCACGGCCAGCGTCGCCTTGTTGCGCGACAGGTTCGGCATGGCTGACTGTGCGGCAAGGCCCGCGCGATACAGGTTGGCGTTGGCGGTGGTCCAGCCTGCGACGACCACGATCACGAAGCCGGCGGCGCCAAGGGCGTGCAGTGCCACTTCACCCGGCTCCAGCACATCGATGCTGATACCCGCGACGGCAGCGGTAGCGGCGCCCATCAGACCGGCGGAGATCCAGGCGACGTAGTGACCGAACATCATGCCGGTGCTGGTCGCAAGGCCGGAGCGCATGCGCTTGGCATAACGCAGCAGCGCCATGTCGATCAGACCGAAGTGGGAGAAGGTGTTGGCCGCCCAGGAGAAGCCGATGACTTCCCAGATACCGATGCCTGCCTCGCCCTGGGAATTGATCCCGGTGAAGACGGTACTGCCTGCGACATCAATGAAACTCGAGAAACTGTCCAGGCTGGTGTTGCCGGTGACGGACTCGGCCAGTTCCGGCAGCAGCACCAGGCCGCCGACGGTGAACATCAGCATCAGCCAGGGAGCGCAGATGCTGGCAAATTCCGTCAGAGCATTGAAGCCATAGACGGCAACCAGTACCACGATGGCGGCAACGGCCAGCGCCAGCAGGATGAACTCGAAGCTGGTGGGGTAGGCCTGGGTCTGGGCGGGTATGTCGAACAACAGCCTGACCGCCGTGGCGGAGACGGTGATCATGGCCGCCGAGATGGCGGTGAATATGATCACGTTGGCCCAGTTGTACAGCCGTGACATCGAATCACCGGCGATGCGGTGGAGATAGGTGAAGAGGCTGAGGCGAGTCTCGATGGCGATCGGTGTGGTGATCAACCAGAAACTGAGTACCGCCAGACCATTACCGATCAGCAGGCCCAGCAGGATATCCCAGATACCGGCACCGAGTGCCACGAAGGTGGCACCGATGACGAACTCGGTCGCGGCAACGTGCTCGGCGGCATAGAGACCGGCAAAGTGCGGCCACCGGTGCAGTTTGTGACGTGGTACCGGCAGTAGCTCGTCGTCCATATGGGCGATCTGCCGATCCAAATCTGGCGCAGTACTGGCCATGATTGGCTCCTGTTTTTTTACGGCTTGTCTTGCTGCTCCTACCCGAGGTGTCACGCAGCCGCCTTGGCGTTCCTATCGGCGATGACAGGGGTAGATCGTCTTTTATCGATCAAATGACTCAGGTGTGGTGCAAATGATCGATGAATGGTCATCAAAACGCAAAGCCCGCGTGCTTGAACTTTGGGCTATGTCCCCGGGTGATCTCGGAGATTCTGGTCTCGAAGGGGCTGAAGGCCGCATGAAACGTGAGGTTACGGGGAGATGTCGGTGTTCAATGACACGATTCAGCAAAGTGGATTTTTCCGTTCTCACGCTCTGTCCGGCGATGGAAACCTGGTGTCCTGGCGAAACCTGCCGGGTGTTGGGTAGAAGCGACATCAACTTCGGTGCCAGGCGACGGAATATGCACGAAATAACGACAAAGATCGTGAAAATTGAGACATCTTGCGGCCTCCTCGGGATGTCGATAAGGTTATGCAACACTGTTTCCTAATCAGGAAATGCCCTTATTGACACCCGGCGCCGACAGGGCGGCGGGGCACTGCGAGGAGGCCAGCCATGCGAACACGCACACTGACCATTCTGATGATGATCGTTTCCCTGATGGGCGCTCCCCTGGCGCAGGCCGGGCCGCATGATCGTGGTCATGGCCATGGACATGGTCATCACGACAAGCATCATCACAAGAAGCACTACAAGAAACACCACAAGCAAACCCAACGCATCAAGCGCGAGGCGCGCCGTGATCATCATTGGCGTCGTGGCGACCACCTGCCGCGTCACTATTATTCCGATCAGCGTTATTGGGTAAAGGACTGGCATCACCGTCACCTGTCCAAGCCGCCGCGCGGACATCGCTGGTTGAACATTGATGGGCGCTATGTCCTGGCGGCCGTTGCCGGGGGCGCGATCACTGCGATCATCCTCAATCGCTGATGGCAGTGGCTTCAGGCGTAGGCGCTGCATACCCAGGTCATGGTCGCCGGGGTGTCGCCGTTGTAGGTGATGGCGTGTCCGAGGGTGCTGTCAAAGGCCAGGCTATCGCCGACCTTGAGCTGGATGGGGTCGTAAAGCTCGGTCCAGACGGTCACCTCGCCGCTGGTCACGATGATCTGTTCCTGGCCGGAGTGTTTCTGCAGGCCGCCGAATTCCTCGAGACTGCGATTGAGCACGGTGGTTTCCAATACCATGTACTCCTTGGACGCCACGTTGTTGCAAAGCGGCCGATACCGGTAGTTGGGCGTCTCGATGACGTCTCCCTCCTGCGCTCGCGTCAAGGCGAGCCACCCCCGAAATGACGTGTCTTCCGTGTGATAGAACAGCTCGCTGACATCCACCTTCAGGCCCTTGGCGAGATTCACGATCGCCTCGAAGGTCGGTGAGATGCGTCCATTCTCGATTCTCGACACGCTGGCCGCCGAGATTCCTGACGCGCTGGCCACGGCCGCGATGGTCAGTCCCTTCTCCTTGCGTAGCGCCTTGAGGTTGTCACCAATGGCGCCTGCCTTGCGTTCTCTGTGCTTCAGAGCGATCGGCGTTTCCTGGTGAGATGTCATGTCAGCGTGCTCCATCGTGATCGTCTGCGGGGGGCGGCCCCTGGCTTGAGCGAGATGCCAAGACGTTTGCCGATTATGCCAATGAGCTGACCAATGGTGACGTGAGCATTCAGGTGTTCCCGGGCGGTACGCTGGGTGGCGCGCTGCGCGTGACCAATACCGTGAAGTCCGGTGTCGCGCAGGTCAGCCACAACTACATCAACTATGACTACGGGACGGACCCGACGGCGGCGCTGTTGGCTGGGCACTCCAGTGGCCTGACGCCGGAAGAGTTCATGTTGTGGATGTACGAGGGTGGCGGTGTCGAGCTCTATGAAGCGTTCCGTCGTGAAGTCTTCGGAGTCGTGGCCTTCCCGTGCTCCACCCTGGGCACCGAGATATTCCTGCACTCAAGCAAGAAGGTACAGACGCTGGAAGACTTCCAGGGACTGAGACTGAGAACATCCGGTGCCTGGGCGGAAATCGCCTCGCGCCTGGGGGCCTCTACCGTGGTGATGGCAGGCAGTGACATCTACACGGCGCTGGATCGTGGCGTCATCGATGCCGCGGAGTGGGGCAGCCCGGAGCTCAACAAGCCGACCGGCTTCCAGGACGTGGCGCAGTACGTCATCCTGCCCGGCGTCCACCAGTCCGGTGGCATCCTCGAGTGCGAAGTGAATGTCGATGCCTGGGATGGCCTGAGCGAAGCCCAGCAGAGTCAGTTGCGTCTTGCCGGCAAGTTGAGCGTGTTCGAATCCTGGCTCGACAGCTCCTATGCCGACCTCAAGGCCTTCAAGGAGCTGGAAGAGGGGCCCAATGAGATCGTGCAGCTGGATCAATCCTTCATCGATGCCATCTACGAAGAGACACGTGCCTGGGAAGATGAGAAGGCGGGTGAGAACGAGTGGTTCGCGCGCGTGCTCGAGTCACAACGCGCCTTCAAGGACAGCATGACCACCTGGCAGGATTACCGTCTGCCGATCGGGGAAATGGGGCGCTGACCCCGGTAGGTTGTCATGAAAATAGTCGATGCCATTGAGCGTCAAACCCGTTGGGCGGGGTATCTGGGGGCTGTCCTGATACTGCCGCTGGTGCTTGCGCTGGTCTATGAGGTCTTCAGTCGCTATGTGCTGGGAAGGCCCACCCTGTGGGCGTTCGAGGTCAGCTACATGGTGATGGGCGCCATCTTCATGTTTGGCATGGCGAATGCACTTCGCGTGGGCCAGCACGTCAGTGTGGATGTGTTGAGTCAGAACTTTTCGCCACGTCTGAAAGCCGGGGTGCATCTGGCCTGTTATGGCGTATTGCTCCCCGTACTGGGCTGGCTGGTCTGGGAGCTTTCGTTCTATGCGATCGAGGCCTTCTCCAGCAATGAGCGCTCTGGTCGCTCGGCCTGGAATCCGGTGATCTGGCCGGTCTTCGGGGTGTGGTGGCTGGGCTTTGTCTATCTGACGCTGCAGGTGATCGCGGAGATGTTCAAACTCTGGAGCACGTTGCTGGGTCATGATCATGGCGCGGAGGTGTCCTCATGAGCGATTTCCTTGCCCTGATCATGTTCCCGGCCCTCATCGCGCTGATCGTGCTCGGCTTCCCTATCGCGTTTTCGATGATCGTCGTCGCGACGGTCTTCGGCGTCGCCCAGTTCGGTGATGCTGCGGCCTATCAGTTGTTGACCAAGATCGAAGACACGGCGTCCAACTCCATTCTGGCGGCCGTGCCGCTGTTCATCTTCATGGGCGCGATGCTCGAGAATTCCGGCATCGCCGAGCGGCTTTTCGGTGCCATCCATCTGTGGACGCGCCGGTTGCCCGGTGGGCTGGGCGTCGGTGCGGTCATCATGGGGACCATCTTCGCGGCTGCCAGCGGCGTCGTCGGGGCGACCGAGGCAGTGATCGGTATGCTGGCAGTGCCGGTCATGCTCAAGCATCAGTATGACAAGTCACTCATCTCCGGCACCATCTGCGCCAGTGGCTCATTGGGCACGGCGATTCCGCCTTCCATTACCGTGGTCATTCTCGGGCCTGTCGCGGGTGTCTCCGTCGGGTCACTGTTCAGTGGTCTGTTGATTCCGGGGCTTCTGATGGCGCTGTTGTTCCTCGTCTATATCGTCGTGGTCTGCGCGCTGAAGCCTGCGCTTGCGCCGCGACTCAAAGAAGATGAGCAACATCCGGGCTGGGGCAAGCTGCTCACCATCACCCTGAGTGCGTTGCTGCCGACCATGAGTCTGATCATGGTGGTGTTGGGCACGATTCTGATGGGCATCGCCACGCCGACGGAAGCGGCAGCCTGTGGTGCGCTAGGCTCCGTCTTGCTGGCACTGGGCTATCGCAATCTCACGCTGTCCATCCTGTGGAATGCCGCGATACGCACGCTCAACATCACCGCCATGATTCTGCTCATCGTGCTGGGTGGCAACATGTTCGCCGGTGTCTTCTTCGCCTCCGGTGGCATGGCGACCGTTCAGTCGCTGCTGCTGGATACCGGCATGAGCCCATGGTTCATTCTCGGTGCCATCCTGCTGATCGCCTTCCTGGCCGGTTTCGTGCTCGACATGATCTCGGTGGTGCTGATCGTCATCCCCGTGGCCATGCCGGTCATCGGTCTGCTCGGGTTTGATGAGATCTGGTTCTGCGTGGCCTTCCTCATCGTGATGCAGACGAGCTATCTGACCCCGCCGCTTGCCCCCTCCATCTTCTATCTACGCGCCATCACGCCTGCCGAAGTGACGCTCAAGCACATGTACAAGGGGGTCGTGCCTTTCATCGTCCTGCAGCTGGTGGTACTGGCGTTGATTCTCACATTCCCGGGGCTTGCGCTGTGGTTGCCTGATGCCATCAGCGGGCCGTCCTGGAAATGATGGTCGCCTTATCGAAAAGGAACGCGTTCGCATGAGTGATGCAAAGCACGAAGATACTGAAATGGACATCAATCTCGATCGAGAGGCGCTCACCTCGCTATGCCACAAGGTGCTGACACGCCATGGCTTCAGCGAATCGAATGTCGAGGCCATGAGTGATGCGCTGGTCGCGGCCGAGATGGATGGCTGTCGATCCCATGGGCTCTATCGCCTGATGGGGTTCGTGGCCACGCTGAACAATGGAGGAGTGGTGCCGGACGCCGTGCCGGTGGTCGAGGATACGGCGCCCTCCATCGTCAAGGTGGATGCCAAGGGTGGCTTCTCGTCGCTGGCCTTCCAGCAGGGCGTGCCTGAGCTGCTCAGCAAGGCGAGAGCCAATGGGATTGCCATTCTGGCCATCAACCATTGCGTGCATGGCACGGCATTGTGGGTCGAGATCGAGCGCCTGACCCGTGAAGGACTGGTAGCCATCGCCTGCAACCCGACCCAGTCGTACATGGCGCCTCATGGCGGCAGCCAGCCCCTGCTGGGCACCAACCCCATTGCCTTCGGCTGGCCGCGCGGGGATGGCAATCCCTACGTGTTCGACTTCGCGACCAGTGCCATCGCACGTGGCGATATCGAGCTGCATCGTCGTCAAGGCGATGAGATCCCGCTGGGCTGGGGGGTTGATCGAGACGGTGCGCCGTCCCGTGACCCGGCCGAGGTGCTGGATCATGGCGCGATGCTGCCGTTCGGTGAGCACAAGGGCTCTGCGCTGGCGATCATGATCGAGTTGATCGCAGGGCCGCTGATCGGTGACATGCTCAGTATCGAATCCAGCGAGCATGATCAAGGCAAGGGCAGCCTGCCGTATCATGGGGAGATGATCATCGCGATGGACCCGGCGCGTCTCACGGGGGGCAGCCCCCAGCAGCACATGCTGCGCTCTGAACGGCTGTTCGACCTGGTCAAGCAGCAGGGCGCGCGTCTTTCCTCCGAGCGTCGCTATCAGGCTCGCCAGAAGCATCTGGAGGAGGGCGTCACACTCTCCCGGGCGCTGTATGATGACATTCTCGAGCTTGCCTCCTGAGAATTTGCCTGCGCCGAGCAGCCGAGTCATCGCTGACAGTGCTCACCGTTACTGGGCGCCCATCCAGTTCTGCCTGATTATGTGCACCACCGGATGTGGGCGTTTTTCCGCAAAGGTGCCGTTGCTGCTAGCGTAAGCCGTGTTGAGGGTCGTTGATGCCATCTTGATGGCCATTGAAGGGGAAAGGGACATGACGCTTGAGACGACATCGCGGTTTCGGGGTTGCCTGTTGGGTGGTGCGGTGGGAGATGCGCTGGGGGCGGCAGTGGAGTTCCTGTCGCACGAGGAGATCCAGGCGCGCTTCGGAAGTGAAGGAATACGCGATTACGCACCGGCCTATGGCGGGCTGGGGCGGATTACCGATGATACGCAGATGACACTGTTTACCGCCGAGGGTCTGTTGCGTAGCCACGTGCGCGGCTGTCTGAGAGGCATCACGACGCAAGGTAGCCTGGTCAACAGTGCCTATGAACGTTGGCTGTACACCCAAGGGGAACGCACGCAAAAGGCAACGGAACAGGAATGGCTGGACAGTGGCTGGTTGATCAAGCAGCCGGCACTGCATTCGCGCCGCGCCCCGGGCATGACGTGTCTGTCCGCGCTCAAGCATGTGCGCACCTACAGTGACACCGCGCAGAACGACAGCAAGGGCTGTGGGGGTGTGATGCGCGTGGCCCCCGTCGGCTTGTTCGCGCATGTGATGGGAGCCTCCCATGAGATGTGCTTCGCGCTCGGGGAAGAGGTCTGCGCGCTGACCCATGGCCACGTGACCGGTCAGCTGACGGGCGGGGTGCTGGCGGTGATGACCCAATGCCTGGTGGCGGGTGACTCGATGGCACAGGCACTTGCGCACGCCATGCGCATTCTCGAGCGCAAATCAGGCTGCGAAGAGACCATGCAGGCCCTGAAGCAAGCCTGCGAGCTTGCCGAGTCCGACACTGCGCCGCAGGTGGCTGTCGTGATGCTGGGGTTGGGATGGATCGCGGAAGAGGCCCTGGCGATGTCCGTGTATTGCGCGCTCACCGCGCGGGATTTCCGCTCCGCGATCCAGATCGCGGTCAATCATGATGGGGATTCGGATTCCACGGGGGCCATCACGGGCAACCTGCTCGGGGCGCAATGGGGAGAAGAGGCGATACCTGCTGATTGGCTGGAGCCGCTTGAACTGCGAGAGGTCATCGGCGAGGTCGCCCAGGACCTGCACGATTGCGCTCGCTGGGAGCTCTATACCGACGGGGGTGGCAAGGACGAGCGGTGGGTCTGGGAGAAATACCCGGGCTATTGAGATACGGGGGGATATGTGCCGATGCGGGATTCGTCCACAATGCGCTCACTCCACATTGCACGAAACGGCAGTCTGGATCTGGTCGACGGCAGGCATCTGTCAAGACGCCTGCGACTTTTTTGAAGATGGCATGCATCCAACCCGTTTGCTCAAGCGTAATACTCATCAAGCACAACGGTGAGGGTTTCAGCAGGGTAAGAGGACAAGTTGCTGATGAATGCCTTTCTGATGATTGCGACCAAAGTTTAAACGTCATACGGCAGTGTCCTGGACAGTGCCAAGCATCTGATCCGCTCTCGATCATGGGATGTCCGCACCTTCAAGATTGTACAGAAGTGATGCAGAAGAGGATTGAAGGTTGTACCTCTTGAGGTTCACCAACACTCCTCAGGGGCAGGGCAATGCCCAGGCAACGCAATCTGGTTCTTTGATGGAAACAGTGAGCTGCCAGCAGCACGGCTAGTGTGATAGCGCAATAATCATTAGTCTGTTAACAAGCTAGACGGATGCAGCCAAGACTGCATACGACATCACAAGGGCAATATTGCCCAGGACATAGAAAGGAAAACCCAATGAAAACTCTGAATCTCAAGACTCTGATCGCCGCCGCCGCTCTCGCCACCGTCAGCACCGCCACCTTCGCGGCGGATGACAGCCCGGCCGCCCAGCGTGTCCAGCAGTCCGTCAGCCAGGACGTCGTCGTCGGCACCGCCCAGCAGGCCCCGACAGGCTCAGGCCACCTTCGCGGAAACCGGCAAGAGCGTCGCGGCAGGTCGTGTCGAGACCGCCCTGACCCAGTCGAGGAAATCATCATGAACACTCTCAAGACCCTGATCGCCGCCGCCGCTCTCGCCACCGTCAGCACCGCCACCTTCGCGGCGGATGACAGCCCGGCTGCCCAGCGTGTCCAGCAGTCCGTCAGCCAGGACGTCGTCGTCGGCACCGCCCAGCAGGCCCCGACAGGCTCAGGCCACCTTCGCGGAAACCGGCAAGAGCGTCGCGGCAGGTCGTGTCGAGACCGCCGCCGCTCTCGCCACCGTCAGCACCGCCACCTTCGCGGCGGATGACAGCCCGGCTGCCCAGCGTGTCCAGCAGTCCGTCAGCCAGGACGTCGTCGTCGGCACCGCCCAGCAGGCCCCGACAGGCTCAGGCCACCTTCGCGGAAACCGGCAAGAGCGTCGCGGCAGGTCGTGTCGAGACCGCCCTGACCCAGTCGTCCATTGAAGGGCAAGGCAGCGCTACCGCCAGTCGTGAACAGGCCTTCGACAATGACGCTGGCAAGAGCGTCGCCGCGACCCGCGTTCAGCACGCCCTGAGCGACAGCAACGTCTGAGGAAATCATCATGAACACTCTCAAGACCCTGATCGCCGCCGCCGCTCTCGCCACCGTCAGCACCGCCACCTTCGCGGCGGATGACAGCCCGGCTGCCCAGCGTGTCCAGCAGTCCGTCAGCCAGGACGTCGTCGTCGGCACCGCCCAGCAGGCCCCGACAGGCTCAGGCCACCTTCGCGGAAACCGGCAAGAGCGTCGCGGCAGGTCGTGTCGAGACCGCCCTGACCCAGTCGTCCATTGAAGGGCACGGCAGCGCTACCGCCAGCCGTGAACAGGCCTTCGACAATGACGCTGGCAAGAGTGTCGCCGCTACCCGCGTTCAGCACGCCCTGAGCGACAGCAACGTCTGATTGACCGTCATCCCTGGCCTGCATTTCCAGGCCTGATCATCACATCATCTTCATCGAGGAAATCATCATGAACACTCTCAAGACCCTGATCGCCGCCGCCGCTCTCGCCACCGTCAGCACCGCCACCTTTGCGGCGGATGACAGCCCGGCCGCCCAGCGTGTCCAGCACAACGTCAGTGAAGACGTCGTCATCCATGGTGCCGCTCAGCAGGCACCGACAGGCTCAGGCGACCTTCGCGGAAACCGGCATGAGCACTTCTGCAGGCCGTTTCCAGATTGCCTCCGGTGACGACGAGATCCGTGGCCATGACCGCTCCATCCACCTGCAGGAATTCGATGTCGCCAATGATTCAGGCGATAGCGTTGCCGGCACCCGTGTTCGTCACGCCGTGAGCGACGTCAACGTCTGAGACGCCCGATGTCTGCGTCAGACGCTTGCAGGCCAGGTGTCTGTACTGACATGACCTTTTTCAATAGGAGAACCCCCATGCAATCTCTCAAGTCTCTATTCGCCATTGCCGCATTGTCCGTTGCCGCCACTGGCGTGGCCTCTGCCAATGACAGCGAAGCCGATGCCCGCGTACGTGCCACCCTCAGTGATCGCGTGATCATGGGTCAGGCACAGCCGGTCACTCAGCAAGCCACACTGCATCATGATGATGTCGTGAAAACCGGCATGAGTGTCGCTGCCAGCCGCGTCCAGACATCCATCAGCAACGCCGGCATCCAGGGCACCACCCGTGCACTGGCAAGCGATTCGGCGGATTACGTCAACGATGCCGGCAAGAGTGTCTCTGCCACACGCGTCGAACATGCCTTGAACGAGAGCGCGTAACCGCTCGCGGCAACGCAATAGTCCCCGACTCTGCAAGACAGCCAAGGACGCCGATATGCCATCGACCTACCTCTGTCAGTTGCTGAATGGACCCACTGACCATCACGTTGTCTCCTGATGGTCAGTGCTCCAGAGAACAACTCGTGAGAGAGAAGAACGCTTGAGCAAGTGTTTTGACCCGAACGCAAGACCGCACTCGTCGTCAATGGCAGAACCCTTGCTCAAACGCTTTCCTGTCCTGAATGTCCTGTCCCGACATTCCCTGCCCGCCATTGGCGGGCTTTTTTTTGTCGGATCAGTGAGCGCGAGTCAGGCGCGTGGCCAGCCACCAGCCCAGTAGCATCGTCAGTAGAAAACCCGCCAATGGCAGACTCATGGCGCTGCTGGAGACGATGGCAGGCCCGGGGCAGTATCCGCTCAGGCCCCAGCCGGTACCGAACAGGGCCGCGCCGAGCAGCAGGCGACCATCGATATCGCGGCGTGTAGGCAGTTGGAATCGCTCACCCAACAGGGGAGTGCTGCGTCGCCAGGCGAGGCGATAACCGAGGAAGGTGGTGATGACCGCCCCGCCAAGCACGAAGATCAGCGTGGGGTCCCAGTCTCCGGCCACGTCGAGAAAGCCGACGACACGCGCGGGGTCGGTCATGCCGCTGAGTGTCAGGCCGAGGCTGAAGACCAGCCCGGTAATGAAGCCGGTGACAGCTTTCATGGTGACTCTCCCAGCAGATGTCGGGTCACGAAGACCGTCAGCATGGCGATGGCCACGAACACCCCCGTGGCCACCAGCGAGCGCGGGGAGAGACGCGCGATGCCGCAGACGCCGTGGCCACTGGTGCAGCCGCCGCCGATGCCTGTTCCCAGGCCCACCAGCAGGCCGGCGAACATCATGCTCAGCACCCCGCTGGCGGGATCGCCGATCAGCGCATCCGTGCCCTCGGCCACATTGCCCCAGTCAAGATTGAACAGCACAAGGAGCAGCGGGCCGCTGATCAACCCGAGCACGAAGGCGATACGCCAGCGGCGGTCCGGGCCTGATTCCAGCAGCGCGCCCCGCGTGATGCCACTGATACCGGCGATACGTCCCAGAAAGGCCATCAGCATCACTGCCGAAAGACCGATCAGAACGCCGCCGGCGAGTCCTTTCATGCTGCTCATCATGTCCATGTGGTTCGTCCTCGTGTCGCGGTCATCCTGCGTTGCGACGATGATATGCTCGTGCCTGGCGAGCGCCAACCGGGAGAGCCATGAACGAACTGACCCAACGACTGCGCACCTTCCTCAAGGTGGCGGAGCATCAGAGCTTCAATGCGGCTGCGCCTCAGGACTGGGGGAAGTCCCAGTAAGGCGGGCTACCGAAGTACTCGGAGAAGTAGTCCAGAAACGCCCGGATCTTGGGGGCCAGTTGTCGGGAGCTTGAATAGATCGCCCAGATACCGGTCTCGTTGACCAGCGGTGTCTCGGGCAGCACTTCCACCAGCTCGCCCCTCGCCAGATGACGATAGAGACTCCAGGTCGAGGAGAGGGTGATGCCCAGGCCCGCGGCGCAGGCATCGCGCACCGCTTCGCCATTGTCGGTCCGTATGCGGCCCTTGATGCGTATCACCTCGACGCGATTCTCGTGCTGGAAACTCCATTGATCCATCCCGATCAGCGTCAGGCATTCATGGTGTTTCAGTTCCGCAGGGCGGGTTGGAGTGCCATGGCGCTGCAGGTATTGCGGAGAAGCACACAGGATACGCTTGTCCGGGGCCAGGCGCCGCGCGATCAGACTCGAATCCTTGAGAGCGGAGTTGCGGATCGCGATGTCGAAGCCGCCTTCCACCAGATCGACGATGGTATCCGTCAGGCGCAGATCCAGCTCGAGGTCCGGGTAGCGTGCCAGAAAGCCGGCCAGCCCGGGGATCAGATGCATGCGTCCGAAGGAGGCCGATGCCGTGATGCGCAAGGTGCCGGTGGGGGTGGTGGTGCCGGCACCGACGGCAGCCCGCGCCGCCTCGGCACTGGCCAGCACCTCTTCTGCGTGGGGGAGAAAGGCGCGACCTTCTTCGCTCAGTGCCACATGACGCGTGGTGCGATGCAACAGGCGTACCCCCAGACTGTCCTCGAGCTTGCGCAGGTGAGAGCTGGCGACGGCGGGCGACAGTCCCAGGTCCTCGCCGGCCTGACTGATGCTGTTCACGGCGGCGAGACGGACGAACAGCTTCAGGTGCTCAAGATTCATGAACATTCACGCAGGAGTCAGACTCATGAAAGCGATGCTGGTGACGTCATTCGGTGGTCCCGAAGTGTTCGAAGCGGCGGAAATCGCCAAGCCCCAAGCGGCGGCAGGTCAGGTACTGGTGCGCATCGCCGCCACCAGCATCAATACCGTCGACACCATGATTCGCGAGATGGGCGCAGAGCTTCCGCTGTCTCCGGCACTGCCGGCGCTGCTGGGCATGGACTTCGCCGGTACTGTCGAAGCCGTGGGCGAGGACGTCGAAGGCTACGCCATCGGGGATGAAGTCTATGGCTGTGCTGGTGGCCTGGCCGACCTGCCGGGTACGCTGGCCGAGTACATCGCCGCCGATGTTCGCCTGATCGCCCACAAGCCGAAGTCCCTGAGCATGGTGGAAGCCGCGGCGCTGCCGCTGGTCGGCATCACGGCCTATGAAGGCCTCAAGCGCGCCAACATCCAGGCCGGTCAGAAGGTGCTGGTTCACGGTGGTGCGGGGGGTGTGGGTCACATCGCCATCCAGCTGGCCCGTCACTTCGGTGCCGATGTCGCCTCTACCGTCGGTCGTGATGAGCACGAGACGCTGGTCGAAGGCCTGGGGGCCAGTGCCATCAATTACCGCAATGAGCAGGTCGCCGACTATGTGGCCAGGCTCACCGACGGCAAGGGCTTCGACATCGTGTTCGACTCCGTCGGCGGCGCCAACCTGCCGACCTCCTTCGAGGCTGCCGCGCTCAATGGCCATGTCTCGACGACCGTGTCCTTCATGGACATCGATCTGACCACCGCGCACTTCAAGGGCCTGTCACTGCATGTCGTCTTCATGCTGATCCCGATGCTGCATGACTTCCGTCGTCAGGAGCACCACGAGATTCTGGCCGACATGGCGCGTATCGCCGATGCCGGCGCACTCAAGCCGATCATCGATGATCAGGTCTTCCCGCTCGCGGAAGTGGGCCAGGCCCACGCGCGGCTGGGCAGCGGTCAGGCAACCGGCAAGGTCATCGTCGAGGTCTGATACCGTGACCGAAAGCCACATTGGCAGGATCATCCTGACACTGCGCTGGCACAGACAAACGACAGGGTGTGGCCATACGGCACACCCTGTCGTTCGCGTCTCAAGCGTCGTGGGACATATCAAGGAGAGAGCGCATGAAAACCATTCTTATCACCGGTTCCACCGATGGCATCGGCCTGGTCACGGCCAAGGCCCTGCTGGAGCGCGGCCATCGCGTGCTGATCCACGGGCGTAGCGAGCAGAAGGTCAATGGTGTCGTCGCCGAACTTGCGACGCTGGCAGGGGCTGAGCGTGTCGCCGGTTTCGTGGCCGACCTGTCCGACCTGGTCGCCATCGACTCACTGGCAAGCGATGTGCTGGCGGCCAATGCCAGTCTGGATGTCCTGATCAACAATGCCGGTGTCTTCCAGGCACCCAAGGTCGTGACGGCGGACGGTCTCGACCTGCGCTTCGTGGTCAATACCCTTGCTCCCTATCTGCTCACCCAGAAACTGGCGCCGGCACTGCGTCCGGCCGGGCGGGTCGTCAATCTGTCCTCGGCGGCTCAATCCCCCGTGGACGTGAAGGCCCTGACCGGCGAGGTCGCGTTCAACGACCACTACGCGGCCTATGCCCAGAGCAAGCTCGCGATCACCATGTGGACCCGCATGCTTGCCCAGGACTGGGAAGGTCAGGGGCCTATCCTGATCGCGGTCAACCCGGGCTCTCTGCTGGCCAGCAAGATGGTCAAGGAAGGCTTCGGCGTACCGGGCAAGGATCTTGGCATCGGTGCCGATATCCTGGTACGTGCGGCACTGGATGAGGAATTCGCCGGCGCCAATAGTCAGTACTTCGACAACGACGCCCAGCGTTTCGCACCGCCGCACGCCGACGCACTCGATGATGCGCTGTGCCGTCAAGTGGTCGCGACGATGGAGAGAATGCTTGACAGGGACTCGTCGTAATGGCCGACCTTGTCGGTGATGGTGGTGAAGTCAAAGCGCGGCTGGCGGCTGGCGAGACTCATGATCACGCAGACCAGGGTGCTGGTGCCGTAGGCCGTGAGCGAGGCCAGCAGCACGGTGTAGTCACGCAGTTCGCCGGTCGCGAAGATGACCATGGCCAGCATGGCCAGCACGCCGGCGACCAGTCCGGCGATGCGACCGAGGAAGCCGAAGACCATCAGGCCGATGATGACGCCGCCGCCGATGCTGGCGAGCAGCTCGAAGATCAGCCCACTGATACCCTCCAGCGGCACCCACTCGAAGCGTGCCATGCAGAACACCACCATGGCGACCAGGACGGAACTGGTGAAGGCCAGATTGGTGATGCGATCCCAGAAGCAGCTGGCGATCACCGGGAAGACGATGGCGCCCCAGAGTGCGCCGACGAAGACCAGCATCACCAGAATATCCAGGGAGAAGCTGGCGAAGACGATCCCCAGCACGGTGGCGATGATCATCGTCAGACGACCGACCAGCAACATGCGGCGAGGGTCGGCCTTGCCACGGGCGATGTTCTTGCCGTAGACGTCTGCCATCATGATCGCCGAGAGTGCCGAGAGATCGGAGTCAGCGGTGGAGGACAGCGAGCCGATCACCAGGATGAAGAACAGGGCGATGAAGAAGGGCGGCAGGTACTCCGACACCATCTGCGGAATCAGGTTGTTCATGTCGCCATTGAGCGGCTCGACCCCGAGGGTCAGCGCCATCAGACCGATCATCCCCAGACCGATCACGATGGCACCGTAGCCGACGGTAGCCGTGATGAAGGTCGGCTTGATGTGATCTTCATTGACCGCGAACAGGCGCTGGGAAATCGTCTGATTGCCGATGGCATACGCCAGCACGGCCACGAAGAAGGGCGCCCCCTGATTGAGGATGGCATCAGTCGAGAAGAAGTCGGCCTGTTGCGGCGTGACATGCTTGAGCCCTTCCACCAGCTCCGAAGGGCCACCCATGGCAAAGAACACGGCCGGAATGATGACGATGGCGATGGCCATCAGTGCCACCAGCTGGGCGAAATCCGTCAATACCGAGGCGCGGAAGCCCGACCAGAGCGTATAGCAGAGCACTCCGACCCCCGCCAGGATGACGCCTGTCTGGAAGGACAGCGGCGACAGCACCGAGACAAGCGCACCGGCGGCCGTGAAGTTGACCATCAGGCTGATGATGCTGCCCAGCACGTTGGAGAAGGCCAGAATCAGCTGGCTGCTCGAACCGTGGCGTGCATGGATCAGCTCGCCCAGCGTATGGGCGTTGGGGGCCAGCTTGCGGAAGCGGCGGCCGAAGGGATAGATGAACAGGATCATCAGCGCGCCCCAGAATCCATAGTGGATCGGGCCTGACACGCCATAGGTATAGCCGGAGGTGGCAGCGGCATAGAAGGAGGCGGCCCAGATCCAGGTGGCGGTCATGCTGGCGGCGCCCATGCCGAAGCCGACACGGTGGTTGGACACCATGAACTCGTCAGCATCTTCCTTTTTCTTGCGAATGGTGAGAGTGATCAGGTAGGTACCGCCATAGAAGGCGATCAGCAGGAGAAGAACGGTAATGGTCGAGAATTGATAGAGAGAGTCGTTGTTCAAGTACGGAGCCTCCAATGGATGACAGAACACTCAGCCCGCCGGGCTCAGGATGCGGATATCGCCATCGGCGATCCAGTCACCGGCGTTGTCGCGGAAGCGCTGCATATGTTCGGTCTCACGGTGGGCCTGCAGCGCATCGTGGGATTCCCAGGCTTCTACCACGGTGATGGTGTCGGGGCGTGGGTCGTTGTCCTTGTCGGCGGCGCGCTCGGAGTCCAGGCACGGGTGGTAGGCGTGGCAGCCATCTTCCTCGCGCACGGTGGGCGCGACGGCGCATAGTTCATTGAAGACATCCTGAACGTGACCTTCCTTGGCGGTAATGGTGGCGATTACCCAGATCATCCTGGCTCCTTGTGACGGTGTTGACCGCAGTTGTGGCAGGGATTCTCGTGATGAGATGTCCTGACTATGTGGAGTCGTTTCTGGCCACTGCAAGGGGCGGCGGCTGACTGCCGGCATGATCTCGCGTGATGCGCACACCAAAGCGCCGGACAGCAGGGCTGTCCGGCGCAGTTGTCACCAGGCAATGATCCGTGATCGTGAGGGATCAGGCCGGGAAGGCGATCGATCAGGACGGGAAGGCGAACTGGGCGCCTTCACGCAGACCGGCGGAAGGCCAGCGCTGGGTGATGGTCTTGCGGCGGGTATAGAAGCGCACCGCGTCCGGGCCGTAGGCGGACAGATCGCCGAACAGCGAGCGCTTCCAGCCACCGAAGCTGTGATAGGCGACCGGCACCGGCAGCGGCACATTGATGCCGACCATGCCGACCTGGATGTGATCACTGAAGTAGCGAGCGGCTTCGCCATCTCGGGTATAGATGCAGGTGCCGTTGCCGTATTCGTGATCATTGATCAGCCGCATGGCGGCTTCCATCGAATCGGCGCGCACGACTCCGGGGTGACGCCATCGATCAGGGTGCCGCCGACGAAGAAGCCGTTCTCGCCGCCTTCGACCTGCGGATTGCGGCCATCGACCACCACCTTTGCGCCTTGCTGCTCGGCGCTATCGATGTAGCCCACCACCTTGTCGCGATGCGCCGCGGTGATCAGCGGGCCGAAATCATTGCCCTTGTCGCTGTAGATACCGACCTTAAGGCCTTCCATCTGCTGCTTCATCTGCGCGATCAGCTTGTCGGCGGCGTCATCGCCCACGGCCACCGCGACGGACAGCGCCATGCAGCGCTCACCGGAGGAGCCGAAGGCGGCGCCATTCAGTGAGTTGGCCACGTATTCCATGTCGGCGTCCGGCATCACGATGGCGTGGTTCTTGGCGCCACCGAGGGCCTGACAGCGCTTGCCGTTGGCGGCGGCGCGGCTGTAGATGTACTCGGCGATCGGCGTGGAGCCCACGAAGCTGACCGCCTGGATGCGCGGGTCATCCAGCAGCGTATCGACGGCTTCCTTGTCGCCATTGACGACATTCATGACGCCGGCCGGCAGGCCAGCCTCCATCAGCAGCTCGGCGATGAACAGCGTGGAGGTCGGGTCGCGCTCGGAGGGCTTGAGGACGAAGGTGTTGCCGCAGGCGATCGCCATCGGGTACATCCACAGCGGCACCATGGCCGGGAAGTTGAACGGCGTGATGCCGGCAACGACGCCCAGTGGCTGGAATTCGCTCCAGGAGTCGATGCCCGGGCCGGTATTGCGGCTGTGCTCACCCTTGAGCAGTTCCGGGGCGCTGCAGGCATATTCGACATTCTCGATGCCGCGCTGGAGTTCCCCCAGCGCATCGTGACAGATCTTGCCGTGTTCCTGGCCGATCAGGCGGGCGATCTCGTCGGCGTGCTCTTCCAGCAGCTGCTTGAAGCGGAACATCACTCGGGCGCGCTTGATCGGCGGCGTGTTGCGCCATTCCGGGAAGGCGGCGGCGGCGGCCGCGATGGCTTCCTCGACGGTCGCCTTGCTGGCCAGGCGCACCTGACCGCCGACCTCACCGGTGGAGGGATTGAAGATGTCCTGGGTACGGCCTTCGCTGTGATCGAGGTTGCCGTTGATGAGGTGACCGAGCGTTTTCATTGTTGTGGGCTCCATGAAATGACTTGCAAGAAAAAGGGCAGTGATGGGGCTGGCGTCGATCGCCAGTCCGAACGTGATTGTCAGCCCTGAACGTGATTGTCAGTCTTAAGCGTCGATCATCAGTCCTGTGCGGCGAAGGCATCGCCCAGGGCATTGATCAGACGGTCCAGTTCATCGTGCTCGGTGATGAACGGCAGGCCCAGCTGGATGGTGTCGCCGCCGTAACGCACATAGAAGCCGGCCTTCCAGCAATGCATGGCGATCTCGTAGGGACGCCGCGCCGGCTCGCCGGGATAGGCCTCGACCTGCAGAGCACCGGCCAGGCCGTAGTTGCGGATGTCACTGATGTAGCGAGTGCCCTTGAGCTCGTGCAGCTTCTTCTCGAAGACCGGGCTCAGTTCACGGACACGGGGGATGAGCTGGTCATTCTCGAGCACGTCGAGGGCCGCCAGTGCCGCGGCACACGCCACCGGGTGACCGGAGTAGGTGTAGCCGTGGGGAATCTCCATCATGTAATCGGCGCCGCCGTTGTCCATGAAGGTCTGGTAGATATCGCCCTTGACGACCACTGCACCCATCGGCACTGCGCCATTGGTAAGCTGCTTGGCGACATTGAGGATGTCCGGTGTGACACCGAATTCCTCGGCGCCGCTCATGGCGCCCATGCGCCCGAAGCCGGTGATGACCTCATCGAAGATCAACAGGATATCGTGCTGGTCACACAGCTCGCGCAGTCGCTTGAGATAGCCCACAGGCGGCGGCAGCACGCCGGCGGAGCCTGCCATCGGCTCGACGATGACGGCCGCGATGTTGGAGGCATCATGCAGCGCGATCAGCTCCAGCAGCTCATCGGCGCGCTCGGAACCGGTCTGGGGCATGCCGGGGGTGAAGACATTTTCCTTGAGCAGGGTATGCGGTAGATGGTCGGCATCGACCCCCTGGCCATAGAGCGTGCGGTTGGCGCCGATGCCGCCGACGCTGAAGCCCCCGAAGTTGACGCCGTGATAGCCCTTGCTGCGACCGATCAGCTTGGTCTTGGTCGGCTTGCCTTTCTTGCGCCAGTAGGCGCGCGCGATCTTCAGTGAGGTATCGGCGCTTTCGGAACCTGAGCCGGTGAAGAAGACGTGATCCAGCCCCTCGGGCATCAGTCCCGTGATGCGATGTGCCAGCTCGAAGGCCTTGGGGTGGCCGTACTGGAAGGATGGCGCGTAATCCAGCTCGCGCAGCTGTGCGCTGACCGCTTCGGCGATCTCCGGGCGGCAATGGCCGGCACCGCAGGTCCAGAGACCCGACAGGCCATCGAATATCTGGCGTCCCCGGGAATCCGTGAAGTAGGCACCCTGCGCCTTGGTGATGATGCGTGGGTCCTGCTTGAACTGCCGATTGGCCGTGTAGGGCATCCAGTAGGCGTCAAGTTGTTCCTTGCTCAATCCTGCCTGGGCGGAAGGGGATGTGTCGAAGGCGGTCATGATGTCTCCCGAAGAGTGCTGTTGTTGTTGGATCTCGGCTCCTGTCTGGCTAGATTAGAAAGCCCTTTTGATAAGATAAATGCCGTTGTCTTTATCTTCAGGAAAGCATTTACTTAACTTTCCATGTCGTGGAACTCAGGAGGGCAGACCATGCGCAAGGACGGCATGAGAGGACAGCTTGGCGATGCCGATCTGCGCTTGCTGCGCATCTTTCGCAAGGTGGTGGAATGCGGCGGCTTCTCGGCGGCCGAGATCGAGCTCAACATCAGTCGCTCCGCCATCAGCATGGCGATGAGTGACCTGGAGACGCGGCTTGGCCTCAAGCTCTGCCAGCGGGGTCGCAGTGGTTTCGCGCTCACCAATGAGGGAAGAGACGTCCATGAAGCCGCGATGCAGATGCTGGCAGCGGCGGAAGGCTTTCGCACGCGCATCAACGGACTGCACGCCTGGCTCAAGGGCGAGCTGAACATCGGCATCACCGACAACCTGGTCACCATGCCGGAGATGCACATCACTCACGCCCTGAGCGCGCTCAAGAAGCACGGCCCGGAAGTGAAGATCAACATCCGCATGATCCCGCCCAATGAGATCGAGCGCGCCGTACTGGATGGGCGATTGCATACCGGCGTGATCCCGACGCTCAAGACGCTGCCGGGACTCGAGTATCGCTCGCTCTACGAGGAAACCTCCTGCCTTTACTGCGCGCGGGGTCATGTGCTGTTTCGCGAGCCCCGGGAAGGCGACACTCGCGCGCGCGGTCGTCCGGTGGGGCAGGAGGAAATACGCCAGCATGATGCCGTGCTGCCTGCCTACGCGCAGACGCCCACGATCAAGGCGCTGCATGAGCCACTCAGGGCATCCGCCTCGGCGACCGACCGCGAGGGCATCGCCTTTCTGGTGCTCTCCGGGCGTTATCTCGGCTATCTGCCCACCCACTATGCCGAGCGCTGGGTGCGCGATGGCCAGATGCAGGCGCTCAGCCCGGTGGCCAACTCCTATGTCACCTATTACAGCGCCATCACGCGCAAGAGCCGCGCGCCCAACCTGGTGCTGGAGCGTTATCTGACCGAGCTGGACGCCCTGCGCCAGGTGACACCGACACTTGTCGTCGTAGTGAATGATCGACAGCAGCTGAATCGGGACCTCGTTCAACTTCTCGGGGCCATGCGGAACGCCGGCATCGAAGGCCAGGCTGTCGCCGGGGCCCATCTCATAGAACTTGTCACCGTGGCGATAGGTGAGATGTCCTGACAGCAGGTAGATGAATTCATGTCCGGCATGGCAGAAGTTGGGGAAGACTTCGCTGGCATCATCCATGGTGATCAGGAAGGGTTCGTAGCGCTTCTTGGGGCCCTGCTTGTAGCTCAACAGTTGATAGGCATGGCCGACTTCCGTGCCGGTGCGTACCACCTGCATGCCTTGCCCGGCCTTGATGTGCTGGGCACCACGCCCATTGACATCGTAATCGCTGAACAGCTTCGAGATCGGCAGACTCAAGGCATTGCACAGCTTGTTGAGGGTATCGAGGCTGGTGGACACCTGGGCGTTCTCCACCTTGCTGATCATGCCCTGACTGACACCGGCGATACGCGAGACATCGGAAATCTTGTAGCCCTGCGAGACTCGCTGCTGCTTGAGCGCGCGCGCAATGTGCTGCTCAAGTCCCAGGCGCGTCTCGTCGGCTGCCGCGGTGATGGTCTCTTTCACCTCGGACTGCGCGGCAGGTTCTGCGGTCAGCGACGCGGTTTTCGTCTCAGTCGCTTTCGTTCGCGCTTCGTGGGCTGTCGGTTGAGGTGTGTCGGAGGAATGGGAGGATTCTCGCGGCATGGATAACTCCTGTGGCGGAGGGGGATGCGATAGGGATGAGCAGGCGGGACAAGAAACGCGTCCTTGTGGGAGTCATTGCGCGTCACCCGCGTGCGGATATCGGGTGAGATTATCAAGTTTACCGCCACCCCTCATCCACGTTGGTGGCCAGTCCTCGGTGATGCAAGCAGGCCTCAGCTCGACGCCATGCCGAGTGAGGCCTCTCAGGTCTCCTCGACGCTATGCCGAGCATGCGTCGCAGATTTCGCGCTGTTCAGCCTCGGGCGCTTTGCGCTATTGCCTCGAGGCTTTGGCTATTGCCTCGAGGTTGTGGCGCGCGATCAGCCGCGCGCCAGTCGCTTGGCCTTTTCCGGGTCATCGAAGGGCAGGGAATGACTGATGGCCGAGAGGCTGGTCTCGCCGTCAGTGCCGGTCTTGAGGGTCAGCGGGGTGCCATGCTCGGCATAGCCGGGTTCGAGACGTGCCAGCGCCATGGAGCGATCGCTCAGGCGCGAGTACATGCCCTGGGTGATGACACCGACGCACTTGCCGTCGGCGTAGATCTTGTCACCGATCTGGGCGACGTCTTTCGAGTCCAACAGCACGCCATAGACCTTGACGCGCTCCTTGCCCTGCAGCGCGAAGTGTTCGCTGGCGCCACGGAATTCGGTCTTGCCCGGTGAGACGGTGAAGTCCAGGCCCAGCTCCCACAGGGTGTCGCCCACCGGCTGGTCGGGATACGGGTAGGTTTCGGAATTGTCCGCCGGGTAGAACAGCAGGTGGCTCTCGACCCGCAGCCAGTCAAGGGTGCCGAAGCTGCACGGCTTGATGCCCATGTCGGCGCCATCTTCGAGAATCTGTTCCCACAGAGAGGGAGCGTCCTTGGCCTTGCAGAAGATCTCGTAGCCCCGCTCGCCGGTGTAGCCGGTGCGCGAGATCATCACGTGGTAGCCGAACAGCTGGGTCTGCAGATGGTGGAAGTAACGCAGCTCACGGATGCCCGGCACGTGACGCTCAAGGAAATCCACCGCGACCGGCCCCTGCAGTGACATGTCATGCATGTCGTCATCGAAGGTCAGGCTGACGGCACGCCCCAGGGCACTCTTGGCCAGCATTTCATTCGCGGTGCCCGTGCCGTGCACCACGAGATAGGAGTTCGGCGCCAGGCAATAGACGATGCAGTCGTCGACGAACTTGCCGGCCTCATTCAAGACGCTGGCGTACACCGATTTGCCCGGATACAGCTTGGACATGTCCCGCGTGGTGACGTAATCCAGCACGGCCTGAGCGTGCGGGCCGTTGCAGTGGATCTTCTTGAGCCCCGAGACATCCATCAGACCGGCGCGGGTGCGGATGGTCTCGTGGTCATCGGCCGTGTCCGAGACGGCGTAATTCCAGGCAGTGCCCATGCCATTCCAGTCTTCCAGCTCCGCGCCCAGCTTGCGGTGTTGTTCGGCCAATGCCGAGATGCGCCATGAATTCGCCATGCGTCCCTTTCTCCTGTGAGTCGTGCTGCCTAGCGTAAGTGGGTGGTGCCGTAGTCCTGCTGGTGCTGGCGGAGATGGCGCGCAAGACGCGCATTCGCCGCAGGAGGTGTTGTTGTTCTGTTGCCTCTTCAGGCGCCTCTTCAGGCGCTTCACAAGGACTTGTGCCTGCTGCTTGCCTTGCCTGATCGCATGAGTGTCGATTCTTGAAAGGAAAGAAACATTCCTCATGGTTAAGCAAGGGGCTTGCCAATTCCGTCAAAGGCCATGGACACGGCAATCCTTGAGCGGGTCAGGCGCTGATTGGCAGCACGAATTCGGGCGTGAATATCAGCGCTTTGCGTCATGCTGGTGCGAAGAGGGGGCTTTGGGCACCGAAATGATGCCTATTTCGAGAAACGGGCAGGATTTCACTCAGGATCACCTGGCGTTTTATGTGGGGTAAAACGAGCTCGGAAAATAAATTCCCATGCAAAACATGAGGTTGATGAAAAGTTCTGGGCGGCAGCTGGCGAAATGGCATGCTGCATGCTTTTCTTTGAGGGAAATAAAGTTGACCAGCAGGAATCACAAAAACTCGTTTCATCCGCTATCTTGGCGTGGCGTGTCACCACAAGGGGTCAGGTTTCCCGGGGTGGCAGACAGTGTCGAGGGAGATGGAACCCGGTCCGCTCTCAGAGGAAACCCAGATGTCACCCGAAAAGGCGCAACAGTTCATCAAGGATCACGATATTCGCTACTTGCTGGCGCAGTTCGTGGATATTCATGGCGCTGCCAAGACCAAGTCCGTGCCGGCCAATTGCCTGATGGATGTGGTCGAGAAGGGCGCCGGCTTTGCCGGCTTCGCCGTCAGTGGTCTCGGCATGTCGCCGGAGGGGCCGGACTTCATGGCGCGTGGCGATCTGGACTCGCTGTGCCTGGTGCCGTGGCAGCCGGGCTATGCGCGCATGGCCTGTGATGGCTACGTCAATGGGCAACCGTTCGCCAACGACAGCCGTGTGGTACTGCTCAAGCAGCTGGAGCGCATGAAGGAGAAGGGCTGGACACTCAATAGCGGGCTGGAGCCGGAATTCTCACTGTTCCGCCGGGGGGAAGCGGGTGAGCTGTTGCCGGTGGATGAGAGCGATACCCTCGCCAAGCCCTGCTACGACTACAAGGGCCTGTCACGTTCGCGTGAATTCCTCGAGCGTCTGGTCGAATCGCTGCAGGCGGTGGACTTCGACGTCTATCAGATCGATCACGAGGACGCCAATGGCCAGTTCGAGATCAACTACACCTACAGCGATGCGCTGACCTCGGCAGACCGCTTCACCTTCGTGCGCATGGCTGCCGGCGAGATCGCCAATGACCTGGGCATGGTGTGCTCCTTCATGCCCAAGCCGCTGGCGGACCGCCCGGGCAACGGCATGCACTTCCACCTGTCCGTGTGTGATGACACCGGCCGCAATCTGTTTGGCGATGACTCCGATTCCCAGGGCATGGGCCTGTCGCCGCTGGCGTATCACTTCCTCGGCGGTCTGCTGGCGCATGCCCCGGCGCTGTGTGCCTTTGCCGCGCCGACCGTCAATTCCTACAAGCGTCTGGTCGGGGGTGGCAGCACCAGCGGCGCGACCTGGGCGCCGGTCTTCGTCGCCTACGGGGACAACAACCGCTCGGCCATGGTGCGCGTGCCCTACGGTCGCCTCGAGTTCCGCCTGCCGGACGCCGGCTGCAACCCCTATCTCGTGCACGCCGCCATCATCGCGGCGGGGCTGGATGGCGTGGCGCGCAAGCTGGACCCGGGCACGCCCCACAACATCAATCTCTACTCGCTGACCCCGAGCGAATGCGCCGAGAAGGGCATCGAGACGCTGCCGCAGAATCTGGCCCTGGCCATCGATGCGCTCGAGGCGGACAGCATTCTGCGCGAGAGCCTGGGCGAGGGGATCTGCGCCGAGTTCATGCGCCTCAAGCGCGAGGAATGGCGGGATTACAACGCGCACGTCAGTGCTTGGGAAGTCCAGCGCTACGCCGAATTCTTCTGATCTCATCCGGCGGCGCTCGCGGACCTCGCGGATCATGTCAGACGAGGGTCGCCACTGTCACCACCACGCTCAAGACACCAGGCAGGAGACGCCTCCTGCCCGTGAGAGGACATCACCATGTGTGGAATCGTAGGGCTTTATCTCAAGAACCCGGCGCTGGAATCGCGCCTGGGGGAGCTGTTCGAGCCGATGTTGATCGCGATGACCGATCGCGGCCCGGACAGCGCTGGCTTCGCCATCTATGGCGACGAATTTGACGCTGGCATCAAGCTGACGCTGCAAAGCGATGGTGTCGATGAGGATTGGGAGGCGATCGCCAAGGGCCTGGGCGAGCAGGTCGGCACGGTGGCGGACTGGTTCAGCAATGCCAGTGTCGCGGTATTCAAGATCGCCGGGGAAGAGAGCGCCGTGCGTAGCTGGCTTGCCGACAGTGCCCCGCAGATTCGCGTATTGAGCGTGGGGCAGAGCATCGAAATCCTCAAGGCAGTGGGCCTGCCGGCCCATATCGCCAGCCTCTATGGCCTCAAGGGCATGCAGGGCAGCCACATCATCGGCCATACCCGCATGGCGACCGAAAGCGCCGTGACCCTGCAGGGCAGCCACCCGTTCTCCACCGGGCGTGATCTGTGCCTGGTCCACAATGGCTCGCTGTCCAACCACAACTGGCTGCGCACCAAGCTCAAGCGTGAGGGCATCAGCTTCGAGACCGACAACGATTCCGAAGTCGCCGCTGGCTACCTGACCTGGCGTCTGGAGCAGGGCGACAGCCTGGAAGCCGCGATCACCGGCGCCCTGAAGGACCTTGATGGCTTCTTCACCTTCACCATTGGCACCCGTGATGGCTTCGCCGTGGTGCGTGACCCGATCGCCTGCAAGCCTGCCGTGATCGCCGAGACCGATGATTACGTGGCCATGGCCTCGGAATACCGCGCCCTGGCCAGTCTGCCGGGCATCAAGGATGCCCGCGTGTGGGAGCCGGAACCCGGCCGCCTGTATCTGTGGGAAAAAGACACCGCCCGTTCGGAGGCCGCGTAATGATGAAGACTCACGATCTGGCCGTTGATGGGCTGCGCGAATTGAACCAGGCCTTGCACGATGCCGACACCCTGAAGGACGCGCGTGAGTGGCGAGTGGTCAATTCCGACGGCGCCCACAACATCGCCTGCGGCATCAATGACGCTATCAGTGTCGATATCGATGGCCACGCGGGCTACTACTGTGCGGGCATGAATCAGAAGGCCAGCGTCACCATCCACGGCAACACCGGGGTCGGGGTGGCGGAAAACATGATGTCCGGCTGCGTGCGGGTCAAGGGCGATGCTTCCCAGTCCGCGGGCGCGACCGCCCACGGCGGCCTGCTGATCATCGAAGGCAACGCCTCGGCGCGCTGCGGCATCTCGATGAAGGGCGTGGATATCGTCGTCAAGGGCAACATCGGGGCCATGAGTGCCTTCATGGGCCAGGCGGGGCGCATGGTGGTCTGCGGCGACGCCGGCGAAGGACTCGGCGATTCGCTCTATGAAGCGCGACTCTACGTGAAGGGCACGGTCGCATCGCTGGGCGCGGACTGCATCGCCAAGGACATGCGTGCCGAGCACCTGGAAGAACTGGCGGAGTTGCTGGCGAGTGCCGGAATCGATGAAGACCCGGCCAGCTTCACGCGTTATGGATCTGCGCGTCAGCTCTATCACTTCAAGGTCGACAACGCCTCAGCCTACTGATCAGGATGCCCAACATGACTGACGAAACTCAAACACAGCCTTACAACCCGGCACTGCGGGAATCCGCCACCTTCGGCCGCGATGTCATCCATGAGATCCAGCGCGCGGCGGAGACGGGAATCTACGATATCCGTGGCTGGGGCGCCAAGCGCAAGGTGCCGCATTTCGATGACCTGCTGTTCCTCGGCGCCAGCATGTCGCGCTATCCGCTGGAAGGCTATCGCGAGAAGTGCGAGACCGAAGTCGTGCTCGGCACGCGCCATGCCAAGAAGCCGGTCGTGATCAGCACGCCGGTGACCATCGCCGGCATGAGCTTCGGTGCCCTGTCCGCCCAGGCCAAGGAAGCGCTGGGGCGTGGTGCCTCGGAAATCGGCACCTCCACCACTACCGGCGATGGCGGCATGACCCCGGAGGAGCGCGGCCAGTCCTCGCGCCTCGTCTATCAGTATCTGCCGTCACGTTATGGCATGAACCCGGACGACCTGCGCAAGGCCGACGCAATTGAAGTCGTGCTCGGCCAGGGCGCCAAGCCCGGCGGTGGCGGCATGCTGCTGGGCCAGAAGATTTCCGAGCGGGTCGCGGGCATGCGTACGCTGCCGCAGGGCATTGACCAGCGCAGCGCCTGTCGCCACCCGGACTGGACCGGCCCGGATGACCTGGCGATCAAGATTGCCGAACTGCGTGAGATCACCGACTGGCAGGTGCCGATCTACGTCAAGATCGGCGCGACCCGCACCTACTATGACGTCAAGCTGGCGGTGAAGGCGGGCGCGGATGTCATCGTGCTGGATGGCATGCAGGGCGGCACCGCCGCCACCCAGGATGTCTTCATCGAACACGTCGGTATCCCGACCATGGCCGCCATCCCCCAGGCCACTCAGGCACTGCAGGAGATGGGCCTGCACCGTGAGGTGCAGCTGATCGTCTCCGGTGGGATTCGCAATGGCGCCGATGTGGCCAAGGCGATCGCGCTGGGTGCCGATGCCGTGGCCATCGGTACTGCCGCCTTGATTGCGCTGGGCGACAACCATCCGCGCTATGCCGATGAGTATCAGAAGCTGGGGTCCGCCGCCGGTTTCTATGACGACTTCCAGGATGGCAAGTGTCCGGCCGGTATCTCCACCCAGGACCCGGAGCTGAGCCAGCGACTGGACCCGATCGCAGCCGGCAAGCGTCTGGCCAACTACCTGCGCGTGCTGACGCTGGAAGCCCAGACCCTGGCACGTGCCTGTGGCAAATCGCACCTGCACCACCTGGAACCGGAAGATCTGGTCGCCCTGAACGTGGAAGCCGCGGCCATGGCCCGGGTGCCTCTGGCGGGCACCAACTGGGTGCCGGGGCAGGGCGGATACTGATGGCACGATCTCTATCGTGCGTGTGCCATTGCGCATGAGAGCGATCGTGCATGGCTGCCATTGCGCATGATTGTCATGGCAAAGCTGCGAAGCCTTTTGTCAGCAAGCTCGCCGCAATGTTGTCCAGGCAAAATGTCGCAATGACAAGAACTCTGCTCCGGTTGATGTAGAAAAATATGACCTGACGATATTGAGTTATCAAAGCGCCTCACCCTTTGGAGAGCATGTAGTGTCGTGTGGATCGTGAGGTCATGATTCTCCCAGGATAAAGTTTTTCCATTCTTTCAGCATCTTGAAGATATTGAATGAGAAATATGTCAGGCGTAGCGATTGGCTTATGAGGTGAGATTGGATCAGGGCAATAATGGTGAATAAAAGCCGTTATTCACGAGTTTTGCGCTCTGTTTTGGTGCGTGAGTTCCTCTATTGATTGTTCATATGTGAAGTGGGGTTTTCAGACGATTTTGCCGGGTATATTGGGGAATGATTTTGCCGTCAATGGCACGAAATATGCTCAAGAAATGGAGTGGTAGTCGGATGCGCGTCATCGTCAAGACGGCGGCATTACAACAAGGACAATTTCTCAGAGCAGGGTCGTGTCATGAAAAGCCCGCAATCATCCTCTGTCACTGCCGGGATTCGAAGTCGGCAACACTATCCACGCATCGAGGCGCTGCCCGATGCCCAACGCTATCTGGTGGCATGCCAGTCTCCCGAGAGCCTGCCAGGCACTGGAGAGGCGGCGGGCAACGCCCGTCAGCAACTGCAGATGCATTGTCAGCTGATCAGTACGCTGCTGGGGCAGCTCGGTAGCCGCGAGGTGGGAGGCGCCGTGCAATCCGCTCCGGCAACAGAGGCGTTGCCCACGGGGCCCGCCGACAGCGCCCGCCTGCATCGCTGGTACGACGTCGATGATCGCCCCCTGGCCTGCGATGCGCTGGCGGGTGCCATCGGCGAGGTAGGCGCGGCGGGGTGTCTGGTCATCATCGGCAGTGAGCATTTCGTGTGGCAGGTCGCCAATCTGGCTCAGCTGCAGGGGCTGTTGCTGGATGACATGGTGATGCTGCCGGTCGCTGCCCTGGGGCGGCATGTGTTCTGCGTGCACTGTCAGCAGGTCAGTGAGCATGTCATCCACTCGCCGGCGGCCTGCGATGGCTGCGGCTTGATGCTGGAAGTGCGTGATCATTTTTCCAAGCGCCTCGGTGCCTACATGGGCGTGCGAATCGATGCGGAAGCCCCGGGAGAGATCCCCCCACAGGAGGAGGTGGCACCATGTCTCGCTTCATGAAGGCGCGGGTCGCCGCGGTCGATCAGCTCAGCAGCAGCGTGCGCCGTCTCACTCTGGTGCCTGCCGATGAGGCTTCCCCCTTCACGCCGTTCTCGCCGGGCAGTCATGTGGTGCTGGGCATTCCAGGAGAAGGGCGGGTGTGTCGCAACGCCTACTCATTGATCAGCCCGCCGGATGATCCCTCGCAGTACTGCATCGCGGTGCGTCGTCAGCCGGTCTCGCGTGGCGGCTCCGAAGCCATCCATTCCCGCGTCAAGGTCGGCGACGAGCTGGAGCTCAGCCCGCCGGCCAACCTCTTTCTGCCGCACTGGCAGGCGCGCCATCACCTGATGCTGGCAGGCGGCATCGGCATCACGCCGTTTCTCTCCTACCTGCCGGAACTGGAGAGGCGTGGCGCCAGCTGGGAGCTGCACCTGCGCAGCCAGGACCTCGACGTCGCCCGCTTCCCGGAGGCCGCGCCCTATCTGGCGAGTGGCAACATCACCCAGCACCGTCTCGAGCGTCCGAATCTCAAGGCCCTGCTGGCGCGTCAGCCCGCCGGCACGCACGTCTACCTCTGCGGCCCGCAGGCCATGATCGATGCCGTGAAGGACGCGGCGCGCGAGTTGCACTGGAGTCTCGCGCGCATCCATCACGAGGTCTTTGCCGCCCCGGAGCCGGGGACTCCCTTCATGGCCGTGGCGCGTGGCAGCGGCGTGGAAGTGGCGGTCGGTGCCCAGGAATCCCTGCTGGAAGCGCTGGAGCGCAGCGGTGTCGAGGTGACGAGCCTGTGTCGCGGCGGGGTCTGCGGACAGTGTCGGGTCGAGATGCTGGAGGGGGAGGCGGAACACCGTGACGCCTTCCTCGATGAACAGGAGCGGGCCAGTCAGCGCTGCGTGATGCCCTGCGTTTCCCGGGCACGCAGCCAGCGGCTGGTGCTGGATCTCTGAAACCGTCTTTCGCGAGATGGACCCCCAAGGAGCAGGAACATGCAATTTTCCCCGCGAGATGACCAGGCGTTCCATGGTCAGTTCACCTTCAAGAATTCCGACTACGCCATCCAGCGTTTTCCCTTCCCGTTCCCGGAAGATGAGTACCGTTACTCGGTCAATATCGAGCCACATGTCTTGCCGGGCAAGCCGGGTTCCATCACCGAGCACATGCTGGATATCGATGAGCATTATCTGAGCGAGATCGCCGAGCGTGAGCGGGTGCTGGCCAAGGACCCCAGACGCTGCCTGGTGATGCCACACATGCAGCCGGCAGCCTGGGACTTCCTGGAATTCGTGATGACGCACTACGCCCGGGACTATCCCGAGGCCTTCAGTTTCGAGCGCGACGGCGATGACTGCGTGTGGCGCAACCATCTGCTGGAGCTGGAACAGAGCTTCCGCATGGGCGATGACGCCAGCCTGCCACTGCCGCCACTGGACTATATCGGCCGGCAGATGCAGGGCGATATCGCGCTGCTCGACCAGCGCGACGGTGACCTCTTCATGGACGCCGGCATGATCACCTGTCCGGCGGACTGGTCACTGGCCTTCGATGCCGGCATGAGCTTCAAGCAGTGGCATGGTCCGGTGCCGCTGGCGCATGAGATGGGCGTGTTCGATCGCGCGCTCAAATACCTGTGCGCCATCCAGGTCGGCGGGCCGGTGCGACGCCTCAACTGGACCATGACCATCCATCCGCGCATGGACAGCTCCCCGGAGACCTATGCCGAGTGGGGCAGTGATCGCACCACCATCACCGCCGAAAACGCCGGTCGTGATGTGCATCTGCGCGTCGAGCTGCAGACGCTGGTGCGCATGCCGCGCAGTCATGCGCTGTTCTTCGGTATCCGCACCTATCTGATCAGCCTCGAGGACCTGTGTACCAACCCGGTCTGGCAGACGCGTCTGCTGAAGGTGCTCAAGACCCTGCCGGCGGAGCTGATCGACTACAAGGGGCTGACGCGCTATCTGCCCAGCGTGCTCGAGTGGCTGGAAGCCCGCGAGGCAAGCGTTGCGGCCAAGGCCAATGCGCTCTCGGCAAACCGCTCTCGGCGCCGAGGGCGTGATAGGGAATGGATCGCAAGCCGCTGACGAAAGCGCTTGCGAATAACAACAAAGGGGAAACGCTGGTGAATATCGATGTGCTGCAACTCAGCTACGCGCTGGATACGTTCTACTTCCTGATGTGTACCGCGCTGGTCATGTTCATGGCCTGCGGCTTCGCGATGCTGGAATCCGGGCTGGTGCGCTCCAAGAATACCGTCGAGATCCTGACCAAGAATGCGCTGCTCTATGGCATCGCCTGTCTGGTGTTCCTGGTGGTGGGCTACAACGTGATGTATCCCGGTGACAACGCCATCAGCAGCGTGATTCCGGGGCTGTCGTTCATGCTCGGCGCTGACAATACCCTCAGCGACATCAGTGCTGGCGAAGGGGCGGCCTATTACTCCAGCATGGCGGACTTCATCTTCCAGGCGGTGTTTGCCGCCGCGACCATGTCCATCGTCTCGGGGGCCGTGGCGGAACGCATGCGCCTGTGGCCGTTTCTGATCTTCGCGGTGGTGATGGTCGCGGTCATCTATCCGGTGGAAGGCTACTGGAAGTGGGGCGGCGGTTTCCTGGATGCGATGGGCTATCAGGACTTCGCAGGCTCGGTGGTCGTGCACATGGCGGGCGCGGCGGCGGCATTGGCGGCGGTGCTGCTGGTCGGTCCGCGTAAGGGGCGCTACGGCGTGGACGGCAAGGTACGTGCCATTCCGGGTGCCAATCTGCCGATCGCCATGCTGGGCATGTTCATCCTGTGGATGGGCTGGTTCGGCTTCAATGGCGGCTCGATGCTCAAGATCGCCAGTCTCGATGATGCCAACAGCGTGGCGCGTATCTTCGTCAACACCAATGCCGCGGCCTCTGCGGGCATGGTGGCCGCGGCACTGCTGTCACGCGCCATGTTCGGCAAGACTGACATGACGATGGTGATGAATGGCGCGCTGGCCGGTCTGGTCTCGATCACCGCCGAGCCGTTGCTGCCGTCTGCCGGCCTTGCGGTGCTGGTCGGTGCGGTAGGCGGCATCATCGTGGTGCTGTCGGTGGTGGGACTGGACCGTCTCAAGATCGATGACCCGGTCGGTGCCATCTCCGTACACGGCTCCGCCGGCCTGTGGGGCATCATGGCAGTGCTGTTCTCCAATCCGGACGCCGCGTTCGGTACCCAGATCCTGGGCACGCTGATCATCTTCGCCTGGATGTTCGGCGCAAGCTTGGTGGCGCTGCTGGTGATCAAGAAGGTCTGTGGTGGCCTGCGTGTCAGCGAGGAAGAGGAACTGGAAGGCATGGACATGCACGAATGTGGCATGGGGGCCTACCCGGAATTCGTGAACATGTCCTCCCCGTCACAGGGAGAAAGCACTGCGTCCGGGCATGCCGGCAAGGCGAGCGCTGCAGTTCCGGCTGCGGTGCTCAAGGGGGCGGCGCGTTGAGTCTGCCCCCCAAGTGCTGGATTCCCCGAGTGAGGTGAGTCCCCCGAGTGAGGTGAGTCCTGTCAGCGTGTGATACGAGAAGGCCCGCCAATTGGCGGGCCTTCTCGTGTTCCAGGGGGAGCGGAAGGGGAAAGGGTGGGCAAGGGGTCAGCGGCGGTGCAGGCCACCCAGCTCATGATTGATATGGCGGGCGCAGTCCATCAGCGCGCCGCGCAACAGCAGACGCCGGCGCTCGTCGGCCATCATCGCATCGGGGCCCGAGATATTGATGGCGCCCACCAGATGGCCGGTGTGGTCGTACAGTCCCGTGGCGATGGCGGTGGCGTAGTCGGAACGACTTTCCACCCATCCCTGGCGGCGAGCCTCCTCGATGGCATCCTTCAATGCCGGCAGGTTCTGGGGCGCCGGCGGTGGGTAGTCATCCAGGCGGATCTGGCGGTAGAGCTGCTGCAGTTCATCCTCGCCCAGCACCGTGAGCAGGATGCGCCCCATGGCGCTGACATGACACGGCAGACGGGAACCGATGGGGATGTTGACCGACATGCGCTGTGCGGCGAAGGCGCGGTAGAGATAGATGGCATCCGTGCCCTCACGAACGCTCAGGTGGCACGACATGGTGGTCTGGTCGCGCAGGGTGTCCAGGTGGGGTGCCACTACCTCGACCAGGTCACGACTGGCCAGATAGCTGAAGCCCAGCGAGATGACCTGTGGCCCCAGTTCATAGGTGTTGCGAGCGATCTTCTTGAGATAGCCCATGTCGGTGAGGGTGATGACGATACGATAGATGGCCGAATTGGTGGTGCCCAGTTCCTCGGCGAAGTCATTGGTGGTCAGCACCTTGCGCCTGCTGCTGAACATCTCGAGGATTCTCAGCCCGCGAAACAGTGCCGGCACGGTGTAATCATTCTCGCGAGCAGGCGCGGTCGAGAGCGATGGGTCATCGGTCACGACATCCTGCCCGGAAGGGAGCGAGGCGTGGGAATCGGGCATACCTGGTTCCTTTTGCTGCGTATGGCGAGCCGTAGGTGAAACGCAGTCTCCCCGTCGCTGCCTGGAACTCAGACGACGACGGGGAGCGGGTGACAACGTGAGAGGCATGCGCGAGCGGATGCCAAGGTTGCGTCGCAATCGCTAGCCGTGATGATGGGCCAGTAGGGCAGCGGCTGTCACGGTCTGCCCCGAGTATTCGCGCATGGCATCGAGCATGACGCCCCACTGATAGTGGCTGGAGGCGATGTCGAACAGCAGGTGGAAGCAGGGGCACTGATGGCTTCCCACGTTGACGATGATCGCGTTGGTGCGTGCCACTGACGTCTGCGCGACGCTCCCGGGCGGGAAGGCCTCACTGCGCAGGTCCACCCCGCACAGCTTGGCCATCAGCGTCGGTACGCTGGTGCCACTCAGGCTGAACCAGGCGTGGGAATCCCGCCGTGGCAGGGAATGCACGCGCCTGCCCTGGGCCAGTGCGTCATCCGCCTGCGCGATGAGCGGCAGCTCGGCCACGCCCGCATCGGGGGTGATGGTCGGCGTCAGTTGCAGAAACTCACCCACTGACAGCCTGACCAGCCAGCTGCCATCCGTCTGGAGCCTTGCCGTATTGGGCGTATCCGGCACCGTGAAGCCCAGCGCGCCCAGCCAGTCGGCGGCCTCGCGGCCGCGAAGACCTGCGCGTCCCAAGGCGCTCATGTCGGCGAGCGCGCAGTGGCTGATGGCCGTCGCCATGTCACTTGATGCGTCGGTTGTCGACGCGCCAGTGAGGCTTGCCGGCAATGCACAGCGCGCCAACGCCGTGGCGCCATCCAGGTGGTCCGTCATTGATGTCGTCATTTCACAGCTCCTGGCGGGCAGACTTGGGATCAAAGAAGGGCAGTGCCACGACCTCGGCCTGGACCAGTACGTCGCCCTGGGTGCGGATGGTGATCTTGCTGCCGGGCGTACTGCTGTCGATTCCGGCGTAGGCCAGGCCGATGATGGCACCCAGCGTCGCGCTGTATTCACACGAGGTCACGTTGCCGGTGATATCGCCACCGGGCTTGGCGGCGTCGGCGCTCTGTTCCCCGCCGCTGAGCACCAGCTGACCTTCCAGCGGTTGCGGGCTGTCCTTGGGCAGCATGAAGCCGACCAGCTTGCGGGTCTGGGGCTGGGCGGCAAGAATCTCGATCGCACGACGGCCGACACAGAAGGGCTTCTTGTGGCTGACTGCCCACTCAAGGCCGATCTCGCCGGGATGGCTCATGCCATCGGTATCCTGACCGATGATGATGTGACCTTTCTCGAGACGCAGCAGACGCTGGGCCTCGACGCCGAAGGGGCGGATGTCGGCCTGCTCGCCTGCCAGCATCAGCAGGTCCCACAGCGCTTCGCCGAAACGGCTCGGCACGTGGATCTCGTAGCCCAGTTCACCGACGAAGCCGACCCGCAGCAGGCGGGCGGGAATCCTGCCCTGCGTGCCCAGCAATTCGGTCTCGAGATGGCCGGTGCGCAGCTCCAGATAGGGGAAGGCCTGGGGGCTCAGGTCGATGTCGCGACACACCTTGCTCAGCACCTCGCGGGCCTTGGGCCCGGCCAGATTGACGGCGCAGTAAGCGGCGGTGACGTTGGTGATATCGACATCGAGTCGCCACTGGGCATTCCACTTCAGCATCTGCTGGTAGACACGGTCCACGCCGCTGGTGGTGGCGGTGACATAGAAGTGTTCCTCACCGAGGCGGCACGAGACGCCATCGTCGATGATCACGCCTTGCTCGTTGGCCATGGTGGCGTAACGTGTGCGACCCACCGGCTGCTTGAGGAAGGCGAAGGTGTAGAGGCGGTTGAGCAGCTCGGCGGCATCCGGCCCGCGCAGCTCGATGCCACCGAGGGTCGAGACATCGATCAGGCCCACGCCGTTGCGCACGGCCAGCGCCTCGGTCTGCATGGCGTCATTGCGCTGCTCCGGGCGGCCATAGAAGGCCGGGCGCGCCCAGTGGCCGGCCGGCATCATGTTGGCACCGAGAGCTAGATGGCGCTGATGCATCGGTGTCTGGCGGTAGGGGTCGAAGCTGCGACCGGCCAGCAGCGGCAGCGGTTCGGCCACGAAGGGCGGGCGCGCGGTGGTCACGCCGGTCTCGCTGACGCTGCGCTGTGTGGCTTCGGCGACCAGACGCGCGGCCGGCAGTGCCGAGTGACGGCCCTGGGACGGACCCATGCCCAGTGTCGAGAAGCGCTTGACCAGCTGGATGTCGCGATAGCCATGGCGGGTGGCATTGAGGATGTCGCGAATCTGCAGGTCTTCATCCAGATCGACGAACTCCTTGCCCTTGGGGTGCGCGAACAGCGGCCAGCCATGCTGACGGAAGGGGCGTGACGGCGTGACGGCCGCAGGCTCATTCGCCTCAAGCGTGGCATCCACGACCTTGCCTGCCGCGGCAAGCCCGTTCAGGGCGGCGCTCGCGGCACGCTGACCATCGGCGATCACGTCCTTGAGGTGATAGAGGCCATTGGCGGAGCCTGCCATGTGCAAATGTTTCGGCAGGCCGCTGAGGCTGAAACGCGCATCGTCATCCAGATAGGAGAGCTTGGCGCCCGCCTGACAGGCCAGCTGGTAGACCGGCATGTAGCCCGCCGTCATGCAGACCAGATCACAGGGGATCACCTCTCCCTCGGTGGCCAGTTCGCCGCGCGCGATGATCTTGCGTACCTCGACGCCCGTGACGTGATGCAGCGACTTCTCCGCCTGCGCCTCGAAGATGGCGTGCTCGAGCTTCAGGGCGATGCCGCAGTGGCGCACCGCATCGGCAAGGCTTGCCTCATCGGGCTGGACGCGCATGTCGAGCAGGGCGACGATGTTGACGCCGTGCTCCATCAGGTCGAGTGCTGCCAGATAGCCATCATCGCTGCCGGTGATCACCACGCCCTGCTTGCCCGGACGCACACCGTAGTGCTGCATCAGGCGCTGGGCAGCGCTGGCGAGCATGATGCCCGGCAGGTCGTTGTTGCGAAATACCACCGGTTGATCGAAGGCGCCGCTGGCGAGAATGCATTCCTTGGCGCGCACCTTGTAGAGGCGCTTGCCGCGAATCACTGGCAGATAGTTGTCAGTAAACCAGGCATTGCAGGTCGCCTCGGTCATCACGTCGATGCGCGGATGCGCCGTGACGGCCGCGCTCAGCGTCTGCAGTGTCTGGTTGGCCTCAAGGCCTTCGGCGTCGAAGCGCGCATAGGTCAAGGCGCCGCCGAGCAGACGGCCCTGTTCGACCAGCAGCACGCTGGCGCCACCGTCAGCGGCTGCCAGCGCCGCGGCCATGCCAGCCGGGCCTGCGCCGACCACCACCACGTCATGAAACAGATAGGCCTTGTCGTGGTAGTCGCCGCGCACGTCCAGATTCAGCGTGCCCAGACCGGCCTTGCGGCGAATCAACGGTTCCCAGTACTTCCAGACGCCCTTGGGCTTGTAGAAGGCGCGGTAATAGAAGCCGACCGGCATGAACTTCGAGAACTTGCCCAGACGCATGTCGCGGTCATTGTCCAGGCTGCCATTCACGTTCTGAGCAGTGACCTGCAAGCCGCTGCTGATCTGGCGCTCATCGCCCAGCACGTTGGGCTCATCTGGCAATTGCACCAGGGTGTTGGCATCCTGGCCGGCAAAGGTCAGGGCGCCGCGCGGGCGGTGATACTTGAAGGAGCGCGACAGCAGCCAGCGGCCATTGGCGGCCAGGGCGCTGGCGATGGTGTCGCCGGCAAAGCCCTGGTAGCTCACACCATCGAAGCTGAAGGTCACCGGCGTGTCACGGTCGATCAGTCGGCCCAGCGGGGCCGGCAGACGTGCGCCTCGGGTCATGGGGACTCTGGCGTTCATGCGCGTTCTCCCGAGCTATCCGTGGTGTGCAGTGGAAACTCCACGCGCTGGGTGAAGCGCTCGGAGGGATCGAAGGTGCGCAGGATCTCGTCGGTCACGGTGTGACGCTCGGCGAGAAACCAGTAGCTGGAGGCGGCGTGCATCCACCATTCGGTGACGACACCGGCGGTGTTGTCGCTGAAGAAGACGTAGTCGGCCCACTCGCGATCACTGCAGGTATCGGGGTCTGGCATGTCGGCAAGCTCGCCGCCATACACGAATTCGCTGATATTTCGGGGCCCATTGAGTGGGCAGGGCATGATCTTCATCGCGGAAATCCTTGACCGTTGTTCTTGTACATCCAGCGTGGGGTGCGCATTCCCGGGCAGTCATCGAGCCTTGTAGGTCGAGCCGTCGCGAGCTCGCGAGGCATCAGTGGCTGGCGGCAGTCGCGCCCATCTCGTTGACCTGACGGAAGCGCGCGAAGCGTTCCAGCGCGAAGGGGGCGATCAGGTCCGGGGTCTTGCCGCCGGAGGCGACCAGTTCGGCCATGGTCTTGCCGCAGATCGGCGTCGCCTTGAAGCCCCAGGTGCCCCAGCCGGCGTCCAGGTAATAATTCTCGACGGGGCTCTCGCCCATGATCGGGCTGTAGTCCGGGGTCATGTCGGTTGTGCCTGCCCATTGGCGCATCAGGCGGGCCTGGGACAGGAAGGGGAACATCTCCAGCGCCGCGGCGATCAGGCTCTCCTTGAGGTCCAGCGTCGAGCGGGTGTTGTAGAGCGGGTAGGGGTCGGAGCCACCGCCGAACACCACCTCGCCACGGCTGGTCTGCTGCACGTAGCAGTGCAGGGCCGAGGAGCTGACCAGCGGATCGAGAAACGGCTTGAACGGTTGGGTGACCATCGCCTGCAGCGGGTAGCTGATGATGGGCATGGTGAAGCCGGCCTTACTGGCGAGCACTGAGCTGTGCCCGGCCACCGCCTGCACCACGCAGCCACATTGCACGGTGCCGCGATTGGTCTTCACCGCGCGGATCTTGCCGCCTTCGACCACGAGGTCCTGCACCTCGGTGAGCTGGTGGATCTCGACACCGCGCTTGGCGGCCTCCTTGGCGTATCCCCAGGCGACGGCATCGTGCCGCGCAGTGGCACCATCGATATGCCACAGGCCCGCCATGACGGGCAGGTGGCCGGGGTCCAGGTTCAGGCTCGGTACCAGCTCGCGGATCTGCTGGCGATCCAGCATCTCGGTGCGCCCACCGAAGTGGGTGTTGACCTCGGCGCGCTGGCGGAAGGCCCGCACGGTGGAGTCGGTATGCGCTAGGGTCAGTTGGCCGCGTTCCGAGTACATGATGTTGTAGTCGAACTCGTTGGACAGTCCCTGGAACATGCGCACCGATTCGCTGTAGAAGCGCACGCCTTCCGGGGTCAGATAGTTGGAGCGAATCACCGCGGTGTTGCGCGCGGTGTTGCCGCTGCCCAGGTAGGCCTTTTCCAGCACGGCGATATTGGTGATGCCGTGATACTTGGCCAGATAGTAGGCGGTGGCCAGGCCGTGTCCGCCGCCGCCGATGATGACCACGTCGTAGCGGGACTTCAGCTCCGTGGGCGGTGGGAGGTCGACTTCGGCCGGATACTCGGAGGACAGGCCGTACTTGAGCAGAGAAAAGGGCATCATTCACTCCCGGTACGCGCAGGCGTACCTCTAGTGGTTCAGGCCGACTGGCGACGCGCGGCAGTCAGGGTGTTGGCAAGCAGGCAGGCGATGGTCATCGGGCCGACGCCCCCCGGGACAGGCGTGATGGCACCCGCGATCTTGCTGACCGCAGCGAAGTCCACATCCCCGACCAGTCGCGTGCGCGCCTTGCCGGTGGGGCTTTGCTCGGCGGACTGCGCGATGCGATTGATGCCCACATCGATGACCACGGCGCCGGGCTTGATCCAGTCGGCGCCGATCATGTTCGGGCGCCCGACCGCGGCCACCACGATATCGGCCTGGCGGCAGAGTTCGGCGGGATTCTGGCTGCGTGAGTGCAGCTGGGTGACGCTGCAGTTGGCGGCCAGCAGCAGGCTGGCCATCGGCTTGCCGACGATGTTGGAGCGTCCGATGATCACCGCATGCAGGCCAGAAAGATCACCACCGCGCTCGGCAAAGGTGTCACGCAGCAGGCGCATGCAGCCGATGGGGGTGCAGGGCGCCAGGGCATCGGCCCCCTGCACCAGTGCGCCGACGTTCATGCGATGGAAGCCGTCGACGTCCTTGGCAGGGTCGATGGCCTCCAGCACCGCGTCTTCCTGGATATGCGACGGCAGCGGCAGCTGGACGAGAATGCCGTGCACATCAGCGTCGGCATTGAGCTTCGCTACCAGCGCCAGCAGCTCGGCCTCGCGGGTCTCGCTGGGCAGGATGTGCTCGAAGGACTGCATGCCACACTCGACGGTACGCTTGAGCTTGTTGCGCACATACACCTGACTTGCCGGGTCTTCGCCGACCAGCACGACGGCAAGCCCCGGTATCACGCCTTGCTGCGCGAGGCTTGCAACCTCTGCCGTGACTTCCTCCAGCAGTCGCGCCGAGGCGGCCTTGCCATCGATCACGGCGGCGGTGGGCTGTGCGAGTGTCTCGTCCGCGATCGCGGTGGGTGTCGCTTGGGTATTCATGACTGCGCTTCCTCCCTTGGGTGACGGCCGATGATTCACGCGTGGTCTGTCTTGAAGGCTTTTGTGACGCCTTGCTTGAAGACTTATTTGACGCCTTGTTTGAAGACTTATTTGACGCCTTACTTGAAAATCACGGTGCGATCATTGGCGAGGAAGACGCGGTGTTCGATGTGATAGCGCACGGCATTGGTCAGCGCCTGGGTCTCGGTATTGCGGCCGGCGGCGACCAGGTCATCCGGGGCGAAGTTGTGCTCGACCCGCTGTACGGCCTGATCGATGATCGGCCCTTCGTCGAGGTCTGCCGTGACGTAGTGGGCGGTGGCACCGATCAGCTTGACCCCGCGGGCGTGTGCCTGGTGGTAGGGCTTGGCGCCCTTGAAGCCCGGCAGGAAGGAGTGGTGGATGTTGATGGCGCGCCCGGCCAGCTTCTGGCACAGCTCATCGGAGAGAATCTGCATGTAGCGCGCCAGTACCACCAGCTGAGTGCCGGTTTCCTCGACGATGTCCATCAAGGCCGCTTCCTGGCGCGCCTTGGTGTCCTTGGTGATCGGCAGGTAGACGAAGCGGATGCCTTCGCGCTCGACCATCGGGCGCAGGTCCAGGTGGTTGGAGACGACCGCGGTGATCTGCATGTCCAGCTCACCCTTGCGATAGTGGTAGAGCAGATCATCCAGGCAATGGTCGAACTTGGAGACCATGATCAGCACCGGCATCTTGTCCTTGCCACCGTGGATCTGCCACTGCATCTCGAAGGGCGCCGCCACATCTTCAAAGGCCTGACGCATACGCTCGATATCGCCTTCGATGCCCGTGTTGAAACGGAAGCGTGCGCGCAGGAAGAACTGCCCCTTGTCCTCATCATCGTACTGCGCCAGCTCACTGATGTAGCACTCGTGAGTGGTCAGGAAGGTGGTGATGGCCGCCACGATGCCGGACGTCGCCGGGCAGCTGATGGTGAGGATGAAGTGATCGTCTGAGGTGCAGGTCGCGTGAGGCATTCTGGGCTCCGATGTCGGCAGAAAGGCATTGTTATTGTGATATGAAGAATCTCATTCACTGACGTGGTTTCGATTCGGTTATTTCCTGTCAGTGACTTAATTTTCTTCTCAAGTAAATAACAATGTTTTTCTGGCGCTGGGTCAAGCCTGATCGACGCGTCGACCGGTGTTAGTGTCCATGAAATGAAGACAATGATTCACTGATGAATTTTTACCGCTTTGGGGGATCGCGGAGCAGGGTAAAGCCATGAGGCGGGCGAGGGTGGGACAGGTGCCTGATGAGACACGCTCGTCTCGAGTTGGCTACAGCCTGCGAGCAACGTGAAAGGAATCGTCATATCCCGGTTGGGCAATTGCTGGCTGCAATATCAACACGTTAGTGTGCACTCATTGTATGCCTTGAGGTGTGACCTCTTGAGCCGGTATTCCTGCAAGACAATGAGGTAGACACGATGCGCACATTGACGATCGCGGCACTGATGGTGGCCAGCATGGCCGGTTCCAGCGTAGCGATGGCCGGCAACCCGGCTGATGATGGCCACGCTGCCAAGTCCCAGTAAGGTCTCGACCAGATGCTGGGCGAAGGCCTGCACGCGGCGTGGTTGAGCGCGGGCGGGCGGGAACAGTAGCTGAAGCGGTGAGGGCGGAGCAGCGTGCTCCGGCAGCAGCTCCACGAGGCGACCCTCGCGCAAGTCATCCGCCACGTCGACTTCCGATTTCAGGGCGATACCAAACCCTTCCAGACACCATTGACGCACCAGCTCCCCATCATTGGCGATGCGATTGCCGCTGACGGTGACGATCTGTGGCACCTTGTGGTTGCCGAAGTGCCATTCATTGTCGAGGCTCTTGCCAAAGCGCATCACCAGACAGTTGTGTTGCTTGAGATCGGCCGGCGTCAGCGGTGCGGGGTGCTGCGCCAGATAGGCGGGAGAGGCACACAGCAGGCGGCGTTTCTGGCCCAGATGACGCACGCGCAGCGTGCTGTCCATGATGGTGCCGAAACGCAGCGCAAGATCGATCCCCTGACTGACGATATCGATGTAACTGTCCGACAGCAGCAGCTCTATCTCGATGGTGGGGTGCTGACGCTGAAATTCGGTGATGGCGCGTGACAGGGCGTTGCGACCCAGATCGCTCGGTGCGCTGATGCGAATTCGACCGGTGAGTGTCTGGGCGCCCAGGCGGATGCGGGTCTCAAGCTCCGAGACACTGTCGAGCAGACCACGGGCTTCTTCCCTCAGCGTGCGGCCCTCTTCGGTCAGGCTGATGGCACGTGTGGTGCGGTTGAGCAGCACCACCCCGTAGTGCGCCTCAAGTGAAGCCAGACGCTCCGATACCGTCGTCGGCGACAGTCCCGTCTCGCGCCCCGCGGCGGTCAGGCTGCCTTTCTCGACGATGGTCAGAAACAGCGCGATGTTGTCCAGTAGCATTGTGCGGTTTTTCCGAATTATCTTTGCGAAAAGGTGATGTTTATACGGACAAGGCTTGTGACTAGGATGATCACATCGCTTGAGCAACTCAAGCCTTCCTGACACATCACGGAGTTCCTTCCATGTCCCAGTTGACCATCATCGCCAATATCCACGCCAAGCCGGACCAGATCGAGAAGGTCAAGGCGGCGCTTCTCAAGCTGGTGCCGATCACCCGCGCTGAAGAAGGCTGTCTCACTTACACCCTGCATCAGAACAACGAGAATCCGGCACATTTCACCTTTCACGAGAACTGGGTCTCGCGTGAGCTGTGGCAGCAGCACATGCAGGCACCGCATCTGGAAGAGTACGTGGCAGCGACAGAAGGCGCGGTCACTGAGTTCACCTTGCAAGAGATGACGGCTTTCGCCTGAGGTGTGGGCTCGCCAGCTCATCGGCGCCGCGGCGCTCAAGGATCTCTCCCAGCTCTACATCGGCAATCCGCGTCTCAGTGAACTGGAAGATGAACTGCGTCGCCGTGCCTGATTCGCCTGATTCGTCCCTGATTCGTCACGCCTGAATCTCTACAACCCCCGGGCGATGACCACGTCATCGTCCAGTCTCTCTACCTCATCTTCATCGATCCTGCCGGCCCGGCGCACAGCGCCAACCGGCGGGCTAGGAGTCCCCATGCGTTTTTCTCGCCTCAAGACTGCCATCTTCATCGCCTCGCTGGGCGTCAGCGCTGCCTCTGCCGTGCAGGCTGATGCCACAACGGCTGAAGCCTCCGCCGACAACCACCAGAGCGCCGCAGCCAGTGCCTGGAGCCACGCGACCCTCAGTACCTTTGCCGAGTATTCGGACACCCGCCCCGGCAACATCACCTTCACGCCGGAAGGCCGCCTGATCATGTCCCAGCAGCCACTCGATGCTCCGGCACTGCGCGTGGTCGAGATCACCCAGGACGGCAAGCGTGTGCCATTCCCGACCCTGGATTGGGCCGATGGCCCGGCAGAAGGCGAGGTCGGCATCGCGTCAATCATCGGCGTACATTCCGACCGTCAGGGCGTGGTATGGATGCTCGACATGGGCAGTCAGGACAGTGCGCCCAAGCTGGTGGGCTGGGATACCCGCAGTGATTCGCTCAAGAAGGTGATCCCGCTTGGGGGAGACAGCGTGCTGCCGATCTCCTTCCTGCAGGATTTCGTCATCGATGAAAGGCGCGGCAAGATCTATATCGCGGACATGACCTTCACTGCCCCCGCCTCCCACATGAAACCGGCCTTCGTGGTGGTGGATATCGCCAGTGGCAAGACGCGCCGTGTGCTGCAGAGCGATGAAAGGCTGATGCCGGTGGCGCATGACATGGTCATCAATGGGCGTCTGATGGCGGCCAAGGGCGATGGTGATGGCGAGGGAGAGCAGAGTGGCGAGCCGAAGCCCTGGTACCTGGGCTTGAACGCCATCGCCTTCGATCCGGAAGATGACGTCGTCTATTTCGGTGGCGTGAACGGCAGTGAGATCTATCGCCTGCCAGCGGCTGAGCTGGCCGATGACACTGCCACGCAGGCGGAACTGGCTCGCGCCATCACGCCTTACGCCGCCAAGCGCCCCAATGATGGCTTCATCTTCGATGCCAAGCGCGGCGGCATCATCGCCGGTGACGCGGAGCACAATGCACTGACCTTCTCATCGCCGGAGGGCATGTCGGTGATCGCCCAGGATGACGAGCGTCTGCGCTGGCCGGATGGCTTCGCCTTCGCGCCCGATGGCAGCCTCTACCTCACCACCAATCAGCTGAATGCTCACCCGGCGCTCAATCAGGGTGTCGATGGCAGCGACAAGCCTTACTACCTGCTCAAGCTGACACCCGCCAACTGACCGCCTCTCGCCTCTGTAGCCGACGACCCGCTGGCGTCTCCCTGGAGGCAACCCGCAAACTCGCTGCTCATTATCCGCTTTATCCGGATTAACTTTGCGGATATGGGTCGTTTTTACGCTCAGCCCATGGAGTTAGCATGGTGTCATCGCTTCATGGCAAAGCCATTCAGCGCTGCCGTGACTGACATGATCTTCAGGAGAGACTTTGATGAAAGCCATTGGTTACTTCGCTGCCGGTTCCATCGATCGTGATGATGCCCTGGTCGATATCGAATTGGACACACCGGTCGCGACCGGTCACGACCTGCTGGTCAAGGTTGCCGCTGTCTCGGTCAACCCGGTGGACTACAAGATCCGCGAGAGCCGCGAGCCGGCCGCAGGCGAAGCTGCCGTCATCGGCTGGGACGCCGTAGGGGAAGTCGTCGCCGTCGGTGACAAGGTCACTTCCTTCGCCGCAGGTGACAAGGTCTGGTATGCCGGCGATATCACCCGCGCCGGCACCAACAGCGAATTCCATCTGGTGGATGAGCGCATCGTCGGTCATGCGCCCAGGTCCGTTGAGGTCCATGAGGCGGCTGCGCTGCCGCTGACCACGCTGACCGGCTTCGAGATGCTCTTCGATCGCCTGCGTGTCACCGAGCCGGTACCCGGCGCTGCACGTGCCATCCTGATCATCGGCGGGGCCGGTGGCGTGGGCTCCATCACCATCCAGCTGCTGCGCGCACTGACGGATCTGACCATCATTGCCACCGCGTCACGTCCAGAAACCCAAGCGTGGGTCACGTCGCTGGGCGCGCATCACGTCATCGACCACAGCCAGCCGTTGCCGGCGCAGATCGAGGCATTGGGCATCGGTGCACCGGCCTTCGTGTTCTCGACCAATTTCTCCGAGCACTACGCACCGCAAGTGGCTGAGTTGATCGCGCCGCAGGGGCGTTTCGGCATGATCGATGATCCGCAGACCCTCGATGTGGTGCCGTTCAAGGGCAAGGCCGTGTCCATCCACTGGGAGCTGATGTTCACTCGCTCACTGTTCACCACCGCTGATATCGCGCGTCAGGGCGAGATCCTCACCAAGGTGGCGGGTCTGCTGGACACTGGCAAGATCACCTCCACGGCAACGGAGACCTTCGGCACCATCAATGCCGAAAATCTCAAGCGCGCACATGCCTTGCTGGAAAGCGGCAAGGCCAGGGGCAAGATCGTGCTTGAAGGCTTCTGATCGAACCCACTGCTGAGGCGGTGACGTGAAAGGCGTGCGGCCGGGCAACCGGTCGCACGCCTTGCAGTCAGCCGGGACAGCATCATCGGGCCAGCAGTGTCTCCAGCGCCTGGGCGACGCGCAGCAGCGCCACATCCTGACCCTGAGGGCGTGACAGCATCAGGCCCAGCGGTTCCTCGTTCTGTGGTGCCGGCGCGGGAATCGAGATCGAGCTGGCATCCAGATAGTTGAAGACGCTGGTGTTGCGCAGCGCACGCTTGTTGAGCTGGGCAAACAGCGCGCCATCCTGCTCCAGCAGGTCACGACGCGGGGCGCGCATGGCCACGGTCGGCATCAGCACCGCATCGACATCCTGCACCTGCTGAGCGAAGCGTTGCTGGATGGCGGTGCGCGGCCACAGGCGTGCCAGATACTCGCTGGCCGTGATGTCACGCCCGCCATTCAGGCGTTCGGCGATCAGCGGATCATACTGATCTTCATGGGCAGCCAGCAGTTCGTGATGCACGGCGGCCGCTTCCGGAATGACCAGGCCGCCGCGCTGATTGATGGCGTAAGCGGCCTCGATGGCCTCGACCGGCGCACGCTGGAGGCGAACACCCAGCCCCTCGAGTCGTTCCAGCAGGGCGGCGAAGTCGGCGGCTACATCGGCGTCCACTTCACTGACCAGCTCGCTCTCCGGCACCAGCAGCGTCAGCGGGCGGGTAAGGGGTGTCGGGTCAGCGACCTCACCGCTCAGGACTTCCCACAGCGTGCGACAGCAGGCAACGCTGGGCGCGATGGGGCCGATGCAGTCCAGGCTCGGTGACAGCGGGAAGGCGCCATCTCCCGGCACGCTGGCCTGTGACGGCTTGAAGCCCGTCAGCCCACAGAAGGCCGCCGGAATCCGCAGCGAGCCGCCGGTATCGCTGCCCAGGGTCGCCGCAGCCAGCCCGAAGGCGACGGAGGCCGCCCCGCCGGAGGTCGAACCGCCGGTGATGCGCTCGCCATCGAAGGGGTTGGGCGGCGTGCCGACGTGCGGGTTGAGGCCCAGGCCAGAAAACGCGAACTCGCTCATGCTGGTGCGGCCGGCATGCAGGATGCCGGCGGCTTTCAGGCGGCTCAGCGCCGGAGCGTCCTGGTCGGCTGGGTGACTCTCTGCCAGTGCGCGAGAGCCTGCCAGAGTCGTCATGCCGGCCTCATCGAAGAGATCCTTGATCGAGACAGGGACCCCTCCCAGCGGCAACGACGTCGCAGCTGCCTTGAGTTGCTGCTGGGCCGCTGCCTGCGCGCTCATGCCAGCATCATCGCGGCTGATGATGCTGTGGCTGGCGGTCTCGCCCAGGGCCTGATGGCGCTCGGCAAGCACCGTGGCAGTCTGCTCGGGACCGAAACTGCCTGCCTGATAGGCGGCCAGCAGCTGCGTCAACGTACGCTGGCGGGGCGAGCGCGCCCAGAATTCACGCGTCTCAGCTCACCTCATGCCCACCTCCCACCTCGTAACGGTGCTCGATGCGACGACCCGTCTGCGGGTCGATCAGGCGCATGGTAAAGCTCGGGCTGGGGCGGATGCCACCGATCGCCGGCACGGTACCGCACAGCAGCACGCTGTTTGGGGCCAGGCGGCTATCCTTGGCGATGGCGGCGGGCAGGCGCTCCATCAGGGTGGCGACCGGCAGCAGCTCGGCGAGGGTGCCCTGCTGGTAGCGCACGGTCTTGCCGGCGTCCTCGATCTCGCTTTCGATCTCGAGGCTGTCCCAGTGGTCGATGACCTCACTGAGCTTCCAGGCATGGCGGGCAATCGGCTTGGCGCACAGCTGCTTGGATTCGGCGACGCCGACGGCTTCGAGCTTGCGGTCGGTGTGATCCGAGGCAATCGTCACCCAAAGGGTGCCCTCGGCGTCGCTGACCAGACAGGTCTCGACCTCACCGGAGCCCTCGCCGCCGAGCATCGCGACCTGAGAGGCCTGGGTCAGGGTCTCGCGGCTCACGCGGTAGAACAGCGGAGTCTGGGAGGGCGGTGCCACACCCAGCAGCTTGAGCTCGTCGATATGGTGCTGCACGCCCGCCTGGTCGCGTCCGGCCCAGCCGGCAATCGCGACGCGCTGGATATCAAGGGTGAATTCGCCGTTGTCATGGGTAAAGGTCAGCATGGAAAAATTCTTGAATGAACGGTGTGGCGCCAATGACACCTGCCGGCGTGCCAGCAGGTGCCACACAAAAGCGGCTTTACAGCGCCGAAGGCAGCCACAGCGCGATCTGCGGGAAGGCCACCAGCAGCGCTGCCATCACCAGCATCGCGCCCAGATACGGCAGGGTGCCGATGATGACGTCCGCGAAGGCTTCGCCACGCCGTGAGGCCTGCACGATGTAGAGATTCAAGCCGACTGGCGGGGTGATCAGCGCCAGCTCGACGAACAGGATCATCACGATGCCGAACCACACCTTGTCGTAACCGGCCGCGACGATCAGCGGGGTGACGATGGGAATGGTGATGACCATCAGCGACAGGGTCTCGATGAAGAAGCCGAGCACGATGAACAGCGCGATCACCGCCATCAGCAGCGCGAAGGGACCCAGGTCATAGGCTTCGAGCAGGCCGGTGACCTGCTGGACCATGCCGGAGGAGGCCAGCGCGAAGTTGAGGAAGGAGGCCGCCATGATGATGAACAGGATCATCGAGGTGGTCTTGACGGTGCCGTCCAGCGCGCGGCTGATCATCGACAGGTTCAGCGAGCGGTTGATGGCGGCGAGGCCCAGTGAGGCCAGCACGCCGATGGCGGCGGCTTCGGTGGGCGTCGCCCAGCCCAGATAGATGGAGCCGACGATGACGATGAACAGCACCAGCAGCGGCAGCAGGAACGACAGGCTCTTGAGGCGGGTGCTCCAGCTCGCGCTCTTGCGCGGGCCGCCCAGTGATGGCTTCCAGACACACAGCAGCAGCGAGGCCAGCATGAACAGCGCCGCCAGGCCGAGGCCCGGAACCAGGCCGGCCATGAACAGCTTCGGGATGGAGGTCTCGGTCAGGAAGCCATAGACGATCAGGTTGATCGACGGCGGGATCAGGATGCCGAGGGTGCCGCCCGCGGCGATGCTGCCGCAGAACAGCTTGGGGTCGTAGCCGAGCTTCTTGCCCTGGGGGAGCGCCACGGTCGAGACCGTCGCCGCTGTGGCTACCGAGGAGCCGGAGGTCGCCGAGAACAGTGCCGAGGTGGTGATGTTGGCGTGCAGCAGGCCGCCCGGCAGCCACGACAGCCAGTGGTCCATGGCGCGGTAGGCCTTCTCGGCGATGCCGGCGCGCACGATGATCTCGCCCATCAGCACGAACAACGGAATCGCGATCAGCAGGAAGGAGTCCGCGGCAGACCACAGGTTCTGGCCCAGCGCCTTGGTCAGCGGGAAGAAGGAATAGAACTGGTCGATCCCGAAGGCGAGCAGGAAGAGGGTGACCGCAACGGGAATGCCGGCCAGCAGCAGGGTGAGGATACCCACCGAAAGAAAGCCCAACATCAGCGAGTCTCCTTGGTCGTGGAGGCAGCCTGGGCCAGAGCCCCTTCGCTTTCTCCGTGATCGGGGCCGGCCAGTGTCTCGAGCGTGGTGGTATCACGCAGACAGGCGGCAACGAGAACGCGCAGTCCCAGCACGCTGGTGGTGATCGCGAACCAGGCATAACCGGACAGCCACAGCAGCTGCGGAATCCACAGCGGTGTCGCCAGCGGGGTGTTGGCGGTGGAGCCGTTGCTCAACGACTTGCCGAGCACCGGCCAGGCATTGATCAGAATCACCCAGGCCACCAGGTTCAGCGCCAGCATCGCGAGGATATCCAGGGTGTGGCGCGAGAAGGCCGGCAGCTTGCCGTGCACGACATCGATACGGATGTGGGCGCGCTCCATCAGGGTGTGGGAAAGGCCCCACGCCGAGAGCATCGCCAGCACATACCCGGCATATTCGTGCACGCCGGGCAGCGGATGATTGAACAGTTGGCGCATCAGGATTTCGGCGCCGATGAAGACCACGACGGCCAGCAGCAACAGGCCCATCAGGCGTGCGGCGTGGCGTGATATCGCGCGTGTCAGTGACACGAGGACATCGAGTGCGTGAAGGAAGGAGTTCATGAGTCGGGTCCTGCTGGGGCGCTGAACGAAGGCCGCTTTCTCGAGAAAGCCTGCTTTTGAACTGCTTTTGAAAGCTTGCGCTTGAATACACAGGCGCGAGTCGTTCAGCGCTACGTCTCTGGGGAACATGTCTGCCACGTCGGGACAGGGCGGGGCTAATAGGCACCTGCTGGCGAACAGGCTTCGGTGAGCAGGTGCCGTTGGATCACTCCGCGCTAGCGGTCAGGCCGACGACCTTGCCGACGCTCTCGTTCCAGGTCTTGCGCGTCTCGGCATCGACACGCGCGGCCCAAGCAGGCAGGACGGTGTCTTCGAGCGCCGCACGAGCACGTTTGGCGTCGTCATCGCTGAAGTCGACCAGCGTCATGTCGGCACTCTTGCCCAGCGGGCAATCGCCTTCGCCGGTCAGACAGGCCACGCCACGCGCGGTCTCGCCACGCGCGTTTTCCCACACCGGCGCGGTGAACTCGCTGTCCACCTGTTGCTGGATCAGCGTCTGGCTATCAGCGCTCAGGCTCTGCCACTTGTCCTGATTGATGGCGGTGATCACGTAATCCCAGCCGCCCAGCGGCAGCGGCATCAGGTGGCTGGAGACTTCGTGCCAGCCGGCGCTGTAGCCGGAGAGCGAACCGGTGACGGCGCAGTCGATCACGCCACGTTCCAGGGAGCCCGGCACCTCGTTGAAGGCGATGTTGAGGCTCTGCGCGCCCAGCGCCTCGATGAACTCACCGGTGGAGCGGCCGCTGGCACGTACCTTCTTGTCCTTCAGACCATCGAGCCCTTCGATCGGGGTATTGCAGAACAGCACCTGGGCCGGATACGGCACGATCGCCAGCACATGGCTGTTGAAGCGCTTGTTCATGGCGGATTCGGCCAGTGGGCGGAAGGCTTCGGCCACCTTCTGGGCCTCCTCGGCCGTCGGGGCCATCATCGGCAGATCCAGACCTTCGAGTTCCGGCGCGTCCGACACGGTGTAATCCGCCACGGTCATGCCGACATCGAAGACGCCATCGCCCAGGTAGCGATAGACGTCGGAGCCGGGGATGCCCATCTGGTCGAAGGTGGTCACCTGGGTGCTGAGTTCACCGCTGCTGGCAGCTGGCAGCGTCTCGCTCCAGAAGGGCTTCTCGAACTGACGGTTGAGCTCCAGACTGCTCCAGCTGCCTACCACGTTGAGGGTGTCGGCAGCATTGGCGCTACCGGCAGCGGCGAGCGCGAGACCAAGGGCGGAGAGGGCAAAACGTGTCTTCATGGGAGTCACCATTGTTGTTGTGCATCTGGTGTTATCGAAAGAATCTGACGGTCTTGTCTGGTCATCCGTATTTGAGGCGATGATTGGGGATATCGGTGATCAGCATGTGGCCCGGACTGTGTGCGATGGCCAACGGCAGGCGCGCATTCTCCAGTGCCAGTTGCGGCGTGACGCCACAGGCCCAGAACACCGGCAGGTCGCCTGTCTCAAGCGTAGGTGCATCGCCGAAATCAGGGGTGTTGATATCGGAAATGCCGATCAAGGCGGGGTCACCCAGATGGACGGGCGCGCCGTGGACGCGGGGCATGTCGGTGGTGATCTGGATCGCGCGAATGGCATGCGCCGCCGACATCGAGCGCAGGGACACCACCAGGTTGCCGTGGAAACGACCGGCACTGATCAGCGGAATGTTGGTGCGATACATCGGCACGTTGCGCTTCAGGCGCGCATGGCGAACCTCGACGCCTTCGTTGAGCAGCGCCTCTTCAAACGAGAACGAGCAGCCGATGGAAAACGCCACGAAATCGTCCTGCCACAGGGCGGCGATATCCGTGCGCGTTTCTTCAAGCTTGCCGTGACGGTAGATGTGATAGGCGGGCAGGTCGTGGCGCAGGTCGATGTTCTCACCGAGCCCTGTCGGGGCGGGAGAACCGACGGCCGTGACATCCAGCAACGGGCAGGCCTTGGGATTGGCCTGGCAGAATTGCAGGAATTCGCCGGCAGCCTCGGCTGGCAGGATGATCAGGTTGGTCTGGGCAAAGCCTGCAGCGATACCGCTGGTGTGGCTGGCCCAATGACCGCTGCGGATCTGCTCGCGCGCCTCGCGGGGGGACGACGCGGCACTGAGAAGTGTCTGGGGCATCGTGGGGGCTTCTTGTGAAGTTGTTGTTGTCTGTCTTCACCATAAGAAGCACGCCCGGATAAATCCAATCGATTTTTATCGAGTCAAGCCATCGGAAATTCCTTTCATGTGGTGTGTGGCAGACAGCGATGCTCAGGACAGGCGTGAATGCGCCTCCTGATCCTGGCGGGCGATCTCGATGGCAAGCTCGCAGACCCCTTCGGCGAGGGCGCTTTCCATATGGGTCGGCCAGGAGGCGGTGAAGGTCAGTTCGGGGAGGTCGCAGGGCAGGCTGAGCAGGGTGCCCTGGCGGATTTCCTCGGCGACGATGCGCGGCGGGATGGCGCCGACGCCCAGGCCATCCAAGGTCATGCGCACGATGGTCCACAAGGAGCTTGAGCAATGCAGCTTCACGTCATCGAGTCCCATCTGATGCAGCAGCGAGCCAAGTTCATGGTGCGGCCGGCTGTTGCGGGCAAACGAGATCAGCGGCAGAGCATTCAGGCGTCGCAAGGAGAAGTTGTCTTCGGTGAAGCCAAGAGACGGGCTGGTCACGAAGCCCATCGTGTAGTTGCACAGAAAGCGGTTGAGCACGTTCTCCGCCGTGACCGGCCCCATCAGGAAGGCGAGATCGATATCGCCGGCGGTGAGCATGGCGGCAAGCCCCGGGGAGCTGTCGACCTCCAGTTCCAGGGTGAGATCCGGGTAGCGGCGCGCCAGTTCGGCCAGAAAGCCGGGCAGCCAGCTATGCGCCACGGTCTCCACGACGCCCAGTCGCAACACGCCCTGGAAGGGCGTGCTCAATGCCATCATGGACAGTGCTTTCTGGCGCGCTTCCAGCAGCGCCTCGGCGTGACGATAGAATTCGCGCCCCTTGAGAGTGGGCTGTACCGGTCGGCGAGTGCGCTCCAGCAGGCGGGTTTCCAGGGTGGTTTCCAGCTTGTTGATACGTTCGGAAATCGACGGCTGGGTCAGATGCAGATGCTGGGCAGCCAGTCGGAACGACCCCAGGCGGGTGATCCACACGAAGGCTTCCACTTCCTTGAAATCGAACATGGCCAGATCCTGTCGTGATTGATGCCGCAAGCTTGGGGCTCACATTACCATTCGTTGAGAAATTGCGTTCTCGATGGCGTGCATTCCGGTACGATGTGAAGCATCGAGAAATGTGTATTTTCAAGAAAGGAAATGATGATGCAGTCTAGCGTGCGAGTTGTCAGCCTTGTGATGCTGAGTGCCCTTGTCATGGCGGGGTGCAGTTATACACCGGCGCGGATCGATGCCGAACCCATCATCGAGATCGGTGATGGACATCATGATCACAAGCGTGGAGGTGGCAGCTTCTGTCCGCCGGGGCAGGCCAAGAAAGGCAACTGCTGATCACGTCGAACCACAAGGAGCCGCTCATGCGGCTCCTTTTTCGTTGTCGCTCGCTTCCTGATATGGGCCTCTGGAGTCGCTTGATCTGCAAGGATATCCTGAGTGATCCGAGTCTTGCCTCTTCCTCCACTGCTGCTGGCGGGTACCGTATTCCATGCTCAATCCCAAGGCGCTGACGGCGCTGAATGAAATCATCCGTCGCGGCTCACTGCGCCGTGCGGCACGGCACCTGAATCTCGACCCTTCCGCCGTCAGCCGCCAGATCAAGCAGCTGGAAGAAGAGGTGGGTGTCGCGCTGTGCGAGCGCAGCGAGACGGGCATGCGTGCGACCCAGGCCGGGGTGTTGCTGCTGGATCATTTCCATCGTCAGCAGGCGGCGGAGGCCGCAGCGCTCTCGCAGCTGAGTGCCCTGCAGGGGCTGCGTAGCGGTGAAGTGCGAATCGCGGTGGGCGAGGGCTTCATCGCCGATCTGATCTCGCTGCCCTTGCAGAGCTTCATGGCCCGCCATCCTGGCATCGAGGTGGTGGTGCGCATGGCGGGGGTGAATGAGGCGACCGAGCTGTTGCGCGACTTCGAGGTGGATATCGCGCTTCTCTACGCCCCGCCGGTAGACCCGATTCTCTGCTGTCATGTGGAGACCTGTCAGCCGTTGGATCTGATCGTGCCGGCGGCACATCCGCTGCTCGAGATCGGCAAGCCATTGACGCTCGCAAAGGTGGCGGATTGGCCACTGGCATTGATCGACGAGTGCACCGGCATGCGCCAGATGGTGAATCAGGCGGCGCAGCAGGAGCGGGTCTCGCTGCGCGCGCAATTGCGCACCAATTCTGTCTCGGTGCTCAAGAACTTCGTGAGATCAGGGATCGGTGTCACCTTCATGCCCGAGCTCAGCGTGGTGGAGGAGTTGCGGCGTGGCGATATCTGCCTGCTGCCGATGCAGCATCCGGCCTTGGCACAGACCCGCGCGCAGATGTGTACGCGGCGCGGGCGTGAGATGACGGTGGCCGTCGAGGCCTGCCTTACCCACCTGCAGCAGGGATTGCGGTTCTTCACCGCAGATGCGCCGCGACTGCTCGGCAAGTGACCGGCATCCAGTCTTGACGGCTTCTCGTATCAGAGTCTGGGCATAGTGATATCTCACGACAACAACACCTGATGCGAGGATTTCCTCCGATGCTGAGCCCCCTCAAGACACTACTGGCGCTGGCAGCGCTTCCTTTCAGTCTGCAGGCCCAGGCCTATGAGATAGAACCTCTCGGAGAGGGGCTCTATCGCTTCATCGATGATCGCCATCGCTCCGTGTTCATGATCACCGATCAGGGCGCGCTGGTGACGGACCCGATGAATCACGCCGCAGCGAGCTGGTTGAACAACGAGATCAAGCAGCGCTTCGACACTCCGGTTCGCTATGTGGTGTATAGCCACAACCACAGTGATCACATCTATGGCGGCGAGGTCTTCGACACGCCGGATACCACCTTCATCGCGCACCGGCTGGCAGCTCAGGATATCGCCAGCACCCGGGCGAAGGCCGTACCGCCGGATCTCGTCTTCGAGGATGAAATGACCTTGCGACTGGGCGGCAAGGAAGTCCAGCTGCGCTATCACGGCCCGAATGACGGGCGCGGGTCGATCAGCATGTACTTCAAGGACCACGCCACGATGTTCGTGGTGGACTGGATCGTCATCGGACGCATGCCGTGGCAGAAGCTCTGGAGCTATGACATCCAGGGCATGATCAACTCGACGCGTGAAGTGCTGGAATATGACTTCGATACCTTCGTTGGCGGGCATGCCGAGACCGGTGATCACGCCGATGTCGAACGCTACCTGACCTATCTGGAGTCACTGTATTCCCAAGTGACGGAGGGCATTCTCGCCGGCAAGTCACTGGAGCAGATCCAGCAGGAGGTCGATCTCTCCGAGTACAGGGATCTGGCTCAGTATGAGGAGTGGGTCGGTCTCAACATCGAGGGCGTGCATGAGCGCCTGATGGAAGAGTCCGGCATGGGCTGGCGCAGTGATCTCAAGGGTGAGCATACCCACTGACGATGTAGCGCCTCGTTCAGAGCCTCGTTCAGCACGGCCTCGCCGTGTCGTTGAAATGGCCCCGAAAACTCCGGTTTTCGGGGCCATCCTGGTCTCTGGGTACGTCAGGGACGGCGTTTCTCCCGCCGCATACCACCGATATCTACAAAAACAAAAGGGAATCCACATGTCCTTGTCCAAGACATCTCTGCTGCGCAAGACGCTTACCGGTTCCACTCTGGCGCTCAGCCTGCTGGCGGCCAGCGTGCAGGCCCAGACCATCAATCTCAGCTACAACGGCGCACCGGATGCCGACAAGAATGCCGTGCACGTCTTTGCCAGCAACCTGAAGACGCTGGTGGAAGAGAAGACCGATGGTGAGCTGGAGCTCAAGCTCTACCCCAACAGCATGTTGGGAGAGGAGCAGGAACGCATGGAGCAGGTCATCAGCGCACCGAGCCTGAACATCGCCTCCTTCGCGGGCATGGCCCCCATCGTGCCGGAAGTCTATGTCAGCGCCACGCCGTTCATGTTCGACGGCTTTGATGAGGCGCGTCGTTTCTTCGATGAAGGTCAGTACTGGCAGCAGGTGCAGCAACTGTTCAGTGAGCGCACCAATGGCGCCGAGATTCTGGCCGTCGTGGAGGAGGGGGGCTTTCTGGCGTTCACCAACGACAAGCGTCCGATCACCAGCCCCGATGACTTCGAGGGGCTTCGCTTCCGCGCGATGGACCCGAGCCAGGTAGCGCTCTATGAGGCCTTCGGCGCCTCGGGTACGCCGATTCCGTGGACGGAAGTCTACATGGCGCTGCGCACCGGGGTGGCGGATGGTCAGATGAACCCGCCTATGTACATCCTGCTGGGCAGTCTGCAGGAAGTGCAGAAGTACCTGACGCTGGCCAACATCCAATACTCGGATCAGTTCCTGGTCGCCAATGGTCAGCTGCTCGAGAGCCTGTCTGATGAAGAGCGCACCGCACTGCTCGAATCAGTCAAGGAAGCCAATGCTCAGGCCCGTCAGGACAACCAGAGCCAGGTCGAGTCACGCATCGCCTTGCTTGAAGAGCAGGGCATGCAAGTGATCCGCCCGAGCGAGGCAGACCTCGAGGCGTTTCGCAGCAAGGGCCAGCCGGCCTACCTCGAGTGGCTCAAGAGTCAGGACATCGCACCAGAGCTGATCGATACCGCGATGAAGGATGCCGGTCTCTCTTCATGAGGGGTCCGGGCATCGGGGCTCTGATTCTCCCTCCTTTCTGGTGGATTGCGGTAAATGACTTCCATGACTCCTTCACGACTGTCTTCTTTCAGGGAAGGCCTGCTGCATGCCTGTGGCCGCGTGACGCTGGCGCTCGCGGCGATGCTGCTGGCTTCCACGGTGCTGATCATGCTCTACGGCGTGGTGATGCGCTATGTACTGGGCGGCGCGCCCATCTGGGTCGATGAGCTGACCCGCTATCTCATCATCGCCAGTGTCATGCTGGCGATCGGCGTCGTCTGGGCAGAAGGGGCACACATGCGCGTGGCGCTGCTGGAACGGCGCCTGCCTCCGCGCATGGCCAGGGGGCTGATCCATTACCAATGGTGGCTGACGCTCGTATTGATGACGGGCGCGACCTGGATGACCTGGCACTACGCCATGTCGGCGAGCATGTTCCGCACCATGGGGCTGGGCATCAGCCGCAGCGTGCCGATGCTGTCGATGCCGATCGGTTTCGCGTTGATCACGGCCCAGGTGCTGCTGCATGGCCCACGGCCGCTGAGATCCCAGACCCTGGAGATCGCACCGGACGAGGAGGCCGCCGACCTTCCGGCGCATGATGACAGGACAGGAGGGCCGCGCACATGATCTGGGCAATGCTGGCCATCTTCGTGGTGCACGTCCTGCTGGGCCTGCCGCTGTTTCTCTCCCTGCTCGCCACCGCCGTGACCGGCTTTCTGTTCATCGATATCTCGATGCTGGAACGTCTCGGACCACAGCAGTTCTTCGGTGGCATCAATGCTTTCTCGCTGATGGCGATTCCGCTGTTCATCCTTGCCGGCAACCTGATGAACATCAGTGGTCTGACCGAGCGCCTGATGCGCCTGGCGCGGCTGATGGTCGGGCATCTTCGCGGTGGCATGGGCCACGTGAACGTCGTCTCCAGCGTCTTCTTCGCCGGCGTCAATGGCTCGGCGGTCGCCGATACCTCCGCACTCGGCTCGTTGCTGGTGCCCGCGATGCGCAAGGAGGGCTATTCGACGTCCTTCGCCGCAGGCCTGACCGCAGGCAGCTCGTTGATCGGGCCGATCATTCCGCCCAGCATCTTCATGATCCTCTACGCCTCGCTGACCAATACCTCCGTGGGCAGCCTGTTTCTGGCCGGGGTCGTGCCCGGACTGGTATTGGCGGTGGCGTTCATGGCGATGAATGCCTGGTATGCGCGTCGGCATGGCCTGCAGGCGCGCGGTCAGGCACCGGCACGCAGTGAAGTGTTCTCGGCAATCATCGGCGCGCTGCCGGCACTGGTGGCACCGGTGATCATCGTCTCCGGTATCGTGCTGGGCATCGTGACCCCGACGGAATCCGGCGCCTTGATCGTCGCTTACGTGCTGCTCTGCGGGTTGTGTCAGGGGCCGCTCAAGCTTGTCGAGGTATGGGGTGCCATCAAGGATACGGCGCGTCTGACCAGTGCCATCTTCGTGATCATGGCGGTGTCGTCCATCGTCAGCTGGCTGCTGTCCTATGCCCAGGTGCCCAATCAGTTCGTGGCCCTGCTGACGCCCTACATCGACAGCCCGATCCTGATCCTGTTGCTGCTCAGTGCCATCACCTTCGTCACCGGCATGTTCATGGAAGAGGTCTCGGCGCTGATGCTGCTGACACCGATCTTCGTGCCCGTGGCCATGGCCGCCGGCATCGACCCCGTGCATCTGGGTGTCATCATCACGCTCAATATCACCATCGCGCTGATCACGCCGCCGATGGGGGCCTGCGTCTTCGTGGCCGCCGCGGTCAGCAAGCTCGAGATCACCTCACTGTTTCGCACCATCTGGCCCTTCGTGCTGGTGGCGGTCGCGGTACTGCTGATGCTGATCGTCTTCCCGCCCTTAACTCTGTGGTTGCCGACCCTGTCTGGATAACACCTCATGACGTCATCACTGACTTTTACGCCTCCTGCCATCCCGAGTCATGACGAGCCGGATTGGTCGCAGGTGACCTGCATTCCCGTGAAGGGCTGTGACAGTACTCTGGTGCCGACCAGCCTCGGGCCGTCATGCCTGAAGGTCTATCCCGCCTACGCACGCCTCGGCATACCCGGGGCGGTCAATGAATGTCTGGTGCGGCGTGCGGTGTATCAGCGCCTGCTGCAGGCCGCACGCGCCTTGCCGGAAGGGCTGTCGCTGGTGGTGATGGATGGCTGGCGACCCTGGCGGGTACAGCAGTATCTGTTCGAGACGCTGTATCAGTCGCTCAAGACGCATGACCCCTCGCTTTGCGAGGCCCAGCTGCTGGCGCGTACGCGGGAATTCGTCTCCTTGCCCAGCCGTGATCCTGACGCGCCGAGCCCGCACCTCACAGGCGGTGCCGTGGATGTCACGATCTGCGATGCCGATGGCTTGCTGCTCGAGATGGGGACGCTGTTCGATGAGGCGACACCTGAGTCCCACGCGGACTATTTCGAACGTCATCCGCCTGGCGCAGACACGCCCCAGGCTGAGGCACGCGACAACCGGCGGCTGCTCTATCACGTCATGACCCAGGCTGGTTTCACCAACCTGCCCAGCGAATGGTGGCACTTCGACTTCGGGGATCAGCTCTGGGCCTGGTACCGGGGCGAGCCCGAGGCACTCTTCGGTCCGGCGGAGATGGACAGTATCGAGAGTCTCTGGAAGCGGTCTCTGCTCGCTGACGACGGCGTAGCATGCGAAGCACGTTGGCCGGCTAGTCGGCGGCATTCTCGATCTCGTTGTGGCTGATGCCGCCTTCGCAGGGGACGAAGATCATGCCGGCGGGAGCGATACGGCCCATGAAGATGGCGTCGTGACCGGCACCGCTGACGATGTCGAGATGCGAGTAGCCGAGCTGGCTGGCGGCATTGCGCACCGCGTTCACGCAGTTGTCGGCGAAGTGCTCGGGGACGAAGTCGGCGGTAGGGGTGAGCTCGAAGGCCAGGCGGTGACGTTGGCTGACGGCTTCGACGACTTCCTTGAGTTCGGCGACCATCGCGGTGAGGGAGTCGGGCTCCAGCGAGCGCAGGTCGATGGTCATGTTGACCTGACCCGGGATGACGTTGCGAGAGCCCGGATGGACCTGCATCACGCCCACGGTGCCGCGACCGTGCGGTGCATGCTCTATGGCGATGCGGTTGACGGCGACGGTGATCTCGGCCGCGCCGAGCATGGCGTCCTGGCGCAGCGACATGGGCGTGGGGCCCGCATGGGCTTCCTGACCGGTCAGCGACAGATCGAACCAGCGCTGGCCCAGCGCGCCCATCACCACGCCGATGGTGGTCTCTTCATCTTCCAGGATCGGGCCCTGCTCGATTGCTCGAAAGGCGCATTGCGACCCGGCCATAGCCGTGTCAGCGCGCCGTCGCCTCGTCTAGCCAGCTTCAGAGGCCGATGCACGCCGGACCCCATCATGCAGGGCGCAAAGCGACAGCCTTCCTCGTTGGTCCAGACCACCACCTCCACCGGGCAGCGGGTCTTGATGTCGTGCTGATTGAGGCTGCGCAGCACTTCCAGTCCTGCCATCACCCCGAAGCAGCCATCGAACTTGCCGCCCGTGGGCTGGGTATCGATGTGGCTGCCGGTCATCACCGCCGGTACGTCCGGGTCGGTGCCGGCACGTCGTGCGAAGATGTTGCCGATGGCATCGATACGGATCGTGCAGCCTTCGGCCTTGCACCACTCGATGAAGAGATCGCGCGCCTGGCGGTCCAGTTCGGTCAACGCCTGGCGGTTGACGCCGCCCTTGGGCGTGGCGCCCAGCTCGGCCAGGGTCATCAGGGATTGCCACAGGCGATCACTGTCGGTGCGCAGCTCGCTCAGGGTGCTGACGGGGGAGGTATCCATCTGGGCAGCTGGTCATCGATTTCCTTCTCGAGTGCCGTCATATGGTGCTCGGCATCCTGCATGTGCTCCGTCATGAGCTGACGGACCTGTTCGTGATCCTGCTGGCGGAACGCCGTGATCAGCCCGGTGTGGTAATGCTGATTGGCGGCATCGAACTGCTTGCGCTCCGGGAGATAGGCCTTCTTGATGACGACAAGCTCGTGCAGCATGTCGTTGAGGAACTGGCACATGAAACTGAGCAGCGGGTTGGGGCAGGCACGCGCCAGTACCTGATGGAACTCGATTTCCAGAAAACGCTGGCGACGCTGGTCCTCGTCCTGTGGCTGATGGCAACTGCAGTCACTGACATTGTGCTCGAGCGCGACCAGATCCTCTTCGCTGAGCAGGCCCACCACCGATACCGCCATCTCGACTTCCAGCAGCCGGCGCAGCTGATAGACCTGGGCGCCATTGAGCGTCTTGAAGTGCAGGAAGCTTCTCAGCATGCGACTGGTGGGCTCCATGCTCGGCGCATTCAGCACGGCGCCGCCATTGGGGCCCGTCTTCAGCGTGATCAAGCCTTCGACTTCCAGAATCTTGAGGGCTTCACGCAGCGTGCCCTTGGCGCAGCCGTATTGCGCCATCAGCGCCTTCTCGTTGGGTAGCCGGTCACCTTCACGCAACCCGTCACGCACGATGCTGCGCCTCAGATCATCGCTGATCAGCTCGGCCAGTTTCTGGCGTTTGGGGGGAGCGCCAGAGCCATTGCTGGTGCGTGACGTGATCAGTGGTGGAGGCGATGTCGGCATGCGATGTCCTGAGCGGAGGCGAGTCATTCATATTTATTCGTATAAATAAGCTTTAGTCGCGGACTTGAGCGCTGTCAAACCCGCAATGCGAACGTGAGCGTCGCGAATTCGATCAAGGACATGACGCGTCGCATCAAAGGCTGCGCATTGGCGAAGTTCCGGGTGGCAGTCTTGAAAAGCGCCTGGTCTGACATAAGGTTTCTCTATTCGACCCCGCGAAAGGAGGCCCTATGGAAACGCATGACTCTCAGCGAACGCGTGACGCCGATATCGTCATCGTCGGTGGCGGTGCCGGCGGACTGGAACTGGCGGTCCGCCTGGCCAAGGCAGGCCACAAGAACGTGTTGCTGATCGATCGCGACACCAGTCACGTGTGGAAGCCGCGCCTGCATGAGATCGCGGCGGGCCTCGGACGGCGTCAGGTCGATGAGTTGGGGTATGCCGGTCTGGCGGAGCAGTGGGGATTTCGCTTCGAGTGCGGCACCCTCGAAGGCGTGGACCCTGAACAACGCCAGATCACCCTTGCGGCCATACCGGGCAGGGAAGATGATTCGACCGCTGAGGTGCCGGCCCGCGTCAGAGGTTATCGCCAGCTGGTACTGGCCCTGGGAGGGGTGACGCCTGACATGGGCGTCGAGGGCGTGCTGGAGCATGCCTGTCTGCTTGACTCGCCGGAAGACGCCGAACGTATTGCCGAGCGCTTCTCGCGTGGCTTGCTGGCCAATCATGTGGCGATGGAAACAGCACCGACAGGGGATTCAGGCGCGTCAGCCACCCAGGACGTCGCTCAGGAGGCAGGTGGCAAGGGTAGCGCTCAAGAGTCTCCGGGGCGGCCGTATCAGGTGGTGATCGTCGGCTCCGGTGCCACCGGTGTCGAGCTCGCGGCGTATCTGCATGAAGCGCGTGGCAGACATGATGCGCCTGCGCCGAAGGACTCGCGGGTCGAGATCACGATCCTTGAGGCCACCGAGACCTTCATGCCGGGGGTCTCCGAGGAACTGCGCGAGGCGATCCATCAGCGACTCGAGGCACAGGGCATCAATATCGAACTGTCTCGTCAGGTCGCCAAGGTGTCACCCGGCAGCGTCGAGATCAGCGAAGGTGACGAGTCCGTGACACGCGAGGCAGACCTGGTGGTCTGGGCGGCGGGGCGTGTGGGGCCTGCCATCGTCGAGGAGATCGAAGGTCTGGCCAGCAACAAGAAGCGTCAATGGAAGGTGACGCCCGGACTGCAATGCCTTGAGCAGGAAGCCATCTTCGCGCTGGGCGACTGTGCCTGCATCGATGAGGCACCCTTGCCACCCACGGCACAGGTGGCCAGCGAACAGGCCGAGTTCCTGGCGGAAGAACTGCCGCGTCGCCAGCAGGGCGAGGCGGCTCAGGTCTTCGAGTTCAAGGATCGCGGCACGCTGTTGTCACTGGCCAGGGCGGGCAGCGTCGGTGAGCTCGGTGGCAAGCTCAGCGGCAAGCTGAGCCATGCACAAGGCAACGATGGGCATGAGGATCTGCAGGTGAGAGGGCGCTTTGCACGCGCGGCCTACCAAGGACTGCAGCGTCAGCATCAGTTCCTGCTGCTGGGGCCGCTCAAGGGCTCAGCCGAGGTGGTCAGTGACGTTCTGCGCCATGCCATGGGACCGCGACTCAAGGTGCATTGAGGCGGATAGGTGCCGGGCCTGAGAATACGCGTGTCCACGTCATGGATATCCCGCAGTCCGCACAGGGCCAGCGTCGTGTCGAGCTCCTTGTGGATGATCTCCAGGGTCTTCGTCACGCCTTGCTCGCCCATGGCGCCGAGTCCATACAGGAAGGCGCGTCCCAGATAGACGCCCTTGGCGCCCATCGCCACCGCCTTGAGCACATCCTGGCCAGAGCGAATCCCGCCATCCATGTGGACCTCTGTCCTGTCGCCGACCGCCGCGAGAATGTCCGGCAGAGCGGAGATGGAAGAGGCCGCACCATCGAGCTGACGTCCACCGTGGTTGGAGACGATCACGGCATCGGCGCCTGCCTGAACGGCCATCTCGGCATCCTCCGGCTCCATGATGCCCTTGATGATCAACTTGCCGCCCCAGCGATCCTTGATCCATTTGATGTCATCCCAGCTCAGGCTGGGGTCGAACTGACTGGCGGTCCATTTCGACAGGGAACTGAGGTTGTCGGCGTCCTTCACGTGACCGGCGATGTTGCCGAAGCTGTGGCGCTTCGTCTTCAGCATGCCGGCGCACCAGCGCCACTTGGTCGCCAGATTGAGCGCGGTGGCCACGGTGGGACGAGGAGGGACACTCAGGCCATTGATCAGGTCCTTGTGGCGCTGGCCGATGATCTGCAGGTCAGCGGTGAGCACCAGCGCGGAACATTCCGCCGCCTTGGCGCGATCGATCAGCCGTCCGATGTAATCCTTGTCGCGCATCACGTAGAGCTGGAACCAGAAGGGGCGTGTGCTGACGGATGCGACATCCTCGATGGAGCAGATGCTCATGGTCGAGAGCGTGAAGGGCACGCCGAAGTCACTCGCCGCGCGCGCGGCCAGCATCTCGCCATCGGCATGCTGCATGCCGGTGAGGCCAGTGGGCGCGATCGCCACCGGCATGGCCACATCCTCTCCCAGCATCTGCGTGCGCAGGGTGCGATTGTCCATGTCGACCATCACCCGTTGACGCAGTCCGATGGCGGCAAAATCAGCCTCGTTGGCGCGATAGGTGGTTTCCGTCCATGAGCCGGAGTCGGCATAGTCGTAGAACATCTTCGGCACACGGCGTTTCGCCAGGCGTTGCAGATCATTGATGCAGGTGATGGTCATGCAGAACTCCATCCAAGGAGAGCAGGAAATAGAGCAGCGGGTCGGCGCGCGCCTTGGTGTGACGGTACTGGATACTGCCAATGGCAGACGTGTCAGCTGGCGGGGTGATGAGCGTTTCCCCATGAGCAGCACCTTCAAGGTGCTGGCATGCGGCAATCTGCTCTCGCGGGTGGATGCCCGTCAGGAGTCGCTGTCACGCAAGGTGGAGATTCGCCCGGCGGATCTCGTGACCTATTCCCCCGTCACCGAACGTCAGGTGGAGGGCGATGGCATGACACTGGCGGCGTTGTGCCGGGCCACCATCACCACCAGCGACAATACCGCCGGCAATCTGATTCTCGATGCCATCGGTGGGCCTGTCGGGCTGACGAATTATCTGCGGACTCTGAAGGATGACATCACACGTCTGGATCGTCGTGAAACGGCGCTCAATGAGGCCACTCCGGGAGATCCCCGTGATACCACCACTCCTGACGCGATGGCGTCCACCCTTCAGCGGCTGCTGCTGGGGGAGGCGCTGAGCGAGGCGTCGCGTCTCACGTTGCAGGGCTGGATGCTGGCCAATACCACGGGAAGTGACAAGCTGCGTGCCGCCTTGCCGGATGACTGGCAGATCGCTGACAAGACCGGGGGCGGGGGGCATGGCACCAACAATGATATCGCCATCATCTGGCCGCCGAATCACGCCCCGTTGATCGTGGCGGTCTATCTGACCGAGAGCGAGGCCGAGCGTGCGGTGCGTGACGCCGCGATTGCCGATGTCGGGCGTCTGCTGGTGTCCGAGGTACTGGCCATCGAAGCCTGCACGTGTCTGGAGGATATCCATGTCCACACTGTTTTCCCCGCTGAAGCTCGGCCCGCTCACGCTGGACAATCGCATCATCATTGCACCGATGTGCCAGTACTCCGCCCAGGATGGCCGGATGCAAGCCTGGCATGACCAGCATCTCGGCAATCTGGCCCAGTCAGGTGCCGGCCTGCTGATCTTCGAGGCCAGTGCCGTCTCCCCCGAAGGGCGTATCACCCATGGCGATGTGGGGCTCTTTGACGAGGCAACGCGTGATGCGATGCAAGGTGTCGTCGAGCGTATCCGTCGTTATTCGCCGATGCCGTTGGCCGTGCAGATCGGTCACGCGGGCCGCAAGGCCTCATGCGAGAAGCCCTGGGAGGGCGGAACTGCCATTACCCCGGGACAACCCAACGGCTGGCAGACTCTGGCACCCAGCGCGATTCCCTTCAGTGAAGGGGGGCCGCTTCCCGAGGCGATGAGCGCCGAGCAGATCGCCCAGACCATCGACGCCTTCGTGGAAGCGGCCCGGCGTGCCGTCGAGATCGGTCTCGACGGGATCGAGCTGCACGCGGCGCATGGTTATCTGCTGCATCAATTCCTGTCACCGTTGAGCAATCAGCGCGAGGACGACTATGGCGGTTCACTGGAGAATCGCATGCGGCTGACGCTTGAGGTGTTCGACGCCGTTCGCGCCGCGATTCCTGACGAGGTCATGCTGGGCATCCGGATCAGCGCGACGGACTGGGTCGAGGGTGGCTGGGATCTCGCACAGAGCATCGAACTCGCCAAGGCGCTTGACCGCCGTGGCTGCCACTATCTGCATGTCTCAAGCGGCGGGCTCAGCGAGCAGCAGCAGATTCCGGTGGAACCCAACTATCAGGTGCCGCACGCCGAGGCCCTGAAGGCGCAGGTGGTCATGCCCGTCATCGCGGTGGGCTTGATCACCGAGCCACAGCAGGCGGAAGACCTGCTGGTGACAGAGCGTGCCGATGCCATCGCCCTGGCGCGTGGCATCCTCTACGACCCGCGCTGGCCCTGGCATGCGGCCGCCGCGCTGGGAGATACCGTCAAGGTCTCGCCCCAGTATCTGCGTTGCCAGCCGCATGGTCTGAAGTCATTGCTGGAGAATCAGCAGGACTGAAGTCCGTGAAAGGACATCGATGACTGACGCCCGCGTTCATGAGCCCTTGCTCGATGATCGCGGGCGTTCTTGTTTGCGCGCCAGCAGGGCGATGAAGGCACGGGGGAGCACAGGACGGTTGGCAGTAATTATACGAGTGTGCAATAGTGACGGAAAATCCACCGTAACCCATTCGCTGCCAGTCGTGACACAAGGAGAGCCAATGCCAAGCCAAGCCCCGATTCTGGGTGTCTACCTGAGTGAATCCCTGGACCTGGACAGCCTCTACGGTGAGGCGCTGCGCCAGCTGGGCGAGGATGTCGTGCTGCAGAACCCGCAGGAGATCGAAGACCCCACGGAGGTCGCGTTCGCCATCTGCTGGCAGCCGGGAGAAGACGCCTTCACGCCGTACCCCAATCTCATGCTTGCCATGTCGATCGCGGCGGGGGTGGATGCTCTGCTCAGTCATCCGGGGCTGTCAGATGAGGTTCAGGTCGCACGGGTACGAGATCCGCATCAGGCATTTCTGATGGCCGGGTTTGCCGCGCATGAAGTGCTGCATCAAGAGCGCGAGTTTGCCGTCATGGCAGACAATGCCACTCGCCGTGAGTGGCAGCCCTTGCCGATGCGTGCGCCCGAGAGGGCGCAGGTGGCGGTGCTGGGCCACGGCAGCATGGGGCGCGCGGTGGTCACTTCGCTGTCGGCACTGGGATTCTCGGTGACGGTCGCCTGTCGCAGTGAACCTGTCGCACCAGTGCAAGGCGTGTGCTATCTGACGGGCGACAATGCGGTGATGGCCGCGGCTCAGGGGGCGGATTACCTGATCAACATCCTGCCGCTGACTCCGGTCACCGAGAATGTGCTGAATGCGACCCTGTTCGCCCAGCTGCGGCCGGGGGCCTGGCTTGTGCAGATCGGCCGCGGCGAGCACCTGGTGGAAGCCGATCTCGATGCGGCACTGGCGTCCGGTCAGCTGGCGGGCGCGACGCTGGACGTCTTCCGCGAGGAGCCATTGGCGTCCAATCATCGCTGGTGGCAGGACGCGCGCCTGCGCATCACGCCGCATGTCGCCAGTGACTCGCTCCCCGAGGTGGTCGCCGAGCAGGTGGTGGCCACGGCGCGCGAGTTGCGCGATGGCCTGCCGCTCACGTTGGGCGTGGATCGCCAGCGCGGCTATTGAGGCCCTGGTCTATTGAGGACCGGAAGGTGGAGGCGTCAAGGCTTTTCAGGGCTCTGCGGAGCCTTTCTCGACCCCAGACAGCGACATCTTGATCACAGGAGACAGCGACATGCAGGCATCAACCATGAGTGACGCGGAATGGCAGGCACGCCTTGATCTGGCAGCCTGCTATCGGTTGGCGGCGCACTACCGCATGACCGACCTGATCTATACCCACATCACGGCGCGAGTGCCGGGTGAGGAAGGGCACTTCCTGATCAATCCCTATGGTTGGCGCTGGGAGGAGATCACCGCATCCTCGCTGGTCAAGATCGACGTCAACGGCGAGAAGGTCGATGACAGCGCCGCGCGGGTCAATCCAGCCGGCTTCACCATTCACTCGGCGATTCATGCGGCAAGCCACTCTGCCAGCTGGATCATGCATACCCATACGCGCGCCGGCGTGGCGGTATCGAGCCTGGAAGAAGGACTGCTGCCGCTGAATCAGATCGCCCTGCAGTTCCATGGTCGCGTCTCCTACCACGACTACGAAGGCATCGCGCTGGATCTGGATGAGCGCGAACGCATCGTGGCAAGCCTTGGCGACAATCCGGCGCTGATCCTGCGCAATCATGGCCTGCTGACCACGGGTGCCTCTGCCGCCGAGATGTTCAACAACATGTTCTATCTCGAGCGCAGCTGCGAGATTCAGGTCGCGACCCTGTCCATGGGCCAGCCGGTGCGCCGTCTCTCGCCCGAGATCTGTGCGCATGTGGTCGGCCAGTACGACATGGCCATCCATGAGGATGGCGATCTGGCACTGGAATGGGATTCCCACCTGCGTCTGCTGGAGAGCCTTGGCAGTGACTATCGTCGATAAGAAGGAGAGGGGCCCAGATGAGTCGCAAGGTGTTCCAGCGCCTTTCCCAGGATCAGCGTCGGCGCGACCTGCTGGAAGCCACGCTGAGCTGTGTCGCGCAGCATGGTCTGGCCGGCGCCAGCGTGCGCCGCGTGGCGGAGGCGGCCGGTGTCTCACCCGGGCTGATTCGCCACCACTTCGGCACCAAGGATGACATGGTGCGAGCCGCCTATGCCTACATGATGGGCCAGCTGACCTCCGATATCGCCGATGCCAGCCCGGTCAGTGATGAATCCTCGGCGTGTCGTCTGGCACGCTTCATCGCGGCGAGTCTCACCCAGCCCAATCTGGCCGCCCACAAGGTCTCCCTGTGGGCGACCTTCATTGGTCGGGTACGTCACGATGCCACCTACTCGGCGGTCCATCAGGAAACCTATCGTGAGTTTCTCGATCTGCTGCGGTTACTGATCCAACCCGTTCTGAGCGCCAATGATCTGCCCGCTGATGACGCCATCTGTGAGGAACAGGCGATCGCCCTCAATGGCTTGATCGATGGTCTGTGGCTGGAAGGTGGGCTGGAACATGGCCTCTATGCCGTCGAGCGATTGCCCGGGATCGCCATGCGAGCGGCAGAGGGCATCCTGCGCCTGCCTCACGGCACCTTGCTTGAGCATGTCGAGATGACAACAACACCCCCACCTCACAGGAGTTGAGCATGCGCTACGCCACCATCACCGAACGATTGAGCGATCTGGGCGGTGACAAATGGGCCGTCCACAGTGCCGCTCGTCAGCGAATTCTGGCGGGAGAACCGATCATCGAGCTGACCATCGGAGAACCGGATATCGCCACACACCCGGCGCTGGTCGAGCGCTGTGTCGAGGCGCTGCGCGCCGGGCGTACCCGCTACTCCGATGGCCGTGGCGAGCCGGGGCTGGTCGCGGCCCTGGCCGAGCGCTACGCAGCGCGCATGCCCGAGATCAGCGCAGACAACGTGCTGTGTTTCCCCGGCACTCAGACGGCGCTGTTCGCGGTGATGCTGGCGCTGGTGGAGGAGGGGGCCGGCGTGCTGACCGGCGACCCCTATTACGCCACCTATGAGGGCGTGATCCGGGGTGCCGGCGGTGACCTGCAGCCGGTACCGCTGCGCATGGAGCATGGCTTCGTGTTGCAGCCGGAAGATCTGGCCGCGGCCATCACGCCGCAGAGTCGCGTATTGCTGCTCAATACGCCGCACAATCCGACGGGTGCGGTGATGGACCGTGCGACGCTCGAGCGCATCGGTGAGCTGTGTCGCGAGCATGATCTGTGGATCGTCTGCGATGAGGTCTATGAAGCGCTGATCTTCGCGGGCGAATTCGTCTCGCCGCTGGAGATCGAGGCACTGCGTGAGCGCACCGTGGTGGTGTCCTCCATCTCCAAGAGCCATGCCGCCACCGGCTTTCGCAGTGGCTGGGCCATCGGCTCAGCGGAATTCTGCCGCCGGCTGTTGCCTGTCTCCGAGACCATGCTGTTCGGCAATCAGCCCTTCATCGCCGACATGACCGAGGCCGCGCTGCGCGGGGATTTCGATACCACCGAGCGACTGCGCGAGGCACTCGGGCGCCGCGCGCGCCTGGTCCATAAGGCGCTGGCGGCTATCCCGCAGCTGTCCTCCAGCCTGCCCCAGGGCGGCATGTTCCTGATGGTCGATGTCTCACGCACCGGCCTGGACGGTGAGCAGTTCGCCTGGCGGCTGCTGGAACGGCAGCAGGTCGCGGTAATGCCCGGCAGTGTCTTCGGCGACTGCGGAAGGCCACTGGTACGTGTTGCCCTCACCGTGCCGGATGACACCCTGCTGAAAGCCGTGCAGCGCATGGCGACACTGTGTGATCAGCTGGAAGGGGAAGTCATCGTTTGAGGACGCACAAACGCCGCTCATGAGCGGCGTTTGTGCGTTCAGCGATGCTCATTTCAGGAAATCATTTCCAGCCCATCTGCCAGACATCGTCCTGCTTCAGCTCACGCCAGCCCAGCACGTGATCGCGATGTGTCAGCACCGCCTGCAACACGACCTCGACCACATGCTCATCCTGATCATCACGAATCACGCGCGTGACGATGAAATGTCGCTCACGATTCCTGGGTGTCACGGCGGTCCATTTGCTCTGCAACAGCTTTTCGGGGTTGATGCGGTTCATGCCACTGCCCGAGCGGCGTTGCTCGCGCTCCTGCAGGTAGCGGGCAGGCGTGGTGCCGAGCAGCTTCTTGAACATGCTGATGAAGGCGTTGACGGACTGATAACCGACGTCTTCCGAGACGCGCTGCACGCTCATGCCCTCGGCCAGCAGGCGGATCGCCACCACCAGGTGGAGTTGCTGGCGCCAGCGGCTGAAGCTCAGGCCGGTGTCGCGCTGGATCAGGCGGGCGAGGGTGCGTTCGCTCATCGCCAGTTCGCTCGCCCACTCGGCCAGGGTACGCCGATCATCCGGTGTCTTGATCAGGGCATCGCTGATGCGGGTCAGCCGCGGATCTTCAGGCAAGGGCAGATGCAGACGTTCGCTGGGCATGCAGGCCAGTTCTTCCAGCAGGACATCGACCAGCCGCGCTGTCGGCCCTTGTTCAGGATATGGCTGGGGCAGCTCCGCCAGACGCAGCACCAGCTCGCGCAGCAGGGGCGAGATCGACAGCGTACAGCTGTGGCTCGGCATCTCGAGCGCTCCGGGCTCGATGAACAGGTGGCACACGCGGCCGCCACGGGTCAGGTGGTTGCTGTGGGGCAGGTTGCCGGGAATCCAGACGCCGCTGTGCGGTGGCACCATCCACAGCCCTTCCGGCACGCGGCTGGTCACGACGCCATGCAGGGCGATGACCAGCTGTCCCTTGCGATGCTGGTGGATCGGGACTTCCATCACCTGCTGACCGGTATCCACATGCAGGGCGCTGGCCGGAATCTCGTAGATGTCCGGGTCATGTTCGCAGACGCTGTTGGAGAAGGGCACGTGGCTGACATGTCGGCTCGCAGATTGTCTGATTTCAGGTATCTGATGTCATGATGGCTCAATTCTGCAGCGATATTGGCGATTACGCTATCGTTAATCTGCGCGGGAATTCACCTCTGATGTGTCGTCCCGCTATCTGTCCGTTCCAAGTTCGCTGCGAGCGTCTCATGACTGAACTCTGCCACTCTTCTCCTGTTCGGCGATTGAGCCATCCTGCCGTGTTGATCGCCGGCATCCTGATGATTGCCATGAATCTGCGTGCGCCCTTTACCAGTATCGCGCCGTTGCTTGAGCGTCTGCAGGTGGCGCTGGGCTTCAATGCCACGTCGGCAGGGTTGCTGATGATTCTGCCGCTGTTGGCGTTCGTCGTGGTGTCCCCCTGGGTACCCCGTCTTGCACGGCATGTGGGGCTTGAGCGCAGTGTCTTCCTTGCCTTGCTGGCGATCGCCGCCGGCATCGTGCTGCGGGTGCAGGGCAACACGCTGTCGCTCTATGTGGGGATCGCCTTGATCGGGGCGGGCATCGCGGTGGGCAATGTGCTGTTGCCCAGTCTGGTCAAACGCAGCTTTCCCCGACACATCGCGCTGCTGACCTCCTGCTATGTGCTGACCATGGGCATCATGGCCGCCATCGCCTCGGCGGTGATGGTGCCGCTGGCGCAGGACAGTGCGGATGGCTGGCAGTTCGCGATGCTCATCGTGGTCATCCTGCCAGTGGTGACGATGGTGGTGTGGTGGCCACAGTTGTCGCATCGCTCCCTACCGACGGCGGTGAAGGAAGCGGAAGGAGCCGAGAAGGGCCGAGAAGGGTGCCGCGCGGCCGGTGCGTCAGGCAGCCGTGTGGCACTCGCCACTGGCCTGGCAGGTGACGCTGTTCATGGGGATCAATTCGCTGCTGTTCTATACCGTCAACAGCTGGCTGCCGAGCATGCTGGCGGACAATGGCTTCTCGCCGGAAAAGGCGGGCTCGCTGCATGGTCTGCTGCAGCTGGCTTCGGCCTTGCCGGGATTGATTCTGGTGCCCCTGATGCCGCGCCTGAAGGATCAACGCCTGATCGCCTTCGCGACGCCTTGCATGTCGCTGGCAGGGTTCATCGGGCTGTGGCTGATGCCGGGGTGGGCGCTGGTGTGGGTCTTGCTGCTCGGTGCGGGGTCCGGGGCCAGCTTCATTCTCGCCCTGTCGTTCATGGGGCTCAGAGCGCGCGATGCCATGCAATCGGCGTCGCTGTCGAGCATGGCGCAGACCCTGGGCTATCTGCTCGCGGCCATGGGGCCGCCGTTGATCGGCGCGCTCTACGATCGGCAGGGTGACTGGCAGCTGGCATTGATGGTGTGTGCCTCCCTCAGTGTGCTGATGGCGGGGATCGGCTGGCTGGCGGGCAGGGACCGCCAGTTGCCTGAGGCGTCGGCATCTGAATAATGGAGCGATGCCCCTGAAGGGCCACAGGAACATCCCCCCATGACAAGGAAGTGAGAGATGGCGAATGCATCATCCGGAAGAAAAGGTCAGCCGGCCTCTGGTACCAAAGAGGCTGCGGGGGACACCCGGCGTCCGCGTGCAATGCGTCGCCTGCGGGCAGCCATCCTCGGTCTGGCCAGCATTGGGGGTGTCGTGATGATCGCTCAGCCAGCCAATGCCGCGACGCTGTCACTGCGGGTGATCGAGACCACCGACATCCACGCCAACGTGATGGATTACGACTATTACAAGGATCGTCCCACCGTGCGCATCGGCCTGGTGCGTACGGCGAGCCTGATCAAGCAGGCGCGTTCCGAGGTGGTCAACAGCGTACTGCTCGACAATGGCGACCTCATCCAGGGCAGCCCGATGGGCGATTACATGGCGGCGGAGGGTCTCGAGGAGGGTGATGTCTTCCCGGCCTACAAGGTCATGAATCAGCTGGATTACGATGTCGGCAACATCGGCAATCATGAGTTCAATTACGGGCTCGAGTATCTCGAACGGGCGCTTTCCGGCGCGCAGTTCCCCTATGTGAACGCCAACCTGCTGGATGCCACGACCGGCGAGCCGTACTTCACGCCGTATCAGATCACCCCCCATGCCTTCACCGACAGTGAGGGCAACGCTCAGACGTTGAAGGTCGGCTATATCGGCTTCGCGCCGCCGCAGGTGTTGACCTGGGACCGCAAGCACCTCAAGGGCCGCCTGACGGCCGAGGACATCACCGAGAGCGCCAGGCGCTGGGTGCCCGAGATGCGCCGGGCGGGCGCGGATGTGGTGATCGCCATCCCACACTCCGGCATCTCGACTGACCCTTACCGGGTGATGGCCGAGAATTCGGTGTATTACCTTTCGCAGGTGGAAGGCATCGATGGCATCGCCTTCGGGCATGCCCATGCGGTCTTCCCCAGCGAGGAATTTGCTGAGGTGCCGGGGGCCGATATCGCCAAGGGCACCCTCAATGGGGTGCCGGCGATGATGCCGGGGCATTGGGGCAGCCATGTGGGCGTGATGGATCTCGAACTGAGCAATGACTCGGGCCAGTGGCGGGTGGTAAGTGGCCAGACAGAGGCACGCCCGATTCAGGTGGGTGGCGAGGCGCAGGTGGGGGAAGATGCCGAACTGGCGGCGTTGGTCGAGCATGAGCACGACGCCACGCGGGAGTACGTCAATCGCAGCATCGGCCGCGCCAGTGCGGCGATGAAGAGCTATCTGGCGCTGGTGCAGGACGACCCGACGATCCAGATCGTCAATCGTGCCCAGGCTGATTACGTTAAACGCTTCGTCGAAGGCGACCCGGATCTGGAAGGCTTGCCGATTCTCTCGGCGGCCGCGCCGTTCAAGGTCGGTGGCCGTCACAATGACCCGACCCAGTTCACCGAGATGGAGGCCGGCGAGCTGAGCTTCCGCAATGCCGCCGACCTCTATCTCTATCCGAATACGCTGGTGGCGCTCAAGGTCACCGGCAAGGAAGTGCGGGAATGGCTCGAGTGCAGCGCCGGCCAGTTCCATCGCATTGACCCGGATCTCGCCACGCCCCAGCCCCTGATCAACTGGGAAGGGTTCCGCAGCTACAACTTCGACGTGATCGACGGCGTCGACTATCGGGTGGATGTCACGCAGCCGGCGCGTTACGACGGCAATTGTGCGCTGATCGACGCCGATGCCCACCGTATCCAGGGGCTCACCTACCAGGATGAGCCGGTCAAGGACGACGATGTCTTCCTGCTCGCGACCAACAACTATCGCGCCTACGGCGAGGACTTCCCCGGCACCGGAGAGTCGCATGTCGCTTTCGCGTCACCGGATGAAAATCGCAGCATTCTGGCCCAGTACATCTCGCGCCAGACGCAGCAGCAGGGCGCGGTGGACCCTGCGGCGGATCACAACTGGCGGCTGGCCGCGATCGACACGGACACCCCGCTGGACATTCGCTTCACCACCGCCCCCGGCGAGGATGCGCAGCAGTTCATCGATGCCCAGGCGGTCTATCCTATGACGCTGGTGGATCAGGACGAGATGGGCTTTGCCCGCTATCGCGTCGGGCTGGACCGGATGAAATAGCCGAGGTAGCTCATTGTTGAGCACGTAGTTATTGGCCTGGATTCAGGTGGGAAAAAACGCCAGTCTCACTGCGGATCAGCGCCAGGGCGCATGCAAGGCGATGCTCAGCAGCACACGTTTGCCGCGCTCGATGCGGCTGACGCTGTGTTCGTGAAGGTCGGGGCGAAACAGCACCACGCGGTCCGCGAGGCGAAATAGGCTGCCATCGGTCTCGAAGACACCGCCCTGACGGGGTTTCTTGAGCACGATATTGAGCTTGTAGTAGCTGCCGCTACCCATCGGGTCGTTATGACGCATCACGCTGTGGCCCTCGGGGTAGGTCACCAGATTGATGGTCAGGCGGCGAAGATCGAGCAGACTACGGTTGATGACACGGGCCATTGGGCTTTCCCTTTGAAGATTGCGGCTATTGAAACGTATTTTGAGCAATCAATCAAAATCGTGCTTGAGTGATCGCTCAGGAATCCGTAAGGTGACACCACGTTCACGGCGCACAAGGTTCGGCAATCGAGATCGCCGAGGCCGTGATTGAGAATCGAGCAAGCAAGGAGGTCAGCAATGAGCCACGACAACGTGACAATGGAAGCCCTGGAAACCCGTTATGCGATGATCGAAGGTCACCGCATTGCCTACAAGGAAATGGGGGAAGGTCAGCCGCTGTTGTTGATTCACGGCATTCCGACCAACAAGCTGATGTGGCGCGATGTGATGCCGGAATTGGCCAGACATTACCGTGTCATCGCCCCGGACATGCTCAACTATGGCGAGTCGGACATGCCGGTGGATGCTGATGTTTCCATCAATGCCCAGACACGCATCTTCATCAAGCTGATGGATGCGTTGGGTGTGGCAAGTGCGGATGTCGTCTCGCATGATATCGGTGGGGGTATCGGTCAGCTGATGGCGGTCAACCACCCCGAGCGCGTTCGTCGCCAGGTGCTGATCGACAGCGTATGCTTCGATTCCTGGCCGATTCCGGAGTTCAAGCAGCTGCTGGAGCCGGGCGTCGAGGAAGCCACCAGCGTCGAGGAATTCATCAGCACCATGCGCGGCTTCATGCCCAGTGGTGTGCATGATCCGGCGGTGGCGACCGAAGAGATGGTCGAGCGCTACGTGTCCCAGTGGAACAGCGAGCAAGGCAAGGCAGCCTTCTTCCGCAACATGCGTCGTCTCAACAAGGAATACACCCAGGCCATTGCCGGTGAGCTCAAGAATATCGAGATCAAGACTCTGGTGCTGTGGGGCGACAAGGACAACTTCCAGAAGCCGGATTACGCCCCGATGCTCACAGATGCCATCCCGGGTGCCGAGCTGATCTGGGTGAAGGACGCCGGTCACTGGGTCACTGACGAGAAGCCCGAAGAAACCGTGCGCTATATCTTGAATTTCCTGGCGCGCTGAGAGATCAACCAGCTCAGACAGGTGGAGCCGATACCGCGTCCCTGCCACTGGGCCACCAGCTGCAGGTCACGCAGATACACCATGTCTTTCAGCGACTTGAGGCTGATGAAGCCGATCCATTCGCCATTGAGGCGCACGGCGAAGTTCTTGTTGTCCTGCCATTTTTCCTCGAATTGCTCTGCATCCCAATGGAAACCATGACGCTTGTAGGTCGCGAGCATGTTGCCACAACTCAGCCGTTGCGCCGCTGCATTCAGGTAGCGGTTGGCAGGTGTGTCGTAGATGGGGGAAATGCTGAGATCATCCATGATCCTTCCGATTCTTCGCGTCGTCTGGAGATCGTTGCGCCCTTTGACATCAAGGGGGCGGACCCGCTGCTCAGCGGTATCCTTTTCCAGCGCATGCAGGTCGTCGAGACATTGGTCGAGGTGGATGCCACGGGAGAGCTACAGCCGGGGTTGGCGACCGTTTGGAAGGTCTCGGATGATGGCCTGGAGTGGCGCTTCACGCTGCGCTCCGGCGTGCAGTTCCATGATGGCAGCCGTCTGGATGCCGAAGTCGCGCGTCAGAGTCTCGAGATCGCCCGTGCCAAGCCGGGCATCTTGAAGTCAGTGCCAATCGAGCGGATCGTCGCCGCAGATGACCATACGCTGGTGATTGCCCTCAGCGAGCCCTTCGCCGCGTTGCCCGCCTATCTGGCCGATTATCGACAGCAGATTCTGGCACCGGCGTCCTTCGATGAGTCAGGCACCGCTCAGCAGGTCATCGGCACCGGCCCCTATCGCATGCTGCGCATGACGCCGCCGCTGAGCCTGGAAGTCACCGCCTTCGAGGACTATTGGGGCGAGCAGCCCGAGGTGCGTCAGGCGCGCTATCAGGCGGTCAGTCGCGCCGAGGGCAGGGCATTGATCGCCGAGAGCGGAGATGCCGACTTCACCTATGGGCTGGACCCCGCCAGTCGTCAGCGTCTCTCTAAGTCGCCGCGCGTGACCCTGGCGGCGGCCGCGACGCCGCGCACGATGCTGTTGAAGGTCAACGCCAATCATCCGGCCTTCCAGGACCCGGATGTGCGGCGTGCCTTGAGCCTGGCGATCGATCGCACCGCCATCGCGCAGGTCGTGCTGCGCTATCCGCGCGGGGCCAGCCAGCTGTTCCCGCCGATGGTGGAAGGCTGGCATGACCCCGCGCTGCCCGAGCTGCATCAGGATGTCTTTGAAGCGCGTGCATTGCTGGACGCCGCTGGCTGGACCGTCGGCGAGGATGGCGTTCGTCAAAAGGACGGTCAGCGCCTCGCGATCAGCTTGATCACCTTCTCGGACCGTCCGGAGCTGCCACTGGTGGCCACGGTGCTGGAGCGTCAGTTCCACGCCATCGGCATCCAGACACGCCTCGATATCACCAACTTCTCGGCGATTCCGGCCGGCCATCATGACGGCAGCCTCGACATGGCCCTGTTCGCGCGCAATCTGGCCATGGTGCCGGACCCCATCGGCAATGTGCTGAGCGATTACGCGGGAACGCCTGAGGCCCCCGGTGGCGACTGGGGCGCGATGGGCTGGTTCGATGCAGACTTCACCGCAGAGCTTGAGCGCATGGCACGCGAGGGCTACGAGCCCACGCCTGAAGGGCAGGACCCGCGAGCGCAGGCCAGTGGCGTGATCCAGCAGGCATTACCCGTGATCCCCATCGCCTGGTACTACCAGAACCTGGCGATCTCTCATCGACTGCAACGCGCTCAGGTAGACCCCTGGGAGCGTAGTTTCGGCCTTTCAGAATTGCGGTGGGCACCATGAATCTCCCTTCACGTCTGTTGCAGCTATTGATGGTGGTGCTGATGGTCGGCGGCACCAGCTATCTGATGATGCAGAGTTTGCCCGGCGATGCCGCCTGGCGTATCGCGGCCGGTCGTTATGGTTATGACGCGCTGGATGCGGCCGCTGCGGCCTCGGTACGCGCCGAACTGGGTCTCGAGGCACAGGGCGGCTTGCACTTCCTTTACTGGCTGGGCGATATCCTGCGCCTGGAGCTGGGCACCTCGCTGATTTCCGGGGAATCGGTGTGGGTGGAGATTCGTCATCAGCTAGGCAACTCCCTGTCGCTCGCCGGCGCGGCATTGGGCATCTCGCTGTTGATCGGCCCGCCGCTGGGGCTGCTGGCCGGTCTGCGTGCCGGTGGCTGGCTGGACCGAAGCCTGCTGGCCGTCTGCAGTCTGCTGCGCGCCACGCCGCAGTTCTTGCTGGCACTGGTGCTGATCCTGCTGATCTCGGTGGAGATGGGGCTGCTGCCGGCCGCCGGTCACGGTGAGCCGCAGCACTTCATTCTGCCGGCGATGACGCTGGCGCTCGGGCTGGCAGCGGTATCGGCACGCCTGGCACGCGATGCCATGGCCGCCGTCACCCAGACAGCCTTCCATGATTTCGCACGCTGGAAGGGCCTCAGCAACGCCCAGACCTTCTGGCGTCACGGCCTGCGCCATGTGGCCTTGCCGCTGGTGACCTATCTGGGGCTGCAGTTCGTGACCCTGGTGGAAGGGGTGGTGGTGATCGAGAGCATCTTCGGCTGGCCGGGTATCGGCCATGCGCTGGTGCACGCCATCTTCTCGCGCGATGTGCCGATGGTGCAGGGCACCGCCCTGGTGCTGGGCGTCGGTTTTGTCGTGATCAATCTGCTGGTCGATCTGCTGGGTCGCCAACTGGACCCACGGGGTGTGAAATGAATCAGGTGGTGGAAGGGCTTGCGCCGCAGCGCGTGGACGCCGTGCGTCGCCCACGTCTTGACTGGCCATTGCGCCGGGTGATCGGGGCCGCGATTGTCGCGAGCCTCGTGCTGCTGGCTCTGCTGGGCAATCTGGTGATACCGGGGGACCCGCTGGAGCAGCATCTCTATCGTGCGCTGCAGGGCGCGGATGCCGTCGGTGTCTCTGACGCCGGTGAGGTGATCACCAGCGCCCCGCTGGGTTATGACCACCTTGGGCGCTCCCTGTATCACCGCCTGGTGGCGGCGCTCGGGCTGTCGCTGTCCATCGCTGCGGGGGCGGTGATTCTGGCGGCGTTTTCAGGCATCTCGCTGGGCCTGCTGGCCGCGGGACGCGGTGGCTGGGCCGAGCGCCTGTTGAGCCTGGTGGCAGATAGCCTGCTGGCATTGCCGGGGCTGCTGCTGGTGCTGATGGTCAGCGTCATCCTGCCGTCGACGCCGCTGGCATTGTGGTTGGGCCTGTCGCTGGTGCTGTGGGTGGAATTCTTCCGCCTGGCACGTGCCACCGGTCGCAGCGTGCTGGCGAGTCCCGGCGTCGAGGCCAGCCGTCTGCTGGGCTTCGGGGCCTGGTACCGTTTTCGTCATCACCTGTGGCCGGAAATGGCGCCCGTGATGATGACGGCGATGGCCTTCGGCATGGCCAACGCCCTGATGGCGATTGCCGCGCTGGGTTTCGTGCACGTCGGCATTCCGGAGCCTACGCCGGAGCTGGGCACCATGATGGTCGAGCTGTTGCCGTATTGGCGTGAAGCGCCGTTCGCGCTGCTGACGCCGGTGCTGGTCACCTTCCTGCTGTTGCTGGGGCTGTTGCTGATGTCCGGCAGCAAGGCCAGAACGTCAACCGCCGCAGACACCCTCGAAGGAGCGCGCCCATGAATGTCGCGACAATGACCACGCCTGCCTCTCATTCGCAGCATGGGGTAACGACGGATGATGCGGTGCTTAGCGCCGAGGACGTGAGCGTGCGGGTTCAGGGCGCGCAGACGGCGCTGCTGGCGCCTGTCTCGCTTGCGCTCAAGGCGGGCGAGCCACTAGTGGTGATCGGTGAGACGGGGTCCGGCAAGAGTCTGCTGGCTCAGGCCCTGCTGGGCACGCTGCCTCCGGAGCTTGTGGCCTCCGGCAGCCTGTGGCTCGACGGCGAGCAATATCCTCTGCACACGCCAGAGAATCGTCGCCCGCTCTGGGGTCGCCGCCTGGCGGTATTGCCCCAGGAGCCCTGGCTGGCGCTGGACCCGCTGATGAAGGTGATTCGTCAGGTCAGTGAGGCATATCGTCTGGTCGCGAGGCGTTCGGCGCAGGCCTCTCATGGGGCCGCGCGCAGTGACCTGGAGCAGCTCGGCGTCGCTGCCGCCAGCGAGCAGTTGCCGGGCAAGCTGTCCGGCGGCATGGCGCAACGTGTGGCCTTCGCGGCCGCCCGCGCCGGCGGCGCGCCGCTGTTGATCGCCGACGAGCCGACCAAGGGGCTGGACGCCGCCCGCGTCAGCGAGATCGGCGAGCTGCTGCTCAAGTCACTGGCCGAGACACCGCGTGCCGGCTTGATGGTCATCACCCATGACATGGCGCTGGCGCACCAGATCGGCGGCCGCCTGATGGTGGTACGCAAGGGCGAAGTGATCGAGCAGGGCGCGACGCGTGACGTGCTGGCCGCGCCGACACATGCCTATACCCAGCGCCTGGTGAATGCCGCGCCGCAGGCCTGGCCGGAGGCCGCCTTCAAGCCGGCAGCGGACAGTGCAAGCCGTGATGGCAAGGCGGCAGGCGATACCATCCTCCGCGCCGAGAATCTGACCATCGCGCGCGGGGGCACCTCGCTGCTGCGTGACGTGGAGCTCAGCGTGAAGGGCGGTGAGATCATCGGCATCCAGGGCGCGTCAGGTTGCGGCAAGTCATCGCTGGGGGATGCGCTGCTCGGCCTGCTGGCTCCGTATTCAGGGAAAGTGGTGCGCAGCGCCGAGATGCTTGAGTATCAGAAGCTCTATCAGGACCCCGTGGCGACCTTCCCGCCACGCCGGACACTGGGCCGCCTGCTGAAGGATCTCAGTGCACGCCATCGTCTCGATGACAGCCAGCTTGCGCAGCTGATGGCGCAACTGAGCCTGGCGCCGGAATTGCTCTCGCGTCTGCCGGGACAGGTCTCGGGTGGCGAGCTGCAGCGTTTCGCGCTGTTGCGTCTGATGCTGATCAAGCCGCGCTTCGTGTTCGCCGATGAGCCGACCTCACGCCTCGATCCGCTGGTCCAGCAGGAGGTGATCGCCTGCATGGTGAAGATGGTGCGGGAGCAGGGTACGGCGCTGGTGCTGGTCAGTCATGATGCGGCGCTGCTGCGCAAGGTCGCGGATCGCGTGCTGGTGGTGGAGGAAGGTCGCTTGAAGGCGCGTCAGCAGCTCTGATCACTCATCAGAGCCGCTCAGCTCCCCAGCAAGGCGGGATTGGCTTGCCAGACGGACCAGGTCAGCGCACTGGCCAGCGTCACCCATGCCAGATAGGGCAGCATCAACAGCCCGGCGAAGCGATTGATGCGCCAGAAAGTGAACATGGTGATGGCGATCAGCGTCCACAGCACCAGCACATCGATGAAGGCCGCCTGACCGAGATGCCAAGCAAAGAACAGCCAGCTCCACAGGGCATTGACGATCAGTTGCACCACGAAGAGTCCGAGCGCCAGACGATGGCGCGAGCGGAAACCGTTGCTGGCATGCAGACCGTCGCGCGCGACCCGCCAGGCGGCGAGTGCCATCATCACGAAGAGCGCCGTCCAGACTGGTCCGAAGGCGCCTGCCGGAGGTGCCCATGCCGGCTGGGTGAGGCTTGCGTAGAAGGCCTTGGCATCTACCGAAGCCAGTGCACCGATGGCGGCAGTGAGAAAGCTCAGCCCGAACCAGATTCCCATCTGCACGGTGGCGCGCAGGGCGGTGGGGGGTGAGGACGGTGAACGCTGCAAGGTCATCGGCTGCCTCCTGCTTTCATGGGACGTGATGAAGGAAAGAACGATATACCACGCTGGGCCATGAGGGCGTCGAAGACGTCCGTGCGGCGACCGGTCAGCGTCGTGCCAACCGAGGCGGTGATCACCAGTCCAATGGCAAGCCATTGAAGTAGGCCCAGTGTCTGGCCGAGGAACAGTAGCCCGGACAGCGCCGCCACGGCCGGCTCCAGACTCATCAGGGTGCCGAAGGTATGGGTGGGCAGGCGCGGTAGAGCGATCATCTCGAGCGTATAGGGCAGGGCGGTCGAGAGCACGGCGACGGCCAAGGCCAGCGGCAATATCTCGAGTGAGAACATGGCGCTGCCCGCCTCCATCACGCCGATGGGTGCGACCACCACCGCCGCGATCGTGATGCCCAACGCAGCACTCTGAGTACCGTTGCCTGCCCCGGCCTTCTGGCCGAACAGGATGTAGAGCGCCCAGCACACGCCGGCGCCGAGGGCGAAGGCGGCTCCGGCGGGATCGATCGGCGCGGCGGTGTCCTCACCCAGCAACAACAGCAGTACCAGTCCGATGATGGCCAGCGCGACCCAGCCCAGGTCGAGCCAACGACGCGAGCTCAACAATGCCACGGCCAGCGGGCCGGTGAATTCGAGTGCCACGGCGATACCCAGCGGCACCGTCTTGAGGGCCTGGTAGAACAGCAGGTTCATCACGCCCAGCGCCACGCCATAGAGGGTGATGGACTTCCAGGCCTTGCGTGTCACTGCCTTGCGCCATGGGCGCAGAATGGCCAGCAGCAGAACGGAGGCGATGATCAGACGAATCGCCGTCGCGCCCGCCGCGCCGATCATCGGGAACAGGGAAGTGGCCAGCGAAGCACCGCTCTGGATCGAGCACATGGCGACCAGCAGCATGGCGACGGGCCACAGACGAGAAGAGGAGGCTGCGACAGCAACGGACATGGGGGTCTCCTTGAGTGATCCAGTGGGTGATGGGCATGGTCAGTCAGCAACACATGCGGCATGATTCGTGGACAATGAGGTAGCAAGGGAGGAGGCGGGCCGGGCGTTATGCCCCCACTTCCTCGTCGTCGGCAAGATTGTACGGATGCGCATTATATTGCACAACGAAAATCAGAGACCTGATGTACTGGTTCACGTCGCGGCCAACGTCCGCCGCCTGCGGCTGGCGGCCGAGCTGAGCCAGCAGGCACTCGCGGATCAGGCTGAGATCAGTCGGCGGATGCTGGTGAACATCGAGAAGGGTGACGTCAATGTGAGCCTCGGCACGCTCGACAAGCTCGCCGAGGCGCTCGGGGTGCTCTTCTACGCGCTGGTGCAGCCGCCGGAAAGCGAGGATTCGGCACGTATCAATGAGGTGGCCTGGGTCGGGAAGGCACCAGAGAGCCGAGCCGTACTGCTGGCCAGCAAGCCGGCCACACAGGAAGTCGAGTTATGGAGCTGGACTCTGGCCCCCGGTGAGCGTTACGACTCCGCCCCGGATGATGCCGGCTGGCACGAGATGCTGGTGGTCACCCAGGGAGAGCTGACATTGACGCTGGAACGCGAGGACATCGTCATTCGCGCCGGCGATTTTCATGTCTATCCCAGTGACCAGGCTTATGCCTACCGCAACACCGGCACTGACATGCTGCGCTTCATTCGCAATGTGTCGCCCCGAACTCAATCCTGCATGGCCTGTCCCATTGTCATGATGTTTCGTTTCGAGGAGCAACGGATGGCGAAGGTACGTATCACGCAACAGGGCACGATCCATTGTTTTCCGGCAGGCTTGAAGGATGAGGATGGCAAGCTGGTGAATGCCGAGATTTCCGCCGTGGCCTATGACGGTGAGCGGTTGTTGATGGCGAGTGACAAACCGATTCCGGGCGAGGGGCGTTCAGCCGTCTTTTCATTGCCGTTGGATTCCAGCGGGCCGGATGATAGCCAGCTTGAGTATCTGACCACCCCGCTGATTCGTCAGGCGGTCAAGTATGAAGACTTCGCGCTGACCACCGATGGGCGTCACATGTTGGCGACTACCGGGTTTGATCGCATCGACAGCGAGAGCCATGCCCTGAATGCCTACAACCACCTGTTGATCTGGCCGCTGGGCGAACCCGACAAGGTACAGGTGGTCGACCCGGACCCACGTGATGGGGTCGAGGGCTCACTGGAATTTCGTCAGAAGCTGGAAGCGGCCATTGGCCAGCCGTACTACAAGATCGAAGGTCTGGCGGTCGTGCCGAGTGACAGGGGCGATGGTCTGATCCTGTTCGGGGTGCGGGAACAAGGCAATTCGCATGATGATTTCGCGTATGTGCGTCGGGTCATCGGGGCGCGTTATGCCATGACCGACAGCGACAACATCGAGTTCATTGAGGAGCTTCACGACGTCTATGCCTTCGACCCGGCCGAGTATGACGGCGTGGATCACGAGTGTGGTCTTTCTAGCCTGGAATATGACCCCTATCACGCACGCCTCTATCTGGTGACCAGCTTCGAGACCGAGCAGGGCAGTGAGGAGGTGATCGGGGGATATCTGTGGGTGCTGTCGCTGGCGGACTTCCACGCCGGGAAACCTCCGACGCTGGTGACGCATGAGGATGGCCGTGTGCTGGAGTTCGAGCACAAGGCAGAAGGGCTTGCGGTACTGGATCGCGAACGGCTCTTCGTGGTCTATGACAATGATCGCAACCACGAGCTGGGCAGTGTGGATGAACGCGACGAGCGCCATTCCTGTGAAGCGCCCTATACGATGCTGGCGCTGGTCTGACGGCAGCTCGCCGGCTCAGAAGCTTTCTCACTGCCCGGGAGAATAAATTCAGCCGGAATCATCCATCTCCTGTCGGGATTGATGACGACAAAGCCCCGACATGCTTCTGCATGTCGGGGCTTTTCATGATCTCACCTTCCCTGTGTCAATGCGCTCTGTCACACGACATCGAGTGGTGAATCTTCTTTATCTCTGGCTCAAGATTACATGGCCTTGTAGAACAGATAATCGGCCTGGTACATCACGATTTCGACCTTGTCCTTGTGGGCATCATCACAGGCCATGTCAGGAGCGGCACCGCCCTGGGTATTGAGGCGCTGCACATAGGTGACGCCCTGCATATGCCCTTCACCTTCGGCCGGATTGGCCTCGACCAGCTGCAGCGGAATATTGCCCTTGCCGTTGGGCTCTACCGCCAGCTGTGTGCCGGTGATCTTGGAGCCATCCATGGATTCCCAGGTGGCGGGCGGACCATAGTATTTGCCGACCTGCTTGCCATCAGCATCATTCAGCGCGGCATCCGGACCCTTGAAGACCCAGCCCATGGTGCCATCATCCTTTGCTTCACAGGCCCATTTGATCTTGCCGACGCCAACGGTTTCCATGGCGACGTCATTGCCTTTCGGCACCGTGACGCTTTCGGGAACTTCCATGGCTTGAGCCATCGGGCTCAATGCGAGGGCAGCGAAAATACCAGAGATACAGGCGATTGTTTTCATCTTGACGACTCCGTAGACAGATAAGGTTCAGCTAGCGGTTGCAGGTGTGTCGTTGTCTCCCTTGCACTGCTCATAACGCTGGCCTTTCCCGTCTGGATGTCACGGGATCAAGATTTTTTCGTGCTTTCTCGACCTGAACCCTGAAAGGTTCAGCCGTAATCGCGGGTGCCGCGAATCGGGTAGTGGTTGTCCGGCTTGCGGATGAACTCGATACCCCCGATGAGCGTGTCCAGGTCAGGACGTACGAAGGGCGCATTGGCGACTTCTTCGATCTGGACCTTGCCTTCGCCATTGACGATGAAGAAGGCCGGCTCCGGGAAATCGTGATCGGTTTCCTTCTCGCTGCGTGGCGTGGAGATGAACAGCCCCAGCGTTTCCATCTGCTCTACCGTCAGGCCACCGGCAATCGGGAAATTGAGATCCAGAGATTCGAGGTGCTCGTTCAGCTGCTGCTGGCTGTCGGCAGAGACGGCGACGAGATCCACGCCTTGTGCGCTGAAGCGCTCACGATATTCCGTCAGCTTGTTGAGGAACTTGGTGCAGATCGGGCAATGCTTGCCGCGATAGACGACCACCAGTTGCCAATCATGCTCGCCCTGGGGCTTGCCGAGCGTCAGGGTTTCGCCATCGTGGCGCTGGACCTGGATGGCCGGAAATTCACTACCTGGATGAAGCTTGCGTGTATACATGCAATCTGGCTCCCCTTTAGCCAAGATAGCCGGTGTGTTCCAGCAGGATGGTCGTGCCGATGCCGATCAACACCAGGCCACCGATGATTTCCGCGCGCTTGCCGACCATCTTGCCCAATACGCCCCCGAGCATCACACCGCTGGTGGCCATCACGAAGGTGGCGGTGCCGATCGCCAGCGCAGTGGTGATGATATTCACGCCAGCAAAGGCAAGCCCGGCACCGACGGCCATGGCATCGATGCTGGTGGAAAGGCCAGTCAGCATCAGGCGGGGCAACGATTGCGGCGTGCTGCAATCCTCATCTTCCTCGTCCTTGGAGAGCCCCTCATGAATCATGTGGAGACCGAGCAGCAACAGCAGAGCGAAGGCGATCCAGTGGTCCCACTGTTCGACGTAGACGGCCAATGAGCGACCGATCAGCCACCCGATCATGGGGGTGATGGCTTCGATGACGCCAAAGATGAGGCCGATGCGCAGGGCATCTTTCAGGGACGGCCGTCGAATGGCCGCACCCTTGCACAAGGCAGCAGCGAAGGCGTCGCAGGACATGGAAAAGGCGAGCAGGAATGTCGATAGCAAAGGCATGTGTCAGGAAGTTCCAGGCCGGTTACGAGTCAATAACAGCGAGACACCACCGGCCGGAAGCGTCTGACTGTCATTGGTCTCGCCGAACCTTGTCCTGACCGATCATGGGCATGATCTGGATAGGTGGGTCCTCGGTGCCACGGCAATGCCTGCCGACCATGTTGACAACCGAGACTCTCGTTGGGTAACGAGAGCGGGCTACTCCCCAAAAACTGGTGGCATGTTAGCAACAAACTTTCGTCGTTTCATCCCCTTGTGTCACAAGCGCCTGACCGTCATAACTGGGCTACCGAGTCAGAGCGCCACAACACCGACGTTTCTGACGCCATCGCAGTCTTGAAGCTTCAGTCTTGAAGCTTCAACAGAATGCCAAGGAGTCAAGGGTATGAGCGACAGCTATCAGCCACCCAAGGTCTGGACATGGGAAAGTGAAAGTGGCGGCAAGTTTGCCAGCACCAATCGGCCGATCGCCGGACCGACGCATGACCAGGAGCTGCCGGTCGGGGAGCATCCCTTCCAGCTCTACTCCATGGCGACACCGAACGGTGTGAAGGCCACCATCATGTTCGAGGAGCTGCTGGCGCTCGGACATTCCGGTGCGGAATATGATGCCTGGCCGATCCGCATCGGTGATGGCGATCAGTTCGGCAGTGACTTCGTCGCGATCAATCCCAATTCGAAGATTCCCGCGCTGATGGATAGAAGTGGCGACACGCCTGTGCGTGTCTTCGAGTCCGGTTCCATCCTGCTGCATCTTGCGGACAAGTTCGGCGCGCTCATCCCCAAGGAGCCGGCCAAGCGGGTCGAGGTCATGAACTGGCTGTTCTGGCAGATGGGCTCCGCGCCGTATCTGGGTGGAGGCTTTGGCCACTTCTATGCCTACGCCCCGGAGAAGATGGAGTATCCGATCAACCGTTTCGCGATGGAGACCAAGCGTCAACTGGACGTGCTGGATCGTCAGCTGGCCGACAACGCCTATATCGCCGGTGACGAATACAGCATCGCGGATATCGCCATCTATGCCTGGTATGGCGCGCTTGTCGAAGGCAAGCTCTATGACGCTGCCGAGTTCCTTTCCGTGCAGGACTACCCCCATGTGCAGCGCTGGGCCAAGTCGATTGCCGAGCGTCCTGCGGTCAAGCGTGGTCGCATGGTCAATCGTTTCTGGGGGGAGCCGCATGAGCAGCTGATCGAACGCCACTCGGCGAGTGACTTCGACACCAATACCGAAGACAAGCGCGCCGACTGACCCTCAAGACACAATAAGGGCTACCCATCGGGTAGCCCTTTTGCATTCTGGCCATCAGTCCCTGAGGAAACTGACTCAGTCCTGGCAAACCTTGAGCACGACCTTGCCCACATGACCTTTCTGCTGGAAAACGGCCTGGGCAGTGGCGATGTCGGCCAGTGCGAAGGTCTCGGCGACCAGTGGCTTGATGTTGCCTTGCTCGATATGGCGCACGAGATTGGGGAAGACTTCCGGTTCCAGCACGGTGCAGCCGAAGAAGCTCAAGTCCTTGAGATAGAGCGTGCGCAGGTCGAGCTCCACGATCTCGCCACCGATGGCACCTGCCACGGCGTAACGGCCCTTGTGCTTCAGGACATCCAGCAGCTGCGGCCATTGCGGGCCGCCTACCAGATCCACCACCACGTCGACCCCATGACCGTCGAGCACGTCCGCCACGACCTGATCACGCAATACGATGTCATCGGCCCCCAGCTTGCGCAGCGACTCTGCCTTGGCAGCGCTGGTGATGGCGATCACATGAGCACCACGTGCCTTGGCGAGCTGAACGGCTGCAGAGCCGACGCCCCCTGAGGCGCCGGTGATCAACACGCGTTCCCCCTTGGCAAGCTGCGTGCGTGTCAGCAGGTTCTCGGCGGTGGAGTAGGAACATGGGAATGAGGCCAGTTCCACATCGCTCAGTGCGCTCTTGATGGGGTGTGCATGGCGTGCTGCCACCTTGGTGTATTCGGCGAAGCCGCCATCGCACTCAGCACCGATATACCAGGCCGAAGCCAATGGCTTGCCATCGTGCTCCTGCAGACAGGGCTCTATCAGCACACGCTCACCGATACGCGCTGGACTGACGTCTGACCCGACCGCGACGATCTCGCCGCAGATATCGGCGCCCTGGATGCGCGGGAAATGGATCGGTTGACCGGACCAGCTGGCATCCTCGGCCTCGCCATCGCCCTTGGAGTACCACGCCAGGCGTGTGTTGATGTCGGTGTTGTTGACGCCAGCAGCCCCGACGCGCACCAGTACGTCGCGCGGGCCGGGAACCGGACGGGGGATGTCGTCGCGCACTTACAGCACCACCGGGCCGCCGTGGCCGGTCAGATAGATACCGTGCATGGTGTCATGGCGTGTGGATTCAGCGCTCATTTGCGAGGTTTTCCCAGGAGGGTGAGGGTGGTGGAAAGTGCCGCTTCGATCGCTGTGTCGCCCAGTACCAGCCAGGCCGAGGATGCCCCTTCATGAATCAGGAACAATTCGTTGGCGAGATCTTCCCGGCGACTGCGCGTGCCAAGCCAATGGAGGGTTTCCCGCTTGTGTCGGGTGACGGCATCAGTGACGTCACGGTTGTCAGGAAAGGCCGCCAACGCATTGATCGACATGCAGCCATTGGGGGCTTCGTGCTTCATCCAGTGGCCCAGTCGTCGGTAAAGATGACTGAGCGCAGCGGCGCCATCGCTGGGCACCTCGTCCTCAAGAAAGGCGAGGTAGCGCTCATGGCGATGCTGCAAGGCCCCGATCACCATGCTTTCCTTGGAAGGAAAATGTCGGTAGAGGGTGCGTAGGCTCACGCCAGAGGCAGCCTTGAGCTCTGACACGCTGGGTTCTGCGAAGCCACGCTGACTGAAGAGGGCTTCCAGGCGAGCGGCGATGTCGTGCTGAATCATGGAAGGACCATCGTCGAAGTTTTCAGGGAGAGCGTTTGTTCTACCTCTGCAGGGTAGAGCGTTCATTCTCCCTGTGTCAATGAGCACCGTCAGCAAGAGCAAGGGGCCATTTTCCTGTCTGGTCTTCAGCCTCATGGCATTGCCGAGTACCACACTGGCGGCAGGTGAGTCGGCACAGGACGCCTCGGCAGTCGCAAGCTCGGTGATGGTGGTCACCGGCCAGCGGGAATCGGAAGTGGCGCCGGGCAGTTACCGTGCAGAGGCCTCAAGCCTTGCCAACAAGCAGTCGGTGGAGTTTCTCGAGCAGGCCCGCACCATCAATGTGGTGACCCGGCAGGTCATGCACGACTTCAATCTCGATGACCTGGAAGAGTCGCTGCAGCCGGTGGCTGGCATTCAGCTGGGCAATACGCTGGGGGGCACCGAGGATGGCTTCGTCAAGCGAGGCTTCGGCAGCAACAGCGATGGCTCGATGCTGATCGATGGCATCCGTCAGCCGCGCCGTACCTACACCACGGCGACGGTGGACCGCGTCGAGGTCCTCAAGGGGCCGTCATCGCTTTTCCAGGGGCAACAGAACCCCGGCGGCGTGATCAACATGGTCACCAAGCGTCCGCAGTACGAGACGCACACCGAGATCAGTGGCGAAGTCAGCTCCTTCGGCGGTGGCAATACCACCCTGGACACTACCGGTCCCATCGAGGATACCGGCCTGGCCTATCGCTTCATCCTCTCGCATGAGGATGAGGACTCCTGGCGCGAGTACGGCAATGACCGCCGCACCACCATCGCCCCGTCCTTGCGTTGGGAGGGCGAGCACAGCAGCGCCCAGATCAGCTACGAGTATCAGGACTACGAGCTGGATATCGATCGTGGCACCGTCTTCTACAACGGCAGTGCCGCCAACGTCACGCGTGGCACGCGTTTCGATGAATCCTGGAACCGCGTCTATGGCCATGACGAGTCCGTCAATGCCTGGTGGAAGCAGGAAGTCACCGACAACTGGGACATGAAGCTGACCTACGGCTGGACGCGTCGTCAGTACAGCGATGCGCGCGCCAACGTCACGAATGTCAGCGACAGCGGTGATGTGACCGTGCGCGCCGAAGAGAACCAGGGCTATGAACGCAGCGAGCACTACACGGCGCTGGACGCCATGGGTGATGTCGAGATAGCGGGGCAGCGTCACCAGCTGGTCATCGGTGCCGATTACGAGACCACCCGCGACTATCTAGATGAGCGCTATTTCGGCGACTCCGTCACGGTCTCCACCGTCACCGACGTGAATCACGGCCAGCTGGCCCAGGTGACCTCCGACGACATCAACACCTCGCGCAGCAATCGTCTCGACGAGAGTCATGCCATCGGGGTCTATGTCAGCGACCGCTGGTATCTGAGTGACAAGTGGATTCTGGGCCTTGGCGGGCGCTACACCTGGTTTGATCAGCAGAGCGGGCAGGGCGAGGACTTCGTGTCTGACCCCGATTACAGCGATGACCTGTTCCTGCCCTCCGCGAACCTGCTGTATCGCATCGACGATGCCAGCTCTGCCTACATCAGCTACAGCGAATCCTTCGTGCCCAACGGCAGCGACAGTGACAGCGGCGAGAGCCTCGACCCTGAGCTCGGCAAGGGCTACGAGATCGGCTACAAGCGTCAGTGGAATCCGCGTCTGGCGACGTCTGTGGCGCTCTACCAGATCCGCAAGGAGAACGTCGCAGTCACTGACAATGGGGTGACTCGCACCATCGGTGAAGCCGGCTCGCAAGGCCTGGAATTCAGCCTCGAAGGCGCCCTGACGGATCGTACTTCCTTGCTGTTCAGCTATGCCTACACCGATACCGAAGTACTCGAGGATACCGAAGGCACCGAGGGCAATCGTCTGCCGAACGCGGCGCTCAACGCGGCTAGCCTCTATCTGGCACATGATCTGGCGATTGATCCGTCCTACGGCGAGTGGCGTGTCGGCGGTGGCGTGCGCTACGTCGGTGAGCGTGAAGGCGATGACGACAACAGCTTCTCGATGGATGCCTACACCGTGGCGGATGCCTTCGTCGGCTGGCGTCATGACTTCTTCGGTCCGGACACCGAATTCAAGCTGAATGCGAAGAATCTGTTCGATACCGCCTATTACTACGGCAGTGGCGGTGACACGCGCGTACTGGTGGGCGATCCGATGGAAATTACCCTGTCGGCCAGCGTGGGCTGGTAACACCGCGAGCTTCACATGCTCGACTCGCTTCCCCTTGCCGATATCCGTGCCTTTGTCATGACAGCGGATCACGGCAGTTTCACCCGGGCCGCCGAGACGTTGGGCGTATCGCGTTCACAGGTGTCCAAGCAGGTCACCGCGCTGGAGAAGCTGCTGGGCGTTACTTTGATGCAGCGTTCCACTCGCTCGTTGCGGCTCACCGAGAGTGGTCATCTTCTCCACGCGCAATGTCGTAGTGCGCTGGGCGACATGGCGCAGATCGTGACGCTGGTGCGTGAAGAGCGTAACGCCATGCGCGGTCGGATTCGGCTCAACAGTGTCGGGGGCCCAATCGGCGAGCGTCTGCTGGGGCCAGCCGTTCACGCCTTCATGCAGGCCTGGCCGGAGGTCGAGATCGAACTGGATTTCAGCAGTCATCGCGTGAATCTGATTCGCGATGACTTCGATATCGCCCTGCGCATGGGTGCACTCGAGGATGCCGATTTCATTGCCCGTCCGCTGGCGACTCTGTCCTATGTGGTCGTGGCGAGTCCTGACTATCTTTCGCGGCATGGCTCACCGCAAACTCCCGGTGGCCTGCAGGCTCACCGCTGCCTGGTGGGCTCGGTCGCGCGCTGGAGCTTTTGCGCCCGACAAGACCCGAAAAGCGAGACACAGGTGGATATCAGTGCCCAGTTGCAGTGTCGCAACGGGCATGTGCTGGTCAGTGGTGCCCTGGCCGGCAACGGCATCATTCGCGTGCCCAGACTCTACTGTGATGACGCCATCGCAAGCGGAGAGCTCAAGGAAATCCTGCAGGATTGGCAGCCGGCGGATGTGCCGTTGTCATTGATCTACCATCGTGAGCGCCATCGTCCGCTGCGTACCATGCGTCTGATCGAACATCTGGTCACCTGGTTTGCATCAACAGCAGCGCTCACGCTTGATGGCGGCCCAATCGGTGGCGGGGTGCTGGCGGCCGTGGTTGCCGGCGTAAGCCGCGATCTTGGGCGACTCCCAGCCTGCGAGAACGTCGCCTTCCAGCTGGTAGATCTCGACACCCAGCGGGTTGCAGGTCTCGAGCGGGTCACGCGCATCAGGGCCCCACAGGTCCACAGACAGATCGCCACCCGGGCAGCAGGACATCGCGCACAGCAGGTCCGTCTCGGCAAAGAACTCCAGGTAATCGCCCTTGCGAGCCGGGCAGGCCTTCATGAAGTACTTGTCTTCGTTGTTGAGGCCGGTGCACTGGAAGATGTTGAGCACATCGTGGATATCGAATTCGGTCAGGCCCCAGGGCTCCACCGCGCGGACCAGATTGGAGTGGCAGTGGTGATCGAAGTCCTCGCCGGTCAGCAGGCGATTGACGTAGGGGTCGCAGCGCGTGCCCAGCAGGTCATGCACGCGACCGCCTTCTGCATCGACACCATAGTCGGCGAGGGTGTCATCGATGATGGTCGCCATCGGGCGCAGGTAGGGCAGTGTGGACCACAGGCGATCATAGGTGCTGACATGCGCACGCTGCAGCTGGCGGGTGCGAGACGCCCACATGCGTTCACGCGGATTGTGCAGATTCCACATGTTGAAATCACCGACCTGTGAGCCTTCGGTGATCTTGATGCGCAGCACGTGGCCCGCCGGCACTTCCCATGCCAGGCCATCGCGCAGCGGCACGGTATGGGTCGCGACCAGTGTGCGCTCGGCCTTGCTTTCGGTGAGGCTGTCGTAGAAGTCGCGATCGACGTCCAGAATCGATCCCTTGCTGGCTTGATAGGCGGCAGGTACATCACTCATGACAGGACTCCTCAGCCATTGAGCACGCCAAGCCAGGCCCACAGGCCGAGCAGGGTGGCGATCAGCACCGGCGGGGTCAGCACCAGACCGACCTTGATGTACTGCCCCCAACTGATGTGATGGCCTTTCTGATCGAGCACATGCAGCCACAGCAGTGTGGCGAGACTGCCGATCGGGGTGAACTTGGGCCCCAGGTCATTGCCGATCACGTTGGCGTAGACCATCAGCTCACGCGTCGCGTCGCTGACCTGCTGCGCGGTGAGGTGGTCGATGGCCAGCGCGCCGATCAGCGTGGCCGGCATGTTGTTCATCACCGAGGCGGTGACGGCAGCCAGCACACCGGTGCCGAGGGTCGCGACCAGACTGCCTTGGCTGGCAAGCCAGGCGAGAATGTCACTGGCGTGGTCGGTCAGGCCGGCATTGCCCAGCCCGTAGACCACCAGATACATGCCCACCGAGAACAGCACGATCTGCCACGGCGCGCCGCGCAGCACCGGGCCGAGTTCGATCACGGCATCACCGCTGCCCAGCCAGCGGCCGGCAATGGCCAGCAGAACCAGCGCGGCGCTGCCGGTGACGACGGCGAGCGGAATGCCCAAGGGCGCGGTCACGAAGTAGGACACCAGCAGCACCCCCAGCAGCGGGAAGGCCGCGCGGAAGACCTGGGGGTCCTTGATGGCGCTCGACGGTGCCTCGAGTTTCTCCAGCGCATAGTGTGACGGTAGTTCCTTGCGGAACATCAGCCACAGCACGATCAGCGTGGCGGCCAGTGCGATCAGATCCACCGGTACCATCACCGCGGCGTAATGCGTGAAGGAGATATCGAAGTAGTTGGCACTGACGATGTTGACGAGATTCGAGATCACCAGCGGCAGGCTGGTGGAATCCGCCACGAACCCGGTGGCGATGATGAAGGCCAGCGAGGCCGCCGCCGAGAATTCCAGGCGTACCAGAATCGCGATCACGATCGGTGTCAGCAAAAGGGCCGCGCCATCATTGGCGAAGAAGGCCGCGATCACCGCGCCTAGCAGCACGATGAGCGGGAACAGCCTGCGCCCATTGCCGCCGCCCCAGCGTGCGACATGCAGTGCCGCCCAGCTGAAGAAGCCCGCTTCATCGAGAATCAGCGAGATGATGATCAGCGCCACGAAGGTGAAGGTGGCGTCCCAGACGATGTCCCACACCACCAGTACGTCCGGTAGCGTGACCACGCCGCAGACCAGTGCGATCACGGCGCCGCCCAGTGCACTGGTGCCGATGCCCAGACCGCGTGGTTGCCAGATCACCAGTGCCAGCGTGATGACGAAGATTGCCAAGGCAAGCATGACGTCTCCTTGTCGAGGGGGAAGAGCAAGAGAAGCACGACGTGTGCGAAGACGGACAGCGTCAGATCGTGCTCTGATTGACGCGTTTCGAGACTTCTTCGGCACTCTCGACACGCTCGGAATAGCGCTCGGTCAGATAGTCACTGCGCTCGCGGTTCATCCAGGTGAACTTCATCAGCTCTTCACAGACATCGACGATGCGCAGATACAGCGGTGACATGCGCATGCGGCCGTTTTCATCGAATTCATTGAAGGCCTTGGGCACGGATGACTGGTTGGGGATGGTCAGCATGCGCATCCAGCGCCCCAGAATGCGCATCTGGTTGACGCTGTTGAAGCTCTGGCTGCCGCCGCTGACCTGAAGGATGGCCAGCGTCTTGCCCTGGGTAGGACGTACGCCGCCCAGTGACAGCGGAATCCAGTCGATCTGCGCCTTCATGATCGAGGTCATCGCGCCATGACGTTCAGGGCTGGCCCAGAGCATGCCCTCGGACCACTGAGCCAGCTCGCGCAGCTCCTGCACCTTGGGGTGATCGGCATCGCAGTCATCCGGCAGCGGCAGGCCCGCCGGCGAGTAAAGGCGGACTTCCGCGCCGAATGCGGTCAACAGGCGCGCCGCTTCCTCGGCGGCAAAGCGCGAGAAGGAACGCTCACGCAGGGAGCCGTACAGCACCAGAATGCGCGGTGCATGACGCGGCGCACCGGGGCCGACCAGACGGTCGATCTCCAGCGGGCGCCAGTGTTCGGCGTCGATATTGGGCAGATCGGCCAATGCCGCTTTCATCGCGTCTGTCATGGTGTCGCCTGTCCGTCTGTCATGGTGTCGCCTGTCGGCAGGTGAGAGTGGGTGGAAGTGTGTGCGTTCATGGGTCAAGTCCTTGGGGCGTGGACGACGTCGCCGTCTTCCTTGGTGTAGTGCGCGACCGGATTGTCCAGAAGCTCCAGTACCGTCTCCGACGGGCGGCACAGGCGCGTGGCTGCGGGCGTGACCACGATGGGGCGATTGATCAGGATCGGGTGGGCCATCATGGCGTCGATCAGCTCGGCATCGCTCAGGGAAGGGTCATCCAGATTGAGATCGTCATACGGCGTACCCTTGCGGCGCAGCAGCGGGCGCGGTCCACCGCCCATGGCGGCAATCAGCGACTCCAGCGTCTCGCGCGTCGGGGGGGTGACCAGATACTCGATGACCTCCGGTGTCTCACCGGAAGCCTTGAGCATGGCCAGCACATTGCGTGACGTGCCGCAGGCCGGGTTGTGGTAGATCGTGATCGTGTGGGAAGAGCGAGTGGATTCAGTCATCGTTTCCGGGCTCCTGCAACGTACCGGGAGTGTGGGCGTCACCGCAGCTGGGCAGGGTGAGCGAGGCCAGCAACGGATCGCAGACCACCGAGGAGCCCGCGCAGCAGTCGCGTACCAGAAACTGCACGGTGGCGAGCATGTGCTCGAGGTTGGCGCGGTAGATCAACGAACGGCCTTCGCGCTGGGAGTGGATCAGCCCCGCGCGACTCAACACGCCCAGATGGGTCGAGAGCGTGTTGTGCGGCACCTCGAGACGACGGGCGATCTCGCCGGCCGGTAGTCCCTCTGGCTCATGGCGTACCAGAAGGCGAAACGTATCCAGACGCGTGGCCTGGGATAGCGCCGCGAAGGTGTCCAGCGTGGCCTGCGGGTCGGGCAGGCTGTCAGTATCATTCATATCATCTTGTCCATATGTCGAGACTTGTCGAAATGACGATGGTGCGATGATAGATCAGCGTGCCGCATATGGGAAGGTCAGGCAAAGCCCGCACAGTCTTGGTAGCATGTGCGCCATTGATTACCGGACAAGGGAAGATGGCACGATGATGATGGTATTGCAGATTCTGGGGGGCTTCGTGCTGGCGGCGGGTGTGCTGCTTGCGGCAGTGCCGGAGCTGGTCAATCGCTTCAAGGGCCCGGATGACACGCCCTTGACCGTGCCCAGACAAACGGGCGCGGCGATCTCTCGTCGGATCCGCTGGGGCTGGGTCATCGCGGTAGGGTACCTGCTGATGTATCCGCCGATCGGTCTGGGAGTGTTGCCGGTGCTGGTGACACTCGCCGTGGCGGGTATCGCCGGCATCATGACGGCACGCCTGATGGGGTTGATGCTGGATGGCATCGACATGCGTCATCTGTTCCGCTTTGCTGCCGAGTCGCTGATTCTCGGTGGCCTGTGGACCTGGTTCGTCAAGCTGTCCGCTTGATCCCTGAGGCTTCTCCATGCCGCTCAATGACAATACGCTAGCCGCATTGGCTCATCTGGACAGGTCGCAACCCGTTCTGGTGACAGGAGCGACGGGGTATGTGGCGGGACAGCTGATCCGTCGCTTGCTGCAGGAGGGCCTGACAGTGCATGCCGCTGTGCGTGATCCAGGTAACACCGAGCGTCTGGCGGCACTCAAGGCACTGGAAGACAGCATGTCGGGCAAGCTGCGCGTCTTCGCCAGTGATCTGCTCGAGCAGGGCTCTTACGCCGAGGCGATGGCGGGGTGTGCGGTGGTCTTTCACACCGCCTCGCCCTTCGTCGTCAGTGTCGAGGATCCCGAGCGAGACCTGGTGCGGCCAGCAGTGGAGGGAACTCGCAACGTGCTCCAGGAAGCCAATCGTCAGAGCAGTGTCGAACGCGTGGTGCTGACCAGCAGTTGTGCTGCCATCTACAGTGACAATGCCGATGCGCTGGATACGTCGCGCGGCTGTTTCGACGAGAGTGTCTGGAACACCACGGCCTCGCTGACACACCAGGCCTACTCCCACTCCAAGACGCTGGCGGAACAGGCCGCCTGGCAGATTGCCGAGCAGCAGTCGCGCTGGCGGCTGGTGGTGATCAATCCCTCGCTGGTGCTCGGCCCCGCGATCAGCGATGACACGCACGGCGAATCCTTCAGCCTGATGACGCAGCTCTGTGACGGCACGCTCAGGATAGGCGCACCGGATTACGGCATGGGCGTGGTGGATGTGCGGGATGTCGCCGAGGCGCATCTGGCGGCGGGATTTTTACCCACGGCCACCGGGCGTCATCTGGTCGCCGGGCACTCCTCAAGCTTCATTGCGCTGGGGCGCCTGTTGAGTCATCACGCCGGCCCGCAATATGCGATTCCCACTCGCCAGCTGCCCAGATGGCTGGTGTGGCTGGCGGGTCCGCTGGCCAACAGGGCGGTGACCCGCAAGATCGTCTCACGCAACGTGGGGCATGCCTTCGTGTTCGACAATACCCGCAGCCGTGAGCAGTTGGGGCTGATCTACCGGCCCCTCGAGACGACGCTGCACGACATGTTCGATCAGCGACGTCGCAACGGCTCCAGCAGGGCATTCAACCCGTTGTGATCTATCTCGTGCATCAGTGCCAGCAAGCGACCTATCTCGCCTTGCGGGAATCCCTTGCGCGCAAACCAACCCAGGTAATCGCCGGGCAGGTCGGCAATCAAGCGTCCGGCGTACTTGCCATAGGGCATCTGGCGGGTCGTCAGTTTCTGCAGGTCTTCGGGGCTCATCCAGTGACTCTCATTCCACTCGGTTAAGGACGGTCTGGTCAGTTGCAGGTGCCATTCTGGCACAGCTGTGATGCAACGGTTGGGTTTTGCTCCGGCACCGCCATGTTCTGATCATACTCATGACACGGAGTGACTCATGTCCCGCGACTATCAGAATCTCGAGCAGCTACCCCTCGCCGGAGAATGGCGTAACGGCCGAGCCGGCAGGACGCTTGAGGTGGTGGATCCCTTCGATCAGAGCTCGCTGCTCTCGATTCCCATGGCCAATGCCGAGGATCTCGATGCCAGCTATCGCAGGGCGCGTGATGTCCAGCCTGACTGGGCTCTGACACCGGCAAGCGAGCGCGCTGGCGTGATGCAAAAGGTGGTGGAGCTGATGGACGAGCGACGCGAAGAGTTGCTCGGCTGGTTGATTCGTGAGTCGGGCAGTACCCGCCTCAAGGCTCAGGCGGAACTGGCGGCGGCCCGTGCGATCACGCTGGAGTCTGCCGCGATGGCCAATCGCGTGGCCGGGATGGTGATGGAGGCTCAGGTACCGGGCAAGGAGAGCCGCGTCTTCCGCAAGCCGCTGGGGGTCATCGGCATCATCAGTCCGTGGAATTTCCCGCTGCATCTGACCCAGCGTTCCCTGGCGCCGGCACTGGCACTTGGCAACAGCGTCGTCATCAAGCCGGCCAGTGATACCCCGCTGACCGGCGGCCTGCTGCTGGCCAGGCTATTCGAGGAGGCGGGGCTGCCTGCCGGTGTCCTGAGCGTGGTGGTCGGTGCCGGCAGCGAGATCGGCGATGCCTTCGTGGATCACGAGGTACCGCGGCTGATCTCCTTCACCGGCTCCACTCAGGTGGGCAAGGGCATCGGCAGTCGCGCCGTCGGTGGCGATCACCTCAAGCAGGTTGCCCTGGAGCTGGGCGGCAACAGCCCCTTCGTGGTGCTTGACGATGCGAACATCGAGCAGGCGGTGGACGCCGCGCTGGTCGGCAAGTTCCTGCATCAGGGGCAGATCTGCATGGCCATCAACCGCATCATCGTCGATGCGTCGGTCCATGACGCCTTCGTCGATCGCTTCGTGGCGCGTGCCCGTGAGCTGAAGGTCGGCAACCCCGCCCAGGACGATACCGTCATCGGGCCGATCATCAATGCCAAGCAGCGTGATGGATTGCTCGAGATGATCGAGACGGCCAAGGGCGAGGGCGCCAAGGTGATGCTTGAGGGCGAGGCGCAGGGTCAGCTGGTGCCGCCCCATGTGTTCACCGATGTCACCAATGACATGAGCCTGGCGCAGAACGAGATCTTCGGCCCGGTGGTCGGCATCCAGAAAGCCCGTGATGAAGCGCATGCGCTGGAACTTGCCAATGGCACCGAATATGGCCTCTCGGCCTCGGTCTTCACCGCGGATATCGCACGCGGCGAGCGCTTCGCGCGTCAGGTCGAGGCGGGCATGGTGCACGTCAATGACATGCCGGTGAATGATGATCCACGCGCGCCCTTCGGCGGCGAGAAGAATTCAGGCCTTGGGCGCTTCAATGGCGACTGGGTGCTGGAGGAATTTACCACCGATCAATGGGTCAGTCTGCAGGTCGAGCCACGTCAGTATCCGTTCTGATCCCTCTTATCTGTAGTTGCGCATGACAAACAACGCCCCGCTCAGCCTGCTGGCTGAGCGGGGCGTTTTTGATGGTGAGTAATGCAGACACGTCATGGTGATGATGCAGGCAAGAAGGCCTAGGGATCTTGACAGCAAGGGCGGCGCTGTAGAGAGGACAGAGACGCAAGCTGCGATCATCAGTAGGGATCGAGGGCGGAAAGCGTCACGACCAGCCCCAGTACCAGCGCCGCCAACATCACTTCCAGTCGCGTCATCCACTCAAGGGCTCGTGTGGTGCCACCCTGGCCGGAAAGCTTCGGCACAAGCCAATAGCGATTGAAGAGGGCGATACTGACCATGCTGAGCACCAGCCCGATCTTGATGGCCAGCAGTCCTTGATAAGGGTGCGACCAGTCCAGCGAGGGTGTCCCGAGAATCAGCCCGGTATTGAGGGCCCCCGTCACGACCACCAGAGCGACCGCGAGGTGGCCCATGCGGGAGAAGCGTATCAAGGCAGCTCTGGCGGCTTGGCACAAAGTTTCGGCATGCAATGCACGCAGGGTGGACACCACCGGGAACAACGCCCCGATCCAGAAGCCACCACTGAGTAGGTGCAGCCATTGATTGGCGCGGTGAATACCTCCCAGCCAGCCACCGTGCATGGCGGCGTGACCGGAGAACGCAAGGCTTGCCAACATTGCCATGCTCGCAAGCGCCAGGACCACCAGGCGATGTGCGGGAATCACCATCAGCGCCAGCAGTGCCATCGACAGGATGCCTGCCTTGCCTGCCCAGGCAAGCCCCGAGGTCGTCTGGGTCATGACGCTCCATGCCAGGGAGACATTGGAGAGATCTCCCCAGCCAGCCCCGATGATGGCAGTCTGGAGTGGCAGTTGGAAGGCAGTGGCGATCACGGCCAATGCCAGTGCCAGGCGCAAGGCCCCCGACCAGCGCTCCTCAAGCCAGAGGCGCAGCTCGCGCGACGACGATGTCAGCAGGAATCCGCTGACGCCCCAAAGGAACACGACCGCTCCGTCAAGGACGAAGCGGCTCGCGGCAAGGGCGTTATCGGGGCCGATCACGGCGTGACGGTGAACTGATACTGGCCTTCGGTCTTGTGACCATCGGTGGAAAGCACATGCCATTTGACGGCATATTTTCCTGCCTCGAGCGTCTTGCTGACCGGAGCGTTCAACGTCTTGCCGCCATTGTCGAGAGTGGCATCCCCCAGGGAGACGGGGTTGCCATCGACTCTGCTGAGACCCAGGCCACTGAAGGGCAACTCCAGCCCTTCGCTGAAGGTGAGGCTGATGCTAGTCGGCGAGGCGATTCTGGCGCCGTCCGCGGGATTGGCACTGCTGACATGGGCGTGAGCGAATGCCTGGCCACTGAACAGCAGGCTGCCAGCGACGAGTGTGGTGAGCCAATGTTTTGCATGCGTCATCTTGATGTCCTCTGGACTTCGGTCGCGTTGACTTGTGCATGGTCCAGCCATGGGGATTCACACCCTCTGGCCAGAGGTATGCACTTGCAGAAGGGGCACGTTACCTCAGCCAGCACTGTGGTGTCCCCCGCAATAATGTCGCACCCCGAGTTCCGCCTGGTGGCGGATCAATGACTGATCAGAGAGACGCTACCCAGCCAGGCAAGCCTGAGTGCCAGCAATGACAGCGCCCATTTGAACAGGCCATCGAAGTGCCGGTTTGAGACACGATCCAGAAAACGCAGTCCGAGGCGGGTACCGATCAGGCCCGCACCGATCATCAGCACGATCAGGGGCAACCACTCATGGAAGAGAAACCCTGCCATGCCGAAGATGAAGGCCTTGGTGAGGTGCTGCGCGACCATGCAGGCCGCGAAGGTCGCCACCTTGGTGTGACGCTCGCCGCCGCCTTGCTTGATGAAGCTCGCGACCAGTGGGCCGCTGGCCCCGATCAGACTCGAAAGAAACGTCGTGATGGCACCGGCGATCAAGGTGCCTGTGCGGCTCAATGCCCGCTTGGGCAGCGGCGGCCCCCAGCAGGTGAACAGCACGAACAGCGCGATGGAAAGCTCCAGCACCCCCTCAGGCAAGCGGATCAACACCCAGGCCGCGACCAGCGCACCCAGCGCCACACCCGGCAGAAAGGCCAGCAGCCGGCGCATGTCGATATGGCGCCAGGTCATCGCCATGCGCCCGCCGTTGGAACCCAGCTGCACCATGCCATGCACCGGAATCAAGGCGGTAGCAGGCATCAACTGCGCCATGATCATGATCAGCAACGTTCCACCGCCGACCCCGACAGCCGCAGACAGCGCGGAGGTGGCAGCAGCCAGCAGGATCAACGCGATGACGATGGGCAGCGAGAGCGGGAAATACTGCGCGAGGCCGTCAAGCAGGCTTGCGAGGTAGGGAATATCGGCGGAATTGGCGGGCATTGCGGGCATCCTGTGCAGATAGCCAATAAAGAGAGGGAATGGGGTTGCCTCGACCCGCTCCGCGCGCTCGGCACGCTTGAGCATGCGGTAGCGAGAGCGCACCTCGTCACGCTCCAGGTAGCAGCCCTGCAGCCAGCGGCTGCCGCTGTCGCCTTCGAAGGCATCGCGGGCGTGCAGCAGGCGGCGATTGTCGAAGATGACAAGGTCACCTGGCGCGTAGGTGAAGCGCAGGGCGGAGCGCGGCTCACGCAGCATGCGCTGCAGTGTCATCAGGGCGTCGTAGGCGATTTCGGTCTGCTCGAACGGTGCCATCATCGGGCCCCGCAGGAAGTCGGCGATCCGCACTTCCAGCAGCTCTCCCGCCTGGCCCAGCACGATCATTGGTGAATGCCAGACGTGATCGGTATTGCGCGAGGTATTGGCGTAACGCCAGTGCACCGTGATGAGGGTCTCATAGGCCTCTGGGTGTTCTTCCTTCAGTGCCGTGGCGATGGCGAAGCCATCCATCATCACCGCCATGCCGCCTTCCACGCTGTTCTCGATGCAATGCAGACACTGCAGGCCCGGCTGGTATTCCCGGGTCGGCAAGTCTACATGCGGTGGCAGCGCGATGGAGGTGTAGGCGTTGGAGTCCGGGTTCTGGATCGCGCGGACATTGAAGAGGTGACCGAAGTTGGTGGTGCGGATCGAGCCGATGCGCTCGGCGACCTTCTCCAGGGCGCCGGACTCCGCCGGCAGATTACGCAGACGCACCAGTCCCTTGCCGAGCAGCTCGTGCAGGGCCGGATTGAGGATCTCGGACTCCTGCTGGCTGCCATGCTCGGCACTGGCCAGGCGGGCGGCGTCGATGGTCGGGGGCTGTTCCAGCTGTTCACCATGCCAGAGAGCAAGCGGCGGCAGTTCTGGCGGCAAGACACTCTGGTTGTCGTAATCATTGGCACGCAGGAAGCCCGGGTGGAAGCGCAGGCGGCGGTCTTCCGGCGTGAACAGCACGCTGAGCGCACCGTCCTCATCGATGCTGGCCTTGGCGATCTCCGGCCATGCTGGCAGCTGGGAGAGATCCAGTATGCGTTCGCGTGTCGCTGGATTGATGGTGGTGTCATCCGCGGCGTTCTCGCGCAACCAGACACTGTGGAAACGACTGACGCGTCCGTCGCTCCAGCTCACGCTGAGATAGCGCGCTTCGTGGGTGACCTTCACGAGAGTCTCGTCAATCGGCCAGCTGTCGTAGTCGGGTGTCATCGGGAGCGCCATGGAGAGTCCTTCCTTCTGTCGGGTGATCAGTTCCCCGACAGAATGGCAGTCCATGTAGGTGTCTTCTGTGCTCAATTCGACACCATCTGTGCCCAATTCGACATCGGACGCGGTGGCTGGCGTCGTGCCTGTGTCGGGGTGATCCCGAAGCGGCGACGAAAGGCGCGGGTGAAGCTCGAGTGCGATGTGAATCCGCAGGCCAGGGCGATATCGGTGATGCCGTGGCGGGTGTCATGAAGCAGAGTGCGCGCATGCAGCAGGCGACGTTCTCCCTGATAGGCCTGAGGCGTGCATCCCAGCCCTTGCTGGAAGCGCCGCTCCAGCTGACGCCATGAGAGCCCGAGCTCCTCGGCCAGTGCCTCGATGCTGAGTGGCGCCTCCAGGGTGTTTTCCATGCGCGTGATGGCACGTCTGAGCAGCGGATCTGCCAGGTCTGCCGATTGTTGACTGAGGCCGCGCTGCCGGCTGGCGGGCAGTCGTCCCTGATCGAGAATCAACTGTTCGCGTACCGCCTGATAGAGCGTCTGGCCATGCTGGCGGCGGATCAGCTCCAGACTCATGTCCAGCGGGGCGCTGCCTCCGGCGCAGAAGAAACCGTCATCACTGATTTCATAGAGAGACTCCACGGCATCCACCTCATCGAAGCGTTGGGTGAATTCCGGCAGGCTCTCCCAGTGCAATGTGACCGTCTTGCCCGTCAGCAGGCCTGCACGTGCCAGCACGAAGCAGCCGGTGTCCACGCCCCCGAGCTGGCAGCCGCTGCGGGAGCGCTGCTCAAGCCATTGGAGAGTGCGATCTTCCAGATAGGCTTCCGGGGCAAAGCTGGTACATACGACCAGCTTGTCCACCGAGGGGAGCTCGTCACGTGCCGTGTCCACCGGCAGGACCATGCCGTTGGAGGCCTTGACCGGTGCGCCATCCTGACTGGCGAGTGTCCACTGATACAGGCGTGTCCCGCGCAGGCGATTGGCGATGCGCAGCGGTTCGATCATCGAGAACAGCGCGACCATCGCGAAGCCCGGCAGCAGGAAGATGCCCAGTTGGTGGCGCTCGTGCTGAGTCGGCGAGGCGAGCGCTGCCGTCAGGGGCGCGATGCCGGTGGGCTGCGCTGACAGAACGCCATCTTCCGCCAGGCCGACGGCGCTGCGGGAATCAGGAGAGGAGGCATGGGAGTCGTGTGATGACATGAGTCACACCATTCTGAGGCAGTTCCGCCCATCTTCCTTGGCGGCGTACATGGCCTCGTCCGCGCGAGCGATGAGCTGCTCGCGCGTGGCACGCTCGCTGGGTGCAAGACAGGTAAGTCCGATGCTCAATGACAGTGGCAGGCGTTGTCCAGCGTGCTCCACGACACTGTCCTTCATGCGCTGACGCAGCGTATTGATGCGTGTGGCAGAGTCGCTGAGCAGTGAATTGGGCAGGATGGCCAGAAATTCCTCACCTCCCCAGCGGGCGAGAGTATCCCCGGGCAGCAGAATGTCCTCGGCGAGGACACCCAGCTGCTGCAAGGCAAGGTCACCGGCGTCATGGCCGTAGTTGTCGTTGATCTTCTTGAAGTGATCGAAGTCCAGCAATGCGACGCACAATGGTTGGTCGACCTGGGAAGTCGACAGCGCGGTGATGCTCTCCTCCAGCACTTTCTGAGCATGACGTCGGTTGTAAAGGCCGGTCAGCGGGTCAGTGATCGCGACCTTCTCGAGCGCCTGATGGGCTTCCTTCAGAGCATTGATGTCATTGGCACGCGCGACTTCATGTCCGGCCCACAGTGCGATGAGACGCACCAGCTCGATATCCTGCGAAGTGAAGGGTTTCACCGGATCGGGGCTCGAGAAGTTGAAGGTACCGTAGCGTTCTCCATCCACGATCACCGGCGCGCCGATGTAGGCTTCCAGATTGAAGTTGGAGTAGCAGGGATGGTTTCTGATCTCGCTGCTTGCCACATGGTGGAAGGCTTGTACGCTATCGGCCTTGTAGACGTGATCACAGTAGGTATCGCTGAGAGAGAAACTCAGTCCCGGTGCCAGCAGGTCTTCCGGATGGCAGGCACGCTGGACGACGTAATCACCATCCGTGATGCGGCTGAAGATACCGATGGGCAGGCCAAAGTGGGCACATCCCAGTTTCAGGAGTTCATCAATGCGATCATTGAAGGACAGCTGGCGAGAAGAGGTGATGGCGTGGAGTCGGTGCAGGGTGTGCTCTGCTGTCACGCGACGAGAGACATCGCGGATCAGGCCGAACATGAAGGTGTTGTCGCTGGACGGGTCCTTGATGGGGCCGCCGAGTGTCTCGCCATAGAAGAAGCTGCCATCCTGACGTCGATAGCGAATGACCCGCCCCTCCCTGGGGGGCAGGGCATCGGTTCGGAATTGTCTCGTGCCCTGGCGCTCGAATTCATCGTTGGAGGCATACAGTATGCGTGTCTGCTGGCCGATCAGCACGTCACGCGGATAGCCGAATGCCTTTACCGCGCTGTCGTTCATGTAGGTGATGTGTCGCTGATCATCCGCAAGCAAGATGATATCGTCGATCTGGCCAAGCATCTGGCCCAGCAGGGTTTGAATCATCTCAAAGCGTTGCATGACGCATGCTCCTTGAGTCGTGCCGGTATCTTGGGAGGGGGCGTCGCGACGGCTGTTGCACGTTACTGAATTCATCTTAACGTATGGGGATGCAGTCGCGTCTTGATCTCATCCCGCTCGGCATTCGTATATTCAACGTAAGGGTATTGCAGTGCCAGAGGCCGTATCGTCAGGTTCCCCCCAACCGTCCACTCGCCAGGATGACCTCGAGTCAGGGCTTCGTGATGACGCGACACTGGCGGGATACGCCGGAAGGTGTCGTGATCAGCGTCTGGATTCGTACCGAGGATGGCGGGATGCGAGTCCAGACTCAGCCCCAGGAGGTGGTCGCTTTCCTGCCAGCTGAACAGCAGGTGCTGGCGCAGACTCTGGTCCGCTTCCAGCCCGGGGCCGAGTTGCGCCCGTTGGCACTGGAAGACTTTCATCATCGACCGGTGGTGGGGCTTTACTGTCGCGAATACCGCACGTTGGGGCAGCTGGCACGTCGTTTGAAAGCGATCGGTGTCGACGTCTATGAGGCGGATGTCCGTCCGCCTGATCGCTATCTGATGGAGCGCTTCATCACGGCGGGCGTCACGGCGCGTGGTGAGCGTCACGCCGATGGCAGTCTGCACAATGCACGCCTCATGCCGCTTGACGGCTACCGTCCCCCCCTGCGTTGGGCATCGCTGGACATCGAGACCGATGCCCGGGGCAATCTGTATTCCATCGCGCTTGAAGGCTGCGGCCAGCGTCAGGTCTACATGCTGGGCCCGGCGAACGGTGAGACGACTGCCCGATGCGATTTCGGGCTCGAGTATCGGGACAGCCGGCGTGAATTGCTGCAGTGCCTGATCGACTGGGTGGCACGCCACGATCCGGACGTCATCATCGGCTGGAATGTCATCCAGTTCGATCTGCGCATGTTGGTGCGGCTCTCGGAGGCCGAGAATCTGCCTCTGCGCCTGGGGCGCGATGGCAGCACGATGCAGTGGCGAGCGCATTCGCGTCAGGCGGAGCACTATTTCGCCGAGATTCCCGGCCGGTGGGTGGTGGACGGCATCGAGGCGCTCAAGTCGGCATTCTGGCATTTCGAGTCGTTCAGCCTCGAGAATGTCTCGCGTGAGCTGTTGCAGGAAGGCAAGGCCATCGATGATCCCTATTCCCGTCTGGACGAGATCCTGCGCATGTTCGCCGAGGACAAACCGTCGCTGGCGCGCTACAACCTCAAGGATTGCGAGCTGGTCACGCGTATCTTCGAGCGGACGCGGCTGATGGAATTTCTGCTGGCGCGGGCCAGTGTCACCGGACTTGAGGCCGACCGCAGCGGTGGCTCGGTGGCGGCCTTCACCCACCTTTATCTGCCGCGCCTGCATCGACTCGGCAAGGTCGCGCCCAATCTGGGAGATGTGGTGGGGGAGGACAGTCCCGGCGGCTTCGTGATGGACTCCCTGCCCGGACTCTACGACTCGGTGCTGGTGCTGGATTTCAAGAGCCTGTATCCCTCCATCATCCGGACCTTCCTGATCGACCCGCTGGGGCTCATCGAAGGGTTGCATGAGTCGGAGGATGTGTCGTTGGGCCAAAGCGTCCCGGGGTTTCTCGGTGCGCGGTTCTCGCGTGACAAGCATTGTCTGCCCGCCATCGTCGCGGAGATATGGCAGGCGCGGGACGCCGCCCGGGCGGCAGGCGATGTGCCGCTGACGCAAGCGCTCAAGATCATCATGAACGCCTTCTATGGCGTGCTGGGCTCACGCGGTTGCCGATTCTTCGACCCGCGTCTGGCCTCCTCGATCACACGGCGTGGCCATCAGATCATCCAGCAGACGGTGGCGTTGATCGAAGCGCGCGGCTACACCGTGATCTACGGTGACACCGACTCCACCTTCGTCTGGCTTGGCGAGGCGCACACGGAGGAGGAGGCCGGTGAGATCGGCCGTGAACTGGCCGCCCACGTCACCGCCTGGTGGCAGCGGCATCTCAAGGACAGTCTGGGGCTCGACAGTGCTCTGGAGCTCCAGTTCGAGACCCATTATCAGCGTTTTCTGATGCCCACCATCCGGGGAGCAGAGGAGGGCAGCAAGAAGCGCTATGCAGGCCTCCGGCAGATGGGGGAGGGAGGTGAGAGCGAGCTGGTGTTCAAGGGGCTCGAGTCCGTGCGCTCCGACTGGACGCCGCTGGCCAAGGTATTCCAGCAAGGCCTCTATCGCCGCATCTTCGAGGGAAGCCCCTACCAGGAGTATCTCAAGCGCTACGTGCAGGAGTCTCTGCAGCGCCATGCTCAAGGGACTGACAGCCACTCTGACGTGGATGCGCTGATCTATCGCAAGCGCCTGCGGCGACGTCTGGATGACTATCAGCGCAACGTGCCCCCGCATGTGCGGGCAGCGCGTCTGGCGGATGACGAGAATCGTAGGCGCGGCCTGCCGTTGCGTTACCAGCGTGGCGGCTGGATTCGCTACGTGATGACCACTGCCGGGCCGGAGCCTGTCGAGTACCTGCGCTCTCCCATCGATGTGGAGCATTATCTGAGTCGTCAGCTCAAGCCCGTTGCCGATGGCATTCTTCCGTTCGTGAAGGATGATTTCGATCGTCTGCTGGATCGCCAGATGACGCTATGGTGACCGTCTACATCAACGCCAGATGGTTGTCCCAGTGGGTATTGGCCAGGCGCACCGGCCCCAGCGCCGGCAGCCCGTCCTCATCGATCAGCAGCCATTCTCCGCGACCATTGCTGACCACGAACCCCGCGGGAGTCTCCTGAGTGGCCGGTACTGCCAGCGCCCCCGCACAGTCGGCGAAGTCCAGTGTCGTCTCAAGCTCGCCGGTCTCGAGGTTCCACAGCGTGATCAGGTTGCCCCTGGGGGCAGTGGCCACCGCCAGGTGGCCCTCGGGGGCGATGGCGATGCTCGCGATGTACTGCTTGAACTGAGGGACGTATTCCAGCGGTAGCGGCAATTCCTGCAAGGTCTCGCTGGCGGGGCGTTTCATCACCACCAGGGGGTGATGGTCCGAGGCAGGTCCCTGATACTGATACCCCGCGACGATGGTGCCATCGCGGCTGACATCCAGATGACGCAATGACAGCTGATGATGCGATGGTTCGCCTTGCCAGTGAATCTCGCCCGAGACGCGATCCAGCAGCGTCAGATTGGACTGCATCGACTCCAGATTGAGCTTCACGCGACCGGTCTCCGGGCGCGTGAGAATTCCGCCATTGGCGATGATCAGCTGCCGACCGTCCGGATGCAGACGGATCTCATGTGGGCCGATCCCGCCACTGGCGAACTCGCCAAGTCGCGCGAAATCGCGATGCATGTCGTAGATCCCGATACGGCCTTCCCCGGAGGTGATGGCGTTCTCGGTGGTGTAGAGCAGACCGCCATCCGGGCTGAACACGCCATGCCCATAGAAGTGGCGGTCCGGCGCGGCTTCGATGCGCGTGATCCGCTCACCGGTCTCGAGGTGGAAGACATTGATTTCGGTGCCGGGGCGCCGGGCGAAGATCAGTGCCCAGGGCTTGTGAGGATGGCGGGTGGCGCCATGGGCGCGTTCCTTGATGGGCTGACGCCAGCGTTCCTGTCCCTGGTAACTGGTACAGCTGGCAAAGTGCTGCCCCGTGTCATCGTCACAGGCCGAGATGGCCACCCCGGCTGGCACATGGCCTCGAGCACTGGCGGCATTGTTGCCACCGGCCAGTGCCGCGCCGCCGGGTAACCCCAGCAGCGGGGTGCAGGCCAATGCCTTGAGCAGTCGCCGGCGCTGACGTGCCTCCGTTGGATGGGTATCCAGCATGCCATGTCCTGCTTTGTTCACGTGCTTCACTCCCGAATCAATCGCCATCGGTACTGTTGAAGCCTAGAGACAGCCCGAGTGCCGGGTTGAGGGTATCGGCAAAGCCTGCCTGCAGGGTCTCGAGGTGGATCATGGCCTGCTGCAGATCGCCATTGCGCGGGTCGTCGCGCAACATGCCAGCAAGATCCGCCGGCAGGGCGGCGAAGGCGTCACGCGCATCGGCAAAGTCTCCGGTGGTGGAGGCCACCATGCGCGGGTCGACCTGCTGATTCAGGTAGCCCTGAATGCCTGCGACCTCGTCATTGCCGAGCCAGAGCGTCTCCATCATCGCAAGCGTCGCCCCGATGTTGGCAAGCCCCATGCCGCCACGCCAGGACTCTGCCGCGTAGGGGTTGGCCGTGCCGCCGTTGTCGAGCCCGATCGGGCGGCGCAGCTTGCGGTCCTTGATGGCCTCAAGCTGCACGGTCATCGCGCGTACCAGGGAAAGCACGGCGTCACGTGGATCGCTGAAGGCGCCAGTGCCATCGGCCAGGTGTGGCGCGAACTGCTGCCACTCTTCGAGCAGCGTCTTGCCGGTGCTGGCGGCGTAGGCGGTGTCGGCCGTCATCAGCTCACACCGCCGCGTGTTGGCGGTGAGGGGCGAGTCGGCATAGCGGGCATCGAACAGTTGAAATTCCACACTGCCCAGCCCCTGCATGACGATGGATTGCTCCGCCAGGCCATCGGCCGTGATCGGGGCATCGCCAGCGAGCAGGGCACGTGTCTTGCCTGACACCAGGTCCTTCTTGTCCGGCCAGAAATACAGCTGCCATTGGCGAGAATTCTGCAGGATGGGGCCCATCTCGACCCAGTTGACCTGATTCAGACCCAGCATGGCGCTGCGCCAATCCTCCTTGAGCGTCTCGAGCGTCACGTTACCCTCGGCGGAGCAGAACGCCTGGCTGTGCTGCGAGAGCTGCGTCAGGCGGTTGGCGAGCTGCTGGTGGGCTTCGCTCAAAGTGTCAGCGGCAAACTGGCTGACGGCGTCCGCGCTGGTGGTGTTGGCGTCTCGACTGGCCCTGGCTTCCCCGCCATGCCAGAGCACGGCTTCAAGCAGGGTGCGGGCGCGTCCATCATGCAGGAAGCCCGTCGCGGGATTGACCGTCTGCGCCAGGCCGATCCCCCAGAGTGGCGGCGTGCGCCACTCATTGCCGGTCGCCTCGAATTCGCGGCGATCATCTGACAGGCCATCGCCCATGTCATGCAGCAGCATGTCGCTGTAGGGCCAGATCGTCTGGTCAGCCAGTTGGGCGGCCACACCACCAGACGCGGTCGTCAGGCGTGGTCGGTGGCAGCTGGCGCATTCAAGCTCCCGGAACAGTTGCTCGCCTTCGCGCACCGTCGGGTCATCGAGGTCACGTCGTGTCGGCACGGCGAGATTGCGCGAATAGAACGCCACATTGTCCATGACGTTGTCTTCCACCTCGATGGTGCCCCCGTTGGGCAGGTCTGCGCATTTCTGGACCGGCGTGCAATCGGTGGAGCTGACCAGATTCGATGTCAGGCCCATGTCGCCGGCGAACGCCTTGGCGCTTTGCTGGCGAACGTCGGGTTGGCCGGCCTTCCAGCCAAAACGCCCCATGACCTCGTGCTGCTCGGTCAGTGACCAGACGGTATTGGCGCGACCGCTGATGCCATCGCCATCCGCATCCTGCGGGTCGGCCCACTCGAGCAAGGTCTCCTCGCTGACCGCCTCGAGCAGCCCGAGGCCTACCATGCCCGGGGCAAGGCGCGGTGAGAGTGCAATGGGGCCAGGGTCGCCGAAGCCAGCCTCGACCAGGGAATAGCGCGGTTTGCGCAGCAGAACGACCTCTCCATCCGCCAACGGGACGGGCATCTCTTCATGGACGACCTGCATGCGGCCTTCGCGCTCGATACCGGGCACCGCGGCATTCTGCAGCTGAGTGCCATAGACGGGGTGCGGCATCACTCCAGCGATGCGGCGGAATTCACGCTCCTCATCGCTCCAGCTGTCCTCGTGGCTGTCCGGCATGCCCAGGCGCAGGAAGAGGCCCACCGAGGGGTCGCCCTCGGCCGGCAGACTGCCGCGTCCATCCTTGACGTGGCAGTTCTGGCAGGCATTGGTGTTGAACAGCGGACCGAGGCCATCGCGAGCGGTGGTGCTGGCGGGCGCGATCACCCATGGGCTCTTGAAGAAGCTGTTGCCGACGCTGAAGGACAGACGTTGATCGAAGCTCAGGTTCTTGGCCGGCAGGGAATAGGCATTGGTATCGTGCTTGCGCACGCTGCCCTCGCCACCACTCTTCGCGGTGTCCTGCAGTGGCAATGCGGCCAGATAGGCGCTGACGGTCAGCGGCCTGGCAATCTCGGGTGAGTGCCTAGAATTCGTGATCTGCGGTATCGGCCTTCAGTCCGCTGATGCCGACGTCGTTGGCAATCTCTTCGATCAGGCGCGTCTGCGCGACCAGGTCTTCGATGCTGGCATTGATGATCTCGGCACCCTCGGCATTGCCCGGGGCGATCATCTGATCAAACTTCATGCCGTCTTCGGCGTCTGCCGTATCCACCATCACCTGCAGCTGGCCCATGGTGGTGTCCAGCGCCTCGTGCATCTTCTCGGCCAGCTTCGGGTCATTCTGGGCGACGAGTGCGTGCAATGACGGGCCTTCGAAGGTACGGCCATCCAGCGTCACGTACGTGCCTTCATAGACGTTCTGGATGCCCTTGGCATTGTAGAAGTGCGAGTAGTGGGTGTTGTCGGAGAAGCAGTCGTGCTCGTCCTCGAAGGAATTGGCTTCCAGCGCGACCTTCATGCGCTCACCGGCCAGCTCGCCCAGTGACAGGGAGCCCATGCCGAACAGCATCTTCTCGAGGCCTTCACCGGCCGGCAGGGAGGTCAGCTCGGCGCGATAGTTGTCCTTGTCGCCCTGTGCCCACTGGCCGACCATGTATTCCAGGTCATTGATCAGCAGGTCGTTGGCCGCCAGCAGGTAGGCGCCACGGCGGTCACAGTTGCCGCCGGTGCAGTCCTCTCCCTTGGCATAGTCCGACGCCGGACGTTCGCCTGCGCCAGGCTCGAAGCCATGCATGTCCTGGCCCCAGAGCAGGAATTCGATGGCGTGGTAGCCGCTGGCCACGTTGGCCTCGAATCCGCCCAGCTCGTTCAGGGAGGCCAGCAGCTCCGGGGTGATCTCGGTAGTGTCGATCTTGTCGGCACCGATCTGCACACTGTCGTTGGCGATGATGTTGGCGCTGGCGCCCGGGTTGCCCAGTTCCGCCTGATAGCCGTCGCCTTCGACGTAGTCGATCAGGCCTTCATCCAGCGGCCAGGCATTCAGCTGACCTTCCCAGTCATCGACGATGGCATTGCCGAAGCGGAAGACTTCACTCTGCTGGTACGCCACGCGCGCCTGTTTCCAGGCAGTGCGAGCCTCGGCAAGCGTCGCCTCGGATGGAGCTTCGATCAGCGCGGCGTTGGCGGCGCGCAGGGCATTGGCGCTGGCCAGGGCATCGCTGTAGGTGGCATGGGCCACGTTGGCGTACTGGTCAACGACGGCTTCAGCGCTCAGGCCCACCTCTGACGGAATCATATTGAGAACCTTTATTATTTGCAATCGTCCAGATGTCACGTCAGTCCTGCCGCCTGGATCAGGGCCCGCGTGTAGTCCTCCCTCGGATTGCCCAGTACCTCGGCAGTCGTTCCGCTCTCCACCAGCTTGCCTTCGCGCAACACCATCACGCGGTGGGCCAGAGCCCTCACCACGGCCAGATCATGACTGATGAACAGGTAGCTGAGGCCATGACGCGCCTGCAGATCGCGCAGCAGAGCGATGAGTTGCTTCTGGACGCTGCGATCCAGCGCCGAGGTGGGTTCATCCAGCACCAGCAGGTGAGGTTCGAGAATCAGGGCGCGGGCCAGCGAGATGCGTTGGCGTTGCCCGCCGGAGAACTCGTGAGGATAGCGATCGGCGCACTCGGCAGGCAGCTCGACCTCGCGCATGACCTGCGTCACGCGCTGGCGTACCTCGTCCTCTGAGAGCTCAGGCTGATGAAAGCGCAGGCCTTCACTGATGATGTCCGTGACGGGCATGCGCGGTGAGAGCGAGCCATAGGGGTCCTGGAAGACGATCTGCATCTGGCGTCGCTTGTGACGCAGGGCGTTGCGATCCAGCGTATCGATACGGGCATTCTCCAGACGAATCTCACCGCGTGCGGCCTGCAGCTTCAACAGCGCCAGGGCGAGGGTGGTCTTGCCGGAGCCCGACTCGCCCACGATCCCGAGCGTCTCCCCGCGCGCGAGGGTCAGATCCAGCGGCTGAAGCGCGATGAAATCCGCTGGACGTTTCTGGAACAGCTTGCGAGGACGCGAGAAGCGCACCTCCAGATCACGTGCTTCCAGAACGGGCGTGCCCGCATCCTCAGGGTCGAGTGGCGCGGCCACCCCTTCAGGCTCGGCGGCCAGCAGTTCGCGGGTATACGGGTGGCTGGGAGAATCGAAGACCTCTGACACCGGCCCTTGCTCGATGCATTCGCCTTCCCGCATCACGATGACGCGGTCTGCATGGCGGCGGACCAGATTGAGGTCATGGCTGATCAGGATCATGGCCATGCCCTGGTCTCGCCGCAGCCTGTCGAGCAGAGCGAGGATGTCCTGCTGCACCGTGACGTCCAGCGCCGTGGTGGGCTCGTCGGCGATCATCAAAGGCGGCTGATTGGCCATCGCCATGGCGATCATCACGCGTTGGCGCTGACCGCCAGAGAGCTGATGCGGCCAGGCCTCGAGGAGTTCTTCCGGGCGAGGCAGCTGAACCTGCTTGAGCAGCTCGATCACTCGCTGGCGTGCCGCATGGCCACGCAGGCCCTGATGCAGCCGCAGGCTCTCGCTGATCTGGTCGCCGACTCGGGCCAGGGGGTTGAGGGATGTCATCGGTTCCTGGAACACGAAGCCGATCCGGTTGCCGCGCACGCGTTGCCATTGGCGGCTCGTCAGGGCTGACAGATCCAGCCTCTCTCCCTCGAGCGTGGTGAACTCCCGCGTGCCGGTGACATGGGCATGCCCCGGCAGCAGGCCGAGACTTGCCAGCAGGCTCACTGACTTGCCCGAGCCGGATTCGCCGACGATGGCCAGACATTCGCCGCGTTTCACGTCCAGCGACAGATGCCTGACGACAGGTGTCTTGCCAAAGCGGATGCAGAGATCGTCCAGCCGCAGCACGCTGACTCATGCGTCCTGCTCCCGGGCACTGATATGACGTGGGTCGAAGGCATCGCGCAGCCCTTCACCGATGAAGACCAGCAGGGTCAGCATGATGCCGAGACTGAGAAATGCCGTCATGCCAAGCCAGGGGGCCTGGAGATTGTTCTTGCCCTGCGCGACCAGTTCGCCCAGCGACGGGGAGCCTGCCGGCAACCCGAAGCCCAGGAAGTCCAGCGCGGTCAGGGTCGTGATGGCACCCGTGAACAGGAAGGGGATGAAGGTCAGGGTGGCGACCATCGCATTGGGCAGTACATGACGCCACATGATGAGACGTGAGGGCAGGCCCATGGCGCGGGCCGCGCGCACATACTCCAGATTTCGCGCACGCAGGAATTCGGCGCGCACGATATCGACGATCCCCAGCCACGAGAACAGCAGCATGATGCCGGTCAGCCACCAGAGATTGGGTTCCACGATGCTGGCCAGGATGATCAACAGGAACAGCACCGGCAGTCCAGACCAGATCTCGATCAAGCGCTGCCCGATCAGATCGACCTTGCCGCCGAAATAGCCCTGAACGCCACCGATCAGCACGCCCAGCACGATGGAACCGGCGGTCAGCACCAGAGCGAAGAGGACCGACAGGCGGAAGCCGTAGATCACGCGCGCCAGCACGTCCCGTCCCTGGTCATCCGTGCCCAGCCAATGACGGGCATTGGGAGCCGAAGGCGCGGGAGACCCCAGGTTGAGATCCAGGGTGTCATAGGAATACGGGATCAGGGTGTTGAGCATGAAGCCCTGCGCCGCGATGGCGTCGATCACATAGGGATCGCGATAATCCGTGGCGGTCGGCAGGAAGCCGCCGAAGGTCGTTTCCGGATACTCCTTGAGCATCGGCAGGTAGAGCTCGTCCTGATAGGAGACCAGCAGTGGGCGGTCATTGGCGATCAGTTCCGCCCCGAGCGACAGAATGAACAGCACGCCGAAGATCAGCAGTGACCACCAGGCGCGCCGGTTGTCACGAAACGCCGTGATACGCCGCCGCGTGATGGGCGACAGGCGCGAGCGGTGCAGGCGTTCCGGCACGTCCTGGACGACGTTGGTCTCCCCTTGAAGGGGTGTGTCGTGACGCTGAAGGGGTGTGTCGTGACGCATCTCAAGCCTCCCGGGTCGCGAAGTCGATGCGCGGGTCGATCCACACATACATCAGGTCTGATACCAGTTTCAGGATCAGGCCAATCAGGGTGTACAGGTACAGGGTGCCGAAGATCAGCGGATAGTCGCGCTGCAGTACCGCCTCGAAGCCCAGCAGGCCCAGGCCATCGAGAGAGAAGATGACCTCGATCAGCAGCGAGCCGGTGAAGAAGATGCCGACCAGCGCCGCCGGCAGCCCCGCGATGATGATCAGCATGGCGTTGCGGAAGACATGTCCGTAGAGAATGCGGTTCTCGCTGGCCCCCTTGGCGCGTGCCGTCAGCACGTACTGCTTGTGGATCTCGTCCAAGAAGCTGTTCTTGGTCAGCATCGTCAGGGTGGCGAAGCTGCCGATGGCGGAGGCCAGCACGGGAAGGGCGATGTGATGGAAATAATCGAGGACCTTGCCAAGCGTCGAGAGCTCCTCGAAATCCGGGGAGGTCAGCCCCCTGAGCGGGAACCAGTCGAGATAGCTGCCGCCGGCGAACACCACGATCAACAGGATCGCGAACAGGAAGCCCGGAATCGCGTAGCCTACGATGACGACACCCGAGGTCCAGACATCGAAGCGTGAGCCATGCACCAGTGCCTTGCGAATGCCCAGTGGAATCGACACCAGATAGACCAGCAGCGTCGTCCACAGGCCCAGGGAAATCGAGACGGGGAGTCGCTCCAGCATCAGGTCGATCACCGGGCGGTCGCGGAAGAAGCTGTCGCCGAAATCGAACTGCGCGTAGTCGACCACCATGTCGCGGAAGCGCTCCCAGGCGGGCTTGTCGAAGCCGAATTGCTGCTCCAGCTCGGCGATCAGGGCCGGGTCGACTCCCGAGGCTCCGCGATAGGTGGAACTGGTGCCGGAGCCGCTGGTGACGCCATCGCCACCCCCACTGTTCAGCCGTGTGCTGGCCCCGGCGCTGAGGCCGTCAAGACGCGACATCAGCTGCTCGATGGGCCCGCCGGGAGCCGCCTGGACGATCAGGAAATTCAGCAACAGGATTCCAAGCAGTGTCGGAATCATCAACAGGACTCGGCGCAGAATATAGGCACCCAAGAGCAATCTCCCTGCGTGTCCGGGGACGATCCACCAGCTGTCCAGGCTCAGCAGATACTCCGGGAACGGCTGCGGATAGCCGAACTTGTCCCACAGCGCGATGCGAGTCGCCGCGAGATGCCACTGCGGCACGACATGGAAGCCCCAGCGCAGCACGCGATCCAGTGCTCGTGTGGCGCTCAGCAGGTCTTCGCGGGTCTGGGCCTGGATCAGGGCATCGGTGAGTGCATCGATGACCGGACTCTTCAGGCCGATCAGGTTGCGCGAGCCGGCGACATCGGCGTAATCACTCGTCCAGTACTCGCGCTGTTCGCTGCCGGGACTGTTGGACTGGGGGTAACTGCCGACCACGACATCGAAATCGAAGCTTCGCCGACGATTGATGTACTGGTTGACGTCGACGGTGCGGATACGCGCCTGGATGCCGATGCGTGCCAGATTGCGAATCCACGGCTGGATGACCCGTTCGAACTGGGTGTCGTAGTTGAGGACTTCCAGTGTCAGCGGCTTGCCCGTCTCATGATTGACCAGCTGGCCATCCGCGACGCGATAGCCAGCGTCCCGAAGCAGGTTGAGTGCCTTGCGCAGCCGCGGGCGCAGTTCCGTGGGCTCATCGATGGGCAGCGGGTCGCGGAAGACGGCGGCGGGCAACTGGTCCTGGAACGGCTCAAGCAGGGCCAGTTCCCGTCCTTCAGGCAGGCCATTCGCGGCCATGTCCGAATTCTCGAAATAGCTGTGGGTCTGCTGGTAGGCGCCGTAGAAGAGATTGCGGTTGACCCAGTCGAAATCGAAGACCAGTGCCAGGGCTTCGCGTACCCGCGGGTCCTGGAAGCGCGCGCGGCGTTCATTGAGCACGAAGCCCTGCATGCCGGCAGGATTGCTGTCCGGCACCTCCAGCTTCTTCAGACGCCCGTCTCTGAGCGCAGGCGTGTCATAGGCCGTCGCCCAGTTCTTGGCGCTGCTCTCCACATGCAGGTCAATGCTGCCGGCCTTGAAGGCCTCCAGCGACACGCTCTGGTCGCGGTAATAGTCATAGACCAGTGTCTGGATGTTATGGCGCCCCTTGTTGACGGGCAGGTCCTTGCCCCAGTAATCCGCGACACGCTCATAGCGTACCTGGCGTCCGGCATCCAGCGAGGCCATGCGGTACGGCCCTGAGCCAAGCGGCAGTTCCAGCGTGGCGCGGGTGAAATCACGTGTCTTCCAGTAATGCTCGGGCAGTACCGGCAGCTGACCGATGATCAAGGGCAGCTCGCGGGCGGCGTCGGGGGCCATGTCAAAGCGAACGGTATCGGTGTCGATCAGGCTGACGCGAGTGACATCGTGGTAGTAGCTCTTGAAGAAGGGCAGGCCATCCTTCATCAGCAGACGATAGGTGAAGACGACATCCTCGGCGGTGACGGGTTCCCCATCATGAAAGCGTGCGCGGGGATCGATATCGAACTCGATGGCACTGCGGTCTTCTGCCAGTCGGATCCCGCTGGCCAGCAGGCCATATTCAGTGAAGGGTTCATCGGCAGACTGGGTGAGCAGGGTGTCATAGATCAACCCGCCGAAATAATTGAGCCCTGCCACCGAGTTGCCCTTGAGGATGAAGGGGTTGGTGGAGTCGAAGCTGCCGATGGCGGCGCGAGTCATGCGTCCGCCGATGGGGGCATCAGGATTCACGTAGGGGAAGTGCGTGAAGCCTGCCGGATGTGCCGGTTCGCCATAGATGGCCAGTCCGTGCACGGTCGGCACGTCCAGGGGGGCCAGGCCGTACTCTTCGGGTTCACGGATCACCGCAGCCAGCGCCAGCAGCTTGGGCACGTACTCCATGGTCTCGCTGGGCAGCTTGATGTTCCAGTAATCCTCATCCCCTGAGCCGGTACGTCGGCGCGCGCGGTTCACGGTGCCGGCGCCGGCGTTGTAGGCGGCCAGCGCAAGCTCCCAGTCTCCGTCGTACCAGCGTTCGCCCTGGGACTGCAGATAATCCAATGCGGCATCGGTGGCCATCAGGACGTCCTTGCGGCCGTCGTACCAGCGGTTGCGGGTCAGGCCCATGGCATCGCCGGTCTGGGGCATGAACTGCCACATGCCGGTGGCGCCGCCGGGGTGGGCGGCATCCGGATCATAGGCACTCTCGATGAAAGGCAGCAGGGCAAGTTCGGCTGGAAGGCCGCGCGCCTCGGTGCGACGCGTCACGTAACGCAGCCAGGGGCGAGCCTGTTCGGCGATACGCTCCACGTGCTCCGGGTGCTCTTCATACCAGTCGATCCATTTGCGTACTCGAGGGCGTCCGGTGTCCTGCTGCAGCTGATAGCCGGCACGCAGGCGCTCCCACACATCATCGTAGCGCGCGGGCACCGCATCGATGGCTTGCATGAAATTCAGAGGAGCGCTCTGATGCACGCTGGTGGGTGTCAGGTCGTCGAGCGCCCGGGAGCTTGCGTTGGCAGGGGTCGCCATCAGCGGCAGGTGTCGTCGGTACGGAGGTCTTGCTGATGCATTGACGGAGTACTCTTTGGCGAGCCTGCGTCGGATGGGGGCGCGCGGTCAGCGGGTCTAGAAGCTGTCCTTCCACTGGCGCAGTGCCGTGAAGGCTGCCAGTGACGTGAGGGGCTGGCCCTCTGAGGCAGTGAGGCGTCCTTGCTGGAGCAAGCGTTGTTGCAAGGTGGGGTCATCACTGCGCAGGAAGGGGTTGATCTGTCTTTCACGCGCGATGCGACTCGGGAGGGTCGGGCGGCCGGTCTCGCGGGCGCGCTCACACTCGGCGATCACCTGATCGCGTTGCGTGTTGTCAGGCTCCGCCGCGCGGGAAAATGCCAGGTTGGCCAGGGTGTACTCGTGAGCCGGGAAGACGAGGGTGTCTTCAGGGAGTGATGTCAGGCGCGTGAGTGACTGGTGCATCTGCTCTGGTGTGCCTTCGAACAGACGGCCACAGCCCGCACTGAAGAGGGTGTCCCCGCAGAACAGCAGCCCCGGCATGCCGGCACTCACGAACGCGATGTGGTCCAGTGTGTGGCCGGGCACTTCCAGGACATCGAACAAGCGTCCCTGCACGCGCACGCTGTCACCATCGGCGACACGCACATCGATTCCCTCGATGGCCGGGTTGTGCGGGCCGACCACGCGAGGGCGGTAGCGCTTGATCAGCTCGGGGAGGCCGCCGGTGTGATCCTGATGGTGGTGAGTGATCAGAATCGTGTCCAGAGTCAGGCCGCGGGTTTCCAGAACCTCGATCACCGGTGTGGCATCACCCGGATCGACGACGGCAACCGTGTCGCTGTCGTCGCTCTGGATCAGCCAGATATAGTTGTCCTGAAAGGCCGCTATGGGCGTAACGCTCATCATGGTGGTCAGGTACTCTTGAAGCCTGCCGAGCAAGCGGGTAAGTGTCAAACCTCTTGTGGTGTGAGAATGTAGAAGTGTGTGACATCTTGCTTGCGCCTCACGCGGGGCGGATTCCGCTGCGCAACTCACCCCGGAAGCGCGTCGCCGACAGCACGCGCGGCTGCTGGGCGCCCACGTGCGAGCGATGCGCGCCTTTCTTGAAGGGGCGGACGGCAAGGACATTCTCATCGCCGAGCGCGAGATGTTGACGCCGCTGTTCGAGCGTTGCTTCGGCTTCCACAGTCTGTGTCTGGGGCCGGGAGACAATGACCTGCTCTCCTTGTCTCCCATCCGGCATGCCATCCATTGGGCGCCGGAGCCCGCCCTGGCCCAGTCGCCATCGACCCTCATCTGCCCGCTCACTCAGCTGGCCCTGCCAGATGAAAGCATGGACATGGTGATGATCCATCATCTGCTGGAGGTCGCGCCGGAACCCCATCGCCTCTTGCGCGAAGCGGCGCGTGTCCTGCGCTCCAGCGGTTGTCTGATCATCGTCGCCTGGCAGCCGATGTCCGGGGAGGGTCTGCTGCGCCTCGACCCCCGGCGGCGGCACATCACTCCCTGGGAAGGCAGCTGGCGCACCCCGGCGGCGCTCAGGGACTGGTTGGCCTTCGTGGACTTCGAGATCGAGCGTATCGACTACGCGGGATTTCATCTGCCTGGCTTGCGCCTGCGCCATGGTTGGCTCGAACGGATGGGACGCCGTTACAACCTGCCTCTGGGCAGCCTGATGCTGATACGGGCCCGTCGCAATGTCGGGTACGTGCAGCCTCTGAATGCCAAGCGCTCACGCGTGGCGATTCCCGGTGTCGCCATCGGGCAGGTGACCCGCCTGCATTCACGCGACAATCATGACTCGGGTGGTCATCCATACCGATGGTGCCTGCCGGGGAAATCCCGGCCCGGGAGGGTGGGGAGCCATTCTCGTCAGTGGCAAGCATCGCAAGGAACTCAAGGGCAGCGAACAGGACACCACCAACAATCGCATGGAGCTGATGGCCGCCATCGAGGCCCTGAAGGCGTTGACCCGGCGCTGTGACGTGGTGCTGTGGACGGACTCCGAATACGTCAAGAATGGCATCACCAAGTGGGTCCATGGCTGGGTCAAGCGCGGCTGGAAGACGGCTGCCAAGCATCCGGTCAAGAATGAGGCGCTGTGGAAGGCGTTGCTGGAACAGAGTCAGCGTCATGATATCGAGTGGCGCTGGGTCAAGGGCCACAGTGGCGACGAAGGCAATGAACGTGCCGATAGCCTTGCCAATGAAGCGATCGATGAGATGCAGTCACGCCGTTGAGCACCCGTTCACCAAGAGGTCTGAGATGCGTCAGATTATTCTCGATACCGAAACGACCGGTATCGACCCGAAGGAAGGCCACCGTCTGATCGAGATCGGTGCGGTGGAGATGATCAATCGCCGTTTGACGGGGCGCACTTATCACCAGTACATCAATCCGGAGCGATTGATCGATGAAGAGGCGATCGGCGTCCACGGCATCACCGATGAACGGGTCGCCAATGAGCCGGTCTTCGCGGACGTGGCGGATGCCTTCTGGGAGTTCATCAAGGGCGCCCAGCTCGTCATTCACAACGCGCCCTTTGACGTCGGCTTCATTGATCATGAATTCGGCCTGATCAATCCACGGCGTAGCCAGCCGCTGGGGCCGGTGGCGGAACACTGCGCGATCCTCGATACCCTGAAGCTCGCCCGTGAGAAGCACCCCGGTCAGCGCAACAACCTGGATGCGCTGTGCAAGCGCTACGATATCGACAATGGGCACCGCGTGCTGCACGGTGCCTTGCTGGATGCGGAGATCCTCGGCGACGTCTATCTGGCGATGACCGGCGGGCAGACGGCGCTCGGGCTGGACGACATAGACGATGGTGATGAGGGAGAGGGCGGCATTGTCGGGGTGCGTCGCCTTCGGGCGGACCGCCCGCGTCTGGTCACGCCCGGGCTCTCGGCGCTGGAGCTTGAGCGCCATGCTGCCTGGTGCGAGGAAATTCGTGCCAAGACAGACAGCCTTGACGGCAGAGGCAACCCGGGAGGCGCTGTCTGATGCTGATACGTGATCTGTCACGAGTGAACCAGCGTCAGGGGTACCTGATTCGCATCGGGCGCGACGGGGTCGCCCCGGCGCCCGATGGCGGCATCATTCAACCGCCATGCGACTGGCCATCCGGCGCGATTGCACTGGGAGAGTGGCAGGGGGCGCCGATCGCCGTGCTTGGCGAGAATGGGTCTTCCGAGTGGCCAGGCGCTCGGCAATGGTTGCATTCACTGCCCAGAGAGCAGTTCCCGCTGCTCTCAAGTGCCCTGCAGGTGCTCAAGTGGGCGCGGGACCATCGTTTCTGTGGACGTTGTGGCAAGCGAATGAAACGTCTGGAACATGAGTTCGCGATGCACTGTACCGGCTGCCAGCATCGCAGCTATCCGCGAATCTCGCCCTGCATCATCACGCTGATCACGCGTGGGCGTGAGTTGCTGCTGGCACGCAGTCCGCGTTTCGGGCCCGGCATGTACTCGACCCTGGCCGGCTTCATCGAAGCCGGGGAAAGCGCCGAGGAAGCGGTGAGGCGCGAGGTCCTGGAAGAAGTGGGTGTCGAGGTCGGGCGCGTGAGTTACTTCCAGAGCCAATCCTGGCCATTTCCCCACTCCTTCATGTTGGGATACTACGCCGAATATGCGGGCGGGGAGATCGCTATTGATGGCCATGAGATAGAGGATGCCCAGTGGTTCACACCTGAATCCTTGCCTGGCTTGCCGCCGAAGTTCTCGATCTCGCATGCCTTGATCGACAACTTCCTGCGCTCGGTGGCCAGCGGCCGCTGATCACTTGTTCGGGAAGAGAGAGGTCAGCTTGGTGGCCAGCATGATGTTGCCGGTCGCTTTCAGGCGGCCCGTCATGAAGGCCTGCATGCCGTCGACTTCGCCCTTCATCACGCCCTTGAGGGTATCGCTGTCAGTGGACAGCGTGACGGACGGATCGTCGTGCTCCCCTTCGCCCACGTCCAGGGTGCCATCCTTGACGACCATGTAGTAGTCATCACTGTCGGTGATGTTGAACTGGAAGACGTCGTTCATGCCCTTGGCGGCGTCCGGGTTGAAGCGACTTTTCAGCATCTCGATGACGGCGTTGGCGTCTGCCATGGCAATATTCCTTTTCAATGGTGAAGGCTGGGAAAGTTCAGGAGCAAGTGCATGCAATGGTTATCGGAATATGGCCTCTTTCTCGCCGAGGCAGTCACGGTGGTGGTGGCCATTGGGGCGATCATCCTCATGATCGTGCGTGCCCGTCACGGGGACAGTGGTGAGCGCGAGGCTCGCCTCAAGATTCGCCCCTGGCATGAGCGCATGCAGCACCTCCAGCGGGAATTGGGACAGGCCGGGTTGGAAGATGCCGAGCGCACCGCCAATGCCAAGGCACGTGCCAAGAAGGAGAAGCAGGAGGCCAAGTCTCTCAAGAAGGCGCTCAAGGCCAAGGCGAAGCGCAAGGGCGTCGGGTGTTCGTGCTCGACTTCGTCGGCGATATCAAGGCGACGGGAGTGGAAAGCCTCGCCGAGCAAGTCACCGCGCTGGAAGGCGTGCTGACCGACAAGGATGAAGTGGTACTGCGACTGGAATCTGGTGGTGGCCTGGTGCACGCCTACGGTCTGGCCGCCGCACAGCTGGATCGTCTGCGTGCGGCAGGCGCGCGTCTGACGATTACCGTCGACAAGGTGGCCGCGAGTGGCGGGTACATGATGGCGTGTGCCGCTGATCACGTCGTGGCGGCGCCGTTTGCCGTGATAGGGTCCATCGGCGTCGTGGCACAGGTGCCCAATGTGCACCGTCTTCTCAAGAAGCACGATGTCGATGTGGAGATCCTGACGGCTGGGCGTTACAAGCGAACGCTGACGATGCTGGGGGAGAATACGGAAGAAGGGCGTGAAAAGTTCCTGTCTGACCTGGCCCGCACCCATGACCTGTTCAAGCAGCACGTCGGTAACCGTCGTCCGCAACTGGATGTGGAAGCCGTGTCACAAGGGGACATCTGGTATGGCAGCGAGGCGATCGCGATCGGTCTGATCGATGAGGTGGGCACAAGTCAGGCGCTGCTGGCCGGCTATCTCAAGCAGGATCTCAAGATATTCGAAGTCAGTCTCGAAAAGCCGCGTCGCATGATGGATCGATTCGGGAAGGGGGTGACGCTGAGTCTGGATCGTGTGCTTGACCGCGTGCTGGAGCGCAATGTCGAGTCACGCTGGCAGCAGCACTGAGCGATGGCTTCCCTCAAGGGCGTCAGTCTTCGACTGGCGCCCTTTTTCAGCGATAGAGTTGTTGAAGCGTGCGGATCACGCCTGCAGCGTTGGGGCCCAGCAGTGAGTAGTAGATGGTCTGTGACGCCCGGCGAGTCCGCACCATGCCTTCGCGACGCAGAATGGCCAGATGCTGCGACAGGGCTGACTGGGAAAGTTCGAGACGTGAATTCAGTTCACTGACCGACATTTCGCTTTCACTGAGCAGGCAGAGAATTCGCAAGCGATTTTCGTTGCCCATCGCCTTCAACAGGGCAGTGGCTTCCTCGATCACGCGATCACCTGCCTGGTGTAACGTGATGACATCATCTTGCGCAGGCATGGCGGGTTTCCTCGCGGTTGATGAAGTATCCTTGTTTTAGTGAATCATCAATAACTCCGCGTGCTACGTCCAAGGCAATATTAAACGATAAATCATCGAGGGTGGCCTGATCAGGGGTGGACTTTTACGAGGTAAGCCATGCCTGAGACCGCCAAGCGATCCGCACGCGAGCACTACGAATCACTTGTCTCGCGTGCCAATCAAGCGCCAGAGGACTTCTGGGCTGAGCAGGCCAGGCGCATCGTCTGGTTCCGTGATCCAGCGACCATCCTGGCTTGGGATGCCCAGGAGCACGCCCGTTGGTTCATTGATGGCGAGATGAATATCTGTCATGCCGCGCTGGATCATCACGTGGCCAATGGCCGCGGGGATCAGGTGGCGCTCTACTGGGACTCTCCCGTCACTGACAGCAAGTGCCAGTACACCTATCGAGAGCTTCGCGACGAAGTGGCCAGGCTGGCGGGTGCCCTGCGTGACAAGGGGGTCGAGAAGGGTGATCGCGTGATCATCTACATGCCGATGGTGGCGGAGGCCGCGATGGCGATGCTGGCCTGCGCACGCCTGGGGGCGGTGCATTCCGTGGTCTTCGGAGGATTCTCCCCCAAGGAGCTGGCCGTACGGATCGATGATGCGACGCCCAAGGTCATCCTGTCGGCCTCCTGTGGCATCGAGGTCGACCGTGTCATTCCCTACAAGCCGTGGCTGGATGAGGCGATCGAACTTGCGACGCATACGCCAGAGGCCTGCCTGATCCTGCAGCGTGAGCAGCAACTAGCCACCCTGGGGCCGCGAGACCACGATTGGCAGGAATGTCTGGCGCATGCCCAGGCCACGGAAGCGGTCAGCATGCTGGGAAGCGAGCCGCTCTATATCCTCTATACCTCAGGCACCACCGGGACGCCCAAGGGTGTGGTGCGCGATCACGCCGGCTACGCCGTGGCACTGCATTACTCCATGGAAATTCTCTACGGGACCCGCCCGGGGGACACCTTCATGGCAGCCTCCGATATCGGCTGGGTCGTGGGGCATTCCTATATCGTCTATGGCCCGTTGCTGGTGGGAGCCTCGACGGTCATGTATGAAGGCAAGCCGGTCAGGACGCCGGATGCCGGAGCCTTCTGGCGCTTGATCGAGGAGTATCGGATCAACTGCTTCTTCACGGCACCGACCGCCTTCAGAGCCATCAAGAAGGAAGACCCCGACGCCAGCCTGATGGCCGGGCGTGACCTGTCCAGTCTGCGCAGCCTGTTCCTGGCGGGGGAGCGACTCGATCCTCCCACCTATCATTGGTTGAATGACCTGCTGCCAGTGCCGATCGTGGATCACTGGTGGCAGACGGAAACCGGCTGGCCGGTCGCGGGAAATCTGCTCGGTCTCGACATGATCACTCGGCAGGGGAGTGGTCCCCGAGCGCCGGTCGAGGCACGCGCGGGCAGTGCGACCTGGCCGTTGCCCGGTTTCAATGTGCAGGTGCTCGATGGCCTGGGAGACGAGGTCGAACCCGGAGTGCAGGGCAACGTGGTCATTCAGCAGCCGCTGCCGCCCGGGTGTCTCACGGGGCTCTATCACAATCCCGCGCGTTTCCACGCCGCCTACCTGGCGGCGTACCCCGGCTACTATCTGACGGGAGACGGCGGCTATCTTGACGAGGACGGCTACCTCTTCGTGATGGGGCGCATCGATGACGTCATCAATGTGGCAGGGCATCGCCTGTCCACCGGGGAAATGGAACAGGTCCTCGGCTCACACGAGGCAGTGGCGGAATGTGCGGTGATCGGCATCGAGGATTCGCTCAAGGGCGAGATGCCGCTGGGACTGGTGATCATCAAGGATGCCTGGCGCGGTGACGAATCTGCTCTTCGTCAGGCGCTGGCGCAGCGTGTGCGCGATGAGATAGGGGCGATCGCCTCGCTCAAGGACGTACTGATCGTCGAGCGGCTGCCCAAGACACGCTCCGGCAAGATTCTGCGCAAGATGATCCGTCAGATCGCTGCGGGAGAGCAGTACCAGATTCCCTCGACCATCGATGACCCGGCGAGTCTGGAGGATGTGCGTGAGGCATTGAGCGATGCAGGCGTCGGTCTGGCCGGGCAGGCGCGCAGTGCTTGAAGCGATCAGTCCATCAGGTGCGTGCGACCACGGGGTTGGCGCGTTCCCGACGGGCAAGCCAGGCGATGCTGACGACCAGCAGCCCTGCCAGACTCAGCCAGCCGAACAGCGTGCTGTCGGTCAGGCCCATCACCAGGTACGCCAGCAACGAGATGCAGGCGCCCAGCAGCGCGTAGGGCAACTGGGTCATGACGTGATCGATGTGATGGCAGCTCGCGCCCGTCGAGGACAGGATGGTGGTGTCGGAAATCGGTGAGCAGTGGTCACCGAAGACCGAGCCCGCCAGTACGGCACCCATCATCGGCAGCATCATCGCGATCTCGGTGGCTGCCGCCATGTCTCCGGCGATCGGCAGCATGATGCCAAAGGTGCCCCAGCTGGTGCCGGTGGCGAAGGCCATCAGACCGGACAGCACGAACAGCAACATCGGAAGCCAGGTGGGGGAGACCACGCCATCCACCAGCGTCGCCAGGTATTCGCCCGTGCCGAGTGAGCCGATGATGCCGGTCAGCATCCAGGCGAACACCAGGATATAGACGGCCGGCAGCATCGAGCGCGCGCCCTGGACGATGGCACCGATGCTGCGGCCAGTGCCCATGCGGTGACGCAGCAGCATCATCACGGCGGCGAGCAGGCCGATGGCACCGCCGATGATCAGCGATCCTGCGACATCGGTCAGCTCGAAGGCACGCACCAGGCCGAATGCCTCGCCCTTGGCGGCCAGCGCACTGGCGCCGGTCTGCACGATCATGAAGAAGGTGGCGATCACCAGCACGATGATCGGAATCAGCAGATCCACGGGGCGGCCACGTTCCGACTCTTCGACATGGGTGTTGCCGGGAGGATTGCCACGGCTGGCGTCAAACAGCTCGCCATCACGCGCGGCGATGGCATGTCGGCGCATGGCACCGAAGTTGATGTCGAACCAGGCCGAGGCGATCACCAGCACCAGCGCCGCAATCGCGTAATAGTTGAGCGCGGAAAGCTCCAGGAAGGCACCGAAGGGGCTGACATCGGTGATGTGGTGCGTGGCCAGGATTCCAGCGATCAAGCTGATGATGTAGGCGCCCCAGCTGGAGATGGGGGTCAGCACGCATACCGGTGCGGCGGTGGAGTCGATCAGATAGGCCAGACGAGCCCGCGACAGGCCCTGGCGATCCGTCAGGGGGCGGCAGATGTTGCCGACCGCCAGGCTGTTGAAGTAGTCATCGATGAAGATGAAGACTCCCAGCAGGACGGTCATCAGCTGCGAGCCGCGACGGGTAGTGACCCGTTCACGCGCCCAGTTGCCGAAGGCGCGCGTGCCGCCGGCCAGAGTGATGACACCGACCATCGCTCCGAGAGCGAGCAGAAACAGCAGGATATAGACATTCCAGCTGTTGAGCGTGACATCGGCCAGTTGACCGCTGTCCGGCAGCTCGACGAAGACCGCGACCAGCTGGCGCCAGAGATAATCCAGCGTGGTGAGCGGTGAGAAATCATTCAGCAGCAGAGCGCCAGAGACAATACCCAGCCCAAGGGAGAGCATGACGCGACGTGTCAGTATTGCGAGACCGATGGCTATGATCGGGGCGAGCAGCGAAAGCGGGGACGCCGCGTAGCTGGTCAGTTCCATGTATCACCTGTTTTCAAAGGCAGGCGCCGGGACAATGCGCGCTGCCGGGTGCCGTAATGGCTGTTAGGGTGCGTGGGCGTCAGGGAAGAGCACCGTCCTGATGTGGCGCAGGAAGGGGGCGCATTATGCCCGAGAGGACCAGACAGCGAAACATTGCCTTGTGCATCTAAAGTCTAGGATGCAGTGAAAAAGACCGACATTTCGCCGGTTCCCCACTAGAATCCCGCTGTGAAACGCCAATGTTCAGTATGCTCTTCTTGCTAATCCGTGTCGGATATGAAGAATGGCGCTCACCAAAGCATGTCGAGCAACCCTTTCGTAGTGGTTGCTCGCTGCCAGCGGCAGGAAGGCCATGGCTTTTCACGCCGCCTGGCAGCGTCGACAAGATCAAAAACCCGCCAAAGCGAGACCGACATGTCGGAAACAACGTCCATCATTCCAGCGCCGATTCTGGCGTTGATCGATGCAGGCAATGGCCTGCTGTGGGGCAGCGTATTGATCTACCTGCTCATCGGAGCGGGTCTTTTCTTCACGGTCATGACCAAGGGCATCCAGTTCCGCTACTTCGGGCACATGTGGAAACTGCTGGCCACCTCACGTCAGGGTAGCGAAGGCGGGATCTCCTCCTTCCAGGCGCTGGCCACCTCCCTGGCGGCACGTGTCGGTACCGGTAACCTGGCCGGTGTCGCCGTGGCGATTTCCTTGGGTGGCCCGGGTGCCATCTTCTGGATGTGGATGACGGCACTGGTGGGCATGTCCACCAGTTTCATCGAGTCCACCCTGGCCCAGGCCTACAAGGTGTCACACGATGACAATACCTTCCGTGGTGGCCCGGCCTACTACATCGAGAAGGGCCTGGGGCAGCGCTGGATGGCGATCCTGTTCTCCGTGTGTCTGATCATCGCCTTCGGTCTGGCCTTCAACTCCGTGCAGTCCAACTCCATCGCGCTGGCCATGGAGCAGGCCTTCAGCGTGCCGCCGTGGATCATGGGCGTGATTCTGGTCGTGGTGATGGTGCCGATCATCTTCGGTGGCATGAAGCGCATCACGCGGACCGCCGAGCTGATCGTGCCGATCATGGCGCTGCTCTATCTGCTGCTGGCCATCTTCGTCGTGGCGATCAACATCACCGAGCTTCCGGCGGCACTGGGCACCATCTTCCGCAGCGCCTTCGGTCTTGAGCAGGCAGCAGGTGGTGCACTGGGCTACACCATCGCGCAGGCGATGATGAACGGCATCAAGCGCGGTCTGTTCTCCAATGAAGCCGGCATGGGCTCTGCGCCGAATGCCGCGGCGATGGCGACCACCCGGCACCCGGCCTCCCAGGGCTTCGTCCAGATGCTGGGCGTCTTCATCGATACTCTGGTCATCTGCACCGCAACCGCTGCCATCATCATCATGAGCGGCACGCTGGGCAACGATGGCGGCAATGATGGTATCCAGATCACCCAGGCGGCGTTGACCTCGCAGGTCGGCAGCTGGGGGGGTGGCTTCGTGGCGATCGCCATTCTGCTGTTCGCCTTCACCTCGCTGGTGGCGAACTACTCCTATGGCGAGTCCAACATCGAGTACATCTCGGGCAAGAAGAACGCCAAGCCGGTCATCATGATCTATCGCTTTGCGGTGCTGGGCATGGTGATGCTGGGCGCAGTCGCCAGTCTCAAGAACATCTGGAACTTCGCTGACCTGTCGATGGGGGCGATGGCGCTGATCAACCTGATCGCCATCCTGCTGCTGTCGCCGCTGGCCTTCCGGATCTTCAAGGACTACGACCGTCAGCACAAGGCCGGTCAGGAGCCGACCTTCGACCCCGAGAAGTTCCCGGAGCTCAAGGGCAAGGTCGACCCCGCCATCTGGAAGAAATGAGGGTTCCCTCACCCCTGCTGTTGGCCTGGAACCAAAAAGGACCTCAGATGCTCCTCCTCACCGCGAGTCAATCGCGTCGTGCGCTCGTCGCACTGTCCCTGTTTCATATCCTGATCATCACGGCCAGCAACTACCTGGTGCAGTTGCCGATGACACTGTTCGGCTTCCATACCACCTGGGGTGCCTTCAGCTTCCCGTTCATCTTCCTGGCCACTGACCTGACCGTCCGGCTGTTCGGCAAGGTACATGCTCGCCGCATCATCGCGCTGGTCATGCTGCCGGCATTGCTGGTCAGCTACATGATCTCGGTGATCTTCCATGGCGGCAGCCTTGCCGGGATCGAGGCGTTGGGCGAGTTCAATCTGGTCGTGGCACGCATTGCGCTGGCGAGCTTCATCGCCTATGTGATCGGCCAGCTGTTGGATATTCAGGTCTTTGATCGTCTGCGTCGCAATGCTCACTGGTGGGTCGCGCCCATGGCATCGACGCTCTTCGGCAATCTCGCCGATACCTTCGCCTTCTTTTCGGTGGCATTTCGCAATGGCCCGGACGTCTTCATGGCGGCGCATTGGGTCGAGATCGCCTGGGTGGACTACGCCATCAAGTTGATCATTTCGCTGCTGCTCTTCCTCCCGATGTACGGTCTGTTGCTTGGCTGGTTGACGCGTCAACTGCTGGCGAGAGGCTTCATCGCCGGGCGTGAAGGCGCCTGAGCAATGAAAATCGCGGCGGTGTACAGCATCAAGGGCGGTGTCGGCAAGACGGCTTCTGCCATCAACCTCGCGTATGTCGCTGCCAACAGTGGTCTCAGAGTGCTGTTGTGGGATCTGGACCCTCAAGCCGCAGCGACTTTCTATGTGCGGACCAAGCCCAAGCTCAAGGGCGGCGTCGAGAAGCTGATCAGCGGCAAGCAGGACCTGTCACGCGTGATCCGGGCGACCGACTATCGCAATCTGGATGTCCTGCCGGCCGAGTTCTCCTATCGCAATCTCGATCACATTCTCGAGGAAGAGAAGCGCTCTCGCCTGCGCAAGGTATTGAAGCCGGTGCGTGACGATTACGACCTCGTCATCCTGGATTGCCCCCCGAGTATCTCGACTCTCTCCGAGCAGGTCTTCGCGGCCGCTGATACGTTGCTGGTCCCGATGATTCCGACGGTGTTGTCACTGCGCACGCTGGAGCAGCTCAATGCCTATCTGGCCGAGATCGATCTCGATGTGCCTGTCTGGCCATTCTTCACGCTGGTCGATCGTCGCAAGACCTTGCACAAGGATGTGATGGAGTCCCTCAAGCAGGACCATCCGCTGCAGCTCAGTGGGCATATTCCTTACTCCAGCATCGTCGAGCGCATGGGAATCGAGCGCAAGCCGGTGCCGGTCTTCTCGCGCAACAGTGCTCCGGCGGCAAGCTACCGAGAGTTGTGGAAGGAAGTCGGCCAGCGCCTCGGGCTGCTCAAGGAGCCGGCAGAGCCCGGGCAGGCCGGAACTGGCATCGGCATCTTCCAGCAGGCGCTTGAGCGGTGCATGCAGGGCCGGTGAGGCTACCACGATATTCTCGCCATACAGCTCCTCGGGGATGCCGTCCGGGCAACGATAGAGGTGACCGGTACGTGCGCCGGCTTCGCGGGCAATCAGCAGGCCCGCCGCAAAGTCCCAGGGAGAGACGCTCTCATAGTAGGCATCCAGGCGGCCGCAGGCGACATCGCAAAGATCCAGCGCGGCACTGCCGTTGCGTCGGACATCCTGACACACCAGCAACATGGCGGAGAGACGTTTGAGCAGGGGAGGACGGCTGTCCCGGTTATAGGGGAAGCCGGTCGCGACCAGTGCGCGGCTCATGTCTTCGGTCTCGCTGACCGTGATGCTCTCGCCATTCATCCAGGCTCCCTTGCCGCGAATGGCGGTGAAGGTCTCGCCGAGGAAGGGCGCGTGGACCACCCCCATCTGGATCTTGCCACGCTCGCACCAGGCGATGGAGACGGCCACATGGCGCAGCCCGTGAGCAAAGTTGACGGTGCCGTCGATGGGGTCGATCACCCACAGGCCTCCCTTGGTGCCGATGACGTCGCGCTCGGGCGATAGCTCCTCGGTCAGGCGTGCATCTTCAGGGAATTCGGCCTCGAGCGCCTCGGCAAGGAAGGTGTCGATCGCCACATCGATGTCCGTGACCAGCTCATCGCCTTTCTTGTAGTGGTGCGCGAACCCTTGCTCCTCGCGCGCTTTCACCATGCGTTCTCCCGCGTCTCTGGCCAATTGCGTTGCACGTTCCAGGCGTTGTTCCAGCGTCATGTGGCTCTCCAGCAGCGATGATCAGGTCAGATGAGTTGACGCTCATCCCTCCGGTGACCTCCTGTATAACAGACTCATGTGGTGAGTTCAGCCTCGAGATTCAACATCCGTTTCATTTTTTGATTTCTGGCGCACTTGTTGCAGTAGTCTGGTCATGGCGTTCGGCAAGCCGCCGAACCTTCCCGCATTCAATGCCCTGAAGCACAAGGAGCGAACGTGACACCGATCCCTGACCAGATTCATCCCCCGCAGCGCCTCCTGATGGGCCCGGGCCCGATCAACGCGGACCCACGTGTGTTGCGTGCGCTGTCAGCGCCATTGATCGGCCAGTACGACCCCGCGATGACGCATTACATGAACGAGACGATGCAGCTCTATCGCGGCGTCTTCGAGACCCGGAACGCGGCGACCCTGTTGATCGATGGCACATCACGGGCCGGGATCGAGGCGGTGCTGGTCTCGTTGATCCGGCCGGGGGAGCGTGTACTGGTGCCGATCTTCGGCCGTTTCGGTCATCTGCTGCGCGAGATTGCCGAGCGCTGCGGTGCCCAGGTGCACACGCTGGAATGTGAGTGGGGCGAGGTCTTTCGTCCCGAGCAGATCGAAGCCGCCATTCGCGAGGTGCAGCCAACGCTTCTCGCGCTGGTACAGGGCGATACCTCGACCACCATGTGCCAACCGCTCGAGGAGATCGGTGCCATCTGTCGCCGTGAAGGCGTGCTCTTCTACAGCGATGCCACGGCCTCGCTGGCGGGCAATCCGCTCAAGACGGACGAGTGGGGGCTGGACGCCGTCACCGCTGGCCTGCAGAAATGTCTCGCCGGTCCGTCTGGCAGTTCGCCGCTGACGCTGTCGCCGCGTGCGGTGGAGGTGGTGCATGCACGTCGGCACGTCGAGGCCGGGATCAGCAGTGGGGGCGATCGACTGGCGGAGCCGGGCGCGCGTATTCGCTCCAACTATTTCGATCTTTCCATGGTGCTCGATTACTGGGGAGCGCTGCGCCTCAATCACCACACGGAGGCCACCAGCATGCTGTATGGCGCGCGCGAGTGTGCGCGACTGCTGGTCAACGAGGGCATGGACAACGCCATCGCGCGACATGCGTTGCACGGTCAGGCGATGGTCGAGGGACTCAAGGGGCTGGGGCTTGCGCTGTTCGGTGACCAGGCGCATCGCATGAACAACGTCAGCGCGGTGAGGATTCCGGATGGCCTGGATGGCGAGGGGCTGCGTCGCAGCATGCTGGAGGATTTCGGCATCGAGATAGGCACCAGCTTCGGGCCGCTGCACGGCAAGGTCTGGCGCCTCGGTGTGATGGGCTACAACGCGCGTCGCGATACGGTACTCACCACGCTGGCGGCGCTGGAGCAGACTCTGCGACGCGGTGGCGTCCAGTGTGTCGCCGGCGGTGGTGTCGGCGCGGCGCTGGACTTTTACCAAGAGCATCAGGACCAGCCGGCCAGCGAGAGCGAGGCGCCGCGGCTGGTGATCGGCTCCCATCTGGACAGCGTACCGGACGCCGGTCGTTATGACGGGATTCTGGGCGTGCTTCTGGGCGTCGCGGCGCTGACCCACTTCCAGCAGCGTGCTGAACGGGAGGGTGCCGGCTTGCCGTTTGCGCTCGAGGTGGTCGGCTTTGGCGATGAGGAAGGCACGCGCTTCGGCGCGACCCTGCTCGGCAGCCATGCCATCGCGGGCAGCTGGCAACCGGGATGGGAGCTTCTGGAAGATGAGGAGGGTATCAGCCTGGGGGAGGCGCTGACCGCCTTCGGGCTCTCGGGGCAATCGGCGGCCAGTGCCAGCCTGCAAGCGACTCCGCCGCTGGGCTATCTGGAAGTGCACATCGAGCAGGGGCCGGTGCTGGAAGCCGAGAATCTGGCACTGGGTACCGTGACGGGTATCGCTGGCGCGCGTCGTTTTGCCGTCAACTTCGCCGGTCAGGCCGGCCATGCCGGCACCACACCGATGGCACTGCGTCAGGATGCGCTGTGTGCCGCGGCAGAGTGGACTCTGGCCGTCGAGACCCTGGCGCGTGAGGTCCAGACAGGCAAGCGCGCTGACATGCCGGATCACTCACTGGTGGCCACCGTGGGCTGTTGCGAGTTGCGTCCCGGTGCGGTGAATGTCATTCCCGGCGCCGCGGCGTTGAGTCTGGATATCCGTGCCCTGGACGATGCACAACGTGACCGGGCGCTGGAGGAGCTGCTGCAACAGGCCCATCAGATCGCCGAGCGTCGCGGCGTCACCTTCCGTTGCGAGCAGACCCACGCCGCGAATGCCGTCGCCTGTGATGAAGGGTTGATGCAGGCAGTGGATCTCGGTATCGCCGCCACCGGACAGGCGCCTTTCCGGCTGCCCAGCGGTGCCGGCCATGACGCCATGGCGGTGAGTCATCTGTGCCCGGTGGGCATGCTGTTCCTGCGCTGTGAGCGGGGGATCAGTCACCACCCTGCGGAGGCGGTGACGGAGGCGGATGTCGCCAGAGCACTGGCGGCCTTGATTGCCAGCATCGAGGCAGTGGCCGCCAGATATTCGTGTTGATCATCGGCGGCCAGAAGGCGGCTGCCTAGCTCGCTTCCAGCAGGCCCGGCAGTCGCACTGCGGCAATGGCATCGATCTGATTCAGGGCTTCCTGAAATTCCGTCTCGGTGGATTGCGGCAGACGTCGTTCCAGTTCGGCGAGGATGCTTGAGGCGCTATGGCCCTTCACGCAGATGATGAAGGGGATTCCGTGACGGGCCTGATAGTCGGCGTTGGCCTTGAGGAAGCGTTCGCGGGTGGCGTCATCGAGCTGGTCCAGCCCCGCGCCACGCTGTTCGCCTTGAGAGGCGGGCGTCAGACTCTCAAGCTTGCCGGCCGCCAATTCCGGGTGGGCGTCGATCAACTGGCGGCGCTCGGTCTCGCTTGCTCGGCGTACCGCCTCGGCACAGGCGCTCAGCAGGGCTTCGGTACTGGCAAAGGGGCGCTCTGCAGCGGCGCGTTCCACTACCCAGTCGGAGTGCTCATAGAGGCCGCTCAAGCGACGAGCAAGCGCTTCTGGTGGCAGGGCGTTGAGGGTGTCCAGCATTGCCAGATATTCCATCGGGGTTTCGATTGGCATGTGCCTTGCTCCAGAGAAGAAAAGAGAGGAAATGACCGTGCCCAGACTTACCACGCATGTGCTCAACCAGGCTGAAGGCATCGCCGCCAGTGGCGTCACCATTCTCCTGGAGCGCCAGGATGCGCAGGGCAACTTCCAGCAGATTGCCCGAAGCATCACCAATCAGGATGGCCGTGTCGAGGCGCCATTGCTGGAGAACGCACCATCGAGTGACGACGATCACTCCGGCGTCTACCGCCTGACGTTCCAGATAGGGGACTACTTTGCCGGGCGTCCGGTGGGCAAGGGCATGCTCGGGCGGGTGCCGGTCGAGTTCACGCTGGAGGCCAACGGCCACTATCACATTCCGCTGCTGGTCACTCCGTGGGCCTACAGCGTCTACCGCGGCAGCTAAGGAGCCGGCATGAGCGCATATCTCCTCGATTGGGCAATGCTGCTGACACGTTGGCTGCATGTCATGGCGGGTATCGCCTGGATTGGCGCCTCGTTCTTCTTCATCTGGTTCGACAATCGCCGCCAGCCTGCCCGTCATGCCCTCGATGGTCGTCCGGGGGGCGAGCTCTGGGCAGTGCACGGCGGTGGCCTCTACCATCTGTTTCGCCATGACGGCGTCAGTGAGACGCTGCCCAGCGAGATCCACTGGTTCAAGTGGGAGGCCTACGTCACCTGGCTGTCCGGGATGGGGCTGTTCACGCTGATCTACCTGCTGCAGCCGCAGGCCTATCTGATTGATCCGCGCGTGTTCGAGATGAGCGGCAGCATGGCCGTCGGTAGCGCACTGGGACTGCTCCTCGCAGGCTGGCTGGGCTACGAGGCGCTGTGTCGCAGCCCCCTCAAGCGCAGCGCTGCGGCGCTGTTCGTCGCGGTCGGTGTCTGGCTGACGCTGGCGGCCTGGTTCGCGACAGAGCTGTTCTCCGGGCGTGCTGCCTTCCTGCTGATGGGCGCGCTGATGGGCAGCATCATGGCGGGCAATGTCTTCAACGTGATCATCCCGGGTCAGAAGGCGCTGCTTGCCGCCGCGCAGCGTGGCGAGACCCCGGACCCGATCCACGGTCAGCGCGCCAAGCAGCGCTCGGTGCACAACACCTTCATCACGCTGCCGGCGGTCCTGATGATGATCAGCAACCATTACCCGCTCCTGTACGCCAATGACTATCGTCTCGGCGTCATCCTGCTGCTGCTGGTGACGGGGGGGCTGATTCGCATCGCCACGGTGGATCACCACAAGGGTGTCAAGCGACGTTGGGTGCCGGTGGGAGCCGTAGCGGCGCTGATCGGCGTGATCGTGCTGTGTGCACCACGCGCTCAGCCCGTTCCGGCAACGGCCGAAAGCGCCGCGTCTTCACCGTCCGTGGCGGCCAGCAACACCGCTGACAATGCGGTGATGGGCGAGAATGAGGCTCTGCGCGAGAAGGTCCACCATATCGTCGAGCAACGCTGCGCCGGCTGTCACAGTGATTCGCCGACGCTGATCGGGCTTACCGCGCCGGCGGCAGGGGTCGCCTTCAATGGCTGGGAGGACATCCAGCGTCAGGCACTGCGCATCCACCAGCGCACGGTGGTCGACAAGAGCATGCCGCTGGCCAACATGACCCAGATGACCGATGCCGAGCGTCAGATGCTGGACGACTGGTGGCAGGCGACACGCTGAGAGAGGGATCGGAATCGCGCGCAATGATGACAACAAGAAGGCGACTGGCCCGCGCCAGCGTCGGCAGCAAGTTGGCCTTGCTGGTGCTGGGGTTGATGATGGTGGCCTTCATCGTGCTGGGACTGGTGTTCTCCACCGCCAGCAAGCATCAGGTGGAAGAGGGCACGGAGCGTGCCCTTGCCCAGCAGCAGCAACAGATCACCAATACCATCGAACTGTTCGATACCACCATGCAGGCCAGCGTGACGCGCATGCTCAATGCCTTCCTGGCCACCATCCCGGACAATTTCACGCGGATAGAGACTCGCCGCCTGCCGATCGGTCAGCGAGATGCACCGGCGCTGCTCAATGCCGGTTTCATGCTCAATGATCAATCCGGCTATCTGGCCGATTTTGCCAAGCGCACCGGAGCCCCGGTCAGTTTCTTCGTGCGCGATGGTGATGATTTCGTGCGCATCGCCACCACGCTCAAGACCGAGGATGGCTCGAGCCTGCTCGGGCTGACGCTGAGTGGTGGGGTCAAGGAAGCGCTGAATGCCGGCCAGCCCTATACCGGCATGCTCTATCTCGCCGGCCATCACTACATGACCCGCTATCGCCCGATCACCGACTTCAATGACAACGTCATCGGAGCCTCCTTCATCGGAGTGGATATCGGAGCGCAGATCGATGAGCTCTACGCCACCATCACCAGCATCCAGTTGCATGACAAGGATTTCAGTCTGGTGGCCAGCACGGCGGCTGAGCAACGTGGGCAGGTATTGACCGAGGGGCCGTGGCAGGGCCGTTCATTGACGGACTTCAAGGATGAGGCGGGCCGGTCGGCCATGGCGCCGCTGTTTGCCGCCGATAGTGGCCAGTTTGAATATCACCTGGCAGGCGAGGACAGCTCACGCATCACTCGCTTCCAGCACTACCCGGCATGGAACTGGGTCGTGGCCACCACCATCGACAAGGACGAGGTGACCGCTGGCATCACCCGTCTTCGCAATCAGGTCTTCGGCCTGGCGTTGCTGCTGGCGCTCTCGGTGGCCGCCATACTCTATTTCCTTGAGCGTCGCTTGATCAGTCGCCCGCTCGATGCCCTGGTCAAACTGGCTCAGGCACTGGCGCGTGGGGATCTTTCCCAGCGCATCACGAGCCAGCGTCAGGACGAGATCGGCAAGCTGACGGACGCCATGAACAGTATCGGTGAGGACCTGAGCCGCGTGGTCGGTCAGGTCCGGACGACCACCGTTGCCGTCAATCAGGCCGCCGGGGAGATCGCCCAGGGCAACGAGGAGCTGTCGGCCCGCACCGAGCAGTCGGCGTCGAGTCTGCAGGAAACCTCCGCCTCGATGGAGGAGATCACCACGACCGTGCAGCACAGTGCCGATTCCGCTCAGCAGGCCAGCCAGCTGGTCAACTCGACCTCGGAACAGGCGCGCCGTGGCAACGAGGACATGAACAGGGCGCAGGCGAGCATGGAAGACATCAATCGCTCTGCCGAACGCATCAACGAGATCATCAGCCTGATCGACGGCATCGCCTTCCAGACCAATATCCTGGCGCTCAATGCGTCGGTGGAGGCTGCGCGGGCCGGCGAGCATGGGCGTGGCTTTGCGGTGGTGGCCCAGGAAGTGCGAACGCTGGCGACACGCTCCAGCGATGCCTCTCGTGAGATTCGCGGTCTGATCGATGAGTCCATCTCCCACACGCAGCAGGGTGTGGCACAGGTGAAGGACGCCAGTCATGCGATGGCCGAGATTCTGTCGAGCGTCGAGCGTGTCAACGACATGATCGCCGAGATCAGCGCCGGTGCCCGTGAGCAGAGTGCCGGGGTCGGTCAGGTGAATACGGCGGTCAGCGAGCTGGATGCGATGACCCAGCAGAACACCACCTTGGTCAATCAGGTCAGTGGCGCGGCGCGCAGCATGAGTGCTCAGGCACAGTCGCTGGAGTCGTTGATGTCAGGCTTCAAGGTGGCTGGCGGGCACCTTCAGCCTGGATGACGCGCCGCGAAGCGCGCCAGTTCATGTGGCTGGCAGGGTTCACCCACGAAGATTTCCACATAGTCAGCGACGCGCCCGATGCGCTCCGCGACGCTTTCCCGGGTGCGCATCGAGAGGTAGCCGATCTGGGTCAGGTAGATGGTGCGCGCTCGGACATCGGCCTGGGATTCGGACTGGCCATGACGCATCAGCATCGCGGTCAGTGCCTGAATGCGTGTCTGATCCGCCTGGTCGACGACGGCGGCAACGTCCTCGTTCTGCAAGCCCCAGTTGCGGATCGCCAGCTCAAAGCGAGAGTCGAACAGCGACTCATCCAGCCAGCAATCGAAGACATTGAGCATGGCCTCCACCACCGTGGCGGCGTATTGCTCGCAGCGCCCGATCAGCCTGGCGGTATTGTGGGCATCCCAACGGGCGAGCAAGGCGGCGAGCAGGGCATCGCGGTCCTTGAAGCTCCAGTAGAAGCTAGTGCGAGACAGCCCCAATGTCTTGGCCAGCGTCAGAACGCGTACCGAGTCCACGCCACCGAGCAACAGCTGCTGATAGGCGGCCTCCAGCCAATCCTCGGCCTTGCCACGTCCTTCCGTTCTGACGCTCGCACTCTCGGGTCGTGTGGCGGTGGTCTCTGACATGGTGGGCTCCTGAAGGGGCTCTCATGACCTGACATTCAGGAGGCCGCATGGCTCAGGATCCGCTGCTCACACCGTTCACGCTCAAGCACCTCACCCTCAAGAATCGCTTGATGATGACCTCCCACGAGCCCGCCTATCCCGAAGATGGCATGCCCAAGGCACGTTATCGCGCCTATCACGAGGAGCGTGCGCGCGCCGGTATCGCCTTGACCATGACAGCAGGCTCCGCCTCGGTCGCCCGAGATAGTCCGCCGGTGTTCAACAATATTCTCGCCTGGCGTGATGAGGTGGTGCCCTGGCTGAGCGAGCTGACCGATGCCTGCCATGAGCACGGTACCGCAGTGATGATCCAGCTCACCCACCTGGGGCGTCGTACGCGTTGGGACAAGGCCGACTGGCTACCTGCCGTGTCGGCGTCGCATCGTCGCGAGGCGGCTCATCGCGCCTTTCCCAAGCGGGTCGAGGACTGGGACATCAGGCGCCTGATCCAGGACTATGCGGACGCCGCAGAACGCATGAAAGCGGCGGGTCTTGATGGTATCGAGCTGCAGGCCTACGGGCATCTGATGGATCAGTTCTGGTCACCACTGACCAACACCCTGGAGGGGCCCTATGGCGGCAGTCTCGAGAATCGACTGCGCTTCACCATGGAAGTGTTGAGCGCGATTCGTGCCCGGGTGGGCAACGAGTTCATCGTCGGGGTGCGCTACACCGGGGATGAATGCCTGAGTGGCGGTCTGGATGCCAGTGATGGCCTTGCGGTCTCGCGTCTGCTGCGCGATAGCGGACAGATCGATTTTCTCAATGTGGTACGTGGCCATATCGATACTGATGCTGGGCTCACCGATGTCATCCCGATCCAGGGCATGGCCAGTGCGCCGCATCTGGACTTCGCGGGACAGATTCGTGAGGCGATGGATTTCCCGACCTTCCATGGTGCCAAGATTCAGGACATCGCCACCGCGCGCCATGCCATCGCCACCGGCAAGGTCGACATGGTCGGCATGACGCGTGCCCACATGGCGGACCCGCATATCGTGCGCAAGCTGTTGGCCGGCAAGGAAGAGGATATTCGCCCCTGTGTCGGGGCCAACTATTGTCTCGATCGCATCTATCAGGGCGGATCGGCCTACTGCATCCACAACGCCGCCACCGGGCGTGAACTGGAGCAGCCGCATGACATCGCACCGGCCGAGGTCGCCAGGAAGGTGGTGATCATCGGGGCGGGACCGGCAGGGCTTGAGGCGGCACGTGTCGCCGGTGAGCGCGGCCATCAGGTGGTGGTGCTGGAAGCGGCGGATCAACCCGGTGGCCAGATTCGCCTGACCGCGCAGAGCGAGCGGCGTCGCGAGATGATCGGCATCATCGATTGGCGCATCAGTCGCTGCGAGGCGCTGGGCGTCGAGATTCGCTACAACGTCTTCGCCGAGGCCGATGACGTGCTGGCGGAGCAGCCGGATGTGGTCATCGTCGCCACGGGCGGCTACCCCGAGGAAGACATGCCGCAGGTCGGCAGTGAGCTGGTCGTCTCCAGCTGGGACATTCTCTCCGGCCATGTCACGCCTGGCCGCAACGTGCTGCTGTTTGATGATGCGGGAGACCACGCCGCACTCCAGGCCGCCGAGATGATCGCCAACACCGGAGCCAGGCTCGAGATGATGACGCCAGATCGCACCTTCGCGCCAGAAATCATGGCCATGAACCTGGTGCCTTACATGCGCAGTCTGCAACGTCTCGCCGTCACCTTCACGCCGACCTATCGCCTCGGCGGTGTCTCGCGCGGTGAGGAGGGCCAGTTGATCGCCCATATCGGCAGTGATTATCTGGATGACGCCGTAGCACAGGGCAAGGGCACCGGTGCCTACGCGGATCAGCGAATCGTCGATCAGGTAGTCGTCAACTACGGCGCCCGCCCGATGGAAGATCTCTACTTCGAACTCAAACCCCACTCGCGCAATGGCGGGGCAGTGGACTATGACGCCTTGATCGAAGGACTCGCCCAGCCTGCAGACGGCCCAAGTCCAGAGCACACCGAGCGCTCAGCAGACGGCAAGTTCCAGCTCTACCGCATCGGCGATGCCGTCGCGACCCGCAATACCCACGCAGCAATCTATGACGCGCTGAGGCTGATGAAGGTTGTGTGAGGGTGAGAAAGGCTCACGTATTGTCTTGAGAGAAGGTGTGGATCACTCGCCCTTTGACTCGCCGACAAGACAGCAAGCCCATCTTTTCAGTCGAGGCACTGTCCGGATGGGTACCTTCCAGCCATAGCATGCCGTCTGGTTGTATCTCACGGATGCGCTTGATGATGCGGCCGAAGTGGGGGTGCTGTGCCACCACGATATCCCCGACGCGATAGCGCGATCTCCAGCGTTTCAGCGTGACGACATAATCTCCCGGCGCAAGGCCGGGAGACATGCTGAGTCCATTGATGCGATAGAGCCCGATGGGCATCCGTTCACGCTTGATCAATTCACTCTTCATCAGTTCTTTGGCGCGTCATGTCGTTGCCTCAATCCAGCTTCGGATAGACGACAGTTTCAGACGGCGGATACGGGCAGATGGCGGTAAAGGTGGTGAGTCCCTTGGTATCCCAGAACGCCGCGGCGAATTCATTGATGAGGGTCAGCAGCTTTTCCCCCTTGTCCCGCTCGATGCCCTGTTTGCAGGCAGAGCCGGCCAGCATGATGCTGTGGACCAGTGCATCGATGTCCGGATAGGCGTCACGCTGCGGCTGCTTGATGTAGTCGCCCCAGATGATGCGGATCTCATGCTTGGCTTTCTCGACGTGGCTTTCCTTCTGCTCCACCAGACGGGCGAGCAAGGCCTGGTCTGCCAGCGTCAGGCTGTCCTTCTGGCCCAGCTCATTGATCAGGTCCATGAAGCGGATCACGCTGAGTGCGGCGATCTGCGCAGCGGACGGGTCATAGATCTTGCAGGGAATATCACAGTGCGCGGAGGCCGCAGGGAGTGAGACCAGTCGGTCAACGGTGCGGAGCAGGGCATGAAGCATGTTCAATCCTCCTTTTGCTGAGTGTTGTGACGTTTGTGACGCGACTGACGAATGACAAAAAGAATGCGGTTCCGATGACGGCTGCGATGGCGCCATAGAACAGGGTGTGAACGAGGGGGCTGCTCCAGTCACTGTGGTCATGTCCCGGGTGGGCCAGTGCCGTATTGGCGGCGGTCAACAACAGCAGTCCACTCGCGATGAGGGGTTTCTTCATGCCATATCTCCTGTGGGGGTGAGGATCAGTGATGGACCCGCGTCGCCGCATGACGCGCGGGGGTTGGCCGATAAGTCCGCTGACGAGAGACGCCCAGCCATTGCACGGTATTCATGATGTCCATTCGCACCTGGCCACTGCCGCGCAGCAAGGCTTGCTGGTGGGCATGGCACAGGCCCGGGGCGGAAAGCGCATGGGAGAGGCGGGCATGGGCAGCCTGCAGGGCGCTCATCGCCTGCGGGTGCTGCCCTTGGGCGCGATAGAGCTCCGCCAGGTTCTGATAGCTCACCACCAGCGCCGCGACGCCGCCTTCCGGGTCTGCACCGGGCATCAGAAAGATGTCTGCCAGGTGGCAGGCACTGAGATAGTGCTGCTCTGCCATGACGTAGTCGCCCTGTTCGAACAACGCATTGCCTGAGTGGGTTTCACGCTTCCATTGGTCCATGAGGACCTCCTGTGACCGGGTGTCGTCGGGTGAGGCAGAGGGTGTCGGACATTCAGGTGTCAGGGGCGCTGTCGGGGCTGAGGCATAGCGCTGTCTGGCCGTGTGCATGATGGTCTCCATGCTGGCGTAGACCATGTAGAGCTCTCCCAGATGCTTGTCTGTCCTTAGCGTGGCATCGTGAAGCGGCAACAGACCGAAGCGCTTGAAGATCTTCATGTTGGCGCGCTTGCACAACGCCAGAATCCCATCACCATTTCTGGATTTCACATGGCGTGCCGCTGCAGCCATCAACAGATTGCCATGGGCGAAACGTTTGGCCTCCGGGGCCATTACCAGACGGCTGAATTCATAGATGGCACCTTCTGGGATGGAAACGACATCACTGTCGTCAAAGAGGGTGCGCGACTCGAGACCGCCAGGTGTGATGCGAATGCTGCCCAGCAAGGTATCGTGCTGTGTGTCCATCAGGCAGATATGCTGACTGTTGCTGTCGATCACGTCATCGTGGTCCGTGTGCTTCTTGAGATATGCCTTGGCGACACCATGGTGTTGGTCACGCAGCTTGAGGACCTGCTGGAAAAGTGGATGGCGACGACCGAAGAATGACACCGTCTCTCGATGGGTCTGATGCGTGAAAGAAGAGGTGAACTGCGTGATGACGGCGACGTCGTGACTGTCTTTCATTCCCTTGCTGACTCCTCGTTTCCTGAGGTGGATGAGATATCTCATGCTTGTGGGATGGTAAAGCTAGCACTTTATTAGTTTTAGTGCATGTTTGTTGCGTCGCCATGACCCCCCATCCCCCGCACGTCTGGGAGAGCGGGTCGCCAGATGTTGCATGGCCAAGCTTGAGGAAAGTGGTCATGAAGCGGTGTTGATCGACCCTCTGGATTACGATCTCTCGGCCCCCTTCAAGCCGCTGTTTTCCTATGCACAACGCAATGCCCCGCAGGACTTGCTCAATCTCGCCCAGGAAATAGAGTCGGCGGATGGCTATGTGATGGTCAGCCCCGAGTACAACCATTCCATGAGTCCGGCGTTGGCCAATCTCCTGAATCACTTCGGCAGCTCGCTCTACTCCTACAAGCCGTCGGTGATCGCGACCTATTCCGCAGGACAGTGGGGTGGCGTGCGGGCGGCGGTCAACATGCGCACCTTCCTCTCGGAGCTGGGCTGCCTGCCGGTCTCGGCGATGATCCACGTGCCCCGGGCCCAGGACGTGCTCGATGAGGACGGCAGCTACACCGAGACTCAAGATGCCCAGAAATGGAGCGGCTATCTCGAGCGGGCCTTCGAACAACTTGCCTGGTGGGCGAATGCGGCCAAGCGCTATCACGAGAGTGAAGAGGGTGAAAAACGCCCCGGCGCCTTCACGCGCAGCCCCTCGCAGCGCAACGCGCCTTTCAGGTCAGCGCCGCGCCACCATCGCTGCGTGGGTCATGTGCGGCCTCGACCTGTCCATCCGGGTGACGCATCACCGCGCCGGCGTGACCCAGCGTATCGCTGTAGGCGTCTTCCAGCACCTCTACTTCATGCCCCAGCTCCCTGAGTGCCTCCGCCACGTCACCCTCAAGGCGCGATTCGAGCTTGAGGCTGGTGCTGACATCGCCCCAGGTGCGGCCCAGCAGCCAGCGTGGAGCACTGATCGCGGCCTGCAATGACATGCCGTGGCGGGCGATGCGCGTGAAGACTGCGGCCTGAGTCTGCGGCTGGCCTTCACCGCCCATGGTGCCGAAGGCCATCACACGGCCATCATCGAAACACGCCAGTGAGGGATTGAGGGTGTGGAAGGGCTTGCGGCCCGGCGCCAGGCTGCGCAGTCTGGCGGGCGCCAGATCGAACGCCAGCCCGCGGTTCTGCCACATCACGCCACTGCTGGGCAGTACCATGCCACTGCCGAACTCCCAGTAGACGCTCTGGATGAAGCTGACGGTAGTGCCCTCGCTGTCTGTGGCGCCCATCCAGATGGTGTCGCCCTCGGCGGGCTCGTGGGGCCATTCCAAGGCGGCCTGCATGTCGATCATTGCCGCCTGCTGAGTCAGGGCATCCTGTGAAAGATGTACCTGTTGCGTCGCGATGCCGCTTTCACCGCTCAGCCCGCCCTCGAGGCATTCCGGAGAGGTGATCAGGCTGTCGCGCACCAGGAAGGCGCGTTTGGTGGCCTCGATCAGCGCATGCAGGTGACGCGGTGTATTGCCCTCCGCTTCGCTGATGCCGTGCCTGGCGCTCAATTCATCGTAAAGCCCCAGAATCATCAATGTCGCCAGACCCTGGGTCGGGGCGGGCAGGTTGTATACCTCACTGTCGCGCAGACGCACCTTGAGCGGCGTGACGCGTTGGGCGCGATAGCCGTTGAGGTCCTCCAGGCGCAGCGGACTGCCGGCGGACTGCAGTTCCTGCGCCATGTGCGCCGCCAGCTCGCCTCGGTAGAAATCGTCCAGCCCGGCATCCGCCAGGCGGGCGAGGGTCATGGCAAGCGCCGGCTGACGCAGGCGGGCGCCTTCCTCGAGCGCCATCGGCTCCCCTGACTCGCTCTGACCCAGATAGCGCTGCGCAAACCCGGGTTGCCGTGACAGCACGGCCAGGTGCTTCTCGCTCAAGGCTTGCTGGCTGGCGCTGACCGCGACCCCGTCATTGGCATGGCGGATGGCCTGGCGCAACAGCGTCGCGAGGGGCAATGGCGCGCGCTCGGCGTCGGAGGTGTCTGCCGAGAAGGCCAGTGCCTCCTGCCAGCCGCCGATGGTACCGGCCACCGTCAAGGCGGACAGCGGCCCACGGGTGGGGATGCTGTCGCCATTCACCAGGGGAGCGCCTGTCTCGTCATCGGCCACACCGTAGCCTTGCGCGGCGTAGAACTCTCGGCTGGCCAGCGCCGCGGCCGGCCCACAGGCATCGATCGCGATGGGGGCGAGACCGGGTCGCTTGATCAGCCAGAAGCCATCACCGCCGATACCATTCATGTGCGGATAGACCACGGCGATGGTCGCGGCCATCGCGACCATCGCCTCGATGGCATTGCCGCCGTCACGCAGGATGTCACGGCCGGCCTCTGCTGCCAGATGATGGGGGGCAGCGCAGGCCCCGCCGAATCCTCGTCGGGTATGCATCATGGCGTCTTGCTCCTGTGAATGTCGTTGTTGTTATTGCGCCGTTGCTATTGCGCCGTTGTCATTGCGCTGAGGGCGGAGATCAGCTGCCGGTGAACAGGTCGTAGAACATGCGCAGTGCCGTGAACATCAGGAAGATGGCGAAGACCTTCTTGAGCTTGGCGGCATCCATCGCATGGGCCAGCTTGGCACCGATCGGCGCACACAGCATGGTCGCAGGCACGATGGCGGCGAAACCGAGCAGATTGACGTAGCCGATGGAGCCCGGCAGCAGGTTCGGCTCCCCGATGCCATTGAGCAGGAAGCTGGCGGTGCCCGGCAGGCTGATCACCAGCCCGAGCGCTGCGCCCGTGCCCACGGCCAGGTGCATCGGAGTGCCGAGGGTGCTGAGGGTCGGCACGCTCAGGGTGCCGCCGCCGATGCCCATCAGGGTCGAGACGCCACCGATGAAGGTACCCAGCGCACCACTGCCCAGCGGGCCCGGCAGGCCAGTGCCCAGCACTGTGGACTGACGACGGAACATGTTGAGCGCCACGAGGAAGGCGACGGTGGCGAACAGCCCCATCAGGACCGCGCCGCTGAACAGGTTGGACAGCAGGCCGCCGATGATGACGCCGATGATCACGCCCGGCAGCAGACGCTTGAGTATCGCCGGGTCAAGATTGCCCTTGGCGTAGTGGGCCCTGGCCGACATGATCGAGGTGGGAATGATGGTCGCAAGCGAGGTGCCGACCGCCTGGTGCATGCGGACCGCCTCATCGACACCCAGCAGGCTGAAGAGGTGAAAGAGCACGGGCACGATGACGATACCGCCGCCGACCCCCAGCAAGCCGGCCATCACGCCGGCAATCATGCCGGTGACGATGAGTGCGGCGATCAGACCGAGAATCCAGTGCAGTGGATAGGCTGAGAACAGTTCCATGGTGTTTCCTTGTAGTACCCGTATGGCGCGGGGTCATTCATTGCTGGTGAAAGTTGCCGACAGACGACATCGGCAGTCGAGGCATCTCCCTGGAGCGCTTTCTCTCGCGCTGTCTCCGAGGGGGTGACCGGGTTACCAGCCGATGGCGTCCGGCAGCCAGGTGGCAAGACCCGGGAAGCAGAACAGCAGCACGACGGCCATGGCCTGCAGTCCCACGAAGGGGAGTACGCCGAGATACAGGTGGCGTGTCGTGACTTCCGGTGGCGCGACCCCCTTGAGGAAGAACAATGCCCAGCCGAAGGGAGGCGTCAGGAATGACATCTGCAGATTCATCGCCACCAGTACGCCCAGCCATACCATGTCGGTGCCATAGCCGATGAAGACCGGCAGGAACATCGGCAGTGCGATATAGCTGATCTCGATCCACTCCAGGAAAAAGCCGAGCACGAACAGTATCACCATCAGGAAGATGAGAGCGCCCAGTTCTCCCCCCGGCAGCAGATTGAACAGGTCATGCACCATGTTCTCGCCGCCAAGGCCGCGGAAGGCCAGTGAGAACGGCTGCGCGCACAACAGGATGAAATAGACCATGGCGGTGATGGTCAGGGTCGAGTGCAGGCAAGCCTTGAGCATCGGGAAATCGAGGCGCCGCGCCAGCAGTGCGATCACGAGACTGCCCAGTGCGCCCATCGAGGCCGCCTCGGTGGGGGCGGCCACGCCACCCAGAATTGAGCCCAGTACCGCGAAGACCAGCATCAGCGGCGGAATCACGCTGCGCGCCAGATCCCTCAGCAATTCCTTCATGCCGCCAGCGGCGGCGCGCTCCTCTTTTGGAATGGCCGGGACGAGTTCCGGCTTCCACCAGCCCAGCACCAGCAGGTAGACGATGTAGATGACCGCGATCGCCAGGCCCGGCACGAAGGCCGCGGCGAACAGGGTACCGACGGATTCGCCGAGAATCTCCGACAGCAGGATCAACACGAGGCTCGGCGGAATGATCTGCCCCAGGGTGCCGGAGGCGCAGATGGTGGCCGAGGCCACGCCCGGGTGATAGCCGCGGCGCAGCAGGGTCGGCAATGTCAGCATGCCGACGGTGACCACAGTCGCACCGACGATCCCGGTGGAGGCGCCCATCAGCACGCCGACCAGAATGATCGCGATGCCCATGCCGCCGTTGACGCCGCCCATGGCGCGCCCGATGGTCTCGAGCATGTCCTCGGCGACCCGCGATTTCTCGAGCATGACCCCCATGAACACGAACAGCGGTATCGCCAGCAACGTGTAATTGGTGACCACACCATAGAGACGTGCCGGCATCAGGCTGAACAGCAGCGGGCCGAAGCCCGCCAGACCCGCCACGAAACCGGCCACCGCCAATGAGATCGCGACCGGAATCCCGATCAGCATCAGGATCAGGAAGCCGCCGATCATGCTGAGGGCAATCCACTCATTCGGACTCATGAAGGCACCTTGCAGCAAGGCGCGCAGGCAATCCGCCACGCCCTGCAGGGCAAGCGCGGCGAAACCGATGGGGATGAAGGCCTTGAGCAGGTAGCGATAGGGCAGGCCGCCGGGGTCGGGTGAGCCTTCCATCAGCTGATACGACTGCTCGGTATAGCTCAGGCCGAGCCAGGCAATGGCCGTGCCGATGGCGATGGTCATCAGGGCGCCGAGCAGATCCACCAGCGCACGCCCCTTGGGGGAAAATCGATCATAGAAGACATCGACGCGAACGTCGGCGCGATGCTTGAGGGCATAGGAAATGCCCAGCAGCGCGATGGGGGAAATCAGATGCCACTCGAATTCCTGGAGTGGCACGGGACTGATGCTGAAGAAGTAACGCAACAGCACGTTACTGGCGACCAGCACCACGAGTGCCAACAGCGAGTAACGGGCAATGATGCCCAGCCGCTCGATGATGCCCTCGAGACAGTGGATGACATGCAGCATGACATGACCTCACGAACGCCACGACGGGACAGGCCGTGGCGTAGACAGGGGGAGCAGGGAGATGTCAGCCGTCAGAGTGCCAGGAAGGTCTTCTCGCTGACGGCGGCCCATTCCTTGTGTTGATCGCGGAAGGCCATGAACGACTCGTGCACACGTGCGGTGTCTGGATCGGCGGCCGCCATGTCGGTCAGCGTCTTCTCGGTGACTTCCTTCAGGCGCGCCACCACGGAATCGGGCAACGGCTGAGCGGTGACGCCCTCGTTTTCCACCAGATCATTGAGCGCTTCGGCGTTCACCGACTCACACCAGGCCTGGCTCTCGACATTGCACGCCTGAGCGGCGGCCTTGACGATGGCCTGCAGGTCTTCCGGCAGACTCTCCCAGGCGGCCTTGTTGATCATCAGCTCGGTCACGTTGGTCGGCTCGTGCCAGCCGGTGGTGTAGTAGTACTTGGCAGCCTTCTGAAGCCCCAGACGGCGGTCCTGATAGGGGCCGACGAATTCGGCGGCATCGATGACACCGCGCTCCAGCGCCGGGAATATTTCGCCGCCCGGCAACAGGCGCACGGCGACGCCCAGCTCGGCATAGACCTTGCCGGCAAGCCCCGGGATACGCATCTTCAGGCCTTTCAAGTCCTCCACCGTGTTGATCGGCTTGCGGAACCAGCCGGTCATCTGCACGCCGGTATTGCCCATCGGGAAGGCGATCAGTCCCTTGGGGGCGTACAGCTCATGCCATAGCTCCAGGCCGCCACCGTGATACAGCCAGGCATTCATGCCCTGGGTATTCATGCCGAAGGGGACGGTAGTGAAGTACTGGGCAGCGGGAATCTTGCCGGCCCAGAAATAGGCATTGCCGGCGTTCATCTCCACCACGCCACTGGCGACGGCATTGAAGCCTTCCAGTGCCGGAATCAGCTCACCGGCCGCAAAGTGCTGGATCTTCATGCGCCCGCCCGACATGGCTTCCACCTTGCGGCAGAAGTCGGTCGGGCTACCGGGGCCCTCGACATAGAAGGGCGATCCCGGGCCGTAGGCATTGGTCATCTTCCATTGATAGGTCTTGCTGGATTCCGCGCGCACGATGGCGGGCGCACCCATCACGAGTCCAGCGGTTGAGGTTGCCAGAGCGGCACCCAGGAACTTGCGACGATCGAATGTCATGGGAGGTTCTCCTGCGGACGGATGACCAGTAGTGCCCCTGCGGCGGTGGATGTGCGGATGCGGCAAGGGGAGCCTGTACGGCGTGCTGACATCGAGGTCAGCGATCTTGTTGTGTCGGTGTTTCTGCATGCTCTTGAGTAGCGATGTCTTTCATTTGTCAGTTTTGAGGCTGTCATTTGTCATCGCGCTACGGGGATGACTCTGCAAGCCGTGTGCCATTTCGCCGCATGAGAAATTTTCCCAATTATTTCAATGAACTACGTGCAAGATTAGGGCGCTGTTTTCCGTTGAGAATGCGCGCATGCGTCTCCGGAGTTGCACATGTGAGACCGTGGAGCCGCTGATGTGCGGAGTTCAGTGCCTGACAAATGTCAGAAGATCACGCCAATCGCGGCATTTGTTCATCGATAGCATCACGGAAGGTGACATCTGGCTCGCGAATGTGGGGTGGTGATGACCAATTGTCATGCTTGCCGCATTACGGTGCGCTTGAGTCATCGCGGTGCAGACGACAGTCAGCAAGCCCGGTGGCATCATGCGGATTTGCCCTGTTGGAGCCTTGCATGTCACCTCATGATTCTGACGATTCCGCTTCTCCCACGCCGGCCACGTCTGCCGTCTCCTCCACGCCTTTCGCGAGACATGCTGGCGTGCGCCTGCCTGCCGCCCCCGGCGCACCCACTGACGCGCGAATACCCCGCGCCTTCCTGATCGCCATCCTGCTGGTAATGGCAGTGCTTGCCTGGTGGGAGCTGCCCCAGCAGTGGGCACGCGATGTCATCGATGCCACCCTGGGGCAGGCCTTCAGTGCCTTCGCCATCGCCAAGGGCCTGAACGCGACCATCTCGGTGCTGCAGTCCTCGACCATCGACCTGCAGGTATTTCAGGTCTCGCCCGGGGAGGCGCTGGACCCCGCCAATGACATGATCGAGCGCTTCTCGTGGGTGATGTTCGCGGCGACCGGCTCATTGGCGCTGCAGAAATTGCTGCTGGGCATCTCCGGTTCCGTGATCATCAAGAGCATGACCACCGTGGCCTGCCTGCTGGCGGTGTTCGGCCTGCTCTGGTGGCAGCAGGCACTCGTGCGCCTGGCGCTATGGGGCATCGCGCTGCGCTTTGCCGTGCTCAGTGTCGCGCTGGCCAGTGGTGTGGCAGGCCAGGCCTTTCTCGATGACAGCCGAGATGCGCAGATGGCGCAGCTGAGCGTGACGCAGCAGCAGCTGGCGGAAGTGGCGGACAAGCAGGTGGGAGGCGAGCACGAAGAGCGCAGCTGGTGGCAGCAGTTCAAGGGCAGCATGGAAGGCTGGGTCGGCGGGCCGATCACCAGTGTCACCGAGGGCTTTGATGCCATGACCGACAAGGTGATCGATCTCACCATGCTGTTCATCACCCAGACGGTGCTGTTCCCGCTGGGCTTTCTGTGGGTCACCATGCGCTTGCTGCGTGGGTTGGGTCGCATGCATTGATTCGCGACCCCGGCGCGTGCTTATAGCCGTGCGCCACCACGACGGTGCTTCACGCGTGTCATCAGCGACTTGCAGTCGACGGAGAGTATCTCGTCACGATTGAAGATATGTTCGCGCACGAAGCTGTCGAAGGCTTCGTAGCTGTCAGTGAGGGTGTGGATGTGCAGGCTTTTCAGGTCGCTCATGATGTAGAGGCTGACCACCTCGACACAGGCGGAAAGCTCCTCGGCGATACGCTCGATGGCGCTGGGTGCGACGGTCAGGTCCACGAAGGTGGAGATACCCTTGCCGAGCTTGTCCGGGTTGATGACGGCGGTGAACTGCTCGATCACGCCGCTCTCGACCAATGCCTGGACTCGCGTACGGGCGTGGGCACGCGAGATGCCCAGCTTGCGGGCGATATCGGCGTAGGACATGCGACCGTCCTTGATCAACAGGTTGAGCAGTTCGCTGTCGGTGCGGTTGAGGTTCATGTTATTGATAGACAATCTCGCCCTGGGGCGCGTACGCCGAGACATCGATCGGGCTCTGCTGGGCCAGATAGGCCTTGAGCACATCGGCATCGACGAAGCCGGTATCCAGGTAGCCCGGCAGATCAGTGACCTTCGGATAGCCATCCCCGCCGGCGGCATTGAAGCTTGGAACGCTGAAGCGATATTGCGCGCTCATGTCCAGTGGCTGGCCCTGGATCATCACGTCAGAGACGCTGCCCTCGGCCCGGTCGACCTGCATGCTGATACCGGCAAACTGGGCATAGGCGCCGGAGTCCACCGGCTGGGTCGCCACGGCATTGAGGTAGTCGAGCACCTCGCTGCCCGACATGCTGACGACCCCCACGGTGTTGCCGAAGGGCAGTACGGTCAGCACATCCTTGTAGGTGATCTCTCCTTCAGGCAATGAGGCGCGCACGCCACCTGAGTTCATCACGCCGAAGTCTGCCTTGCCGGCCTGCATGGCGGCGGTGGCGATCAGGCGGCCCAGATTGGTCTGGGCAAAGCGCACCACGTCGCGATCCCCCTCCAGCTTGCCGTTGCTCTGCGCGACGGTGACATTGAGCTGCGCCTGGCCCTTCTCCTGATAGGGGCGCAGGAACTCGAGCAGCTCACTGTCCTCGGCGATTTCCTCCTTGACCAGCACCTTGTGACGCTCGCCGTTCACTTCGACGGTCTTCTTGAGGTTCACCGGGATCAACTGATAGTTGAGCATGGTCAGCTCGCCATTGCGGAACTCGTAATCGGCACGCCCCACGTACTTGCCCCACTCGTGTGCCTGCACGATGTAGGTACCGTTCTGACGGTCCGGCTGGCAATCATCGCCGGGCGCAAAGTCCGCCATCCGGTTGACGCCCTCCATGCACACCGGCTCCTGGGAGTGCCCTCCGACGATCATGTCCAGCGCACCGGTGGGCAGGTAGCGCGCAAGCGCGACGTCGCCCGGCGCGTTGATGCCATGCTCGGCATTCTGATAATGCCCCATGTGGGTGACGGCGAAGATCAGGTCCGGCTGCTCATGCTCGTTCAGTTGCTCGATGACCTTGCGTGCCTCTTCCTTGGGATCGCGAAACTCGAGATTGCTGAAGTACTCGGGATTGCCGATGCGCACGGTGTCTTCGGTGGTCAGGCCGATCACCGCGATATGGACGCCGTCTTCATCGAAGATCCTGTAGGGCGCGAACAGACGCTCGCCGGTGGCCTTGTCGTAGATGTTGGCGGCCAGCATCGGGAAATCGGCCCAGTCGCGCTGCTTGAGCAGCACGTCCAGCGGGTTGTCGAATTCATGATTGCCCACCGCCATGGCGTCATAGCCGATGCGGTTCATGCCCTTGAAGTCAGGTTCGGCCTGCTGCAGATCGGACTCCGGCACGCCGGTATTGATGTCTCCGCCGGACAGCAGCAGCACGCTGCCACCCTCGGATTCCACTTCGGCGCGGATACGGTCGACCAGCGTCTTGCGCGCCGACATGCCGTATTCGCCATCGCTGCTGCGCCAGAAGCGACCGTGATGATCATTGGTGTGCAGCACCGTCAGGTGATAGGACGTGTCTGCCTGCCATTCATGGTCCTGATGGCTGGCGCAGGCGCTGAGCGTGCTCAGCAATGCAGCCCCCAGCAGGGTCTTCAGCGCCAGGCGCGAGCGGGGGGATGTGCGCAAGCCCGGCGCGTTTGATGAGGTGAGTCGAGTGTTCAGCATGAGCGATACGTTCCTTGTGTCTGGCTCCGAGGCGCTATGGCGCCTTCCAGCCTCAAAGTGCTGATTGTCAGGGTGGCGATTGCAAGACTATTGATGAGAAAGCGACCGACATGAAAAAACCGGCCAATGATGCGCCGGTTCTTTCATGTCTCATTGCGGCGCCTGCGGCTCAGGCGTGTTCCTGCTCCGCGCTGATGCTGTCGGTGGACTCACGCTCACTCGCTTTGGGATTGAACACCTCGGCATCTTCCATCTTCGGCAGCAGCAACTCGGCGAGGATGGCAGTCAGGCCGCCCATGGTGATCGGCGAGCGCAAGGCATCGGCGAAGGCCCCCGGAATCGCGTTCAGCACATCCGGTACCATGCCGACGCCCAGACCAAGCCCCAGGGCCAGCGCGATGATCATCATCTCGCGACGCCCGATGGGCTGCGCCATCAGGATGCGGATGCCGGAGACGGCGATCAGCGCGAACATCAGCGTGGTGGTGGCACCGAGCACCGGGCGCGGCATCTGCGTGAGCAGGGTGGCGATGAAGGGCGACAGGCCCAGCAACAGCAGGAAGCCCGCCACGTAGCGGCCCACATGGCGGCTGGCGATACCGGTCAGCTGGATCACGCCGGTGTTCTGACTGAAGGTGGTGTTGGGGAAGGTGCCGGCCAGCGCACCGAGTGCGGAATTCAGGCCATCCCCGAGCACACCGCCGCGCAGACGCTTCTGATGCGTGTCGTCATCCACGGCAAGCCCCGAGGCGCGTGCGCTGCCGGTGAGATCGCCGACGGTCTCGATGGCGGTGATAATGAAGATGAAGGCCACCGGCAGGAAGGCGGCCAGCGAGAAGTCGAAGCCGGTATTCAGCGTCGCCGGGTGCGGCAGAGCAATCAGTGCGGCATCCGCCAGTTGTGGCGCATCGTACATGCCGCCCAGCGCCGCGATGATGCAGCCGACGGCCATGCCGATGAAGATGGAGGCGATTCTCAGCCACGGGTGACGCGAGACCTGACAGGCCAGTACCGTGATCAGCACGCAGCCGGCCAGCGCCAGATTGGCGGGGGCGCCGAAGTCCGCGGCACCGAAGCCGCCACCGATATCCGTCATGCCGACCTCGATCAGACTCAACCCGATCAGCATCACCACTACGCCCGTCACCACCGGTGTGATGACGCGCTTGAGCCATGGCAGCACCGTGCCCAATGCCATCTCGATCAGGCTGCCGGCCAGACAGGTGCCGAACAGTACCGCCAGCACCTGTTCGTCACTGGCATTCTGGCTGCGCGCGATCAGGCCGGCGGTGATCAAGGCTGATACGAAGCTGAAGCTGGTGCCCTGGATGCTCAACAGCCCCGAGCCGAATGGCCCCAGGCGCTGGGATTGAATCCAGGTGGCGATCCCGGAGACCACCAGCGCCATCGACAGCAGACTGGCGGTATAGGCACCGAGCGATAGCGCACTGGTGATGATCAATGTCGGTGCAATGATGCCCGCCAGACTGGCCAGCAGATGCTGGGCCCCGGCGAGCGCCGAGATGGGAACGGAGGGGCAGCTCTCGAGGCCGAGCAGTGGCTCGTCGATCCCCTTGTGCTGGGAGGAAGCTTGGGTCATGGGACGCTCCTTGTTCAGACTGTCAGCAGACGCTGGATCTTGAGGCCGATCTCGCCTTCCGCGAAGGCCCCCAGGAAGCCCTGGAAGTGCTCGGATGCCACGTGGGCTTCCAGCGCTTCTTCATCCCACCATTCCTCCAGTACCACGAAGTCGCCTTCCGGTACCGGCTCGCCTTCCTCGACCTGCTTGTCTACCGCGAAGAGTTCATATTGCAGACAGCCCTTGTCGGACTGACTCTTCTCGACCAGGTCGGCGAGAATGTCACGGGCCTTTTCCTGCTGGTCGGCGGGGAAGGTCAGAGTCGCGATAAGCTTGAGAGACATGGCATGAATCCTTTCGTGAACGAAACTTACAGGCGAGTGAAGAGTTCGTCTGCCGGCAGACGGGACTTGGGCAGTTCCGCATTGAAGTCGTCAGCGGCGCGATAGCCAAGGCTCACGGCGACCAGGGCGTTGAAGCCTTTCTCGCGCAGCCCGAATTCGGCGTCCAGCGCCACCGGGTCGATGCCTTCCAGCGGCACGGTGTCGATGTTCAGGCTGGAGGCGGCATACAGCAGGCTGCCGTAATTGAGGTAAACCTGCTTGTCCATCCAGTGCTGCATGTCCTTGAGATCATGACGATGCAGGTCGATGAACAGACGACGCGCGCCGTCCATCATGGCGCTGAACTCGTCATCCTTCTTGAAGCGACCATCAGAGGCTTCGGTATCCAGCAGATGTTTCAGGTAGTTGTCGTCCAGGGTAGTGCGGGTGCAGAACAGCACGACGTGAGACGCATTGGTGATCTTCGGCGAGTTGAAGGCGTACTTGTCATCTGTACCGGCGCGTGCGAAGCGCTGCTTGGCATCGTCAGACTCCAGCACCAGGAAGTGCCACGGTTGGGAATTGACGCTGGAAGCGCTCAGGCGCATCACGTTTTCCAGTTCCTGCCAGTCTGCGGCGCTGATCTTGCGCGCCGGATCGAAGGCCTTGGTGGAATAACGACGTTGCATGATGGCAGTGGGAGTCATGATGACGGACCTCGTAATGCACTCAGCAGCATGCCGTGCCGTTTGCGGCAGCGGCCCGCCACATGTACCTCGCGAATCGCGCGGTCATCCCCGAGCATCATCAGGGCGAACAGCACCTCCCCCAGCGGTACCTGCTGTGGCTGTCCCCAGCGGGTACGCCGCGCCAGCAAGTGAGTCGCCGTGGGGTCGAGCACGATCACGTCCGCCTCCATCCCCGGACGCAGGTTGCCGACCTTGTCCTCCAGCCGCATGGCGCGCGCATTGCCCAGCGTCAATTGATAGAAGCCCTGCCAGGGCGTCAGTGGCTGGTTGGCACGTGACGCAAGCCCCGCCACATCATGGGCGACCGCACCGTGCAACTGACCGACCTGATAGGCAGCCTTGAGGCTCTCCAGCTGACACAGGCTGGAGCCACCGCCGACATCGGTGGCGATGCTGATGTTGATCCCCTGATGGCGGGCGCTGGCGCGATCGAACAGCCCGCTGCCGAGGAACAGGTTGGAGGTCGGACAGAAGGCGATGCTGGCGCCACGATCCGCGATGCGCTGGCGCATGCCATCGTCCAGGTGGATGCCGTGGGCGAAGGTGGTGCGCTCGTGACTCAGGCCAACATCCTCATAGACCGCCAGATAATCCCGAGCCTCGGGGAACAGTTCCGCCACCCACTTCACTTCATCGAGGTTCTCGGCCAGATGGGTCTGCAGGTGCAGGTCCGGCTGGCACTTGAGCAGTTGACCGGCGGCCTTGAGTTGCTCAGGCGTCGAGGTCGGGGCGAAGCGCGGGGTCAGCACATAGCCGAGGCGATCACGCCCGTGCCAGTCCGCGATCAGCCGCTCATCGTCCTTGAGCGCGGTGACGCCTGAATCGAGCAGTGCCGGCGGCGCATTGCGATCCATCATCACGCGACCGGCATGCACACGCATGTCGCGGCTCCGCGCGGCCCGGAACAGGGCATCGGCACTGCTGGCATGCGAGGTGGCAAACACCTGGGCACTGGTGGAGCCATGACGCAGCAGCTCATCAAGGAAGATCTCGGCGACCTCGGCGGCGTGCGCGGGGTCGGCAAAGCGCTGCTCGGCGGGGAAGGTGTAGGTATTCAGCCAGTCGATCAGGCAGTGACCATAGCTTGCGATGATATCCAGCTGCGGGAAGTGCACGTGGGTATCGATGAAGCCTGGCATCATCAGACCGGTGACGCTGTGCGGCGGGCTCAGGCGCATCAGTTCACTCACGGCATCATGCCGGGCAAGCGAGTGGTGATCCCCCACGGCGACCACATGGCCGGCGTGCATCACCAGCAGGGCATCCGCGTAGTACTCGATGGCGGGGTCCCGCTCGCCTGACGCAAGCGTTCCTTGCGGGTCGTCCAGAGGCTCATCCAGGAAGTGCAGCAGGGCGCCACGCAACAGGCTGACGCTTTCTGGCGCCTTTGCGGCCGAGCGCAGCGCCGCCGTCAGTCGGCGGTCATCCAGGTGGCAGGCCACAGATAGCGGGGTGTCTTGGTCAGTCATCATTCGGCCTTCCGTGTCGGTTCTGTCTGGTGCATCGCGTCAGGGGCAAGGCGGGCGCGCAGCTGGCGGGCACCCTTGCGCGTCAGGCCATTGCCGTCCAATGATGGCCTGCAACTGAAGCAGTTCGGCCACCACCGCGATCGCGATCTCCTCGGGGCGTTTGCCCGGAATCCCCGGCACACCGATCGGGCAGCGAATGCGGGCGACCTCGTGCTCGTCGAGATCGCCGCGCAGGCGCTGGCGAAAGCGCGCCCACTTGCTGCTGGAGCCGATCAGCCCCAGCGAGGCCAGGTCATCACGCGGTGCAAGAGCCGCCACCAGCGCCTGGTCCTCGACATGATCATGGGTCAATACCAGCACATGACTGCCCGCCCTCACTGGCAGCGAGTCGGAGGCCGGCGCCGCTTTCGAGAGCGGCAGGTCCGTCAGGATATTGAATGTCTGGCGCTGCACACGGCCCTCACTGCCCGCAGGAATCGTGGCGGACTCGAGCTGCTCGGCGCGTGAATCCCGCCAGTCGATCTGCCAGTCCAGCGGCGCCAGCAGGTGGACGATGGCCTGACCGACATGGCCGGCGCCGAACAGGGTCAGCCGTGGCGCAAGCGCCGGGTACAGCTCGATCAACACCTGCACGTGGCCACCACAGCATTGTTGAGCATGCTGGCCCAGCGCGATCTCCTCGAGATGACAGCCCGACTGTCCCTGCGCCAGCATCGCTCGAGCGCGCTCTACCACCAGCTGCTCCAGCCGACCGCCGCCGAGGCTGTCGTGCAGCGTATCCGGGGTGATCAGCATCTTGCTGCCGGCACCTCGCGGGGCGGAGCCCGCCACCGTCACCACGGTGGCCAGGGCATGGGCCGTCAGCGCTGCCTGTGCCTCGGCGAGCGCCTGATACCAGCGGCTGGTCGCGGCACTCTTCGGCACTCTTGATTGCCCTCTTGATTGCACTCATGACGGCACCTGCGTTGGCTCTGCGCCGGCAGTGGCGTGCTGCTCCTGCCAGTCACGCTGTTCGCGCGCCGCCAGCATCACGCGTTCCGGCGTGGCCGGGGTATCCAGGCGCACTGCGCGGCGGTAGTCGGTCAACGAGGCCAGCGCATCGCGCAGCGCCGCCCACACGCTGATGGCGAGCATGAAGGGGGGCTCACCCACCGCCTTGGAGCGATAGATGCTGGCGGCCGAGTTGGGATGTCCTTCCAGCAGGCGTACCGTGATCGCGCCGTCGGGTACGTCGCTGATGGCGGGTATCTTGTAGGTGGCCGGGCCATCGGTCAGCAGGCGACCCTCCTCGTTCCACTTGAGTTCCTCCGTCGTCAGCCAGCCCATGCCCTGCACGAAGCCGCCTTCTATCTGACCGATGTCGATGGCCGGATTGAGCGAATCTCCCACATCGTGCAGGATCTCGGCGCTTTCCAGTCGGTATTCGCCGCTCAAGGTATCGACGACCACTTCACACAGCGCCGCGCCGAAGGCGTAGTAGTAGAAGGGGTGTCCGGTGCCACTTTCGCGGTCGTAGTGGATGTCCGGGGTGGCATAGAAGCCCTTCTCGGAGAGCGAGATGCGTTCCAGATACGCCGCCTGGATCAGCTCCCCCCATGTCATCAGTACGCCGCTCGGGCCATGCAGTTCGCCATTGTCGAGGCTCAGGCTGGTGCGTGGCTGGGCGAGATGTTCGGCGGCGAAGTCGAGCAGGCGCGCCTTGAGGCGCAGGCAGGCATCACGTGTGGCCATGCCGTTGAGGTCCGCTCCCGAACTTGCCGCGGTCGGTGAGGTGTTGGGTACCTTGTCGGTGCGCGTGGCGGTGATGCGCACCCTGTCCACGCTCAGGCCCAGCTCACGGGCCGCGACCTGAGTGATCTTGGTGTGCAGGCCCTGGCCCATCTCGGTGCCGCCATGATTCACCTGCACGCTGCCATCGGTATAGACATGCACCAGGGCGCCGGCCTGATTGAGGTGCTTGGCGGTAAAGGAGATGCCGAATTTCACCGGCGTCAGCGCCAGCCCCTTCTTCACCACCGGATTGGCGGCATTGAAGGCGCGAATCTCGGCACGACGCGCCCAGTAGTCGCCCTGCGCCTCGAGCTGGTCGATCAGCGTGGTGAGCAGTGGGTACTGATTGACGTGCTGGCCATAATGCGTGGTCTCACGGCCTTCGCAGTAGAGGTTGCGCTTGCGGATCTCCAGCGGGTCGCGCCCCAGACGCCTTGCGATATCCTCCATGGCCGCCTCGATGGCGAGCATGCCCTGCGGACCACCAAAGCCGCGGAAGGCGGTGTTGGACGCCACGTTGGTGCGGGCACGGATACCGCGCACATGGGCATTGCCGAGGTAATAGGCGTTGTCGGCATGGAACATGGCGCGATCGACGATGGCATCCGACAGATCCGGCGAGTGGCCGCAGTCGCCGGTCAGCTCGATGATGGCGGTGTCGATGCGCCCGCTGTCATCGACACCGAACTGGTAGCGGTGATGGAAGGGATGGCGCTTGCCGGTCAGGCGCATGTCGTCATTGCGGGGCAGTCGCAGTCTGGCGGCCCGCCCCGTACGACGCGCCACCAGGGCTGCCAGACATGCCACCGGCGCGGCCTGGGTTTCCTTGCCGCCGAAGCCGCCTCCCATGCGACGGGTTTCCACCGTGATGGCATGGAAGGGCACGCCCAGCACCTCGGCGATCAGCTTCTGGACTTCACTGGGGTGCTGGGACGAGCTGTGCACCAGCATCTCGTCGTCTTCACCCGGCAAGGCCAGCGCTGCCTGGCTCTCCAGATAGAAGTGTTCCTGTCCACCGCTCTCAAGCTCGCCGTCCAATTGCCAGGCGGATCTGGCAAGTCGTTCGCTGACGCTTTCGCGTGTCGCTGCCCGGCCGTTGGCCAGACGTGCCTGGGTATGGGTCGGGCGCACCAGATCACCGCGACTGGCGGCCTGGCAGGGATCAAGCGTCAGTGGCAAGGGGGTCACCGCCACCTTGGCCAGTCGCGCCGCCTGACGCGCCGCCCGCTCGCTCTCGGCGGCAACCACGAACAGCGCCTGACCATGATGACTGATGCGATCACTGACCAGCAGCGGGTCGCCGGGGAAGACCGGGCCGACATCGCGGTGGCCGGGGATGTCTGAAGCGCTGAGCACACAGACGACGCCGGGGGCGGCCCGCACCGCCTCGAGTGTCAGGGAATCCAGAGTGGCATGCGCGACCTCGCTCATGCCGATGGCCAGGTGCAGCGTGCCTGCGGGGAGTGGCAGGTCGTCGACGTAGCGTGCCGTGCCACTGACGTGACGCTCGGCGCTCTCATGCTGATGTGACGGCGAAGCGTTCGTGGCCGGAGTGGCACTGGGGTCGGACTCAAGACTGTGCAAGGTACGCATCGAGGCTCTCCAGTGGCATGAGGGGGGCAGTCGCGTGACGTTCATTGTGGATTCGCTGCGCCACTCGGGGGACCAGATGGCTGGCGGCCAGCAGACGATACTCGCGGGAGCCACGCACGTCCGAGAGAGGCGAGAAATCGGCCTGGATGGCCTGCTCGATCCTGTGGCGAGTGAGGGTGTCGAGCTGGGCGGGCGTGAGCGATTCCAGCGTTTCACGGCTCAGGAGTGCCTCGAGATGCGGTGCACGTGCCGGAATGCCGGCCATGCCGCCGAAGGCGACTCGCCAGTGCTGAGCATGGCCACTGGCATCGCGCCGCCAGGCGAAGACCCCCAGCAGCGTGGAGATGTCATCATCTCGCCGTTTGGAAAGCTTGTGGACCGCCAGCCGCTGATTGTGCACCGGCCGCGGCAGGAAGAGGGAATGGATGATCTCGTCCGGCATCAATTGGGTGCGCTTGTAGTCGAGGAAGAAGTCCTCAAGCTTGAGGATGCGCTCCCCATCGACACTCATCAGCTGGAGATAGGCCTCCAGCGCGATCAACAGCGGCGGCATGTCCCCGATGGGTGAGGCGTTGCCGATGTTGCCGCCCAGCGTGCCACGATTGCGGATCTGTTCACTGCCCAGGCGAGTGAGCAGGTCCGCGCCCTCGGGATAATGTTCACGCAGCAGTGGCATCAGCTGGCGGTAGGTCACCGCAGCGCCGATCCACCAGCCTGCCTGGCCGGCGTGTTCCCCTTCCTCGATGGTGCCAAGGGCCGCGACACACGTGGTATCGATCAGTGCCGGGAAGTCACGCAGGCGTTGCGTGTATTCGAGCATCAGATCCGTGCCCCCCGCGATCAAGGGCGCCTCGGGATGTGCGGCGCGCAGCGCCAGCAGATCTTCGAGACGGGTGGGACGATGGAAGGTGCTTGAGCCTGGCCGGATGACAGCAGGGTGGCCGGCCCGAATTCTCCCTGCAGCAGGCGATGGGCAGCCTCGCGTATCGGTCGATAGCCTGTGCAGCGGCACAGATTGCCGCCCAGCGCATGGTCGATCATCTGATCGCGCCGCGCGGCATCGAGACTCTCGCCCTCTGCGGTGCGCAGCTGATGATCGGCGTGCAGCACCGCCAGGCTCATGGCGATGCCCGGGGTACAGAAGCCACATTGGCTGGCGTGGGTCGTCACCAGCGCTTGCTGCACCGGGGAGAGCGAGGAGGTGGCGGTCTCGTTCGCCAGTCCCTCGATGGTGATCAACTCGCAATCCTGCAGCTGGTGGGCGGGCATCAGGCAGGCATTGACCGTCGTCATGGGCTGGCCCGGCACCTGCAAGGCAATCGTGCAGGCGCCGCAGTCACCGGACGCGCAGCCTTCCTTGGTGCCAGTATGCCCCAGAGAGGTGCGAAGGGCTTCAAGCGTTGTCGTTCCCGGTGCAGGCGCGGGCAGCTGATGCGCGTGTCCGTTCAAGGTGAAGTCGATCATGCAGGCATCCCGTCAGGTCGTCTTGTCATTGTGGTGCCTTCAGGCGTATGGCTGTCAATGTAACAGCTCATGTTGTATTTCCAGCAAGAATCTGACCAAATGGTCAGCCCATGGTGTGGTATTTTATTTGATGAGTGATGCTGATGCCTGCAGATTCTCCTTCTTCCCTGTATGCCGAAGTTCGTCGTTCCCGAAGTGCGGAATTCAGTCCGACACCGACCAGCTCTCCCCGTGAGCAGGCGGAAAGTCGAATCATGGAAGCTGCCGAGTGTGTCTTTGCCTGTCACGGCTATCGTGGCAGCACACTCAAGCAGATCGCGGACGTGGCCGAGTTGCCCAAGGCCAATCTGCTGTATTACTTCGGTTCCAAGGAAAAGCTCTATGTGCATCTGCTGGAGCAGACGCTGACGCGCTGGAATGCGTCACTTGAGGACATCACGGCCGATGATGACCCGCGCGAGGTGCTGGAGGCGCTGGTGCGCGTCAAGCTCAAGCTGGCACGCCAGGCCCCACAGGCATCGCGCCTGTTCGCGGCGGAGGTGATCAGCGGCGCGCCGTTTCTGCGTGACTATCTCAGTGGAGAGTTGCGCCAGTGGGTCCAGGCGCGCTGCGAGGTGATGAAGGCGTGGATGGCAGCTGGCAAGCTGCGCGAGGCGGAGCCGATGTGGGTCATCTATCTGATCTGGTCCACCACGCAGCACTACGCGGACTTCGCCGCCCAGATCGACCAGCTGGGCGGTGCGCCGCGCACGGATGAGGACTGGGAACAGCTGGCGGACTTCGTGGCCAGCACGCTGTGTGATGGTCTCTGTCCGCGTCACAATGCTGATGCATCTGCCAGCCATCGCGGGCGTCCTGCGCCAGATAGATCAGTGCGGCATCGGCAGTGAGCCAGAGTCTGGCAAGATCACGTTGATGTCGGGTGCGGTTGGCAATCGGCAGGGCATCCGCACACACGATGACCACCGGCGCCTTGAGCAGCCAGCGTGGCGCATGGCTTGGCCAGCTGTGGTGCACGGCGTCCAGCCAGGGCGCCTTGGGGCTGGCGGGGGAGGTCTGCCAGCGCCAGCCACGGCCGACTTCCAGGATGCCGCGTGAGGTCCACAGGAGGCTGCGACGTGGCAGCTGGGTTTCCAGGCTTGCCAGCAGCGCGTTGTCACTGTCGGCCAGTGACTGGATGGCGCCCCGCTCGAGCGCCAGGCGCTCGCCGGCATGTAGTCCGGCAGGCCAGAGCCTGCATCAGCGCCTGACTCACCACCTTGAGCGATTGACCCCCAACGAGCAGCGTATCGCGCGTTTTCTGCTCGCGCATCAGGATGAGCTGGCGCTCTACAATGCCGCCGAGCTCTCACGGCTGACACATGTCTCCAAGGCTACCGTCAGTCGCCTGTTTCGCCGCCTCGGCTATCAGGACTTCCGGGAGGCACGTGATCAGGCGCGCAGCCTGCGTCATGCGGGCGTGCCTGTCGTCTCGAGCACGCCCACGCCAGACCACCATCAGCGCCACTATGAGCAGGAGTGTCGCAACCTGCGTCAGGCACTGGCGGCGCTGGACATGCTCGACATGGAAGCGCTGGGCCGCACCCTGGCCAATGCCGAACGCTTGCAGATCATCGGCTTTCGCAACGCCTATCCGCTGGCACTGCATCTGCGCCAGCAACTTCTGCAATTGAGAGGGCAGGTGGCGGTCCTGCCCCAGCCGGGCCAGTCACTCGGGGAGGAGGTCGCGCGGCTGAGCGCCAATGACGCCGTGGTGATATTCGCCATGCGCCGGCGCCCGCAGGGGCTGGCACGCCTGCTGGGGTGGCTGGGCCAGGCTCCCTGCACGGTACTGCTGGTTTGCGATGACAGCCTGAGCGAGATCCCTGCCGGTATCGAGCATGTGCTGCGCTGCCCGCTGGACAGTGTCAGCGCCTTCGACAGCTATGCCGCCGCCATGAGCCAGATCAACTTGCTGGCCACACGCCTGCTGCATGACGACCTCGTCGCTGGTCGCAGCCAGATTCGCCGGGTGACGGACACCTTCGAGTCACTCGAGGAGCTGGGAGACGGCTAGATGGATAAGGGAATCACTTGTTTCATTGGTCAGGATTTGATCTCCTCAGCGCTCGGAATTGACAGACACCGGAGTCGACCGATGAGCAAGCGTCACGAGAGCAAGGCCTTCAAGCACGCATCACGCACAGGCAGCACGCAACGTCTTGGCAACTGGTTGCGCAAGGGGATTCTGCTGGCCGTCTGGGGCACGCTGGCCGCCACGGCCCTGACGGCCCGTGCGGATGCGCTGAGCGATATCACCGACAGCGGAGTGCTGAAGGTGGCCGTACCACAGGATTTCCCGCCGTTCGGCTCAGTCGGGCCGGACCTTGAACCACGCGGCTACGATATCGACATGGCGCGTTATCTGGCGGATGAGATGAACGTGAAGCTGGAGCTGGTGCCGGTCACTTCGGCCAATCGCATCCCTTACCTGCAGACCCGCAAGGTCGATCTGGTGATCTCGAGTCTGGGCAAGAATCCGGAGCGTGAGAAGGCGATCGATTTCTCCGATGCCTATGCACCGTTCTTCCTCGGCGTGTTCGGTGAGAAGGGCAGTGAGGTGGACTCCGCCCAGGGGCTGAGCGAGAAGACCATCGGCGTGACACGTGGCTCGGTGGAAGACATGGAGCTCAGCAAGGTGGTGCCGGAATCGACCACCGTGAAGCGCTTCGAAGACAACAACACGACCTTGTCAGCCTTCCTGTCGGGGCAGGTCGAGATGATCGCCACCGGCAACCTGGTCACCGCCGCCATCGCCGAACGCAATCCCTCCCGCGTGCCGGTCAGTGTACTGCCGCTCAAGAACTCTCCCTGCTATGTGGGCATGCGGCATGACACGCCGGCGCTCAAGGCGCGCGTGAACGAGCTGATCGCCCAGGGGATCGAGGACGGCACGCTCAACGCGCTCTCCGAAACCTGGTTCAAGGCGCCGCTGCCGTCACTGGATGCCTGAATCGAGCTGTCGCACGCCTGACTCCCTTTTCCCGTGAGGCTTGATCGATGAACTATCTCCCGGATTTCTCGCGCCTGCTGCCGTATCTGCCCGACCTGCTGGCCGGGCTGATGACGACGGTCTGGTTGACCATTCTGACCACCACGCTGGGGATACTCGGTGCGGTGATGTGTGTCTGGCAGCGCCATCGTGCGCCGAGCAGCGTCTTCAGCCGGCTGCTGGGCATGCTGGTGGAGCTGCTGCGCAACACGCCCTTCATCGTCCAGCTGTTCTTCATCTTCTTCGGCCTGCCGGCGCTGGGGCTGTCACTCAGCGCCGAGATGGCCGCGGTGATCGCGATGACACTCAACCTGGCGGCCTACAGCAGCGAGATTCTGCGTGCCGGTGTCGATGCCACCGGTCGCGGCCAGTGGGAGGCCGGGCGTGCGCTGGGTCTCACGCCCTGGCAGCGCTATCGCCATGTGGTGCTGATGCCGGCGCTGGAACGCATGTATCCGGCGCTGACCAGCCAGTGCGTGATCGTGATGCTGGGCTCCGCCGTGGTCTCCCAGATCAGCGTGGCGGACCTGACCTTCGCGGCCAACTTCATCCAGTCACGTACCTTCCTGAGCTTTGAAAGCTACGTGGTGACGGCAGGCATGTACCTGCTGCTGGCCATCGCGATGCGCGCCTTGCTCAACCGCATCGGGCGTCGTCTGTTCGGCTTTCGCCACCTGACGCCAGCCCCGCGCCGCCGTCTGTCTTCCCATGTGCTGAGAGAGGCCCACTCATGATCGACTTCACGCTGTGGGACATCCTGCGCAACCTGCTGCTGGCGGCGCGCTGGACGCTGGCGCTGTCTCTGATCGCCTTCATCGGCGGCAGTCTGGTGGGGCTGGCGCTGACCTTTCTGCGCCTGACCCGCTGGCCGGGGGCGGCGCTCTTCTGTCGCCTCTACACGGAGCTGTTTCAGGGCACGCCGCTGTTGATGCAGCTGTTTCTGGCCTTCTTCGGCGTGGCGGTCTTCGGGCTGGATGTCTCGGCCTGGACGGCGGCGGCGGTCGCGCTGACGCTGTTCAGCAGTGCCTTCCTGCACGACATCTGGCGTGGCTGTGTCGAGGCGGTGCCCAAGGGGCAGTGGGAAGGGGCGCGAGTGCTGGGGCTCGGTTATCTGAAGACCATGCGTCACATCATCCTGCCGCAGGCGCTGCGCATGGCCATCGCACCGACCGTCGGCTTCTCGGTGCAGATCATCAAGGGCACCGCGCTTGCCTCGGTGATCGGCTTCGTCGAACTGACCAAGGCCGGCACCATGCTCAACAACGCCACCCTGGAACCCTTCACCGTCTTTGCGCTGGTCGCGTTGCTGTATTTCGCCATGTGCTATCCGCTCTCGCGGCTGGCTCGCCACCTGGAGGCACGTCTCAATGTCACTGCTCGCTGAAGTTTCCCCGCTGGACACCGTCTCATCCGATTCCTCGGTCACCGAGAGTGCTGCCGTCTCCGAGAGTCACCGAGAGTGCTGCCGTCTCCGAGAAGGCAAAGGTGCCGCTGGTCAGCCTGTCGGCGCTCACCAAGTCCTTCGGCGATCTGACGGTGCTCAAGGGCATCGATCTTGAAGTGCGCCCGGGCGAGGTGGTCTCGATCATCGGTCGCAGCGGCTCCGGCAAGAGCACCTTGCTGCGCTGTATCAACCAGCTGGAACAACATGACGGCGGTAGCATCCACGTCGCCGGCAATCTGCTGGACGGTAGCGAGATGGACGCCGCCGCTCTGGCGCAGAATGTCGGCATGGTGTTCCAGAGCTTCAATCTGTTCCCCCACAAGCGCGTCGGCGAGAACGTGATGCTGGCGCCGATGCTGGTCAAGGGCGTTGCACGGGATGTCGCGGAGCGCGAGGCCCGCGAGATGCTGGCCAAGGTCGGGCTGGGGGAGAAATTCGATGCCTGGCCGAGCCAGCTCTCCGGTGGCCAGCAGCAGCGGGTGGCGATCGCGCGCGCCCTGGCGATGCATCCCAAGGTGTTGCTGTGTGACGAGATTACCTCGGCGCTGGACCCGGAGCTGGTCGGCGATGTGCTCAAGGTGTTGGAGCAGCTCAAGCGTGAGGGCATGACGTTGATTCTGGTGACCCACGAGATGAATTTCGCCCGCGATGTGGGTGACCGCGTGATCTTCATGCACCAGGGGCGTGTGCATGAATCAGGCGACCCCGCGACGCTGTTTGCCAATCCAGCCACGGAAGAGCTGCGCCAGTTTCTTGGCGCGGTGCTGTGATCACACCGGGGCCGAAGGGAGAGGGGTCTCTTGAGGGTAAGCGACTGGTGGTGAAGGATCTGTTCGCGATCAAGGGCGAGCGCACCGGACAGGGCAATCCTGACCTGCTGGCGAGCGCTCCCATCGAGCGGGGGACGGCGCCCAGCGTGTTGGCGCTTCAGAAGGCGGGGGCCGATTATCGGGCGCGCACCACTACCGATGAGCTGGCCTACAGCCTCAATGGCACCAATGCCCATTGTGGCACGCCGCAGAACCCGCGTGCGCCGCTGAGGTTGCCGGGCGGCTCAAGCGTAGGCTCTGCAGTAGCGGTGGCGCGCGGTGAGGCGGAGATCGGGCTGGGAACCGATACCGGTGGCTCCATCCGCGTGCCGTCCAGCTACTGTGGGCTCTTCGGGCTGCGGCCGACCCATGGCCGCATTGAGATGTCAGGCCTCAAGCCGCTGGCGCCGCGCTTCGATACCATCGGCTGGATGACGCAGGATCTCGCGACGCTGACGCAGGTCAGTGAGGTGTTGATGCCGCCAACGACAGCGACTCGTTTGCCGGCAAGACTCATCCTGCTGGTGCCGGAAGGGCTGGCGGCGGGGCCTTATCAGCGACTGCTGGGGCCGCTGGCGCGTCGTCTTGAATCACTCGGTTTTCGCTGCGAGCGGCGAATGTTGAGCCAGGCCTTCATGGCGAGGGCCAGTGAGGCCTTTCGGATTCTGCAGGGCTGCGAGATTCGTCGTACGCACCAGGCATGGTTGAGTACGCCGGAGCAGGGCCCCGACTCTCGCTGGCCGCAGCTGAATCCGGATATCGCGGCGCGCCTCAAATGGTGCATGACCCTGAGTGATGCCGACGAGCAGGCAGCAGAAGCCAAGGCAGACACCGTCCGCCGCTGGTACCGCCAGCAGCTGGCAGCCAGTCATGAGGGCGGCGAGAGTGCCTGCGACGATGGCAGTGCGGCTGCCCATGCCCAGGCCGAGGCCACCAGCGAGGCGGTGTTCGTGCTGCCCACCACGCCGGGCGCTTCACCGCTGCTGGGCGCAAGCCTCGAGGAGATGGAGGTCTATCGTCACCGGCTGATGGGACTCACCGCACTGGCCGGCTTGAATGGCGCACCGCAATTGAGTCTGCCGTGGCTGACCGATGACGCAGCGCGCCTGCCGGAGGAGGCTGCACCACCGCCCTGGGGCGTCTCATTGCTGGGCCTGCCGGGTCGTGATGAGAGCCTGCTGGCATTGGCCTGCATGTTGGAAAACTGACCAGCGTCAGCTGGCGGGGGTATAGGGATGCTCGCGCTGCCAGTGCTCGGCGATATCGATGCGACGGGTGATCCATACCCTGTCGTGGGACTGGACGTAATCGAGGAAGCGTTTCAGCGCCGCGAAGCGTCCCGGTCGTCCGGCGATCCGACAGTGCAACCCGATGGAGAGCATCTTGGGTGCCGTGTCGCCCTCGGCGTAGAGCACGTCGAAGGCGTCACGCAGGTACTGGAAGAAATCTTCGCCATTGTTGAAGCCCTGGGCGCTGGCGAAGCGCATGTCATTGGTGTCCAGGGTGTAGGGGACGACGAGATGCGGCACCTGCTCGCCATTGGCGGTGGTCACCTCCATCCATAGCGGCAGGTCATCGCCGTAGTAATCGCTGTCGTAGGTGAAGCCGCCGTGCTCCACCACCAGTCGGCGGGTGTTGGGGCTGTCGCGTCCGGTGTACCAACCCTGTGGTGCGTGACCGACCAGTTCGCGATAGCTTTCCACCGCGCGTTCCAGATGGGCGCGCTCATGGGCTTCATCCATGTGCTGGTAATGAATCCAGCGCCAGCCGTGACTGGCGATCTCGTGGCCATCCTCCAGGAAACGCGCGACCAGGTCCGGATGCCGCGCCAGCGCCATGCCGACACCGAAGACCGTCAGCGGCAACTCCCGGCGCTTGAATTCATCAAGAATCCGCCACACGCCACTGCGCGAGCCATATTCGTAGATCGACTCCATGCTCATGTGCCGCGCGGGGTAGGCCTCGGCACCGATGATCTCGGAGAGAAACTTCTCGCTCTCGCTGTCACCGTGCAGCAGGCAGTTCTCGCCGCCTTCCTCATAGTTGAGCACGAACTGCACCGCGATCCTGGCACCACCCGGCCAGTTGGCATGGGGGGGATTGGCACCATAACCGATCAGATCACGCGGATAGTCGTTGCCCCACAGGGCGGTGTCGTTGTCTGGCATCGTTCGGCTTCCTTGCGACCGGGGAGCGAAAAGGGGACTCGCGTCAGTCTGTCGGCGTCCACCAGCGCGGCAGCAGTCGTGCGACTTCCGGGCGCAGGAAGCGGTCATCGATCAGGTGGATCACGCCCTGATCCTGCTCGCTGCGAATCACGCGGCCTGCGGCTTGCACCACTCTGGTGAGCCCGGGGTACAGATAGGTGCAGTCGTCAGCCCTCAAGGGCTGGATGACAGGGGGCAGCGTCGCCGTCTGTCGAATGTCGTTCGACACGCCGCCTTGCATCGCTTTCCAGCCACAGCGCCAGACGTTGCTTGAGCGCTTCATTCTCCGGGCTGAAGCCGGCAAGCCCCAGGGTGGCGATGAAGGCCCCGATCAGACGCGACCCCGGGAGATCGATCCCTTCGCCGAAGGCACCGCCCAGCACCGCGAAACCGATGCCCTGGCCGTCGGGGGTGAAGCGCTGAATGAAGGTGGTGCGCTCCGCTTCCGTCATGGCACGGGTCTGGCGCCATTGGGGAATCTCCGGCGTCAGCTGTTGCAGGGTGCTGGCGACCTGTTCGAGATAGGCGAAGCTCGAGAAGAATGCCAGATAGTTGCCCGGGCGCTGTTGGTATTGGCGTGCCATCAGCTCGGCGATGGGCCGGCAGGAGGCCTCGCGATCCCGCAGGCGGGTCGAGAGCCGATGGCGACTGACCTGCACCTGCGTCGCCCTGAACGGCGACTCGACACTCAACCAGACTGCATTGTCCGCCAGTCCCAGCAGGCGGTGATGATAGGCCGGTGGATTGAGCGTGGCCGAGAACAATAGGGTGGCGTGGCTGGCGCGCAGGCGGGGGGCCAGCCACGGCGCCGGGCTGACGCAGCGCAGTCGCGGCTGTATCTGGCGCACGCTTCGCCCTCGGGGCTTGCGAGGCCGGGCTGCTGCTCCTGCTTCTGCTCCTGCAGCCGATGCTGCTGCTGCTCCTGCTTCTGCTCCTGCAGCCGATGCTGCGCCGGAGCGTGAGCTTGAATCGCTGGTGAGCGTTGCCTGACGCGCCGGATTCATGGCGGCGAGTTCGACCTCGAACAGCGAGTGATCGCCAAAGCCTTCCGCGAGTCGCGTGAGCGTCAGCGCCGCGAAATAGGCCTCCATCATCTCGCCGTCAGGCTCCACGCGACGGCTGGCCGCGGTGGATCTCGGACTGGAGTCTGATGGGGTGGTGCTTGTGGTGCTTGAGGCCAGGGGAACGGCATCGCTCGCGATCAGGCCCAGCTGTTCGGGGGCTTGTGTGGCCGTTGCTCGCGCTGCCTGTTGTCTGGCCGCAGGAGGGGTTGCGGCCTTGTCAGGTTCCGCCAACCAGTCGCCCATCGCGCCCGTCCATTGCGTCAGCGCCTTGAGGAAGTCGCCGGGCAACGTCTCCAGCGCAAGGCGCCGGCCCGAGCTGCTCCAGCGCTCGCCACTGCCGGGCCAGCGCGCGGGAGGCCGAGCGCAGCGGGGCCGGATGGCCCGTGCGACTCAACTGCTTGAGCAGGAAGTGGAACTGTCGGGCATCGAGTTCGGTGCTGTACATGCCGCGGGCGCGTTCGATGAGGTTGTGGCTTTCATCGACGAGCACCACGGAGCGCCAGTCATTGGCCTGGGTCAGAGCGAACAGCAGCGCATGACTGTCGAAGTAGTGGTTGTGATCCCCGATGACCACATCCGCCCAGCGCGAGAGCTCCTGGGCGAGGAAATAGGGGCAGATCTCATGGGCCAGGGCGTGTCGGCGTGTCGTCGCCAGCGTCAGTGGCTGGTGGTCGGCAAGCGCGGCAGAGCGTGCCGCAGGCAGGCGATCATGGAAGCCGCGCGCCAGCGGGCAGGACTCACCATGACAGGCGAGGGTCGGGTGCTCACAGGTCTTGCTGCGCGCGCCGAGTTCCAGAATGCGCAGCGCTGCGGCAGGCGTGTCCGGTGATTCCGCGTTCTCGACCACCTCTGGCACCAGGGTGGTCAGCGCGTCCAGCGCCAAGGCCCGGCCCGGGGTACGGGCGGTGAGGTAGAAGAGTCTGTCCGTGCCGTTTCTGGGCATTGCACGCAGCGCAGGATACAGCGTCGCCAGCGTCTTGCCGGTGCCGGTCGGCGCCTCGGCCAGCAGCTCGCGTCCGGTCATCACCGCCTTGTAGGCATGCTCGGCCAGCTGGCGTTGACCGGGGCGCCAGGCAGGCCAGGGGAAGGCAAGCGCGCCAAGGGCGCTGTCACGGGCGCGGCGATGCGCCAGTTCATTGGCGGCGAACTCGCTGAAGCGTGCGGCCAGACGTGCAAGCTCCGCTTCCAGCGCCTCGCGGCTCCACCAGGCTTCCAGGCGTTGTTCATCCTGTGAAGCCCCGGGTGCGTCCGTGGCGATATCCAGATACACCAGCGCCAACGTGATGCCCTCGAGATCGCGACTGCGGCACATCAGGGCACCGTAGACACGCGCCTGGGCCCAGTGCAGGGCGCGGTGATTCGCGGGCTGACGGGACAGGTCACCACGGTGGGTCTTGATCTCCTCGAGACAGTTGCGCCTGGGATCATAGCCATCGGCGCGGCCGCGAATCTCGAGATTGCCGATGCAGCCGGAGAGCGATATCTCGCTTTCGTAGTCCTTGCCGCGCCGACGCACGATGCGCTGATGGCCGCGAATGCCCTGTTGAGCGGTGGGCGAGGGCGTGAAGCGCAGATCCAGATCGCCCTCGCGTGCGGCGAAGGCGCACAGCTCGCGTACCGCGATTCTGTAACGCTCGGGCGCGTTGCTTGAGGTGTCGGCGGTGATCATCGCGCAGTCGGTGCCTTGCGTGCCGTGGCCTCGTCCTCGGAGGATGCATCAGAGGCGTTTACGGTCTGCCATTCGACACGGCACTCCAGCGCCGGAATCGCATGGCGGGCGAACAGGGCCAGCCACTGGCGCTGGTTGTCCTGCAGGCGGTCGGTGGGTGCCTTGACCTCGATCATCCGGTAACGTTCGCGGCTGTTCTCGGGGAAGAACTGGATCAGGTCCGGCAGGCCAGCGCGATGCTCGCGGGGATTGGCCAGCAGGTGTCGGAAGCAGGCCTCCAGATGTGCCGGGGGGATGCAGTCCAGTGCGTGGGACAGCAGCTCCTCGCTCAACAGCGGCCAATGCACGAAGGGCGCTTGAATACCCTGTTTCTGCTGATGACGCTCACGAATCGTCTCTCGGTAGCGGCCATCGGACAGGCGCGCGAAGCAGTCCTCGAAAGCGGCCTGGCGACGGTTGACGAAGTCAGGGCGGTAGAGGTCCGCCGGACCGGTATGAAAGGCGTGGAAGAAGGCTCCCGGCAGGGGCGCGAACAGCACGTCCCAGCACAACAGGGTGAAGAGCGCGGGGAGCAGACCATTCTCGACATAGAAGACCGGTGCCTCGGGCGTGGCCAGTGCATGGGCGGCCGCGCGCTCGACCCCATGGATGCCGGCGGCGGCCGAGGTGGCAAGGTCCGGCACCGTAAGGGTGATCTGCGGCGTGGCCGGCGCCTTGGCGCGTCTGGGCGCGGGCAAGCCAAGGCCACGGCACAGGCGAGGCAGGGCGCGCTCAAGTGCCAGCTGTTCGTCCAGCGTGATGTCAGCACGCGCCAGACGCTCGCAGGCAAGTGCGTGGGCTGCGCTGATATCGCCGGAAAGCTCCAGCGCTCTCACTCGGCGCGGCATGGCACGCGGCGCGTAGGCGGAGTTCTCGAGGCAGGCGTACTGCAGTGCGGCTGCGTGATGCCAGCCCTGACGCTCGGCATCGCGCGCCAGCGAGAAACGCAGCCGGTCACGTCGCTGTGCCAGCCAGGCATTGGCGCGATTCGTCTCACGATTCAGACGCTCCCTGGCCGCCTGCCAGTCCTCACGCAGCTGCTCCAGGGCCAGATAACGATCCACCTCCCAGCGCTGGGTGAAGGCGCGCGAGTCTGGGGAAAGCGCGACCGCCTCGCAGCGCAGCAGGCCCAGTTCACTGAGCACGAAGTCCGACAGAGTCTGGCGCAGGTTGCCGAAGAACATCAGGCTCAGGCGTCGCGACAGCTCACCAAGCCCAACACTCAGCGTGTTGGCGGTGGGGTCATTCAGCCACTCGGGCAGTGACCGTGGCGTGGTATCTACCAGCAGCTCGCTGAGGGCATCCGGCATCCGGCGTTTGGGCGTGCTTCTTGGCAGCTCGGGGAAGGCGTCCTTCAAGCGCGGCAGTGTCACAAGTGACAGCATTTCCTCCAGGCTCAGGTCAGCGTTCAGGCGGCACAGCCCATCAGGCGTGGCACTGTCGGCGATCGGTGTGATCAGAGGCTGGCTTGCGGCCTCGATGTCACCGATTTCGGCATAATGCAGCTGCGTGACCTCGAAATGATCGCCCTTGCGCATCAGCAGGCGGACCAGCAGGGCCCGCGAGGCGTCCGGCAGACGCGTGATGGCATCCACCGTGGCACGCTCTGTCTCTGTCAGCAGATCGGCGTGGCACTGGCAGACCCAATCGAGCAGGGTATCGAAGTTGGCCAGGTAGTAGCGCGGATTGTCGAGGGGAGCGGCTTGCATGGCGACCTGTCGAAGTGGCGGGCAGTGCAGCGGTTTGCCCGAAAGCATGGGGTTATATACAGTATATGGCCATCTGTCGGGCTGCAAACTCTTGCAAAGCCTGTCACGAGTCACCATCTGCCTGTCAGCAAGTGGTAAAATCCCGTGATCTACGTGTCATGGCAGCCTCATGGCACGTCTGCTGGACAGGCGTGAAAGCGTGTCACCCTTGATTCCTCCCCTCGGAGGCATTTCCGCGATGGTTCAGGACGGGCCATCGATCATCATTCAAGCAGGGCAGGAAGGCAGTCCATGTTTCTTGATCAGTTTCACCGGGTCGAAGATGGCCGCGTGCGGATCACCGCCGAGCAGGCCAGTCGCTTCGCCAAGCAGATGGCGGGGGATTACAACCCCATTCATGACCCGGATGCGCGACGCTTCTGTGTGCCCGGCGACCTGCTGTTCTCCCTGTTGCTGGCGAAATTCGGCCTTTCACAGTGCATGACCATCCGTTTCTGCGGCATGGTCGGCAATGATGTGCCCTTGATCTTCGAAGCGCTGGAAGAACCCGACGAGAATGGCATGTCCCTGCTGGTGCGCGATGAAGCCGGCAAGGTCTATCTGACGGTCGAGCGCAGCGGTGATACCACGCATGACGAGGAAGTGGTCGCCAATTTCACTCGCCAGTATATCGCCTTCTCCGGGCGCAACTTCCCGCACTTCCTGCAGCCGCTGATGCTGGAGAAGGGGGTGATGTTCAATCCGGCACGCCCGCTGGTGATCTATGACAGCATGGGCTTCTGTTTCGAACGGCTCGATATCGCCGATCTGCATCTCGACTTCGTGCGCTCCTCGCTTGAGGTCAACGGCAAGCGTGGCGATACCCTGCTCGAATTCGGCATCCATGATGGCGAGCAGTGCATCGGCAGTGGCTCCAAGAAGCTGGTCGTCAGCGGGCTGCGGGATTACTGTGCCGAGACGATGGATGCCTTCGTTGAGTCCTTCGAGGCGCTCAAGCGCGAAGCCGAAGCCTGAGCCGGCCGGTCTCGCCGCGTTCAGCGCTTGATGCTGATCGGCGCCAGCGCATCACCCTGTGGCAGGATGCGCCCGATGACGGCGCTGGCGTGATAGCCGGCGGCCTTGAGCGCGGCAGCACAGGACTCGGCCTGATCGAGAGGCACACTGGCCAGCAGGCCGCCGGCGGTCTGTGGATCGAACAGCAGCGGATAGCGCGGGTGATCAATGACGCCGGCCTGATCCTTCAGGGCCCGCTTGAGACGCAGGTTGGCCGGTTGCAGTGAGCTGACCACCCCGCGGGCGACGCAGTCCTCGGCGCCGTCCAGTATCGGCAGGGCGTCGATCTCGAGTTCGGCATCCACGCCGCTGGCGCGGGTCATCTCCACCAGATGGCCGAGCAGGCCGAAGCCGGTGACATCGGTGGAGGCGCTCGCCTGATGGGCGCGCAGGATATTTGCCGCCTGCTGACTGGATTGCTGCATGCTGTCCAGTGCGGCGTCGATCCAGCGGCCTCGCGCTTCCAGGCGTGCGTGCGCTGCCAGCAGGGTGCCGGTGCCGATGGCCTTGGTGAGGATCAGTACCTCGCCTGGCTGCATGCCGCCTTTGCAGGTGACGCCGGCCAGATTCTCCACCACCAGGCCATTGAGGGCGAAGCCCAGCGCCAGCTCCTGACCCTCGCCGGTATGTCCGCCGACCAGCGTACAGCCTGCCTCGTTGAGCACCTCGGTGGCGCCTTGCATCAGCTCGCGCACCAGCGGTTCGACCTTGCGCTCGATCCCCTGCGGCACCGTGGCGACGGCGGTGGCGGTGTGGGGCGTAGCGCCCATGGCGTAGAGATCCCCCAGGGCGTGATTGGCAGCGATGCGCCCGAACAGGTAAGGGTCATCGATGAAGGCGCGGAAGAAGTCGACGCTGTGTACCAGTGCCTGACCCTCGGGCACTCGCACGATGGCGGCATCATCCGGGGCATGCAGCCCGACCAGCACGTCCGCGTTCTCGCGCGGGGCAAGGCTCTGCAACGCTCGCGACAGCACGCTGGCACCGACCTTGGCGCCACAGCCGCCGCAGCGCATCGCCAGCGCGGACAGGGCCTGATGCGCTTCCTGCTCATCCAGCTCGGCGGTCAGGCGCGGGTGGAGCCTGCCATCGCCGCCCTTGAGCGCCTGCCAGGCAGCGCTGATGCGCTGTTGCAACCCGGCAAGGCCGCCGGTATCCGCGACGTCCTGCATCCTGGGCAGTTCATTGAAGCGTGCCATGAACTGGCGGTCGATATGGTCCTTCCAGCGCCACAGCCACGGACGCAGCCACGGCGACACCAGCCCCAGATTGCCGCGTGAAGCAATGGCATCACGATCCCCGGTGCTGATCAGGGCCAGCCAGCGGGACTGCGGAATATAGGGATGTAGTGACTCTCCGCGCACGGCGCGTCGCAGGTTGTCAGCCAGCGGCCGTGACTGGCGTACGGCGAAGACGCCGGCCTTTTCACGCGGATGATTGACCTGATGCGCGATATCGCCCGCGGCGAAGATGGCATCATCCTCGAGCGTCTGCAGGGTATCGCGCACCTTGAGAAAGCCATCCTCATCCAGGCTCAGTCCTGTCTTCTCAAGCCAACGTGCCCCTCCGGCGCGTGTCACCCAGATGGCCTCGTCGGCCGGATGGCGACTGCCGCTGGCACTGATCAGCTGGCGCTGGGATGACGTCGTGGACGATTCAACAGCGGTGATCTCCTCACCGAAATGCACCTGGATACCGCGTTCATGCAAGGTGGTGGCGAGTGCAGCGCTGACCTCAGGAGAATGCGTCGGCAACAGGCGCTGTCCGCGGGTGATCAGCGTCAGGTTCGGCGCGAGCGCAGCGGGCAACTCGGCGGCGAGGCGCTGCTGGATGGCCAGCAGCAGCTCGACCCCGCCGGCACCGCCGCCGACCAGCACGATGTCGAGAGGCCGCTCGGCGCTTTTGGCGCGCTCAAGCAGTCTCAGCCAGCGTTGCTGGAAGGTGCTGATCGGTTTGACCGCCACCACGGGGGCATCAGCCGCTTCGGGATCACCGATACCGTCGATGTGGGACAGGCGAGGCGTGGAGCCGATATTGATCGACAGCAGGTCATAGTCCACCGCCGGGCGCTCGGCGCAGATCACGCGGCGCTGGCCGCGGTCGATATCGATCACCTGATCCCGATAGAAGCGTGCGCCGGCGAACTGACACAGCCGACGCAGGTCGATATGCACATCATCAAAGGTGTAATGCCCCGCCACGTAACCGGGTAGCATGCCGGAGTAGGGCGTGTCGGTGTCGCGACAGATGACGGTGAGGCGTACGCCAGGCTCAGGCTGCATGGCGAAACGCATCAACACGCCAACATGGCTATGTCCCCCGCCGATCAGGACGATATCGCGCACGATGGGCGCCTTGGCAGGCATGGACGCAGATGGCATCAGAGGTCTCGATAGTCAGAAGAGGACGGGGATATTGAATAATGGGTAATGATATCAGGAGTCTAGCAACTTGAACTTTCTTGGTCATGCGCACCTGAGTCTGGCGGGCAGCGATAACTTCCTGTTTGGCAACCTGATTGCCGACGGCGTGCGCGGCAGTGACCTGAGTGGCTGGTCGCCTGAGATAGAAGCCGGCATCCGTTTCCATCGCCGCTGTGATGCGGTGATCGATGCCCATCCCGAAACTCGCTGGCTGTTGACTCAGGTACCGCCCGCGTCACGTCGTGTGGCCGGCATCGCCTTTGACATGATGTGGGATCACCTGCTGGCTGGTGAGATGCACGATGACGATATCGAGCGCCTCTATCGCCTGTTGGCGCGTGAGGAGGTGCCGTCACGCCTGACGAGCCTCATCGAGTGGATTCAGGTGCGCGATGCGCTCAGGCGCTATCAGGAGCTGGAGTTCACGCTCTCGACCATTGCCAGCATCGGCGAGCGCATGACGGCCAGACGCCGGTTACGCCAGACAAGTGATCCTCGCCAGCAAAGTGATACGCGAAGCGGAAGGCGTAGGCACAAGGTGGGGGATATGGAAGCAGGCGCCAATCCGCTGGCGGACATGACGCCGTGGCTGGCGGATAACCGCGCGATGCTTGAGGACAGCTTCGCGCGGTTGTGGCCGGACATGCTGGCATTGCGCCAGACGTCCGTTATCTGATGATCAGGCTTGCGCTCAGCGCAGCTCCAGACGCGTGAAGGGCCTCAGGAGATACGAGAGCACGCTGCGCTCGCCGGTCTCGATGTCCACCGTGGCGACCATGCCCGGCTTGATCGGCAGCGTCTCGCCATTGTGCTCAAGCGCCGCGGTCTCGCTGCTGACCAGCACGCGATAGTAGCTTTCCTCACCCCGCGGCGTTTCCTCTTCCAGGGTGTCAGAGCTGATGCGCTCCACCTTGCCCTCCAGCGTGCCGTAGACCGCATAGTCGTAGGCGCTGATGCGAATCGTGGCCGGCATGCCCGGGGCGATGAAGGCGACATCCTGCGGGCGGATGCGCGTCTCGAACACCAGGGTGTCCTCCAGCGGGGTGATCTGCATGATCTCCTCGCCGGGCGGGATGACGCCGCCACGCGTGGTGATGGCGATGTTGTTGACCACGCCACGCACCGGCGAGAGCAGCCGGGTGCGATCCAGCTGATCACGCCGCTGCACGGTAGTCTCTTCCAGTGTCGCCAGTTCGGACTTCTTGTCGGCAAGCTCGGCGTAGGCATCCTGCAGATAGGTATTGCGGATCTCGGCCTGACGGCCCTTGAGTTCGGCGATCTCGCGATCCAGCTTGAGCATCTCCATCTCGCCCACGGCACGTCGCTTGACCAGCGGGCGGATCACCGCGAGCTGACGCTGGGCCGCAGTGATCTCCTTGCTGACCGCATTCAAGGCGCTGTCACGCTTCTTGCGCCGCGCCGTGAACAGCTCACGCTCGGTGGCCGTCAGCGCCTCGTTGTCACGCACCTCCTCCGGAAACTCGATGCTGGCCTTGTCCAGTACCTCGGCTTCCAGACGTCCGATGGTCGCCCTCAGCGCCTGGGCCTGGCTCAGCGATTCCATGTAGGCCGAGCGGAAGCGGGTTTCATCGATGGCGGCCAGCAGCTGACCGGCCTCGACGATTTCCCCCTCCCGAACCATGATCTCGTCGAGAATGCCGCCCTCCAGGCTCTGGATGGTCTGCTGGCGCGAGGAGGGGACTACCTTGGCTTCACCGCGGGCCACTTCATTGACTTCGGCCCAGCTGGACCACGCCACGAAGAGCGCTATCACCAGCAGGCTGGCCCACAGCAGCGGGCGTGACCAGTGGCTTTCCAGTCTCTGGTCCGGGGCGCCCAGCTCACGTTTGATGAGTTCGGGGTCAAAACGCTGGCTCATGAGGCCTCCTGGCGCTGGCGGGATGAGGAGGTGGCCGGTGTCTTGCCGGCGGATTGTCTGGCCATGATCTGATCCAGCGGGCCATCCATGACGCGCTTGCCATGGCGCAGTACCAGCGCGCGCTCGACCCAGCTGAGCAGCGACTTGCGGTGGGTGGCGAGTACCAGGGTGCGGCCGGCAAGCCACGGGCCAAGTGTCTTGATGACGTGCTGCTCGGTGGCCTGATCCAGCGAGGCCGTGGGTTCATCCAGCAGCACCACGACCGGGTCCTGCAGGACCAGGCGGGCAAGACCGAGGCTCTGACGTTGGCCGCCGGACAGGCTGTGGCGATCATGCAGCATCATGTCCAGCCCCAGCGGATGACGACGCACGAAGTCGCCCAGACCGGTCATCTCGAGGACCTCCAGCAGGCGCATGTCGCTGACATCCCGTCCGTCGATGCACAGATTGTCGCGCAGGGTGCCGCTGAACAGACTGATGTCCTGTGGCAGGTAGCCGATGGCGCGCTGGCGGTCGGCAGGGTCGATCTGACTCAGGGCGAGGTGATCGAGGGTCAGTTCACCGCTGGTAGGCGTGAAATAGCCGGCCAGCAGTCGCAGCAGGGTGCTCTTGCCGGCGCCATTGCCCCCCAGCAGCGCGATGTGTTCACCGGGCGCGATGCTCAGGCGATCCAGTGCCAGAGCCTCCGGCGCTTCCTCGTCATAGCGCCAATGCAGATTCTCGGCATGATAGTGACCGCGAGCCTGGGCGAGTCGCGCGAAGCGGCGATCACCGGGTCGCTCGATATCGGTCTCCATCAGCGCGTCCATGCCTTCCTTGGCCACCTTGACGTGCTGCCAGCGACTCAGCAGCGCGCTGATCTGCAGGGTCGGGCCGATGGCGCGCGACGACAGGATCGAGCAGGCGATCAGGGCGCCGACGCTCAACTCGCCGGCCATGATCAGATAGACACCGGCAATGATGACGCCGACGTAGGCCAGCTGCTGCATGCCGGTGCCCCAGCTGGTCAGCCAGGCGACGGCATGGCGGAAGGTGACGCCACGGTGGGTCTGCTCGGAGGTCAGGCGCTGCCATTGGCGACTGGCATGGCCTTCGGCGCGACAGGCCTTGAGGTTCTCGAGGTTGTCGAGGGTCTCGAGCAATACGCCATTCTTGACCGCGGATTCGCGCATGCCCTCACGGGACAGGCGTGACAGCCAGGGTTGCGCCAGCAGCACGGGAATCAGCATCAACACGATGGCGGCCACCGGTACCCAGACCACCGGGCCGCCCAGCAGGGCGATCAGGCCCAGGAACAGCAGGGCGAAGGGCAGATCACCACAGGCCCCGAGGGTCGAGGCGGTGAAGAATTCGCGGATGGCATCGAAGTCTCGAATCTGGCTGGTCATCGCGCCGGTGGAGCGCGGCTTCGAGGCCAGGCGCATCTGCACGGCGTGGCGGAAGATGTGATCGTTGAGCTCGAGATCGATTTTCTTGCCTGAGTTCTCGATCAATTGCGCCCGCAGTGCGCGCAACAGCGCTTCCAGCGCGATGGCGAGAATCACGCCGATACCCAGCGCCCACAGCGTATCGACGGCACCGGTCGGCACCACTCGGTCATAGACCTGCATCGCGAACAGGGCCGTGGCCACGGCCAGCAGTGCAGCAAGCGACGAGGACAGTGCGACTTCGGCGAAGACTCGCCAATGGGACTTGAGTCGTGATGTCAGCCAATGACCCTGCCGGGTCTGGCTGTAACCTTCTGCGCGATCCAGCGAGATCTCGCCATGTGCGAACAGCGCGATGCCGGCGTATGCGGCGTTCAGCTCGGCCTGTGGCTGCCAGTACTCTCCCCCGGACAGCGGGTCGAGCAACTGATAGGCGGGACCGCTGGGGGCTGCTTCCGTATCACCGTCTGCCGGGGTGTCGCTCGTCGCTCGACTCAGGCCACTGATGCGACGTCTCATGGGCCAGCAGGACGCGGCTGCTGCCGTCTTCCAGCAGCACGACGCAGGGCATCAGGCTGGCAGGAATCTCGTCGAGGGGAGCCTGACTCAGACGTGCGGCAATGCCCTGGCGTGACAGGGCCTGCTCCAGATCCTGTGGCGCGAGCTGCCCCTTGGTCAGTGGCATGCCATGGCGCAGGCGTTCGAGGTCGATGCCGTGGCCCTGCAGGCGCAGCAACTGTCGAACGCTCTCCAGCAAAGGGTCGGGTTGCGATGTCGCCGTGGCCGAGGGGGCGGTGGTCTGTGGGGCGCTCATGGGCTGACTCCCTGGCTGGCATGGGGATGAGAGTGGGGCAGCGAGATGTGCGCCGTCTCTGGCGGGGTGACAGCGGCTTCGGCCCGATAGGGCGAAGAGACCAGCGGCAGGGCACCCAGCTGGGTCGCGAGGTCATATTGATCGGTGAGCAGCTGGGTGTTGAGCTCGATCATCTGACGACGCGCCGCGAAGATCTCGCTTTCGATGGTCAGCAGATCCTCGATATTGCGTGAGCCGGTGATGAACTGGTCCCGATAGCTGCTGCGCAGGCGCTCCCCGCTGCGTGCCTGCTGATCCAGCGCCTTGATGCGTGCCTCGACCGCTGGCTGACTGGCAGACAGTCGCTGGATCTGGCGGCGCAGCTCACGGGCCGTGGAGGCGGTCTCGAACTGGGCGGCGGTCAGGCGTGCGCGGTCCGCTTCAGGCTGGCGCAACGGCGTCAGGCCTTGGAAGACCGGGGCCTCGATACGCAGGCCGATACTGGAGTCGCTGACCATGTCGTCGTTCGACTCATAACGTGAGCTTGTCGCCTCCAGTCGCAATTCCGGCCAGCGCTCGGCCTGGCTCAGGCTCAAGGCGTGGCGCGCGGCATTCTGCTGGCTGACATGACTGCGATAGGCCGGCGCGTTGGTGATGGCGGCATCGGTAGTGGCAGGGTCGCGGGCCAGGTCCGCCACGATCGGCAGTGGCTTCGGGGCGCTCAAGGTCACGCCCTGGAAGGGGCGTCCACTGAGAATCTCGAGTTCCTGTCGGGCGGTATCAGCATCGCCCTGAAGGCGTGCCAGCCATTCACGCGCACTGGCAAGGTCGACGGCGGCTCGGTCCAGCTCGACCCGGTCACCATAGCCCGAGAAGGTGCGATCATTGGCCAGCGTCTCGAGGCTTTCGAGCTTCTCGATGTAATCACGTACGCGGCGCATCATGGCGCGGTTGGCCCCGAGATCGATATAGGCGGTGATCGCCTCCTGGGCGATTTCCATGCGGGTCTGATCCAGGGTGTCACGCTCGACATCCCGCTCGGCCCTGCGTTGTTCGACCTCGGCTTCCACCTGACCCCAGTCATAGAGCATCTGGCTCAGCGTGATGCGATACCCGCCTTCCGTGAAATTGTCCTCGGTGCCGACGCTGCTTTCCAGACGTGGCCAGTAGCCATCCTCGGCAATCTCGATATCTGTCCCTGCGGCCCGGACATTGGCCTGGGCGGCATCGATGCGAGGATCATGCCTGAGCACATCGCTCAAAACTTCGGCGAGATCACGTGTCGTCTGAGCACTGGCCGGTAGCGAACTCGCCAGACCGGCTGAGACGACACAGACGGCGATGGAAAGCCTCTTCATTCGTATGCGCAGAGTTGTTGCCTGTCCGATGGCGGACGGACAACGAAATAGGGTGGGCATCATGTCACTCCTTGGCCCCAGGGTGATCCCTGAAGTCGGGACTAGCCGTTATTGGTATTCACGGTAACGTCCTGGTCGATATAGAGCGTTGCGTCACCCAGTTGATAAGTATCATAGGTGGTGCCGTTGAGGTCGGTCGTTGTCGCGGAAGATGTTGCCCCAGCCGCTTCCACGCTATCGCCCTCATCACCATCGATATACAGCTCGTTATCGTCATCCGTGAGGTTCAATACCGTATCTTCATCCAATGTCAGCGTGGTGGCCGAATCGCTGCTGGCGGAGATATCCAACACCTCGATATTGACGGCAGTATTCACGGAAGCATCCGCATCCAGCAGCGACGTAAGATCAATGCTTTCCCCAGTATTGTCGAAGCTCAGTGTATCGGTGCCTACGCCGCCATCGACTTCAAAGGTGAGGGTGGAGGTCACGAGGGTGTCATCGCCATCACCGCCATCGAAGATATTGCTGCCAGCTCCGCCGATTAGTGTGTCATCTCCATTACCACCAAATAGGATGTCATTGCCATCGCCTCCATTGACGACATCGATGCCATCACCACCACGAATTAGATCATTGCCGCTTCCGCCGGTGAGAGCATCTGCGCCTGCATAGCCATAGAGTTGTACATCAACATCCAGTCCACTTTCGTCAATGAGATTGTCATCGCCATCGCCGGAGAACAGGTAGTCATTACCATCAAGCACACTCACATCAGCAAGCGAATCAAGTCTCAACGTTGTACTGGCATCATAGATATCGGTCGCCGTGACACTGATTGCATTCAGCAAGCTTGCATTCAATACAACCCCATCATTCAAGGTCAACGTAGAAAGAAGTTCATTGACCGCTAGGTTGTCCATGACACCATCATCACTGGCAGTGATGGTCAGGGTTGCACCTGATACCAGAAACAACGACCGATGTCAGATTACTTTCATTATCAGTGATGAATACCTCGTTTTCGGAGAAGTCGATCACTCCCAATGCATCCAGGCCAACCAGGCCCAATAGCTTAGTACTGTCGCCAGTAACTTCGGGCGCTGTGTTCTCGATGCTATCAAGGCTTTCCTCGCCAATGAAGGTGATATCCCCAGTTGCCGTATCACCATCACCATCCACGACCGTGACGCTGACATCCGTTTCATTGACCTCAGTACCAATCAGCAGTTGATCATCAGTGATCAGCGCATCAATGATGTCACTATCGGACAATGTTTCGGAGGATGTGATGTCCACACCTTCAAGCTTGATGATCTGATTGGCGCGATGCTGCCCGTCGGGTCGGTGGTATCCACGGTGACGGTGCCCAGGTTCACGGCGTCGCTGACGTTGCCCGCGAGATCGGTCTGACGGATCTGCACAACGCCATCGGCGTAGACACCCTGCGTCCAGCGTGAAGGTGGTGCCAGTGCCAGCATTCCAGGTGGTGCCGCCGTCGAGGGAGACTTCCCAGGTGGCATCGGTCTCGAGACCACTGACGGTGACCTTCACCATTGCTGGTGATGCCGTCGTCCGCGACGTTGGTGTCGGCGGTGAGCGCAAGGCTCGGGATTTCAGGCGTCGGTGAGATCACTGGTGGTGGTGCCAGTCGGTCTCGAACGATATTGCCCGCTACATCGGTGACGGTCATCGAGACGGTGAGGGCGCCTTCGGTGAGCCCGGACAGTTTCGGTGCTCAGGTACCGAGACCGGTTACGGACAGATTGCCGGCACCGTCGATCGTAGATGTCAGTCGGTGCAGCGACGGTGATCTCGTTGGCCGGATCGGCGCTGTCAGTGATGGTGATCACGACATTGCTGCTGTCGAGGCCGGCCTCGATGCTGCCAGTCAGATCGACGGCGCTGATGTCACTGCCAGATTGAGGAGGGCATCGTCACCATCGACGAAGGCGATGCTGCCCGTCGGGTCGGTGGTATCCACGGTAACGGCGCCCAGGTTCACGGCGTCACTGACGTTGCCCGCGACATCGGTCTGACGGATCTGCACAACGCCATCGGCGTAGATACCTTCGTCCAGGGTGAAGGTGGTGCCAGTGCGAGCATCCCAGGTGGTGCCGCCGTCGAGGGAGACTTCCCAGGTGGCATCGGTCTCGAGACCACTGACGGTGACCTCACCATTGCTGGTGATGCCGTCGTCCGCGACGTTGGTGTCGGCGGTGAGCGCAAGGTTCGGGATTTCAGGCACCGTGAGATCACTGGTGGTGGTGCCGTCGGTCTCGAACGTATTGCCCGCTACATCGGTGACGGTCATCGAGACGGCGAGGGTGCCTGCTGTGAGGGCAGAGCTGTCTGTGATGGTGATCACGACATTGCTGCTGTCGAGGCCGGCCTCGATGCTGCCAGTCAGATCGACGGCGCTGATGTCACTGCCAGATTGAGAAGGCCATTGCCACCATCGACGAAGGCGATGCTGCCCGTCGGGTCGGTGGTATCCACGGTCACGGCGCCCAGGTTCACGGCGTCGCTGACGTTGCCGGCGAGATCGGTCTGACGGATCTGCACAACGCCATCGGCGTAGACACCTTCGTCCAGGGTGAAGGTGGTGCCAGTGCGGGCATCCCAGGTGGTGCCGCCGTCGAGGGAGACTTCCCAGCTGGCATCGGTCTCGAGACCACTGACGGTGACCTCGCCATTGTTGGTGATGCCGTCGTCCGCGACGTTGGTGTCGGCGGTGAGCGCAAGGCTCGGGACTTCAGGCGCCGTGAGATCACTGGTGGTGGTGCCAGTCGGTCTCGAACGATACTGCCCGCTACATCGGTCACGGTCATCGAGACGGTGAGGGCGCCTTCGGTGAGCCCGGAGAGTTTCGGTGCTCAGGTCACCGAGACCGGTTACGGACAGATTGCCGGCACCGTCGATCGTAGATGTCAGTCGGTGCAGCGACGGTGATCTCGTTGGCCGGATCGGCGCTGTCAGTGATGGTGATCACGACATTGCTGCTGTCGAGGCCGGCCTCGATGCTGCCAGTCAGATCGACGGCGCTGATGTCACTGCCAGATTGAGGAGGGCATCGTCACCATCGACGAAGGCGATGCTGCCCGTCGGGTCGGTGGTATCCACGGTCACGGCGCCCAGGTTCACGGCGTCGCTGACGTTGCCCGCGACATCGGTCTGACGGATCTGCACCGTGCCATCGGCATAGCTGCCTTCGTCCAGCGTGAAGGTGGTGCCAGTGCGAGCATCCCAAGTGGTGCCGCCGTCGAGGGAGACTTCCCAGGTGGCATCGGTCTCGAGACCACTGACGGTGACCTTCACCATTGCTGGTGATGCCGTCGTCCGCGACGTTGGTGTCGGCGGTGAGCGCAAGGCTCGGTGCCGCGATGGTGGCATCGACGGTGACGGCGCCCAGGTTCACGGCGTCGCTGACGTTGCCGGCGACATCGGTCTGACGGATCTGCACCGTGCCATCGGCATAGACTGCCTGCGGCGAGAGTGAAGGTAGCCCCCGTGCCATCGACCCAGGTGGTGCCGCCGTCGGTGGTGTATTCCCAGCTGGCGTCGGCTTCCAGATCGCTGACGGTGACTTCCCCATTGCTGGTGATGCCATCGTCCGCGACGTTGGTGTCGGCGGTGAGCGCAAGGCTCGGAACTTCAGGCCGCGGTGGTGGCATCGACGGTGAGCGTGAAGTCGGCAGACGGTGCACTTTCGTTGCCCGCGGCATCGGTGGCGGTGACGCTGAAGACGTGTTCGCCATCGGTCGAAGTCAGTCGCCGGTGTGAAGCTCCACGTGCCGTTGCTGTCGGCGGTAGCGGTGCCGATCTCTTCACCGTTGTGGGTGAGGGTGACGGTGCTGCCAATCTCGGCACTACCGGTCAGCGTCGGAGTCGCATCATTGGTGCTGTCGCCATCGGCGAGGGAGCCGGTCACGGCTTCCACATTATCCGTGGCGGAGGCGATGGTCGGCGCGTTCGGGGCGGTAACGTCGGCATCTTCCGGCACCACCAGGGTGTCGGAGACAGCACTTTCGTTGCCTGCGGCATCGGTGACAGTGGCGGTCAGCTCGGTGCCTGGCATCCTGCTCGGGAGACAGCGCGACCGAGAAAGTTGCCATCGGTGTCGACCTCAGCAGAGCCCAGGACGTCGCCAGCAGCATTGGTGATCTCGACCGTGGTACCGGCTTCACCGGTGCCGGTGACGGTGGGAGACAGCGCGACCGAGAAGTTGCCATCGGTGTCGACCTCAGCAGAGCCCAGGACGTCGCCAGCAGTATTGGTGATCTCGATCGTCGGTGCCGGCTTCGCCGGTGCCCGCGACGGTGGTGCCATCGGTCTCGGCCAGCACTGGTGCATCCGGCGCGGTGGTGTCGACGGTGAGCGTGAAGTCGGCAGACGGTGCACTTTCGTTGGCGGCGGCATCAGTCGCGGTAACACTGAAGACGTGTTCGCCATCGGCGAAGCGCTGTCGCCTGGTGTGAAGCTCCACGTGCCGTTACTGTCGGCGGTGGTGGTGCCGATCTCTTCACCATTGTGGGTGAGGGTCACGGTGCTGCCGGCTTCGGCGCTGCCGGTCAGGGTCGGGGTCGCATCATTGGTGCTGTCGCCCGAGGCGAGGGCGCCTGTGACGGCTTCCACGTCATCGGTGGCAGATGCGATGGTCGGCGTGTTCGGGGCGGTGACGTCGGCATCTTCCGGCATCCACCAGTGTGTCGGTGCAGACAGCACTGCTGTCATTGCCAGCAGCATCGGTGACAGTGGCGGTCAGCGTCGGTGCCAGCATCCTGCTTCGGCGACAGCGTGATGCTGAAGGTGCCGTCATCCGCGACGGTGCCAGAGCCCAGCAGGTCCTGACCATCACCGTTGGTGATCTCGACGGTGCCACCGGCTTCGGCACTGCCATTGACCGTACTGCCATTGGCGGTTTCGCCATCGGTATCGGCCAGCACTGGTGCATCTGGCGCGGTGGTGTCGACGGTGAGCGTGAAGTCGGCAGACGGTGCACTTTCGTTGGCGGCGGCATCAGTCGCGGTAACACTGAAGACGTGTTCGCCATCGGCGAAGCGCTGTCGCCTGGTGTGAAGCTCCACGTGCCGTTACTGTCGGCGGTAGACGTGGTGTCGCGATCTCTTCACCATTGTGGGTGAGGGTCACGGTGCTGCCGGCTTCGGCGCTGCCGGTCAGGGTCGGGGTCGCATCATTGGTGCTGTCGCCATCGGCGAGGGCGCCGGTATCGGCTTCCACGTCATCGGTGGCAGATGCGATGGTCGGCGCATTCGGCGCGGTGACGTCGGCATCTTCCGGCACGGTCAATGCGGCAGAGGCTGCGCTTTCATTGCCTGCAGCATCAGTGACGGTAGCCGTCAGCTCGGTGCCAGCATCCTGCTTTGGAGACAGGAGACAGCGTGATAGCTCGACCGAGAAGTTGCCGTCAGTGTCGGCAACAGTGCCGGTGCCAAGCACAACGCCATCGACATCGGTGATCTCGACGGTCCCCCCGGCTTCGGCGCTGCCATTGACCGTACTGCCATTGGCGGTTTCGCCATCGGTCTCGGCCAGCACTGGTGCATCTGGCGCGACGGTGTCGACGGTGAGCGTGAAGTCGGCAGACGGTGCACTTTCGTTGCCCGCAGCATCGGTGGCGGTGACGCTGAAGACGTGCTCGCCATCGGCGAAATCGGTCGTCGGGCGTGAAGCTCCAGGTGCCGTTACTGTCGGCGGTGGTGGTGCCGATCTCTTCACCATTGTGGGTGAGGGTCACGGTGCTGCCGGCTTCGGCGCTGCCGGTCAGGGTCGGGGTCGCATCATTGGTGCTGTCGCCATCGGCGAGGGCGCCGGTATCGGCTTCCACGTCCGCTGCCGTTGACCGTGCTGCCATTGGCGGTTTCGCCATCGGTCTCGGCCAGTCGGCGCTGCTGGTCAGGGTCGGGGTGGCGTCGTTGGTGCTGTCGCCATCGGCGAGGGTGCCGGTTACGGCCGCCACATCATCCGTGGCAGATGCGATGGTCGGCGCATTCGGTGCGGTGACGTCGGCATCTTCCGGCACCACCAGGGTGTCGGAGACAGCACTTTCGTTGCCTGCGGCATCGGTGACGGTAGCCGTCAGCTCAGTGCCTGGCTTCCTGCTTTGGAGACAGCGTGATGCTGAAGGTGCCGTCATCGGCAACGGTGCCGGTGCCAAGCACAACGCCATCGACATCGGTAATCTCGACGGTCCCCCCGGCCTCGGCGCTGCCATTGACGGTGCTGCCGTTGGCGGTCTCGCCATCGGTCTCGGACAGAATCGGCGCATCCGGCGCAGTGGTATCAACCGTCAGCGTGAACTCGCCAGACGGCGCGCTCACGTTGCCGGCTTCATCAGTCGCGGTGACGCTGAAGACGTGCTCGCCATCGGCGAATTCGGTGCCTGGTGTCCATTGGCGGTTTCACCATCGGTTTCAGTCAGGACCGGTGCATCCGGCGCGGTGGTGTCGACGGTGAGCGTGAAGTCGGCAGACGGTGCACTCACGTTGCCTGCGGCATCGGTGGCGGTGACGCTGAAGGTCTGATCGCCCTCGGTCAAAGCGCGGTCGTCGGGCGTGTAGGTCCAGCTGCCATTGGCATCGGCGGTGACTGTCGCGATTTCCTCACCGTTGTGGGTAATCGTGACGGTGCTGCCGGCTTCGGCATCGCTGTTGGTGATGACGATCATCGCTGCCAGCCTCGGCCGTGCCGGAGACAGTGGTGCCATCGGACTCGATCAGCGTCGGTGCACCCGGTGCGGTGGTATCGACGGTCAGCGTGAACTCGCTAGACGCCGCACTTTCGTTGCCCGCGGCATCGGTGGCGGTGACGCTGAAGGTCTGATCGCCCTCGGTCAAGCGCGGTCGTCTGGGCGTGTAGGTCCAGCTGCCATTGGTATCTGCCGTGGACAGTAGCGATCACTTCACCGTTGTGGGTGATCGTGACGGTGCTGCCGGCTTCGGCGCTGCCGGTCAGGGTTGGCGTCGCATCATTGGTGCTGTCGCCATCGGCAAGGGTGCCGGTTACGGCTTCCACGTCGTCGGTGGCAGAGGCGATGGTCGGCGTGTTCGGTGCGGTGACGTCGGCATCTTCCGGCACCAGCAGGGTGTCGGAGACAGCACTTTCGTTGCCAGCGGCATCGGTAGCAGTGGCGCTCAGTTCGGTGCCTGGCTTCCTGCAGCGGATCCAGCTCAACCGATAAAGTTGCCATCGGCATCAGCCGTCGCGGTGCCCACGATCTCACCGGATGCATTGATGACTTCGATAGTGGCACCGGGCTCGCTCAGCGTTGGAGAGGGCGAGAATTCTCCCCTCCTTGCCACTCCAGGTAGGCATCGATCTGTGACCGAGAGGCTTCGATCGGTGATTTCATCACAAACCAGGTGACGGGTTCAGAACATGGCGGAGTGGTCAGCGAGCCGGAGTATTGCCAGCCAGCATGCTCGCGTGGCAGCAGCAGGTTGGCAGACAGTCCGCTTGTCAGAGTCTCGGAGAGTCCTCGCTGTGGAAGACGGCTCAACAGACGGCTGAGCGCCAGATTGTCATGTCCTTCCTCGACCAACACGGCCAGCACTGCCAACTTGCCTTCTGGAGTGGTGTGCACCAGATGGATTTCCATGGCAGCGCGCTTGCCATCGATCGCGTGTTCCGAGGGCACATGCAGATGCACCTGTGACAGAGTGTAGGGGGTGCCATCCAGTGTCATCGTGTTTCCGCTGGCCCCTTCGATCTGCAAGGTGTGCCCCGTGTCCCGAGTGACGAGCAGCGGCGAGTGGTAGTCGAGCTTCGGCCCTGTTTCCTCCAGAGGGCGTGACTGACTGTCGATGTCGATCGGTGATTGCCGGGCACCACTGGCGCATTCCGCGTAGCCGGGGGTGAGGTCTCCCCAGTGTTCCGGTCCATTGGCGCTGTCGCCCGACTCACTCGGCCAGAACGCTGACGAATAAAAGCAGTCAGTGTGCCGGACTCAGAGGGAAGGTCAAGATGACGCTGGAGGGTCACTCGGTTGTCGCATTCCAGCGTCAGTCAACTCTCCAGCCATAGACACTCCACACTGTCGCCGGGGCTTATCTGTGCGTGGGGAGGGATCACGGCCAATGCCTCAGCGCCGACGCATGAGGAGAGCACGGCTGAGTTCTGGTCCGGGAAGGCGTGAGCCTCAAGCTGGCCATCATCGGCTGGCGTCAGCGTGACACGCAGATGGTCCTGACGGATGGCAGTGTTGGCCGAGAAGGCGGAACGTACCCGGAGGCTTCTCAAGGCCCGCAGTGCGTCACACTCGAGCATTTCGCCCAGCATGGGGCGAAGAAATAGCCAGCCACCGACCCAGCTCGACACCGGGTTGCCAGGTAGCCCCACCACACGCACCGAGTCGCCTTGCGTGTTGAGGATGCGCCCCAGCGCCAGTGGCTTGCCCGGTTTGATGGCCAGGCGCCAGAGATCCAGGCTGCCAAGCGCCTCGATGGCAGGGCGGACGTGATCTTCCTCCCCGACGCTGACCCCGCCACAGGTGACGATCAAGTCGGCCTGTTCTGCCGCTGTCGCGAGAGCGTCACGGGTGGCCTCGAAGGTATCGGCCACATTGAGTGGCGCCAGCACCACGTCAGCCCCGAAGTCGCTGAGCATCTGGCTGAGCATCACGCGATTGGAGTTGTAGATCTGCCCCGGTTCGAGCGGCTGGCCGGGTTCGATCAGTTCATCGCCAGTTGCAAACAGGGCAACGCGTACCTTGTGTCGTACCGATACGTAGCTGAGCCCTTGACCACAGAGCAGGCCAAGCATCGCGGCATCCAGGCGAGTGCCGGCGGCGATCAGCCGAGTGCCACGAGTGACGTCGCGTCCCTGTCGGCGGATATTGTCGCCGGGAATCCGTGGGCCGGGCAGCCACGCTTCCGTGGTGCCATTTTCGTTCTCACGCAGTGTCACTTCTTCCTGCATGACCACAACGTCGGCGCCTTCGGGGATTTCCGCCCCGGTGAACAGCCGTGCACAACTTGCCGAGGCGAGTGCCGAGGTGGGCTGGCCTGCCGCGATGCGCTGGCTGATTGGCAGCCAGGCGCCATCACCGATATCCGCTACTCTTGCACAGTAGCCATCCATCTGTGAGTTGTCGGCAGGAGGAACGTCCAGTTCGGCGTAGATATCCTCAGCGAGGACACGCCCCGCGGCCTTGCTGACAGGGACTTGCTCTACCGGCATTACCGGACAGCATTCGCGCAATGCGGACAAGGCACTGGAAAGAGGGGCCAGGCCCTTGGCGCCAACCGGCACGCTATCGCAGCCGCAGGAGTCAGTGGGCATGGGTTCCGCGCTCCGGGATCACCAGATTGGCGAAGTTGCAGGGACGATGACGGCTGTCCAGCTGCTCCTTGAGGATGCCGTTCCAGGCTGTTCTGCAGGCCCCGGTAGAGCCGGGCAGGCAGAACACCACGGTACGATTGGCCAGGCCGCCCAGACAGCGGCTCTGGATCGTGGAGCTGCCGACTTCCTGATGGGAAAGCTGACGGAACAGCTCGCCGAAGCCCTGGATTTCCTTGTCGAGCAGCACGCGGATGGCTTCCGGTGTGGAATCACGTCCGGTGAAGCCTGTGCCGCCGGTGGTCAGGATGACCTGCACGGCCGGGTCCGCGATCCACTCGCTGACCACGGCGCGCAACTGATAGATGTCATCGGGGACGATACGTTTTTCATGCAGCGTATGGCCGGCTGCCGTCAGGCTCTCGACCAGGGCGTCACCGGAGCGATCAGTTTCCTCGGTGCGCGTGTCGGAGACGGTCAATACCGCGATGGTGAGGCCGATCTGTTCGTCATTGCCGCTCATGATCAGTCCTTCTTGCCTTGTTGACGTGCCTCGAGCGCTGCGAGTTGCTCAGGGGTCGCCTTGGCCTGGTGATGTGTCTTCCACTCGGAATAGGGCATGCCGTAGACGTGCTCGCGCGCCGCGTCATAATCGAAGCTCACGCCGCGTTCCTCGCCGGCGGCCATCAGCCACTTGGACAGGCAGTTGCGGCAGAAGTCGGCGAGGATCATCAGATCGATGTTCTGGACATCCTTGTTGTCATCCAGGTGCTTGAGCAGACGGCGGAAAGCGGCCGCTTCCAGCTCGGTGCGGGTCTGCTCGTCCAGCTGGTTCAGGTCCTGGACGGTCTTGGGGGTCGGGTCGCTCATGGAAATCTCCAGAGAACGCCCGGCATGGCGAACCTGACCGGGCGAATCATCACTCATCCAGCGGATGTCTGGCCTCGGACTAATTCGGGCGTTGCTGACGCGCCAGGCTGTCGTCAGGTGCCGTGGCGGGGTCTGATGCCGGGTCCGCCGCCTCGGCCTGCTTGACCTCGTCATACCACAGATTGTGGTGTTGCTTGGCCCAGGTTTCATCGACGTAACCGGTCTTCATGCCCTCGAAGGCACCTTCCGTGCCGGCGGTACCGATGTAGATGTGGCCGAAGGACACCGCGATCAGCATCAATGAGGCAACGCCGTGGAAGACATTGGCCCACTGCATGTTGTCACGGGTCTGACCGAATATCGGGAAGTCGAGCACCAGCCCGCTGGCAATCACCACTAGACCGACTGTCGCCAGAATCCAGTACCAAGCCTTTTCCCCGCCATTGGCGAAGCCGGCATCCGGGTGCTTGCCCTTCATCATGCCGCCACCCTGGCGGAACCACTCAAGGTCATGCTTCTTGGGAAGGTTGAGCTTCAGCCACTTGGCCAGCACCAGAATCAGCATGATCGAGAACAATGGCCCCACATAGTTGTGGATCACCTTGGTCGCCATGATCATGTTGGCCCAGAACACATCCCCGAAGACATTGCGGAACACGAACTTGCCCCACAACAGATTGATGCCGGTGATGGCCAACGTGAGGAACAGTGTGGCCAGTGTCCAGTGCATGGCACGTTCCAGTGCCGTCCAGCGCAGCATCAACTTGCCTGAGCGGGGGTGGTCCAGATCGTTGCGCCCCACCAGCAGATAGAAGATCGCCAGCACGGCCAGCATACCGCCCAGAGCGATCAGGCCACCCGGTGAGATCCAGCGGTTGCGGATCTGTCGCCAGGTCTCGCCGCTCTGGTTGATCAGGCTGTAGTTGGAGTCATGGCGACTGTCGATGGAATTTTCTCCATCTTTCACCTGCCGCCAGGTGTCGGCATTCACCGTACCGACCGCCTGACCGATCTCGCCGTCCGGATTCGCGGCCAGCGCCTGAGGGGCCAGCCAGAGGCTGGCCAGCATCAGACACAGGAACATGGCGACGACGGTCAACCGTGAAGCTGTGAAGTGCGCGCGCATGTCGCCTCCTTACCCCTTGCGGGCTGCGTCGTAGGCCAGGTGATCCGCCTGCTGAACGCTGCTGGTGGTCAGGTTGGCCGAGGTTTCCGGGTGGCTGGCCTTGTCGACCGGCGACCAGGCGCCGTCTTCATGGCCACGATAGACCACGCGCTGACGGAAGATGTCGGAGACGGTCTCGGCGTCACCGGCCAGCAGGGCCTTGGTGGAGCACATCTCGGCACACAGCGGCAGCTTGCCTTCGCTGATGCGGTTGGCACCGTACTTCTCGAACTCTTCTTCCGGGCTCTCGGCCGGGCCGCCGGCACAGAAGGTGCACTTGTCCATCTTGCCGCGCTCGCCGAAGGCACCTTGCTGCGGGAACTGTGGCGCGCCGAACGGGCAGGCATACAGGCAGTACCCGCAACCGATGCAGATATCCTTGTCGTGCAGGACGATGCCGTCATCGGTCTTGTAGAAGCAGTCGGTGGGGCAGACCGCCATGCAGGGCGCGTCATCACAATGCATGCAGGCCACCGAGATGGAGACTTCGCTCGGCTTGCCGTCATCCAGGGTCACGACACGGCGACGCTGAATGCCCCATTCCGTCTCGTTGGCGTTCTTGCAGGCCGTCACGCAGCCATTGCACTCGATGCAGCGTTCTGCATCACACAGGAATTTCATCTGGGCCATCTTGCTTCTCCTTCACGGCCCGTCGTCGAGTGGTTCAGACGACAGGCCGGATATTTCTGATCATCGACAGTCATGGTCGGGACGCGCTTCAGGCGAGGCTGACTCGGCACAGCGTGACCTTGGTTTCCTGCATCAGGGTCACGGGGTCATAGCCATAGGTCGTCGCGGTGTTGGCGGACTCACCCAGCACGTAGGGCACCGTGCCTTCCGGGTAGCGTGACTCCAGGGACTCGCCCTCGTAGTGGCCCCCGAAGTGGAAGGGCATGAAGACCACGTCCGGCCCGACTCGTTCGGTGACCAGCGCCTTGACCTTCACGCGGCCGCCTTCGGCACCCTCGACCCATACCATGTCGCCATCCTTGATGTCCTGGTCATTGGCCAGCGCCGGATTGATCTCGACGAACATCTCCTGCTGCAGCTCGGCCAGCCACGGGATGGAGCGTGTCTCTTCGCCACCCCCTTCGTATTCCACCAGGCGGCCCGAGGTCAGGGTGATCGGGTATTTGGCGCTGACGTCCTTCTCCTGAATGGAGGCGTAGAGCGTCGGCAAGCGATAGATGGATTCGGAATCCGGCCAGGTCGGATAGTCCTTCACCAGGTCACGGCGCGCGGTATACAGCGGCTCGCGGTGCTTGGGGATCGGGTCCGGGAAGGTCCACACCAGGGCACGTGCCTTGGCGTTGCCGTACGGCATGCAGCCATGCTTGATGCACACGCGCTGGATGCCACCGGAAAGATCGGTCTTCCAGTTCTTGCCTTCCGCCGCCTGCTTTTCCTCGGCCGTCAGGTCGTCCCACCAGCCCAGCTGCTTGAGCAGCTTGTCGGTGAACTCCGGATAGCCATCCTCGATCTCGGCGCCCTTTGACCAGGAGCCCTCGGCCAGGATATTGGTGCCGTTGTGTTCCACGCCGTAACGGGCGCGGAAGTTGCCACCGCCTTCGGCTACCGTCTTGGAGGTGTCATACAGGATGGGCGAGCCCGGATGGCCCATCTCCGGCGTTCCCCAGCACGGCCATGGCAGACCGTAGAAGTCGCCATTTGCCGGACCACCCCGTGCCTTGAGTGTCTCGAAGTCGAAGGTATGCCAGTTCTTCTGATGTGCCTTCAGGCGCTCGGGACTCTGGGCGGTATAGCCAACGGTCCACATCCCGGCATTGAATTCGCGGGTGATGTCCTCGACCACCGGCACGCTGCCCTCGACCTTGATGTTGCGGAACAGCTCGTCGGCAAAGCCCAGCTTGCGGGACAGCAGGTACATGATCTCGTGATCCGGCTTGGAATCGAACATCGGTTCGATGACCTGATCACGCCACTGCAGGGAGCGACTGGAGTTGGTCACGCTGCCGGTGGTCTCGAACTGGGTCGCGGCCGGCAACAGGTAGACGCCATCGGTGCGGTCGTGCATGACGGCGGCGATGGTCGGGTAGGGGTCGACCACCACCATCATGTCCAGCTTGGCCATGGCCTTCTTCATCTCGGGTCCACGGGTCTGGGAGTTGACGGCATGCCCCCAGTAGAACATCGCCTTGAGCGCGGTGCGCTGGGAGATGCGATCCGGGTCCTCGAGCACGCCATCGACCCAGCGCGAGACGGTGATGCCGTTGGTGTGCATCGGCTTGCCGTCGTGGTACTCGGTCTGGTCGTAGCGGTTCTGGATCCAGTCGAAGTCGACGTTCCATACCTTGGCCCAATGCTTCCACGCCCCTTCGGAGAGGCCGTAGTAACCTGGCAGGGAGTGGGACATCAGGCCCAGATCCGTGGCGCCCTGAACGTTGTCGTGACCCCGGAAGATGTTGGCGCCGCCACCGGACTTGCCGATGTTGCCCAGTGCCAGCTCCAGAATGCAGTAGGCGCGGGTATTGTTGTTGCCGGTGGTGTGCTGCGTGCCACCCATGCACCACACGACACTTCCCGGACGGTTCTGGGACAGTCGACGTGCGACGTCGAGCATGTCGGCTTCACCGACACCGGTGATGCGCTCGACCACGTCGGGCGGGAAGTTGGCGACTTCCGCGCGTACCTCGTCCATGCCGTAGACGCGCTGCTGGATGTAGGCCTCATCTTCCCAGCCGTTCTCGAAGATGTGCCACAGCAGTCCCCAGATGTAGGCAACATCGGTGCCTGGACGCAGGCGAACGTACTTGTTGGCTTTCGCTGCCGTGCGGGTGAAGCGCGGATCGACGACGATGATCTCGGCGTTGGAGCGCTCCTTGGCCAGCAGGATGTGTTGCATCGCCACCGGGTGGGCTTCGGAGGGGTTGGAGCCGATGAACAGGATCGAACGACAATTGTGCATGTCGTTGAACGAGTTGGTCATCGCGCCATAGCCCCAGGTGTTGGCGACGCCGGCGACGGTGGTGGAGTGGCAGATACGCGCCTGGTGATCGACATTGTTGGTGCCGAACAGCGCTGCGAACTTGCGCATCAGGTAGGCCTGTTCATTACTGAACTTGGCCGAGCCGAGCCAGTAGATGCTGTCCGGGCCATGCTGCTCGGTCAGCTCCAGTACCTTGTTGCCGACTTCCTCGATGGCCTGCTCCCAGGACAGCTTCTTCCACTTGCCGCCTTCGAGCTTCATCGGATACTTCAGACGACGATCAGAGTGACCATGCTCACGCAGCGAGGCGCCCTTGGCACAATGCGCGCCGCGGTTGAAGGGGTGATCGAAGGCGGGTTCCTGCTTGGTCCAGACGCCTTCCTGGACTTCGGCATAGACGCCACAGCCCACGGAGCAGTGGGAACAGATCGTGCGCTTGGTCTCGACAGGTGCCTGTGAGACTTCCGTCTTGGCCTCGGCACGCTTCATCATCGGGGTGGCCATGAAGCTGGCCGCGGCAAGGCCGCCGGTCGCAACACCGCTGCGCTTCAGGAACTGGCGGCGGTTGATGCCGAGTCCCGTACTCTCCGTGCTGGAGGGGGTGGGGGTCAGTCGCATGACATCTCTCCGAGATTGCGTCGTTCGGCTGCCAGAAATGCCTGGCCAAGATAGCCAACCGCGGCATAGAAAGGACTCTTGCGGCGCGCAAGGTCGGCACAGCAACGCTCACCCCAGTTCGCCAGATGCTGACGGAAGAAGTTGACCTGTTCGCCGGGCAGCTCCTCGATCAGCATGGCCATGACCTCGCACAGAGCCCCCAGGTGGTCCTCCGGCTCGCGAACGTCGGCTTCGCGCTCGAAACCGAGGCGCTTGAGATCATGGCGCAGTGCCACCAGCGGCATTTCCATCAATGAGCCGGTCAGGTACCAGCTGGCATACGGCACCACTTCGCCCTGCACGACCCCGACCAGTGCCTGGAAATACTCATCCTCCAGTCGTCGAGGGTCACTGACGCGCGCCGATAGAGACAGCGAGGCCAGCGCCCTGGGCAGTTGCTGCTGATCCGCGCCGGGCATGGTGATGGCCTCAGGCTCCAGCGCCGCCAGGAAGTCGATGAGTGGCTGATCGGGCGCTGCCCGCAGCAGACGAGCCAGCAGGCGGTAGAGATCGGCCCGCAGTGCCTGTTGCTCGGCACTGTGGCTGATCAGCGATGAAGGCATGGACTCAGACCTTGAGTTGAGCATCGGGATTGCGGGCCATTTCGTGCCAGATATCCTTCACGCGGCAATCGCTGCACATCTTGAGGCGCAGCGCACCGTCACCCTGGAAATAGGCGTGGGAGGCCAGCTTGGTCTGCATCGCCGTGATGGTGGCGGTGGAGCCGAACGGGGTGCCGCAGCTGATGCAGGGGAACGGCGTGTCCTGCTTGAGCAGGCGCGGTTCACGGCGCACCTCTGGTTGTGCGGAAAAGCCCGGCGTCAGAGTGATGACGCTCTCGGGGCATGACTGCTCGCACAGGCCACATTGCACGCAATCTCCCTCGGTGAAGGACAGTGCCGGAGAGGTGCGGTTGGCGGACAGTGCGCTGGTCGGGCAGACCGCGACACAGGCCTGACAAAGGGTGCAGCCATCGCTTTCGACCTGAATCGCGCCGAAGGGCGCGCCGGCAGGTACCTCGATGGCGGTCTGCGCCAGGTCAGCGGCGGCCAGCGTGGCCAGGTGATCCAGTACACGATTCAGGCGCTCACGCTTGCCGGGTCGGGCATCCGGCTGACCCAACAGCCAGTCACGCGCGATCGGCAGGCCCGGCTGGCCGTCCTCTTCGCGATCGGCACCGGGCGCCAGCGCGAGGCAGAGCGGACTGACGAGCGTCATGGGCGAGGCCTGGCCAGTTGCATGCTCTCCAGCAACGCATTGCACAGACGCTGTTCCTGCTCGAGTTGCTGGTGCTGACCGGCAGGCAGTGTCCGAGGCAGTTCGACGATGACCTGGGTGGCGCCCAGCGCCAACGCGGCCAGCCACTCGTCGTGCCCGGTGGCGCTGATTTCATCCAGTGCGATGTCCAGGCAGCGTTCCTGATCCTCAGGTGCCAACGGCGAGTGGCGGTCACTGGCAGACTCGAGGCGGTAGCGCAGTATCGGCTGCGTGCCCCCTGCATCCTGATAGCGCTCAAGCAGACGCTGGATCTGTTCGAGACGCTGTTCGAGTGGCGGCTGGGTAAAGCTCAGCGCACCGGTCGGGCAGGCACTCACGCAACTGGCGGCACCATGGCAGAGGTACGGGTCGATCTCGATATGCGCGTTGCGGCGTCCCGCCGCGGAGAAGATGGCATCGGCGCTGCAGGAGGAAAGACAACGTGTACACCCGATGCTGCCCGCACTTGAATGAGCACAGATGTCGAGATTGACGTTGACGTAATTGGGCTTGTCGAAGCTGCCGACCAGACCGGCGAATTCTGTCGCCCAATGGATCAGCCCGACGCCATGAAAACCTCCATGCCTCCGGTCATCAGCAATGCTCGATTGCCCACCACGCTGGACATCGTCGTGATGGATGAGCGAGGCCAGCGCCAGACGCAGTCGATCGCCGCCGAGCGCGCGCTGACGATCTACCTCAACAAGCGTGAGATCGTCACTCTGATGACGCTGGGGGCCGAGCCTGAGGCGCTGGTGGCGGGCTATCTGCGCAATCAGGGCCTGTTGGGAGATATCGAAGACCTGGAGGCGCTGCAAGTGGACTGGGAGGTGGAAAGCGCCTCGGTGGTGACGCGCCATCTACCTAAGGATATCGAGCAGCGACTGAGCAAGCGTACCGTCACTACCGGCTGCGGCCAGGGAACCGTCTTTGGCAATCTGCTGGAGCGTCAGACGCTGGAGGCGCTTGATGATCGCCCCTTTCAGCAGAGTGTGCTGTATCAGCTGCTGGCATCTCTCGCGGCCCACAATGCCACCTACCGCAAGGCGGGGGCGGTACATGGCTGTGCGCTGTGCCGGGATGATGAGGTGCTGGCATTCATCGAGGATGTCGGTCGCCACAATGCCGTCGATACCCTGGCAGGACTGAACTGGCTCTCGCCCGTGCGCGAGGACGAGACGGATTACCGGGGTGCCAATATCTTCTACACCACGGGGCGTCTGACCTCGGAGATGGTGCTCAAGGTGGCGCAGGCGGGCATTTCGGTGCTGGTCTCACGCTCCGGGGTGACCCAGAAGGGCGTTGAGCTGGCAAGCCGCTTCGGGGTGCTGTTGATCGCACGTGCCAAGGGCAGCCACTTCCAGGTGGTGGACCCTGCCGGTCGGATGGTACTGGACGCCATCCCTCCACTGCGTGCCGGTGACATGACAACCCCTTTCTGACGGTCCATGAGGTCGCACGACTGTTGCACCTCAATGAAAAGAAGATCTATCAGCTGGCCAGTGAGGGCACCATGCCGGCCACCAAGGTCACCGGAAAATGGCTTTTCCCGCGGCGTCTGGTCGAGCAATGGATTCTGGAGTCCAGCCATCATGGGGTGCTGGCGGATCGCTTGATGATCACCGGTAGCGATGACCCCTTGCTGGCAGCGCTGACGATGCGACTCAACCAGCAGCACGATGGCAGTGCCTTCTATGGCATGAGTGTCACCGGGACACGCCTGGGGCTGGATCTGTTGAGTCAGGGGCGAGCCGATGTCTGTGCCATCCACTGGGGGCGTGCCGAGGAAGCATCGCTTCGCCATCCGGCCTTGATCCGCGGGCACGATGGTTATCGTCAGTGGGTATTGGTCCGGCTGGCCCGGCGCACCCAGGGGCTGATCATTCGTCAGGAAGATCGCCACCTGCCGATCAATCCCGGTGGTCTGTTCGGGTCTCAACGGCGCTGGGTAGTGCGTCAGGAGGGGGCCGGTTCGCAGCGCTTCCTGCAGGAGTGGCTGTCCGGCCATCAGATGCGCCCGGAGCAGCTCAACACCCTCGCCATCGCCTACTCGGAGCGAGAGGTCGCATCACTCGTCGCGCGCGGGGAGGTGGATGTCGGGCCGGGGACGTTATCCGCCGCGAATGAATTCGGTCTCGGATTCGTGCCGGTCTGTGAAGAGGCCTTTGATCTGGTCGTGCCACGCAACGTCTATTTCCGCGACCTCTTCCAGGGCCTGCTGGACTATCTGTCCACGCCCAATGGCATCCAGCTGGCACAGTCGTTGGGAGGGTATGACCTGCGTGAATGTGGTCAGCTCATCTGGCGAGGCGACGCCGCCCAACATGACTGAGATCGGCGTCGTTGCGCGTGCAGACCGACAGCACTACGGCATCGTCTTCGCTGGTGGAAACCAGAGCATGGCCCATGTCGGAGTCGAAATAGATGCTGTCTCCATCTCCGAGAGGCAAGGGTTCATAGAACTCGGAATACAGTAGAATGCTGCCCTCTAGCACCATCAGGAATTCCTCGCCGTCGTGGCGCACCCAGTCGGGAAACTCCTCGAAGCTGCGAGCGCGCACCCGGGTCTTGAAGGGAATCATGCGTTTCTGAGCCAGCTGCCAGGAAAGCAGCTCATGTTCATAGGTCGGGGTCGGGTGGCTCTTGCCTTCACCGAGGCGCGTCAGATCACGTCGGCCCAGCGTGCCGCTCTGTCGCTTGGGAGGACTCAGCAGTTGAGGAAGGTCGATATTGAGACCATTGATCAACTTCTGGACGGCGGTGAAGGTGGGGGATATCTGTTCATTCTCGATCTTGGACAGCGTAGAGCGTGCAAGCCCGGTACGCTGGCTGACGTCCTCGAGGGTCCAATGATTGGCGAGACGGATCTGCTTGACCCTCTCTCCAAGCTTGAGGGGCTCAACGAAGGCCTTGCGGCCGGAAGCGATCCGGACCGCGGCATCCTTGTCAGTCGGTGTACTCATGGGACCCGCCAGTGCCTTGACATGGGCCTCAGTGCTGCGTGCCAACGCTTCCAGGCAGTAGCCGCCTTCCAGTACCGAGACGACACGTCCCTGACAATGGCGCCTGGCCACGTCCATCGCCAGGCGCGTGATCCAGTAATAGTCGTCGTCCTCGAGACACAGTTCGGCCATCGGATCCTCACGATGCGCGTCGAAGCCTGCCGAGATCAGGATCAGCTCCGGCTTGAAATCATCAAGCTTCTTCAGCCATTGCGCTTCGATGGCATGGCGAAAGTCCAGCGAACCACAGCCTTCTGCCAGCGGGGTATTGTGAATGTGCTCCCAGCGGCTCTCGAGATAGCGCCAGGGGTACATGGCGTTCTGGAACGATGAGCAGACCAGCGTGTCGGGGTCATGCTTGAAGATATCTACCGTGCCGTTGCCCTGATGAACATCGAAATCGAGGATGGCGATGCGTCTGACGCCGTACTGCTGGCGGGCATGCAGCGCGCCTACTGCCACGTTGTTGTAGAAGCAGAAGCCCATGGCATCCGCGCGTTCGGCATGATGGCCCGGTGGGCGCACGGCACAGAAGACGTTGTCTGCCTGATTGCGCATCACCTGGTCGACCCCACGCACGACGGCCCCTGCCGCGAGACGTGCCGCCACCAGGCTATCTGCACACATCACGGTGTCCTCGCTGAGCGCCAGCAGCTGACCTGCCTGGGGCGGGCACTTGTCGAGAGCCTGCAGGTGGCGCATCGGATGGACTCTTGCCAGCTGTTCCAGCGTGGCAGGGCGTGCATCGTATTGCTGGACATGCTGAATCACGCCGCTCAATGCCAGCTGACGCTGGATGGCCTGCAGGCGCAATGGGCTCTCGGGATGTGTCGGACCCATGAAATGATTGCCACAGTCGCTATGAGAGATATAAGAGGTGATCATCGGCATGTGCCTGTTCAGGCACTCACTTTCGCGGCATGCTGGTGGCATCGCGCATTGGATGCGCACCGGCTGACAGGACACCTCCATGGGGATGCGATTTCTGCGCAATTTCTTCGAGCCCACCAGTATCGCGGTGATCGGGGCCTCGGAAAAGACACACTCACTGGGCGGCCAGGTGCTGAGAAACCTGCTGGAAGGCGGGTTCAAGGGCACGCTTGTCGTGGTGAATCCCAAGGGCTATGACACGGTGCATGGAGTGCCCTGTGTGCGCCGGATCAGTGAGCTGGACACGATGCCGGACCTCGCCATCCTGTGCTCGCCTGCCGAGACCTTGCCGCGCATCGTCGAGAAGCTGGGGCGTCGCGGCGTGAAGGCCGCGCTGTTGATCTCCGGAGGAGTGGCACCGTCGCCGGCAAGCTCCCTGGCCCGCGTGACGGACTGCGCATCCATCCGGATCAGGAGAGTCTCAACAGCCGTCTGCTCAAGGCGGCACGTGGCAGTGGTATACGTCTGCTGGGCCCGGAGTGCATGGGGGTCTGCGTGCCCAATCGGAATCTGAATGCCTCCTTCAGTGGTCAGCCTGTCGCCAAGGGCAAGGTCGCCTATCTGGGGCAGTCGGGGATGCTGGGCAATGCCATGATCGACTGGGCAGCGGGGCGCGGTATCGGCTTCTCCCATCTGGTGACGCTGGGAGACAGCGTCGACGTGATGTTGCCTGACCTGATTGATTACCTGAATCAATATGGGCATGCCCAGGCGCTCTTGCTGCATCTCGAGCGCATCCATGACTCGATGCACTTCATGACTGCGCTGCGCGAGGCCTCTCGCAACCGACTGGTATTGGCGATCAAGAGCGGTCGCACGCCCGAGGCCGACCTGTTCGGGACTCACGTCACCCCCGGCATCCCCAATCGCGACCAGATCGTGGACGTCGCGCTGGCGCGAGCTGGGGTGGTACGCGTCAATGACAGCGAGGACATGTTCGATGCCCTCGAGACGCTCAACCGCATGAAACCGCTGCGGGGCGATCGGCTGGCGATCGTCTCCAATGGTCTCGGGCCGGCCCTGTTGGCGATCGACAAGCTGATGGCGGGAGGCGGCAAGCTTGCCGAGCTGAGCAAGGAGAGTCGGGATGCGCTGCTCAAGGATCAGCTGGATGTCAGCCTGCCCGGTCGCAATCCGGTGGATCTGGGGGGCAATGCCACGCCCGAAGACTTCGTTGCCGCAGTCAACATCGTGGCCAATGATCAGGGAGTCGATGCGGTGCTCGTCGTGCATGCGCCGACAAGACTTGCACCATCCAAGGACACGGCCGAGGCCCTGATCACGCATCGCAAGCAGTTCCGGCGCAATCTGCTGACCAGCTGGATGGGGCTCGAGCAGGCGCTGGCGGCACGTCATGCCTGCCACGCTGCGGGTATCCCGACCTATCTCTCACCCGAAAAGGGCGTCAAGGCCTTCCTGCAGATGGTGGATTACCAGCGGGTGCAGTCCCTGTTGCAGCAGACCCCGCCGAGCCTGTCCTTCACCACCAGCGCCGAGATTCGCGCCCGAGCACATGATCTGGTGCACAGCGCTCGGCGTGCCGGTCGTGAATGGCTGACCCATTCTGAAACGGCTCAGGTACTGGAGACCTATGGCATCGCGACAGCTGCCAGTCATTATGTGTCTGATGCCGCCGAAGCCGCGCAGGCCATTGGGGGCCCTTCGCCTTGCGGGTGGTCCACGAGCACAACAGCCAGCCCTTCCGTTATCGCCGCTTCCCGCAGCGTCTGTCTTCTGGCGTGGTCCAGGATCTCAATGGCCCGGAAGACATCGCCCTGGCCATGCGTCGCATCACCAGCAAGGTGAGCGAGCGTGATGACGAGCGGGGACGCAGCGGCAGCGAACGCACCCGCATCCATGAGTTCTGCCTGCAGCCGATGCGCCGCGGCAAGCATTCGCTGCAATTGAGTGCGGGCATCACGCGTGACGAGGAGTTCGGGCCGGTGGTGGTCTTCGGGCTGGGGGGCTACAAGGTCAACGTGCTGGTAGACCGCCAGGTTGCCTTGCCACCTCTCAACATGACGCTGGCACGCGAGCTCATCTCGCGCAGTCATGCCTCGCGTCTGATCGAGGAGCACTCGCCGGACCCCGAGCGGGATATCGCGCGCCTGTGTACCTTGTTGATCAAATTGTCGCAGTTGGCATCGGATTTGCCTGACATTCGGGGGCTGGAGATCAATCCGTTGCTGCTCAATCGTGATGAGGCCGTCGCGGTGGATTTCACGCTGGATCTGGGCAAGCCCGCGCGCTTCGCCATCATGCCGTACCCGGAAGAGCTGCGGGAGTGGGTGCGGCTTGAGGATGGCACCGAGGTGGAAGTGCGGCCGATTCGTGCAGAGGATGCGCCATTGATCACCGCTTTCCATGCCAGATTGTCCGAGGAAAGCATTCGTTTCCGTTATTTCCATCACAAGGCTTCCCTGACGCAACGCGATCTGGCGCTGCTGGCCCAGATCAATTATGACCGCCAGATGGCATTCATCGCCGAGCGTGAAGTCAGTGAGCAGGAGGAGGGCGGCTCACGTCGTGAAATGCTGGGAGTGGTGCGGGTCTGGAATGACCCTGACAACATTCGCACGGAGTTCTCGGTGATCATTCGTGATGACCTGCAAGGTGAGGGGATCGGGCGACTGTTGATGGAAAAGATGCTGCGCTATTGCCGCTCGCTGGGCACTCTCGAGATGGTAGGCAAGATCATGATGGACAATCACCCGATGCGTGCACTGATGAAGCATCTGGGGTTCACCTGTCGTTACAACATGGAGGAACAGGTCATCGATGCGAGTATCCGACTCAATGAGCCCACCAGTGATTGGCAACGCCTGAGGCTTGAATCCAAGGCCTGATGCGCTTCCCTGTGCACTCACAACAGGAAAGCCAATGACTGACACTCGCGATGTGAAGATCCGGGTGCGCAACCTGAGCAAGGTGTTCGGTAACCAGCCTGACAAGGCGCTCACTCTGCGTGACCAGGGACTCAAACGTCCTGAAATTCTGGAAAAGACCGGCCAGACACTGGGCCTGTCCAATGTCGATTTCGATGTGATGGAAGGTGAGCTGCTGGTCATCATGGGGCTGTCCGGCTCCGGGAAGTCCACCTTGATCCGTTGTCTCAATCGTCTGATCGACCCGACAGAAGGCGAGATCCTGATCGACGGTCAGGACGTGGCCAAGCTGGATGAGAAATCGCTGCTGCGCTGTCGTCGCAAGCACTTCTCGATGGTCTTCCAGAACTTTGCGCTCTTCCCTCATCGTACGGTTCAACAGAATGCCGAGTACGGCCTTGAAGTGCGCGGCGAGGCGAAGGAAGTCTGTTTCCAGCGCGGGCGTGACGCACTCAAGCAGGTAGGACTGGACGGGTGGGAGGATGCCTATCTTCATCACCCACGATCTGGATGAAGCCCTGTCCATCGGTGATCGCATCATCCTGCTCAAGGATGGTGAAATCGTCCAGATCGGCACTCCCGAGACCATTCTCACCGAGCCCGCTGACGATTATGTCGCGCGCTTCGTCGAAGGCGTGGACATGTCGCGGATTCTGACCGCCCAGTCCGCCATGACGGATGTCCGTGCCACTGCGCGAGACGATGATGGCCCCCGTACGGCATTGCGCAAGATGGGAGAAAACGGCCTGGACAGTCTCTTCGTGGTGCGCCGCGACCGTACCGTTCTGGGAATCGTGACGGCAGAAGATGCCGAGCGTGCGGTGCGTGAGAACCTCACGGATCTCTCCAGTCTGATCCACTCCGATTGCTGTCGGGTCTCGCCTGATGAGCCCTTGCACAACCTGTTCGCGATGTTTGCCGGCCATCACCACCCGCTGGCAGTCGTGGATGAGCAATCGCGCTTGATGGGAGTCGTGGTCAAGGGATCCGTACTGGCTGAGCTGGCCGAAGCAGGGGAGGCGCATGCATGAGTGAATCGACAGGTTTCACCATTCCGAAGATAGAGCTGGGTGACTGGATCGAGGCAGGGCTGGATTATCTGACCAACAATTATTCCAGCGTGACCCGCGCCATTTCCAAGTTCACCGAGACCGGCATCGGTGCGCTCAATGACGCCCTGATGTGGATGCCTCAGTGGGCCTTGATCGCACTGGTCGCGCTGTTGTGCTGGCGGCTGGCGGGAACTCGCCTGGCGATCGGTTCCATCCTGGGCCTCGGCCTCATCTGGAATCTGGATCTGTGGGATCCGATGATCGAATCGCTCACCCTGGTGGTCATCGCGACGCTGGTGGCCGTGGTCATCGCCATCCCCCTGGGCATTCTGGCGGCGCTGTCGGATCGCTTCTATCGGGTCATCATGCCGGTTCTGGATTTCATGCAGACGATGCCGGCCTTCGTCTATCTGATCCCGGCCATTCCCTTCTTCGGTATCGGGTCAGTCTCGGCGATCTTCGCTACGGTCATCTTCTCGATGCCGCCGGCGATCCGTTTCACTACCCTGGGGATTCGTCAGGTGCCCAAGGAGCTGATCGAGGCCGCAGATGCCTTCGGGTCCACCCGTCGCCAGAAGCTCTTCAAGCTGCAGCTGCCCCTGTCGCTGCCGACGGTGATGGCGGGCATCAACCAGACCATCATGCTGGCCCTGTCGATGGTCGTCATCGCGGCCATGATCGGCGCCGATGGTCTGGGCAACGAGGTCTGGAAGGCGATCCAGCGTCTGCGTCCCGGAGATGGGTTCGAAGCGGGTATCGCGGTGGTGATCCTGGCCATGCTGCTTGACCGCCTGACCCAGACCTTGAGCAAGGAAAAGAAGTCGCGCTCCTGAGGTGACTCACCTAAGAAATAAGTAGATTCAAATAAAGGGGAAGTTGATGAATAAGCAAGGTACTTCACGTAGCCATCTGACCATCACCGCCAAGTGACCATCACCGCCAAGGCACTGTTGCTGGGGGCCGCCATGTCATCCTCGGTGGTCGGTGTCAGCGCGGCTCATGCGGCAGGTGACAAGGGAGATGTCACCCTGGCGTATGTCGAGTGGTCCTCCGAGGTCGCCTCCACCAATGTCGTGAAAGCGGTGCTGGAAGCCCAGGGCTACAACGTCGAGCTCAAGGCGCTGTCCGCCGCCGCGATGTTCCAGGCGGTCGCCTTTGGTGATGCTGATGGCATGGTCGGTGCGTGGCTCCCCACGACCCATGAAGACTACATGGCCAAGGTCGGGCCCAAGGTCGAGGACCTGGGAGTCAACCTCGAGGGCACCAAGCTTGGCCTGGTGGTCCCGGCGTACAGCAAGCTCGAGTCCATCGAGGACATCACCTCGCATGCCGACGAGATTGATGAGCGTATCGTCGGTATCGAGCCAGGCGCCGGCCTGACCCGACTCACCGAGCAGGTGCTCGAGGATTACGATCTCGAGGATATCGACCTCACGACCGGTAGCGGTGCGACCATGACCGCAGCACTGAGCAATGCCATCAAGGGCGAGCGGGATATCGTGGTGACCGGCTGGACCCCCCATTGGATGTTCGCGCGCTGGGACCTCAAGTACCTGGAGGATCCGAAGGGTGTCTATGGCGGTGCCGAGGAGATCCATACCCTGGCACGCAAGGGGCTCAAGGAGGACATGCCGGAGGTCTACGCGATCCTGGACAACTTCGCCTGGACCCCGGCGGACATGGGCGAGGTGATGCTCAACAACCAGGAAGATGATGCAGACCCCTACGAGACGGCCAAGGCGTGGGTGGAAAGCCATCCGGATATCGTCAATGAGTGGCTGCCGGCAACGGCTCAGTAAGCTCAAAAGGGGCAGGGGCTGCGGACTTGCATGCGCTCGCCGCTGACCGGGTGATCGAAGGCGATCATCTCGGCATGCAGCATCAGGCGCTCGGCCATGAAGAAGGCTTCATCACTGGCATACAGATCGCAGCCCAGGATGGGGTGGCCCAACTGCTGACTGTGGATGCGCAGCTGGTGGGTGCGCCCGGAGACGGGCGTGAATTCGACCCGGGTACGCCTGGGGGCCTCGAGCCGCTCAAGCACGCGATAGTCACTGATGGCGGTCTTGCCTGTCTCATGGCAGATCTTCTGCAACGGGAACTGATCCACGTCCTTGGCAATCGGCAGCGAGATCCGTCCACTGTCCTGCTCGACGTGTCCCAGCAGCATCGCGCGGTAGGACTTGTCGATGGTCCGGGCCTGGAACTGGCGCGTCAGGTTGCCGTTGGCCGGCTTGTTGAGTGCCACCAGCATGATGCCTGATGTGCCGAGATCCAGACGGTGCAGCAGCTTGGCGGTCGGGTATTCCTTGACCAGCCGATGGTGCAGCGAGTCCAGATTGAGCGGATGCTTGCCCGACAGGCTCAGCAGACCACTAGGCTTGTGGATCAGCAGGATGTCCTCATCCGCGTAAAGCACCTTGTAGGTCTCACGACAGGGCGGAACGATGAACGGGTCGGCTTGTGGCTGCATGGGGTCTCACAGATGACGCGATGTCTTCCCAGTGATACTCGTATTCCTCCTCCTCGGTATCGTCGGGAGCTCGCCCGATGAACAGGCTGGCGGTGAAAGCCCGCACGAAGATCACCTCGCTGCCATCCAGTGCCGCAAGGCGCTCGCCTTTCCTGAGCTTCTTGATCTTGCGCTTGCGCGCCGCGACATCCTCACGCGCGGCGCGGGTCGCCTCTCGCCACTGGGCGGCAATCTCACCGGGGGCAGTGGACTGCGCCAGGAGTGCCGGTGGGCATTGCAGCGGAATATCTGGCGTGCCTTCATCCCGGATATGGTATTCCCAGCGGCTGGGGTCACCCTGTCGGGGAGCCTGCATCAGATGCTGGCGAATGAAGGTATGACCATGGGGATGCTCCAGCACGGTGTAGAGCACATTGCCGACCACGGCGTGATCCACCAGCGAGATGCCATGGTGATCGGAAGGTGTGTAGCTTGCCAGCAGGCGATCTACCAGCGTCTGACGAGCCACCTTGGGTGTTGCACTGTCGTCCCAGGCCATGTGGCCTCCTCACGGTGCGAGCATCACCTTGTGCCACTCATTGTCTTCGGTATCCAGACGCTGATAACGGACCCGGTCGTGCAGGCGTGATGGCTGGCCCTGCCAGAACTCGATCATCTCGGGCACCACGCGATAGCCACCCCAGTGCTCAGGGCGCGGGACATCACTGTCGGCATAGACCTTCTCGAAGCGACCCTGTCTCTCGCTGAGCCAGTCGCGATCCGGAATCTCGACGCTCTGCTGCGAGACCCAGGCGCCCAGCTGGCTTTCCTTGGGACGGGAGGCGAAGTAGTGGTCCGAGGTGGCGTCCGAGACCTTCTCCACGCGACCCTCGATACGGACCTGGCGCTCCATGGCAGGCCACCAGAACGTCAAGGCCGCATGCGGCATATTGGCCAGTTCGCTGCCCTTGTGGCTCTGATAGTTGGTATAGAAGATGAACCCTTGCGCGTCGTATCCCTTGAGCAGCACGATGCGCGCGTGCGGCTTGCCCTGGCTGTCCACGGTGGACAACGTCATCACATTGGCATCGTTGTCATCGGCGGAGAGTGCGCTGGTCAGCCATTCCTGAAACTGCTCGAAGGGTTCGGCCGGGGTGTTGTCAAGATTCAGGCCATCACCGGAGTAGGTTCTGCGCACGTCAGCGATATCGCGATTCATGGTGGGCTCCCTTGATGAATTGCTCATGTAATGTAAGGACTGTGTACCGTCGAGCGCCAGATCGCAAGGGCCTCAGGCCTGTGCCATGGGGCCGAGCTGTACCCACGCCATGTAAAGACCGGTACCGACGGCGATGGAGAGCAGCGCATTGCGTCGCCAGAGGTGAAGGCCGGCCACGCAGGCGGCGGATATCAGCATGCCGGCCCCTTCGGCCTGCATCAGCCAGTCGCGCCAGAGCTCGCTGCGGCCGGGCAACGACATGGCAGACAGGGACACGATGATCAGCACGACCATCACGATGGCCGGCAGATAGCGACCCATGTGCAGGATCAAGGGATGTGCGGAATGGCGTGAGAGAAACAGGAAGGGGGTCACGCGTGTTGCGAAGGTCGCCAGCGCGGCCACGCCGATCAGCAGCAGTGCCTGGGTCGTTGTCATCGTGTAGTTGGTCTTGGGGCAGCACCCATAGCCCCGCCAGGGTGATCACCAGGCCCAGCAGGAAGGGCCAGCGTTCCCGCAATGCGTACCATTGCTCGATGCCGAGCACGACGAACAAGGCAGTGAGGGCAAATTCGATGCCGCTGCTGTCGAAGGTAAGCTGGCCGGCCGCCAGTCCCAGTGCGGTCCCCAATACCCACCACAGCTGGTTGAGCGCCGTAATGCGCAGCATCAGACGCTGATCATTGCGCCTGGCGGCCTTGTCATCCCGCTCACCGCTGCGCGGCAGGCTGGATAGCAGCGAGTAGGTCTCGTCGGTGAGACCGAAGATGAGATAGAGCTTGGCGATTCCGGCCTCGCGGAAACGCTCCAGCAATGACAGGCCATAGAACAGGTGGCGTGAGTTGAGCAGCAGGGTGGCGACGGCCACCTCCGTGACACCCGCTCCAGCGCCCAGCAGAGCGACTGCCAGGAACTGCCCGGCACCCGCCAGGATGATCACCGACATCAAGAGTCCCAGCCAGGGGCTCAGGGGCAACTGGGTGAACAGCACCCCGAAGGCGGCTCCCAGCGGGATATAGCCGAACATCACCGGTAGCGTCTGACGCAGCGCCTCACGCCACGCCTGGCGATCACGACTGAGGCTGACGCTTCAGATTGCGCGAGCGAAAGCGAGCATACGCCATGCTGGCGAGGAACAGGCCAAGTGCCGCCAGCGCCTCCAGTATGCCGATCACCCCATGGCCGGGTACGCTGGCCAGCATCACGCCCTGCATGAGATAGAGCAGACTGACGAAGGCCAGCCAGACGTGGCCGCGGGCGCGACGAGTCAGCACGGCGGGCAGGAAAAGGGCAATGGGCAGCAGGCGAATCAACAACGGCACCAGGCCGGTATTGTCACTCTGGGCCATCAACTGGATGCCACCTACCAGCAGGATGACGGCCAGGGCCGCGAAGCTCACGATCACGCCGCGGCGGCTCTTGGCCTCGAGGGTGTCGAGGCCTTGTTCGCGTTCCATTCGTTCAAGCCAGGCGCGCATCTATCGGTTCTCCCTGAGGGGTTGCATGGCGAGGGCCAGACGCGCAATGCGCTTGCCTTGTGCGACGGCCAGGCGTCTCTCATGGTCGTTCACGTCATTGTCACCGCGCTTGCCGCTGACATGGGTGGTGCCATAGGGCGTGCCGCCCTGGGTGGTTTCCAGCAATTCAGTGGCACTGTAGGGCACACCCGCATAGACCATGCCGTGGTGAAGAAGAGGCACCAGCATGGTCATCAAGGTGGTTTCCTGACCGCCATGCAGTGAGCTTGAGGCACTGAAGGCGGTGGCGGGCTTGTCGATCAGTGCCCCGTTCATCCACAGCTCGCTGGTGGAGTCGAGGAAGTACTTCAGCGGAGCGGCCATGTTGCCGAAACGGGTCGGGCTGCCAAGTGCCAGGCCTGCACACTGACGCAGGTCATCGAGGGTGGCATACATGGCACCGCTGTCGGGGATTTCCGGCGTGGTCTGCTCGCAGGTCGTCGAGACTTCGGGGACACGGCGCAGGCGGGCCTGGATTCCCGGAATGGACTCGATGCCAGCGACGATCTGCTCCGCCAGGGTCTGGGTCGCACCGTGACGCGAGTAATAAAGCACGAGCACATAGGGTGTCGTATCGGGGGACGTACTGGAATCAGGGATGCATTGTAGAGGGGCGCATGAGAATGCCACAACTGCCACAACTCAAGCGGATGACGCCTGCCATCGGGGTCGTCCTCAAGCTGGTCTCACGTTTCAACTATCACGATGGCAAGAAGACTGCCTCCGCCTTGACCTATACCACCCTGTTCGCGGTGGTGCCTCTGATGACGGTGATCTATTCGATGTTCGCCGTCATCCCGAGCTTTGACGGTGTCGGGCAGCAACTGCAGACCACCGTCTTTGCCCAGTTCCTGCCCTCCACCGGCGAGACGGTGCTTGAGTACCTCAATGAGTTCTCGGGCCAGGCTCGCAATCTGACCTCCGTGGGCCTCATCTTTCTGTTCGTCACCTCGGTGTTGATGATGATCACCATCGAAGGGGCGTTCAATGCCATCTGGCAGGTACCGGAAGGGCGCAAGGGGCTGTCGAGCTTTCTGATGTACTGGGCGGTACTGACACTCGGGCCGCTGATGCTGGGGTCTGGTTTCCTGCTGTCTTCCTATCTGACTTCGCTGTCGTTCTTCGATTCAGCGGCCTCGATGCTGGGCGGCAAGGCGGTATTGCTGCGCCTGTTGCCACCATTGTTGAGCGCGGTGGCCTTCACCTTCATCTATGCCGCGGTACCCAATTGCAAGGTGCGCCTGCGCGATGCGGCCGTGGGAGCGGTGACGACAGCTCTGGCACTGGAACTGGCCAAGGCCGGGTTCTCGTTCTACGTCACGCAGTTCCCGTCCTATCAGGCCATCTATGGTGCCTTCGCGGCAGTGCCACTGTTCCTGCTGTGGGTCTTCCTGTCCTGGTGCATCGTGTTGCTTGGGGCGGAAGTGGCGGCCTGGATGGGGGAGCGCTCCAACGCTGACTGGCATCGCTGGCCACCGTTCTGGCAGACCCTGGGGGCCGTGATGCTGCTCAAGGATGCGCATGAACGGGGCGAGCCGCTCTCGGATGACAGCCTGACCGAGGTGTTGGGCAGCCGCTATCGTCGTGTACTCAAGCCCTTGATTGAGGAGAACATCGCCAGCCAGACCCAGGATGGTCAGTGGGTGCTGGGACGTGATCTCAATCACTATACGCTCTGGGAGCTGGCGCGAGCGCTGCCCTGGGATCTGCCGGCAGGCGAGGCCGGCGAAGCGCCGCACCCTCGTCTGGAGCCCTTGCGAGAAGCGTTGGCTCAGGCGCGTCAGGCCGAGAAGGAACGCATGGACTGTGGGCTAGTGGAGGTTCTGCCCAGTGTCGGTGAGGTGACTCGACAGTGTGGCGCGTCATTTCCGGCGCGCCATTTCATGTATCAGGGAGACGCGCGCGTTTCCCGCTGGAGGTGACCCCCTGCCGATGAATAGCTCTGCTCCTGAGACGACCCCACTGGTCAAGTTGCGCTCCATCACCAAGACGTTTGGCGAGCGCAAGGTGCTCGACAGCCTGGATCTGGATTTGAAGGATGGTGAGTTCGTGACCCTGCTAGGCCCCTCAGGGTGTGGCAAGACGACCGTACTGCGCTTGATCGCAGGCTTCGAGGACCCTGATGCGGGTACCATCACGCTCGAGAACGCGGCATTGCAGCACACGCCTGCGCACCTGCGTCCGGTCAATACCGTCTTCCAGAGTTATGCGCTGTTTCCGCACATGAATCTTTACGACAACGTGGCCTTCGGGTTGCGCATGGAGAAGGTGCCCAAGGCCGAGATCCACGAGCGTGTGCGGGAAGCGCTGGAAATGGTGCAACTGGCGCATCTGTCCGACCGTCGTCCGGACCAGCTCTCCGGTGGCCAGCAGCAACGTGTCGCCATTGCCCGCGCCGTCATCAAGCGCCCGCGTGTCCTGCTGCTGGATGAGCCGCTCTCGGCATTGGACTACAAGCTGCGCAAGCAGATGCAGAATGAACTGAAGCGTCTTCAGCGCCGTCTGGGCATCACCTTCGTCTTCGTCACCCACGATCAGGAGGAAGCGCTCTCCATGTCCGATCGTGTGGTCGTGATGCGGGAAGGGGGGATCGAGCAGATCGGCACGCCGCGTGAAGTCTATGAGTCGCCGAGCACGTTGTTCGTGGCGCGCTTCGTCGGCGAGATCAATCAGCTGGCGGCACGCGTCGAGCGGCCTTCGACAACGCCGGGGCGCATCCATGTCGAGGTGCTGGGAAAGTCGCTGGAGCTGAGCAGCCACGGCCGCGAATACCTGGGTGGCGAGGCGGTGCAGGTGCTGCTGCGCCCGGAGGACATGCGACTCAAGTCCGCCGAGGACAGCGAAGGCTTCGCGGCCCGTGTCATCGAGCGCAACTACAAGGGCATGACGCTGGATACGGTGCTGGAGCTCGACAGTGGCCAGCAGCTGCTGGCCAGCGAGTTCTTCGATGAGGATGATCCGGACTTCGATTATCGCCTCGGTGAGCGCGTCAAGGTCAGCTGGGTGCCGGACTGGGAAATCATCCTGCCGGATGATGCCCCCGTGGAGGCGGGGACGTGAGTGTGGTGCGCAATCCCTTCAAGACGGCCACGCTGACCATCATCTGGGGCTGGCTGATCGTGCTGGTACTGGCGCCCACCTTGCTGGTGGTACTGGTCAGCCTGATGCCCGAGGGCAGTGGGCAGCTACTGAGTGGCGACATCTCGCCTGCCACGCTCTGGCAGGGCTTGCTGACCAATTACGGCCAGATGATCAGTCCAGTCTATCTGGGAGTGTTTGGCCATTCGCTGTGGATCGGCCTGGTCACGACCCTGATCTGCCTGGTGCTCGGGTATCCGCTCGCCTGGATGATCTCGCGTGCCAGCCCCCGGATGCAGCCGCTGCTGCTGCTGCTGGTGATCATCCCGTTCTGGACCAACTCGCTGATTCGCATCTATGCCCTGCGCACGCTGATCGCGACCCGTGGGCTGCTCAATGATGTGCTGATGACTCTGGGGCTGATCGATACTCCCCTGCGGCTTCTGTATACCGAGGAGGCGGTGATCATCGGGCTGGTCTACATGCTGTTGCCCTTCATGATTCTTCCGCTTTACGCGGTGTTCGAGCAGCTCAGCCGTCCGACCCTGGAGGCGGCACGCGATCTCGGCGCCAATGGTCTGGCCACCTTCCGTCATGTGGTGTTGCCGCTGACCATGCCCGGCATCATCGCCGGCGTGCTGCTGGTGTTCCTGCCGGCGATGGGCATGTTCTATGTGTCGGATCTGCTGGGTGGCTCGCGTCATCCCTTGATCGGCAACATCATCAAGGGTCAGTTCCTGGAAGCCAACAACTGGTCCTTCGGGGCGGCCATCAGCGTGATGCTGACACTGGTGATGGCCTTCCTGCTGCTTGCGTATTACCGCAGCGTGAAGCTCTTCAAGCGGGAGGTGACACTATGAGCCTGAGCCGCCCCCTGCGCGTGTTCAGTCGTTGCTACATGACGCTGATCTTCACGCTGCTGTATGTGCCGATCCTGGTGTTGATCGGGATTTCCTTCAATGATTCGCGCAATCCGTTCCTCTGGGGTGGCTTCAGTCTGCGCTGGTACGACAAGCTGCTGGGCAACGCCAATCTGATGGATGCTGCGCTCAATACCCTGTGGCTGGGCGTGACGGCGGCGACTCTCGCCACGCTGATCGGCACCCTGACCGCCACGGCGCTGTACCGTTATCGCTTCCGGGGGAAGCCGCTGCTCAACGGCATGCTGTTTACCGTGATGATGATGCCGGACATCGTGATGGCGATCGCGTTTCTGGCGCTGTTCATCGCCTTGGGCATCCAGCTGGGCTACCTCTCGTTGCTGGTCTCTCATGCCACCTTCTGTCTGCCCTTCGTGGTGATCACGGTGTATTCGCGCCTGTCGGGGATCAATCCGCAATTGCTGGAGGCCGCACGTGATCTGGGGGCCAGCGAAGCACGAGCCGTCTGGCATGTGCTGGTGCCAGCGTTGATGCCGGCGATAGCCTCGGGTTGGCTGCTCAGTTTTACCCTGTCATTGGACGATGTCGTGATCTCGACCTTCGTCACCGGTCCGACCTTTGAAGTTCTGCCGCTGCGTATCTATTCCATGGTGCGCCTGGGGCTCAAGCCTGAAGTGAATGCACTGGCAACTCTGCTGCTTGGATTGTCACTCTGTCTGCTGGTGATTTCCCAGTGGTTGATCAAGGAGAAAAAATAACATGCAAGGTTCCCGTTTCCCGCTGCGCGCCGCTGGCCTGATGGCTGCCGTCAGCCTGGCATCCGTGGCGACATCCGCCCCCGTTCTGGCCGCGGATGACAGCGACAAGGTGCTCTACGTCTACAACTGGACGGAGTACATGCCCGATGAGGTCATCGAGCGCTTTGAAGAACAGACCGGTATCGATGTCATCTATTCCACCTTCGATTCCAACGAAGCGATGTACGCCAAGCTGAAGCTGCTGGACAGCGACAACAGCTACGATCTCGTCTTCCCGTCGACGTATTACATCGACAAGATGGCGCGCGAGAATCTGCTGCAGAAGCTGGATGTCAGCAAGCTCAGCCATTTCAAGGATCTCGATCCCAACCTGGTCGACCGCGACTTCGACAAGGGCAATCAATATAGCGTGCCTTACATGTGGGGCAGCGCCGGGATCGGTTACAACCCTGACTATGTCGAAGAGGGCGCGCTGACCAGCTGGAACGATCTGTGGGATGACAAGTATCGTGACAAGTTGCTGCTCTCCAATGACATGCGCGAGGTCTTCCATGTCGCGCTGGCAAGCCTGGGCTACAGCGGCAATACCACGGACCCGGACGAGATCAAGGCGGCGTACGAGAAGCTGACCGAGTTGATGCCCAATGTTCGCGCCTTCAACTCCGATGCGGCGCGTGTGCCGTTCATGCAGGGCGAGGTCGATGCCGGTCTGATCTGGAACGGTGAGGTCTACCAGGCCAATGAGGAAGGCGTACCGGTGAATTACGTCTATCCCGAGGAAGGCATCATACTGTGGATGGACACCATGGCCATCCCGTCCAATGCGCGTCACGTCGATGCGGCCTATCAGTTCATCGATTATCTGATCAGCCCGCAAGTCAGCAAGGAGATCAGCGAATACGTGGGTTACACCACGCCGAGCCTTGCCGCCAAGGAGATGATGGACCCCGAGGTGCGTGACAATCCGGTGGTCTTCCCGACGCAGCAGGATCTCGCACGTGGCGAGTTCCAGACCGATGTCGGCGATGCGCTGTCGATCTATCAGAAGTACTGGGAACAGCTCAAGACGGGTCACTGATCCCGTCGTGACGCCAGACGTGTGGACGCACGAATTTGGCATGGACGCTTGAGCTTGGCTGACGCCTCGAGGCATTCTCTGTCTCGGGGCGTCGTCGTTTGTGATTGCCACGTCCTGGTGAAGACTGGAGGGTGCCATGTCACGTTTTTCCCCTGCAATGATGTCGGCAGCGCATTCGCGCGAGATCACCCCTGATGAAGCGGATGCGCTGTTCAGTCGTGAGATGCAAGGTGTTGCTCCTCTGACGCGTGGCAAGGATCGCGCGGATGTGGCCACGGGGCCCAGGGCACCGAGCGAAGCACAGCTGGCCCGTCGGGAAGAGGCCCAGAAGGCGCTGGGCAATGAGCTGGATGGGTTGTCAGACAGTTACGTGGAGCATCTGTCGCCGCATGATCCGGTCGAGTATCGGCGTGATGGCATTCAGGTGGGCGTGCTGGACCGTCTGCGTCAGGGCGGCTACCCCCCGGAGGCACAGCTCAATCTGATGCGTCGGCCCTTGATCGAGTGTCGTCGAGAGGTCCATCGCTTCATTCAGGATGCCTGGGGCAGTGAATTGCGCTCGCTGCTGGTGATCCATGGCAAGGGGCGTGATGGTGAATCGCATGCTGCCTTGATTCGCTCCTACCTGGTGCATTGGCTGCAACAGATGCCGGAGGTGCAAGCCTGGAGCAGTGCTCCGCAGCGTCATGGTGGCCTGGGGGCAACGCTGGTGATGTTGCGCAAATCCCGTGCGGCGCGTGACAACAACCGCGAGCGCCACCAGAAGCGTCGCGGCTGACTTATTGCACGCTGTAGCCGCGTCCGCTGAAGCAGGCACTCAATGCGCGACGATAGGTGTCGGCATTGCCAGCGGTCACCGGCGGGGCGGCGGAATTGGCATCCGCGCCACTTTCCTGATTGGCCCAGCGATGGCACTCGTAGCGATCCCTGGCCTGCTGGTCCTGGCTCTGCCCCTTGGAGGGATATGCGATGACATCCACCGCGGGGGCGGAGAGTGTCGCCGGAGCAGGGGCCTGGACTGGCAGGTACTGTTGCTGGCTGGCCTCCCAGAGGTAATAGGTGCCCGCCGCCAGGTAGTAGAGAGTGGCGCCAACCCAGATGCCGCGAGCGCCTGCCGGCAGTCCATGCCCGTGGCCGGGGCCGCCCGGGGCCCAGCGTACCAGCGGCCCAGGGCCACCATGCCCGATGAAGATATCCGGGCCCCGGGCCATCCAGTCGTGGGTGCCCCGGACCGGCCATTGCCGAAGCGGCCGGCAGGGCAGTCAACAGGGCAAGTGACAGCGCGAGGGTGGCGGAGAGCCCGGCAAGGAGTCTCGTTCAGGCCTGTTTGCCAAGGTCAATCCGCCAGTCTTCTTCTGCGCCAACGCCATCATCCTGCTATTGGTGATCTTCACGGCAGTGTTCTCGGACACGGCCATGTCGGTATTTGACTCGGTCCAGCATTGGATCACCAATACCGTCAGCTGGTTCTATATCCTGTGTGTCGCGATCGTTCTCATTTCCGTGATCTATGTCGGTTTCTCGCGCCACGGCGAGATTCGTCTTGGTCCGGATCACTCGCTGCCGGACTACAGCAACGTCACCTGGTTCGCGATGTTGTTCTCGGCTGGCATGGGCATCGGACTGATGTTCTTCGGTGTCGCCGAACCGGTGATGCATTTCCTGAATCCGCCGACCGGTACCCCTGAAGAGGTGGAGACCGCGCGCGAAGCGATGAAGCTGACCTTCTTCCACTGGGGGCTTCACGCCTGGTCCATCTATGCCATCGTCGCGCTGATTCTGGCCTACTTCAGTTATCGCCATGAACTGCCGCTGACGTTGCGCAGCGCGCTGTATCCGCTGATTGGTGAGCGTATCCATGGGCCGATCGGCCATGCGGTGGACATCTTCGCCATCGTCGGCACCGTCTGCGGGGTTGCCACCACGCTGGGCTACGGCGTGGCACAGGTCAACGCCGGGCTCTCGCACCTGACCGGCATGCCCAACAATGACTGGACCCAGGTGGCGATCATCGTCGTGATCACCGGCCTTGCGACCATCTCGGTGGTGACCGGGCTCGACAAGGGCATCCGCATCCTGTCCGAGGTCAATCTCGGGCTTGCCGTCGTGCTGTTGCTGTTCGTGTTGCTGCTCGGGCCGACCGCCTTCCTGCTCAAGGCCTTCGTGCAGAATTCCGGTTTCTACATGGCCGATATCGTCGGCAAGACCTTCGAACTCTATGCCTATGAGCCCAACGACTGGATCGGTGGCTGGACGCTGCTGTACTGGGGTTGGTGGATGTCCTGGTCTCCGTTCGTCGGCATGTTCATCGCGCGTGTCTCGCGCGGTCGTACCATCCGGGAATTCGTGATCGGCGTGCTGTTCGTGCCGGCCGGCTTCACCCTTTTGTGGATGACCATCTTCGGCAACACGGCCATCTCGATGATCATGGAGCAGAACGTCACGGCGCTGGTCGATACCGTCAACGACAACTATTCGCTGGCCCTGTTCACCTTCCTCGAGCAGCTGCCGCTGGCGTCCATCACCTCGGTGATCGCGCTGGTGATGGTCATCGTGTTCTTCGTGACATCCGCGGATTCCGGCTCGATGGTGGTCGACATGCTGGCCTCCGGCGGGCGGGAAGATACCCCGACCTGGCAGCGTATCTACTGGGCCTTCGCGGTGGGCATTCTGGCGATCGTCCTGATGCTGGCCGGTGGGCTGGGCGCACTGCAGACGGCCACCATCGCCACTGCCTTGCCGTTCGGGATGATCCTGCTGGCGTCGATCTTCGGGCTGCTGCGCCAGCTCAATCTCGAGTCCGTCAAGCGGCGTTCACTGTCCGTCAACACGGCAGCGGCGACCCCGATGGGCGAGAAGGGCAACTGGCGCAAGCGTGCCCAGCACCTGATGAGCTTCCCGACGCGCGCCATGGTGCGGGGGTTCCTGCGCGGTACCGTCGCGCAGGGCATGCAGGAGCTGGCGGAAGAGCTGCGTGGTCAGGGGCTGGAGGTGGAAGTCACCATCAGTCGTGATCGCGTCTACTTCAATGCGCGCCATGGCGAGGAAGATGACTTCATCTACGGCGTGCGCATTCGCTCCCACCTGCGTCCGGACCTCAATCTGGATCAGGAAGACGAAGGCGATGAAGAGGATTACTGTCGTGCCGAGGTCTTCCTCAAGGAAGGCGGCCAGTCCTATGATCTGATGGGCTACAGCAAGGACCAGGTGATCAATGATCTGCTCGAACAGTACGAGCGCCATATGCACTACCTGCACCAGCTGCGCCTGACCCAGTCTGCCGGCGGGGGCTTTTGTCTGTCTGGATGAGACGGACCGGATGAGCCGGACTGGATAGTGCATCTGTCGAGAGACGCCGTGACCTGAGGCCTCGTCTTCTCAGCTCAGGCATTAGCTCTGCTTATCCAGACGACGTCGAGATCTTATTTGTCTCGCGAGCGGGGGCCCTCTAGCATGGATTCTCCCCACAAAGTCGCATACCGGCGGGGGCCAGATGACATGCCGTGGTGGTGTCTCCTGCCAGGGTTCTCGCCCATGACTGACCGAAGGTGAACGCGATCTGCCCGCAATGTCCCCATGACGCCTGAGGTTCCCTGAGCCCCAGTATCCGCTGTCATGAACCACGATACCGGTGTCATGAACAACGATACCGCTGTCATGAACCACGATACCGGTGTCATGAACAACGATAATAAAAGTCCGTCACGAGGTAGAAACATGCTGAAAGGAAAGGAACTGGATGCACTGATCGAGCAGCGAGGTGTCCTGAAGGGACTCAACTCGACGCTCGGTATCACCGCGATCACCATGACCGTGTTTTTCATTCTCTATGCGATTCTGTTGGGCAAGACGGCCAGCGATCAGTTTCTGGGTATCAAATCCTGGATAGAGAGCACCCTGGGCTGGTACTACGTGCTGGTCATGTTCTCGACCTTCGTGGTCTGTCTTTACGTGATGTGTTCGCGTGTCGGCAAGATCCGGCTGGGGCGTGACGATGAACGTCCGGAGTTCAGCAATTTTGCCTGGTTCTCGATGCTGTTCGGCTGCGGTACCGGCGCGGGCATGCTGTTCTTCTCGATGTCCGAGCCCATGATCCATTTCGCGAGTGACTGGAGCGGGGGCAATCCGTTTCTGAGTGCTGACATCAAGGCGGCCGTCGCCGTCTTCTTCGAGGCCAAGCAGGCAGCCTTGGCGAGTGGGCTCATGCCGGGGGACGAAGGCTTCCCGGTGCCTGACAGCCGCGTCGCGGAAGCGGCGGCCGGTGGCATCAAGCTCACCGTCTTCCACTGGGGGACGATCGCCTGGGCCATGTATGCCATCGTCGGACTGTCACTGGCCTATTTCGCCTTTCGCAAGGGCCTGCCGCTCTCGATGCGCTCGGCCCTCTATCCGCTGATCGGCAACCGTATCTACGGGCCCATCGGACATACCGTCGACATCCTGACCGTGTTCGGCACCATTTTCGGCATCGCCACCACGCTCGGCCTGGGCGTCGAGCAGATCGGCTCCGGCCTGATGTCACTGGGTCTCATCGAAGAGAAGTCGCGCATGGTGACCGTGGTCTCCATCCTGCTGATCAGCGCCATCGCCACTCTGTCAGCGACCAGCGGCGTGGCACGTGGCATCAAGCTGCTTTCCACCTTCAATACCTGGGTATGCCTCGGCATCCTTGCCTACTTCCTGCTGGTGAGCGATGCCAACTATCTGATCGCGAGCTCCATCACCGCGCTCGGGGATTACCTCACCGAAGGCGTCTCGATGACACTGTGGACGGCGCGCACGCCGGATGAGCGCATCTGGCAGGGCGGCTGGACCATCTTCTACTGGGGCTGGTGGATCGCCTGGGCCGGTTTCGTCGGCATGTTCATTGCCCGCATCTCGCGCGGCCGAACTATCCGTGAATTCATTCTCGGGGTGATGGTGATCCCCTCCATCGTGGCGCTGGTCTGGTTTGGCGTCATCGGCTCGGCGGGCATCTATCAGTCCCTGTACGGGGCCGACATGGGCATCTATACGGCTGCGGTCACCAACTGGGACTACGCCGGAACCCTCTACCACTCGTTCGAGGTGCTCACACCCGGCAACGCCGCGACCGTAGCCAAGGTGGCGGCGCTGGTCGTGGTGATCATCTTCTTCGTCACGTCTGCGGATTCCGGCACCCTGGTGCTGGGACGCCTGTTGGCCTTCGGTCGTCGTCCTCCGGTTCAGCAACGCATCATCTGGGGCATGATGCTGGGCGCCGTGACCTTGATCCTGCTGTTGCTGGGGGGAGATCAGGCGCTCAAGTCCCTGCAGGCTGCCTCGATCGCCGGCGCCTTGCCGTTCACCTTCGTGTTGATCGCCATGATGATCGGGTTGTTGAAATCGCTGCGCGAGGACGGCGAATCGATGATCGAGAACGAAGAGCATATCCGCAAGATGATCGAGAACGAGGTCCGCGACCTCTCTTGAGTTGCCTGTTCCTCCTTGGGCTCAGGGCTGTTTCCCTGCTCCAGAGCCAGCCTGCGCATGTCACCAAGGTCGCAAGGCAATATCAAACGTACGTATGTTCCAATGCTGGCAGGTCCATCGATTCCGCCAACGGCGCGCAGCATGGGTTTGCGGCTATGCTGTCGAAAGTAAAGAGCCCACAGGCTGACACCCACCCGACGGAGCCCCAGCAGCGCCTCACCACGCAACTCACCACGATGTCTTACGACGTAGTCGCGCGACGACGTCTTACAACAACGTCATACAACAACAAGGTAGCGGGGGCAGTGACGCCGAGCGCCCCACGTACTGTTCAAGGAGCAACGCCATGCATGATCCCCTAGCGGCTCGACCCGATGAGCCAGGCAAGTCCACTAACAACTAGATGACTACAGATCTTTCCCACGTGGTAGATGCCTCGCCCGATGCTTCGAGAGCACAGCCAACGACAGGCGACACGAGCGGCATGTCGTGCCTGCGCTCCTCGCGGGAAGTGGACTTCACCGGCCTTGATTCCCTGATGGACATGTTCGAGAACGCCTGTCGCACCCACGCCCAGCGGCCGGCCTTCACTTGCATGGATCGCACCATGAGCTTTGAAGAGCTCGAAACTTCCAGTCGCCAGCTGGCGGACTGGTTCCAGCACGAGACCGATCTCAAGCCGGGCGATCGGGTCGCCATCCAGTTGCCCAATACCTTGATGTTCCCGGTGGTGGCCTTCGCCGTCATTCGTGCGGGGCTGGTGCTAGTCAATACCAATCCGCTGTATACCGAGCGCGAGATGGAGCATCAGTTCAATGACTCCGGTGCACGGGCGCTGGTGGTGCTGGCCAACATGGCCGACAAGGTGGAGCGGGTACGCGAGCGTACCAGCCTTGAGTACGTGCTGGTCTGCGAACTGGGCGACATGCATCCACCGCTCAAGCGCCTGTTGATCAATGCCGTGGTCAAGCACGTCAAGAAGCTGGTGCCGAGTTATCGCTTGCCGGATGCCATCCCGCTGCGTCAGGCCATCTCGCAGGGCAAGGCCGAGCGTTGGGAGCGGCCGACACTGGCACTCGATGATGTCGCCGTCCTGCAATACACCGGAGGCACCACAGGCGTCGCCAAGGGGGCGATGCTCACGCATCGCAACCTGCTGGCCAACATGCTGCAGGGCAAGATGGCGCTGACCCAGGGGCTCTCGGCCGGGAATGAGACGCTGGTGGCACCTCTGCCGCTCTATCACATCTATGCCTTCACCATTCATCTGGCCTGCATGCTCAGCGAGGGCAACCATTCACTGCTGATTCCCAATCCGCGGGACATTCCGGGCTTCGTGAAGACGCTGCAAAAGCATGACTTCACCATGTTCGTGGGGCTCAACACCTTGTTCGTGGCGTTGTGCAACAATCCCGGCTTCCAGGCACTGGATTTCTCTAAGCTCAAGATCACCACCTCGGGAGGCGTGGCGCTGACGCGCAAGGCGGCTGAAGAGTGGAAGCGGGTCACCGGCAGTGATATCTCCGAAGGCTACGGCATGACCGAGACCTCGCCGATCGTGTCGTTCAATCCGTTGGATGCCATCCAGCTGGGCACCATCGGGTGTCCGATGCCCTCGACGGAGGTGCGTCTCTACGATGAAGAGGGCGAGCTTGTCGCGATGGGAGAGCCCGGTGAGCTGTGCGTGAAGGGGCCGCAGGTGATGAAGGGATATTGGCAGCGTGAGCAGGCGACCAAGGATAGCTTCACTGCCGATGGCTTCCTGCGCACCGGTGACATCGCGGTCTTCCAGGACGATGGCTATATGCGCATCGTCGATCGCAAGAAGGACATGATCATCGTCTCCGGCTTCAACGTCTATCCCAACGAGGTCGAGGACGTGATCGTGCGACATCCGGATGTCCTGGAGGCCGCTGCGGTATCGGTTCTTGATGAACGTAGCGGGGAAGCCATCAAGCTATATGTGGTACTCAAGGACGGTGCGGAGCTTGAGGCGGATGCGCTGAGAGAGTGGTCGCGCAAGGAGCTGGCCAGCTACAAGGTGCCACGCCATGTGGTGTTCATCGATGACCTGCCCAAGACCAATGTCGGCAAGGTGCTGAGGCGCGAGCTGCGCGATTCCCCGCCGGATGCGGCGCGTTGTAGATCTCCAGATCCAGTTCCTTCTCGGACTTGCCGACGAGGGTGGTGACCATCAGGTCGCCCGCGACGTTGACGGTGGTGCGCGCCATGTCGAGGATGCGGTCGATGCCGGCGATCACGGCGATCGCTTCCAGCGGCAGACCCACCTGGCTGAGCACGATGGAGAGCATGATCAGCCCGGCACCGGGAACGCCCGCCGTGCCGATGGAGGCCAGGGTACCGGTCAGCACGATCATGCCGTAATCCATCACCGACAGCTCGATCCCGGTCATCTGCGCGATGAACAGCGCCACGACACCCTGATAGATGGCGGTACCGTCCATGTTGATGGTGGCGCCTACCGGCAGTACGAAGCCAGATACGCCTTCCGAGACGCCCAGATTCTTCTGGGCACAGCGAATCGAGATCGGCAGGGTGCCGGAGCTTGAGGCCGAGGAGAACGCCACGACCAGCGCATCGACGATGCCACGCAGGTAGCGCATCGGGTTCAGCTTGCCCAGTGTCGCCAACAGGCCGGAGTAGACCACCAGCACATGCACGATGCTCGCCAGATACGCCACGGCGATGACCTTGGCCAGCGGCAGCAGCACATCCATGCCGTAGTTGCCGGAGACATGCGCCATCAGGCCGAAGACCCCGAACGGGGCGAAGGCCATCACGAACTCGGTCAGCTTGTACATCACTTCCGCGAAGCTGTCGAAGACACGCACGACCGGTTCGCCCTTGTCGCCGATCATGATCAGCGAGACGCCGATCCCGATGGCGAAGACGATGATCTGCATGATGTTGCCATTGGCAAGCGCATCAATGGGGTTGCTGGGCACCAGATCCACCAGGATCTGCACCAGAGACGGTGCTTCCTTGGTTTCCATGGCCTTGTCGAAGCTGAATTCGAAACCGGCACCCGGCTGGAAGATGGCAGACGCCAGCATGCCGATGGCAATCGCGAAGGCCGTGGTCAGCAGGTAAAGCGCGATGGTCTTGCCACCGATGCGCCCCATCTTCTGAGGGTCACGCATCGAGGTGATACCGACGACGAGGGTGCTGAATACCAGAGGTACGATCAGCATCTTGATGGCATTGATGAAGATATCGCCCAGCGGCTTGAAGACACTGGCGTTCTCACCCATGAGGGCGCCGGCAAGGATACCCAGCGCCAGGCCACCGAGGATCTTCTGCCATAGCGGCAGGCGGCGCCAGAGATTGGGACGTGAAGTGTCACTCATGTGGTTGTCCTTATCACGCGCGAGAAAGCGCTCAGGATCTATCACACCATGCTGTTCATCCGGGTATTGGATGAGCGCATGCTGGCTGCCCAGCGTCAGGGGCGCCTGAGCTTCTATATGCAATGCACGGGTGAGGAAGCCACGGTGATCGGCAGTGCGGCCGCGCTGCAGGATGACGACATGATCATGGCCCAGTATCGCGAGCAGGGCGCATTGGCGTGGCGTGGGTTCAGCTGTGACGAATTCATGAATCAGATGTTCGGCAATGAACGCGACTACGGCAAGGGACGCCAGATGCCGATCCACTACGGCTCGCGTGATCTGAACTACATGACCATCTCATCGCCGCTGGCGACCCAGATTCCTCAGGCGACCGGCTACGCCTATGGTCAGAAGCTGGCGGGCAAGGGGCAATGCACCATTACCATCTTCGGAGAGGGTGCCGCGTCGGAAGGGGATTTCCACGCGGCCCTCAACATGGCATCGGTACATCGTGTGCCGTGCATCTTCCTGTGCCGCAACAATGGTTACGCGATTTCCACACCGTCCTGCGAGCAATTCGCCGCAGATGGCATCGCGCCGCGCGCCTTCGGTTATCACATGCAGTGCATCCGCGTGGATGGCAACGATGTGATTGCCGTCTACGAAGCCACCCAGGCGGCGCGCAAGATCGCCGTCGAGACGAATCAGCCGGTATTGATCGAGGCGATGACCTATCGCCTGGCCGCGCATTCCTCCTCTGATGACCCCTCGGGCTATCGCAGCAAGAAGGAAGAGGCCATCTGGCGCGACAAGGACCCCATCCTGCGCATGCGACACTGGCTTGAGGCCCAGGGCTGGTGGAGCGAGGAGGAGGAGAAGGCTACCGGCGATCAATTGCGCCGAGAGGTGCTCGAGTCGATGAAGCGCGCCGAGAAACTGGCTCCGCCTCCGCTGGAGAGCCTGATCACTGATGTCTATGACACGCCGCCCCCTTTGCTGGAAGCGCAGATGGAAGACCTCAAGCAGCATATCCGCAAATACCCGCATGCCTATCCCAAGGGGGCCAGCAGCATGGGGTTTAGTGCCGATGAGATCGAGCAGAGCCGCAAGGCCCATCAGCAGCGTCAGCAGGGAGACCAGCCGGCGCGAGCTCAGGCAAGAAGCAGATGAACATGCTGCAGGCCATCAACAACGCGCTGGACATCGCGATGGCGGCCAACCCACAGGTGGTGCTGTTCGGTGAGGACGTCGGCGTATTCGGCGGTGTCTTCCGTGCCACCAGTCATCTGCAGGACAAGTACGGCCGTGAGCGTTGCTTCAATACGCCCTTGACGGAACAGGGCATCATCGGCTTCGCCAATGGACTGGCGGCGCAGGGCTCGACCCCGGTCGCCGAGATCCAGTTCGCCGACTACATCTTCCCGGCGTTCGACCAGATCGTGAACGAGGCGGCCAAGTTCCGTTACCGCTCCGGGGATCTCTTCAATGTCGGCGGGCTGACCATTCGAACCCCCTATGGCGGGGGCATTGCCGGCGGGCTCTACCACTCCCAGTCACCTGAAGCCTATTTTGCGCATACCCCCGGGCTCAAGATCGTGATTCCGCGCAACCCCCATCAGGCGAAAGGCCTGCTGCTGGCGGCGATCCGTGACCCCAATCCCGTGCTGTTCATGGAACCCAAGCGTCTCTATCGCGCTTCCGTGGGCGAGGTGCCGGAAGCGGATTATGAGCTGCCGCTGGGCGTCGCCGAGGTCATCCGTGAAGGCCGCGACATCACGCTTCTGGGCTGGGGAGCCCAGATGGAGGTCATCGAGAAGGCGGCCGCATTGGCCGAACAGGATGGTATCGACTGCGAGGTGATCGACCTGCGCAGCATTCTGCCCTGGGATTTCGAGACCGTATGCCAATCCGTGCTCAAGACGGGTCGCCTGGTGGTCAGTCATGAAGCACCGCTGACGGGAGGTTTCGCCAGCGAGATAGCGGCAACCGTGCAAGAGCGTTGCTTCCTGTATCTGGAAGCGCCCATACGTCGTGTCACCGGTTTGGACACACCGTTCCCGCTGGTGCTCGAGAAGGAGCATCTGCCGGACGAGCTCAAGATATACGAAGCCATCAAGCAGAGCCTGAATTACTGACAGGGAGTGACGTGTGCCATGAATGATTTCATCCTGCCCGATATCGGCGAGGGGATCGTCGAGTGCGAGCTGGTCAAGTGGTTGATCAAGGAAGGCGATGTGATCGAGGAAGATCAGGCGGTCGCCGAGGTAATGACGGACAAGGCATTGGTGGAAATTCCCGCGCCTCACGCAGGTACCGTGGTTCGTCTGTATTGTCGGGAGGGCGAGATTGCCCGGGTGCATGCACCGCTGTTTGCGGTGGATGACGTCCGGAGCGAAGGCGCTGGGCGCCGACAGCGCGGATCAGACCGCTGGAGAGGCTGTCAGTGAACGACGTTCGCGTGATTTCATCCTCCCGGACATCGGCGAAGGCATCGTCGAATGTGAGGTGGTCACCTGGCATGTGGCCGAGGGTGATAAGGTCGAGGAAGACCAGACGATCGTCGATGTGATGACAGACAAGGCGCTGGTCGAGATCACGGCCTCCGAGCCCGGGCGAATCGTGCGCTTCCATTACGCTCAGGGGGAGAACGCCCGTGTCCATACCCCCTTGTACGCTTATGTGCCTGACAGCGATGACACGGCCGAACGAGCCACGTGCAGCGCGGCTGGAAGCCAGGCAGGTCCCCCTCAAGGGCGTGGCGGCCGTCATGGCCCGACGCATGGTGCAATCCAGCACCCAGATCCCCCATTTCCATTACGGTGATGAGCTCGATGTGACGGAGCTGCTCGCGCTGCGTGCGCGTCTCAAGTCACGGGCCGACAAGGAGGGGACTCGCCTGACGCTGATGCCCTTCATCATGAAGGCGATGGCATTGGCGGTGCTCGAAGAGCCGATTCTCAATGCACGTCTCAGTGACGATGAAAGCCAGGTGCTCTATCACGCAAGCTGCAATATCGGCATGGCTGTCGATGGTGCCGCCGGCCTGATGGTGCCCAACGTCAAGGGCGTCGAACGCCTGAGCATCCTCGAGATCGCGCGTGAGGTGGCCAGACTGACCGAGGCGGCACGCAATGGTCGTGTCCCGCAGGCGGATCTCAAGGGTGGCACGCTGTCGATCTCCAACATCGGTGCTCTGGGCGGCACCTATGCGGCCCCGATCATCAATCAGCCCGAGGTCGCCATCGTGGCCCTCGGTCGTACTCAGCGGCTGCCGCGCTTCGATGTCGATGGCAATGTCTGCGCGCGCGACATCATGACGATCACCTGGGCCGGGGATCACCGCATCATCGATGGCGGTACCATCGCTCGCTTCAGCAATCTGTGGAAGCACTATCTGGAGCATCCCGATGAGATGCTGCTGTCGCTGGCATGACGGGGTTCGATGAGGGAGGCGCTTGTCCATGAGTGACACGCGCGCTCATGAGCGCCTGCAACAGTTCTATATCCCGGAAGAGCAGTCCATCTACCTGCTCTCGCATCATGATGCCAAGAAGCTCAAGGACTGGGTGGCACTGTGCATTGCCCAGCTCGAGGGGCTGGGCTATCGCGAAATCCATCTGGTGGGCAAGGGGGCTTATGGCTTCGTGTTTGCCGGGTGGCGCCCTGGTGAAGGCACGGCCATTCGAGAGGAGCACGTCTTCAAGTTCACGCGGGTCACCTTGCCTCAGGCGTTGCAGGACCGTCTGGAGGAAGAGGCCTTCATGCTCGACCAGGTCGCGCATCCGTTGATTCCGCGCCTGATCAGTTACCAGCGCGTTCGCCGCCAGTCGATACTGGTCATGGAGCGCGCGCCGGGCATCAATCTCGAGGAGTACTCGCTCAAGCATGGCCGCATGTCACCGCGTCTGGTGATCAGGGTCGCCAGTCAGCTTGCCGGGATTCTCAAGTCGCTGCGTGGGTCATCCGCAAGCCCCGACACGCCCGCGGTGGTGCACGGGGATATCAAACCGTCCAACCTGGTCTTCGATGCCGAGCGTGAGCAGGTAGCATTGATCGACTGGGGCAGTGCCGTCTTCGCGCAACTCGACGAGCACATGCAATACCTCACGACCAATGTGATGCAGCTGATGTCGGATGATCTGCAGCAGACCAACGCGCGACTGGGCGATGTCTACTTCATCGGCGAGGAACAGCTCAATGGCGCGCTGTCCTCGCCTCGCTTCGATGAGCAAGGCGTGGCCGCGACACTCTATGCACTGGCGTCAGGGCAGTCGTGTCGCTTCGGCGTGCGGGCCATCCCGGCAACCTCGCTGGGACTGCCACGGGAGTTCGCGCGCATGCTGGATGGCATGCTGGCGGAAGACCCGATGCTGCGCATGCAGGCGGGTGACTACTTCCTGCGCGAGATGCCGAGAATGGCTCGTCTGGTCATGCCGGAACTGCCGTCATCGCCGATACCCTCTCTGCTTCCCGTCTGGGTGCGGCCTGCCGCCCGCGACATCGACACCGTCGTCTATACCTCGCGCAAATCCTTTCTGCGGGAAGCCTTCGAGATCGATGCAATGCGCTGGATGCCGTCAATGACGTCCAGCTGGATCGCTATTACAAGAACTTCATGCAGGGCATGGGAGATACGGAGAAAGCCTTTCTGGCCGCGGTGAGCCGGCTGGGGAAGTATCCGATCGTCGGGGGACTGGCGATCCGCTGGGAGCCGCAGGGCATCTTCGTGGACACGGCGCTGCACCTGCATGACCCCTCGCTCAAGGCCGCCTTCGTGGTAGCGGTCAACAACATGGTGGCGCTGGCGCGTGCCATCTATCGACAGGGTGTGTTCAAGGCCTGTCTGTTCAATGCGCGTGATACCTTGCACCTGGAGCGCGACGACCCCGAGGACGCCTTCACTCCGCTTTCCCTATGAAGTCAGCGCCGTTCCGGAGCTGGAGGATGAATCACGAGTGCACTCCTATTTCGAGGATGGCCCGGATCCCGAGGAGTTTCTGGCCCTGCCGGAACAGATCATGAACGCGCTGTCGGAACTCAATCAGATCCATCACACCGGAATGCTGATCTTCGAGGCATTGCCGCATCATCTCAAGATCCACAGTTATTACCGTCTGCTCGACCCTGGGCGTGAAGCCGATTTCGCGCATCTTCTGGATGTCATCCTGGCCGCCGTGCCACTGATTTCCGGACTGGGGGTGTCGGGCTTCATGAAGATGCCCTACAAGAACACCAAGCACTTTGACCACGTCGAAGCGCAGCCCGAGCGCTTCTACCCGCGTGACCCTCGCTGCAGCTTCAATCCTTCATCTGGCGCGGCCGTGTCATCGCCTGCGGCGACAGCAGTGCTTCAAGGCGCGCCTCATCCAGCAGGCCTTCCTCGCGCACCAGCTCCAATACGCTGCGACCGCTGACCAGGGCTTCCTTGGCGATGCGGGTCGCGTTGTCATAGCCGATGTAGGGGTTGAGGGCAGTGATCAGGCCGATGGAGTTGTTGACCAGCTCCGCACAACGATCCCGATTGGCCGTGATGCCGATCACGCAGCGATTCTTGAGCATGGTCATGGCTCGGCTCAGCTGGCGGATGGAATCCAGCAGCTTGTAGGCGATCAGCGGCTCCATCACGTTGAGCTGCAACTGGCCGGCTTCCGCCGCCATGGTCAGCGCGGTGTCGTTGCCGATCACGTCAAAGGCGACCTGGTTGACGGCTTCCGGAATCACCGGATTGACCTTGCCCGGCATGATCGAGCTGCCCGGCTGCTGAGGCGGCAGGTTGATCTCGTTGAAGCCGGTGCGCGGGCCGGAAGACAGCAGACGCAGGTCATTGCAGATCTTGGACAGCTTGACCGCAAGGCGCTTGAGCATGCCGTGGAACAGCACGAAGGCCCCCATGTCGCTGGTCGCCTCGACCAGGTCCGACGCCGGACGGAAGTCGATGCCGGAACGACGTGCCAATGCCTCGATGGCCAGGGCGCTGTAGCGCGGATCGGCGTTGATGCCGGTGCCGATCGCCGTGCCCCCCAGATTGACTTCCTTGAGCAGCTCGTTGAGGTTGGCGATGCGCTCGACATCTTCGCGCAGGGTGTTGGCGAAGGCGCGGAATTCCTGGCCCAGCGTCATCGGCACCGCATCCTGAAGCTGGGTGCGCCCCATCTTGACGACATCATCGAATTCCAGTGCCTTGCTGGCAAAGGCATTGGCCAGTTCGCTCAGCGCATCCACCAGCATCGAGTGGCTGCGCAGCAGGCCGACACGAATGGCCGTCGGATAGGCGTCATTCGTGGACTGCGCCATGTTGACGTGATTGTTGGGGTGCAGGTGCTGGTAATCCCCTTTCGGATAGCCAAGATATTCCAGCCCGAGGTTGGCGATCACCTCGTTGGCATTCATGTTGGTCGAGGTACCGGCACCCCCCTGGATCATGTCGACCACGAACTGATCGTGATGATCGCCATTCATCAAGCGTGCACAGGCATGCTGGATGGCATCGTGCTCACGTGTCTCGAGATAGCCCAGCGCGTGATTGGCTTCCGCGGCAGCGGCCTTGACCAATGCCAGGCCTTCCACCAGACGCGGGAAGTGGGACAGCGGCACGCCGGACAGATGGAAGTTGTTGAGTGCACGCTGGGTCTGGACACCGTAATAGGCCTCTGTCGGGACCGGCTCGCGTCCCAGTAGATCCTTCTCGAGGCGGAAACCGTTTGCCAATGCCTCCTGCTCTGCATGGCTGAGGTCGGGCTGTGAGGATGGCATGGCGTTCTGAGCGGTTTCCGAGGCACTGTTCACTTGGGCGGAACTCCTGGCTGAAGTACACTGTTGCGCTTGAAGCGCGGTGAGGTGGACAAGGGTAACCAGCAGGATGCCCCGACGACCAATGCCTATCGCCGCTGCCGTATACGTCAAATGCATACGACGAAGGTAGTGATTCTCCGGCATGATCGATATCGATGGGAGTTCGGGTGAACCTGGAAACAAAATGGCTGGAAGATTTCGTCGCGTTGTCCAACACGCGCAGCTTCTCCACCTCGGCTCGCCTCAGACATGTGACCCAACCAGCCTTCAGCCGTCGAATTCGCGCGTTGGAGCAGGCCGTGGGCACCACGCTGGTGGATCGTTCGACCACGCCTGTCAGCCTGACGCCGGAAGGACAGTTGTTCCTGGTGACCGCGCGCAACCTGACCGAGCAGTTGTCCGAATGTCTGGCCCATCTACGGGGGCTTGGGATGGCCAACGAGACGCTGGACATCGCGGCGGCACACTCGCTGGCGCTGGCGTTCTTCCCCAAGTGGATCTCGCGCCTTCAGCAAGGGCTGGGGGAGTTGCCGACGCGGCTCTCCGCCATGAATGTCGGCGATGCCATCCATGCCCTGCGTGAGGGCAACTGCGATCTGATGCTGGCGTATTACGACCCTTACGCCAGCATGCAGCTGGATGCAGAGGCATTCCCCTCCTTCTCGGTGGCCAAGGTCAACATGCTGCCGGTCTGCGTGCCGCTGGAGAACGGCGAACCACGCTTCCCGCTGACCGGCCAGAGCGAAACCAGTCAGGACGCGATTCCCTTGCTCTCCTATACACAGGGAGCGTTCCTGGGGCGCAGCGTGAAGATGTTGCTCAAGAATGATCCATTGCGGCTTCGTCTGCGCACCGTCTATGAAATGGCGATGGCGGAGGGACTCAAGGGCATGGCGTTGCAGGGAGTGGGCATGGCGTGGATTCCGGACTTCTGCATCCGGGATGAGCTGGAAAGTGGCAAGCTGGTGAGAGCCGGCAATGACGCCTGGGATATTCCGCTGGAGATTCGTCTCTATCGTTGCTCACTGGTTCACAAGCCGGGGATCGACAAGCTGTGGAAGCAGCTGATGAATCTGCCGCGAGATTTCCTTCAGGCCTGACAGGCGAGTCAGAAACTGCTTTGCCCCGCATGCAAGCCCAGAAAGTTCTGGATGATGAAGAAGTGGTCTTCGAACAAGGTGTCAGGCTCCAGATCTGCCAGTGCCACCCAGCGAGCCTGCTCTTCGCTGTCCTTGCCACTGCTGCGCAGTTTCGGTAACTGCTGCTCCGGGCGCAGTGCGAAATAGAAGGCCTCTGCCAGCGTGCGACCGCGCCAGCTGCGATGAGGCTCATCGAACAGACGCTGCCCACGCAGTGAGCCGCGCAGGACGGGCTCTGGCACCTTGAGCCGCACGCGTTCTCTCAATTCGCGCAGGCAGGCGTCCAGCAGGCGCTCCTGCGACTGGACGAAGCCCCCGGGCAAGGCGTAAAGCCCCTTGCCAGGCGCAGCGCGTCGGGTGGTCAGCAGGATATGCCCTGATTGCACGACGACCGCATTGACCGTGATGAACAGGGGAGGATAGGGCGCGTCACTCCATGCCGCGCGATACTGCTCGAGCAGTCGACGCTCCTCGACCAGACCTTGCCATGCCGTTTCCTCCAGAAAGCCGCGCAGATGTTCTGCGACGCTGCCGGGCAGCAACTCCAGTCCCTCGTTGTCCAGCCAGTCCTCGACTCTGGCCCGCTCGCTGAAGATCACATCGCGGATATGGCTCGCCACCATGCCCTCGTGGTAAGGCCCTGCCACGGATTCCCACTGCGGGAACAGACTCAGATAATAGCTGGAGCGTGCATTGTCATTGCCGTGGGTGGCCCCGATCAAGGCGATGCGGGGCATGCGATTGGCCTGCGGGCGTGCGATGTCACGCACCTTGCGCTGCACATCCCGCACCCAGACATCGTCGTTGTAGAGAGCATCCAGCAGCGGCACGATTTCCAGTCGGGCATTGGCATCCTCCCCGAAACAGCTGCGAATCATGCGGGTGCGTTCATCGAAGGTGAAAGGGTTGCGCAAGGAACGCGCCTGCCAGGCGGACCCCACCAGGACGATGACCTGGCGTGCACGACGCAGGGCCTCTTCCATGATCGCGACATGACCATGGTGAACGGGTTGGAAGCGGCCGATGAAGACGAGACAGTCATACTGGGCTCAGGAAGCCTTGGCGGTCAGCACGTCGGTGATCCACTCGACGACCTGCTCACCGTTGGCATTGACGCAGACGTCGACCAACGGTGTCTGGGACCATTGATTGCCGAGGAACTCGCGTCCTTGCGGCGCGAACAGGGTCTGGCCTTCCGCCAGCCCTTCGACTTCGACGCTCAGGTGGCCACGCTCGACGGTGAACATCTCCGGCTTCATCAGCCAGGCCAGGGCACAGCTGTCGTGCGGACAGCAGCCATCGATGCCACGGGCTTCCTGGTAGAAGGCCTTGTAGAACTGATAGCTGCCGGACAGCACCTCGCCCAGGGCACCTTGCGCGACACGGATGCGCTCGACATGTGCCGGGGACAGCACGCAGCGGTGAGTGGCATCCAGGCCGACCATGGTCAGCGGCCAGCCTGCCGTGAGCACCTTGGAGGCGGCATGCGGGTCGTTGAAGATATTGGCTTCCGCCACCGGGGAGACGTTGCCGCCTTCACGGATGGAGCCACCCATCACGACCACCTGCTTGACCTTGGTGATGATGCTCGGGTCCAGTTGCAGGGCGGTTGCCAGGTTGCCCAGCGGGCCTACCGCGACGAGGGTGATCTCGCCCGGACGCGCATTGACCTGCTCGACGATGAACTGCGGTGCACTGATGGGCAGCGCCTTGCCCTCGGGCTCCGGGATATCCATGTTGCCAAGGCCGTTGGCGCCGTGGATGTGCGCCGGTGCGGGGAACTTGTCCTTGACCAGCGGTTGGGCAGCACCCTGTGCGACCGGGATATTCTGGCCCGTCAGCTCTCCCAGCAACAACGCATTGGACGTGGCGGTCTCGATGGTGACGTTGCCAAAGGTGGTCGTCATGCCGAGGAATTCGATGTCCGGATGTGCCAGGCAGATGGCGATGGCCTGGGCGTCATCAACGCCCGGGTCGGTATCAAAGATGATGGGAGTCTTCATGATGTCCTCTTGTCAGTTGCTCAATGCGTCCAGGGGGGGCCACTCCGCCAGGGCGTCAGCGACATCGCTGCTGCCCGGAATGCTGGGAGCGGCGCCTTCACGACTGACACAGAGTGCGGAGGCCGTGCTGGCGCGACGCAGACTGTCTTCGATGTTCATGCCATCGATCTGGCTGGCCAGGTAATAGCCGATGAAGGTATCGCCGGCAGCGGTGGTATCCACCGCCTTCACGCGATGGGCAGGCAGCTGGATGCGCTGCTCGCCCAGCTGATAGCAGACGCCCTCGCTGCCCAGAGTCAGCACCACCTCGGTGGCGGGCAGGCGCTCATGCAGGGCATTGAGCAGCGTGTCGACCGGTGCGCTTTCTTCCAGCTCGACCAGTTGCGCCGCTTCGCCACGGTTCAAGAACAGCACCTGGCAATGCTCCAGCGGGAGATCCAGCACTTCAGCACCCATCGGCGCCGGGTTGAAGGCGATCTTCATGCCCTTGGCATGCGCCATCTCGATGACCTTGCCAAGCGCATTGCACTCGTTCTGAAGCAGCAGCCAATCGCCCTGGGTGACTCCGGAGAACAGCTCGGAGAGGTGTTCGTCGGTGAAGCCATGATTGGCACCAGGGTAAAGGATGATGCTGTTCTCGGCGTGATCATCCACCTGAATGATGGCGTGACCGCTGGCGCTGGCGCTCAGTTCGACCTGAGACGTGATGACACCGGCGCTCTCCAATGGCTCAAGTGCCCAGCGGTCGGCATTGCCGAGACGTCCCCAGTGGGTAACATCTCCGCCTGCGCGTGCCAGAGCGAGGGACTGGTTGGCCCCCTTGCCGCCCAATACCTGACGGAAGGAGTGACTCGCCAGAGTTTCACCGGGGCGAACCAGATGAGGGACCCGGTAGACGTGATCGATATTGATGGAACCGTAGTTGTAAAGCATGCAGCCTCCTTGGGGTCGAGCATCCTAGCAAAGCCTTGGCCGCCTGTCCGCAGTCCTGACACCAAGGTCTGACCTTTTGGACATGTTTGAGCGTTGAAGCGCGAAGTCCACGTATAGGCAAGAGAAGGCGCATACTCGATTCACTTATGGAGGAATCAGGAAATCCGCCAATGCCGGGAATTCAACGTACCCCCATCACCATCAAGAAATGGGTCTGGCGCGCGCTGTTTACCAGTACCATGATCCCGTTGCTGCTGGTAGAGACGGCGCTGGTAGCGGTGTATTTCCTGTCCAACGACGAGATACGTGATGCCAATCTGAATTACCTTCAGGCGCAGTCGAGCAGTGAGTTGAATCTGGCCATGCTGCGCGAGGCCAAGAGCCTCAATCGTCAGCTGGAACATATGCAGGATCTCTCCACCGGTATGGCGGCACAGGCAAGCGGCTCGGCATGGATTCGAGCGCAGTGGCGGCTGGGCCAGCCAGAGGGATGAAGGGGATCAGGCCAGTGGCTTCCATGCCGTGCTGCCTGATATCGAGATCGATGTGCCACTGGCATTGCGAATGACGGCCATGGACCCCCTGATGCGCAATATCGTCTCGACCCATCCCGCGGTCATCCAGACCTTCGTGACGCTGGCGAACTGCTATGTGCGAATCTATCCCTATGTGGATCTCGTCGAGTTGTTGCCCCCCGATCACGATTGCCGAGACTTCTCCTTCTTCTACCTGGCCGCACCGGCCATGAATCCCGAGCGCCACACCGTCTGGACGGATCTCTATCAGGACCCCGCCGCCAATGGCTGGATGACGTCTGCCGTCACGCCTTTTTACGACGGTGACGAATTTCTCGGTGTGGTAGGCATCGACATGACCCTGGATGTCATCGTCAACCAGATTCTGGCCATGGAACTGCCCTGGAGCGGCTTCGCGATGCTCTACGATGCCAAGGGGCGCTCACTGGCGGTGCCGTCGAGGGGCGAATCTTTGCTCTCTCTGGCACCGGTCGAGCAGCCGGACGTCAGCATTCTCCAGGAGGAGGACGTGCTGCGGCCGGCGCAGATGGAGCTGTCCAGGCATCCCGTCTTCGCCACCCTGTCCGAGCAGATCCTCGGGCAGCGTCGTGGCTCTGCAAGCGTCTTGGTGAATGGTGAGCCCTTCAAGGTGGCCTGGGAGCGTCTGAGCAGCAATGACTGGATCATGTTGAGCATGGTGGAGGAGTCGGCCGTCTTCTCGCGTACCGCCGAGATCGGGCGCAATTTTCAACTGGTCGGCATGGCGCTGGTGGGCGGACTGATTCTCTTCTATCTGAGCTTCTTCCTGCTGATGAGCTGGCGCACCCACCACATCAGTCGCCATCTGTCCGTGCCGCTGGCAGAGCTCAGGGATCGCCTGCATCGTATCGGCATGGGGGCGGAGATCGAGTCTCCTGGGCAATGCGGTATCGTCGAGCTGGATGATGCCCATCATACGGCGGAAGAGATGTACCGACGTCTGCGCCAGACCCAGCAGGAACTCCAGGCCAGTGAGCGGCGCTTGCTCGACTCCCTGGAAGCCAGTGGCGACAGTCTGTGGGAGATGGATATTCCCGGGCGCATCATCCACATTCACCCCAATCTGTGGCGGATGCTGGGAGCGACAGGGCGTGAGCCGCTGGTGATGCGCGAGCTGGACTTTGATCGGCTGATCCATCCTGATGACCTGGAAGCCGTGCATGTCCTGCGTCACCGCGTGTTCACCACCTTCGGCGATACCTTCGAATGTCAGTACCGCATGCGCGCCCCGGGAGAGGAGGATCTGCGGCACATCGAAAGCATGGGCCAGCGCTGTCAGCAGGGCATGGCCTTCCCGGGGCGGTTCCTCCGGCAGGCTGTCGACGGCCAGTCCACCGAGGTGCCCACGCTTCAAGGCGGCAAGTGCAGCCTCTTCATCGATGATGCCACCGCGTGCACAGTTGATGAGCAGGGCACCGGGCTTCAGCAACGCCAGGGCCTGCTCGTCGATCAGATGGTGTGTCTCAGGCGTCAGTGGGCAGTGCAGGCTGATGACGTCCGCTTCAGGCAGGAGGTGTTTCAGGCTCGGTCGTTGAGACGTCGACTCACTGCCCGGGCGCGCGGCGAAGGTGACGCGCATGTCGAACGCCTCTGCCAACCTGCCCACGGCAGTCCCCAGCTCTCCCTTGCCGACGATCACCAGATGCTTGCCGGCCAGTTGCAGGGTGGGGCGGCCCATCAGGCAGAAGGTATTGCTGCGCTGCCATTCACCGCTCGCGACATCTCCCTGGTAGCCAGGCAGTTGTCCGGCCAGTGCCAGCATCAACATCCAGGTGTGCTGTGCGACAGAGGCGGTGCCATAGGCCGCGACGTTCATGACGCGTATGCCTTGCGCCCTTGCCGCTTCCATGTCGATGTTGTTGGTGCCGGTGGCCATGACGGCGATCAGCTTCAATGTCGGCAGGGCCTCCAGATGCTGCGCCTCCAGGCGTACCTTGTTGACCAGCACGATTTCGGCACCCTCCAGACGCTCCACGACCTGCTCGGGCAACGTGGCATCATGGCAGACAAGCCCATTGACCCGGTCCTTCAGGCGGCTGAAGTCAAGGCCGTCGCCAAGTGATGCCATGTCGAGCATCACGGCCTGCGGGGGTGTTGCCCCGCAAGGGGCCGAGCACGCTATAATGTGGCCCTTTCGCTTTGACTTGAAAGACGTTCAACTGGCCTTATTGTACGCGTTCCGAAGCTGTGCTTGAGATGTCACTCATATTGATGTCTCCGGCACGTCTGATGCAAGAAAAAACCATGCCGATCTATGAATACCACTGCAAGGCCTGTGGCCATCGGATGGACAAGTTGCAGAAGATCAGCGCCGCGCCGCTGACGGAATGTCCGGAATGCAAGACGGGCCAGCTGGAAAAGCTGGTATCCGCCGCCGGTTTCCGTCTGGCGGGCAGTGGCTGGTACGAAACGGATTTCAAGTCCGGCAGCAAGAAGAATCTGGCCGGAGGTGGCGATAGCTCGTCCTGACATCTCCAGTCGTCAGGCCCTCTGAGACAGACGCGCACCAGTGCGTCGATCACGAATTTGAGCAACAAGGAATCAACATGCGCAGCCACTATTGCGGCAAACTGAACGAGACCCTGATCGATCAGGATGTCACTCTGTGCGGGTGGGTGCACCGCCGTCGCGACCACGGTGGCGTCATCTTCCTCGACATGCGCGACCGTGACGGTATCGCCCAGATCGTCGTCGATCCGGACACCGTCGATGCCTTCGCCACTGCCGACAAGGCGCGCAGCGAGTACGTCCTGCGCATCAAGGGCCGTATTCGCATGCGCCCGGAAGGCACCCAGAACCCGAACATGCCGACAGGCATGATCGAAGTGCTGGCCAAGGATGTCGAAGTGCTCAACACCGCACAGACGCCGCCGTTCCAGCTGGACGACCACAACAAGGTCGGTGAGGAAGTTCGCCTCAAGTATCGTTATGTCGACCTGCGTCGTCCGGACATGATCGACAAGCTGCGCCTGCGTTCACGCATCACCCACAGCGTGCGTGCCCAGCTGGAAGCCCTGGGCTTCCTCGACATCGAAACCCCGATTCTCACGCGTGCCACGCCGGAAGGGGCACGTGACTATCTGGTGCCGAGCCGCACCTATGCCGGCAGCTTCTTCGCGCTGCCGCAGTCTCCGCAGCTGTTTAAGCAGCTGTTGATGGTCGCCGGTGTCGATCGTTACTACCAGATCGCCAAGTGCTTCCGTGACGAGGATCTGCGCGCCGATCGTCAGCCGGAATTCACCCAGATCGACCTCGAGGCCAGCTTCGTCGACGAGAAGGACATCATGGGCATGACCGAGACCATGATCCGTGGTCTCTACAAGGAAGTGCTGGATGTCGAGCTGGGCGACTTCCCGACCATGCCGTATTCCGAAGCCATGCAGCGCTTCGGTTCCGACAAGCCGGACCTGCGTATCCCGCTGGAGCTGGTCGATGTCGATGACCTGATGAGCGGTGTAGACTTCAAGGTCTTCTCCGGCCCGGCCAAGGATGACAAGGGCCGTGTCGCCGCGCTGCGTGTGCCGGGCGGTGCCAGCCTGTCACGCAAGGAAATCGACGCCTACACCAAGTTCGTCGGCATCTACGGTGCTAAGGGCCTGGCGTGGATCAAGGTCAACGAGCGTGCCAAGGGCATCGAGGGTCTGCAGTCGCCGATCGTCAAGTTCATGGAAGACGTCGTGGATGACGTGCTGGACCGCTGTGGCGCCGTCGATGGCGACATCGTGTTCTTCGGTGCCGACAAGTCCAACATCGTGGCCGAGGCCATCGGTGCGCTGCGCGTCAAGCTGGGCGAAGACCTCAACCTCTACACCCGCGAATGGGCACCGCTGTGGGTCGTCGACTTCCCGATGTTCGAAGCCGATGCCAACGGCCGCCTGAGCGCGCTGCACCACCCGTTCACCGCGCCGTCCTGCACCCCGGAAGAACTCAAGGCCGATCCGGAAGCGGCACTGTCTCGCGCCTATGACATGGTCATCAACGGCACTGAGCTGGGTGGCGGTTCCATCCGTATCCACGACCAGGGCATGCAGCGTACCGTGTTCGAAGTGCTGGGCATCGGCGAAGAGGAAGCGGAAGAGAAGTTCGGCTTCCTGCTCGACGCGCTCAAGTTCGGCGCGCCGCCCCATGGTGGTCTGGCCTTCGGTCTCGACCGTCTGGTCATGCTGATGACCGGCGCCAAGACCATTCGTGAAGTCATCGCCTTCCCGAAGACCCAGAGCGCTGGCTGCATGATGACCGACGCCCCGGGGGAAGTCAGCGGTGAGCAGCTCAAGGAGCTGAACATCCGTCTGCGTCAGAAGGTCAAGGTTGAAGAGGAAGGCGGTCAGGCCTGATCCAGCAGGCAATGACAGTGTCGCACCGCCTTTTTTGTGGCATTGTGGCTGGTTATATACACAGTAAGCACGAAAGACGACAGGGATGGAGAGGCAATGAGTGTGAGACGCGAGGCGGTGGCATGATCATTCTTGGCATTGATCCGGGGTCACGCCTGACCGGTTACGGCGTACTGGACGTCTCGGCGGCTCAGCCCCGCTATGTGGACAGTGGCTGCATCCGCATGTCCCAGGTCAGCCTCGACCAGCGGTTGGCGCAGATCTACGCCGGTATCAGTGAAGTGATTGCCATGCATCGCCCGGCGGAGTTCGCCATCGAGCAGGTCTTCATGTCCAAGAATGCCGACTCCGCGCTCAAGCTCGGTCAGGCACGTGGGGCAGCCATCGTGTGTGCGGCGAACCACGGCCTGCCGGTATCAGAGTATGGGCCGCGACAGATCAAGCAGGCTGTCACGGGGTCCGGTGCAGCAGACAAGGCCCAGGTCCAGCATATGGTGACCCATACGCTCAAGCTGTCTGCAACGCCTCAGGCGGATGCCGCGGATGCTCTGGCCATCGCGCTGACACATTGCTTTGCACGCATGCGACTGACCCCGAGCGGCGCGCAGCTGGAGGCGTTGGGCCTGGGGGCGGGTGCAGGGCGCAAGAGTACCCGCGCACGACGCAGCAGTAGCTGGCGTGACTTTGAGCCGGGCAAATGAGGTGTCTGACTGTCAGATTCATGCGACAAAATCGTCGTGACACTCGGACATGCCGCCTGCACGTTATCTTTGGTAGGCTTGCCCGCATCGCAACAACCCGTGCCCGAAACATGATTGGACGTCTGACCGGGCGTTTGCTCGAAAAGCAGCCGCCTCATCTGGTACTCGATGTACAGGGTGTGGGCTATGAACTTGAAGCCTCCATGAATACCTTGCTGGGTCTGCCGGCTGTCGGGGAGGACTGTCAGCTGTTCACCCATCTGGTCGTGCGTGAAGACGCCCAGTTGCTCTATGGCTTCGGCAAGGAGCCGGAGCGTCGTCTGTTCCGGGAATTGATCAAGATTTCCGGGGTCGGGCCGCGCCTGGCGCTGGCGATTCTCTCGGGAATGGAGCAGGCCGATTTCATTCGCTGCGTGCACGACGAAGACAGTCGGGCACTGACTCGCTTGCCCGGCGTCGGCAAGAAGACGGCGGACCGCCTGATCATCGAGATGCGCGACCGGCTCAAGCATTGGACGATTCCGCAGGACGATGGTCTGTCGGAAATGGCGCGCGCTTCGCAGCCACAGCCGCCGGTTACCCATCCCCTGGCCGACGCCGAAGCCGCTCTGGTCGCGCTGGGCTACAAGCCGGTCGAGGCGGCCAAGATGCTCTCGGGACTCGAGACAGGTGCCTCCACGGAAGCCCTCATCAAGGCGGCGTTGGCCCGCAAGATGGCCAGCTGCCAGCTAGCGCACGTGTCTCGTGCCTGATAGCGTGAATGACAGAATAGGCACGATCTGATTGGATTTATTGACTAGGGAATGGCCGGCGACTGGGGTAGAAAGTGCGCGCTTGATTGCATTGGCGCAAGATCATTTCACTGCCTCGGTCAGACCACCTCTCGCCACATGATTCATGTCTGCAGCATGAGTCATCAGGAGTTGAGCAAGCATCATGATGGAGTCGGATCGACTGATCTCCGCGGCCACGCATGATCCGGAAGAACGGATCGATCGCGCCAATCGGCCGCGAACGCTGAATGAGTATATCGGTCAGCCGATCGTGCGCGAGCAGATGGAAATCTTCATCAGTGCCGCTCGCGGTCGTGGCGATAGCCTGGATCACACCCTGGTATTCGGGCCCCCGGGACTTGGCAAGACCACTCTGGCACACATCATTGCCAGTGAGATGAGCGTGGACATCAAGTCGACGTCCGGACCGGTTCTGGAGCGGGCAGGTGACCTGGCCGCCATGCTGACGAATCTCCAGGAAGGCGATGTACTGTTCATCGACGAGATCCATCGCCTGTCACCGGCGGTCGAGGAAGTGCTGTATCCGGCGATGGAAGATTATCAGCTGGATATCATGATCGGGGAGGGCCCGGCTGCCCGCTCGATCAAGCTGGAACTGCCACGATTCACTCTGGTGGGGGCGACGACCCGGGCTGGTCTGTTGACCGCGCCCCTGCGAGATCGCTTCGGCATCGTTCAGCGCCTCGAGTTCTACGATATCGAGTCGCTGACCGGTATCGTCTCGCGCAGTGCGAAGCTGTCAGGCATGGAAGTGGAGATGGATGGCGCGCGCGAGATCGCACGACGCTCGCGAGGGACGCCGCGTATCGCCAATCGGCTGCTGCGGCGGGTGCGTGACTTTACCGAGGTGCGCGGCGATGGCCGTCTGACGCTGGATGTCGCGGACAAGGCGCTCAACATGCTCAATGTGGATAGCCACGGGCTGGATCATATGGATCGCCGGTTGCTGCTGTCGATGATCGAGAAGTTCGATGGCGGGCCCGTCGGTGTGGATTCGCTGGCGGCCGCCATCGGCGAGGAGCGCGATACCATCGAAGATGTGCTGGAGCCCTATCTGATTCAGCAGGGCTTCATGATGCGAACGGCGCGTGGGCGCGTGGTGACCAGTTCCGCCTATCAGCATTTCGGCATCACACCGCGTGAGACCCAGGCGCGTCTGACGCCGGGTGGGCAGGAGGACGCATGATGTCGTCTCTGCAGACATCCAGACCCGGCGAGGAAACGTTGACTGGGCAGACGGGCGATTTTCATCATGCGGTGCGGGTCTATATCGAGGATACCGATGCGGGTGGCATCGTCTATTACGTCAATTACCTGCGCTTCATGGAGCGCGCACGCAGTGAATGGCTGCGCGCACGTGGCTATTCCCAGCAGACACTTCTGGAGCGCGGTATCCAGCTTGTCGTGCACAGTGTGGCCAGTCGCTATCATCGTCCTGCGAGACTGGATGATCTGCTTCAGGTCACGGCAACGGCAGGTGAGTTGCGTGGCGCGCGCCTTGTCTTTCATCAACAGGTGATGAAGGACGGGGTGATGTTGAGTGATGCCGAGGTGGTGATTGCCTGTGTCGATGCCAGCACATTGCGTCCGCGTCGATGGCCCGTGGAATTGCTGAGCGCTCTTGAGGTCTGAGAAAGAGGGATTTCCGTGGAAGATTCGATGTCGATCATTTCGCTGTTCGCGAATGCCAGCCTGGTGGTGCAATCCGTCATGTTGCTGCTGTTGGCGGCTTCCATCGCCTCCTGGGTAGTGATCTTCCAGCGGGGGATGGCATTGTCACGAGCGAAACAGGCGTATACCGCCTTTGAAAAGCGTTTCTGGTCCGGAGTGGATCTCAATCACCTCTACCGTGAATTGCCCAGTGAAGAAGAGGCGACGCCGGGTGCTGCAGGCGTCTTCCGTGCAGGCTTTCGTGAGTACAGTCGTCTCAAGCCCAAGTCCAGCAATGCCGATGCGGTGATGGACGGCGTTCAGCGCAGCATGCGTGTCACGCTGTCACGCGAGGAAGAACGTCTCAATATCCATCTTCCGTTCCTGGCCACCGTCAGCTCCGTAAGCCCCTATGTGGGTCTGTTCGGGACGGTGTGGGGCATCATGGGCTCTTTCCAGGCACTGGGGACTGCACAGCAGGCCACTCTGACCACTGTCGCTCCCTGGATTGCAGAAGCGCTGGTCGCTACCGCCATGGGGCTTTTTGCCGCGATTCCGGCAGTCATCTTCTATAACCGTCTGGCCAGCCGTGCCGATCAGCTGCTGGGCCGTTATGAAGACTTCGCCGAAGAGCTTCACTCCATTCTGCATCGCAATCTGCACGGCCGTGGCAGCAACGACGCCTGAAAGGAGAGTCGAGCATGAAAGGACCTTACAGCCGGGGGCACAAGCGCAAGCTGTCCTCTGAAATCAATGTGGTGCCCTTCATCGATGTCATGCTGGTGCTGCTGGTCATCTTCATGATCACCGCGCCGATGATGACCCAGGGGGTACAGGTCGAACTGCCCAAGGTCACCTCCAAGCCCATCGACAATCCTGATGACGTGACACCGCTGATCGTCTCGCTGGATGACAGCGGCAACTACTACATCGATCTGGGCTCTGATCAGGACAAGCGGACTCCCGTCGCCCTGGATGACCTGGGCAGCAAGGTGGCCGCCATCGTGTCGGAAAAGCCCAAGACACCCGTGCTGGTCAAAGGCGCCAAGACAGCGCCATATGGTGATGTGATGGGGCTGATGAGCACTCTTCAGGGGGCGGGCGTTCCCAATGTCGGGCTGATTTCAGAACCGCCGAACGAGGGCTGATGGATGAGTCAGCCGGAAATCGAAAAGCGGGCAGGCTATGGATTACCCGTCGTGCTGGCCGTGGGTCTGCATGTGGTCATCCTGGTACTGACCCTGGTGAGCTGGCCTGAGTCCGAGCCGGATCAGAGCAGCACGACCATCGTCAACGCGACGCTGGTCAGCACCGAAACGACGACCAATCAGCCCCAGCAGGCCAAGGCCAGCAAGGCGCGGGATGCCGCCGAAGAGGCCGATGAGCGTCAGAGCGCCAAGGAGGAGGCCTCCCGGGAAGCGGAGCGCGCTGCAGAACAGCAGAAGAGTGCTGCGCGCGCGAAAGCCGCGCAGCTCAAGGCAGAGCAGGCCAAGACTGCCGAGCAGGAGAAGGCGGCACAGGCCAAGGCGGCTGAGCAGTTGAAGGCGGAGCAGAAAGCGGCTGCCGAGGCGGCAGACAAGGCCAAGGCAGATGCAGCGCGTCGGGCGGAAGAAGCCAAGGCGATTGCGCTTGAGCGCAAGAAGGCTGAAGCTGAAAAACAGGCCAAGGCAGACGCCTTGAAGAAGGCGGAAGCCGAAAAGGCGGCCAAGGCCAAGGCGGAAGCGGAGAAGGCCGCCAAGGAAAAGGCAGCCGAGGAAGCGCGCAAGAAAGCCGAGGCGGAAAAAGCCGCGAAGGCCAAGGCAGAGGCTGAAAGAGGCTGAAAAGGCGGCCAAGGCCAAGGCGCAGGCTGAAAAGGAAAAGGCAGCCAAGGCAGCCGCCGAGAAAGCAGCGAAGGAAAAGGCGGCCAAGGAAAAGGCAGCGGAAGAGGCTCGCAAGAAGGCAGCCGCGGAGGCCGCGCGCCAGAAGGCGCTTGCCGAGAAGGCAGCACAGGCATCTGCCGGGTCACTGGATAGTCTGATCGACAGCGAAAGTGACGCCATCAGTGGCGCCAAGCAGGCCGCACAGGCGGCCAATGGCTTTGAGAGTCTGCTCAAGAAGTATGTCGGGCAGAACTGGAATCGGCCTTCAGGTACCGTACCCGGCATGACGGTGACGCTGCGCGTCTCATTGCTGCCGACAGGGGAACTTGTTTCGGCTGCGGTCAGCAAGAGCAGTGGCAATGCCGCCTTTGATCGTTCCGCGATTCAGGCGATACAGAAAGCAGCACCGTTTACCGAGATGCAGGACCTGCCGGCTTCAGCCAAGAGCCAGTTCCGCAACTTCAATCTGTACTTCAATCCAGAGGACCTGGGCCGATGAGACGAGTGACTACATGGATGATGGCAGCCGCCATGCTGGTCGTGACCAGCATGGCGCGAGCGGACCTGACCATCGAGATCACCAAGGGCAATGACAGCGCGACGCCGATCGCCGTGGTGCCGTTCGAGAACCTGACGGGGGGAAGTCTCCCTCAGGATCTGGCCCGTATCATCTCGGATGATCTGGCGCGCAGCGGCCAATTCGAGCCGATCAAGCGTGACAACCTGATCGCGCTGCCGGGGACTACCCAGGATGTCTTCGTCAATGACTGGAAGCGCCTCGGCGCCAGCTATCTGGTGGTCGGGCAGGTCAAGAATGCGAGCAGCGGTGGCTACAGCATTCAATACGAGCTGATGGATGTGCTCGGGAACAAGCGCATGCTGGGAGAAGTCATCACGGGCAGTGATGGCCAGTTGCGTTCGCGCGCCCATTACATGAGTGATGAAATATTTGAGGAAATCACTGGAATTCGCGGTGCTTTCTCGACAAAAATCGCCTACATTACCGCCAATGGCGTGGGTGACAACATTCGTTTCGCACTGTATGTTGCCGACTCGGATGGCCATGGTAGTCAGGAGATTCTTGCATCCGATGAACCGATCATGTCTCCTGCATGGTCGCCGGATGGAAAGAAACTGGCGTACGTGAGTTTCGAATCAGAACGGCCTGCGATTTATGTTCAGGAGCTGGGAAGTGGTCGTCGTGCCAAACTGACCGGTTTCCGTGGCATCAATGGTGCTCCGGCCTGGTCTCCGGATGGCCGCAAGTTGGCGATGGCATTGTCAAAGGATGGTCAGCCCGAGATTTATGTGATGGATATCGCGTCACGCAAATTCCAACGTCTGACCAACAATCCTGCGATCGATACCGAGCCGGACTGGCTGCCGGATGGCAGTGGCATGGTCTTCACGTCTGATCGTGCCGGCTCGCCGCAGATCTATCGTCTTGATCTTTCCGGTGGTACTGAACGCGTGACGTTTACCGGAAACTACAATTCCCGTGGGCGTGTGTCGCCCGATGGGGAAACCCTGTTCATGATCAATCGCTCGGGCAATGGTTATCAGGTTGCCAAGCAGGATCTGAAGAGTGGTCGAGTGACATCCCTCACGGATACTCAGTGGGATGAATCTCCAAGTGTTGCACCGAATGGCACTATGGTGATATATGCCACTCAGCAAGGAACCCGTGGGGTCCTGGGCGAGGTCTCGGCAGACGGAAGAGCACAATTTTCCCTGCCGTCACCACAAGGCGAAGTGCGTGAACCTGCGTGGTCGCCGTTCCTGAACTAAACCACTAGAATGCATCCGAGTCACAAAGAAAGGCTTGGCATTCGTTTTCATTAGAGCAAGGAGTTTTACAATGCAGTTCACCCCGTATGCAAAAGGTCTGTTGGTTGCCCTGTCCCTGAGCGTCATGGCCGGTTGTTCCAGCAGCGGTGGCGCCCAGGACGGCGACATGGATTCAGCCAACAGCGGTGCCAACACTGCCGGCATGAACTCTGGTGCCAACACCAACGGCAACCAGATGAGCAACGCTTCCATGCCTGACGTGCGTACCATCTACTTCGCATTCGACAAGGACACCATCCGTCCTGAATTCGAAAGCGTCCTGATGGGCCACGCCCAGTACCTGAAGGCCAACACCAGCGCCAACGTCGTTCTGGAAGGCCACGCTGATGAGCGCGGTACTCGTGAATACAACCTGGGTCTGGGCGAGCGTCGTGCCAAGTCTGTCGCACGCTTCCTGACTGTTCAGGGTGTGTCTCCGTCCCAGATCGAGATCGTCTCCTACGGTGAAGAGCGTCCGGCCGTTCAAGGTCACGGCGAATCTTCCTATGCCAAGAACCGTCGTGTGGTCTTCGACTACTGAGTTCGGCAATCTCTCTGAGGTCCCTGCGGGATAACAGAGACGCTTGAAACTTGTGTTGAGCAGGCCTGAGTCGCAAGGGCAACCTTGAGGCTCGGGCCTTCTCGCACGGCAACATGATGATTCGGCGGAGCCGACAGCATGAAAGACAGCCTGAAATGGTTGTGCGGTGTGGGAGCCCTGGCGCTTCCGTTGTCAGTTGCAGCCGCACCCGCAGTGGAAGACCTTACCGTACAGTCCAACTCGCTTTATCAGCAGGCCAACACTCGCTTGAGTGGTGGCGGCACCCTGACCCTTCTCAACCAGCTTGATGAGCAGGCCCAGGAAATTGCGCGGCTGCGCGGGCGTGTCGATGAACTGGAATATCAGTTCAAGCGACTCACCGAGATGTCGCAGCAACGGTACCTGGACCTGGAGCAACGTGTTTCGGGAACAAGTCCAGCCGGTGAGAACGGTCAGGAGGTCGATGCGCAGACCGCAGCCGCGGTCAGTGGTGGTGCGGGTAGCTGGTGCGGGTAGCAATGCCAGCAGCGCCAATGCCTCCAGTGGAGGAGATGCCCAGAAGGATTACGAGAACGCCTTTGCCAAGGTGCAGTCGCGTGATTTCGACGGAGCGATCGATGCCTTTGAATCCTTTGTGGTGGATCACGGGGATTCCAATCTCGCGGCCAATGCCCATTATTGGTTGGGGGAATTGTATTCCGCGAAGAATCAACTGGATGCTTCTGCCCAGGCCTTTGATACTGTCATCAGTGAGTTCTCGCAATCCAGCAAGGTGCCGGATGCGATGTACAAGCTGGGACTCGTCAAGGCGCGGCAGGGCAAGGCGCAGGAAAGTCGCAAGCTGCTCGAGGAACTGGTTCGCCAGTACCCCGACAGCAAGGCCGGCGGAATGGCCAAGGATTTCCTCGCCTCTGGCGCATGACAGCGTTCAGGACGGGATATCCTCATGGCGGAATGCAAGATCGATTATCAGGCACCAGCGGATCTGCTGAAAGGGCGAATCATTCTCGTGACTGGTGCAGGCTCGGGCATCGGTCGTGAAGCAGCCATTGACTATGCCAGGCATGGCGCGACCGTCATCTTGCTGGGGCGCACCATTGCCAAGCTCGAGGAAGTCTATGACGAGATCGAAGCATTGGGGGCTCCTCAGCCAGCGATCTACCCGCTGAACTTCGAAGGGGCCACGCTCAAGGATTACCAGCAGATGGCGGAAACGCTCGACAAGGAATTCGGGCGACTCGATGGGGTGCTGCACAATGCCAGTCTGCTGGGCAAGATCACCCCGTTCGAGCAGTATGATCCGGCGTTGTGGGAGCAGGTCATGCAGGTCAACATCAATGGGCCTATCTGGATGTTGCAGGCGCTGCTGCCACTGCTGAAAGCGTCTCGGGATGCGTCCGTGGTGCTGACGAGTTCCAGCGTCGGCCGCAAGGGGCGTGCTTTCTGGGGGGCCTACAGTGTCTCGAAGTTCGCCACCGAAGGCTTTTCACAGCTCTTGGCACAGGAACTCGAGAATACCAGTCAGGTCCGCGTGAATACCCTCAATCCCGGTGGGACTCGAACGTCGATGCGCAAGTCGGCCTTCCCGGCGGAAGACCCGGATACCTTGCGTACGCCAGCCGACATCATGCCAAGCTACCTGTGGCTGATCGGTCCGGAGAGTCGTGGCCGCACCGGCGAGATGTTCGATGCCCAGCCGCCCAGGACGTGAGCGCCGCGTCAGCGCAGTTCCGCTGCGCGCAGAGCGGCATTGATGACTTCTTCCGAGGTGTCGAACCACACATCGGCAGGCCAGGCGTCCACATCATCCCCGTCGCGGACGTAGCCATAGCGCACGGCGACCGCCAGCATGCCCGCCGCGCGCGCCGCCTGCATGTCGCGATCATGATCCCCGAGATACCAGCATCGTGACGGTTCGACGCCGAGGAGGCGGGCCGCCTCCCACAATGGCTCAGGATGGGGCTTCTTGACGGGCAGGTCATCGGCGCACAGCAGACAGCCCGGTGTGAGCGCCAGGGACTCGATCAGCGGCTCGGCGAACTGACGCGGCTTGTTGGTCACGATCCCCCAGGGCAGGCCGTTGCGCTGACAGATCTCGATCAGGGCGTCATAGCCCGGGAACAGCTCGCTGTGGGCCGCGACATCACGGGCATAGAAGTCCAGCAGGCGTGTACGCTCCTCGGCATGCGAGGGATGATCGATGTCGTGACCCAGCGCCAGTCTCACCAGGGCGCTTCCGCCATGCGAGACCTCGGCGCGAATCACCTCATAGCTCAGTTCCGGCAAGGCATGATGGCTACGCAGCTCGTTGGTCGCACGCGCCAGGTCCGGCGCAGTGTCCACCAGGGTGCCATCGAGATCGAAGATCAGCGCAGCGGGACGGGGCAGTGCGGCCGGCAGACTCATGCGAGTTCGTCTTCCGTCGGGCGGCGCGTATGCATCAGATAGTTGACGCTGAGGTCGGCGGTGTTGAGGCGATATTTCCGGGTCAGCGGGTTGTAGGTCATGCCGGTGGAACCCTCCATCTTGAGGCCCGCCTCACGCGTCCAGCGGCCAAGCTCAGCCGGGCGGATGAACTTGCGGTACTCATGCGTGCCGCGTGGCAGCATCTGCAGCAGGTATTCGGCACCGATGATCGCGAAGGCGTACGCCTTGGGATTGCGATTGATGGTCGAGAAGAACACCTTGCCTCCCGGCTTGACCAGTCGCGCGCAGGCGTTGATCACCGAGGAAGGGTCAGGAACATGCTCGAGCATCTCGAGACAGGTCACGACATCGAATTGTCCCGCCATTTCCTCGGCGGCAGCTTCCGCGGTGGTCTGGCGATAATCGACTTCCACACCGGATTCCAGCTGATGCAGGCGTGCCACTGACAGCGGGGCTTCACCCATGTCGATCCCGGTCACGGTGGCGCCACGGTGAGCCATGGCCTCGGACAGGATGCCGCCGCCACAGCCGACATCAATGACTCGCTTGCCCGCCAGTCCGGCATGGGTGTCGATGTAATCGACGCGCAGCGGGTTGATGTCGTGGAGTGGCTTGAACTCGCTGTCGCGGTCCCACCAGCGGCTGGCGAGCGCGGAGAATTTGGCGATTTCGCTGGCATCGACGTTGCCCAGATGATCCGGGGCAGTGGAATCTTGCTTGGCGTCGCTATGGCTCATGATCGGATCCTTACCGTTACGGAAGTGCATCGCAAGCATGCACGCCCCTGTACAGACGCGTCACCCTCGGGCACGATTCCTCCATTCTAATCCGCCTGTCGTCGCGGGTCAGCGGTAACTGCAAAAAACTCGTCATGACGGGAACTTGCGGCGAGACCCGAGAGATCGAACTGCGGGATGCAGACGGCGTGGCTCGCGCCATTGCCGACATGGTAGTGCGTGGTGCACCGGCCATCGGCATCGCGGCCGCCTATGGTGTGGCACTGGAGGCGGTTCGCGCCGCACATGAGGGCGGGGCATGGGGGGCGCGTCTGGAAGCGGCCTGCGAGGTTCTGGCGGCTTCTCGGCCGACGGCGGTCAATCTGTTCTGGGCGCTGGATCGCATGCGTACGGTGATCGCTGCGCACGCCATGCGTGAGCTTGCCCCCCACGAGGCACTGTTGCGGGAAGCCGTGCGCATTCATGAGCAGGATCTCGAGGACAATCTGCGCATGGCGGAATTCGGTGCGCAGGTGATTGCCGCGTCCCTGACGGCCGACACCCCCCACTGTGAGGTGATGACCCACTGCAATACCGGTGCGCTGGCGACTGGGGGGCACGGTACCGCCCTGGGCGTGATTCGCACGGCGTATGCTCAGGGGCTGATCAGCCGCGTCCATGTCAACGAGACACGCCCCTGGTGGCAGGGGGCTCGACTGACCGCCTGGGAACTGGTGCAGGAAAAGATTCCCGCCCGACTGGCCGTGGAGGGTGCCGCCTCGCTGATCATGCAATCCAGGGACGGCGATGGCGATGTGCGCTGGTTGATCGTCGGTGCGGACCGCATCGCGGCCAATGGCGACACGGCCAACAAGATCGGCACCTTCTCCCTGGCGGTCCAGGCGCGTGCCCACGGCGTCAAGGTGATGGTGGTGGCGCCCCTTGCCACCTTCGATGCCAGTCTGGACAGTGGGGCCGCCATCCCCATCGAGACTCGCGATGCCGATGAGCTGCGTCAGGCAGGAAATCGCAGGATCGCTCCCGATGAGATCGAGGTCTTCAATCCGGTCTTCGATGTCACACCGCATGAGTATATTGATGCCATCGTCACCGAGCATGGTGTGGTAGAGTCGCCCGATAGCGACAGTGTGGGCGCCCTGTTGGGGCGCGCCCAGCGTCGCTGATCGTCACGATCTGCCACGACATAGACACAAGGAAGACGCTTCATGATACGCAAGGCTGTATTGCCTGTTGCAGGTCTCGGAACTCGTTGCCTGCCGGCCTCCAAGGCCATCCCCAAGGAAATGATCACCATCGTCGACAAGCCGGTGATCCAGTATGTGGTGGAAGAAGCGGTTGCGGCGGGTATCAAGGAAATCGTCCTGGTCACCCATTCCAGCAAGAATGCCATCGAGAACCACTTCGACAAGCACTTCGAGCTCGAGACGACTCTGGAAGCCAAGGGCAAGTTCGAGCTGCTCGAGGAACTTCGTCACATCATTCCGGATGACGTCAAGATCATCAGCGTGCGTCAGCCGGAACCGCTGGGTCTGGGCCATGCGGTGCTGTGTGCCAAGCCAATCGTCGGAGACGAGCCTTTCCTGGTGATGTTGCCGGACGTGCTGGTCGACGGCGAAGGTCTCGAGAAGAATGACCTGGCGCGGATGATGGAGGCCTATGAAGCCACCAATGCCGCCCAGATCATGGTCGAGAACGTGCCTCAGGAGATGGCCTACAAGTACGGTATCGTCGCCATCGATGGCGAGACGCCGGAAGCGGGCAAGTCCGCGATGATCAGCGGGATGGTCGAGAAGCCGGCTCCGGGCACCGAACCCTCCACTCTGGCGGTGATCGGCCGTTACCTGCTGCCGGGTCGTATCTTCGAGTTGCTCGAGAATACCCCGCCGGGTGCCGGTGGCGAGATCCAGCTGACCGATGCCATCGATACCCTGCGCGATGACAAGGCGGTCGCCGCCTATCGCATGGCCGGTGATACCTATGACTGCGGCCATCAGCTGGGCTATCTGGAAGCCACCATTTCCTTCGCCAAGCGTCACCCGAAATTCGGGGAAGGCTTCCGCGAGCTGATGACCCGCTATCAGGAGAAATGAGCCATGCAGGTGCTGGTGCACGGAAGCGAACTGGCGGCTGCCACGGCCAGTGCCGCCTTGGCGAGTGTCGGCCACAATGTCTGGTGGTGGCCGCATGAAGACATGGACTGGGAGTCACTGGACCGGGTCGACTGGCTGAACAGTGAGCCGGGCCTGCGAGAGCGGCTGGACCGCCACGTCGAACGTGGCGATCTGACGCTGGTGAAGGGGCTTGGTTCACTGCGTCGCATCGATGTGCACTGGGTGGCCGTCTCGCCGGATCAACGTGAGGGTGCTCTGGCGCGTATCGAGCAGGTCGTCTCGACACTCGCGGAGCCGACGGTGCTGGTCAACAATTCGACCTTCCCTGTCGGGACCACCGAGCGTTTCGAGGCGCTGCTGTCGCGGGATGATCAATATGCGGTGGCCTTGCCGGACATGCTGGAAGAGGGGCGCTCACTGGCGACCTTCGAGCGCCCCGCGCGCTGGTTGCTGGGCAGCGAGTCCGAGGTCGCGACACGTCGCGTCCAGGAGCTTCTGCGCGCCTTCAATCGTCGGGAAGATGTCTTCCAGATCATGCCGCGCCGCGCCGCCGAGCTGACCAAGCTGGCCATCAATGGCATGTTGGCGACCCGGATCAGTTACATGAACGAAGTCGCCGGGCTTGCGGATTCCCTCGAGGTGGACGTCGAGTACGTGCGCCAGGGCATGGGCGCCGACCCGCGCATCGGCTTCGGCTATCTGTATCCGGGCTGTGGCTTCGGTGGTCCCAACTTCTCGCGCGACCTGATGCGTCTGGCCGATGTCCAGCATGAGACCGGACGTGAATCGCTGCTGCTCGAGCATGTTCTCGACATCAACGAGGCCAAGAAGGAGACTCTGTTCCGCAAGCTGTGGCAGCACTTCGATGGCGAGCTGCGCGGTCGCACCATCGCCATCTGGGGGGCGGCGTTCAAACCGGGCACGGCGCGTATCGACCATGCGCCGGTGTTGACGCTGCTCGAGGCGTTGTGGGCTCAGGGCGTGCGCGTTCGTGTGCATGATCCGGCGGCGCTGTCCGCGTTGGGCGAGGCCTGTGGCGCTCACCCCTTGCTGGAGCTGGTCGATGGCAACATGTACGACGCCCTCGAAGGGGCGGACGCCCTGATGCTGGTCACCGAATGGAAGTGTTACTGGAATCCAGACTGGCAGCGTCTCAAGCGTGAGCTGGGCGCGAAGCTGGTGCTGGACGGTCGCAATATCTATGACCCCAGCTACGTGGCCAGCCAGGGGCTGACCTACCGAGGCATCGGGCGTCGCGCGACGCCGTGATCATCAGGCCCAGGGCTCAAGCACGAACTTGCCGACATGGGTCTTCTCGAGGAAGGCCTTCTGGGCCTTGGCGATATCCTTCAGCGGGAAGCTCGCCGCGATCAAGGGGCGAATCTCCCCGCGCTCCACGTAGCGCACGAGATTGGGGAAGGTCGCCTTGCACCAGGCGGTGGTGCCCAGCAGGCGGAGATTCTTGAGGTACAGATCACGCAGGTCCAGGGTGACCATGGGCCCGGCGATGGCGCCGGTGGTCACCAGCCGGCCTCCACGTGACAACAGCTTGAGCATCACCGGGAAGTCATCGCCGGCGACATTGTCGACCACCAGATCGACGGATTCATGCCCGAGTTCGGCGACCAGGTCCGCATGGCGATCAAACAGTCTGTCGACCCCCAGCGTTCGCAGGGCCTCATGCTTGGAAGCGCCTGCCACAGCATAGACGATGGCGCCACGTCGCTTGGCCAGTTGCAGGGTGGCGGAGCCGACGCCGCCCGACGCGCCGGTGACCAGTACACGTTCGCCGGATGTGAGCTCGGCCTGTTCCAGCATGTTCTCCGCTGTGCCATAGGCGCAGGGCAGTGAGCCCAGTTCCACGTCGCTCCAGTCACATTCAACCGGGAAGACGTCACTGGCCCGGATACTGACGAATTGCGCGAAGGCGCCATCGAAGTCAGAGCCCATCCATTCGTTTTCCAGTGACTCCCAGCCTGCACTGCGCATGCAGGCCCGCACCAGTACGCGCTTGCCGAGCAGCGCTGTGTCGGCACCTTCGCCGAGCGCGACCACTTCACCACAGCAGTCGGTTCCCTGGATCAGGGGGAAGGGCGTCTCGCCCTTCCAGCCACCTTCAGGCGGGACCGGCTTGTCGATTGTCGTCTCGCCAGCCGAGGTGTCGTGCTGGCTGCTGGCCTGGTTCGTGGCCGTGGTGATGCTGGAGGAATACCAGCCAAGGCGCGTATTGATCTCGGTATTGTTCATGCCAGCCGCCAGTACCTTGATCAGCACTTCCCCCTTGTCTGGCACAGGGACAGGCCGTTCTTGCGCCTCGAGGCGTTCATAGCCGCCGTGGCCGGTGGTCACGATGGCGAGCATGGTGTCGGGTAACGAGGAGGTCGTTGCGGTAGTCGACGTAGTAGGCGTGTTCCCAGACGTCGACGGTCAGCAGCGGGGTCTGGCCTGCCTTGGCGATCGGGGTGTCTGCGTCGTCAGTGTTGACGATTTCCAGCTCGCCCTGAGCGTTCTTGACCAGCCAGGTCCAACCGGAACCGAAGTTGCCGGCAGCGGAAGTGTTGAAGGCTTCCTTGAAGTCAGCGACGGAGCCCCACTTGGCCACGATGGCATCTGCCAGCGGGCCTGTCGGCTCGCCACCACCGTTCGGAGACAGGCAGTGCCAGTAGAAGGTGTGGTTCCACACCTGAGCTGCCTGGTTGAACAGGCCGCCCTGAGCGCTCTGGATGATGTCTTCCAGAGACTTCTCTGCGTCCGCAGTGCCTTCGACCATGCTGTTGAGCTTGGTGACGTAGGCCTGGTGATGCTTGCCGTAATGGTACTCAAGGGTCTCGGCGGAGATGGTCGGCTCGAGTGCGTTCTTTTCGTACGGCAGTGCCGGGAGTTCAAATGCCATGGGGGATAAGCTCCTTTTCAAATGTGCAATTAGCGTGAAAAACCTTGTGAATCCAGATAGCTACGAAGCCAGAGGCTGCGAGAGTCGCAGTGCTTTGCACTATAGCACTCGTGTTCCTGCAGGCCAACGCCGCCGGGACCTGCTGGCGGGAGCCGCTGGTCCTGTGCACCGGCCTGCTGCTGGCACCACAGGCATTGGCGCTGGATGCCGCGGTGAAAGGGCTGAAAGGCGCCGCTGCCACCAACGTGGTCAATTATCTGGCGGGGCTGACGTTGGAGGAGGATGTCCCGGCCGAGCGCTACGAGGACGAGATCATCCGGCGCATCCAGGAAGCGCTGCAGGCCTTCGGTTACTACGACGCTCAGATCACTCTCCGCTATCCCGAGAAGGGGTTGCTGGGGGGCGATGATGTGGTGGTGACGGTGGATGCCGGTGAGCCGGTCACCATCGAGACACTGGAGCTGCGACTCGAGGGCGACGCCGCGCGCGACAAGGTCATGAAGAAGGCGCTGGCCGATGCCAACCTCGAGGAAGGCGATGTGCTGCGTCACTCTCGCTACGACAGCCTCAAGTCGACTCTGGCGTCGCTCAGTCTCGAGCGCGGCTATTTCGATACCTCCTTCTCCCAGCAGCGCATCGAGGTGCGCCCCTGGTTGCACTCGGCACGTATCTATCTGGTCATGCAGAGCGGTCAGCGTTACCGCTTCGGCGATATCACCTATCTCAACAGCCAGATAGAGCTGGATCGCGTCAAGGCCATGCAGCCGTTCCAGACGGGGGATTATTACGAAGCCGGCAAGCTGACCCAGTTCAACCAGCGGCTGAGTGAGGCAGGCTGGTTCCGCTCGGCCGCCATCAAGCCACAGCTCAATCCGGGCGCTGAACTCAAGACCACCAGCCCTGACAGCAAGATCAAGACGCGCAACGTCAAGAGCCTCCGGCAGCGACACGCCGGTACTGACTGGCGATGCGCTGGAGGCGGCGGTCAAGACGGCCAACGGTCCCATCATTCCCGTGGACATCAGCCTGATTCCCGCCGACCGCCACAAGTTCGAGACGGGCATCGGTTACGCCACGGATGTCGGGCCACGCCTGCAGTTCAGCTGGGAGATGCCGTGGGTCAATCGCTATGGCCATAGCATGACCAACAGCCTGTTCCTCTCCTCACCGGAGCAGACCTTCGAGGGTGAATACCGCATGCCCTTGGCTGACCCGCTCAAGGACAGCTATGTGCTGGAGTACGGGGTGGCCATCGTCGACGACGATGATGAGACCAGCAATGAAACGACAGTGCGTTTCGGGCGTGAGTGGAAATTCGACAATGGCTGGCAGCAGAAGATTTACCTGGGCGCGAGCTATGACGACTTCACCATCGCCTCAGATACTGGTCAGGTGTTTCTGCTGTATCCGGGGGTCAGCTGGACGCGGACACGAACTCGTCCCAAGGCCTTCCCCATGTGGGGGGATCGTCAGAAGCTGACGGTAGAGTACGGCAATCAGATCTGGGGATCTGATGAAAACTTCGTGTGGACCCAGTTCGATACCAACTGGATTCGCTCCATCGGCAACAATCACCGTTTCGTGGCGCGTGCCGGTATCGGTAACCTCGACACCGATAACTTCCACGGCATGCCCAACTCCAAGCGCTTCTATGCTGGCGGCGACAGCAGTGTTCGCGGTTACTCCTACGAGAGCCTCTCGCCGGAAGATGATGACGGGGATGATGAAGGCGGGAGTTCCCTGCTGACCAGCAGTCTGGAATATGACTACCGCCTGACCGGTGACTGGTGGGGCGCGGCCTTCTATGACGCTGGCAACGCCTTCGATGGCTGGGATGCCCTGGAGCTCAAGACGGCGGCGGGCATGGGGATTCGCTGGATCTCCCCGGTGGGCCCGATTCGCCTCGATATCGCCCATCCCTTCGATGACGATGACAACGATTATCGCATTCACTTCTCGATCGGGCCGGAGTTCTGATCAGAAAAGATATGGAGATGTTGGAATTGTCTAATCCCTATGTACGTCGGGGCGGCCTGGTCATCCGGTTGCTGATATGGCTGCTCGTGTTCCTGATCGGGCTGACGATGCTGCTGGTCGGGGGCGTGTTGTCCCCGTGGGGCACAGGGCTCGTGCTCGATCAGGCACGCTCACGTGGCTTCATCGATTATTCGCAGGCCTCAGGTTCACCGCTGGAAGCGCTGTCGCTCAAGGACGTCTCGCTGGACCTGCCGGGACTGGCCGTCACTGCCGACTCCCTGTCGCTGGCCTGGGGCGAGGACTGTCTGCTCCAGGGCAAGCTGTGTCTCGAGTCGCTTGAGTCCAGCGGGCTCGCCATCACCCTGAGTGATAGCGGTGCCAGCGAGGAGCCTGAGCCAGAGAGCGGTGAGAGTCTCAACGTGCCCATCGTGGTGCCGATTCCCATCGAGGTGCGCAAGGTCGCCATTGATGACTTCGCCCTGGCGCTGGCGGATGGCAGTCGCGTCACCTTCGATCACTTCCATACCTCGGCCGCGCTATCGGTGAGTACGCTGACGCTGGGCGAGACACGCCTGATCACCAGTCGTTTCATTCCGGCTGATGCCGTCGCGGCTCAAGCGACGTCTGACACTGTGAGTCTCGAGGGGGTGAGCATCACGCCTGAGGCGCAGCAAGCGGCGAGCGCAGTGGTCAACGCTCAGAGGGTGGCGCCACAAGCCGAGACCGCCGCCAGGGCCATCTCGAACAAGGCCATCACGGATGATGCCGCAGAGCCGGCTGGCAAGACTGCAGACAAGACCTCAGATGAGACAGCGCAGGCCGGGCGCATCGCCTTGCCGGAGGTCTATATTCCGCTGACCATCGAGGTCCCTGATCTGGCCATTGAAGACTTTGCGCTCAAAGGGCCGAGCCCGTATGAGGTCAGCCGTCTGTCGCTGGCGCTCAAGGCGGAAGGGCATGACATCACGCTCTCGCGTCTCGAGGTCGACTCGCGTGACGTGAATGCCGATCTCGTGGCGCAGGTCACGCTCAAGGACGAGTATCCCCTGAGCGCCACGCTCAATGCCGAGACCCTGATCGACCCCGTGCGTCATGAAAGGCTCCGCCTGTCGCTTGAGGGCTCGCTGGCGGATCTTGAGGCCTCTCTCAAGGCCGACGGACCACTGGCCGCCGAGCTTGTGGCCAGCGCGGATGTGCTGGACAGTGATCTGCCCTTCGAGGCGCGTCTGAGCGCCAAACGGATCACCTGGCCCTTTGCCGCCGCCAATGACGCAGCGGGTGATGCTGCTCTTGCGCCTCAGAAAGAGGCCCAGACTGCGCATCAGGACAACGCAGCCAAGCACATCGCCAAGAGCCAGTCTGCCTCCTTCACGCCTGACTATCTCGTCGAGAATCTGGCACTGGTCGCCAAGGGCTCACTGTCAGGCTATACGACCACGCTGGATGCCATCATCGAGGGCCGTGACATTCCGCGTGCCACCGTGTCATTGGCAGGCGACGGCGATCTCGAGCATTACCGTTGGCAGCCGCTCAAGATCGCGCTCAAGCGTGGCTCCGCGACGACCCGCGGTGAGATCCAGTGGAAGGAAGGACTCCGGGTCGTGGCCCAGCTGGCGCTCGACAAGCTGCATCCCGAGGATCTGCTGCCGGCCCCGACCGGTGGAGGGCAGAAAGCCGTGCGCGGTGAGCTGAGCGGCAATCTCGCGGCCAGCTTCCATCAGCCACTGCAAGGCCCGTGGGCCGTCGATGTCAGCAAGCTGGATATCCATGGCACCTTGCTCGAGCGGCCGCTCACGCTGACCGGCAAGCTTTCAGGCAATGCCGACATGCAGTGGAACGTCGACGCGCTGGAGCTGCGCCAGGGGCAGAACCGCCTGAGCGCCAACGGCAAGATTGCCAAGACCATCACGCTTGCCGCCAATATCGATTTCCCGGCGCTCTCGACCCTGATGCCGGATGTCGCGGGTGAGCTCAAGGGCAAGATCGATGCCACGGGCACCCTCGACAAGCCGCGACTGGCGAGCAACTTCACGGGACGACGCCTGCAGATCGGGGAGAATCGTATCTCTGACATGGCGCTGTCTGCCGGGGTCGATGCCCGCAAGCGTGGTGTGGATGACCCGGCACTGGATATCGCCCTCAACGCCGACGGCGTTCGGGCTGGCGGACAGCAGATCGCGACGGTCGCGCTGACGCTGGGGGGCTTCCTGAGCGACCACACCTTGCAGTTCGATACCGAGATGGCCGGCGAGATGCCATTGTCACGTCTGGGACTGACCCTCAAGGGCGGGCTCGACAAGGCGCGTGAGCATTATCGCGGTGCGCTGTCTCCGCTGACGGCGAATACCGACTTCGGGGACTTCAACTTCGACACGCCGGCACGCTTCGATGCCAATCTCGCCAAGGGCACCGTGCTGGTGCAGCCGTTCTGTCTGAGTCGGGAACAGGGGGGGCAGATCTGTGTCGCCGAGCCCTTGAGTGCGGGCAATGACGGCCAGGCCGTGGTGACGCTCGAGGGGATTCCCCTGGACATGGCCCAGAGCGCCATGCCGGAGAGCTGGACCATCGGCGGTGCCACGGGCGGCAAGATCACGGCAAGCTGGAAGCAGGGTGGCCAACGCTGGAATGCGGACGCGGAGCTGGCAGGCAAGTTGACACTGGCCGGGGAAGACGCCGATGGCAATGCCTGGTCGCTGCCGGAAACCACCTTGCAACTGGCGTTGGAGGCCACGCCCGAGAAGGCTGATCTCGACACCCAGATTCGCCTCGACAGTGCTGGCGGCATCGGGCTCACCGTGTCGGTCCTCGACCCGGCGGGCGCAGGTCAGCTGGATGGCTCGCTGGCCATCCGCGATATCGACCTCTCTCCGTATCGTCCGCTGGTGGCGGGCATGACTCAGCTGGAGGGCAAGCTGGCGGGTGACGTCAAGGTCGGCGGCAATCTGAGCCTGCCGTCGTTGACCGGCCCGATCGCGCTGACCGGCGTCAAGGTACAGGGTGAAGGGCTGCCGGTGTCGCTGTCGGATGCCCAGTTCACCGTCGACTTCGATGGCAACAGTGCCGATATCGAAGGGTATCTGGTGGGCAATGATGCGCGCTGGGGTATCGATGGCGAGGCGGCCTGGCCGACCCTGGATGACTGGACGGCGGCATTGAATCTCGACGGTGCGAAGAATCCGCTCGAGCTCAATATCGCCGGGATCGGGCGCATGCGTGTCGCACCGGATCTCGAGATCGATGCCAGCCCCACGCTGCTCAAACTGCGAGGTGACGTCAATGTGCCGTGGACACGCATCGAAGTGGACCAGGTGCCGCCGTCTGCCGTGTCACCCTCCAGTGACACCATCATCATCGAGCGTCCCAGTGATGAGGACAGCTCCAACCCGGCTGAGCTGGCGGATGGCAGCGATACCGCCAAGGCGCTCAATGAGGCCGGCATGGCGCTGGATGTGAGGATCGGCATCCATATCGGGCCAGATGCTCGCCTGGAGGCGATGGGGCTCAAGACCAGGCTCAGAGGCGATCTCGATGTGCGCCAGTCCAAGGGCGGTGTGCAGGTCTTCGGTGAGGTCAATCTCGTCGACGGGACCTACAAGAGCTTCGGGCAGGACCTGCAGATCAGCAAGGGGCAGGTATTGCTGGCCGGTCCGCCCTCGAGTCCGCGTCTGAATATCGAGGCGATACGTGATCCTGACAACACCGAGGACGACGTGACCGCAGGGGTGCGTGTGACGGGGCTTGCCTCCTCACCCAGCATCGAGATCTTCTCGGACCCGACGATGGATGAGTCGTCGGCACTGAGCTATCTGCTGCGCGGCGAAGGCCTGGACAGTGATACCAGCAGTGACAGTGCGGTCACGTCCGCCTTGATCGGCATGTCGCTGGCGCAAAGTGGCCAGGTGGTCGGACAGATCGGGGAAACCTTCGGCGTGAGGGATCTGAGTCTGGACAGTTCCGGTAGCGGGGATGACAGCCAGGTGGTGGTCAGCGGCTATATCGCCCCGGATCTGAAGCTCAGTTACGGCGTCGGGCTGTTCTCGCCGATCGCGGAGCTGACGCTGCGCTACAAGCTGTTCCGCAATCTGTATGCCGAAGCGGTGTCCGGTACGGCGCAGGCCGTGGATCTGCTCTACAGCTTCTCATTGGGTCGCAGTGAGCTGGCGCCCAGAGTCGGCAAGGACAGATGACACGCCAGGCCAATTGATTGCCACAGATTCAGCCCCCATCGATAGCGTCGGTGGGGGACGGTCAGCGTCATGCCGTGCAGCAACGCTTGATCTTCTTGCCGCTGCCACAGGGACACAGGCTGTTGCGCCCTGGCGTCAATGTCTGCCACTCGGCATCACCGTCGACATAACGCCAGTGATGGCCATCATGATGAAATCGGCTAAGTTCCTGCAATCGTTGGAACTTTCCCTGCTCGAAGAAGGTGGCGTGAAAGCGTACCATGCCGGTATCGGCATCTTGTCCGCTGTCCAGAATCTCCAACGCCAGCCATTGCGGGCCAGCACCTTCCAGGTCGGCGCGTGCTGGGCAATGTGCCGCGTCCCAGCTGTCGATGAGGAAGTCGCTCAGCGCGAGGCAGAAGGCACTGTAGCGGGCGCGCATCAATTGCTCAGGGCGTTCGGCGCGGGTGATGTCCGCATGAATCGGCTGACAGCAATCGACGTAGCGTCGTGCCTCAGCGGTGTTGGGCTGGCAGGGGCAGATCTTGGGGGGCAGAGATGACATCATTGAACCTATACACGATTGCACGACGCGACACAGGAGAGAGTCCGCCATGTGGAAGACGCAAGACAAGCAGGCCATTCCCTCGGCAGAAGATGCCTTGCCGGGGCGCGAACAGCCGCTGCAGATAATGGGTACCCATCACGTCAATGGGCGCTCGATTGTACCTCCCTATCCCCAGGGATGTGAGGAGATCGTGCTGGGACTGGGATGTTTCTGGGGCGCGGAGCGTCTGTTCTGGCAGCTGCCGGGCGTCGTGGTGACGGCCGTCGGGTATGCTGGCGGCCATACGCCGAACCCGACCTACGAGGAGACCTGTACCGGCAAGACCGGACACACCGAAGTGGTACGTGTGGTGTTCGATCCGACGGTCATCGGTCTGCCGGAGATCCTGCGTGCCAGCTTCGAAGCGCACGATCCGACGCAAGGCATGCGTCAGGGCAATGACATCGGCAGCCAGTATCGCAGTGCGATCTACTACGTCGATGACGCGCAGCGTGAGATCGTCGAGAAGAGCCTGGCGGATTATCAGCAGGCGCTCAATCAGTCCGGTCTTGGACGGATCACCACCGAGATCGCTCCGCTCGAGACATTCTATTACGCGGAAGATTTCCATCAGCAGTATCTTGCCAAGAATCCGGGCGGCTATTGTGGCCTGAAGGGCACGGGGATCAGCTGCCCGATCGGCTAGCTGGCGGGCGGCGAGCGCATGTACGGTCTGCCCTGATCGGCTTCAGCGATACCGCTGGCGATCCTGTTCGGCTTCGGCGAAGCGATCGATCCACTGTACCAGCGCGCCGTCACCCGCCACATTGCAGGCCGTGCCGAAGCTGTCCTGCGCCAGATAGAGCGCCATCATCAGGCCGACGGCGGCAGCATCGAACCCCAGCAGACTCTGGAGCACTCCGACCGATGTCATCGCGGCGCCGCCAGGCGAGCCCGGCGCGGCGATGATGGTAACCCCGAGTGCGGCAATGAACGGCAACAACGACATCAGGTCGGGCTGTGGCAATGCCGGTGTCACCAGGATGACACCGATGGCGCAGATGGTCAGCGTGATGGCGCTGCCACACATGTGGATCGTGGCAAGCAGCGGAATGGCAAAGCTCGAGACCGAGGGCGAGATATGATTCAGACGCGTCTGGCGCACGGTCACGGGGATCGTCGCGGCGGATGACATGGTGCCGGCGGCAGTGAAGTAGGCCGGCAACATGTTGCGTAGCGCCACCAGCGGTGCACGGCCGGTACTCATGCCACTGGCGAGGTAGAGAAGACTCAGCCACAGCCAGTGCAGGGTCAGCGCGAGAATCAGGATCATGCCGAAGCTTTTCAGCGTGTTGGCCACCGTGCCGGCGATGGTCATCTCGCAGAAGAGTCCGGCGATATAGAAGGGCAGTGCCGGTATCAGTGCCTTGGCGATGAAGCGCTCGACGATGTCACGACCACCGTCGGCAAGATTGCGCAGGCCATCATGGCCGGTGGCGGAGATACCGATCCCGAACAGGAAAGCCGTGACCAGTGCGGTGCTGATATCGGTCAAGGGGGGGATGTCCAGCGCGAAATAAGGTTGGAGCACCATCGGGTGACTGGCGGGCATCTGGGTGTGGCTCACGATATGTGGCACCAGTTCGAGACCCACCACCGCCGACATCAATCCGGCCAGCGTGGTAGAGGCATATGCCAGCACCATGGTCAGTGCCAGCAGCCGCCCGGAGGAGCGCTCGAGACGTGCGATGCCGCTCATGATGAAGAACAGGATGATCAACGGGATGGCATACTCCAGCAGCTCGCCGAACAGCACCTTGAAGGTGAGCAGGCTGCGCACGAGGATGTCCGGGGCCCACTGACCCAGCAGTACACCGGCGACGATGCCGAGTACCAGACGAAAAATGAGGTTCATTATCAGACCAATAGAGCTGGCGCGTGATTCTGCGTGCCAGCCAGGACGACAGGCGACCGCGCCGCCACTCGATGAAGCCGACATGCCCGCCGCGTTCGCTCAACTCGATCCGCACCGCTTCAGAGGGCTGCGGGAAGCGCGAGAACAGATCACGAGGCATGAAGGGATCGTCCAGCGACTGCAATATCAGGGTCGGTAGCTCGATGTCTCGCAACAGCCGGCCGGCCGAGGCGCGGGAGTAGTAGTCACTGGCCGAGGAAAACCCATGCAAGGGCGCCGTGACTTCGTTGTCATAGGCCCAGAAGCTGTTCAACTGCGTCAGCTGGTGCGCACCGATGGAGATGGGCAGCGGCCCGTTGGCCAGCTTGGCGGCCACCTTGGCTTTCATGCTCTTGAGCAGATGTCGCTGATAGAGTCGCGAGCTGCCCTGATTCAGCACGTCGGAGCTTGCCGCGAGATCCAGTGGTGCGCTGATCGCGATCGCCCCGGCGAGGTCCAGCCCATCTCCGCCTTGTTCCGCCACCAGCTTGAGCAGCATGTTGGCCCCGAGAGATACGCCACAGGCCACCTTGAGGGCATGAGGGTAACGCCTGCCCATCTCCCCCAGAACCCAGTAGGCATCCGCCGTGTCACCACTGTGGTAGGCCCGCGGCAGTCGGTTGGGCGATTGCCCGCACCCCCGGAAATGCATCAGCACGGGCCGCCACCCCAGACGCGCTGCCGCATTGAGCAGATCCCGAGCGTAGGGTGACTCCAGATTGCCTTCCAGGCCATGGAACAGCACGAACAGCGGGGCGTCATCGGACAGTTCAACTTCCCGTTCGCGACGGCTGTTGCCATCACTGGTCACCCAGGATAGCTCGACGAAATCACCGTCCGGCAGGTTGAGTATCTCGGTGCGGCGAGACAGCGGGGCGCGAGGCAGCAGGCGGGGCAGCAAGGTCTGGACATGGCGATTGCGCAACCCCAGAGCGGGCCGGAACTCGGAGGTGAAGATCGAATGAGGCATGCTGCTCACAATCCGGTGTCGGGGCTGCGCGTCAGGTTCTCGGCGCCATCGGCGGTGATGACCAGATTGTCCTCGATTCTGACACCGCCATGAGGCGCCAGGGCGTCTACCAGTGACCAGTTGATCGCCTTGCCCCGTGCATCGCTGCGCAGTGGCTCGAGAAGCATGGGAATGATGTAGCACCCCGGCTCGATGGTGATGGCCATGCCAGTCTCGAGTACGCGGGTCAGGCGCAGCATCGGGTGACCTTCCGGAGGGTGACGCACCTCACCGCTGGTGTGATCCGGAATTCGACCCGCGACATCATGCACCTGAAGTCCCAGCAGGTGCCCGAGACCATGCGGACAGAAGGCGGCGGTGATGCCTTGTGCGACCTGCTCCTCGGCAGGCAGGGAAACCACGCCCAGTTCACGCAGCAGCTCCCCCAGCTCACGATGCATTTCCAGGTGAAGCTCGACGTAATCGACCCCGGGCGCCAGTCTGGCGATCAGGCGCTTCTGGAGTGCCTCCACGCCCTCGATGAGTGAGCGGTAAAGGGGCAGCGCGTCATCACCCGCCCAGCTGCGGGTGATATCGGAGGCATAGCCGTGCACGCTGGCACCGGCATCCACCAGCAGGCTGCGGCGGGAATCAGGCGTCTTCAGGCCATAGTGCTGGTAATGCAGTACCGCGGCATGTTCGTTGAGGCCGACGATATTGCCGTAGGGCACATCGGATTCGCGTTGGCGGGACGCGCCGAGATATGCCAGCTGGATATCGAGTTCCGCACCGCCCTCCATGAAGGTCCGCCGGGCAGCCAGGTGGCCACGGGCAGCGCGCAGGCTGGCCTCTCTCAGACAGGCGATCTCGAATTCGCTCTTGCAGACGCGCCCCTCGTCCAGCTGACGGACAAGCCCGAGCGGATTGGGCAGCGCCTCAAGCTCGCTGACCACCTCCGGCTGAAGCTCGGCGATCTCACCCACCAGCGCCACGCGGCCCTCGGGACGCTCCGGCAGTGTCGGCTTGCGCAGATGCACGATCTCGAAGCACGCAGCCCAGGGGGCGATGTCAGGTGTCGGCAATGTGGGCGACAGGTGCCAGAAATCATCAGGGGCATACAGATAGAGCGTTGGACGCTCACCCGGACGAACCAGCAGCCAGCTATCGCTCAGGCCTGCCATCGGCACCCAGTGAAGGAAGTGAGCATGGGACTTGAAGCTGGCATCCTGGTCATCGGCGAAATGCCGTTTCGGCTTGCCGCTATGCAGCACGATGGCGTCCAGATCATGCTGTTGCATGGCAAGCTCATAGCGCGCCTGCAGCGCCGCCAGATGCGCGCGATGTGCCTCGGCATGGGTCAGTGCGGGGTCATTCAGGCGAGGTTCGAACATCTGTCTTCCTTGGCTCTCGCGGGCGATAGAGTCGAATATGCAGTGGCAGATCCCAGCGTTCATCTCCGGCGCGCACCAGCTGCCCGCTGGCCATCTCCGCGGCCGCCAGACGCTGTGGCAACCAGCCGATGCCGTAGCCCTGCAGCACCAGTGCCTTGATGTTGGCTGCCTGGATGTTCTCGTTCATGGTCACCAGGTGTGCCTGGACGGGCACCTGAGCCAGGTGAGCCGTCAATGAGGTCGCGATGACGGCGCGGGGGTGAGGGCTGATGAACGGCAAGGGATTGCGACGCGTGCCCGGCAGGGGGTGAAGCGGGCTGCCATCCGCCTGGGGCGCGCATAGCGGAATGAAGCACTCCTCACCGACTACCAGGTATTGATAACTGTCCAGCTCAAAGCCGAGGTCCACACGTGCCTGAGGCCAGTAACACATGGCCAGATCACACTCGCCGCGATCCAGACCATGAAAGTAATCCGCCGCCAGCCAGCCCGTCGCACGCAGATAGGGAAACACCTGCTCCCGCAGCTGGTGCTGATCCAGCCATTCGGGCAGGAAATGTGATACCAGCGATTGCGGCGCACCGAGCGAGATCTTGCTGGCCTGCTGCTGGGCCATGTCCTGCAGACGTTCACGCGTGATGCGTACCCGCTCGGTAATCTGCTCGCACAGCTGGAGAAACTCATCCCCGGCAGGGGTGAGTGACAGTGGCAAGGTCTGGCGATTGATCAATGTGGTGCCCATCTCCTCTTCCAGCAGTTTGATACGGCGAGAAAAGGTGGGCTGAGAGACATTCTGTGCATCGGCTGCCCGTGAAAAGTGACGGGTCTGAGCCAGAACGATGAAGTCTTCGAGCCAGCGTATTTCCATGGATTCGGTGTGCCTCGTCGGCCTGTCAACAGGCCATGTCAGGAGGTCGGGCGCACATCTCTGCGGACGTGTCACACCAGGGTATCTTGCGGGGAGGTCAATGGCGCCTCAGTCGATTCTGCCTTCCTCGACGGCATGGCAGGCCACCTGACCACCCTCGATGGCGATCAAGCGCGGGATCTCCCGACGGCAGCGTTCATTGGCATGCGGGCAGCGGCCATGGAAGACGCAGCCCGATGGCAGATTCACCGGGGTCGGCACCTCACCCTCCAGGCGGATGTGATTGGGCTTGTCATCATGCAGGCGCGGTATCGCCGACATCAGTGCCTGGGTGTAGGGATGTCTGGGGCGAGCGAACAACGAGCGAGTGTCCGCCAGCTCACACAGGGTCCCCAGGTACATCACGGCGACACGTGTCCCGAAGTGCTCTACCACGGCAAGATCATGGGTGATGAACAGGTAGGTCAGATCCCGCTGTTCCTGCGCATCCATCATCAGATTGAGCACCTGAGCCTGAATCGAGACATCCAGTGCCGAGATCGGCTCATCGGCGACGATGAACTCGGGGTCCACCGCCAGTGCGCGGGCAATCGAGATGCGCTGGCGCTGGCCACCGGAGAACTCGTGGGCATAGCGCTTGCCCCAATCCGGGTCGATCCCCACCGAGCGCATCACTTCCTCGATCTTGTCGCGGATCTCACCATCCTTCAGTGTCGGCTGGTGGAAGCGCAGCGGCTCCTCCAGCGTCTGCTGGATGGTCATGCGGGGATTGAGCGACGCATAGGGGTTCTGGAAGATCATCTGCATGCGACGGCGATAGGGCAGCAGGTCCCTGGGTGCCATGTCATCGATACGTGTCCCGTCGAACCGTATCTCCCCGCCACTGGGCTTGAGCAGCCCCATCACGGTACGTGCGACCGTCGACTTGCCACAGCCGGACTCGCCGACGACACACAACGCCTCGCCCCGCTTGACGTCGAGAGTGACGCCATTGATGGCATGCACGTACTCCTGCTTGCGCCGCAGGCGTCCCTTCTCGAAGGTCAGCTGTTCGAGGAAGTCACCGGACAGCGAGAAACGTTTCTCGAGATCGCGGATCTCGACCAGGGTGTCGCCGAGCGCGGCACTTGTCCCGCTGGCGGGCATCGGTGACGATCGGGGTCCACGACTCTCCTTTCACCATCGCCTGCACCATGTGGCAGGCCACCTTGCAATTGCCGGATGCCACGAAGGCGGGCACCTGCTCATGACAGACATCCGCCGCGAAATCACAGCGCGGATTGAAGGCGCAGCCAGCCGGAATCTTGGTCAGCGTGGGCATCGAGCCGCGAATCTGATTCAGGCGACTACCGGGCGTGGCCATCTGGGGCAGGGCGTTGATCAGCCCCTGGGTATAGGGGGGCTGAGCATCATTGATGATCTCGCGGGTCGGGCCCTGCTCGATCACGCGGCCGGCATACATCACCAGGGTGCGCTGGGTCACCTGGCTGACGACACCCAGGTCGTGGGTGATCAGGATCAGCCCGACATTGTGCTTCTCGCACAGCAGCAACAGCAGCTCCATGATCTCGGCCTGGATGGTCACATCCAGTGCGGTGGTCGGCTCATCGGCGACGATGATGTCCGGGTCCAGCAGCAACGCGATGGCGATGATGATGCGCTGACGCATGCCACCGGACAGCTCATGCGGGTACTGATCAAGACGCTTTTCCGGTGAGGGAATGAAGACCTGATTGAGCTTGTGCAGGGCGATGGCACGCGCATCCTTGCTGGAGATGCGGCGGTGCGCCTTCAAGCACTCGATCATCTGTTCGCCGATGGTCAGCACCGGATTCAGCGTCATCATCGGGTCCTGGAAGATCATCGAGATGCGATTGCCGCGAATCGATTGCATCGCCTTGGGCTTCATGGTGTTGAGCACTTCGCCATCGAATTTGATCTCGCCGCCGGCGATGTAGCCGGGCTTGGCGATCAGATTCAGGATGGTGAAGGCGGCGACCGACTTGCCGGCCCCCGACTCGCCCACGATGCCCAGGCGTTCGCCACGTTCCAGCGTGAAACTGACGTCGCGCAGGGCGCGGACCTCGCCGCCTCGCATGGCGAAGCGGACATCGAGGTGGTTGACTTCAAGTAATGCCATTGTCTTGATTCCTCGCGGCTTCAGCCCTTGTAGAGGCGGGGGTTCATCACGTCACGCAGCCAGTCGCCCAGCAGATTGATCACCAGTACCAGCAGAATCAGCACGCCACCGGGAATCAGCGTGATCCACCAGCTGCCTGACTGCAGATAGTCGAAGCCGGATTTGATCAGTGAGCCCAGTGACGGCTGGGTTTCCGGCATGCCGAGGCCGAGGAAGGACAGCGCCGCCTCCGAGATGATCGCGTTGGCGATCTGCACGGTGGAGATGACGAAGATCGGCGACAGGGTATTGGGCAGAATATGGCGGAACATGATGCGGCGGGAGCGGAAGCCCATCACCCGTGCGGCATCGACATATTCCTTGCTCTTCTCCGCCAGCACGGACGCCCTGACGGTACGCGCATACTGGGGCCATTCCGCCAGCCCGATGATCAGGATCAGCAGGATCAGCGCATAGTCCGAGAAGGCGGCGCCACCGAAGGTCGCCTTGATGATGGCACCCACCACGATGGCCACCATCAGGGTCGAGAACGACAGCTGGATATCGGCCATGCGCATCAGGAAGGCATCGACACGTCCCCCCAGATAGCCCGCCAGCAGCCCGAAGGTCACGCCGAGCAACGCCTGCAGAATCACGGCACCGAAGCCGATCAGCAGCGACACGCGCGTGCCGTACAGAATGGTGGAGAGCAGATCTCGCCCCTGGGCATCGGTGCCCAGCAGGAAGGCCGGATCACCACCCGCCATCCACGCCGGCGGAAGCTCCGAGTTCATGATGTCGATGGTGGCCAGGTCATAGGGGTCCGCCGGGGCGATCCACGGGGCGAGAAAGGCCCCGAGCACCATGGCGATGAAGACCAGCAGGCAGGCCTGGGCCATCCAGTCACGCTTGAAGCTGTAGACCAGATAGGACTCACGGAAGCGCTGCCAGCGTCCGGGAACCGCGATGGAGCTGGTCTTCGGAGTGACGGGCGTATGGGTCTCGGAAGTGGAATGGCTCATGCCGATTTCCCCGCAAGCTTGACGGTGGGGTTGACCAGACCGTAGATCAGGTCGACGAGCGTATTGGTGATCACGAAGATCACGCCGACCATCATCAGGTAGGCCACGATCAGCGGAATGTCGGAGCGGGTGATGGCCTCGAGGAACATCAGGCCCATGCCCGGCCACTGGAAGACGGTCTCGGTCAGGATGGTGTAGGCCACCATGGTGCCGATCTGCACGCCGCCGACGGTGATCACCGGCAGCATGGTGTTCTTCAGTGCGTGCAGGAAGTAGATGCGCTTGAGGCCGATCCCCTTGGCACGTGCGAACTTGATGTAGTCCGACTGCAGGACCTCCATCATCTCGGCGCGAATCAGGCGGATGAACAGCGGCAGCATGATCGAGGCCAGCGAGATGGCCGGCAGTACCAGATGCCAGAGGCCATCGGCGGTGAAGAAGCCGCTGGACCAGGGGCCTGCCACATGGACCAGCTCACCCCGCCCGTAGGAAGGCATGCCGCCATCGGTGGAGAGCATGCCGTTCAGCACACTGCCCCAGGGGGTATCACCGGGGAACCAGTCCACCGTGACGCCGATCGCGAACAGCTGGATCAACACGATGGCGGTCAGGAACACCGGCACCGAGATCCCGATGATCGAGGTGCCCATGAACAGGCGTGACAGCCAGTTGCGTGGGCGGATCGCCGCGAACACGCCGATGGGGGCAGAGAGCAGGATGATGATCAGGCTCGAGGCCATCACCAGTTCCAGCGTGGCGGGCAGGTGCTTGAGAATCACCTCGGTCGCTGGCTGCTTGTAGAAATACGAGGTGCCGAGATCCCCTTGCAGGGCATTGCCGGCAAAACGCAGATATTGGGTGATGAAGGGGTCGTTGAGCCCCATTTCATCGCGCATGACTTCACGCTGGGCTTCTGACACGGCCTGGCCGGTCATCTCGCGCAGCGGGTCGCCCAGGTTGTCCTGAATGGCGAAGCTGATGATGCTGATCACGAACATGACCAGTACGGCGTGCATCAGGCGTTTGATCAGAAAGGCAATCATGGATCGCCACCTTCCTCGTGAACATCACGGTCTCGCGCGCGGCGGCCTGGTCTGGCTGGCCAATCGCGCTGGGTGTCAGGAGTCCCGCCTGTCGCTGGCCTGTCATCGGGCACAGGCTCCCCAACCCATCACCGAGAGGCGATGACCAAGGGGAAGGAACAGGCGGGGGTAAGTCGTCGCCTTCAGCCAAGCAGGGCAACCAGAGAGCTCACGTTGCCTATCTCCGGTTGCCTGACTTGCCTGTCGCGAGGGGTGCGTGGCCAGGAACATGACACTGGACGATGCAAGACGGTTCAGTGCCTGTCACTCACTCACGGCGTGGGATCAGTCCTGGTCGATGACCAGATCACCCAGGTACGGGAAGTTCATCACGTTGAGGACCGGCTCGATGTTGACGCCATCACGCGCGCCCCAGGCAAGGTTCTGCCAGTGCAGCGGCACGAAGCCGGCATCGTCGTAGACGGCTTTCTCGGCAGCCTGCAACATCTTGGCGCGCTTCTCGGTGTCGGTCTCCAGGTTGGCCTCGGTGACCATCTTGTCGACGTCCGGGTTGCAGTAGTTGCCGGAATTGTACTGACCGACACCGCTGTCGGCATCCGGGCAGAAGGTCAGGAATTCGAAGAAGTTGGCGCTGTCTTCGGTATCCGAGTGCCAGCCGATCATCATCATGTCGGCCGCACGTGCATCATATTCCGGCCAGTACTGGGCCTTGGGCAGGGTCTTGAGATCTACCGTAATGTTGATCTTGGCCAGCATCGAGGCGACGGCCTGAGCGATCTTGGCGTCGTTCACATAGCGGTTGTTGGGCGCCATCATGCTGATCTCGAAGCCATCCTCGTAACCGGCTTCCTTCATCAGCTCCTTGGCCTTGGCCACGTCATAGCGCGGTGTCAGCTCAGGATTGTGGCCCTGATAGCCATCCGGCGACATCTGGGCGGCGGGGGTCGCGAAGCCCTTCATCAGCTTCTGGGCGATGCCTTCCTGATTGATGGCGTAGTTGACCGCCTGACGGACACGCTTGTCCTTGAAGGCTTCGACACGTTCCTGGTTCATCTGGAAGGTGATGATGCGGGTGCCGCCCATCTCGACCAGGTGCACGCCATCCTGCTTGCGGATGCGTTCCAGATCGGTCGGCGGTACCGGCGCGATGAAGTCCATGTCGCCGGAGAGCAGCGCCGCGACACGGGTGGCGTTTTCCTTGATCGGCGTCAGCACGATGTCGTCGACATTGCCCGGGGATTCGGTATCCCAGTAATCCTCGAAGCGTTCGAAGCTGATCTTCACGCCCTGCTGACGGTCAGTGACCTTGTAGGGGCCGGTACCGGACTCGTTGCGTGAGGCGAAGGTGTTGGCGGCCTTGGCGATCTCATCCTTGGCCTTGCCGTCTTCGGTCTCGCCGGAATAGAACTTGCTGTCCATCGGGAAGATGTAGGTCGCGGCATTCAGCACCAGCGGGAAGGGCTTGTCGGTTACCAGATCCACGGTGTAGTCATCCACTGCCTTGACGTCAGTGAACGGTGCGAAGATGGCCTTGAAGTCAGCACTCTTCTTGAGGCGCTCGATGGTCCAGACCACATCCTTGGCGGAGAAGTCATTGCCGGAATGGAACTTGACGCCTTCGCGCAGATGGAAGCGCATGGTGTTGTCATCGACACGCTCCCAGCTCTTGGCCAGACGGCCATCGAAGCCCAGGTCCTTGTTCCAGCGAATCAGCGGGTCATAGACCATGTGCGACAGCTGCAGAGTGCCGCCGGAGAGTTGCTCGTGGATATCGAGCGTGACCGGGTCTGCGTCGTAGGCCATGCGCAAGGTGACATCTTCGGCCAGGGCTGGTGTCGCCATGGCCAATGTCGCGCTGCCGATCAGCGCGCACAGGGTCTTCTTTTGGAAGAGGGACTGGAAGGCATTCTGACGGGTCATGAGCTTCCCTTTGCTTGTGATGTTTGGTTGTTCTTGTGGCAGGCGTCAGGCGATCAACCCGATAGAGGTTCGGCACCTGGGAGAGACCGCTGATGGTGCACTCCAGGTTGTTGACGCGACCATCCGAGAGGCCATAGACCCAACCATGGATCTGCAGATTCTGACCGCGCTCCCAGGCACGCTGGAGGATCTTGGTGCGCGCCAGGTTCTGTACCTGAGAACGCGCATTCAGCTCACACATGCGGTCGACCTGTTCGTCCAGCGGCAAGTCCTTGAGCTCGGCGTGATGCAGGTTGTAGAGCTCGCGCAGACTGTGCAGCCAGTAGTCCACCATGCCGTTGTCCCCGCCGGTGATGGCAGCGCGTACACCACCACAACCGTAATGGCCGACGATCATGATGTGCTCGACCTTGAGGACATCCACGGCGTACTGGATCACTGACAACGCATTCATGTCGTTGTAGTGAATCAGGTTGGCGACGTTGCGGTGAACGAAGACTTCACCCGGCGGGAGATCGATGATCTGGTTGGCGGGGACGCGTGAGTCGGAACAGCCGATCCACAGATAGTCCGGATTCTGCTGGTCGGAGAGTCGCTTGAAGAAGTCAGGATCACGCTCGGTCATGGACTCGGCCCAGACCTTGTTCTGCTCCAACAGCTTTTCAATATTGCTCATGGCGAGGGGACCACTTATCAGGATGACGGGGCAGGGGAAGATGCATGACTCCTGATACCATGTGGCCAATTCATCAAGGAGATTCCCGTGTCCGATCAGACCCAACAGCCTGTGACAGGCCAGTTTGACTTCGACCTGTTCGTCATTGGCGCCGGTTCCGGCGGTGTGCGTGCAGCGCGTACTGCCGCAGCCACCGGTGCACGCGTTGCCGTCGCGGAAGATCGCTATCTCGGCGGCACCTGCGTCAACGTGGGTTGCGTGCCGAAGAAGCTCTACTCCTATGCGGCTCACTACCATGATTCCTTCAAGGACAGCGCAGGTTTCGGTTGGAACATCGGCGAGGCTCCCCGGTTTGACTGGGCCACTCTGCGAGATCGCAAGACCGCCGAGATCACGCGCCTGAACGGCATCTACCGCAACATGCTCAACAACTCCGGCACCACGCTGATCGACGGCCGTGCCACGATCGCCGATGCCAACACCGTCGAAGTCAACGGCAAGCGCTATACCGCCGCGAAGATTCTGGTGGCCACCGGTGGCTGGCCTTTCCTGCCGGACTTCCCGGGCCGTGAGCATGCGCTGGACTCCAACCGCATCTTCGATCTCGAGCAGTTCCCCAAGCGCTTCTTCGTCATTGGCGGCGGCTACATCGCCGTCGAGTTCGCCAGCATCTTCAATGGCCTGGGAGCCGAGGCGCATCTGAGCTATCGCGGCGAGCTGTTCCTGCGGGGCTTTGACGATGAAGTGCGTGCCTTCACGCGTGACGAGATGGTCAAGAAGGGCGTCAACCTGCACTTCAACACCACCGTGCAGTCCATCGACAAGCAGGGCGATGTCTATCAGGTCAGCCTCAGCGATGGCCAGGTGCTGGAAGTCGACTGCATTCTCGCCGCGACCGGTCGCAAGCCGAACATCGATGGTCTCGGGCTCGAGAATGTCGATGTCGAGCTGAATGCCGACGGTACCGTGCGCGTCAATGAGCGCTTCGAGACCACCACGCCTTCCATCCTGGCACTCGGTGACATCACCGGCGGGCCGGAACTCACGCCGGTTGCGCTGGAAGAGGCCATGCATCTGGTTCGCGCACACTTCGGTGATGGCGTGGTCGGTGGCCTGGATTACGACACCATCGCGACGGCGGTGTTCTGTCACCCCAACATCGGCACCGTCGGCCTCAGCGAGGAAGCGGCGCGCGAGAAGTTCGACAGCATCCGTGTCTACACCGCCGATTTCCGCCCGATGAAGCACACGCTGTCCGGCAGTGACGAGCGCAGTCTGATGAAGCTGATCGTCGATGATGCAACCGACAAGGTCGTCGGCGTCCACATGGTGGGGGATGAGGCAGGCGAGATCATGCAGGGCATCGGCATTGCCGTACGTGCTGGCTTGACCAAGACCGACTTCGACCTGACGGTCGGTATCCACCCGACCGCTGCCGAAGAATTCGTGACCATGCGCAGCGTGACCCGCACTTGACGCCCCACGGGATGCAAGACGGCAACACCAATAACAAGCCAGCAAAGGGAGTTTCAAGATGACCATGATCAAGAAGTCGTTGACAGCGGCGGTCGCGACCGCAGGTCTTGGCCTGATGGGGATCTCCGGTGGCGCCAGCGCCGCGGAGCAGACCTTCGTGACCATCGGCACCGGCGGTGTCACCGGCGTCTACTATCCGGCCGGTGGTGCCATCTGCCGCCTCGTGAATCGTGGCAAGGCGGAACACGGCATTCGTTGCAGCGTCGAGTCCACGGGTGGTTCAGGCTACAACCTGAACAGCATTCGTACCGGTGAGCTGGACATGGGCGTCGCTCAGTCAGATGCCCACTACAACGCCTATGAAGGCGAGGGTGACTTCGCGGACTTCGGCCCCAACAAGGAACTGCGCTCCCTGTTCTCCCTGCACCCGGAACCGTTCACCGTCGTTGCCCGCAAGGACAGTGGCGTGACCGAGTTCGATCAGCTGGAAGGCAAGCGCATGAACATCGGCAACCCGGGTTCCGGTCAGCGCTCCACCATCGACACCCTGCTGTCTTCCCAGGACAAGGACACCAGCGTCTACTCGGTGGCATCCGAGCTCAAGGCTTCTGAGATGTCCTCCGCGCTGTGCGACAACAAGATCGACGGCTACGTCTATGTCGTGGGTCACCCGTCCGGTTCCATCAAGGAAGCCACCACCACCTGTGACGCGACTCTGGTCAACGTCACCGGCGACGCGGTCACCAAGCTGGTCGACGAGAAGCCGTACTTCTCGGTCGCCACCATCCCGGGCGGCATGTATCGCGGTAACGACGACGACGTCACCACCTTCGGGGTGCGCGCCACCATCGTGTCCAGCACCGAAGTGGAAGATCGTGTCGCCTACGAGGTGGTCAAGGCCGTGTTCGACAACTTCGATCAGTTCCAGCGTCTGCACCCGGCCTTCCAGGTGCTGAACAAGGAAGAGATGGTCAGTGCATCGCTGACAGCTCCGCTGCACGATGGCGCCAAGCAGTACTACAAGGAAGCGGGCCTGCTGAGCGAGTGATGCGGTTGACTCGCTTCGTCCTGATTCAGCCAATTAATGGAAACATCCGTCAGGCCGGACATACTGAAGATGTAACCTGCTTGATAAGCATGTGGCTGTGCAGATCGGATCATAAAAAATGACCAAAACTCAATCTTCACCGCCGTCCTCTGCGCCTGGCGCCGAGACGGATCATGATGCAGAAGTGCAGAAGATGCTCGAATCGGAGGTCGGCGGGCGTCATCCGGAAGGCTTCGTGGGGCGCCATTTCATGTGGTTGATCCCGCTTGCCTGGTCTCTTTTCCAGCTCTATCACGCCTCGCCCTTGTCGCTGCTGAACTCCGACACCGCGCGAGCCGTCCATCTCTGCTTCGCCATCTCGCTGGCGTTCGTGGCCTATCCCGCTTACAAGGGCGCGCCCGCCAATCGTATTCCTCTGTATGACTGGGCGTTGGCGATATTCGCCGTGGCAGGCGTGGCCTACGTGCTCATCTTCAGTGACGAACTGGCGCGACGAGCGGGTGCCTATACCACGACGGACCTCGTGTTCTCGGGCATCGGCCTCCTGTTGCTGCTGGAGGCGACCCGTCGCGCGCTCGGGCCGCCGCTTGCGGTCGTCGCCACCGTCTTCCTGCTCTACAGTCTGTTTGGCGCCTACATGCCCGATGTCATCGCGCATGCCGGGGCCAGTCTCAACAAGCTTCTCGGGCATCAGTGGCTGACCACGGAAGGGGTCTTCGGTGTCGCGCTGGGTGTCTCCACCGACTTCGTCTTCCTGTTCGTGCTGTTCGGCGCCTTGCTTGAACGCGCCGGTGCCGGCAACTACTTCATCCGCATGGCCTTCTCGATGCTCGGTCACATGCGTGGCGGACCAGCCAAGGCTGCCGTGGTGGCGTCTGGCCTGTCGGGGATCATTTCCGGCTCTTCCATCGCCAACGTCGTGACCACCGGGACCTTCACCATCCCGTTGATGAAGAAGGTCGGCTTCCCTGGCACCAAGGCAGGCGCCGTCGAGGTGGCAGCCTCCACCAACGGCCAGCTGACACCTCCGATCATGGGCGCTGCCGCCTTCCTGATGGTGGAATATGTCGGCATCCCCTATCTGGATGTCATCAAGCATGCCTTGTTGCCTGCACTGATCTCCTATATCGCGCTGATCTACATCGTGCACCTGGAAGCGTGCAAGGCCGGCATGGAAGGCCTCAAGCGGACGCACAAGACCAGCCTGATGGCTTCGATGCTGACCTTCCTGACCGTCTTCATCGGCATGGGCGTGCTCACGCTGGTGGTCTATTACGGTATCGGCTGGATCAAGGGTCTGGCGGGTGATGGTGCGGTCTATATCGTGCTGCCGCTGCTGCTGGCGTCCTATGTCGGCCTGATCGCCTATTCCGCCTGCTTCCCTCCGCTGGAGGAAGGGGACATCGATGAATTGCCGCCGGTGGGCCCGACGGTCAAGGTCGGTCTCTATTTCCTGCTGCCGGTCGTGGTGCTGGTATGGTGTCTGACCGTCGAGCGCATGTCGCCGGGGCTTTCCGCCTTCTGGGCGGTGCTGTTCATGATCTTCATCACCGTGACCCAACGCCCATTGGTCGCGATCTTCCGCAAGGAAGGCAACCTGGGGGGGGCAACCCAGCGTGGCGGTGAGGACCTGTTCCATGGTCTGGTCATCGGTGCCAAGAACATGATCGGGATCGGTGTCGCCACGGCGGCGGCCGGTATCGTGGTCGGTACCGTGACTCTGACCGGGCTCGGGCTCAAGATGACGGCATTCGTCGAGTTCATCTCGGCAGGCAACCTGATGCTGATCCTGATCTTCACTGCCGTGATCAGTCTGATTCTGGGCATGGGGCTTCCCACCACGGCCAACTACATCGTGGTCTCCACGCTGATGGCGCCGGTCATCGTCAATCTGGGCGCCGAGAACGGCCTGATCGTGCCGCTGATCGCCGTGCACCTGTTCGTGTTCTACTTCGGGATACTGGCAGATGACACGCCACCGGTGGGTCTGGCCGCCTTCGCGGCGGCGGCCATCGCCAAGTCAGACCCGATCAAGACCGGTATCCAGGGCTTCACCTATGACATCCGCACCGCGATCCTGCCCTTCATGTTCATCTTCAACACCAACCTGTTGCTGATGAACATCGATAGCTACTGGCATCTGGCGATCACCATCGCCTCGGCGGTCGCGGCGATGCTGGTCTTCGCGGCGGCCACGCAAGGTTATTGGCTGACGCGTACCCGCTGGTACGAGACCATCGGTCTTCTGCTGATCACCTTCACGTTGTTCCGTCCGGGCTATTGGTGGGACATGGTCTATCCGCCAGTCATCATGGCGGCTCCGCAGCAGATCGAGACCCTGATGGAGGAGGCACCGGTCGACAGCAAGCTGCCGATTCATGTGTCAGGCATCAATCTGGATGGCGATGAGGTCTCCAAGACCGTGCTGCTGCCGGTGTCGGATGCCGACAGTGGCGAAGCGCGCCTGAGCGATGTCGGTCTGACGCTGGATATCAGCGACAAGCAGGTGCTGGTCAGCATGGTGGAATACGGTAGCGTGGCACAGCAGGCCGGTATCGATTTCGATTTCACCATCGATGGCATCCAGCAGACCGCTGAACGTCCGCCGAAGGAAATCGCGATGCTGCCAGCCATCGTGCTGTTGTGGTTGATCGGCTGGTTGCAGGTGCGCCGTCGCCGTCGCGAAAGCGTCACTGCCTGATGCTTCGGTTGAAACATCCTCGACATATTCAGCGTGATAGCTTCAAAGGGCACACCCCAACGGAAGGCATGTCGCCAATGGTAAGAGTCGAGAAGCAGTCCCGTCGTCTGTACGTCCTCGATACCAACGTGCTGATACACGACCCCTCCGCCATCTTCCAGTTTGACGAGCACGATGTCGTCATTCCGATGACGGTGCTGGAGGAGCTGGACAAGCACAAGAATGGCCACAAGGAAATTGCCCACACTGCTCGCCAGATCAGTCGCACCCTGTCTGATCTCACCGCCGACATCACACTACAGGAGATTCTGCGCGGTATTCCACTGCCGGGCTCGTTGAATGGCGCCGGCAATCTTCATTTTCTCTCCGGTAGCATCGATCAGAGCGAGGCAAGCGCCGACAACCGCATTCTTGCCGAGACACGCAGTCTCGCGGCGCGCAGTCAGGATGCATCCGTCATCCTGGTGACCAAGGACATCAATCTGCGCATCAAGGCAGCGGCACTGGGTATGGCCGTCGAGGACTATCTGACGGATCGCGCCTTCAGTGACAGCGATGCCATGATCGAGGGCGTGAAGCTCTATCACGAGGCTGGGCCTGACGGTCAGGGCGTATGGGATGACCTGCAGGTGGATGTCACCGTCAGTCGCGAGAATCATCGCACCTTCTACACCCTCGCCGGCCAGATGCCCAAGGACTGGTATCCGGGAATGTTGATCGCGGATTGTGATCGTGTGGCCAGCTTCGAGGCCATCGTGCGCGAGCTGGACAATGATCACGCCTGCCTTGAGGTATTGCAGGATTTCCGCAACGAGCGTAGCGCCTGGGGCGTCAATGCCCATGACAGTCGCCAGAATTTCGCGCTCAATCTGTTGATGGATGAGAGCGTCGACATGGTCTCGATTGCCGGGAGTGCCGGGACAGGCAAGACCTACATGACCCTGGCGGCGGCATTTGAGCAGACTCTGGAGAAGAAACGCTTCGAACGTATCATCTTCACGCGCGCGCCGATCGCCATGGGGGAAGAGATCGGCTTTCTCCCCGGGACCGAGGAAGAGAAGATGTCGCCGTGGATGGGCGCCTTCCACGACAACATGGACAATCTGCTGCGCAAGGAAGGCGAGGGCACCAGCGCGTGGAACGAGGAGGCCACCCGTGCCTGGATTGGCAACCGTGTCCAGATTCGCTCGCCGTCCTTCATGCGGGGGCGAACCCTCAGCGACACCTTCCTGATCATCGATGAGGCCCAGAACCTGACACCGAAACAATTGAAAGGGCTGTTGACCCGGGCTGGTGCCAACACCAAGGTCGTGCTGCTGGGCAATGTCGGGCAGATCGATACGCCCTATCTGACGGCCAATACCTGTGGTCTCGCGGTGGCAGTGCAACGCTTCGCCAATTGGCCGCATGCCGGTCACGTCACGCTCAAGTGTGTCGAGCGTTCGCGTCTGGCACTGGTGGCGGAAGAACTGCTGTAGATTTCTCGACATCAACACACAAAGGGAGGAAGCGGCGCGAAGGCCAGGCGCTCCTTGAGCAACTTGTTTTCATGCGTGATCTGGCTCAGCTGTGCCTCCAGACGAGATTGTTCCGCCATGGACTGCTCCAGCTGAGAGCGCAGATCCTTTAGCTCCACATCGCGCTGCTGTCGTAGCGTGGTTTCCTCGAAGCGACGACGTTCCTCTTCCTGAAGCAACTTCCGCTGCTCCGCCGTCTGGGCATCCAGGCGTTCCACGCGCTTCTCGAGCTGCTCGTGGCGGCGGCGATGCTGCTTGTCCAGCTCCTGCTTCTCCAGGCGCGCATCATCGAGCAGCTTCATCAGGCGCGTCTCACTGGCCTCGTGACGAGACTCTTCCTGCGCCAGGCGCTCCTTGAATTCGCTTTCCTGTTGCTGCACCAGCTGCTGATGGCGCTCATGGTCATGCTCGCGTGTCCGCTCGAGTGCGGTGACATCTTCCTGGGCAAGCGTCAGGCGCTTCTCGAGCTTCTCCTGCAATTGCTGCCATTGTTCGCGCTCACTGGTCAAGGTCGCCAGTGTCTGCACGCGCTCCTCGAGACGCGCCTGTACTCCCGCCAGTTGCTCCGTGAGTGCACTGAGCCGCTGCTCCGCATCCTCTGCGCGCCGCTGTGACTGTGCCTCGGCCTCACGGGCTGCCTCGGCCTGGCGGTCAGCTTCCTGCCGATAGTGCGCCAGGCTCTCGTTGGCCAGAGACTGGGCTTCACTCCATACCGTGGCCAGTGTCTCCGTCAGACTATCCGGCATCGCCTGGGTCAGAGGCTCATCACGTTTCTCGGCGCGACGTTGGCGCCATTCGCGCAGATGATCGCTGATGGTGGTGAAGCTGCCGGTCCCCAGCACTTCCCGAATCTTCTGCACGCTGGGCGCTTCACCACGTGCCATCAAGGATTCTATCGCTCGTTGTACATCCTCGTACTGGACGCCAATGCGCGCCATGGGAATCTCCGTCCGTATTCTGAAGTTGATGCCACTCATCAAGGCGCAGACGGACATTGAGGCCGTGGCGGCGTGGCTCAATGAATATCGCCACAGCCCGCAGACCCTGCGCGCCTATCGCAAGGAAGCAGAGCGTCTGCTTCTGTGGCTAAGGGCGGAAGGTGAGCAGGGGAGAGGCGCCGCCCTGGCAAGTCTGGATCGTGAGCGGCTCGAGCACTTCGAGGCCTTTCTGGCCAATCCTCAGCCAGCGGAGGTCTGGGTTGGCAGTGTGCGTGCCCGCAGGCACCCCGAGTGGCGACCCTTTCGCGGGCCGCTGGCTCCGGCCAGCCGCCGGCAGAGTCTGGTGATCCTGCAGGGGCTTTATGCCTGGTTGATCGAGGCCGGCTATCTGGCGCGCAATCCTTTCCGGCTGATGCGCGACAAGCGGCGCATGGACAATCGCACGCTGCGCATCGAGCGCTATCTGGAGCGTCCGCTATGGGATTGGTTGTGGGGGCGTATCGAGGCGCGCTGTGATGCGGTGCGTTGTCACGTACCGACAGCCGGCAGCGCCTCTCTCGAGCGCGAGGTGTCGCGGGAGCGATTCATCGCGGAGCGCCAGCGGTTTCTGTTCGCGTTTGCCTACCTGATGGCGCCGCGTATCGCCGAGATGGCCGCCGCGATAATGGGGGATATCATCAAGCGGGAAGGACAGTGGTGGTGGCGAGTGATAGGCAAGGGCGCCAAGCTGGCCGAGATCCCGCTGCCGCCCCCGATGCTCGAGGCCCTGGTGCGCTGGCGACGCCTGCGTGGACTGAGTGACTTGCCGCAGGCACTGCCCGCTGATGAGTCACTGCCCCTGCTCGCGCGGTTGGATGGCACGACCCCTCTGGGCGACAATCAGCTCTACCGGTTGATCAAGCAGACGTTTACCCAGGCCGCCCACGACATGCGCCAGCGAACGGAGCGCCCCGGCGACGCCAGCGAGCTGATGGCACGCACGCTCGACCAGGCAAGCCCGCACTGGCTGCGTCACACCGCCATTACCCATCAGGCACAGGCCGGGGTAGAGCTGCGTTTCCTGTCTCGCTCCGCCAGACACTCACGGCTGGATACCACCTCTCGCTACCTGCATGCCGAAGACGGCGAGTGGCAGCAGCAGATGGCAAGGCACTCGCTGGCGACGACGACAGCATATTTTCAGACACTCTTCAGTGACATCATCGGGAGTCAGCATGAGCGACGCGCAACAAGCGCAGGCGGAACTGGTCGAGGAATTCAGCTTCTTCGACAATTGGATGGACCGCTATCAGTACATCATCGACATGGGCAAGGCGCTGCCGGAATACCCGGAAGAGTTGAAGGGGCCTGAGACCAAGATCGACGGCTGCCAGTCCAACGTCTGGATTCATCCTGACGTACGTGGTGAAGGCAGCGAGCAGCGTCTGCACTTCCAGGCCACCTCGGATGCGGCCATCGTGGCAGGCCTGATCGCCGTGGTGCTGCGCATCTACAACGACCGGACGCCGCAGGAAATCGTCGCCACTCAGCCGACCTTCCTCGCTGAGCTTGGCCTCGACAAGCACCTGTCGCCGACACGCTCCAATGGTCTGCATGCAATGCTCAAGCGCATCTACGGTGTTGCCGAGCTGCACGCCAACGCCTGACGGTGCTCCTTGACCTCCAGCACATGCGTCATGGCCTGTTGCTGACCATCCCAGACGTAGCGCAGGTGGGGGCCCTGAATGGGGATGCTGACCGCCGGTGGACGCAGGATGGCCGCGCATTCGGCATCGGGCTCAACCTTGGCATGGCGGACGCTGGGGTAGAGCAGACCATGGCTGCCGGTATCTCTCATCTTTGCCGCGAAAGCCTGGCCGGCCGGGTAGCTGGCCGTGTCCGGCTGGCATAGCTCGGCGTATCCCTGGCGAATGTCGTGCAAGGGTTGCGTCACGCGATTGACGTAACTGCGCATCGTCATTTCCTGGCTGGGTTGCGCGGTATCGGCCAGAAAGCGTGCCATGTGAAAGCGGGTTTCGCTGATGGCGGTGTCCAGGCTACTGGCGCAGTAGTAGACACCGAAGCTGCCATCGGTGAAACGTGATGCGCGGCCGATGTGCGTGAAGGCCGCCATCACCGGTGTGGAGCCCGGCCCGCTGATGCGATCCTCGGGTGCGACACGGTTCAGCTCGCCGGCCTCCTCGCGCAGACGATCATTGGTCAGCGCCTCGATGGCAAACGCCATCTCCAGCTCATCAGGCTCGAGAATATCCTCGAACACCGAGATGGGCGGGAAGGCGCTGGAGATGACGCGCCAGGCGTTCTGCCAGTCCGGCAGTGTCAGGGCAGGTTGGGGCAGGGCGCTCATGCTCATCCACGCACTCCGTCGAGATAACGACGGGTGTCGGCCAGTGACACCACCTGCCCGGCCAGCATGTAGTCGAGCGCGCTCTGTCCATTGAAGGGAGCGGCACGATTGGGGCGGCGCACCCATTCATGGGCCATTTCAGGCGTGTTGCTGAACAGGATGCGCAACGCCTTGTGAATCCCCATCACGTAGGAGATACGCTCCAGGGTGTCATTGGGCAGGCGGACTTCCGGCAGCTTGCGGTACTTGTGATAGGTGGTGGTGCCGATGCCGCCGAGCAGCACGCGTTGATCGGCAGCGCTGCATTGCCATTTCTCCATGATGTTGAAGAAAGACTTGAGGGCAACGCGACCCGCGCTGGGGCTGGTCGGGGACACACGATCGATGGCGGTTGCGGTGGGCATGGTGCTCTCCTGCTGACTGACGATGGCATCGCACATGACGCCTTTCACATGTGAAGTATATCACGACTTCACTTCACATGCGTAAATCAGCTCGCAGGATCCTTGCGTGGCGGCACGGGGTCCACTCCTCCGGGGCCACCGAGGGGATGGCAGCGTGACAGGCGTCTGGCTGTCAGCCAGCACCCCTTGAGCGGCCCATGCACCTTGATGGCCTCGAGGCCATAACTGGAGCAGCTGGGATAGAAGCGACAACGCGGCCCCAGCAGCGGGCTGAGCACCAGCTGATAGCCGCGCAGCAGGCCGGTGAGCAGGCGCGTCATGCCAGCCGTCATAGCGCGCGACAGCGAGCCGCGATCAGGCGTTGCCATACAGCGTGTCGGGATCAATGATCGGTGCATCGGTGATCTCTGCGCCTTCGGCGTCAAGGCGCCAGTAGAAGCAGCTCTTGCGTCCGGTATGGCAGGCAGGGCCGGTCTGATCGACCTTGACCAGCAGGGTGTCACCGTCGCAGTCAAGGTGGGTGCTGACCAGATGCTGCTGCTGACCGGAGCTTTCGCCCTTGCGCCACAGCTTGCTGCGCGAGCGCGAGAAGTAGCACACGCGTCCCGTGGTCAGCGTCTCGCGCAACGCCTCGGCATTCATCCACGCCATCATCAGTATCTCGCCGCTGTCATGCTGCTGGGCGATGGCAGGAATCAACCCGTCGCCATTCCACGGCAGGGCAGCCATCAGGGTGTCCAGCGCGACCTTTTCGCCGACCTGTGCATTTTCCAGCGACTTGAGCAGTCCATCCTGTGCCATTGAATCCATATCCTTGCAGAAGCTGTATCGAAGTCAGTGTAACAAGCCGCGACTCAGCGGCGCAGACCGCCACGGGCGCTACGCCAGATCAGCGAGACCAGATAGGCGATCCCCGCCACCAGTACGATGGTGGCACCGGCAGGCAGATCGAACTGCCAGGAAAGCGCCAGACCACCGGTGGTGAAGGCCATGGCCGCCAGACTCGCGATCACGATCATCATGCCCAGTGAGCGCGCATGATGGCCGGCCAGCGCGGCTGGCAGTGACAGCAATGCCAGCACCATGATCAGCCCGACGGCCTGCAGCAACAGCACCACGGTAATGGCGACCAGCACCAGCAACAGCAGATAGAGCGTCTTGACCGGCACTCCTCGCAGGCGAGCGAACTCTTCATCGAAGATCACGGCCGTCAGTGGACGGTGCACGACCAGCAGCACCAGTGCCAGCCCACCCACCATCCAGGCCAGGGTGCCGATGGCGTCCGCGGGCACCAGCAGCAGATTGCCGAACAGATAGCTCATCAGATCGACCTTGTAGCCCGGTGTCTGACTGATGAAGAGGATGCCGGTGGCCATGCCGATGGCCCACAGCGCACCGATGACGGTGTCTTCCTGGTCAAACCCCTTGAGGCTGATATAGCCGATCAGCAATGCCGCGAGGATGGCACTGATGAACGCACCGACGAGCGGGCTGGCCCCCATGAAGTAGGCGATCCCCATGCCGGCAAGCACCGTGTGGGCGATGCCGCCTGCCAGATAGCCGATGCGGCGTACCACGACATAGGGGCCGACCAGGCCCGCCGCGAGGCTTGCCAACAGGCCGGCGAAGAGGGCGTTCTGAAGAAAGTCCTGGCTGCCCAGGGCGGTGATGAAATTCATGTGTTGTAAGCCTAGAGCGCGGGGCAGGCGCCGTGAAAGAAATGAAACCCGCCAGGCAGCCTGTCACGGGCCACCGTATCAATGATGGTGATGAATCATCTGGACGTGTTCACCGTAGAGCCGCTCGATCGATTCGGCGGTCAGCGTCTCGGTGTCATGGACGATCATCTTGCGGTTGAGGCAGGCCACCCGATCGACATAATCACTGATGAAGCCGAGATCATGACTGATCACCACGACGCTCATGCGATTGGCCAGCCGATTGAACAGCTCGAACAATGAACGCTCACCATCGCTGTCGACGCTCGCGGTGGGCTCATCCAGCAACAGCAATTGCGGCTCGGCCGCCAGTGCCCGGGCTATCAGGACACGCTGCAGCTGACCGCCGGAGAGGGCATCGATATGCCGACGGCGCAGATGACCGATACCGACTTCCTCCAGCACCGCACCGATCGCCTCACGATCCGCGCGTGGCCAGGGGCCCCATTGACGCTTGCGTCCCTGGCGTCCCATCAGCACGACGTCTTCCACGCGGATCGGGAAGCGCTTCACGAAATTGGCGAACTGTGGCACATAGCCGATATGGCGTGCGGCAGATTGGGGAGTGCGCCCCAGCACGCGGACACACCCAGCTGCCGGTTTGTGAAGGCCAAGCACCAGCTTGAGCAAGGTGCTCTTGCCGCCTCCATTGGGGCCGATCAGCCCCACGATCTCGCGGGCGCCGACCTGGAAGTCGACATCGTCGAGAATGACCTGCTCACCATAGCGAAAGGTCACGCCGCGAATATCGATGGCATCCGGCGCATCCGCCGGTACCGGGCGAAATACCGGACCGACACTGCGCCCGGTGGCTGGTGCATCCGGATGGCTGTCCGGGCGCCGGCGCGCGACGGAGATGGGGCTGGCCATGACGAGAGGTACCTCTTTGCAACGCAGACGGGCGCGTGAGCGCCCGTCTGACTTTTTTATGGGGCAGAGCATTGTGCAAGATCATGCCGCATGCGCAATACCCTGGCCAGAAATTACTGACTGTCGGTCCGCTCGAAGCCTGCTTTCAGTGCTTCGGTGGCACGCTTTAGATTCTCGAGATAGTCCTCGGCCAACGGGTCCAGCACGGCGACTTCGGCATCCAGCGAGCTGGCGATGCGCTTGGCGGCCGTCTGGGAGAATTGTCCCGAGACGAAGATGGTGCCGATGTTCTCATCCTTGGCACGCGTGACCAGAGTGGCCATCTCGCGTGGTGTAGGCTCACGACCACTGACTTCAATGGCATGCTGCGCGAGTGAGTAGCGATCCGCGAAGTAGCCGAAGCTGGGGTGGAAGATCAGGAAGTTGCGACCCTTGTAAGGTGCCAGCGCCTGCGCGATCTGCGTGTCCAGCGCATTCAGGGTCTTGAGCAGCCGCTGCTCATTGGCATCGATTTCACCGGCATGTTCAGGCAGCTGGGCTTCCAATACCTTGGCAGTGCGCTCGACGACGGTCTGCATTCGCTGCGGATCCAGCCAGAGATGAGGGTCGGCTTCGCCGAGGTCTTCATGCTCATCATGCGTGATCATGATGATGAGCGTCTTCACTGCCGAAATGGCGCGTGTTGAGACCCTCTTCCAGATGCACGACCTGCATCTCGGCATTGTTCTTCTCGAGACGCGGCAACCAGACCTGCTCGAAGGGTACGCCGATGGCGAGATAGAGGGGAACCGTCGACAACTCGGCCACCTGGCGAGGGGTCGGATCATAGGTGTGCGGGCTGTTGCCCGGTTTGACCAGCGTCGTGATCTCGACATGATCCCCGGCCAGCTGATCGACCATCCACTCGATAGGCGGCACGCTGACGGCGACATGCAGTGGCGCACTGTCTTCGGCTTGCGCGTTGGGGGCCGCCAGAACGGCAAGCGCACCCAGCACGCTCAACGGCAGGCTACGCGCAGCCCGCGAACCCAGCGTGCGCTGGATCCGGGACAGCAGCTTTTCGCAGAACACTTGGCGAGAGGCCAGGGGAGAGCCCGCATGCATACTCATGACACCACTTCCTTCTGATAGTGATCACGGCATGATGCGGGCAAGGCGTGCCGAAGATCGACACGCCAGGACCGCCATCAGCCGCGGTTGAACGAGAGACGCTGGCCGTTGGCCACCGGGTTGACGGTCTTGCCGTCATAGGCTTTCACGCCATTGACGAAGGTCGCATCGATGCGTGCCTTGAAGGTCACGCCATCGAAGGGGCTCCAGCCACACTTGTAGAGCACGTTGTCACGGGTGACGCTGGTCTCGCCATTCAGGTCGACCAGCACGAGATCCGCGAACGCACCTTCACGGATATAGCCGCGATCGACGATGGAGAAGCGATCCGCGACGTTGTGGCTGGTCTTCTGCACCAGGGTTTCCAGGTCATAGATGCCGTCCTGAACCTGATCCAGCAGTGACAGCAGGGCATGCTGCACCAGCGGCAGACCGGAAGGCGCCTTGAAGTAGGGGTTCTGCTTCTCTTCCCAGGTATGCGGCGCGTGGTCAGTGGCAATGATGTCGATGCGACCATCCATCACGGCGGCACGCAGGGCGGCACGGTCTTCGGCGGTCTTCACGGCCGGGTTGCACTTGATCAGGCTGCCACGCGTGTCGTAATCGGCATCGCTGAACCACAGGTGATGCGCGCAGACCTCTGCGGTGATCTGCTTGCCAGCCATCGGGCCCGGCTTGAACAGCGCCATCTCTTCAGCGGTGGTCAGGTGCAGGACATGCAGCTGGGTTCCGTTGCGAGTGGCCAGGTCGATCGCCAGGCGTGAGCTCTTGATGCAGGCCTCGCGAGAACGGATCAGACCGTGCTCGGAGAAGGGCACGTCTTCCCCGAAACGCTCACGCCAGCGCGCCTCGTTCTCCAGAATCATCGGAGTGTCTTCGCAATGCGTGACGATGGGCGTCGGAGCATGCTTGAAGATACCTTCGAGAATCTCCGGATCATCGACCAGCATGTTGCCGGTCGAGGCACCCATGAAGATCTTGATGCCGCAGGTCTGATTCGGATCCAGCGTCTTGATCGCTTCCAGGTTGTCGTTGCTGGCACCCAGATAGAAGGCGTGGTTGGCATGCGCACGACCCGCCGCCACGGCAAACTTGGCCTCCAGCGCATCGCTGTCCAGGGTTGCCGGCTTGACGTTGGGCATGTCGAAGAAGGTCGTGATGCCCCCGGCGACGGCGGCGGCCGACTCGGTGGCGATATTGCCCTTGGCGGTCAGGCCGGGCTCACGGAAATGCACCTGATCATCAATCATGCCCGGCAGCAGATGGCGGCCGGCAGCATCGATCACTTCACGCGCGTCCAGATGTGAGAGATCACTGCCGATGGCATGGATACGCCCGTCCTTGATGCCCACATCCAGAGTGGAAATGGTGCCTTCATTGACGACCTGTGCCTGCGAAATGCGGATGTCCAGCATGTGACGTCCTCCGTGGGAAGCAAATGTTATATCGTATCAAAAGCGCTCGCAAGCGCCATTCACTGAGCGGTTTCTACCATGTCAGCGACCTGAGAGGCGCATTTCTGGCAACGCCCCTCAAGTTCGACAGTCTGGCGTTCGATCGTGAAACCATGGCGATCTGCACTGGCGAGAAGGCGAGTGCCAAGATCATCGTCGTGCATCTCCTCGACTCTCCCGCAACCACGACAGATCAGCAGCTGGAAGCCGTGCTGATGCTCGGGACAGTGGCAGGCAAGGAAGGCATTGAGCGATTCGATGCGATGGACGAGGCCTTGTTCGATCAGGAAATCCAGCGCGCGATAGATCGTGGGCGGGCGGGCGGCACCGTGTTCCTTGGCAAGCTGATCCAAAAGGTCGTATGCCTTGAGTGCGCCATGACTGTTGGCGATCAATTCCAGCACACGTCGCCGGATCGGGGTGAAACGCACGCCACGCTTCAGGCATTGGCGTTCAGCCTGGTCGATCAGCGAAAGTTGCTCGGGCATGAAGAATCCTGGGTGTCGGGAATTCTGAGGATCGAGAACACCACACTGGCACATCGGCGAGCAGGCGCTGGATCTCGGGGAGATCTTTCGCCCGGAGGTGACGCTGGCCGTGATGCAGCGCCGCATCGATGCGGCATTGAAAATGGCGGTCAAGGCTCAGTCCTCGGGTGCCTACCCGCTGCGCATGCGCTGGCGCGGGCCTATCAATGACCTGCGTGAGGCGCTGGAGCGCTACCTTCCCGCACCGGATGCCGGGGCTGCGCTGATAGAGGATATCTATGTGCTGGGAGAGGCCATCGGCGAGCTGTTCGACGTGCAGGATATCGGCATGCGGCTGGAAATGACCCAGAGCGCCATGTGCCCACGCTTTCATGTGGATCGCATTCCGGTCCGGTTGGTGACGACCTATGAGGGCCCCGGAACGCAATGGTTGCCGGAGCAGGCCGCCGATCGCCTGGCTCTGGGGCATGGCGTTGTCGGACACCGGGACATCTGTCGGGACCCGGAACAGATCCGGGAGCTGCGCCCGGGAAGCCTGGCCTTGCTCAAGGGAGAATGCTGGCCCGGCAATGAGGGGCATGGCCTGATCCATCGCTCGCCAGTCGTGCCGACCGGTAGCCGTCTGATGCTGAGCATGGACCCCGGTTGAGCATCATTCAGGAATGGGGGCCATTCCGACGTTGGCCACGTCTTCCTTGCTGCGTGCGAAGTGCTTGCGGGCGAAGGCTACCCGTTCCGCGACAGGCACGCCATCGGGTTGACGCTCGATCAGCTCGAGACGCTTGCGCAGTCCTTCACCATTGGCCATCTGGATGGCGAGGCCCGGTCGGGCATTGAGCTCGAGCAGCATCGGGCCATGGCGCCGGTCAAGCACCATGTCCGTGCCCAGATAGCCCAGCCCCGTCATCTCGTAACACCCCGAGGCCAGTTCGAGCAGGGTGTCCCACTGGGGTACCTTGAGCGAGAAGATGTCATGTCCCGTATCGGGGTGGGCGAACTGCGGGCGATCATACTGCACGCCGCGCACGGCCCAGCCTGACCCGATATCCAGCCCGACACCGACTGCCCCCTGGTGGAGGTTGGCCTTGCCATCCGAGGCCGCCGTCGACAGGCGCATCATCGCCATCACGGGATAGCCCTTGAAGACGATGACCCGAATGTCGGGAACGCCTTCATAGGTGAACTCGGCGAAGGCCTGATCGAAGGAAATCAAGCCTTCGACCAGCGCCACATCCGGTGAGCCGCCCAGCGAATAAAGTCCTGACAGGATGTTGGAGACGTGGCGCTCCATGTCGGCACGCGTGATGCGCGCGCCGCTGGGCTTCACATACTCTTCGCCATCATGGTGCTCGATGACGAGGATCCCCTTGCCGCCAGAGCCCTTGGCCGGCTTGATCACGAAACCTGCGTGATCGCGCACCATGTCGACGACCCGCTCGACCTCGAACTGGCTGGCGACCTTGCCGATCATCTCCGGCGAGGCCAGACCGTACTTCTGACACAGCAGCTTGGTCTGCAGCTTGTCATCCACCAGCGGGTAGAGGCGGCGGTCGTTGTACTTCGAGATATAGCCGATGTTGCGGCGATTCATGCCGACAACCCCCCGGGCACGCAGGGCGCCCGGTGTGGTCCAGTTGCGCGACCAGCGATTCATCCATGACGCGAGCATCTCAATCCTCCGTCAGCGGCTTGAAGCGACGCAATTCCAGCAGACGATAGCCGGTGTAATTGCCCAGCAGCAGGATGAAGGCCATCAGCACCAGCTGCAGACCCAGGAAGTTGAAGGTCAGGTGGCGCACCCACGGATTGTTCATCGCCAGATAGGCCAGCACGGCGGTCAGAAGGCTACCGCCACCTTGCTTGAGGACTTCCTTGGGGCCTTCCTCTTCCCAGAGGATCGACATGCGCTCGACGGTCCAGGACAGGATGATCATCGGGAAGAAGGTGATGGTCAGGCCGGCATTGAGGCCGAAGCGATAGGCGAGTACCGAGAAGATCGAGATGATCGCGATCACCGTGATGATCACCACCGAGACCCTGGCGACAAGCAACAGGTTGAGCCGCGAAAGGTAGCTGCGAATCACGAGCCCGGTGGCGACGATGAGCAGGAAACCGATCAAGCCCGTGATCAGGCTGGTCTGGATGAAGGCGAGGGCGATCAACACCGGCATGAAGGTACCGGAAGTCTTCAGGCCCACGAGCACTCGCAGCAGCACGACGACCAGTGCGCCGATCGGGATCAGCAGAATGGTCTTGAACAGGGCCTGCTCTTCCAGCGGCAGTGAGTGGATCGAGAAGTTGAGCAGCTCGTCATTGGCCAGCTTGTTGCGAACCGCGACGGCGGCCGGTTCGTTGTGGCGAATCATCGAGAAGCTGACACGGGAATTGACGCCACCTTCCACTTCCAGCATCGGGGCACCGCGGCCTTCCCACAGCAGCAGGTTGTCAGGCTCACCTTGCTTGCCGGTCTCGGGGTTGATCAGCACCCAGTCAGTGTTGAGCTTCTCACCCTCAGGGGAGTCGATCTCGACAGCCTGATTGCTGTCAGGTGTCTCGGCGAAGACCTGCAGCCAGGAGCTCACGTTCTGGCGACGGCGTCCGTCTTCCAGGCTCAAGCCACTGACCAGGCGTGCGCTCACGCCCGCTTCATTGAGCAGACGCAGCATCAGCACCGGACGCTGGAACTGGGTCAGCAGCAGACGCGCGTTCTCACCCTGACGCTGATTGTCGAACTGCTTGATCAGTTCACGGGCGAAGGTGAAGGAGTCGGCGCTGCGGGTGCGCGCCTGCTCGATCACCTGAGCGGCAGCCGTATCATAGGGACGCTCCCATGACACTTCCTGAGGCGCCGGCAGGCGCTTGATGGCAGCAGGCGTCGCGTTGTCGGACTCCAGCATGGTCACGGTGTAATACAGCAGCTGGGAGCCAGCGGCCTCACGGATCGACCATTCAGCACGACGGCCCGGCAGATCATCGAGGTACGACAACCCGAAGCCGGAGGAGGCCGTGTTCTCGGTCAGGACGCTATAGCCTTTCTGATTTTCCGGAAGCGCCAACGATGCCTTGACCGGACCGCCCGTTGCCGTGAAGGCGACCTGGGCCTCGATATCCCAGACTTTCTGTTGTGCACCCGGCACCCAGGGCACATCGAAGGAAATATGGCGGTAGGCGGTCAGGCCCACGCCAATCAGCATCAGCAGGCCGACCAGCAGGTAAAAGGAGAAACGCGACATGGGAGTCCTTGAGTATGCCGGTTCCGGACCCGAGTTCAGAATCGACGAGTACTTCCTCGGGCACACACGAGGCTGGGGAATGGTTCAGGATCGCTCCGGTGAAGTGACTCGACGCTTCGTAGTGGACCTACAGGGCACCAGGCAGGATGGACGATTGACCCTCGACGAGAACTTTCGCTACAGCGATGGCGAGACGCAGCATCGACAATGGACCTTCGTCCCGACGGGTGACCGTCAGTGGCGCGGCACGGCAGCTGACGTGACCGGAGAAGCCACGGCAGCCAGCAATGGCCATGCCTTTCGCATGCAATATGTCCTGCAGGTTCCCATCGATGGCAGTGTCTGGGAGTTCAACATGGATGACTGGATGTATCTGCAGCCAGACGGACGCGTGTTGAATCGCACCTCGATGCGCAAACTGGGCATCGAGCTTGCCACCATCACCCTCGCCTTTCAGCGCTGTCCCTGTGACTGAAGATAACGTCGTCGTGTGCTGTAGCCGGTAATGGGGTCAATGCTGGCCTGAAGCGTGGCACGCGTTCGTTCCGTCAGGAGGCTGTCGCGCTGGATCAGCTCGTTTTCGACCAGCATGGCACAGCGTCCCAGCCTTTCGAGTTGAGGCGCACTCAGCTCACGTGGTGTGTGATCGATGAGGCACAAGGTGCCCAATGGCAATCCTGAACTGTCTCGCAGCAAGGCGCCGGCATAGAATCGGAGATATGGCGGGCCGGTGACCAGGGGATTGTCATGAAAGCGTTCATCCTTGCTCGCGTCGTTAACGACGAGGTAGCGCTCTTCATGGAGAGCGTGGGCGCAGAAGGCCAGGTCACGCCCCGTTTCACGTGCATCGATACCGCAGTGGGCCTTGAACCATTGGCGATTCTCGTCCACCAGTGACACGAGACAGATGGGGACATCGAAGATATCCGCGACCAGGCGCGTCAGGTCGTCATAACGCTTTTCATGCTCACTATCCAGTACGTGAAGCGCGTGCAGGCTATCGATTCGCTCCTGTTCGCGAGGATGAGGGGCTGCTGGCATGAACCCGGGACGCCCACCTGCCGCAATGGCGTGACGCGGATTCAGGCTTCGGCAGGTGCGTAGGAGCCATCTTCACGGTGGACTTCCTTGCCGGTCAGACCCGGCGTGAAGACACATGCCAGATGCATGGTCTTGGTAGCACGCAGCAGGTGGTCGTCATGTTCATTGAGGATATAGACGTCACCCGGCTTGATCGGCCAGACCTTGCCATCCGCCAGTGTCTCCACCTCGCCCTCACCTTCCATGCAATACACGACTTCATAGTGGTGCTTGTAGTGGATATGGGTCTCGGTACCTTCGAAGATACGGGTGATATGGAAGGAGCACTTGCCACCATCTTCGTCGAGCAGCAGACGAGTGCTGTCCCAGTTGCCGTTCTCGGCCTTGACCAGACGATCCGTCTTGCGGGCTTCCTCGAGATTGCGAACGATCATCAGGACGGCTGCCGCATTTTCCTCGATGATGTCGAGGGCTTCCAGCAGGTCTTCATCACGGATGGTCAGCGGACACAGGCATTTGACGACCTGCCCGGAGTGACCGCTGGTCTCGATGATCAGGCCCTGCTCGAAACAACGTGAGGTGATGGCATCTGCCAGTTCACCTGACGCCACATCGATACCGCGCATCAAGCCACGACCTTTCTCGTGCGCCGCGAAGCCGTTTTCACGCGCCTTGGCGGCAATCTTCTGGAAGCGCTCCTCGACGATACGGCCCTTGCGCTGGATGTCGCGCTCGAACTTGTTGTCGCTCCAGAAGTGGCGCAGTGCGGCGGCGCCGGTCACGAAGGCCAGTGCATGGCCACGGAAGGTGCCGTTGTACTGACTCGGCTTCCACTCATCCAGCTCCGGACGCATCATCACCATCGCGAACGGCACGCCAGAGGCCGACAGTGACTTGGAGTTGCAGACGATGTCCGGAACGATGTCGGCATGCTCGAAACTGAAGAACTTGCCGGTACGACCACAACCCGCCTGGATATCGTCGATGATCAGCAGGATCTTGTGCTCCTTGCACAGGGCATCCAGACGCTGCAGCCATTCGATGGAGGCCGGGTTGATGCCACCCTCGCCTTGTACGGTCTCGACCAGTACGGCTGCCGGGCGGTCAAGACCACTGGAGGAGTCCTTCAGCAGCTTGTCGAGATACGCGACAGTGTCGACACCCTCGCCCATGTAACCATCATAGGGCACGAACTGTGCGCCCTGGGCTGGCAGACCCGCTGCATCACGGAACTTGGCGTTGCCTGTCGTGGCCAGAGCACCCATGGTGACGCCATGGAAGCCGTTGGTGAACGACACGATGTTATGACGGCCCGAGACCTTGCGCGCCAGACGGATGGCGGCTTCGACGGCATTGGTACCGGTCGGCCCCGGGAAGTGGACCTTGTAGTCCAGACCACGCGGCTTGAGGATCACTTCTTCCAGAGCTTCCAGGAAGTCGCGCTTGGCGGAAGTCCACATGTCGAGACCGTGGATGATGCCATCGCTGCTGATGTAATCGATCAATGCCTTCTTGAGCACCGGGTGGTTGTGCCCGTAGTTGAGCACGCCCGCGCCGGCCAGGAAATCGATGTAGCGCTTGCCATCCTCGGTGAACAGGTGGGCATTCTGCGCCTTGGTGAAGACGGTCGGGAAAGAACGAGAATAAGTGCGTACCTCGGATTCCATCTGTTCGAGTATCTGCGTATTCATGCTGTCACCTCCCTGGTGATGGATGGCCATGGGCCATACCAGAATGTAAAGACGATTCAACGAATGACACTGACCCCTCAGATATCGCTCGGCAGGAACGGACCGATACGTACCAGGTTCTCCGCGAGGTGCACGCCGCCCAACTGATCCGAGGAGAAATACTCACGCGAATGCAGGGGGACCTGCCAGCGCTCGGACAGACGCGTGAAGAGTGCCCAGGACGCTTCGTTGTCAGGTGTGATGGTGGTTTCGAGGTGGCGCACATGGGCCATCTCCGGGCGCTTCATCACGGCTTCGATCAGACGACGTGCCAGGCCAGTCCCGCGGGCTTTCTCACCGACGGCGATCTGCCACAGGAAGAAGGTCTGCGGGGCATCATTGCGGGTGTAGCCCGAGACGAAGCCGACCACCTCACCCTCTTCATCCGTCGCCACGGCGCAGCTGTCACGGAACTGGGTTGCCAGCAGAACGTACGAATACCCTGAATTGAGGTCCAGCGGCGGGCATGCCTTGACCAGCTCATAGATGCCCCAGCCGTCATCAGTGGTCGGCTGACGGATGAACAGCGGCGTCGTGGCGCGGTTGATCACGGCATCATGGGTGTGGTGGGCAAGGCCCTGAATCGTGGAAGTCATTGTCATGGTTTTCATAGATTATTTCGCAGTTGGCGAATTCGCTATAAACCATAACAAACCGTTATGAGTCTTGCAAACCATAGTTTATTTGCGAAGCGCTCATACATAACGGGAAATTATCCCTGGAGGAGGACGCCACGATCTGCCCGAGTTCATCGTGGCGACTGAACTGGATGGCGCAGTTGCGGCCTTCATTCTTGGCAGCATATAGCGCCATATCGGCATTGTGAGTCAGCGCTTCACGTTGATTGCCGTGTTGCGGCGCGATCGCGATACCGATGCTGCACCCCACTTCCAGCTTGTGGTCTTCATAGAGGAAAGGCTTGCCCAATGAATCGATGATGCGCTGTGCCAGCTGGGCAAGTTCACCATGGCGCCCCAGATTTGCCTGGATATCGGCATTGTGGACCAGTACCACGAATTCATCGCCGCCCAGACGTGCGACGAAGTCGTCCTTGCGCACCACCTGGTTGAGCCTTTCCGCGATCACCTTGAGAGCGACGTCACCAGCCGCGTGACCATAAGTGTCATTGATGGGCTTGAACTTGTCGATGTCCAGCATCAGACAGGCCATCTGACCGCCCTCTTCATTGACATCAGCCAGCCACTGCTCGCTTCTCTCATAGAAATGCTGACGATTGGGCAGGCCTGTCAGGGAATCATGCATTGCCAGCTGAGTGATGCGTTTCTTGTAGTTGTTGCTCTCGATGATGTTGTACTTGAACTTCTGCAACGCACGCGCCATCTGGCCGACTTCATTGGTGTGCTGAGTACTGTCGATCACCACGCTGACATCATCATTGGCCAGAGTGTTCATCGTCTGCGTGAGGCGGCGAATCGGCTTGAGCACATAGCGAGCGAACAGCCACATGGAAAGCCCGATCAGCACGGCGATCATGATCAGCGCCAGGCCATTGACGATAGGGGCCAGCGTCGCCAGCAGCTTGAGCGTCTTGCCGACCGCCGCCGAAGTGGCGGCGACGCGTTGATCGCTTTGATGATCCAGGACCGCAAGGCCCTCGATCGCTGGGGCGTCGTCGACCTTGACGCGGGCGTCAAGCTCACTGGCTGACATGCCGGGCTGCTCATCATGTAGATGACTGATCGTCAGCAGGCGCTCGCTGTAAGCCTGAATGACACTGGCGATATCGCGGATCGCACGCTGCTCTGCCACGTTCATGCCCATCTCGCGGTAGGCCGCAAGCGTCTCACGCAGCGACTGGATGTCCTGGGCGGCTTGCTGTCCATAGATGGCGTCCCCGCGCAGAACATAGTTCTTGAAGTGGTGGATCATCTCGCCGTACCCCATGTCCCGACGCAGGTTGGCGACCAGGCGCGCCTTGCCCATGCCATCTTCCAGCGGATTGGCATTGTCACGGGATTCACGTATGGCGACGCTGCGCAGGGTGTCCAGCCCGGACACGGCCAGATAGTCATCCACGACGACCTGTCGGTCGATCTCGATCAGTTGTAATAGGCATTGGTCGTATCGGTGTGATCGGTCACGTCACGAATGCCGGCGAGCTCGGGGATGCGTTCCAGAAGCGTCTTCTCCACGCCATCCTTGAGCGTCAGGTCAACGGCCGAGCACCCTTGGCACCCGCCGCCGAACTGAAGCACGGCAACCTGGTCGTCGGTCAGCTGCATCAGCTTGATCTCACCACCGTGTGCCGCCAGGCCCGGATTGATCTCGCTGTAGAGGATGTAATTGATGCGATCTTCCAGCGGGCTGTCTGCATTGACCTTGGGCATCTTGGCATTCGGTGCCTTGATGGTGAGCTGGCCGCCCATGCGATCCGCATTGAAGTCGACCGTCGCCTCTTCCAGGAACGGAACGCTGTGGGTGTCGAGATAGACCTTCAGCTTCGGAAGATCCAGAATCTCGTCCGTCGGCTCTTCTTCTCCCGGGCGGCAGTAGGCAAGACACGTCTCGGCATACGGAGTGCCCGGCTGGGTGATGAAGATGCGCACGCCGATGCCTTCCACGTTCTGCTTCTCGAGCAGCTCGGCAAGATACTCCTGGGCGCTATCGGTAATCTGGATGCTCTCACTCATGGCGCAGAGACTCTCTTGATGTCAGGTGACTAATGGCTCCATGTTAAGGAAATCCTGCTGCACTCGCAATCCTGAGCAAATCACTCGGGTTTGGCGCCATGGGCGCGGCCACTCCCGGGTGGGCTTTCCTAAAGCACTCATGTTGCGCATGAATCATGCTCATCGTGACGATTCTGAGGTCTGATACGATAGCCACATCTGGCAAGGCGAGGATGCCGCGAGCGGCTCCTTCACCAGAGCTTCCCAATAGCAATGAGTTCGCGCCTGTGGCGTGTGGCTTGCCTGGCAAAGTCCTCTTGCCTGGCAAAGTCCTTGCTTGGCAAACAGAGTCACACGTCCGGGAAACAACGCGACAAGTCACGTACGCTGGAGTCCGTCATGGCGCAAGCCCACCCCCCTGTTCCCTATTCCCTGCCCCTGTCTGACGCGCTGAGACAGGCGCTGCAGGAGCGTATCCTGATCCTCGATGGTGGCATGGGCACCATGTTGCAGAGCTATGGGCTGGAAGAGGAAGACTTCCGCGGTGAACGCTTCGCCGACTGGCCCAGTGACATCAAGGGCAACAACGACCTGCTGGCCCTGACACGCCCGGATATCGTCGAAGCGATCCACCGCGCCTATTTCGAGGCCGGCGCCGATATCGTCGAGACCAACACCTTCAATGCGACCCAGTTGTCGCAGTCCGATTACGGCATGCAGGCGTTGGTGTACGAGATCAATCTCGAATCGGCGCGACTGGCGCGCAAGGCAGCCGATGACGTGGCCGCCGAGACCGGCATCCCGCGCTTCGTCGCCGGGGTGCTCGGCCCGACCAGCCGCACCTGCTCCATCTCCCCCGACGTTAACGACCCCGCCAAGCGCAACGTCACCTTCGATATCCTGCGCGACAACTATCGCGAAGCTGCGCTGGCGCTCTTCGAGGGCGGCGCGGACCTGATCCTGATCGAGACCATCTTCGACACGCTCAATGCCAAGGCGGCGATCTACGCCCTGGAGGAGCTGTTCGACGAGGGTCACCCGCGCCTGCCGGTGATGATCTCCGGTACCATCACCGATGCCTCGGGACGCACGCTGTCCGGCCAGACCACCGAAGCCTTCTGGAACTCGGTACGCCACGCTCGCCCGCTGAGCATCGGCCTCAACTGTGCTCTCGGCGCCGAGGAGCTGCGCCCCTATCTGCGTGAGCTGTCCGAGAAGGCCGATACCTTCGTGTCTGCGCATCCCAACGCGGGCCTGCCCAATGAATTCGGCGAGTACGACCAGACCCCGGACGAGATGGCCGAGATCATCCGAACCTTCGCCTCGGAGGGTCTGCTCAACATCATCGGTGGCTGCTGTGGCTCCACGCCGGAACATATCCGCGCGATCAAGGGTGTGGTGGATCAATGCGCGCCCCGCAAGGTGCCCGAGATCGCCAGAGCTTGCCGCCTGTCGGGGCTTGAGCCCTTCAACATCCAGCCGGACTCGTTGTTCGTCAATGTCGGTGAGCGTACCAACGTCACCGGCTCCGCGCGCTTCCGTCGCCTGATCAAGGAAGAGGATTACACCACCGCGCTGGAAGTCGCCCTCGAGCAGGTCGAGAGCGGCGCGCAGGTCATCGACGTCAACATGGATGAAGGCATGCTGGAGTCACAGGAGGCCATGGTGCGCTTTCTGAACCTGATCGCCTCGGAGCCGGATATCTCGCGGGTGCCGATCATGGTCGACTCCTCCAAGTGGGACATCATCGAGGCGGGGCTCAAGTGCATCCAGGGCAAGGCGGTGGTCAATTCCATCTCGCTCAAGGAAGGCGAGGAAAGCTTCCGTCACCAGGCGCAGATCTGTCGACGCCATGGCGCGGCCGTGGTGGTCATGGCATTCGATGATGTCGGACAGGCCGACACCTATGAGCGCAAGATCGAGATCTGCGAGCGCGCCTACCGATTGCTGGTCGAAGATATCGGCTTCCCGGCCGAGGACATCATCTTTGACCCCAACATCTTCGCCATCGCCACCGGCATCGAGGAGCACAATAACTACGGTGTCGATTTCATCGAGGCCACGCGCTGGATCCATGCCAACTTGCCGCATGCGATGATCTCCGGTGGTGTCTCCAACGTGTCCTTCTCGTTTCGCGGCAACAACCCGGTGCGTGAAGCGATCCACTCGGTATTCCTCTATCACGCCATCCAGGCGGGTTTGAGCATGGGCATCGTCAACGCCGGCCAGTTGGCGCTCTACGATGATCTACCCGATGAGTTGCGTGAGGCCGTCGAGGATGTGGTGCTCAATCGTCGTGATGACAGTACCGAGCGTCTGCTCGACATTGCCGACAAGTACAAGGGTGATGGCAGTACTGGCGAGAAGAAGGAAGATCTCGAGTGGCGCAGCTGGCCAATCAACAAGCGTATCGAGCACGCGCTGGTCAAGGGCATCACCACGCATATCGAGGAAGATACCGAAGAGGCGCGGGTCCAGGCGGCGCGCCCCATCGAGGTCATTGAAGGCCCCTTGATGGATGGCATGAATGTCGTCGGTGACCTGTTCGGTGCCGGCAAGATGTTCCTGCCCCAGGTGGTGAAGTCCGCACGGGTCATGAAACAGGCGGTTGCCCACCTGATCCCCTTCATCGAGGCAGAAAAGTCCGGAGACACCCAGGCCAAGGGCAAGATCGTCATGGCCACCGTCAAGGGCGATGTCCACGACATCGGCAAGAACATCGTCGGCGTGGTGCTTCAGTGCAACAACTATGAGGTGATCGATCTTGGCGTGATGGTACCCGCCGAAAAGATCCTGCAGACCGCCATCGACGAGAAGGCCGATATCATCGGGCTTTCGGGCCTGATCACGCCATCACTGGACGAGATGGTCAGCGTCGCCAGGGAAATGCAGCGTCGGGGCATGCAGTTGCCGTTGCTGATCGGGGGCGCCACCACCTCCAAGGCGCACACGGCGGTCAAGATCGAGCCACAGTACGAGCATCCGGTCATCTATGTCACCGATGCGTCGCGCGCCGTGGGCGTGGCGTCTCGTCTGCTGTCACCCGAGCTCAAGCCCGACTTCGTCGATCAGGTGCGCAGCGAGTATGCCGTGGTGCGTGAACGCAATGCCAAACGACGCCCGAAGGCTGCGGACCTTGACTATGCCCAGGCGCGCAAGCGCCGCTTCCAGCCTGACTGGGAGAATTACACGCCGCCGGCGCCAAGTTTCACGGGCCTCAAGGTCTTCGATGGGTATGATCTCAACGAACTGGTCGAGCGTATCGACTGGACGCCCTTCTTCATGAGCTGGCAGCTGTCAGGCAAGTATCCGAAGATCCTGCAGGATGAGGTGGTCGGAGACGCCGCGCGTGCCCTGTTCGCCGATGCCAGAGAAATGCTGCGCAAGTTGATCGATGAGAAGGTGCTGACCGCACGTGGGGTCATCGGTTTCTGGCCAGCCAACTGTGTCGACGACGATACCCTGGAGGTCTATGCCGATGAGTCGCGTACTCAGGTCATCGAGCATCTCCACCACATCCGTCAGCAGATGACCAAGAACCGCGACGGCGTCTGTCACAGCCTCGCCGATTTCATCGCTCCCCGAGACAGTGGCAAGCCGGACTGGATCGGTGGCTTCGCCGTCACCACCGGGCATGGGGCGGATGAATTGGCCAGACAGTACGAGGAGGCTGGCGATGACTACAACGCCATCATGGTCAAGGCGTTGGCGGATCGTCTCGCCGAAGCCTTTGCCGAGCGCCTGCACGAACGTGTCCGCAAGGAGTTCTGGGGATATGACGCCGAAGAAGTGCTCGACAACGAGGCACTGATCGCCGAGCGGTATCGGGGCATACGCCCGGCGCCCGGCTACCCGGCCTGTCCGGACCACACCGAGAAGGCCACGCTGTTCCGCATGCTCGAACCGGAGACGCATGCCGGCATGGTGCTGACCGAGAGCTTCGCCATGTGGCCTGCCGCCGCCGTTTCCGGCTGGTACTTCGCCCATCCTGAGTCGAAGTACTTCTCCACCGGCAAGATCACCCGGGACCAGGTGCTGTCATTGGCGGAGCGCAAGCGCATGCCACTCGCCGAAATGGAGCGCTGGTTGTCACCGGTACTGAGCTACGATCCGGACAACGGGGCGTGCGTGATGTTGCCTGAACGCCAACGCAGCCTGAGAATTCTGAAGCTGGCACTGCCCATCATCGGTGGCATGCTCTCGCAGAGCCTTCTCAATCTGATCGATGCCGCCCTGGTAGGACAGCTTGGTGAGACGGCGCTGGCCGGAGTCGGGGTCGGGGGCTATGCCATGTTCATGGTCACGGCCTTGATCTTCGGGCTGTCATCCGCCGTGCAGGCCCAGACCTCTCGACGGCTGGGAGAATCTGCCCCCGAACGTTGCGGCGAAGGGCTGAATGCCGGACTGATATTGGCATTGTCGGTGGGCATTCCCGTGATGTTGGCCTGCCATCACTGGGCAGACACCTTGCTTCGTCTGATCAATGACCAGCCTGAGGTCCACGCAACGGCCACCTCTTACTTCCAATGGCGCGTCGCCGGCATCGTGCCCGTCGCCATGGCATTCTGCTTCCGCGGATTCTGGAATGGACTTCAGCGCACCGGTATCTATCTGCGTATCATGTTGATCACCCAGCTAATCAATGTGGTGTTGAGCATCATCTTGATCCATGGACTCTATGGCGCCCCCAGGATGGGGGCCGATGGTGCAGGTGCCGGTACGACACTGTCCCTCTTCGTGGCATTGGGCCTGTGGGTGCAGGCGACCCTGGGAGAGCGCAGACAACATGGCGTACTGCATGCCTGGCCGCCACTGAGACACTACCTGACGCTGCTCAAGCTGGCGGTGCCCCATTCCTTCCAACAGCTGTGGTTTGCGGCGGGCTATGCCGTGTTGTTCTGGATTCTGGGTAGGATCGACGCGGCCAGCGTGGCGGTGGGTCATGTGCTGGTCAATCTCTCCCTGCTGCTCATTCTGCCAGGAGTCGGTCTGGGGCTGGCGGCCATGAGTCTGGTGGGTCAGGCGTTGGGGCGCGATCACCATGAAGATGCCCATCGTTGGGGATGGGATACGGTGCGCATCGCCCTGCCTTGCCTCATGCTGCTGGGATTGCCGCTCTGGGCGGCACCGGAAAGCGTGCTGGGCCTCTTCCTGCATCGCCCGGAGTTGATCGCGCTGGGCAAGCTCCCGTTACAGCTGACCGCCGTGATGATCATCATGGACTGCGCGGCCATCGTGCTGGCTCAGGCGTTGCTCGGGGCTGGTGCCAATCGCACGGTCATGACCGCCACCCTGGCCATCCAATGGCTGCTCTTCCTCCCGCTTGCCTGGTGGTTCGGGGTGCATCTGGAGGGTGGATTGCTGGCCATCTGGTGCACTCAGCTCGGGTATCGAATCTTCAACTCTCTTGTCTTCAGTGCCATCTGGCAACGCAGAGAGTGGCAGTTGCTGCGGCTCTGAGCCCGGGCGAAATCTGACCGCCGTCTTCGTCAATCCGGGGCTGCCTGGGGAACGATTCTGGAACATGGTCACGGCGACGATGCAGGCAGCAGCTCGAGACCTGAATGTCTCGCTGGAAGTCGTATATGCCGAGCGAAATCCCATCCTCATGAAACGATTGGCAAGCGCGGCCCTGGCGCGTGCAACATCCCCGGACTATCTCGTGCTGGTCAATGAGGAGCAGGCCGCTTCCGACCTCCTGCCTCTGGCAGATGGCGGCTCATCACATATCGTGATGCTGTTGAACGGCTTGACCCCGGAGGAGCAGACAACTCATGGCGTCCCGGGCAGTGTCCACCCCTCCTGGATCGCCAGCGTCATTCCCGACAACCATGGCGCCGGGAGAAGGATGGCCAGCGAATTGATTGACGCAGCGCGTATCTATCCGCCCGGTGAAACGCGCCACGGGCTCGCCTTGATCGGCGATACCAGAACGCCAGCCTCCATCGCTCGCAATGCCGGGATGTTGAATGGCTTTGCTGAGCATGATGTCGTCAAGATGACGCGCATTCTCGAGGCACGCTGGAACCTTCCGGATGCTGAGCGGCTCACGCATCACTATCTCCAATGGGCCGAACGCTCGGGATTGCACAATACCCTCATCTGGGCGGCAAACGACGCCATGGCGGAAGGTGCCGTCCGAGCGGTTGAAGCCAGTGGCATGCAGCCGGGCAAGGATGTGCTGATCGCGGGTCTCAACTGGTCGCCCGAGGGCATCGCCATGGTGATGGACAAGCGCATGGTGATGTCAGATGGCGGGCATTTCATGGCGGGAGCCTGGGCGATGGTGATGTTGAGAGACCACGCTGATGACACCCACTGGGCCCCCAGAACCGTGCACTTCCCGATGAGCCCCATCCATCAGGGAAATGTCGATATCTACGGCCCGTTGCTGATCCAGCCGGACTGGGAAACGGTGGACTTCACGCGCTTCAGATTGCAGACAATGGAAGACGACTACGCGTTTGATCCGATGGCAGTGTTGGAGCAGATGATGCAGTGCGCTACTACAACCATGAGGGCACTCTCGTCGAGGAGATCACCAAGCCGGGCGACGCCCTGGACCCGATGATACATTCCCAGGAGCTGGTCTATCGCAATTCTCTCGTGACGCAGGTCGTGGGGCGACTGGAGATGGAAAGCACCAATGCTCCCTTGCTTGCCAAGCAATACCAGGGAGGAGCGCTGCTGTTCGTTATCGCACTCTCGATCATCATCTGCGTTCTGCTGATCGTTTCCTGGCAATTGAAACGCTACGTGATGAACCCTCTCAACCGGGCGATCGCCAGCATGCGTCAGCTGGAGAATCCGCAGACGGCATTTCGCAGGATCCCGCTCACGCGCTCAAGAGAGATCAACAAGGTCATTGCACAGCTGAATAGCCTGGGCGAGCGCATCTTCATCATGATGGAGGCGCTGCGTGACAACGAAGAGCGCTATCAGCATTTCTATCGCGACACCCCTGCACTGCTCCTGGTGATTGATGCTCACGGTACGGTGCTGGATGTCAGCCAGAGGATGCTCGAGGTAACGGGGTGGAAGCGAGAGCAACTGGTGGGATCGCCCTTCGATACCTTGATCATCGGCCAGAATACTCATTGTATCGATCGCATCAGCTCGGCGCTTCGCAAGGGGGACGCGTGCGAGAACCAGGTGATGACCCTCAAATGCCTCTACGAAGAGGACCGGCAGGTACAGGTGGTCATCCCGTCGGCCACCAATGACAGCGAACGCGGCACCATGATGCTGTTGTCGGACGTTACCGAATTGAAGCGGACCCAGAAGCGATTGCTGGAGCATGAGCTGATCGACCCGCTGACACAGCTGCCGAATCGTCTGGCCCTGAACTCACACCTTCAGACACTCATCAATGGCGGGGCTCCCTTCGGACTGCTGCTGGTCAACATCGATCGTTTTCACAGCATCAATCACCACCTCGGCCCTGTCGACGGCGACATCCTGCTCAAGGAAGCAGGAGAACGTCTGAAGAGTTGCACTCCAGCCTGGATGGGTCGCTCCGGCGGAGATGAATTCGTCATGACCTGTGACACAAGCGAATTGCGCGCCCTGGCGCGTCGGATTGAACTGGCCTTCTCGACGCCGCTTCTCAAGGCGGGGGAGCCCATCAATCTCAGCCTGAGCAAGGCAGGGCTTGAAGTTCGCCAGGATGATGAGACGCCCAGTCGTCTGATGCGCCTGCTCGAGCGCACTGTCATGGATATCAAGCACAAGGGAGGCAACCAGTACCGACTCTGTGTACGCGACAGCGCTCTGGAGGACGGTGAGCCATTGTTCCTCAAGGAGCGTCTGATTCGCGAGGCCCTGACCAGAGGTTGGCTCTGCCTTTACCTGCAGCCCATCTTCCAGGCGCAAAGTCCTGATCTCGATGCACCATCATTGCTGGGGGCGGAGGCACTGGTGCGTATCCATCACCCAGACCTTGGCTTGATTGCGCCCAATGAATTCATTGCGGCAGCGGAGAAGACGGGGCAGATCATCGATATCGGAAACTGGGTACTGGAAGAAGCGGCCGTCATCTTGAGTGAATGGCAAAAGCAAGGTATCGAGACTCGTTACCTGTCCGTCAATGCCTCTGTCATGCAGTTCAGGGATCAGGGCCTGCTGCACAAGCTCGAATCATTGATCGAACGCCATCCGATACGTCCTCGGCAGCTGATCATCGAAGTGACCGAAAATCTGATGCTCGACAATGAGGACAGCCTGCGCTTTCAGCTGGAGGCGATTCGTAAGCTGGGCGTGAATCTGTCATTGGATGACTTCGGTACTGGCTTTTCATGCCTTTCCTATCTTCACAACCTGCCCTTCGGCACCTTGAAGATCGACCGCTCGTTCGTGATGAACGTACAGACAAGCCGGCGAGACAGGGAGCTTGCACGCATCATCGTCGACATGGGGCATTCGCTTGGCATGCAGGTCGTCGTGGAGGGAATCGAGGCACGGGGTCAGGCAGAGATCTTCAGGGCCATGGGAGTGCGCGCCTTCCAGGGGTATCACTTCGCGCGTCCGATGCCCCTGCAGGCCTTCAATGCCCGCAGGGCCAGACGCGCATATTGCAGCCTCTGGCCTTTTCTTTCGTTCTTGCCGTAGGCACACTCATGGCATCTTCTTCATAACCCTATCATCGAAAAGTATGATTATTTATTCTTTTAAAGAATAAAAGATAGGGAGTAAGGTGACCGCAGCATCAACAAGACTCGCATCAGTGGTCGCCCACCTGATGCCCGACCGCAGGACACCCCTGACATGTATCGGTATGACACTTACGACCAGACCCTGGTCGACGAGCGGGTAGCTCAGTTCAAGGACCAGATGGACCGCTATCTGGCCGGCCGCCTGGGTGAGGAAGAATTTCGTCCCCTGCGCCTGCAGAACGGCCTCTACATTCAGCGTCACGCACCGATGCTGCGTATCGCCATTCCCTACGGCATGCTGAGCGCTGCACAGTTGCGCTCACTGGCTGCCATCAGCCGTCGCTATGACCGTGCCTATGGTCACTTCACCACGCGTCAGAATCTGCAGCTCAACTGGCCGAAGCTTGAAGATGTCCCGGCGATCCTCGCCGAGCTGGCCCAGGTCGAGATGCATGCGATCCAGACCAGCGGCAACTGCATCCGCAATACCACCACGGATCAGTTCGCCGGTATCGCGCAAGACGAGACGGTGGATCCGCGTCCCTGGTGTGAGCTGATTCGTCAGTGGTCCACCCTGCACCCGGAGTTCGCCTATCTGCCGCGCAAGTTCAAGATTGCCGTCACCGGCGCCAGCGCGGACCGTGCCGCGATCCAGGTCCACGATATCGGCCTGCGCCTGACACGTGGCGAGGATGGTCGCGTCAAGGCGACCGTGCTGGCAGGTGGCGGCCTCGGTCGTACCCCGATGGTCGGCGATGTCGTGCGGGAAGATCTCGATTGGCAGCACCTGCTGACCTATCTTGACGCCATCGTCCGCGTCTACAACCAGTGGGGCCGTCGTGACAACAAGTACAAGGCGCGCATCAAGATCCTGGTCAAGGCATTGGGCATCGAGGAGTTCCGCCGTCGTGTCGAGGAAGAATGGGCACACTTGAAGGATGGCCCCGAGACACTGACAGACTCGGCGGTTGCCAAGGCGACCGAGTACTTCCCGGAACCGGCGCGTCGTGCCGTCGGCGAGGACGCGATTGCGGCCTACGAGACACTGCGTAGCGAGAATCGGGCCTTTGCCCGTTTCGTGACCAACAATGTCGTCGGCCACAAGGTCCCGGGTTACAAGGCCGTCACCTTGTCGCTCAAGCGCCGTGAACTCGCGCCGGGCGATGTCACCGCTGATCAGATGGACGCCGTGGCCGACCTCGCGGAAGAGTACGGTTTCGGTGAACTGCGTGTGACGCACGAGCAGAACCTGGTGCTGTCAGATGTGCCGGTCGATCAGCTCGAGAATCTCTGGAAGGCGCTGGACGCGCTGGGCATGGCCAATCCGACCGTTGGCACCCTGGCCGACATGATCTGCTGCCCTGGCGGTGACTTCTGCTCACTGGCCAATGCCAAGTCGATCCCGATCGCCCAGGCACTGCAGGATCGCTTTGAAGACCTCGATTTCCTGTATGACCTCGGCCCGCTGGATCTGAACATCTCCGGTTGCATGAACGCCTGCGGCCACCACCACGTCGGCAACATCGGCATTCTCGGTGTCGACAAGAAAGGCCAGGAGTTCTATCAGGTCTCGCTTGGCGGCCGCAGTGATGACAACGCGACCATCGGCAAGATTCTCGGCCCGTCGTTCAATGCCGAGGACATGCCGAACGTCATCGACAAGGTGTTGCAGGTATATGTCGAGCAGCGACTGGAAGATGAGGTCTTCGTCGATACTTACCACCGCATCGGCATGAAGCCGTTCAAGGAGCGGGTCTATGCCTGAGGTGACAGCGGAAATGACGTCAGCACGTGAATTGACTGATCAGCGTCAAGGCGGAGTCATCCGTCAGAACCAGCTGGTCCCCGAGGACGCCTGGCAGGTCGTGCGCCTTGATGAAGACGGTAACCTGCCAAGCTACCAGCAACCTGCCCTGCTGCCTCTGGCACACTGGCAGGCGCTGGTTGACGCAGGTGAAGGGTCTGACCAGCTTGGCCCCTGGCTTGCCAGCGATACCGAGCTGACACCGGAGCTGGGAGAAGCACTTGCCACTGCACCGCTGCTGGCAGTCGATTTCCCCAACTTCAATGATGGGCGTGGCTATACCCTCGCCCGCCTGATGCGAGAGCGGTATGGCTTCCAGGGCGAAATTCGCGCCATTGGCGATGTGCTGGTCGATCAGCTGCATTACATGAGCCGCTGTGGCATCGACGCCTTCCAGCTGCGCTCGGACCAGTATGTGGAAGATGCCTTGTACGCGCTGTCCATCTTCAGCGTGAGTTACCAGACAGGTATCGATCAGACGAGTCCGCTGTTCTCTCGTCGCTGGTAACCCTCACGCCGCCATCACCGTGGCCAGCAATGCCATGCCCCCGACCAACAGAGCAGCCATCACCAGTCCTACCACCAGAAAGTCCAGCGCATGACCATGCTCGAAGTCACGTTTGCGGTTGGCTTCCTTCTGAACGCCGATGAATGCAGCAAGCACGGATTTGACTTCGTTGATCATGAGCACCTCCCAGCCATCTGGACCCTGATTCATATCGACCCGCAGATGGTGGCATTCCTGGTCGCCAACGAGCTTCGTCAATCCCTGCATGCCAGCCTGGACAAGGGAGAGAGTCGCTATGTCTGGATCAATGAAATTCTGGATCCGACGGGCGGCCCCGGCTACGCCCGTCGCCTGATTCACCCGCTCTTGCCCGGCACCGAAGGCACGCTGCTCTCCACCGAGCATCGGGACAGCAGTGGACGCCAGCCTTACAAGACCGAACTCGAGGGTGTCCTGCAGGGAAGTGGCATCTTCTTCGATTACCGCTTCCCCCGCTCCCGTGGGGGGCCTGAAGAAGACAAGACGACCTATGCCGCGCTGTATCCACCCTTCCAATGGATCGTGGCCAGTGGGGTCTACATGGGCGACATCAACAATGCGGCCCTGACAGCCCACGCGGACATCATGCAGGAGAAAAGTCGTCTGGAGCGCTGGCATCTCCTGCTGACCCTCGGTGCCTGCCTGCTGCTGTTCCTGGCCATCGGTCATGCCCTCTTCCGGCAATCCCGCACCCGTCAGCGTCAGATGCGCCAACGCATGGGGCGTCTGGAAAACGAGCTTGAGCAGCGCGGTGAGGACAGGCTCAGCATGGAAGCCATCGCTGCCTGCCTGGCGCGTGAAATTCTGGCCGGCAAGTTCGAGCCAGACGACAACTTCCCGCGTGAAATGGACCTCTGCAAGCGCTTCGATGCCAGCCGTAACCGGCTGCGCAATGCACTGGCCCAACTGGTGGGGGCCGGGTTGCTGGAGCGCACTGCCGGCCGTGGCACCCTGGTGCGGCCGATGAGCGAATGGCAACTGCTGGATCCACTGATGAGCGACTGGATCAGCGGACTGGAAGGCATCAACCCTGCCCTGATGCGTGAGATCTACGCCTTCCGGCTGTCCGTCGAGCCCTATGTCAGCGCCCTGGCGGCGACCAAGGCCAACGCCCAGGACCTCGCAAGGCTGGAGCGCGCCTTCGAGGGAATGGTCGCGACCGCCAATGACGAGCAGCAGGCAGCTCACAGCGAATTTGACGTGGCGTTCCACGAGGCCATCTACCGCGCCACCCACAACCTGGTGTGGGCCCAGCTGGGTAGCTTGCTGCGCCCTTCCATCAGCCAGTTGATCGAGTCCTCCCAGCAGGCGGCACAACAGCACGACCAGGCCCATCACCGTGCCAGTCTCGAGCGACATCGCGCCGTGATGGAAGCCATCCGCCTGCGTCAACCGGACATGGCGCGTACCTGTGCCGAGCGCGTGCTGGAAACGGCTGCGCGCGATCTCGGATTCGGCCTTGATCACCCGCGCCTCGAGACGCCGCGCTTCTCGACATGAAAATCACTCGACTCAAGACCTGGCAAGTTCCGCCACGCTGGTTGTTCCTCAAGATCGAGACCGATGAGGGCTGCTATGGCTGGGGGGAACCGGTCATCGAAGGGCGCGCCGCCACGGTGGAAGCCGCGGTCCACGAGCTGTCGGATTATCTGGTCGGCCAGGACCCGCGCAACATCGAGCACCTGTGGAACGTCATGTACCGCGCAGGGTTCTATCGCGGCGGCCCTATCCTGATGTCCGCGATCGCCGGCATCGACCAGGCCCTGTGGGACCTGAAGGGCCGTGATCTGGGAGTGCCCGTGCATCAGCTGCTCGGCGGCCCGGTGCGCGACAAGATGCGGATGTACGCCTGGACGGGCGGCGATCGCCCGTCAGAGGTCGGCGCAGGTGCCAAGGCGCTGGTCGACCAGGGCTTCACGGCCTTCAAGATGAACGGCACGCCGGAGATGCAGATCGTCGATTCCCACAAGAAGATCGATGACGCCGTGGCGCGTGTCGCCGAAGCGCGTGATGCGGTCGGCCCGGACGTGGGGATCGGCATCGACTTCCATGGCCGCGTGCACCGCCCGATGGCCAAGGCGCTGCTGCGGGAACTGGAGCAGTTCCACCCGATGTTCATCGAGGAGCCGGTGGCACCTGAGCACCTGCCCGCGCTCAAGCATATCGCCGAGGGCATCGCGACGCCCATCGCCACCGGCGAGCGCCTGCACACCCGCTTCCAGTTCCGTGACCTGCTGGCGGACGGCATGGTCGACATCATCCAGCCGGATCTCTCCCACTGCGGCGGCATCAGTGAAGGCTTCAAGATCGCGACGCTGGCCTCGGCCTATGACGTGGCCCTGGCACCGCACTGTCCGCTGGGCCCGCTGACGCTGGCGGCTTCCCTGCAGCTGGATGCGGTGTGTCACAACGCCTTCATCCAGGAACAGAGCATGGGCATCCACTACAACAAGGACAACGACGTCCTGGATTACCTGGTCGACAAGGACGCGCTGGCGATCAAGGACGGATTCTGCGCCATTCCCCAGGGCCCGGGGCTCGGGGTCGAGATCGACGAAGCCTTCGTCGAGGAACGTGCCAAGGTCGGGCATCGCTGGCGCAACCCGGTCTGGACCCACGAAGACGGCTCCGTCGCTGAGTGGTAATGCCGAGCAAGCCGCAACGTACACACTGACAACACAGACGCCATGCCAGGACAGGCTCTCTGTCGAGAGTCTGTCACGCTGCAGAAGGGACTCATCATGACCCGTACCACATCACTCCATACTGAACTCCCCGCCTTCGCGGACTTTCGCTACCCGGACCTGGCGGGTGCCAGTGTCTTCATCACCGGCGGAGGCTCGGGTATCGGTGCCGCATTGACCGAAGGCTTCCTGGCGCAGGGTGCCAAGGTCGCCTTCGTCGGGTTGTCCGATGCCAGCGAATTCTGTGACGCCATGGAGGCCCGATACGCCAATCGCCCCCTGTTCATCCGCTGCGACATCCAGGATATCGAGGCATTGCAGGCGGCTGTTGCACAGGCGCGCGAGGTCCATGGGCCGATAGGCGTTCTGGTCAACAATGCGGCCCGTGACACTCGCCATACGCTGGAGGAATGGACGGTGGAGCAGTGGGATGAATCCATCGCCACCAACCTGCGTCCCCAGTTCTTCACCGCTCAGGCGGTCGCGGCTGACATGCGGGCACTGGGAGGCGGCGCCATCATCAACCTGTCTTCCAACAGCTACATGCTGGGGCTGGGGGGCTATCCCACCTACGTCACCGCCAAGGCCGGCATCATGGGGCTTACCAAGGCCCTGGCGCGTGAACTGGGGCCAGACGCCATTCGCGTCAACTGTCTGATTCCGGGCTGGGTAATGACGGAGCGTCAGCGCGAGCTGTGGGTCAATGACAAGGACTTGAACGAGTGCATCGACCAGCAGTGCCTCAAGGAAGCGATTCCGGTCGAGGACATGATCAATCCTTGTCTGTTCCTGGCCTCCACCGCCTCACGCATGATGACCGGCCAACCGATGGTCGTGGATGGAGGTCGAGTGTGAGCGCCGTCCATGCCCTCCCCGCCTGGATCGCCGTGGATTGGGGCTCCAGCAATCTGCGTGCCTGGGCGCTGGATGATCAGGATCGGATCATCGCCCAGGCAAGCAGTGCCCGCGGCATGCTGGGTCTGGCGAGCGATGAATTCGAGGATGTCCTGCGGGTGGTGATCAATGACTGGCTGCCCGAGGACTCCAACTCAAGCATGCCGGTGTTGATCTGCGGCATGGCGGGCGCACGCCAGGGCTGGGTGGAAGCGGCCTACCTTCCGGTCCCGGGTGAGCAAGCCCCTGCCATCGATGTCCTGTCTGGCCTGGCAGAGCAGCTGACCCATGTGGCAACGCGCGACAGACGTATCGCCGTCACCATCGTGCCGGGGCTGTGTCAGCACCAGCCGGCCTTTGATGTCATGCGCGGCGAGGAGACACAGCTGGCGGGTCTGGTCGCCGCTCAGCCGGGCTATAGCGGAGCCGTCTGCCTGCCCGGCACCCACGCGAAGTGGGCACAGCTCGAGAACGGGTCGATCACGGGCTTCACCACCTTCATGAGCGGTGAACTCTACAAGCTGCTCAGTCAGGATTCGGTCCTCAAGCACTCCGTGGCGGGAGGGGATCTTGCCGATGAGCCACAGCGTCAGGCATTTCTGGCAGGCATCGATGCGGCCATGGCGGAACCGGCGCGCATGACGGCGGCGCTGTTCGGCATCCGTGCGCGGGATTTGCTCGATGAACGCCTCGATGATGAGGCCTCGCGCGCAGCCTTGCTGGGTGCGCGGCTTTCCGGTCTGGTGCTGGGCCTTGAGCTGGCCGGTGCCACCTGGAGACTTCCATGAGCCTTCCCCTGGTTGCCATTCTGCGCGGCGTCACGCCGCAGGAAATCATCGCGATTGCCGACGAGATCATCGCGGCGGGCATCACCCGTATCGAGGTTCCGCTCAATTCGCCCCAGCCGCTGGTCAGCATCGCGGCGCTGGTCAAGCACTGTGCGACGGCCCATGACGGCCAGATCCTCATCGGTGCCGGCACCGTCCTGACGCCGGAGCAGGTGCGGGACGTGCACGGCGTCGGTGGTCGGCTGATCGTGTCGCCCAATGCCGATGTCGAGGTCATTCGCGAGAGCCGCCGCCTCGAGATGGTGTCCATGCCAGGCATCGTCACGCCGACGGAGGCCTTCGCGGCCCTCGCCGCCGGCGCCTCAGGTCTCAAGCTCTTTCCGGCGACCCAGGTCGGTATCGTCAACATGAAAGCGATGCTGGCCGTGCTGCCCAAAGGCACCGAGCTGTATGCCGTCGGGGGCATCGGCAGTGACAACTTCGCGCAATGGCGTGCGGCGGGTGTCCATGGTGCAGGTCTGGGAACGGCCATCTACACGCCGGGTCTGACGGCTTTTGACGTCGGTGAACGAGCACGCAAGCTGGTCTCCGCCTGGACCGCCGCCGACTGAGCCCCGGTGGCTCTCCCACAGGATTCACGAGGAGTAACGGATGACACGATCGACCTGCCTGGGCACGGCTGAGCGCCTCGTGGCCAGCCACTGCGAGCTGGGAGAAGGCCCCGGCTGGACACCCGCGACAACCACCCTGCCTGCGCGGGTGCGCTGGCTGAACATCCTCGCCGGCGAGCTGCATCACGCGGCCGCGGATGGCAGTGATCACGTCATCACTCAGCTTGCGCGCCGCACCTCCTATGCGGCGGTCACCCTTGAAGGCGACTACCTGCTGGTCGGGGAAGGCATGCTGTCACGCTGGAACCCCGAGACAGGCGCCGTGGAGGATGTCATGTCCTTCGAGGCGGACGCCATGCCCGCGACACGCAGCAATGATACTCGAGTGGATACCCACGGCAGTCTGTGGCTCTCGAGCATGGGCTGCAACGCCGAGACCGGAGCTGGCAGTCTCTACCGCCTGCACCGCGGCAAGCTTTGCAAGCTCATGGATGGGCTGACCATTCCCAATGCGCTGTGTTTCTCGCCGGATGGCCGCTTCGCCTATTTCACCGACACCGTTACCGGTCAGGTGATGCGCTGGCCGCTGGACGCCGATGGCTGGCCACTCAAATCAGCAGGTGAAGGGTCAGCACGTGAAGGGTCGGCAGGTGAATACGACGCCCCCGAAGTCTGGGCCGACCTGCGCGATTGTGGCGGTGGCCCGGATGGCGCCGTGATCGACGCCGACGGCCATATGTGGATTGCGCTCTGGGGGGCCGGCCGCGTGGCAAGGCTGGATCATGACGGCAAGGAAATCGCCCATGTGGCCCTGCCGGTCAGCCAGCCCTCGTGCCCGCTGTTCGGTGGTGAGGGGCTGAGCACGCTGTATATCACCACGGCGCATGAGGGCATGGCCACGCCGGATCATGCGGCGGGTGATGGTGATCTCTTCGCGCTGGACCTGTCAGCACACGGCTTCAAGGGACTGGCAGAAGCGCCGCTGGTGCTGAGCTGACACTGCCATTCCGTCTCTGATTCTTCTTTATTTCTGGACCTCTCATGATGACCGCAGACGCCCCATCCACCCGACCTTCGGCAGCGCCCGACGCGACCTGGTCCCCCCAACAGCAATGGCTGAGCCTGAGCGCCGACGGCATCCAGCTACAGCTGGATCTCGCCGATGGCCTGATCAGGCTGGCCCACCTGGGGCGCATCGCCCCGGTCACGCCAGCCCAGCACCGCCTGATGAGCGCTGCTGCCACGCCCCAGGCAAGCCTCGATCAGCTGCCGCCCAATACCTTGTTCAATGATGCCGGGCTTGGCTTTGCGGGCTATCCGGCCTTGATCGGTGACCGTGATGGACGTGACTGGCTCACCGACATGCGACTGAGTGAGGTGGCGTGCTCGACCGATTCACTGGGCGCGCATGCCCAGCTGACACTGGCGGATGCCACGAGCGAGCTGGAAGTTCTGCTGTCACTCACGCTCACCATCGAGGGGGTGCTGCGTCAGTCCACCACCCTGCGCAATCCTGGTACGGCCGACTATCGTCTCGAGTGGCTGGCGGCATGCTGCCTGCCACTGCCGAACCGCTTCGAACAGTGCCTGAGCTTCGGTGGCCGTTGGGTCCAGGAGTTCACCGAGACACGCCACGCCCTGAGTGAAGGCACCTTCACGCTCGAGAATCGGCGCGGGCGCAGCTCTCACCAGCGCGTGCCCTCCCTCATCGTGGGCACCGAGGGCTTCAGTGAGCAGTCCGGGGAGGTCATCAGCGCGCACCTGGCCTGGAGCGGCAACCATCGACTGCTGGTGGAGCGCCAGTTCGATGGCAGCACGCAACTGCAGCTGGGCGCACTGCTGTTGCCCGGTGAGCAGGTACTGGCCGCCGGTGCCAGCGTCACCACGCCGGAAGTCGTCATGGCGTGGTCGGATACGGGCATCAATGGCGCCAGTCAGCGCATGCATCGTACCTTGCGCGCACGACTTGACTGGCCGACGCCGAACAAGCCTCGCCCGGTCCACGTCAACACCTGGGAGGCCCTCTATTTCGATCACGACGCCGAGCGTCTGGAGGAGCTGGTCACCGCTGCCGGCGACGTCGGCGCGGAACGCTTCGTGCTCGACGATGGCTGGTTCGTGGGCCGCGATGGTGAGCGAGCAGCGCTGGGCGATTGGTACCTGGATCAGGGCAAATACCCCGAGGGACTGGGGCCATTGATCGCGTCCGTCCATGCCCAGGGCATGGAATTCGGTCTGTGGGTGGAACCCGAGATGGTCAATCCTGACAGCGCGCTCTTTCGCACGCATCCCGACTGGATACTGGCGCTGGAAGGCCGTGAGCAGCCACTGGGGCGGTATCAATGCGTGCTGGATCTCACACGCCCTGACGTCACTGACTATCTGTTTGCGCGACTGGATGCCCTGCTCAGCGACTACCCGATCCGCTATCTCAAGTGGGACATGAATCGCGACCTCACCCACGCCGCGACCCAGTCCGGCGAGCGACGCGGCATGCCTGCAGCGCATGCTCAGGTACAAGCGCTCTATGCGCTGCTCGCACGTCTGCGCCAGGCGCACCCTGAGGTGGAAATCGAGAGCTGCGCCTCGGGGGGCGCCCGTACCGACCACGGCATTCTGCGCCACACCCATCGCGTCTGGACCTCGGACTGCAACGACCCGCATGAGCGAACGCACATCCAGCGCGGTGCCAGTCGCTTCCTGCCGCCGGAGCTGCTCGGGGCCCATATCGGGCCGGAGCATGCACACACCACGTCGCGGCGTACTTCCCTTGCCTTCCGTGCCTCCACGGCCCTGTTCGGTCACCTGGGCCTTGAACTGGACGTCAGCCAGCTCGCGCCACGCGAGCGTGGGGAGCTGCGCGTCTGGATCGAGCGCTACAAGGCATTGCGCGGTCTGTTGCATGGCGGCGTGAGCTGGCGTCTGGACTGCCTGGATGACGGCCAGCATGCACATGGCGTGGTCAGCCAGGACGGTGAAGAGGCGATTTACTGCATCAGCCAGCTGGCCATGCCACGACACGCCGTACCTGCGCCACAGCCGCTGGCAGGGCTCATCGCCGAGCAGCATTATCGACTCGAGCTGCTGGAACTGCCGGAACATCCCGAACGCCGCATGAAGCAGCTGCCGGCCTGGGTGCAGGCCCAGCTCTCGGGGGAGCCCGTCGTCGCCAGTGGCGAGATGCTGATGCGTACCGGGCTTGCCCTGCCGGTGCTCGACCCGGAACAGGCGATCCTGATCCACCTGACTCCGGCTATCACTTCACCGATTCAAGGATGACCTGTATGCAACTCGGCGTCTGTTATTACCCGGAACACTGGCCGCGTGAGCGCTGGGCGCAGGATGCCCGTGACATGTTCGAGGCCGGCATTCGCGTGGTGCGCATAGGCGAGTTCGCCTGGAGTCGGCTGGAGCCGCGCTCCGGAGAGCTTCGTGTCGAGTGGCTCGACGAGGCCGTTGAGGTGCTTGCCCGCGCCGGTCTCAAGATCGTGATGGGAACCCCGACGGCCACGCCCCCGAAATGGCTGGTGGATGCCCATCCCGAGATACTGGCCGTCGATGAGCATGGCCAGGTGCGGGGATATGGCTCACGTCGTCATTACTGCTTCTCCTCGCCCGTCTATCGCACGCAGAGCGAGCGTATCGTGCGCCTGATGGCGGAGCGCTACGCCACTCATCCGGCGATCATGGCGTGGCAGACCGACAACGAATACGGCTGTCACGACACCATCCTCAGCTACTCCCGGGCGGCGCGCGCAGGCTTCCCTGAGTGGCTGGAACAACGCTACGGCAGTGTCGAAGCGCTCAATGAGGCATGGGGCGCGGTGTTCTGGAGCCTGGAAGTGACCACCTTCTCGCAGGTCGAGGCGCCGGTCGGCACCGTCACCGAGCCACACCCGGCGATCGTGCTGGATTATCGTCGCTTCTGCTCCGACATGGTGGTCGAGTACAACCGGCTTCAGGTCCAGACGCTGCGAGACAGCGGCGTGAACGTCGATATCGTGCACAACTTCATGGGCCTGTTCACGGAGTTTGACCACTTTGACGTCGCCCAAGACCTGGACATCGCCAGCTGGGATAGCTACCCGTTGGGCTTTCTGGAGCGTGGTGCCCATCCCGAAGCCACCAAGGCGTTCTATCGCCAACAGGGCCACCCTGATTTCGCCGGTTTCCACCACGACCTCTATCGCGCCATGTGCAAGGGGCGCTGGTGGGTCATGGAGCAACAGCCGGGTCCGGTCAACTGGGCCATCAGCAATGCCGCCCCACTGCCCGGCATGGTTCGCCTCTGGAGCCATGAGGCCTTTGCCCACGGCGCGGAAGTCGTCTCCTATTTCCGTTGGCGTCAGGCCCCCTTCGCGCAGGAACAGATGCATGCGGGTCTGTTGCGTCCGGATGGTTCACCGGCCTCGGCCTGGCCGGAGCTGTTGCAGGTCCGCGATGAACTGGCCCGAACAGGCCCCCGTGGCCTTGATGTTCGACTATGCCTCGATCTGGGCCTGCCAGATTCAACCGCATGCCGAGGACTTCGATGCGCTGGAACTGCATCTGAGCTGGTACAGCGCCCTTCGCCGGCTGGGTCTGGACATCGACATCGTCTCCTCTCGAGATGATGTCAGTGGCTATCCTCTCGTCGTGCTGCCCTGTCAGGTGATTGCCGACGATGCGCTTGCGGCACGCCTGAGCGCTGCACGTGACAGCGGCAGCCGTATCGTGATCGGCGCACGCTCCGGCTCACGCACGCCAGACTTCCAGATACCCGATCAACTGGCACCGGGCGCCCTCGGCGAGCTGGCCGGCGTCACGGTCGATCGGGTCGATGGTCTGCGCCCCGGTGCCTGCCCAGGCGTCACCACGGCCAATGGTCATCATGGCCACGCGTTGCGCTGGCGAGACCTGCTCGACAGCACGCGTACCACGGCAAGGGTCGTGACTCGTTTCGATGATGGAGAAGCGGCTCTCACGGAGCGCGCAGGGGTCAGCTATCTGACCGCCTGGCTTGAAGAAGATACCCTCATGGCCGTGCTGGTCGAGGAATGTCGCAAGGCAGCCATCCTTACCACCGCCCTGCCGGAGGGTGTGCGCCTGCGCTGCAGAGGCAATCTGGTGTTTGCCTTCAATTATTCGCGCTGCCACTTAAGCCGCATTGTCCTCTTGTCAGACAAACTCTACCGTGCGTCATTGGCAGACGGCACACCATGACTACAACGCCAACCACGAGATGTCCCCTTCATGAGCATTCTTGCCATTCTGATATCGCTGGGACTGTTGATGTTCCTGGCCTACCGCGGTATCACCGTTCTGTTGCTGGCACCTGTGATGGCGGCTCTTGCCGTCGTGCTTTCAGGTGATGCAGGCGCCCTGCTGCCCAGCTATACCGTCACCTTCATGAGCCAGCTGGGCGGCTACCTGGCCAAGTTCTTTCCGCTGTTCATTCTCGGTGCCCTGTTTGGCCAGTTGATGGCGGATTCCGGGGCAGCCCACGCGATTTCCGAGGGGCTGGTAAAGCGCCTCGGAACCCGCCATGTGATCCTCACCGTCGTGTTGGCCTGCGCCCTGCTGACCTACGGTGGCGTCTCGCTGTTCGTGGTGGCTTTCGCCGTCTATCCCATCGGGGCCCAGCTCTTCCGGCGTACCTCGACACCCAAGCGACTGCTGCCCGCGGCACTGGCGCTGGGCTCCTTCACCTTCACGATGACCGCCCTGCCCGGTACCCCGGCGATCCAGAACGCGATTCCGATTCCCTATTTCCAGACCAACAGCTTCGCGGCTCCCGGACTTGGCATCATCGCCGGTCTGATCATGCTGGGGCTGGGCACCTGGTGGCTGAAGGGCAGAGCCACGAAAGCTCAGGCGCAGGGCGAAGGCTACGGCAAGCATGACAATGAGGCATTGAATGACGATACACCGGTGGCACGCATGAGCATGCTGTCAGCGGTGATCCCGCTGATACTGGTGATCGGACTCAATGCCCTGCTCACCTACCTTGTCTTCCCGCGCATCGACTTCTCCTATCTCAATGATGCCTTCCCGGAGCTGGACCCTGCCGGCGCCACCGGCATGTGGTCGATATTGATCGCGCTGAGCTGTGCGTCACTCTGGCTGGTGGTGACTCGCTGGAAGCAGTGGGCTGACTTGAAGACGACGGTCAACAATGGCTGTTTCGGTGCCATGCTGCCCGTCTTCAACACCGCCTCGGAGGTCGGTTATGGCGCCGTGATCGCAAGCCTGGCCGGCTTTGCACTGGTCAAGGAGGCAGTACTGGGGCTCTACCCCGGCAATCCGCTGATCTCCGAGGCCGTGGCGGTCAACGTGCTGGCAGGGATTACCGGCTCCTCCTCGGGCGGCATGAGCATCGCGCTCTCGACACTGGGCTCGACCTACATGGAGATGGCCGTCAATGCCGGGATAGACCCTGAATTGATGCACCGTGTGGCGGCACTGGCGGCTGGCAGCATGGATACGCTACCGCACTCAGGTGCAGTCATCACGCTGCTGGCCATCTGCAAGCTGACTCACCGCCAGTCCTACGGACAGATGTTCATGATGACCGTGGCGTTCCCGATGCTGGCTCTGATCAGTGTCGTGACGCTGGGCAGCCTGTTCGGCAGCTTCTGACCACGACACCGCCCTGACGTGACTGCTGTTCCTGTTGACGGCTTTGCTCATGGCGGGCAAGACGCAGCAGGCGATCCCCCATGCGTCCCCCGAACCAGCTGTCCACCTGCTGAGCGGGGCGTTCGGCCAGCTCCCGGATATCACTTGCCGTTGTCTGGATCAGCTGGCGTTTGTCCCAGCCGGCCCCGGGTACCGGGATCAGGCGAAACCCGAGAATGGTCACGATCAGGCCGATCCCGGCCGCCAGACTCCGGTTGAGGGTATAGGCCACATCGAAGGTCATGCCGTTGTCGGGCATCACCAGCAGGATATTGAACACCACGAACGGCAGACAGATCCCCGCCAGCACCGGCACCACGGACCCCATCAGGCCGATGAACAACGGAACACTGAAGATCAGAATGAACGGCACGAAATGCTGGGCCTGACTCAACAGGACATTGCCGAACAACAGCACACTGGGAACGGCGAACAGCAGGCCTTTGAGCACCATGGGAATGATGGGGGCGGGGTCATCGCGACTGGCGAAGATACCGGAGAACAACGTGCCCAGCAGCATGGCCACCGCCCCATTGTCCCAGGCCGTCGCCAGCCAGAAGATGGAGGTAGTCCCGAAGATCAGCATGGCACGCAGCGCATTGGTCGCCGCTCGTCCGTGATCGCGATGCCAGCTCAGACTGGGCTGGCGCAATTGATGACGACCGGGATGATTGATGACCTCACGCGCCTGAAGCATCACCAGCGCATGGCCCAGCACTTCCCGCAGACTATAGAGCAGCCGTGCCTCGAGGGCAGACAGATTGCGCTGACCGCGTGAGATTCTCAGACATTCTCCGCGCAGCTCCTTCAAGGTGGCGCGTGCCTGCCCGATCCCCTGGTTGTCGGCCATGCTCTGGAAGGCGCTGCCGAGTCGCTGCATCAGGTCCTGTGTCGGTTGACTGAAGCGCTCCGGTTGCTGGCAGGAAGAATTCCGGGTGACGCAGCTGATGCAGTGCCTTGAGGGTGGCATAGAGGCGCATGCTCCGCCGAGTCAGCAGATGGACACCGCGGATACGCCCCTTGCCCTGAGGCCCCTCATACCGCGCGGAGTGGGCATCGATCTCGAGATTGTTGAGCGCCCCAAGGCCGGTCATCATCTGTTCGAGCATCGCCTGACGTTCGCGATTCTCCTCGGCATGCCGTTGCTCGGCGCTCAGGTCATCCTGGGAGGGGTCCGAGAAGGCCAGCGCCATATAACGGAAGGTGGCGTTGACGGCGGTATCCGCCAGCTGCCCCAGATGGTCTCGCACACGTATCGGCCAGACCAGCGCACTGACCAGCACGGCGCACAGTGCACCGAGACTCAACTCACTGAGGCGAGCCAGCGCCACCGAGAAGAAGTTGCCGGGCGCCGAGGACGTCAGCACCACGATGATCATGCAGGCCACCGCCCCCATCACGCAGCCATAGGAGAGGTTGTTGTGGGTGAGCGAAGCCCCGTAGATGCACAGGCCGATCCACAAGGTGACACTGCCCAGTGCCAGTTCCGGCGCCTGGGCAAACAGCCCCATGATCACGACGGCGACACCGACACCCGCCACGGTGCCGGCGATCTGGCAGATGCCCTTCTCGACCACCATCCCCGACATCGGGCGTATCTGCAGAAAGGCCGCCGAGATCAGCGCCCAGTACGGGCGATCCAGATCAAAATAGAAGGCCGCATAGAGTGCCAGTGACATGGCAAGGACACCCTTGAAGGCGAACTTCAGGGCAAAGGAAGAGGGTCTGAGAAACGCCGCGAGTGCCGGAGACACACTGAGCAGCCGGACACTCGCCGTCATGCCTGCCGCCAGATTGACCCCGGACGCCCGTACCGCCTCGATATCATCGAACTCCACTCTCACCGGAATGCGCTGTGCCAGGCGTACCCAGCTGAAGGTCGCACTCACCTGCGGCAGCTGCTGGGCATTGGTCGCGGTATTGTCATCGGCGATCCCCTCACCGATTCCCACGACACGGCCCTTGAAGTCCTTGTTGCCGCTCATCAGCGTGATCTGAACCGGATCTCCCTTGCGCACATGCTGCAGCTTGGTCTCCTGGAAATAGGCGCTGAGATAGAAGGAGTCATCCTTGATCAACGCCATGACCGAAGTACCCGCCGTCACATAGTTGCCCTGTGTCAGGTGCATGTTGAGGATGCTGCCATCCGCCGGAGCGGTCAGCTGGGTACGGTCAAGATCCAGTTGCGCGGATTGAAGCGCCGCCTCGGCCTGTTGCACATCGGCGCGAGCCACCTCGGCCTCGAGGCGAGCACTGTCACGCTCCTCTTCACTGATCGCCCGGTTGGTCAGGCGACTGCGTCGATTGGCTTCATGCTCCTTGAGCCGCAAGGTGGCCTTGGCACTGGCCAGACTCGCCTTGGCCTGAGCCAGCGCCGCCGCATAGCGGGCCTGGTCGATCTGCAGAATCACGTCGCCCTGCTTGACGCGAGTGGTGTCCGCCACGTTGAGCTCACTCACCCAGCCGGACACGTCAGGGCTCAGCGTGATCACCTCGGCACGCACGCGAGCATCCCGCGTCCAGGGACTGTACATGTAGGTCTTCCACAGCCAGATGGCACACCAGACCGCCACGGCCACCAGACACAGGGTAATGACCCATTTCACGACTTTCTGTCGAGACTTGCTCATGCAGTTTCCTTGAAGAGTTGACGTCAGGTCACCAGTGCGACGATTCCCGTCAGACAGATGATGAAGAGCGAGATGTCGAACCAGGCCTCGAACCATAGCTCATGATTGGCAAGCACCCGGTGCAGCAACGAGCGAATCAACCCGGCGATCACCAGCGCCGCCAGCGCATAGACCAGCATGGGGCTGATCAGGAATTCTCCCACCACCATCTCGTGCAGTGCATTGAAACCTACACGGCATAACCGAGGATGCGCGGCAGCCATAGCGCCAGTTCCGGGAACAGCATCACCACTGCCAGGGCCGCGAGCATCGCCACGACAAAGACCATCGCCCATCCGACGGTCTTCTCGAGTCGGACACCGGCCACGCTGCTGGTCACCATCAGATTGACGGCCACCGGCGGCGTGAACTGGCCGATCGCGATGTTCATGGCCAGCAGAATCCCGAACCATACCGGATGCCACCCGAAGTGCTGCATCACCGGAATCAGCACCGGCATCAGGATCAGGTAGATGGAGACCGCATCCAGCAGCATCCCGGCGATCAGTACCGCCACCATCACCAGAATCAGCAGCACCGTGCCGCTATCGGACAGCGTGATCAACCACTCGGCGAGATGGCGGAAGGTACCCAGCATGGTGCCGGCCCAGGCGAATATGCCCGCCAGCGCGATGATCAGCATCACCACCCCCGAGATCACCGCTGCTTCCCTGAGCAGTTCCCACACCTGGGAGAGCTTGAGCTCACGGGTGATGAAGAGCCCGACACACAGCCCGTAGGCAGCCGCCACCACCGCCGCTTCCGTGGGCGTGAAGAGGCCTGAGCGCAGCCCGCCGAGGATGATCACCGGTGCCAGCAGCGCCGGAATCGCTGAGCGGAACGCCGGACCCAGCGCGATACGTTCCACCTGAGTCGGATCTTCCCAGCGATAGCGCCGCGACAGCACCCAGGCCGGTACCAGCAAGGCCACACCCACCAGCAAGCCCGGAATCAGCCCTGCGGCAAACAGCGCGCGCAGATCCACCCCCGGCACCACGATGGAATAGAGGATCAACGCGATGGAGGGCGGGATCAGGATCGCCGTGGAGGCCGAGGCCGCAATCAGCGTCGCCGAGAACGCCTTGGGGTAGCCCGCCCGTGTCATGCTGGGAATCATCACCATCGCCACCGCGGCGGCATCTGCCGGGCCGGAACCACTCATGCCGCCCATGATCAGACACACCAGCACTGCCACCAGCGCGAGGCCACCGTGACGCGGCCCGATCAACGCCTGGGCAAAGCGCACCAGCCGCGCCGCCACTCCGGCACGCTCGAACACCAGCCCCGTCAGGATGAACAATGGAATGGCGATCAGCGGATACTTGGCAATGCTGTTGTAGGTATTGGTCCCCAAGGTGGCCAGCATGCTCACCGGCAGCCCCGCGACGATTCCCACCGCACCCGACAGCCCCAGCGCGAAGGCCACCGGCACGCCGAGTATCAACAGCGCGGCAAAGCTTGCGAGCAACCAGAGATCAGGACTCATGATCTGACTCCTTGCGCTGGTCGCGATCCACTTGCCGCGAATCAGGTCCTTGCTTCAAGCGATCAACACACTGCTGCAGCTGGCGCCAGGCCATCGCCACACCCAGTAGCGGCAGCCAGATTACATACCACCAGTTGGGCAGGCCCAGTCCCGGTGACAGCGATTCCCACTGATACTCCTCCAGCGCGAAGGTGCCGCCAAACCACACCACCAGTCCAAGCACGACCAGCACCGCCAAGGTCTGCAATACCACCACCAGTCGCCACAGCGGCAACGGCAGCACGTCTTCCAGCAGCGCGATACGAATATGTGCCTGACGGCGAATCGCCACCGAGGCGCCCGCCAGCGTCAGCAACACCAGCAGGAAGACCGAGAATTCCTCGGTGAAGGCAAAGGAGGCATCGGTGGCGTAACGCACCACCACGTTGGCCAGACTGATGATGCCGATCAGGCCCAGCGCCAACGCCGCCAGCCAGGATTCCGGCCGCACGCGTGGCGGTGGCCTGTCCGTGGGAGCAGGCGCTCCGCTGGTGCCGGTTTGGGTTTGATGTGAGGCTTGTTGAGACGGTTGTTGCGACTTTTGCGACATGACACGCGATCCACACGAACGCCGAGGCTGTCAGGCCCCGGCGTGGTTCTTCACTCAATAACGCGCACAGACCGCATTATTCCCGATGTCATCTGCTCCGTGAGCAGCGGCGATCATGACCAGACTCAGCGCGAGGCCTCGACCTCGGCACGTGCCGTCTCGACCAGCGCCTCACCGATCTTCGGTGTCCAGCTTTCGTAGACCGACTGGGTAGCATCGCGGAAGGCCTGCATCGCATCGTCATCGAGCTTGACGACATTCACGCCGCGCGCCTCGATATCCGCCAGCCGCTGGGCATTGCCTTCACGACTCATGGCGATCTCCCAGGCACCCGCTTCCCTGGCGGTCTCGGTCAGCAGAGTGCGCTCCTGTTCGCTGAGCGACTTCCAGACACGCTGGTTGGCGGCGAAGATCAACGGGTCCGCCATATAGTGCCAGAGGGTCAGATGGGTCTGGCCGACCTGATCGATCCGTGCCACATCGAACACCGACAGCGGGTTCTCCTGACCATCCACCGCACCGGTGGTCAGCGCCGGCTTGGCATCCGCCCAGCTCATCTGGGTCGGGTTGGCGCCCAGCGCGGTGAAGGTGTCCTGAAACAGCGGCGAGCCCACCACACGAATCTTCAGGCCCTTCAAGTCGTCCGGCGTGGTGATTGATTTCGAGGAATTGGACACCTCACGGAAGCCATTCTCGCCCCACGCCAGCGGCATGATGCCCTTGGACTCGATGGCGGCGAAGACCTGCTTGCCCGACTCACCCTGAGTCAGCGCATCGATGGCGGCGTGGTCCGGCATCAGGAACGGCAGCGAGAACAGGTTGAGCTCCGGCACCTGGGGCGACCAGTTGATGGTCGAGCCCACCGCGAGATCGATCAGCCCCTGACGCATGGCCGAGAATTCCTTGGTCTGGTCTCCCGCCACCAGCTGGGCATTCGGATAGACACGCAGGGTAAGCTCGCCACCGGAGCGCTCCTCTACCAGTTCCGACCACTTCTCGGCCGCCTGCCCCCAAGGGAAGGCATCCGACAGCACGGTGGAGACGGACAGCTCGCGCGCCTCGGCATCACTCGCCATCAGCGGTGACAGCAGAGCCAGGCCAAGCACGCCAGCCATCAGGGCAGCGCGACTCGGGGCGGCAACACGCGGAGGCGGAATCAGCGTTGGCGAGTGCGGCGGTCAGGGTCATGAATAACCTCTTGATTATGATGTTGTTGAGTGTGTCCTCGGGCAGATTCGCATCTACTTTGGTCGCTGACCATTCGACCATGCGACAGATCGGTGCTTTTTCGACGCTCACATGCTATCTCGCTCCATTCCCCATCACTGTATATGCATCCACCCCTCGGGTTTTCCGAGACTTTTTGCGTACGAAACGCTCGACCATGTGGTGTCATCAACGTGTGTTGCCAAGGAGTGTATCCAGCGATTCAAGAGGGCCAACCTGGGTGCAGGCCCCGCCAACAGGGAGTTTCAGGATATTTCACTTTGCTTGATGCCGTGCCTTTTACAACGCCAGCGTGTCCCCAGCCCCTTCGAGGTCAGGATTTCACGGAGCACTGTATACTTATCCAGCCCATTACATCATTGCGACAAATTTCCAGATCTGTCGCCTTTCATCCACGCAATGGCGCGCCACGGGTCGCAGACTGCGGATTCGGTCGGTAGACTGAGCGCCGTTCCCGCAAGGACCAACCACGACTGACCATCACCACGCACGCAAGTGTCGTACCTGACATCTCGTCGGCACCGCTCAAACGGTACCGACCTTGACCGATGAGGCCCCTTCCATGCCGCACCCCCAGCAGGAAGCCATACCCACTCCCACCTTCGAGACCGAGCCGCTCGACACGCCGCCCAAGCGACTGCAGCCGACCAGCAGTCTGGGCGCGGCGGTCGTTCTGTGGTCGCTGCTGCTGGGAATGGGGATGCTGATGCTGGCCAACGGACTGCAGGGCAGTCTGTTGGGGATTCGTGCCTCCTCGGAAGGCTTCAGCAACACCATGACGGGCATCATCATGTCGGCCTACTTCGCCGGCTTCCTGCTGGGCTCGACGCTTGCGCCGCGCAAGCTGCGTCGGGTCGGCCATGTGCGTACCTTCGCGGCGCTGGCCTCCATCACCTCGGTGTGTATCCTGATCCATGCGCTCTATGTGGTGCCCGAGGTGTGGATCGCGATGCGCTTCATCACCGGTTTCGCTTTCGCCGGTCTCTACGTGGTGGCGGAGAGCTGGCTCAACAGCCAGGCGACCAACCAGATGCGTGGCCGGCTGCTGGCCATCTACATGGTGATCACCTATCTGGGCATGGGCGGTGGCCAGCTGCTGCTCAACGTCGCCAACCCGAATACCTATCTGCTGTTCATCCTGGTCTCGGTGATCATGTCCTTGGCGCTGGTGCCGATGCTGCTGTCCGCCTCACCGCAACCGGAAGGCGCGCAGCCGGAGGCCATGGGGATCGTTCGTCTGCTGCGTCTGGCACCGCTGGGCACCCTGGGCGGCTTCGCCACCGGCATCGCCAACGGCACCGTCTTCGGCATGGGCGCGGTGTATGCCGACCGCGCCGGCCTGCCGGTGCAGGAAGTCTCCTGGTTCATGGGCGCCTTCATTCTGGGGGCCGCCCTGCTGCAATGGCCGCTGGGCAAGCTCTCCGACAAGCTCTCGGCCAAGAAGGTGATTCTGGGCTGTAGTGTCGGGGCGATCGCGCTGTCCATCGGCGGCGTGCCGTTCAGTGGTGGCAGCATGCTGACCATGGCGCTGCTGGGGGCGGGGCTCGGCGGGCTGATCCTGACCCAGTACTCGCTGTTCCTGGCGGCGGCCAACAACCTGCTGACCACGCCACAGATCATCTCCGCCAGCGGCACGCTGGTACTGATGCATGGCGCGGGCGCGATTCTTGGCCCGCTCACCGCGGGCCTGCTGATGGAGCGCTTCGGGGCCGTCGGCTTCCTCTATACCCTGACCGCCATCCACGTGCTGATCGTGATTCTCGCCGCCAGTGTCACCAGCAAGCCGCGTCAGGTGCTGGATGCCGAGGATGGCGATCACCCCGGTCACTATGTGGTGGCGCCCTCCACCACCAGTCCGCTGAGTGCCGCCTGGGTCGAGGAAGCCATCACCGAGCCCGAGACCGGTCAGCTGGAATTCGACTTCGATGCCGAACCTGAGCCGGAGCCTAGCGAGGAAGAACTCGCTGCCCAGCAACAGGAAGCGGCCTCTGAAACAGAAGGAGGCGTCGTGCAGCAGGTCGACAACGAGGAAGGCGTGATGAACGACCGCGTCACCGGCATGGAAGACGACTGGCATCTGGATGGCCATATCGATGAGCAGGCCCAGCACCTCAGCGAAGAGGAGCGCCGCGTCAGGTCGGAGCCGGAGCGCGAGAGCTACTGATCACGCCTGACGGCATGCCGAAATTGAAAATAGGAGGGGGGATAAAGACCAGGGAAACGAAGAAGGCTCATAACGATAAAGGCTCAGCGACGACGCTTGCCCGCCCGCGCCACCAGATGCGGCGCCAACACACCCTGCAGACGGCGCACGGCCTGGGAGTGCAACTGGGAAACCCGCGACTCGGTGACATCGAGCACCGCGCCAATCTCCTTGAGATTGAGATTCTCCTGATAATAAAGCGCCATCAACAGCTTCTCGCGCTCCGGAAGCCGTCCGATGGCCTCGGTGAGTGCTCGGCGAGTATCGGCCTCCTCCAGCGCCTCGTGGGGCAATGCGAAGGGCGAGGGCACGTAGGGAGTGGAGATTCCGCCCGGTGCGGCGCCATCCTCATCCAGCATCTCGTCCAGCGACATCACCATGCCGTTGTTGGTATCCAGCAGCAGGCGTCGGTAATCTTCTAGCTCAAGCCCCATGGCAGAGGCGATCTGGGTCTCCTCGGGCGGATAACCCAGGCTCTGCTCCAGCTGCTGGATCACGCTCTCAAGCTCGCGCCCGGCCCGACGCACACTGCGTGGCAACCAGTCTCGCGAGCGCAGCTCATCGAGCATCGCACCCCGGATGCGCTGACTGGCATAGGTGGCAAAGCTGGCGCCGTGGCCCTGCTCATAGCGGCCCACGCATTCACACAGCCCCAACATGCCAGCCTGAATCAGATCCTCGAGATCGACACTCGCTGGCAAGCGCACCTGCAACTGCAGCGCGATGCGGCGCACCAGCGGCTGATATTCGGTGTAGATATCCTGCTGGGCCATGCGCCCATTGGCGGTATACATCGGCGTCCTGGTCCTCGCTTGCATCCCTCGGGGTGGTTTGACTCAGGGTCATGCCCCCATCCTCGGGACTCCTGTTCCCAGCGTATTGTCGCGCCCCTGCCACAAACCATTCGCTCGAATAGCTACCCTCAGCGACGGCTTTCCTGCCTTACGTCGCAAGTCCGTCTCGGGGAGGCGGAAACCAAGGCAGACAGGAAGAGACAGAAAGGGAAGACGAGACACGCGGGCAGAGCCAGAAACTCAGCCGGATCGAGCAACATCAAAAGGCCGCAAAAAATTTCTAAAGTTCTGTCGCGCCGCGACGATAACTGAAGCAACGGCACAGGAGTCGTTACTGGCGACACGCCATCTATCTCCCCATTACGACAGGAAGTGACACATGGCTTCAGTGATCAATACCAACACCCTCTCCATGGTGACTCAGCAGAACCTGAATCAGTCCCAGAACGCCCTGAACACCTCCATGGAACGTCTGTCTTCCGGCCTGCGCATCAACAGCGCCAAGGATGACGCCGCCGGCCAGGCCATCGCCAACCGCATGGACTCCCAGATCACCGGCCTGTCCCAGGCACAGCGTAACGCCAACGACGGCATCTCTGTCGCCCAGACCGCTGAAGGTGCTTTGAATCAGGTCAACGATAACCTGCAGCGAGTCCGTGAGCTGACTGTCCAGGCACAGAACGGCACCAACAATGCCGATGACCTGAGCTCCATCCAAGATGAAATCACCATGCGCCTTGAGGAGATTGATCGTATCTCCGAGCAGACAAGCTTCAATGGTATTGACGTACTTGCCGCAGACCAAGGTCTTGAAATTCAGGTAGGTGCCAATGACGGCGAAAAAATTACAATTGATCTGAAACAAACAGAAAATCGATGCTGCTCTCAAGCAAATCGACAGCCAGCGTTCCGACCTCGGTGCCGTGCAGAACCGTTTCGATTCTGCCATCACCAACCTGGCGACGACTGAAACCAACCTGGCCTCTGCCCAGTCACGTATTCAGGATGCCGATTACGCGGAAGAAGTCTCCAGCATGACCACTGCACAGATTCTGCAGCAGGCGGGGACTTCCATGCTGACCCAGGCCAACCAGGTGCCGCAGAACGTGCTGTCACTGCTTGGCTGATTTATGGCTTGCGTGCTGCAGAGGCCTGTCACTCAGCAAGAGTGGCAGGCCGGTTGCTGGCGGATAATATTGATCATTTTGATAGTGCTCTTGCATTTCAACAAAAAAGGGCAGACGCATCGCGTCTGCCCTTTTTCATTGGAATGCGGACAGGAATCACACCGCCATATTCATGATTTCCTTGTAGGCACTCAGCAACTTGTTGCGTACCTGCACGGTCATCTCGAATTCCAGTGAGGCCTTCTGACCTGCCACCATGACCTGATCGAGGCTGACATCAGGACTGCCCAGCTCGAAGGCCTTGGCCTGCCCCGCCGCGACCTGCTGAGACTGGCTGACGCGCGACAGCGAGTCCTTGAGCATGCCGGCAAAACCCCAGCGCGGACGTCACGCTCGCGCCAACTGATTCGATTGCCATCCCGCCTCTCCTGTCTCAACGCGCGCCATTCGTCTGCCGCTTTCAGTGGAGCTCAGCCTATCAGCCAAACGCAGAGCTGAAAGTCGCTAATACCCGCTTTTTGACACGCTATTCGTCTGATTGGTTACCCCGACAGCTTCGATAATGGGCACCGTGCGACAAGAGGGTCAATGACCTCAAGACCCGTCTGGCGTCACTGCCACGCCTGCCCTTGATCATGGCGGCGGCGTTCTGCGTGGCCGTCATCGTGGCGCTGCTGCTATGGGGTACCCAACCACAGTGGAGCGTGCTGTACCGCGATCTGCCTGCCGATGAAGGTGGCGAGATCGTCACGCAGCTCGAGCAGGCCGGCGTGCCCTATCGTCTCAGTGATCAGGGCGCGACCCTGGAAGTGCCGGCAGACCAGGTCTATCGCCTGCGCCTGTCCATGGCACAGCAAGGCCTTCCGAGTCAGGGCGGCACCGGATTCGAGCTGATGGACACCCAGGCCTTCGGCATCAGCCAGTTCACCGAGCACGTCAATTATCAGCGCGCCCTGTCGGGGGAGCTGTCACGCACCATCGCAAGTCTCGAACCCGTCGCCAGCGCGCGCGTGCATCTCGCCCTGCCCGAGGAATCCGTCTTCGTGCGTGAGCGACGCCCGGCGACAGCCTCCGTGGTGGTCGAGCTGCATCGGGGTCAACAGCTCAAGGATCGCCAGATCCAGGCCATCCAGCATCTGGTGGCAGGCAGCGTGCAGGGCCTGGTGAGCGAGGACATCACCGTCGTGGACCAGAATGGCGAGCCGCTGTCGCGCCCGGCCGGCGATACGCTCAATCTCGATGGCAGCGCCCTGGAATATGCCCAGGCGCTGGAGCAACGCTACCAGTCGCGCATCAACGTATTGCTGACCCCGATTCTGGGACGCGACAACTTCCGTGCCGAAGTCAGCGCCCAGCTGGACTTCTCGCATTCCGAGCAGACGGAAGAACACTACAGCCCCAATCAGACCCCCGGCACTGCCGCCGTGCGCAGTGCACAGCTCAACAATGCCGGCGCGGGTGACATGGCGATGATCGGCGGCATTCCCGGGGCGCTGTCCAATACGCCGCCGGGTACCGCCGCCTCGCCCATCAATACCGCGGATGGCAACTATCAGCACAGCTCGATCACCAACTACGAGCTGGACAAGGTCGTGCGTCATACCCGTGAGCGACTGGGGCGACTGGAAAAGCTGTCGGTGGCGGTGGTCGTCAATCACCGAGGCGTGACGGATGCCAACGGCAATGTCACCTCCCGCCCGCTGGATAGCGAAGCGCTTGAGCAGATCAAGGCATTGGTACGTCAGGCCATGGGCTACAGCGAGCAGCGCGGCGACAGCCTCAGCGTGATCAATGCGCCCTTCGTGATGGCAATGGTGGCAGAACCCTGAACTCCAGGCGCTGGCCATCGAACTTGGCCGCTACCTGATCATCCTGATCGTCGCCTGGGTTCTGTATCGCAAGCTGCTGCGGCCGCTGCTGACACCTCTGCTACGCCCGCAGAGTGACTACCAGACCATCGGGCAACCGGCGGGGCCCAGCACTTACCAGCAGAATCTCAAGGATGCCCGTGACATGGCCCGTGAGGACCCTCGCCTGGTCGCCATGATTCTCAAGAACTGGATGAGTCACCATGAGTAAGTCCCTGTCCAACCTGGAACGCAGCGCCGCGCTGCTGATGAGCCTCGATGAAGACAGCGCGGCCGAGGTCTTCAAGTTTCTCTCCACCGAGGAGATCCAGAAACTGAGCACCACCATGACCCACATGCCTCAGGTGTCCCATCAGCAGATGGCCAAGACCCTCGAGGATTTCCATGCTGACAGTGAGCAGTTCAGCGCGGTCAACATGCTCTCCAGCGACCATATCCGCGCGGTGCTGGTCAAGGCGCTGGGTCAGGATCGCGCCAGCTCCCTGCTCGAGGACATTCTGGAAAGTTCCGGCAAGAGCAACGGCATCGAGTCGCTCAATCTGCTGGAGCCGGCATTGGCCGCCGAGATGATCCGCGATGAGCATCCGCAGATCATCGCCACCATCATGGTGCATCTGGAGCGCCATCAGGCCTCACAGATTCTCGAACAGTTCGCGGAAGCCCTGCGCAACGACGTGCTGCTCAGGATTGCCACCTTCAATGGCGTCCAGCCGGCAGCCCTGCAGGAATTGACCGAAGTACTGGCCAACATGCTCGATGGCCAGAACCTCAAGCGCAGCAAGATGGGCGGTATCCGTACGGCGGCGGAGATTCTCAACCTGATGCCCGGCCAGCATGAAGAGCAGGCTCTGGAAGCGGTACGCCACCACGATGAAGCCCTGGCGCAGAAGATCGTGGATGAGATGTTCGTGTTCGAGAATCTGGTCGATCTCGAGGACCGCTCCATTCAGCTGCTGCTCAAGGAAGTGGACAACGACACCCTGGTGATCGCTCTCAAGGGCTCTGGCGACGCGGTACTGCAGAAATTCCTGCAGAACATGTCGCAGCGTGCCGCGGAGATGCTCAAGGACGACATGGAAGCGCGGGGCCCGGTGCGTGTCACCCAGGTCGAGGGCGAGCAGAAGAGCATCCTGCAGACCGTCCGTCGCCTGGCAGACAGCGGCGAGATCGTGATCAATTCGAGTGGCGACGCCTATGTCTAACAGGCCGCCCATGAAGCAGGCTACGCCGCCGGTGAAGCGGCCGGCTATCAAGCCGGGCTGGAGCGCGCACGCCAGCAAGCGCAGGAGAAGGCCGAGCAGCAGGACAAAACCGCTCGACAGGCGCTGGCCGAGCAGATGGCTCAGGTCACGCCGCTTGTCCATCACCTGCAACAGTCATTGACCTGCCTCGAGGAGCAGATCGGCGATGAGCTGGCGGCCCTCGCCGTCAGTGTCGGTCGGCATCTGGCCAGAGAGGCGTTCCGCGCGCACCCCGAGCATGTCGTCGAGAGCGTCCGCAGCCTGCTGGCCGCGGATCCACCGCTGCTCGGGCGCCCTCGCCTCTATCTGAATCCGGCGGATCTGCCGCGGGTCGAGCAGGCGATAGGCGCCGAACTTGCCCGCCTGGGCTGGCAATGTCTGTCGGATACCAGCCTCAGCGTCGGTGGCTGTCGTGCCGAGGCGGACAGCGGCTGTCACGATGCCAGTCTGGAAAGCCGACTGGCACTGCTGTCACGCCAGCTGCGCCAACGCGCATGAGCGATTCTGCCTCTCAGCAATGGCGCAGCGCCATGCAGGCCATCCGTCAGCGCGTCGAGACGCTGGAACCCCAGCTCACCACCGGGCGACTGGTGCGTGCCACCGGTCTGGTACTCGAAGCCGTCGGCCTGCGGCTGCCGGTAGGTGCCAGCTGCCTGATCGAACTGGGGCCGGGCATGGCGCCGGCAGAAGCCGAGGTGGTGGGCTTCGCCGACCAGACCCTCTACCTGATGCCCATCGACCCGCTCAGTGGCGTGGCGCCGGGTGCCAAGGTCATTCCCCTGGGGCATGGCAATGTCGGCGAACGTCGCTATCCGGTCGGTGACGCTCTGCTGGGGCGTGTCGTGGACGGCGTCGGCCGACCGCTGGATGGATTGGGGCCGCTGGAAGACGTCAGTCATGCGCCCCTGGAGGGACAGCCGCTCAATCCCCTCGAACGCGCCCCCATCGACACGCCGCTGGACGTGGGGATTCGCGCCATCAATGCCCTGCTCAGCGTTGGCCGCGGGCAGCGTATGGGGCTGTTTGCCGGCTCAGGGGTCGGCAAGAGCGTACTGCTGGGGATGATGGCCCGCTTCACCAATGCCGATGTCATCGTGGTCGGCCTGATCGGTGAGCGCGGTCGCGAGGTGCAGGAATTCATCGAGCACACGCTCGGCGAAGAAGGTCTCAAGCGTGCGGTGGTGGTCGCGACCCCTGCTGACATGACCCCCCTGCATCGACTAAAGGGAGCCAGCTACGCGACACGCATCGCCGAATCCCTGCGCGATCAAGGCCGGGACGTGCTGCTGATCATGGATTCGCTGACCCGTTACGCCATGGCGCAGCGCGAGATTGCCCTGGCCATCGGTGAGCCACCGGCCACCAAGGGCTATCCCCCTTCCGTGTTCGCCAAGCTGCCGGCACTGGTGGAACGCACGGGCAACGGCCGGCGTGGCGGCGGGTCCATCACCGCCTTCTATACCGTTCTCACCGAAGGCGATGATCAGCAGGACCCGATCGCGGACAGTGCCCGCGCGATTCTCGATGGTCATATCGTGCTGTCGCGGCGCATCGCGGAGAGCGGGCACTACCCGGCCATCGATATCGAGGCCTCCATCAGCCGCGCGATGTCCGCGGTGGCGCCGGAGCGCCAGCTGACCAGAGCCCGCCGCTTCAAGCAGCTGTACTCGAGTTATCAGCGCAATCAGGACCTCATCGCCATCGGGGCCTACCAGCCGGGCAGCGACAAGACCCTGGACAACGCAGTGCGCCTGCATGAGCCCATGGGGCATTTCCTGCAACAGGCCACTTCACAACGCGCCAGCCTTGCCGATAGTACTGACATGCTGGAACAGCTGCTGGCCCAGCAGTGACGCATGACCCTATCCACTTCACGCTTTGACACCTTGACCCGGTTGAGCGAACGCCGCCGTGATGGTGCCGCACGCCAGCTGAATCAGCAGCGTCAGCGCCAGGACTCCGCCGCCAGCCAGCTGGCGACGCTGGAACAGTATCGACTCGATTATCGCCAGCAGATGCAGCAGCGCCTGGCCCAGGGTCTGGACCCGGCCAGCTGGCAGAATTTCCAGACCTTCATCGCCTCGCTGGACAATGCCATTGCGCAGTGCCGCCAGCGCGTCGCGATGGAGACGTCGCAGACGACCGCCCGGCATCAACGGCTGGTCAGCGAGCAGCGCACCCACGCGGCCTGGCAGGGCTTGGCGGAACGCGCCGCCCTGGAGACCAGTCGCGAAGTTCGGGCAAGCGAGCAACGTCGCAGTGACGAGATGGCCATGCAGGCCTGGCGGCGCCACGCCAGCCTCTGACCCCCAGTGTCGGCAGCCAAGCCTGGCAGCAGTCCCTGAGCGACCAGGTGGTGCGCATGCAACTGAGCCGAACGCCCCAGGCGGAGCTGACGCTCAACCCGGCGGATCTCGGCAGGCTCAGCATTCACCTGAGCCTTGGCGAGCAGACGACCAGCGCGCACTTCGTCGCCGCGCATCAGCAGGTGCGTGCCGCGGTGGAAGCGTCCCTGGCGGACCTGCGTCAGGCGCTGGATGCGCAGGGTCATGCGCTGTCAGAGGTCACCATCAGTGGCGAGGACGAGCCTGAGCTCAAGAGCCGGATGTTGCTGTTGCTGTCAGGCCAGAACCCGCAAGAGCTGACCAGCCAGTCCGGCAAGCTGGCGCTCCAGACCACGCTGCGTGACGAGCTGTCTCGTCCCTACAGCGAAGGGGGCCAGCCACTGGCCATCACCGGCGTGCTCTACAACGACTTCATCGTGCAGTAATCCTCCATGGCTCAAGACGACCTGCTATCCCAGGATGAAATCGACGCGCTGCTCTCCGGTGTCAATGGAGAGCACGGCTCGGAGGCTGCCAAGGCCCCCGAGAAGGAGCGTATCCGCCCTTTTGACCCCGCACGCCAGCACCGCGTGATCCGGGACCGTCTGCATGCGCTGGACATCATCAATTCACGCTTCAGCCGCCAGTTCCGCATGGGACTGTTCAATCTGATTCGGCGCGGAGCCGACATCACGCCAGGGCCGGTGCAGTTTCTCAGCTACAACGAGTTCTCGCGCAACGTGCCGGTGCCCACCAACATCAATCTGTTCACCATGAAGCCCCTGCGCGGCACCTCGATGCTGGTCTTCCCGCCCAGTCTCGTCTTCATGGTGGTCGACAGCCTGTTCGGTGGTGATGGCCGCTTCGTGACCAAGTCCGAAGGCCGTGAATTCACCCGCACGGAACAACGTGTCATCCAGCGCCTGATGAGATTGGCCCTCACTGCCTATCAGGACGCCTGGTCGGGAGTGTTTCCGGCAGAGCTTGAGTACCTGCGCAGCGAGATGCAGGTCAAGTTCGCCAATATCACCAGCTCCCCCAACGAGATCGTGGTCTGCACCGGCTTCCATCTCGAGGTGGGCAATCACAGCAGTGACTTCCAGATCTGCCTGCCCTACTCGATGATCGAACCCCATCGTGAGCTGCTATCCAGCCCGCTGCAGGAGACGACCGCCGAGGGCGACAGCCAGTGGAGCGAGCGACTGCGGCAGGAAGTCCGCGCCACCGATGTCGAGCTGCATGCCGATTTCTGCACGCTGGAAACGACGCTCGGGGCACTGGCGGAACTGGCGGTTGGTGACGTCCTGCCCATCGAACGCCCGGGCACCGTCAATGCCTACGTCAATGGCGTGCCAGTCCTGGAAGCCGGTTTTGGCAGCGCCAACGGGCATCGTGCCCTGCGCGTGAGCCGCATCATCAATCACCCGATCAATTCCGCATACGAGGACACCGGCGATGAGTGAGCCCAATTCGCCCGAAGAGCACCCGTCGCGACATCTTCCAGCCGCTGGATGGCTCTGGAGGGGAGACGAGGCCGCGTGAGCTGGACATGATCATGGACATCCCGGTCAAGATGACCGTGGAGCTCGGACGCACCCGATTGACCATCAAGCAGCTGCTGGAGCTTTCCCAGGGCTCGGTGATCGAGCTGGATGGCCTGGCCGGTGAGCCGATGGACATCCTGATCAATGGTTATCTGATCGCCCAGGGCGAGGTCGTCGTGGTCGAGGACAAGTACGGTATCCGCATCACGGAAATCATCACTCCCAATGAGCGGGTACAGAAGCTCAACCGCTGAGGCTGTCTCTGTGACCAGTCTGCCGACCCACGCCGATGTCCTGACGGGGCTGACCAGCCAGCCATTGCCCAACGGTGGCGAGCAGTGGTCGCTCAATGTCCAGACATTGATCCTGTTGAGCGGGCTGGCGATGTTGCCGGCGGCACTGCTGATGATGAGCGCCTTCACTCGCATCATCATCGTGCTGGGGCTGCTGCGCACGGCCATCGGTACCCAGTCGGCTCCCCCCAATCAGGTTCTGGTCGGCATCGCGCTGTTTCTGACCTTCTTCATCATGTCGCCCGTCATCGAGCGCATCCATGACGAGGCCTGGCAGCCTTACGACAGCCAGCAGATCGGCCTTCAGGAAGCCATCGAACGCGGCGGCGTGCCGCTGCGGGAGTTCATGCTCGGCCAGGTGCGTGAGCCTGACATCGCGCTGTTCGCGCGCCTGGCAGAACTCGATGAGATACAGGGACCACAGGAGGTGCCTTGGCGTGTCCTGTTGCCGGCCTTCGTGACCAGCGAACTGAAGACGGCCTTCCAGATCGGCTTCACGCTGTTCGTGCCCTTCCTGATCATCGACCTGGTGGTGGCCAGCGTCCTGATGGCGCTGGGGATGATGATGGTACCGCCTGCCACCATCTCGCTGCCCTTCAAGCTGATGCTGTTCGTGCTGGTCGATGGCTGGCAGCTTTTGCTGGGGTCACTGGCCGACAGTTTCTACTGAGCATGACACCTGACGTCATCACCAGTCTGGCCTCACATGCCATGTACATCACGCTACTGGTGGCAAGCCCGCTGCTGGCCAGCGCGCTGGTGATCGGGCTCGTGGTCAGCCTGTTCCAGGCCGCCACGCAGATCAACGAGATGACACTGTCCTTCATCCCCAAGATTCTCGGCGTCTTCGCGGTGCTGGTCGCGGCGGGCCCCTGGCTTCTGGAGACGCTGCTCGACTTCACGCGCAGCGTCTTCACGGGCTTTCCGCAGTTGATCGGCTAGGCCCTGTCAGGCTTCATGCTGATCGCGCCGATCTTCGGGCACCGGAGTCTGCCGACCCCGGTGCGACTGCTGATGGCGTTCGGCCTGGCCGTGATCATCGCGCCATTGATCGACAGCCCACCGGCACCGGACATGCTGGGGCTGGTGGCCGTGTGGCAACTGGCACTGCAGATGGCGGTCGGCATGGCACTGGGTCTGGTGATGCGCATCACCTTCGCCATCGTCGAGGCGGCGGGGGAATTCATCGGTCTGCAGATGGGGCTGGCCTTCGCCAGCTTCTTCTCCGAGGACACCGGCACCAACACCCAGGTGCTGTCGCGTCTGCTGGGCATGCTCGCGATGCTGCTGTTTCTGGCCTTCAACGGCCATCTGCTGGTGCTGGAAATTCTAGTGGGACATTTTCATGACATCCCGCTGGATCTCGCTAGGCTGGGGTCACCGGGACTGGAAAACCTGCTGCTCTGGAGCGCCAGCCTGTTCAGCGCAGGCCTGCTGCTGGCATTGCCACTGGTGGCATCGCTGCTGGCCATCAATCTGGCCATGGGCGTACTGAACCGCTCGGCGCCGCAGCTATCCGTCTTCTCCATCGGCTTTCCGCTCACCCTGCTGCTGGGCATCGCCATGCTGTGGCTGATGATGCCCGGCATGACGGATTGGCTGTCGCTGCTGTTCCGTCAGGCGTTGAGCGCCCTGCAGGCCGTACATGCAGGGCTGGGGAGATCTCGGAAAAGGCCTGCTGGGAGGCCTGCAGCCCGACCTGAGCCAGTGAATAATCAGAGATCGCGGCATTGTAATCCAGGTCGATCAGGTCAGAGCGTGTGGCGGCATAATTGATTTCGCGGTCATCACCGATGAGATCGAGAGCGTCCAGTTCATTGAGCTTGGTGCCGACATCGGCGCGTACGGTCAGCACGTTGTCGAGACTGTTGCGGAACTGGCGACTGGCGCTCGCGATGGCATTGTCGAACGCGGCTTGATCCTCGTCGGTCTCGATGGGCGTCGCCAGTGCCGTGATGAGGCTGTCCAGATTGGCGAAGACCTCGGCGCTGGCCTCTCCCTCCTCGACCACCAGCTGCGTTGCCTTGCCGGACGCCTGAGCCTCAAGCACCTGTTGCTCATCACCGGACAGCGTCATCGAAAGGCCATTGAACGCAAGCGTCATGCCATCGCGGAACGCCACCGGTGATGCCAGCGGGTCGCCATCACCATCCAGCATCGTGACATCCGCACCGTCGGCATCGGTGATCGTGACGCCAGTCGCATCGATGTCGATGGTGTAGGAAGCGCCATCGACACGCGCGCTCGAATCGATCAGCTCCGGCCCCTTGAAGGTGATCGGCAATGACGACTCGCGGCTGCTGGTCTGGATCGCCAACGACTGGCTGCCGGATGCCACGCCAGCGAAGATCTGGCTGCCGGTGTGATTGACCTCCATCAGGCGCGAGCTGTCGACGCGCTGCTGGCGCTGCTGGTCATCTCCGCGATAGGTGCCGTCCTCAGCGAAGGGCGCCGTATCCCCCTGCAGGCCACCGAACAGATAGTTGCCATTGCCATCGGTGCTGTTGGCCAGCCCCAGCAGCACGTCACGGCTGCCTTCGATCTCGGTGGCCAGCGCGTCGCGATCGCTGTCACTGAGGGTGCCATTGCCTGCCTGGACGATCAGGCTCTGGACACGCGTGATGGTATCGGTGACCTGATTGAGCGTACTTTCCTCGAGGGACAAGGTGTTGCGCGCCGTGGTCCGACTGTCCGCGAACTGCTCATTGACGGCCTGTGCCTGCGAGATCGTCACTGCCTGACTGGCGGCACTGGGGTCATCCGAGGGATTGACCACGCGCTTGCCGCTGGCGAGCTGCTCGGACACCTTCGAGAACGCGGCCTGCTGCTCCAGCATCGAATTGACGCCCTGGGCATAGAGGGTTTGGGTACTGATGCGCATCACGACCTCGTTAGCGGATGTTCAGGAGGGTATCCAGCACCGTCGCCGCGGTCTGGATGACCTGAGCGTTGGCCTGGTAGAACTGCTGATAGCGAATCAGGTCCGCGGCTTCCTCATCGAGGTTGACCCCTGACACCGACTGCTCGGCGGCCGTCAGCTGCTCGGTCAGGCTCTGTTGCGCCTCCAGATTGACCTGCACCAGCCGAGTCTGATTACCGACCTGGCTGACCAGCGAGGCGTATTGGTCATTGAAGCTGCCGGCACTGCCCAGCGCGTCGCTGCTCTGCAACTGCTGCAACGCCAGGATATTGCGGTTGTCGAGGCTGCCGCTGCTCTCGCCCGCCGCGATGTCAGCGCCGTCATTGATCGCGACCCCAAACGTCGGCGCAATCTGGCGTGTCGGCTGGATGGTGAAGCTGTCACCGTCCGCCATGTTGGTGGCCGAGAGGATCAGACCCTCATGTTGCATCAGGCCTTCGCTGTCCGGACTCAGACTCTCCACTGTGCCATTGCCCAGATTCTCGAGCCGGTATTCCCCGCCCTCCAGGCTCAGGCGATAGTCATCACCGGTCAGGGCGACACTGTAGAAGTCCTCACCCTCCTTCAGGGTCGCAGGGGCGAACTCGACCTCAAGTGCTGCATCGAGGGTGTTGCCGCTGGCGGGCAGGACCTCCGGCGTGCCGAGCGTGAAGAAGTCGCCGCCGGCGTCACCATTGGCATCGATCCCGTCGCCATGCTGGGCATTGAAGGCCAATGCCAGACCCGCCGCCAGTTGCCCCAACTGATTCTGGGCCGGCGCCAGACTCTCCTCACGAAATCCCAGCAACCCGCCCAGCGTGCCGCCCTCAAGCTGGCCCTCTTCGAGACTCATCGGCATTCCCGGGGCCGCGCTGTAATTGACCACCACCCGACTGGCATCCTGAGGGTCCACCACCGCGACAAGATCATGGCTGTCGCTGCCATTGACCAGCAGCTGACCGTTGCCAAGGCTGATGCTCAAGCGCCCGCCCTGCTCCTGCACGTCGACACCCACCAGCGATTGCAACTCGGTGACCGCCTGATCACGCTGATCCAGCAGCCCCAGCGGCTCTTCTCCGGTGCGCGCACGCGTCATGGAAATCTGCTCGTTCAGCGAGGCGATCTGGGTGGTGGCGTTGTTGATGTCGCCGACCACATCGCCGATTCGCGCATTGACACCGGCATCCATCTCATCGAGATACCCCGCGAAGGCATTGAGTTGCCCGGCCAGGCTCTCCGCCGTGCCCAACATGCTCTCGCGGGCGGCAGGGTCGCCCGGCTGGCTGGCGACACCCTCGATGGCAGCGAAGAACTGCTGCATCAGAGGCGCCAAGCCAGCCTCTTCATCCGCCAGCAGATTGTCGATCTGGCTGAGATTGGCCTCACGGGTTTCCAGCGCCGCGCTGGCGCTCAGCGCCGAATCCAGCTGCGCCGAGAGATACGCATCCGTCTGGCGACTGATGGAAGACACGCTGACGCCAGAGACCGGGCTGGCCCCCGGCCCGCCACTCAGTTCCACCGTCTCGCGGCTATAACCCGGCGTATAGACGTTGGCGATGTTGTTGCTGTTGGTGGCAAGCGCGGTCTGGGCGGCCTGCAGACCACTGACACCGATACTCAACATGCTGCTGGCCATGACGTTTACCTGAAGCGAATGAAGAAGACAGTAGGAAGATGGGCAGCACGTCACGTGACGCCAGGCGAGGCGATGAAAGCTCGCGATCACCGCTGGCATCCAGCGGGCCGACACGTTGCATGATCGAGATCAGCTTGTCGGCATAGTGAGGGTCGGTGGCATAGCCTGCCGACTGCAGGGCACGCGCGGCGCTTTGCGCATCCGGTGACCGGGTGACATGGGCATAGCGCTCGGCCCCGCTCAGCAACGCGGCGTGGTCACGCAGCGCACTGGCCTGATCCGGATAGACCCGGAAGCTGTCTTCCAGCTGCAGCCGACGTCCCTCACGATATTCCGTGGTCAGTACCGTGGTGCTGTCCCCCTGCCAGCCACTGCCGGCCTTGATCCCGAACAGGTTGTGGCTGTCCTGGCCGTCCTCGGTGTGGATGCGTCGCTCGCCCCAGCCGGTCTCGAGTGCGGCCTGCGCCAGGATCAACTCAGCCGGCAAGCCGCTTTCACGACTGGCTGCGCGCGCCGCTGGCGCAAACTCCGCCACGAACCGCTGGACGTTGTCGGGTTGCTGACGCTGGTGCGCGTTGAGCATCGACACATCAGCCGTGCCTGCCCGGGAGGACAGTTGCTGAATCAGGATCCGCGAAAGCCCCACCCCCTCCCCGACACTGGCCAGCTGCTGTGAGAGCTGCTGATCCAGCATCGCGGTCATCATCTCCTGCTGCTGGGAGCCGGTCAGCGCTGAGCTTTCGGTCGCCGAGCGCATCTGCTTGAGCATCATGTTGAGCATCAAGGCTTCAAATTGACGGGCGCTCTCCTCAAGAGCCTGCTGTTGCCGCTCTCCGCCACTCGTGGCCGCCCCCTTGAGACTCGCAAGTCCCTGGGTATCGAAGGCCAGACGCCCGGCATCCACGCCGGCATTGCTCGTGGACAGCCCCATCAGATCACCTCGAGATCAGCACGCAGCGCGCCGGCTGCCTTGAGCGCCTCGAGAATCGAGACCAGATCCTGCGGGGTGGCCCCCAGGGCATTGAGAGCGTCGACCACCTCGGCAAGGCTGGCCGTCCCCTCGACCATGCGCAGCGCACCGCCCTGCTGGTTCACGCTGATATCGGGGTCGTTGACCACGGCCGTCTGCCCACCCGCCAACGGATTGGGCTGGCTGATGACGGGATTGGCATCGATCACCACCGAGAGGTTGCCGTGGGTGACGGCGGCACGCGCCAGGCGCACCTCGGAATTCATCACCACCGAGCCGGTACGGGCATTGACCACCACACGTGCACGCGGCACGCCCAGTGACACCTCGATATTTTCCAGCCCGGCGATGAAACCGACCCGCTGGCTGATGTCGCGTGGCGCCTGAATCACGATGTCCCGATTGCTCAACGGCGAGGCCAGCGAGCCACCGAAGTGTCGATTGATCGCAGTGGCGACGTTCTGGGCATGATTGAAATCGCCCTCGAACAGATCCAGATGAATCACGCCATTCTCATCGCCGAGTCGGGTGGGCACACCGCGCTCCACCGTCGCCCCGCCAGGAATGCGCCCTGCCGTGAGCTGATTGACCTGAACGCTTGAGCCACCCGCCTGGGCCCCGGCGCCCCCGATGATCAGATTGCCCTGCGCCAGCGCGTAGACCTGGCCGTCCACCCCCTTGAGCGGCGTCAGCAGCAAGGTGCCGCCACGCAGGCTCTTGGCATTGCCAAGCGAGGACACCACGACATCGATGGGCTGACCGGAACTGGCGAAGGCCGGCAGGCTGGCGGTCACCATCACCGCAGCCACGTTCTTGAGCTGCATGTTGGTGCCCGACGGAACCGTCACCCCCAGCTGGGAGAGCATGTTGGTCAGACTCTGCCCGGTGAAGGGGGCCTGGGTGGTCTGGTCACCACTGCCATCGAGTCCCACGACCAGGCCATAGCCGACCAACGGGTTGTCGCGAACGCCACGTACCTGCGCGAGATCCTTGATGCGGTCGGCCTGCACCGACTCCAGGGAGAACAGCAGGCCGGTCAGCAGCATCAGAACGGTGCCAGATTCAGGAAGAAGCGCTGCATCCAGCCCATGTTCTGGGCCTCATTGATATAGCCGTCGCCCACGTATTCGATGCGTGCGCTGGCCACCTGGGTGGACTGCACGGTATTGGCCGAGGAAATCGTGCGCGGGTTCACGACCCCTGAAAAGCGGATCGACTCGGTGCCCTGATTGATCGCGATGCGCTTCTCGCCACGCACCTCGAGATTGCCGTTGGGCTGCACCTGACTGACCGTCACGGTGATGGTGCCGGTGAAACTGTTGTTGGCATTCGAGCCACCGCTGCCGGTGAAGTCGTTGTCGCCCTCGATATCGGCATCGGTACCATCCAGCAAGCCAGTCATGAAGTCGGGAATGGCGCTCAGCGAGAAGCCGACGCTGCCATCGCGACTCGCGTTGCTGGCCGAGCTCTTGCTGGCACTGACGTTCTCATCCAGCAGAATGGTGATGATGTCGCCGATGGCACGCGGGCGTCGGTCCTCGAACAGCGGCTGATTGCCATAAAGCGGCTGGAAGATGGCGCCATTGGCCATTGGCTGGGGACGCGGCTGCAGCGTGGATTCCAGCGGCGTGGTGTCCACCAGCGGCTCGCTTGGGACATAGGCGCAGCCAGCCCCCAGCAGCATCGCGCCCAGCAAGATCACGCGAAAGCGACATGCCAGGACCCTTACATCTGGACCAGACGCTCGAGCATCTGATCGGTGGTGGTCACGGCCTTGGAGTTGATCTCGTAGGCACGCTGGTTCTGGATCATGCCCACCATCTCTTCCACCACGTTGACGTTGGAGGTCTCGACGAAGCCTTGATAGAGCGTGCCAGCCCCATTGAAGCCGGGCACGCTGTCGCTGCGCGGCCCAGAGGCGTCCGTCTCGGAATAGAGATTCTCCCCACGACTGAAGAGGCCAGCAGGATTGATGAAGGTGGAAAGCTGCAGCTGCCCGACTTCGGTACTGTTGGTCGCGCCCGGCTGGGTGACACTGACCACGCCATCCGAGGCGATATCCACGCTCAGCGCATTGGCCGGGATGACGATCGCCGGGTCCAGCGGATAGCCACTGGCCGTCACCAGCTGGCCAGTACTGTCGAGCTGGAAGGACCCATCGCGGGTATAGGCGCTGGTACCATCCGGCAGCATCACCGCAAAGAAGCCCTGCCCGTTGATGGCGACGTCCTTGGAATTTTCCGTCTGTTCCAGATTGCCCTGGATATGCAGGCGCTCGGTGGCCACGGTTCGCACCCCTGTCCCCACCTGCAGGCCCGAGGGCAGCTCCGTGGTGGCGGATGAAGCCGCGCCCGGTTGGCGAAGATTCTGATAGAGCAGGTCTTCAAATACCGCGCGCGAACGCTTGAAACCATTGGTCGAGACGTTGGCCAGATTGTTGGCGGTCACGTCCATCTGCATCTGCTGAGCTTCAAGGCCGCTCTTGGCCGTCCATAGGGCACGAATCATCTGATGGGCTCCGCAATCAGGCTTCGGTGTCAGTCGAGACCGAGCAGGCTATTGCCCCGCTCGGCCATGCGCTCCGCGGTCTCGATGCCTTTCATCTGCATCTCGAAACCGCGGGCATTGTTGATCATGGCGACCATGGCGTCGGTCGCCGAGACATTGCTGCCTTCCAGCGCTCCCGAGACGACACGCACCTCGGGGTCCGCCACCAATGGCGCGGCCGGCACCCCCTCGGCGGTCAGCGGCTGGCGAAAATAGCCGTCCGCCCCACGCTCCAGCGGCAGCCCACCGGGCACGCTCTCGGGGTTGACCAGCTTGAGCTGTGCCTGCAGCACCATGGTGTCCGGTGCATCCGCCGCCGAACGAGCGCTCACGCCACCATCCGCGGCGATGTGAACGATGGCATTGAGCGGCAGCGCGATCGGCCCGCCATCGCCCATCACCGGCAAGCCACCCGATGTCAGCATGCCGTCGGCGTCGATCTGCAGGGCGCCGTTGCGGGTGTAGCGTTCCTCGCCATCCGCGCCCTGCACGACCAGCATCCCCGGGCCGTCGAGGGCGACATCCAGCGCACGTCCGGTGGACTGGATCGTGCCCTGTGCCATGGAGGCCCCAGAGGTGGTCAGCTGGCTGGACACCCGCGTCGGCAGGCCCTCGCCCTGGACATCCACGGCGCGTGACAGGGTCAGCATCTCGCGAAAGCCCGTGGTGGAGACATTGGCCAGGTTATGCCCGGCGACATCCTGCGCCGCCAGACTTCGCTGGGCACCGCTCATGGCGGTGTAGAGCATCCTGTCCATCAGGTCAGTGGCCAGGTGCCGCCACCACACCGTGTCGCGACACATCACCCTTCAGCGCGGATCAACGCAGGTTGATCACGGTCTGCTGGACTTCATCCTGGACCTGGATGGTCTGGGCATTGGACTGGTAATTGCGCTGAGCGACGATCAGATCCACCAGCTCCGTGGTCAGATCGACATTGGAGGCTTCCACCGCGCCGGACACGACATCGCCGAAGACACCCTCCCCCGGCACGCCCACCAGCGGCTCACCGGATTCCGCCGTCGCCAGCCAACCATTGTCGCCATTGGGCCTCAGCCCCTGATCATTGGCGAAATTGGCCAGCGCGATGGTACCCAGCGTCTGCTTGAGCTCGTTGGAATAGCTGCCGATGACCCGGCCATCATCCTCGAAGGACACCCCCACCAGGCTGCCCGAGGTATAGCCATTCTGGGACAGCGAGGTGACTTCATAGTCATTGGCGTACTGGGTGCTGCCGGAGAGATCGATGCTGAAGTTCAGATCCTGCGCCCCATTGGAGAGGGCATAGGTCATGGCCGTGGGGGTGTAATCCCGTCGGCGCCGTGCTGCCGGCATTCACCTGTGACTGGTAGTCGGCCGACTTGCCCGCGAAATCCATCACATGCTGGACATCCCAGGTGTTGTTGCCGGTCTTGGTATAGAAGGAGGTCACCACATGCTCGCCGCCCAGGCTGTCATACACCGTCATCGCCGAGGCGTAGTCATAACTGGCGGGGTCCATGGGATCGAAGGTGGTGGAGGCGGCCTCGGCCTCGGCGTCCAGATTGATGGAAACCTGCGCGCCGAAGATGCTGTTGGCCAGATTGTCCTGGGTGGCGCTGGCGGCCAGCGGCGCCGTCGGCACCTGCAGCACGACCGGCTCCCCGGTGACTCGCTCGCCCGCATAGCCCGTCAACTGAGCGCCCTGTGCATTGACGATGAAACCGTCGGCATCGATGTTGAGCTGGCCATTGCGCGAATAGACGACCTGACCGGTACTGTCGGCAAAGCGCAAAAAGCCTTCTCCGGAGATCGCCAGGTCCAGATCACGCCCGGTGGTTTCCAGGGACCCTGTCGAGAAATCCTGGGAAATGGTGGCGACCTGCACCCCGATACCCGCCGCCTGAGAGCTGGCGTAGAGGTCCGCGAACTGGGTCTCGGATGACTTGAAGCCCACCGTTTCCGAGTTGGCGATGTTGTTGCCGATCACATCCAGATTGGTCGCGGCAGCACTCAAGCCGCTCAATGCCTGTGAAAACGCCATGATCTGTCCCTTGTCTCGCTATGTGAATGAGATCCCGAGCAGCATCGTGATACTCGGGGTGGCCGCAGCCTCTTTCCAGCGGCGCGTGTCGAGGGCTCAACGACTCGCCTCCCGCGCCGGCGCATGAGCTCAGAGCACCTGACGCACGGCCGCAAGTTCCACCACCCCAAGCTGCGGACCAAGGTCCAGCTGAGCCCCGCTCTCGGATTGATTGACGCCACTGACCACGCCATAACTCAGTGTCTGCAAGTCGCTGTAGGGCTCACCGCCACGCTCGGCACTCACCGCCAGCTGGTAGGCGCCATCCCCGGCCTGACTGCCATCCTCCAGCAGACCATCCCAGACGAAGCCATGGATGCCGGCGTCCAGCGCCCCGAGTTCGAAGGTCTTGACCACGCTGCCATCCGCGGCGAGCACCTCGACCCTGGCATCATCCACCGCTCCTTCAAGCTCGATCCCGAAGGGCGTGGAGGTGGCATTGCCCACCAGCACGGCATCGCCAGCGACCAGCACGCCCTTGTCGATCAGGCTGGCGGCCTGCAGGGCCTCGCTGCTGGAAATCTGGGTGGTGATGCTCTCCAGGGTCGTGTTGAGCTCCTCGATCCCGCTGACCGTGCTGATCTGAGCCAACTGTGCCGTGAGATCGGAATTCGAGACCGGGTCCATCGGGTCCTGGTTCTGCATCTGTGCCACCAGCAACGTCATGAACTGATCATTGAGCTCCTCGGTGCCGCTGGCAGACACGGCGCTGGCAGCCGCGCTCGAGGGGGTGGTGGGGCTCACTCACCCAGCGTCAGTGTCTTGCGCAGCAACGACTTGGAGGTATTGAAGACCTCGACGTTGGCTTCATAGGATTTGGAGGCGGCGATCATGTCGACCATCTCGGCGATCGGGTCCACGTTGGAGAAACTGACGTAGCCCTGCTCGTCCGCCAGCGGGTGATCAGGACGATATTCCTTGCGTGCCGGCGCATCACTCAACGCCACCGAGCTGACCTGAACACCGCCCATGCCGGCGCATTGGCCTGACGGGCAAGCGGTGCATATTCAAAGACCACCTGGCGGGCCTGATAGGGCTTGCCGTCGGGCCCGGCGACGCTGTCGGCATTCGCCATGTTGCTGGCGATGGCATTGAGTCGCTGGGATTGCGCCGCCATCGCGGAACCAGCGACATGGAAGAGACTGAAATCAGGCATCAGCTGTTCTCCGATTGCATGGCCAGACGCAGGCCCTGGATCTTGCCGGTCAGCAGCTCAAGACTGGCTTCGTAATGCAGGCTGTTGTCGGCGAAACTGACGCGCTCGACGTCCATGTCCACGGTATTGCCATCCAGACTCGGCTGGGTGGGCACCCGGTACATGAGCTCGACGCCGGCCAGCGTTGCGGCTCCCTGCGCCGCCTGATGCCCGGCCCGCGGCGTAGCCAGGGAAAGGGCCGCAGGCGCGCCCGCGCTGGCGGACGTCGCCTTGGCGAGCGCCGAGGAAAAGTCAAAATCCCGCGCCTGATAGCCCGGGGTATCGGCATTGGCGATATTGCTCGCCAGCACCTGCTGACGCTCGGCGCGCAGGCCCAGCGCCTGCTGATGAAAACTCATGAGGGCATCAAGTCGATCAAACATGGAAGCAGGAATGAGAATAGTCAGCCGGCGCGAGGATGAAGGTAGGAACAAGCCCCTTTATCGGGGCTATTTCTGGTAATGCCCGATCGGTGGGCGTCATACAATCGCCCGCCCGACAAGCCGGGCGTGCAACTGGAAGTTCGACGTCTTCCGGCACGCCTGGCTGACTGCATGCCGGCGACGCTCAGCGCCTATCCAGATGGCCATGACCGCCTGTCACCGGGCCTCAAGCGCCTGCAACTGGCATGTCCCGATGGCCAACAACACCTGCTGAGTCTGCGCCTGGAACGCTTTGACTGGCGCATGAGCGCCGCCCGAGCACTGGCAAGCGGAACCCCCCTGACCGCACAGATGCTGCGCCCGCGGCTGACGGCACTTGGCAAGCTGCGCGGCGAGGGTTTCGCGCAAGCCGGGCAACTGGCAGGATTTTCCACACGCCGCCGCTTGCGAGCGGGGGACGTCATCCGCGACAGTAGTGTGCAAGCCATCCCGCTGGTGAACTTCGGGGATACGCTGACCTATCAGGTGGATGGCAAGGGCTTCAGCATGCAGCGCAGTGCGCGGGCTCTGGAGTCCGGTGCGCTGGATGACCGCATCCGCATCGAGCTTTCGCCCGGCCACTGGGTGCGCGCTCGAGTGATCGGTCAGCGTCTGGTCGCCCCTTGACGTCACCCCCCGGCGACTCCACCCAGGTCGAGTTGTCGAGCAGCAGCATCGATGCCGGACAGGATATCGACCAGGCACGCGTGGACAGCCTCAAGCAGGCCATCGCCGATGGCAGCATCAAGATCGATGTCGATCGCATCGCTCAGGGTCTGATCGACGCCTTCGAGGGTGACGCATGACCCTCACGACCGCTTCCCCCCTTGAGCTCGAGGCGATCTTTCATGGCCTCGAGCATGAGCTGAAGCACTTCATCGCCCTGCTGGAGCAGGAACAGCGACTGTTGGGACAACGCCAGCCCCAGACCAGCGCACTGGATGAGATACGCCAGGCCAAGCTGGCCAACGCCGGCCGACTTGAGGCGCTGGAAACTCGCCGACGTGACTGGCTTGCGCAGTCAGGTCTCTCCAATGACCCGCTGGAACTGCAGACGGCACTGGCCGGACAGCCGCTGCTGGCGCAAACGTGGTGGCAACTGGTCACCCTCACTCGCCGCGCCCAGGCGCGCAATCGCCTGAGCGGGGATCTGATCCGCCAGCGCATGGCGCTGCACAGTCGGATTCTCGACAGCCTGCATGAGCGGGCACCCGGTCACTATGGTGCCGATGGCCGCCCCGGCGCTGCGCCTGCACGGCTGAACGTCTCGGCGTGATCAGGCGGCACGCCCGCCGATCATCCGCGTGACGCGCAACTCTCTGTCGTCGGGGATTTCCGCCTGAGACAGCACTGCCAGATGCTTGAAACGTCGACGCAGGAACCGCGAGAGCAGCGGGCGCAGGGAATGCCCCACCACCAGCACGCAGGGATCTCCCTGCGCATCCTGAGCCGTCACGGCACTCTCGGCATGTTGCATCAGCGTATCGGCAAGTCCGGGCTCCAGGGCGTTGCCGTTGCCCAGCGCCTGCATCAACACCTGTTCCAGCTGAGCCTCGAGACCGATCACCCGCAGCACACGTTCCGCGCCGAACCAGTACTGGGTAATCGCACGTCCCAGCGCCACCCGCACCATGGCCGTCAGCTCTGCCGGGTCCTGGGTGCGGGGTGCGTGCTCGGCCAGTGCCTCCAGAATGCTGCGCAGATCGCGAATGGACACCTCCTCATCGAGCAGGGTGTGCAGAATGCGCTGCAAGGTGCCCTGGCTGACCAGCGCCGGCACGACTTCCTCCACCAGCCCCCCGTCCTGCGGCCCGAGCTTTTCCAGCAACTTGCTGACTTCACTGCGGCCCAGCAGCTGCGAGGCATGGCGTGACATCAGATGATTGAGGTGCGTGGTGATCACCGTGGCGGTATCCACCACGGTATAGCCGTAGACCTGGGCCTGCTCTCGGGTGTCCGGCTCGATCCAGACCGCAGCCAACCCGAAGGCCGGCTCGGTGGTGGCCACGCCCGGCAACTTGCCCGAGACCTTGCCGGGATTGATCGCCAGCCAACGCCCCGGATACGCCTCGCCCCGGCCGACCTCGGCGCCCTTGAGGCTGATGACATAGTGATTCGGCCCAAGTTCGAGGTTGTCGCGGATATGCACCACCGGCGGCAGGAAACCGATATCCTGGGCGTACTTGCGACGCACTCCCTTGATGCGCGACAGCAGCTCACCGCCCTGGCGCACATCCACCATGGCGATCAGCCGATGGCCGACTTCCATCGCCAGCGGCTCCACCAGCCGCACATCATCCCAGCTGGCCTCACTGACCTCCTGAACCGCCGCGGCTGGCGCAGGCGCCTGCTCCTGCGCTGATGCCTCGCCTTCCTGGCGTTCACGTCGCCCAGCCCACCAGGCCAGCGCTCCCAGCATCACGGTGAAGAAGATGAACACCAGATTGGGCATGCCGGGAACCAGCCCCAACAGCCCCATCACACCGGCTGCCAGCCACAGTACCTGAGAACTCATGAACAGCTGGCCGATCATCTGCTGGCCAACATCCTCATTGGTGTTGACCCGCGAGACCATGACCCCGGCCGCGGTGGAGATCACCAGCGAGGGAATCTGGGCCACCAGACCATCACCGATGGTCAGCAGCGTGTAAGTGCGGGCTGCCTCATCCATGCTCAGCCCATGCTGGCCGACACCGATGATCAAGCCACCGATGATGTTGACCACCATGATCACGAGCCCCGCCACGGCATCACCGCGCACGAACTTGCTCGCGCCGTCCATCGAACCGAAGAAGTCGGATTCCTCGGCCACTTCGCGACGCCGCTCACGCGCCTGGTCCTCACCGATGAGGCCGGCATTGAGATCGGCATCGATCGCCATCTGCTTGCCGGGCATCGCATCCAGCGTGAAGCGCGCGCCGACCTCGGCGATACGCCCCGCGCCCTTGGTGATGACCATGAAGTTGATGATCACCAGAATCGAGAACACCACCAGCCCCACGGCAAAGTTGCCGCCGACCAGGAACTGTCCGAAGGCTTCGATGACCTTGCCGGCAGCGTCTCCGCCGTTGTGTCCCTCAAGCAGCACGACGCGTGTCGAGGCCACGTTGAGCGAGAGCCGCAACAGGGTCGAGAACAGCAGCACGGCGGGAAATGCCGAGAAATCCAGCGGCTTCTGAGCGAACATGCTGACCATCAGGATCATGATCGACAGCGCGATGTTGAAGGTGAACAGCAGATCCAGAATGAAGGGCGCCAGCGGCAGCACCATCATCGAGAGGATCATCATGATCAGCATGGGCCCCGCCAGCACCTTCATCTGACCTGGCGTGCCGAGACCCATGCGATCCAGCAATGACAAGAGAGCATTCATGCAAACGGCTCGTCTGGCGGTGAAGACGCTTGCGCCTCTGGCGGGACCTGCAGGTCCTGCGGCACCTCGAGGCCCTCGGGATCACGCGGCCGAAGCCCCCCGTGGTCTCGGGCGCGCTTCAAGCGCATGGCCCAGGCGAGCACCTCGGCGATCACCTGATAGAGGGCAAGGGGGATTTCCTGCTCGAGCTCGACGTGGACATGCAGGGCACGCGCCAATGGCGGAGCATTCAGGACCGGCACGGCATGCGCCTCCCCGAGCTCGCGAATGCGCAGCGCTACCTGATCACGTCCCTTGGCCACCACGCGTGGCGCGCGCATGTCCGACTCGCGATAGACCAACGCCACCGCGAAATGGGTCGGATTGGTGACGATGACGTCCGCTCGCGGCACCTCCGTCATCATGCGTGCCCGCGCCATTGCCTGCTGCTGCTGACGAATGCGCGCCTTGACCTGAGGGTCGCCATCCGTCTCCTTGTGCTCACGCTTGATCTCTTCGAGACTCATGCGCAGCTTCTTGGCATGACTCCATAGCTGATAGGGGACGTCCATCAGGGTCGGCACGATCAGCATCACGACCGCCAGCGCCGTGCATCGCGCCACGAGCGTCAAGGCATCCGCCAACGCGTTGTCCAGCGGCATCAGCATCAAGGCCATCAACTCCTGGCGCTGCGCATGCAGATACAGCACCACCACCCCACCGACCAGCAGCGACTTGGCAATCGTCTTGGCCAGTTCGGCCAGGGCCTGACTCGAGAACATCCGCCCGATGCCCTTGATCGGATTGAGTTTGCCAAGCGAGGGAGCCAGCGACTTGGTGGAGAACATCCAGCCACCCAGCAGAATAGGCCCGACAAGCGCCAGCATGACCAGCAACGCAAACAACGGCAACAGGGCGATCAAGGCCTCCTGCCCCAGCATCAAGGCATTGGCGAGCATGACGCGACTATCCAGTGCCAGCGTGCGATCGAAACCGAAAGCCTGGCCCAGGATGCGCTCCAGGGTATCGCCCAGCACACCGGCATACAGCCACAACGCGCCGGCGCCACCGCCCAGCAACAGGAAGGTCGCCAGCTCGCGCGAGCGTGGCACCTGCCCTTCCTCGCGGGCCTTCTGCAGACGGTGAGGTGTCGCCTCTTCCGTCTTGTCGTCACTGCTCTGCTCGTCGGACACCTGCCGCTCCACTGCCGTACGGGCATGCGCCTCGGGAGAGTTGTCGATCAACAGCTGCAGCAGCTGCTGTTCGATCTGTTGAATCACGTCCATCATGCGCTTGATCACCTGCCCGGTCAGATCCTGAAAGTCCTGAGCCATCATGATCTCGAGCAATTGCGCATTGGTGGCCGCAGCCTGCTCGGGGACCGCAGACAGATAGGCGCGGGTATCCACCACCAGCTCGCGCGCTTGATCCAGCGCCACGGGTTGCGCATACCAGGCATCCCAGCGAGAGCTCAGCCCCTGGGCATGACTCGCCAGGGCATCCTGCAGTGGCTGGGCACGTTCGCAGGCGTTCAGCGCACGATCCGCGGCCTTTTCCGTGGTGCTGGCCACGTAATTGAGGCGATCCCGTGCATCGGGGATGGCCTCCGCCGCACGTTCTATCTCACGGTCCAGACCCAATTCCCGCATGTTGTCACGCAACATGCGGGCACAGTCGTCTAGAGGCCGTGCTTCTCGAAGACCTTGGCCAGTTTCTCTTCCAGCACCGCTGCCGTGAACGGCTTGACCACATAACCACTGGCCCCCGCCTGGGCGGCAGCGATGATGTTTTCCTTCTTGGCTTCTGCCGTCACCATCAGCACGGGCAAGCTGGCCAATGCCTCACTGGCGCGGATCTGCCTGAGCATCTGCAGGCCATCCAGATTCGGCATGTTCCAATCCGAGATCACCAGCCCATAGCTTCCCTGGCGCAAGGCTTCCAGCGCCTGCTGACCATCTTCGGCTTCCTCTACATTGGTGAACCCCAGCTCCTTGAGCAGATTGCGCACGATGCGACGCATGGTGGGAAAATCGTCGACGACGAGAATACGCAGGGATGTGTCAGCCATCAGTGGTCAGACTCTCTGGCTCAGACACGCTGCGAGCGCCCCGAAAGCTGGGTCTGGGCCAGGAGGTGGGCACTGATTCGCGTCAGAGGCAGCACCACCTCCGCCGCACCCAGCGCATCTGCCTCACGAGGCATGCCGTAGACCACGCAACTCTGCTCATCCTGCGCGAGGGTATGTGCCCCTGCCTGACGCATCAGCAGCAGTCCTTGAGCGCCATCACGGCCCATGCCCGTGAGTATCACGCCCTGCGCATTGCGTCCGGCTACCCGTGCCACCGACTCGAACAGCACGTCCACCGAAGGACGATGACGATTGACCGGCGGACGCTGATCCAGCGCGATCACATAGTTGGCGCCACTGCGCGCGAGCGTCATATGGGAATCACCGGGGGCGATGTAGGCATGCCCGGGCAGCACGCGCTCTCCGTGCTCCGCCTCCTTGACGGCAATGCGGCAGAGGCCATCGAGGCGCTGGGCAAAGGAACGCGTGAACCCCGGCGGCATGTGCTGAGTGATCAGAACCGCCGGTGCATCGGCGGGCAGCGGTTCCAGCACGGCACGGATGGCCTCGGTGCCGCCCGTCGAGGCACCCAGCACGATCAGCTTCTCGCTTGAAAGCAGCGGACGACCATGGGGCGGACCCGAGCCTGGGCTGCGGCACGAATCTTGTCGGCGATCACATCGGCATATTCCAGCATGCCACCCCGAATCCCCAGGCGCGGCTTGGACACGAAATCCACGGCTCCGAGCTCCAGGGCACGCAGGGTGATTTCGCCACCGCGTTCGGTCAGCGACGAGACCATCACGACCGGCATCGGCCGCAGGCGCATCAGGCGCTCCAGAAACTCGAGACCGTCCATGCGCGGCATTTCCACATCCAGGGTCAGGACATCCGGGTCGTGACGCTTGATCAGGTCTCTGGCCACCAGCGGGTCCGGCGCACTGGCGATCACCTCCATGTCTGGCTGCGCATTGATGATCTCGCTCATCAGCTCGCGGATCAGTGCGGAATCGTCGACACACAGCACACGAATCGACAGGGTATAGACGGTCTGGCCGCGCAGCGTGAAGGCGTCATTGAGCCAGGAGAAGTTCTCGGAATGGCCGGCGAACAGCAGTCCATCCGGCTTGAGCATCAAGGCAAAGCGATCCAGCAGGCGCGATTGCGTCGCCTTGTCGAAATAGATCATGACGTTGCGACAGAAGATCGCGTCAAATCCATTGCCCAGCCCCCACTGAGCATCAAGCAGATTCAGCTGGCGATAACGCACCAGACGTCGAATCTCGGGTTTGACTCGGACCAGCCCCTCTCGGCGACCGCTGCCGCGCAGCAAGAAGCGCTTGCAGCGCTCATCCCCCAGCTTGGCGATGCGCTCGAGGGGATAGACCCCGGCTTCGGCCTCGTTGAGGGCATCGGTGTCGATATCCGTGGCGATCAGCTCCACCTGGTCCGCCGCAGCGCCGAGCACCTCACGCAGTACCATCGCGATCGAATAGGGCTCTTCGCCCGTGGAGGCCGCCGCACACCAGATGCGCAACTTGCCCCCTCGCGCCTGCAGGCGTTGCTCGAGGAAATGACTCAGCAGGGTGAAGTGATGAGGCTCGCGGAAAAAGGCGGTGAGATTGGTCGTCAGCGCGTTGATGAAGGCTGGCCATTCATCCTTGGCTCCGGACGCGCGACCGCCTTCCAGCATCGCCAGATAATCGCTGAAACGGGTGAGCCCATGCAGCCGCAGACGGCGAGACAGCCGGCTGTAGACCATCTCGCGCTTGTGACGCGCCAGCACGATGCCCGCTCGCTGATAGATCAGACGCGCGATCCGGGCAAAATCGTCTTCCGTCATCTCCAGATCACGCGCAAGGGCGAGCGCGCTGGCACGCGCTCAGGCCCTTCGCCACCGAAGCGAAACACGTTGACGGCATGCGACAGCCCGGCCACCGAGCCCTCCAGGTCCTGCGCGAGATGGGCGCTGCTCTGAACGCGCTGGGCGTTCTGCTGTGTCGCCTGCTCCATCTCGTTGATGGCCATGTTGATCTGCTCGATCCCGCCGGATTGTTCCCGCGAGGCCGCGGAGATTTCGGCGATCAGATCATTGACGCGCGAAATGCCCGCCACGATGTCCACCATGGTGGCACGTGCCTCATCGACACGGGTGCCGCCTGCATGAATCTCGCGTTGAGTCGTGTCGATCAGCGACTTGATCTGACGAGCCGCCTCGGCACTGCGTGAGGCAAGGTTGCGCACCTCACCGGCCACGACGGCGAATCCGCGCCCATGTTCTCCGGCTCTCGCCGCTTCCACCGAGGCATTGAGTGCCAGCAGGTTGGTCTGGAAGGCGATCGAATCGATGACCTTGATGATGTCAGCCATCTGCCGCGAAGTGGCGGTGATGCCTTGCATGCGTTCGACCACGGCCTGCATCGCCTCGTCCCCCTCGCGGGAGGCACGGGTGGTCTGGTCGGCCAGACGCGATGCCTGGCTGGCATTGTCGGCGTTCTGGCGGACCGTGCCGGTCATCTGCTCCATGCTGGCAGCCGTTTCCTCAAGCGAAGCGGCCTGCTGTTCGACGCGGGACGAGAAATCCTGATTGCCGTGGCTGATATCCGTCGCGGCCGGTCGCACGATACTGATCCCGGCATTGACCTCACTGACGATCCCCACCAGCGACTTGCGCATGCTGTCCAGTGACTGGACCAGCCGTGCCACCTCATCACTGCCCTCCAGCACCATCGATTGGGATAGGTTGCCGGCCGCCACCTGGCGTGCGAAATCCAGCGTGCGTCTCAGAGGGCGTACCAGGCGCTGATAGGTATGAACCCCCAGCTGACTCGATTCCAGCAGTTCCAGCGCTGAAATGCCCAACACGAGGCTCGCCCCGACCGGCAGCAACACCAGTGACGCGATACGGCGTGCCAGTCGCCACCGTGCAAATCGCCGGAAGATGCCCGACACACCGGTGCTGATGATCTGTCCGCGCAACAGGCGATAGCCACCCTCACCCGCCTCCATGGCCCGATAGACACGCTCGGCACGCTCGATCTGCTCACGGCTGGCCTTGACCCGTACCGAGGCAAACCCCATCACCTCGCCGTTTTCCATCAACGGCGTGACGCAGGCATCCACCCAATAGAAGTCGCCATCCTTGCGTCGGTTCTTGACCAGCCCCTGCCAGTTCTTGCCACTCTTCAGGGTGGACCAGAGATTCTCGAAGGCCGCCTCGGGCATTTGCGGGTGCCGCACCAGATTGTGCGGCGCGCCGATCAACTCATCGCGCGTGAAACCACTGACCTCGATGAACACCGAGTTGGCGTAGGTAATTCGCCCCTGAAGATCCGTTCTGGAAATCAGATAATCATGCTCGCCAATGGGATATTCCCTGGCAGTCACCGGCTGATTGTTTCGCATGTCCCTTCATTGCCCTCGGCCTCAGGGTCCATCAAGGCCATTTCCTCGCTGGTCATCATGCGTTCGATGTCCATGATCAACAGCATGTGTTCATTGACCGTCGCCAGCCCTGCAAGGAAGTCACTTTTCAGGCGTGCTCCGAATTCAGGCGGCGGCAGCAGCTGGTCTGCCGCGAGGCTGATCACGTCCGAGACACCATCCACGACGATGCCCACCACACGCGCCCCGAGGTTGATCACGATCACGACAGTCTGTGCGGTGTACTCGGCTGCCCCGAGATTGAATTTCAGACGCAGATCGACGATCGGTACGATGACACCACGCAGATTGGTCACGCCCTTGATGAAGGCCGGCGCATTGGCGATACGCGTGACATTCTCGTAACCGCGGATCTCCTGGACCTTGAGGATATCGACGGCGTAATGCTCCTCGCCAAGGCTGAACACCAGATACTGGCCGCCGTCACTGGCGCTACTGGCGTGATCCTGCGCCAGACCGACATCTGAGTGCTGGGTGCTCGAAAACCGTGTGCTCGTCATGCTGATATCCTGTCAGTGACGATGGCGTCACGAGCCGATGCAGGTCATGGACATCCAGGATCAGGGACACACGCCCATCTCCCAGAATGGTCGCCGAGGACACGCCAGGCACCTTGCGATAGTTCTTCTCCAGATTCTTGACCACGACCTGTTGCTGCCCGATCAGCTCATCGACCAGCAAGGCATATTGGCGACCCTTGCCTTGCACCACGACCACGATGCCCTCTTCAGGCCGTGTTCTGGCACCCGGCACGTCGAAAACCTCATACAAGGCCACCAGGCCGAGATACTCTTCGCGCACCTTGAGCAGCCGGTCACTTCCCACCATGCTGAACAGCATGTCACTCGTCGGCTGCAGGGATTCCACCACCGCGGACAGCGGCAGAATATAGATCTCCTCGCCGGCGCGAATGGCCATGCCTTCCAGAATCGCCAACGTCAGCGGGAGCACGATCCGCGTCGTGGTGCCGCTGCCCTTGCGCGACGCAAGCTCGACATGCCCACCCATCGCCTGGATGTTGCGCTTGACCACATCCATCCCCACGCCCCGCCCGGAGACATCACTGACCTGCTGTGCGGTGGAGAAGCCCGGCGCGAAGATCAGCTGCCAGACCTCGTCATCGCTCAAGCCGTCATCCACCGCCATCCCGTGGCTGCGTGCCTTGGCCAGAATGCGCGCGCGATCCAGCCCGGCGCCATCGTCCATGACCTCGATGACGATGTTGCCGCCCTGGTGGCGCGCCGATAGCGTCAGGGTACCTTGGGCGGACTTGCCCTGAGCCTGGCGAACGTCAGGCAATTCAATGCCATGATCGAGACTGTTGCGCACCAGATGGGTCAGCGGGTCGATGATCCGCTCGATCAGACTCTTGTCCAGCTCGGTGTCATGGCCATGACTGACCAGCTCGACCTGCTTGCCGAGTCGTCCGGCAAGGTCACGGATCAGCCGCGGGAAACGCGAGAAGACATAATCCATCGGCATCATGCGCACGGACATGACCGCCTCCTGCAGATCACGCGCATTGCGTTGCAGCTGGCTGATGCCACTGACCAGCGCCGCGTGATCCAGTGGCGAGCTGGCGCAGGCTGTCTGTTCGAGCATCGACTGCGTGATGATCAGCTCGCCCACCAGATTGATGATGGTATCCACCTTGTCGACCCCCACCCGAATCGACCCGTGCTCCTGCGGGACATCCGTGGCACGCCGTCCCTCCTCGGCCAGTTGCTTGAGCACACTGACGATGTGCGCATAGGCCTCCGGATCTGGCGTCTGCGCATTGCGATACGCTTCCAGTTGATCTTCCAGCATGTCCTTGGTCTCCAGGAAGCGATCGATATGCGCTGCCCGCAGCACAAGTTCTCCACGGCGCGCATGGTCAAGCAGGTTCTCGAGATGATGGGTCGTCTCTTGCAATACGCTGAAACCGAAGGTCGCAGCGCCGCCCTTGATGGAGTGGGCAGCACGAAAGATCGCATTGAGCTGCTCGGCATCCGGGGTCTCGACATCCAGCGCCAGCAGCTGCTTTTCCATCTCCGCCAGCAGCTCCCGCGCCTCCTCGAAGAAGGTGTCGTAAAATTCACTGATGTCCATGTGCGCTCTCGGGACTTGCCAGCTGTTCGAGGCGCGCCCTGAGGCTATCGATGTTCTCTGCCGGGCGCGGATTGACCCCGTTGCTGTCAGTGATTTCGCGATAGGCGGTGTGACTGAGCACCATCAGGCTGATGCGTCGGTTCACGGCGGCCTGCGGGTCCTGGCTGTCCAGACTGATGCGTGACCCCATTCCGACGACACGCACGATGCGATCGACCGCCAGCCCATGCGCGACCAGCACTCGGCGCGCGACATTGGCACGATCAGTGGACAGCTCCCAGTTGCCATAGCCTCCCTCACCGACAAAGGGACGATTGTCGGTGTGTCCGGTGATGCTCAGGTGATTGGGCAGGCGCGCCAGAATCGGCGCCAGCAGGGACAGCAGTTGGGAAAGCTGTGCCGAGGGCTGCTTGCTGCCGAGGGCAAACATCGGATGCTGATCACTGTCCGTGATCTGGATACGCAGGCCTTCCGCGGTCAGCTCGATCTGCAGCTGCTCGCGCAGCTCAGCAAGCGATGGGTCTTCACGCATCTGCTGCGACATGATGCTGTCGATCTCGTCACGGATATCCGCGAAACGCGCCTCTTCCGCCAGTGCCTGACGCTGCATGCGCGAGACATCCGCGCCCTTCTCCCCCTGGACTTCCTCGGCCATGAATCCCCCACCGGGAATGGCACTGCTGGAGGCGGAGTTGCGATCACCGCCCAGCAGCGAGATTTCCAGCGGCGCACCGAAGTAGTCGGAGATTTCCCTGAGGTCTTCATCAGAGGCATTCGAGATCACCCACATCACCAGGAAGAAGGCCATCATCGCCGTCATGAAGTCGGCGTAGGCAATCTTCCAGCCGCCGCCGTGATGGCCCTTCACGATCTTGGGTCGCTTGATGACGATCGGTCTGCGCATGTCAGCCGGCTCCCTTGTTCTTGATGTCGCGAACATGTTCTTCCAGCTCATTGAAGCTGGGGCGTTCGGCGGTGAACAGCGCCTTGCGGCCAAACTCGACGGAAATCTGCGGCGCATAGCCATTGAGCGAGGCCATCAGGATGACGCGGATGCACTGCATCATCTTCACGGCCTCATGCACTTCGTGCTGGATCTTGTTGGCCACCGGCGTCACGAACCCATAGGCCAGCAGAATCCCCAGGAAGGTGCCGACCATGGCATTGGCGATCAGGACGCCAAGCTGAGCAGCGCCCTGATCCGCGGAGGCCAGCGCATGCACGACCCCCATGACGGCAGCCACGATCCCGAAGGCAGGCAGTCCGTCCGCCACCGCAGACAACGAATGGACCGGGATCTCGGTCTCGTGCTTGAAGGTCTCGATCTCATGCTCCATCAGGGATTCCAACTCGAAGGGGTCCATGTTGCCGCTGACCATCAAGCGCAGATAATCCGTGATGAAGTTCATCAGAATCGGGTCCGACAGCACGCGCGGATACTCCGCGAACAGCGCACTCTCCTGGGGATTGTCGATATCCTGCTCGATGGCCAGCATGCCCTGCTGGCGCGACTTGGAAAGCAGCAGATACAGCAGGCTGATGACTTCCATGTACAACGACTTGTTGTAACCGCGCGTTCGCTTGAGTCTGGAGAACGCCTTGCCGGTCGCCTTGATGGCCTTGCCATTGTTGCCCGCCAGGAAGGCACCTACCGCCGAGCCGAAGATGATCAACAGCTCAGCGGGCTGCATCAGCACCGCCAGATGCCCCCCCACCATCAGATACCCACCTAGGGTCGACCCGATCACCACCAGATAACCTATGAAAAGCAACACAACCACCCCCTTGGCATGCGATCGACCTCACGTCTCAACGGTTATCGGCCGCACGTGGGAGGTCTTGAGGGTCATGTGGGAATCCCGAGCCTTGCGACGCGCCGCTGTCTTCCCGGCACGGGAAGGCGGCTGGCAGATACCGCACACGTAATCATGCGAGGGGGTATGGGCATGAATCACGAAGTGGCCGGTACAGGTCTGGCAGGTCGCCAGGTCCAGCAGTTCACTCTCGAAGAAGCGCACCAGTGTCCAGGCGCGGGTCAGCGCCAGTACCGGCTCCTCCTCCCCCACGTGCTCGAGGTAGAAGCGATACGCCTTGACGAAGGCATCCATGCGCGGCACACCCTGGGAGCGCAGGCGACGATAGAAGCCATGGAAGAGGGACGCGTGCAGGTTGGGCTGCCAGGTCATGAACCAATCCGTGGAAAACGGCAGCATGCCCTTGGGCGGGGAGACGCCGCGCACCTCCTTGTACAGCTTCACCAGACGCGCACGACTGATTTCCGTCTCTGTCTCGAGCACCTGCAGACGAGCCCCCAGCTCGATCAATTCGACCGCCAGCTGCAGCTGCTGCAATTCATCCACCAGACTCTTCTGACTCATTGTCCAGCACCGCCCAGGCGGGTGACCGAGCCCGCCTGACGTGCATTCAACAACATGGCCGTGTGCATGGCACCGAAATCCTGGTCGCGCCCTGTCCGTAACTGCGCGCCAGCTTGCGCCGAGTCCCCACATCGCCAAGCACTTCCTGCAACTGCGCCTTGCGCGCATTGAGCAGCGTCGTCAGCTCCGCCTCCATGCTCGTCAGCCCCTTCAGCTGACGCTCAAGATACTCACGAGCCTCCGCGCTGCCGGAATCCGGCATGCGCAGCGATTGCATCTGCTCGATATAGCGCGTCTGACCCTGTATGACACCCGGCCAGTCTCCTGCGCGCGCTGCCACCAGCATGTTGGACATCTGAGTGAAGAGCGCATCGCATAGAGCGGACGCTTCATCCACTGATGGCGCATCGATTTCCATGATCATGACTGTCCCTTGTCGTGAGCCGCGATCTGACGCCAGGCCTCGCCCAGCTCGCTGAGCAGGCGGCGCGCTTCATCCAGCTTCTCCACACTGTTGGACAGATTGGCCTGGAGCAGCAAGCGGGCAATGTAGTCATACATACGATCCAGGTTGGCGGCGACGTCGGCTCCCTGCTCGTGATCCAGACAGGCACGCAACCCATCGGTGATGATGTTGATGGCCTTGGTCAGAGATTGTCCCTTGGCCACGATATCGCCTGCCTCCATCTGCAGACGGGCCGCGGCCAAGGTGCGATCAGCTCCCTCGAACAGCATCACGATCAGCTGGTGGGGACTGGCAGACAGGACTCCGGATTCCACGCCGACACGGGCGTAGGCATTGGCCCCACGATAGCGACTCATGACGTTTGTCTTCCTTTGTTCATAGCGTCCGGCTAGTCGGTCAGGTTCCAGCTGTTTTCCAGAGTTTCCAGCTGTCCCGTCAGGTAATCGCTGGTCGAGGTCAGATTGGCGACCAGAATGTCCAGTGCCGTGAACTGTTCCCGGTAGCGCTCGATGGTGGCGTCAATGGTGGTCTCGGTCTGCTCGTACTGACTCTCGAGACTTTCCAGCGAGCTTTCGATGCTTTCGGTCGTGTTCTCGAGGGTACCGTCATCGCCGACCACCTGATCCAGCAGGCCAGCCATCTGACTTGCGAAGCCCACGCTTCCCGCTTCGCTGTCCGAGATGAAGAAGCCGGACATGGCGGCCAGCTGCGTGGCATCCGCCTCATCGATCATGGCGCTGTCGAACTCAAGCTTGCCATCGTCCGTGCGAGTGACTCCCAGCGAGGACAGCGCATAGAAGTCCCCCTCACTGGTGAAATTCAGCGCCGAGGTGAGCCGGCTCTCGATGGTTCGCAGCGTCGAATCGCCCAGCAACTCGCCCGCCGTGCCTTCATCGGCATTGAAGGCGGTGTAGTTGTCGATGGTCTTCTGCAATTCGTTGTAAGCGGTGACGAAGGCCTGCAATGCCGAACTCGCCTTTTCCGGGTTCTCGGCCACCGTCACCGTGCTCGGTGTCGTGGTCACGTCGCTCAAGACGAGGCTGAGGCCATCCACGGCATCGTCGATCTCATTGGAGGTGCTGTGCATGGCGATGCCATTGACACTGAAGCTGGCATCCAGCGGCTCCACCACCTGCTCGACCTGACTCGCGGATGGCGCGGCGGGGTCGAAGCCAAGCAGGTCCTCCAGCGCCGGCTCTTCACCGCTGGTCGACAGGCTGATGACGGAGTCCTTGCCGGTCTCCCGGGAGGTCAGCACCAGACGATACGGCGAGTCAGAGCCGTCGTTGACGATGGAGGCGCTGACCTCAAGCCCTGCCGCATTGATGGCATCTCGGATGCCTTCCAGACTGTTGTTGCTGGAGTCGATCACGATCTCGGCGGTGCGCTCGGCGTCCGCCACATAGCCATCGTCACTGCCGAGACTTCCAAGCGAGAGCGTCAGCGTGGTGGCCGTCCCGCTCCCGATGGCCTCATCGCGATGGGTCTGACCCCCGGTCGCCAGGCTCTGCGCCTGCGCCAGCTGGGAGACCGAGACCGAATAGCTGCCCGGCTCCGCGATATTGGTGGCGCTGGCACTGACGCCACTGCCACTGGCGGTGGTCGTCATGCCGGCATAGATATCGGGATCAGCCAGGGACGCTGCCGCCGTGTCCAGCGACTCCAGACGACTCTGGATCGTCCCCCAGGCCGACAGCTCCGCCTCGTAGCTGGCCTGCTTGTTGGCAATCGGCGTGAGCTTCTGGCGCTCGGCGCTCTCCAGGTCACTCAGCAGGCCATTGAGGTCAAGCCCCGACCCTATCCCCAGCGACTACAAAAAAGTAGTCGCTCTACAGAGGCTACGACGTTTCGCCTACCGCGCCGCAAACGTTTGCGCGTCATACTGTCGCCCATGGTGAACCCGTCAGGTAAATGACTGGATCGACTCGCCCCTGCCTCATTCAAGGACTGAGACGTGAAACGACAAGGCCTACTCAACGCGCCGCTCAGCGGGCACATCGCTCGCCTCGGCCATACCCAGACCCTGGTGATCGCCGATGCCGGCCTGCCGATTCCCGCCGATATCCCCTGTGTGGATCTGGCGGTCATTCCCGGGCTGCCGGCCATGCTGCCGGTGCTCGACGCCCTGCTTGCAGAGCTGTGCATCGAAGCCGTGACCCATGCCAGCGAGCTGGCTCTCAAGAGCCCGGAGCTTCACGACGCGCTCTCGACCCGCCTGGCCTCACTGGAGCAGCGTGACGCCAAGCCGCTTGAGCGCCATGTGATCGAGCACGAGGCCTTCAAGGCCGAACTCCCCAGGGCCAGCGTGATCGTGCGCACCGGTGAGTGCACGCCCTACGCCAATCTGATCCTGCATTGCGGAGTTCCCTTTTGATGCCGCGCGTGCTGATGGCATTGCGCGGCATCGACAAGGGCTTTTCCGGGGTCAGCGTGCTCAAGGGCGTCGACCTGACGCTGCGCGCCGGCCGCGTGCATGCGCTGGCTGGCGAGAACGGCGCAGGCAAGTCGACGCTGATGAAGATTCTCTCCGGCGTGTATCGCTATGACGCCGGCACCCTGTGGCTTCGCGATGAGGAAGTCATCTTCACCACCCCACGCCAGGCCATGGACAGTCGCATCGCCATCATTCACCAGGAACTCAATCTGGTGCCGGGCCTGTCCGCCGGCGAGAACATATTCCTCGGGCGTGAACCACGCACTGCGCTTGGCACCGTCGACTGGAAGCGCCTGCATGCCGATGCCCGCCAACTGCTGGATCGCCTGCGCCAGACACTGGATTCACGCACCGCCGTCAGTGAACTGAGCATCGGTCAGCAGCAGATGGTGGAGATCGCGCGCGCCCTGTCGCTTGACGCCGAGATCATCATCATGGATGAGCCCACCGATGCCCTGACGGACATCGAGACGGACATCCTGGCCGAGGTGGTCGCGGAGCTGCGCGGTGAGGGACGCTCACTGGTGCTGATCACCCATCGTCTCAACGAGATCTTCAGCATGTGCGATGAAGTCGCCGTGCTGCGTGATGGTCAGATGATCCATCAGGGGCCGACGGCGGAACTGGACGAGGATGGCTTGATTCGCCTGATGGTCGGCCGTGAACTGGCCGAGCGCTATCCCTATACGCCCGCCAGCCCCGATGGCGAGGTGATGCTGGAGGTGAAGGAGCTTCACGCGCCGGGCGTCAATGGCATCAGCTTCTCGGCGCGGCGCGGTGAGGTGCTCGGCTTCGGCGGCCTGATGGGCGCAGGACGCACCGAGCTTGCGCGCGCGCTGTGCGGTGATACCCGCATCGCGGCGGGAAGCGTGACCTTCAACGGACAGTCCGGGCAGTTCCCCTCGCCGGCCGCGGCACTGGCGGCAGGCCTGGTCTATGTGCCGGAAGATCGCAAGCAGTCAGGACTTATTCTGGCGCACTCGGTGGCCAGCAACATGTCTCTCAGTGCCCTGCCGAACTTCTGTGGTGCGCTGGGGCGCATTCGTCACGGCGAGGAAGCCGCCGCGGTCGAGCAGTTCGTCAAGAGCATGCAGATCAAGATCAGCGATACCGCCCAGGCGGTCGATACGCTGTCCGGTGGCAATCAGCAGAAGGTGTCGCTGGCCAAGGCACTAATGCCGGCACCGGAGCTGGTGATTCTCGATGAGCCGACCCGCGGCGTCGATGTCGGCGCCAAGCGCGAGATCTACCTGCTGATCAACGAGCTCAAGCGTCAGGGCAAGTGCATCCTGCTGATCTCCTCCGAGATGCCCGAGCTGCTGGGTCTGGCGGATCGCATTCTCGTGGTGGCCGATGGCCGGATTTCCGGTGAATTCAGCCGCGAGAACGCCACCCAGGAAGCGATCATGACAGCCGCCTCCGGTCTCGAGAGCCCGCTGAGTGCCAGCACTGGCGCCACCCGAGCGACCCCTCCACACACGTCTTCTGATTCCCGCCACGAGATGCCGAACTGATGTCCACTCCCACTTCCTCCGCCGCCGGCGACCGTCGACTCGACATCATGCGCCTGCTGGTCGACAACAAGGCACTGATCGCGCTGGCACTGTTGATCGCCGTCAGCGCCGGCCTGTCCGACAACTTCCTGTCTGCCGACAACCTGCTCAACGTGCTGCGCCAGACCAGCATCAACGCCATCATCGCCATGGGCGTGACCTTCGTCATTCTCACCGCCGGTATCGACCTGTCAGTGGGTGCGGTACTGGCACTGACCGGCGCCTTCGCCGCCTCGATGACCGCCGCCGGCCTGTCACCGTGGCTGAGCGTGCCCGGCACCATCATCGCCGGTGCCGCACTGGGCGCAGTCTCGGGTCTGTTCGTCGCCTTCGGACGCATCCAGGCCTTCATCGTCACCCTGGTGGCGATGACGGTGCTGCGCGGCGCGACGCTGGTCTACACCGATGGTCGCCCGGTCTCCATCGGCGTCAGTGAAGCCGCCGACAGCTTCTGGAACCTGGGCGGCGGCTACTGGATGGGCGTCCCGATTCCCATCTACATGATGTTCTTCGTCTATGTGCTGTGCTGGGGCGTGCTGCATCACACCCGCTTCGGCCGTCACGTCTATGCGGTCGGCGGTGGCGAGAAGGTGGCACGCCTGTCCGGCATCAACGTCAATCGCATCAAGATCAGCGTCTACGCCATCGCGGGTGCCTTCGCGGCACTGGCGGGTGCCATCCTGGCCGCCCGTCTGGGTTCGGCACAGCCGAATGCCGGCACCGGATACGAACTCGACGCCATCGCCGCCGTCGTCATCGGGGGCACCAGCCTGATGGGTGGTCGAGGCCGCATCTTCGGCACCTTGATCGGCGCACTGGTGATCGGGGTCTTGAACAACGCGCTGAACATCATGGGGGTTTCAAGCTACTTCCAGATGATCGCCAAGGGCGCCGTCATCCTGCTCGCGGTACTGATCGACAGCCGCGCCCAGAAATAGCGATTTCATTCCCGGCAGCATCGAAGACCCTCGATCCCGTGCGCCAACCACGGGGAAAACTGCTCGTTTCCTCGCTGACCACCGCCATCACCGCCGCCGGTCTGAGCATGATGCCGGTGCAATCCGCCATGGCGGACAAGATCGCGCTGGTCGTGTCCACACTCAACAACCCGTTCTTCGTCAGCCTGCAGCAGGGTGCCAAGGACAAGGCGGCGGAGCTCGGCCATGAGCTGATCGTGCTGGATTCCAGCAATGACGCCGCACGTGAGCTGTCCAACGTGGAAGACGCCCTGTCACGTGGCGTGGACCTGCTGCTGGTCAACCCGACCGACTCCGACGCCGTCGTCTCCAGCGTGCGTACCGCCAATGCACGCAACGTGCCGGTGGTGACGCTGGATCGTAGCGCCAACGGCGGCCGGATCGCCGCCCACGTGGCCTCCGACAACGTCGCGGGTGGCGAACTGGCCGGCAGCTTCATCGCCGAGAAACTCGGCGGAGAAGGCAAGGTCGTACAGCTAGAGGGCGTGGCCGGTGCCTCCGCGACACGTGACCGTGGGGAAGGCTTCCTCAAGGCCATCGAGGGTCACTCGGACATCAGCCTGATCGCCAGCCAGCCGGCCAACTTCAATCGCACCCAGGGCCTCAACGTGATGGAGAATCTGCTCCAGGCGCATCCTGAGGTGAATGCCGTCTTCGCGCAGAACGATGAAATGGCCCTCGGCGCACAGCGCGCGCTGCAGGCGGCCGGCAAGGACATCCTGCTGGTCGGTTTCGACGGCACCGATGAAGGCATCAAGGCGGTTCAGGCCGGCAAGATGGACGCGACCATCGCGCAGCAACCGTCACTGATCGGCAGTCTCGGCGTGGAAGTCGCCGACAAGCTGCTCAAGGGCGAGGATGTCGACAAGACCACCGACGTGCCGCTCAAGCTGATCACCGAGTAAGCGGTGATTCGACTCAAGGATGTGGCGGCACGGGCAGGCGTTTCCGTCACCACCGTCTCACATGTGGTGAATGCCACTCGGCCCGTCGCCAGGGACACCGAAGCGCGGGTGCGCGAGGCCATCGCGGCACTCGGCTATCGGCCGGACAGCGTGGCACGCGCGCTGAAATCCAATCGCAGCCGCACGCTGGGGATGATAGTCACCAGCGCGCACAACCCGTTCTTCGCCGAGGTGATCCGTGGAGTCGAGGACCGCTGCTATCAGGCAGGCTACAGCCTGATCCTGTGCAACAGCGATGACATCGATGCCAAGCAGCTCAGCTATCTCGAGACACTGCGCGATCGCCGCATCGATGGGCTGGTGGTGATGACCGCCGAGAACGGCGAGGGCTTTCTGCAGGCTCTCAGCGCCCTGCCGCTGCCGACGGTGATGATGGACGCCGAACCCCAGCCGGGCTGGGACATGACGGTGGTCAACGATGACTCGCGCCTGGGGGGCAGGCTTGCCATCGAGCATCTGATATCCCGCGGACTCGAGCGCATCGCGCTGTTGACCGGCCCACGCGATCACGCCCGCTCGCGGGAGCGCCTGTGCGGAGCACTCGGGGCGCTCAAGGCCGCCGGCCTGGGCGTACCGGAGGACTGGCAGGTCGCCACCGACCTGATGCTGGAAGATGGCCATCGCGCCGCTCACCTGCTGCTGGCGGACCCCGGGGATCGACCGGACGCCATCTTCGCCTTCAATGACCTGCTGGCGCTGGGCTGTCTGCGCGCCGCGCAGGATCTCGGTCTCGAGGTCCCACGCGAGCTGTCGATCATCGGCTACGACGACATCGAGATCAGCGCCTACCTCAACCCGGCACTCACCACCATCCGCCAGCCGATCTATGAACTCGGCACCACGGCAGTGGAACAGCTCATCGCCCGCCTGGAGGGTTCCCCCTTCCCGGGTCAGACCCAGCTGGCCCCCACGCTGGTCGTGCGCGAGAGCGTTCCCCCATCAGTCGCGGCCTGCTGTTGCTGATGGCGATTGCCGTGGCCGCCACGGCAGCCAACCTGTATTACAACCAGCCGCTGCTGGCCGACATGGCGGCCTCACTCGGCGTCAGCCAGGGCACCATCGGCATGATTCCCTCGGCCACGCAGTTCGGTTATGCCGTGGCGATCCTGCTGATCTCGCCGCTGGGCGACACCATGGACAGACGCCAGTTGATCCGCAATCTGTCCATCACCCTGGCCGTGGCCTCGCTGGGCGTCTTTCTTGCCCCGAGTCTCTGGCCATTGCTGGTGGCGAGTTTCGTGGTCGGTCTGGGCGCCAACATCACCCAGCAGCTGATCCCGCTTGCCGCGTCACTCTCCACTCCGCAGAGGCGCGGCAAGGTGATCGGCACGCTGATGACGGGGCTGACCATCGGCATCCTGCTCTCGCGCACCCTGAGCGGCAGCATCGCCGAGTACTGGGGCTGGCGCAGCGTCTTTCTGGTCGCCGCCATCCTCGCCATCGTCATCGGTGTGTCACTGTATCGTCAGCTGCCGAGTCGTGCCCCTGCGGTGCAGATGGCCTATCCCAGGCTCATCGCCTCGATGTTCACGCTGCTGAAACGCCATGCGCTGCTGCGCGAATCCGCGCTCACCGGCGCACTGTGGTTCGCGGCCTTCAACGCCATGTGGGCGACACTGGCACTTCATGTCACCGACACGCCCTTTGATTACAGCGTTCAGCAAGCCGGACTGTTCGGCATCATCGGACTGGCGGGGATCATCGGGGCCAAGGCGGCGGGACGTCTGGTCAATCGCGTCGGCGCAGGCCCCTTGATCAGCCTCGCGCTCACGATGGTGGTGGCCGCCTTCGCGGTACTCGGCCTCTGGGGAGACAGCCTGACGGGGCTGATCATCGGCATCATCCTGCTGGATCTCGGGGTCTTCGCCGCCCAGATTCCCAATCAGGTGCGCGTCTTCTCCATCGACCCCGAGGCGCAGAGCCGCATGAATGCCGTCTACATGCTGTGCTATTACACCGGTGCCGGCCTGGGCTCGGCCGTCGGGGTCAAGATGATGAGCCTCTTCGGTTGGCAGGGCATGGCAGTGTTCGGGCTGACGCTCGGGGCGCTGGCGCTCGGGCATCACCTGCTCAGACAGCGCCGGCCAGCCGATTCAGGTACACTCTGCGCGCCATTTCGGTGCGTGGCCGAGATGGTACGCGATTCACGGCCTGTACTCAGGGCAAGAACCCGTCAAACTCTCGAGATCCACATGAAGCTCATCGTCAAACTTGTCCTCGGCATCATCGCCGGTCTTCTGATCGGTCTGATGGCCCCGGATATCGTGGTCCGCGCGGCGCTGACCGCCAAGGTCATCATCGGCCAGCTGATCAACTTCACCATCCCGCTGATCATCCTGTTCTACGTGATGAGTGGCATCGCCTCTCTGCCGAAGAATTCAGGCGCCATGCTCGGACGCACCGTCGGCATGGCCTATGGCTCCACCATTCTCGCTGGCATCTTCGCCTTCCTGGTCGCCAGCAATCTGCTGCCGGGCATGCTGTCCGGCATGGCGCCCGTGGCCGAAGGCCGCGACGCACTGGCCCCCTTCCTCGATCTCGAGATTCCGGCCGCGTTGCCGGTGATGACGGCGCTGGTACTGGCCTTCGTCTTCGGTGTCGTCATCAGTCGTCGGGAGCTTCCGACCCTGAAAAGCGCGGTATTTGAATCACGTGAAGTGGTCGACGTGTTCCTCAACAGCGTCATCATCCCGCTGCTGCCGCTGTTCATCGCCGGTACCTTTGCCGAGATGGCCTATGAGGGCAAGGCGCTGTCGACACTGGATACCTTCTGGAAGGTGCTGGTGCTGGCCATCGTGATGCACTGGATCTGGTTGAGCACGGCCTATCTGATCACCGGGCTCGTCCAGCGTCGCTCGCCGCTGGGACTCCTGCGCAACATGCTGCCCGCCTATCTGACGGCGCTGGGCACCATGTCCTCCGCCGCGACCATTCCGGTCAGCCTGCGTCAGACCAAGGCCAACGGGGTCAGCGATGAAGTGGCGGATTTCAGCGTGCCGCTGTGTGCCACCATCCATCTGTCAGGCTCCACCATCACCATCGTGACCTGCGCTACCGCCGTGATGATGATGAGCCATGACCTGGCCATCGCCAGTCTCGGCGAAGTCGTCCCCTTCCTGATCATGCTGGGCCTGACCATGATCGCCGCGCCCGGTGCGCCGGGCGGCGCCGTGATGGCCGCACTGGGCGTACTCGGCAGCATGCTCGGCTTCGGCGAGGCGGAACTTGGCCTGATGATCGCGCTGTATCTGGCACAGGACAGCTTCGGCACCGCCACCAATGTCACCGGCGACGGCGTGATCGCGCTGTGGGTTGACCACTTCGCCCGCCGCGATGGCGTCGTCGCAACGGCTACCATGAGCGCCCACGCGTGAGCGCTGTCATGGCGGTGAGTTACCGCCTCTCTGTTACCGTTGCCGGAGTGCCAGATGTCCCTGCTTGACTCTTTCCCCCTCCCCCGCGTGCCCAACGCCTGCCCCTGCGACGCACACTGGCGGCCTGGTGCCTCGCCGGTGGCAGCTTGATGCTGGCACAGGAGGCCAGCGCCCTGGAGATCGGCATGCCTGCCGACGCCGGTGTCAGCGCCAGCCCTGCCGTCGTGCTGGAAGCCGAAGGTACCCTCGAGGACTCACTGCGCGAGCCGCTGACCCTGACGCAATACGCCAGTGCGGATGAGGTGATGAAGGGGCTGCGTGATGGCACTCTGGACGCCGCCTACCTGACGCCCTGGAACCTCAAGGCACTGGCCGAGAGCGGCGTGCCGCTGCGGGTACTGGATGGCGCGGACCTGGATGATGTCAGCCTGGTCGCACGCGATGAGCTGATCCGCTATACCAAGCTGTTCGAGCCGCAGGAAATGCTGATCCGCTTCCTGAATGACACCACGCGTGCAGTGCGGGTGGTGATCAGCGACAGTGATGCGCGCTCGCATCTGGCGCTCAAGCAGTGGATCGAGGTCAAGGTCGGTTCCAGCATGCAGCTGGTGAGCCCGCGCTCGCTGGAAGCGCTGGAAGGTGATGAGTACGCCGGCGATGCGCCCAAGGCGCTGATCAACAGTCGCAAGATGCATGCCGCCTTCCTGGGTGGCGATGACGCCTCCCGTCTGGTGGCCCTGCACCCGCTCTCCAAGGACTGGCTGCCGCGCGCCAACATGCTGGATCTTCCGCGCATGCTGCTGGTCAGCCGCGCCGACATCGCCGATGACGCTCTCGATGCCGAGCTTCAACAGCTGGGCCAGGCCCACGCCGCGGCACAACGCACCCTGCATCAGGAAGACCCGACGAAGGCGGCCTTCATGCTCAAGCAGGAGTGGCCGGCCCAGGCCGGTGAAGCGCCAAGCCTGCCCCAGGTGGTACATGCGCTGAATGGCAATGCGCTTGCCGTCAGTGACATGCGTCAGGCGCTCAATTACTGGCTGGGCGAGCAGCAGGCCAAGGTCACCTGGCCCGAACTCCAGCCAGACACGAAAAAACCCGCCAATTGGCGGGTTTTTTCATTCATCAGAGACGATCAGGCGTCCAGCGCTTCCGCGATCTGGGACTGAGCCTTGGGACCGATACCCTTGACCTCAGCGATCACGCCGTCAGCGTGGGCCTTGCGGACCTTGGCGACGTCATCGTAGCCGGCTTCGGTCAGCGCGCGGATAGCTGCAGCGTTCAGACCCAGGTCTTCCAGGGAAGCCGCGTCTGCGGTGTCCTCGGACTCCGCCTGCTCTTCAGCGGCTGCCATCGGCATCATGCGGGACTGGGCGATGGCCTGTTCACGGGCCAGACGCGCCTTGTACTGCACCAGCTTCTGGTTGAACTCGTGTTCGACCTGCTTGCGGTGCTTGTCAGAGGCTGCTGCCTTCTCGCTCAGACGCTCGTTGCGAGCACGCAGGTCCTCGACTTCCTTCTTTGCCTTGTCACGGGCATTGCGGAGCTTGTCGGCTTCCTTGCTGGCTTCACGCAGCTGACGCTCCAGCTCCTTGATGCGGGCGTTCTGGTCCTGCTTGGTGTCCTGCTCCTGAAACAGGGATGCAAGCTGATCGTCAAGAGTAGCGTCGGTCATACTGCTATGTTGCCTCGAATAATTGATAAAGAGCTAAAGTCTGGGCGCACATTCTACCGCAGTTCTTCAGTTTGTGCTGCATTTGAGCGCAACCTCAGTGCTTGCGCCATTCTTCCAGCTTGTCCGCCAACTGCTGGCGACGCGCATCAGGTGCCGCGAGAGAGGCACTCTGGTGACCTTCCCCGAAGCGATTCTCCAGGTAGTCCATCAGGTTGATCAGCTCGCCGTCGGTCAGGTTGTCATCAAAGGCCGGCATGAAGACGCTGTGACCATTGTTCTCGCGCTGCACGCCATTGAGAATCGCCTGCGCCAGGTTGTCCGGATAGACACTGCCGGTCACGCTGTTGTGGAACAGCGACGGGTAGTAACCATCCTGGGTGCCGGCGCCATCCGCCCCGTGACACATGGCACAGTGGCCCAGATACAGGCGCACACCCGGGGTGGCATCCGTCAGCTGGCCGATCAGCGCTTCGTCATCCGGGCGCTTGTCGAGTGGCTGACCGCGCAGCAACAGGACATCGTCAGCCGGTGCCCCCTGATTGAACCGCGTGGCGACCTGAGGCTCGCTGGCCTGCTCAGCTTCCGCCTGGCGATCGCCATCATTGATCGCCTCGCCCTGCTCACCCTTGCCATTCACGGCCGGGATGGACTTCAGATAGACGGCAATGGCACGCAGATCATCTTCGCTCATGTGACGCATGGAGTGCGTGACGACATCCGCCATCGGGCCGCCGGCCTGCGCCTTGCCCTTGAGGTTGCCAGTGGCGAGGTAGGTCTGGATATCCTGCTCACTCCAGCTGCCCAGACCATCCTGCATATCCGGCGTCAGGTTGAAGGCGCGCCAGCCTTCGATCATCGCACCACCGAGATAGCCGTCCTCATCGCCTGTCAGCGCCTTCTCCTGGAAGGCGATGCCACGCTCGGTGTGGCAGCTGCCACAGTGTCCCGGCCCCTGGACGAGATAGGCGCCACGGTTCCAGTCGGCGCTCTTCTCGGGGTCATCCTGCCAGGGCTCCAGCGGCGAGAAGATCTCTTCCCACAGCGCCATCGGCCAACGCATGTTGAGCGGGAACGGAATCTCGCTCTCACGGTTCGGCGTGGCGCTCGGCGTCACGTCATGCATGTTCCAGGCATAGAGTGACTTGATGTCGTCATCGGTCAGACGTGCATAGGACGGGAACGGCATCGCCGGATAGAGATTGTGGCCATCGGCCGCCTCACCTTCGCGCAGTACACGGGTGTACTCCTCGAGAGTGTAGTTGCCGATGCCGTGTTCGGTGTCCGGGGTGATGTTGGTGGCGAAGATCTTGCCGACCGGCGTCTCGAAACCGAGGCCGCCGGCGTACTCATCACCGTCTTGCGTACTATGACAGGCAGCGCAATCACTGGCGCGTGCCATGTACAGGCCTTTCTCGATCAACGCCGGATCATTGGTGGCGGCCTTGTCGGCCTCCACCTGCCTGGCGTGCTCATCTTCACCACTGCCACAGGCGCTGAGCAACAGCGCACTGGAACCGGCAATGGCAGCAAGACGTATTGCACGGGCCAGACGCGCGGGACGGGCCGTGAGGCGGGCACCTCGGGCATTCTCATCAATGGCATCACGAATGCCAGCAGTACGGGCGTGCGGGACCATGCTTATATTTCCTGTTCGAGCAGATCGGCAATACGAAGAGACAAGGCGGCAATCGTCAGAGTGCAGTTGACCGAGCCGACAGTCGGCATGCTGCCGGAGCTGGCGACGAACAGATTGTCGTGGCCATGCACTCGGCAATCGCGGTCCACCACGGATTGCGTCGGGTCATCTCCCATCAGGGTCGTACCGCAGATATGCTGGTTGTTGGAGAACTCATCACGGAACGCGATGTCCGTGCCTCCCATCAGCTTGGCGATGCGTGCATATTGCTCCCGCGTATGCACGGCGCTGCGCTTGACGTAATCATCGATAGCATAACGGAATTCCGGGCGCGGCAGACCAAGTGCGTCACGTTTTTTTGACGGCGTGATGCGATTGGCTGGCTCGGGCAGCAGCTCATGGAAGCTGTCGAACTGCACATAACGGCTGGCACGATTGTCGATCTGCGCCTGCAGGTCCGCGCCCAGCCTCAGGGGAGTCTCCGCCAGCACCTCGGTAGTCATCTGCTGAGTCCGGGCGATGTTGGAAAGGTGCAGCTTCTTGGAGGCGAATTCACGGCGAAAATCCCCGTCACGCCAGGTGATGATGGACGTCATCTCCTGGGGGCCACGGCCGGCCCACAGTGCCTCATCGGCCAGAAAGCTCACACCGGTACCCGGGTGATCCATCAGATGCCGGCCGACCATGTCGTTCTGATTGCCCACACCGTCGGGGGTATGTGCATTCACCGACATCTGCATCAGCTTGGGCGTCTCGATGCCATTGGCCGCCAGCACCACCTTGGGTGCGCTCAGTCGATGCTGCTTGCCTTGCGGGTCGAGATAGCGCACTTCGCGGATCTTGCCGCTGGCATCGCTTTCCAGATGATGGACGATGGCATTGTCGATCAGTCGGGCACCGGCGCGCTCCGCCTTCTCGACGTGAATGATGCCGGAGTACATCGCCCCGATCGGGCAGATCGGCATGCAGTTGTTGTTGCCGCAGCAGGTCGGGCGGTCATCGTAGGGGCGGCTGTTGCGCGCCACCGGCTCGGTGACCATGTCAAAACCGTGGGGATTGATGCGCTCGCTGACCCGCTGTTCGTTCCACGACAGCGGCAGAGGCGCCATCGGATACTCGGCGCTGCGCGGGCTGCCGAGATCGACATCATTCGGCCCCCAGACACCCAGCGCCACCTCGGCCCGGAAGTAGTAGTCTTCCAGGTCCTCATAGGCGATCGGCCAGTCGAGACCTACTCCATATTCGCTCTTGAGACGGAAATCGCTGGGCAGGAAGCGCCAGGCCGAGGCCGCCCAATGCCAGGTGGTACCGCCGACGGCGCGGATATACTGCGCGTCATAGGGCTGCTCACCCTTCTGGACGAGATAGTCGGCATTGTCGCCGTGCAGCATGGGATGCGGTGCCGCCTTGCTGGCGGGATACGGCCCCATGAAGTCCATCTTGTCGGCCTGATTGCGAAAGCGCTCCACGATCTGCCAGCGCTCCAGGCGCGGGCCGGCTTCCAGCATGATGACCGCCTTGCCGGCTTCGGCCAGACGATGCGCGATCAGGGCACCGGCAACGCCGGAGCCCACCACGATCACGTCAGCGTCATACGTACGAGCTTCCTCAGCCATGCGGGGTTCTCCTCAAGCTCGGCCCAGAAACCGGGGCGATTCGGGCAATAGGTCCGCACGACCTGGACATCGCGGGGGCCTGCATACATGCCGGCATGTTCAAAGGCGATCACCTCGGCCTGCGGGTCGGTGGCAGATTGCCCCACCGTCCCCAGCATCCAGGCCTGCAGCACGCGGCGCACCAGCGCCATCTCGGCTTCTCTCACGTCATCCTCGCGCAGATATTCACGCTGCTCCCCCAGCGCCAGGAGACGATCTCTCAGGTCCACCAGCGTGCCAAGGCCCGGCACGCCATCGACGGGCGTGCGCGCCAGTGCCTCGAAGAACCGCTGCCCGAGGCGCTCATTGAGGACTCTGTCACTCAAGAGCCATGCCGAGAGGGACATGAAGGCGGCAAAGGCGCCATCCTCATCCGTCTTCCGAGGACGGCGATCAGCGCGTCAAGCGGACAGTGGCCTTCCCGGAGGCGGAGTACGCCAAGCTCGACAAGACGGGAACCTCAGTCATCAAGGGCCGCATGTCCTATGACTGGCAGGGTCAGACGATTCATGCCAACCAGGCAGGCATCTCGATCGCGCCGGTCACCACCTACTCCGCGGAAGCCGCGGAACTGGCGCTGGCCGGCAAGACGGCAGAGCGCGCCGACCCGCGTGCCCAGGCCTATACCCATATCGTGCGCACCGACAGCAATGGCTACTTCAATGCCACCGGCCTGCCCGCCGGCACCTTCTATGTCGCCGGCGTCATCAAACTGCCCGATGGCACCCGCAGCCCCCTCATCCTGAGCCAGGTCCAGGTCGGGCGTGGTCAGACACGCAACATCGAACTGAGCCGCTGAATGACCACGACACCATGACGGCACTCTCGTTACGTTCCTACACGCCACGCGCCGATGTGCATGATCACCAGTATCCGCAGCTGGTGCTGCCGATCCGGGGCCATCTCGACATCCAGGTCGGCGGCTACACCGGTACCGTGGTCACCGGCGAATGCGTGATCATCCGCTCGGGCGAGATCCATCAGTTCCAGGCCCATGACGCGGCACGCTTCATCGTCGCGGACCTGGATTACCTGCCCGACAATCTCGCCGCCACTCGGCGCGTGGTGTTCTCCATCAGCACCCTGCTGATGAACTATCTGCTGTTTCTCGAAGCCCAGCTGCAGGGCAAGGTCGATGCCCGGATCGACCGACTGGCCATCGAGCTGTTTCTGGGCCTGCTGGAGAGGCAGACCTGCGACAAGCGTGTCGATCGGCGTCTGCTCAGAGTGCTGGATGTCATGAACGAGCAGCTGGATCAGCCGCATGACGTAGCATCATTGGCGGCCCTGGCGCATCTGAGTCCTACCCAGTTCCACAAGATCTTTCGTGACAACCTGGGCGTCAGCGTCAAGCAGTACCTGACAGCCCGGCGCATGGAGCGCGCCCGTGCGCAGTTGATCCATTCCGACCTCAGTGTCCAGCAGGTCGCCGAGGCAGTGGGCTATCAGAACCTGTCGGCCTTCACGCGGCGCTTCTCTCACCATTTCGGCATGACGCCGCGCGAGATGACTCGCCAGTACTCCAGCCTGACCACTTGGCTGTCTCCAGCAGAACGAAGCGTAGTTTCAGCACAATATCGATTCGCAATGAAGCGTAATCTCGTGGTCACCGAATCACCTTTCATTGCGAGCCATCAACCATGCAACACCGCTTCGCGAACGCTTCGCTCTCCCCGCTGCTCCAAGGTCAGACCGGCAACCTGTGCGTGCTGCTGGCTGCCTGCCTGTGGGGAACCACCGGCACGGCCGCCCACTTCAATCAGGGTGTGAGCCCGCTGGCCACTGGCGCCTTCGCCATGGGGGTGGGCGGCGTACTCCAGGCCATCCTGTCACGCCGCCATCTTCGCGCCGAGGCACACAAGCTGCTCGCACAGAAACACCTGGTGGCCTGGGGCGCTCTGTTCATCATCTGCTATCCCCTGGCCTTCTACTCGGCCATGGAATACACCGGTGTCGCGATGGGCACCGTCATCACCATCGCCACGGCCCCCTTGGCGGCCGCCGCACTGGAATATCTGCTGGACCGCAAGAAGGTCACTGCCAGCTGGTATGCCGCGCTGACGCTGGGAATGATCGGCGTCGCGCTGATGGCCATCGGCGAGACCGCAAGCTCATCGGCATCGCCCTGGGGATCGTGGCCGGCGCAAGCTACGCCACCTATTCGCTGCTCGCCAGACGCATGATGTTGCAAGGCACCCACGGACGTGCGGCGATGGGCTGCCTGTTCGGCACCGCCGGTGTGCTGCTGCTGCTCGGCCTCGGAACCGCCAGCCTCATCCACGACCCGCGCCTGTTCGCCACGCCGGTGAATGCCAGTGTCGCCATCTACATGGCGCTGATTCCCATGCTGCTGGCCAGTCTGGTCTTCGGGCGTGGGCTGGCCAGCGTGCCCATCAGTCGCGTCACCATGCTGACCATGTTCGAGCCGCTGGTGGCAGGCGTTCTGGCGGTCGTGGTGGTCGGCGAGCAGTTCACCATGATGGGGGCGGTCGGCATGCTGTTGATCATGACCTGCCTGATGCTGCAGCTTCGCTCCCGCGCCCCCAGGACACCGACGGCCAGTCCGCAGCCAGCGCCCACCGCATGGGCAAGGGCCATGACAACGATCTCTCCTCTGACCTCCCAACCCTCGAAGTCGGGAGTGCTGGGCAGCCTGGCGGTGCTGTTTGCGGCGCTGCTGTGGGGCACCACCGGCACGGCGGCCCACTTCAATCAGAATGTCAGTCCGCTGGCGACCGGTGCCTTCGCCATGGGCGTTGGTGGCCTGCTTCAGGCAGTGATCGCACGGCCCAATATCTTGGGCTGCCTGGGCCTTTTGATGGCGCAGAAGTGCCGGGTATTGCTCGGCGCCGTATGTGTCGTCATCTACCCGCTGGCCTTCTATACCTCGATGCACCTGGCGGGCGTCGCCATCGGCACGGTGATCACCATCGCCACGGCGCCCCTGGCGGCCGCGATACTGGAGCGCCTGTTCGGTCACCATCGACTCACGCCGAGCTGGTATCTCAGCCTCGCACTGGGCATCGCCGGGGTGGTGATGATGGCATTGGGCGAAACGGGCCATCAGGGCGCGCCTGGCGGGTATCGCGCTGGGCATCATCGCCGGGGTGACCTACGCCGCCTACTCGCTGATCGCACGGCGCATGATGGAAGGTGGTATCCACGCTCGCGCGGCCATGGGCAGCCTGTTCGGCGTCGCCGGCATCGCGTTGATCGCAGGCCTGGGCCTCAGCATGCTGGTGGCAGACCCGCGCCTGTTCGCCACTGCCGGCAACGCAGGCGTGGCACTCTACATGGCACTGGTACCGATGTTCCTCGGCTATCTCGCCTTCGGCTATGGCCTCAAGACCATCGCCGCCAGCAAGGCCACCCTGCTCACGCTGTTCGAGCCGCTGGTCGCTGCGCTGCTCGCCGTCACCATCGTCGGCGAGCATATCGCCCCGCTCGGCTGGCTCGGCATGGTACTGATTGCCGTCTGCCTGGTGATTCAAGTGAGGCCGAAAACGACCCTTCATATCAGGCGATCAGTCACTCACGCCGCCGTCTTGTCGGCCAGTTCGACCTTGGCAAGCTTGATCAGCCCGCCGTAGACGACGAAGGCGACCACGACACCCACGACCGGCGGCATGAAGGGGGAGCTCCAGGCACACAGGCAGGCGATGGCGTAGGCGGCGAGGCCCGGCCAGTGGTAATCCACCTTGGGCATCTTGGCGAGACGCGGATACTGGCCTTTGTGGCCGAGCCAGAAGTTGGCCATGATCACGCCGCCGATCGGCGGAATGAAGGTGCCGAGCAGAATCAGGAACGGAATCAGCCACTCATACATGCCGAGTACCGCCAGCACCGTGCCGATGGCCGCGCCGCCCAGGGTGACACGCTGACGATGCGGCGTGCGCAGCAGATTGCAGCCGGCGATGGCGAAGTTGTAGATGGTGTTGTCCTGGGTGGTCCAGATATTGAGAAACAGCATCAACACCGCGAGGCTGACCAGCCCCTGGGCAATCATCACATCGACGATATCGGCCTGCTGATAGATCATCGCGCCGAGCGCACCGGTCAGCACCATCAGGCCATTACCGACGAAGAAGGCCGCCAGGGTGGCGATCACGGCGATCTTCGGCGAGCGTGCGAAGCGACTCCAGTTGGTCGCCTGGGTGCCGCCACTGATGAAGGTACCGATCACCGCCGTGATGGCGGCTGTCCAGCTCATGGAATCCGTGGGCGTCAGTGCCGCGAGTCCCGCCATGCCACCGACATCGACCATGCCGGTATAGAGACTGAACAGGATGAACAGCAGCATGGCCGGCACGGCAACGCGCGAGAGCATGTCCAGGCCGCGATAGCCGATCATCGCCGTCAGGCAGAAGGCGAAACCGAAGATGACCATCAGCGGCGTGGTCAGCCATTCCGGCAAGCCGAGTGTCTTGACCAGCACGATGGCGATGGTCGCGGTGCCCCAGGCGTACCAGCCGATCTGGGTGAAGCCGAGCACGAAGTCCGACAGACGGCTGCCCTTCTCGCCAAAGCACAGGCGACCCATCAACACCGAGTTGAGGCCGCTCTTGCAGGCGATGTAGGCCAGCGCCGCCGCATAGCTCCCCAGCAGCAGATTGCCGATCACGATGACCCACATCAGCTCATTGAGCGCGAAGGCCGAGCCCAGTGACCCACCGGCCCACATGGTGGCGGTGAAGAAGGTGAAGCCGAGCAGCACCATTGAAGTGGAGAGCAGCCCACGTCGTGCCGAAGCGGGGACTTCGCTCAAGGGATAGTCATTGCCCACAAAAACGCCACGCGGCGCACTCTTTCAGTGCAGCGCGTGGCGTTGATCGCATCGTCCTTCCCTCACGTCATAACCTGACGCCAAGTGCAGGATGCAAATTTTTTTCAGACATTCCCGGTCAGAGGGGCCTCAAGCGCTTGCCAGCACTCCTTCACTGGCATTGACCTCTTCGCTGTCCATCAGACGCAATCTGACAGGCACCGATTTCGAGGCCGGCGTATTGCTGCGCGCATCACGGTGATCCAGCGGAATCAGGTCATTGGTTTCCGGGTAATACGCTGCCAGACAGCCGCTCGGGATATCGTAGGCCTTGAGCTTGAAGCCGGCCATGCTGCGCTCGACACCATCCTCACTCACGGTTTCCATACGCACGCGCTGGCCCTCGGACAGGCCGAGCGTTTCCAGATCCTGCGGGCTGATCATCACCACCATGCGCGTCCCGTAGACGTCCCGATAGCGGTCATCATTGGAATAGACGGTGGTGTTAAACTGATCATGGCCCCGCATGGTGCTGAGCAGGAAGGTACTGTCCATGTCCAGCGTCTCATGGGTGACCTTGTCGAGCCCCTGCTCATCGGTGCCCAGGCCTTCGGGGAACAGGAAGTTGGCGCGCCCGGAGTCGGTGTGCCAGATGCGCTCACGCGGGGCGATGCGGATGTGGAAGCCACCCTGCGCCAGGCGGGCATTGTAGTCCGGGAAGATCTGCGGGAAGACCTGTTCGATACGGTCGCGAATGCGCGCGTAATCCGCCTGCAACCAGTCCCAGTCCAGGGTGGGATGCGCCGGCAGAGTGGCCTTGGCCAGCTGACAGGTGATAGCGATCTCGGAGTGCAGGCTGGCATCCGCCGGCGCCATCACGCCGCGCGAGGGCGAGACGTTGCACATGCCGTCCTCGACACTGGTGGTCTGCTCCGCGCCCTTGCCATCGGCGCCGGCCTGCAGATCCCGCTCGCTATGACCCAGCGTCGGCAATACCCAGCCGTGCTTGCCGGGATGCAGATGGCTGCGATTGAGCTTGGTGGCGATATGCACCGTCATGTCCAGCTCGTGCACCTTCTCCACGATGCGCTTCTGGTCCGGAATCGCGCGGAAGAAGTTGCCGCCCATGCCGATGAAGGCCCGTGTCTCACCGCGCAGAATCGCCTCGCAGCATTCGGCGACATCATGGCCGTTGTCCCGTGGGCACTGGATGTCGAAGACGCGATCGAAGGCATCCAGCATCGCGCCGTTGGGCAGGTTCTCGATACCGACGGTGCGATCCCCCTGCACGTTGGAATGGCCGCGCACCGGACAAGGCCCGGCGCCCGGCTTGCCGATATTGCCGCGCAACAACAGCAGATTGACGATCTGCTGGATGGTATCGCCACCCCGCGCATGCTGAGTGATGCCCATGCCCCAGCAACAGATCACGCGCTCGGCCTCAAGATAGGTCTGCGCCGCCTGCTCCAGTGACTCCCGCGACAGGCCGGACATCTCGACCAGATCCTGCCAGTCAAGCTTGCGGCAGTGATCGGCGAAGGCCTCGAAGCCGTGGGTGTGTTGCGCGATGAAGTCATGATCCAGCAGCCCCACCGCATGCGGATTGCGCTCACGCAGTGCATCGTCGGCCTCGATCACGTACTTGCACATCGCCTGCACGGCAGCGAGGTCACCGCCGATGCGCAGTTGATGGTACTGGGTGCTGATCTCGACGCCCTTGCCGCTCAGCATGTCCCTGGGCGATTGCGGGTCGGCAAAGCTCACCAGCGCCCGCTCGCGCAGAGGATTGAAGCTCACCACCTCGGCACCACGGCCACGCGCCTCGTGGAGATCGCCCAGCATGCGGGGACTGTTGGTGCCGCTGTTCTGACCGAAGATGAAGATGGCATCGGCCTGCTTGAAGTCCTCGAGATTCACCGTGGCCTTGCCGATGCCGATGGACTCCGGCAGTGCCCGCGAGGTGGTCTCGTGACACATGTTCGAGCAGTCGGGGAAGTTGTTGGTGCCGTACATGCGCCCGAACAGCGAGAACAGGAAGGCCGCCTCGTTGGAGGTGCGCCCCGAGGTATAGAACTCGACCTGGTTCGGGTCCTCATACTGTTTGAAACGCTCACCGATCTCGGCGTAGGCCGCCTCCCAGCTGGTGACCTCGTAGCGATCCTCAGCCGCGTTGTAGCGCAGCGGGTGCGTCAGGCGCCCTTCCTTCTCCAGATGATGATCCGTCCACTCGCGAAGCTGGCTCACGGTGTTCTGAGCGAAGAGTTCATCGCTGACGCGCTCACGCGTCGCCTCCCACGCGAGCGCCTTGGCACCGTTCTCGCAGAAATTGGCCCCCTTGGGCTTGTCACCATTCGGCCAGGCGCAGCTCGGACAGATGAAGCCATCCGGCTTGTTCATCTTCATCAGGCTGACATGCCCGGCGATCGGCAGGTGCTCCTGCCAGAGGAATGTCTCCACTGCCTTGAGCGATGGCCAGCCGCCGCCCGGCGGACGATCAAGCTGGCTGCCGGAAAGCTCGCGGGAAAGGTCAGGCGCATGGGACCCCTTGTGGCCGAAGGTGCTGGAAGAAGCGGGCCGGGACGTGGGCGCGTCGCCCAGCCACTCGACAAGCTGACGCTGATGAGGAGCCCGAACATGACCATCTTTGAAGCCCTGCGCGAGACCCACGACGAACAACGCCGCCTGCTGGACATGCTGCTCAAGACTGAAGGTGACAGCGAGCCTCGCGATGACCTGTTCAAGCGCCTCAAGGAATCGCTCACCAACCATGCGGGAGCTGAGGAGCGCGCGCTCTACATCCCGATGATGGAACACGACATGACGCAGGAAAAGGCGCGTCACAGCGTGGCCGAGCACCATGAAATCGATGAGCTGGTCGAGAAACTCGAGACGACGGACTACAGCTCACCCGGCTGGCTGGCCGCCGCCAAGCAGCTCGAGCATCTGGTGACTCACCATCTGGACGAGGAAGAGCAGGAAGTCTTCCAGCTGGCCGGTCGCGTCTTCGACGACGCCACCAAGCAGCGACTCGCCGATGAGTACCTGAAGGACATGAAGGCACGCGAAGCGGCCTGAGCCCTTCTTCTCTCCCTTGCCCGCCCCTGGCCCGGACTCGGAGGTCGCTGAACGTCCGACATGACGTGCGATCCAGATCGTATGCCTGGCTCCGGACGTGCCATGGGCATACACCTGACGCGCCTCGGCCTTGAAACCGGCCCGCGACAGACGCTGAGAGAAGCGCGCATCGGCCGTGGCCGACCACACTGCCAGAATGCCGGCAGGACGCAGTGCCCTGGCGCATACCGCCAGCCCTTCCGCGCTGTAGAGCCAATCATTGTCGTCAGCGGTCAGCCCCTCCGGGCCATTGTCCACATCCAGCATGATGGCATCGAAACCGCCAGGTGCTTCGCGCAGCACCTCGGCCACATCGCGATTCTCGACGGTCGTGCGCGGATTGCGGATCGGATACCCCGCCTTGGCCCCCAGCGGGCCGTCATTCCAGGTGATCACGCCCGGCACCAGCTCGGCGACCACCACCTCGGCATCTGCCTTGAAGTGCGCAAGCGCCGAGGCCAGCGTGAAGCCCATGCCCAGACCGCCGATCAGGACACGCTGCGGCGCCGACGGCGTTCCGCGACTCTTCAGCAGGCCAGCAGGAATCTCTGCCAGCGCGTCTTCCGAGCCATGCATGCGGGTATTCATCAGCTGCCCCCCCTTGCCGCTCTCGATCTTGATGACGAAGTCCTCGCCATACTCGAACAGACAGAGCGAATCCGTGGTACCGGGGATCGGGGCGGTATCGAGCAGCACAAAACGTTTCATGGCATATCCAGGCTAGAAGAGATTCATGATTCACGGACAAGGAGTGACAGCATGAGTCAACTACAACCCCCGCAGCATCAGGATCATCAACCGGGTGATGAACATCGCATGCAGCCTCGCCCCGAATATATCCGAGAAGGCTATCAGGGCAGCGGAAAGCTCAAGGGCAAGGTCGCCGTCATCACCGGAGGCGACAGCGGCATCGGGCGCGCCGCCGCCGTCCACTTCGCGCGCGAAGGGGCCGACTGCATGATCACCCACGTCGGCAGCGAGGAAAAGGACGCCGAGGAAACCCTCCGACTGATCGAGGCCGAAGGTCAGAAGGCCAGCCGCATCGCCGGTGACATCGGTGACCCGGCCTTCTGCCGCAAGGTGATAGAAGGCACGCTGGAGGAATTCGGCAAGCTCAACATCCTGGTCAACAACGCCGCCGAGCAGTACGACTGGAATGACGTGACCGAGATAGATGACGAGCAGCTCGAACGCACCTTCAAGACCAATCTCTTCAGTCACTTCTATCTGATCAAGGCCGCCGTCCCGCATCTTTCCAAGGGCGACTCCATCATCGCCACCTCCTCGGTCAACGCCTTCAAGGGCAATGACAGCCTGATCGATTACAGCGCCACCAAGGGGGCCATCCAGGGGCTGGTACGCTCGCTGTCCGGCACGCTGATGGACCGCGGCATCCGCGTCAATGCCGTGGCCCCCGGCCCGGTCTGGACCCCGTTGATCCCCGCCAGCTTCGAGGATGACAAGGTCGCCGAATTCGGCAAGCAGGTGCCGATGGAGCGCCCCGGGCAACCCAGCGAGATGGGCCCGGCCTACGTCTATCTGGCCAGCGACGATTCAAGCTACATGTCGGGACAGACGATCCACCTCAATGGTGGCGTCGTGCTCAACACCTGATCACGAACGTCACTCGCGCTGCAGGAGGCCTGCATGTCCAAGCTGATTCTCTCGCTGGATGGTGGCGGCATACGTGGGGCAGCTACCGCCCGGTTTCTGATGCATGTCGATGCGACACTCAAGCGCGACCATCAGACCACACTGCGCGCCTGCGTCGATTTCTACGCAGGCACCTCTACCGGCAGCCTGATCGCGCTGGCGCTGGCTACCACCGACATGAGCCTCGAAGACATCAACGGGCTCTACAGCGCAACCAATGCCAGGAAGATCTTCGTCGACAATCGTGGCTGGTTCGAACTCGATGGCATCAATGCGCCCAGGTACGAGGCCAAAGGCAAGAGCGCGATGCTCAAGAAGCATCTCGGCCAGGCCAAGCTCCGGGATGTCCCTGACGGCAAGCAGGTCCTCGTCGTCACCTACGGGATCGAGAGACGCCGCCCGCATGTGCTGAAGTCCAGCAAGTGCGAGCACCACAAGCTGCTGGCCTGGCAGGTGGCGGATGCCTCGAGCGCCGCGCCCACCTACTTCCCGACCCGCGACATGAAACTCGGGACGGACAATGAGCAGACCTGGCTGATCGATGGTGGCGTGATCGCCAACAACCCGACCATGTGCGCCATCGCCGAGGCCTGTCGACTGTGGCCGCAGGACACCCGGCGCGTGCTGTCGATCGGTACCGGGACGCGCACGCGCAAGATCAACGGCCCGGATTCCCAGCATTGGGGCGCGGTGCAGTGGATGCTGGAAGGCAGTCTGATCGACGTGCTCTCCGACGAGAAGGTCGTCGGCTATCAGGCCATCACCATCTCGCCGCCGGGCAGCTACATCCGCGTCAACGCCGAGATGCGCCCGCAACCGGGATTGCCCAGGGCGCCTGACGATGCGATGGACGACATCAGCGTCACCAATATCCAGCGCCTCAAGGGCATGGGCGACTTCTGGTTCGCGCAGTACGGCGAGGCAGCGGTGGCGCTGATCATGGACCACTATCGTGGCCCGTCGCTGGACCGCATCGACCCCGCCACCGGCAAGCCCGAGGCCTATGAGCCTCACTGAGCACGCCTGGCGCGACGCGAACTCGGAGACGCCTGTCAGCGATTTTGCTACTCTGCGCTGCCATGCTTATCGCCCTGGCAGCCGACGACATGCACTTTGACCAGCCGGAAGCCTTCGCCACCTTGAAGAAGGCGGTCGGCTATTTCGATGAGATGGACACCTTGCCGGAAGAGGCCTGGATCAGCCGCGATCAGGCCTCCGCGCGCAGCGATATGGACGAGATGATCGAGGAAGCCATGCAGGCCCTCGACGTGCCACAACTCTCGACACTGCGCAGCACCTATCGACAGGTCGAGGACAAGATACGTGAATCGCGCCGTGAGATTTCCGAGTTGAAGGAGAAGCGTATCCTGGCGCCCGACACCGAGGTCTCGACGCTGACCCGCTTCACGCCTACCGATACCCTGCGCGAATTCACCGCCAGCACGCGCGGCGATTATGACCTGCTGATCGCCGCGCATGAGAAGAACATCACCGCCTATCAAGGCGAGCTGACCACGCTGGAAGGCAAGCTGGCCGCGCGGCTCGAGGAGATCGGCATCACCCTGACGCCGGACCAGGTCCAGGTGTGGCTGTCCTCGGTGGTCGGCGACGACGTGTTGACCATGAGTGTCGTGTTCGCCAGCATCAAGTCGGTGGCCCAGCAGCTCGCCGAGCTGACCCGCGACAGTGGCGAGAATCTGGAGTACGCGCGTCGCTACTACGGCATGGTCGTCATGCTCCACCGCATGATCGTCACCATGCAGCAGGACTTCATCGCCCGCGTGGATGACGAGGTATTGCCGCAGCTGCAAGGGTTCGCCGACGAAGCCGAAGCCACCACGCGGGATGCGCGGACGCTGATCAAGCAAGGCGGCTCACGTGAGAGTCTGGAGAACAACATCCGCGCCAATGCGCTGACGCTCAAGACGATCAACCTGTATCGCTCGCTGGTGAGCGAGCAGCGCGACCGCGTCAAGACATCGCTCACCAAGAGCCAGCGTGAGCTTGCAGTGGCGACCAATACCTATCGCACCGTCAAGCTCAGCGCGCATGTCGCCGACCTGATCCGCCAGGGCGTCAAGACCTTCGATACCCTCGCCGGCCTGCAGGTACCGGTTGCCACCAGCTTCGAGAACAGCGCCATGCGTGAGGAATTCCGCAAGCTGACCGAGCGCATGCAGCAGGCAAAGTAGCACTCGCGTTCAGTGTCGATATCACGCCTTCGCCCTGCTGGCCAGATGTCGCGCATGGTCAATATGCTCTCCAGCGTGCGTCTGAGGCGGGCCACCTCACTGACCAGACTCTCGCCCGCCAGCATGCCGACCCCCAGCACCAGGCCGCGCCGCGAGTCCTCGCTGCTGCAGACCATACTCAGTGGCCGCACGATCAGATGTTCCTTGACCATCAGTTGCGCGACACGCTTGTCATCGATCTCGGGGGCGAACTGCACGCACAGGCTGATGCCGCGCGAGGGCGGCGAGACGCTGATCACGCCCTTCACCTGACACAGCTGGTCATGCACCACCTGCTGTCGGCCGAGATAATCGCGCTGGATGCGCTGATACCAGGCATCGAGATCCCCATCGGCGATGAACTGCGCCAGTACCGCCTGATCCAGCATGCGCCCCTCGCGAAACACCTCGCTGCGCAGCCGATTCATCGGCCCGGCCAGCGCGCGAGGCACCACCAGATAGCCCAGCCGCAGGCCAGGAAACATCAGCTTGGAGAACGAGCCCACCAACAGGCGATTGTCGGCGTCCGGGTCAAACAGCAGCTGATCATGGTCATCGCCACTGAACTCGTAGTCATCCTCGAGGATATAGGCGGGCTGACAGGCCTCGCAGAGCGCCAGCTTGTCACGCCGTGAGGTAGGAACACTCAAGGGATAGTGATGCGAGCCGGTGAAATAGGCGATCTGCACCGGGCGACGCGCCAGCAGGGCGAGCTCGTGGCCCGGGGCATCGGCGGTGTCATCCGTGTCATCCCGGGGCCGCCAGGGAATCAGCTGGGTCTCGAGTCCGGCGGCCAGAAAGACATTGCGTGCCCCCCAGTAGCAGGGAGACTCCATCACCACCTGCTGGCCGGCGTCCGCCAGCGCCAGCGCACACAGCTCGATGCCGTGGTGGGTGCCCTCGGTGATGATGATCTGCTGGGTATCGCAATCGATGTTGCGCCAGCGGCGCAGAAAATCCCGAATCTCCCGCTTGAGCGGGCCATAGCCACCGCTGGAATACGACAGCAGCAACGCGTTGTGGGGCACCGTGACGCTGGCATACAGCTGACGCCACTTGCGCATCGGAAAGCGCGCGATATCCGGAATGCCCGGCACGAAGGCGCCACTCTGGATCAGGCTGGCACCCTGCCCGCCCAGCACCCGGCGTGCGCATGCGGGCGGCGCGTCCAGGTGCCCTGACCCTGCCCGGTGTGCAAATAGCCTTCCTCGATCAGCGACTTGATGGCCAATGACAGGGTGTTGCGTGCCACGCCCAGAGCCTCGCACAGCTTGCGATGCGCAGGCAGACGTACCCCCACCGGCCATTGCTCACGAATCATCTCGAGCAATGCCTGCTCCAGCCGCACCTGCTTGCCCAGGGCCTGCGACTGGCGGCGATAGCACTCGATCAATGGCTCAAGCGTGGCCAGTTCCATGCAGGTCTCCCGATATCGTTCATGTAGCCATAACGTCCATACGCTGCATAGATCACGTGAGCAACCAGCCTGGCTGGCGGGGTACAGCGCCCATTCATCCCTGATTATCCGCAGTCCACCAAGATTGGTCCAGTCAAACGCTCAATTGGTCTATTCGCCTGAACAGTTGGCGCTGATAGCGTGTCCCTCAGGCGCTGCCTACTGACTGATGCTCACAGCCCCATGACCCAAACAACTCCCCCTGCAGAACAACTTGTCAGAGTCCTCGCCCGCGGCGACGTTCTGGCCCTCGCCTTCGGTGCCATGGTCGGCTGGGGCTGGATCGTCCTGACCGGTGGCATGATCCAGAATGCCGGCAGCATCGGTGCCATCATCGCCTTCATCATCGGCGGCATCGCCGTCGTGCTGATCGGCCTGACCTATGCCGAACTGGCCGCCGCCATGCCCAAGGTGGGTGGCGAACACGTCTACAGCTACCGTGCCATGGGACATTTCTCGTCCTTCCTGTGCACCTGGACCATCATTCTCGGCTACCTGAGCGTGGTGTCTTTCGAGGCGGTGGCCCTGCCGACCGTCATCGAGAACCTCGCACCCGGCTATGCCGTCGGTCACATGTGGACCATCGCCGGCTGGGACGTCAAGGCCACCTGGGTCGCCGTCGGTGTCGGCGGGTCTCTGGCGATGATGGCGATCAACTACGTCGGCATCACCACGGCAGCGCTGCTGCAGAAAGTCGTGACCGGCGTGATCCTGATCGCCGGTGTCCTGTTCGTGACCGGTGCACTGTTTGAAGGCGATGTCGCCAACATGACGCCGCTGTTCACCCAGTCTGAGGGTGGCGTGACGGCTGGCATCATCGCGGTGCTGGTGCTGGTGCCCTTCCTGTTCGTGGGCTTCGATGTCATCCCCCAGGCCGCCGAAGAGATCAATCTTCCCTACAACGCCATCGGCAAGGTGCTGATGATGTCCGTGGTACTGGCAGTGGTGTGGTATGCCCTGATCATCCTGGCCACCAGCCTGGCACTGGATCACGACTCCCTGCTGGCAAGTTCACTGAGCGTGCCGGATGCCATGCAGGCACTGTTCAACACGCCCTGGGCCAGCAAGCTGATGATCCTGGCAGGTATCGCCGGCATCATCACCAGCTGGAACGCCTTCTACATCGGTGGCTCGCGCGCCATCTACGCCCTGGCGCATGCCGGCATGCTGCCGGCCGCCCTCGGCAAGCTGCACCCGAAACACAAGACACCGACCAACGCCGTACTGCTGATCGGCCTGCTGTCCTGCATCGCGCCCTTCTTCGGTCGTCCGGCACTGGTGTGGATCGTGGATGCCGGCGGGCTGGGTATCGTCATCGCCTATCTGTTCGTCGCGATCTCGTTCCTGATCCTGCGCATCCGTGAGCCGGACATGCCGCGTCCGTTCCGCGTGCGTCACGGCAAGCTCTGCGGTGTGCTGGCCATCTTGCTGTCCTTCGCCATGGCCTGTCTGTACCTGCCGGGCAGCCCTTCCGCACTGACCGGCACCGAGTGGATGATCTTCGGCGCCTGGATGGCACTGGGCCTGGTGATGTACGCCATCGCCCTCAAGCAATTCGGCCGTGAATACAGCGACCGCATCATGGCACCGGCCTTCACCGCTCACTGAGCAGCTGTCCACTCAATGAATGCACTGCACGCCAGACCGCCAGAGGAGCTCCACATGTCCCGTATTGCACTCCCGACCAGCGACTTCCTGAAGCGCTACGTCAACTCGGAGAACAGCCGCGACGTCTTCGTCCCTGCCTTGATCGGCAGCGAGCGCCGCGAGACCGGTACCACCTTCAACGTGACCAATCCGGCGACTGGCGAGCAACTGGCCCGTGTCGCGGAAGTCAGCGCCGAGGATACCCGTGACGCCGTCGCCGCCGCCGAGATCGCCGGCAACGCCTGGAAGAAGGTGCCGGTGAAGGAGCGTTCTGCGCTGCTGCGCCGCTGGTTCGACCTGGTGCTTGAGCACCGGGAAGACCTCGCCCAGCTGATGACCCTGGAACAGGGCAAGCCGCTGGCGGAATCGCGTGGCGAGGTGACCTATGGCGCCTCCTTCATCGAATTCTTCGCCGAAGAAGCCAAGCGCATGGCCGGTGAGACCCTGCCGTCCCACGGTGCCGACAAGCGCCTGATGGTGCTGCGCGAGCCCATCGGTGTGGTGGCAGCCATCACGCCGTGGAACTTCCCGCTGGCGATGATCACCCGCAAGTGCGCGCCGGCGATCGCCGCAGGCTGTGCCGTGGTCATCAAGCCGGCCGAAGCCACGCCGCTGACCGCGTTGGCACTGGCGGATCTGGCGCTGGAAGCCGGCCTGCCGGCAGGTCTGATCAGTGTCGTCACCGCCATGAAGCCGATCGCCATCGGCGAAGTGCTGACCACCGACCCGCGCATCCGCAAGGTCTCCTTCACCGGCTCCACCCCGGTGGGCAAGACGCTGATGGCGCAGTGTGCCTCCACCGTCAAGAAGACCGCCATGGAGCTGGGCGGCAACGCGCCGTTCATCGTCTTCGATGACGCCGATGTCGATGCCGCCGTCGACGGCGCCATCGCCTCCAAGTTCCGCAATGCCGGCCAGACCTGCGTGTGCACCAACCGCTTCCTCGTCCAGGACGGCGTCTACGATGCCTTCGTCGAGAAGCTCGCGGCGCGGGTCGCCGCCATGCAGGTCGGCGATGGCCTGGTCGATGGCAACACCATCGGTCCGCTGATCAACGGCGCTGCCGTCAGCAAGGTGCAGAGCCACGTCGATGACGCCATCGGCAAGGGCGCGCGCCTGGTCACCGGTGGCAAGCCGCACGCCCTGGGCCACAGCTTCTTCGAGCCCACCGTGCTGGCCGATGTCACCACCGAGATGGTGGTGGCGGATGAGGAGACTTTCGGGCCGCTGGCACCGGTGTTCCGCTTCCACAAGGATGAAGACGCCATCGCGATGGCCAATGACACGCCCTTCGGCCTGGCCGCCTACTTCTATGCCACCGACTACCGTCGCATCTGGCACACGCTGGAAGCGCTGGAATACGGCATGGTCGGGGTCAATGAGGGCATGATCTCCACCGAGCTGGCGCCCTTCGGCGGCATCAAGGAGTCCGGTCTGGGTCGTGAAGGGTCTCACCACGGTCTGGAAGAGTTCACCGAGCTGAAGTACGTCTGCATCGGCGGTCTCTGAAGCTGAGCAACGAACAACTCGACGTCCTCAAGCACAAGTACGTCGCCAAGGGTGCCGTCACCGCCACGCCGCAGTTCGCCGACACCGCGCTGAACGCCGAGATCTGGGATGCGGACGGCAACCGCTGGATCGACTTCGCCGGCGGTATCGGCGTGCTCAACCTGGGTCACCGTCACCCGAAGGTCGTCGCCGCCGTCAAGGCGCAGCTCGACAAGGTCATGCACACTGCCGCGGGCGTCATCTCCTACGCCCCGTACGTGCAACTGAGCCAGAAGCTGGCCGAACTGACGCCGGTGCGTGGCCCGGAACGCAAGACTCTCCTGGTCAATTCCGGCGCGGAAGCGGTCGAGAACGCCATCAAGATCGCACGTGCCGCCACCGGCCGCAGCGGTGTCATCACCTTCGACGGTGCCTTCCACGGCCGCACCATGATGACCCTGGCGATGACCGGCAAGGTGCTGCCGTACAAGAACGACTTCGGCCCGATGCCGGGTGACATCTTCCGTGCGCCCTACCCGAACCCGATTCACGGCATCAGCGAAGAGCAGTCCCTGAACGCCATCCGCACCCTGTTCAAGACTGACATCGCACCGCACCGCACCGCCGCCATCGTCATCGAGCCGGTGCAGGGCGAAGGCGGCTTCTACATCGCCTCGCCGAGCTTCCTCACCGCGCTGCGTGAGCTGTGTGACGAGCACGGCATCCTGCTGATCGCCGATGAAGTGCAGTCCGGCTTCGCGCGTACCGGCAAGCTGTTCGCGATGGAGCACAGCGGCGTCGAAGCCGACATCATGACCATGGCCAAGAGTCTAGCCAACGGCATGCCGCTGTCGGCCGTCGTCGGTACCGCCGAGGTGATGGATTCCTCCGGCCCGGGGTCGCTGGGCGGCACCTACAGCGGCAACCCGCTGTCCTGCGCCGCGGCCCTGGCCGTCATCGACGTCATCCGCGAAGAGAACATTCTGGAGCGCAGCACCCAGATGGGCGAGCAACTGGCCGCGCGTTTCGCCCAGTGGGAAGAACGCTTCGCGCATGTCGCGCACTCACGCAACCAGGGTTCCATGGCGGCCTTCGAGCTGGTGGACGCCGATGGCAAGCCGGACCCCGCCGCGACGGCGGCCGTGTGTGCCAAGGCCAAGGAGCTGGGGCTGATCCTGCTGTCCTGTGGTTTCTACTCCAACTCCATTCGCGTGCTGGTGCCGCTGACGGTCGAGCCGGAAGTGCTGGAAGAAGGTCTCGACATCGTCGAGAAGGCGCTGGAAAGCCTCGTCTGATCGGTTGCCTTTCTCATCGGCAGCACCTCGAGTGACCCCTACCATGACTGACAGCAACGCCCACGACTTCAAACGCAGCATGCAGCAGCGCCACCTGGTGATGTTATCCCTCGGCGGTGTCATCGGCACCGGCCTGTTTCTCAGCTCCGGCTATACCATTCAACAGGCCGGTCCGGCGGGGGCGGTACTCGCCTATCTGATCGGCGGACTGGTGGTCTATCTGGTGATGATGTGTCTCGGCGAGCTGGCCGTGCACCACCCCGAACCCGGCGCCTTCAGTGCCCACGCCACCCGGTATCTGGGCCCGGCCACCGGCTACACCGTCGCCTGGCTCTACTGGCTGACCTGGGCCGTGGCACTGGGCTCGGAATTCACCGCCTCCGCCGTGTTCATGGGGCGCTGGTTCCCCGATGTCGAACCCTGGATCTGGTGCGGGCTCTTCTCGCTGATCGTGTTCGGCATGAACATCGTCTCGGCACGCTTCTTCGCCGAATCCGAATTCTGGCTGTCGTTGATCAAGGTCGCCGCGGTGATCGTGTTCATCGCCGTGGGCGCCGCCGCCATGTTCGGCTTCACGTCACTCTCGGGCAATACCGAGGCGCCGGGCGTCACGCGCATCCTGCAGGAGGGGGTGTTCGATCACGGCGTGATGCCGATCCTGATGACACTGCTGGCCGTCAGCTTCGCCTTCTCCGGTACCGAGCTGATCGGCATCGCCGCCGGCGAAAGCGAGAATCCCGAGAAGAACGTGCCCCTGGCGATCCGCGCGACCCTGTGGCGACTGATCATCTTTTTCATCGGCACCATCATCGTCATCGCCGCCCTGTTGCCGCAGGACAGCGCCGGTCTCAAGGAAAGCCCCTTCGTGGCGGTCTTCCAGCTCACCGGCATCCCCTACGCGGCGGACATCATGAACTTCGTGATCATCACCGCGCTGCTGTCGGCGGCCAATTCCGGTCTCTACGCCGCCTCGCGCATGCTGTGGACCCTGGCGGACCAGAAGACGCTGCCCCGCGTGTTCAGCCGCGTCAATCAACGTGGCATTCCGGTGCCCGCGCTGCTGATCACCATGCTCGGCGGTCTGCTGTCGCTGCTCTCGAGCGTCTATGCCGAGGACACCCTGTATCTGGCGCTGGTGTCGATTTCCGGGCTTGCCGTGGTGCTGGTATGGATGGCGATCGCCGCCAGCCAGTTCAGCTTCCGCCGCCAGTGGCTGAAGGCCGGCCACAGCGCCAGCGAGCTGACCTACCGCGCGCCGCTGTACCCCATCGTGCCGATTGCCGCCTTCCTGTTCTGCGCGCTGGCCTGCATCGGCATCGCCTTTGACCCCAACCAGCGCATCGCGCTCTACTTCGGCGTGCCCTTCGTGGCGCTGTGCTATCTGGTCCACTTTCTGACCCATCGCTCGTCTACCGACGCCGCCAATTCCCCGACTCCGACCCCGCAGGAGGCCCTCGATGCCCGCTGATGCCACCCGCAATCCGCTGAGCGCCATCACCGCCCAGCAGCCCTTCCTGATCGTCGATGGCGCCCTGGCCACCGAGCTTGAGCGTGCCGGATTCGATCTCAACGACTCGCTGTGGTCGGCCAGGGTGCTGGCCGATGAGCCGCAGGCGATCGTCGATGTGCACCGCGCCTACTTCGAGGCCGGTGCCGATGTCGCCACCACCGCCAGCTACCAGGCCACGCTCGAGGGCCTGATGGCGCGCAGCCTGAGCGAGACCCAGGCCAGCGCGCTGATCCAGCGCTCTGTCACCCTGGCCGCCCAGGCCCGCAGCGAGTACCTGGCCGCACACCCGGAGCGCCTGGACTGCCCGCCGCTGGTCGCGGCCTCCGTCGGCCCCTATGGCGCATATCTCGCCGATGGCAGCGAATACCGTGGCGGCTACGCGCTGGACCGCGCCGGCCTGCGCGACTTCCACCGTGCCCGCCTCGCCACGCTGCTGGATGCCAAACCGGACGTGCTCGCCGTCGAGACGCTGCCGTGTGCCGAGGAAGCCCAGGCCGTGTGTGACCTGCTGCGCGATGACTTCCCCACGGCGCGTGCCTGGATCGCCTTCAGCGCGCGCAACGCCACCGAATTGAGCGACGGCACGCCGATCCGAGAGGCCGTGCGCGCCATCGACGACTGCGAGCAGGTGGTCGCCATCGGCGTCAATTGCACCGCGCTTGAGCACATCGAATCGCTGGTGCGCGAGATTCGCGGCGAGACGGACAAGAACATCGTCATCTACCCGAACTCCGGTGAGGTCTATGACCCGGTCACCAAGACCTGGTCCGCCGCCTGCGCCGTCTCGGTAGATTCTGATGGCCACGGCTCTGACCACGACCATGACCTCGCCGGCTGGACACCACGCTGGCTGGCCGCAGGTGCCACGGCCATCGGTGGCTGCTGCCGCACCGGCCCGGACGATATCCGCGCGCTGGCGGATCTACGCAAGGCGCTGGGTTGATTGAGTTGCTGAGTCCGGTGCAGTGAGCTGAACTCCAAGTACTGAATTATTAGCGCTGAACACGAACGCCCTGTCCGGTCATGACACATGATCGGCCAGGGCGTTTTCGGTAGCGTCCCAGGCCCAAAATCTCTAGGATGGCAAGACACTGATGAGCGATTGCTCAAAATCATTCCGACGTGCTCTCAAGATGGCCCTAGGCTCCCATTGAAGAGCGCGTGAGAGATCAGCAGGAGAATCCCCATGTCACAGCTCGATATCCAGGTCGCCTACGACGTGGTCTGCCCCTGGTGCTGGATCGGCAAGCGTCATCTTGATGACGCCATCGCGCAACTCGACTTCAAGGATGAAGTGCGCGTCAGCTATCTGCCCTTCCAGCTCAATCCGTGGGTGCCACGTGAAGGCATGCTGCGGGTCGACTACCGAGCGCAGAAGTTCGGCAGTGTCGAGCGTGGCGCGGAGCTGGATGCCCAGGTGGCCCAGTCAGGCGCGCAGAGCGGCGTCACCTTCCGCCACGCCCTGATGGAGCGCACGCCCAACTCCACCGATGCCCAGCGCATCGTCTGGCGCCAGCAGTCCGTGGGCCTGGCGGAGCGCCCGTTGCTGGAGGCGCTGTTCAGCGCCTACTTCCACGATGGCAAGGATGTGGGTGACCGTCAGGTGCTGGCCGAGATCGCAAGCCTGCACGATGAGAATCTGAGCGTCGAACAGGCGCTGACCTTCCTCGAATCCGGCGCGGGCGAGCAGGAAGTCGCCGCCCAGCAGGAAGCGCTGCGCAACGCCGGTATCCAGTCGGTGCCCAGCACCATCGTCGGTCAGTACTACGTGCCCGGCGCCCAGCCGGTGGAAGTGCTGGAGACGACACGCCCTTCGCAAGGATGGCGTGTCGTTTTGCGTTCAGGCATAAAGGAAAGGCTGATTGAGGCAAGTCACGACAACAATACGACTCACGACAAGGACTGCTGCATGCCGCGCCCCATCATTCTCGATTGTGATCCCGGCCACGACGATGCCATCTCGCTGATTCTGGCCCTGAGTTCAGACGCGCTCGACGTGCTGGCCGTCACCACCAGCGCCGGCAATCAGACGCCCGACAAGACCCTCAACAACGCGCTGCGCGTGCTCACCCTGCTGGGGCGGCATGACATTCCGGTCGCCGGTGGCGCGCCGAAACCGCTGGCGCGTGAGCTGATCATTGCCGACAGCGTGCATGGCGAAAGTGGCCTGGATGGCCCCAAACTGCCGGACCCCGCCTTCGCCCCCGTCACGCAGAGCGCCATCGAGCTGATGGCCGAGAAGGTCCGTGCCTGTGAGCAGAAGGTCACGCTGGTGCCCTCCGGCCCGCTGACCAATATCGCGCTGTTTCTCTCAACCCACCCGGAGCTACACCACAAGATCGACAGCATCGTGCTGATGGGGGGCGCGGCAGGTGTCGGCAACTGGACCCCCGCCGCAGAGTTCAACATCTTCGTCGACCCCGAAGCCGCCGACATGGTGTTCAAGTCCGGCCTGCCCATCGTGATGTGCGGGCTGGATGTCACCCATCAGGCGCAGATCATGGATGAGGATATCGAGCGTATCCGCGCCATCGACAATCCCGTCGCCCAGTGTGTCGCCGAGCTGCTCGACTTCTTCATGATCTACCACCGTGACCCCAAGTGGGGCTTCAGCGGTGCACCATTGCATGACCCCTGCACCATCGCCTGGCTGCTGAAGCCTGAGCTGTTCACCGCTGTCGAGTGCTGGGTCGGGGTCGAGACACAGGGCGAGCATACCCAGGGCATGACGGTGGTCGATCGTTACCAGCTCACCGGCAAGCCGCACAACGCCAAGGTATTGTTCGATATCGACCGCCAGGGTTTCGTTGACCTGATCGCGCAACAGCTCAAGCACTATCAAGAGCACGAGCACGACCACGACTACCTGATCGTCGGCTCGGGCTTTGGCGGCTCGGTGTGCGCGCATCGCCTGACCGAGAAAGGTTATCGCGTGGCGGTCATGGAACAGGGCAAGCGCTGGACGCCGGACAACATGCCGCGCTCCAACTGGCGTCTGAGCCGTTGGCTGTGGCGGCCGATGCCGGGGTTGCGCGGCTTCTTCACCATGAGCTTCTTCCGTCACGTCATCGTGTTGCATGGCAACGCGGTGGGCGGCGGCTCCATCACCTATGCGCAGACACTGCTGGTGCCGCCTGACAAGGTCTGGGACAACGGCCAGTGGGCGGGGCTCAATGACTGGCATGCGGTGATGCCAGAGCACTACGCCACGGCGCAGAAGATGCTCGGCGTGACGACCAATCGGATCATCGCACCGGCGGATGACGCCCTGAAACGCATGGCAGCGGTCGCCGGCTGTGAGGACACCTGGTACCCCACCGAGGTCGGCATCTTCTTCGGCCCCGAGGGCGAAAGCGCCACGCCCGACGCCGGTAGCCCCCATCCAGACCCCTACTTTGATGGCGAAGGGCCTGAACGAAAAAGCTGCATCGGCTGCGGTGGCTGCATGATGGGTTGCCGCCATGGCGCCAAGAACACACTCGACAGGAACTATCTGTATCTGGCCGAGAAGCACGGTGCCCAGGTGCACGCCGAGACCAAGGTGATCGATGTCGTGCCGCTCAATGGCAAGACGGATGGGGCCGATGGCTATGCGGTGACGACGGTGCCCTCCACCTTTGCCGGGCTCTATCTTGGTCTGGGAAAGCGCCGTGTCACCTGTCAGTCCATCGTCTTCGCTGGCTCCTCGCTCGGCACCCAGGAGTTGCTGTTCCGCCTCAAGGACAAGGGCGCATTGCCGAACCTCTCGGATGCGCTGGGCAAGCGGGTGCGCACCAATGCGGAGTCCTTGATCAGCTGTCGCATGCCGGGAAGTCGCGATGACATGTCCCGAGGCATCGCCATCGGCTCCGGCATCCATATCGATGAGCACACCCATATCGAAGCCACGCGCTATCCGGCGGGCTCCGATTTCATGGGGCTGCTGTTCACCGCGATGGCCAGGGGCAAGCCCGGCTGGACACGCCCTTTTTCCTGGCTGAGCGCGATGGCGAAGCTCTTCCTTGCCAATCCACTGCGCGCGCTGAGATTCCAGCTGCCGTGGGGCTTCGCGAAGGAGACCATCATCTTCCTGTGCATGCAGACGGCAGAGGGCCACCTCGACATGACGCTCAAACGCCTGTGGTACTGGCCATTTCGCAAGGCGCTGGTCACCGAGGGCAAGCACATTCCCACCTTCATCCCCGAGGCGAATGACTTCGTCACGCGTGGCGCCAAGGCCATCGGCGCCATCCCCGGCAGCAGCATCCCCGAGATACTCTTCAACATCCCGACCACAGCGCACTGCATGGGCGGTGCCGCCATGGCGGCCTCCCCCGAGGACGGCGTCTGCGATGGCCAGAACCGCGTCTTCCATTACCGCAACATGCTGATCTGTGACAGCTCGATGCTCGCTGCCAACCTGGGCGTCAATCCCAGCCTGACCATCACCGCCCTGGCGGAACATGCAATGAGCCATATCCCTCGCAAGGGCTGATCTTTTGGGAGTGCATTGTGGAGAGCTGATGCGCGAAGAGCTGGTATAGCGCGAAAGCGACTGGTGGTATGAGAGAAAGCCGACGGCTCAGGCCATCACCTCACGCCATCACCTCAGGCCAGGTGCCTACAACACGCGGGATCGATCAACACGGGAGCAACAGCAATGAAACGGGTGTCACTCTTCAGCATGGCGAATTGCCCTCACTGCCAGACAGCCAAGCAGTATCTGGAGCAGCAGAAGATCGGCTTCCGCCTGGTGGATGTCAGATCCCCTGCGGGACAGAAGGAATTCGCCAAGACCGGCTTTCGCAGCGTGCCTGTCCTGAAGATTGGCGATCAGTTCCTGAAGGGATTCAGCGTGAAAGGCTTCAATCAGTTGTATAAGGGTTGAGTGAGGCGCTCTTTCATGCAATCTCTCAATATTCGCCACTAGATCGGTGAATCTCTCCCCCTGGATATGCACGTGATCCTTCAGCGCTTGCTCGGCAGCAGTGGCATCGCCGGCTTCGATGGCGGCGACGATGGCTTCGTGTTCGGCGTAGGAGCTGTGCATGCGGTGGCGGACGTGAAGTTGCAGGCGGCGATAGGGCTTGAGGATGGCGTGCAGTCGCGTGGCTTCTTCGGTGAGGAAGGCGTTGTGGCTGGCGCGGTAGAGACAGTGATGAAAGAGGCCGTTCTCGTAGTAGTAGCCATTGGCGTCGTCGGCTTCCAGGCGTTCTCGGCAGGCGGCGTGGGCGTCCTTGAGTTCCGAAAGCTCCTGCGTGGTGATGCGCCGCGCGGCGAGTCGGCCGCACATGGCTTCCAGTTCCGCCATGACTTCAAAGCGTTCCACCAGCTCCGAGACGCCCAGCTGCGTCACGAAGGTGCCGCGCTTGGGCACCACCTTCACCATGCCGGAGGCCGCCAGCTGCTGCAGCGCCTCGCGGATCGGCGTGCGGGAACACTGATACTCGCGGCCCAGCGCTTCGGGGTCGAGCTTGGTGCCCGGCGGGAAGCGCCCTTCGACGATGGCATCTTCCAGCAGGTCTCGCAGGCGTTGCGCATGAGACATCTTGATCATCATCGTCGTCCTTGTACTGGGGAAGTGGCCGTGCAGGAAACTGACTTTAGTCTAGTCATGCATGGGATTCCTTGACGCTACCACACGATGCGCCTATCTGTTGTATACAACAAGGCGACGCAAAACCGCCATGAACATCAATCTGAGTTTTCTGCAGGATCTGCTGACCCATGTCGGCCAGCGTGCCCGTCAGCAGGTTGGCCTCTCGCCCGGCGCCGGCAATGAAGACACCGCCCTCGCCCGCCTGACCGAGAGCTGCCACAACCTCACCGAGAGCAGCGGTGAAGCCTCGCGCATCATGATGGCCCAGCGGGCGCTGGAGGATTATCAGCAGCTGGATCACGAGCAGCGTCTCGCCTTCTTCCAGCTGCTGGCCGAGCACTACGCCGCCGATGAAGACCGTATCCACGCTGCCTACGCGGCCTATCGCGACTCCCCGGACAACGCCAATCTCAGTGCGCTGTTCGCCGCCAGTGAACCCAGACGCCAATCGTTGCTGCGCCGCCTGAACCTGTGCCCCGGCGGCACCTATGAAATCGTGCGCATGCGTGCCGACCTGCTCAAGCTCATCAAGCAGCATCCGGAATTGAAGCCGCTGGATGCCGACTTCGCGCATCTGTTCGCCTCCTGGTTCAATCGCGGCTTCCTGATGCTGGAGGCCATCGACTGGAACACCCCCGCGGCGGTGCTGGAGAAGATCATCCGCTACGAGGCGGTGCACGCCATTCAGGATTGGAGCGACCTGCGCGGACGTCTCGACCCCGAGGACCGCCGCTGCTACGCCTTCTTCCACCCGGCCATCGGCGATGAGCCGCTGATCTTCGTCGAGGTGGCGCTGTGCAAGGGCGTGCCCAACAACATCCAGCATCTGCTCGCCAACAGCGGCCAGACCACCGAACGCGAGGCGGACACCGCCGTCTTCTACAGCATCAGCAATTGCCAGAAGGGCCTGAAAGGCATCTCGTTCGGCAACTTCCTGATCAAGCAGGTGGTGCAGGAGCTGCAACGCGAACTGCCCAATCTGAGCCGCTTCGTCACCCTCTCGCCGGTGCCCGGTTTCAGTCAGTGGCTGACACGCGCGCGTGATGAGGAAGGCCTGGAAGTCTCCGAGCTGCTGGCCCATCACCTGCAGCACGACGACTGGATGAATGACGAGGAGGCCCAGCAGAAGATGGCAGCGGAACTGCGCGCCCTCGCCGCCCATTACCTGGTCAACGTCAAGCACCGCAGCGGCCAGCCGATGGACCCGGTCGCCCGCTTCCACCTCGGCAACGGTGCCAGCCTGCATCGCCTCAACTGGCCGGGTGACACCTCCCCCAATGGCCGCCAGCAGGCCCACGGCCTGATGGTCAACTACCTCTATGAGCCGCACCGCATCGAGCAGAACCACGAGGCCTTCAGCCGCAACGACAGCGTGGTGTGCAGCAGTGAGGTGAAAAAGGAGTCGAAAGCCAACAAGGAGCTGGCCAAGGCGCCGAAGCGCGAGGCCAGGAAGGAAAGCGATACCCTGTCCTCATGACAAGACAACGCCTCATTACAAGAACAACGCCATTGGAGCCAACGATGCCTCACGCCAACCACGCCAACCTCTATCTGCAATTCGCGCGCAACTTCGATGAGCGCCCGGATGCCACCTTCCTCGATACCGTCGAAGGCCACGGCTACACCTTCGCCGAGGCACGCAGCGCCGCCGGTCAGATGGCCACCGCACTTCGCGAGCTGGGCGTGACACCGGGCGACCGCGTCGCGGTGCAGATCGACAAGAGCTGCGAGACCGTCATCCTGTATCTGGCCTGCCTGCAGGTCGGCGCGGTCTATCTGCCGCTGAATACCGCCTACACCGGCGAGGAGATCCGCTACTTCCTGGGCGACGCCGGCCCGCACCTGTACGTCTGCCAGCCCAAGGTGCTGGAGACGGCACGCGCGCTGGGCAAGGAATGTGATGTGCCGCGTGTCGAGAGCCTGGGCACCGAGCAGGACGGCACTCTGATGAAGCAGGCGCGTCAGTGCAGCGCAAGTTACGAGGTCGAGCCGCGCGCCGCCGATGACCTCGCTGCCATCCTCTATACCTCCGGCACCACCGGGCGCAGCAAGGGCGCGATGCTGACCCACGCCAATCTGGCCTCCAACTGTCAGGCGCTGGCCGAGACCTGGCGCTTCACCCGTGATGACCATCTGATCCACGCCCTGCCCATCTTCCATACCCACGGCCTGTTCGTGGCCTGCAACATCGTGCTGACGGTGGGCGCCTCGATGACCTTCCTGCCGAAGTTCGATGCCGAGCAGATTCTGGATCTGATGGCACGCTCCAGCGTGCTGATGGGCGTGCCGACCTTCTACACCCGCCTGCTGGAATCCGAGCGCCTCAATCGCGAGACGACCGCCGGCATGCGGCTGTTCGTCTCGGGCTCAGCGCCGCTGCTCAGCGAGACCCACAGCGAATTCAGCGCACGCACCGGCCACGCGATTCTCGAGCGCTACGGGATGACCGAGACCAACATGAACACCTCCAACCCCTACGACGGCGAGCGGCGTCCCGGCACGGTGGGCATGGCGCTGCCCGGCAGCGAAGTCCGCATCACCGACCGCGAGACAGGTGCCACCTTGCCGCGTGGCGAGACAGGGCTGATCGAGGTGCGCGGTGCCAACGTCTTCAAGGGCTACTGGAAGATGCCGGAGAAGACCGCCAGCGAGTTCCGCGAGGATGGCTTCTTCATCACCGGGGATCTCGGTCATATCGATGCCGATGGCTACCTGTGCATCAGCGGCCGTGACAAGGACCTGATCATCTCCGGCGGCTACAACATCTACCCGAAGGAGGTGGAGCTGCTGATCGATGACATGCCCGGCGTCAACGAATCGGCGGTGTTCGGCGTGCCCCACCCGGACTTCGGCGAAGGTGTCTGCGCGGTGGTGGTCATGCAGGCCGGCCACCAGGGCAGTCTCGATGAAGCGGCGGTGCTTGCCGCCCTCAGCGACAAGCTCGCCCGCTACAAGCAGCCCAAGCGCGTGTTCTTCATCGATGGCCTGCCGCGCAACGTGATGGGCAAGGTGCAGAAGAAACAGCTGCGCGAGGAATATGCACAGCTGTTTGCCCCTGAGCCGGCCCGCTCACACGGCTGAGCCACCACTGTCAGGCCTGACACCCGACACCTTCGTGCCACCGGCATGGCGTGACGCCATCACGTCATGTCGGTGGGTTCACTCACCCCGATTCCTTGCAAGGACACATCAGATAGACGACAAGACGCCACACTGCTTCACCACCACTTCACCACAACAACAAGAAGGTAATACGCCATGGTGATCTACGGAGTTGCCCTGCTGGCAGGGTGCATGATGGCCGGTCTCGTGATCGGTGATCTGCTCGGAGAAATGCTCAATATCGATTCCAATCTCGGCGGTGTCGGCATCGCCATGCTGCTGCTCATCTTCATCACCGGTGTGCTGAAGGACCGCGGCAAGATGGCCGACAGCACCTCCAGCGGCATCAATTTCTGGAACGCGATGTACATCCCCATCGTGGTCGCGATGGCCGCCAGCCAGAACGTGGTCGCGGCCTTCAGCGGCGGCATGGTCGCGCTGGTCGCGGGCGTGCTGGCGGTGGTGCTGGGGCTTGCACTGGTGCCCCTGCTGACCGGCAAGCGGCCGGAAACCGCACTGGAAGAGGCTCCCCTGCCCGACGAGAACCGCCCCACCAGAACCTCAGTGACGACAGGCGCCCCGGTGCTGGATCGCAGTCGCCATGCCTCCCCCACTCCTGCTCACAAACACTGAGGGCTGACCCATGATCGAGTCACTCGTCCACCTGTTCGACAAGTATCATCTGGTCGCTGCCTTCGCCGTGATCGGACTGGCGATGTATGTCGCCTACTGGATCAGCAACAACCTGACACGCGGCAAGCTGCACGGCTCCGCCATCGCCATCATCCTCGGCCTGGTGCTGGCCTACGTGGGTGGCGCGACCACCGGCGGCAGCAAGGGGCTCTCGGATGTCACGCTGTTCTCGGGGCTGGGCCTGATGGGGGGCGGCATGCTGCGTGATCTCGCGATCATCGCCACCGCCTACGGGGTCAATCTCAAGGAAATCCGTCAGACCGGCTTTCGGGGTGTCATCGCGCTGTTCGTCGGCGTGCTGATCTCCTTCGTCGCCGGTGGTGGTGTCGCCATCGCCTTCGGCTATACCGATCCTGTCGATATCACCACCATCGGTGCGGGCGCGGTCACCTATATCGTCGGCCCGGTCACCGGTGCCACGCTCGGGGCCAGCTCCGAAGTGGTCGCGCTGTCGATCGCCGCCGGCCTGGTGAAGTCGATCCTGACCATGGTGGCCACGCCGATGACGGCGCGCCTGATCGGGCTCGACAATCCGCGCTCCGCGATGATCTTCGGTGGCCTGATCGGCACCACCAGCGGTGTCGCGGCGGGCCTTGCCGCCACCGATGCCCGCTTGGTTCCCTACGGCGCGATGACCGCCACCTTCTACACCGGCCTGGGCATCCTGCTCGCCCCGACCGTGCTGTTCCTCGCGGTACGTGCGGTGATGTAAGATCAGCGTGGCCTCATCAATCGTTCCATCACTGCCCGCGCGGCGGGCCACATCACGCTGCCGTGGTCTTCGCCCTCGAACAGTCGCCACTGGACGGCTACCTGCGGACAGTGCTCGCGCAGCTGGCGTGCATGCTCATGTGCGTTGTCGATCATCGCGCGCTGGACACGCAGCCTGTCCCGTTCAGGGTCCTGTCGCCTGGGCTGCGGCGATTGCTCGCGCCCGCCAGCGGCGATGTACACCGGGCCCGCCGCCTCGGAGCAGGCAAGACGCAGCGGCCAGCTGGCCGGGTCATTCTCCTGCCGCCACCACAGCGAAGGGCTGATCGCGAAGATGGCCCCGAAGGCCTCGGGCACCTTCTGCTGGGCATGGAGCGCGAACAGGCCGCCGAGTGAGTGGCCGACCAGCGCAGGCCGCTCGAGATCGAGCGGATAGCGTGAGGCCAGTGCAGGCGGCAGAGCCTGGGTCAGATAGGCGAGGAAATCCTCGCCACCGCCGGTACCCTCTGGCGCCGTGCCGGTGGTGAGCGGTGGCGTGAAATCCTTGAAGCGTGCTTTAGAGATAAAGGCGAGTGTCATGCTCAGAACTCGTACTTGAGGGTCGCGACGGCGCTGGCCGGACGTCCCACGAAGTTGAAGACACTGGCGGAACCGGCGCGCACGTAATATTCACGATCGAACAGATTGTAAACGTTGAGCTGGCCACTGAGTTTGGGCGTGAACTGATAGCCGAGCATGGCATCGAACACCGCATAGCCCGGTGCCTGGATGGTGCCCTGGGTGCTGTCGAAATCGCTCAGTGCCGTCATCCCGGCACCGACGGAAACGCCATCCAGCAGGTTGCCCTCGAAGCGATACTGGGTCCACAGATTGACCATGTTGTTGGGCATCAGCATCAGCAGTGCATCGGAGCTGCCGGCCTCCAGCACCTCGGAATCCATGTAGGTGTAGCCGAAGATGACATCCCACTGCGGCGTGATGTTGCCGGCCAGTTCAAGCTCCGCACCGGTGATGCGCATCTTGCCGGAATCCACCGAGTAACTGACGCTACCGTCGGTCGAGGAGGCAGCACGGTGATTGTCGGTCAACTGGAAACCACTGATACGCGCATTCAGTGCGCCATCCAGATAGCTGCCCTTGATCCCGATCTCGTATTGCTCGCCTTCGCGCGGGTCGATCAGGTCGCCATCCTCGCCTTCGCGGGTCTGCGGCTCGAAGACTCTGGAGTAGCTGGCATAGAGGGAGTGGTCGGCGTCCAGGTCATAGACGAGTCCGCCATAGGGCGTGACGGCGGTGTCCTGCATGTCGCTACTGCCGCCATTGAGCTTGTCTTCTGTCTCGGCCGAGAACTGGCTGACGCGCGCGCCCAGTATCACTGCCAGCGGTGCCACGGGCCGCAGTGTCACCTTGCCGTACAGGCCCTGCTCTTCCAGGGTGGTCTCGGTGCGCGACAGGCTGTAGCCGCTCACGCCATCCCGGGCATTGCCGAGTATGTCGACATAGGCCAGGTTGTTCAGCTCGCTGATGCTGGCGCTGGAGCCGGTCAGGTTGCCGGTGCGCGCCGCGGTGGTATCCGAGTCCGATGTCTTGTAATCGACCCCGACCACGAATTCGTTCTGGTTGCCGAAGGCATCGAAGCCCTGGGTGTAGCTGGCATCCACGCTCACCGAGGTCTCATCGGTGAAACCGGCATAGCCCGCGACACTGCTCAAGTCGCCGGTATCGCTCAGTGCCGAGCCACTGTAGGCGTACTCGTAATCCGCATTGCGATCACTGTAGCGCGCCGCCAGTCGACCATAGCCGCGTGAGCTGAAACGGTGGGTCAGCTCGGCGATCACATCGGTGGCATCGCTCTCGAAGCTGTTCCAGTCCGCGCCGTAGAATGCCGAACGGCGGCCATAGGTGAAGTTGTTGTCACCATCGACCGGCTGACCCTGATTGACGCTGATGTCCTTGGTGTTGTGGATCACCCCCAATGACAGCTCGGTGTTCTCATCGAGGTCGACTTCCAGCGCGCCATAGAAATCATTCAGCGTGTTGTCGTTGTCATCCACCCACTGCGCCTGCTCGGTGGAGCGGGTCACCAGGCGTCCACGGATGCGGCCCTGCTCATCGATGGGCCCGGAGAGATCGACACTGACGCTTCGGTCTTCCAGCGTACCGACGCTGCCGCTGATGGCGCCCTGGAAGGTATCGGTCGGGCGCTTGCGCACCAGATTGATGACCCCGCCCAGCTCACTGGTGCTGTTGAACAGACCGGATGGCCCACGCATGACCTCGACCCGGTCGATGGCAGTCAGGGATGGCACCGAGCCCGTCAGACTCGACATCGGCGCGGACAGCCCATCGATGCTGTAGGCATCGTATTCATAGCCGCGCGCGAAGATCGACGAGCGACCGCTGTCATTGTTCAGCACCCGCACGCCTGGCGTACGTGCCGCCAGCTGATCCAGCGTGATGAAGTTCTGGTCCTCGATGGCATCATGGGTCACCACGCTCACCGACTGCGGAATGTCGCGCAGCGAGGCCGGTACCTTCGAGCCCACCGTGGCAGCGTCAACGCTGTAGCCGCCGCTCTGCTCACTGGACGCCATGTCATACAGGCGCAGCCCCGTCACCCGCTGGGTATCCAGCACCATCGTCGCGTCTTCCGCCTGTGCCGGCAGACTGACCAGCACCACGCCCGCCCCGATCATCAAGCGACGCGTGCCTGCCCCGCACAGACCGCGTCCCCGTACCGTCACCTTGTTCATCGTGTCCCCTTGCCTCTTGTGTCTCTGGCTATCGCTACTAATGATAATTATTTGCATCTGTGTGACTGACGGGGCATTTTGGCACTCCATGACGACAAAAACCTTTGCGCACGCCACCGGATCATCGAGCTCGATCACGTGCACCGCATGGCGCGGGCACTGACCAGCGACCACCAATGCCAGCCCGCCGAGGGCCAGTCAGCCGATGGCGCGCTGATCGGCAACATGCACCTGCAGGAAGTGCAGCCGGGCCTGTTCATGCGCCTCAACCGCATCCGCAAGCGGGCGGATCTGATGATTCGCTCCCGCATCGAGCCATCGCTGAAGATCGCCGTGGTATGGCGTGGCGAGCCCAGGGTCAGTTTCGGGCCACAGCGCCATGCGCTGAAGCCGGGCCGAGCGCTGTGCATCGCCCTCGATGAGCCCACCGAATTCCGGCTGCAAAGCCCCAAGGGGGCTTATGAGCACAGCGCCATCCTGACGCTGACGCCAGCCTGGCTGACGTGGCATCTGGGGATCTCAAGCGCCAGCGAGGTGATGCCCGAGGCGCGGCATCTGGCGCATTACCATTGGCAGCCGTCTGCGCGTCTGGTCGAGCGCCTGGAGGAATTCAGTCGCCAACGGCCGGGCACGCTGGCGCTTAGACTCGGCATCGAGTCAGTGGCGCTTGAGGTGATCAGCGAGTGCCTGGCGGCCTGGCAGGCGAGGCTCGAGGACTGGATCTCCAGCGGGGAAGTGGCCTATCTGAGTCAGGCAGAGATCGCCGCCCGGCTGGGCATGAGCGTGCGCCAGTTGCAGCGCCGCTATCGCGACGCCTACGGCCAGACCATGGCGAGGGACCTGAGGCGGCGGCAGTTGCTCCGCGCGGCGCACCTGCTGCAGGACCGCAATGTCACGGTGGAGGCCGCCGCCGAGATGGCGGGGTATCGCAGCGCGGCCAATTTCGCCACCGCCTTTCGTCGCCAGTTCGGCGTGCCGCCCAGCCAGCGGCCTGTCGTGACGGCGTTCGCCACGCTCTCGCACAAGGACACTGCCATGTCAGTCGACAACATGAAGCTGGAATCGCTCGCCCTGCATCACGGCTACACCTCGGAAGCCACCACCAAGGCGGCGGCGGTGCCGATCTACCAGACCACCTCCTACACCTTCGACGACACCCAGCACGGCGCGGACCTGTTCGATCTCAAGGTGCCGGGCAACATCTATACCCGCATCATGAACCCGACCAATGACGTGCTGGAGCAGCGCATGGCCGCCGTCGAAGGCGGGATCGCGGCGCTGGCGGTGTCCTCCGGCATGGCGGCGATCACCTATGCCATCCAGGCGCTGGTGGAAGTCGGTGACAACATCGTCAGCACCAGCCAGCTGTATGGCGGCACCTACAACCTGTTCGCCCACAGCCTGCCGCGTCAGGGGGTCGAGGTGCGCATGGCGGCCTTTGATGATTTCGCCGCACTCGAAGCGCTGATCGATGACAAGACCAAAGCGGTGTTCTGCGAGTCCATCGGCAATCCTGCCGGCAACATCGTCGATCTCGAGCGTCTGGCCGAGATCGCCCACAGGCATGGCGTGCCGCTGATCGTCGACAACACCGTGGCCACCCCGGTGCTGTGTCGCGCCTTCGATCACGGCGCCGATATCGTGATCCACTCGCTGACCAAGTACATCGGCGGCCACGGCACCACCGTGGGCGGCATCATCATCGATTCCGGCAAGTTCGACTGGGTCGCCCACAAGGACCGCTTCCCGATCCTCAACGAGCCAGACCCCTCCTATCACGGCGTCGTATACACCGAAGCCTTCGGCCCGGCCGCCTATATCGGTCGCTGTCGCGTGGTACCGCTGCGCAATACCGGCGCCGCGCTCGCCCCGCACAGTGCCTTCCTGCTGCTGCAGGGGCTGGAGACACTCGCCCTGCGCATGGAACGCCACTGCAGCAATGCGCTCGCGCTGGCCGAATACCTTCAGCAGCACCCGAGCGTCAGCTGGGTCAATTACGGCGCCCTGCCGGACAGCCCCTATCACGCCACCTGCCAGAAGATCACCGGCGGCAAGGCCTCCGGCATCATCAGTTTCGGCATCAAGACGGACGCGACAGGGGCTGATCAGGCCGAAGCCGGGCGTATCGCCGGCGGCAAGTTCATCGATGCGCTGCAGATGATTCTGCGCCTGGTGAATATCGGCGATGCCAAGTCGCTGGCCTGCCACCCGGCCTCCACCACCCACCGCCAGCTCAACGAGGAAGAACTCGCCATGGCCGGGGTCTCGGCTGACCTGATTCGCATCTCGGTGGGGATCGAGCATATCGACGACATCATCGCCGATGTCAGCCAGGCGCTGGACAAGGCGGTGGCCTGACGCGAGCGCGGCTCTTAAACGACAGTCAGGCGCCATTCAGGCGCCAACCAGGCCGCCTCAGCGACACATCAGCGCCCGCGAAGACATGCCTCTTCGCGGGCGCCTTGCATTGCGTGTCCCGATGACTGCTGCTTCTCTCAGGCTTGCCGGAACTGAAATGGGTACCAAAGAAGATAACGGTATATAAAAGAACTGGGCGGTCAGGTGGGCGGGACATCCAGACCCATCATAAATCTGATTAATACCAAGAATAAGAATTCGCAACTACCGAAATACACGAGCAGAACACACTCTTGGGTCAAGGCGTACACAGAGACGCCTGTCACGACCATAACAACTCCAAGAGGTGTCCCGATGAACGCCGCTGACTGCCTGCGCCGCGCTGAGCGCCGCCCAGGCTCAGGATATCAAGCTCGGCCACGTGCTGGCGCCGACCCATAGCTGGAACATCGCGGCGGAAGGCTTCGCCAAGGATGTCGCCGAGGCGACCGAGGGCCGCGTCAATTTCCAGGTCTTCCCCAGTGGCCAGCTCGGTAATGAGAAGACCGTCGTCGAAGGCATGCAGATCGGCAGCGTGCCGGCCGGCGTGATCGGCTGTGGTTCCTTCCAGCCGCTGGATGCGCGATTCGGCATCGTCGAACTGCCCTACTCCTGGCCGGACCGCGAACACGCCTACGCCGCCTATGACGGCAAGCTGGGCGATGCGCTCGAGGACATCGCCGACGAGCACAACATGAAGATCCTGTCGTGGTGGGAGAACGGCTTCCGTCACGTCACCAACAATCGCGGCCCCATCACCAGCCCGGAAGACCTCGCGGGCCTCAAGATTCGCGTCACGCCGGACAAGATGCGTCTGGACACCTTCACCGCGCTGGGTTCAAGCCCGGCACCGCTGTCCTTCGGTGAGCTCTACTCCGCGTTGCAGCAGGGCGTGTTCGATGCCCAGGAAAACCCGCTGGCCATCATCTATTCCTCCTCGTTCAGCGAAGTGCAGGACTACGTCTCCCTTACCGGTCACGTCTGGGCACCCGCGTGCCTGACCATCTCCAACTTCACCTGGAATCAGCTCTCCGAGCAGGATCAGGCCGCTGTGCAGAAGAGCGCCGACGAATGGCGTGACAAGCAGCGCGCGATGACCCAGAAGGATGACGCCGAGCTGGTCGCCAAGCTGGAAGAAGCCGGCATGCAGGTCAACGAGGTCGATACCGCGCCCTTCAATGCCAAGGTGCAGGGTGTGTGGGCTGATTACGCCGACGTCTTCGGGCCTGAGCTGATGGGCCTGGTCGAGCAATACCGCAAGGGCGAGTGACGATGTCTTCCGCCGCTCCCTCCGTCAAACCGCTGGCAGTGCTGTGCGCCGTGCGCACCTTGATGATCACTCTCTCACGTTGGTGCTGCCGGGGCTGTCTGGCCCTGGCAGCCAGCGGAGTCGCCGCGCTGTCGGCATTGGTGATCTGGACGGTCTTCATGCGCTGGGTGATGGGTCAGCCGCCGCACTGGGCAGAGGAATTGCCGCAGCTGGTGCTGGTCTGGACGACATTGCTGGCCGCGGTGTCCTGCACCCGCAACCGCACTCACCTGAGTGCGGGCCTGCTGCCGCTGCTGGTGCGCTCGGTGCGTGTCCAGCGCATCACCGGACGCATCACTGACGCGATGATCCTGATCATGCTGCTGTTGCTGGCCAAGGCAGGCATGGACCTGAGCGCCATCACGATGCGCCAGACCACCACCGCGCTGCAGATTCCCGCCGGCATCGTCTACCTGTCCGTGCCGCTGTGCTGCACCGCGATGGCTCTGATCCAGCTTGAGCATCTGTTGATCCTCTCGCCAAGGAGATGCCCCATGACTCTCGGCGCCCTGGCTCTGCTCGGCGTATTCGCGCTCGGCATCCTCATCGACATTCCCATCGCCTTCGCGCTGTTGATGTCGGCCCTCTTCTACCTGCTGGCCTTCGGTGCCGCGCCCATGATGGTCTCGGCGCAGCAATTCGTGGCCGGAATGGAAAGCTTCACCCTGCTGGCGATTCCGCTGTTCGTGCTCGCCGCCCAGTTGATGAACCGCGCTGGCCTCACTGAGCGCCTGGTACGCCTGTGCATGGCGATGGTCGGTGATATCCGCGGCGGCCTGGCGGTGGTCGCGGTGCTCGCCTGCATGATGTTCGGCGCGCTGTCGGGTTCCGGTGTGGCGGACGTGATCGCCATCGGCAGCATGCTGCTGCCCACCATGGCCCGCAATGGCTATGACAAGGGCTTCAGCAGTGCGCTGGTCGGCACCGCCAGCTCCATCGGCACCGTGATTCCGCCCAGCATCGTGATGATCGTCTACGGCACCACCTCCAATACCTCGGTGGGCCAGCTGTTCATGGGCGGCATCATCCCCGGCCTGATGCTGACGGTCGCGCTGGTCGGCGTCGCCCTCTACCTGTCACGCAAGCATGGCTGGTCGGGCGGTGTCGCGGCCCGTGTGCCCGGCGAGCGTCGCCGCGCGCTGCTCAGTGCCATGCCGGCGCTGATGGTGCCGGTGATGATCATCGGCGGTATCCGCTTCGGGGTGTTCACGCCCACCGAGGCCGCCGCCTCCGCGATTCTCTACGCCATCATCATCGGTACCTGTGTCTATCGCAGCCTCACCTGGCAGGGCTTTCTGGACAGCGTCCGCGCGACCGCCGAGACCACCGGCGCCATCCTGCTGATCATCGGCGCGGCCGGCATGTTCGCCTGGGGTCTGACCTACGAGCAGGTGCCGCAGGCCATCGCCCAGTTGATCGGCGAATTCACCGACAGCCGCATCAGCGTCCTGCTGCTGCTGACCGCCGTGCTGCTGGTGCTGGGCTCCTTCATGGAAAGCGTGGCGATCATCATCATCGTGACGCCCATCGTGATGCCGCTGCTGGCGCAATACGGCATCAGCCCGGTGCACTTCGGGGTGCTGCTGACCGTCAATCTGGCCATCGGCGCCAACACGCCGCCGCTGGGGATCGACCTGATGGCCGCGTGTCGCATCGCCGGGATCAACGTCAGCGACTCGCTGCGTCCGCTGGGCCTGATGCTGGGCGCGATGCTGACCGTACTGATGCTGATCACCTTCATCCCGGAACTCGTGCTGTTCCTGCCCAACCTGATGGAGGGCTGAGCGATGACCTCTCTTGCCACTCAGCCCCTCCCGCAGCGCTGGCTGTTCGTGCCCGGGGATGACGCCGCACGACTGGAAGCCGCGCTCACCAGCGGTGCCGATGCCATCGTGGTCGATCTCGAGGAATTCACCGCCCCCGAAGGCCGTGCACTGGCGATCAGTCGCTTCGCCGAGTTCGCCAGACGTGCCCGTCGCCTGCATCTGTGGCCGGCGGTACGCCTGAACCTGCTGGAGCAGGGTGGACGCGAGGAGCTGGCCGCGCTGATGCAGACCGCACTGGGCGAACTGGCCGGCACACCTGCCGCGGTCTTTCTGCCCGCCGTCGAGCAGCGCAGTCAGCTGGCCGCACTGGATGAGGCGCTCGCCGAGCAGGAACGCCTGCATGCCCTGCCCGCGGGCAGTCTGAAGAGCGTCGCGACGCTGGAAAGCCAGGCCGGACTGCTGGCCGCCGAGGAACTGCTCGCCGCGGGCGATGACACGCCACGCCTGCTGGGAGCACTGATCGGTACCGGGGACCTGGCCACGGATCTGGGCCTGATGCCGGACCAGCCCGCCGCCACCATCACCGAGACACTCAAGCCGTGGCGCCAGCGACTGGCCGTGGCCTGCAGGACACATCAGCGACTGGCCATCGATGGTCCGTGGCGCTGGCAGCACGGACTGGGCACCGACCAGCACTGGGCCAACCAGCAGGGACTGCATGCGCGGTGTGTCATCCACCCCGATCAGCTCGAAGCGCTCTACGACCTGATGCCCGCTCCACTCTGCCGCTGCGCAATGGCGGGCAGATCCTCGTCGACCAGATCCGACTGCACGGCACCAAGCGTGTCTTCCTGGTGCCCGGCGAAAGCTACCTGCCGTGCATCGATGCACTCAATGAGCACAAGGGCGCCATCGACCCCATCGTCTGCCGCCAGGAAAGTGGCGCGGGCTACATGGCCGAAGCCTACGGCAAGCTGACCAACGAGCCGGGCGTGTGCTTCGTCACGCGTGGCCCGGGCGCCACCAACGCCTCCATCGCCGTGCACACCGCCTATCAGGATTCCACGCCGATGATCCTGTTCATCGGTCAGGTCGGTGGCGACTTCATCGAGCGCGAAGCCTTCCAGGAAATCGATTACCGCCGCATGTTCGGCGAGATGACCAAGTGGGTCGCGCAGATCGACGACACCTCGCGCATTCCGGAATACATCGCCCGCGCCTATCAGGTGGCGCGCAGCGGTCGTCCAGGGCCGGTGGTGCTGGCACTGCCGGAAGACACCCTGTGGGGCGAGGCGCAGGTCGCGGACGTCAAGCCGCACCCGCGCCTGATGACCTATCCGGGACAGCCGCAGCTGGATGAGCTCAAGGGCCTGCTCGCCAGCGCCGAGCGCCCCTTCCTGCTGGTCGGCGGCAGCGGCTGGACCCGCGACGCCCAGGTCGCGCTGGAAGGCTTCGCCCAGCGCTTCGACATCCCCACCGGCGTCGCCTGGCGCCGTCTGGAATGTGTCAATGCCGAACTGCCGCAATTCGCCGGTCACGTCGGCATGGGCATGCACGCCGAGCTGCGCCAGCAGCTGGTCGAGAGTGACCTGGTGATCGCCGTCGGTACCCGTATCGGCGAAGCCACCAGCGAAGGCTATAGCTGGATGCAGTCACCGGTGCCGACCCAGAAGCTGGTGCATGTCTACGCCGACCCGGAAGAGCTGGGGCGTGTCTATCAGCCGACGCTGGCCATCAATACCGACGTCAACGGCTTCGCGCTGGCGCTCTCCACCCTGTCACCGGACAGCACGCCGCGCTGGTCCGGCATCACCCGCGAGGCGCGCGCCGCCTATCTGGCCACGCTTGAGGAACAGCCGTCGCCGGGCCCGCTGAGCCTGGACAAGGTCAGCCTGACCGTCGACCGCATCCTCGATGGCAAGGGCTGCATCAGCGTCGGCGCCGGCAACTACGCGCTCTACGCCCACCGCTATGTGCGCTTCCGTGGCCTGGGCAGCTCGCTGGCCCCGACCGTCGGTTCCATGGGTTACGGCCTGCCCGCCGCCATTTCCAGCAAGCTCGAATTCCCGGAACGCCCCGCCGTCTGCTACGCCGGTGATGGCTGCTTCCAGATGAATCTGCAGGAACTGGGCGTGGCACTGCAGTACCGCCTCGGCATCGTGGTGCTGGTGTTCAACAACGGCATGTGGGGCACCATCCGCGCCCACCAGGAAAACGACTTCCCGGGCCGTGAGATCGCCCTGACCTTCACCAACCCGGACTTCGCCGCGCTGGTCACCGCCTACGGCGGCCTGGGTCAGGTGGTGGAGAAGGACGAGGACTTCGAGGCGAGCTTCACGCGCGCGCTGGAATTCGCCGACCGCGAGCATCTGCCGGCCCTGATCGAGCTGCGTTATGACCCGGACGGCATTGCCCCGGGCAAGCTGCTGAGCGGCATCCGCGAAGACGCCCTGACACGGACTCAAGACGTACTGGACTCCCTCGCCCTGCGCGTCGATGGCAAGCGTCTGTGGGACGCGCTGATGACACTGGCCGAGATCGGCGCGACGCCCAAGGGCGGCCCCGCGGCTACCGAAGACCGCGCGCGACTTACGTGGAGGCCGGGCACGTCGTCGAGATCGGCAACATCTTCGCCGCGTCGGCCGACCCGCGTACCGGCAGCCACATCGAACCCAGCCCACGGCGGCAAGTTCGAGGCTGCTTCGGGTGTGGCGGCTGGAAGTTGCGCCTATACACGCATCAGACCCCGTGGAGTGGTGTCTGGACCAACGAGGAAGGCGCGCTTGGCCATGATGGGGTCCGGCGTGCATCGGCCTCTGAAGCTGGCTAGACGAGGCGACGGCGCGCTGACACGGCTATGGCCGGGTCGCAATGCGCCTTTCGAGCACATCGAGCAGGGCCCGGTACTCGAGCAGGAGGAGATCACCATCGGGGCCGTCACCGGCTCCCTCGGCCTGCACTGGTTCGACGTGGTGGTCAGCGGTCAGGAAGCCCACGCCGGCCCGACGCCGATGCCCTACCGTCGCGATGCGCTCAAGACCGCCTGCGCGCTGGTCAGCGACATCCTGACGCTGGCCGATGACTACCAGCCCAACGGTCGCGTCACCTGTGGCGAATTCAATGTGCATCCCAACTCGCGCAACGTGATTCCAGGCCAGGTGCGCTTCAGTGTCGACCTGCGCCACCTGGAACCGGCGGTAATGGCCGAGATGCACGACCAGCTCAAGGCGCTGTGCCTCAAGCATCACGCCGCCAACCAGAGCGACAAGCAACGCGTGGACATCGAGCTGATCGAAGTGCAGCACATTCCGCCGACGCCCTTCGCGCCGGAACTGATCGAGATGGTGCGCAGTGCAAGTCAGGAACTGAACCTCAGCATCCGCGACATGGAAACCGGTGCCGGTCACGACGCCGTGCAGATCGCCGGCATCAATCCGGTGGCGATGATCTTCGTGCCCTGCGAGGACGGCATCAGTCACAACGAGAGCGAGAACGCCGAGCCTGCCGATCTCGAAGCCGGCGCCAACGTGCTGCTGCTGGCGATGCTCAAGCGCGCCGGTGTCGTCAGCCGCGGCTCTCTCGCCGACAGCGCCAACACCACGACCGCGGAGAACGCCCAATGAGCACTGCCACTGCTTCGACCACTGCCGCCCCGCTGACCCATGCCGACTGGCAGCAGCGCGCGGCAGCGCTGACCTTCGAGACCCGTGCCTTCATTGACGGTGCCTATGTGGAAAGCACCGGCTGCGATACCTTCCCGGCCTGGAATCCGGCCACCGGCGACGTACTGGCGCATGTCACCGCCTGCACCGAGCAGGACATCGACCGCGCCGTGATGGCGGCGCGGCGTGCCTTCGACTCCGGCGTGTGGTCGCGCCAGTCACCCCAGGCGCGCAAGGCCGTTCTGCAACGCTTTGCCCAGCTGATCCGCGAGCATGCCGAAGAGCTGGCGCTGCTGCAGACACTGGAGATGGGCAAGCCGATCGGCGACAGCCTGGGCTTTGATCTGGCGGAAACCGCGCGCTCGGTGGCCTGGTATGCCGAGGCCATCGACAAGCATTACGACGAGATCGCGCCCACCGGCGAGAACGTGCACGCCACCATTACCCGTGAAGCGCTGGGCGTGGTCGCAGCGGTGGTGCCGTGGAACTTCCCGCTGATGATCGCCTCCTGGAAGTTCGCCCCGGCGCTGGCGCTGGGCAATAGCGTGGTACTCAAGCCGGCCGAATCCTCAAGCCTGAGCGCGCTGCGTCTGGCGGCACTCGCCGATGAAGCCGGCCTTCCAGCGGGCGTCTTCAACGTCACGCCGGGGCTGGGCGCGGTGGCGGGCCAGGCGCTTGGCCTGCACATGGAAGTCGATGCGCTGGCCTTCACCGGCTCCACCGCCACCGGCAAGCGCTTCATGCGCTACGCCAGCGACTCCAACTTGAAGCGGGTGTGGCTGGAGTGTGGCGGCAAGTCGCCGCATATCGTGTTCGCCGATTGCCCGGATCTCGACATGGCCGCACGCGCTGCGGCAGACGCCATCTTCATCAATCAGGGCGAAGTCTGCATCGCTGGCTCCCGCCTGTATGTCGATGAGGCCATCTTCGATGACTTCATGCCGCGCCTGATCGCCTGCGCCCGCGCCATGCCGGCCGGTGATCCGCTCGATCCGGCCACGCGCATGGGCGCACTGGTCAGCGCGGACCACCACGAGAAGGTGCTCGGCTTCGTCGAGACGGCGCTCTCGGAAGGCATGACGCTGCATCAGGGCGGCCGCGCCATCGCCCCCAGCGACGCCACCTCCGGCGGCTGGTATCTGGAGCCGACCATCGTGGAAGGCGGCCAGAACAGCACCGTGATGCGCGAGGAAATCTTCGGCCCGGTGCTGGGCGTGACCCGCTTCAACGGCGAGGAAGAAGCCATCGAACTGGCCAATGATTCCATCTACGGGCTGGGCGCTGGGCTGTGGACGCGGGATCTGGCGCGTGCCCATCGTGTCTCGCGGCGTTTGAAGGCGGGGCTGGTGTGGGTCAACTGCTACGCCGATGGCGATATCAGCGTGCCCTTCGGTGGCGTCAAGCAGTCCGGATTCGGGCGTGACAAGTCACTGCACGCGCTGGACAAGTACTCCGACCTGAAGACCACCTGGATCAATCTGGCCTATTGAGCTGTCGGTCGGCCCCAGCGGCACCTTGGCCAGCGCGTTGTGCAGGAAGTCGACGAAGGTGGATTCGGCAGCGCTGAAACGCGCCTCACGGTGCCACATCAGGTGCAGGTCGATATCGGCCACGCCACCGTAGGGTGGCAAGGGCCACAGCTGCTGCTCCTCGACCTCACGCCGCACGATGTGCTCCGGCATGCAGCCGATGCCCCAGCCGGCCAGCACCATGCGGCGGATTTCCTGCAGGCTGCTGGATTGACCGATCACCGGGCCCTGCAAGCCCTCGCGGGCGCGGAACATCGCCAGCGGAGACAGCACGCCATCGAGCTGCTCGCTGCCGAAGGAGACATAACGCTCATTGCGCAGCGCCTCCAGCGGCAGATTCTGCTGACCGAAGAGCGGATGCATGCGACCACAGAAGTAGCGGTAGTTCTGGCGCGCCAGCACCTGGGACATCAGTGGCTCCGGTGTCTGCTGCGCCAGGCAGATGCCCAGAGCGCCCTGGCGCTGCAACAGGCCCTGCTGCACCTCGTGACTGGACATCTCCTGGATCGAGAAGGTGACCTGGGGGAAACAGCGATGAAAGCGCGCGAACACGCTATCAAGGAATCGGCACTCGATGCCGGTAATGAAAAGGAGCGAGACATGCCCGGAAATCTCCGTATGACTGTTGCCCACCTCAGAGGCGAGACGCGCCACGTTGGCGTAGATCTCCACGGCCTCGCGATAGACCACCTGCCCCGCCCCCGTCACGCGAAAGCTGTGACTGTCTCGTTCGATCAACCGTTGCCCGAGGCGCTCTTCCAGACGCTTGAGTGACAGACTCACCGCCGGCTGGGACAGATAGAGACGGGCTGCCGCTCGACTGACACTTTCCTCCTGAACGATGACGATGAAGGTTCTCAGCAGGTTCCAGTCCAGAGTGTCATGGATGGGTCGCATGGCGAGGATTCCTGTCCAGAAAATGACGCACCCGGCGGAAAAATGACAATGTTCGATAGCCGAGAAACCGAGATTCTCTCGATCATGATCATAGCATGTGGCCTATTTCTGATGGGGCTTTCGCTGTATTTCTTTCGCCGTATCAAGACCTATGATGACTACAATGTCGCCGGCCGTTCCACCGCGACCTTTCCGCTGATCTGCACGCTTGTCGGCACTGCCGTCGGCGGCTCCACCCTGCTGGGCTTCGTCTCCAAGGGTTACACCTTCGGCATGGGCCAGCTGTGGCTGCCGGTGGGCATGACCGTCGCCGGCATCGCGCTGTACTTCTTCATCGGCAAGATTCACGCCGAAGGCCGGCGCCTGGAGATGGTGACACTGGCCGACTTTCTGGTCAGCCGTTTCGGCGAGGGGGTCAGACTCCCCACTCTGCTGAGCATCCTGTGCGCCTACGCGGCCATCACCGGCATGCAGTTCGTGGCGGTGGCCACGGTGCTCAAGCTGGTGTTCGGCCTGGCGCTGCCGGTGGGTATCCTGCTGACCTGGGCGCTGCTGACCGCCAAGACATGGCTGGGCGGCCTGATGGCGGTCATCTGGTCGGATGCGATTCTCGGTACCCTGCAGACACTGGGCATCTTCTTCCTGCTGGTCACCGTCTACTACGCCAGCGGCAGCTGGGAGATCATCAGTGCATCGCCCACGCCACAGGGCAGCCCTGACTTCCTGAGCCTGACCGGTATCTCCGGCCATGAACTGGCGGTCTACATGCTGACCATCGGCGCCTATCAGTTCGTGCGCCAGGACCTGTGGCAGCGCTTCTGGGCCGCGCGCAGCCTCAAGGCGGCACGCACCGGCTACGCCGTGGCCATCGTCTTCACGCTGCTGGTCGGTGGAGCCGTGGTGTTGATCGGCGCCTTCGCCAGGCTGGGCCTGGACATCGCGGTGGCCAATCCGGACCTGTCCTTCTACGCCATCATCAAGGCCACCCTGCCACTGCCGCTGATGGTCAGCATGGTCGTGGTGCTGCTGGCGACCATCATCTCGTGTGCGGATTCGTTCTTCATCGCCGGCGCCTCGTCGATTGCCAATGACGTGATCAAGCCGCGCATGAAGGGCCGTGATGATGCCTTCATGCTGCGCATGAGCCGTCACTCGGTGATCGCCATGTCCTTGATTTCGCTGGGTCTGGCACTCTACGCCCCGCGCCTGCTGGACATCTGGATTCTCGGCAGCGCGATGCTGGTCTGCGGGGTACTGGTGCCGACGGTGGTGGCCCTGTGTCGCCGCTCGCCAGACCCGCGCGGCGGGGTGATCATGATGTGGGGCGGGCTTGCCACCGCCATTCTCTGGCAGCTGCTGGGCCATCCCTTCGGGCTGCATCCGGTGATGATCGGCCTGCCTGTCTCGCTGGCACTGATGCCGTTGGCGCTGCGCAAGCCGAGTCTGAACCTCGCGACCGACACCGCCACGCGCTGAGTCACTGGACCAAACACACAGGTTTTCTTACATAAATCTCGCAAATACTGCATATTGAAATTTGAAAGCCCAAAAGGCTGATGATTCGTTGACCGCAGCCAAGGCGGCTCATAGATTGAAGACGTACCATCACACAATAACGATAAAGTGGAAACTGCTATGAAAACCCTCAAGCCCGCTCTGTTGCTCCCGCTGCTCGCACTGCTCCCGGCCACCCAGTCAATGGCCACCGAACTGCGCATGCTGTCCAGTTACGACCAGACCACCGCCTATTCCCGTGAAATCGCCCAGCGCTTCATCAAGGAAGTCGAAGCCAATGACGCCGCCGACCTCACCATCCAGCTGACCGGCCCGGACGTCGTGCCGCCCTTCGAGCAGCTGCAGCCTGTCGCTGCCGGTGTCTTCCAGCTGCTCTACACCCACGCCGCCTACCACACCAACACCACTGGCGTCGGCGCGGCAATGGATGGCGTGGCGGTGAATCCGGAGCAGACGCGTGAATCCGGACTGTGGGACATGGTCGATGAGCACTACAACGGCCTGGGCCTCAAGCTGATCGCGATTCCGCCGCTGGGCAGCCACGGTTTCCAGTACGTGCTGAAGGAGCCGATCACCGGCACGCCGGGTCTGGACGGGCGTCGTCTGCGCGGCAGCCCCACCTATACCAATGTCACCAAGGGGCTGGGCGGTACGCCGGTGCTGATGTCCAGTGGCGACGTCTACTCGGCGATGGACCGTGGCGTGATCGACGGCGCGGCCTGGGGCCTGAACGGCGTCAAGGACATGGGCTGGCAGGAAGTCGCCGGCTACTACTCCAAGCCGACCTTCGGTCAGACCTACAACTTCGTGCTGATGAACCTCAACGCCTTCAACAGCCTGACCCCAGAGCAGCAGAAGGTGCTGCTTGACGAGGGCCGTCAGCTGGAGACCGAGATCGTCCCGGTGCTGGATGAACTGGCGATCGAGGAATGGAAGGCACTGAACGAGGCTGGCATGCAGGCCACCGAATTCGCCCCGGAAGACGCCGAGCGTCTGGATGCCCTGGTCACCGACGGTATCTGGCAGCTGGGCATCGACAAGTCGCCGGAAGCCGTGACCGCCATGCGCGAGCTGGCGATCGAGAAGCACCTGACCACCGTCAGCGAGTAAGGAATCCACCATGCCAACCCTGCTTGCACGTGTGCATGACGGCGTGACGCGAGCAGGCTTCCTTCTGGGCGGTGTCACCCTGTGTGGCATCGTCCTGTGCTTCTGGCTGGAAGTCATCGCGCGCTATTTCTTCAATTCGCCCACCCTGTGGTCCGGCGCGATGGTGGCCTACCTGCTGTGCCTCTCCATCTCGCTGGCCGCGCCGGAACTGGCTCGTACCCATGGCCATATCGCCATCACCGTGCTGCCGGAACGCCTCAGCCCTGCCACCCGCGCCCTCTATGACCGCCTGCTGGCGCTGATCACCGGTGGCGTCTGCGCCGTGGCCGGCTGGATCTGCCTGCAGGAAAGCCTGCGTCAGTTCCAGTACCACACCACCACCGCCATGGGGCTCGATATCCCCAAGGTCTGGGTGTCCTCCTTCATCGCCTACGCGTTGATCAATGCGGCCCTCTACTTCCTGCGCCACGCCTTCACGCGCGCCGCGCCCGGCCACCGACGCCAGAAAAGGACCCTGAGTCATGGAATGGTATTTCTCTCTGGGCCTGGCCATCGCCTTGCTGATGGGCCTGTTCGCCCTCGGCATCCCCGTCTTCGCCGCCTTCCTGACCATCAACGTGCTGGGCACGCTGTGGTTGATGGGCACCGCCGGTTTCGGCATGTTCGCCAACAGTGTCTACGACAGCATGACCTCGGAGACGCTGACCACCATCGCGCTGTTCGTGCTGATGGGGGAGCTGCTGTTCCGCTCCGGCTCCATCGATGTGATCTTCGACTCGCTGGATGCCCTGATGGGCCGCATGAAAGGCCGCCTCTACTTCTTCGTCGTCGCCCTCTCGACCCTTTTCGGCGCCCTGTCCGGCTCGGCACTGGCCGTGACCGCCATGCTCAGCCGCTCGGCGCTGCCGACCATGCAGGAGCGCGGCTATGACGACAAGCTCTCCATCGGCCTGATTCTGGGTGGGGCGAGTCTCGCGCCGATCATCCCGCCGAGCCTGTTGGTGATCATCATCGGCTCGATGGTGGATGTCTCCATCGCGCGGCTGCTGATCGCCGGCATTCTGCCGGGTATCCTGCTGGCTGCGCTGTTCATCCTCTACGTGAAGGTGCGCATCACGCTGGACCCTCGCCGCGCGCCGCCGGTCGATGAAAGCGGTGGCGGCACGGCAAAGGAGAAGCGTCGCGCCCTGATCAACATGCTGCCGTTCAGCATCATCATCTTCGCCGTGCTCGGGTTGATCCTGCTCGGTATCGCCACACCGTCCGAGTCCGCCGCCACCGGCGTGCTGGGCTCACTGCTGGTCGCCGCCTACTACCGCAAGTTCTCCTTCAAGATGGCGGGCGAAGCGGTGATGTCGTCGCTGAAGGTCAGCACCATGATCATCCTGATCCTGGCGTGCTCGAAACTGTTCTCGCAGTTGTTGAGCTTCACCGGCGCGACCAGCGGGCTGGTGAGCAGCGTGACCGGGCTGGATCTCGACCCGGTATGGATGCTGCTGATCCTGATGCTGATTCCGCTGATCGCCTGCATGTTCATCGACCAGATCGCCTTCATGATGGTGGTGATCCCCATCTACGCGCCGCTGGTCAAGCTGTATGGCTTTGACCCGGTGTGGTTCTGGACGCTGTTCTTGATCAACATCTCGGTGGGCAGTCTCACCCCGCCCTTCGGCTACAACCTGTTCGCGGTAAAAGGTGCCGCCCCCGCGACCCCGATGCAGACCATCTACGCCGCTGCCTGGCCCATCGTCATCTGCTTCCTGTTCGCGATGCTGATGCTCTACTGGGTACCGGCACTCACCACCTTCCTGCCCAGCCTGATCTGACCGACCACGCCGAGAGACTTCCATGTACCAACTCAATGACATGCCAGACCAGGTCGCGCCGGAGCTGCTGGCACAGCTCACCCAGTGCGAGACGGCCACCATCGGCCACTTCCACACCCACGGCTTCGTCGAACCGGCGATTGCCTGCATGCTGCCCCAGGTACGGATTGCCGGTACCGCCGTCACCGTTTCGCTGCCGCCGGAAGATGGCACCCTGCTCAACCACCTGATGCGTCTGGTGCGCCCGGGCGATGTGCTCATCGTGCATCGTCAGGGCGATCGCCACCGCGCCTGCTGGGGCGGCGTGATGACCACGGTCGCCTCACGTCTGGGCGTGGCCGGCGTGGTGATCGACGGCATGGCCACCGACGCCTTGACCATTCGCGACAAGCATTTCCCGGTGTGGAGTCGCGGGGTCGCCTCGCTCACCACCCGCTTCGCCGGAATCGGCGGCGCGCTCAACGTGCCGGTCAGCATTGGCGGCGTGGTCGTCAATCCGGGCGATGCCATCCTCGCTGACGAGAGCGGTGTCATCGTCATGGCCCCCTCAGAAGTCTCCGCCATCGCCACCCACGCCATCGAGGTGCAAGAAGCGGAAGACGTGCTGCTGGCAAAGATCGCCGAGGGTGCCTGCCTGCCCGACCTCACTGGCGCAAGCCAGCTGATCGAGGAAGTGAACGCACGCGGCTGATCCCCCCGCTTGATGTGCTGAAAGCAAAAAAGGCCACCAGATTGCTCTGGTGGCCTTTCGGGTTCTGACACGGGCTGCCCATCACTGATGGGTGATCACCGCCTCGCAGCTGACCGGGAAATTCAGCGAGTTGGCGATGAAGCACAGCGCATGCGCCCGATGGTGAAGCTCAAGGGCGAGCGCGATATCGTCGCCGGCGGCCAGGGTGATCTCAGGTCGCAGCACGATGGCGGTGAAGCGGCCTGACTCGGCAGCTGGATCGCCTTTGCCGCCACTGGTGCCTTCCCGCATCGTACCCTCGGCGTGATCGAGATAGGTCATGACACGAATGCCAGCGTCGGCACACAGATGCAGATACCACAGCTTGTGGCAGGCCGAGACGGAGGCCACCAGCAGGTCTTCAGGATTCCAGCGCGCACCGTTACCCCGAAAGGCGGGGTCCGCGGAGCCTTCAAGGCTCGGCTTGCCACTGACACGGGCCTCGAAATCTCGCTCATAGGCGGTGTAATGCGTGGTGCCCTCGCCGCGATTGCCAGTCCACTCGAGATCAACCGAATAATGGTGTTGTCTGGACGTCATTGTCTGGCATGACGTGCCGCCTGATACTTCCGCATGATTAGTCTTCCAATCAAGGAGGGGAAGCAAGAAGTCCCCACACCCCGATGATAGGATTGGCACATTCGCACTCTGACAGGATGTCACGCATGGCGTTTGCAGCTGGACGACGGTTTACCGGGATTCCCGGGCTGGCAATCGCCGCCCTGACAGTCGGGCTCGGCCTGGGCTTATGTCTCATGACGCCCGGTGCCTCGGCACGCGCCGACGCCGCACAGTTCCGCCCCACGCCTCGGGTCATCAATACCCTGAGCAGCACCTACGGCTTCGTCATCGCTCAGGACATCACGCTGGCGCGCATCGCCGAGACCTATCCTGAACTCGCGCATGACGCTGACCTTGCCTCCGCCTACTTTGCGAATGCCTTCCCCGATATCACCACACGTCTCGCGGACAACCTCGAAAGCCTGATGGGGCGCGAGCATGCACGCGAAGTGCTCGACGGGATTCGCCGGCAGATGCAGAAGGAACTGGCCCCACAACTGACCGCCGACAAGCTGACCAGCGACTTCGCCGCCCGCTTCATCGAGGCCATCCGCCTGCGTGCCGAGGGCGAATACCTGCCCTCACCCTTCAAGGAATTCCTGCTGGCGACCAAGTACCAGATAGAGCCGGTGTACGAACTGTACGACGGCTATTTCCAGGAATTCCATTCCAAGGGCCATGCCAAGTCGCTTGGCATCAACCTTGCGCTGCACCTGCCCGCCTCGTGGTCTGCCGCCGAAGGTCGCCTGCCGCATATCGTGCAGAAGTGGCAGAGTCAGGCCGGTACCGGCACCGACATGATCATCCTCGAGATCTATGACCTGCATGGTGATACCGTCAGTGATGCGCAGCTCAAGGTGATGGCCTCCACCAATACGCTGGCCCAGTGGGCGCCCATCAACAGTCAGATGCTCGACTCCGGCCTGACCCGAGTGGATCACCGTCAGGCCTACTGGTTCGATATCGCCATGACACAGCGGCACCGGGGCATGCCCATCACCTCGCAGACCCGCGAATACGGCCTCTTCCTCGATGACAAGCTGATCCGCCTGCACTGCACCAGCTACCACCCCGCCGCCGACGGCACCGCCTACGCCAAAGCCAAGACAGACCTCACCGTCGAGGAAGGCTTCAACGAGATCAAACCGCTGTGTGAAGGGGTGATGGGGAGTCTGGTGGTGATGGAGGGACCGACGGTTGACTAATCCCTGCTCTCTTCGCTATCGCATAAGTACTGGGCAATTCCGCCGCCATCTCGCGTAACCATTGTGCTTCGATGCGAGCCAAGCCTTCCTTAAGAGTTTCGTTAGGGCCGAGCTTGGGGATTGGCATAGCTACCGCCCCCTTAGCGGCAGGCGCTGAGAGGGAATTGGGACTATGAGAGTTATCGGCAGTGGGAAAACTTTCAGTAACGCCTATTCCATTAGATTTGTCATTACTGAAGCCAAATGAATTGCCTAGTCCATTAGCGTTATTCGTGGAACAAGTGTTGAGCAGTGTTTTCACTGAGTCGCTGTCGATGACATCACTGGGGGCGCTGAGCCAGGCGCGTTCCAGCCAGTTTTCCAGTTCGCGGATATTGCCGAGCCAGTCCTGGCGCATGAGGATGGGCCATAACGAGGCGTCGAGGAGTTTGCGGCGACCGTGACGTTGATTGAGGCGGGAGAGGTGTTGCTCGATCAGGGCGGGAATGTCTTCGCGGCATTCGCGCAGCGGCGGCAGGCTGACGGGGAGCACTCTGATGCGGTAGTAGAGGTCGGAACACATGGTAATTATTTTAATAACATATGCTTCAACTTCCTTACTACCGACGGCTGACTAATCCCTGCTCTCTTCGCTATCGCATAAGTACTGGGTAACTCGGCAGCCATCTCTTGGAGCCATTGCGCTTCGATACGTGCCAAGCCTTCCTTGAGCGTTTCGTTGGGGCCGAGTTTCGGGATTGGCATGGCTACCGCCCCCTCAGCGGTAGGCTCTGAGAGGGAGTTGTCACTATGTAAGGTATCAGCAGTGGTAAAACTTTCAGTAACGCCTCTGGCGCATGAGGATGGGCCATAAGGTAGCGTCGAGGAGTTTGCGACGACCGTGACGTTGATTGAGGCGTGAGAGGTGTTGCTCTATCAGGGCGGGAATGTCTTCGCGGCGTTCGCGCAGCGGGGGCAGGCTGACGGGGAGCACATTGATGCGGTAGTAGAGGTCGAGGCGGAATTGTCCCTGCTCCACGCGGGCGGCGAGGTCTTGATTGGTGGCGACGACCAGTCGGAAGTCGGCGCGGCGGGTGGTGGTGTCGCCCAGGCGGGTGATCATTCCGTCCTGAATCACCTTGAGCAGCTTGGTCTGGGTGGCGAGCGGCAGCTCACCGATTTCATCCAGAAACAGGGTGCCGCCTTCGGCCTGTTCCATCAGGCCCGCCTTGCCACGGTTGCCCGCGCCGGTGAAGGCACCGGCTTGATAGCCGAACATCTCGGACTCGAACAGGCTTTCGGGGATGGCGCCGCAGTTCACCTCGATGAAGGGGCCGTCGGCGCGTTGGCTCCAGCGATGCAGTTGATGGGCGAAGGCCGTCTTGCCGACCCCGGATTCGCCCAGCATCAGTACCGTGGCGTTGGTGGGCGCGACCCGCTTGAGCAGCAGCGCTATCTCACGCATCACGGGGCTTTTGACCTGTAGCTCCCCCAGTTCCAGCGCGGCGTCCTCGCACTCGGCCTGCTCACGCGCGGCCTGCTCGCCCGAGCGCGCACTCCCCACCGCCCCCCAATCACTTTCCCCCGCACTCCCCCCGCCCAGCTCACTGCCCCGCGAGTTGCGGCGCAGGTGATCCGTGAAGCGCTGCTGGAGCACGGCATATTCCTGCTGCAGCAGCTGGATATCGGTGAGATCCATCGAGCGGCTGACCACGCACTCAAGCTTGCCCTCGACGAATACCGGATGCGCCTGCGCCACCACCCGCCGCCCGGTGGCGGTGAGCTGCATCATCTGGAGCGTTCGCCCCGTGCGCAACACCTCCAGGCTGATGGAGGGCTTGAGCACCCCGCTGGCTTCCAGGTCATGCACGTTGGCGGCACACAGCGCCTCACGCGTCATGCCATAGACCGCCGCGGCGCCGGGGCTGACATCCATCACCTGGCCATCCGCGCTCACCACGAAGTAGTGGTCATGGGCGGTGTCGATGATGGTCTTGAGAATCTGGTGGTCGAGCTCTGACATGGCGGGCACCTCATGGTCGAGCCTGTGAATCGGGGCGGGGCTTTCCAGCAGTTCCTTTCAGCAGTTCTTTCTCGCACTGCGCTGAAGACACTCTCGATGATGCCTGAATGTGATCCACAAATGAATCAGTGATCCATTTTTGAATCAGTATTGGCGCACGAGTGATCCACAAATGAATCACTCGACAACCACCTCTTTAAAAAATCCAATAAAATCAATCGACTGAAAGTTGGCATGGTTACTGCAATGCTGGGGTATGCGCCAAGGAGAATCGCCGGCTTTCATGACACCGTCCGGCCAGGCGATCAGGCGAACCATCACAATACCCCGCTCGCCGTCAGCGTATCGCGAGCGACTCAAGACCCTGGAGAGACAGATGAGCGAATTCAATCAGCCACTGGGCGGCAACGACATGCCACGTTTCGGCGGCCCGGCCACCATGATGCGCCTGCCGGCTCAGGAAACCGCGGAAGGCCTGGATGCCGCCTTCATCGGCATTCCGCTGGACATCGGTACCTCCAACCGTCCGGGCGCGCGTCTCGGCCCGCGTCAGATCCGTGATGAATCGCGCATGCTGCGCCCCTACAACATGGCCACCCGCGCCGCGCCCTTCGACAGCCTGCAGGTGGCGGACATCGGCGATGTGCCGATCAACACCTTCCACCTGCCCAAGAGCATGGACATCATCGAGAAATTCTACGATGAAGTGCTCAGCCACGATTGCGTGCCGCTCACCCTGGGCGGTGACCACACCGTCACCCTGCCGGTGCTGCGCGCCATCGCCAAGAAGCACGGGCCGGTCGGTCTGATCCACATCGATGCCCACGCCGACGTGAATGACCACATGTTCGGCGAGCCCATCGCCCACGGCACGCCGATTCGTCGTGCCCAGGAAGAAGGCCTGCTCGACAGCCACCGCGTGGTGCAGATCGGCCTGCGTGGCACCGGCTACTCCGCCGATGACTTCGACTGGTGCCGTCAGCAGGGCTTCCGTGTGGAAACCGCCGAGATGTGCTGGTTCAAGTCACTCGCCCCGCTGATGGCCGAAGTGCGAGACATGATGGGCGATCGCCCGGTGTACATCACCTTCGACATCGACGGACTGGACCCCTCCGTCGCCCCCGGTACCGGCACCGTGGAAGCCGGCGGCCTGACCATGCCCCAGGGCATGGAAATCGTGCGCGGCGCACGTGGCCTCAATATCGTCGGCGGTGACCTGATGGAAGTCTCCCCGCCCTACGACACCAGCGGCAACACCGCGCTGATGGGCGCGACCCTGCTCTACGAGATGCTCTGCGTACTGCCGGGCGTGCAACAGCGCGACTGAGTCGCAATGACCGATCAGAGCCTGACCATTACAACAAGATCAAGGTGACCCGAATGACAACCAGCATCGACCCGACGGCGGAGCACGCACCGTCCCCGAAGAAGGACCTGATCGCCACCCGCCCGGTGCCGCTGACGGCCAGGGGGCTGATGAAATTCCTGGTGCCGTCACTGCTCGGCGTCAGCTTCTTCCTGGTGCCGTTCAGCGTTGGCGACACCATCAACATCGGCATGGGCCTGATGGCCGATTGGCTCAAGGCCACGCTCGGCAGCGCCTTGCCCGCCATCGCCGTCGCGGTGCTGTGTCTGTCGGTGATCCTCACCGGCTTCGTCAAGCTCGCCAAGCCGAACTGGGCACGTCAGGGCGCGGCACATGAGCTGTTCGATGTCGCGCCGGTGTGGTTTGCCATGCGCGCCCTCGGCGCCATCTTCGCGCTGATGACCTACTTCCAGTGGGGGCCAGCCGCCGTCACGGCGGCCTTCACCGGCGGCGTGATGCTCAATGATCTCGCCCCTGTCCTGCTGACCTTCTTCTTCTTCGCGGCCATTCTGCTGCCGCTGCTGGTCGACTTCGGCTTCATGGAATTCATCGGCAGCCTGGTGCGCCGTCCGTTCCGCGCCATCTTCAATCTACCCGGTCGCAGCGCCATCGATGCCACCGCCTCGTGGATGGGCTCCGGCACCGTCGGCGTGCTGATCACCACGCAGCAGTACGAGCAGGGCTTCTACAGCAAGCGCGAAGCGGCGGTGATCGCCACCAACTTCTCGGTGGTCTCGATCGCCTTCGCGTTGCTGGTCACCAGCTTCATGAACATCAATCACCTGTTCGTGCCCTTCTATCTGACCGTCGTCATCGCAGGCCTGATCGCCGCCGTCATCGTGCCGCGTCTGCCGCCGCTGTCGCGCAAGCGTGATGACTACCACGAGCCGGTCGGCTGCCAGATCAGTGAAGAGAACCAGAGCGACTGTGGCGTGCTGCGTTACTCACTCGGCATGGCCGTCGCGCGCGCCGAGCATGCGCCGGGCCCGCTCAAGCTGGTGAAATCGGCCGGTTTCAACGTGGCGGACATCTTCCTCGGTCTGCTGCCGGTGGTGATCGCCATCGGGACCGTGGCGCTGATGCTGGCCGAGTTCACGCCGGTCTTCACCTGGCTCTCCTACCCGATGATTCCGCTGCTGGAACTGCTGCAGATTCCCCACGCGGCAGAGGCAGCCCCGGCGACGCTGGTCGGCTTTGCCGACATGTTCCTGCCGGCGGTGCTGGCCAAGGACATCGACAGCGAACTGACCCGCTTCGTGATCGCCTGCCTGTCCCTGACCCAGTTGATCTACATGTCCGAGATCGGTGCCCTGCTGCTCAAGTCGAAGATTCCGCTCAAGATCGGATCGGTGCCCTGCTGCTCAAGTCGAAGATTCCGCTCAAGATCTGGGAACTGGTGGCCATCTTCGTGCTGCGCACGCTGATCACCCTGCCGATCATCGCCGGTATCGCCCACGTCTTCGTGTTCTGAGCCGAGCCTTTTCCTCATGACTTCCGGGGGCGCCACGGCGCTCCCGTCTGCCGGATAGCCTGCCATGACCTGTGCTGAACTCCTGATCCGACTGCTGCGTGACACCTACGGCGTCGATACCGTCTTCGGTATTCCCGGCGTACATACCGTCGAACTCTACCGGGGCCTGGAGCCGGATGCCGATCCCGCTGCGCGCACCATTCGCCACGTCACCCCGCGCCATGAACAGGGCGCCGGCTTCATGGCCGATGGCTATGCCCGCAGCACCGGCAAGCCCGGAGTGTGCTTCATCATCACCGGCCCGGGGATGACCAACATCACCACCGCGATGGGCCAGGCGCTGGCCGACTCCATCCCGATGCTGGTGATCTCCAGCGTCAATCGCTCCGACACCCTCGGGCGTGGCCAGGGGCGTCTGCATGAGCTGCCGAGCCAGCAGCAGCTGATCTCGGGCGTGGCGCGCTTCAGCCACACCCTGCTCGACCCGTCCGCGCTGCCGGAAGTGCTGGCCCGTGCCTTTGCGCTGTTCGAAGGTGCCCGCCCCGGCCCGGTGCATCTCGAGATTCCCATTGACCTGTTCAATGCCGAGATTCCACTGCCTGCCGGTCGTAGCACCCATGACGTCACGCGCTCACGCATCGGGCGCCTCGCGCCGGACCCGACGCTGATCGACGAGGCCGTGGCCCTTCTGACAGGCGCCGAGCGCCCGCTGGTACTGCTGGGCGGTGGCTGTGTCGCCGCGCCCGAGGCCGCGCGTCAACTGGTGGAGGCGCTGGATGCCCCCACCGTCACCACCATCAATGCCAAGGGCCTTCTCGGCAGCGCCCACCCGCTGGATCTCGGCGCCAATGCCGCACTGCCTGCGGTACGCGAGCTGGCGCGCGACGCCGATGTGGTGCTGGCGATCGGCACCGAGCTTGGCGAGACCGATTACGACGTGGTGTTTGATGATGGCTTCGTGATCGGCGGCGAGTTGATCCGCATCGATATCGACCCCGAGCAGCTGGCGCGCAATCATGCCGCCGCGCTGGGTATCGTCGCCGATGCCAGCCTGGCGCTGGAGACGCTCGCCGATCGACTGACTGACCTCGAAGGCAGCCCCCAAGGCACACGTCGCGGCGCGCAGATCACCGCCGCGACGCTGGAAGCGCTTGCCCTGCCGACCGACCCGGCCTTCGCGCCCTACGTGCCGCTGTTCGACACCCTCCAGCAAGCGCTGCCGGAGGCCATCTGGGTCGGCGATTCCTGCGCCACGGTCTACGCAGCCAACCACCTGCTCAGCCAGCCGGCACCGCGCCGTTACTTCAATGCCTCCACCGGCTACGGCACGCTCGGCTACGGCCTGCCCGCCGCGATGGGCGCGACACTCGGCCGCCCGGACCTGCCGGTGATCGCGCTGGTCGGCGATGGCGGCATCATGTTCACGCTGTCGGAACTCGCCTGCGCGGTAGAAGAACAGCTGCCGGTGGTGATCGTGCTGTGGCACAACCAAGGCTATGAGGAGATTCGCCGCTTCATGGACAACGCCGGCGTCACGCGCCTGGGCGTCGACATCCAGGCCCCCGACTTCCAGCTGCTGGCCCGCGGCTTCGGCTGCGCCGCCGTCGCCATCGATTCACCGCAGGCGCTGCAGGTCGCCTTGGACGAGCGCGACGCTAGCGCCCCGCTGCTGGTGGAAATCGACGCGGCCGGGTGGCGGCAAGGAACTCCCATGTCAGCTACTTCAATGCACAAGCTCGATCAGCAGTTCATCAACAACGAGTGGGTCAAGTCCCACGGCGAGCGCCGTCTGGCGGTCACCAATCCTTTCGAGGAAACCGTCATCGCCGAGGTGACGGCGGGGGATGCGCGTGATGTGGAGGCCGCCGTCACGGCGGCTGCCAATGCCTTCGAGGGCTGGCAGGCACTGAGTGGCGCCGAGCGTGCCGTCTATCTGGAGGCCTTCGCCGAGGGGCTGACATCTCGCCGGGAAGCGCTGGTGGAAATGTCATGCCGCAACAATGGCAAGATTCGCGCAGAGACCGAGATCGATCTCGATGACGCCATCGGCTGCTACCGCTATTACGCCGAGCAGGCACGCGCGCTGGATGCCCGTCAGGGCGCGGTGGTAGCGCATGATGTCGAAGGCTATGCGGCGCACAGCTATCAGGAGCCGGCCGGCGTGGTGGGACTGATCACGCCGTGGAACTTCCCGCTGGTCACCAGCGCCTGGAAGGTCGCGCCGGCGCTCGCCGCGGGCTGCACCCTGGTGATCAAGCCGTCTGAAGTGACGCCGTTGCCGGAGCAGGTGATGGCCGAGATCGCCCTGGAAGCCGGACTGCCGGCAGGCGTGTTCAACCTGCTGCACGGCGATGGCGAAGGCATCGGCGCGCCGCTGACGCGTCATCCGCGCATCGACAAGATATCCTTCACCGGCAGCAATGTGGTCGGCGAGAAGGTCATGCAGGCGGCGGCCTGCGGTACGCGTGGGGTGTCACTGGAACTGGGCGGCAAGTCAGCGATCATCGTGCTGGAAGATGCCGACATCGACGACGCCGCTGACTGGGTGATGGCCGGCATCTACTTCAATGCCGGGCAGATCTGCTCCGCCACCTCGCGCCTGCTGGTGCATGAGGCCATCGCCGATGACCTGCACACCGCCCTGGCCAGTCGTATCGACGCGCTGGTGCTGGGTGACCCGCTGGACGCCGCGACCCAGATGGGCCCGATGACCAGCTCCCGTCAACGTGACACCGTGCTGGGCTATCTCAATGTGGCGCGCGAGGAAGGTCTGACGGCGCTGCGCGATGATACCCATCGCAGCCTGCCGACCAAGGGCTACTTCGTGGCGCCGACGCTTTACACCGATGTCCCGGTGGAAAGCCGTCTGTGGCGTGAGGAGATCTTCGGGCCGGTGCTGTGCTCACGTCGCGTGGCGGATGAGGCCGAGGCGATTCGCCTCGCCAACGACAGCGATTTCGGGCTGGTGGCCACGGTGGTCAGTGGTGATGCCAAGCGCGCCCAGCAGGTCGGCCGCCGTCTGCGCGCAGGCGTGGTGTGGTACAACAGCGAGCAGCTACCGCTGGTACAGGCCAGCTGGGGTGGCTTCAAGCGCAGCGGCATCGGCCGTGAACTGGGCCCGTGGGGCCTGGCGGGCTATCTGGAGGTCAAGCACATCATCGGGCCGGTACTTGACTGAACGTATTGGCTGAGCGTCTTGCCTGATCAGATGACGAAAACGCCCCGCCTCGGCAATCCCCGAGGCGGGGCGTTCTTCACGGCTTTCCCATGAAACCAGCGCCTTCTCCTATCAGCCGGCCGCAGCCGTCTGGCTGACCCCATCCCGTGCGCAGCACTGGCCACAATGGCTGCCGTGGATGCTCAGTGCCTGCCAGGCATCGAAGGTGCTGAGATAGATCTCGCCGCCGAGATTGGCCGGCAGTTCAGAGCGCTTGAGGCGATCCATCACCGGGCCCTTCACTTCACTCAGATGCAGCGACACCCCGGCTGCCGTCAGGCGTTCATTGATGACTTCCAGACTTTCCAGCGCGGAGGCATCGATCAGGTTGACCGCCTGGCAGGCCAGCACCAGATGCCTGAGCGACGGCTGCTGTGCTACCAGCGCCAGCACGGTGTCTTCCAGATAGCGCGCATTGGCGAAATACAGGCTCTCATCGATGCGCAGTATCGCCAGCTCCGGGTCGGTCTCGACCTCATGTCGCTCGACATTGCGAAAGTGCTCACTGCCCGGCACGCGTCCGACCAGCGCACTGTGCGGCTGGCTGGTGCGCTTGAGATAGAGCCCCAGTGACACGAGGATGCCGACGATGATGCCGCTCTCCACCCCCTGCACGAGGGTGATGATCAGCGTGATCATCAGGGCCGTCCCATCGCCCTTCGAGTAGCGGAAGGTGCGCCTGATCGCCGCGAGGTCGATCAGACTGCTGGTGGCGACGATGATGATGGCCGCCAGCGTCGCGCGTGGCAGCCACGCCAGCCAGTCCGTCAACCACAGACTGGCGAGCAGAATGCCGATGGCCGTGAAGGCCCCCGCCAGTGGCGTGGCGGCCCCGGCATCGAAGTTGACCACCGAGCGCGACAGCCCGCCCGAGATGGGCATGCCGCCGCTGACGCCTGCGCCCATGTTGGAGAGCCCCAGCGCGATCAGCTCCTTGTCGGGGTCGATGCGCTGACGCCGACGCGCGGCGAGGGTCTGGGCCAGTGCCAGCGACTCGACGAAGCCGACCACGCTGATCAGCAGCGCCGACACCAGCAGTCCCGACCAGTCATTGCTGACAAGGGACGGCAGGCTCAGGGTGGGCAAGCCGCCGGGCACGCTGCCGACCAGTGCCATGCCCTGCTCGCCAAGCCGCAGCCCCCAGGCCAGCAGACTGGACAGGATGACGGCGAGGATCGGCGTGGTCTTGCACAGCATGCCCGCCGCGCTCTCGCGCATCCCGAGGGCCATCAGGCCCTGCTTGAGATGACGACGCGCCAGCGTCAGGGCGGCCCAGCAGCCCAGCCCGAGGGCCAGTGTCGGCCAATGCACGCCGGCCCCTTGCGGCAATGACAGCCACGACTCCCCCATCTCGAGCAGATTGCCGCCACTCAGGCGCAGGCTGCTCATGGGCCCGAGCTGGCTGGCGATGATCAGGACACCGGAGGCCGTCATGAACCCGGAGATCACCGGGTGGCTGATGAAATTCACCAGCGCCCCCAACCGCAACAGCCCCATCGCCACCAGCATGGCACCGGAGATGAGCGCCAGCAGCAGCGCAGCGGCGAGCATCTCGGGCGTCGAGAGCGCGGCACCATCGGCACCGCTCATGCCTGCGATGGCGGACGCCGTCATCAACGAGATGATCGCCACCGGCCCGACAGCCAGCGTGCTGCTGGTGCCGAACAGCGCATACAGCACCAGCGGCAACATGCTGGCATACAGGCCGACCTGCGCCGGCAGCCCCGCCAGCAGCGCATAGGCGAGTGCCTGCGGCACCAGCATGACACTGACGATCACCGCCGCGAGCAGATCTCGCCCGAGGCTCTGGCGATCATACTGGGCAAGCCAACCCGCCAGCGGCAGCCAGCGGGCCAGCGCGCCGCGCGAGCGTGCGTTGGTCAGCTCGGACGGCTCAGACATCGCGTGACGCCGGACGCGCCAGCCACTCATGGCCCTTGAGCATCAGGTTCCAGTAGATGAACGGCAGGCCCCGTGCCTTGAGCTGCCAGGCCAGGCGCGTCGGGCGGGTACCGTCATTGAGCCACTTGGGGAAGGTCGGCTGCAGCTCACCGCCGTAGCCGAATTCCGCCAGCACGATGCGTCCGTTCTCCACCGTCAGCGGGCAGGAGCCATAGCCACGATAGCCCGCCGCCAGCGAGTCGCCGGCCAGGGTCGCGAGCAGATTCTCCACCACCACCGGCGCCTGCTTGCGCACGGCCGCGGCGGTCTTGGCGTTAGAGGTGCCGCTGATATCTCCCAGACCGAAGATGTCGGGATGGGTGATGTGCTGCAGGGTCTCGGGTTCAAGCTCCAGCCAGCCAGCGGCGTTGGCAAGCCCCGAGTCCTTGATCAAGGCCGGCGCCTTCTGGGGCGGTACCACATGCAGCATGTCGAAGGACTGCTCGACGATCTGCGGCTCACCGCCTTCCTCGGCCGCCGCCACCTCGAAACGCGCCGTCTGCGCTTCCCCATCCACGGCGATCAGACGCTGATGGAACTGCACCTCGATGCCATAGCCCTTCACGGCCTCTTCCAGCGCAGGCACATAGGCCGGCACGCCGAACATCACGCCCCCGGCGTTGTGGAAGGTGACCTCCAGCTGACCGAGCACATCTTCACGCTGCCAGTGATCGCAGGACAGGTACATCGCCTTCTGGGGGGCGCCGGCACACTTGATCGGCATCGGTGGCTGGGTGAACAGCGCACGTCCGCTGCGCAGGGACTGCACAAGCTGCCAGGTGTAAGGCGCGAGATCATAGCGGTAGTTGGAGGTGACGCCATTCTTGCCCAGGGTCTCTTCGAGGCCTTCGATGGCCGCCCAGTCCAGCTCAAGCCCGATGGCCACCACCAAACGCTCATAGCGAAGCTTGCGCCCATCCCCCAGCGTGACCTCATGCGCGTCCGCGTCGATGCCCACCACGGACTCGCGATACCAGTGCACGCCCTTGGGCATCACCGTGGACATCGGCCGGCGAGTGGACTCCGGGGTGAAGATCCCGCCGCCGACCATCGTCCAGCCCGGCTGATAGCTGTGTTGCTCCGATGGCTCGACGATGGCGATATCCATGCCGGCCTGACGCTTGAGCAGGCTGGCTGCCACGGCAATCCCGCCGGCCCCTCCTCCCAGAATCACCACCTTGTGGGCATTGGGGGGCAGATTGAGCGGAATCTTGAGATAGGCCTGATCATTGGCGTCCTCAGGCGGCATCTGGCCGGCCCGCATGTTGACCTGGACCGCCGGCAGCATCAGGCGCGGCATGCCAAGCCCGGCATCGCGCTTCGAACGCATGGCCACGAAGGCCGCTTCATCAATCCCGGTGTGCACGTGGATATTGTGCTGGCGCTGCTCCCCGACCGTGGTCTCACAACAGAAGCCCTCGCGCCCTTCGGCGGAATAGTCGTGACACAGATACAGGCGGGTGCTGTCAGGCAGCGCCAGCACCTTGTGGATCGAGCGGTACAGGGTGCGCGCATCACCGCCAGGGAAGTCACAGCGCGCGGTGCCGTAATCGGGCATGAACAGCGTATCGCCGACGAAGACGGCGTCACCGATCACATAGCTCACGCAGGCAGGCGTATGGCCCGGAGTATGCAGCACGCGGCATTCAAGCCCGCCGATGGCCAGGCTGTCGCCCTCTTCCAGCAAGCGGTCGAACTGACGTCCGTCACGCGCGAAACCCGCCTCGGCCGCGAAGATGTCCGCAAAGATGTCCTGCACCTCACGGATGCGTGCCCCGATCGCCAGCTGGCAATCAAGCTTGTCTTTCAGGTAGGCGGCCGCCGACAGGTGGTCGGCATGGACGTGGGTTTCGAGAATCCATTCCACCTCCAGCGACTCGTCCGCGATGTGGGCCAGCAGGGCATCCGCCGACTGCGTGGTGGTGCGGGCTGCGGGGTAATCGAAATCCAGTACCGGATCAATGATCGCGCAACGCCGGGAGTGCGGGTCACGCACCAGATGCGTGAAGGTATTGCTGTCTTCGTCGAAGAAGCTCTCGACATGGGGCTGCAGTGTCGGGGTTGCCATCCTTCGGCCTCCTGAGTCAATCAAGGGTGAATGTCTTTCCTTCACGCCTCATTGGATGAGCTACGCCATGCCACGCATTCTTCAATGGTCGATCACGGTCGCTCTCGCCGGCTTCCTGTTCGGCTTCGATACCGCTGTCATCTCAGGTGCGGACACCTCTCTGCAGAGCCAGTGGGGTCTCAGCGACCTCATGCACGGCCTGGTCATCATGTCGATGGCACTGTGGGGCACGGTCATCGGTGCCATCTTCGGCAACTGGCCGACAGATCACTTCGGCCGCCGCGCGACCCTGATCGGGATCGGGATCCTCTATCTGGTCTCGGCGCTGGGCTCGGCGCTGGCCACCGACCCCTACCTGTTCTCGTTCTTCCGCCTGCTGGGGGGTCTGGGTGTTGGCGCGTCCTCCGTGGCAGCGCCCATCTACATTTCCGAGATCGCCCCCCGCGAGCGCCGGGGCGCGCTGGTCGGGCTCTACCAGTTCAACGTGGTGTTCGGGATCGTGATCGCCTTCGTCTCCAACTACTTCATCGGCTTCATGGACGGCGAGAACTGGCGCTGGATGCTGGGGGTGGAAGCCGTGCCGGCCGCGCTCTACCTGCTGATGATCTGCAAGGTACCGCGCAGCCCGCGCTGGTTGATCCTCAAGCGCAATGACGAGGCGGCCGCCGCCGAGATCATCCGACTGATCAATCCCAAGGCCGACATCGCCGAGGAAATCGCCATCATCCGTGGCACCGAAAGCGAGGAAAGTGCCAAGCAGCACACCCGTCTGTTCGCCTGGCGCTATCGTCTGCCGATCCTGTTCGCCTTCCTGATCGCGGCCTTCAATCAGCTCTCCGGCATCAACTTCATCATCTACTACGCGCCGCGCATTCTGGCCGAGGCGCAGCTGGAATCGAGCGCCGCCCTGCTCTCGACGGCCGGAATCGGGGTCATCAATCTGGTCTTCACCATGCTGGGGATGTCACTGATCGACAAGCTGGGCCGCCGCACCCTGATCCTGATCGGCTCGGCCGGCTATCTGCTGTCGCTGTGCCTGATCGCCTGGGCCTTCCATCTCGAGGACTTCTCCGCCATGGGCGGCTATGGCGTGCCGATCCTGCTGGGCGTGTTCATCGCGGCGCACGCCATGAGTCAGGGCACGGTGATCTGGGTATTCATCTCCGAGATCTTCCCCAACAAGGTCCGTGCCATGGGCCAGTCCTTCGGCAGCTCCGTACACTGGATCTTCGCGGCCCTGATCGCGCTGCTGATGCCCACCATCCTCAGCCAGTTCAGCGGTGGGCCGGTATTCGCCTTCTTCGCCTTCATGATGCTGCTGCAGCTGATCTTCGTGCTGTTCTTCATGCCCGAAACCAAGGGCGTCTCGCTTGAGGAACTTCAGGGCCGCCTGGTTCGTCCCACCCGGCACCATGCCACCGAAGATCACGCTGAAATATCTCGCCACTGAACTGGGGCTCTCGGTGACCACCGTCTCTCGCGCCCTGGGGGGGTTCGAGGATGTCAGCGTAGCGACGCGTGAACGAGTCCAGGCCTTCGCCAACGACGTGGGCTATCAACCCAACCAGAGCGCACGCCGCCTTAAGACCGGGCGCACCTCCTCGGTGGGCTACATCATGAACGGCGCCCAGGGCGACTTTCGTGACCAGTTCAACACCCGCCTGCTGGTGGCGCTGGGGCAGGCACTGCACGATGCCGCACCGGAGCACGACCTCATCGTCACCACGGTGCCGGAAGACCGCGACGAGCTGGAGACCTACAAGCGTTTCATCGATGGCGGCAAGGTGGACTCCTTCGTGGTGGCGCGTACCTGCATCCAGGACCCGCGCGTCGATTTCCTGCTCGACAGCGGTGTCCCCTTCGTCACCCACGGTCGCACCGGCCGCGCCGACGAGCACGACTGGGTCGACATCAATGCCGCCGATGGTTTCCTGCGCGCCACTCGCCATCTGATCCAGCAGGGACATCGCAACATCCTGTTCCTCAACTTCTTCAGCGATCTCTATACCGCGGTGGAGCGTGAGACCGGCTACCTGCAGGCCATGCGCGAGGCCAGTCTCGCCCCCAGCTCGCGCCACTGCCCCCACGGTTACGCCAGCGCCTATCAGGTCGCCAGAGAGGTGCTGGCGAGTGCCGATGCCCCCACCGCCTTCGTGTGCGCCAGCGACATCTTCGCCTACGGCGTGATGGAAGCCGTCAGCGAGAGCGGGCGGGCGCCCGGCCGGGATATCGCCATCATCGGGGCGGACAACCTGCCACCGCTGATGTACCAGCAGCCCAGCCTGAGCACGCTGGACATCTCCTTCGAGACCGTCAGTCAGGCGCTGATCGAACTGGTGCTGGCCCCGCAGGAGGGCGCGCCACGCCATCGCTGCTTCGATTACGACCTGCTGCTGCGCGATACCACTGCCTGAGCACACATGCCTGATCACACATGCCTGAGCACACATGCCTGATCACACAGAACCATCGCCTGACCTCACGACGACAGACGCCTGACCGCAAAACGCCTGATCTGAAAACGCCATCGCCAGAACGTGGTCAGCGTGACGCCAGAAAAACAACACCCGACCGGGGAGACCTCCATGCGCAAGATGCCAACCGCCCTCGCTTTGCTGGCGCTGCTGGGCAGTACGTCCGCCCTCGCTGACATCACCTTCTTCAGCACCCAGGCCAGACCGCTGGAAGAGGCCCAGCAGATGCGCGAGATCGCCCTGGCCCCCTACGCCGAGTCCATCGATTACATGCCGCAGGAAACCGGTACCTTCCTGTCACGACTGGAGGCGGAGAAGTCGAGTCCCGAAGGCGCGCTGGACCTGCTCGGCGGCCTGCATGGCGAGCTGGGCTCGCTGACGCCCGGCATTCTCGCGCCACTGGATACGCTGGCAAGCACGCTCAAGGACAAGGGCATCAGCGAGCAATACCTGACGCTGGGCAAGCTGGGCGGCGAGCAGCAGCGCTACATCCCCTGGATGCAGGCCACCTACATCATGGCGGCCAATCGCAAGGCGCTGCCCTACCTGCCCGAAGGCGCGGATCTCGATGCACTGAGCTATGACGAGCTGCTGGCCTGGGGGCGCAATCTCGAGACCGCCACCGGCCAGCCCAAGCTGGGCTTCCCGGCCGGTCGCAAGGGGCTGATCCACCGCTTCCTGGAAGGCTATCTCTACCCGTCCTTCACCCATTCGGTGGTGCGCGAGTTCCGTAGCGCCGATGCCGTGGCCATGTGGCAGAAGTTCCGCGAGATCTGGGCGGTGACCAATCCACGCTCCACCGCCTACGGCTTCATGCAGGAACCGCTGCTCAATGGTGAGGTATGGGTGGCGTTCGATCACACCGCGCGCCTCAAGGATGCCTTCAACAAGCGTCCCGATGACTTCGTGGCCTTCCCGGCGCCGGCAGGCCCCAGCGGTCGCGGCTACATGCCGGTGGTGGCAGGACTGGCGATGCCGGCCAATGCCTCCGACCCCGCAGCCAGTCGCAAGCTGATCCGCTATCTGATGACGCCCGACGCCCAGATTCGCACCCTGCGCGCCACCAACTTCTTCCCCGTGGTCACCGCTGAATTGCCTGATGATCTGCCCGCCAGCATTCGCATGTCCGGCAAGGCGGTGGCGACACAGTCTTCCGCCGAGGATGCCGTGCTGTCCCTGCTGCCCAGCGGCCTGGGGCAACAGGCGGGCCTGTTCAACAAGATCTACCGCGATGCCTTCGTGCAGATCGTGCTGCGCGACGCCGACATCGAGGAGACGCTGGATATTCTCGCCCCACGCCTGCAGACGCTGATCGACACCGCAGGGGCCAGCTGCTGGCTGCCGGACACGCCCAGCGACGGCCCCTGCCCGGTCAAGTAATTCGCTCACACGAGCCCTCGACGGGTCGCCATGACGGTACGCCAACCCCTGTCATGCCGACCCGGTGCCACGAAACCCTTCCGACACGCCATCACAACAACGTCAAAGGTGAGCAAAGATGAAGCACGATCGCTGGCTACCTTATTACCTGATCGCCCCCAGCCTGCTGTTCATGGGCGCCTTCTTCCTCTACCCCTTTCTGGAGATCTTCGCCCAGGCCTTCACCCAGCCTGACGGCGGCGTGAGTCTCGCCAACTTCACGCGCATCTATCAGGACTTCAATTTCTGGCCCTCGCTCAAGAACACCCTGCTGCTCACCGGTGTCGTGGTGCCGGTCCAGCTGGTGCTGGCCATCGGCATGGCGCTGATGGTCACAAAGATGAACAAGGGGCGCGACAGCATCCTCTACATCTGGACCATCCCGCTGGGCATCTCCGATCTGGCCGCCGGCATCATCTGGCTGGCGATCCTGGAACAGTTCGGGTTTCTCAACAGCTTCTTGAGCGCGGTCAGCGTGATCGATGCGCCAACCTCGTGGCTCAACTATCAGAACGCCTTCGCGCTGTTCCTGGCAGTGGTGGTCGCGGAAATCTGGCGCGGCACCGCCATCGTGCTGGTGATCCTGGTGTCGGGCATGGGGCTGATCCCCAAGGAATATGACGAGGCCGGTCAGGTGTTCGGCGCCAGCTACTGGCAGCGCCTGTGGAAGATCACCCTGCCGATGCTGCGCCCGAGCATCCAGTCGGCACTGATCCTGCGCACCCTGCTGGCGCTGGAAGTCTTCGCGGTGGTGATGATGCTGGGCGGCAGCGACATGCCGGTACTGATGAGCGAGACCTTCGACTGGCAGTTCCTCTATCAGCAGACCGGCGCCGCCTCCGCCTACGCGGTGTTGATCATGCTGATCTCGGTGGTCATCACCGGCTGCTACCTCAAGTTCCTCAACGTTCCGAAGGAGGCACGCTGATGAAATCCACGACATCCGAGGCCATCATGCCGGCTCCCGTGTCTTCTCGTTCCGATTCCCAGGCCCCGGCGCAGGCGCAGAGCGCACACAAGCCACGCCGTCATGACATGGCCTGGAAATGGCTGTTCCGTGCCGGTGTCGCGATTCTGGTGCTGTGGGTGCTGGTGCCCATCGGCCTGCTGATGCTCAACAGTGTCAGCACCCCGGAGCAGATCAGCGGCTGGCCCAAGACCCTGACCCCAGCGCTGAGCTTCGAGACCCTCGACTTCTTCTGGCACTACCAGGGCGTGATCAGTGCGCTGGGCAACTCGCTGCTGGCCGCCGCCTTCACGATGGTGATCGCCATCGTGCTCGGCGCTCCCGCCGGGTATGCGCTGGCCCGCTTCGTGTTTCCGGGCATGAACGCCTTTCGTCTGATCATCATCCTGTCGCGTGCCTTCCCGATGCCGCTGCTGGCGCTGCCGCTGGCCGTCATCTTCATCCAGGTGGGCATCGATGACTCCATCCTGGGGCTGGCGATGGTCCACGCCACCCTGGCACTGCCCTTCGCGGTGCTGATCACCTCGAGCCTGTTCATGGGCATCCCGGTGGAACTCGAGGAAGCTGCCTGGCTGATGGGCTGCAACCGCTGGCAGGCCTTCCGCCGCGCGGTGCTGCCGCTGGCCGCGCCGGGCATCACCGCCTCTGCGGTATTCGCCTTCGTGATCTCGTGGAACGAGGTGTTCGCCTCGGCGATTCTCACCGTCGAGAACCGCACCCTGACGGCCTTTCTGGTCCAGAGCCTTTCCGAGTCGCCCGCCGAGATCAAATACGCCGGCGGTCTGATCCTGGTCGTCCCGGCGCTGCTGTTCCTGTTCGCGATCCGCAAGTACCTGTTCAGCATGTGGGGCATTTCCAACCGCTAGCGTACGGCCCTTCAACCGGCCAATGCATGACGACGGTGGTCACCAAGGAGTCCGACCATGTCAGCCATCCAGATCAGTGCCGTACGCAAGCAGTTCGGCAAGCAGGAAATCCTCAAGTCCATCGATCTCGAGATCCGTGACAAGGAATTCACCGTGCTGCTCGGCCCGTCCGGCTGCGGCAAGTCCACCCTGCTGCGCATCATCGCGGGGCTGGAGTACGAGAGCAGCGGCTCGATCCGCATCGGCGAGCGTGAGATCACCTCACTGGCACCGCGGGATCGCCGCATCGCGATGGTGTTCCAGAACTACGCCGTCTTCCCGCACATGACGGTGGCGGAGAACATCGCCTTCGGCCTGCGCGTGCGCAAGGACAGCGAAGCGCACATCCAGCGCAAGGTGAAGGAAACCGCCGAGCTGATGCACATCGAGGACCGTCTGGATCACTACTCCGGCCAGCTCTCCGGCGGTCAGCGTCAGCGGGTCGCGGTCGCGCGTGCCCTGGCGATGGAACCGGAAGTGCTGCTGATGGATGAGCCGCTCTCGAATCTGGATGCGCTGCTGCGCCTGGAGATGCGCGCCGAGCTCAAGACCATCCTCGCCGCCTCCGACACCACCACCATCTACGTGACCCATGATCAGGTCGAGGCCATGAGCCTGGCCGACCGCATCGCGGTCATGAAGGGAGGCCAGATCGAGCAGTACGCGCCGCCCTCCGAGATCTACCACTATCCGGCGACCGAATTCGTCGGCAGTTTCATCGGCAATCCACCGATGAACTTCATCGCCCCGGATGCGCGCTGGCACCAGGCCGCCCCGGCCGCCAGCCAGATCCACAGGTGCGGTATCCGCCCCGAGGACTTCGAGGTGCGTTTCGAGCCCACCGAGGACTTCGCGCCGGTCCGTGTGCTGGTCACGGAGCTGCTGGGCTCCCACAAGCAGCTGACTGCCCGCTTCGGGGACGAGATGCTGCGCGTCAACGTACCGAGTGACCTGGAGATCGCCAATGGCAGTGACATCCACATCCGGCCGCTGGCCGAGAAGATGCGCTTCTATGACCACAGCGGCCAGCTGATGTCGGCGTGAGGCGTGTTGATCCCTTTCGACCCGAGCCTTTGATTGCGAGCCTTTGATTGCGAACCTTTGATCCAGAACCTTTGATCCAGAACCTTTGATTTCGAACCTGTCATCCCGAACGGAGCCGACTTACATGAATGCCAAGCTCGACGCGCTCAGCGCTCACGACGTTCTCAAGCTCAACGACCTGGGCGGCTACACCGTCCCCACGCGTGGCCTCTACCCCTTCCAGTGGAACTGGGACGCCGCCATCACCGCGCTGGGCTGGCTGGCCGCCGGTGACGAGGCACGTGCCTGGCGTGAGATCGAGCGTCTGCTGGAAGGCCAGTGGGACAACGGCATGGTGCCGCACATCGTCTTCCACGGGGATGCGGAAACCTACTTCCCGGGGCCGGAAGTCTGGGGTGTCCAGCGCAGCCCGGCGACCAGCGCCATCTCCCAGCCGCCGGTGCTGGCCAGCGTCATGAAGCTGCTGTTCGAGGAAGGCCGTGACCGCCGGCTTGCCGAGGAGAAACTGGCCGCCACCCTGCCTGGCGTCATCCGCTATCACCTGTGGTTCTACCGCGACCGTGATCCGGAACATACCGGCCGCGTGTGCAGCTATCACCCCTGGGAGTCCGGCATGGACAACAGCCCCCAGTGGGATGGCCCGCTGGCTGGCGTGCCGCCGGTCGATGCCGAATACGTGCGTCGCGATACGGGGCTGGTCGATCCGTCCGAGCGCCCGCACAAGTACGAATATGATCGTTACATCTATCTGGTGAAGTTCTTCCAGCAGAACGAGCACGACGCCGAGGTGCTGTATCGCGACTGCCCGTACCGCGTCGAGGACATCAGCCTGATCTCCATCCTGCACCGTGGCACGCGCGACCTGATCGCGCTGTGCGAAGAGGATGCCGCCGGGCTTGGCCTGGTCAACACCCACGGCGAGGCGCTTTACAGCCTCAAGCAGTCGCTGGCGCGCACCGAGGAAGGCGTGCAGGCGCTGTGGAGCGATGAGCTGGGCTGCTTCCTCAGCCGCGATGCGCGTGCCAATGTGCTGCTGGAGCACGTCACCACCGCCGGTATCCTGCCGCTGTTCGCCGGGGTCGCCAGCGGTGCCCAGGCGCAGCGCATGGGCGGCCTGCTCGAGGACTGGCTGGAACAGGCGCCCTTCGGTGTCGCCTCCACCCACCCGGCCAGCACCCGCTTCGAACCCAAGCGCTACTGGCGCGGGCCGAGCTGGCTGCACATCAACTGGATGCTGGCCATCGGCTGTGAGGAATATGGCATGTCCCGCGAGGCCGACCGGATCAAGCAGGCCAGCCAGCAGTGCATCGCGGCGGCAGGCTACTATGAATACTTCAATTCGGTGACCGGCGAAGGCTGTGGCGGTCGCGACTTCTCCTGGACGGCAGCGATGGACCTCTACTGGCTCAACCCGCTGGAAAGCTTCACCGCCAGCAAGGCGGCGTCCGGCGTCGAGGAGGTCTCCTGATGACTCAGCACGCCTCTCCACAAACTTCTCAGCAACAGCCTCAACAACTCACGCCACTGGCGCAGGCGCCGCAGAAGGCACCGCTGTCACGCCAGGCGGTACCGCCCATGCCGGCAACGTTCGCCAGCCGCGGCTTTCTGGACACGCATATCCGCTCGATCATGGACTTCTATCTGCCGCGCGCGGTGGATCAGGAACGCGGCGGCTACTTCCAGGCGTATCGTGATGACGGCAGCGTGTATGCACCCGCAGCGCGTCATCTGGTCAGCAGCACGCGGATGATCTTCAACTTCGCGATGGAATATCTGCGCACCGGTGACCAGGCGTGTCTGGCCGCGACTCGTCATGGCATCGATTATCTGCGCGAGGTGCATCTCGATCCGCAGACCGGTGGTTACCTGTGGTCGCTGAGCGAGCAAGGCGAGGCGGATCATACCAACCAGTGCTACGGACTGGCGTTCGTGATGCTGGCCTACGCGACGGCCTGGCGCGCCGGTATCGAGGAGGCCCGCGGCTGGCTGGACGAGACCCACGCCCTGATGGAGCAGCATTTCTGGTCGGAGCATCACGGTCTGTACGCCGATGAAGCCAGCGCCGATTGGCAGACGCTATCCGACTACCGTGGCCAGAACGCCAACATGCACGCCTGTGAAGCCATGCTGGCCGCCTTTGAAGCCACGGATGACGAACGCTATCTGGAGCGGGCCATGACCCTGGCCCGCAACATCTGCCAGCGTCAGGCCGCCAAGGCCGATGGCCTGATCTGGGAGCATTACGATCGCGACTGGAACGTCGACTGGGACTACAACCGCGACGACCCCAAGAACCTCTATCGTCCTTGGGGCTTCCAGCCGGGCCACCTGACCGAATGGGCCAAGCTGCTGCTGATGCTCAAGCGTCACCGCGATGACGACTGGCTGCTGCCGACCGCGAAGCGTCTGTTCGATACGGCGATGGATCTGGCCTGGGACGGCGAACGTGGTGGGCTCTACTACGGCTTCGCGCCGGATGGCACCATCTGCGACGACGAGAAGTACTTCTGGGTGCAGGCCGAGAGCCTGGTGGCCGCAGCGCTGCTGAACGAGGCCACCGGCGAGTCGCACTACGCCGAGTGGTATGAACGCCTGTGGGGCTACGCCTGGCAGCACTTCATCGACCATCGCTACGGCGCCTGGTATCGCCTGCTGAATGCCGACAACCAGCGTTTCGATGACCTCAAGAGCTCGCCCGGCGCCAAGTGTGACTATCACAGCCTCGGTGCCTGCCATGAGCTGTTGCGCGTGATCACGGACGACTGAACTACAATAACAAGCGGAGTCCCACATGCCCCTCGCTCAACTCCTGGACTGGCGGTTGCATCTGCTGGTCGTGGTGCTATCTCTCGGCGCCGAACTGATCGGTATCCTCAAGTTCCCCCTCGGCCCCGGCACCCTGCTGCTGTTGCCCCTGTTCTATGCCTTCATTGCGGCCGTGCTGTGCAATCCGCACCTGTTCAGCGGCACGAAACGCGTCATCCCGCCGGTGATCAGCGCGGCGGCAGGACCGGTCATCCTGCTGTCGATCATGCCGTTCATCGCCCGCTTCGGCTCCACCATCGGCCCGGCCATCGAGCAACTGATCTCGGCAGGTCCGGCGCTGATCCTGCAGGAGCTGGGCAATCTGGGCACCATGCTGATCGCGATGCCGATCGCGGTCGTGGTGCTCAAGATGGGCCGTGAGGCGATCGGCGCGACCTACTCCATCGCGCGGGAACCCAATATCGCGATCATCTCCGACAAATATGGCCTCAAGGGGCCGGAAGGTGTCGGCGTGATGGGCGTCTATGTCGTGGGTACCATGTTCGGCACCCTGTGGTTCGCGCTGATGGCGGGCTACCTGACCTCGCTGGACATCTTCGACCCGCGTGCGCTGGCCATGGCGTGTGGTGTCGGCAGCGGCAGCATGGTGGCGGCATGTTCCGGCGCCATCGCCGGTGCCCTGCCGGAGATGGGCGAAGAGCTGTTGGCCTTTGCCGGCGCCAGCAACCTGCTGACCTACGCCACCGGCCTCTACGTGTCCCTGTTCATCGCCCTGCCGGTCGCCGAGCGTCTGTTCACCTTCTTCAGCCGCAAGCGAGCCGGCGACAATGGCGCCATGAATGACGAGGAAGCCACGCTGGCCTCCGAGGCGCTGGTTGAAGATCGCCCGGAGAACCAGCTGGGCAAGACGGCACTGGTGGTCGCGGCGGTCTGTGTGGTCGGCTGGGTGGTCAACACCATCAACGGTGCCAGCCTGATCGACGCCGCCCCCGGCATGCTGATCCTCTACGTGATGACCATGCTCGGCCTTGGCGTCGCTCGCCTGATGCCCTTCTATCTGCCGGCCATCGCCTGGGTGTCGCTGGTCAGTATCCTGATGACGCTGCCATGGTTCCCGGGCAGCGGCTGGATCACCGAGCAGCTGAGCTTCGTCAACTTCCTTGCCATCGTCACGCCGGTACTCGGCTACGCGGGTCTGGCGCTGAGCAAGCGCGAGTTCAGCATGTTCCGCCAGGCAGGCTGGAAGCTGGTGATCATCTCGCTGCTGGTCTTCACTGGCACCTATATCGGCTCGGCGGTCGTGGCGCAGGCACTGCTCTGATCACACGGGCTTCGCACGTTGCTTCCCCCCCCCTCTCAACACATTCAAGCCGGCACTCCAGGGTGCCGGTTTCCACAGGAATTCAGCATGCAACTACCCGAGAACATCGACGAGGCACTGCTGCGCAGCTGGCGTCATGAGTTTCATCAGCATCCCGAGACGGCCTTCGAGGAGCACCGCACCTCGGCGCGCGTCGCCGAGATCCTGCGTGCGGCGGGTCTCGAGGTCACCACCGGACTTGCCGAGACCGGCGTGGTGGCGGTGCTGGATGGCAATCTGGGGCCGGGACGTACCATCGGTCTGCGTGCCGACATGGACGCGCTGGATGTCACCGAGGCCAACGCCGTCTCACATTGCTCGCACACACCCGGCAAGATGCATGCCTGTGGCCACGATGGCCATACCACCATGCTGCTGGGCGCGGCCTGCATGCTGGCGCGTGATCCGGACTTCGCCGGGCGCGTGGTGTTCGTGTTCCAGCCCGCCGAGGAAAACGAAGGCGGCGGACGCCGCATGGTCGAGGATGGCCTGTTCGAGCAGTTCCCGATGGAGGCCATCTACGGCCTGCACAACTGGCCGGGACTGGCGCTGGGCGAAGCCGCCGTGCATGACGAGGCGGTGATGGCGGCCTTCGATGTCTTCACCCTGACCTTGAGCGGTCATGGCTGTCATGCGGCCATGCCGCATCTGGGCAAGGACACCATCCTGGCGGCCTGCCAGCTGGTGACCCAGCTTCAGGGGCTGATCAGCCGCGAGACGCCGGCCCACAAGACCGCGATTCTCAGCATCACCCAGTTCCATGCCGGCGATGCCTTCAACGTGATGCCGGAAGTGGTCGAGCTGCGTGGCACGCTGCGCTGTTTCGACCCGGCACTGCGGGCGCACCTGCAGCAGCGCTTCCATGATGCCGTCGATGCCATGGCGACCTTCCATGGCCTCAAGGTCGAGTTCGACTATCAGCCACGCTACCCGGCGACCCTCAATACTCCGGGACACGCCGAACGCTGTGCCAATGTCCTGGCGCAACTGCCCGGCATCCAGAAGGTCCATCGCGATCTGCCGCCCTCCATGGCCTCGGAAGACTTCGCCTATCTGCTGCAGGAGTGCCCCGGCGCCTATATCTGGCTGGGCAACGGCGAGGACAGCGCCTCACTGCACAACCCCAACTACGACTTCAACGACGCTGCCACCCCCATCGGGGTCAGCTATTGGACGTCACTGGTGCGCGAGTTGCTGACGCGCGATTGATTCACCAGCGAGGTCTACCTGCTGGCGCTGGCAACCTCCCAACAGGTGCAGAAGGTACTGACCGGCAAGGAAGGCCTGCTGCGACTGGCACCGCCGGGCAGTGTCATCGTCGATCTCTGCCGGGGCGATGTAAACATCAGCCGTGAGCTGGCCGTGCAGACCCGGCTGGCTGGCCATCACTGGCTGGAAGCGGCTTCCAGTCGCGACCCTCGCGATGAGAGCGAAGGCCATCTCACGCTGCTGGTCGGCGGTGATGACGCCACCGTACAACGCATGACGCCCCTGCTCGAGGCCATCGCTACCCGCCACCTGCACGTCGGGGATGCCGGCTGTGGGCATGCGGCCGTGCTGGCCAATGACTATCTCCACGCCGCCCATCTCATCACCACGGCAGAGGCGATCGCGATGGCCTATCGCGCCGGGGTGCGGCCTCACGCCTGCATCGATGCCATCAATCTGGGGGCCGGCCGCAGCGCCGTCAGCGAGGTGAATTTCCCGCGCTGGGTGCTGCCGGGAGATTATGATTCCGGTATCTCCACCGGTGCCCTGCGCCGCGACCTGCGCCTGGCGCGCAGCTACGTGACCACCCTCAAGCTGCCTTCCGGGTTGATGAAGGCGGTCTTCGATCGCTGGCAACCCCCCGAACTGTGCCCGGCGGATGAGGATGACATCCATCATCTGTGTGATCGCTGGCTCAGCGATATTCCCGCTCAACTACTCCTGACGGGGGCCACTGAAGGCCGTGATCCAGCGCTCCAGGTGGCGCAGAAGTTGCAGACTGGCCCGTGGCATGCGCCGTCCGATCCGCGTGATGATGTGGGCGCGTGCCTGGCGAAAGGCGCTGCATTCCACATCACGAGCGATCAATACGCCCTCCTCCAGCTCGCGCGCAGCCGCGAAGGCCGGCAGCAGCGTGATGCACAGCTCCGAGCGTGCAGCCTGCTTGAGCACTTCCATGGAATTGGTCTGCATCACCATGTGGGGACGTACGCCCGCGTCACGAAAGCCGTCATCCATCAGCTGACGCACTCCATGGGTGGGGCCCCACAACGCCATGGGATGCGCTGCCACCTCTTCCAGGGTCAGCGCATGGTTCACCGCCGCCAGCGGATGCTCCGGGGACATCATCGCCACCAGCGGTTGTGGGCTTGAATGCCAGAAGCGCAATTGAGGGTGCACGCGTTCGTGGTACATCAGGCCGATATCCGCCTCATCCTCGACCACACGGTCGATGATGCTCTGCATGCTGCCGGTATTGACCTTGAGGGTGATCCCCGGGTACTGGGCCCGGAAGGCGCGCAGGGGGATGTTGACGAGATCGCCCACGAAGCCTTCGCCGATGATCAGGCGAATCTCGCCGGTTTCCAGCCGCTGGTAGGCATCCAGACGCTCACCGAAGCTTTGATCCAACTGTTCGCGCTGCTGAATGTAGTCCAGCAGCATCTCGCCCACTCGTGTCGGCTGTACGCCATCACGGGTTCGCTCGATGAGCGTGGCGGCCATCGCCTCTTCCAGCAATCCGATCTGGCGACTGACCGCTGACGGCGCGATATCCAGTCGAGCGGCAGCCTGCCGGATCGACCCCGCTTCAATGGTGACCTGAAAATAGACGAGGCGTTGATGCGGAATATCCATGAGTTCGTGCTCAGGGCAATGGCGGCCAGAACGTCAACAAGGTGGCGTCAGCCGTCCACCTGCGGTTTGACGTGCAACGCTCCACCCTGCCCTCGTTCTACAAGGAACGCCTGATGCAGCTGTCGGATCAACGCATCAGCAAGGACGGCATCATCATCATCAAGGCCCAGAGCCACCGTACCCTTGAACTCAACAAGGAAGATGCTCTGGCACGCCTCAAGGCGCTGATCCTCGATGCCGTCAAGGTACAGAAGGCACGCCGCGCCACTCGCCCCAGCAAGGGCGCCAAACGGCGGCGGGTCGACAGCAAGACTCGCAAGGGCAAGATCAAGGCGATGCGCGGCAAGGTTCAGGACTGATCCGGCTCAAGGAAGATGTGACATGCGCACTCTCGCAAGCTCACTGGTATTGGGCGGCCTGCTGGCCGTGGGGATGGTCTGGAGTGGCAGCTATCTCAAGGAAGCGGCACAGGTCTGGGAGGCGTCCAACCGGGTGGTGACGGTCAAGGGCCTGGCGGAGCGCGACGTCAAGGCAGACCTGGCTCTCTGGCCACTGCATTTCAGCGTCAATGCCAACCACCTGTCCGATCTGCACGAGGCGCTGGCTGATGATGAACGCAAGATTCGGGACTTTCTCACCGCTCGCGGCTTCCCGTCCGAGCAGATCAGCGTGACGTCACCGCAGGTAACCGACCTGCATGCCAACAGCTACAACGCACAGCGCCCTGACGAGCGCTACCGCGCCGAGGCCACGGTACTGGTGCGCTCGCCCGAGGTGGACCTCGTCAAGCAGAGCGCTTCCCGTACCGGCGAGCTGGTGCGTGACGGCATTCTGCTGTCGGCGGACTATGCCTACCGCACCGAATTCCTGTTCACGAGGCTTGCCGCTCTCAAGCCGGAGATGATCGCGGCCGCCACCGCGGATGCACGGCGTGCCGCGCAACAGTTCGCCGAGGATTCCGGCAGTCAGGTGGGGCATATCAAGCATGCAAGCCAGGGCTACTTCTCGATCTCGGACCTCGACAGCTATACCCCCGATATCAAGCAGGTCAGGGTCGTCACCACCATCGACTACACGCTCAGTCACTGACCTCCGGAGCCTGCATGTCCGACACCGTTCTCAGCAAGACCCAGACCAGCTTCTATCGTCGCCTGTTCGTGGCGCATCTCATCGCCCACGAGATCGACAGCGTGCCGGACATCATCGAGGCCACCGGCATGCCGAGGCGCACCGCCCAGGACACCATCTCGGCACTTGCCGAACTCGAGATTGTCTGTGAATTCCAGCATGCGGAAGGTCAACGTCACAACATCGGTCATTACGTGATTCGGGACTGGGGGCCAATCAATGCCCAATGGGTCGCCGACAACGCCGCACGACTGCAACGAGTGCTGGGCTACGCGTGACGTCGGATCGGGTGCTGCGCACGACTCTTGAGATACTCCGCCAGCGTCTTCGGCTCGATGCTGGGATGCTGATAGACGTAATCCTCCGTGATGATCGACAGGAATTCGGCACTGCGTGCCCCCGCGACCTCTATCCCCAGCACGAAGTCCTGTCCCTGATGTACCTCGAACAGGAAGTTGGGGGCTTGCGCCGCACAGGTCCTTGCCACGTAGCCATCCCCCAGGCTTTCCTTGAGGATGGAACGCTCCGGGTTGAACCGACTCTCCATGTAAATGTTAACCGTTTTCATTCTCACCTCCTCTGGTCGGGACGACAGGATTCGAACCTGCGACCTCTGCAACCCCATTGCAGCGCGCTACCAAGCTGCGCCACGTCCCGACTTCGTCCTTGAAAGGCTTCCCCCTCAAGACGAGACGTAATGTACCGCATTGATCTCAAAAAGAAAAGCCCGATATGAACATTTCTTGTCATTCGTCGCGCGAGGTACCATGACTCGTCTTGCAAAAATGGTAGGCACCAGCTGGCGCTGGTTGGTTGGCGAGAATGGCTCCGCACGACAGATTCTGCACCACGGGTTTCTGGTATCCGCCGTTTTGATCGGCCTGTTTTCCGCTGTCTTCAACTATCTGATGGAGCTGACGGTCCCCGCGTACAGCGTGGCGCTTGCCGTCATCAGTCTGATGGTCATGGTGATGTGGTATCGCTCACGTTTCCACGGGGAGTTCAGCCGCATGTCCTGGCTGTTCTGCACGCTGGTGACCTTCGTGATGCTGCCGGGCAACTGGGTCTTCAATCACGGCGCCTCGGGCCCGACGCTGCTGTTCTATCTCATGGCCGCCGCTTACGTGCTGGGGGTTCTCCCGCCGGACCGTCTGCGTCGTGGCGTCATCATCAGCGGCCTGATGCTGATGCCCTGGATTCTGCTGTGGGGGGAGATGGCCAACCCGCAACTGGTCTCCTCCTACGCGAGTACCGCGATGCGCAGCCTGGACATGGGGGTCAGCTATACCCTGGCGTTCGGACTGCTGAGCCTCGTGATCGCCGGTTACGCCAAGCGCATTCGAGAGGAGCGTGATCTGGCTCGCGCCTATGCAAAGAAGCTTGAACGCCTGAGCCGACTGGACAGTCTGACCGGACTCTACAATCACCGCACGATCCATGAACACGCCGAACACCACCTCAGCGGACGCGACATCAGCTGTCTGCTGATCTGTGATCTGGACCACTTCAAGCAGATCAATGATGCCCACGGCCACCCCTACGGCGACCAGGTCCTGGCGCACTTCTCGATGCACATCCAGACGTTGAGCCGAGAATACTCAGGCAAGGCCGGGCGTTATGGGGGAGAGGAATTCATGATCCTGCTGCCGGGCAATCTTGCCGTGGCCCGAGAATTCGATCGCCAGTTGCGTGAAAGCTGTGAGGCGTCTCCCCTGGCCCACGGCGTGATCCGTTTCAGTACCGGGGTCAGTGAACGGCGCCATCCGGATACCCTCAGCAGCTGGGTGCAACGCAGCGACGAGGCGCTCTACCACGCCAAGGCCAGCGGCCGTGATCAACTCATCGTCGATCACGACATCAGCATGGTGTGAGGCCAGGCCCGCTCCCCTTTCAGCCACTCCAGATTGATCTCGTGCTGACCATTGTCATCGGTGATGAAGATGGTGCCCTCGGAGATCATCATGGTCCACTTGATGTTGCGTGGCAGGGATTCGGTGATGGCGTCCAGTGCGCCCTCAGGAACCGCGGCAATGCTCAGATTGGACAGTCCAGCCACTGCCGGCACCACCTTGGTTTCCCAGACGCGCAGGCTACCGTAGGCGAGCAGCGAGGTGCGCTCGGTGCGCCGCGAACACCAGGTCAGGCGCTCGGCATCCGGCTGGCCCACCTCGATCCAGTGCAGCACGCGGCCATCCAGACTCTTCTCCCACAGCGCCGGTTCATCGACGTCTGACAGACCACGCCCGAATGCGATGTTCTCGCTGTACCACAGCGCATGGCCCAACAGGCGAACACACAGACGCAGCTCGGTTTCAGAGGGGTGACGGGCAACGGTAAAACGCAGGGTCTCGTAGACACCACGATCAAGGTCGGTCAGCGAGAGATCAACCTTGTAAGGCGTGGAAGACAGGGCCATGAAAGTCTCTTATTGAAAAGCCCTGACGCTGCATGCCTCACCCCAGCAGACGCGCGACCACGCCATCCGCCGCCGAGAGATCTTCCAGCGACTCACGCGCAAGGATGAGCTCACGCCCGAGTGCCAGGGCACGGCGCTCGGCACGCGCCCGCACGGCATCATCGTTGATCGACTCAAGCTCCAGCACGTGCGCAAGCCCGATGGTGCGACGAATCAACTCACAGCCCGCATAACCCAACGCATCACGCAGGATACGGCTCAGCAATCGTTCCGCCACCCCGGGTGCCGCAAAGCTGGCATCCGACGTGTGGGCGGCCTGCTCACGATACTCGCGGGCAAAGCTTTCCCAACTGGCGACCGCCTGGGCACGCAACTGCGCCACGTAGTCACGCCTGTCGCCCTCCTCACCCTCGAGTTCGGTATGCGCGCAGGCTGCCAGCCACAGCGCCGCCAGCCAGCTGCCGATATCGAAGCCCGCCGGACCGAAGAAGCCGAATTCCGGGTCGATGACCTTGGTGCTGTCTTCACGCACGAAGATCGAGCCCGCATGCAGGTCGCCATGCAGCAGCGCCTCGGGCGTGGACAGGAAGCGCTGCTTGAGCTCCGCCACTTCCACTTTGAGTGCCGCGTCCTGCCACAGGGCTTCGGCATCGCTGCGCAGCGCCGGATTGATGCTGTTGCGCTCGTGATCGCAGAAAGGGTCCACGAAGAACAGGTCTTCGGTGATCTTGCATTGATCGGGATTGGTGAAGCGTGCGACGCGCGCCTTCTTGTCGTGGGCATCGAGTGCCAGATCACTGCTGCGATAGAGCGTCGTGGCCAGAAAATGCCCCATCTGCTGACCCAGCTGCGGCAGTGACGCACGCTCCAGGAAGGCGTGTCGCAGATTGCGGTGATCGCCGATATCTTCCATCACGATCGCCGAGCGGGCTTCCTCGAAGTGATAGAGCGCCGGCACCAGTTCAGGCGCGCAATCGGCCTCGAACTGCAGCGTCTCGGCCTCGATGCGTACCCGCACCAGCGACAGCGGCCAGCTTTCGCCGATGATGCGCACCCAGGGCAGCCCCTGCTTGACGATCACCGAGGTTGAGCGGTCCGGCGTGCAGACGCGATAGACATAGTTGATGTTGCCATCGCCGATCTCCTCGACCTGAAGCTCACTGGCCATAGTGAAGGCAGGCAACTGATCGCCGACATGCAGGCGTGCAAAGGCGATCACATCCGCGTCATCGCGAAATTGATACTCGATGGAAGGCGCCGTGGAGGGAGTGTCACTCACCGTCGTGGCGTGGAGATCTTGAACAGTCATGGCAGGTCTCAGCGCGGAATCATGAAGCCGCCGTCCTGGATGCCCTCTCCAATGCATGGCGAGAGAAGTATCTCCAGGCTCTCAGTTTATTCCAAAAAGAAATAAACAGGCGATCAGTTATAGCGAGAAGATGCCTGCAATGGCCACGAATGACAAGACCTGCCGAGTGAGTTTCGTTCAACTCGGCAGGCGGCAGGTTCATGCAGTGCTTCATGCAGTGCGCGGGGTCACTGGATCGGGGCCAGCAGATAGGCCGCCCGCGACACCAGCTTGCGCCACATGGGCCGCGCCTCCAGCTCCTCGCAGCTGATCTCGCGACAATGACGGAAGTCTTCCTCGAGCATGGCCTCCACCTCTGCCGCGAACTGGTGATCCGGCACGAAGGCGGTGACCTCGAAGTTCAGACGGAAGGAGCGATTGTCGAGGTTGACCGTCCCGATGGTCGCCGTGTGACTGTCCATCAACATCACCTTCTGATGCAGAAAGCCCGGCTGATAGCGGAAGACGCGCACGCCCGAGCGAATCATGTCGGAGAGGAACGAGAAGGCCGACAGGAACACCAGCAGATGATCGGGACGTTCGGGGATCATCACCCGCACATCCACGCCTCTCAGCGCTGCCAGCTTCAAGGCATCCTGCACGCCCTGGTCCGGCACGAAATAGGGGCTGGTGATCCAGATGCGGCTGACCGAGGAGTGGATGGCCTGCTGAACCAGCAGACTGGCCGTCTCGCGACGGTCCGCCGGGCCGGAAGGCACGATCACCACGTGCTGACACTCTTCACAGCTGATGCGGGGCTCCCACTCCAGCGACAGCACCTCGCCAGTCGCCCAGTGCCAGTCCTCCCAGAAGGCCTCCTGCAGCCCCATCACGCTGGGTCCTTCCAGCTTGAGGTGAGTATCGCGCCAGGCGCCGTAGCGTTCGGAATGGCCCAGATACTCATTGCCCACATTCAGCCCGCCGACAAAGCCCACTCGGCCATCGATGACGGTGATCTTGCGGTGATTGCGGAAGTTGATCTGGAAGCGGTGCCGCCAGCCCCGCGAAGAGTTGAAGGCACTCACCTCACAGCCGGATTCCAGCAGATCATTGAGGTACCCATCCGGCAGCTTGCGCGAGCCGATCTCGTCATACAGGAAACAGACCCGCACGCCACGTTCGGCACGCTTCATCAGTGCCTGCTTGAGTCGCACACCGAGCTCGTCATTCCGCACGATGAAGAACTGGATGAGAATGTAATCCTCGGCCGCCTTGATGGCCGCGAACAGGGCATCGAACGTCTCCTCGCCATTGATCAACAGCTTGGCGCGATTGCCGGTGGTCACCGGCATCATCGCCAGACGCTCGATGGCATCCAGGTGCGTGGGATTGCCGCCCAGCGGACGCGAGAGCCAGGGGGAGAGCTTGGGACGAAAACGCATCAAGACGCGTCGCATCGTCGAGTCACGCTCCTCGCGGGCACTGACATAGCCATAGAAACGGGGACGCCCGAATACCCAGTAAAGCGGCAGGGCGACGTAGGGGAAGGTCAGCAGACACAGAATCCAGGCAATCGCACCCTGTGAGGTACGACTGGACATCAGGGCCATGACGGCGGTCATCGCACCCAGAATGTGACTGCTCAACAGCAGAAAGCCAAGTAACCAGGCGGTCATTGCAGCTCCATTGCAGGCGTCAGGGTCGCCAGATTATGCCACAGCTGCGCTGGCAACGATGCCTCGGCGTGACGGCCTTCAGGCGCGGCTGGCGATGATTTCCTTCCACTTGGCCGGGCCGGTCTGGTGCACGGAGACACCTGCACTATCGACCGCCACGGTGACCGGCATGTCCTCGACCTCGAATTCGTAGATCGCTTCCATCCCCAGGTCTTCAAACGCCAGCACGCGGGACTTCTTGATCGCCTGGGCGACCAGGTAGGCGGCGCCGCCGACCGCCATCAGGTAGCTGGACTTGTTGTCACGGATGGCGTCGATCGCGGTCGGGCCACGCTCGGCCTTGCCGACCATGCCCAACAGGCCGGTCTCTTCCAGCAGCGTACGCGTGAACTTGTCCATGCGGGTCGCGGTGGTCGGGCCAGCCGGACCGACGACTTCGTCACGGATCGGATCGACCGGGCCGACGTAGTAGATGAAGCGACCTTTCAGATCCACCGGCAGCTGCTCACCACGTGCCAGCATCTCGGTCATGCGCTTGTGGGCCGCATCACGGCCGGTCAGCAGCTTGCCGTTGAGCAGCAGGGTGTCGCCCGGCTGCCAGCTCTGCACTTCCTCGGGCGTCACTGTGTCGAGGTTGACGCGCTTGACGCTGTCGCCCGCTTCACGGGTGATTTCCGGCCAGTCCTCGAGCTTGGGTGCCGGCAGCTCTGCCGCGCCGCTGCCATCCAGAGTGAAGTGCACGTGACGGGTCGCCGCGCAGTTCGGGATGATCGCCACCGGCTTGTTGGCCGCGTGGGTCGGGTAATCCATGACCTTGATGTCGAGCACGGTGGTCAGACCACCGAGGCCCTGTGCGCCGACACCCGTCGCGTTGACCTTCTCGAACAGCTCGAGACGGATCTCTTCGGCGCGGTTGGAGGCACCACGCTTCTGCAGTTCCTGGATATCGATCGGCTCGAGCAGGGATTCCTTGGCCAGCTGCATCGCCTTCTCGGCGGTACCGCCGATGCCGATGCCCAGCATGCCGGGCGGACACCAGCCAGCGCCCATCTTCGGAATCTGTTCCAGCACCCAGTCGACCACGGAGTCGGACGGGTTGAGCATCGCGAACTTGGACTTGGCTTCGCTGCCGCCGCCCTTGGCCGCGACGTGGATCTCGACGGTATCCCCCGGCACCAGCTTGTGGTGGATGATGGCCGGCGTGTTGTCCTTGGTGTTGGCACGCTTGCCGTCCGGGTCTGCCAGCACGGAGGCGCGCAGCACGTTGTCCGGCAGCAGATAGGCGCGGCGGACGCCTTCGTTGACCATGTCATCCAGGCTCATCTCGGCCTCGAAGCGCACGTTCATGCCGACATGAACGAAGACGGTGACGATACCGGTGTCCTGACAGATGGGACGATGACCCAGGGCACACATCCGGGAGTTGATCAGAATCTGCGCGATGGCATCCTTGGCGGCCGGATTCTCTTCACGCTCGTACGCCGCGTTCATGGCGTCGATGAAGTCCTTTGGATGGTAGTAGGAGATGTACTGCAGCGCGTCGGCGACGCTCTGGATCAGGTCATCCTGGCGGATCACGGTCATCAGGATCGGCTCCTCAAGGGCAAGCGATGGAAAAGACAGGCACACTGGCGCCCAGGGCGTCAGGCCGATTACTGTTGTCAGGGACAGAAATCGCGCCACCATGGGGCGGGCGCCGGGTCAGGTGGCCGGGATTATACCTCAAGCGAGCACGCGGCGGCAGAGCGAATCCTGCAACCCGCATGTCAGGACATCCCAGCGGATGGAGGCCAGCACCGAGAGTCAAAGCAATTCTCGCGTGCGCCATCTGGTACTGCATTACACCGATGATGACCTCACAGGCTCTCTGATCAGCCTCACCGGCGCTGACGTCAGCGCGCATTATCTGCTGTCGTCGCCGATGCCCGCGACCGGCCTGCCGCGCGTCTATCCGCTGGTGCCGGAAGCGCGCCGCGCCTGGCATGCCGGCGTCAGCCATTGGGGTGAACGCGGCCACCTCAATGACACTTCCATCGGCATCGAGATGGTCAATGCCGGGCCCGAAGCGCTCACGCCCCTGGGTGGCAAGGCGCTGGTCCCCTGATCGCCACTTCGCGGCCTGGAACGAGCAGCAGATCGCGGCCTTGATCGCGCTGGCCTCCCCCATTGTGCACCGCCATGACATCAAGGCAGTGGATGTCGTCGGACACTCCGACATCGCCCCGGACCGCAAGACCGACCCGGGCCCGCGCTTCCCCTGGCGCCGTCTGCATGAAGCCGGCATCGGGGCCTGGCCACGGGATGCCGACGTCAGCTGCTTTCGACAACAGATGGCCAGCGATGGACTGCCCGCGGAGAAGACCTTGATCGCGGCGCTCGCCCACTATGGTTATCCAGTGGAGGCCGAGCGGCCCTGGATGGCGATCGCCGCGTTTCAGGCGCACTTTCGCCCCGGGGCCATCAGTGGCCAGTTTGATGCGGAAAGCGCCGCGATCCTGCTGGCCCTCAACACGCGCTATCGCCAATCGACGCCCTGTCAGCCCCATTCCAATGAGGTTCATCATGGCTGATAACATTCTCAGTGCAGTACCTGATACGGCAGCAGACATGACAACACCCGCCACATCCCCCGGCGCGCTCGGATTCGTGGTCTGTGATGACAAGCGCATCTATGGGGCAGGCATGAGCGAGGAAGACTGTCTCGACAATGCCCTTGAATGCCTGTGCGGCTTCTGTGAGCGCAGCGCGCTCAAGAAGATGCTGGAACTGTGTCAATCCGGTGTGCGCTATCCGCTGCGCCAGCTTCCGGCCAGCCAGGCCTGCGTCAGCAATTGCCAGGTCTCCGGCCCTACCGATCATTATCGTATCCATGACGGCGTCGCCTATGCTCCGGAAGAATTCGTGACACCTCTCTCGGCGTAATCAGCCGCCAAGATAGGCGCGGCGGACCTCGTCATTGGCCAGCAGCGCCTTGCCGCTGTCCGCCAGCACCACGCGACCGTGTTCCAGCACATAACCGCGATCGGCGATCGACAAGGCGCGATGGGCATTCTGCTCCACCAGGAAGATGGTGGTGCCCTGCTCGCGCAGCTGCTCGACGATCTCGAAGATCTGCCCGATCACGATGGGCGCCAGTCCCAGCGAAGGCTCATCGAGCAACAACAGTCGCGGCCGACTCATCAAGGCACGCCCGATGGCCAACATCTGCTGCTCGCCACCGGACATGGTGCCGCCGCGCTGATGGAAGCGCTCCTTGAGGCGCGGGAAGAGCCCCAGCACATGCTCGATGCTGCGTTCGTTCTCCTCCTTGCTCTGGTAATAGCCGCCCATGGCGAGATTCTCCTCCACCGTCATGCCGGTGAAGATGCGGCGACCTTCGGGCACCACCGACAGCCCGCCACGCATCACGCGCGCCGTGGGTGTGCCGGTGATCTCCTCGCCCTCGAACCACACCCGCCCGCTGGTCGGGCGCGGATCGCCACAGATCGACATCAAAAGCGTCGTCTTGCCGGCGCCGTTGGCACCGATCAGCGTCACGATCTCGCCCTGCCCCACGGCCAGCGAGACATCATTGAGCGCCTGCACCGGCCCGTAATGTGTCGTCAGGTGCTCGAGCGCCAGCATGGCATCCCGCGGCGCGAGTGCCTCGCTGGCAGGCACGGTCTCTGGCATGACTGCATCAACATGCTCACTCATGCTCATTCCTCTCCCAGATAGGCCTTGATCACGGCATCGTTGCGTCGAATGTCATCCGGGCAGCCATCCGCCAGCGGCTGACCCTGATTGACCACGTAGATGTGATCCGAGATGCCCATCACCAGACTCATGTCGTGCTCGATCAACAGCACCGAGATGCCCTCATCGCGGGTCAGGCTGACGATCAGGTCATCGAGATCCCGGGTCTCGTTGGGGTTGAGGCCGGCCGCCGGCTCATCCAGCATCAGCAGCCGTGGCCTGGCCACCATGCATCGCGCGATCTCGAGTCGCCGCTGCTGGCCATAGGCCAGATTGCCGGCCTCGCGATTGGCGAATTCGAGCAGACCGACACGCTCCAGCCAGTCACCGGCATGCTGCATCAGCGCCTTTTCACTGCGGCGATAGCCCGGCGTCTTGAACAGGCCCTTGAGAAGATTGCGCTCAGCGTGCATGTGCTGCGCCACCAGCAGGTTTTCGATGACCGTCATCTCCTTGAACAGCCGCACGTTCTGGAAGGTGCGTACCATGCCAGCCTGGGCGATCCGGTACCCCGGCAGGCGATGCATGGCGCGATTCTGGAAATACACCTCGCCGCCGGTGGGCTGATAGAAGCCGGAAATGCAGTTGAAGACGGTGGTCTTGCCCGCACCATTCGGCCCGATGACCGATACCACCTCGCCCGGATGTACCTGAAGCGTCACGCCGTCCACGGCCTTGAGGCCACCGAACTGCATGGTGAGATCACGTACGTCCAGCAGCGGTGCCCCGCCCTCGGCGCGTGCCTGGCGGTGTGAGGAAGCGGCTGGCGCCTCATTGTCGAATGCTTGCTTGTCATGCCTCATTGTCGAATGCTTGCTTGTCATGTGCGTCAGCCACGGTCGAGCTCCATCTGCGGTCGTTTGAGCGGCACCAGGCCTTGAGGACGCCACACCATCATCAGCACCATCATCAGCCCGAACAGCAACATGCGATATTCATTGAACTCACGGGCCAGCTCCGGCAACAGCGTCATGGCGATCGCCGCCAGGATGACGCCTAGCTGCGAGCCCATTCCGCCCAGCACCACGATGGCGAGAATGATCGCCGACTCGATGAAGGTGAAGGACTCGGGACTGATGAAGCCCTGACGCGCGGCGAAGAAGGCACCGGCGAAGCCCGCGAAACTCGCCCCGATCGTGAAGGCCGAGAGCTTGATGCCGGTGGGATTCATGCCCAGTGAACGGCAGGCGATGTCATCCTCGCGCAGCGCCTCCCACGCCCGCCCGATGGGCATGCGCAACAGACGATAGATCACGAACAGCGTGATCAGCACCAGGATCAAGGCCAGCAGGTACAGATAGATCACCTTGAAGGCCGGGTCGTAGTCGATGCCGAAGAACTCATGGAAGGCGATGTTGCCCTCATCGGCTCGCCGCGAGAACTCGAGATTGAACAAGGTCGGCTTGGGTATGCGCGCGATGCCATTCGGGCCGCCGGTCAGCTCCGTCCAGTTGTTGAGCAGGATACGGATGATCTCGCCGAAGCCCAGCGTCACGATGGCCAGGTAGTCACCCCGCAGCCGCAGCACGGGGAAGCCGAGCAGATAGCCGAACAGCGCCGTCATCAACCCCGCGATGGGCAGCGCTTCCCAGAAGCTGAAGCCCAGATAGCTGTTGAGCAGTGCGTAGGTATAGGCTCCGACCGCATAGAAGCCCACGTAACCGAGATCCAGCAGCCCCGCGAGACCCACCACCACGTTGAGCCCCAGGCCCAGCATGATGTAGATCAGCGTCAGGGTCGCGAGATCCACCGCCGAGCGGTTGGACAGAAACGGGAAGATCAGCAACGCACCGATGGCCAGCATGATCCACAGCTGACGCTTCTGACCGCTCATCACGTCGGGGACGCGGAAACGTGATGGCTTGCGGGTACGCGCACGCCATTCCTCGATCTGTGGCCGCACCAGCTGGTGCAGGAAGACGGCCAGTGACGCGGCCAGCAACCAGCCCCAGGTGTCCATGCCCATCAAGCGTACCGTGGTGGTGATACCGGTGGACTCGAGCTGCACCCCCAGTACCGAGCCACCCAGCACGAGAGTCAACACGGCGGCCGCAAGTGCCGACCACCAGGGACGACGATAGGAAGGCTGTGGCGGAATCGTCTCGGCGGGCGAGGTGCCCGCTGTCTTCAGAGTCTGTTTCGCAAGCTTGGGCATCAGATCTTCTCCACTTCGGGCTTGCCGAGAATCCCGGAGGGACGGAACAGCAGAATCAGGATCAGCAGTCCGAAGGCCACCACGTCCTTGTATTCCGTGGACAGATAGCCGCCGGTCAGCGCCTCCGCGACGCCCAGCAGCAGGCCACCCAGCATCGCGCCGGGGATACTGCCGATACCGCCCAGCACCGCCGCCGTGAACGCCTTGAGCCCGGCCAGGAAGCCGATGTAGGGATTGACCACGCCGTAGTACATGCCGAGCAGCAGTCCCGCCACGGCGGCAAGCGCCGCCCCGATCACGAAGGTCATCGAGATGATCATGTCGGTATTGATGCCCAGCAGACGCGCCATGCCGGCATCCTGGGAGCAGGCACGACAGGCACGCCCCAGGCGCGAGCGCGAGATGAACGATGACAGCAGCAGCATGCACACCAGCGTGACGCTGAAGATGATCACCTGCATGTAGGACAGATTGACCGCGAAGCTTTCCAGCCCGAACTCCCAGCCGCCCGGAATCAGGCTGGAGATCGCCATGTCCCGCGAGCCCTGGGCCAGACGCATGTAATTCTGCAGGAAGATCGACATGCCGATCGCCGAGATCAGCGCGATCAGACGCTTGGAGCCACGTACCGGGCGATAGGCCACCCGCTCTACGGCGAAACCGTAGGCACAGGACACCAGCACCGCCACCAGCAAGGCGGCCGCCATCAGAAAGAAGGGGTTGGCGATGCCCAGCATGCCCAGCGCCGCGATGACGATGAAGGTCACGTAGGTGCCGATCATGTAGATCTCGCCGTGGGCGAAATTGATCATGCCGATGATGCCGTAGACCATCGTGTAGCCGATGGCGATCAAGGCATAGGTACTGCCGATGGTCAGGCCATTGATGACCTGCTGCAGGAAGTAGAGGATGTCTTCCATTGAAACGACCCTTGGCCGCGACAGTGTTCGGCTTGTGGCCGGAAACTGTCAGGGAAATGCCGCATGCGCGACGACGACGGGAAGGCACGGCGATGTTGCATCGCCATGAACTCGACCGAACGGAGAGGCCCGCCATGCCACGCGGCATGACGGGAGCTGATATCAGCCGCTGATCAATGTGCCGCTTCGCTCTTGGTACCGTCGGCGTGCCAGTTGTAGACGACGAAGTTGAAGTCCTTCAGATCGCCCTTCTCATCGTATTCGACCTTGCCGATGGGCGTGTCGAAGCTGTTGGCCTTGAGATATTCCGCGACATCATAGGGGTCGGTGGAGTCGGCGCCCTTGATGCCATCGGCGATCAGCTCCACTGCGGTGTAGGCGGGCATGACGAACGGACCGGAAGGGTCCTGCTCCTTGTCCTTGAAGGCCGCGACCAGATCCGCGTTCTTCGGGTCATTCTCGAAGGCCGGCGGCAGTGTCACGTACAGGCCTTCCGAGGCCTGGCCGGCAATCTTGGAAATGTCCGGATTCCCGACCCCTTCCGGCCCCATGAAGGGCGCGTCGAAGCCAAGTTCACGCGACTGACGCAGCAAGAGGCCCAGTTCCGGGTGATAGCCGCCGTAGTAGACGAAGTCGACGTTCTCCTTCTTGAGCTTGGAGATCAGCGCCGAGAAATCCTTGTCACCCGCCGTGATGCCCTCGAACAGCACCACATCGATACCCGCTTCCTCGACGGTATCGCGCACGCCGGTGGCGATACCTTCCCCGTACTGCTGCTTGTCGTGGATCACGGCCATGTGCTTGGGCTTGATCGTCTCGGCGATATAGCGCCCCGCAACCGGCCCCTGCAGCGAGTCCAGGCCGATGGTGCGGAAGACCAGCTCATAGCCCTGCTCGGTGATGGTCGGACTGGTGGACGCCGCCGTGATCATCATCACGCCTTCCTCGGCGTAGATGTCCGAGGCCGGTTGCGTCGCGCTGGAGCACAGGTGGCCGATCACGTACTGGACGCCGTCATTGACGATCTGGTTGGCGACCGCCACCGCCTGCTTGGGATCACAGGCGTCGTCGTATTTGACGCCCTTGAGCATCTCGCCGTCGACGCCGCCGGCGGCATTGATCCGCTCGATGGCCATCTCGGCACCGATGAACTGCATGTCACCGTACTGGGCGACCGGCCCCGTGACCGGGCCTGCCATGGCGATGGTGATATCTGCCTGAGCCTGGGTGGACATCGCCGCGGCGATACCGAGAGCGAGAAGAGACCTGCGCATCATGATGAGAATTCCTGTTCCCGATTATTGTTGTACTACGGCCGGGCAGACCTGACGGGTGCCTTGCGGCAGCATTGCGCCGCCCGAAAAGGACTGGCGACAATCGCTGTCATTCGCTGACCTTGTCCGCCGCCGCCAGCCATCAGGCAGGCGACTCGCGACGCCAGGAATGCCTTGAAAGCATTATTGGCAGCAGCGAATACGCATGTAAAGCGACCGTTTGAGCGCTCATGAATGCAGGCCAAGGCCCTACCAATAGCGAAAAAGACTGCGCTTTCCATTCTGGCCAGACAATCGTTGGCATTGACGATGAAAGCCAGTCATTGGCGTATGTGAAGACGCAGTTGACAGGAATTCCCTCTTCACTTGCACCATCAGGTCGCATTGCTGCACCCACCCCGGCTACGCCCAAGGTTGTAGGAAAAGCAATCCTGCCGCCCTCCCGAGGCAACCGGTTGCCCCTGAGCCATGCACTGAGCTGCAATATGATGATCTGCAACGCAATAGACAAGATAACGGGATAACCTGCTGATGGCACCTCCCCGTCAGATACCCGCCAGCCCTGAACGCCACGCGCCCGACGATGGGTGACATCGTCGGGCGCGCAGGGTCATGCCTTTAGCAACGCGAATGCTGGGGGATGGAGAGTAGCGTCAGCCCAGCGCGAGCAGGCGATTGCGCACGTCATTGATCTGATCGCGCAGTCGACCGGCTTCCTCGAATTCGAGATTCTTGGCCGCCGCGAACATGGCATCTTCCAGCCGGCTGATTTCCTTCTCGAGTGCCTGAGGGCCTTGAGCCGCCAGAGCCGCATAGTCCGGCGTCTCTTCCGCCACCTGTCGCTCGTTGCCCTTGCGACGACTGCTCTTGCGTCCCGGTGCCTGGGCACCTTCCATGATATCCGCCACCGATTTGGTGATGGTACGCGGCGTGATGCCGTGCTCTTCATTGAAGGCCATCTGCTTCTCACGGCGGCGCTCCGTCTCGGCTATCGCACGCTGCATGGAATCGGTGATGCGATCGCCATACAGAATCGCCTTGCCGTTGGCGTTGCGCGCCGCACGGCCGATGGTCTGGATCAGGGAGCGCTCGGAGCGCAAAAAGCCCTCCTTGTCGGAATCCAGAATCGCCACCAGCGAGACTTCCGGGATATCAAGGCCCTCACGCAGCAGGTTGATGCCGACCAGCACATCAAACTTGCCAAGACGCAGATCCCGGATGATCTCTACGCGCTCGACGGTGTCGATATCCGAGTGCAGATAGCGCACCCGAACATCGTGCTCTCCCAGATACTCGGTCAGGTCTTCCGCCATGCGCTTGGTCAGCGTGGTGATCAAAACGCGCTCACCGACCTCGGTGCGCGCCTTGATCTCGGAGAGCACGTCATCGACCTGGGTCGAGGCAGAGCGCACCTCGATGACCGGATCAAGCAGCCCCGTGGGACGGACGACCTGCTCCACCACCTGCCCGGCATGCTCTTCTTCATAGGTACCGGGTGTCGCCGAGACGAAGACGGTCTGCGGCAGGATGCTTTCCCACTCCTCGAATTTCATCGGGCGATTGTCCAGCGCCGATGGCAGACGGAAGCCGTATTCGACCAGCGTCTCCTTGCGTGAACGGTCACCGCGATACATCCCGCCGACCTGAGGCACGCTGACGTGGGACTCGTCGATGAAGACCAGCGCGTCCTTGGGCAGGTAATCGAAGAAGGTCGGCGGCGCATTGCCGGGATCACGCCCGGACAGATAGCGCGAGTAGTTCTCGATGCCGTTGCAGTAGCCCAGCTCCATCATCATCTCGATGTCGTAGAGGGTACGCTGCTCCAGACGCTGCGCCTCGACCAGCTTGTCGTGCTTGCGCAGGTAATCGAGGCGCTCGACCAGCTCTTCCTTGATGTGATCGACCGCGGCGACGATGGTCTCGCGCGGCGTCACGTAGTGGCTCTTGGGGTAGATGGTCATGCGCGGCACCGACTCGGCCACTTCACCGGTCAGCGGATCGAACAGCCGGATGGAGTCGATCTCGTCATCGAACAGCTCGACACGCACGGCCTGCTCCTCGGAGTCCGCCGGGAAGATGTCGATCACGTCGCCACGCACGCGATAGGTACCGCGCCGGAAATCCATGTCGTTGCGGGTGTACTGCAGCTCCGCCAGGCGCCTGAGAAAGCCGCGTTGGTCGATCTGCTCACCACGATTGAAGTGCAGACGCATCTTCAGGTACTGATCCGGGTCACCCAGGCCGTAGATCGCCGAGACGGAGACCACGATGATCGCATCGCGCCGCTCCAGCAGCGCCTTGGTCGCCGACAGGCGCATCTGCTCGATGTGGTCGTTGATCGAGGCGTCCTTCTCGATGAAGGTATCCGAGGACGCGACATAGGCTTCGGGCTGGTAATAATCGTAATAGGAGACGAAGTACTCGACGGCGTTGTCAGGGAAGAACGACTTGAACTCGCCATAGAGCTGGGCTGCCAACGTCTTGTTGGGCGCCATCACGATCGCGGGTCGCTGCAGACGCTCCACGATGTTGGCGACGGTGAACGTCTTGCCCGAGCCGGTCACACCCAGAAGCGTCTGATGCGCAAGACCCGCTTCCAGGCCAGTGATCAGCTTCTCGATGGCAGCCGGTTGATCACCGGCTGGCTTGAACTTGGAATTGATGCGAAATGGTTTGCTCATGCGCTCTCAATGGTGGCGGTCATGCCGCTCTTCAACTGACGGTGGTCGCGACTCGTCACACTGACCCGGGTGCTGGTCATCAGTCGATGGATGGGGCAACGCTCGGAAATCTCGAGCAGGCGCTGACGCGTCGCCTCATCGAGTTCCGCACCATCCTCGGCCTGGAAGTGCATGCTGACGCTCAGACGATACTCCGCGTTCTCACCTGCGCGACGCTCATCACTGTCATCACGGTCCACCGTGGTCACGATGGACGCGAGTGGCAGCCCCTTGCGCCGCGCATACATCAACACGGTGATCGACTTGCAGGCACCCAGCGAGAGATCGAAGTAGTCGTGCGGGTCCGGCGCACTGTCCTCGCCACCCACCACGGTGGGCACATCCACCAGCAGTTCCTCGAAGCTCGCGACCTGAACCCGATGGACGAAGCTGCCAGCCTTGCGGGTAATCACCTCGATGCTCATGCACTACCTCCTTGTCGTGGAGCAGAGCGCTCACTTCACCTTGTAACCCGCCTTCTCGACGGTCTTGACCACGGCGTCATACCGCACCTGCCCTTCGACCTCGGCAAAGCCACGCCCGACCTCGGCCTCCTTGACCCCGTCCATCATCATCAAGGCAGTGGTGACCTTGTTGACATCCTTGACGCTCTCGACACCGATCAATGTAAGGGAAAAGCTGGCCATCTCGTGATTCCTGTCTCGCTGGATAAAAAGGGCACTGCTCGATGGCGGCATCAATACCCGTGACGAGAATCACTGGGCGCGCGAGGACATTCGTGCCGGCCTGCAGTGGGTGGACTCGGAGCAGACGGATGCCTGGCTGCCGCAGATGCTCAACCTGGAAGCGCTGGCGGCCATCAGCTTCAAGAAGGGGTGCTATACCGGTCAGGAAGTCGTGGCCCGCGCCCACTTCCGTGGTCAGGTCAAGAAGCGCCTGCAGCGCCTGACGGCGGAGCCGGTCACTCCTCTGCCGCAGCCGGGCGGCAAGGTGGTCTCGCCAGAAGGCAAGGCCATGGGTGAGATCCTGCGGGTCGCCAACAATGCCGATGGCAGCCTGGAAGTGCTGGCGGTGGTGAGCCTGCGCGATGAGGAAGCCCCCCTGACCCTCGAGACTGGGGAGCCCTTGCACCGCGCCCCGCTGCCCTATCCGCTGGAGCGACGTGACCCGGAACAGCTCAAGGCATGAACCGGCAACCAGTGCTTGCCGGCCTTGAGATGCTGGATCAGCTGCTCGGACGGCAGGGGACGCGAATAGAGGTAGCCCTGATGAAGATGACAGCCGCGTGCCAGAAGCGCCGTGCGTTGCTCAGGGGTCTCGATACCCTCCGCCACCACGGCCAGATGGAAGGCCTCCCCCAGTCCCAGCATCGCATCAATCATCGCCCGCCCCTTGTCGGTATCCATCGCGACCACGAATTGCCGATCGATCTTCACCTTGTCGAACGGCAGTTGCTGCAATTGCGACAGGGACGAGTACCCGGTCCCGAAGTCATCAAGTGCCAGGGCGACACCCTGTGAGCGAATGCGCTGGAAGAGGATGGCCAGACTCTGGATATCTTCCGGCAGCTGACTCTCCACCAGCTCGATGGTCAGTTGGCGACACAGCTCAGGCCGTTGGAACAGCCTCTTGAGATCCGCCAGAAATCGCTCGTCCATCATGTGTCTGACCGTGACATTGACGCTGAGATGCAGCGCATGACCGGCGTCATGCACACGGATCAGGGTGGCAATGCTCTCCTTGATGACCCAGCGCCCCAGGGCCACATCGAGGTTGGCGGATTCGATGATCGGCATGAAGTCGCCGGAGCCCAGCAGACCATGCTCCGGATGCTGCCAACGCACCAGCGCCTCGGAAAGCACGAGGGATCCATCCCGTCCATCGACGATCGGCTGCAGATGAAGCCGCAGCTGGTCCTGCTGCAATCCCTCGACGAATTCCGCTTCGAGCTGCTTGAGACGCCTGACTTCTCGTTCGGCCTCTTCATCGAAGAAGTGCCACTCGCGATTGAGCTGAAGCGTGTCGTGCAATGCGCGCTCACAGCGGTAGACCAGCGCATCCATCTGCTCACCATCCTCGGGAAAGCGACTGATGCCGAGGCTGGGCAGCAGATAGATATCCTCGCCGTTGAGCGACACCTTGTGACGTACCGCCACCAGCAGCATATCCAGCCAGCCGCAGATGCCGCCCCGCGCGGCCTCGAGCAGCCGTCGTGGCACCATGATCAAGAGACGATCCGTCTCCAGACGTGCGACATGGCCTGATGTGCCCAGCAAGGGGTCCAGTCGACGTTGCAGCAACTCCAGCTGGCGATTGCCCGCCTCCGGCCCCGCATGCTCATAGAGCTCCTGCAGCCCGCCGATACGCAATGCCATCAGCACGAAACCATCAAGCCCCGAGACACGACCCAACTGATCGATACGCAGCTTGATCAAGCGCAGCATGCCTTCACGACTCAATAGCCCGGTGTCGGTATCCGTCTCGCGCTCCTGCAGAACCTGCTGCTGGAGCAGCAAGCGCTCCTGCTCCAGTCCACGAATGATCAAGGCATTCAGGGTTCTGTCCAGCACCGGCATCATCAGGCTTTCCTCCAGCGCCTGACCACGACTGGCGACCAGCAGCAGCTCGCTGCGACCGGGATGCGGCGAGACGGAATAGCCCAGCAGCTGGGTCGCCCCGAGACGCTGACACAGCAGCTGGGCACTCTCCTCCACGCAGCGATGCCACACTCCTTGCCACCTCCGCCACCCTGGCCGGTTCATTGCGTTGCCCCTGAAAGCCCTGCAATGGCATGTCGGGGCTGTCGGTCTCCAGCACGAAGCCATCCTCCGGCAGTGACGCCACGACTCCCCGCAGTTTGCGGGCACGCGGGTAGGTCACGCTGCCGCCCAGCCCCAGCACGAAACCGAGCTCGAGAAAGCGCTCAGCCTGAACCTGACTGCCCGCAAAGGCATGAATGATGCCGCCCCGGGTGAGGCGCGCGTTCTTGAGCCGCTTGGCCACTTCGTCATTGGCACGCACGCAATGCACGATGACAGGCAGGGAGAATTCGCGTGCCATGCTCAGCTGGGCCTCGAACAGCTGCCATTGGGCGTCATGATCGGCCAGTCGCGCATCGAAGCCGCATTCGCCCAACGCGACGATGTCGCCAGCATGCTGATCGAGGGCCTGATGAAGCGCCGCCAGCGCGCTCTCGCCATGCTCGGACAGAAAATAGGGATGCAGCCCCAGGGCACCGAAGATACGCGGGGATGACTGCACGAGTTCCAGCACGTCCGCGAAGCTGGCCACCGTGGTGGATGGCACCACGAACCTCGACACACTCTCATTCACGGCGCGCGCGATGACCGCGTCACGATCCTGAGCGAAGACGGGAAAATCCAGATGGCAATGGCTGTCGATCAACATGCAATATCCCGGTGATGGTCGTACTGCCATCGTGCTATATCAGCCAGTGACAGACAAACGAAGGGACCGGCCTGGTGGCCGGTCCCTTCGTTTGTCGATGTCGCTCTGTCAGCCATCGTGACTGGCACAGATGGCCTAGGCCGCCTCCACCGGCGCTACCGGCGCCAGCTCGGAGGTGCAATGGCCACAACGGGTCGCCGCCAGCGGCACCTTGGAAAGACAGTACGGGCAGTCCTTGTCGGTGATCTCTTCCGGCGCTTCTTCGGCTTCCTTCTTGAGCTTGTTGATCTGACGGATCAACACGAAGACGGCCAGCGCCACCAGCGCGAAACTGATGATGGCATTGATGAACAGTCCATAGTTCAGTGTCACGGCCCCCGCATCCCTCGCAGCCTCCAGACTGACATAGGGAGCCGCCTGAGCCCCTTCCTTGAGCACGAAGAAGAAGTTGGAGAAATCGACGCCCCCGATCAAGAGTCCGATCAAGGGATTGAGCATGTCACCCACCAGGCTCTTCACGATCAGCGTGAACGCCCCCCCGATGATGATGCCCACCGCCATGTCGACGACATTGCCCTTGACCGCGAAATCGCGGAATTCCTTCATGAAACCGGCCATAACCGTCTCAGTGCTCGCGGGTGGCGCGGAAGGTGATGTCCGGCCAACGCTCCTGCGTCAACTGCAGATTGACGCGAGTCGGCGCGATGTAGGTCAGGAAGCCGCCGCCATCGTAGGCGAGATTGGCGCTGGCCTTGCGCTTGAAGTCCTCAAGCATCTTGGTGTCATCGCAATAGATCCAGCGCGCCGTCTGCACGTTCACCGCTTCATACATGCACTCGACCTTGTACTCTTCCTTCAGACGGTGAGCGACCACGTCAAACTGCAGCGTCCCCACGGCACCGACGATCAGGTCATTGTTGTCGAACGGCTGGAAGACCTGGGTCGCCCCCTCTTCGGAAAGCTGCTGAAGCCCTTTCTGCAGCGCCTTCATCTTCAGCGGGTCCTTCAGGCGCACCCGCTTGAACAGTTCCGGCGCGAAGTGAGGGATGCCGGTGAAGCGCATGTCTTCCCCCATGGTGAAGGTATCGCCGATCTGGATGGTGCCGTGGTTGTGCAGACCGATGATGTCACCCGGCCAGGCCTCTTCCACGTGGGAGCGGTCCGCCGCCATGAAGGTCAGGGCATCAGGAATCTTGACGTCCTTGTTGATGCGCACGTGACGCATCTTCATGTTCTTCTCGTACTTGCCGGAACAGACGCGCAGGAAGGCCACGCGGTCACGGTGCTTCGGGTCCATGTTGGCCTGGATCTTGAACACGAAGCCGGTGAAGCGTTCGTCATGGGCCGTGACTTCACGGGTATCGGTATCACGCGACTGGGGCGGCGGCGCGTATTCGACGAAGCCATCCAGCATCTCGCGTACGCCGAAGTTGCCCATGGCGGTCCCGAAGTAGACCGGTGTCAGATCACCGCGACGATAGGCCTCGAGATCGAATTCGTGAGAGGCGCCGCGCACCAGCTCGACTTCCATGCTCAGTTCTTCGATGAGATCTTCGCCCAGCACTTCAATGGCTTCGGGGCTGTCGAGGCCCTTGATGCGCACGTCATCGGGGATGCGGTTGCCCTGGCCCTGCTTGTAGAGATGGATCTCGTCATTGAGCAGGTGATAGACCCCCTTGAAACCCTTGCCGACGCCGATCGGCCAGGTCATCGGGGCACACTGGATGTTGAGGACCGTCTCGACTTCGTCCATTACCTCGATGGGATCACGCGTCTCGCGGTCCATCTTGTTGACGAAGGTCAGGATCGGCGTGGTGCGCAGGCGACAGACTTCCATCAGCTTGATGGTACGGTCCTCGACACCCTTGGCACCGTCAATGACCATCAGCGCCGAGTCGACGGCCGTCAGCGTCCGGTAGGTATCTTCCGAGAAGTCCTCGTGCCCGGGCGTATCCAGCAGATTGACCATGCGGTCCTTGTAGGGGAACTGCATCACGGAGGTGGTCACGGAGATGCCACGCTCCTGCTCCATCTTCATCCAGTCGGAGGTCGCGTGGCGATCGGCCCGCTTGCTCTTGACCGAGCCGGCCATCTGGATGGCATTCCCGAACAGCAGCAGCTTCTCGGTGATGGTGGTCTTGCCCGCATCCGGGTGAGAGATGATGGCGAATGTACGGCGAACATCCGCCGCCTTGGCAATCTGGGAATCTGACATGGGCTGAAAGGCATCCGGCTCGACGTGAGGCACGCCGCGCGCACTGTTAGGTGAATAGCAGAACGAAACGAATGGCGCGCATTGTAGCGGCTGGCGAGGCTCGGCAACAGAGGCGGGCCTCCGCGACGGCCGACAAGCGCTCGACGATACGGCATTGCGCGATCACTCCCCCGGCACAACAGTGTGTCAGACGTTGCAATTCCTCTTCCATGGCAGCGAGATCTCGCTGGCGCTGCTGTACCTCGGCCAGCTGCGCCTCGATACGCGCATCGACCTGATGACACGGCAACGCCTGCTGATCCGCCAGCCCCAGCAAGGCGCGGATATCATCCAGCGAAAACCCCAGCCGCCGACAGCGGCGGATGAAGGTCAACCGCCGCAGTTGCGTACTGCCATACTCGCGATACCCGTTGGCGGCCCGCCGCGTCGGAGACAACAGGCCCTGCTTCTCGTAATAGCGGATCGTCACCGCCTGAACGTCAGAGGCGCTGGCCAGCTGACCGATGCTCATTGCCCCCCATGAAAAGCTGTTGCGAAAGCAAATCCGGCGAACTGGCAGAGCTCAGAGCCTCTCAGGGCAAGGTGTTGAAGATTCTGCTGGCACTGAATGCCAGCATGTTCTTCGTTGAATTCACCGCGGCCTGGTGGCTGGGTTCCACCGCGCTGCTGGGGGATTCCCTCGACATGTTCGGCGATGCCAGCGTTTACGCCCTGACCCTCTACGTCCTGCACCGCAGTGTGCGTGAACGCGCAATGAGCGCGCTGATCAAGGGCATCGTGATGCTGGTGCTGGGCCTGATCGTCCTTGGCGAAGCAGGCTATCAAGCCCTCAATGGAGTGGCACCGGCCGCCCACGGGATGGGCGCCTTCGCCCTGCTGGCGCTGGCCGTGAATCTCATCTGCTTCGGCCTGCTGTGGCGCTTCAAGTCGGATGATCTCAACATGCGCTCCACCTGGCTGTGTTCACGCAATGACATCATCGCCAATGTCTCAGTGTTCGGCGCTGCGATACTGGTGGGCTGGACGGGCTCCCGCTGGCCGGACGTGCTGCTGGGCGCTGCGATCGCCGCACTCTTCCTGCAATCCGCCTGGCAGGTGATTCGCGATGCGCGAGTTGAGCTGCGCGAGGCGAAACAGGCCACAGACGCGCAGGCATCAGATGAGCAGGCAGCCAGCGATCAGGCATCGGGGCGCTTTAGTGTCTGGATATCGCCAGGATCAGGGGGCCGGACAATCTGGTTGACGCTCAGGATGCGCCTGCTGGAAAGCGTCCAGTGACTGGCAGGCCGCCTCGATGGCCAGAATCCTCGGGTAATCCTCGAGTTCACACTCGAAGCGGCGCGCATTGTAGAGCTGGGGCATCAGGCAGGCATCTGCCATGCCCGGGCTATCGCCATGGCAGAAGCGCCCTGCACTTTCCGCCAGCAACACTTCCAGGCGTGTGAAACCCTCGGCAACCCAGTGTCGATACCACTCAAGGCGCTGCGCCTGGGTGACCTCAAGGCAATCTGTCAGATAATTGAGCACGCGCGGATTGTTGAGCGGATGCATCTCGCAGGCCATGAACTGGCACAGTGAGCGCACCTTCGCACGCGCCTCCGGCGTTGAGGGCAGCAGCGCCGGGGTGGGCCAGCGCTCCTCCAGATATTCCATGATCGCGAGCGACTGGGTCAGGGCCGCAGATGTTTCCGTATCTCCCACCATCAGGGTCGGTACCAGACCCTGGGGATTGATGGCCAGATACTCCTCGCTGCGCTGTTCGCCCTTGAGCAGGTTGACCGGCACCTGAGCGACCTCAATCCCCTTGAGCGCCAGCGCGATTCTTACTCGATAGCTGGTAGATGAACGGTAATAGCCATACAGGCTCATTGAACTCATGCTGCACTCCCCTGTGACGCGGTTGGAAGCCGGCCGCTCCTTCGCACTGCCTCGCACCCAGTTGGCTTAAGGCTTACCGGCACACGACGTCTTCCCGAGACGTGTCTCTGAGAAGTTCTACCTGATGAGGCCGCCTTCAGGCGTCCAACGGCGTCACCTGCTGATCAATGGCGCCGAAGATGCTCTGGCCATCGCGATCGAACATCTCGATGCGGATACGATCACCGAAACGCATGAAGGGCGTGCGAATCTCATCGAACAGGATCTTCTCGACCATGCGCACCTCCGCCAGACAGCTGTAGCCCACGCCCCCTTCGCTGATCGGCTTGCCGGGCCCGCCATCCTTGCCGGGATTGGATACGGTGCCGGAACCGATGATCGCACCGGCCCCCAGGGGGCGAGTCTTGGCGGCATGTGCCACCAGCTGCGGGAAACTGAAGATCATGTCTGGCCCGGACTCTGGCTCACCGAACGTCTCACCATTGAGATGCACGCTCAGCGGCAGATGCACGCGCCCCTGCTGCCAGGCATCCCCCAGCTCATCCGGCGTCACGGCGATGGGCGAGAAGCTAGACGACGGCTTGGCCTGAAAGAAGCCGAAGCCCTTGGCCAGCTCACCGGGGATCAACCCACGCAGACTGACGTCATTGACCAGCATCACAAGGCGGATGTGGCTCTCGGCCTGCTCCGGACTGACCTGCATCGGCACATCGTCGGTAATGACGGCGATCTCGCCTTCGAAATCGATGCCATGCTCCTCACTGACACACACGATATCGGCGTTGGGGGCCAGGAAGCTGTCGCTGCCGCCCTGATACATCAGCGGGTCGTGCCAGAAGGTCTCGGGCATCTCGGCGCCGCGTGCCTGACGCACCAGCTGGACATGATTCAGATACGCCGAGCCGTCTGCCCATTGATAAGCGCGTGGCAGCGGCGAATGCAGAGTCTTCATGTCCAGATCGAACGCATCAGCCAAGGTGCCATCATTGAGCGCTGCGTAACGCTTCTCGAGCGCTGGCGCCAGCGAGGCCCATTCCTCCAGCAGCGCCTGCAAGGTGGTGGCGACATCCGCGACCTTCACGGCGCGGGTCAGATCATGGGAGACCAGCAGCAGTGTTCCATCGCGGGAACCATCCTGGTGAGTGGCGAATTTCATGACTGCCTCCTTGAGAAGCGGGGAGTGAAATGAGACGCCAACCCCTGCCAGACCGAGCCGTAGTCGCGCTGACGAGCGCTCGACGACAGGGCCTGTGGGGTGGGCTGGAACAGATAGCGACTCTCGAACATGAAGGCGAGCGTATTGCCCTGATAGCGGGGGGCGAGTTCCGCCTGAGTGGCGGCCTCGAAGGTGGCAGCGTCAGGGCCATGCGGGGTCATGGCGTTATGCAGACTCGCGCCTCCCGGAAGGAAGCCTTCGCGCTTGGCGTCATATTCACCATGGATCAGTCCCATCAGCTCGCTCATCAGATTGCGATGGAAATATGGGGGGCGGAAGGTGTTCTCGGCGACCATCCAGCGCGGCGGGAAGATCACGAAGTCGAGATTGGCGACCCCGGCAGTGTCCGAGGGTGATGTCAGCACGGTGAAGATCGAGGGGTCCGGATGATCGAAGCTGACCGTGTTGAGGGTATTGAAGGTCGCCAGATCATATTTGTAGGGCGCGTAGTTGCCATGCCAGGCCACGACATCCAGTGGTGAGTGATCCAGACTCGCGCACCAGAAACGCCCGCCGAACTTGGCCACCAGCGTGAAATCACCGGCTTCGTCCTCGAAACGCGCCGAAGGTGCGAGGAAATCACGCGGGTTGGCCAGCCCATTGCTGCCGATGGGCCCCAGAGAGGGCAACTCGAGAGGCGCGCCATAGTTCTCGGCCACATAGCCTCGACAGCCCTCCGCGTGCCCCGCCAGCGGATTGAGCTGGAACTTGATACCACGCGGAATCACCACGATCTCGCCGCTGGCGACTTCCAGCAGGCCCAGCTCGCTGCGCACCTCGATGGCACCCTGTTGCGGCACGATCAGCAATTCGCCGTCGGCATTGTAGAAAAAGCGCTGCTGCATGCCGCGAGAGAAGGCATAGAGGTGCGTGGCACAGCCCTGCTGCGCCTGGGCGTCCCCATTGACCGCCAGCGTGATCAGGCCGTCCAGAAAGTCCCCTGTCGAGCATGTGATGGGGTCCCAGCGCATCGGATTGGGATCCGGCATTCTCTCGGCCAACGGTGCAGTGGCGACCTGCGGCATCTCCATGGGCTGGTAGGCGCCCTGCACGACCGAGGGCCGAATGCGGTAAAGCCAGCTGCGCAGATTGTGACTGCGCGGTGCCGTGAAGGCCGAGCCGCTCAACTGCTCCGCATACAGGCCATAGGGGCAACGCTGGGGAGAGTTCTGGCCCTGCGGCAAGGCGCCAGGCAACGCCTCGGTGGAGACATGATTACGAAAACCGGCGTGATAATGGCACTCAGCGTTGCGCTCGCGCATGACGATTCATCTCCTTGTGGGCTCGCGGCTCCTGAAGATCTGGGGCATCCACGGCACGACATACCGCCAACGCCCTAACTGGTTACATCTGAAACCATATAGACAGACCCACACCCTGACAATCGCCGAATTGCTAGACTTTTGTCTTGCTCGCTCTCGAAGGTGGTAACATCGGTAACCTGATTCACCTGAAACGTTTCAATGCGACTCAGTATGCCAACCCTCTCACCGAGTCAGGTAACTTTCGATGCAACGCACTGATGACACTCCCGAAGCTCGCGATGCCCTTGACGGGGAACCCCCACAGGACACACCCCGCTGCGAGCTGGATCTTGACCAGTTCCTGCCCTATCGCCTCAACCGTCTGGCAGAGCGAACCAGTGAGGCGCTGTTCGTCCGTTATGGTGAGCGCTTCGCCATCAATGTCGCCGAGTGGCGTCTGCTGGCCTGGCTGAGCCGTGGCTCGCCATTGACGGCCCGGGAAATCAGTCAACGGACTCATATGGACAAGGTGCGCGTCTCTCGGGCCGTCAAGTCACTGGAAGCCCGTGAACTGATCCTGCGCCGGCCGAGCGAGCAGGATCAGCGTGCGCAGTTGCTCGCCCTCACCGCCGAGGGTGAGGCCATGCTCGCCGAACTGATCCCCGAGGCCCAGCGCTTCGAGGATGAGTTGCTGAGCGCCGTCAATGCACGCCAATACCGGGATCTGCTGCTCACCATGCAGACCCTGGAGCGTCAATTGGATCAGCTGCCAGGCAACGACTGAGACGTACAAGTATGGTATAAATAACGTACTGGTTTTATGGAGTCGTCCCCGCATGCATCGCAAACCGCACCTGCCAAGCAAGTTGTGTCAGACCTGTCAGCGCCCCTTCACATGGCGCAAGAAGTGGCAGGACTGCTGGGAAGACGTACGTCACTGCAGTCAACGCTGTCGACGCAATGCGCGTCAGGCAGCCCGGGAGACACACCATGACCAGCACTGATACCTGGCTTGTCTGGCTGGACGATGACCTGCGTCTCGATGACAACTCCCTGTGGCAGGCCGCGCTCGAGGAACACCCGGCGCATCTGCTGGTGGTATACATCCTGCCGGAGACGACCTTCCAGCCCATTGGCAGTGTCAGCCCTGATGCTGCCAGGCTGCAGCCACTCAGCGTTGCACGTCAGCGCTTCCTGCTGGAGAGCCTCGAATCCCTGCAGGCAGGGCTTCAGACCCTGGGCAGTGATCTGCTGATCCTCCAGGGTGACGCTGCGCATCTGATACCCGAACTCGCCAGGCAGCATGCGTGCCGAGGCGTCATCGCGCGACGCGCCACAGGTCTGGTGGAGCGACGCCAGCAGCAGGCAGTGGCCGCCAGCTGTCGCCTGCGGCAGGTCAATAGCGGCTTGCTCCTGGACGAGGACGACTTGCCCTTCACGCTCAATGAGCTCCCTGAAACCTTCAGCGCCTTTCGTCGCAAGCTGGAAAAGGCCTATCCGGATATCCAGGCCATGCCCGCTCCGATGGAGGCGCCTTGCGCACTGCCGAGCTGGCCGGCACAGGCGCCGCGTGGCATGCAGGGCAGCGCCAGACGACTCCATGCAGCCAGGGACTGGCAGAGCGACCCGCGGGGAGAGCATGCCTTCCTTGGGGGTGAGCCCGCAGCGCTGCAGAGACTCGAGCATTATCTGAGTCCTGAACATGCCGGTCAGTACAAGACCACCCGCAATCGCCTCAGCGGGGCAGATTTCTCGACCCGTTTCTCTGCCTGGCTGGCGCTGGGGTGCCTCTCACCACGACGCATACTCGACAGGTTGCACACTTTCCAGAAGACACTGCCTGAGCTCTGCGAGACCCCACAGGCAGCGTTCAAGGACAGCGACTGGATTCGCGTCGAGCTCTTGTGGCGGGAGTACTTTCATTGGGATACCCGCCAGCTGGGGAGACAGGTCTTTCTGGGATACCGGATGCGCTTGCACGCTGGCAGGCCGGAATGACCGGCGTGCCCTGGGTGGATGCCGGCATGCGCGAGCTGGCCGCCACCGGCTGGCTGAGCAACCGCATGCGCCAGAACGTGGCGAGCTATCTGATCAAGGATCTTGGCGTGGACTGGCGGCTGGGTGCCGCCTGGTTCGAACATCAGCTGCTGGATCATGATGTCGCGTCCAACTGGGGCAACTGGCGCTACCTGGCAGGCGTGGGACGCGATCCACGTGCGGACCGTCATTTCAACATGATGAAGCAGGCTCGCCAGCACGACCCGCTCGGCCATCACGTCACCCGCTGGATACCCGAACTGGAAACGCTGCCGGCCGGCATGCAACGCCATGCTCCCTGGATTGCCTGGTCACTGACGCTAACTGGCCGTCAGGACTGCACTTTACCGGCCTTATTCACTATCATGGCCGCATTCCTTGCAGGAGTCGTCATGAATCAGCCGCTACCGCCGCCACTGTCCACACCGCACCGCAATCTCATTCGTCTGACCATCGCGCGCGGCATCACCTGGACAGGCTTCCTGATCCTGATCATCTTCGGGATCGAGATCATCGGCTTTCAGCTCAATGTCCTCCCCGTCATCTCGATCATCATCGCGATGGGCCTGGTCAATGTCGCCAGCTGGTGGCGTCTGGGTCAGACGCATCCGGTCACTGACACCGAGAACCTGCTGCATCTGCTGGTGGATATCGCCGGTCTGACGATGCTGTTCTTCAATACCGGCGGCTCCACCAACCCCTTCGTGCCCTACTATCTGGTACCGGTGACCATGGCGGCCGCCACCCTCCCCTGGCGCTATGCCTGGATCATCGCGGCCGTCGGCATGGGCTGCTACAGCTTCCTGATGGTGTTCTACGAACCCGTACCGCAGCTGGCCACCTACGAACTCGGCGGGCGCATCAGTCTGCACGTCATCGGCATGTGGCTGAATTTCGGCCTGTCGGCATCGCTGGTGACCTATTTCATCTTCAAGATGGCTCATGCCCTGCGCACGCGAGACCAGGCGTTGTCCACCACACGAGAAGCGGCTCTGCGCAGCGAACAGGTGCTGGCAGTCGCCAGCCAGGCCGCCGGCACCGCGCACGAACTGGGCACCCCGCTCTCGACCATGGCGGTACTGTTGAGCGAGATGCGCGAGGATGCCAAGGACAAGAACGACCCGCAGCTGGAGGAGGATCTCGCACTGCTGCGCAGCCAGGTCGACACCTGCAAGCAGCGCCTACAAGCGATGGTGGCCGCGGCCGACCGTCGTCGCATGGAGCAGCCCCAGGCGCTCAACGCCGCGCGCTGGCTGGAGGAAATCGTGCAGCGCTGGCTGGTGGTACGCCCGGATGTGCAACATAGCGTCGAAGTGGATGCCTCCGCCCGCAAGGCTCAGATCCTGGTCGATACCACGCTTGAGCAGGCGCTGATGAACCTGCTCAACAATGCCGCGGATGCCTGCCCCGATGACATCGAGATCACCCTGGAACGGCGGGATGACGAGGTCACCATCGACATTCGTGACCATGGTGCAGGCGTTCCCATGGCGGTCGCGGACCAGCTCGGTGAGACCTTCATCTCCACCAAATCCAAGGGGATGGGCATCGGCCTGTTCCTGACCCACGCCACCATCAATCGTTTCGGTGGTGGCGTCAGCCTGTACAACCACGAAGACGGCGGCACCTTGACGGAAGTGCGCCTCCCTCTTTATCTGAACTGATGGCGGCAAAGACCGCCCAAGTGAGCCCCTGATGAGCGAAGAAACCCGACTGCTGATCATCGACGATGACGAATTCTTCTGCCAGGTGACGGCACGTGCCATGACACGCCGCGGCTATGCCGTGGAGGTTGCCCGGGACGAAGCACAGGCGCTGAGTATCGCGCGCAGCCATCGCCCCGAGCTGATCACGCTGGATCTGAAGCTCGAACAGAGCTCCGGCCTCAAACTGTTGCCCGAGCTGATCGCCTTGTTGCCGGAAGCACGCATCGTGGTGCTGACGGGCTACTCCAGCATTGCCACGGCAGTGGAAGCCATCAAGCTGGGTGCCGTGAACTACCTGTGCAAGCCCGCCGATGCCGACGAGATACTTCACGCCTTCAAGCGCGAGGGAGGTGATCCGGAAGCCGAGATCTCCGACAACCCGCCCTCGGTCAATCGCCTGACCTGGGAGCACATCCAGAAGGTGCTCAACGAGCACGACGGCAACATCTCTTCCACGGCTCGCGCCCTAGGGATGCACCGCCGCACGCTGCAGCGCAAACTGCAGAAGCGACCGGTGAAGCGCTAGCGCTTCATTCGGGCCAGCAGGGCTTACTGTGCCGTCCAGCCGAGATCCATGTTGAAACTGGAGCCCGTCACCGAGCCTGCCTTGTCGGAGGCCAGCCACACCGCCATGTCAGCGACTTCAGCGGGGTCGATCATGCGCTTGATGGCGGCCCCCTTGAGCATGATCTTCTCGATCACCTCATCCTCGGGCATGTCATTGAGCCTGGCCTGCTCGGCGATCTGCTTGTCGACCAGCGGAGTGCGCACATACGCCGGGCAGATGGCATTGGCCGTGATACCACTCTCGCCGCCTTCCAGTGCCGCCGTCCTGGTCAGCCCCATCAGACCATGCTTGGCGCTGACATAGGCCGCCTTGCCGGGCGAGGCGACATGCGCGTGAATGGAGGCCATGTTGACGATGCGGCCATATCCATTCTTCTCCATGTGCGGCCAGGCCGCCTGAATCAGCGTGAAAGGTGCCGTCAGCATCAGCGCGATGATCTGATCCCACTTGGCCTGCGGGAACTCCTTGATGCGCTCGACGTGCTGGATACCGGCATTGTTGACCAGGATATCCAGGCGACCGAAGCGTGACACCGCTTCCTCGACAGCGGCCCGACATTGCTCGCCATCCGTCAGGTCTGCCTTGAAGAATGCAGCGCCTGCCTTATCGGCGACCTCTGCCCCATCGTCACTGAAATCCACGGCAAGGACCTGATGACCGGCCTGGCACATCGCTTCCATGATGGCGGCGCCGATACCACTGGCAGTCCCCGTGACAAGGGCGACGCGGGTCGGGGCTGACTGTTGTTCACTCATGAAGGTCTCCTCTTCCCCCCCTTGGGCGTATAGCGCAGCGCGTTGTCGAGAAGATTGCGCAGCAGCACATAGAGGCCGTTCTCGTGGCTGATCAACTGCGCGTCGGGCGTGACGTCGACGGACATCCCGACGCCACGCTGGCGTGCCATGGGGCCGAGATCCCGCGCAAGTTCATGCGCCAGATGCCCGAGATCGACGTGACTGCGCGGCACCTCGGCACCACTCTCCAGCCGCGACAGCGTCAGCAGTTGCTCCACGACACGCGTCATGCGATTGACACCATCGACGATCATGCGCGCCGAACGCCGCGAGTTCTCATCGGTGGCATCCGCCTCGACATTCTGGGCATGCACCTTGATGCCGGCCAGGGGCGTTCTCAACTCGTGAGCCGCATTGGCAGTGAAGCGACGTTCCTTGTCGAGCGTGTCGGCCAAGCGTCTCAGCAAGCCGTTGAGCGCATCCACCATCCCGCGAATCTCGTCCGGCGCCTCACTGGCATCAAGTGGCTCTAGATAGCCGGGCTGACGGGCGGTGATCTGTCGGCTGATACGCAGCACGGGACGGAATCCCCGAGAGACGGCGACACCGATCAGCAAGGCGATCACCAGCAACCCGACCACCAGCGCCAGCACGTTGTGCAGTGCGATCTGCCCCGTCAATTCATCTCGTACGTCTTCCCGCTGAGCGGCCGTGACCCAGATGCCGCTGTCAGGGAAATACAGCGTGAAGGTGAACCAGTCGTGATGATCGGTATGCTGCTTGGCATAACCGGGCAACGGCAGATAGTCGAGCATGACCGAGGGGGTGGACAGCCCCAGCAAGGGCTGACCGAGTGCATCCCACATCTGGAAGACCAGCTTGTCTTCATAGACATGACCGAGGGGCGACTTCTCGTGCCCATCCGCGAAGCTCAGGGATGGCGGTCGCAGACTGAACTGCCCCGAGGTCATCTCCTGAAGTCTTTGCTGACGCGCCACCGGCGACAGCGAGGCCAGCTCGGATTGATAGAGGCGGCCCAGCATGCGGGCATTCTGGGCCAGCTGTGCATCGAACAGCTCATCGATCTGCTCACGGGCATCGAAGTAGCTCCAGGTGGCAGCTGCCCCCAGCACGATGATCACCCCCCCGATGAGGCTGCGCCGCAGAAAACTGCGTATCGACTTCACGCGGACTCCCCCAGTCGATAGCCGACCCCGCGTACGGTCTTCACCACGCCGGCCCCGAATTTGCGGCGAAGATGATGCACATGCACCTCGATGACATTGCTTTCCACATCCCCATCCCAACCGTATAGCTGCTCGACGAGCTGGTCCCGACTGAAGACACGACTGGGATGGAGGAGAAGAAACTCCAGCAGATCGAATTCGCGCCGCCCCAGCGTCACCTCGGCGCCGGCCAGGGTGACGGAACGACCGGCCTGATCAATGCTCAGGGCCCCCAGTTGCAGGCATCCGTTGGCCTGACCCGCATGACGCCTGACCAGCGCGCGCAATCGGGCCACCAGCTCGGCAATGTCAAAGGGCTTGACCAGATAATCATCCGCCCCGTTGTCCAGGCCACGCACTCGGTCACTGATATCATCTCGTGCCGTCAGAATCAGCACCGGCAGAGTGTGGCCCCGACGGCGCAGCGCGGTCAGCACCTCGAGACCGTCCATGTCCGGCAAGCCAAGATCCAGCACCAGGACATCAAAGGAGGAATGCTTGAGAGTGGCCACGACATCGCCCCCCACCCGCAACCATTCACTGCTCATGCCTTCACGACTCAAGGCATGACCGATACCTTCACCCAACAGTGGATCATCTTCCACGAGCAGCACGCGCATGGGGTCTCCTCCCAAGGCTTACAACCCGAACAGATGGACCAGCGGCGGCAGAATGAAGGCCGTCAGGAGTCCCGTCAGACCCATGGACATGCCCGCGAAGGCACCGGCCAGGGTGCTGAGTGAAGAGAAGCAGTAAGCCGTGCCGATCCCATGGGCAGACAGGCCCATGGTAAAGCCCTTGACGGTATCATCACGCGCACCTGACAGCCGCAGCATCAGCGGTCCGATCACACAGCCAAGCGTCCCGGTCAACAACACCAGTCCTGCCGTGAGTGAGGGAATGCCGCCGAGCTTTTCCGCGATCCCCATGGCGATCGGCGAGGTCACCGACTTGGGTGCCAGGCTCAGCGCCACCGGTGTATGCGCCCCCAGGACCAGTGCCAGACCGAGCGTGGTGGTCACTGCAGTGGTGATACCGACGCAACAGGCCGTCAGCAGAGGCCAGAGCATCTGCTTGACGCGGTCAAGATGATCGAACAGCGGCACCGCCAGTGCCACCGTCGCCGGCCCCAACAGGAAGTGAATGAACTGGGCGCCTTCGAAATAGGTCGCGTAGTCGGTATCCGTCAGCCAGAGAAAGCCGATGATCAAGGCAATCGACACCAGCACCGGATGGGCAAGAGACGCGCCACGAGCCAGGCGGTTGATCACGGTCGCCAGCAGAAAGGCCGCCAGCGTCAGCAACAGGTGCAGCAGCGGAGAGGCACTGAGATAGACCCAGAGAGCATCCAGAGGGGCGAGATTCAGAACGACGATCTATCAGCCGCTGCAACAGCCAGGCTGTCACGAACTGCGTCACGGCGATGGACACCACCAGGGTCACCGCGATGGCGAGCAGGTCCTGAGCGATGAGGTCCAGATGCACCATGACCCCGACGCCTGCCGGGACGAACAACAGCGAGAGATGTGCCAGCAGGCCATTGCTGGCAAGCCTGAGACTGCCGGGCACTCGTTCACGCAACATGGCGCGGAGCAGCTGACGTTGACCGGCATCGTTGTCCGGTTCGGTGAAGGGGGATGGCATACGCTTCTATATCGGACTGCCACTGCATGATGCCACTGGCGCTGTGGTCGGATGCATGAGCATGTTCGACACCTCTCCACGCCAGTCGCTGCCCGACGATGACACCCTGGCGCGGCTTGATCAGCTCGCTGGAATGATCAGCGAGGCGCTGAAGCGCCTCATGCAGAGTGCCCAGCTCAGTGCAGCCTTGCGCGACAGCTATACCCGCGCCAACTGGATACTGCGCAGCATTTCCGATGGCATCATCGAATGGCAGCTAGGCAATGAACGCCTGACGATATCGCCACGCCTGGAAATGCAGCTGGGCTACAGCGCCGGAACCCTGGACAGCCGACTCGAGGCGCTGCATGAAAGAGTCGCCCCCGAGATGCGCGAAGAGTTCCAGGCGCTTCTCGCGATACAGCGCCTGCAGGAAACCCCGTTCAGCATCGAACTGCGCATCCGCACCCGCCAGGGAGACTACCGCTGGTTCAAGTTGCGTGCGCAGTTCCAGGTGCGTGATGACGCGCCCTATCGTTTCATCGGCTCTCTGCTCGACATCCATCAGCAGCACATGGCCGCCGTGGCACAGGCCGACAAGCTATGTCGCTACGAACGTCAGCAGGCCGTGCTGATACGACTCGGCAACGCCCACCATGCCGAGGGCGCTGGGCTCGAAGACCTGATGCCATGGATCTGCCAGCAGGTGGCGGATGCCCTGCAGGTACGCAAGGTCAGTTTCTGGAAGATGAATCCCGAGGGAACCCGGCTGTCACTGAGTCATGTACACGACGGTGAACTGCCTGCCCCGCACGATGCGACATCCGCGAACTGATCGAGCCGGAAGACCTGGCATCGCTGCAACGACGCCACCTTGCCTTGATCGAGGGCGGTATCAGTCACTTCACCCAACGCTGCCGCTTCCTTCATGCACGGGGCAACACGGTGCATGCCGACGTCAGCGTCTCCTCCGTCGATACCACCCCGGTGCAGGACGGCTATACGCTGGTCGCTCTGGTCGACAAGACCCATAGTCACACCATGTCCCAGCGACTGATCCATGAAGCCAACCATGACAGCCTGACAGGACTTCTGAACCGCGCCGCCTTCCGTCGCAGATTGACGCAGTTCTGTGACGTCGTGCGCGAGGACCACTCGCAACATTGCCTCGCCTATATCGATCTTGATCAATTCAAGGTCGTCAATGATACCTGCGGACATTCCGCGGGCGATGCCCTGTTGATCCAGCTGGTTGACGTCATCGGCAATGATCTGCGCCCACAGGATCTTCTGGCCCGTCTCGGGGGCGACGAATTCGGTCTGTTGATGCCCGGCATGACACTGGACGAAGCGGAACCGCTGCTGGAGCGACTGCGCCAGAGCGTGGCCAATTTCCGATTCATGTGGGACGACAAGCTGTTCAGCGTCAGCGCCAGTATCGGCCTGGTCAGCATCAGCAACGGCCAGAGTGATCCGCATCATCTGCTCAGCGCTGCCGATGCCGCCTGTTATGAAGCGAAGGACGCTGGGCGCAACCGCGTGCATCGTCATAGCGTGAGCGGAGACGAAGTCACTCAGCGGATGGAGGAAATGCACTGGGTCGCCGAAATCACCGCCGCGGTGGAAGCGCAACGTCTCGTGCTCTATCATCAGCCCATCGCCAGCACACGCACCAGGCCGGGCACCCCTGATGAGCAGCACTATGAGGTGCTGGTGCGCATGCTGGGGCGTGACGGCAGCATCATCGCCCCCGGGGCCTTCCTGCCCGCGGCAGAGCGTTATGGGCTGGCTGCCACCATCGATGAATACGTCATCCGGCATTATCTGGCCTGGCTGCAGTCGCAACCTGCCCACCTGGCCAGCCTGACACGGGTGTCGCTCAACCTCTCGGGTCACTCCATCAGCAGTCCCAATTTCCGCGACATGCTGGTCAGCCTGGTACGTGACAGCGGGATTCCCGGCCACAAGCTGTGTTTCGAGATTACGGAAAGCGTGGCCATCACTCGCCTGGGCGATGCTCGCACCTTCTTCGATACTCTGGGAGAGCTGGGGTGCTACTTCGCACTGGATGATTTTGGCAGCGGCGTATCGTCCTTCGGGTATCTCAAGAGCCTGCCGGTGAATTATCTCAAGATCGATGGTGCCTTCATTCGTGACATGGACACCAATCGTGTCTCCTACGCCATCGCGCGCGCCATCGCCGAGGTGGCCCGCGAAATGGGCATGCAGACCATCGCGGAATTCGTTGGCAGCCAGGAGGTACTGGCATGCGTGACGTCCATCGGGGTCGACCACGTCCAGGGCTATGCCATCGGCAAGCCTTCACCGCTGGTGGCATCAGAAGCCTGATTCGCGGCGCCAGACCCCCACCACCTCACGCCAGGTCCGACTCAACAGACTGCGGGCCTGAGTCTTGACCTTGACGACACCGCGGCGTCCGGGAATCGACTGGGCAAGTGCCTTCGCGGCATCCACCGGCGCCAGTGTCACTCGATACAGACTGCGAACCAGCTCCAGCTGACCTTCCTTTCCCTCACGTACCTTCAACTCCCCACCGTAGGGCACCGCCATCTCGGGCTGCTCCAGAATCGCGGCCGACTGGGGGTCCACGCCGACGACACGCATCTCGATCGGCGCCCCCACTGGCGCGAGGGGGTAGAACCAGGCGCTGGCATCCGGTGCAATGCGCAACACCTCCTCTTCCTCTACCCAGGCCGTGAGCGTCACCTTTTCAGGGTTGCGCAACGTCATCACCCATTCCCCCTCTCCAACCCAGCCGCCCTCCCTCAAGGCGGGATTGAGCGAATGGACCTTGCCGGTGAATGAGGCCACCAGCTGCCCTGTCGCCTGCTCGGCCTCCAGAGCACTGACACGCTGGCGCTGAACGTCAAGATCGGCCTGGATGACCGGACTCTCCTGCAACAACCTGCGATCCAGCCCGCTGGCAGAGCGACGCCAGTCGAGCTGTTGCACGCGACGCCTGGCAGTGGCAAGCCGTTGGGCGACTTCCGGCGCACTGACCACCGCCAGAGACTCACCGACGGTCACATCATCTCCCTGAGCGACCTCCAGGCTGATTCGACCACCAAAGGGCGCTTCGAGGCGTGTCGAGGGCTGCTCCAGCCAGCCCGGGAGACCCAATTCACCTTGCCACGGCCACACCAGCAGTCCGCCGAGCGCCATCAAGATCACACAGGTCCTCAACAACGCCAGATTGGCACGTGGCTTGCGACCTTCACTGAACCAGCGCCTAATTTCATTCACGATTGGCCGCATGATGAAGTACCAGATCTCGACGGCGAACAATACGATGCCGAGAAGCTTGAAGAAGAAGTGATAGACCGCCAACGCGATCCCGAGAAACAGCAGCAGGCGATATACCCAGACTCCCATGGCAAAGCCGACCAACGCACGTTGCGGACGTTCCGGAGGCACTTCCTTGAACCCGAACAGCCACTCACGCAGCTGCCAACGTGCCAGCGCCTGTGAGCGGGGTTCAAGATTGGGCTGACGCCAGGCATCGGAGAGCAGGTAATAGCCATCAAATCGCATCAGGGGATTGAAGTTGACCAGTGCCGACATGATCCAGGTCGTCGTCGCCAGCCAGAAACACAGAGTGCGCACCATCCCCTCGGGCAACAGATGCCAGCTGAGCAGGGCCAGCACCGCGATGGATAGCTCTACCGCCACGCCCGCGACGTCCACCTTGACGCGATCCTTGGCATCGGTGAGGCGCCAGGCATCGCTGGTGTCGGTATACAGCACCGGCCAGCCGACGATGAAGGCCACCCCGATGGTGGGAACGCGCACTCCCTTGGCCTTGGCCACGAAGGCATGCCCCAGTTCATGCAACACCTTGACGAAGACCAATGCCGCCCCGAGCGTCAGCCATCCTCCGACAGCGCCCAGCGCGGAGAAGCTCGCGATGAACGTATCCAGCTGCCGAATCGTCAACCACACGCCGAGAAGCCACAGCACGCATAGACTCCAGAAGAAGCCCTTGCTGCCCAGCCAACGTACCTTGTTGACGTGGCGACTCAACCAGCGATCAGGATTTGCCAGCGGGATGCGCACGAACAGGTAGTGATGCATCAACCACTTGAGGCCCTTGGGGCGAGATTCGAGACGCCGTTGGTATCGCTCCTGCTGTCCTGGATCGCCCCGCACCAGATCGTGCTGCCGCAGAAAGTCCGACAGGGCACGCAGCTGCTCTCCGGGAACGTCACGCCCCAGACTCTCGCTGGCCTGCTTCGCGGCGACCGATTCCCGGCCGCCGCGTATGAACGGCAACAATTCGATGGCCGCTTCTCCCAACCGGTAGAAGCGCTGTGCTACCGGGTCATGCAGCAACCAGCGACGCTTTCCATCCCGATCCTGCTCGACGGGATGAAGCTTGAGGTCCTCACGCAATACCGCCAGGGGGGGAGTCTGAGAGATCATGATCTACCACCCGATCCAGCTACGCAGCGTGGCCCAGGGGCGACGGAAGAGGTAATAGCCAAGCGTGACCTGCTCGCCTTCCACCTTGGCTGTCCCGCGCCAACCGACGCGTGGCAGGTTCTCGGCATCGTTCAACAGGGCACGCGCGCGGTAGGCAAGCTCACCGTCCGGTGCGAGCTCTGCGCGATAATTGACATGCGTCAGACTGGCATCGCGGACCTGGGAGGGGTCGACATTGAGGAACAAGGACACCTTCGCGCCTTCCGGCAGCGGGATGTTGTCGGCACTCGGCAGCCAGATTTCCACCTCAGCCCCGCGAGTGTCGGCGACTTCCAGCAGACGCTCGCCCAACTGGACAGGCCGCCCTGCCCAATCGCTGGCATCCCCGATGATCGCCACACCGGCTCGAGGCGCCTCTACACGGACTCGCGTCAATTGCTGCTCAAGAAAGTCGACATCGGCACGCGTCTGCTCCACTCGTGCCAGCAACAGTGGCACTTCCGCGCTGGCATCCCGATCAGTGAAGGCGCGCTGACGGGCACGGGCATATTCCGCCTGCGCCACGGCCAGTGCCTGCCGGGCTTCCGCAAGCCGTCCCTTGAGTTCGGCGTCGTCCAGCCTGGCCAGCAACTGGCCCTTCTCCACCGGATCATTGGGCGCCACGGCCAATTCCTTCAGCACGCCATCCAGCGGTGAACGAATGAGGCTGCTGACCTGAGGAACGATCTCGGCCTGCCCCAGTACCGACAGTCGCACCGGAATCAACATCAGCAAACCCAGCATCACCACGATGGCTCCCGTCAGCAGGCGCTTGCCCACCGGAGAGCGCTTGCGCCCGGCATGACGCGCAAGCACATGCTCAGCCCCCTGCACCCAGTGGGTCAGCAGTCGCTGCTCCGCCTCGTTCCACGGCTTTTCCCGCAACAGCAACAAACCGCCCTCGAGCCGGCCTCGCCAGACCATGGGAATCCAGACACCTTCGCGCGGCCAGTATTCACTCCAGTCGGCCCCCAATGCAGCATCCCGCTCGGCGAGACGCTCGGGCGTCAGCAGCATCAGCTGATCCGGCGAGGAAGCAGAGGCGTCATCGACGCGTCTGGAGACATCACGCCGATCAAGCTCGAACGTCTTGAGGACTCGCCTCACCCAATGCAGATAGGGGCTCTGCTGCTCGACATCCGTCGCGCCTGAGTGAGCGGAAAGCTTGCCATTGGCAACCAGCAATATCTGGCGCGCCGGAAACAGATAACCGGTGTCGTTGACCAGCACATACTCGGCCTCCTTGCGCCCCTTGGCGCTCATCAGACGCTTTTGCAGCGTGATGAGGCCGGCCAGGCGATCCGTGGTGACACTGCCTGGCATCTCGACCCGCCGATTCATCGTGATGCCTCTCCGCTCTCTTCGGCATCAAGGCCTGATGGATTCAGAGAGGGAAAGCGCACCTCACCACTCATGCCGGGCTTGATACCCACCCCCGGCTTGGCATCCGGCCTCGCGATCACCTTGAGGGTCTGGCTGACAGGGTCGATGCTGTCCACGACCCGGACGATCTTGCCGGAGAGCTCGGCGCCCGTCGCATCTGCGGTGAACGTCATGGGCGTGTCGCTTCCTACCTGCCCCAGCCACATCGCAGGTATCACGGCTTCGATCTCCAGCTCGTCGGAGCTGACCAGTTCCAGCATCGGCTCTCCATTGGAGACGAATTGATAGGGGTTGACGACGCGCGAGATGACTTCGGCATCAAAGGGTGCAGTGATGGTGCAGTCGCTCAGGTAGACATCAGAGAGCTTGACGGAAGAACTCGCCTCATTGACTGCCGCTCGTGAGAGATCGACATCCAGCTGGCTGACATTGTCATAACGCGCCAACTGCTTGTTGACCTTGTACTGTGAGCTGGCCCCCGACAGGCGCGCACTCGCAACCGCTCGCTCGGCCTTCAGGGAGCGGCAATCAAAACGCACCAGGACCTCGCCCTGCTTCACTTCTTCCCCAACGCGTCGATTGACCTCCAGCAAGCGCCCCGACAGCGGCGCTGCCAGCATGGTGGAGTTGACGGCACTGACCTGCCCGCGAACGGTCGGTTGCTCCGCGGCGTGAGCCTGACCCATCAGTCATCATCAGCATCCCTGTTGAAACAAGATGGGAGGCTAGTTCAGAGACTGGCCTGACCGTCCTGTGCATTGGTTGTCTCGGACTGGACTTCCAGCCAGAGGGCCGGATCCTGCAACGGCAGACTGCCACCAGACCATTGCTGGAAGGAGGCATCCAGATTGCTGGCCAGGGTATCCACGTCATAACGCTGATAATCCTCGGGCACCGGATTGAAGCCCAGACTGAACAGGAAACCTCCATAGGCATCCTGCGCATCGGCATAGGCCAATGAATTGCTCAACACCGAGTTCAATGCCTTGGCCTGGTTTAGCAGGGATTGCGTCCCCGAGATCGCACGGCTTGCCCGCGCCTGCTTGCTGAAGTCCGCGATCTGCTCATCCAGTGCCTGGAATCGCTGGGCGATACTGAGACTTTCCAGCGAATTATGGTATTGCTGCCAGCCAAGATTGACGCGGGCCAACGTCGCCATGTTGCTGGCCAGACGACGAGCCTCCACCATCTGATCACGCGCCTCGTTCTGAGCCTTGATCTCATCGATGGCAAACAGACGGAAGATATTCCAGCTGATCCTCACCCCTGCCTGTGCCCAGGTATCGTTGTACAGATAGCTGTTGCTGTCGTAATTGGCGCTGTAGGAGAACTCCAGCCCCGGCAACAGTCGCACCATGCTCTTGCGCGCTTCACGTTGCGCGATACGGGCATTGTAGAGCTGGCCGACGTATTCCCCACTGTTGGCCAGCGCGACACGCTCCAGCACATCCAGGTCATTGGAAGGCAACGGAGGAAGTGCCGGCAACTGGCTCGGCGCCTGCAAGGGGATCTCGACATTGGGGGCCTGATTGATCAGGCTGGCCAGTTCGATCTGCGAAGTCTCGACGGAACGCTGCAAGCTCTTGAGATTGCGCATGATGGAGAGCAGCTGGCGCTGCTCCTGCAGGACATCCAACGGCGCCCGGAGTCGTTCGCGCTGGATCTGATCCAGCTGGGCGAGCGCCTTTTCGGTGTCTATCAGCAAGGCATCGATGCGCGGCTTCAACTTCTGCGTCACCGCGGCCTTCCAATAGGCGCTGCGCGTCTGCTGAAGCAGCTTGGCCATGATGTCACGCCGGGCATTCTTGACGATCAGGAAGCGGTCCGCCTCCTGCTTGGCCTTCAGGTAGCTGACACCGAAATCCAGCACGTTCCAGGAAAGACGTAGATCGGCATCGGTACGGTCCTTGTCGACAGAGGTCGACTGGGCAAGGCTCTGCACGCCGGTACGCACGTTCTCGCTCGAGGAGGCATCTTCATTGTTGCGGCTGGTGAAACCGGCATTTGCCGCCAATACCGGGAGCATGTCCATCTTGGCCAGATTGAAGCTCTGCTCGGCCAACGCCTGTTCCATCAGCTTGACGCGATTGTCGAGGTTGTACTTCAGCGCGCGCGCCATCGCGTGATTGAGATCAAGTGGCTCGGTGATGGCCGGTGTCATCTGCTCGAAGAGCATCTCATCACTCTGGATGGCGGTCGCGATATCCTGACGATCCAGAGGCTCAGGCTGTACGGTGCCGCAGGCTGACAGCGCCAAGCCTGCCGCGCTGATGGCAACCATCGTCGCCAGAGTCTTGAGACGACCCTGTCCGCGTGGTTCAGGCAGTGCTCGGGTGGATCCAGCTGTGTTGTATCCCGTCATGATATCGCCTTGTTCCCTTGCTCTTGTTCACCCACCCCTTGGTATGGGGCAGGCAGACACCTTGTATTAGATAAGCTCACTTTCGCGCTATCGAGAGCTTGGTGCGGTTTATTCTGTTAACGATAATCAAGAAATTTCTGAATCATCACTCAACAACGCCATCAGATCGGCCAGCACGTCTGCATGGTCGTGACTGAACCCGTCACGTCCGGCCACCTTGAGCATCTCGGAGAGTGGCACGGCACCAGGTACGCTGGCCTGATCCTCACCATTGTCGGGAGCAGGTGTACCAGTGATTTCAGTGCTCGGCTCTGCTTCATCTTCCTGATGCCCTTCTGCCGGCGGCTGCTCTTCACCGTCGTTGGCGAGGTTGCGGTAATACTCGAGGCTCTCTTCCTCTTCCTGCTCAGGCGTCAGATAGATGACAAAGGTGGTACTGGCCTCGTTGCCGGACTCATCGCGACCGATGACCTTGACGTCGACTCGCTCAACGCCGAGAGACAAGGCCAGCGCCCGATTGACACGGAAGTTGAGGGAATCACTGTCGAACGCGACATAGTCGGGCAACGGCGACCCATCAGTTCTCGTCGCTTCAACCTTGATCTCTTCATTGTTGGTGCTTTCAAACGCGCCCGCCGGCAGCGCAAATTCATACACGGATTCATTGGCCACGACATCACGCAGGATGATGGTCAACTGAACCGGTTGAATGCTCGGAATATCCACCAAGGTGGAATCGCTGAGCGGTTGGAAGAGCTCTCCATCAGACTCCGGAAGGAAGGTTGCTTCGCCCTCATCCGATCCAGCACTTGCCCCGCCCGCCGGGGAACCGTTACCAGAGAAGCCTTGCACTGGCGCCACCGTCACCACGGGCTCCGGTACAATGTTGTCGCTGAGACCAGCCACTCGGATCGTCAACTCACCGACTGCCGTGCCCCCTTCTCCATCACTGACCACGTAGCTGAAGTCATCCGTCACCTGCTGACCATCGTCGAGGGATTGGACGACATCACTCGCGTTGTCCAGCACATAGTTCCACGTGCCATCGGCAGCGATGATCAACTGACCGTAAGTGCCCTGGATCACGGTGTCGCTGTCAGCGACGGCCTTACCATTGACGCTCGCAATGAGCAGTGAATCGCCATCGCCATCGACAGTCACCGGCTCGCCATCAGCATCGACCAGCAGGCTGCCCTCAGCGGTGGTCTCTCGGTCCTCGGAGACGTCAGCGCTCTGATCCAATGCCTGCGGCGCAGGATTCCCTATCTCGAAGGTGAAGGTCGTGGTGACAACCAAGCCATTCTCGTCAGTACCAGTCAGCGTGACGGTGTAGATGCCGTCGTTGTTGTCACCGCCGGTGGAAGCATCCGCTGACAGCGTGCCGCTGATCTCGCCGGTGATCGGGTCGATCACCAGACCGTCCGGCAGGTTGTCGACGCTGTAGGTCAGCTCCGCACCCTCGTCGACGTCGGTGAAGGCGCCGGCAATGGTGAACGGTGTGATCGTATCGCCGTCATTGGCACTCTGATCGGCCGGCTGCGCCCCATCGACCAACACCGGCGCATCATTGGTGCCGTTGATGGTGACGGTGAGCAGCGCCGTGTCGGTGCCGCCCTGACCATCGGAGATCGCGTAGGTGAAGGTCTCGGTAATCACCTCGCCTTCCGTCAGCGCCTGCACCGCTGCGAGTTGCCGTTATCCAGTGCGTAGGTGTAGCTGCCGTCTTCGGCGATGGTGACGCTGCCGTAGCGGAGATCTCGTAGGTGAAGGTCTCGGTGATCACCTCGCCTTCCGCCAGCGCCTGTACCGCTGCGAGTTGGCATTATCCAGCGCATAACGGTAACTGCCGTCTTCGGCGATGGTGACGCTGCCGTAGGTACCGGCGACCGGCGTGCCTGCGGCGGTGTCAGTACCGGCATTGGCGCCAGCACCGATACCACTGACGGTCAGCGTATCCGTGTCGTTATCCGTATCATTGCCGCCATCGACATCGACGTCATCCATGTCGGTGTCCGGTTCCGCATCGCTGAGCACGTTGCCGGTCGTGGTGCTGGTGTCGCTGGTCGCGACGCCCTCATCCAGCTCGGCGGTGTTGTCGAAGGCTTCCGGCGCGACGTTGGCCACGGTCCAGGTGAAGGTCGTGGTGACATCCAAACCGTTCTCGTCGGTGCCGGTCAGCGTGACGGTGTAGATGCCGTCAGCGTTGTCACCGCCAGTGGAGGCATCCGGGGACAACGTGCCACTGATCTCGCCGGTAGTCGGATCGATCACCAGGCCGTCCGGCAGGTTGTCAGCAGAGAAGCTGAGCTCTGCTCCGTTATCGATATCAGTGAAGGCATCCGCGACAGAGAACGGTGTGATGCGGTCACCATCGTTACCGCTTTGATCTGCCGGTTGAGCACCCTCCACTAACACCGGCGCATCATTGCTGCCATTGATGGTGATCTGGACGACCTGCTCGGCAGTGGCGCCCTGACTGTCAGTGACGATCACGGTGTAATCCAGCACCAGGCTCTCGCCCACTGCGAGGTGATCGAAGGCTTCGCCAGCGACACTGCTGCTGTCGAAGGTCCAGTTCAGCGTGCCGTCATTGGCTTTCGGTATTGGCGATGATCGCGTCGGCATCGACGGAGAGCATGCTCGAGCAGCTCGGCATCGTTGCTCAAGCCATCAGTGGTATCACCGGTGGCGGTCACGGTAGTGACGCTTGGCGTGACGTCATCGGTGGTGTCCAGATCGCTGACAGACAGCGTGCCGCTAGGTGGTCAGCGGTGTCATCCGTCTCGGTCAGCGACTCGCTCGCGCTGTCGTCGCCTTCGAGGGCAATGACCGGCGCATCGTTGCTGCCGTTGATGGTGATCTGAGACGACCTGCTCAGCCGTTACGCCCTGGCTGTCGGTGACGACCACGGTGTAATCCAGCACCAGGCTTTCGCCGACGGCGAGGTGATCGAAGGCTTCGCCAGCGACACTGCTGCTGTCGAAGGTCCAGTTCAGCGTGCCGTCATTGGCTGTACGCAGCATTGGCGATGATCGCATCGGCATCGACGGAGAGCATGCTCGAGCAGCTCGGCATCGTTGCTCAAGCCATCAGTGTCACCGGTGGCGGTCACGGCCGTGACGCTCGGCGTCACTTCGTCGGTGGTATCCAGATCGCTGACAGAGAGCGTGCCGTGTAGCGTGGAGAGCGTATCGTCCGTCTCGGTCAGCGACTCGCTCCGCGCTGTCGTCGCCGTCGATGGCAATGACCGGCGCATCGTTGCTGCCGTTGATGGTGATCTGAGACCACCTGCTCAGCGGTCACACCCTGACTGTCGGTGACGACCACGGTGTAGTCCAGCACCAGGCTCTCGCCGACGGCGAGGTGATCGAAGGCTTCACCGGCGACGCATTGCAGCTGTCGAAGGTCCAGTTCAGCGTACCGTCGTTGGCTCGACACCATCGATGATGGCATCGGCGTCGACGGAGAGCATGCTCGAGCAGCTCGGCATCGTTGCTCAAGCCATCGGTGTCACCGGTGGCGGTCACGGCCGTGACGCTCGGCGTGACTTCGTCGGTGGTATCCAGATCGCTGACAGAGAGCGTGCCGTGAGGTGGTGAGCGATATCGTCCGTCTCGGTCAGCGACTCGGCCGCGCTGTCGTCACCTTCGAGGGCGATGACCGGCGCATCGTTGCTGCCATTGATGGTGATGCTGGACGACCTGCTCGGCAGTGGCGCCCTGGCTGTCAGTGACGACCACGGTGTAGTCCAGCACCAGGCTCTCGCCGACGGCGAGGTGATCGAAGGCTTCGCCAGCGACACTGCTGCTGTCGAAGGCCCAGTTCAGCGTGCCGTCATTGGCTCGACACCATCGATGATGGCATCGGCGTCGACGGAGAGCATGCTCAGCAGCTGATCGTTGCTCAAGCCATCGGTGTCACCGGTGGCGGTCACGGCCGTGACGCTCGGCGTGACTTCGTCGGTGGTATCCAGATCGCTGACAGAGAGCGTGCCGTGAGGTGGTGAGCATATCGTCCGTCTCGGTCAGCGACTCGGCCGCGCTGTCGTCGCCTTCGAGGGCGATGACCGGCGCATCGTTACTGCCATTGATGGTGATGCTGAGACGACCTGCTCGGCGGTTGCGCCCTGGCTGTCGGTGACGACCACGGTGAAGTCCAGCACCAGGCTCTCGCCGACAGCGAGGTGATCGAAGGCTTCGCCAGCGACACTGCTGCTGTCGAAGGTCCAGTTCAGCGTGCCGTCATTGTCATTGCCACCATCCGTATCGGTATCCGGTTCCGCATCGGTCAGGACATTGCCGGTGGTAGTGCTGCTATCACCGGTTGCGATGCCCTCTTCGAGGTCCGCCACGTTGTCGTAGGCTTCCGGCGCGACATTGGCCACGGCCCAGGTAAAGGTCGTCGTGACAATGGCGCCATTCTCATCCGTCGCGGTCAGGGTGACGGTGTAGATGCCGTCATCGTTGTCACCGCCGATGGAGGCATCCGGAGACAGCGTGCCGCTTATCTCGCCACTGGTCGGATCAATCGCGATACCGTCCGGCAGGTTGTCCGCAGAGTAAGCTCAGCACGGCATCGTTGTCGACGTCAGTGAAGGCATCCGCGACGAAGAACGGCGTGATGGTATCGCCATCGTTGTCGCTCTGATCCTGCCGGCTGTTCGTCAGTCACCAGCACCGGCGCATCGTTGGTGCCGGTGATGGTGATGGTCACGACCTGTTCGGCCGTCGCGCCCTGGCTGTCGGTGACCAACACGGTGTAATCGAGTTCGAGCGTCTCACCTTCTGCCAGACAGTCGAGATGCATCCGCATCAGCGCGTCACCCCCGACACTGCACCTTCGACACTGCTGCCCGCAGCACTGCTGCTGTCAAACTCCCAGTTCAGCGTACCCTCGGTGGCTGGCGTCACCGATGATGGCATCGGCATCAACAGAGAGCATGCTCGAGCAGTTCAGCATTGCTCAGGCCATTGGTGTCACCGGTAGAAACGACGGAGGCGACGCTGGGGGTCACTTCATCGGTGGTATCGACATCACTGACCGACAAGCGTGCCAGACGTGCATTCAGAGTCGCATCGGTTTCCGTCAAGCGAAGCGGATGCATTGTCATCCGTCATCAATGTCGATAACCGGGGCGTCGTTGGTGCTGTTGATGGTGATGGTGAGCAGCGCGGTATCAAAGCCGCCCTGGCCATCGGAGATCTGGTAAGTGAAGGTCTCGTTGAGGCTTTCCCCGACAGCTAGCGCCTGAACATCCGCGTTGGTGTTGTCCAGCGTGTAGGTGTAGCTGCCATCTTCTGCAATGGTGATGCTGCCGTAGGTGCCAGTCACATCAGTGTCAACGGCACTCGTGTCAGTCCCGGCGTTGGCGCCAGCACCGATACCACTGACGATCAGAGCATCACTGTCATTGCCGCCATCGACGTGCACATCGACGTCATCCTTGGTGTCCGCATCGGTCAGGACATTGCCGGTGGTGGTGCTGGTATCGCCAGTCGCGACGCCCTCTTCGAGGTCCGCCACATTGTCGTAGGCTTCCGGCGCGACGTTGGCCACGGTCCAGGTGAAGGTCGTGGTGACGGTGGCGACCATTTTCATCCGTCGCGGTCAGGGTGACGGTGTAGGTGCCATCAGCATTGTCACCGCCGATGGAGGCATCCGCAGACAGCGTGCCGCTGATCTCACCGGTGGTCGGATCAATCGCGATTCCGTCCGGCAGATTGTCCGCAGAGAACAGACTCGGTCAGTGCAGCGGAAACGGAGTCATCACCTTCGATGGCAATGATCGGTGCATCGTTGGTGCCATTGATGGTGATCGAGACGACCTGCTCGGCGGTCGCACCCTGGCTGTCAGTCACGAGGACGGTGTAATCCAGCACCAGGCTTTCGCCGACGGCGAGGTGATCGAAGGCTTCACCAGCGACGCTCGAGCTATCGAAGTCCCAATTCAGGGTGCCCTCATTGGCTGACGCCATCGATGATCGCATCGGCATCGACGGAGAGCATGCCCAGCAGGTCGGCATCGCTCAGGCCATCGACATCGCCGGTCGTGGCCACGGATTCGACACTCGGCGTGACGCTGTCCGAGGTATCCAGATCACTGACTGACAAGGTGCCAGACGTGGCGAGGGTATCGTCTGTCTCGGTCAGAGATTCGCTCCGCGCTGTCATCACCGCCCAGGGCAATGACCGGGGCATCATTGGTGCCATTGATGGTGACGGTCAACAAGGCGGTATCGAAGCCACCCTGTCCATCAGATACCTGATAGGTGAAGGTCTCACTGAGCACCTGACCGACCGCGAGCGCTTGAACGTCCTCATCGGTGTTGTCGAGACTGTAGGTATAGGAGCCATCGTCCAGAATGACGACGGAGCCATAGTTGCCGGACACACTGTCACCCGCAGACGAGAACGCGGCCGGCACTGCACCGAAGGCGACACCACTGACGATCAGAGCATCATCATCGTTACCGCCATCACTGTCGGCCTCATCATTGGCACCGGCACCAGTCGCGCCCAGCACATTGCCGGTGACGTCGCTGGCATCGCTGCTGGCGACACCTTCATCAATGAAGGCAGCATCGTTCTCGGCGACAGGATCGACGTTGGCAACGGTCCAGGTCAGCGTGGTGCTGACATCTGCACCGAATTCATCCGTGGCGGTCAGCGTGATGGTGTAGACACCCTCCACACCGCCCTGAGAGGCATCGCTGGTCAGGGTGCCGCTGATTTCACCGGTAGCGGAGTCGATGGACAAGCCAGCCGGCAGCACATCAGCGCTGTAGGTCAACGTTGCGGTGGTATCGATGTCCGTGAAGGCGTCAGCCACCGTGAAGGGCGTGATGGCCTCACCGTCGACATTGGATTGATCTTCCGGCTGGTCATCCGGGAGCATCCTGAGCGCCGGTGACAGTGATGGTCAGGGTATTGCTGGATTCAGCGCCGTTGTCATCACGCACGGTGTAGGCAACGGTGGTGGTCGCAGCCTCACCCACGGCGAGATCATCGAAGTCGGTGCCCGGCGCAAAGACATAACTGCCATCCGCGGCGATGGCGACGCCAGTATCCGCCACAGCGACCGGTGCATCATTGACGCCGGTAATGGTGATGCTGACGGTGGTCTGGGTGACACCGTCCGCATTGGTGACCGTCAAAGTATCCGTCAGGGTGGCACCCAGGTTGAGCTGCTGGATGACAGACTGAGTATTGTCGGCACTGTAGGTCCAGTTGCCATCGGCATCGACAGTCAGTTCGCCGTAGGTGCCGGTCACGGTCTCAGCGCTGAACTTGTCTTCCCCGGTGTCGCCACCGGTGCCAGCATCCAGCGTGCCACTGGTGGTCAGCTCATCATCCGCTGACACATTGGTGTCTTCGGTGACATTGCCGGTGTCCGGGGTCAGCGTGGGAATGTCATCCACACCATTGACGGTCACGCTGACAGTGGCGGTAGAGACACCACCCTCGCCATCGCTGACCTGATAGGTAATGGTGGTGACGGCACTTTCACCTTCAGTGAGGCCATCAAAATCGGCGCCCGGATCAAAGCTCCAGGTGCCATCGGCGTTGACCGTGAAGGATCCACCGGTGCTGCCCGAGACAGCGCTGCCGACTCCGGCAGTGTTGCCATTCACCTGAGTGATGGTGAAGTCGGCAGTGGGCGTGTCCAGGTCGGTGTCGTTGTCGAGCAGACTGGTAGTGTCAGCGGTGGACAGCGCGACGCCTTCATCGGTTGAGTCGGCATCCGCCACGGCCACCGGGTCATCGTTGTTGTCGACGACTTTCAGATAGCCGGTCAGCGTATTGCTGGCCAGCGAGTCGCCGTCGATTTCGGCCAGTCCATCATTGTTGCCGTCATTGACGACCACGGTGTAGGCGCGTGTGTCGGTGTCGGGGTCATCGCTGGTGTTCTGGTAGGTCAGTGAATCGATCAATGCCGAGACCTGAGCTGCCGTGGTACCGGAGTCGAGCGTCACCGTCAGGGTGCCGTTGACCAGAGTCGCGCTGGCGAAGCCATCAAGAGAATCATCGACCGAGAACACATCGGCATCCGTCGCCGCATCGATGCTGACCGTGATGGTGCCGCCACCGAAGTTGTCGCCGACCAAGGCAGTATCGACATCCGAAAGCGACGCGCCTGATACCAACGCTACCTCGGCACTGCCGGTGCCTGCGCCATCATTCTCTGCAACAGAGATGGCAAAGGCTTGGGGCGCCGTGCTACCAGTGAGCACCGGTGCATCATTGATGGCATTGACGGTGGTGGTGAGCGTGGCGGCGGATGCGACATCCGACCAGATACCTTTCTGATCAAAAATGGAAACATCAACACGGGTTCCGTCAGTACCGGCTCATCATTGACGGCAGTGATGGTGATATCTGAGGTGGCGGCCGTGGTGAGAGCGGTGCTGTCACCATGAAGGTCGGTATCCGTCGCGGTGACGGTCAGCGTCACAGTGCCATTGTCATTGGCATCCGGCTGGTACTGGACGTTTGCCAAGGCGGTCGCGAGCTCTTCCTGAGTTCCCACCAGGGTGATGGTGTCAGTGCCATCGTTGCTGACAGTCACATCACCCGCATCCGTGAGCTGCAACGTGCCATTCGGGACGCTCAGCACGGCGGTGATATCGGTATCGAAGCTGTCGGCATCCGTCACCGTGATGGTGCCGATATCCTGATAGCCGCCGTCTTCGGTCACGGTCATGGCTGCGTTGAGGCGATCTCAGGCGAATCATTCAGTGGTGTAATCTCGATACTGAACGTCGCGACTTCCGTCGTCAGCGGCCCATCACTGACGGTAAAGGTGAAGTCGTCGGCGCGAGTTTCCCCGCCATCGTGCACATATTCCAGCAGACCATTGTCGATATCGGCCTGCGTGAAGGAGCTACCCACACGCAATATCTTGCCATTCAGCGTCAGATTGCCGTTTTCCGGCAGGCTCTTGATCACGAAGGTCGACTGACGCGTGGTGTTGTCGCTATCAACGGCTTGCAGCAGGCTGTTGTCGATGACAGAAGACTCACCTTCCCCCAAGGTCAGCACATTGTTGGCGGAGGTGGACGATTGATCGAATGCATCGACGACGGTCTGATCCGCAGCATCGGAAGTGAGCGGGATCAACGGCGCATCATTGAAAGGCGTCACGGCAATGGTGACGTTGCCGATATTGGACACGACACTGGTGTCGAGTCCGTTGTCAGTCGGTGTAGAGGAGTTCGTCGCGAAGGTATCAGACGGCGCTGCCAGGTCATCCCGCACGATGAATGTAAAGCTGTCGTTCAGGGAGTCGACACTTTCACCACCATCGTGGACGTAACGCAATCCCCCTGACTGGCCATCCGCCTGTGCGGTCAGAATCGCCTGGGAGTACCAGACATCGGTGGAGGCTGCCTCCCAGCTGTCGCCATTCCAGACCTCGAGTGATCCTCCGCTCAGTTCGGTGCTGGTGATCTGGAACCAGAGGTCATCACTTTCACCCTCGCCGACCAGATCCTCCAGACTGCCATCCACATCCGACATCACCAGATTGGTGATACGAACGATGCCGTCCGTCGTATCGGTCTTCTCGAGCAGACTGACACTCGAGTTACCCACGACCGGCGCATCATTGACGGGTGTTGCGTCGATGGTGAAGACATCAGTAATGGGGTCAAGCGTGGCGGGATCCTTGTCGAGGTCCGTCGGCAGGAGGGTGAACGTGAAGCTGGACTCATGACCTTCGCTGCCATCGTGCAGGAAGGTGACCAGCCCGTTATCGATATCGTCCTGGGTGAAGCTGCCGAAGTCGGAAATCGCCTGACCATCCAGGAACAGCGTCCCGTTGGTCGGTATGTTCGTCACGGTGTAGACGATCTGGGTCGCAGGCAGCACGTAGCCGTCCAGCTCGGCGCCATACTTGAGCATGGCGTCTGAGATGACCACCGCAGAGGAAGCAGGATCGGACGTGCTTTCGCTCACGGTGACGCCGGTATTGTTCACTTTTTCGGCATAGATGGTCTCCTGTTGCTGCTCCCCGGGGCCACCGGCCACATTGTCAATCAGGAAATTCAGCGTGCCGACGGTCGGTGAATCCGTACCGCCCCAGGTCCCTGCGTCTCCTGCCTCTTCAAACGCCTTGAATTCGGAATCCACCAACGTGAAGGTGAAATCGTCCGCGGTGCCACCAGTGCCATCCACGAGGGTCTGTTGATAGCGGACCTCGCCCGCCGTGACCTGCGCCTGCGAGAAGGTGCCACCCACCGGCAGCTTGACCCAGTCAGTCCCATTGAGAATCTGGATCTCACCAAAGCTCGGCAAGGTCTCGATCTTGTAGCTCAGCTGATCATCGGTGCTGTCAGGATCTATCGCGTTCAGGGCAGATGCATCGATCAATACCGCCTCGCCAGTGGCATCCAGCACCTCTGTGGTGGGCGTCAGCGTCGGGTCATCGTCATTCTCGAGAATGCTGATCTCGACGGTGCGGTCACTGGAAAGCTCATTTCCCGCCCCTTCGCCACCGCCGGCGTCGGTCACCCTGAGGGTGAAACTGGGCAAGTCATCAACGTCCGGTTCATCGCCATCATGGGCAAATGACAGGTACTGGAGCTTGTCCGCGGTAAAGCTGGCGGCATCGCTCGAAGGGCTGGAGATGATTTCATCCGCATCCGCGATACCGTCCTCGTCGAAATCCAGGTAGAGGGTGCCACGGTCCGCAAGATTGCCCAGGTCGGTGATCTCCACCGTGGCATTCTCGGCAGCATCGGCATGGCCGGACTCTTCATCGGTGTAGCTCAGGCCAAGCCGAGCATTTTCGCCCTCGAACTGCTGCGGGTCGCCCGTGATGGTCGGCGCGGCATTGTCAGGAATCAGCTCGATATTGAGAGTATTGGAGGCCTCACCACCCGCGCCATCCACCACCGTGATGGCGAAGCTGTCATTGTCCCCGACGGCGACATCGCCACCGGCATGGGTATAGATCAGCTTGCCGAGCTGGTCGGCATCGAAACTTGAACCAATCGCTACCGGCGAACCATTGAACGTCAGCGAGCCGCCCGACGGCAGGCTATCGATCTCGATGATCAGCTGGTCGGTGTCCTGCTCACCGCTGACGATATCCGGGTCACTCAGACCCAGCGCCTCGATGGAGAAGGTGAAACTCCCCGCTTCCGTGACCGTCGCTCCGCTGTCCCCGAATACCGGGTCATCGTTCACTGGCGTCAGAGTGACGACGAAATCGAGGCTGCCTCGGTCAGGATCCACGACGCCGTCCGTGGTTTCCGTGAGACTCAGGCTCAAGGTGATATCGTCGGTGTAATCCGCACCGGGAGTTACCACGAGATTCGCGAGCTGAGCGGTGATCTCCTCAGCCGTACCGGTCAACGTGGAGCTGCTGCCGCCATCATCGAAGGCTGCCCCGGCATCAGCCGCTGCCTGATCCAGATTCAGCGTCAGCGAGTACTCATCCGTGGCGTTGCCTTCATCGTCCACATTGCCACTGTCCGTGACACTCAGACTCGACAGACTGAAGCTCGAATCCTCCGTTCCCGACAGCGTGGCGCCATCGCCGGTGGCCTTCACCTGATCACCTTGACTATCGGCGCCCTCCGCAATGGTCACGGCGGCAGCGGCATCCAGCAACAGACGAGGCTCAAGAGCCTGGAGATCGAGTTCGCGCATGGATGGGCACCATTGTAAATTTGTGAAATTATCAGTTACACAAAGATACGTTATGCCTTGCGTCGAATGGAACGTAACAAAAATTCACGTTCCTTCCACGCTTGAGAATTCGATCCATTGAAACAGTCAAAATTTCAGGATCTTGGATCAAGAGGTACTCGCAGATCAGTCCCATGGTGACTGTACCAACATGAAAAAGAGACTAAGCGCATCGCACTTAGCCTCTCTCTAAAAACTATACAGGTCATCTTTTGGATTTCGACAAAAGCTGGACCTTGGTTACGACAGTTTCTTGACCCACAGCGCCGCAGCGTCCACGAGTTTCTGGTGCGCGTGCCGGAAGGCCTCTTCACTCTTGCGATAGGGATCCGGAATCTCTTCGCCCTGCCCCCCCGCCAGCCAGCGGCCGAACATCATCGTCTTGCCACTGACTTGCGGGGCCATCTGGTTGATGGCACGACGATGACCATCGCTCATGACCAGAATCAGATCCGCCGCCGTCAACATCTCGACCGATACCTGCCGCGCACGATGCCCATCAACCTCCAGACCGGACTCGAGAGCGAATCTAGCCGCCGTGGGTTCGACAGGATGATCGACCAATGCGCCCACACCCGCCGAGTGAACCGTCTTGCCCGGCAACGCTTGCTTCAGCAGTGCCTCACCGACCGGACTGCGACAGATATTGCCGGTACACACCACCAGAATATTGTTGAACACGCTGACTTCCTCTTCCTTGTGACGCTTGCACTCATGTCGATGGCCCGGGGGGAGACGCTTTCCCGCGCCCGGACACCAGAGGGCCATTGTCGCATGCCGGCAGCCCGTGCGGCAGGCTTGCGAGGGAGGCAAGATGAGCAACAAGACACTGACCGCGACCAATCCGGCCAATGACAAGGTTCTCAATGAATACGCCACGCTGAGCAAGGACGAGGTTCAGCAGAAACTGGAACAGACGCGCACTGCCTATCCGCAATATCGTCAGCTCTCGCTGGAAGAACGTGCGAAACGTCTGCACGCACTGGCAGATCTGATAGATCAGCGCCAGCAGGACATTGCCACCTTGATCGCCCATGAGATGGGCAAGCCGTATCAGCAGGGCATCAGCGAGACACAGATCTCCTCCAGCATCGCGCGTTTCTACGCCGACAACCTGCCCACGTTGATGGAAACCGAGCAGCGCGACGTCGAGGGTGCCGTCAGAGCCAAGATCGTCAAGGACCCCATCGGCGCAGTGCTGGGCGTGATGCCGTGGAACTATCCGCTCTATCAGGTCATCCGCTTCGCGACCCCGGCACTGGCAGGTGGCAACGTCTGCCTGATGAAGCATGCCTCCAACGTTCCGGGTTGCGCTGAGCTGATCACCCAGCTGTTCCACGAGGCCGGTTTCGAAGATGGCGTCTTCACCTGGCTGCCGGTGGGCTCGGAGATGATCGAAGACATCATCAATGATCCTGTCGTGCAGGGCGTGACTCTCACCGGCAGCGAAGAGGCAGGCCGCAAGGTCGCCGAGCAGGCCGGTGCGGCGCTCAAGCCCAGCGTGCTGGAACTGGGGGGTATCGATCCGTTGATCGTGCTGGATGACGCCGACATCGAGCGCGCGGTGGATCTCGCCATCGCCGGACGTTTCGACAATACCGGCCAGAGCTGTGCCGCCTCCAAGCGCTTGATCGTCGACAAGTCGATCGCCGAGGACTTCTCCAGACGTCTGATCGAGAAAGTGAAGGACATGCGCATGGATGACCCGCTCAGCGAAGGGGTCGACATCGGTCCGATGTCACGCAAGGACCTGCGCGATGACCTGCATGATCAGGTGCAGCGTGCCATCAAAGCCGGCGCCAAGCTGGAATGCGGTGGCGAAATTCCGGATCGCGAGGGTGCCTGGTATCCGCCGACGGTGCTGACCAACGTCACCCAGGGCAATCCAGCCTTCAATGAAGAGCTGTTCGGCCCGGTCGCTTCCGTGGTGGTCGCGGACAACGAGGCACATGCCATCGAGCTCGCCAACGACTGCCCCTACGGTCTGGGCAGCACGGTGGTGGCCAAGGACGACGAGCGCGGCGAGCGTGTCTCGCGTCAGCTGGAAGCCGGCATGAGCTTCGTCAATCGCCCGACCACGCCCTTCGCCCAACTGCCCTTCGGCGGTGTCAAAGGCAGCGGCTATGGTCGTGAGCAAAGCGAATATGGCTTCGGTGCCTTCATGAACATCCGCACCGTCTATGTCGCCAAGCACTGAGAGCCCATGGGCTGCAATCAACAACGCCCCGCTTTTCAGCGGGGCGTCTTGCGTCAGAAGCATCAACGAGACACGCAGCCCTGCAGACAGGCTTCGCCTTCCAGCTGCACCGTGACGTGCGAGATCGCATGGGTATCGAGCAGATAGGCCTGGACCCGCTCAAGCACCTCGCCGGGAATGCCGGTATCGGCCACCACCACATGCAGGCTGGCAACCGGGGATTGAGGCGTCAGGCCCCACAGATGAAGATCATGCACGCCATCCACTCCCTCCAGTGTCAGCAGACCCGCCTGGATTTCCTCGTGGTCAAGTTGCTCCGGTGTCCCTTCCAGCAAGGTATGCGCCGAGCGTTTCACCAGCGACCAGGCACCGCGCAGTATCAGTACCGCTGCGAGCATCGACAGCAACGGGTCGGCCTGATTCCAGCCGGTGGTCATGATGACCAGCGAGGCAATGATGGCCGCCACCGAACCCATCAGGTCGCCCATGACATGCAACAGGGCGCCGCGAAGATTGAGATTGTCCTGATCTCCCTTGTGCAATATCCAGAATGCCGCGATGTTGACGACAAGTCCGAGCACGGCAATCGCCAGCATCGGCCCTGCCAGCACCTCAGACGGCAGCCACAGGCGCTTGAGGGCAGCCATCACGATCGCGCCCCCGATGACCAGCAATGTCAGGCCATTGACGAACGCGGCGAGCACCTGAAAACGCGCATAGCCGAAGGTCAGCTTGCGGGTCGCTGCGCGATGTCCGAGGCGAAACGCGCCCCACGCCAATGCCAGCGACACGGTATCACTGAGCATATGGCCGGCGTCCGCCAGCAAGGCCAGAGAGCCCGCCACCAGCCCGCCGACGACCTCCGCCAGCATGAACCCGCCGGTCAGCCACATCGCCAGCATGACCCGCCTTTCGCTGTCAGCGGTCACCTCAGGTGCATGGTCATGATGCCCCATGAGCACCACTACCGAGACGACGCCTTCACGCTCGCCTTTCAAGGCCGATCTGTTGCTTCTGCTGGTCACCATCATCGCCGCCGCAGGCTGGATCTTCTCCAAGGAAGCCATGGCCGGTATGCCTCCGCTACTGTTCATCGGCAGTCGCTTCCTGCTGGCAGGCCTCATCCTGGCGATCTTCGACGCTCGCTCGCTGAGACAGCTCTCCACTACTCGCAAGCTGCGCGCCAGTGGAGTCGGCGTCCTGTTTGGCGGTGCCATGGCCTGCTGGTCATTGGGGGTGGCACTGTCCGAGCAGCTCGGCGTGATCGCGTTCATCAACAGTTTCGGGATTCTGATGGTACCGGTGCTCGCCCGCCTGCTGTTCAAGGACAGGCCGCCGATGAGCACCTGGATCGCCCTGCCCACCGCCCTGCTCGGTTTCGCTCTGTTGGGCATGGGACAACCCGGCGCTACGGAAAGCTTTCATATCGAACCGGCACAATGGCTCATCTTCGGGGCTGCCTGCCTGTTTGCCCTGGTGTTCAACTTCAATTCGCGTCTGGTGCGCAATATCCCGGCCCTGCCGCTGACGGCCATCCAGCTGATGACCACCGGCGTCACCTGCCTGGTGCTGTCGGCCATCAGCGAAAGCTGGCCGGCCGGCATCAGTCTCGACATCCTGAGCTGGTTTCTGGCCAGCACTCTGATCGCCAGCACCCTGCGTTTCTTCCTGCAGATTTACGCACAGAGCCTGACCACGCCCAGCCATGCCTCGGTCATCCTGATGCTCGAAGCGGTCTGGGCGGCCCTGATGTCGGCGGCCTGGTTCGGAGAGCGCATGACCCTGATCCAGATGACAGGCTGCGGACTGATCTTCATGGCCCTGCTGATCAATCGCTGGCAATGGATCGCGCGTCTCTGGCGTCAGCGACGGGTTGCCTCGTGAGTAAAGCGTCCTGACTTGAGTGTCAGGCATGTCGCCACCATGTCTGACGCTTGAGCGTTTGATTTCCCGCCCCATTCCTGTCACCGGAGCCCCCATGATCCCCACGCTACTCGGCGTACTCACACTGCTGATGGCAGCCTTCACCCTGCTGCCACTCACGCGCCTGCGGCATTGGTCCGTCCGCATCATGGACTTTCCCCGCCTGCAGCTGGCGGTACTCTGGGCGGCCCTGCTGGTGGCCGACCTTCTCGTCGGCGAGCTCTCGACAGGACTGCGGCTAACGCTGGCTTTCATCGCACTGGCAGGGCTCATCTACCAGGCGCAGTGGATCATTCCCTACACCCGGCTCGCCCGCTGTGAATCGGGCGTCGCGCAGCACAGTGACCCCGCACGTCATGTGCGTCTGTTGACCGCCAACGTGCTGACCAGCAACCACGACAGCGACGCCCTGCTGGCGATCGTCAGGCGCGAGCAACCCGACGTTCTCGTCACCCTGGAGTCCGATGGCTGGTGGGAAAGCCGCCTGGATGTCCTGGAGGGAGATGAGCCGGAGCATGGCTACCGGCATACGCTCAAGTGCCCGCTGGACAACCTCTACGGCATGCATGTCTATTCTCGTCTGCCCCTGCACGACGCCAGCATCGACTACTTGGTCGAAGATGACGTGCCCTCGATGCATGCCCATCTGGAGCTCAAGAGCGGCGATCGCATACGCGCTCATTTCCTGCATCCCGCGCCGCCCAGCCCGACCGAAAACGAGGAGTCCAGTGAACGAGACGCGGAGCTTGTCATCGTGGCCAAGAGCGTGGCCGAGAGCGAGCAGCCCATCATCGTGACGGGAGATCTCAACGACGTGGCCTGGTCTCGCACCACACGCCTGTTCCGCAAACTGTCCGGCCTGCTGGACCCACGCGTCGGCCGTGGCATGTTCAATACCTTCCATGCCAGCATTCCCTTGCTGCGCTGGCCGTTGGACCACCTCTTCCATAGCCGGCATTTCAGCGTGGTGCGCGTGGCTCGCATGGAAGCCTTCGGCTCCGATCATTTCCCGCTGCTGACGGAGCTGGCACTGACCCCGAACCAGAAGACGCGCGCCACGCAACTTCAAGACATCCTCAAAGACCGGACCCACGCCCGTGACCAACAACGACATCATCCGTCGCCTGCGCTACGCACTCAATCTCTCCGACAGCGACATGATCAACACCTTCGCCGCCGCCGACCACGAAGTCACCCGCGCCCAGGTCAGTGACTGGCTCAAGCGCGATGACGACGATGCCCAGCAGCGCATCAAGGACATCGATCTGGCCAGCTTCCTCAATGGCCTGATCAACGTGCGCCGGGGCAAGCGCGAGGGTGCTCAGCCCGCACCGGAAAAGCGTCTCGACAACAATCTGATCCTGCGCAAGCTCAAGATCGCCTTCGAGCTCAAGGACGATGACATGCTGGATCTGCTGGCGCTGGCCGGTTTCGAGATGATCACCAAGTCGGAACTGTCCGCCTTCTTCCGCAAGCCGGACCATCGCCACTACCGCGAATGCAAGGACCAGATCCTGCGCAATCTGCTCAAGGGCATCGAGCTGCGTCACCGTCGCCACGACCCGGAGACCGAGCAGCACGCCGTCGACCCCGCCTGACTAGTCATCATCGCCGTCTTCGGCACTCTTCAGACGCGCCTTGCGTTCCTGCTCCTCTTCCATGGCGGCCATGATGTTCTCGAGCAGCGCATCCACGTCCGGCGCCTCGGGGTCATCCTCGAAGAGACCCGTCAGCTCGACATCCGGGTCCATGTCACCGGCCTCGAACAATGCCCATATCTCATCAGCGTAGCGAGTCTGGGCAAGTTCCGGAGCGAACATCGCATAGTAGGCGGTGATGTTGGCGACATCGCGCGCCAACATGCTCTTGGCATTGTTGTTGGCCGCTGCGTCCACCGCCTGCGGAAGATCGATGATCACCGGGCCGTAGTCATCGACCAGCACATTGAACTCGGACAGATCCCCGTGCACCAGGCCGGCATGCAACATGCGAACGATATAATGCATCATCAAGGCGTGGTCTTCACGCGCCTGCTCCGCCGACATCGAGACATCATTGAGGCGCGGTGCCACATTGCCATCGTCGTCGGTGACCAGCTCCATCAGCAGCACACCGTCAAAGCAGCCGTATGGCTGAGGCACGCGCACACCGGCATCGGCCAGACGATAGAGGGCATCCACCTCGGCGTTCTGCCAGGCGGCTTCCTGCTGATCGCGTCCGAAACCGGAGCCCTTCTCCATCGCCCGCTGACGACGGCTGTTGCGTACCTTGCGGCCTTCCTGGTAGAGCACGGCCTGCTTGAAGCTGCGCTGGGCAGCATCCTTGTAGACCTTGGCGCAGCGAATCTCTTCTCCGCAGCGCACCACGTAGACCGAGGCTTCCTTACCACTCATCAAGGGGCGAAGCACTTCATCGACCAGTCCGTCATCTATGAGCGGCTGGATTCTCTTTGGCGTTTTCATCGCGTTCTTATACGCGTTTTCGCCTCGATCGGGAATCACCCCATCACAATTTTGTGACATGACAGACGCGAAAGCCCCCGGCATGTCAGGCGTTCTTCAAGCTCTGCATGTCGATGACAAAGCGGTATTTCACCTTGCCCTGCTGCATGCGCTCCCACGCCTCGTTGATATTCTGGATGTCGATCATCTCAATATCGCAGGTGATGTCATGCTCGGCACAGTAATCGAGCACTTCCTGGGTCTCCGGCATGCCGCCGATCAGCGAGCCCGCCAGCACGCGACGCTTCATGACCAGATTGCCGCCCTGCAGTGCGGGGTCCACCTCCTGTACCAGCCCGACGAGAATATGGGTACCGTCGTACTTCAGGGTATTGAGGTAGGGGTTGAGATCGTGCGGCACCGGTACCGTATCGAGCAGGAAATCGAAGGTTTCGGTCGCGGCGGCCATCTGCTCATCGTCGCTGGACACGATGACGTGATCGACGCCATTCTCGCGCGCTTCCGCTACCTTGGCTTCACTGCGCGTGAACAGGGTGACTTCACAGCCCATCGCCTTGGCGAACTTGATCCCCATGTGGCCCAGGCCACCCATGCCGATCACGCCGACCTTGTCGCCGGACTTCACGCCGTAGTGGCGCAGCGGAGAATAGGTCGTGACACCGGCACACAGCAGCGGCGCGGCCACCGCCGGGTCCAGCTTGTCAGGGATGGACACCACGAAGCGCTCGCTGACGACGATCCTGTCGGAATAGCCGCCTTGCGTGAGGCTGCCATCGTGGCGATCCGGGCTGCCGTAGGTCATGGTCATGCCCTCGAGGCAGTATTGCTCGAGCCCCTCGTGACAGGCGCTGCACTCACGGCAGGAATCTACCATGCAGCCGACACCGACCATGTCACCCACCTTGTACTGGCTGACATCATCGCCGACCTGGGTGACTCGCCCGACGATCTCGTGACCCGGCACGATGGGATACTGGGTGAAGCCCCAGTCATTGCGGCCGACGTGCAGGTCCGAATGACAGACACCGCAATACAGGATCTCGATGGCCACATCATCCGGGCGCGGCTGACGGCGCTCGAAATTCCATGGCGCCAGATCGGCGGAATCGGACTTGAGTGCGTAGCTTCGGGTGTTGCCGTCAAATGACGCGATCAAGCAGGAAAAACGCAGTCGTGTTATCATGCTCTTCCACCCCTCACGTCTCGGAACGGAGTCCCGCATGGCCAACACTCGTACTGCTGCCAAGAAGAAAGCACCCGCTGCTGTTGAAACATCCGCCTCGCTGGAAGCCCAGATGCAAGCCTTCCTCGATCGTGGCGGCAAGGTTGAAGTGATTGAATCCGGCGTCAGCGGTCAGATCATCGGCCACAAGCCGACCAAGCCCTCCAATCCCGCTGCCGGCAACTGATGCTTCCCCGCCCACGCGCCTCGCCGTCTTCATCGATGTTCAGAATATCTATTACACCACCCGCGACACCTTTGGCCGGCAATTCGATTACCGCCGACTGTGGGCCGAACTGGAATCCCTGGGCAGCATCACGCATGCCTACGCCTATGCGATTGACCGTGGTGACCCCAAGCAGCAGCAATTCCAGCAACGCCTGCGTGAGATAGGGTTCGAGGTCAAGCTCAAACCCTTCATCCAGCGAGGAGATGGCTCGGCCAAGGGTGACTGGGATGTCGGCATCACGATCGATGTGATGGAAGCCGCTCCCGACGTCGACGAGATCATCCTCGCCTCAGGCGATGGTGACTTCGCCCTGCTGCTGGAGCATGTCGCAGCGCGCCATGCCGTCACGACGCGTGTCTACGGCGTCGAGGCACTCACAGCCCTCGCCCTGATGCGCAGCGCTGATCACTTCCGCGAGATAGATGACACGCTGCTGATGCGCTGAGGCCCCAGATTGCCCTCTAGCGTTGTGGTGCGGCGGATAACGTCAACTCGATGGCATCGTGACGCCAGTGTTCATCATCGCAGTCCACTGCGCGGCCATTCTGATCGAAGTTGATCCGCGTGATGCGCTGCGCCGGGCTACCCGGTGCCGCATTCAGGGCGACGGCCGTCTCGGCGTCGAACACGCTGGAGGCCAGCTCGAAGCTCACGCGCCGGATGCGAATGGCGTACTGGTGAAAGTAGAGCGTCGTCAGCGAATGCGCCGAGAGGTCGAAATCAAGAATGCCGGGGAAGCAGTCGCGTCGCAGGTGATGACAGACGTGCAGCACCCGCCGGCCATCGATGCGCCGCACTCGCGTGATGCGATAGACCCCGGCACCCCGTGCAATTCCCAGACGCTGGGCGATCACCTCATCAGCGGGAACTTCCTGAGCGGCCAGCACCTCGGTGGAAGCGACCCGCTGCTGCGAATGCACCATCTCGTGAAAAGGCAGACATGCCAGCAGGTCATACCTGAGGCGCGGCGGCGAGACGAACCAGCCACGGCGGTTCTCGCGATAGATTCGCCCTTCCGCTTCCAGCTGCAGCAAGGCATCTCGCAAGGTGACTCGCGTGGTGCCGAACCGCTCGATCATCTCACGCTCGGACGGCAGACGCTGCGAGGCATGCAGCGGCGCTGCTTCAAGATGGTTCAGCAGCCTGCCCTTGAGCCCGGTGACGGGCAAATCCGCAGTGTGCATCAGGGAAGTTGCGTCGTCACCTGTGGGCTCGATCGATGATGAAGGCATGCGAAGTTCCTGAAAGATAACGAAAGAGAGCGATTTCTGGCGAGTCACTTGCATGTCATCCAAGGTGTCCATCATGACAAGGCGCATCCGTTGATTACCCCGTCTGGGAGGATTGTCATTGAAGTCGTTCACCGCTACCTCGCCCCGTACCGCCGGCCTGATGGTCTCGGCCCTCATGGCCACCCTGCTGAGCAGCGCCTCCGTCAGTGCCGCTGAAGTGCCGGAAGCACTGCTCAAGGCCGCCCAGGCAGAAGGCCGCGTCGACAGCGTCGGCATGCCGGACAGCTGGGCCAACTGGAAGGACACCTGGGCAGACCTCGAGTCGAAGTATTCCATCGCGCACAGCGATACCGACATGAGCTCCGCCGAGGAAGTCGCCAAGTTCAAGGCCGAAGGCGAGAACGCCACGGCAGATATCGGTGACGTGGGCTTCGCCTTCGGCCCCATCGCGGTCAAGCAGGGCGTGACTCAAGCCTACAAGCCGACCACCTGGGACGAGATCCCCGACTGGGCCAAGGATGAAGATGGCGAATGGATGCTGGGCTACACCGGCACCATCTCCCTGATGATCAACAAGACACTCGTCAGTGAAGATCAGCGCCCCGCTTCCTTCGCGGATCTCGCCAATGGCGATTACAAGGTCTCCGTCGGCGCGGTCGGCAAGGCGTCCCAGGCCAACAACGCCATCCTGGCCGCAGCCTTCGCCAATGGCGGCAGCGAGTCAGACCTGACGCCGGGTCTGGAAGTGTTCGCCGAACTGGCCCGCCAGGGACGCCTGTCACTGGCCGAGCCGAGCATCGCCAACCTGGAGAAGGGCGAGGTGGAGGTCGCACTGCTGTGGGACTTCAACGCGCTCAACTATCGCGATCAGATCAACCGCGACACCTTCGAGGTGGTCATCCCCTCGGATGCCTCCGTCACCTCGGGCTACGCCACCATCATCAACAAGCATGCCGCTCACCCGAACGCCGCCAAGCTGGCGCGTGAGTACATCCTGTCAGATGCCGGCCAGCTGAACCTGGCGGCAGGTTACGCCCGCCCGATCCGTGCCGAGCACCTGACCCTGCCGGAAGACATCGCCGCCAAGCTGCTGCCCAACGAGCAGTACGCCAATGCCCGCCCGGTACAGGACTTCGCCGGCTGGGAAGCCAGTGCCCGACAGCTGCCGCGTCAGTGGCAGTCCCAGGTACTGATCCACCAGCAGTGACCCCCGGCCTCTGTCCAGAGCGGATAGAGCGCGCACCATCCTGACAGACGGCACCGTCCACACGGTGCCGTCTTGAGCTTCACGGAGTCTTCATGTCCCAGCGTGTCATTCTTGTCGTGCTCGATGGCCTCAACCATGCCGTGGGCCGGCATGCCATGGGCTATCTGAGCGCCCTGGTCGAGGCCGGTCGCGGGCAGTACCAGTCGCTGGAGTGCGAACTGCCAGCGATGTCGCGACCTCTCTATGAGTGCCTGTTGACCGGTGATCTGCCCGTCGACTCCGGCATCGTCAACAATGGCATCGTGCGACGCTCGCGTGGCGTGAGCCTGTTCGATCTCGCCAGTCAGCAGGGGCGACGCACCGCGGCAGCCGCCTATCACTGGGTCAGCGAACTCTACGTCGCCGCCCCGTTCGTGCCAGCCAGACACCGACTGCTCGACAATCCCGAATCCGCCATCCAGGCGGGCATCTTCTACTGGCAGGATCACTACCCGGACGACCACGTCTTCAGCGATGCCGAGATGCTGAGACTGCGTCACGACCCGGACTTCCTGCTGGTGCACAGCATGAACATCGATGACGCCGGCCATCGCCACGGCGGTGAGTCCGCGCAATATCGCAATGCGGCGCGTCATGCCGATGTCGCCTTGGCCGACTACCTGCCCTGCTGGCTGGAGGCCGGCTATCAGGTGATGGTCACCGCCGATCACGGCATGAACGCCGACCGTTCACATTCCGGGCTTCTCGAAGAAGAGCGCCGAGTGCCGCTCTGGACCTTCGGCAGCGCCTTCGCCCGCAGCCCCGCCCGCAACCTTCGCCAGCGCGAGCTCTGTGGCACCCTGGCAAGCGTGCTGGGACTGGAGCACGACAAGGCCAGCAACACATCCCTGCTGGCAGGCCCTGGAGGGGACGCGTGATGCCGACATTCCTCAGGCGAGTGCTGACCAGTCCCGCGATGTGGCTGCTGCCCTTCGCCATCCTCTTCTTCGCCTTCCAGATCGCCCCGCTGATCTGGGTGATGATCAGCGCCTTCAAGATCCCCGCAGGCTGGGGGCTGGCCAATTTTCAGGAAATCGCCACCTCCCCCTTCTTCCGCCAGGCCATCGGCCGCAGTCTCGAGATCTCGCTGATGTCCAGCGTGCTGGGACTGGCGATCGCCGCCGTGACCTGTCACAGCATGCACCGCTGCGGGCCGGGCCTGACGCGCGCGATGATCGCCTTCACCAACATGACCAGCAACTTCGCCGGCGTGCCGCTGGCCTTCGCCTTCATCATCCTGATGGGGGCCAACGGCATGCTGACCTTGATGCTGGAGCGCCTGGGCATCATCGATGACTTCAATCTCTATTCACGCACCGGCCTGATCGTCATCTACACCTGGTTCCAGATCCCGCTGGGCATCCTGCTGCTCTACCCGGCCTTCAGCACGCTCAAGGGCGAGTGGCGCGAAGCCGCCAGCCTGCTCGGCGCCAACCGTCTGGCCTACTGGCAGCACATCGGCCTGCCCGTGCTCTGGCCGTCGCTGGCTGGCACGCTCACCGTACTGTTCGCCAATGCCATGGGCGCCTATGCCACCGTCTATGCGCTGGTGAACACCAGCTACAACCTGATGACCATCCGCATCGCCAATCTGGTCTCCGGCGACCTCTTCCTGCAGCCGGAACTGGCCAGCGCACTGGCGATGGTACTGGTGGTCATTCTCGTCATCGTCACGCTGATCCAGCAGTGGCTCATGCGCAGGAGCTACCATGTCACTTCCCGCTGAACTGCCGTATCGCCATGGCAAGCCGCTGCTGCCCAGCCTGATGGCCCGTCTACGCGGGCTCAATCCCTACAGCGTGGTGGTGGGCAGCGTCTTCACGCTGCTGGCACTGCCGCTGGTGGCCACGCTGTTCTACGCCCTTGCCACCCGCTGGGGCGCCAGCCTCACGCCCGATGGCCTGACGGTGAAGTGGTTTCTGGAGCTGTGGACCACCCCCCGTTTTCTCGCCGCATTCGGGCGCTCCCTGCTGGTCGCCGTCGGCGCCCTGATCCTGTCACTGCTGTTGATCGTGCCGGTGGTCTTCCTGGCCCATACCCGCTATCCGCGTCTGGATGGCTGGATGAATGGCCTGATCCTGCTGCCCTTCGCCGTGCCGCCCATCGTGTCCTCGGTCGGCCTGCTGCAGCTATATGCCGGCGGCCCACTGACGATCATCGGCACGCCCTGGATCCTGATTCCCACCTATTTCACCATCGTGCTGCCCTTCATGTACCGAGCGCTGGCCAACAGCCTGCGGGCGCTGGATGTGGCATCGCTGATGGAAGCCGCCCAGTTGCTGGGCGCCAGCCCGCTGCAGGCCTTCTTCCAGGTGGTCCTGCCCAATATCCGGGTCGGCATCCAGATCGCCGTCTTCCTGGCCTTCTCGTTTCTGGCCGGTGAATTCGTGTTCGCCAACATGCTGGTCGGCACCCGTTTCGAGACACTGCAGGTCTACCTGAACAACATTCGCGGGGCCAGCGGCCACTTCACCAGCGCGCTGGTCATCACGCTGTTCGTGTTCACCCTGATCCTGACCTGGCTGGGCAACCGCCAGCCTGCCGAGCAGGCGATGCCGGAAGAAGACCCCGAGGAGGCGCTGGCCACCGCCATGACGGAAGGTCTGCCCGCCACGCCCGCAAAAGCTGGCCCTGGGCACCGCTGATGCTTGCCACCGATATGCCGCAGACCCACTCTCGCCACGACAGCGATGGCCTGCTGACCAGCGCGTTGCGTGAACAGGCCGCCGACCAGCAGTACCTGACGCTCAAGGGCCTGGCCAAGCGTTTCGGCAAGACGCGCGTGTTCTCCGACATCGATGCCGAGATCGCCCGTGGCGAGTTCATCACCCTGCTCGGGCCCTCTGGCTGCGGAAAATCCACCCTGCTGCGCGCCATTGCCGGGCTCAACGACGTGGACAGCGGCGAGATCATCGTCGATGGTCACGACATCACCCGTCTGCCGCCCCAGCGGCGCGGCATCGGCATGGTCTTCCAGCACTATGCGCTGTTCCCCAACATGCGCGTGGCGGACAACGTCGCCTTCGGCCTGCGCATGAAGAAGGTGCGCCCCGAGGAGCGCGAGCGCCGCGTCACCGAAGTGCTGCGACTGGTGGAGCTGACCGACCAGGCACAGCGCTATCCACATCAGCTGTCTGGTGGCCAGCGACAACGCGTGGCACTGGCGCGCGCGCTGGTGGTCGAGCCCCAGATCCTGCTGCTCGATGAGCCGCTCTCGGCGCTGGATGCGCGCATCCGCCGTCATCTGCGCGACCAGATACGCGACATCCAGAAGAGCCTCGGCCTCACCACCCTGTTCGTCACCCACGATCAGGAAGAGGCCTTGCTGCTCTCGGATCGCATCTTCCTGATGCATCAGGGCAGCATTCTCCAGCAGGGCAACGCAGCATCGCTCTACACCCGACCGGTAGACGCCACGGCCGCAGGCTTCATGGGCCATTACAATCTGATCGGCAGCGAGCTTGCCCGCCCCCTGCTCGGCTACCTGTGCGATAGCCCGCAGGTCGCATTGCGGCCGGAGGCGCTTTATCTGCAGCCGGACGACTTCCCGCTCCAGCCATTGCCGGCCAATGTGGGGCCAGCGCTGCCCGGCGTCATCCTGCGCCATCAATTGCTGGGCAACATCGTGCGCTACGAGGTGGATTGTCAGGGACTGCGTCTCAACGTCGATGTGCTCAACCGCAGTGCCCGCCAGCTGCTCCCCGACCATCTGCGCGTGCAGGTGCATGCCGATCTCGACGAAGTCCAGGCGCTGGGCACACACGACACTGGCGACAGGTCACGGGTGGCAAATGGATGAAATGGGCTGGCCATCTTCGATCTCGATGACACCCTGCTGGATGGCGACGCTACGGGACTGTGGACCGAGTGGCTGATCCAGCTGGGCTGGATCACGGACCCCGAGCGATATCGCGCCATCTGGGCGCAGCAGATGGCAGACTACGCCGCGGGTCGACTCGACATGGAAGCGCACCTGAGCCATCTGCTCTCCCCGCTGGCCGGTCGCACCGTCAGTGAGGTCGAGGCCGAGGTGGGCACCTTCCTCGATACCGAACTGCTGCCGCGCCTCTACCGTGAGGGTCGCGAGCGCATCGCCTGGCATCGTGATCAGGGCCATCAGGTCGTGATCATCTCGGCCTCGACAGCCCAGCTGGTGGCACCGCTGGCAGAGCGACTGGCATTGGATGCCGCGCTGGCGACTCGCCTGGAGGTCAAGGATGGCTGCTACACGGGACGCGCCCAGGGCATCCGTACCTTCCGCGATGGCAAGCTTGCGGCACAGCCTCCTCACCTGGGGCTATTCGGATTCACGCAATGATCTGGCGTTGCTGGAGTTCGTCGATCACCCGCATGCGGTCTGTGCCGACCCGACCCTGGAAGCCATCGCCACGCAGCGCCACTGGCCGCGCCTGCGTTGGCAAAAAGGAAGCCGCAACATGGCAGAGGTCAGGGTCAGTCGGACCGCAAGGGTCCCGGATCCATTACGCGTCAGGCGTTATCACAAGGCACCGGAGGTCGGCCCCCGTGTGCTGTTCTTCAGCGGCGGCACGGCGCTGACGGGCATCTCGCGCACCCTGACGCGCTATACCCATCACAGCATCCATCTGGTGACGCCCTTCGATTCCGGTGGCAGCTCCGCCAAGCTGCGTGACGCCTTCTCGATGCCGGCCATCGGCGACCTTCGCTCACGCCTGATGGCGCTGGCCGATGACAGCGTGCTGGGGCACCCGGAGATCTACCGGTTGTTCACGCACCGTCTGCCAGCCGAAGCACGCCCGGAGATGCTGCAGGCCACCCTGCGGGAACTGGCGGCGGGCCGTCATCCGCTCAGCATGGCCGTGGCGGAGCCCATGCGCACGCTCATCTGTCATCAGCTGGGCTTTCTGATCGAGGCCATGCCGGCAGGCTTCGATCTGCGCGGCGCCAGCATCGGCAATCTGATCATCGCCGGCGGCTACCTGAACCATCATGAGCAGCTCGACCAGATCATCTTCCTGTTCTCCAAGCTGGTGCATGTACGCGGGACGGTGCGCGCCATCATCAATGCCGACTGCCATCTGGCCGTCACCCTGGAAGATGGGCGCAGAATCATCGGCCAGCACCAGATCACCGGCAAGGAAGTCGCGCCACTGGAGAGCCCGATCGCGCGCATCCAGCTGGTCGAGGCCCTGCGCTGCACCTCAACAACCGTCAGCTGATCGATTCCGCGGAACTGATCTGCTTTCCGCCGGGCAGTTTCTACTCCAGCGTCATCGCCAACCTGCTGCCCAGCGGGGTGGGACGCGCGATACTGGCCAACCCCTGTCCCAAGGTCTACATCCCCAACTGCAGTCCGGACCCGGAGCAGACCGGCAAGACACTCGAGCAACTGGTCGCGACCCTGATCGATACCCTGTGTGCGGACCTGGATGTCTCGCGCAACGACTGCCCCAACGAGCATCTGCTCAACATCGTGCTGCTGGACAGTCAGCGTGGCGACTACCCCGGCGGCGTCTCTGTCCCCGCGCTGGAGCGCATGGGGCTGACCGTGATCGACACTCGCCTGATCAGCGAGCAGAGCGCACCCTACTACGACAACGAACTGCTGGTCACCGCCCTGCTGTCACTGGTATGACGACCGCCACGCGCCGCCTGGCATGAGGCTTACATCACCCCACGTACCGCCCCGAGAATCACCATCGCCAGCACCAGCTTCCAGGGTGCCAGCGCGAAGCGGGTCAGCGCGATGAAGGCCGCCAACGCGATGACGACGTCCAGACGACTCAGCACACTGGTGGTCCACAAGGGGTCATACAGCGCCATGCCCAGTACGCCGACGACCGCCGCATTGGCCCCCGCGAGCGCAGCGCGTGCTGCGGGCCGTGCACGCAGGCGCCCCCACAGGGGTGCCACGCCGATCAACAGCAGAATCCCCGGCAGGAAGAGACTCAACAGCGCAATGATGGCGCCGAGCACTGCCGAATCCCCGCCCACCTGGGCCATGCCCGCTCCCAGCCAGGCGGCGAAGGTGAACAGTGGCCCCGGCACCGCCTGCGCGGCCCCATAGCCGGTGAGAAAGGTATCGGCCGCGATACGCCCCGTCTCGACGGTGGAGGCCTCCAACAGCGGCAGCACCACATGCCCGCCCCCGAATACCAGCGCCCCGGCACGGTAGAAGATCTCGACCAGACTGCCGGAGGCCAGCAGCGGCAGCGCGATCAACAGCGCGAAGAAGGTGATCAGACAGGCGCGAGCCAGGCGCGTCGGGACCGGCAGCGACAGCCCCGCTGCCCCCGCCTGCTGGCGAACAAGGGCCGCACTGTCATCACGACACAGCAGGCTGCCGAGCAGCGCGCCCAGCGCGATCACTCCGACCTGCGTCCAGGCGCTCTGCGCCAGCGCCAGGCCCAGCATGGCCAACAGCGCCAGCCCGGCGCGCCGTCGGTCCGGGCACAGCGTGCGCGCCATGCCCCAGATCGCCTGGGCAACGACCGCCACCGCCACCAGCTTCAAGGCGTGGATCACCCCGGAAGCCAGCGGTCCTTCGAGGCTGGCCGCCACCAGCGCCAATGCCAGCAGTGCCAGCGCAGACGGCAAGGTGAAGCCGACCCAGGCGAGCACCCCACCCATCACCCCGCCACCACGCACCATGCCCAGTGCAAAGCCGACCTGACTGCTGGCCGGTCCCGGCAGGAACTGGCACAGCGCGACCAGCTCGGCGTAGGCCGTATCACTCAGCCAGCCGCGCCGGCGGACCAGCTCCGCGTGGAAGTAGCCCAGGTGCGCGATCGGCCCGCCGAAGCTGGTCAGCCCCAGCGTGAGGAAGGTGAGCAGCACGTCCCGATATCGCGGCAAGGCAAGGGCCATCACGGCACTCGCCGCCACCAATCCGGCCGACCACCACAGGCAGGCTTCCAGGCCATAGGCCTGATAGAGCCAACCGGACAGCAAGGTGCCCAGCAGACGCCCCATGGCATTGGCCATGTAATAGAAACCGACATCCATCGACACGCCTTCACTGCGCGCGAAGCGCACGATCAGATAGCTGTGCCAGCTGGAATTGACCGCAAAGACGGCCCCGAACACCAACAGGCCGATGATCAACCATTCCAGTGGCGCCAACCCCAACAGGATGGCACCACTGATATCGGCCGCCTGAGGCGCATCCAGCGGCAGGCTGGCCATCAGCGCCGGCAGCAGTGCCAGGCCGGCCGCCAGCGACACCGTGACCCAGCGGACGCCGGTGGCGCCGTTCAAGCGGCGTGAGAGCGGACCGGTGATGCGTGGCGCCTGGGTCTGGACACCACCATAGCCGATCACCCAGGCGGCCATGAGCACGCCGACCGTCCAGAAATGCCAGCCATGCACCTCGGCCAGATAGACCGGCAAGGCCACCACGAACCAGACGTCACGTGCCGAGAACAGGCACAGTCGAGCCGCCGAGAGCACATTGACCGCCCGCGAGGTCGAGAACATCTCACGGAATGCCGGCTTGCGACTGGCCTTGCTCTGCCCCAGTGATGCCGACAGCTTGCGCAGTGACAGCACCAGCACGCCTGCCAGCATCAGCCACATGGCCATGACGGTGCCCTGGAAGCCGATGAGACTGAGCGCCGCCCCGCCCAGGAAGAAGCCCAGTCCCTTGAGCGCATTCTTGGAGCCGGTGAGCAACGCGACCCAGCGATACAGCGCGCTCTGCGATTCCTCCACCGGCTGCCCCTTGGGCACCAGCACCTTGATGGCGCTCTTGGCGCTCATCTTGTTGAGGTCCTTGGCGATGCCGGACAGCGCCTGGGCGATCATCACCCAGATGACCGTCAACATGGGTTCCGGCACCAGCAGCATGCCGAGCGCCACCAGCTGCATCGCAAGCCCCGCATTCATGGTGCGATTGAGGCCGAGCCGTGCCCCGAGCCAGCCGCCGACCAGATTGGTGACGACGCCGAAGGCCTCGTAGAACAGGAACAGCATCGCCACGTCCAGCGCCGAATAGCCCAGCGAGTGGAAGTGCAGCACCACCAGCATGCGCAGCGCGCCATCGGTCAGCGTGAAGGCCCAGTAATTCCCCGTCACCAGCAGGTACTGACGCACCTCACGGGGCAGCTCTCGCAGGCGGGCAAGCATGTCAGCGCTCCTGTGTGCTGGGGTCGGTCAGATCACCCAGGCCGACTTTCAGTGCCAGTTCCGCGGTGCGATTGGCGTAGCCCCATTCGTTGTCGTACCAGGCGTACAGCTTGAGCTGGGTCCCCGCGACCACCATGGTCGAGAGCGCATCGATGATGCTGGAGCGGGAATCGGTACGGAAATCGATCGACACCAGCGGGCGTGTCTCATACCCCAGCACCCCGGAAAGCTCGCCTTTTGCCGCAGTTTGCAGCGCCTGGTTGACCTCCTCCACCGTCACTTCGCGATCGAGCTCGAACACCATGTCGGTGAGAGAGGCATTGGCCAGCGGCACGCGAATGGCGTGGCCGTTCAGGCGGCCTTCCAGCTCCGGGAAGATGGCGCTGATCGCCTTGGCGGAGCCGGTGGTCGTCGGAATCAGGCTCATGCCGCAGGCCCGCGCACGGCGCAAATCCTTGTGCGGCGCATCCAGAATCGTCTGGGTATTGGTGATGTCGTGCACGGTGGTCATGGAGCCATGGCGAATGCCGAACTGCTCCTGAATCACCTTGATCACCGGCGCCAGACAGTTGGTGGTACAGCTGGCCGCCGTCACGATGCGATGCGTCTGGGCATCATAGAGATGATCGTTCACGCCCATGACGATATTGAGTACGCCCGCTTCCTTGACCGGCGCGGAGACCACGACACGCGCCACGCCCTGTTCAAGATAGGCATTGAGCACCTCGGTGCTCTTCTTCTTGCCGGAGGCCTCGATCACCACATCGCAGCCCGACCAGTCGGTGTCACCGATCTCACGCTGGCTGGAGAACGCCGTGCGCTGACCATCGATGATGACGCTCTCATCGTCACTGGTGATTCCCGCGCCCGGCGACCACTGGCCATGCACGGAATCGAATTCCAGCAGGTGTGCGAAGGTCGCGGCATCGCCACCCGGGTCATTGATGCGCACCACATCCAGCGCGACATCCTCGCGCAGCTTCCACAGCGCGCGCAGCGCAAGCCGGCCGATACGGCCGAAGCCATTGATGCCGATTCGCAGAGGTGGCAGACCAGCGGGCAGCGTCAGTGAAGCGCTGTAGGACGGAGCATCATGAGCAGGGCAGCGCTCGGGACGATTGGGCATGGTCACCAGCCACTGACGCCAGCGCGCCACCTCCTCCTGCTGTGCCTCGCAGGCCGCCATCAGGATCGCGTGTCGCCAGCCCTGCATGGCGGGGCTCAGCCGGTAATACACCCACTGGCCGCGTCGCTCGCTGCTCAGGAGTCCGCAGTCGCGCAGCTGTGCGAGATGGCGCGAGACCTTGGGCTGCGAGATGCATGAGAGAATGCGCTTGCGAACGAAAGTCCCGGGGCGTTAGTGTGTGCCCATCCGGCACGTGCGGTGCCAATCTGAATCACGCATCCTCAGGGGTGCACAGGAGAGTCAAATGGCTGATTTTGCGCAAGTGGTAGACAGCAACTACACCCAGGAAGTCATCGAGAGCGAGCAGCCGGTGCTGGTGAAGTTCTGGGCGCCGTGGTGCGGCCCGTGCAAGATGCTCGACCCGATCGTCGAATCCATCGCCGAAGAACAGGGTGACGCCCTCAAGGTCGTTGCCATCAATGTCGACGATGCACCGGATCTCGCCGCGCAGAACGGCGTCCGCGGCCTGCCGACCATCGCCCTGTTCAAGTCCGGCGAGAAGATCGAAGCCCTGACCGGCGTGCAGCCGAAGGAAAACTTCGATGCCATGATCGCGCGTCACGCCTGATCACATCAGCGCCGGGTCGACAAGGAAGCATTGATGCACAACGCCGTCCGTTCGACCCGATATCTGGGCGTGTTCGCCCTGCTCTCAGGCCTGCTGACGGGCTGCGCCACCGGCCATTCCACCCTGCCCGCCACCACCTCATCACTCAAACCCGGCCCGGCCTACGGTGAGATGCGCTCGGTGGCCGTGATGCAGATACGTCCCGGCAACGTCGCCGTGACACCTGCCGGACGGGTCTTCGCGACCATTCACCCGATGGATGGCGATCACGACGTGCAGCTGGTCGAGATCACCGGACAGAACAGCTATCGTGCCTGGCCCTCACCCGCCTTCCAGACCCACGCCGGCCGCTACAGCGACGCCACCATCGACTCCCCGCTGGGCATCTATCAGGACGGCCAGGGAGGTCTTTGGATCACCGACATGGGCCTGCATCTGGGCAAGACCCGCCTGTGGGGCTTCGACATTGCCTCGGGCAAGCTGATCACCAAGCTGACCCTGCCCACTGATATCGCCCCTGAAGGCAGCTTCGTGCAGGACCTGGCAGTGGATCGCAGTCGCGGCGTGGCGTATCTGGCCGATATCGCCAACCCGGGCCTGATCACCGTCGATCTGGCCTCCGGCGAGGCGTCCCGATTCAGCCAACACGCCGCACTGCAAGCCGAGCCAGACGCCACCCTGAAGATCGATGGCCGTGACATCCCGTTCAATGGCAAGCCTGCCAAGGTGGGCGTCGACCCGATCACTTTGTCCGGCGATGGCGAGACGGTCTTCTTCGGTGCCATGACCGGCCACAGCTGGTACAGCGTCCCGGCCAGACTGCTGCGGGAAGGTGCCAATCACGACACCATTGCCGCCGCCATCACGCGCGTCGGCGACAAGCCCATCTCGGACGGTGCGGATACCGCCGGGGGCATCCACTACTTTACCAACCTCAATCAGCATGGGCTGGATGTGCTGGGGGCCGACGGCAAACTGACGCCACTGGTCCGCGACGAGCGCCTCGACTGGCCGGATGGCGTGCGCATGGCCGCTGACGGCTGGCTGTATGTCACCGTCAATCAGCTGGACAGCACGCCGCCCTTCGCAGGCGGAGAGGACGAGGGTCAGCCGCCCTACCATATCTACAAGGTCTGGCCGACGGACGACTGAGCCAGCAAATATTTTCAATAATCACAAAGGTCTTTTGCGAATCACTCCGTTTATCGCAAAACTCAACCACGGCAGACTGCACAGCATCCAAGACCCACCCATTGCTGATGGAGAACTGCCATGCCTCTTGCCCTGCTGGCGCTGACGTTGAGCGCCTTTGCCATCGGGACCACCGAGTTCGTGATCGTCGGACTGGTGCCCACCATCGCTCAGGATCTGAGCGTCTCTCTGCCTTCCGCTGGCCTGCTGGTCAGCCTGTATGCCGTCGGTGTCGCCATCGGCGCCCCCGTGCTGACTGCCCTGACCGGCCGCTTCAATCGCAAGCTGGTGCTGCTGGGACTGATGGCGCTGTTCATCGCCGGCAACCTGCTGGCCTGGCAGGCACCCAGCTACAGCTCGCTGATCACGGCGCGTATCCTGACCGGCCTCGCCCACGGGGTGTTCTTCTCCATCGGCTCCACCATCGCGACAAGCCTGGTGAGCAAGGACAAGGAAGCCAGTGCGATCGCCATCATGTTCACCGGCCTGACCGTGGCACTGGTCACCGGCGTGCCGCTGGGCACCTGGATCGGTCAGCACTTCGGCTGGCGCGCCACCTTCCTGGTTGTCTCGGTGCTCGGCGTGCTGGCATTGATCGGCAGCGCCATCCTGGTGCCCAACAACCTCAAGAAGAACGTACCGGCCACCTTCGCCCAACAGCTCAAGGTGCTGACCCATCCGCGCCTGCTGCTGGTCTACCTGATCACCATTCTCGGCTACGGCGGCACCTTCACGGCCTTCACCTATCTGGCTCCGCTGCTGCAGGACGTCAGTGGCTTCAATGAAGGCGCCATCAGTCTGATCATGCTGGTCTACGGTGTCTCGGTGGCCATCGGCAACATCCAGGGCGGCAAGCTGGCTGACCGCATGGGCCCGATTCGCGCCCTGACCCTGATCTTCGGTGGCCTGATCGTCATCCTCGGCGTGCTGACCTTCACTGCCGCCAACCCGATCACGGCCGTGATCACCATCCTGATCTGGGGTGCCTTCGCCTTCGGCAACGTGCCGGGACTGCAGGTCTACGTCGTGCAGCAGGCCGAACGCTTCGTGCCGCAGGCCGTTGACGTGGCCTCCGGCCTCAACATCGCGGCCTTCAACATCGGTATCGCGCTGGGCTCCATCGTCGGTGGCCAGGTGGTCTCCGGGATGGCCCTGACCGACACCGCCTGGATCGGCGCGCTGATCGTCACCGCCGCCCTGCTGCTGACCCTGCTGGCCGGTCGCCTCGACAAGCGTCACGCGTCTTCCATCGCGACCGCCTGATCCGCCCTGCAGCCTCCCGCCATCACGACGTGCTCCCGATTCCGACAGCTCAGCCTGCTGGCTCGGGGGCACCGTCGTCTACCCACCTGCTTGCTGAAGGAGTCCACCATGATCTCCCCGACCCGCCCGCTGGATCGCCTCACCCAGGGCCCCCTGACCATCGGCGTCGAACTGCCCCTGGACAATGACTGGGTGCGCACTGACAGAGCCCCCTCCACACCCTTCGGCGTCCCTGACATGCGCGCCCATGCCGAGCTGATCGGCCAGGTCGACAGACTCGGCTTCCGCGCCGCCTGGCTGCGTGACGTGCCGCTGTTCGACCCCGCCTTCGGCGATGCCGGCCAGGTCTTCGAGCTGTTCACCTATCTGGGCTATCTGGCCAGTCACACCGACAACCTGCTGCTGGGCACTGCCGCCGCGGTGCTGCCGCTGCGCCAGCCGTGGCTGGTGAAAAAGGCCGCCGCCAGCGTGCAGGCCCTGAGCGAAGACCGCCTGCTGCTGGGCGTCGCCAGTGGCGACCGACCGGCGGAATACCCGCTGTTCGGTGAGGAGTTCTCCACCCGCGGTGCCGCCTTCCGCCACGCGGTGGACATCATCAAGGGCCAGGCGGACGACGCCTTGCGCGACGGTCAGGCCATCCTGCCTGCCGCGACGCGTCCGCCGCTGTTGAGCGCCGGGCTCTCCCAGCAGACGCCCGAGTGGATCGGTCGCGAGATGGACGGCTGGCTGGCCTACCCGGGCACGCCACAGGATCACATCCGTCGCGTGGCGCTCTGGCGTCAGGTCGCCGGCGACAAGCCCTACGTCAGTTTCATCCACCTCAATCTGGAAGACGACCCTCACGCCCCGGTGCGTCGTCATCGCTTCGGGTTGTCGAGTGGCCGCCTTGCCCTCATGGAAGAACTGTCAGCCATGCAGGATGCCGGAGTGAATCACATCGGCTTCCACCTGCGCCGCAATCGCCGCCCGCTCACGGAAACCCTCGAGGAACTGGGCCGTGAGGTGCTGCCGCACTTTTCATGAGGGCTGACGGGTCGCACTGACCTGCCCCCGCCATGGCGGAAAGGATTCACCATTCACGCTTGAAGGAGATCCCATGTCAGATTCCACGGAAACCACCACCCCGCAAGACATCCGTCACGGCACCACCCGAGCGCCCGCCTGGGTATGGCAGGGGCCGGGAGAGCCTGAGGCGCTCGAGCAGACAGAGGTGGACATCGGCGCACCGGGAGACGACGAGGTACTGGTCGCCACGCGTGCCATCGGCCTCAATCCCGTCGACTGGAAGTTCATGGCGATGGACAGCGAGCTGTGGCAAGCCGGTCAGATTCCCGGGGTCGATGCCTCGGGTGAGGTGATCGCCTGCGGCGCGAATGTCACCCACGTCTCCCCGGGAGATCGCATCGCGGTCCACACCACCCTGGCGGGGCCGGGTACCTTCAGCAAGCGCCTGCGGGTTCCGGCGCGGGCCGTGATGCGCCTGCCCGTTACCCTGGGCTTCAATGACGCCGCCGCCTTCCCCTGCCCGGCGCTGACCGCATGGCTCGCCATCGAGAAGCTGCCCGTCAAGGCCGGTCGACGCCTGCTGATCACCGGTGCCTCCGGCAGCGTGGGCCGCTGGCTGATCCAGCTGGCCCGACAGCGCGACTTCCACGTCATCGCCGTCGCCTCCGAGAAGCGCCACGCGGACCTCAAGGCGCTGGGCGCCGACGAGACCCTGACGGACGCCGAGCAGCTGGACGCCCCGGTCTACGCCGTGATCGATACCGTCAATGGGGATCACGCCCGCAAGATGACCCGCCACCTGGGGGCCAACGGCCATATCGTCTGCATTCAAGACCGTCTGGAGCAGGCGGCCGCGCCGGCCTTCGGTCGCGCCATCTCGCAACACGAAGTCGCACTCGGGGCACTGCACTGGGCGGGTGACGACGAGGACTGGGCACGCCTGGTCGCGGCGGGGGAAGGTCTGCTCGAAGCAATCGCCGATGGCACCCTGAACCAGCCGGCGCCCTGCATCGAATCATTCACGGCGCTGCCAGCCTGCCTTGCCGAGCTGAAGCGTGGCGAACGCCGAGCGCTGAAATTCGTGATCACGGCCAACGAATGAGCGGAAAGGCAGAAGGCACTCAACAGGAGTTATTGCATGTCGACTACCCTACCGAATCCCGGCTTTGGCACCTTCCGTCTCGAGGGCGAGACGCTGCGTGACAGCTTGAATACCGCACTGGACACCGGCTATCGCCACATTGATACCGCCCAGTTCTATGGCAACGAAGCGGAAGTCGGACAGATCATCGCCGACAGCAAGGTGCCGCGCGAAGAGCTCTTCATCACCACCAAGATCTGGCACGACCGCCTGGTGCCGGGTGACATGGAGAAGAGTGTCGAGGAGAGCCTGGAACGCCTGCAGACCGATCACGTCGACCTGCTGCTCATCCATTGGCCGTCGCCCAACGATGAAGTGCCGATGGAAGATTACCTGCCGGTACTGGCCAAGCTGAAGGCAGCGGGCAAGGCACACCACATCGGGGTGTCCAACTTCACCTGCGAACAGCTGGAACGTGCCGTGGGCATCGTGGGGCGTGACGAGCTGCTCACCAACCAGGTCGAGGTCCACCCGTTCCTGCAAAACCGCAAGGTGATCGACAAGTGCCACGAGCTGGGCATCGAAGTCACTGCCTTCATGCCGCTGGCAGTCGGCAAGGTGATGGACGATGACACCCTCAAGGCCATCGCCGAACGTCATGACGCCAGCCCGGCGCAGATCGCCCTGGCATGGCTCAAGATGCAGGACATCGTCACCTTCCCGTCCTCCACCAAGGCGAAGAACATCAAGAGCAACTTCGAGGCCTTCTCCATGTCACTGACCGGTGAAGACATGGCGAAGATCGCCGAACTGGATCGCGGTGAGCGCATCGCCAACCCGGACTTCGCCCCTGACTGGGACTGATGCATGGCGGCCGCCAGCAACAGCAACCACGACAGGCCGATCACCAGACTGGCCAGGCCATTGCCGATGGCCGTGATCACCGCCAGTCGCCACTGATCTCTCAACAGGCAGGTCTCGATCTCATCCAGGCGCTGACGGGCACTGCCCAGCGCCGCATAGGCCTCAAGCTCCGCCTGACCACGCAACGTCTCCATCAGCGCCGAGCGCAACGACTCCAATGTCGTGACGCGCCGCCGACTGGCCACCAGCCCCCAGCGCGCCTGCCCCAGCGTCAGCCAGGCCCAGCCCAGCACCAGGAACCCCGCCAGCCACGCCGCCGTTGTCGGCAGCCAGACAGCGACCAGCGCCACCAGCACCGCGATCAGGCCCAGCGCCATCAGTGGCGGAGCCGCCAGACGCAGGTAGAGCGCATCCAGAGTGTCGATATCCGCGGTGAGGCGATTGAGCCAGTCACTGGAACGCCGCGCCGCCACCCGCGCGGGGTCCATCGTCACCAGTGCGGCGAAGGCAGTGCCGCGCAGGCTGGCCAGCAGACGCAGGATGGTGTCGTGGTTGTAGAGCCGTTCCAGATAGCGCGACACGGTGCGCGAGACGGCGAACAGCCGAATGCCGCTGCCCGGGGTGTAGACATCCAGCGTCATGCCCGCACCGGCGGCCAGCGCAGCCCCCGTCAGGGCGGAGGCGGTGATGAACCAGCCGGAAACCGCCAGCAGGCCGAGCGCCGAACAGGCCGTCATCATCATCAGCACCACGCCGAGTATCAGACGGCGACGGTATTGATCATGCAGGCGCCACCAGGGGGCCAGACGCGTGAGCGCCTCGCGCCAGATGGCGCGTTGCCATGGCGATCAGCGCCGGATGGTGGGTCGCGATCACCAGGGTCCGCCCTTGAGCGCTCAGCCACTCGAAGCCCGCGATCAGATAACGTTCCGTCTCGGCATCCAGACTGGCGGTGGGCTCATCGAGCAGCACCAGCGAGGCATCGCTCAGAAACACCCGCGCCAGCGCCAGCCGCTGTGCCTGCCCACCGGACAGCCCGCGCCCGCCTTCGCCGAGCGGTGTCGCGATGCCTTGCGGCAAGGCGGCAAGCTCGGCCTTGAGCCCTGCGCGCTCAAGCGCGGTGATGATCTCGGCGTCACTGGCCTGCGGCGCGGTGATACGCAGATTGTCGGCGAGACTGCCCTGCATCAGCAGCGGACGTTGATCCATCCAGGCCAGACGCGTGGCGGGGGCTATCTGACGCTGCCCGCTGTCCGGGGCGACGAATCCGGCCATCACCTGCAGCAGCGTCGACTTGCCCGCCCCGGAGGCCCCGCTGACGACCAGCACCTCGCCCTGCCTCAGCGCCAGCTCCAGCGGGCCCAGTACCTGCCCGCGCTCGGGGTGGCTCAGACAGACATCCGTCAGACACATCAGCTCGCCGAGGCGGCGTCATGTCGGCAGCCTCGAGAATCTCCATCAGCGTCTCGGAGGCGGCCAGCGCCGAGGCGCGGTCATGGTAGAACTGGGACAGGGTTCTCAGCGGCTGGAAGAACTCGGGGGCCAGCAGCAGGATCACCAGCGCACTGAAGAGGGTCAGCTCATCGGCCGGCCCGATGGGAATGTCACCAAGCAGGCCGAAGCCGATGTAGATGGCGACCACGGCGATGGAGACCGAGGCAAAGAACTCCAGCACCGCGGATGACAGGAAAGCGAGCCGCAAGGTGCGCAGACTGCGCTTGCGGTAGTCATCGGCCACCAGCGTCACCTCGCGGGTCGCCAGCTCCCCCAGCCCGAACAGGCGCAAGGTGGTGATGGCACGCACGCGATCCACGAAGTGGCGCGACAGCCGCGCGACCGCCTGGAACTGGTCACGATTGAGCGACTCGGCCCCCATGCCGACCAGCGCCATGAACAGCGGTATCAGTGGCGCGGTCAGCGCCAGCAGGATGGCTGCCAGCCAGTCCAGACTGACCACGATGGCCAGAATCAGCAGCGGCGTGATCACCACCAGACGCATCTGCACATGAAAGCGCGCGAAGTAGCCTTCCAGGGCCTCCACCTGCTCCACCCAGCGCTGGGCGAGATCGGCGCTGTGATACTGGGCGGCGCGCACCGGCCCCAGCGTCTCGAGTGCCGTCAGTACCTCGCCACGAATGGCCTGTCGCAGTCGCTGGCTGGCACGCTGGGCCAGCAGCTCCTGACCACCACTCGCCAGCACCCGCGCACCCAGCAACCCCAGCAGGCCGATGAAGGGCCACCACAGCGCCCCCAATGACTCGGGATGCTCGATGGCTTCGGTGATCACCCAGGCCGTCAGTACCAGCTGGGCGACCGTCAGGATACCCGCCACGACCCCGGACAAGGCCGAAAACCCGAGCAGGCGACGCTCTCGCGTCGCCTGCTGTCGGAGCCATCTGCCTGCTCAGTGATAGCCGACCCCCTGTACCTTGCCGCGGAACACCCAGTAGCTCCAGGCGGTGTAGCCCAGCACCATCGGAATGACGAACAGCACGCCCAGCAGCAGGAACAGCTGCGACTCCGGCGCGGAGGCCGCGTCCCACAGGGTGATGTCCGGCGGCACCAGATACGGCCACTTGCTGAAGATCAGCCCCAGATAGGTGAACAGGAACAGTCCCAGCGTCGCGACGAAGGGCTGCCCTTCCTGACGCTTGTTGACCGCCCGCCAGATCAGCGCCGCACAGCACAGCGCCAGCACCGGGAAGACCCAGAACACGCCCAGATGGTCGAACCAGCGTTCCCGCACATACTCATCCACGAACGGGGTGTAGAGGCTGATGACCGCGAAGCCCACCAGTACGGCGATCAGCAGCTTCGGCGTGATGCGATAGGCCCATTCCTGTACCTCACCCTCGCTCTTCATGATGGTCCAGGTGGCGCCCAGCAGCGCATACCCCGCCACCAGCGCAAGCCCAGTGATCACGGTGAACGGTGACAGCCAGTCGAAGGCGCCGCCCACGTAGACATGCCCTTCGGTGGCGAAGCCCTGGATGTAGGCGCCGACCACCACGCCCTGACAGAAGGTCGCCAGGAAGGAGCCGCCACTGAAGGCGATGTTCCACCAGTGACGATTGCGCGAGGACTTGAAGCGGAACTCGAAGGCGATCCCCCGGAAGATCAGCCCCGCCAGCATCAGGAAGACCCCCAGATACAGCGCCGGCAGCAGGATGGTGTAGACCGCCGGGAAGGCCGCCAGCAGCCCGGCCCCGCCCAGCACCAGCCAGGTCTCGTTGCCGTCCCAGATGGGCGCGACCGAGTTCATCATCACGTCACGGGCGTGCTCATCGGGTGCGAAAGGGTACAGGATGCCCACCCCCAGATCGAAGCCATCCATCAGGATGTACATCATGACGCCGAAGCCGATGATCAGCGCCCAGATCATTGTCAGATTGATCATTTCCATCAGCTCAACTCCTTACCGTGCGGCTGGCATCATCGTCCAGACTCTCGTGCGCGGCGGACAGCGGGCGCATCGCGGTCTCGACATCGTCATGGGGCAGTTCCGGTTGCATGCCACCACGGATGACGCGGGTCAGGTAGTAACTGCCGGTCACGAAGACCACCAGATAGACCAGGAAATAGCCGATCAGCGTGGTAAGCACCATCCAGCCGGTGAGTGACGGCGTGACGGCCTCCTGCTGGGTCATCATCTCGTAGACCAGCCACGGCGAGCGCCCGGCCTCGGTCACGAACCACCCCGCCAGCACGGCGAAGAACGGCGCGATGGACATCAGACGCAACGTCTGCAGGAAGGGGCGCGAGCGATAGAGTTTGCCATCGCGGCGCAGGAAGACACCGATGAAGGCCACGGCGATCATCAAGAGCCCCATCGCCACCATCACGCGGAACGACCAGAACACGAACCACACCGGCGGCTGCTTGTCAGGTGCGACCTCCTTGAGCCCCGGCACCACGCCATCGGGGTCGTGGGTCAGGATCAGACTGGCCAGCTTCGGGATCGCGATCTCGAAGTGGTTCATCTGCGCCTCCTTGTCCGGCCAGGCGAACAGCAGGAGCGGCGCGCCCGACTGGGTCTCCCAGTTGCCTTCCATCGCGGCGACCTTGGTCGGCTGATGCTCCAGCGTGTTGATGCCGTGCATGTCACCCACCACCGCCTGCGCCGGTGCCAGCACCAGCAGCAGCCACATGCACATGGACAGCGCACGCTTGTTGGCGTCGACATCGCGCCCGATCAGCAGATACCAGGCACTCACCCCCGCCACCACGAAGCCACCGGTCAGGAAGGAGGCGATCGCCATGTGGGCGAAGCGATACGGCAGGGAGGCATTGAAGATGGCAGCGGCCCAATCCTTGACGAAGAAGTGGCCGTCCACCATCTCCACTCCCGCCGGTGTCTGCATCCAGCTGTTGGTGGAGAGAATCCAGAAGGCGGAGATGAAGGTGCCCAGCGCCACCATCAGGGCCGCGAACAGATGGATCCCTTCCGGCACCTTGCCACGCCCGAACAGCAGCACGCCGAGGAAGCCTGCCTCAAGGAAGAACGCCGTCACCACCTCATAGCTGAGCATCGGCCCGATGAAGTTGGAGCTGGCATAACTGAAGTTGCTCCAGTTGGTGCCGAACTGGAAGGCCATCACGATGCCCGAGACCACCCCCATGGCGAACACGACGGCGAACACCTTCACCCAGAAGGCGGCAAGTCGGTCCCAGGCGGCATTGCCGGTCTTGTAATAAAGACCGTGCAACAAGGCGACATAGGAAGCCAATCCGATGGTGAACACCGGAAAGACGGCGTGGAATGACACGACAAATCCGAACTGTATTCGCGACAGGATCACGGGATCCAGTTCCATGGGCAACTCCTCACGAGTGGTGGATGTCACCTTTGAGGCCGTGGAACTGCCACCCATCAATTCGGCGCTCATCGTGAAGTGGAGCAAGCCGACGACATTGATACTCGAGGTGCACAGTCACCTTAGCGTGACCACCTTGCGTGCCGTAGCGTTCCAATCCACGGCGGGGCTCGCACGGGGCGTCGCAGTACAGGCATCAGGTCGCCCCATACGCGTACCGGTCGGCGAAGCCGTGCTCGGGCGATTGCTGGATGTGGTGGGTGAGCCACGTGATGACGGCCCGCCCCTGCCCGGTGACACACCACGCTGCTCCATTCATGCCACGGCCCCACCGCTCGAATCGCAGATAGGGGCCAGCGAAATGTTCGAGACCGGCATCAAGGTCATCGACCTGCTGATGCCCATGGCACAGGGCGGCAAGGCGGCCATGTTTGGCGGCGCAGGGGTGGGCAAGACCGTATTGGTCATGGAACTGATACGCGCCATGGTCGAGAAATATGCAGGAATCTCCGTCTTCGCGGGCATTGGAGAGCGCTCACGCGAGGGTCATGAGTTGCTGACCGAAATGGCAGGGTCCGGCGTACTGGCGCGCAGCGTGCTGGTCTATGGCCAGATGAACGAGCCACCAGGCGCTCGCTGGCGTGTGCCCATGACAGCACTGGCCATCTCCGAGTATTTCCGTGATCAACAGCATCGCAACGTGCTGCTGCTGATGGACAACGTCTTCCGTTTCGTACAGGCCGGCGCGGAGGTCTCGAGCCTGCTGGGCAGGCTGCCGTCACGCGTGGGCTATCAGCCGACACTGGCCAGTGAAGTCGCTGCCCTGCAGGAGCGTATCGCGTCTGTTGCCGGGTCGGCAGTCACGGCCATTCAAGCCGTCTACGTGCCGGCGGATGACTTTACCGACCCAGCCGTCACCACCATTTCCAGCCACATGGACTGCGTCATCATGCTCTCGCGCGCCATGGCGGCAGAGGGCTTCTATCCCGCCATCGATCCGCTGGACTCCTCATCGATGCTGCTGGACCCACTGGTCGTCGGCGACATCCACTACGAGACGGCCGATACCGTGCGCCGAACGCTGGCCCGCTTTCGAGAGCTGGCCGACATCATCTCCTTGCTCGGGGTCGAGGAGCTGGGTGCCGCCGATCGTCAGATCGTCACCCGTGCCAGGCGACTGCAACGCTTCCTCACCCAGCCCTTCATGGTCACGGAGGCATTCACCGGCACACCCGGCGCCAGTGTGGCGCTCACCGAGACTCTGGCAGGCTGTCGAGCCATTCTCGCCGGCGAGACAGATGATTGGCCGGAAAGCGCGCTGTACATGGTCGGCACGCTGGAGGAGGCACGCCACAAGCATGAGACTCATCATCGTGACGCCACTGACCCTCATCGCTGACAGACAGATCGACAGCCTGCGCGCCGAGGATGCCAGTGGCAGCTTCGGCATCCTCACGGGCCACAGCGAATTCCTGACAGCGCTGGAAATCTCGGCGCTCAGCTGGCGTGAAGGCGAGTCCCAGCATTTCTGCGCCATCCGAGGCGGCGTGCTGAATGTCAGTCGCGGCGAGATCCACATCGCCACCCGAGAAGCCGTATTGGGTGATGACCTGGACACGCTGGACAGCGAGGTACTGGCCCGTTTCCGCGCCGATGCCGATACGCAGCGAACGGAGCACGTCGAGAGCATGCGCCTCCAACTCAATGCGCTGCGTCACATTGACACGCCGCCTGACCCTGATACCCGATAGACGCCAGGCAGCACTGGAGCTGCTGGTATCGACTCTCGATGTGCAGATCCGTGAGACCAGTGGCGTTGAGCCAACACCGTATCGCAGTTTCATCGGCACGCTGTTCCTGTTCATCCTGGTCGCCAACCTGTCATCGCTTCTCCCCGGGGTCGAACCTCCGACTGCCCAGATGGAAACGGATGCCGCGCTGGCCCTGCTCGTCTTCGTGTCCATCATCTGGTTCGGCATTCGGGGCGCAGGCGTCAAGGGCTATCTCAAGTCGTTCGCGGCGCCCAATGTGGTGATGATTCCCTTGAACATTCTGGAGAGTCTCACCCGTACCTTCTCCATGTTCGTCCGCCTGTTCGGCAATGTGATGAGTGGCGTTTTCGTCATCGGAATCGTCGCATCACTGGCAGGACTGCTGGTACCGATTCCCCTGATGGCGCTGGATCTTCTGACCGGTCTGGTACAGGCCTACATCTTCGCCATCCTGGCGCTGGTCTTCATTGCCTCGACGGTCGAGGAAGGCCGCGCAGAACTCATGATGGATTGGATCGCCTTTGCCAGTGTCATCTCCGCAGCATTTGCCGTGGCGTTCGGCGCCATAGGGCCAGCGCTCGCGGAGGGCCGTGCCGTGGCCGCCGCCATGGACGCCATCGCTCGCCAGCCGGAGGCCGCCAATACGATCTCGCGTACGCTGTTCGTTGGCCTGGCGATGATAGAGACCACTGCTATCTACTGCCTGGTGATCGCGTTGTTGCTGCTGTTTGCCAACCCATTGCTGGCGTGAACTGATGACTATCGACTGGTGGGGAATCGGGTTGCAGGCACTCAACGTGCTCATCCTGATCTGGCTGCTCTCGCGCGTGCTGTGGAAGCCTGTCTCACAGGCCATCGAGCAGCGCCGCGCAACGGCACAGGCCACGCTCGACGCCGCCGATGACGCGCACACCGAGGCGGACAGACGTCTTGCCTCATTGAACGCGGCGCATGCCAACATCGCGGCAGAGCGCAGCGCCCTGCTCAAGGGCCCATCGAGCGCCCGGCACCGTCGATCATCGAGCGAGATCTGGTCACCGAGCCAGTACAGACCGGCATCATTGCCGTCGATACGCTGTTCGCCCTCGGCCGCGGCCAACGCGAACTCATCGTCGGTGATCACGCCACCGGCAAGACGACGCTGGCCATCGATACGATGATCGCGCAGCGCAGCAGTGACATGATCTGTCTGTATGTCGCGGTCGGCCAGAAGACGTCCAGCGTGCGACGTGCCATTGATGCGCTGACCTCTCAGGGCAACTTTGCGCGCTGCATCGTGATGGTCGCAGGCTCGGCCTCGGCGCCAGGCCTGCAGTGGATTGCCCCTTATGCCGGCATGACGATGGCGGAGCATTTCCGCGACACGGGCCAGCATGCCTTGATCGTGATCGATGATCTTTCCAAGCATGCGGCCACCCACCGCGAGATTGCGCTGCTGACACGCCAGTCACCCGGCCGCGAGGCCTATCCGGGGGATGTCTTCTATCTGCACGCTCGCCTTCTGGAACGCGCCGCCAAGCTATCTCCTGCCAAGGGCGGCGGCTCGCTGACCGCGCTGCCCATCGCGGAAACCGACTCCGGCAATCTATCGGCCTATATTCCGACCAACCTGATCTCGATCACCGATGGCCAGATCGTGCTGGACGCCGCGCTCTTCCATCAAGGACAGAAACCCGCAGTGGATGTCGGCTTGAGCGTCAGTCGTGTCGGCGGCAAGACCCAAGCGCCAGTACTGCGCAAGGCCGCGGGTACGCTGCGGCTGGATTACGCGCAATTTCTGGAACTCGAAGTCTTCACGCGTTTCGGCGGCATGCCGGATGGTCACGTGCGTGACCAGCTTCGCAGGGGGGAGTGCATTCGCGCGATTCTCCGCCAGCCTCAACATCAACCGCTGCGTCTCATCGACGAGGTCGCACTGCTGAGCGCCCTGCATGCCGGACTGCTGGATACGCTGTCGACGCGCGACTTCGCTGATGCAGTTGCCCCGCGAGCAGCTTGTCACGCGCCTGGGACAGGAGCATCAACATGCGCGTCTCTGTCAGGCCGCACTGCACGCCTTTGCGGCCGAGAATGAAGCGCGCATGGAGGCCATGACCTCGGCAGCCACTCAGATCGAACGTGAACTGGAGGATTTCAAGGCCACGCTGCGCCAGGTACGACAAGAATCCATTACCGCTGAAATCATCGAGCTTGGCACCGGCGCCAACCCTTTATGAGACGATCGACCGCATCGTTCACGCAGGCGTTGCCAGATCCACGCTGGGACTGGCGCCGTCAGTGCTTGGTGAGGCCTGGATGGACTGGGCGATACACCTGGCCATTTCCCCGGGCAAGCAACTCAACCTGGTGGAATCAGCCCTCAGAGGGAACATGGCGATCTGGCATACGGCCCTTGGTATGCCTCCCCCCGAGGTGGGACATACCCTGGCAGTCACGCCCGGCAAGGTCATCTTCCGCAATGCACTGATCGAACTCATCCAGTACACGCCGACCACAGGTAGCGTGCACCCCGAGCCGATACTGATCGTGCCGGCCTGGATCATGAAGTACTACATTCTCGACCTTTCGCCCGGAAACTCGTTCGTCCGTTTCCTGGTGGGACAGGGGTACAGCGTATTCATGCTGTCCTGGACCAATCCTGGCGCCGATAAGCGCGACCTCGGCATGGATGACTACCGCCGACTGGGCATCATGGATGCCGTCGACGCCATACAGGCCATTACCCAGGCCTCCAGGCTGCACGCGGTCGGCTATTGCCTTGGCGGTTCGCTGCTGGCAATCGCCGCAGCGGCGATGAGCCGTGACGGAGATGATCGCCTGGCCTCGGTCAGCCTTCTGGCCGCGCAGGTCGACTTCACCGAGGCCGGTGAACTGCGCCTCTTCATCAGCGACTCACAGGTCACGCTGATCGAGGACATGATGGCAGACAAGGGCTACCTGTCTTCCGACCAGATGGCCGGCACCTTCGCCCTGCTGCGTGCACGTGATCTGATCTGGACGCCAGCAGTGAAGCACTATCTGTTGGGACAACGCCGTCATTCCTTCGACCTCATGATCTGGAATTCGGATGCCACCCGCATGCCAGCGCGCATGCACTCGGAATACCTGCGCCGCTTGTTCCTGAACAACGACCTGGCAGAGGGCCACTATCACGTCGGTGACAAGGCGATCAGCATCTCGGACATCCGCGCACCGATCTTCGCAGTCGGTACCGAGGACGACCACGTCGCCCCCTGGCATTCGGTCTACAAGCTTCACTTGTTCGTCGATGTGGACATGACCTTCGTGCTCACCAGCGGGGGCCACAATGCGGGGATCGTCTCTGAGCCTGGCCATCAACATCGCCACTTCCGTATCGCCGATACCGCGGCGAATGCTGCCTTCCGAGACCCTGACGAATGGCTTGCCGACGTGGCGCCGCAGGACGGCTCATGGTGGCCAGCCTTTGCGAGCTGGCTCGATGGGCATTCCGGCACACCTGTCTCTCCGCCACCGATGGGGGCTTCGACAGGACGTTACGTTGCCCTGTGCGACGCCCCCGGCAGCTATGTCCTGCAAACCTGAGAAAGCCTGCAATATGTCGAGAACCGCACCTATGACGAGATCAGGGTCGGGGACAGCGCCACGCTCAGCCGGACACTGAAGCCTCAAGATATCCAGCTGTTTGCCGTGATGTCCGGTGACGTCAATCCCGCGCACGTGGATGAGGAGTTTGCGAGCTCTGCCATGTTCCATGGCGTCATTGCCCATGGCATGTGGGGCGGCGCACTGATATCGGCAGTGTTGGGTACCGAGCTTCCCGGTCCCGGCACCATATTTCTCGACCAGACCCTCTCCTTCAAGGCGCCGGTGCGCGTCGGCGACACGATAGACGTGCGCATTGCCGTCAATGCCAAGCTGCCACGGGGACGACTGGTGCTGGCATGCACCTGCACCAACCAGCACGGCAAGATCGTCATCGAGGGCGAAGCGCGCGTCATCGCACCAGACAGGAAGATCCGCCGCCCGCGCGTGGTACTGCCGGAGGTACACCTGCATGTGCAGGGTGCGCAATATGCCCGCCTGATTGCCGCGACACGTGAGTTGCCCGCCATTGTGACGGCGGTGGTGCATCCCTGTGATGCCCTGTCGCTGACCGGTGCGCTGGAAGCTGCAGGCCGCGAGATCATCGTGCCCATCCTGATCGGCCCTCGGACGAAGATCGAGGCTGCCGCCAGCGCCGCCGAGCTGTCGCTTGACGGTATTGACATCATTGATGTCCCTCACAGTCACGCCGCAGCGGCGGCAGCAGTCGCACTGGTTCGCTCCGGTACGGTCGGCGCCTTGATGAAGGGGTCGCTGCATACTGATGAACTGATGGAGGCCGTGGTCGACAGCCATCTGGGGCTCAAGACCGAACGCCGCATCAGCCATGTCTATGCGCTGGATGTTCCGACCTATCCCAAGCCATTGCTGGTCACGGACGCCGCGATCAATATTTATCCGTCCCTCATCGACAAGCGCGATATCGTTCAGAACGCCATCGACCTCATGCAATCCCTCGGTGTGGCCTTGCCGAAGGTCGCGCTGCTCTCGGCCGTGGAAACCGTCAATCCGCACATCACCTCCACGCTGGATGCGGCTGCGCTGTGCAAGATGGCGGATCGCGGCCAGATCACCGGCGGGCTGCTCGATGGTCCACTGGCCTTCGACAATGCCATCTCGGCCAAGGCAGCCAGCGAAAAAGGCATTCAGTCTCTCGTGGCCGGTGATGCCGACATCCTGATAGCGCCAGATCTCGAGGCCGCCAACATGATCGCCAAACAGCTGATCTACCTGGCGGGCGCAGATGCCGCCGGAATCGTGCTGGGCGCGCGCGTACCGATCATCCTCACCAGTCGCGCCGATAGCCTGTTGGCCCGTCTGGCCTCCTGCGCCCTGGCGCAGCTGTATCTCAGCCACCATACGGATGCGCTGCCATGACAGAGGTGACGTCATTGCTGCCCACCTGGGAAATGGTGCCAGCCTGTGTGCCATGCGCGAGCGAAGGAGCGTCGCGACCAGCATGGGGTTCACTGCGCTGGAAGGACTGATGATGGGACAGCGTTGTGGCTCACTGGACCCTGGTGTCGTGCTGTATCTGCTGGAATCGCTGGGCATGTCGATACGGGACGTCTCACAGCTGCTTTACGAGCAATCCGGGCTGCTGGGTGTCTCGGGCATCAGCAATGACATGGCAGAGCTTGAAGCACATGCCGCGCCCGAGGCCCGCACCGCGATCGCGCTCTTCTGCTACCGAGCGGCCAGTGAAATCGCGGCTCTCGCCACCGCCCTGGGAGGCCTCGACAGCATCGTCTTCACCGCCGGAATCGGTGAGAACTCCTCACGGGTGCGCCAGCTCATCATCTCGCGGCTTGGCTGGCTGGGGGCCAGGCTGGACGCCGATGCCAATGCACGCCATGAACGCAAGATCAGCAGTGACGAGTCACGCATCGGCATCTACATCATTGCCACCGATGAGGAGATCGTCATCGCTCGCGCAACACGGCTGACACGTAGTGCATTTCCGCCGGGGTGCCCAGCGACATGCGACACCAGCCGTCTGCCGGCGGGAAGGCACGGCCGATCAGCACATGACGCGCCTTCATGTCCGCCTGGAATTCCTTGAGCGGCCTGGAAATGCGATGGAAGACGAAGTTGGTCTGACTGGGTAGATACTCCCAGCCCAGCTCATCGAGCGTCGCGGTGAAGATGGCACGCGCTTCGTCGTTGCTCTGCTTGCTGTGGGCCAGAAACTCCGGTGACTGCATCGAGGCCGTCGCCGCCATGACCCCGGGGTAGGACAATGTCATGGCGTCATCTTCCACGTAATGCGAGACATGCTCGAGACGCTCGGCATCGCCCACCGCATAGCCGACCCGCAGTCCCGCCATGGCGTGGATCTTGGAGAAGGTCTTGAGCACCAGCACGTTCTTCGCGCCCCCCGCCACCAGACTGTCCGCGGAGCGGAAGGCCGGGTCATTGACGAATTCGGCATAGGCCTCATCGATGATGAACAACGTGTCGGAGCGGCTGGCATTGACCCAGGCGTAGAGCGCATCGCTGGAGATGATGGTCGAGGTCGGGTTGTTGGGATTCACCAGATAGACGATGGACGGGCCGGCGTGGTCCGCCACGGCCTGCTGCATGTCGGAGAGCTTGAACGACCAGTCCTCACGCGAGGATGGCACCTTGTTGATCGCCAGATCATAGAAGCCGGCGTACAAGGCACCATCGCCGTAGGTGAGTTCCGGGATGACCAGCTGAGTGTCCGGAGTCGCATGCGCCAGCACGCTGGCCCGAATCGCATCGGAAGAGCCCGGCGTGAACAGCACGCTTTCAGGGGTCACCTTGTGATGCGTCGCCACCAGTGACTGCAACTTGCCCATGTGGGCGAAGGGATAACGATTGGAATGCGCGATGGACGCCGAGGCCGCACGCTGCGCCGAGGGGGCCATGCCGAGGGCATTCTCGTTGTAGTTGAGTCGCACCGGCGCCTTGGCCGAAGGCGTGAGCGTGGCCGCCGTCGCGGGGGCCTCCTTGGCGAAGGCCTGCGGAATGCCGGGGAGGAACTGTCCGAGGGCCGCGCCGGCAAGCGCTGCGCCACTCATGCCCAAAAAACCGCGCCGTGACGGAGACGCGTGAGCTACAAGCCATGACCATCGTCGGTGAAGCGCAGACCTCCACCACCGAGTTGACCCGTGACTACACGGTCGGCGCCAGCACCCGCGCCAATGGCCTGACGCTGTCACCGCGCGAGACACCGCAGTCGATCAGCTTCCTGACCCGCCAGCAGATGGAGGATGAGGCGCTCACCAGCACCACGGAAGCCGTCAACCGCCTGCCAGGGGTGTCCTCCAATCGTCTCGATGGCACGCGCACCAACTTCCAGTCGCGTGGCTACTCGATCCGCAATTTCCAGTTCGATGGTCAGCAGAGCAACACCAGCAGCTTCTGGCCCTTCGGTGACGCCGAGTGGGACACCGCCATCTATGACCGCGTCGAGGTGATTCGCGGGGCCACCGGCCTGATGACCGGGGTGGGCGATCCCTCCGCCACCGTCAACTTCGTGCGCAAGAAGCCGCTGGAGGAAGCCGCCGCCAGCGTGACCGGTGCCGTGGGCAGCTGGGACCGCCGCCGTGGTGTGGTGGATGTCAGCACGCCGCTGGATGACGCCGGCAAGGTCGGCGTACGCTTCGTGGCCGCCAAGGACCGCTCCGACAGCTTCATGGATGACGTGGAGAATGACCGCGAGACCCTCTACGGCGTGATCGCCGCGGAACTGACACCGGATACCGAACTGAATGTCGGCGTCGAATACCAGCGCTACGACCAGGACGGCGCCTATCTGGGCGTGCCGCTCTACTACACCGACGGCTCGCGGACCGATTTCGATCAGTCAGTCGCCAACAATACCGAGTGGGCCCACTTCTTCACCGAGAACACGCGTGGCTTCGCGGACCTGACCCACTACTTCGCCAATGGCTGGAAGGCGACCGCCGCCTACAGCCACGGCGACGCCAATTACGGGCTGACCTACAACTACCGTGGCGGCTATGTGGACCGTGACAACGGCATCCTCTACTACGACACCAACCGCCAGGTACCCACCGGCTCCTATCTGCTGGACTACCGCGGAGACCGGACCCAGAAGAACCTCAACCTGAGCGCCGAAGGTCCCTTCGAGCTGTTCGGTCGCGAGCATCAACTGGGCTTCGGCTATATGCAGCTGAAGGAAGAGTACGAGATCTGGAGTCGCACTCCGGCGAGCAGCGTGCCGGCGCTGGGCAGCTTCACCGATCGTGACGACCCGGCACTGGCCGAGCCCGAATGGGGCGAGTGGGGCCTGAGCGATGACACCGAGACTAGGCAGGAAGGCTTCTACGCCGTCACGCGTTTCTCGCTGGCAGACCCCGTGCATCTGATCCTCGGTGCCCGCCTGACGGATTGGGAGATCGACCAGAACTACCGCGGTGAGCGCAGCTATGAGTACAACGACGAGTTCACGCCCTATGCCGGCCTGATCGTCGATATCACCGACAACCTCACCGCGTACACCAGCTACACGCAGATCTTCAACACCCAGAGCGAACGCGCCCCCGATGGCGCCCTGCTCGATCCGCTGGAAGGCACCAGCTATGAAGCGGGCCTGAAGGCCGAGCTGTTCAATGACCGCGCTGACGTGTCCTTCGCCGTCTTCCGCAGCGAGCAGGACAATCTGGCCGTCGAGATCCCCGGCGTCTATGTCGCGGGCACTACCGATCAGGCCTACACCGAATCCGACGGCGCGGTGGTGGAAGGGTTCGAGCTGGAAGTGGCCGGTGAAGTCGCCCCGGGCATCAACCTCTCCGCCAGCTACGCGCTGGTGGATGCCGAGGATTCCGATGGCACCCAGCTCAATACCAGCTATCCACGCCAGCAGGCCAAGGTCTACGCCACCTGGCAGCTGCCCGGTGACTGGTCACGCCTGACCCTGGGCGCCGGCGGCACCTGGCAGGGCGACACCTATCGTGACGCCGATACCCCGACCGGCACCGCCAAGGTCGGTCAGGGCGATGTCTTCCTGGCCAACGCCATGGCGCGCTATCGCATCAATGACCACTTCAGTACCCAGCTCAACGTCTCCAACCTCTTCGATGAGGAGTACTACACCCAGCAAGGCTTCTACAGCCAGTACCTCTATGGTGCGCCGCGCAGTGCCCTGCTGAGCATGACCTACGACTTCTGAGGACAGGCGCGTCAAGGATTCTCCCTTGCGACTCACACGACTTTCCTGCGCCATTGGCCTGGCCATCATGCACTACCCGACCACCCTCCAGCACGCCTTCGGCACGACGGTCATCGAGGAAAAGCCGCAGCGCATCGCCACCGTCGCCTGGGCCAATCATGAGGTGCCGCTGGCACTCGGCGTGGTACCGGTGGGCTTTCCGCGCCAGGCCTTCGGGGATGACGACGATGACGGCATGATGCCGTGGGTCAAGGCGCGCCTGGAGGAGCTTGACGCCGGCGAGTACACGCTGTTCGACGAGGGCGATGGCATCGATTTCGAAGCGGTGGCCGCCAGCCAGCCGGACGTCATCCTGGCGGCCTATTCCGGCATGAGCGAGGCCGACTATCAGACACTGAGCAAGATCGCGCCGGTGGTGGCACGTCCGGGGCCGCGCTGGTCCTCCAGCTGGCGCGACATGATCCGCCACGACAGTGCCGGCATGGGCATGGCCACCGAGGGTGAGGCGCTGATCGAGCGTCTCGAGGCCCGGATCGCCGAGAACATCGCGGATCATCCCGAGATCCAGGGCAAGTCGATCATCGTGATCAGCCACATCGACCCCACCAATCTGAGCCGCATCGCCTTCTACAACGACAACGATGCCCGAGTGCGCTTCTTCCACGAGCTGGGCATGGTCTCGCCGCCATTCGTCAGCGAGACCGCCGTCGAGGGTCGCTTTGCCGGTCAGATCAGCGCCGAGCGCCTCGATGAGCTGGCCGATGTCGATATCGTGCTGACCTACGGTGGCCAGCCGCTGATCGACCGCCTCAACGAGCATCTGCTGACCTCCCGCCTGCCCGCCATCCAGCAGGACGCCGTGGTGCTGCTGGAGAACGGCCCGATGGGCACTGCCGCCAACCCCACACCTCTCTCGATTCCCTGGGTACTCGACGACTATGTTGACCAGCTAAACACTGGGAATCCCCGGCAGGTACCGACCCAACGCCGCCCCGGCAATTGCCGCCCCACTCATGCCCAGGACACCACGACGCGAACGCGATGAGGGAAAGCCTTTCTCAACCGCCTGAACCACAGAAGACTCCTGCAGATCCTTCTCGACTACGTCTGTCATCGTGTGTCCTTTATCTATCGCTGCTGCCCTTTTACCTTGTGTGAAGCCACACGGGAAATCGGGAGCAAGCCGTTGTTTTTGTATGTGCTAATAAAGCACCACCAAAGTATAAGACTTTGGTGAGAGGCACAACGAACCGACGCGCCGGATCACGCAACCATGAGCCACAGCAATGGCAACCCCTTGGGAGGCACGCTTTCTGCTAAACATTCAGCGAGGCACCGATAGGCATACAACAATCGAAAATCTACACCAATGGAGCGCTAGGGTTCCGGTGACTGGCTGATAGCCGTCACGACTGGTCCGAGAGCACTCGACCTCCAAGCTGGGGGTTACACGGCGGGACAAAAGCCCGGGAGACGCAACGCCTGAAAAGGTCGGCGCCTCTCACTTTTTCCGCCGGAGATAACGACAATGACCCAGCCCACTCGCCTTTCCCCGTCTACGACTTCCCTCTCGGATGCCTGCGCTCAGGCGCCATCCGCTGCTGTCGCATCTGATTCCCCTGCGGTATCCGTCGTATCCAGCAAGACCTCCCGACATGCCGCGCTGGCCGGCGCGCTGCTGCTTGGCGCATCGCTGAGCCCGCAGGCCATGGCGCAGAATTCCTTCAGCGTGTGCTGGTCGGTATATGCCGGCTGGATGCCGTGGGAATACGCGGATACCCAGGGTATCGTCGACAAGTGGGCCAAGAAGTACGACATCAATATCGATGTGGTGCAGGTCAACGATTACGTCGAGTCCATCAATCAGTACACCTCCGGCAATGTCGATGGCTGCGCCATGACCAACATGGACGCCCTCACCCTCCCTGCCGCCAGCAGCGTCGATTCCACCGCGCTGATTCTGGGCGACTACTCCGATGGCAATGACGGCGTGATGGTGCGCGACGGCGATTCCATCGAGTCCCTGAAGGACCGTGAGGTCAATCTGGTGCAGTTCAGTGTCTCCCACTACCTGTTGGCACGTGCGCTGGACAGCGTCGGCATGAGCGAGCGCGACCTCACCACCACCAATACCGGCGATGCCGATATCGTGGCGCTGGCCAGCAACCCGGATACCCAGGCCGTGGTCACCTGGAATCCGCAGCTGGCCACCCTCAAGGACATGCCCGGCTATACCGAAGTCTTCAACTCCAGCGACATCCCCGGCGAGATTCTCGATCTGATGGTCGTCAATACCCAGACGCTGAAGGACAACCCGGACTTCGGCCATGCGCTGGTCGGCGCCTGGTATGAGGTGATGGAGAAGATGAAGGCTGGCGATGAAGCCGCGCTCTCCCAGATGGCCGATGCCGCCGGCACCGACCTCGCCGGCTATCAGTCCCAGCTGGCCGCGACCCACATGTACTACACCCCCGCCGAGGCCGTGGCCGCCTTCAATGCGCCGAGCCTCAAGGACACCATGCAGCACATCGCCGACTTCAGCTTCGCGCAGGGGCTGCTGGGCGAAGGCGCGCCGGATGCCGGCTTCATCGGCATCGAGACGCCTGCCGGCATCGTCGGCAATGAGGGCAACGTGATGCTGCGCTTCGACCCGAGCTACACCGCCGCACTGGCCGACAGCCAGTAACGCCACGCGGTGGATGACGCGCACCAGCCGCAGGAAAGCTGTCTCTGTGGCTGGTGAACCGACCGCCTCCCTCGACCGCACCTCTCGTTCGCACCCGTGGAGCCCGCGCATGAAACGCCTGATCAATCTGACACCCTCCCGTGGTGGCCGCTGGCTGCTCGGTGGCCTGCCCTTCGCGCTGCTGGCCATCCTCTACATCGTGCAGTCCAACCAGCGACTGCTCGACAACCCCAACGACCGCCTGCTGCCGTCCTTCGCGTCCATGGGCGAGTCCTTCGCCAAGCTGGCCACCGAGGTCAACGTGCGCACCGGTGACCTGCCGCTGTGGACCGACACCTTCGCCAGCCTCGAACGCCTGCTGGCCGGCGTGCTGATCAGTGCGCTGATTGGCCTGAGCGTCGGCCTGCTCACCGGCGGCCTGCCACTGCTGCGCGCCAAGCTGTCACCGCTGATCACCGTGCTGTCCCTGATTCCGCCGATGGCGATCCTGCCGATCCTGTTCATCGCCTTCGGGACGGGTGAGCTGGCCAAGATCGCGCTGATCGTCATCGGCATCACGCCCTTCCTGATTCGCGACCTGCAGAATCAGGCCCTGCGCCTGCCCGATGAGCAGCTGATCAAGGCCCAGACCCTGGGCGCCAGCTCCTGGCAGGTGCTGACCCGCGTGCTGCTGCCGCAGCTGACCCCGCGCCTTCTGAGCGCCACGCGCCTGGCACTCGGCAGCGCCTGGCTGTTCCTGATCGCCGCGGAAGCCATCGCCGCCCAGGACGGCCTCGGCTATCGCATCTTCCTGGTGCGCCGCTATCTGGCGATGGACGTCATCCTGCCCTACGTGGCCTGGATCACGCTGCTGGCCTTCCTGCTCGACCGTCTGCTGGTGCTCGTCTCGACCCGCGCCTTCCCCTGGTACCACGCTGAGGAGAGCCAATCATGAGCCTGATCCACGCCAAGGGTCTCGAGAAGCACTACGGCCAGCAAGTGGTGCTGGAACGCATGAACCTGACCGTCGAGGCCGGGGAATTCATCACCCTGGTCGGCGCCTCGGGCTGCGGCAAGACCACCTTCCTCAAGCTGCTGCTGGGCACCGAAGGCGTCTCGCGCGGTGAGCTGCTGCTGGACGGCAAGCCCATCCCCGGCGAGCCGGGGCCGGACCGCGGCATCGTCTTCCAGAAGTATTCCGTCTTCCCGCACCTCACGGTGCTGGGCAACGTGATCATGGCCGAGGAGCTGGCGCGCGCCCCGCTGACCGGCAAGCTGTTCGGGGCCAAACGTCGCGAGGCACGGGTCGCCGCCGAGAAGCGCCTTGAAGAAGTCGGCCTGTCCCACGCGCTGGACAAGTACCCGCATGAGCTGTCCGGCGGCATGCAGCAGCGCCTCGCCATCGCCCAGGCACTGATGATGAAGCCGCGCATCCTCTTGCTGGATGAGCCCTTCGGCGCGCTGGACCCGGGCATCCGCAAGGACATGCACCAGCTCATCCTGCGCCTGTGGGAAGAGCAGCAGCTGACCATCTTCATGATCACCCACGACCTGAAAGAAGCGTTCGAGCTGGGCTCGCGCGTCTGGGTGTTCGACAAGGTGCGTGTCGACCCGCAGGCCCCGCAGGCCTATGGCTCGACCATCACCTACGACCTGCCCACCGAGCGCAGCAAGACCAAGGTGTCGTCTCAGCAGCCGGGCTCTGTCCAAACGAGCTCTGTCCAAACGAGCGCTGACCAACCGACGCCCGAGCACGAAACGCTGACGACGCCAGCCCACTCCGTTTCCCAAGCCACTCTCACCGGAGGCCAAATCAATGAACATACCGCTTGATGCCGCAACCACCGCCCGCGCCAGCTTCACCGCGAAGTATCAGACCCATCTGCCCGGCGGCCATCACTGGTCGATGCGCATGCCGCGTGGCAGCGCGCTCAAGCTGACCGCCCGCGAGGCCAACGCCAATGTCGGCCTGGTGATGTACAACCCGCTGGATCTGCTTGAGCGCCTCAATCTGCCGGACACCCTCAAGGGTCAGCACACCTTCCGCCTCACCGAAGGGCACTGCCTGTATTCCGACATGGGCCGCATCTTCGCCTCCATCATCCAGGATGATCTCGGCTGGCATGACAGCGCCAGCGGCAACCTGATGGAGCAGCACTTCGCCGCCAAGGGCTGGCACAAGAAGGCTTACCAGCAGGCCTTCAATGACTTCACGCCCAGCGGCCACGACAGCCTGCTGATCGAGATGGCCAAGTACGGCCTGAGCGAGCGCGACCTGTGCGCCAACCTCAATCTGTTCTCCCGCGTGCGCGCCGATGAAGACGCCAACCTGCACTACGTCGCGGACCACTGCGCCGCCGGCGACAGCGTCACCCTGCGCTTCGAGATGGACACCCTCGTCATGCTGCACACCTGTCCGCATCCGCTGGACCCCGCCGAGGAATATCCGCTGCGCGGCGTGGACATGACCTTCGGCACCGCGACACCGATGGACGAGCACGACGCCTGCTATCTGTCGCGCCCCGAGAATGCCCGCGCCTACGCCAACAATCAGCTCTATCACCTGGCGGGCTGAGGCATTCCCCGACAGCAGACGGACGCCACGCCGACGGGCTAGTGGCAACTGGAAACGACGCCCAAGATGACAAGGACAAAGGACAATCCCATGTGCACCTCGACGCTTGAACACCCCCATGCCCACACCCCGGCCACGACGGACGACGCCCCGCTGAGCTACGCAGACCCCGCACAGCAGCCGCGCGAGCTTGAGCGCACCGTCGAGGCCGGCGATCACTTCATCGGCCTGGTGCGCGCCGGTCAGCACCTGCGCATCACTGACCTGCACGGCAATCAGGCCGCCGACACCCTGTTCTTCTCGGCCGACGACACCGCCGAGCGCTACAGCGCGATGGACACCGTGCGCGAGCAGGGCAAGGTCTACCTGACCACCGGCACGGTGCTGTATTCCACCCGTGGCCGTGCGCTGCTGACCATCACCGGTGATACCTGTGGCCGTCATGACACCCTGGGCGGTGCCTGTTCCAGCGAGTCCAACACCGTGCGTTACGACCTGGAGAAGCGTCACATGCACTCCTGTCGTGACAACTGGATGCTGGCCATCGCCCGCTACCCGAAGTACGACCTGACCAAGCGCGACATCGGCCACAACATCAACTTCTTCATGAACGTGCCGGTCACCGCCGATGGCGGCCTGAGCTTCGAGGACGGCCTGTCCGCCCCGGGCAAGTACGTCGAGATGGTCGCCGAACGTGACGTCTACGTGCTGCTCTCCAACTGCCCGCAGCTCAACAACCCCTGCAACGGCTATGACCCGACACCGGTCGCCATCCGCATCAGCGACTCGCCACTGAGCTGAGCCACTGGGCCGAGCCGCCGACCTGACGATGTCATCTCTCTTGCATCACTCGTCAGCCCCCAAGGCTCTGCCCGGCTACCGGACGACCGGCAGCTCACAGTTTGAAGGCGGGACGACCCGCCGCCGGAAGGATGACTCCGTCATGTTCCACAAGGTCCTGATTGCCAACCGTGGCGCCATCGCCACCCGAATCCAGCGCACGCTGCGTGCCCTCGGTGTCCAGAGCGTCGCCGTCTACGCAGAAGCCGATCGTGAATCCCCCTTCGTGCGCGAGGCCGATGACGCCTACAGCCTCGGCGAAGGTGCCGCCGCCGAGACCTATCTCGACATCGACAAGCTGATCGCCATCGCCCGCGAGAGTGGCGCCCAGGCCGTGCACCCGGGCTATGGTTTCCTGTCCGAGAACACCCGCTTCATCCAGGCCTGTGACGCCGCCGGCCTGGTCTTCCTCGGCCCGACCGTCGAGCAGATCCACGCCTTCGGCCTCAAGCACGAAGCGCGCACCATCGCCGAGAATGCCGGTGTGCCGCTGGTACCCGGTACCGGCCTGCTGGACGATGTCGAGAGCGCACTGAGCGAGGCCGCCCGTATCGGCTATCCGGTGATGCTCAAGTCCACCGCCGGCGGCGGCGGCATCGGCATGCAGGTGTGTGAGGATGACGCCTCCCTCAGCCGTGCCTTCGATTCGGTCAAGGGTCTGGGCGAGCGCAACTTCGGGGATGGCGGCGTCTTCCTGGAGGCGTACATCGCCCGCGCCCGTCACCTGGAAGTGCAGCTGTTCGGGGATGGTGAAGGCACGGTGATCGCGCTGGGCGAGCGCGACTGCTCCAGTCAGCGCCGCCACCAGAAGGTCATCGAGGAATGCCCGGCACCCGACCTGCCCGAGCGCGTTCGCGACGACATGATCGCCACCGCCATCCGCCTGGGCGAAGCCGTCAATTACCGCAGTGCCGGTACCGTCGAATTCATCTATGACGCCGAGCGTCAGGCCTTCTACTTCCTGGAGGTCAATACGCGCCTGCAGGTCGAGCACGGTGTCACGGAGTTGGTGTGGAACGTGGACATCGTCGCCTGGATGCTCAAGCTGGGCGCCGGCGAACTGGGCAACCTGCGCGAGCGGGTCGCGCCGCTGACGCCCCGCGGCCACGCCATGCAGGCACGGGTGTATGCCGAGAATCCGCAGCACGACTTCCGCCCTTCCAGCGGCCTGCTCACCGAGGTGGAGTTCGCCAATGACGCCGTGACCGCCGCCCTCGCCGAGGACAGCCTGCTGCGGGTGGATCACTCCATCGAGGCCGGCTTCGAGGTCCCCGCGTGGTTCGACCCGATGCTGGCCAAGGTGATGGTGCACGCCCCGACTCGCGAGCAGGCACGCGGCGATCTCTCCAGGGCACTGGCCGCCTCTCGCCTCTACGGCATCGAGACCAACCGCCAGTGGCTGTCGCACCTGCTGGAAGACCCGCGCTTCCGCAATGTCGAGATCTACACCCGCTGGCTGGAAGGTCTCGAGTGGGCCGCACCGACGTTTGAAGTGATCGTCCCCGGCACCCTGACCACCGTGCAGGACATGCCGGGTCGCCAGGGGCATTGGGATGTGGGCGTGCCGCCCTCCGGCCCCTTCGATGACTACGCCTTCCGTCTCGGCAATGCGCTGCTGGGCAACGCGGCCGATACCGCAGGTCTCGAGATCACCCTCAACGGCCCGACGCTGCACTTCCACCGCGCCACGCGCGTGGTGCTGGCCGGTGCGCCGTTGCCCGCCACGCTTTCCGCTCCAGCACTTGAAGGCGGCTCCGATGACACCGCGACACACGACCTTGCCCTGTGGCAGGTGCATGAGATCGCCGCTGGCAGCACCCTGAGCCTGGGCAAGGTGGCCGCCGGCGCGCGCAGCTATCTGCTGATCGCCGGTGGCATCGACTGCCCGCAGTATCTGGGCTCGCGCGCGACCTTCACCCTGGGCCAGTTCGGCGGCCATGCCGGACGTGCCCTGCGCAGTGGCGACACCCTGCCGCTGGCTGATCTCGCCGAGTGCCCCCAGCCCGCCCTGACCCGGCTGCCCGAGGCGCTGATCCCGCAGGGCGCTAGCATTATCGATAATGCGCAGGGCAAATGCGCAGGGCAAGACCTCAGGTCGCGAATGGCAGATCGGCGTGCTCTACGGCCCGCACGGTGCGCCGGACTTCTTCACCGAAGACGACATCAGCACCTTCTTCGGCCACCGCTGGGAAGTGCACTACAACTCCAGCCGCACCGGCGTGCGTCTGATCGGCCCGCGTCCCCAGTGGGCGCGTGCCGACGGCGGCGAGGCCGGTCTGCATCCCTCCAACATTCACGACAACGCCTACGCCTTCGGCACCATCGACTTCACCGGCGACATGCCAGTCATCCTCGGCCCGGACGGCCCGTCGCTGGGCGGTTTCGTGTGTCCGGCCACCGTGGTGCGCGCGGAACGCTGGAAGCTGGGCCAGCTGGCCGCCGGTGATCGCATCCGCTTCGTCGCGCTGACTCTGGATGAGGCCCGCACCATCGAGGTGCAGCAGGACGCCGTGATCGCGGCCCTCGCCAGTGGCCAGCTCGACGCACTGGAGTCACCTCTGGCGGCGCACAGCACCACGCTGAGCGCCATCGCCGAGCAACGTCCGCGTCCGGACGACTCCCCAGTACTCAAGCGCCTGAGCGCCGAGCAAGGCGGCGAGCAGATCGTCTATCGCCGCGCCGGGGATGAATTCCTGCTGATCGAATTCGGCCAGATGGAGCTGGATATCGCGCTGCGCTTTCGCGCCCACGCCTGGATGCTGTGGCTCAAGGAGCATCCGCTGCCCGGCCTGATGGAGATGACACCGGGCATCCGCTCTCTGCAGCTGCATTACGACCCGCGCAAGCTTGCCCTCGCCACGCTGATGACGCACCTCGAACAGGCCGAAGTCGCGCTCAAGGATGTCGAGGACATCGAGATCGAGGCGCGCACCGTGCACCTGCCGCTGTCCTGGGATGACCCGGCGTGTCAGCAGGCCATCGACAAGTACCAACGCTCGGTGCGCCCGGACGCCCCCTGGTGCCCGAGCAACCTGGAATTCATTCGCCGCATCAATGGCCTCGCCGATGAGGCGGCGGTGCGCGAGACGGTGCTCAACGCCCGCTATCTGGTGATGGGCCTCGGCGATGTCTATCTCGGCGCGCCGGTGGCCACGCCGCTGGACCCGCGCCAGCGCCTGGTGACCACCAAGTACAACCCGGCACGCACCTGGACCGCGGAGAACTCGGTGGGCATCGGCGGCGCCTATCTGTGCGTCTATGGCATGGAAGGTCCGGGCGGCTATCAGTTCGTCGGCCGCACGCTGCAGATGTGGAATCGCTATCGCCGCACCGAACACTTCACCAGCCCGTGGCTGCTGCGCGTGTTCGACCAGCTGCGCTTCCACCCGGTCAGCCATGAGGCGCTTGAGCAGATCCGTCGTGATCACCCTCAGGGGCGTTACGACCTGAAGATCGAGAAGACCCGCTTCCGCCTCGCCGATTATCAGGCGCAGATCGCCGAGCATCAGGCCGAGACCGATGCCTTCCGTGAACGCCGTCAGGCCGCCTTCCAGCAGGAAATCGACGACTGGCATGCACGCGGCCAGTTCACCTTCGAGGATCAGATCAACGAGGTGCAGGAAGCCGACAGCCTGAGCGATGACGAGCTGGGGATCGAGACACCGGTCACCGGCAGCCTGTGGAAGCTGGAGGTCGCCGAGGGCGATCTCGTCGAGGCCGGCCAAGTGGTGGCGCTGGTCGAGTCGATGAAGATGGAAGTCGAGATTCGCACCCACACCGCAGGCCGTGTCGTTCGCCTGCCGATCAAGGAAGGCAGCGGCGTCGCCCCCGGCCAGCCGCTGATCGTGCTGTCGACCGCCGTGGAAACCACGGATCCCGCTGATGCCAGCGCACCAGACAACGCCCAATCGACCCTGTCCTCCGAGGAGACGCTGTGATGATGACCCATACCCCGCACAACCTGAGCATCACGGCGCTGAGCAAGGCCTATCAGGCCGGAGAGCTGACGCCACGCCAGCTGGTGAATGAACTGCTGGCCGCGCAGCCCGAACAAGACGCCGCCTGGATCACCCGCCTGAGCGCAGATCAGCTGGAACCCTATCTCGCGCGTCTGGACGACGTGGCGCCCGAGTCACTGCCGCTCTACGGCATCCCCTTCGCGATCAAGGACAACATCGATCTCGCCGGCGTGACCACTACCGCCGGTTGCCCGGAATTCGCCTACACGCCAGACGATGACGCCTTCGTGGTCAAGCAGCTGATCGCGGCCGGTGCCATCCCGATAGGCAAGACCAATCTGGATCAGTTCGCCACCGGCCTGGTCGGTGAGCGGGCCCTGCCGGTCTACGGCACTCCGGCCAATGCCTTCGACCCCGCCTATGTGCCGGGCGGCTCCAGCAGTGGCTCCGCCGTCGTCACCGCCCAGGGCCAGGTCAGCTTCGCGCTGGGCACGGACACGGCGGGCTCCGGTCGTGTGCCGGCCTGTTTCAACAATCTGGTCGGCGTGAAGCCGACCCTCGGCCTGCTCAGCGCGGGCGGCGTGGTCCCGGCCTGCGCGACCCTGGATACCATCTCGATCTTCGCGCTGGGCTGTGATGATGCCGCGCGCGTGCTGTCCGTCACCGCACAGTTCGATGCCGACAACCGCTGGGCGCGCGAGCATGACTTCGCCGTTCACGGCCAGGCCTATGGTGTGCTGCCGGACCTTACCGGCCTGCGTATCGGCGTGCCGCCGCGTACCCAGTGGCACACCGACGCCGATTACAGCGGCTACATGGAAGCTGCAATTCGTCAGTGCAAGGCACTGGGCGCCGAGCTGGTCGAGCTGGATTGCAGCCCGCTGCTGGCCGCCGCGCGTCTGCTGTATGAAGGCCCGTGGGTGGCGGAGCGCTATCACGCGGTGCGCGAGCTGATCGAGCGCAACCCCGAAGCACTGCATCCGGTCACGCGTGAGATCACCCTCGGCGGCGCCACGCCGCTGGCCGTGGATGCCTTCGATGCCCGCTATCAGCTGGCCGAATACCGCCGTCAGGCCGATGCCCTGCTCGCGCAGGTGGACGTGATGCTGGCCCCGACCACGCCGCGCCTGCCGACCAAGGCGGAGCTGGCCGAGGCACCGATCGCGGTCAATTCGGAACTGGGCACCTGGACCAACTTCATGAACCTGCTGGATCTTAGCGCACTGGCCGTGCCGGTCGGCTTCAACAGCCAGGGTCTGCCCGGCGGTGTGACGCTGTTCGCGCCCGCCTTCGAAGACCTGCAACTGCTGAGCATCGCGCGGCTGCTCGAGAAGGAATTCTCGCTGCCGCTGGGGGCCAGCGCCGTTGCCCGTCCCCAGGCACGCCTCGCCGACAGCGATCTGCCGATGGCGAAGAATGGCCGGCTCGAGATCGCGGTCTGCGGTGCGCATCTCACTGGCATGCCGCTCAATCACCAGCTCACCCAGCGCGATGCCCGCCTGGTCGCCCGTACTCACAGCGCCCCCCGCTACCGCCTCTATCAACTGGATGACGCCACACCCGCCAAACCGGCCATGCTGCGCGCGCCAGAGGACGGTACCAGCATCGCGCTGGAAGTCTGGTCACTGCCCATCGCCAGTGTCGGCAGCTTCCTCGCCGGCATCCCCTTCCCGCTGGGACTGGGCCAGATCGAGCTCGAGGACGGCCGCTGGGTCTCAGGCTTCATCTGCTCGGTCTCCGCTGACAGTGGCGTACCGATGACGGACATCAGCGAGTACGGCGGCTGGAAGGCCTGGGTGGAGCGCGGGTGATATTGCTCGAGACTCTTGAGCAGCAGTTCCGCGACGCCTTCAGACGACATCGGGTTCTGACCGGTGATGACCAGCCCATCCTGGATGGCGTAGGAGGTGAAGTCGTCCTTCTTCTCATAGATGCCACCCTTCTGCTGCAGCGCCTCTTCCACCAGGAACGGCACGACGTCAGTGAGGCCGACACCCTCTTCTTCGCCATTGGTGAAACCGGTGACATGCACGCCATCCACGAAGGGAGTGCCATCCGGCTTGCGGGCATTCAGCAGCACCGCCGGGGCGTGGCAGACAGCGCTGACCGGCTTGCCGGCCGCGTGGAACTGCTCGATCAGACGGATGGAATCGGCGTCGTTGGTCAGATCCCACAGCGGGCCGTGGCCACCCGGGTAGAAGATGGCGTCGAAGTCCTCGACCTTCATGTCTGCCAGTACGGCGGTGGTGGCGAGGTCCTGCTGAGCGGCAGTGTCCTTGTCGAAGCGGCGAGTGGCATCCGTCTGGAAGTCCTCGCCCTGGCTTGCCGGGTCCAGCGGCGGCTGACCGCCCTTGGGAGACGCGAGTGTCACCTCGACACCGGCATCCTTCAGCACGTAGTAGGGAGCCGCCAGCTCTTCCAGCCAGAAGCCTGTCTTCTTGCCCGTGTCACCCAGCGTATCGTGGGATGTCACTACCACCAGAACCTTGCTCATGATGCTCTCCTTTACGTGCGGGATAGCCCGCAACGGTCACTTCACGAATTTTGTCGGCGAGGTGATGGTCACCACGTGATGCTCGCGTGGACTGCTCCCATCGTCATAATCGATAGTCCAGATAGCCACTATCGCTCATACAAATAGCTGTCCTGCGAAAGCGTGCTCAGCGAAGGCGGAAGCACGCTGTCGAGCGAACCGGCTCACCAGGTCGGCACCAGGTGCACTTCGCGGATATTGGCACGCGGTGAGGCACTGATGGCGTAGAGCACGGCATCCGCCACATCCTGCGGGTCCAGCTTGTCCGGCTTGGGCTCATCGAAGAAGGCGGTGTTGACCATGCCTGGCGTGATGGTGGTGCAGCGGCCTTGCCACTCGGCCATTTCCATCGCCAGGTTCTGGCCGAAACCGTAGGCGAACCACTTGCTGGCGCTGTAGATGGAGCCCGCATGATTGGCGCGCCCGGCCACGGAACTGGTGAGGATGAAGTGGCCCTTGCGCTCTCTCAGATGCGGCAGGGTCGCGTGGGCGGTCCACAGCAGCGCATTGATGTTGATGTCGACGACCCGCTTCCACTCCTCGGGATCGCCGTTCTCGGTGCCAGCCTGGCTGACGCCGGTACCGGCATTGGCGAACGCCACATCCAGATGGCCATGATGGGCGACGGCCTGTTCGACGACCTTGGCGAGCTGATCGTAGTCCGTCGCATCCGCGGCGATCGCCAGCACCTTGTCGCTGCCCAGCTCCTCGACAAGCGCATCGAGGCGCTCCTTGCGGCGGGCGGTCACGACGACCTTGTGCCCGGCCTTCACCAGAGTGCGTGCGGTGGCCTCACCGATACCGCTGGAGGCACCGGTGATCAGAATAATCTTCTCTCCTTCGGCTTGCATCTGCTTCACATCACTCATGGATCGCTCCTGTGGGTCGCATTGATCTCTCGCCGTGTCCTTGAGACCACCCTACCGCCTGAGCCTCCCATCGTGATAATCGATAGTCCGGATAGCTGCTATCATCCAGACAAATAGTGCTCACTCGTCCGAGTGCAGCCGCGACACTCCGCCTGCTCTGGTAGTCATCATGAAGCTCAATTACGACCTCAACCTCCTGCGCACCTTTCATGCGCTGTATCTCGAGCAGAACGTCACGCGCGCCGGCGAGCGTCTGCACCTGAGTCAGCCCTCGGTGAGCGCGGCGCTGTCGAAACTGCGCGAGCTGTTCAATGACCCGCTGTTCATTCGTGATCGCCAGCGCATGCGCCCCACCGAGAAGGCCGACCATCTGTTCCCGACCATCGAGGCGGCGCTGACCGATCTCGACGGCCTGATCAACAGCGAGCGACACTTCGACCACACCACCGAGAGCCGTCATTTCGAGATCGCCGCCAACGACTACTTCGAGGTGCTGATCCTGCCGCAACTGGCGACGATCCTGCGTGAGCAGGCCCCCGGCATCACGCTGCAGGTACGCAGACTGTCACAGGACATGAGCGAGGCTGGCGTGATGAGCGGCACGACGGATCTCGCCTTCGGGCGTCAGGTCGACCCGCCCGAGAATCTGGTGGTGCGTGAGGTGATCACGGAAGGCATCGACTGCCTGGTGGGCAACGGGCATCCGCTATTGGAGCGTCTGGATCATGAAGGCCGCATGACCAAGGCGGATTTCGAGCACCACGCCCATGTGCTGGTTCAACCGCATGCCCGCCTGAAAAGCGGCATCTTCAAGCAGCTTGAGGGCCAAGGACTGAAGCGTGAGGTGGCGCTGGCCGTCACCTACTTCATGGCCGTGCCCTCTCTGCTGGAACGCTCGCCGTTGATCGCGAGCCTGCCCACCGGACTGTGCCAGCATTTCTGTCGTCAGTTCGCCGTCACTCTCGTGCCGCCACCCGTGGCCTTCGCCTCCTTCCCCTTCCATCTGAGCTGGCATCGCCGCTATCAGAAGGACCCGGCGCACCGCTGGATCAGGGAGCAGATCATCGCGTGTTGTCAGCGTCTGGCAGAGGATCAGAAGGTGCTGTCCTGAGCCACTGGTACGCGTACGCAAGCACCCGGAAACGAAAACGGCCCCTCACCATCCAGTGAGGGGCCGTTCTTTTCATGCCACAGGTCATGCCACAGGTCATGCCACAGGATTCAGCAGGCGAGCATCAGGCCTGCTCGGCCGCCAAGGCAGCACGATGGGCGTGCAGCTTCTGGTAGCTTTCGATCAGACGCAGGTGGCGATCCAGCCCTTCCAGCTGCATGTTGGTGGGCTCCAGGCCATGGAAGCGCACCTCACCCTGCACGGAGCCGACCACGGCAGCGATGGTGTCTTCACCGAACATGCGGCGGAAGTTGTAGAGGTAGTCCTCAAGCTCCAGCTCATCGTCGAGGGTGATCTCCAGCACCGCCTTCATGGCCTGATAATAGAGGCCGCGCACGACGGTGTTGTCGTTGTACTGCAGGAACATCTCGACACGATCCAGCGCGTCCTCGTGCTGACCCAGCGCGAGATTGATCATCAGTTTCAGCTCGAGAATCGTCAGCTGGCCCCAGATGGTGTTCTCGTCGAACTCGATGCCGATCAGCGTCTTGATGTCCATGTGCTCATCAAGCTGGCTCTCTTCGAGACGCTCGCCCAGGTCCGCCAGCTGATCGTCATCGAGACGATGCAGATTGAGGATGTCCTCGCGGTAATCCAGCGCCATGTTGGTGTTGTCCCACACCAGGTCCTCGACCGGATAGACCTCGGAATAGCCCGGCACCAGGATACGACACACCGGCGCGCCGAGGTCCTCGTGCACCGCCATGTACGATTCCTTGCCGATCTCATCGAGGATACCGAACAGGTTGGCGACCTCTTCTTCATTGCTGCCGGAGAAGTCCCACTCGACGAACTCGATGTCGGTCTTCGAGCTGAAGAAACGCCAGGAGACGAGACCTGATGAGTCGATGAAGTGCTCGACGAAGTTGTTCGGCTCGGAGACGGCCAGCGAGTTGAAGGTCGGCGGCATGAAGTCGTTGAGACCCTCGAAGCTGCGGCCCTGCATCAGCTCGGTCAGGCTGCGCTCGATGGCAACCTCAAAGCTCGGATGCGCGCCGAAGGAGGCGAAGACACCGCCGGTCTTCGGGTTCATCAAGGTCACGCAGGCCACCGGGAACTGGCCGCCCAGCGAGGCGTCCTTGACCAGAATCGGGAAGCCCTGGGCTTCCAGTGCCTCGATGCCCTCGACGATTTCCGGGTACTTGGCCAGCACCTCCTGCGGCACGTCCGGCAGGGTCAGTTCCTGCTCGAGAATCTCGCGCTTCACGGCACGCTCGAAGATCTCGGACAGGCACTGCACCTGGGCTTCCGGCAAGGTGTTGCCGGCGCTCATGCCGTTGCTGAGGTACAGGTTCTCGATCAGGTTGGACGGGAAGTAGATCGTCTCGCCATCCGAGCGACGGGTGAACGGCAGAGACACGATGCCACGGTCCGCACGCCCGGAATTGGTATCGATCAGATTGGAGCCACCCAGCTCGCCGTCCGGATTGAAGATCTCCAGGCAGTAATCGTCCAGCACGCCTTCCGGGATCTCGTCGTTCGGGCCCGGCTGGAACCACTTCTCGTTCGGGTAATGCACGAACTCGCTGTCAGCGATGGCTTCGCCGAAGAACTGGTCGTTGTAGAAGAAGTTGCAGCTCAGACGCTCGATGAACTCGCCCAGCGCCGAGCACAGCGCGCTCTCCTTGGTCGAGCCCTTGCCGTTGGTGAAGCACATCGGCGAGGCGGCATCACGAATGTGCAGTGACCAGACGTGGGGCACGATGTTGCGCCAGGAGGCGATCTCGATCTTCATGCCGAGATCATTCAGAAGGCCCGTCATGTTGGCGATGGTCTGCTCCAGCGGCAGGTCCTTGCCTTCGATCCAGGTGCTCTGTCCTTCCGGCGGCTCCGCCATCAGCAGGGCCTGGGCGTCCTCGTCGAGGTTGTCGACCGTCTCGATCTCGAAGCCCGGGCCGGTCTGGACGACCTTCTTCACCGTGCAACGCTCGATGGAGCGCAGGATGCCCTGGCGATCCTTGTCGGACAGCTCTTCCGGCAGCTCCACCTGGATCTTGAAGATCTGGTTGTAGCGGTTTTCCGGGTCAACGATGTTGTTCTGCGACAGACGGATGTTCTCGGTCGGGATGTTGCGCGCCACGCAGTACACCTTCACGAAGTAGGCCGCGCACAGCGCCGAGGACGCCAGGAAGTAGTCGAACGGGCTCGGCGCCGACCCATCGCCCTTGTAGCGGATGGGCTGATCGGTGATGACCGTGAAGTCATCGAATTTCGCCTCGAGCCTCAGGTTGTCGAGAAAGTTGACCTTGATTTCCATGAACGATGCACCGCTTTGAAGAGTATGGGCGCCAGCACGCCGGAGGCGGCTACGCGATGGGCGCCATTATCCAGATTTTGGGGGCCTGCGTCGCGGGTGAGAGAGATCCACGAGTCGTCGATTCTCATGGCATAAAGAGACGCTGCATCCGGATTGTTGCACCTACAGCAAAGGTGTTTTACAGCAGCGCCGCTTTATCAATGACTTGCGAACGCTCATGCTGTGCGCCATTGCTGAAAAGCCAACAGTTCTGGAGTACATGGCATGAAGATTCTATTGATCAACGGCGGCAAGGCCTTTGCCCATTCCAATGGCGAGCTCAATGCGACCCTGCATGAGCTGGCACGCGGTGAGCTGGCCGAGCTGGGCCATGAGGTGCGCGAAACCGTCATCGTGGAAGGCTTTGACGCCAAGGCGGAGGTGGAGAAACAGCTGTGGGCGGACCTGATCATCTATCAGACCCCGGGTTGGTGGATGGGCCTGCCGTGGACCGTGAAGCAGTATCTCGATGATGTCCTGACAGAAGGCCATGGTGCCTTGTATGCCAGCGATGGCCGTCACCGCACCAACCCGACCCAGGGCTACGGCACGGGTGGCTTGATGCAGGGCCGCAGCTACATGCTGTCACTGACCTGGAATGCGCCCCTCGAAGCCTTTGATGAAGCGGGCAACTTCTTCGAAGGCAAAGGCATCGACGCCGTCTACTATCCCGTGCACAAGGCGATGGAATTCCTGGGCATGTCGGCACTTCCGACCTATCTGGCCACTGATGTGATCAAGAATCCTGACCTGGCAGCCTACACCCAGGCCTACCGCACGCACCTGCGCGAGCACGTCGGCCGCGCCTGAAGGCTCGAGAGATGAGTTGCGAGCGCTGAAAGCACTCGAGCCCGCTCGTAATACAAGAAGCCCGCCACCGGTGACATGACCGATGGCGGGCTTCTTACGTTTTAGCGAATAGCGGCGACCAGCGTCCACTATTGCAGTGACACTGACCTCAGAAGCTCCAGCTGGCGTGCGTCCAGAAGATACGCCCCGGCTCATTGACCTGTACATCGCCCTGCAGCGGATCATCGTAGAAGCGATTGACGTGGTAGGCGTAGGCCTTGTCGAACAGGTTGGAGATGCCGGCGCTCAACTCGATGGCGTCAGTGACATGGTACCCGCCCTCCAGGCCGACGATGCCGAAGCCTGCCGTCGCGTCTTCACTGCCGGAAATACGCGACTGACGTGCGGCCGCATCGAATCGGGCACCTGCCCACCAACGATCCGCGTCATAGCGTGTCGCCAGATAGCCATTGAACGGTGTCACCTGGGACAATGGCGTGCCATCGCTCAGGTTGGTGCCGTGGGTGGCGGCGACGCCTGCCGAATGCCGCCAGCCATGCTGCTGCCAGCTGGCCTCGAGCTCGAGACCATAGATCTCGGCCTCGACATTGTCATAGGTGGTCAGCGAGTCCCCTTCGGTCAGCTCGATCCAGTCATGCACCCGGTTGTAGTAGGTGTCCGCCGAATAACGCCAGGCGCCCTGCTTGACTGCCACGCCCAGTTCAAGCTGCTGATGGATCTCGGGCTCAAGCTCGGGATTGCCCAGCCAACCGTCAGTCTCGGACTGGCGGTTGTAATAGCGCTCGGTGGCGGTGGGGAAGCGCACGCTGCGACTGAGTGCCGCGTAGCCTTTCACCGCTTCATTGACGCGATGCTCCAGGCGCGCCAGCGCACTGAATTCCCCATCCCGCTGACTGGCCTCGACATCCTCTCCGTACTGATCCCGCCAGGCGGAGATGGCCGAGGCATTGCTGCCCACCACCTCATCAGCATCTCGCGCATCGCTGAGGGAGACGTCATAGCGCGCACCGGTCACCAGACGATTGTCCTGATCCAGCGTGGTATCCAGCTCCGCGAACACCCCACCGCGCGTGCGCACAACATCCGGCCAGGTCTGACTGTCTGAGAGGCTGTCCAGCGACATGCCCATCCGGGAGTCGGCGTTGCTTTCCAGACGCTCGGCGTCAGCGCCCAATGTCAGTGTCGCGTCACGCCCGGCGACGGTCAGTGGGATATCCCCCTGGGTGCTGGCATACCAGGTCTCGGTGGTCGCGCTGGAGAACATGGCCATGTCGCTCATGTCCATGCTAGAACTCATGTCCATGCTCGATCTCTGGAGTCATCAACGTCACGCAGGGTGACATTGTCCATGTCGTGCACGACGCGGGCATGGTTGATCTGCGATTCGGTATGCGAGAAAGGCCCGACGTTGTCGATGGTCAGCTTGAGGTACTGGCGGTCCATGTCACTGCGTGGCGCATCCATGGTGGGATAGCGCGCATCGTCGATCCTGACGACAGCGATCCCCGCCTCGATGGCGACATCCTCGGTGGCAAAGGCGCCGACACGGACACTGCCGTTGTCGCTGCGATAGGCACCAGACTGGGTATCGCCGTTGCCGTCCTCATAGTTGTTGCGCTCGGAATGCTCGACGTCCAGCGCGGCCCAGACATCACCCTGCTTGGCGGTCAGCGACAGACTCTCGCTGGTGGCATCGTCATTGCTGCGCCAGCCGGCCCCCAAGGTGCCATGCACGCCGTCATCGTCGGTGCGTGATGGCGTGTGACGCGTCACCTCGACGGTGCCTGCGGCAAAGCTGGGACCACGACTGACGCTCTGCGCGCCCTTGTAGAGGGTGAGATCCGACTGACTGCCGGTGGTCGCATAGCCCAGCGTGGTGTCCATGCCGCCGGGGCAGGCCGGATAGAGCGGCGCCCCATCGACCTCCTGAATCAGGCGTTCACCGCCCTGCGCCCGAAAGATGGCCGAGACACCATGACTGCCCAGACGAGAGCCACTGACGCCGTTGACCTCACGCAACAGCTCACCGACATCCAGATTGCCCTTGGCATGCCCCTGGCTTGACTCGACGATGGGGCTAGCCATGGGTGCCTCGGCCTCGACATGCATCAGAGGCAGTTGCGAGACGGAGCTCTCCTCGGCGTGGACGCCAAATGAGGCACTGCTCGCCAATACCGCCGCGACCGTCACTGGCAGACCCCGACGTGACACGAATCCACAGCCAATCGAGCAGGCCCATCACGATCAGCGAGAGGCCGACCAGCGGGAAGATCACCCCGATGATCATCATCAGACCCCAGACACCGGCAATACGCTTGCGCTCCATGGGCAGCGGCGGGATACCGATACCGCCCACCGGACGACGCTTCCACCACATCACGCCTGCCCCGACGCTCATCATCACCATCGCGAGACACGCCATCAGCAGAATCAGCTGATTGATCAGGCCGTACTGCTGCCCCAGATGCACATTGATGCCCCACTCCAGCGCCCGTCCCAGCGGCCCGTAGTCGGCGTAATGCATGTCGAGCAGCACATCGCCGGAGTAGCGATCCACATGCACGACCTGCTGGCGCTCCAGCGCATCCGGATACACGGAGCCGGTATAGACGCCCTGAGCGGTGCTCGGCAGATTGATGGCATAGCCCGGTGCCAGGCCCTCGCGAGCGAAGATGCGTTCTGCCTCGTCGAGACCGATATCGGCGTGGGCAATCGCGGCAGCGCTCACTGGCACAGCCGCTTTCACCGGCGCGGAACTTGCGACAGAGCCGCCGTGACCGGCGTGCTCACCCTCGTCGACAATGGGATCAGCGGCGTCACCCGGCAAGGAAGATAACGGGATAACGGCTTGTTCAAGCGACCAGCTGGTCAATTCCTGATCCACCAGGCGTGCATCCGACATCGGCGTGTTCACGCGCACGCCATCGGGATACCCATAGTTATGTCCATTGGCCAACTCGTTGACCTTGGCCCCCCAGACCATCGACCACGGCATGCCGGTCACGGCGAGAAACACGATGAAGCCGGCCGCGATGATGCCACACACGGCGTGCAGATCCCGCCACCACAGCCGGCGCGCCGGCGTGGCCCGCAGCGTGACCACACCCCCTTTCTGCCCCCGCGGCCACCACAGAAATAGCCCGCTGAACACGAGCAGGATCGACCACCCGGCAGCGATCTCCAGCGTCGCGTTACCGATCGGCCCCATGATCGCGAGACTATGCAGACGACGCACCGTCCACATGATGCTGTCGCGGTAGGCCATCTGCCCCTGGACTTCGCCGCTGTAAGGATTGACGTAGACGGCCTGCTTGCCACTGCCATCGGCTGCCACGATATCGACTTCCGTGGTCAGGTCACGGGCGGGTGACGGCACGACGCGCACCGGCGTGCCCGGAAGACTCGCGAGCGCCTGATCCACCTGCTCGCTCAACGGCAGGCTTGTCACTGCCGGATTCTGAGCACTCTGCGTAACTGGCGTATTGACCTTCATCAGGTCGGAATGGACGAATTGATCGATGCCATCGCGGAACAGGTACAAGCCTCCCGTCACGGAAAGCAGTACCAGAAACGGCAGCACCAACAGGCCGGCATAGAAATGCCAGCGCCATACTGCCCGGTAGATATCGCTGAACCCTCGCCCGGCGCGGCTGGCGGTTCCAGTGTCTGTTGCGGTCTTCATCCAGCATCAGTACCAGCACGGCGGCGATCAATGCCAGCGTGAAGGCGGCCATGCTGGCCAATGGGCAATCCGAGGCGGCAGAACTGTGGGTGATCTGCGCCTGGGAGCCACTCTCGCGTGCCGCGCGAGTGATCCAGTCGCTATCCCCGCTGACCCAATGCCCCGCACCGGGACTCTCGAAGACAGCGTGATCATTCACCATCACCACACGTGGCGCCGCCAGTGGCATCACCAGCATCGCGGCCAGCGCCAGCAACATCACGAAGACCGCGTGGCCATTGGCCGCCGTCAGGCGAGACAGTGCACGGTGGAAGAAGACGGACTCATCTCGAGTCTGGCGTCCCCCATGATTCAACGCCTGTCCCTGCACCCAGCCATTCTGGAGGTGCGCGATCTGGAAGCCGCCTGCCGCTTCTTCCAGGAGACTCTCGCCCTGCCCACATTGCTGCGCAACGCGACCAGCGCGACGCTCGAGCTGCATCACGCACCCGATGGGCAGACCAGCGTCCTGTTGTTGCAGTTGAGCGCAGAGCAACCGGACAGCCGCAAATTGACCCTGGAGGTGGATCGCGATGACTTCCCCCATGTCAGGTACCTGCTGCAGGCCCACGGTGCACACTTGATGGAAAGCCACGGCAGCAGCGCCCCGGGCTGTGCCTGGCAGGTCCTGGACTGTGTGTTGCCTGATGGGCATCGCCTGCGCGTGGTCAGCATCAACCCCGAGCGCTGCGCGCCGGTGATCAGCCGAGGTGTTCACCGGCAGAATCGCCAGCCCCGTGTGCCGAGATGGAAATGATCACGATGTGCCGCGTTGTAATCTGGCCCCAGCACGGTGCCGAAGCTCTCGCAGGCAGCGTCCTGCACGGCGCGCAGGAAACGCCCCGGGGCATCCTCATCCTCTGGTGCCGTCCAGTCGCGTGGCAGGCGGACCTGACGCCCATCCGCCAGCGTGAAGCCTGAGACATCCAGCGCATCTGCGGTGGCATGCTCACTGCGACGTGCGTTCTCCCGCCCATAGATATTGCGACAGGCATAGCTCCCCAGATGGGTCACCTGCGTCACCCTACTCCCCATCACCTCCTGCGCCGCCGTCTGCAGGCCATGGCGCTCGAAACGCAACCAGCTCACGGCCAATGGACAGCTGGCGATGAAGGACTGGTTGAAGCGAACGCCCTGCCCCTTGTCCGTGTCCCCGGGCACGGCATGCATGCGCACGCTGTTGATGAGCCCACAGCCACTGTCACTGGGGCGATCTGGCAGAAAGGTCACCCGTTGCGGGGCTTCCCGCTCGACAAAGGCGCGACAGGCGGCCGGGTCATCGTCGAGTCGTGAGAGCTTCCAGCCGGTCAGCATGCCGGGCGGGTCGCCCAGTTGCAGAGGCGTCCACGGCAGATGATGCGCGGGTATCCAGCGTGACAGCACGAGGATGTCCCGCTGAAGCGCGACGCCCAGCAGGATGACTGCCAGGCACATCAGCGTGACCCACCGGCCCTTGCGTCCTGCCTTGCGTTGCGGTCTGTCCATGCTCTACACGGCAACGCGATTTCAGGAGCGAACATGACGACAGCATCCACCTCACGACTGGACAGGATACCGCTCTCGGTGCTGGACCTTGCCCCCATCCGAGACACCGGCAGTGTTGCCGAAACCTTCCACAATAGCGTCAGCCTCGCCCAGCATGTCGAGGCGCTGGGCTTTCATCGCCTGTGGCTGGCCGAGCATCACAACATCGATGGGATCGCCAGCGCCGCGACATCAGTGCTGATCGGCCATGTCGCCGGCAAGACATCACGTCTGAGAGTCGGCTCCGGCGGCATCATGCTGCCCAACCATCCCCCTCTGGTGGTGGCCGAGCAGTTCGGTACCCTGGCCACGCTCTATCCTGACCGCATCGACCTGGGACTCGGGCGAGCGCCGGGCTCCGATGGCATCACCATGCAGGCGATGCGCCGCGATCCCTCCGCCGGCGTGCACGACTTCCCTCAGCGGCTGGCCGAGCTTGAGCAGTACCTGGGCGAGGCCTCCCCCGCTCAGCGCGTCAAGGCCATGCCGGGTCAGGGCACTCATGTGCCCCTGTGGCTGTTGGGGTCGAGTGATTTCAGTGCACGCCTGGCGGCCGAAAAGGGACTGCCCTTCGCCTTCGCCGGCCAGTTCGCGCCCGGCTACATGCTGGAGGCCATCCGGCTCTATCGTGAGAACTTCACGCCCTCCGCGGTGCTGGACGCGCCCTACGTGATGCTCGGCCTGCCGTTGATCGCCGCCGAGAGCGATGAACGCGCCCACTTCCTGGCCAGCACCCAGCAACAGAAGTTCCTGAACCTGATCCGCGGTGAGAGCACGCGCGCCTTGCCACCCCGCGAGACGCTGGACTGGTCAGCGCGTGAGGAAGCCATGGTCGGCCAGAATCTTGCAGCCGCCATCATCGGTGGGCCTGAGCGCATTCACCGCGAACTCGAGCACTTGCTGGAAGTGACGCAGGCGGACGAATTGATGTTCAACTCGGACTTCTATGACCACGCGGACCGTCTGAAGAGCTACGAGATACTCGCCGAGGTCGCCAGGCGTTGACCGGGCTCGGCTCAATGATGATCGCGCGGGTTCACTCGGCGATTCTTGACGTCCGGTGCACGACGGATGCGGTCTTCCTCGGCCAGGCTATCAGCCTCGAAGACATCCGCACCGACCGGTGTCTCGCCATGACGGCGATAGAGCTGGCTGAGCATCTGGCGGCGGTCTGCACGCAGCTCCTTCACCAGCACCACGATCATTCCGTAAAGAATGAAGGTGAAGGGCAAGGCCGAGAGGACCGAGGCCGACTGCAGGCCCTTGAGACCGCCCGTCGAGATCAGCGTCAGACAGATGGCCGCGATCAGCACGCCCCAGACCACACGCTTGTAGAGCGGCGGGTTGATCGAGCCGGCGTCCGTCATCTGCGCCACGATATAGGAAGCGGAATCCGCCGACGTCACCAGGAACACGAAGATCAGCAATATCGCGACAACGGACAGCACATTGCTGAAGGGCATCAGATCGAACATCTCGAACAGCGCGGACGTGATGTTGGCATCCGTTGCGGCAGCCAGTCCGACATCCCCGCCCAGCTCCATGTTGAGCGCCGCGCCACCGAAGACACCGATCCACAGACAGGCCAGCAGCGGCGGCACGATCAGCACGCCCACCACATATTCCTTGATGGTACGTCCCCGCGAGACACGCGCCACGAAGGTGCCGACGAAGGGTGACCAGGCGATGACCCATGCCCAGTAGAAGACGGTCCAGGAACTGTTCCAGTCATTGCCGTCATAGGGTGACATGCGCAGACTCATGCCGATGAAGTTCTGCAGATAATCGCCGATCCCCAGCGTGATCGTCTTGAGGATATCCAGCGTCGGCCCGGTGAACAGCACATAGAGCATCAGCGCGATGCAGATGCTCATGTTGAGGTTGGACAGCCGCTTGATGCCCTTGTCGAGCCCGGACCAGGTCGAGGCCATGTAGGCACAGAACATCACCCCCATGATGATGAACTGCCACTGCCAGCTCTCCTCCACTCCGAAGACGAAGTGCAGACCACCATTCATCTGCAACACACCAAGCCCCAGCGACGTCGCGACCCCCATCACGGTGGCCACCACCGCAAAGACATCCAGAACTGGCCCGTAGCGGCGCACCTTGGGGTGCTTGGCCGTCACGGACGACAGCACCGATGAGACCAGCCCCGCCTGCCCTTTCCTGAACTGGAAATAGGCGATGATCAGCCCGACGACCGAGAAGGCGGCCCACTGATGGACGCCCCAGTTGAAGAAGGCATATTGGATGGCGTAGCGCGCGGACTCAGGCGTCTCCCCCGGCATGTCACCGAAGGGAGGCTTCAGATAGTGCTGCATGGGCTCTGCCATGCCGTAGAACACCAGCCCGACCCCGAACCCCGCCGCCAACAGCATGCTGACCCAGGAAAAGAAGCTGTAGGAAGGCCGGCAATCCTGCGGCCCGAGACGGATCTTGCCGTATTTGCTCAGCGCGAGGCTGACCAGAAAGATCACGAAACCAAAGACGGAAATCAGATAGAACCAGCCGAACATGCTGGTCACGGCGCCAAGCGCCTGATCAGCCAATTCACCGAAACGGGTGGGGAATCCTGCCCCCAACGCGACCAGACCCAGAATGATGATGACTGACGCGCTGAATACGCGCTTTCCTCCAGATGTCATATATCGCTACTCCCTGTTAGCTGTGACAGCGGTGAGGTGGATCGCGCACCAGCGAGAAACGAGTAGCGCTATCGCCAACGAATATTCGCAGTGCCTTGTAGACATGACTCTGATTCCCCAGAACTTCAAGGGCCAGCGACGCCGAGCGGCAGGCTGAGGCCAGCATGACGCTCGACTCCCTGTCGCGCGCCCTGCAACAGGGCATGGTGCCGGTCGTCGAGGTCATGTCATTGGATGGCATCTACAAGGTGCGCATTCACCACTGCCATGGCATTTCCGATCTGACTCGCCTTGATGGCAAGGCCCTGTGGTTCAAGGGCACGGGAGAGATACGCGACCTCATGAGATCGCGGGGCATCAGTCACGGCGTGCTGACCTGGGCGGATCAGTGGGGGGATGAGATGATCGGCATGGTGTCGCGCTCCCTCACTCAGGAGGAATTGCTGGCCTGGGGAACGCGGATCTGCTTGAATTCCTCCCAATGCTTGATGAGCTGCCAGGCGCCGGTATCCCGCAGCACCTCGGCGTGGCCCGGCGGAATGTGGCTGGCCCCCAGATGCCCCACGACCTTGAGACCCGCAGCCACGGCTGCCTGCATTCCCGTGCGGCTATCCTCCACCACCAGGCATTCCTCGGCGGAACGACCCAGCGTCTTGAGGGCGAGCAGATAGAGGTCGGGCGCCGGCTTGGGGTTGATGACGTCATCGGAGGTGAAGATCGGCAGTTCCCGGTCGCCATTGGCCGCGGCGATCTCGTCCAGAATGCCACGCAGTCCCGAGCTCTCGAGATTGATCTTCATGCGTGAGGCGGAGCTGTTGGACACCACCGCCAGGGGCAGGCGCTGATCGCGAATCCACTCGAGCGTCTTCACCACGCCCGGCATGGCCTCGAGGCCATTGGCGAGACGCTGGTCCACCTCCAGACGAACCTGCTCCAGGGCATCGGCCGGCAGGCGATGCTGACTGCGGCCTTCCAGGTCCACCAGGATGTCGCGCGTCATCATCCCCAGGCAGCGATCCAGCTCATGCTCGATCTGCTCGCTCGTGCCGAGATCCGGCAGCCACAGCGGCAGCTTCTCCTTGAGCACGCCGTCGGCAATGATCTCGCTATCGACCAGGACTCCATCACAATCAAATATCAGCTGTTTCATTCAATCTCCATGACAGGGATTCTCACTTACTCGAGACGACCACGCAGGAGGAAGTATGCATCATCGTACGTCCACCCCATGCCATCACGCCTCACACTCCACGCGCGGCTTCGGCACTGGCCTGCTCGCTGGCGCGGCCGCGGCGACCGCCTTCTTTCTGGGACGCCGTCTGAACAGTGCTCGCAAGGTCAGCAGTGGCCATCCGCTCAAGCACCAGGTGCTGGACGCGGCCTCGCAGGTCATGCAGCGCAAGTACCCGATGGAAGCGATGAGCACCTACCTCAACGGCTTTCACCATTACGCCGATGACATGGGCCGCCAGGTGGAAGCCAGTCATTTCTGCATCCACCTGGAACATGATCTCCACCAGTGCGTCATCTTCGATTCCAACCGCAGCGACGCACGTCTGATCGGGATCGAGTACATCATCAGCGCCGAACGTTACGAGCGTCTCCCCGAAGAAGAGAAGCCGCTCTGGCACAGCCATCACTATGAGGTGAAGTCCGGCATCCTGGTGGCTCCGGGCATCCCGGAACTGGCCGAGCGCAGTTACTTCGAGGATCTGGTCACGACCTACGGCAAGACCTTCCACACCTGGCAGATCGACCGCGACGACTTCCCCTACGGGATTCCGCAACTGATGATGGCCTTCACCCGTGACGGCCAGATCGACGAGGAGCTGATGAAGCGCCGCGATGAACGCCTGGGCATCAGCACCGAGGAGCGCCGCCGGAAGCGTGCGGATATCGCGATGCCCAAGGTCAGTCCGAAGGCCAATGGCGGCCCGACACCGCCTGACAGCGAGTCGCATCAACCGCCTCACGAGAGCCTGGACGACCAGCGCTGACCGTTCACCCGCAGGAGAGCCGCCATGCCCAACGCCGAATTCCCCCACGACCTGACGCCACATTCCGCCCAGGATGACCTGACCACCCTGGACGCCGAGCAGCTGTCGCGCGGCTATCAACGTGGCCAGTTCGACCCGCTGCAAGTGACACAGGCAGTGCTAGCCCGTATCGAGCGACTCAATCCGGCGGTCAACGCCTACGTGCATGTCGCGCATGACACGGCGCTGGAGGCGGCGCATCACGCCAGACAGCGCTGGCAGGCGGGCAAGCCCCTGAGCCCGCTCGATGGCATCCCGACCTCGCTGAAGGATCTCACCGATGTCGCCGGCATGCCGGCGCGCGAGGGCTCGCTCACCACGGTAGCCACGCCCTGTCAGCAGGACGCCCCTCCGGTGCGGCGCCTGCGCGAGGCAGGCGCGATTCTGCTGGGCAAGACCAATACCCCCGAGTTCGGCTGGAAGGCCGTCACCGACAACCGCGTGCATGGCGCCACCGGCAATGCCTGGAATACCGCGCTGACCCCGGGCGGCTCTTCAGGGGGTGCGGCCACCGCCGCCGCCCTGAACCTGGGAGTCCTGCATCAGGGCGGGGATTCCGGTGGGTCAATTCGCATTCCCGCCGCCTTCAGTGGTGTCTTCGGCTTCAAGCCCACCTTCGGCTGGACAGCCCAGTGGCCTCCCGCCCAGGCCGCGTCCCTGTCCAGTATCGGGCCGCTCACCCGCAGCCCACGCGACGCCGCCGCCATGCTCAATGTCATCGGCCGTCATGATGCACAGGACCCCTACGCCACCCGCGGACAACCCGAGGATTGGGGCGTGGAGATCGGCACGCCACTGACAGGCCTGCGGATCGCCTACTCCCCGCGCCTCGGGCAGGCCGATGTCGACCCCGAGATCGCCAGTCGGGTAGCACGCGCCGCAGAGCGTCTGGCAGGGCTTGGCGCCGAGATCGTGGAGGTCGATCCCCCCATCGACTCAAGCCTCGAGATCTTCCGCAAGATCTGGTTCACCGCGTCGCTAGGGGTCTGGAAAGGCTGTGATGCCCGCCAGCGCGAACAGCTCGACCCCGGCCTGGTCGAGAATGCCATGCGTGCCCGCGACTGGACCTCGCTTGAGTTGTTCGAGGCCTTCGAGGCCAGGCACCGGCTCACCCAGCAGCTTGAGCGCTTCCATCAGGACTACCCTCTGCTGCTGACGCCAAGCGTCGCCGTCCTCCCCTTTGCACTGAATCATCAGGTGCCGCCCGCCAGCCAATGGCACGACTGGGAGGAATGGACGCCGTTCTCGTACCCCTTCAATCTGAGCGGCCAACCCGCCGCCTCGGTCCCCTGCGGATTCACTTCGCAGGGACTGCCGGTCGGCTTTCAGCTGGCAGGCGCCAGGCACGCTGACGTCCATCTCCTGAAAGCAGCCACCGCCTATATGGACGCCTACCCGACCGCGCACCCCGCCGAGCCCTACCGCCCGAGGTGAGATCGCGCGGCCGCACTGGGTGATCGGCGACCTTCACAGACGACAACGCCCGCCACTGCCCCTTCATCAGGGTTCAAGGGGCTAGTTCAATACGCCATGCAAAAGGCGATTCACATGACCACGGCCCCGCGAACTCACCCGATTACTTGAGCGAATCCTGATTGCCGATGCGGGCCATCATCTCGGTGAACATCTGGATGTCCAGCAGCAGATTGTCGACACGCTTGAACTCTTCAGAGGTATGTCCGGTATAGGTCTCGCCCGGCATCGACGGCCCGAAGTTGATCGCATTGGGCAGCAGCTTGGCGGTCGTGCTCCCCGCCGAGGAACGCGGTTCGGCATCGAGTCCCGTGGTATCGCCGAAGATGTTGAGCAGCGTCTGGAGCCAGGCACCGCTGGGGTCACGCAGCATCCAGTCGCGAATCTCGACGTTCAGCGCCACGTCCATGCCCTGCTCCTTGGCATAGGCTGTGAGCTTTTCCTTGATCACCTGGCTGAGTTCCTCAGGCGACTTCTCGCCCGCCGGAGCCCGCACGTTGACCGCGACACGCAGCGCGTCGTCCTCCTTCTCCAGATAGGTCGGCGTCACCTTGAGCGGTCCCATGAAATCATGGGAGTAGGCGATGCCCAGCAGCTTGCCGTGATAATCCAGCCCGTAATTGTCATTCAGGTAGTGCACGGCATCTTCATAGGCACTGTCCTGGAAATCGATACCGGAGGTGGCCAGCAGTCCCGCCAGTCGTGTCACCGGATTCACGCCATTGGCCGGTGCCGATGAGTGGGCCGACTTGCCCGTCACCGTGACGATGACATCCTCGCCCTTCACTTCACTGGCGACGCTGAAATCCTTGCCGTGCTCGTTGACGTAACGGCTGCCAAGCGCTTCCAGCTTGTGGTTGAGCGCCTTGGCGCCCGCGGCATCACTGGCGTGCAGGGTGGCGACGGAGCGCTCGGGAATCTGGTTGGTCGCAAGTCCCCCCTTGAAGGAAGTGATCGCCGGCAGGCCATCCGCCGCCTGCCCCGTCTGTGTCTCGCGTGCTCGCGTGCCAGCGGGAAGCGCGCATCGATGGTGCCGAAGCCATTCTCGGCAGTGATTGCCGGGTAGCCGCTGTCCAGCACGATGTTGTATTCGGGCAGCGCGTTGTGCGCCTTGTAATAGGCGAAGCCCTCACCGCCGGTCTCTTCCGTCGTCTCGATCATCAGGCGAATGGTGCGCTTGACCGGCACCGCGTTCTCCTTGAGAGACTTCATGGCATACAGCGCCGCGGCGATGGAGGCCTTGTCATCCTCGGTGCCACGCCCGTACAGCTTGCCATCGATCTCGGTGACCTCGAACGGATCCAGGTGGGTGCCATCCTCAAGCGTCCAGCCCTCCTGGTCCGCCGGCACCACATCCCCGTGGGTGAGAATGCCGAACACATCCTCCCCCGTCCCCTTGAGCTCCACCTCGAAGACACGGTCATCCACGTTGCGGAACGTCAAGCCGAATGCCTCGGCCTTGTCCTTGATCAACTCACCGAAACGCGAGATCTCGGGGTTTTCATGCTGGGGTTTCTCACCGACCTTGAAGGTCGGGATCGCGACCATTTCCTTGAGCAGCTCCTGGACGTCATCGCCATACTGCAGTCGGTTGTAGACCCCCAGCAGGCGATAGACGTTGACGAAGTCATCCCCCTCCAGCGACTCGCCGGCCAGATAGTGGTCAATGGCGCCGGAAACCGCGCTGTCTTCCTGATTGCGTTCCGCGACCTGCTTGAGGAAACCGTTGAAGTCTGCCGCCAATGTCTCCTGCCCCTGCTCGACCAGACTGGCCAGCTGCTCATGCTTGAGCGTGTGCTCGCCCTGCGGCGCGCGCTTGCCAGTGTCATCGGCTGCCATCGGCTCATCTGCGCTGACAGGCAGCGCGCTGCCAAGCCCGAGCGCCAGGCCCAGCGCAAGGGCTGTCTGACGGGAGGTGGCGTGAGTGGCTATGCGGGTACTCATGGGCATGTGCATCCTTGTGTTGGGCAGGTATCCACGTCATCAATGGCCTCAGTTCCAGCGCTTGAGCAGAATCTCGATGAACAGCTCCGCGATCGGTGACAGCGACTCACCGCGACGCCGCAGCAGGCCAATGGTGCGATCAATGCGTGGCTCGGGCAGCTCACGCTGACACAGCACCTCGTGCTCCGGCCCGGGCATCGCCATCGACGGCAGGATGGCGACGCCAAGCCCGCTCTCGACCAGCCCCAGCGAGGTCGAGAGATGCTGGACCTCGTAGAAGCCGTCCAGATGCAATCCGGCGGACAGCAGGGTGTTGTCGAGCAGAATGCGGTTGCCGCTATCGCGGGAGACGGTGATCAGGCGCACATCATCCAGATCGCTCCACTCGACGCGCTTTTTCTGTGCAAGCGGATGGTCGCGACGCAGTGCCAACACGAAGGGATCACGATAGATGGAGGTGAAATCCACTGCCGGGTGGTGGGCACTGACCATATTGATACCAAAGTCTGCCTCCCCCGAGACCACCCTTTCGACCCCTTCATTGGCACTGACATCCAGGATGCGAATCCGGATGCCGGGGTAGGCGGTGTTGAACTCGCGCACCACGCTGGGCAGGAAGTAGAAGGCTGCCGTGGGCAGGCAGGCGATGGTCAGCACCCCCTTGCGGTGGGTGGCCAGCTCGCGAACGCCCACCAGAGAGGATTCGTAATCTTCGAGCAACTTGCGGGCTTTTGGCAGGAAATCACGTCCAATTGGCGTCAGTCGACTTCTCCGCGTCGTACGCTCCAGCACTTTTGCACCGAGCACTTCCTCCAGTTTCTGGATACGGCGCGACAGGGCCGGCTGCGAGATGTGCAGTCGCTCCGCCGCTTCATTGAAGGAATGATTCTCGGCCACTTCGACAAATGCCGACAGATCCAGAAACTCCAATCTATGCATGCAACTATCCTATTGATTCATTATTCGGATTAATGCGTGTAATGGTGACAGTATAGTTTTTATTTGCATTTGATGCATAGATCATCGGCTGTGATGCTTCAGAAAGGCGCAAACAGACAGGAGCGCGTTCCAACATGATGCATTCACTTCCTTGCATGATCCTACGTGGCGGTACCTCTCGGGGCCCCTTCCTGCGTCTGGATCACCTCCCCGCCGATGACGACGGCCGTCGCGAAGTCCTGCGCCAGGTCATGGGCTCCGGCCACGCATTGCAGATCGATGGGCTGGGCGGCGGCAATTCGTTGACCAGCAAGGTCGCCCTTGTCGGCCCCTCCACGCATCCTGAAGCGGATATCGACTATCTGTTCGCCCAGGTCGATGTGGAGGGCGACAAGGTCGATTTCTCGCCGAACTGCGGCAACATGCTGGCCGCGGTCGGCCCCTATGCCATCGAGACCGGCATGATCCCGGCAAAGGGTGACCTGACCCGTCTGCGGATTCACAACCTCAACACCGGCACCCTGATCGACAGCCAGGTCCCGACACCCGATGGTCGCGTCGCCTACCAGGGCGACACGCGCATCAGTGGTGTGCCCGGCGCCGGCAGCGCCATCAAGCTGGGCTTTCTGGGCGCTGTCGGTGCCAAGACCGGCAAGCTGCTGCCCAGCGGTCAGGTCATCGACGTGATCGAGGGCGTGGAGGTGACCTGCCTCGACTCCGCCACGCCGGTGGTACTGATCGAAGCGGCAAGTCTGGGCTGGGCAGGCAACGAAGCGCCGGCCGAGATGGACGCCAACCGTGACGCGATGGCACGCCTCGAGAAGATTCGCCTCAAGGCGGGGGAATTGATGGGCATGGGTGACGTCAGTGACTCGGTGCTGCCCAAGCCGGTGATTCTCTCCGCTCCGCGCACCGAGGGCGGCACCCTGTGCGCACGCTACTTCGTGCCGCATCGCTGCCATGGCGCGCTGGCCGTCACGGGGGCCATCACGCTGGCCGTCGCGACCAGTCTCCCGGGCACTCTGGCCAACCGCGTGGCGCTGGCCGCCGGCACCCTGACACCGGGGGCTCTGGCGGAGAAGGTGAAGCTCGAGCACCCAGCCGGGTTCCTGGACGTCGAGGTCGAACACGCCGATGGCGACCCGATGACCCCCAGCCGTGTGTCCCTGCTGCGCACGGCACGCAAGATCATGAATGGCGAGGTGTTCTTGAACCTCCCGGACTCGCTGGAAATGCCTGAACGCGCCTGATCGACAAGCGCGACGAAAGCACTGCAGAAGATTGATTTACAATGCATTTGATTGAAATGAAATGACCTCTCTGCGCCGCCATGCAGTTAGCGCATCACTGATTGACAACGCATTCCAACAATAATCAGGAGTCAGACCATGTCCCTCATCGTGTCTACGCCCAAACGCCATGCCCTCAAGCGCCATGCCCGCACCACCGCCCTGGCCGTCATGCTGCCCGTCATGGGCCTTCTGCCGCTGTCTTCCGCCGTGCACGCCGCGGCGGAAGTCCCTGACACCCTGACCTGGACCGTACCCTTCGGGGTCGGGGGCGGCACCGATGTCTGGGCACGCTTCATGTCCAACTGGGTGACCAGGAACCTGCCGGGCAACCCGGCTGTCGTCATCGACAACGTGCCGGGGGGCGGTTCCATCACCGGCGTCAACCTGTTCAGCAAGCGTGCCGGCGATGACGGCGACGAGATGGTCGTCACCTCGGCCTCTACCCAGTATCCGGCCATGCTGCGCGACCGCCGCGTGCGTTACGACTATGCCGACTGGGAACCGATCCTCGCCGCCCCGACAGGCGGTGTCGTCTATGCCTCAAGCTCGCTGGGCAAGGACAGCGCCAGTGCGCTCAAGGCCCTCGCCTCCCAGACGGTGAAGTTCGCCGGCCAGAACCCGACCGGGCTCGAGATGCCGGTGCTGATGGCGTTCGATCTGCTCGACTTCCAGGTTGATCCGGTCTTCGGCATGAAGAGCCGTGGTGAAGGTCGCCTGGCCTTCGAGCGTGGCGAAGTCGCCCTCGATTTCCAGACCACCTCCGCCTACAGGAGCAACGTCACGCCGCTGGTCGACGCCGGCCAGGCCGTGCCGCTGTTCAGTCTCGGCGTGATGGATGACGAAGGCCACATCGAGCGCGACCCGTCCTTCCCGGACCTGCCGACCTTCTCCGAGCTGTATCTGGCGCAGGAAGGCCATTCACGCGATGACGAGGCCTATCAGATCTTCCACAAGTTCTTCGCCTCCGGTTACGCCATGCAGAAGATGCTGCTGGTGCCGAAGGGTGTCGATCCAGCACTGCTGGAGCAATACCGTCAGGCGGCACGTGACATGGCCAAGGACCCCGAGTTCCTCAAGGAAGCGGCGGTGAAGGTCGGTCCTTATGGCCTGATGGTCGGCAAGGCGGCAGCGGCGCGGTTGCAAGACGCCATGCAACTGAGCGAAACCCAGCACGAATGGGTCAAGCCAGAGAAGAACAAGAGGTTGAGCAACGCCATGATCGACACCCTCCTGTCCAGCATTGGACACGTCTTCACGCTGACGCATCTGCTGTTCATGATGATCGGCATCTTCGTCGGCCTGCTGGTCGGCATCATCCCCGGCCTGGGCGGCATCGCCGGCATGGCACTACTGCTGCCCTTCCTCTACGGGCTCGACCCCGGTTATGCACTGGGCATGCTGATGGGCATGGTCGCGGTCATCCCGACCGGCGATACCTTCGCCTCGGTGCTGATGGGCATCCCCGGTTCCAGCGCGTCACAGGCCACGGTGCTTGATGGCTTCCCGCTGGCCAAGAAAGGCCAGGCGGCGCGTGCGCTGACCAGTGCCTTCCTGTCCTCCCTGTGTGGGGGCGTGATCGGTGCCATCATTCTGACCGGCTTCATCCTCGTCGCACGCCCCCTCGTACTGGCCTTCTCGTCAGCAGAGCTGTTCGTGTTGACGCTGCTGGGTCTGACGATGGTGGCGGTGCTGTCCGGCAAGAACCTGTTCAAGGGCACCGCTGCCTGCGGCCTCGGCCTGCTGGTCGGTGCCATCGGTGCCGCGCCGGCGACCGGCGAGTACCGCATGAATCTGGATATCGATTATCTGTACGACGGGGTGCCGCTGATCGTGCTGGGTCTGGGCATCTTCGCCCTGCCGGAGATCGTCGAGCTGCTGCTGGGACGTGGCAGCATCGCCAAGGACGGCAACACGGACCTGGGCAAGGGCTGGTCTGCCGGCATCAAGGATGTGGTCAAGAACAGGTGGCTGGTCGCGCGCTGCGCCGGGATCGGCAGCCTGATCGGCACCATTCCGGGTCTGGCGGGTTCCGTGGTCGACTGGATCACCTACGGCTTCGCGGTCAAGACCGCCAAGGACCCGAGCCAGTTCGGCAAGGGTGACATCCGCGGCGTCATCGCGCCGGAGTCCGCCAACAATGCCTGTGCCTGTGGCGCCATGGTGCCGACCCTGCTGTTCGGGGTGCCAGGCTCCGGGACGGCCGCCGTCTTCCTGGGGGGCCTGTTGCTGCTGGGCCTGGAGCCGGGCGTGTCGATGATCACCACCAATCTGGACATGACCTACACCATCATATGGTCTTTGGCGCTGGCCAATATCCTGGGCGCGGGCCTGTGTCTGATGCTGGCGCGTCCGGTCGCGCAGCTGACACGTGTGCCCTTCGCCATTCTGGCGCCGGCCATCACCGTGCTGATCCTGTTTGCTGCCTATCAGGCCAGTCGCTCGCTGGGTGACTGGGCCGCGCTGGGCATGATCGGCATGCTGGGCGTGCTGTTCAAGACGGCAGGCTGGTCGCGTCCGGCCTTCCTGATCGGCTTCGTGCTGGCACCGGGTGCCGAGAACTACTTCTATCAGAGCATGCAGTTCCACGGCGCCGAAGCCTTCCTGCGTCCGGGCGTGCTGATCATCCTCGGCCTGATCCTGCTGGCCTTCTTCCTGCCGGTGATCCGCAAGGCGATCATGCGTCGTCGCCAGACCCATGAAGTGGTCGAGACCGCGCCGTCCCCAGAAGAGGATGTGCTGGAATCACGCGGTTTCGGTGGCGTCGACTTCCTGCTGCTGGGCCTGATGGGGCTCGCCGGCCTCTGGGCGCTCTACGACGTCAAGGATTTGATGCCACTCGGCAAGGCCTTCCCGACCCTGGCCGCCTTCATCACGCTGGTCTCGGTGATCGCCGTGGTCTTCAACGGCTGGCGTCGCGGCATGATTCGCGTCCAGCAACCGGCCTTCAAGGCAGTGGGTGTGGTACTCGGCTTCTTCGTGCTGATCGGCGTCAGCGCACTGCTGGGCTTCGTCTCCACTGCCGTGCTGTTCTGTCTGGGCTTCCAGCTCATCGTCGCACGCAAGTCAGCGGCGTTCGCGGGACTCTTCGCCCTGGGCGTCGCGGTCTTCCTGCTCGGGATGCAGGCGGCCATGAATCTTCACTATCCGACGGGACTGCTGGATGACGTGGTACTGCCGATGATTCCCTTCCTGTAAGGCCTGACGGAGGCTGACGGTCAGCAGTGCTCAGTCAGCCCGCTGCGGCCGAGCCCGCACAGCCTGGGGCGAGAGCCCGAAATGACGCCGGTAGGCCGTCGCGAAGTTGCAGGCATGCGCATAGCCGACACGATGCGCCACCTGCTGCACACTCATGCCCTGCAACAATGCCTGACGTGCGCGCTGCATGCGACATTCGCGCTGATACTGGCTCAGCGAGCAACCATAGGTCTCGCGAAACTTCTGGCGCAGACTCGACGCGCTCATGCAGGCAAGCCGCGCCAGTTCCGGCAAGGCATGCTGACGCTCCGGCGCCATCTTCAGCCGCTGACGCACCGCCTCGAGATGCCGACACGTACTGCTGGCCCAAGGAGCACGCTGCATGTTTCTGCTGATTCTCTTTGCCGCCATCGCCATCGGCATCTCGTTCATCTGCTCCGTGCTGGAAGCGGCGCTGCTGTCGCTTTCCCCAAGCTATGTGGCAAGCCTGCGTGAGCAACACCCCAAGCGCCATGCGGCGCTGGCCACCCTCAAGGACAATATCGACAAGCCGTTGGCCGCCATCCTGACGCTCAATACCATCGCGCATACGGTCGGTGCGACAGGCGTGGGGGCACAGGTGTCCGTCGTGTTCGGCGAGGCCTGGGTCGGCGTTGCCTCGGCGGTCATGACGCTGCTGATCCTGGTGGCCTCGGAAATCATCCCCAAGACCATCGGTGCCACTTACTGGCGTCAGCTTTCCCCGATGCTGCCCGGCGTGCTCAACATCATGGTCATCTCGCTCAAGCCGCTGATCTGGCTGTCGGAAATGATCACCTCGCGGATCGGCAAGCACTCGCATGACATTGATCTGCGTGGCGAGATCAAGGCGCTCGCACAACTGGGGCTGGAAAAGAAGGCGCTGGAAAATGATGAGCAACGCGTCATCACCAACATCCTCAACCTGCATGAGATGAAGGTGCGTGATGTGCTCACGCCACGTCCTGTCTGCCAGACGGTCAGCCCCGAGATGACCGTGGCCGAGTTCAATGACCAGTTGACGGTCTGGCCCTTCAGCCGCTACCCGGTGATGACCGCCGATGAAAGGACACTGGGCATGATCCACCGCGCCGATGCGCATCAGGCCGAACCCACCACTCCGCTCAAGGACCTGATGCGCCCGATCAGCGAACTGCACGCCGAAGACAACGTCGAACAGGCCTTCGCTCGCATGCAGCGCGAGCGCCAGCACCTGTGTGTCGTCTACGACAATCTCGGCAACTGGCTGGGGGTCATCACGCTGGAAGACGTGATGGAGACGATTCTCGGCGAGGACATCATCGACGAGACGGACAACGTGGCCAATCTGCGTCGCTTCGCCCGCCAGCGCTGGATCAAGCGCATCGGTGCCGCCCCCTCGACGGCTTGCTCGGGGGCTTCTTCACGACAGGCGACTTGCTCGAGGGCTTCGCCACGGCGGGCGTATCCGGCTCCCTGCGCAGACACTCGGTATGCAGGAAACTGTCACAGGCGGAAACGAAGGGTTGAGGGGTCTTGGCTTCCCCGAAGCCATGCACGCGCATGCCGCTTTCCCTCAGACGTGTCGCCAGGCGCGTGAAATCACTGTCCGAGGACACCAGACAGAATCCCTCCACATTGCCCGCATACAACAGATCCATGGCATCGATGATCAAGGCGCAATCCGTCGCGTTCTTGCCCTGGGTATAACGGAACTGCTGGATAGGCTGAATGCCATGGTGCAGAAGTGGCTCCTTCCAGGGCGTCAGGTTGGAGGTGGTCCAGTCCCCATAGGCGCGCTTGATGCTGGCGATTCCCAGTTTCGCGATCTCCGCCAGCAATTCCTCACAGACGGCGGCCTGGGCATTGTCTGCATCAATCAGTACCGCAAATCGATCTTTTCCCGTTGGTGACATGTCTCGCTCCATGATCTACGTCACAGGAGTCTCAAGGTCGCTCCTTGGGTCAATATGTCATGAATCCTGCAAGACAATCACTCGGTAAATCGTTCAAACCCCGTGATCAAGGCATCCATCAGCACTCTCACCCGGCGCGGCAGAATCGACGTCTCCGGGCGGACGAGGAAGATGCTGGTATCGGCACCGTCACCACGAATGTCTTCCAGCAGCGGGATCAAGCGCCCAGAGGCCAGGTCATCGGCGATCAGGTAGTACGGCAGACAGGCAACGCCACGCCCTCCCAGACAGGCGGCGTGCAGGGTTTCCAGGGAGTTGGAGAGGAAGCCGCAGCGCATCTCGGGCAGTGACGTGAGTCCCCAGGCGTTGAAGCCACCGGGGAGATTCAGGATCAGGCTGACATGCTCCGCCAGATCCGCCACTGAGCGCGGCCTGCCATGTCTTGCCAGATACTCCGGCGATGCACAGATGACACGCTGATTGGTGGCCAACCGCCTGGCGATCAGGCCGGGCTCAGGCTTTGCGGTGCTGCGGATGGCCAGATCCATCCCCTCATGCACCAGGTCGACCACGGCATCCGTCAGGGTCAGATCCACGATGACCTCGGGATAGCGCTCCATGAAGCGCATCAGCAACGGCATTACCTGCAATTTCCCCAGTGCGTTGGAACACGAGAGACGAATGCGCCCCTTGAGCGCGCCACTACCTTCGGCAATCTCCTGCTCGACATGGCGCAGGCGCTCCTGCAACTCGCGCGTCTCCAGGGCATAGAGCTGGCCTGCTTCACTCAGGCGCATCCGCCGAGTGGAGCGAATCAGCAACTGGGCACCAAGACGCTGCTCCAGCTGCGCGATGCGCTTGCTGATCGCCGAGTGGGTAATGCCAAGCTGGCGCGCCGCCCCGGTGAAGGTGCCAGCGTCGACGACGGCGTGAAAGATGTTGAGATCTGTGTGCGTTTTCATATGTTCCATATGCTCACGAATACTGTGCGCGCACAACGGATTATCAGCAGTCACAAGGCGTGTCACCATGACATCAGTTCCTGAAATGACAGATTCAGTGCCACATTCACATTCTGTGTCAGGTAAAGTGCCAAACCCGTGCCAGGAGAGAGACATCCCCCATGACAGACCAGCCGACAGCTTCCGCCCTGTTCACGCCCTTCACGTTGCCAAGCGGCCGGGTGCTCGCCAACCGAATCGTCAAGGCTGCGATGTCGGATTCCCTCGGTGATGGCACGGGACATCCCAGTGAGGCACAGCTGCGCCTTTATGAGCGCTGGGCAGAGGGTGGCGTAGCGGCGTCACTAGTCGGTGAGGTACAGCCTGACCACCAGCATGCCGAGAAACCCGGCAATCTGGTGCTCAACGCGCAGTCGGATCTCGCAGCCTTCACGCAACTGGCCCAGCGCGGTCAACAGCACGGTGCAGACCTCTGGCTGCAGCTCGGCCACGCCGGCGCGATGGCCTACCCGCCGACCAGTACGCCACATGGCCCCAGCGCGCTGGATATCCCCGGGCTACGTTGCGAGGCCATGAGTCTGGAGGCCATCAAGGCCTTGCCTGCCGCCATGGCAACCACGGCGCGCCTGGCTCGTGACGCCGGGTTTGGCGGGGTTCAAGTACATGCCGCACACGGCTTTCTGCTCAGCCAGTTTCTGTCCCCCCTCTTCAATCAGCGCACGGATGACTACGGCGGTAGCCTCGACAACCGCATGCGGCTGATGCGTGAGGTGATCATTGCCGTGCGCGAGGCCGTTGGCCACGACTACCCGGTCATGGTGAAACTCAACTCCAGCGATCAACTTGAGGGCGGTTTCGAGGAAGCCGAAGCGCTACAAGTGATAGCAGCGCTCGATGAGCTGCCCATCGATCTGATCGACATCAGTGGCGGCACCTACTTCCCCGGCGCCAGCTCCGCGCCGGACGCCAGTGCCAGCGGCCCCTACTTCGTCGAGTTCGCCAGGCGTGCACGCGAGGTGACGACCCTGCCGCTGATGGCGACCGGCGGCTTCAAGACTCTGGCGCAGGCCGAAGACGCCGTGGCACAGGGCGCCGTCGACTTCGTCGGCCTGGCCCGCCCACTGGCGCTGCACCCGTCACTGCCCACGCTATGGCGAGCGGGAGAATGCCCCGCGCCAGAGTTCCCACGTTTCAGCGCCCCGCCGGAAGGCGGCGTGACCGCCTGGTATACCCTGCGCCTGACCCAGTTGGGCGAGGACCGTGAGCAGGAGTCACTGGGCGAACTGGAGACGGTGCTGGCCGACTATGAAGCCCGTGACGCCGCACGCGCCGAGACCTGGAACGCGCACTTCGCCGACTGGAACGCCGCAGCGCTGATGCTGCGGCGTTCATGTGCGGCAATGAGGCTTCTTCAAGCGGCGCAATACACACCGACTGAAGGAGCCTCACTGCCACCGCTACCCCCTTGTTGCTTGCCATTGCGCTGGTAGCTGCCCTTGCCCTTGCGCGCCTTCACGACACGCTGCTTGAACATCGGGGTACGCAGCACTGCCTTGAGGGCGTTGTCCTGCACCTTGCGTTTGTGAGTCATGGTGTCTTCTCCTGTGGCCTCTCTGTCACCGGCCCAGTATACGCCCTTTCGCCATGCAGAGTGATCAACCTCCGCTTCCCCCTCGTCGCTGGTCTGGTGAGTGAATAGCCCCGCAGATCCTCTAGAAAATCCTCCAGCGAGGATCATTCGATAATCTGGCACCCTTTTCCCTTCTGATTTCTGTTCTTTCTCCATTCTCACGCCACTCACTACTCCGACACTACGTTCACATCCTTCTCACACCCTCATTTACTCCACACCTCAAAATCACGAGCGCCAACCTGCCTGACAAAGAGGATATTTTAGCCCAACACCCGTTTGACAAATTACGCATTGAAGAGACAGAAAATCATCCACTTTCCAAGCGGAATTGCAACACGTAAATCTTCTTTTTTTGTACACAATCCACAAGGATCTTGCCACTAAAGCCTAAACACTCTCATGATCGTGTACACTTCATGCACTCAGAATCAACACCTCACATTTGAGATGACGCATCATTTCTGCGAGGATGCCTCACGTTCCGCGAGCAGTAGATGGCTCTCAAGGCAATAAAAAATACGCCTTCCGTGCTCAGGCTCAGCGAAATGACAGGTGGCCAGTCAACTGGATTCCTTACCTTTCCAGGCCACCCAAGCGCTGGATAATGCTCATTATTATCGCGATCCACTACAGAGGAAAAAGCACCTGGTCAACACGACATCCCGCAACGCGGGGTTCACGGAACACGACGTCTCATTACAGTCTCAACAGGATAATACCCATGACAAAACGCATTGCGATCATTGGCGCAGGGCCGAGTGGCCTGGCACAGCTGCGCGCCTTTCAATCTGCCGCTGACAAGGGTATCGACATTCCCGAGATAGTCTGTTTTGAAAAGCAGAGCGACTGGGGCGGCCTGTGGAACTACAGCTGGCGCACCGGTCTCGATCAAAATGGTGAACCCGTCCACGGCAGCATGTACCGCTACCTGTGGTCCAACGGCCCCAAGGAATGTCTGGAGTTCGCGGATTATTCCTTCGAGGAGCACTTCGGCCACCCGATCGCCTCATACCCGCCTCGCGCAGTCATCTTCGATTACCTCAAGGGTCGGGTCGAAAAGGCGGGCGTGCGCAAGTTCATTCGCTTCAATTGCCCGGTGCGCCATGTCAGCTTTGACGACACCCGCCAGCAGTTCACCGTCAGCGTCCATGACCAGGCAGTCGGACACGGTCGTTCAGCGAGCAGTTTGACCACGTCATCGTCGCTTCCGGTCACTTCTCGACTCCCAACGTGCCTGAGTTCCCGGGGTTCTCGCGACGTTCAATGGCCGTATTCTGCATGCACATGACTTCCGCGATGCGCTGGAGTTCAAGGGCAAGGATCTGCTGCTGATCGGCAGCAGCTACTCTGCCGAAGATATCGGTTCACAGTGCTACAAGTATGGCGCTCGCAGCATCACCACCAGCTATCGCACCGCCCCGATGGGCTTTGCCTGGCCGGAGAACTGGGAAGAGAAGCCGCTGTTGCAGAAAGTGGACCGCGACACCGCCTATTTCCGCGATGGCACCCGCAAGAGAGATCGATGCCATCATCCTGTGCACCGGCTACCTCCATCACTTCCCGTTCCTCGATGAACCGCTGCGCCTCAAGACAGCCAACCGCATGTGGCCGCTCGGTCTCTACAAGGGCGCTGCCTGGGAAGCCAATCCGCGCCTGTTCTATCTCGGCATGCAGGATCAGTGGTACACCTTCAACATGTTCGATGCCCAGGCATGGTGGGTGCGTGACGTGATTCTCGGTGAGATCGACGCTGCCCAGCCGCGAGCGCCGATGCAGGCAGACAGTCAGGCATGGCGTGACCGGGAAGAGACGTTGGACAGCGATGAATCGATGATCCGCTTCCAGGGCGATTACGTGAAGTCACTGATTTCCAAGACGGATTATCCGAGCTTCGATATCGACGGCGTCAATCGCACCTTCCTCGAGTGGGAGCACCACAAGCACGAGAACATCATGACCTTCCGTGACTACTCCTACCGCTCGCTGATGACCGGCACCATGGCCCCGCGCCATCACACGCCCTGGCTCGACGCGATGGATGATTCGCTGGAAGCCTTCCTGGCACAGCCCGAACGCGACACCCGCCAGGCAGGCAGTCAGACAGCCGCCGAACGCTCCCTCGCGACTGACAAGGCCTGAGATCAGAGGGTCTTCTTGCTGCGGAATGACGCTTTCTCATGGCGCAGGATATTGACGCTCAACGAGATGCAGACGCCAGCCGCGATCAACAGACTGACCGCCACCATCCCTGAATTGCTGAAGAAGAACGCATAGTTGGCAGCATGTACCGCAGTATCGACAGTTTCCATGACAAGACTCCTGGAGAAGAAAGAAAACGAATCGGCCGACTCAGCTGATATCGGGACGCTTGTCCATCGGTGCTGCCACTACCCCACCGGAACGTGCCGGAACGCTGGAAGATGACTCGGTTGCCATGCTCTCCGGGTAGGCCTTGGCCGGCACTTCGAACAGGTCCAGCCCGAGCACTTCGACATGCGGCGGCACGCGCAGCAGGTTGAACTTCTTGAGCAGATAGGCAACGCCCCAACCCGGCACGAAGCCCGTCACTGCCATCACCACCGCGCCTGTCAGCTGCCCGGTGAAGGAGACGTCCGGCACGCCTTCGCCGACATTCGGGAAGCCCGCGGCGAAGACACCCACCAGTACCACACCGTAGAAACCGCAGAAGCCATGTACCGCGAAGGCGCCGACGGAGTCGTCCAGGCCACGCTTCTCGAGCAGCGCGCCGATCTTCGGCATCAAGGCGCCACCGGTGACCGCCAGCACGAAGGCCAGGCCCGGGTTGTAGAGATCCAGCCCCGCCGCGACGGTGATGATGCCGCCCAGTGCACCGGACATGGTCCAGAAGGGGTCACGCGAGGACAGGTAGGCGCCGATCACGCCGCCACCGAAGCCCATCAGGGTATTGAAGGCGAAGGCCGAAAGGTTGGTGCGATTGCCGTAGATGGTGGTCCAGCCGATGTCACCGGTGTTGAAGATGATGCAGCCACCGAGGAAGCCGAAGAAACCGACGATGATCAGCATCAGCCCGATCAAGGTCATCGGCATGTTGTGCGGTGCGATCACCTGCGGCTTGCCATCGTCACTGTACTTGCCGATGCGCGCGCCCAGATTGAGCAGCACGCCCAGCGCAAAGAAGCCGGCCACGGCATGCACCACGCCCGCCGCGCCGACATCGTGGTAGCCCAGCTTGTGCAGCATCCAGCCATCCGGATGCCAGCCCCAGGCGCCCGCCAGGATCCAGACACCCGCACCGAGAATCACCGCCAGTAACAGGAAGGCGCCCAGGCGGATGCGTTCGATCACCGCGCCCGAGAGAATCGAGCCCGTGGTCGCACCGAACAGGGCAAAGGCCGCGAAGAAGATACCGGTGCCCATGTCATCGGCGTCGGGGCGCATGCTCGCGCTCCAGGGCAGTGCCGCGGAAGCCTCGATGGGAATCAGCCCGTTGGGGAAGGCGTTGTAGATCCACCAGCCCACGAAGTAGAAGGCGGGGATGATCGAGGCCAGCGTCAGCACGTTCTTCATGCCGGATGCCAGGGCATTCTTGGAACGGGAGGCACCGATCTCGTAGGCCAGAAAGCCTGCGTGGATCAGGAACATGATGGCGGTACACCACCAGTAGAACACCTCGATGTTCATCGCCTGGTGCATATCCAATATGCTTTGCAACGTCTTTTCATCCATCGTCTTTTCTCCTTTTCCGGTCAGCTGCGCACCTTGAGACGCTCAGGATCATGGAAAGGCAATGTCACCACCTCGGCGACGAGACGCTTCTGGTGACCATCCAGCTGACCGATCTCAAGCTGCGTTCCGGGGCTTGAGAAATCCGGGGCGAGACGACACATGGCGATGGACTGGTTGAGCAAGGGAGAGCGGGTCGCGCTGGTGATCACCCCGACCGGATAGCGCCCGTGATAGACCAGATCGCCATGGCTGACCAGCTCGCTGCTGTCCACCCTCAGGCCCATGATCCGATGGCGGGATTCCGGCGTCTCGCGCTGCATGGCCGCACGCCCGACGAAATCATCCTCCTTGCTCTTCATCGGCACGGTGAAGCCGATGCCCGCCTCGTAGGGAGACGTCTGCGGGCAGAATTCATGGCCAGCGAAGATCAGCCCCGCCTCTATCCTCAGCATGTCGAGGGCATTCAGCCCCAGCGGCGCGATGCCATGCGGCTCACCGGCCGCCCAGATCGCCTCCCACACGGCCGGGGCGTCATGCGGATGACACCAGATCTCATAGCCCAGCTCACCGGTATAGCCGGTCCGCGACACCATCAGCGGGATGCCATTCGGCCCCGCCAGACGGCCGACCATGAAGCGGAACCAGCCCAGCGTTTCCACCTCCGGCTGGGTACGCGCATTCCAGATCAACGGCGCCAGCACCTCGCGGCTCTTCGGCCCCTGCAGCGCGATGTTGTGCAGCTGATGGGTGGAGTCGCGCACCGTGACGCGATAGCCCTGCTGCTCTGCGAGATCCCGCAGCCACTGGCCGCTGGCCGGATCACCACAGATCCAGCGGAAGGTCTGCTCGCCCATGCGAAACAGGGTGCCGTCATCGAGCATGCCGCCGGTTTCCTGACACATGGCGGAATACACCACTTCTCCGATGGAGAGTCGGCGCACGTTGCGGGTCAGCGCATATTGCAACAGGCGTTCGGCGTCCGGTCCGGCGACCTCGAACTTGCGCAATGCGGAGAGATCCATCACCGCGACCCGTTCGCGACAGGCGAGATACTCCGCCTTGGCCCCCCATCCCTCGTAATGGGTGGCCAGCCAGTAGCCGTGGTAATCGATGTACTGCTTGGTCAAGGCGGAGGTGCAGGGATGGAAGGCGGTGGGCAAAGTCATGCGCGGCAATTCCTCGGGCCGGTTGCGATAGGCGATACCGCGGGGGAAGTCATGTTCAGCGGCGTAGATACGCACATGGATATCGGTCGGCACCCAGCCGTTGGCGGCGTCGATGTCGTCCGGACAGGCGGATGAGGCACAGATGAGGTCACGGTCGGCGCGCAGCAGCACATAGTCGCCGGGTCGTGACCAGGGCTCATCCACCGCCAGGGTGCCGCAGGGCTGTACCCAGGTATTGAAGAAGAAGTTGATGGCCGGCCAGCTGGCACGTTGTCGGATACCATGAGACGCCGACAGGGCATTGTTGAAGTTGACCGTGCAGCTGTCGTGACCGAAGTAGCCGTGGTGTTCGTAATACTGCGGCGAGCAGGCAAGCATGAAGCTGTCATGACGTCCGACCGTGTCCTGAATCACCTCGAGCATCGGATGCAGGTGCTGATCAAAGAACACCGAATACAGTCCCGGATTGGGCATGCAATGCCCGGACAGGCTGCGCGTGGCGCCGGCATCCAGCCCCAGCTCCTCGCCCTGTGCCCAGGCAGTGGCGTCGAAGGCCACGAAGTCGGAGCACTGACGCCCCGCCACATCGATGATCTGGATCCACTCGCCCTGCTTGACCTCATAGACCTCGACCGTCCCCGCCGCGACTCTCGTCTCCTGGCGGATCGGCGCCAGCGGCACCGGCAGATGTTCCAGCCCCACAAGCCCGGTGCAGAAATGGGACACCTCAAGCTCGGTGGCCAGCCGCTCTCCTTCTATCGTCATGTCACTGCCGGGGGCCAGCAGAATCAGGCGTGCGGCAGGCGCTTCCAGCGGCCAGCGAATCTCGGCCGGCAATCCGGCCGCTGACAGGCGCTGCCAGTACGCTGGCGGGCAATGCGCGACTCCCAGCGCCTCCAGGCGTGCCTGAGTGTGCGGACTCCCAGTGCCAGCCACTCACAGGACTGCGCACCGTCCACGGATGACACCTGCACGCTATCGCCGGGCGACAGATCAAGTGCCAACACCTCCAGGCCGGCGATTCGGTAACGATACGGCTGGCTCGGGGTGGCAGCGGGTATCTCGACTGCAAGTCCCATCCTGGTGATACCTCTTGTTGTCATGGCAGGCGAGCCAGTCGAAGGAAGTGCTCGAAGGGCAAGCCTGGATCAGATGTGCCTGGATGGTGCATGACCCCTTGCGTCGCGCACCACGTTCTTCATGGTTAATTAAATTTACTCTCAGTAGATACGACGACAATCCATCAAGAGAGGTACCCATGAAGGAGTAATCCATTCGCTGGCATGAAGCTTGCTCTGGCGAACTCAGTGTCGTGCATCGCGCACCCGGTCAGGCGACCCATGCGGTGATTTCCCCTGTCGGCCTCGCTCTGTCAGCCGCTGCGCGCCAGAGATTGCAGGAAGTCGTCAGGGATATCGCTCGCGATCCCGGCGCCCGACAGCAGGCGTCAGGCATAGCCGGCACGCCAGGTGGCGTGCTGATCGCCCTCACGGACGCCGCTGACAGCGGGGAGACGGGCAGAGGGGCGACGGGCGATGACTGGTTGTGGCTTGGAGAGCCGGCAGCCCCAGCCCAGCAGCAACAGGCGCGTCACGCCGAAGACAGGCAGGCAGCGGTGGCGCAGGCCCTGAAGAACGAACGCCGACAACTGGCGGCGGAGCTGCACGACACCCTCGCCCAGGAATTGAGTTACCTGCAGATGCAGAGCGCACGCCTGACACGTGCCGCCCGCCATGCGCCACAGGAGGTGCAGGCACTGGCTGAGGAGGTGCATACCCAGGCCCGGCGCACCTTCCGCCAGACCCGTGAACTGATCAATGGCGCGCACGCCACCTGGGGAGACGCGCCGCTTGCCTGTGTGCTGGAGGCCTTGATCGAGGAATTCGAGACCCGTTCCAGCATGGTGTTCGAGCTCGACAACCGCATCCAGTCACTGCACCTCCCCGATGCCCAGTCCCTGCAGGTGATGTTCATCGTGCGGGAAGCGATGACCAACAGCGTGCGCCATGCCCGGGCCACCCACCTGCGCCTGCAACTGCTCTATCAGTCCTCTGGGCCGCAGCCGGCGGCGCGGGTGTTGCTGACCATCGAGGACAACGGCTGCGGGTTCGATCCCGCCGAAATCCCCGCCGCGCATTTCGGACTGGGCATCATGCAGGATCGCGCGCGCCACCTCGGGGCCGAGTTCGCCATCACCCAGCCCCGCCAGGGCGGTACCCGCGTGACACTGAGCTGGGAGCGCCGCGACACATGACCGCGACACGACAGACACCCTCGTCACCCTCGACGCACCCGACACGTCAGACACTCCCGACAAGAGTGGTACTCGTCGACGACCATCCGCTGTTTCGGCGCGGGCTTGCCGAGCTCTTGAGTGAAGGTGGCCTGTTCGAGGTCGTGGCCGACTTCGATGATGGTGCGCATCTGCTCGAGCGCCTCCCCACCCTCGCCCCCGAGCTGGTGATCGTCGACTGGCAGATGCCGCAGCTTGATGGCCTGACCCTGATGCGCCATCTCAAGCAGCGTGATGCCGCTCTCAAGGTCGTACTGCTGACCGCCTCCGACGACAGCCGTCACCTGCTGGATGCCATCCAGCAAGGGGCGGATGGCTACCTGATGAAGGACACCGCCCCCGAACGCATTCTCGAGCGCCTGCAGGCCGTCATCGACGGCAAGCTGGGGTTGGAGGAAGAGACCTTGCTGCTGCTGGCCAGGCGCCTGCAGCAGGACCACCGCCAGCGCTCGGCACGCGAACATGCACCGCCGCCGAGACGGCGGACTGGCATCGCGGCCTGACCGAGCGTGAGCGCGATACCCTCAAATGGATCGGGCGCGGCCTCAGCAACAAGCTGATCGCGCGCGAGCTGGGCATCAGTGACAGCACGGTGAAGGTCTACGTCAAGAATCTGCTGCGCAAGCTGGATCTGCATTCGCGACTGGAGCTGGCCGCCTGGGTCTACGCCCACCCGCTGACGCTAGCGAGAGATGCCAGCCGAGCGCCCGCCGAGGACGCGACAAGCGCCAAAGAGGCCATGACACGGGCCGAAAAGGAGAGCCTGAGATGATGCGCTTTCTCGAACAGTTCGCCTCCGCCTCGACTGCCTCGCCCGCCTCGACTGCCTCGCCCTTCAGCGCACAGGCGATTCTCGACAGCCTGAGTGATGCCGTGGTCGTGGTGGATGCTGACAGCACGCTGCTCTATGCCTCGCGTGGCTGGCAGGCCCTGAGCGGACACCTGCCGGAAAGTCAGCGAGACATCACTAAAGCCATCTCCCGGGGGCAGACCACGGAGCTGGTCGCGCCCCCTCAACGCCTGCGGGAAGCACTGCACCCCGCAGATCACGCCCGCTGGGACGTGCTCGCCCGCCACGTGTCACGCCGTGAGCGGCCTGACTGCTGGCGATTGCGCATTCTGGGGCCGGACCACCACTATCGCTGGTGTGAAGTCCGTAGCCAGTCGCTCTCGCTGGCCTCGCCCTGGCCCGCCACGCTCACTCTGCATGACATCAGCGAGCGCGTGCAGCAGGAGCAGATCGACGCCGCCAACCTGCGCAGCCTGACGCGCCTGATCAAGGGCCTGCCCGCGATGGTCTATCGCGCGCGCAACAACCGCCACTGGTCGATGGAGTACATCAGTGACGGCTGCCTGGCCATCACCGGACTCAGCCCGCGCGACCTGCTCGATCATCCCTCCCTCACCTACGGCGACATGATCCACCCCGAGGATGCCGACCGCGTGTGGGACCAGGTACAGGCCGCCCTCCAGGCACACACGCCCTTCACCCTTGCCTACCGCATTCGTCACCGCGATGGCGACGTGCGCCGGGTACAGGAAAAGGGCCATGGCATCTATTCACCTGACGGCACGCCACTGGCCGTGGAAGGCATCATCTTCGCCGTCGACACCTCGGTACTCCTTTATGGCTACCCTTTCCGAGCAATGTGCAGCCAGGTCACATCTCGCTAGCCTGTTTCGTTGTCAGTGTTTCTCGACGTCATCACGTCACGAAACCTCAGGTAACGCATCAAGACACAACAAGAACAGGATGGTATCCATGACCCAACGTATCGCGATCATCGGCGCAGGCCCCAGTGGACTGGCTCAATTGCGCGCCTTTCAATCCGCTGCCGACAAGGGCATCGAGATCCCCGAGATTGTCTGTTACGAGAAGCAGGATGACTGGGGTGGTCTGTGGAATTACAGCTGGCGCACCGGCCTGGATGCCCACGGCGAGCCGGTCCACGGCAGCATGTATCGCTACCTGTGGTCGAATGGTCCCAAGGAGTGTCTCGAGTTCGCCGACTACTCCTTTGAAGAACATTTCGGGCGCCCTATCGCCTCCTACCCGCCGCGCGCCGTGCTGTTCGACTACATCAAGGGGCGTGTCGAGAAGGCTGGCGTGCGCAAGTACATCCGCTTCGGCTGCCCGGTGCGCCAGGTCACCTTCGATGAGACTACCCAGCAATTCACGGTCAGCGTGCATGATCAGGCGCTCGGATCTGGTCGACCAGCGAAGAATTCGATCACGTCATCGTGGCTTCCGGGCATTTCTCGACTCCGAACGTGCCGGAATTCCCGCGGTTCTCGCGACCTTCAATGGCCGCATTCTGCATGCGCATGATTTCCGCGATGCACTGGAATTCAAGGGCAAGGATCTGCTGTTGCTCGGCAGCAGCTATTCCGCGGAGGACATCGGCTCGCAGTGCTACAAATACGGCGCGCGCAGCATCACCACCAGCTATCGCACCGCCCCGATGGGCTTCAAATGGCCGGACAACTGGGAAGAGAAGCCGCTGCTGGTGAAGGTCGATCGCGATACCGCCTATTTCAGTGACGGCAGCCACAAGCAGAGTCGATGCCATCATCCTGTGCACCGGCTATCTGCATCACTTCCCGTTCCTCGAGGAGTCGCTGCGCCTCAAGACTGCCAACCGCATGTGGCCGCTGGGGCTCTACAAGGGCGTGGTGTGGGAAGAGAATCCGCGCCTGTTCTATCTCGGCATGCAGGACCAGTGGTACACCTTCAACATGTTCGATGCCCAGGCCTGGTGGGTGCGCGATGCGATTCTCGGCGACCCAGACACTGCCGAGCCGAAAGCGGCGATGCAAGCCGATAGCCAGGCATGGCGCGAGCGTGAGGAAACGCTGGATAGCGACGAGGCGATGATCGTCTTCCAGGGTGACTACGTGAAATCGCTGATCAGCGAGACCGACTACCCGAGCTTCGATATCGATGGCGTGAATCGTACCTTCCTCGAGTGGGAGCATCACAAGCACGAGAACATCATGACCTTCCGCGATCACGGCTATCGCTCCTTGATGACCGGCACCCTGGCGCCCAGACATCACACGCCGTGGCTTGAGGCGATGGATGACTCGCTGGAAGCCTATCTGGCCCAGCCGGCCGAGGCCGAGGCGCCATCCGACGAGGAGTCAGCTGCTCAGGCGACGACCACGCCGCTGGCCTCCTGACGCTGGCACCAGGCGGAGGGGCTCCCTCCGCCTTTTCATGGCCAGAAATATCAACAAAAGCTCATATAGACTCGCATTCATGCAACGCATGTCTTTCGCTGGCGATTGAACGCCTCATTTCCCCGACACCCCACAAGGACGCCCGATCACCATGCGCATCACGCTCTATTTCCTGATCTCGACCCTGTGCGAAATCGGCTGGGCCACGGGCCTGAAGGTCGCCGACACTCCCCTGGAATGGGCACTGACGGTGCTGCTGGTCATCATCAGCCTGAGTCTGGTCACCCAGATCGCCAGGGCACTGCCCGCCAGCACCACCTACGCCATCTTCGTCGGCCTGGGCACGCTGGGGACGGTGGTGACTGACCTGCTGTTCTTCGATCTCGAGTTCCAGTGGTCCACGCTGGGCTTCGTGGTGCTGATGCTGATCGGCATCATCGTGCTCAAGACGGCCCCCGGCGCGCCCGGCCACAAGCGGACTCACGCAAGTGCCACACCACAGACCACCGTCAGTGAATGAGCAGGAGGGATGACATGGATTGGGTCTATCTGATCGCCGCCGGCTGCTGTGAAGTCGTCGGCGTCACCGGTTTCAATCAATACGCCAACCACCGCCGCCGACGGGGTGTGCTGCTGATCGCGCTGGGCTTCAGCGCCTCCTTGAGCCTGCTGTATCTGGCCATGGACACCATCAGCCTGGGCATCGCCTATGCCGTATTCTCCGGCATCGGCACCGTGGTCAGCGCCATCATCGGGGTGCTGTTCTGGCGGGAGCATTTCTCGTTTCGCCGCATGGCCTGCATCGGCCTCATCGTGCTGTCGATCGTCGGCCTCAACCTGACAGGCGGGCATTGAGCCATTCAGGAGTCTTGCCATGAGCCTGTCCTTCTACGCCGTCAGTCACGAGCGCGGCTTCTCTCCCACGCCCCTGCCCATCTGGACGGACAACGGTGACGTGTCTGACCTCTTCGAGACCGAGGCGACGCCAGAGGTGGTCCGTCAGGAGGTCGAGGGTGTCCCGGGCGCCTTCCAGCTGCTCAATGTGCTGACGCCTGCCGAGGCCGACAACTTCGTCGCCGCCCTGGAGGAAATGGGCTTCGAGGAGGATGCGCCCGTCTCCCTGCCGCGTTCGGTGCGCCACAACCACAACGTCAACTGGGTCGTCAGTGACGCCATCGATCAGGTCATCTGGGCGCGCTCGGCGCCACTGGTGACCGAGCAGATCCAGGGCGAGGGCGCAAAAGGCATCAATGCGCGCTTTCGTGTCTATCGCTACGAGGCCGGTGACTTCTTCAAGCCGCATACCGATGGTGCCTGGCCGGGCAGTCGCGTCATCAATGGCGAGATCGTCCAGGACGCCTATCCGGGCCTGATGAGCCAGTACACCTTCCTCATCTTCCTGAGCGATGGCTATACCGGCGGGCGCACCGAGTTTCTGGTCAGCCGTCGCGACCCCGAAAGGCCTGCCCAGTCACGGGACGACATCCAGACAGTCTCGGTCGCAACGCCCAAGGGTGGCGTGCTGTGCTTCCCGCATGGCTCGCACCCGCAGCACTGCGTGCACGCAGGCGAGCCGATCCGCGATGGTGCCAAGTACATCATCCGCAGCGATATTCTCTACTGATGACCACCTGCCGAGAACCTGCTAGCGACCGGCCAGCCACTCGCGGCGGGCGAGCAGGAAGTCGACCCAGGCACGCACGCGCGGATTGTGCTGATTCTCGCGCGCGAAGACGACATGGATGCCAGTGTCGAAATCCGACGACGTGACCTGATGGTCCTCCAGCACCGCCACGAGGCGTCCTTGGTCCAGTTCTTCACGGATGGCCCAGAGCGGTTGCACCACGACACCAGCTCCCTCGAGGGCTGCCTGGGTCAGAATGTCGGCGTTGTTGGTACGCAACGCGCGTGCTCGCGCCGAGATGCGGTGCTCCCGCTCACCCTGCACCAGCCGCCAGTGATGATTGGCGGTGGTATAGCTGAAGGTCAGCAGGCGGTGCCGCTCCAGGTCCTCAGGCTGACGAATGGGCGGCTGGGCACTGAGATAGGACGGCGCCGCGGCCAGCACGAAACGCTGGTCACTGATGTGCCGTGCGATCAGACTCGAGTCTTCCAGATGGCCGATGCGGATGGCGACATCGAACTGCTCCTCGATCAGATCCACACGCTGATCACTGCTGACGATATCCAGCGCCACCTCGGGGTAGCACTGCATGAATTCACTCACCAGCGGCGCAAGATAGAGGCGCGAATATCGCCACGGCACCGAGATGCGCAGCGGTCCCGCGACTCGCTCACTCAGCGTCTCGAGCTCATCCGTCAATTGAGCCACCTCGCCCAGGATGGCACGGAAACGGATCACGGCTCGCTCACCGGCAGGCGAAAGCCGCACATGGCGCGTGGTGCGCACCAGCAACGGCTCGCCCAGCTGTCGCTCCAGATGATTGACGTGACGCGTCGCCGTGGAGCTGGCGATCTCCAGCTCACGCGCAGCCGCATTGAAGCTCTGATGCTCCGCCACCTTGAGGAAGGTGCGCAGTCGTTGGGTCAGTTCGTTCATGGCTCTCCCCAGTGAATCCGCCTCTGCCCCCCTTGCCACTCACGAGACGTTGGCTCGCCCTCATCCCGCTCCTGCGCCATGTGAGCTGCCATACCCCCACATCACGGGGCGTGCGGGAATTTCCGGCTTTCCGTCACCGGCCGAGGATTACGCTGGCCGGACATTGGATCTCAACGAGCGGCTGATCAAGCGTCCGGCAGCGACCTTCTTCATGACGGTGGCAGGTGACAGCATGGAAGGCTTCGGCATCTACGAGAATGACACCCTGGTCGTGGATCGCTCCATCGACGCCCGCCCCGGACATATCGTGGTGGCGCTGGTCGAGGGCGAGGTGGTGGTCAAGCGCTACGAACTGATCGGCCAGCGGCCGTATCTGTGCTCCGGCAATGCCCTGTATCCGCCGGTGGCCATCGTCGATCTCGAGTGTCAGGTCTGGGGGGTGGTGCGCTCCGTCATCCACGAATACGCGGTATGAACGCGCCGATGATCGGGCTGGTCGACTGCAACAACTTCTACGCCAGCTGTGAGCGAGTCTTTGATCCGCGCCTGGAAGGCCGCCCCGTGGGGGTGATGTCCAACAATGACGGCTGCGTGATCGCGCGCTCTCAGGAACTCAAGGCGCTGGGCATCGAGATGGGGACCCCGGCCTACCAGCTGCAATCCCTGGTACGCGAGGGACGCATCCACCTGCTCTCCTCGAACTATGAGCTGTATGGCGACATGTCGGCGCGCGTGCGCGACGTGCTGGAGGAATACAGCGCGGGGGTCGAACCCTACTCCATCGACGAGATGTTCGTGCGCTTCGATGGCTTTGACCGCAACGCGATGCTGGCGCTGAGTCGTACCCTGCACCGCAATGTGCGCAAGTTCACCGGCATCCCGGTATGTGTCGGCGTGGCCCCCACTCGTACCCTGGCCAAGCTGGCCAACCGTACCGCCAAGAAGCGGCCGGAATTCGGCGGCGTCTGCGTGCTGGAACCTGCCGAAGTCGGCACCCAGCGCCTGCTGGAAGACACACCGCTGGGCGATGTCTGGGGCGTGGGCCATCGCCTGGTCGAACGGCTGGCACTGCAAGGGCTGCATACCGCCTGGGACCTGCGCTGTGCGGACCCGCGCGCCATCGGTCAGCGCTATTCCGTCGTGCTGGAGCGCACCGTGCGCGAGTTGCAAGGCACGCCCTGCTTCGAGATGAACGACCCCGATGATGCCCGTCAGCGCATCATGACCTCGCGCTCCTTCGGCCGCATGACCGATGACATGAATGAGCTCAAGGATGCCATTCGCCAGCACGCCCAGCGCGGCGCCGAGAAGCTGCGCCATCAGGGCAGCCAGACACGTGCCGTGCTGGTCTTCCTCAAGAGCAACCGCCACCGCCCGGATCTCCCGCAATACTCGCCCAGCACCATCATCGAACTCCCCGAACCGACCAGCGACAGCCGCGAGATACTCGCCGCCGCCCATCAGGCGCTCGAGCGTATCTATCTGCGCGGCTATCGCTTCATGAAGGCAGGCGTGATGCTGCTGGACCTCATCGACCAGCCCCGAGAGCAGCTCTCGTTGCTCGACAGCGAAGCCGATATCGCCAGACGAGAACGCAACCAGCAGCTGATGGCGACACTGGATGCGATGAATCAGAAGATGGGCCGTGGCACCGTGCGTCTGGGCGTCGCGCGCCCGGATGCCGCCTGGCAGCTGCGCTGCGCGCATCGCAGCTCACGCTATACCACCCGCTGGCAGGAGCTGAAGCGACTGGGTGGCGGGATGATGACCCAGGCGAAGGTCGGCAGCGTCAGATTCCAGTAGATGGCCGGAAGTCGAATCATCAATACCATCACGATGGCCGCGCCTGTCGCCCAGGCAAGCGGCATCCCGAGCTCGAGCAGCGCGATATAGAGAATCCCGCCCGCCAGCGACGCCGAGGCGTAGATTTCCTGACGCAGCACCATCGGCACGCGGCGCGCCAGTACATCCCGGATCATGCCGCCTGCCACGCCACTCATGGTGCCCATCACCACGACAACGATGCCCTCTACCCCCATCATGCGGGCCTTGTGAGCGCCCAGCACGGTGAACAGCGCAAGGCCGAAGGCATCCGTCACGGGCAGAAAGACCCGCGTCAGGCGGTGGATGTAGTGAAAGCCCAATGTCGCCACGCCCACCGTGAGCAGGATCACCCAGAGATAGACCGGCTGCTCGACCCAGAACACCGGTCTGATGCCCAGCACCAGATCACGCAGGGTGCCGCCGCCGATACCGGTCACGGCGCCGAGCACCAGCATGCCGATCGGGTCCATCCGCGAACGACAGGCCACGACGACGCCTGTCAGCGCGAAGATCATCACACCGGCCAGATCCAGCCAGGTTATCCAGTTCATACCCATGCGGCCAGTCCGCGACGCGCCGTCACGCTGGGCGCCTCACCGAAACGCTGTTGATAGGCACGAGAAAAGTGCGCCAGATGGGTGAATCCCGTGGCAAAGGCCGCCTGGGAGACACTGACCCGACTGTCGGCGAGCACCCGCTGTGCATGATCCAGACGCATGCCGAGATAGCATTGCTTGGGGGTCTCGCCGAATTGCGCCACGAACAGGCGCGTCAGCTGGCGCTGTGACTGCCCCGCGAGCCGACAGACCACCGGAATGGGCAGGGCCTGGGCAAGATTGGCCTCCATCACCGCCAGCGCCCGCACGACACTGCGCGGCAACGAGCGCTGGTGCATGATCTGACGCCCCACGGCATCGGCCAGCGAAGGGCCATAGAGCCGCTCGATCCAGGCCAGCATCATGTCGATGCTGGCCGCCCCGCCGGAGCCGGTCAGACGCTCACCCTGCCATTCATAAGGGGCCGAGCTGACGTCCAGCTCAGGAAACTCCTGCTGAAAGGCCGGCACGCTTTCCCAGTGCAACGCCACCGGATGCCCCGCCAGCACACCGGCCCGCGCCAGAATGAAGGGGGCGGTATCCAGCCCCCCCAGCCAGGCACCATGGGCCGCCAGCCAACGCAGCACGGCACGCGACTCACTGTCGACACTCGCTTCTGGCTCATAGGACGACACCACCATCAGGCGCATCCGGGCCTTCCCCATGTCATCCAGGACAGGATATCGCCATGAGCATCGCCAGCTTCAAATCCGCCCACCGCCTGATAACGGGCCAACAGGCCTCATCACGCCTCAGTGAAGAAATCCTTCGCCTGGGCATGCGCTGCCCGATGGTGGTCACCGACCCCGGTGTGCTGGGATCGGGTACCCTCAAGCCGATCACGGATCAGCTCGATGTACTGAAGGCCAATGGCCAGCTGACCCATTACCGCATCTTCAGCGAGGTCAGTGCCGAGCCGGAAGTGCACATCGTGGAGGACTGCATGAGCGTCTACCTCGAGGCGCAGTGCGATGGCCTGATCGCGCTGGGCGGCGGCAGCGCCATGGACATCGCCAAATGCGTGGCGGTGTACGCCACCCATGACGGCGATCTGGAAAGCCTGTTCGGGGAAGACAAGGCCCGTGTGCGTGGTGCACCGCTGATCGCGATGCCGACCACGGCAGGCACCGGCTCCGAAGTCACCAACATCGGCATTCTGTCTGACACCGAAGCACGCATGAAGAAAGGTATCGTGAATGACTACCTGCTGCCGGACGTCGCCATCGTCGCCCCGGAGCTGACGGTCAGCTGTCCCCGCCATGTCACTGCCGCCAGCGGCGTCGATGCTCTGGTGCATGCCATCGAGGCCTATCTGTCCAACTTCGCCACGCCCATCACCGATGCGCTGGCCATCAAGGCCATGCGCCTGATCATCAAGGCATTGCCCAAGGCCTATGCCAATCCCGGCAATCTCGAGGCGCGTGAAGCCATGGCCACGGGGAGTCTGCTGGCAGGCATGGCCTTCGGCAATGCGGGGGTCGGCGCGGTCCACGCCCTGGCCTACCCGCTGGGCGGGCGCTACCACCTGCCCCATGGCGTGACCAACGCCCTGCTGCTGCCGCATGTGATGCGCTGGAATGCGCTGGCCTGCGTCGAACGCTTCCGGGATATCGCAGAGGCACTGGATACTGCGCATCATGCACTCAAGGATGAGGCCGCGGCCGAACTGGTCGTCGAGCGCCTGCACCAGCTGTGCCGAGACGTGGACATCCCCAGTGGCCTGCGCCATTTCGACATTTCCGAAAAGGATATTCCTTCGCTTGCGGCAGATGCCGTCAAGGTGGAACGCCTGCTGCGCAACAATCCGCGTCAACTGACCCAGCACGACATCGAGTGCATCTATCGCGCCGCCTGGTGAAGCTGAACACCATCTCCACCCCAGGTGAAGATGAATAACGATAACAACAGGAACGCCATCATGAGCCACTGGAAAACCCGCCAACCCGGAGAGGAAAGCCCCTACTACGCCCTGGGGCCTTTCAAGATTCGCCTGCCCTTCCTGCACTACCGATTCGAGCTGCCCGACTATCTGCAGGGGCTTCTGATGTGCGCGGTGGATCTCGCCGCCATCCCGCTGATGACGGAGCTGCTGGGCATGCCGTTTGAAGCCGCCCTGGCCATCGTGATGCTCAACGGGCTGCTGTATCTCGTTCACCATCTGCTGGGCGACCCGGTCATTCCCGGCTGGATCACGCCGGCCATCCCTCTGCTGATGGCCTATGTGGCCACCTTCCCCGAGGGCGAGACGCGGGTGCATGCCCTGATCGCCTTCCAGCTGATGCTCGGGATACTGGCCATCGTGCTCGGACGAACGGGGCTGGCCAGCAAGGTGGTCAACCTGATTCCCTCGGCCATCAAGGCCGGCATCATCATGGGGGCAGGCCTGGCCGCGATCAGCGTGGTCTTCAAGGAAGGCGGACGCTTCGACACCTATCCCATCACCATCAGCATCGCCGTGGGTCTGGCGTTCTACATCATCTTCTCGCGCCACTTCGCAAGGCTGAAGACCTCGAATCCGTTCTGGGACAACCTGGGCAAGCTGGGGATCTTCCCGATCATCCTGCTGGCGATCATCGTCGCACCGCTGGTCGGCGAGGCCGCCTGGCCTGACGTGCAGTGGGGCTTCAGTCAGCCGGACTTCGTGACCATGTTCAGCCAGTACACCGTCTTTGGCGTGGGCTTGCCGCCGCTGTCGATGTTCCTGACCGCCCTGCCCACCGTACTGGCCGCCTATATCGTGCTGTTCGGCGATGTCCTGCAATCCAAGGCGCTGGTCGAGGAAGCCGATGAGTCACGGCCTGACGAGAAGATCGACTACGACGCCAACCGTGCCCACATGATCTTCGGTGGCCGCAATACGCTGATGAGCCTGTTCGGTCCGGACGTCACCATGTGCGGGCCGCTGTGGGCCGCCATGCAGGTCGTCGTGGTCGAGCGCTACAAGGAAGGCAAGCAGGCGATGCACTCGCTGTTCGGGGGCTCAGGCTCCTTCCGCTGGGGCACGAATACCGGCCTGCTGTTGCTGCCCATCGTCAGTCTGGTCCAGCCCATTCTGGGGATCGCGCTGGCGCTGACCCTGTTGATCCAGGGCTATGTCAGCGTACGACTGGGGATTCTCGAAGCCCGCAGCCAGCGTGACCTCGGCATTGCCGGCGTGATCGCCGCCGTTCTGGTGATCAAGGGCGCCGCCTGGGCCTTCGGAATCGGGATCGCCCTGTGCCTGTTGATCTACGGCAAGCGCTTCTTCTCGGGGGAAAACGACGAGACCTTCAGCCGCGATATCGGCAAGGGCGATATCGACGCTCCCGCCAGTGACGTGACGCCAACCGTTTCCACGACATCCTCGCATTGACGTATCGTAACCCCATGGCCCCCCGCCGCCTGAGCGCGCGGGGGCTTCTGTCAGGGGAACCCTCAATGCAGAACGTGGAACAGGATCTCAAGCTGGAAGCGGCGCTGGCACTGCTGGAACGTCAGTCACTGGAGGCTGTCGAGGTCATCGACACCCGCGGCGAGGTGATCGGCGTCTTGACGCGCCAGGAAGTGGAATCCGCCGCCGAGCGCAAGGAACGCCTCGCCCGGTCGAATCAGCGCACCCTCGCCGCCGGGCCGGACGGCCCACCGGACACCGCCACGGACCTGCTGGCCGAGGTTCCGGTGCAGCGAGTGCTGGATGCCTTGCACGACGGGGTCTACATCACCGACGCCCTCGGGGTGACCGTGGCCATCAACCAGGCCTATGAGCGCATCACGGGGCTCAAGCGCAGTGATGTGCTGGGCCGGCACATGCAGGAACTGGTGCGCAGAGGCTATATCTCCAAGTCGGTCTCTCTGGAGGTCATCCGGGACGGCAAGCCCGTCACTCTGGTCCAGAGCCTGCACGATGGCCGCAAGATCCTGGTCAGCGGCCTGCCCATGCACGCGCGGGATGGCGCCTTGAGTCACGTCGTCACCAGCGTGCGTGATATCACCGAATTGCTGCGCGCCAAGCATGCCCAGGAACAGCTTCGCCAGCTGCACTCCCTGCACGAGACCTACAGCGTCAACGCCGGTACCGACGAGCAGGCACTGGAACTCGTCACCAGCGAGGCCACGGCCGCTTGCTTCGCGCTGGCAGAACGCGTGGCCGCCACCGATGTGAAGGTCCTGATCCAGGGCGAGACGGGCACGGGCAAGACATTGCTGGCCCGCTATCTTCACGAGCACAGCGAGCGCTCTGCCGGCGTGTTTCTGGAACTCAACTGTGCCGCCCTGCCCGAAGGACTACTGGAGGCGGAACTGTTCGGCTATGCGCCCGGGGCCTTCACCGGTGCCAATGCCCGGGGAAAACAGGGGCTGTTGGATGTGGCCAATGGTGGCACGCTGTTTCTCGACGAGATTGGCGACCTGCCACTCTCGCTGCAGGCCAAGCTGCTTAAGGTCGTCGAGGAGCAACGTTTCATGCCCGTGGGAGGGACCGAGCTCAGGCGGACCAACGTGCGCCTGCTGACCGCGTCACATCATGACCTGGCCGCTCGCGTGAGGGAGGGGCGCTTTCGCGAAGACCTCTATTATCGCCTCAGCGTCGTCCCCATCACGCTGCCCCCGCTTCGCGAGCGCCGTGGTGAGGTCATCCCGCTGCTACGCCACTATCTGGGTCACTTCTGCCAACGCCATGCCCGCGTTCGCCACTTCGATCCCGAGGTACTGGAACTGCTGGCCTCGCATCAGTGGCCGGGCAACATCCGTGAGCTGATCAACCTGGTCGAGCGACTGGTCGTCACCACCGACCAGACGCTCATCACGACGGACATGCTGCCCGCCGAATGCCTAAGATGCAGAAGTACGCCATCAGGCGTCAGCGGTGACCGGGGTCTCGGGCAGCGAGCGAGGTGACAGCACGCAGCGGTCCCTGCCTCTGGCCTTGGCGTGATAGAGCGCTTCATCCGCCTGATTCAGGATATTCTCGAAGTCGTAATCCTCCCCGCTGCCAGCGGCGGAGACCCCCACGCTGATGGTGACGATCCCCTGCTGCGGATTGCCCGCATGCGGTAGCGCCAGTCCGCTGACATGCTCGCGAATCTCCTCCGCTCGCGCCAGCGCCGCTTGCGGGGAGCAGGATGGCAGCAGCACCACGAACTCCTCCCCCCCGAAACGCGCCACGATGTCGACATCGGGGTGCACGCTTTCGAAGATGGCCGTCGCGATGCGCTTGAGGCAGACATCGCCTTTCACGTGACCGTAGTGATCGTTGTAGGCCTTGAACTGATCGACATCGATCATGGCGACGCCGTACTGGAGTCGGCGATCGACCTGCTTGCCGATCAGGGAACTCACCAGGCTGTCGAAGTGGCGGCGGTTGTAGACTTCCGTCAGGGGGTCGATGGAGGCAAGTCGCCGGAACTCTTCATTCTTCTCCGTGAACTCCTCGACCCGCAACTGCTCGCGCAGCAGCAACAGGTAGGAAAGCCGCTCGGCCTTCTCGCTGCGCAGATTGGAGATGATGGAAAACAGCGTGATGGAGAAGAACACCATCAACGCCATGAACCCTGCCGACTCATAGGGGGCAGGATGGGCGGTGACCAGGTACAGCATCACGCAGAAATGGAAGGCCGAGGAACATAGGGCGTACCAGAAACGCAGCTGGAACAGGACATTTCCCACCAGCACGATGAGCCCGAGCGCGAACAGATCCAGAAAGGAATGCGGTGACACTGACAACTGGATCAACAGGGCCGTGAAGATCATTGCGAAGCACACGAGAGCGGTCATCAGCATCTCGCGCAACACCGGCGTCACACCGCGCTTGAGCAGGTAGATGCAGAGCAACGCGATGGGCGTCATCACTCCGACCCGGATGATGATGGCTTCCAGCATGTGATCCGGCCGAAAGCGCCAGTCATTGATCAGAAACAGCACATAGATGCTGATCGCCACCGCCCCCATGCAGACAAGCTTGTGACTGCGCTCTGCGTGGATGTCCCGCTCGAACCGCGCCTCGATCTCGTCCGGGAAATCGATACCCAGCCCGCCGTTGCGGTGTATCTGCCTGTCCACCTGTACCATCAGATCATTCATCCACGCCCCCTCCCTTGAGGACAGTCAATCAATGATCACACTCTATACAAGGCGACACCGGTGAATAAGGCATGCGGGCCAAACGTGACAATCGTTCACAAGCGCCACGGCGCGGCAATCCGGAAGAAGCGACGCGTGACGGCCTCGTCCACGGGACGCGTGATCAGCGAGACCAGCACGAAGACCGGCAGATTGAGCATCAGGCCCCAGAAACCGGCATGAATCCCGAGCGGATGCGGCCAGACGATGGTCAACAGCACCGTGACGACAAAGCCGGCGCAGATGCCTGCAGACACCCCGGCGGCCGAGGCACGCGGCCAGAAGAACATGCCGAGAAACGCCGGCAGCACCTGGGAGGCAAAGCCCAGCCCGATCAGCAGGATCATCACCAGATTGCCCGGTTCGATGATGGCCAGCGGCGCGATGATCAGAAACATCACCGGGAAGATGAGCCACCGTGCCCATTGGCCGGCGCGTGCATCACTGAGCTTGAGCCCGGGCTGCAGCACATCCCGACTCAGGCTCAGGGCTACCGAATGGATGAAGGGCTCGCTGGAGGACATCGAGGCAGCCAGCGTCCCCGCCCCCAGCAGCCCCACCAGCCAGACCGGCATGTTGGCCATCGCGTACTCCAGCACCACCGTATCGGCACGCTCAAGCTCGGGCAGGCTGAAGATGCCGATGAAGCCCACCACCACCAGCGGCAGGATCACCACGTAGTAGGTCGGCAGCCAGCTGGCGCTGCGGCGGATGGTCTGCGCGGAGGAGGCGCTCATCCATTGCGTCCACACCGGCGGCATGAAGGACAGCATCGAGACGATGATCGAGGTGGTCCAGAAGCTGAAGCTCATGTCGCCCCCCGCCCCCGGCAGGCGGAGATACTCGGGATGTGACCGCTCGAGGCGCTCGAACACTCCGCTGAAGCCCCACTCCCCCGTGGCCAGGTGCGCCGCCCACAGGCCGATGACCCATGCCACCACCACCATCAGCACGCCCTGGAAGACATTGGTACGCCCGATGGCGCGCTGACCACTGACGAACAGATACACGGCGATCGCCGCAAGCACCAGCAGCACGCCGGCCCACAGCGGGATACGCCCCCCGCTCATCACCAGCAGGATGTAGGCCGAGCCGATGGTCTGCAGCACCGCATAGGCCACCGAGGCGATCGACATCACCAGCGCCGAGAGCGCGCCGAGTGCGGGGCTCTGATAGCGATCCGCGATCGCGCTTGCCTGGGTGACATGCCCGAACTGCTCACCGAACTTCCACACCTTGGGCCCGAAGTACCAGGCCACCAGCGCCAGATAGGCCAGATAGATCGCGACATAGAAGACCGGCACTCCCTTGCTGTAGGCCCAGCCCGGCGCGCCCATGAAGGTGTAGGCACTCACGCTGCCCGCCGCGATCAACAGATACAGTGTCATCGGCCCCATCGAGCGGCCGGCCACGCCCCACTGCTCCAGCGAATCCATGCGTCGGCCGCCGCGCGCGCCCAAGCCGATCAGCATCGCCAGCGCGATATAGCCCAGGGTCATCATCAGCGGCACGCTGCCCTGCCAGGACGTGAGGGTCAGTGACTCACTCATGTGACGCCCTCGCAACAGACGATTGCCCAGCAGCATGGCCCCGCTGCAGGCGAAGATGATCAGGTAGCTCCAGAGGATCAACGACGGCATGCCCCACAGCGAGCTCTGCTGATTGACCCAGCCGATCACCGGCCAGATACCCAGCGCGATCAACAGCAGAAAGACCGCCAAGAGACTCCAGCCCCGCCAGCTGGCAGGCATGACGACGCATGGCAGGAAGGAGAGGAAGACGACGAGGTGTCAGGCGTAGCCAAGACAAGCTCCGATATGAACAGGGAGTGAATGAAAAATCTCGGCGCGCAGTGTAGCCGCTACAGCAACGCCGGACCTCGATGAGGCCCGGCGTTCTTGTTGCAGCAGACTGTCCTGACTGGCTCAACCGACGATGGCGTTGAGCATCAACAGCGTGATGATGGAAATGGCCCAGGCGAGTGTCGTCGGCAATGTCAGCACCAGCATCTGATGCTTGGTGCTCTTGACGCCGAGCATGCGATTGACGACCCAGAAATAACTGTCATTGAAGTAGCTGAAGAACATCGCGCCGATACAGGCGGCCTGCGCGGCCAGCACCATGTTGACGTCCGGCATGCCCATCAGGATAGGCGCGGAGATCGAGGCTGCGGTAATCATCGACACCGTGCCACTGCCCTGGATGAAGCGCACCAGCGTTGCGATGATGAACGGGATCAACAGCGGCTGAAGCCCCAGTGCCGCGACCTGCATGGCGATGTAATCGCCGCCGCCACTGGCACGCAGTACCGAGCCCAGTGCACCACCGGCACCGGTGACCAGCAGGATGATCCCCGCCGTCTCGACGCCCTTTTCCAGATGATCGAACACTTCCTGTTTGGGGGTCTTCGGCATCAGGCCATAGATGGCGACCAGCACGCCGATGCCCACGGCGATCACCGGGTTGCCGATGAAGGCGATGGTACTGGTGAGCGCATTGCTGGTATCGCCCATCACGGCACTGACCAGCGTGTTGAGGAAGATCAGCGCGATGGGCAGGCCGATCGGCATGCAGGACATCAGCAGGGAAGGCAGCTCCGATTCAGGCAGCATGCTGTCGGTGTCATGCTTGACGCTACCTTCGAAACCACCCGGCTGGGACTCCAGCATCGCCTCGATGCGCGGGCCCATGATACGGGCGTAGATCACCAGTGCGATCAGCGCAGGAGCGGTGATCACCAGGCCCCAGCCGATCATCAGACCGATGTCGACACCGAAGATACCCGCCACGCCCAGCGGGCCCGGGGTCGGTGGTACGCTAGAGTGGGTGATGATCAGGCCAGCCGCCAGCGCGATGCCCAGACCGATCACCGAGCGTCCGCTGTTGCGCGCCAGTGAACGCACCAACGGGTTGAGGATGACGTAGGCCGAATCACAGAAGATCGGGATGGAGACGATGTAGCCCGTCAGCGCCATCGCGGCCTCTTCCTTGTTCTTGCCCAGCAGATTGAGGATGGCATAGGCCATGCGCTGTCCGGCACCGGTCACCTCCAGCACACGCCCCATCATCACGCCGAAGCCGATCACGAGACCGATGGTGGAAAGCGTCTTGCCAAAGCCGGTGGTGATGGCACTGATGACCTCATTGGGCGGCATGCCACCGATCAACCCCGCCAGAGAGGCGGCGATGATCAAGGCCAGCAAGGCATGCACGCGGGTCTTCAAAACCAGATAGATCATGACGAAGATGGCGATACCCAGGCCGATGATGACCTGTGGCCCCGCGACGGCGGCGTCTGTCATGGGTGATGCTCCTGTCGATTGTTATTGTGTGGCGTGCGGTGTCGGCGCTGCCGTCTGGCATGTCACCGATCGTTGTTATTGACGTACGGGTGTGACGAGCAGGTCTGGCGAAGGTGTCTGGCGAGCTCGTCCTGGATGAGATGCCCGAACGCTGGCTAGGCGATGGCGCTCTCGTCGCGATACGCATTGAGAATCTCGTGCAGGTCGGCATCGCCGACGAAGCCCAGCGCACGCGCCTTGCGGGTGTCAAAGCGCGCCGGCCAACTGCCGACGATGGCGGTGATCCGCGGGTCAGGCTCATGCTTGACGAGGGCCAGCGCCTGCTCGCCGGCGATATCTGCCAGCGCCTTGAGCATCTCGGCGACGCTGACGGTGATGCCCGGCAGCATGAAGCAGCGCGAGAGGCCGAAATCAGCCGCCGGCACTTCCGCGCCCTGGATCAGGGCCGCGACCACGCGACGCGGCGACATCACGAACATCTCAAGCTCGGTCGGTACCGGGCAGATGGCGGTTTCGCCATTGAGCGGTTCGCGCAGGATTGAGGAGGCGAAGCTCGAGGCCGCCGCGTTGGGGCGCCCCGGGCGCACGATGATGGTGGGCAGGCGCAGCACGCAGCCATCCACCAGACCGCGACGGCTGTAATCATTGATCAGCAGCTCCGACATCGCCTTCTGGGTGCCGTAGGAGTTCTGCGGCACCAGGGCAGTCATGTCGCTCAGCGTCTCGGGGAGATCGCCCCCGTAGGCGGCGACCGAACTGGCCATCACCAGCCGGGTATCGCTCAACCCGCGCGCCGCGCAGCCTTCCAGCAGCAGGCGAGTCGCGTCGAAATTGACGCGCATGCCGAGTGCCAGATCCGCCTCGGCCGCCGAACTGACCACGGCTGCCAGGTGATAGATCACCGCAGGCTCGCCCGCCAGGCAGCGATCAAGCACCTCGGCATCGGCGATGTCGCCGGCGATGATCTCGATATCCAGCGAGGTGGCCGGTTCGGCTGCCAGACATGAACCCGCCTCGGGACGTGGCGCCTCGATCTGATCCAGCAGGGTCAGGCGTGACAATGGCTGGCCGTTCAGGCTGCCCTTGTCGATCAGGGCCTCGGTCAGGCGCTGACCGAGGAATCCGGCGGCGCCGGTAATCATGACGTGCATCGTGTGGACTCCCCCCACCCCAGGCCTGCGCGCGTCTCACCGCGTGGACGATATTCACAGCCGATCCAGCCGTCGTAGCCCAGGCTCTCCAGCCGGGCGAACAGCGCCGGATAATGCACCTCCCCCACATCCGGCTCGTGACGGTCCGGCACGCCGGCGATCTGCACATGGCCCATGTGTGCGAACTGCGCTTCCAGATTGCGGATCAGGTCGCCCTCGACGATCTGGCAGTGATAGAGATCGAACTGCACCTTGAGGTTGGTGGCGCCGACCTGAGCGAGAATCTCGCGTGCCTGCGCCTGGCCACTCAGATAGAAGCCGGGCATGTCGCGCGGGTTGATCGGTTCGATCAGCAGTGTCTTGCCGACCTTCTCAAGCTCGGCGGCGGCGTAACGCAGGTTGCTGAGGTAGGTCTCGGTGCAACGGGCCCGCATGGCGTCATCCGCACCCTCCGGCACCAGTCCCGCCATGGCATGCACGCGCGGACAGTCGAGCGCTTCGGCATAGCGAATCGCCTCGGCCACCGAGGCCCGGAACTCCTCCTCGCGGCCCGGCAGACAGGTCAGGCCGCGCTCACCGGCCTCCCAGTCGCCCGGCGGCAGATTGAACAGCACCTGCGACAGCTGGTGTGCATCGAGCCTTGCGCGCAGTTCTTCCGGGGAATAGGCATAGGGGAAGAGATATTCGACCCCGCGAAAACCGCTGTCGGCCGCAGCCGCGAAGCGATCAAGAAAGTCATGCTCGGTGAACAGCATGCTGAGATTGGCGGCCAATCGGGTCATGTCAGATCCTTGGATGTCACAGACGAAGAGGTCATCACTCAGGGGCGGCCGAATTTGGCTTCGAGTTCCGCCACCTGTTCCGGGGTCATCCCACGCGGGTTCTTGCCCTGCAGCAGCAGGAACAGCTTGGCGGTTTCCTCAAGCTCCTCGGTGGCATAGACCGCCGCTTCCAGGGTCTTTCCGGCCACGACGGGGCCATGATTGGCCAGCAGCACGGCACAGTGCTTGCCGGCCAGGCCACGCACGGCATCGCCCAGCGCGGGGTCGCCCGGCATGTAGTAAGGCACCAGCGGCAGCTTGCCGACCCGCATCACGTAATAGGCCGTCAGCGGCGGAATGCACTCACACGGATTCACATCCGGCAGGCAGGACACCGCCACCGAGTGGGTCGAGTGCAGGTGAACGATGGCACCCGACTGCGGGCGCTCGTCATACATGGCGCGATGCAGGAAGTGCTCCTTGGTCGGGGCGTCGCCATCGATCAACACGCCCTGGGCGTCGAGACGCGAGATGCGCGCCGGGTCCAGGCGCCCCAGGCAGGCATTGGTCGGCGTCATCAACCAGCCGCCATCCTCCAGCCGCTGGCTGATGTTGCCACTGGAGCCCATGGTCAGGCCGCGGTCGAACAGTGACTTGCCGTAGGTGGCGATCTGCTCGCGCAACACGTTGATGTCGTGCCGTGACTGACTCATGCGGTCTCCTCGCGGGGATTCATGGCATCGAGGACATCGAATGCCCGGGTAAAGAAGTCTTCGCCGCCGAAGTTGCCGGACTTGAGGGTCAGCGAGAGCATCGCCTCCGGTCGCGAGGGGCCGGCGGCCGGGTGCGGTGCCTGTGTCCAGGGCACGCCGGGGTCGATCTGACCGCCGATGCGCAGCTCACGGATGTCGAGTGCCGAGACCACCGCGCCGGAGGTTTCTCCCCCCGCCACCAGCAGGCGACCGACCCCTTCCGCGACCAGCGTGCTGGCCAGACTGGCCAGGGCGCACTCGATGAGTTCACCGGCCTGCTTGACGCCCAGTGACGCCTGCGCCGCCTTGACGCCTTCCGGCTCGGCAGAGGCATAGATCAGAAATGGCCTGGGGTCCGCCGCCGCCAGTTGCTCACGGGCGAAGTCGAGTGCCGCCTCGAAGTGGGCATCGCTCGCGTTGAGCTTGACGGGGTCCAGCGCGAAGGCGGCATGCTGCTGGGTGAAGTGCGCCACCTGCTTGAGCGTCATGCGCGAGCAACTGCCGGACAGCACCATCGCGGCGCCCTGCGCCGGGGCCAGCACCGCCGCATCATCGATCTGCGCAAGCCAGCCCTTGCGGCGGTATTGGGCAGGCAAGGCCTGCGCGAGGCCAGAGCCACCGGTGACCAGCGCGTGCTCCACCAGCGCCTCGGCCAATACCTCGAGATCACGCTCATCGAGACTGTCGCAGACCACATGACGCACTCCTTGCGCCTTCAGCGTGGCAAGTCGCTCACCAGCAGCTTGCGCTCCCTCACTCAGCGTGGCGTGGTTGAGCAGCCCCACGCCATGGGGCGTCTGGCGTGACAGCACGCGCACGATGTCGGCATCGGTCATCGGGTTGAGGGGGTGATGTTGCATGCCGCTGTCATTGAGCAGACGGTCACCCACGAACAGATGCCCCTGATAGACACTGCGCCCGTTGATGGGGAACGCCGGCACGAAGGCGGTCTGAGTGCTGTCCAGCGCCTCCAGCAGCGCATCGGCGACCGGGCCGATATTGCCCTCCGGCGTGGAATCGAATGTCGAGCAGTACTTGAAGAACAGCTGGCGAGCCCCCTGGGCTTTCAGCCATTCAAGCGCCGCCAGCGATTCACTGATCGCCTGATCCACCGGGCAGCTACGCGACTTGAGCGCGATGACCACGGCGTCCACTTCGCTGAGATCCAACCCGCTCCCCGTCCCTTCCTGCGGCGCATCCTGGGGGACCCCGATCACCTGCACGGTGCGCATGCCGGCCCGTACCAGGTTGTTGGCAAGATCCGTCGCGCCGGTGAAGTCGTCGGCGATTCCGCCCAGTACGATCGCCATCACTGCGCTCCTTCATCATTCGCGGCCGGCAGGCTGAAGCTGCCGAGACGCTGATAGACCTTGATGACGGCCGAGTCGTCCTCACGCCCGAAGCCGGCGCCGCTGGCAGCGGTGAACTGCTGCAATGCACTGCCCGCCACCGGCATGGCAAGCTTCAGCTCACGCCCGGTGCTGTGCACGATGTTCAGGTCCTTGACGAAGATGTCGACGGCCGACAGCGGCGTGTAATCGCCCTTGAGGATGTGCGGCACGCGATTCTCGAACATCCAGGAATTGCCCGCGGAGTGGGTGATGACGTCATACAGGGTGTCCGGGTCAATCCCCATGCTCATGCCCAGCGCCATGGCTTCTGCCGCCGCCGCGATGTGTACGCCGGCGAGGTGCTGGTTGACCAGCTTGACGCTCGAGCCCGGGCCGGCGCAGTCGCCCAGCCGATAGACATTGGCTGCCATCGCTGCCAGCACGCGTTCCGCCTTGACGTAAGCCGCGTCACTGCCGGAGGACATCACGGACAGCTCACCACTGCGTGCCTTGACGGCACCGCCGCTGATCGGGGCGTCGAGCAGCTCCAGCTGCATGTCGTTCAAGCGGGTTTCCAGTTCACGCGCGAAGCTCGGCGCCACGGTGGCGCACTGGATCACCAGGCTACCCGGCGCGAGTCGCTCGGCCAGCCCCCTCTCGCCCTGGGCCCCGAACAGCACCTGCTCGACCTGATCGGCATTCACCACCACCAGCACCACCACCTGACACTCGGCCGCCAGTTCCAGCGGCGAGGCCACCGTGCGCCCCCCTGCCGCGTCAAACGCCTGACAGGCACCAGGCGAGATATCACAGCCGATCACGTCCAGGCCTGCTTCCAGCATGGCGCGCGCACTGCCCATTCCCATCGCGCCGAGGCCGACAAGGCCAATCACTGGTGAAGTCGTTACTGCTGTCATCTGGCGTCTCCCGCTGAACCTGTTCCGAGTGACGATCAAGGCGGCCTCTTTCAGCGACATCGATCTGCACTTCCATGAATGTTAGCGCTACCATGTTAGCGCTAACATCATTAATAGATTAGGCTCCAAGCCACGACAAGCGGCAGATGAGAAAACGCGACAAATGTCTAATCAATCAGAATCATCCCGACGCAGCCGCAAGGGGGCCATGCAGCCGACCCTGAATGATGTGGCCCGGGAAGCCGGCGTCTCGTCGATCACCGTCTCGCGCTACTTCAATAGCCCCGACAGCGTGCGCGAGGCGACACGCCTCAAGGTCGAGGCGGCCATCGAGAAGGTCGGGTACGTGCGCAACCTGATTGCCGGCAGCCTGGCCTCGGCCACCAGTCGCGTGATTCCGGTCATCGTGCCCTCGCTGTCCAACGTGGTGTTCATCGACGTGATCAAGGGGCTCCAGGAGGAATTCGAGGCGCACGGTTATCAGCTGCTGCTGGGCAAGACGGATTACGATCTGGCTCGTGAAACCCAGCTGATCCGTACCTTTCTGGGCTGGTCGGCCGCGGGCCTGGTGGTGACGGGACTGCGCCATGACGAGGCGACGCGCCAGATACTCGAGCACTGGAATCAGCCCATCGTGGAGATCATGGAGCTGGGGGAAGGGTTGGATCTGAACGTGGGGATGGATCATGTCGCCGCCGGACGCGCCATGACCGAGCACCTGCTGGCACGCGGGTATCGCTCGATCCACTTCGCCGGTGCCGAGCTCGATCGCGACTATCGCGCGGCGATGCGCTACGCCGGGCATCGCGCGGCGCTGGCCGCCGCCGGCATCGAGGAGGCTCCCCTGCTCGACCTGCCCGTGCGCCAGCAGATGACCAGCGGTGCGCAGGCGCTCGAGCGCATCCGCGAGAGCCACCCTGACTGCGACGCCATCCACTTCGCCAACGACGACATGGCCTGTGGCGCGATTCTCGCCGCCGCGCGGCTCGGCGTGAGCATCCCGGACGACATCGCCATCGCCGGCTTCAATGGCCTGCCCATCGGTGAGCACGTCACCCCGCGTCTCACCACCATCGTCTCACCGCGAGAGCAGATCGGCCGTGTGGCCGCACGCAAGTTGCTGGCACGCATCCAAGGCGAGCCCGTGGGTGAGCAGAGTCACGACCTGGGATTCACGCTGCGGGTCGGCGACAGTACCTGAAGGTTGACGTAAAACGCAAAGTATCCGGCGCGTTCTGATCATCTCGCTACCCCCAACTTCACGACACTGTGTTCAACAAAGGCGCAGAGGCGATGCGACCGTGACGTGCAGGTTGACGTCTGGTGACATGGCCGCTGCGACTTACCGCAGACAAGTGTCCTGACACGTGAGGCTCGACGATGAATCGCAAGACTATCCTGACATGCGCCATCACTGGCGCGGGTGATACCGCCAGCAAGAACCCGAATGTCCCGGTGACGCCGAAGCAGATCGCCGATGACTGCATCGCGGCCGCCAAGGCCGGTGCCAGCGTGGCCCACATTCACGTGCGTGATCCGGAGACCGGCGGCATCAGCCACTCCACCGAGCACTTCCGTGAGGTCATGGACCGCGTGCGTTCCGCCGACACCGACATCGTCATGAACATCACCGCCGGTGGCGGCGGTGACTGGATTCCGGACGTCAACGACCCGACTCGTGGTGGCCCGGGCACCGACATTCAGACCCCGGCCGAGCGTCACGCGCCGATCCAAGAACTGCTGCCGGAACTGTGCACCCTGGACTGCGGCAGCCTGAACTTCGGCGACATGGTCTACATCAACACCGCTGATTGGCTGCGCGAGCACGCTCGTCTGGTGCAGGCCGCTGGCGTCAAGCCGGAGCTCGAGTGCTTCGACCTGGGCCACGTCTGGTTCGCTCGCCAGCTGCAGCAGGAAGGCCTGCTCGACGACGACCTGCTGTTCCAGCTGTGCCTGGGCATTCCGTGGGGCGCGGAAGCCGACACCGAAACCATGCTGACCATGAAGAACAAGCTGCCGACCAACTCCAACTGGGCAGCCTTCGGTATCGGCCGCATGCAGATGCCGATGGTCGCACAGGCCGTGCTGCTGGGCGGTCACGCTCGCGTCGGTCTCGAAGACAACCTTTATCTGTCCAAGGGCGTGATGGCGACCAATGCGCAGCTGGTCGAGAAGTCCTCTGGCATCATCGAGAACCTGGGCTCCAGCGTGATGACCCCGGCCGAGACTCGCGCCTTCCTCAAGCTGCGTGATCCGTCCACCGGCAAGACCGCCGGCGACGTGGCAGCCCTCGAAACCGCAGGAGGTGTCGCATGAGCCAGTTATCTGTCGTAGGAACCGGTGTCATCGGCAACGGCTGGATCTCCCGCGCGCTGGCCAATGGCTGGGACGTGGTCGCCTTTGATCCGGCCCCGGACACCGAAGCCCGCACTCGCGCCTTCGTAGAGAACGCCTGGCACGCACTGGAGAAGGATGGCCTGGCGGAAGGCGCTTCCGTCGAGCGCCTGCGCTTCGCCGCGACCCTCGAGGAAGCTGTCGTCGGTGCTGATCTGATCCAGGAAAACGTGCCGGAGCGTCTGCCGCTCAAGCAGGAAATCCTCAGCGCCATCGATGCCGCGGCCGAAGAGCACGTCGTGATCGGCTCTTCCACCTCCGGCTTCAAGCCGACCGATCTGCAGCAGGATTGCAAGAAGGCGCCGGGCCGCGTCATCGTCGCCCACCCCTTCAACCCGGTCTATCTGCTGCCGCTGGTCGAGCTGGTGGGTGGCGAGCACACCTCCCCGGCGCTGCTGGAAGGCGCACGCGAAGACTATCAAGCACTGGCCATGCGTCCGCTGATCGTGCGTCGCGAGATCGAAGGTCACATCGCGGATCGTCTGATGGAAGCGCTGTGGCGTGAAGCCCTGCACCTGGTCAACGATGGCGTCGCCACCACCGAAGAGATCGACGCGGCTGTCGTCTATGGCTGTGGTCTGCGCTGGTCGCTGATGGGCACCTTCCTGACCTTCCACCTCGCCGGCGGCGAGCCGGGCATGCGTCACATGCTCGAGCAGTTCGGCCCGGCCCTGAAACTGCCGTGGACCAAGCTCGAAGCGCCGGAGCTGACCGACGAGCTGATCGACAAGGTCGTGGAAGGCTGCGAATACCAGGCAGCGGGTCGCCCGGTTGCCGAGCTGGATCGTCGTCGCGATGACTTCCTGGTCGAGCTGCTGACGCTGACGCGCAAGTACTGGCCGGAAGCCGAAGGTCTCGAGGGGCGTATCTGATGGACCTGCTCAAGATCACGGTGCCGCATGAATGGGTCGACTACAACGGCCACATGAATGATGCCGAATACGCGCGCGCCTTCTCGATGGCAGTCGAGGCGCTGATGGAACACGTGGGCCTGGATGCCGACGGTCGTCGCGAACACGACCTGACCATCTACACCCTGGAGACGCACCTGTGCTACCTGGCGGAGGCGCACGAAGGCCAGACACTCAAGGTCAAGGTCCTGCTGCTGGATCACGACCCCAAGCGTCAGCACGTGCTGTTCACTCTGACCGATGCCGACGGCGGCGAGATTGCCACCAGCGAGCAGATGTTGATGGCGATGAGCATCAGTGGCGGTCGTCCGACCCCCTGCCCGGAAGCGGTGGCGGAGCGCATTGCCGCCCTGCCCCAGCCGGCAGGCGACGATGACTGGCCCAAGGCGGCCGGCCGGCGTATCGGTATCCGTCGCAAGACGGCCTGATACGCGCCCAGTGAGTCCTGTACCTCGGCCGTCAGGCGCTCCTCCTGTTCGGCGGGCGACAGGGTGCGCATGAAGGAGCGGTCCTTGTGGTAATCGCCGGGGGCATAGAGCTTGCCATGATGCCTGGTCACCAGACGATAGAACACGCCCAGCACCAATAGCGGAAAGATGACGATGAAGGCGATCAGCGGCCAACGCTCGACCTCTGTCAGCTTGTCTGCGGATGAATTCAGCAACAGGCTCGCGAAGCCGTAGATCAACGAGATGAACAGCGCGATGATGCCGAGCGGATTGCGCGCCAGTTCCTTGGCATTCTTCATGAACTGCATAAGTGCTCCATTCCTTGAACCTGGCACTGTCATCCCAGTCGATATCGTCGTAGCCGTCCTTCGGGCTGACATCGCTGTACTGATGCTCGATGGCAGCCGGCCAGGCGCTGTCATCAAAGTCCGGGGCCGTCCAGTCACCGTCCACCGTGGTTTCCTCGAAGTCACAGGCGCCCTCGCCTGCCTGTGGGTCGCTCTCATCGGCACAGGAAGCCTCGACAGGCGCGTGTTGCACCACCAGGCAATGCATGTCGCGGTTGGTGACCCCGATGACCTCGCCTGTTCTGGCATCACGGAACTGGGCAATCATGCCGCCATCGCCCATCTGCTGGCGGTCCGTGCCGATGTACTCAAGGCCTGTGTCATTTTCCTTGAAGTCCTTGGCCTTGATGGCGATCGTCACCGGGAATTGCGTCTCGATGATGGCGGTTTCTGAATTGAAGGAACGCTCCGTGGTGATCGGCACGCTGTCTTGCATCGCCTTCTCGCCATTGACGTACATCTCGAACCAGTTATCGACCCAGACCTCGGCCTTGAGTCTGGTGCCACTCTGAGGGCCGGCCTTGGGCTTTGCTGCATGCTCATCCTTGGCATGTGAATCGGCAAAGGCAGGTGCGGCAGCCAGAATGAGGGCGGCGGTCAGCAATGTGCGCATGGGGGGTGTCTTGCGTCCATCATCTGCTCAGTTACGGAAAGTGATGGAGGAGGAATCCAGCACCTTGCCCTGCAGTGCCTCGGTCATCGTGTCCCAGTTCACGCTCATGTCGTCATGATCCGGCAACGCCTCCAGCGGTGCCTTCAAGGCATACAGCGTGATCGTGTAGTCGTGATATGAGCCCTCAGGACCGGGAGGTGAACAAGGTGGCGTATACCCGATACGTTTCTTGTCCTTGTCGGCGCCCTCATCCCCCAGCGACGCCGGGTTGCCGCGCGGCAAGGCGTGGGTGTCTGCCGGAAGATTCCACAGCAGCCAATACTGGCTGGGAGCATCACGACCTTCGACGGTGCCTTTGGGATAGTGATGCATGATGAGGGCGAGGCTCTGTGTGCCGTCAGGCACATCACCCCATGTCAGCGGCGGCGTGACGCCATCGCCGCCGTCACGAGTGCATTTCAGGTCATCCGGCAACCAGCCATCATCATTGAAGGCAGGGCTGGTGAGCGTGAAGTCGCCTTGTGCCAGCGCCGGTGTGGCCAGGGGTGTGGCCAGGGCCATCGCACCAAGCCCGACGACCAAGCCACGTGCTAGACGCGTCTGCCATGCACTTGAGAACTTGCCCGCCAGATTGCCGATTGCTCGATAACTTGCTCGACCATGCCCGAATCATCGGCAGTACTCCCCGGTCTTGACGTCGCCACCATCCGTCACGGTACGCGTCTCGAAGTCATAGCAATTGGGCGTATCGGTGGGCGTATAGCGAATGTAATAGGCTTCACCGTGATAGGTGTAATCCATGCTGCGCTTGCCGTCTGCCTGCTGGGTAAAGACCAGGTCTTCCACGCCCCCTTGCGGCGGAGTGCCGGCAGGCCGCCCACGACTGTCGGCCTGCGTATCGCCACTCGCGGCCTTCAGCGGCGGAACACGCGGCAGGTCTTTCGCCTCTGGCACCTCGCCCATCAGACACTGAATGATGTAGGGCGCCTGTTCGGAGGTGTGATAGCGATACCCGAAGGTGTCATCAGGCTGTCCGTTGCAGACATCCAGCACATCCATCGCGATAGGGGAGCCATCCGGGTTGTCATCGCCATAGATGGGGTAACCATCGAAAGCCCAGCCAATGATGGGGTTGTCATCGGCATTCTTCATCTTGTCGATCATGCACACGGGTTTGACATGATAGTGGTAATCATCGCCGCGTCCGGCGTGCCCGCCACAGGCATCCAGCTGTTTGGTGGCCAGGGTGTCATTCTTGGCCTGATAACTTGAGAGGTCATCCTGAGACATCTCTCCGCCGCCGGTGTAGTCATAGATGGGCACACCATTGACCGCCACCCCCAGCGCCGCATCACGTGTCTGCGGTGTGTCCCCGTCCTGACTGGCGACTCCGACAAGACCCGCCGTGACGATGAGATACAGGATCACCGGGCTGGCACAGACGGCGCGAACGCCGATCATCCACTGTTCCGGCCACATCATGACAATGCCTCGACCAGAAAGTAGACACCCAGCAGTGCCGTCAGAATCCCCAATCCGCGCAGCAACATGCCCTGACGGAAGCGCTCCGCCATGATGCCAACGCCGATACCCGCGGCATGCAGACTGCCGGTGGCCACCATGAAGCCCATCGCAAAGGCAAAGGGATCAGACGCCAGGGGCAACTCCGCCCCATGGGCGTAGCCATGACAGACGGCAAAGACGGAGATCACCGCACAGGCCATCCACAGCGGCAGGCGCACGCGCCCCGCGATGAAGCCGCCGAGCACCAAAGCCGACAAGGCAATGCCGATCTCGATTCCGGGCAATGTCACCCCCACGATGCCCACCACACTGCCCAGCGCCATGATCATCGGGAATACCACCGGCAACAGCCAGGAAGCAGGACGCCCCAGAATCACCCCCCACAGCCCCACGGCTGCCATGGCGGTAAAGTGATCCAGACCCGTGAGGGGGTGCAGGAAGCCCGCGGCAAAGCCGCCGACGCTATCCGTATCGACATGCGCGCTGGCTGTCTGGGTGAAGAGCACCGTCAACATGCCCCGGGCATGGGGCCCTGACCCGGCTTGCGTGGAGAGCCGATCCCCATCCTGGCATTGGTAGTGAAGTTGTCCTTCGCCACCACACCCTTCAGACATGCGGGCAGGTTGGGGAATTCCTGAGTGGCGTGATAGTGATACTCGCCTTCCGGGTGACGCTCGGTCGGGCCGAAGTGACCATTGCAACGGTCGAGATCGGTCGGCACCTCGCCCGTCGGGTCTTCACTGCCGAACATCGGATAGCCATCGAAGGCATAGGCGAACTGGGCGCTCTTGCTCTGCGGTTGCTGACAATGGGCATCCACGCCTTGCGTGTCATAGACGCTATCGATATCCGTGGCCGTCGCGTGCCAGTGATACCAGCCACCCGGGTCCACATGACCGCCGCAGGTATCCAATGCCGGCAGATTGCCGGTATCCAGCACCGAGGGAGCATCGGCGAAGATGGGCACGCCATCCAGTGCCAGGCCTACCTTGGCGACAGTGCCAAGCGACGTCGGCGAGTCGGCCGGCACCGGGACGACAGGCAGCAGAATGCTCATCTCGACGCTGTCATCTTCCGCCACGTTGAGGCAGTTGTTGGCCTCTTCCTGACGCTTGCTCAGGTCCGTCATGATGTGAAGCGTCTCGTCCTCATCATGAAAATGAAATCCGAGCGTATCGAGCATCTCGAAGAAGGCACGATCCAGCCGATATAGACCGGGGTGCTGGCCATCCCACTGCCAGATACCGCCTTGATCATCCAGCGTCGGTGGGCAGAAAGGGCCGATCTCCAGGTCATCAGGCTGGTACTTCACGACAAGTCGGGTGCACTGGGCAGCGCTGCCATTCTCCAGCGTACAGCTGACGGTTTCCGGCGCCTCGACCAGCGCGGCCGTGGAGAATTGGCCCGGCACCACTTCGGCATGGGCCACCCCTGCCATCAACAGGGAGGCCGTCATCTGCGGTGCAGACAGCATCCGGTGAGTCGAGTGCGCAGCCTATCTCGCCATGGAAACATCCCAGAATCTCGTTCTTTTCGGCGCTGTTGCCATGATAATGGTATCCGATGCCTGCACCGACATGGCCACTGCAGGCGTCGAGTTCTGCCTCCTCGGCCTCGTCACCGGTCAGTCTGGCCAGGATCGGATAACCATCCATGGCAAAGCCGATCATCGGTGCATCCGCCGCGACGTTCTCCTTCGCGGGACTGCAGCCATTGGCACCGTGATAGTGATAGCCGACATGCAGATTCACATGCCCTCCGCAGTCATCGAAAGGCGCCAGGGTATGGGCGGCAAGAATCGCATCCTGAGGCGCTGCCGCATCGAATCTGACGCCATTGAAGGCGATTCCCCGCGGAATTGGCGGAGTGCGCCCTGATGCCGCTTCCTGACGGGCAACGGGAACCAGTGGCAGCACATAGGTGGTCTCGACGACCTCATCCATGTATTCCGTGCGGCATTCCACGCAGTAGTTGTGGTACGCCTCGGCCACATCCGGCCGCGCCGCCTGATCACAGGCCGTCCTGGTATCCGTGACGTGAACCTTGCCGGTGGCCTCGTCGAACAGCTGCCACTCGGGGTCATCATAGAAGGTGGCCAGATTCTCGATGAAGGCACCATCCACGTCGTACTGCTTGCCGTCACGCACCCAGATACCCCCCTTGTCGGCACCGTCCGAGAGCTTGCCGGGACACCAGGGGCCCATCTCGCTGGACTCCAGCGAGTTCTTCAGCGTGATGCTGAAGCACTGGGTCTCGGTCCCACCGGACAGCGTGCAATCCACCACCTCAGGGCCAGCCACGATGCTCCGGGCATCGAACAGGGATGCGATCTGCGCCAGTCGCTCCGAGACATCCCCCTCGTGGGCCATCGCGGACACGGGGATCAGGCTGGCGAGCCCTACCGAAGCCCTAGCGCTCGGCTCGCGGGGAATGCCCGAAGTGATTGCGATAGGCCCGCGAGAAGCTTGAGCTCGACGTGAAGCCGCTGGACAGTCCGATGGAGAGAATATCGAGATCCGTCTCCTTGAGCAGATGCCGAGCACGCTCCAGCCGCAGCCTCAGGTACCAGGCTCGCGGCGACGTGGCGAGTTCCTGCTCGAACAGACGCTGCAACTGTCTGAGCGAGATGCGACAGCGTCGGGCCAGCTCCTCCAGCGACAGGGGGGTGTCCAGATGCTGCTCCATCAAGGCGACGGCATCGACCAGCTGGCGCTTGTGAGTGCCGAGTCGCCGCGCCAGCGTCATGCGCTGCTGATCGGTTCGCGTCCGCATGCGGTCATGGACAAGCTGCTCGGAGACATCGACTGCCAGGGCCGTGCCGTGCCGCCGGGCAATCACGTCCAATGCCATGTCCATCGCCGCCGCTCCCCCGGCACACGAGAAACGCCGTGCGCCCAGCTCGAACAATTCATCCGAGGTGCTGATGGCAGGGAAACGCTCGCGAAACGCCGGCAGACTCTCCCAGTGCAGCGTGACGCGCTCACCATTGAGCAGCCCGGCCGCGGCGAGCAGGAAGCACCCGGTATCCAGCCCGCCCAGCACACAGCCACCGGCATCGAGGCGATTCAGCCAGCCAGTGAGAGCGCGATTCAGGTGAGCTTCCGGCTCGAAGCCACTGCATACCGCAAGCGAAGGCAGCGAGCGGATATCCAGAATGCTGTGATCCGTCACCAGCGTCATGCCACTCGATGCCGTGACCGGCTGGCCATCCTCACTGATCAGCAACCAGCGAAACAGCGGCTTGCCGCTGATGCGATTCGCGATGCGCAACGGCTCCACCGCCGCGAAGAAGGCCATCATCGAAAAACGCGGCAGCAGCAGAAATCCGATCGTTTCGGGCAAGGGGCCGGAATAGTCGAGACGCATGACGCGGGAGCCTCCGTGACAGGGAAAGAGAAGCGTGCAGGTCGAGACCTCAGGCTGGCTGACCGGCATGCACAAGGGCATGACCCTGACCTCAGCGGGCCTGCTGCTGCTCTTCGTCCTGGCCACGGGCCTGAGCACCCAGACATCGTCCGCGAGTCTGTTCGGCGCCGCCCGCGCCTGGATCGAGTCCACCTTCGGCACCTATTATCTCGTCACCATCGTCGGACTGATCGGGCTGTGCACTCGCCCTGGTGTTCTCTCCTTGGGGCAACCTGCGCCTCGGCGCACCGGACAGCCGTCCCGAATTCTCTCGCTTCACCTGGGTCTCGATGCTGCTCTCGGCAGGCGTCGGCATCGGCATCCTGTTCTTCGGGGTCGCCGAGCCGCTGTTCTACTTCGATGACTCCGGCGGCTTCGGCTACCCGAACAACCCGCACGCGGACCTCGCCGGCCACACCGCCATGACCCATGCGCGCGCCGTGGATGCGCTCAAGCTGGCCTTCTTCCACTGGGGCCTGCATGGCTGGGCGGTCTATGTGATCGTCGGCATGACCCTGGCCTACTTCGCCTATCGCCGCGGCCTGCCGCTGGCCCTGCGCTCCGCGCTGTATCCGCTGATCGGCAATCGCATCTATGGCCCCATCGGCCACGCCGTCGACATCATGGGGGTACTGGGCTGCGTGTTCGGTATCGCCACCTCGCTGGGCCTGGGCGTCAGCCAGATCGCCGTCGGCCTCAATCGTCTGACCGGGCTGGATTCCGGCATCTACACCCAGGTGGTGCTGATTGCCGTGATCTGCGCCATCTCCATCGCGTCTGCCGTCTCGGGGGTCAGCCGGGGTATCCGCATCATCTCCGAACTCAACGTCGGCGTCTCCGTCATCGTGGTGGGCAGCTTCCTGATCGGGGGGCCGACACTGTGGTTGATCACGCATGTTCGGCGAGACGCTGGTCTCCTATGTGCGTGACGTCATTCCCATGGGTCTGTGGGTGGCGGGCACGCCGCTGGAACGCGACTGGCAGGATGCCTGGACCATCTTCTACTGGGCCTGGTGGCTGGCATGGGCGCCGTTCATCGGCCTGTTCATCGCCCGTATCTCCAAGGGCCGCACCGTGCGTGAATTCGTGCTGGGCGTGCTGATCGCACCGCCGCTGATCATCTTCATCTGGCAGGCGCTGTTCGGTGGCACCGCGCTGCACCAGGAACTGACCGCAGCCATGGGCCCGGGAACCGGCGAACTGATGGCGCATGATCCGCGACTGGAACCTGCCGGAGGCGCTGTTCGCCACGGCGGATACACTGGTGGCCAATGACACTCTGAGCGTCATCCTGTCCTCACTGCTGATCTTCCTGCTGATCAGCTGGTTCGTGACCAGCTCCGACTCCAGCACCCTGGTCATCACCACCATCCTGTCGATGGGCGATGAGGAGCCGCTGGCGCGCCACCGGATCTTCTGGGGCGTCTGCATCGGACTCGGTCGCTGCCGGTACCTTGCTGATGGCCGGCGGCCTGAAAGCCCTTCAGACCGTGCTGATGGCGGCGGCATTGCCGGTCAGCCTGGTCATTCTGCTCATGACACTGGGTCTTCTGATCGCCCTGATCGAGGAATCGCGCATGGCGCTCAAGGCACGTCGCCGAGACCCGCGGCCCGCTCAAGGGCATGCACAAGGGCATGACACTCACCGCTGCCGGCCTGCTGCTGGCCTTCGTGGTCGGTGCCGGGCCTGAGTCCGCAGGCCTCTTCCGCGAGCCTGTTCGGCGCCGCCCGCGCCTGGATCGAGAACACCTTCGGCACCTACTACCTCATCCTGGTCGTGGGCATGATCGCCCTGTGCACTGGTCATGGTGGTGTCTCCCTGGGGCAGCCTGCGACTCGGCCCCAGGGACAGCAGACCCGAGTTCTCGCGTTTTACCTGGATCTCGATGCTGCTCTCGGCAGGCGTCGGGATCGGCATCCTGTTCTTCGGGGTCGCCGAGCCACTGTTCTACTTCGACGACTCCGGTGGCTTCGGGTACCCCAACAACCCGCACGCGGGTCTGGCCGGCGCTACCAACATGGACCATGCCCGCGCCGTCGAGGCCCTCAAGGTGGCCTTCTTCCATTGGGGCCTGCATGGCTGGGCGGTGTATGGCGTCGTCGGCATGACACTCGCCTACTTCGCCTACCGCCATCACCTGCCCCTGGCGCTGCGCTCGGCGCTCTATCCGCTGATCGGCGAGCGTATCTACGGTCCCATCGGTCACGCCGTGGATATCATGGGCGTACTGGGCTGTGTCTTCGGAATCGCGACCTCACTGGGTCTCGGCGTCAGCCAGATCGCCGTCGGGCTCAACCGCCTCACCGGACTGGATGCCGGGCTCGGCACTCAGCTGGCGTTGATCGCCGTCATCAGCGTGATCTCCATCGCATCTGCCGTCTCCGGCGTGAAGCGCGGCATCCGCTTCATCTCCGAGCTCAACATCGGCGTCTCGGTGCTCGTGGTCGGCAGCTTCCTGATCGGCGGCCCCACCCTGTGGTTGATCTCGCATGTTCGGCGAGACGTTGCTGGCCTATCTGCGCGACGTGGTGCCGATGGGACTCTGGGTCGCCCAGACCCCGGGCGAGAGCAGCTGGCAGGAAGGCTGGACCATCTTCTACTGGGCCTGGTGGCTGGCCTGGGCCCCGTTCATCGGCCTGTTCATCGCGCGCATCTCCAAGGGGCGCACCCTGCGCGAGTTCATCCTCGGCGTGCTGATCGCCCCACCGCTGATCATCTTCCTCTGGCAGGCGCTGTTCGGCGGTACCGGTCTGCATCAGGAGCTGACGGCCGCCATGGGCCCGGGGACCGGCGAGCTGATGACGCATGGTGCGCAACTGGAACCTGCCGGAAGCCCTGTTCGCCACCGCCGATGCCCTGGCCGGCAACGGCGTGCTGGGAGTCATCCTTTCCTCGCTGTTGATCTTCCTGCTGATCAGCTGGTTCGTGACCAGCTCCGACTCCAGCACCCTGGTGGTCACCACCATCCTGTCGCTGGGCGATGAGGAGCCGCTGGCGCGTCACCGCATCTTCTGGGGCATCTGCATCGGACTCGGTCGCTGCCGGTACCTTGCTGATGGCAGGCGGCCTCAAGGCACTGCAGACCATCCTGATGGCCGCCGCCTTGCCGATGAGCTTCGTGATCGTGGCAATGACGATGGGCCTTTTGGTGGCGCTCTATCAGGAATCCGGCAACGCACTGAAAAGGTTCAAGAAACCCCACGGATTCCGTCTGCGGCCTGGGGGACACAGACTCCGCCAAGGGCAAGTACCTGACCTCGATCGCCACCGTGGCGGTCATCATGCTGCTGATCGGCGCCGCCGCCCTCTTCCCGACGGGATTCCTCGTGGCCCTCGACACCGTCAAGACCTCGGTGATCGGCAATCTCGGCTTCATCTTCACCTGGCCGGCCTTCGCCATCTCGCTGGTGATGGTCGCGGTGTGCTTCACGCCGCTGGGCAAGCTGCGCTTCGGTGAAGGCGAACCGGAATTCCACACCCTGAGCTGGATGGGCATGCTGTTTGCCACCGGCATGGGCATCGGCCTGCTCACCTGGGGCGTGCTGGAACCCAAGTACCATACCGATGCCGGACAGAGCACCGACATGGCACTGCTCAATGCCTTCAATCATTGGGGCCTGCTTGCCTGGGCGGGCTATCTGGCCATCGGCGCGCTGTTCGCGCATGCCATGTACAACATGAAGATGACCAAGCCCGCCGAAGAACTGCTGGGCAATGGCCTGTGGAGCAAGCTCAACCTGGTCAGCCTCGTCGTTTCCACCGTCATCGGCCTGTCGCTGTCCTTCACCTACGCGACCACCCCGATCCAGCAGGGACTGGTCAAGCTGGTCGGCATCGAGTTCAGCCCGACCCTGATCATCAGCGTGCTGGCCGTATGCGCCATCATCTCCTCCGCCTCTGGCCTCAAGCGCGGCATCAAGTGGCTGAGCAACTACAACACCCTGTTCGCCATCATTCTGATGATCGGCGTGCTGGTACTGACCGTCCCCGGCGACATCCTTTCCACCTTCGTGCGTCTGGTGCCGGAATACCTGCTCAAGTACCCGGCGATGGCCACCGACATCGGCCTGGGTGATCCGGAGCGCAAGGCGTGGCTGGCCGACTGGCTGTATGCCTTCGAGGCTGCCTGGTACGGCTGGTTCATCTTCACCGGCGTCTTCGTGGCGCGCATCTCCAAGGGCCGTACCCTGCGTGGCATGGTGCTGGGGGTGATGCTGGTGCCGACTCTGTTCTCGTGCCTGTGGTTCGTGGTGTTCGGTCTCGGCAGTCTCAGCCTGGGCGTCGAGGACGTGTTCAAGCTGATCGATACCATCGATACCACCGGCATCCTCTCGGTGATACTGACGCTCAACATCCTGCTGTTCTTCATCACCAGTGCCGACTCGGCAGGACTGGTCTGCGAGATGCTGACCGTCAAGCGCTCACGCGCCTTCTGGATCATCGCCATGGCCGCCCTGGCCATCGTGGTCAGCTGGCTGGGCGGCGACGTCTACAAGACCCTGCTGAGCCTGATCTCGGTCGCCGCGATACCGGTCGCCTTCGGCATCTTCGCCCTGGTGATCGCCTTCGTGATCCGCGTACGCCGTGATCGCGCCTCCCAGACCATCCCGGCATCGGTGCCACTTACCCAGCGCTGAACAAGTGTGTGTCACCACGTTTCCCCCAGGCGTACAGCGTCCATCGGAAGCGAACAGGATCACGACAGACAGGAGCGACGCATGCCAGCCAGTTTCCACGACCACCTCAGCCGTCAGATCAATGCGCTGCATGAAGAGGGCCTCTACAAGCAGGAGCGCGAGATCACCTCGCCCCAGCGTGCCAGCATCCAGGTTTCCGCCAGTGATGAAGACGAGGGACAAGGCGCCCAGGTCATCAACTTCTGCGCCAACAACTATCTGGGCCTGGCCGATAGCCCCGAGCTGATCGCGGCCGCGCAACAGGCGCTGGAGCGTGATGGCTTCGGCATGGCCTCGGTACGCTTCATCTGCGGCACCCACCACCAGCATCGCGTGCTGGAAAAACGCCTCGCGGCCTTTCTCGGCATGGACGATGCCATCCTCTATTCCTCGTGCTTCGATGCCAATGGTGGCCTGTTCGAGACACTCTTCGGCCCTGAAGACGCCATCATTTCCGATGCGCTCAACCACGCCTCCATCATCGATGGCGTGCGCCTGTGCAAGGCAAGCCGCTATCGCTATGCCAACAATGACATGAGTGAACTCGAGGCCCGCCTCAAGGAGGCGGACGCGGCTGGCGCACGCTTCAAGCTGATCGCCACCGATGGTGTCTTCTCAATGGATGGCGTGATCGCCAATCTCAAGGGCATCTGCGAGCTCGCCCGCCGCTACGACGCGCTGGTGATGGTGGATGACTCCCACGCCACCGGCTTCGTCGGCGACAACGGGCGTGGCAGCCACGAATATCATGACGTGATGGATCAGATCGACATCATCACCACCACCTTCGGCAAGGCGCTGGGCGGTGCCTCGGGAGGCGTGACGGCCGCACGCGGGCCCATCGTCGAGTGGCTGCGCCAGCGCTCTCGCCCCTATCTGTTCTCCAACTCGCTGGCACCGCCCATCGTGGCGGCGACCCTCAAGGCGCTGGACAGAATCGAGGACAGCGCCGAGCCGCGCCGTAAGCTGTGGGAGAACGTCGAACGCTTTCGCACCGGCATGCAGGCCGCCGGCTTCACCCTCGCGGGCGCCGGCCACGCCATCATTCCGGTGATGATCGGCGATGCACGCCTGGCAGGTGACTTCGCCAATCGGCTGCTGGAGGCCGGCATCTACGTGATCGGGTTTTCCTATCCGGTGGTGCCCAGGGGACAAGCGCGCATTCGCACCCAGCTCTCGGCGGCGCATACCCCGGAGCAGATCGACACGGCCGTCTCGGCCTTCACGCGCATCGGCCGCGAGATGGGCGTGATCGGGTCTGCGACGGGAGGTGATGCATGAAGGCGCTGGCCAAGCTCAAGCCCGAACCCGGCATCTGGATGACCGAGACGGCCGTGCCGGAAATCGGCCACAACGATGTGCTGATCAAGATCCGCAAGACCGCGATCTGCGGCACGGACATGCACATCTATCAGTGGGATGAGTGGTCACAGGCGACCGTGCCGGTGCCGATGGTCACCGGTCATGAGTATGCGGGGGAAATCGTCGCGCTGGGCAGCGAGGTGCGGGGTTACGAGATCGGTGATCGGGTCTCCGGCGAAGGGCACATTACCTGCGGCCATTGCCGCAACTGTCGCGCGGGGCGTCGCCATCTGTGCCGCAATACCGAGGGTGTGGGCGTCAACCGTCCGGGTGCCTTCGCCGAATACCTCGCCCTGCCCGCCTACAACCTCTTCAAGCTGCCGGATGAGATCAGCGATGACCTGGCGGCCATCTTCGACCCCTTCGGCAATGCCGTGCATACGGCGCTGGCCTTCGATGTGGTCGGCGAGGACGTGTTGATCACCGGTGCCGGGCCCATCGGCATCATGGCGGCGGCGGTCATCCGCCATATCGGGGCTCGCCACGTGGTGATCACCGACGTGAATGACTATCGACTGGCACTGGCCGAGCGGATGGGCGCGACCCGCACCGTCAATGTCAGCCGCGAATCCCTGAAGGAGGTGATGGCGGAGCTCGGCATGCATGAGGGCTTCGATGTAGTGCTGGAGATGTCCGGCGTGCCGTCAGCCGTCGGTCAGATGCTCGATGTCATCAACCACGGCGGCAAGATCGCCATGCTGGGCATTCCCCCCGGCGAGATGGCCATCGACTGGACCAAGGTCATCTTCAAGGGGCTGACCATCAAGGGCATCTATGGCCGTGAGATGTTCGAGACCTGGTACAAGATGGCCAGCCTGATCCAGTCAGGGCTGGATCTCTCGCCCATCATCACGCATCGATTGCGCGTCGATGACTTCCAGCAGGGCTTCGAGATCATGGGCTCCGGTCAGTCGGGCAAGGTGGTGCTCGACTGGGACTGAGGGCGTTTGCTCGATGGCTCCCCGCCGTCAGCGCCTCGCGGGGCAACAGCCCGAAGGCCTCGCCCATGCCGGGAGCCGAGAGACGCTGGAGAATCCATTTGAGCGCCTTGCCCTGACGGCCACTGCGCCAGGCAAGGGAGAGATCGATCGGCGCACGATCCGTCTCCAGTGGCAGCACCGTGAGACTGCCGTCTTCCAGTGATTGACGAATCCGGTGCAACGGCAGATAGCCGACACCAAGCCCCCTGCGCTGGACGTCTATCTTCTGCGCTGTGGTCTTGACGATGATCTCACTGCGACCATCCAGCAACCCCGAAGAGCGCCCGGGCAAGCTGCGCGAACTGTCGGCCACGATGACGGTGGGATAGTCACGCAGGGCGTCGGCGGACAGCGGCTGTGGCAGATGCGTCAGCGGATGGTCGGCTGCCACGGCGAAGACCGGCTCGATCGCCCCGAGCACTCGGCTCGACAACCCCGATACCGGTGCCTCGCCGGGCGCTCCGATCACCAGATCACAGCGGTTGTCATGCAACGCTTCCCAGGCGCCCCCCATCACCTCCTCCCCCAGTACCACCCGGGTACGCGGCTGGATGGCCTGAAATTCCTCCAACAGCGGATAGAGCGCGTCCGGATCAAGAATGGTATCGACGCAGATACGCAGCTCGACCTCCCAGCCCGCCCCCGCCTGACGCGCCAGCGCCGTCATCTCATCGGTGGCCAGCAGAATGCGTCGCCCATGCTCCAGCACCAGGCGTCCGGCATCGGTCAGTTCGGCCTTGCGGCGCGAACGGTCGAACAGCGGCACGCCCAGCTCTTCCTCCAGCTTCTGCACCGAGTAGGAAATCGCCGAGGGCACGCGGTGCAGTGTCTCGGCGGCTGCGGCGAAACTGCCACGTCGGTCAATGGCATCCAGTACGCGCAGCGCGTCCAGCGTGATGGGTGAGACCATGGTTCAAAAATTCTGATCAATCAGACCAGAATCCTCCGTTATTTTTCTGTGACACCGCATTTTATAGTAGCGCCATCGATCAGACACACTGATTTGAAAATCCACCCCTTACCTGATCCCTGGAGCCACTCATGTTCAAGTCCGCCCTCTCTCGCCTGATGTCCACTGACACGAGCCTCGCAAGCCTGGTGCTGCGCGTGCCCACCGGCATCATCTTCATGGCCCACGGGTCACAGAAACTGTTCGGCGCCTTCGGCGGCTATGGCCTGGAAGGCACGGGGCAGTGGATGGCCTCCATGGGCATCGAGCCCGGCTACCTGATGGCACTGTTGTCCGGCAGCGGTGAATTCTTCGGCGGACTGGCCATTCTCATCGGCCTGCTGACGCGCCCGGCAGCTGCCGTGCTGGTCTTCACGATGCTGATCGCCATCCTGACCGTGCATATCGGCAATGGCTTGTTCATGAGCAACAACGGCTTCGAGTACGCGCTGGCCCTGTTGACCATCGCGGCCAGCCTCATGATCACCGGCGGCGGCAAGCTGTCCCTTGATCGGGTACTGCAACCGGGCAGCAACGCCGTGCGCGAAGACTGAAGCCTGCTTCACTCACCGGCAGACACCACGACACTCTGAGGAGGTTGCCATGTTCACGTTACGTCCAGCGGCAGAACGCGGTCATGCTCGATTTGGCTGGCTGGAGAGCCGCCACAGCTTTTCCTTCGCCAGCTACTATGACCCGAATCACATGGGCGTCTCCGTACTGCGCGTGCTCAATGATGACACCGTGGCACCCGGCGCAGGCTTCGAGACGCATCCGCACCGTGACATGGAAATCATCAGCTATGTGCTGCAAGGCAGCATCGAGCATCGTGACACCATGGGCTCACATCGCACCCTGGGAGTGGGCGAAGTCCAGCTGATGAGTGCCGGCAGCGGCATCGAGCACAGCGAGTACAATCCCTCGACTCGCCAGCCACTGCATTTCCTGCAGATCTGGATCACCCCGGATGCCAGGGGCCTGACGCCGCGCTATCAGCAGCAACCCTTCACGGCACGCGAGGGACTCGACCTGTTGATCGCCCCGCCACAAGAGGCCGTGGACGGCATCCTGTCCATCAATCAGGATGCCCGGATGTATCGCATCGGCCTGCAAGGGGATGACGAGCAGCCCACAGCACTGGAACTGCCACTGGACGCAAAGCGCCGCTACTACCTGCACGTCATCGACGGGACGGCAACACTGAAGGGTAAGGATCAGCAGAGCCTGCCCCTGTCCGCGGGGGATGCCGTCACGCTGGATCATGAACCCGAGGCCACTCTCGCTGAGGCGCGAGGTCTGCATGCGCTGCTGTTCGACCTGCCCGCTTGAGCTGAGCCCCTCACGGCCCACGCCTCCGAGTACAGCGAGGAAGGTTTCTGGCACAAGGTCTCGTCGGTCGCCCGCAAGGCCGGCCAGACAGCACTCAATCCCGCCCTGCGCATGTACTTCGCGGCGCAGGATTCCGATACCCCTGTCTGGGCCAGAACCACCATCTATGGCGCGCTGGGCTACTTCATTTCCCCCATCGATGCCCTGCCGGACTTCACCCCCCTGCTAGGTTACACCGACGACATCACCTTGATGGCGGGCGCGGTGGCCATCGTGGCGGCCCATATCAAGCCGGAACATCGCGCACGCGCGGACAAGGTGCTCAAGCGCTGGTTCGATTGACCATGACAATGTTGAAATTCGCCACGGCAGGTCTCGCGCTGCTGCTGATGACCGGTTGCGCCTCGCGTGCCGAGATCGATATGCCCAACATTCAGCCGGTGCAGTCTCTGGCCTATGAACACAAGACGTTCTACCCCGACATCTATTACAGCCAGCCTCAGGCCAATCTGTTCTCGGGTGCCGCGACCCAGGCCATGCGCCCACTGGGCAGCGTGAAACTGCCGCGCGCCTCTTCACCGCCCATGAAGAATTTCGACCTGCTGCTGCGCGAACAGTTACCCAGCACCTCGGTAATCACGCATGATGCCCGCGAGAAGGACTATCGCCTCAAGGTCGAGATTCAGGCCCACGAGAACCGTGGCCCCGTCTATCTCGACTATCTGATGGCAAAGAACCTGCCGATGAATCTGCTCACCTTCGGCATCGCCAATGAAGACTTCGATGTGATTGCCGATTTCGAGGTGGTGTACTGCCTCTATGACAAGGATGAGCAACTCCTCTATCGCAAGAATTACACGGTCAAGGACTCCGTACCTCATCAGACCGGCAACTTTGATCTCGGGGATCGCATGCTGATGCCTGCCCGCGACATGATGAAGAAATACCTTCAGCTGACGATGAATGACTTCTTCATCCAGGCCAGCCAACCCGCAAGCCCAACGGCAGGCGAAGCAATACCTCAGGGCCATTCTGCGCCAGGCTCAGGGTCGTGATCGCCACGAGAATCAGCGCCATCCCTGCCAGCTGCATCATGTCCATGCCTTCTCCCAACACGAACACCCCGAACAAGGTGGCCGTGATCGGTTCTATCATGGCGATGATGGAAGCCACCGACGGCAAGGTATTCTTCAGGCCGATCACATAGCAATAGAAGGAGAACCCTCCCCCCACCAGGCCGAATACCAGAATCAGCCACAGTTCATCGGCGAAGGGGACCGCCACTGCCTGTGAAAGATTCGTCAACGGCAACATCACCAGACTGCTCACGCCCAACGCGATGGCCAATACCCCTGGGGTGCTGCCATGACGCGTGGCTGACTTGAAGGCAAAGATGAAGATGGCGTATGACACACCCGCCAGAAGTCCGAACAGGACACCCAGGGGAGTCACCTTGCCACTCCCGGATTGCAGCACCCCCGTCAGCAGTACGATGCCGATCATCACACCGACGATGGAAATCAGCTTCACTGGTGTCGGGCGTTCCACCCGGGCCAGGAATGACGTGATATAGACGAAAATCGGCGCGCTATACATGAGAGTCGCGGCAACGGCGACACCACTCATGCTGACACTCGTGAAATAGAACATGAAGTTGCCGGCGACCCCTACCCCCGCCAGCAGCGACCACCCCATCAACGCGAGCGGTTTCCTGGCCGGCACCTTGTGGTAGCCCAGCAATACCATCCAGGCCAGCATGCAGATGAACCCGACAAGGGCACGCCAGAAGGAAATGACTTCAGCCTCCCAGCCCCAGGACATCAGCAAGCTGCCAATCCCACCTGTCAGCCCCCATTGAAAAGCGGCCAATACGACCAACACACTACCCAGTTTTGCCATTCATGCTCCACATGAATGCATCATGGATGGCGCTTCTGGCGTTCACGCCATTGATACTGGCTGGTATCTTGCTGATAGGGTTCAGAATCCCTGCCCGCATTGCCATGCCCATCGTCTTCGTGGTCACGGCCCTGATCGCCCTGCTTGCCTGGGACATGACCTTCACACGCGTCATGGCCTCATCGTTGCAGGGCTTGATACTGACGGTGGCGATCCTGTGGATCATCTTCGGTGCCCTGCTGCTGCTCAATACGCTCAAGCACTCCGGCGGCATTGCCGCGATCCGCAATGGCTTCTCCGGCATCAGCCCGGACCGGCGAGTACAGGCCATCATCGTCGCCTGGCTGTTCGGTTGCTTCATCGAGGGTGCCTCAGGCTTCGGCACACCCGCTGCCGTCGCTGCCCCCTTGATGGTGGCACTGGGCTTCCCGGCACTGGCCGCCGTCGTGGTCGGCATGATGGTGCAATCCACTCCGGTCTCCTTCGGTGCTGTCGGCACCCCCATCGTCGTCGGTGTCTCGGGAGGACTCGACAAGGCTGGCGTCAGTGACGCTCTGGCCGCGAACGGGTCAAGCTGGGACAGCTACTTCCAGTTGATCACCTCGGAAGTCGCCATTACCCACGGCATCATCGGTATCTGCATGCCACTCATCATGGTGGCGGTGATGGTCCGCTACTTCGGGGCCAATCGCTCCTGGCGCGAGGGACTCGAAGTCGCTCCCTTCGCGCTGTTCGCGGGTATCTGCTTCGTGGTGCCCTATGTACTGGCCGGCCTGCTGCTCGGGCCGGAATTCCCCTCGATGATCGGCGCCATGGTGGGCCTCGCCATCGTGGTACCCGCGGCGCGCAAGGGCTTTCTGCTGCCCAGCCGGACCTGGGACTTCCCGAACGCTGACCACTGGCCCGAGGAATGGGTGGGCAAGCTGGACATGACGCTGGAGCCCGTCGAGGGCCGCACGCCGCTCTCGGTCGGCATGGGCTGGCTGCCCTACGTACTGCTGGCAGTGCTGCTGGTGATGTCCCGCGTCATCGAGCCGCTCAAGGAAGCGCTGACCTCCTTGAGCTTCGGCTGGAGCGGTATCCTGGGCGAGAGTGACATCTCCGGCAGTCTGCAACCACTGTATCTGCCCGGCGGTATCCTGGTGATCGTGGTGCTGCTGACCGTCGTGCTGCACCGCATGCGCATGCAGGATGTCAGTGCCGCCGTCACGGAATCCAGCCGCACGATTCTGGGCGCAGGCTTCGTGCTGCTGTTCACGATCCCCATGGTGCGCATCCTGATCAACTCCGGCGTGAACGAGGCAGATCTGGTCTCGATGCCGGTGGCCATGGCGCAGTTCATCGCTGACAGCGTGGGCGACATCTATCCGCTGTTCGCCCCCAGCGTCGGGGCCCTCGGGGCCTTCATCGCCGGCTCCAACACCGTCTCCAATCTGATGCTGGCGGATTTCCAGTTCAATGTGGCAGGCGCGCTGGGCATCTCCAGCGCCATGATGGTCGCCCTCCAGGCCGTCGGCGCGGCTGCCGGCAACATGATCGCCATCCACAACGTGGTCGCCGCCTCGGCGACCGTCGGGCTACTGGGGCGTGAAGGCATCACCCTGCGCAAGACGATCCTGCCGACGCTCTACTACGTGATCTTCGCCGGCATCATCGGCATGATCGCCTTCCATGGCCTGGGCGTGGTGGATGGCTTGATGCGCTGACAGAGCGCCACGTATCACTGTGACATACGACAGCAGGCCCGCATTGTGTGCGGGCCTGCTGTCGTACGGAGATCATCAATAGAATATTGAATGTGTTTACTCCAGGGGCCTGTTTATCAACAAGACACGGCGTAATAAATTGCCCCATATCACCGAAACGGCAGCCTTATTACAGCAGACCCGCTTGCAGCAAGCCCGCGAGCTCGAACTGCCTTCCCGCGAAGCCATGCTGCGGCGCGCCCCCTCCGTCCAGCAATTCTGGGACAGCCACCGTCAACTGCTGAGTGACGCCTGGCGTGAATGGGAAGCCGTTGAGCAAGACGACCTCGCCATCCTCGACAGTGGATTGATCGACAAGGCGCTGCGCACTGCCGTCAAGCAGGCGTGGGAGAATCCCGAGCGCGAGACGGACGTCAAGGCGCTGATGACAGAAGTCGCTACTGACGTCTATCAGTTCCAGCTCTTCGATGTCGAGCGCATTGCTGATTTGCGCAACCTGCTGGAAAAGGCATGGGATGCCGGTATTCCGCTGCGCCCGCCCTACGGCATCGTGCTCAATCGGCGCGGCGCCATGCTCGACCGTCGCTCACAGGGCTATCTGGCGGCACCGAGTTTCCAGGCGTTCTATCAGCAGCTGCTGGATACCTACATGCGTCCGATCTCGCGGCTGCTGTTCCCGGAAATCATCGGCTACGACAGCCAGTCCTTCGGCTTCTCGATCCACTATCAGCCCACCACGGACGCCTCGATTCGGCCGCATACTGATGCCTCGTCCGTGACCCTCAACATCAACATGAACCTGCCCGACGAGACCTTCGAGGGCTCTGAACTGGATGTTCTGGACGCCGCGAGCGGAGACGCAGTGCGCTTCTCGTTCACGCCCGGCTCGGCCATGCTGCATCGCGGTAATGTGCCGCATGCCGCGCAGCCGATCACTAGCGGCCAGCGCTCCAACATGGTGCTGTGGCTGTATGGTGAGCGAGGCCAGATACCGCCACAGGGCGCGCAACGTCGGGCGATACCTGCCAGAGAGCGCTGGGTCGCCACAAGCGCCGAACAGGATGATTACGCACCGTTCTGATGGCGTTCTGATGGCACACGCCAGTAAGCAAAAACGACAAAGGGGGCCTGGTTCAGGCCCCCTTTGTCGTTGTCATGCGATCGATAACGCCGCTCAATCATCCGTTCATGACCACCTGATCATGGCCTCGCCTGCCATGACGGGAAAGCCGAGCAGGTCACGAAGGGTCGCGGCATCCGGCGAGAGCGTCAGCCAGCTCACGGCCGCGATATTGATCAACACCACACACCAGAACACGAGCCGGTAGCTTGTCTTGCGCGTCTTGTGGCGCAGGCTCTGCTGGGCGATCAGCGCGCCCGGCCATCCACACAGCAGCTCCATGAAGTGCAATTTCCCCTCGGACACGCGCCACTCCCCTGATGTCGCGGCCTGCTTGTCGATTCGATAGGCCAGATACGTCACCAGACTCATGCCCAGATACGCCACTGGCAACATCCAGGGCAGACGCCCCTGCTGCCAGCCTGCCCCGAGCACGACCATCACGGCCAGCAGCATCAACCATGCAAGCCCCACTCCAGCAGAAGTAGTGGAAGCCCCTGCCCCAAACGTGCGAAAGCGTGTGGCACGTGGGCGATCGTTCTCATCCATGCCCAACTGATACTGCACCTGCGCACTGGCTTTCGGCCGCCCGCGCCCCTGGTACGCACTGATGTGGGCAAAGACATCCTTGCCCCCCGACTCAGGCGTGATGAAACCGAAGCCCTTGTCATCGTTCCAGCGCGTCAATCGTCCTTGAAGGTTCATCGTCTCATCTCTTTCTGTTCCGGCCCTTAGCCGATGAAGGTACCAGAGGTGTTGCCGCCGCCCTTGCCACCGGCGTCACCGCCACCATCACCGTTATCGTCATCATCCCTGCCATCATTACGGTCGCGCCTGTTTTCCTGCTCATCACGGTGATCCACGGGGAGGTCCTGCTCGTGAGTGCCGCGTTGTTCATAATCACGGATATCGGCAGCAGAGGCTTTCTGCGAGTTGGCATGTACGGCCAGTGCATCATCGGGATTGCGCGCCGAGACCTGTGCCTGCTCTTGATAGCCCTGGGTTTCCAGCAGGCTCGCGTACCACTGATTGCCCTTCATGCTGATGGTCAGGTTCAGCCCCAGGAACAGGACATTGGAAATCAGCTGCCCTTCCATCGTCGCGGGAATGAAGACCGAGCTGAGCACGATGAAGCCGAACAGGCTCGCCGCCAGCAACCACATGCGCTTGTAGAGTGCCCAGAACAGGCCGAAGAAGAAGGCCGGCCAGGACCAGCCGATCTTGACGGCACGCGTCCCGTGTTCGGGGTGCGTCAGAATACGAAATGAAGCCATCGAGGGAATCCTTGTCTGTGATGCCGAGCAGGCCGCGGGCTGCACGAGGCTCGGAAGGCCGTCATGTCCTCGCGCAGCAGGCCAAGCAGTCGATCGGCACCGACGCTCAGTTGCCGACCCAGTCGACTGATCAGTTGCACATGCGGCGTGATGAAAGGCGCTTCCTGAAGCGACAGTCGACATAGCCTGCCCGCTGCCACTTCTTCACTGACCACGAAATCCGGCAGCAGGGTCACGCCGCCCTGCAGCGCGAACTGCTTGAGCATCGCCAGCGCGTTGCAGGTGAGCGTCGGGCTCAGCATCACCCCGGCCTGATGCTCCGCCTGCGCGACGATCTGGCGAATACCGAACGACACCTCCGGCAGCGCCAGGGCATATCCGTCGAGCGCCGCCAGCGACAGTGGCTCGGGCACAGCCGCCGTCGCCTGACGCGCCAGAGGATGCGCCGGATTGACCACCGCGCACACCGGCTGAGGGCGCGAGACGTGCGCGCGAATCCTTGGATCACTTGCCGGATGGAACACCAGCCCCAGATGCGCCTCGTCCTCGACGACCTGACGGATCACCTCATTGCTGCCACATAGATTCACCTTGAGCTCGATGCCCGGATAACGCGCGGAAAAACGGCTCAAGGGCCCTGCCAGTCCCTCGATGAAGCCCTCACCGATGGCCAGTACCAATGAGCCACTCTGCAGCCCCTTCAATGACTGCAACGACTCCAGCAGCACCTCCTGCTGCGCCAGACGCTGACGGTAGTACTCCAGCACCCGCTCGCCGGCTTCCGTCGGCTTGACCCCACGTCGATGACGCTCAAGCAGCGGCATGCCCAGCTCATGCTCCAGCTGGGTGATCTGCCGGCTGACCGCAGACGGTGCCACATTCAGGAAATCCGCCGCTGCCCGCACGCTGCCCAGTCTGGCGGCCTCGTGGAAATGACTGATACGTCGTTCCTGCACCAGACTCATCACGCCCCCAGCATTGCCTTGAAGGCAACATTAAAGTGAATTTCGGATTATTGCTGGAACACAGAAGCGCTGTCCATACTCGAGTCACCGGATGACCATCCCCCTTTCACCACGACAGGAATCACACAATGACAACAACCGTCGGTGTCATCGGACTGGGCAACATGGGTGGCGGCATGGCCGCCACACTTGCTCGCCATGACTTCCCCGTCTTCGGATTCGATCTCTCACAGGCTGCGCGTGACAAAGCTGCCGCGGCAGGTGTCACGCCGGTCAATTCACTGGCAGAGCTGCTGGACAGGATCGATATCGTGATCCTGTCATTGCCCAAGGCAGAGCATGTAGAGCAGCTATGTCTGGGCAAGGAAGGCGCACAGGAAGAGGATCAAGACGCCACCCGTCTGCTGACGCAGGGCAAGCCCGGCCTGATCGTGATCGACACCACTACCTCGACTCCCGAGACCAGCCGCAAGGTCGCGGCGGCGCTGGCGACACGCGACATCGACTTCATCGACGCCCCGGTATCCGGCGGCCCCAAGGGCGCGGCGAGTGGCAGCATGTCGATGGTGATCGGTGCCGAAGAGGAAGTGCTGGCACGCGCCATGCCGGTGCTGGAAGCCATGAGCGGCAGCCGCGTGCACGTTGGCCGCTGTGGGGCGGGCAACGTCGCCAAGATCGCCAACAACATGCTGGCGGCCTGTCATCTGATCAGCACGGCGGAGGCCGTCTCCATGGCCGCCAGGGCGGGTGTCTCCCCAGAAAAGTTGCTGGAAGGCGTGAATGCGGGCTCGGGACGTAGCGGCGCAAGCCAGGTGATGTTCCCCAGCTGGGTGATCAACAAGGCCTACGATTCCGGCTTCACCATGGGCCTGATGCGCAAGGATGTCGGGCTGGCCAGTGATCTGACGGCAGAACTGGGGCTGGCGCTTCCGCTCTCCAGTACCGTCGCAAAGCTCTGGGACGAGAGCAGTGCGACGCTGGATGACAACGAAGACTTCTGCGCCATCGTGCAACGCACCGACCCGACCCTCTTTGGCCACGGAGAATAAGCCATGCTGACCCAGGACATGACCCCGACCTCCCCGATTGCTCAGCGCATCGCCGAGCTGATGCAGGCGTTTCAGAGCAGCAGCCAATCTCATGACGACAGTTTTGTCGTCAGCAGCCTGATCGGCGGAGAGTTCGTCACCGGCACGGGTGACGCCATCGAGGTACGCAACGCCCATGATGACAGTCTGATGCTGTCCTTCCCGGATGCCGATGCGTCTCAGGTCGCGCTGGCCAATGCCGCCACGCGCCAGGCGCAACCGCAGTGGGCTGCCATGACCGCCCAGGCGCGTGGGCGCGTCATCTACCAGATAGGCAGCCTGATTCGTGAGCAGGCCGAGACACTGGCCGAGCTCGAGGCGCTGAGCGCCAACAAGCCGATTCGCGATGCGCGTGTCGAGGTGGCCAAGGTCGCCGAGATGTTCGAGTACTACGCGGGCTGGGCGGACAAGCTGCACGGCGAGGTGATTCCGGTCCCGACTTCACACCTCAACTACGTGACCTATGAGCCGCTGGGCACCGTGCTGCAGATCACGCCGTGGAACGCGCCGATCTTCACCGCCGGCTGGCAGATCGCCCCGGCCATCACCGCCGGCAATGCGGTGATTCTCAAGCCCTCGGAGCTGACGGCGCTGTCCTCGCTGGCACTCGGTGTGTTGATCGAGCGCGCCGGCGTGCCGCGTGGGCTGGTCAACGTCATCGCAGGCTACGGCCATACCATTGGCCAGGCATTCATCGCCGAGGGCGATATCCGCAAGGTGGTGTTCGTCGGCTCCCCCGCCACCGGCCGCCATATCGCCACCGCCGCGGCGCAGCGCTGCATTCCCTGCGTGCTGGAGCTGGGCGGCAAGTCGGCCAATATCGTCTTCGAGGATGCCGATCTCGAGGTGGCACTGCGCGGCGCTCAGGCGGCCATCTTCTCCGGCGCTGGTCAGAGCTGCGTGTCGGGTTCGCGCCTGCTGGTACAGGCCTCGATCTACGAGAAGTTCACCAGCGCGCTGGCCGAGGCTGCCACGCAATTCACGCTCGGTGATCCGCAGGACCCGGCGACCCAGATCGGCCCGATCAACAACGCCAAGCAATACCAGCATGTGACGTCGATGCTGGCTGGTGCTCTTGAAGACGGCGCTCGCCTGGCGGATGGCTCAGCAGACCCCATCCCGGACACCGGCGGCTATCATGTCGCGCCGACGGTGCTGCTGGGCGACAACGCCATGAGCTGCGCGCAGGAGGAGATCTTCGGCCCGGTCGTGGTCGCCATACCGTTCGAGGAGGAAGCCGACGCCATCCGCATCGCCAATGACAGTCGCTTCGGGCTGGCCGGTGCCGTCTGGACGCGTGATGTCGGGCGCGCCCACCGCGTGGCGCGTCAGGTGCGCGCGGGTACCTTCTGGGTCAATGGCTACAAGACCATTCACGTCAGCTCCCCCTTCGGGGGCTACGGCGAGAGTGGCTATGGCCGCTCCTCCGGGCTGGATGCGCTGCGCGAATACAGCGAAGTGAAGAGCGTGTGGGTCGAGACCGCCGCCGAACCGGCCGCCAGCTTCGGTTACGGTGCCAGCCTAGAATAATGCAGGTCAAGACCGACTTCCCGTATCCCGTCCGCGAAATCGAACACATGCTGATTCCGCTCTCGGACGGCACCCGACTGGCCGCGCGCATCTGGCTGCCGGAAGGGGCGGAACAGGCGCCGGTACCGGCCATTCTCGAATACCTGCCCTACCGCAAGAGTGACGGCACCGCCCCGCGCGATGCGCTCACCCACCCGTACTTCGCTGGCCACGGCTATGCCTCAGTGCGCGTCGACATGCGCGGCAATGGCGAGTCTGATGGACTGATGGAAGATGAATATCTGCCGCTGGAGCAGTCCGATGCGCTGGAGGTGATCGACTGGATCGCCAATCAGCCGTGGTGTACCGGCAAGCTCGGCATGATGGGCATCTCCTGGGGCGGCTTCAATTCGCTGCAGCTGGCGGCGCACAAGCCGGAACCGCTCAAGGCCATCATCACCCTCTGCTCCACCGATGACCGCTACACCGATGACATCCACTATAAGGGCGGGTGCCTTCTCAACGAGAACCTGGCCTGGGCCGCCACCATGCTCAGCTTCTCCGCGGCCCCGCCGGACCCGCGTCTGGTGGGTGATGAGTGGCGCGCCATGTGGCAGGAGCGTCTCGACGAGATGCCGCTGCTGGCCGAGACCTGGCTGTCGCATCAGCACCGCGACGAGTACTGGAAACAGGGTTCCATCAACACCAATTACGCCGATATCGAAGCGGCGGTCTATACCATCGGTGGCTGGGGAGATGCCTACAAGAACACCGTCGGGCGGATGATGGAAAACCTGAGCTGCCCGCGCAAGGCGCTGATCGGCCCGTGGATTCACAAGTATCCGCACTTCGCGGTGCCCAATCCGGCCATCGGCTTCCTGCAGGAAGCGCTGCGCTGGTGGGACCACTGGCTGAAGGGTGAGGAAAACGGCGTGATGGACGAGCCGTCCGCCACCTTCTACCTGCAGGACTCCCTGCCGCCGAAGACGATGTATGCCGAGCGTCCGGGGCGTTGGGTGCAGACGGATGGCTGGCCGGCCAGCGATGTCAAGATGCATCAGATGTCTCTGAGCGAGTCAGGCCTGAGCGACAATGCACGCCAGGGCCAGCAGCCACTGGCCAGGCCGGTCGTGGTGGATTCCCCGCTCACTGCTGGCCGTCATCAGGGCGAGTACTGCGCCATCTGGTTCGGGCCTGACCTGCCGGCTGACCAGCGTCTCGATGATGCGCTGGCCGTGTGCTTTGACAGTGAACCGCTCGAAGCGCCGCTGGATATCCTCGGCAAGCCCAAGGTCACGCTGACGCTGGCCAGTGACCAGGCCTGCGGCCAGCTGGCAGTGCGCCTGAGTGACGTGCAGCCGGATGGTCAGGTCGCACGCATCACCTACGGCGTGCTCAACCTCACCCTGCGCGATCACGACAATCCGCAGACACTGGTACCGGGCGAGCCCATCGAGGTCGAGCTTGAACTGGACATGGCGGGCTACCGGATTCCGGCCGGCCACCGTCTGCGCGTGGCGCTCGCGACCGCCAACTTCCCGATGGTATGGCCGGCGGCCAGGCGTGCGGCACTGACCCTGCAGCCGGGCCTGCAGTCACTCGCGCTGCCGGTCTTCACCGGCGAGGCCGTGGCCAATCCCTTCGAGGCACCGGAGTCCGCGCCACCGGCCAACATCAGCGAGCAGCGCGAGGCCAAGCCCAGCCGGAGCGTGGTCGAGGACGTGGCGACCGGAGAAATCACTACCATCGTCGCGGATGACCTGGGGGCGATGACCTTCGAGGATACCGGCATGCGTGTCGAGCATCGCTGCACCGAGCGCTATACCACGCATCCGGAAGACGCCGATCGCACGCGTGCCGAGATCGTCTGGCACTACCGCGCCGGACGCGATCAGCACGGGCGCGACACGGCGCTGGGCGAGACCACCCCGGGCCAGTTCGACATCCGTGTCGAGAGTCACTACCGCATGCGCTGTGATGCCGAGAACTTCTATCTCGAAGCCGAACAGATCGCCTGGGAAGATGACAGGGAAGTCCATCGTCGTGACTGGCAGCGCACGGTGCCGAGAACCGCGGTGTAAGTGAGAGCGCTGCTGCCAGGCAGCAAGCTCCGCCGTCAGATAGGGCATGAAGCGCTGCCCCTGACGCGAGACGGGATGAAAACGCGAGGTGACCAGCGCGACATCCAGGTTGATGGTCGGCGCGAATGGCACCACGCGCAGCTGGCAATCGCGCCGCGCCAGCATCGCCTCCGCCGTCACCGGATCGATCAAGGCAATGCCTATCCCTTCATTGACAAGCATCGCGACCGAGGGAAACAGATGCGTCTCGATGCTTGCCTGCAGCGTCATGCCTGCCTGCTGAAAGGCACGCGCTAGCTTCAAGGTACTCTGATGGTGCTGATCCAGCGTGATGATGGTTTCCCCGGCCAGATCCTGTGGGCAGGCACGGCCAGTGCCATGCAGAGCTGATACTCCTCCAGCACCAGCTCCTCGACCGCGGCGTCTGCCTCGATGACCCCGAGGTCAAACTGGCCCTCGGCGACCCACTCGGCGATCTTGCGTGAACTGAACGTCTGCAGCGACAGACGGCTCCTGGGGAAGTCGGCAAGATAGCGTGACATCACTCGAGGCATCACCGTCGGCGAAAGCCCCGGCATCGAGGCCACGGTGAGCTTGCCGGCGTGACCATCACGCAGACCATCCGTCAGTTCATCCAGATGCCCCACCGATGCCAGCACCTTGTCGACACCCTCCGCCAGATGGACGGCTTCCGGTGTCAACTGGGTGCCATAGTGGTTGCGGCGAAAGAGCAGAAACCCGACGTCACTCTCCAGATTGGCGATCGCCGTGCTCACCGCCGGTTGCGTCAAGCCAAGCCGACGCGCTGCCTGGGAGAGACTGCCCGTGCGCACCACTTCCTGGAAGATCTGCAACTGACGCAGGTTATGTCTGAGTTTCATGACAACTGGGCTCTTGTGGCGGGGCGGACGCTTGGGACTGGATGCTCAAGACTAGCCTCTCGTGAATAGGCTCTAAATTGTTCTTATGACTTAATAGACAGCCTTTAGTTGTGCTTATACCCCCAGCGGGAGGAAGCTGACCAGACCCTCATAACCAACAACAAAGGGCCACAGACAATGCACACGATCGACCTCATGGGGCTACTGCTGTATTTCGCCATCTTGCTGTATATCGGCTATCGCAGTGCCAGGAAGACATCCAGCAGTGCCGACTTCGCTGTCGCCGGCAACAAGATCATCTGGCCGGTGCTGTTCGCCACGCTCGCCGCTTCCTTCCTCGGCGGGGGTGCCTCGATGGGTCGCGCCGGCAAGGCCTTCGACGAAGGCTACGCCTTCATGTTCGCGGCCTCCGCCTTCCCCATCGCCACCATCATCGCGGGCCTCTACATCGCGCCACGCCTCAAGCGTTATGCAGGGGCACAGACGGTCGGCGACATCATGGCGCATCACTATGGTCGCAGCGCTCGCCTATTGACCGGCATCTTCTCGCTGATCTTCTGCATCGGCATCCTCGGCGCCCAGGCGCTGGCCATCGGCACCGTCTTCAATGCCATCCTGGGCATCGAGATCAGCACCGGCATCCTGATTGGCATGGCAGTGGTACTGGTGTACTCCACGGCCGGCGGCATGTGGGCCGTGATCCAGACTGACGTGGTGCAGTTCGTGATGCTAGCGGTCTTCCTGCCCATCACCATGATCGTCGGGCTCGACAAGATCGGTGGCCCCGAGGCCTTGATCGCCGCGCTCCCCAGCGAGCACTTCAGCCTCATGGGCGATTACACGCCGCCGATGTTCCTCAGCATCTTCATCGCCTTCCTGCTTGGCGAGACCCTCGTCCCGCCCTACACCCAGCGCGCCCTGTCCGCACCGGATTCCCGTCATGCCAGGATCGGCTACTCGCTGGCCGGTGGTTTCGGTCTGCTGTTCTATGCCGTCAGCTCCACCATCGGCTTGATCGCGCTGGTGCTCTATCCGCAGATCTCGCCGGATCAGGCCATGCCGGAACTGATCCGCGACGCTCTGCCGCTGGGGCTGACCGGGCTGGTGCTGGCCTCACTGCTGGCGGTGGTGATGTCAACGGCGGATTCCTATCTGAACTCGGCAGCGGTCATCTTCGTCACCGACATCTACAAGCCCTTCATCAACCCCGCCATGTCCGGCAAGCAACAGCTGTGGATCGAGCGCGGCGTCAATCTGGCCATCGGCCTGGGCGCCATCGTGTTCGCGCTTTACGCCACCTCGATCATCGATGCGCTGCTGCTGAGCTACGCCCTGTGGGCGCCGACCATCCTGCTGCCGTTCATCTTCGCCGTGCTGTTCAGGATTCGCTGCAAGCGTGCTGGTGTGGCCGCGATGATCGCCGGCGCCCTGGCCACCAGCATGTGGAAATGGAGTGGCCTGGAACTGGAAGCCCTCACCGGGCTCACCCCACTGATTGCTGGCGTCATCGTCAATATCGTGGTCTTCACCCTCGTCTACCAGTTCTTGAACGCGGCGCCAGACCACAACGGCAAGAACGCCCCGATCCAGCCCACCCACTCCTGAGGACCTGACCATGTTCGGATTCACTCTCTACACCATCTGTCTGCTGAGCATCCTCACCGCCGTGGTCATCGCCATCGCCTCCTGGAAGTTCTACCGCGACAACTGAGCCATCGGCAGGGTCTGTGCCGCTCGACCAAGGCTTTCCAAGCTCTGTCATGGCCCTGTCACGACCCTCACACCGTCTTCATCACGCTGATCATGTCGGGCAATCCGCCCGGCATGACCGGCAAAGAGAGTACGCGCGATGACCCCGCAATCCCCCGCCGCCCGAGTGTCGAGCCACGACAGCATTGCCGTCATCGGCGCCGGCATCATCGGCCTAGCGACCTGCCGCGCCTTGCAGGCACGTGGCTATCACGTTCATTTGTATGACCCGAATCCCGTCGGTGAAGGCACCTCCTTCGGCAACGCCGGTCTGATCGCCAACTACGCCACCTCGCCGATGGCCAGCGGCGACACACTGCGCCAGCTGCCGGGCCACCTGCTGAGCAGGCAGCCCTCCCTTGCCATCGCCCTGCGCCACACCCCCGCCCTGGCGGACTTCGGCTGGCGTTTCCTCAAGGCGGCAACGCCCACCAATTTCCAGCGCCACAAGGCAGATCTGATTGCCTTGCTGGCCAATGCCGTCGAACGTCAGCATGCCCTGATCGATGACCTGCAGACCAAAGCCACCACTGCGCTGGCCAGCCAGACAGGCTGCCTGCAGATCCAGCGCGACACCGCCATCACCCCGCCGGCGCTGGAGAAGATGGCCCAGGCCAAGCGCCGTGACGGGGTCGAATGTCAGGCGCTGGGCGCGAGCCAGCTGCGGGACATGGAACCGTCGCTCAACCCGAAGGGGCTGGCAGGCGGCCTGTTCTTCCCTGACACCCGCCACCTCACCAGCCCGCTGTCACTCAGCCACCAACTCTTCGTACAGCTGGAAGAAGGTGGCCTTGAGTGGACGGCGCAGCAGGTCGACGCCCTCACGCCGCTGACCAGTGGTGGTTGGCACATCGACACCGCCACCACCTCCCACGAGGTCCCGCATGTCGTGGTCTGTGCCGGTATCGCGAGCAACACACTACTGGCGGGACTCGGCAAGCGTCTGCCGGTGGTCAGTGAGCGCGGCTATCACATCGAACTCGCCACCCAGCTGCCACTCTCACGCCCGGTAGGCTGGCTGGCGCATCACTTCTACGCCTCGCCAATGGCGGAAGGCATTCGCCTGGCGGGCACCACCGAGTTCTGTGCGCCGTCGCGCCCCGCCTCGCCACAGCGCTGGCAAGCCCTCACACGATGGGGCGAGACACTCTTCGGTCAGCCCCTCGACGTCGCCCGCCACTGGATGGGGGTGCGCCACTCCACCCCCGATGGCCTGCCGGTAGTGGGCGAAATGCCTGGCTGCCCCGGCCTGCTTCTCGCTTACGGGCACGGCCATCTGGGCCTGACACTCTCGGCCGAGACAGGGGATATCGTGGCCCGGATGGTGGCAGGCGAGCCCCTGCCGGACTACGCGCGCAGCCTGTCACCAGTCAGGTTCTGCCAATGATCTCGCCTATCTGAGAGAGCTGGGTGAATGGCCTGGCCCATGAACGTGAAAGCCCCTGACAGGTTCGCCTGTCAGGGGCTTCTTGTCTCTTGCGTCAGCGCAGCCCTTCACACCCGTTCTTTCAGGAAGATGGCGGTTGCGGACGCCCGGGCTGGGAGGCGTACTCGACACCATGTGCCTGCAGATACTCGCGGATCAACTGACGAACGACCTGAGAGGGCGTCTGGTCCTGCGTGGCACACAGTTGCTCGAAGGCCTGCTTCTTGTGGGGGTCAATCATCAGGGTCAGACGTGCGGTCTTCTTTTCCATCCTCGGCTCTCCCGAAACCATTAACATCTGATGGTAATACCGAGGGTCCGGTACAGACAAGCCAATCCCGACAGGCCAGCTCTCTGACACTGGGGGGCGGATGACGAACATGCCAATGACATGTTAATGTTTTTACCATCTCTTTATCATGAGATCGTGCCAGCACCAGAGTCAGCGTAGCGTCTCCCTCCGCGAGGACCCACCACCATGACCCCCAAGCGCTCTCCCATGCGCCTCCCCCGCATCGCCACCGGCCTGCGCTCCGCCTGGCACTCAGGCTACGGCCTCACCGATCTCCGCCAGGATATCCTGGCCGGGCTGACCATCGGCACCGTGGCGGTGCCGCTGTCCATGGCACTGGCCATCGCCGCCGGCGTCGCACCACAGCATGGCTTGTACACGGCCATCGTCGCGGGGGCGATCATTGCCATCACGGGCGGCTCACGCGTCAACGTCTCCGGCCCGACAGCGGCCTTCGTGGTGATCCTGTTCCCCATCGTTCAGCAGTACGGGCTCGGTGGCCTGCTGATCGCCACCATGATGGCGGGCGCCATACTGGTCATGCTGGGGCTGGCGCGCATGGGGCGACTCATCCAGTTCGTGCCCTATCCCGTCGTGCTGGGTTTTACCGCGGGTATCGCCGTCGTGATTGCTGTCTTGCAGGTGCCTGACTTCCTGGGGCTGAGTGTCGGTCAGCTCGGCGAGCACTTCGTGGAGAACGTCGGTCAGATTCTGGCCGCCCTGCCGACACTGAATCCTTTCGAACTGTCCATCGGGGTCTTTTCGCTGGTGGTCATGCTGCTATGGCCGCGACTTCACCTCCCGATTCCCGCGCCGCTTGTGGGCCTGTTCGTCGGGGCACTTGCCGCCTACGCCGTCAATCACGGCCTGGGCGATGACTCACATGAAATGCTGGTGCAGACCATTGCCTCACGCTTCAGCTGGGAAACGCTGAACGACAGTGGCAATGGCATCCCTCCGATTGCCCCGGCATTTCTGGCCCCCTGGCACCTGCCCGGAGCGGACGGATATCCACTGCCACTGGATTTCACCCTGATCCGCGCATTGCTGGGGCCTGCCATCGCCATCGCCATGCTGGGCGCCATCGAATCCCTGCTGTGCTCGGTCGTGTCTGATGGACTGACCAGGACACGCCATGATCCGGATGCCGAACTGATCGGCCAGGGGCTGGGCAACCTGGTGGCGCCGCTGTTCGGAGGCATCACCGCCACCGCCGCCATCGCTCGCACGGCCACCAACATCCGGTGTGGTGCCCGCTCACCGCTGGCCGCCGTGGTGCATTCCGCGGTGGTGCTGCTGGCGGTGATCGCGCTGGCGGAACTGCTGGGAAAAGTGCCGATGGCCACACTGGCCGCCTTGCTGTTCATCGTCGCCTGGAACATGAGCGAGGCTCGTCACTTCGTGCATACCTTGCGCTCTGCCCCCGGTGGTGACGTGGCGATCCTGTTGATCTGCTTCGGCCTTACCGTGCTGTTCAACATGGTACTGGCGGTGGCGGTTGGCATCGGCCTGGCGGCGGCGCTGTTCATCCGCCGCATGATGCAGCTCACCCAGACCCGTCAGATCATTGACATGCCAGAGACAGACACGCCAGAGAACGATGAGCCAGAGAGCGATCCTCCACGCCAGACGCATGCCCGGGGAGAAGACACCCGAGCGATTGCGCTCTATGACATCGACGGCCCCCTGTTCTTCGGCGTGGCGGAAAAGGCACTGACCTCGCTGCGCCTGGTCGATGACAAGGTCCAGATCGTGATTCTCGACATGGCCGATGTACCCAGCATGGACGGCACGGCCATCGTCGCTCTGCAGTCACTGATCGATGACATGCGCCACCAGCACGTGGCGCTGGTCCTGTCGGGGCTCCCCAGCCATCTGATCGTTAAGCTGCGCCGGGCCGGCATTCGCAAGCGCACGGGAGAGCTGACCTGGTGCCGCAACCTGCCACGCGCCTTCGCGGTCGCACGGCGCTGGCTGGCAGGTGGAGCGCCCGCCCCCTGTGAGACTAGGGCGTGTGCACCCCCTCGAACATACGCCGACGCGCCCCCTCGAGATGGGCACGCATGGCGCTTTCCGCGGCGGGTGAATCCTTGCCGGCGATCGCATCGATGATCGCCTGATGCTCATCCTGGACGATCCGCAGGCGCTCCTCGGAGGCACGCAGTGACAGACCGCGCGTCAAGTTCATGCCTTCCTTGATGCTCTGATTCAGCGAACGCAGCACGGTGGCGTAGTAGTGATTGCTGGCGGCTTCGGTAATCGCGAGGTGGAACTCGAAGTCTTCCTCGGAGGCGCGATCATGATTGAGGTTGGCCTGATTGATGGCCTCGAAACGCTGACGTATGTGCTCCAGCTGCTCTGGCGTGCGCCGCTGCGCGGCGAGGCCCGCCGCACTGGCCTCGACATTGGTGCGAAACTCGAAGCAGCGTTGTATGTCGGCGATGCTGGAGATCCGAGCGAACTCGAGCACGGCACTGTCAGGCCGATTGATGACGAAACTGCCAGACCCTCGCCGCGACACGACGAGATTGTCCTCGCGCAGACGCGCCAGGGCATCCCGCAGTACCGGGCGGGATACCTCATACAGCTCGCAGAGGCGCGCCTCGGTCGGCAGCTTCTTGTTGACGGGATAGTCACCGCTGATGATGGCGGCGAGTATCTTCTCGTAGACCACCAACGACAGTGAATGCTTGGCTGCGTCACTCATCGTGTCATGTCGCCCTTTCTCATCACTCTTGGTCCACCTTCAGGCATGTCAGATGGTGTGCGATTCTACCGGAAACCCTGCCGCATGAGGAAAGGCTACGGGGCAGCTCAGGCATCCTGAGGGAGCTCCGATGCCGGTGTCTGCGGTACTCGACGCCCTGCTTTCACCCCGTTGACGATGATCATGGTCCAGACCGCCACTGCGGCAATCGCCAGCACCATGGCGATGGGACGATCCACGAAGGCCGTCAGATCCCCATTGGACTTGAGAATCGAGCGCATGAAGTTGCTCTCGACGATCGGCCCCAGAATCACCGCCAGAATCATCGGCCCGACGGGGAAGTCGTTCTCGGCCATGAAGAAGCCCACCAGGCCGATACCGAGCATGATCCAGATATCGAACATCGCATTGTTGGCTGCGAACGCCCCGACGATGCAGAACATCAGGATCAGCGGGAACAGGATACCGGTGGGAATCGACAGGATGTGTCGCGCCCCGCGAATCGCCATGAAGCCCAGTGGCAACAGCAGCAGATTGGCCAGCACGAAGACCATGAAGATGGCATTGACCAACGGCGCCTGGTCGACGAAGACGTCAGGACCCGGCGTGATGCCCTTGGTCATCAGGACGCCGATGATGATCGCCGTGACCGTATCCCCCGGGATCCCGAAGACCAGGGCCGGAATATAGGCACCGGACAACGAGGCATTGTTGGCGGAACTGGCCGAGACCAGGCCTTCCGGATGTCCCTTGCCGAACTTCTCCGGTGTCTTGGAGAGCTTGCGACTCACGGCGTAGCTGATCCAGGACGCGATATCGGCACCGGCGCCCGGCAAGGCCCCGATCACGGTCCCCAGGGCACCGCCGCGAACGACACCGCCCTTGTATTTCCAGAGCGCTGCGCCAACGCCTTCGAAGGGACGCTTGATGACGGGCGGCACCAGCGGCGCGGTATTGCGGGTTTCCGGCATGCGACGGATCAGCTCGGAAATCGCGAACAGTCCGATCAGCACCGGCAGAATGGAGATACCGGCCAGCAGGTCATAGTTGCCGAAGGTGAAACGCATCTGACCCGAGACGCTGTCCATGCCCACCATCGCGATGACCAGACCCGCCAGCATCGAGATCCCGCCCTTGAGCGGGTCACTGCCGGAGACGAGGATCGCGCAGGAAAGCCCCAGCAGCGCCAGCCAGAAATATTCGTCACTGGTGAACTGGATGGCGAACTCGGCAATGCGCGGCGCGAAGAAGGCCAGGATCAGCACCCCGATCACCCCACCGATCATCGAGCAGGTCACGTTCAGCCCCAGTGCCAGCCCGACCTTGCCCTGCTTGCCCATCGCATAGGCTTCCTCGGTATAGACCGCCGAGGCTGGTGTGCCGGGAATCCTCAATAACGCCCCGGGAATGTCGCCGGCCACGATGGCCATGGCAGTCGCGGACACGATGGCGGCGATGGCCGGCAGCGGCTCCATGAAGAAGGTGACCGGCACCAGCAGTGCCGTGGCCATGGTGGCCGTCAGGCCAGGGATGGCGCCCATGAAGAGCCCGAAGAGGGAGGCTGCCAGAATGATCAGCATCACTTCCCACGTGAACACCATCGTGGCGGCTTGCAGTAAGTCACTCATCAGTAGATCACCTTTTCCAGCAGGCCCAGCTCAAGCGGAACGTGCAGCAATTGCCCGAAGACTTCCCAGATCACTCCCGTGGCCACCAGCGCGATACCCCCGGCAGGCAACCAGCGACGATGATGGAAGGCATAGAGCAGCAACGTGAGCAGCACGAAGGACACCACCGGGAAACCGATGACTGGCGTCAGGTAGATATAGGCCACGATGGAGGCGCAGATGGCCGCCAATGTCATGATGAAGGTGATCAGCGGCACAGGGTGCTGCCAGGCAAACCAGACTTCACGATTGCGCAGCCCACGGACGAGCAGGATGGCTCCGAACAGCATCAGCAGTGCGCCGATGACCGTGGGAAAGGTACCGGCCCCATATTCCTGGCGCGGCAGGTTCTTCAAGTCGAGGGAGGCATATATGACGGCAGCCCCAAAGGCTGCCGTCACCACACCCGTGACCTTGTCGTTGGTACGCATGTGCGGTTACTCATGAAGACTCAGGAAGAAACGGTCGAACACGCTGAATGGCAGACGCTCACGGCGACCCGCGCGTTCAGTTGGCCAGGCCCAGCTTTTCGATGGTGGCAGCGTTCTTCTCATCCTGATCTTTCATGAAGGCACGGAAACCTTCGGCATCTTCCCAGACGGTGCCGTAACCGCGACCGGACATGAAGTCCTGGAACTGCTCGGACTTCCAGACCTTCTCGGTGGCTTCCGACAGGCGTGCGGTCACCTCTTCCGGCAGCCCCTTCGGCCCGACCAGGCCACGCCAGGAGCCCTGGCTCCACTCGGAGCCGGTCAGCTCCTTGGCAGAAGGCACATCCTCGAAGGAATCGACGCGATCATTGGCCAGCACCGCCAGCGCCTTGACGCGTCCGGACTTGCGCATGGACTCGATTTCCGGAAGCGAGGAGAACACGATATCCACACCACCGGCTGCCAGCTCCTGCAGACCCGGCGCGGCACCTTCACTGGGCACCAGTGTCACGTCATTCGGATTGATGCCCTGCTGATCCAGGAAGCCGGCGAAGGACAGATGATAGGCAGCCCCGGGCGCGGAGCCGGAGACGGTGTAATCGCTCGGATTGGCCTTCAGCGCCGACAGCGCATCATCCAGGGTCTTCCACTCGGAATCGGCGTTCACCGTGAAGGAGGCGTAATCCAGATTCAGCAGCGCGATGGGCGTGAAGTCCTCATAGGACAGCTGCGCGGTACCGATATGCTGGTAGGTGGCAATCTCTGCGGTGCCAAGCCCCAGGGTGTAACCGTCGGGGCGCGCCATCTTCATGGACATGTGACCCACCACCCCGGAACCGCCGGTCTTGTTGACCACATTGACAGGCTGACCGAGCTCTTCCTGAAGACCCGCCGCCAGCTGACGGCCGACCGCATCGCTGCCACCACCGGCAGACCATGGCACGATCAGCGTGATGGGCTTGTAGGGATAGTCGGCTGCCATCACCGCGGAAGCGGACAGGGTCAGCACGGAGGCGCAGAGGACTTGTGACAATTTACGCATGGCGAAGACTCTCTCGTTGTCTTGTTATGGAGGCGTTGCGTGGCTATGTCTGTTGCGGCATTGCAGCGTGGGACAGCCGTCATGAAGGTTGGCGTTGGCTGCCCCAGGCACTGAGATCAGTGTCAGCGGGATGCACGAATTTTACAAGTTATGACAACTTGAACTTTAGACCAATCCAAAAATGAGCATCAGGAGGGAGGTAAGGGTTGGCTGTCGTGGGGGTCTGACGGGATCTACCTCTAGGATAGCCGAACCGGGCTAGCGAGACCCTTATCCAATGGCCGCAATGAACTGCACTAAAGCACTACTCGCCAGTTGTAATTATTTGTTTGTCGATCGTGTCTGCCTGGGCTAAGGTGACTCGTGCCGAGAGGGAGCCAATGCTCGCCGCAACTTCCTCCACCTTTCATTCGCCATGCCGCCTCCAAGAGCGTACGGCTTTCCACCGTCAGGAATCCCACATGTTCACCGATCTCAAGCAGAAGAAAGTCCTCATCACCGGCTCCACCAAGGGTATTGGTCTGGCAGCCGCCGTGGCCTTCGCCCGTGAAGGGGCAGTGGTCGGCATCAACAGCCGCCAGCAGGATGACGCCGCTCGCGACGCCATCGCCCAGATGGAAGCCACCGGTGCCCGCTTTGAATATTTCGCACGCGACCTGTCCACCAGCGAAGGCTGCGCCGCCCTGGTCGAGGACTTCACCAAGGCCTTCGGCGGCATGGACGTGCTCGTCAACAACGCTGGTGGCCTGGGCGTGCGTGCCGGACTCGAGAGCCTGGATGATGCCGCCTTCGACCTGGTGATGGACCTGAACCTGCGCTCCGCGATCATGACGACCAAATATGCCATGCCGCATCTGAAGGCCTCCGCCAAGGATTCCGGCACCACCGCCAGCGTCATCAGCACCGGCTCCATCGCGGGTCGCGAGGGCGGTGGTCTCGGCGCCTCCCTGTACGGCGGCACCAAGGCCATGCTGCACAACCTGCACCGCAACTGGGTGAAGGAATTCACCAAGGACAACGTGCGCTTCAACATCGTGTCGCCGGGCACCATCGATACCGTCTTCCACGCCGACAAGAGCGAAGAGCTGCGTGCCAAGATCGCCGGCAGCATCGCCATGGGCCGCTTCGGCACCTCCGAGGAATGTGCACCGACCTTCCTGTTCCTCGCCTCCCACGCCACCAGTGGCTACATCACGGGCCAGGTGATCGACATCAATGGCGGCCAGATGTGCCCGTGAGGCATACCGCCCCCACGAAAAGAACGCCCCACGAAAAGAGAGACGCCTTATGTCACCTTCCGATCAGACGACACTGCGCGGCCACCAGATCATCGGACAGCGCAGAGTCTGCTGGCCGACGGCAAGCCGGTACACGCCATCAATCCTGCCAACGGTGAGCGCCTGGCGCCGGGCTATCCGGCCGGTGGTGCCCGTGAGGTGGAGCTGGCCTGCCAGCTGGCACACGACGCCTTTGACGGCTTCCGGGAAACGGATGCCTGAAACCCGCGCCGCCTTCCTCGAGACCATCGCCGAGGAAATCGAGGCCATCGGCGAGCAGATCACCGAGCGCGCCCTTCAGGAAACCGGCCTGCCGCGGGCTCGTCTGGAAGGGGAACGTGGCCGTACCTGCGGTCAGCTGCGCCTGTTCGCCATGGCGTCGTGCGTCGCCGGTGAGTGGCTGGATGTGCGCATCGACCCGGCCATGCCGGAACGCAGCCCGATGCCGCGCGCCGACCTGCGCCAGCGTCGCATCGGCCTCGGCCCTGTCGCCGTCTTCGGGGCCAGCAACTTCCCGCTGGCCTTCTCGGTGGCCGGTGGCGATACCGCCTCGGCACTGGCGGCTGGCTGCCCGGTCATCGTCAAGGCACACTCCGCTCACCCGGGGACGTCCGAGCTGGTCGGTCGGCGCCATCCAGCGTGCCGTGACAGCGTTGTCAACCTGCCGGAAGGCGTCTTCTCGCTGCTCTACGGCAGCGGCAACACCCTGGGTCAGGCACTGGTCAATGATCCCGCGCATTCAGGCCGTGGGCTTCACCGGATCACGCAGTGGCGGTACCGCACTGCTCAAGACCGCCCAGGCACGTCCTCAGCCGATCCCGGTCTACGCCGAGATGAGCAGCATCAACCCGGTACTGCTGATGCCGGCCGCGCTGGAAGCCCGTGCCGAAGGGCTGGGACAGGCCTTCATCGCCTCGCTCAACATGGGCGCCGGCCAGTTCTGCACCAACCCGGGACTGGTGCTGGCCCTCGAAGGCGAAGCGCTGGAGCGCTTCCTCAAGACCGCCGTCCCGACAATGTCGCGGCCAGTGCCGTGCCAGACGATGCTGACGCCGGGCATCCACGATGCCTATGCCGGGGTGGCGTGGAGAAGCTCTCCGCCCTGCCCCAGGTATCAGGAAGTCTGCGCAGCGGCGCACTGGATGGCGACAACGCAAGTCCGTGTCAGACCGCGCTGTTCCGCACCACCGGCGAGCGACTTCCTTGCCAGTGAATCCGCATTGCAGGAAGAAGTCTTCGGTGCCAGCTCGCTGGTCATCGCCTGTCGCGGATCTGGACGAGATGCGTGCAGGTCTGCAGAGCACCTGGAAGGCCAGCTGACCGCCACCCTGCACCTGGACGATGCCGATCATCGACGCCGCCCGCACCCTGATGCCGGTGCTCGAGCGTCGCGCCGGTCGCATTCTCGCCAATGGCTGGCCGACGGGTGTCGAAGTCTGTCAGGCGATGGTCCACGGTGGCCCCTGGCCGGCAACCTCTGACAGCCGCACCACCTCGGTGGGCAGCGCGGCCATCGAACGCTTCCTGCGTCCGGTGTGCTATCAGGATCTGCCTGAGGCACTGCTGAGCCCGACCCTGCGTGACGGCACCATTTCCATGACGGCGCGGCTTCGCCAGCCGTGTCGTCATGCAGGACAAGCACAAGGAACGGCTCCAACTACACAGGACACGCCATGATGTCTGAGCAAGCCAACGCGTCATCGACGCCATACTCATTCTCTTCTTCCTCGCCACTGGAAATCCTCGCCTTTGGCGAAGCCATGGCGCTGCTGGTCGCCGAAAGCGAGGGCGATCTTGCACAGGTCTCGCACTACGAGCGACGCATCGCCGGCGCCGATACCAACGTGGCCATCGGCCTCGCCCGGCTGGGATTTCATGTCGGCTGGCTGAGCCGCGTGGGCGACGACAGCCTCGGGCGCTATCTGCGCCAGACCCTGGAAGACAACGGGCTGGACTGTCGCCACCTGACCCGCGACGGCGATGCCCCTACCGGCCTGATGTTCAAGGCACGCGCCAGCCAGGGGGAAGATCCGCATGTCGAGTATTTCCGTCAGGGCAGCGCCGCCAGCCGCATGAATGCCAGTGACGCCGATGGCATCGACTTCAGCGCCCTGCGTCACCTGCATGCCACCGGCATTCCGCCAGCCATCTCCCCCAGCTGTCGTGAACTATCGTTCCATCTCTTCGAACAGGCCCGCCAGTCCGGTGCCAGCATCTCCTTCGACCCCAATCTGCGCCCTACCCTGTGGTCAAGCGAGCAGGAGATGCGCGACACCCTCAATCAGCTGGCAAGCCGCGCCGACTGGGTGTTGCCGGGGCTTGCGGAAGGCGAGCGACTGACCGGCCAGAAGACGCCTGAGGCCATCGCCGGCCACTATCTCGAGCAAGGCGCCAAGGCCGTCATCATCAAGCTGGGCCCTGAGGGCAGCTATTACCGCGGGATGATCGGCGGCCAGGAAGCCGCCTTCAGCGTCCCGGGTCTGAGGGTCGACAAGGTCGTCGATACCGTGGGGGCAGGCGATGCCTTTGCGGTAGGTGTCGTCAGCGCACTGCTTGAAGGGCTCTCGCCGAAAGACGCCATGCATCGCGCCAATCTGCTCGGCAGCCGTGCCGTTCAGGTGCGGGGGGACATGGAGGGCCTGCCGGATCGCGCGACGCTCAAGGCGCTCGAAGCGGGTGATGCCGTCAGGTCAGTTCATCGCCCACGCTCTCAAGGAGGCAAGGATGCATGCACAGCACTACTCGGCCCGAGGTAGCAGCCATATGACAAGTGACGCTGACGAGTGCGTGACCCGCCGCAAGGTCGTGGTGCTCAAGGCGCTGGATGATGAGCAGATGGCCACCCTGCGCGAGCGGCATGACGTCGTGCTGCTGGAGGGGCATGACAGCGCCGAGGCGCTGGATGCGGCACTGCACGACGCCCTGCACGATGCCCACGGACTCATCTGCTCTGGACACAGGATCACGGAAGCGCTGCTGGATGCCGCCCCCGCTCTGCGGGTGATCTGCACGGTCTCCGTGGGCTATGACAACTACCCGCTTGAGGCGATGGACGCGCGCGGCATCCTGCTGTGCAACACCCCGGACGTGCTGACCGAGACCACTGCCGATGTCGGCTTCCTGTTGATCATGGCCACGGCACGACGCGCGGTGGAGCTGGCCAACATGGTGCGCGACGGCCAATGGACACATGGCCTCACACCGCCTCACTTCGGTACGGACGTGCACGGCAAGACACTCGGCATGGTGGGCATGGGCCGTATCGGCGCGGCGATCGCGCGGCGCGGTGCACTCGGCTTCGGCATGCGGGTCCAGTACTCGAATGCTTCCCCCAAGCCTGCGCTGGAGAGCGAACTGGGCGCGAGCCGCGTCGAACTGGACACCTTGCTCAAGACCAGCGATTTCGTCTGCGTCACCGTCCCGCTCAGCGAGCAGACCGAACGCCTGATCGGCAGACGCGAGCTGGAACTGATGCCCGCCAGCGCCATCCTGATCAACATCGCCCGCGGGCGTGTCATCGATGAAGCGGCCTTGATCGAGTGTCTCGAGCGTGGCGGTATCCGCGGCGCCGGGCTGGATGTCTTCGAGCAGGAGCCGCTTCCGGCAAGTTCACCGCTGACGCGCCTGCCACAGGTCGTGGCGCTGCCGCACATCGGCTCTGCCACCCACGAGACACGCCGCGCCATGGCGCAACGTGCGCTGGACAACCTGCTGTTGGCACTGGCGGGGAAATCGCCGCTGAGTGCGGTCAATGAAGCCAGCTGGACGCGCCGGTAGACCGGTGTCATCGCAGGCCCCGTCATCACAGGTCCCGTCATCACAGAGCGCCTCGAGCAGCATCACGCTTCAGGATATCGCGGCACATGCCAAGGTCTCGCGCAGCACGGTCTCGCTGGTGCTGCGCGAAAGCCCGCTGGTGGCGAAACGCACCCGCGAGAAGGTCCAGGACTCCATCAAGACACTGGGCTACGTCTACAACCGTGGCGCCGCCGCCATGCGCGGCAGCCGCACCGCGACCCTGGGCGTGGTGGTCTATGACATCGCCAACCCCTTCTTCGGCTCCATGGTCGCGGGGATCGATGCCGCCCTGCATCAGGAAGGCTATGTGTCATTTCTCGCCAACAGCGAGGATTCCCCTGAGCGTCAGCAGCGCTTCATCGAGCGCATGCGTGAACATCGTGTCGATGGCCTGTTGCTGTGCCCCGCCGAACACTCAGACCCGAACCTGATCCATCAACTGGCCGACTGGGGCATGCCCTGCATCCAGGTGATGCGCTATCTGGACGCCCCGCCCTTCGATTACGCCGGTACCGATTTCCGGCGCGTGGCCGAGATGGCCGTCAATCACCTCGTCAGCCTGGGCCATCAGCGCATCGCCTTCATCGGCGGCGCGGACCACTCGGTCAGTCATGACCGCTGGCTGGGTTATCAGGCCGCGCTGGATCATCACGGCCTGAGCTATCGCCGCCTGGTGCGCGGCAATGGCGTGACGCGGCGCGTCGGCCATGAGCTGATCAAGACCCTGATGCAGGAAAGCCCTCGCCCGACGGCCGTGGTCTGCCACAACGACCTCGTGGCCTTCGGTGCCATGCTGGGCCTGCGCCAGATGGGGCTGGAACCCGGTCGCGACTGTGCCGTGATCGGCACCGATGATGTCGAGGAAGCCGAACTGGGCGACCCGCCCCTGACCAGTATCGCCACGCACCCCTACGCCATCGGGGAGCAGGCGGCGCGACTGGCATTGCGACGGATCGCCAATCCCGGCGGCGAGCGAGAAAGCGTCATCATGCCGCCGGAACTCAAGATACGCCGCTCCTGCGGGAGTCCTGACGACGCCATCGTCGAGATGCCTCGCCCGGACTGACGCCAAAACTGCAAGACGGAAAGACAGAAAGACGCAAGGCACAACAACAAACAACGCCAAGGAAAACGCCATCATGCTGAATTGGATCAATCCAACTACGTCCACCCCTGCCATTTCCCAGCGCTCACCTGTGGGCACCCGACTGTCCAGAGGGCTGAGCAAGGGGCTGGCCGTCGCGGCCACCACCGGCACCCTGCTGGGCGCCACGCTCGGCTTCTCGGCCAGCGCCCAGGCAATGGAGCTGCGCTTCGGCCACGCCGGCACCGAAGATACCGCCTACCAGCTCGGCGCCGAGCGCCTGCGAGACCTGCTCGCCGAGAAGACCGATGGCGACATCACCATGACCATCATGGGCAACTCGGTACTGGGCCATGAAACCGAGATGTTCGAGCAGCAGATGGCCGGCGCGCTGGACATGTCCATCGTCAGCCCCGGGCTGATCACGGATTTCTCGCCCACCGCCAACGTGTTCACCATCCCGTTCCTGTATCGCGATGTCGACCACTGGCAGAAGGTGCTGGATGGCGAGGTCGGGGAAGAAATCGCCCAGAAGATCAGTGACGAGACCGATGTGAAGGTGCTGGCCTATTTCGGTGGCGGCAAGCGTCACATCGTCAGCTCGCGCGAAGTCACCTCACTCGATGACCTTAAGGGCCTCAAGCTGCGCACCAATCCGACCAAGCCGTTGATCGTCGCCTGGCAGGCACTCGGGGTCGAACCGAGCGTGGTGGCCTGGAAGGAGATCTACACCGCCATCCAGCTGGGCGCGATCCACGGCCTGCTCAATGAGCCGGAATGGACACTGCGCATGCGCTTCCACGAAGTCGCCCCCAACATCGCGCTGTCCGAGCACGACATCACCGTGCGCCTGCTGACCATGTCCAAGATGTCCTGGGACAACCTGGATGAGCAGCAACAGCAGACATTGATGGAATCCGCGCACGAAGCGGCGGCCTACGCCCGCAAGGTGCAGCTGGAGCAGGACGCGGCAGCCCTCGCGGAGCTGGAGAAGCAGGGTGCCAAGCTGCATGAGATCGACCGTGAGCGCATGCAGGAGATCGTCGCCGAGCCGCTCAAGGAAGTGATCGCCGAGATGGGTCTGCAGGACATCTACGACAAGGTACGCGCCGTCAGATAAGGCATGTCAGGCGGGGCGCCCTTCCCTCGCACTCTTCTTGAGAGGACAGTGCCATGCCTTCTGTGCTCGCAGGGCTCTCACGCCTGAACCGGACGCTCGAACGTCTGCTCTATCTCGTCTTGCTGGTGCTGCTGGCAAGCTTCATCGTCTTCATCATCTATCAGATCGCCAGTCGCAACCTGGCCTTCCTGCCTCGCCTGTTCTGGACCGAGGAATTCAGCCGCTTCGCCTTCCAGTGGATGGTGATGCTGGGCACCGCCGTCGGGGTGCTGCATGCCGATCACTTCGTGCTCGAAGCCTTCCCTCGCGGCAGTCGCGCCGACCTCGTCACGCGCTGGATCCGTGATCTCGCCTGCCTGCTGCTGGGGGTACTGTTCATCGTCCACGGCAAGGACTTCGCGCTGTCGGGCTTGCGCCGCAGTGCCATGGCCTCGGGGCTGTCGATGATCTACGTCTATTCGGTGTTCACCGTCAGTGGCGTCTTCATCGTGCTGTTCAGTCTGCAGCGACTCTTGCATGCCTGGCTCTACGGCATGACCGCCATGGAGGCGGCACTCAATACGCCCAACGAGGCGGAAGAACTGGCGACGCCGGAGGAGACGCAGGCCGTCCTGTCCCCCGTCATCGCCGGCCATGCGCATGACGCCACTGACCGGAGAACACTGCCATGATGCCAATGGACTGGCTCTACCTGATGCCCTGGCTGCTGTTCGGCGTGCTGGGCATCCTGATCGTGATCGGCATTCCCATCGCCATGGCATTGGTGCTGACGGCGACCACGCTGATCCTGCTGGACCCGCGTCTGACCTACTGGATCATGTTCCAGCGCATGTACAACGGCATGGATTCCTTCGTGCTGCTGGCCGTGCCGCTGTTCCTGCTCGCCGGCAACCTGATGAATGCCGCGAGGATCACCGACCGCCTGATCACGCTGTGCATGCGACTGGTCGGCCACTTCCGTGGTGCGCTGGCTCACGTCAATGTGCTGGTCAGCATGCTGTTCGCCGGGGTCTCCGGCTCCTCCACCGCTGACAGTGCCGGCGTGGGCACGGTACTGATTCCGGCCATGAAGCGCGAAGGCTATCCGGTCAGCTTCGCCGTCGCGGTCACTGCCGCGTCCTCCGTGATGGGCACCATCATCCCGCCGTCGATCAACATGATCGTCTGGGGTGCGCTGACCAACACGTCGATCGCCGGCCTGTTTCTCGGCGGCATTCTGCCCGGCGTGATGATCGGCGTGGCTCAGCTGCTGCTCAATACCCGCTACGTGCGCCGCTACAACGTGCCGGTACGCAAGCGTGCCACCCTCAAGGAGCTGGCAAGCTCCGGCAAGGATGGTCTGCTGGCCTCAGGGATTCCGATCGTGATCATCGGCGGCATCACCCTGGGCATCGTGACGCCGACCGAAGCCGCGGTGATCGCGGTGGTCTACGCACTGGTGCTGGGCTTCGTGATCTATCGCGAGCTGGATCTCACCAAGCTGCTCAATGCCTCCACCGACACCGTCAGGCTGTGCTCGCTGTCGCTGTTCAGTCTGGTGGGCGCGGCCATCTTCGGGTATCTGATCAGCTTCTATCAGATTCCGCCGAAGCTGATGGCGGGCGTCAGCATCACGGACCCGACCGTGCTGCTCATCGTGATGACCATCGTGCTGCTGGTGATCGGCACCTTCATGGACGCCCTGCCCGCGATGGCGATCATGGCACCCATCTTCTACCCGCTGGCGATGGCGGCAGGCGTGCACCCCGTGCAGTTCGGTGTCATCGGCGTCATGGCGCTGGGCCTGGGGCTGATCACGCCGCCCTACGGCCTATGTCTGATGATTTCCGCCAAGATCGGCGGCATCCCCCTGCTCAAGGCCATGGCGACCACCATGCTGTACCTGGGCGTGATGCTGGCCGTGATCGTGTTGATGATCCTGTTCCCGGAATTCGTGCTTGCGATCCCGCGCCTGATCGCCCCTGATTTCGTCTAGCGCCAGTCTTTGGATCGCCATCTCGAGGCCACGGATTTCCGCCAGCCCTTTCATGCGCCCATACAGCGGGTACCCCGGGCGGGTCTCGCGGCGTGCATCGTCCAGGATGTGGTGGCCATGGTCCGGGCGCATCGGCAGGGGGGCTCCACCAGACGCCAGGCGGCGGCGCTCTTCTGCCACCAGCACACGGATGATCTCCACCATGTCCAGATCCCCCTCGAGATGCTGTGCTTCATGGAAGGAGCGCTTGTCCTCGCTGTCACGCCCGGTGGCTCTGAGATGAGCGAAGTGGATGTGAGAGGCAAAGCGGCGCGCCATGATGCTGAGATCAATATCCGGATTGGCACCGTAGGAGCCGGTACAGAATGTCAGGCCATTGGCCGGGCTGGGCACGACACCCAGCAGCCAGTCGGCATCCACCATGCTCGAGACCACGCGCGGCAGGCCAAACATCGGCCGTGGCGGATCATCGGGGTGAATGGCCAGTCGAATGCCGACCTCTTCCGCCACCGGCACGATGGCCTTGAGGAAGGTGGCCAGATGCTGGCGCAGGCGCGCGGCGTCAATTCCGTCATAGGCTGCCAGTGCGGCGCGGAATTCCGCCAGGCTGTAGCCCTCTTCTGCACCGGGCAGTCCTGCAATGATGGTGCGGATCAGCCTCTCGCGACCGGCATCATCCAGTGTTTCGAGATGCTGCCGCGCGGCCTGCTGCTCCTCGCTGGTGTATTCGCGCTCGGCACCGGGGCGCTCCAGCAGATAGAGATCAAAGGCTGCGAAGGCATCCTGATCGAAGCGCAGGGCCGTGCCACCTTCCGGCAGCTGCCAGGCGAGATCGGTGCGCGTCCAGTCCAGTACCGGCATGAAGTTGTAGCACACCGTGGTGATGCCGCACTCCGCCAGATGGCGCAGCGACTGCTGGTAATTGGCGATATGGCGATCACTGCCGGGCGCTGCCTGCTTGATGCTCTCATGCACCGGAATGCTCTCGACCACCGACCACCTGAGACCGGCCGCCTCGATCTGCGCCTTGCGCTCGCGAATGGCGGCCAACGGCCAGACCTCGCCATTGGGTATCTCATGCAGCGCCGTGACGATACCTGTCGCGCCAGTCTGACGAATTTCCTCGAGCGTGATGGGATCCTCGGGACCGAACCAGCGCCATGTCGCTTCCATGTCATCTCCTTGACGGTCAAAAAGGCGCGTGCCCCACGACGTCCTTCGCGTGCCATGCCGGTCAGCCATGGTGATGAGTGCCATTTTCGCTTCCGACACTAGACTTATTGATCATCCAAAGTTGTCAATATTTGTTTGATCAGTCATCTCAAGCCCCCTATAGTGATCTCGGAAACCCCATCAGACGCACGTGTCGACTGATCACTCTGGCCAGGCACGTTGCCGAGAGCCGAGCCTCCTTACCCATAGACTGACGACGGACGCCATATGACTGCCATTACTTCTACCGAGCACGCCAGCTACGCCGAGCTCTCCTCCGTGACCCGCGAGCGTTTGATGCGCGCTTCCACCGCCTCTCTGCACACCCTGCTCTTCAAGCGTGGCCTGCGAAACACCTTCATCCAGAACGTGGTGCAGATGAACCGCAAGACGACTCACATGGTGGGCCAGGCCTTCACACTGCGTTATATCCCGGCACGCGAAGACATCGACACCGTCGCCGCCTTCCGCGATCCCAAGCACCCGCAGCGCCTGGCGGTGGAAACCGTCCCGTCCGGGCATGTCATGGTGTCTGACTGCCGTCAGGATGCCTCGGCCGCCAGTGCTGGCAGCATCCTGCTGACCCGCCTGGAGTATCGTCAGTGCGCCGGTTTCGTCTCCGACGCCGGCATCCGGGATTCCGGCGCCGCTGCCGAGATGAACCTGCCGATCTTCTGCGCCAAGCCCAGCGCCCCGACCAACCTGACCAAGCACCATGCAGTAGAGTTGCAGGTGCCGATCGGTTGCGGCGGCGTGCCGGTCTTCCCGGGCGACGTGCTGGTGGGCGACGCCGATGGCGTGATGGTCATCCCGCTTGAGTTGGCCGACGAGATCGCCGAGGAAGCCAGTCAGATGGAAGATTTCGAAGATTACGTGCTGGAGAAAGTCCGTAACGGCACGCCCGTGATCGGCCTGTATCCGCCGACGGACGAGGCCCGCGCAGAATTCGAACGCTACATGGCAGCCAAGCAGTAATCTGCATGTCGCCCATACCGTCTTGTCCACGGTAGCCCCGGACGACAGGTCACGCCGGCCTGTCGTCCACCGCCCCTCCTGCATCAATGCGTATCGAGTGACCACAACCATAACAACACTGGAGTCGTGCCATGCTCTGTCAAGACAATCGCCAAGACACCCGTCCCGCTCCCGTTCACTGCTGGCGTTGCTCGCCCCGATTGCCCTGTCCGGCATGGTCGCGGCCTCGCCCTTCGTCAGCACCGGTGTCCAGGCCGACTATCCGGTGCGTGACATCCGACTGATCGTGCCGTGGCCCGCCGGCGGCGGCGCCGATGCCATCAGCCGCAAGATCAGTAACCTGGCCGAGCAGGACCTGCCGAAATCGATCTACGTCGAGAACATCGGGGGTGCCATCACCGCCACCGGCCTGATGCAACTCAGCAAGGCCCGTCCGGATGGCCATACCGTCGGCGTGATGACCTATGACAGCATCATCACCCTGCCTCGCGGCAACCTGGTGCCCGGCTACTCGCTGGACCGCATGATTCCCTTCGCTCGCATCACCAAGGAAGCGGACGCCATCGTGGTATCCAAGCAATCCGGTTACGAGAATTATGAGCAGCTGATCGAGGCGGCACGCGCCAACCCCGGTACCGTGCGTATCGGTGTCGCTCCGCGAGGTTCCGGCCCCTACCTGGCAGTTCGCCGCCTGGAAGCCGCAGCCGGTGTCGAATTCAATGTCATCACCTATCCGGGCTCTTCCACCGCCGAAGCCGAGGCACTGCTGTCCGGCGAGATCGACGGTGCCATCTCGAGCCTGGGAGACTTCTCCGGCATTCTGGAATCCGGGGATGCCCAGGGCATCGTCGAATTCTCGTCAGAGCAGAACCCCGCCTACCCGGAAGTGCCGCCGATGAGTGAACTGGGTGGCAATCTGGAAACCGGCAGCTTCATCGTGCTGGCCGTGCCCAAGGGCACGCCGGATGAGGTAGTCAGCACGCTGGAGAATGCCTACCACACGGCCTACGAGACACCGGAATTCCAGAAGTGGATCACGGGCGTCGGCGTCACGCCCAGCTGGCTGGGCGGCGATGAGGTCAATGCCTGGATCGAGGATTACCAACAGAAGACCTTCACCGCCATGGATGAACTCGGCCTGTAGACGTGCCGGCAAGCGGCACCACTGAGTGTCGATGCCACTCGACGTCTACCCGTCCTCCTTCACTTCCATCGTCAAGCGGCGTCCGGCAACGGGCGCCGCCAAGGAATTCTGTCATGTCCTCATCCGCTTCCCCTCCCCGACGCCACTGGTTGATCAGCGGGGCGACACCGCTGACGCTGGTCATGACGGCCGTCAGTGCGCTCTATCTGATCAGCGCCTTCCAGATGGCGCCGCCATTGGACAATGGCCGTCTGACGGCCTCGTTCTTCCCTGCCCTCATCGGGTGCATCGCGCTCGTGCTCTGCGTGGCCCAGCTGGTCAGCCAGCACCGCGCCAGCCGCGGCGCTGCAGCGGATGACGGCAAGGAGTCTTCCACGACCGACGGCGACGCCAGCGCACCGCTGTTCTCACCGGCGCTGCGCCTGATGCTGGTGACCGCCCTCTATATCCTGGCGTTTTCGCACCTGGGGTACCTGCTAGCGTCCGCGCTCTATGTCTTCAGCGTGATGCTGCTGTTCTCGGGGCGTGAGAAATGGATCAGCAAGGCATTGATCGCCTGCGCCATCTCCGCACTGGGCTATCTGCTCTTCGAACAACTCTTCAATGTCCACCTGCCGACCTTCGAGCTGTCCGCTCTCGTCGCCACGAGTGGAGGATGACGCATGGAATTCATCGCTCAGGTATTTTCAAGCTTCGCCCTGCTGCTGGACCCGGTCATCCTGTTCTACGTGGTCGCCGGCTTCGTCATCGGCACCATCTTCTCGGCCATTCCGGGCCTGACCGCCACCCTGGCGCTCGCCCTGCTGTTGCCGCTGACCTATAGCCTGGACGTGACTACCGCCCTGATGGCGTGTGCCAGCATCTACATGGCCGGCATGTGTGGCGGCAGCATCACCGCCACCACCATCAACATCCCCGGTGCCCCCTCCTCGATGATGACGGCACTGGAAGGCTATCCCATGCAACAGCGTGGCGAAGGTGCCCTGGCACTGGGTCATGCCTCCTTCGGTTCGATGGTCGGCGGTAGCCTCGGCGCATTGCTGTTGATCGTGCTGGCACCGTTCATCGCCGAGGCCTCACTGCTGGTCAAGACCACCGGCAAGTGCGCGCTGATCGCCTTCGCGCTGATCGTGATCGTGGTCGCCCAGCGCGGCAACATCCGCAAGGCCGGCATCACCGCCTGCCTGGGCCTGATGCTGGCGACGATCGGGCTGGACGCCATGCAGCCACTGGCGCGCTTCACCTTCGGCATCAGTGAGCTGACTGCCGGGATCGACCTGATGCCGGTCATCATCGGCACCTTCGCCATCAGCGAGCTGCTGATCCAGGTCGGCAATCGCAAGAAGGACGCCGCCATCCGCCAGCAGCTCAAGGCCAGCCAACAGCTCAAGCGTCGTGATTTCATTCCGCCGCTGAGCGCCATTCGCGAGATCGGCATCGGCTGCTATCTGAAGTCGACGTTGATCGGCTACATGGTCGGCACCCTGCCCGGCGCAGGCGGTTCGATGGGCGGCTTCCTCGCCTACGTGGAAACCGTGCGCACCTCGAAGAAGCCCGAGAGCTTCGGCAAGGGCAATCCCCAGGGCATCGCCGCCGCCGAAAGTGCCAACAATGCCGTCTGTGGTGGCGCTCTGGTGCCGATGCTGACCTTCGGGATTCCGGGCGATCCGGTCACGGCCATCGTGCTGGGCGTACTGGTGATCAACGGCATCCAGCCGGGGCCGCAACTGATGGCGTCACAATCCGGACTGATCGCGCCGATGCTGGCCTCGCTGCTGTTCAGCGCCCTGATCCTGATTCCTCTGACGCTCTATCTGATGGGGCCCTACTTCCTGCGCATCGTCACCATCCGCAAGGACGTGCTCTACGGCGCCATCGCATTGCTGGCCGTCGTCGGCAGCTTCGTGGCCACCTACTCCGTGTTCCAGATGATGATGACTCTGGTGCTGGGCATCGTCGCCTACCTGATGCGCAAGCATGATTACCCGGTGATCACGCTGCTGCTCGGCTTCATTCTCGGCCCGAATCTGGAAGAGTTCCTGCGCCGCGCGCTGACGCTCTCCAACGGCAACCCGATGACCTTCATCACCACGCCGGACAGTCTGTTCTTCGTCGTGTTGACGGTGGTCTTCGTCTACTTCCTCGGTATCCGCAAGCCGGTGCAGTTGAAGCAGGCGGCCCCCGAGAAGGCAGGCTCGACGGGCTGAACAAGCAAGGGAATCCACGTGCATCTCCGTCTCCATCCGCTTACCGCCGCCGTCCTTTCCGCCAGCACACTGACTCTCGGCGCCACGAGCCATGCGCTCGCCGGCGACATGTCCACGCTTGTCGTCAGCGAAGACCGTCTTGAACAGAATGTCGTGATCAGCGCCGAAGAGATCGAAGAACGCCAGGCTCGTGACCTGGAAGACCTCTTCCGTGCCGAACCGGGGGTCAGTGTCGGTGGCGGCATCGCCATCGGCCAGAAGGTCTATGTTCGTGGACTGGAAGACACCAACCTGAACGTCACCATCGATGGCGCGCGTCAGGGTGGCTATCTCTTCCACCATACCGGCCGACTGACCATTGACCCTGCCCTGCTCAAGCAGGCGGAAGTCGATACCGGCCCTGCGACGGCGGATGATGGCCCGGGGGCGCTTGGCGGCAGCCTCCGCTTCGAGACCAAGGATGCGCAGGATCTGCTCAAGCCCGGTCAGGATATGGGGGCGCGCGTCTCCGTCGGTACCGAGAGCGCGGCGGACGCCACCTCCGGCACCACGGCGTTCTATGGTCGTCTGGGAGAAAATCTCGGTCTGATGGGATATGTCAGTGGTCGCAACAGCGATGATTATGAGGTCGGCGGTGGCGGTGAGCAGGAGCAGACCGCAGGCCAGCAGCGCGGCTACCTGCTCAAGATGTCTCTGCTGGACGTCAATGATCAGGACCTGCGCATCAGTGCCGAGCGCACGACCGATCACGGCACCTACTTCACACGCCCTCACATGCCGAGCTTCAGCAGCCAGCAGCCGACCTATCAGGAAATGGAGCGTGAGACCTTTACCGTCAATCACGCCTGGCACCCGGGCAATGACCTGATCGATACGAAGACCACCCTCTATCACACCACCCAGGAACTGGATCGTGTCGAAAGTGGCAGCACCAGCCGCTCCCGCGAATTCGGCGCGGATGTTCGCAACACCTTCCGCCTCAAGACGGGTGATGTGGCGCATGCCCTGACGACCGGCGTGGACTTCTATGATCAGGACACCCGTCGCTCCGATGACGCAGGCAGCTCTGGCCCCAACAACGAAGACACCTCACGCAACCTGGGGGTCTACGCCCAGAACCGCATGACACTGGGCCCGTGGGCTCTGTCCGTTGGCGCGCGCCTGGATGACTACGACAGCGATTACGGCGAGGCCGGTAGCGTCAGTGGCAGCGAGGTCTCCCCCAACGCGATTCTGAGTGTCGATGCCACTGACAACCTGACCCTGCATGCCGGTTACGGCGAGGCCATCCGGGGTGCCAAGGCGCGGGAAGTGATCCTGATCGGGGATGACGTCACCATCGCGGAAGGACTGGAGCCGGAACGCGCTCGCCAGCGCGAGATCGGTCTCGATTGGCACCAGCAGGATGCGTTGACCCAGGGCGATCGCCTCGGCTTCGCGCTGACCGGCTTTCATACCGATATCGAGAACTACCAGGCCTATGATCGCGGCAGTGATCCGGCGGTGCTCTACAACCTGGATGGCGACGTCGAGAGTCGTGGCTATGAAGCCAGCGTGAACTGGGGAGTCGGTGGCTATGACACCCGCCTGGGCTACGCCAAGGTGGTGATGAAGAACAACGATGGCGACCCGCTGGGTGACGAGATGAACATCGGTGCCTCCACCGGCGACAAGTGGACCTGGGATCACCAGTACCGTCTTGCGCACCACGACATCACGCTGGGCTACACCCTCAATGCGGTGGAGCGCCTGGAGCGCGTGGCACAAGGCGATGAGGAAAAGCCGGGCTACGTGACGCACGACATCCGCGCCCAGTGGACACCGGCCGCCTGGCAGGATCTGACTCTGACCTTGGCGGTCAACAATCTGTTCGACAAGCGCTACAGCGATCACAGCAGCTACCTGCTCAGCAGTGGCGACAGCATGCTGGAGCCAGGTCGTGACATCCGGCTGGGTGCCAGCTACCGCTTCTGAGGTGTCAGTCCGCCTGCTCGGTCTCGGCGTCCTGTTGCTTGGCCAGCTTGTGACCATCTTCTGACTGACCGATCTTCCAGTAGCTCGAGACATAGAAGTGGGACTTGGGAATCTCGTAGGCCTGCTTGAGGTGAGCACGTAGCGCACGCATGCTGCCGAATTCACAGGCCGCCCAGACAGAGATCTGACCTTCCAGTCTCGGCAACGAGGCAACCTTCTCCAGCAGCGGCTGGCCTTCCGGGTCTGGCTGCGGGTTGATCAGCCAGTGCAGCTCGATTCCCGGCGGGTGCTCAAGCGTCTGGATGTCAGCCGCATCCGGCACTTCAATGATGGCGTGTCCTCGGGCATCCACCGGCAGTTCGGCCAGATTGACGCTGATCGCCGGCAACGCCGTCATGTCACCCGCCAGCAGGAAGCTGTCGGCCGCCATGTTGATCAACTTCCTGGGCCCCGGGCCGCCGATGGTGATGCTGTCACCCGGCCTGGCACTGGCCGCCCAGACAGACGCCGGGCCTGCCTCTTCATGCAGCACGAAATCGACATCGATCTCGGTCGCGCGCTGATGACGAATGGTGTAGGTGCGCATCATCGGTCGCTCACCTTCCCCACGCGCGAAGACCAGCTTGATGTAGGCACTCTCCTGGCCTTCGGGAAGGGAGCCGATATTCTCGCCCCCCAGCGTCACGCGCAACATGTGTTCGGTGACACGCTGGGTACGAATCACCTCGAGGTCTCGCATCGCGGGCTTGGCCATCTCACGCACTCCTGTCGTCGTTGCCATTGGGCACATCAGCACTGAAATCCCCGCATGCGGAGACGTTGTCCATCATGCGAGTCGCCGTGTTCAGAAAGGCCGCGATCTCCTCATCACCGAGATCACCGGCCATGCGCTGGGCCGTCTCCTGTTCCAGCACCTTGACTCGCTCCAGCATGTCACTCCCCGCTGCGGATACCTGCAGCAGCTGACTGCGCCGGTCCTGCGGGTTCTATGGAGGCCCACATGCGTGCCACCCTCGAGGACCTGATGACGGCTCGCCTCACGGCCATGCCCGGCATGCCTCAGGCACTGGCGGAGCTCTCCGGCTACCCCTGCGGCGTGGTCACCAACGGGCCGGAACGCAAGGTACGCCTGGCACTGGATACCACCGGGCTGGCGCGCTTCTTTGACGGCCACATATTCAGTGCCTACACCCTGGGCGTCTGGAAACCGGACCCACGCCTCTATCGCCTCGCCGCCGAGCAGATGGGGTTCGCGCCGCAGCGCTGTGTGGTGATCGATGACGCCGCCGTCGGCGTGAAAGCCGGGCTGGATGCCGGGATGCATGTCATCCACTTCGCCCACCATGAGGACGGCCTCGGCACGCCCTCCGGGGCACTGAAGATGCGCAGTGCACGCGAGCTTCCGGCGCTGATCAGAGAGATCTCTGCACGCCTTACAGGTTGAACTTCACCAGGGTGACGATGCGTGACAGGCCCTGAGCGGCGGCCAGAGATTCGGCGGTATTGCCTTGCTGATCCGCAATTCCGGGGTCGGCCCCGGCATCGAGTAGATGCCTGATGATGGTTTCCCGCCCGAACAGCGAGGCCATCATCAGCGCCGTCTGGCCACTGGCATTGCGATGATTCACATCACAGTCGGTATTGGCCAACAGCCAGTCTGCCGTCTCGACATGCCCACGGAAGGCCACGCCCATGAAGGCATTGCTGCCTCTTTCATCCACGGCACAGGCGTCCACCCCATACCCCTTGAGCAGGGCCAGAGTGCTGGTATGCCCGTAGTAGGCAGCCATGATGAACGGCGTATAGCCGTGGGATTCCGTGATCGACAGGTCTCCGCCCTGGTCGTGGTAGCGTTCGATGGCGGCGTTGTCGCCCTCACGCGCGGCATCCATGATGTCCATGCCCTCGTCCGCGTCGATCAGCTCCTCGACATCGTCCATGTCCACGTGAGCGACCTTGGCCAGACGCTCGCCGTATTCGTGGTCGGCCTGATAGAAGTAGCTGACCATGATGTTGCGGATCTCGTCGTTCTTGACCTTGCCCAGATCCCCACCCAGCACCTCGATCAGGTCATCCTGATCTTCCTCGGAGAAGGAGCGGTACAGCTCCCCGGCCTGAGCGAAATTCTGCTCCTTGCCGATGGGCTGCTGCTGGGTAGTGCCATTGAGGGTGTAACGCTTGTATTCGTACTGGCTGTCGTCCACCAGCGAGTCGGCGTTGCGGCTCGGCTGGTAGTTGATGGAGCCGGAACGCGGAGCGGAGTAGCCCGCGCCATCCTGATGGTTGTTGTGGACCGCCACCTTGGGGGCGTTGACCGGCAGCTGAGAGTAGTTGGCCCCCAGGCGGTAACGCTGGGCGTCGGCGTAGGCGAACAGGCGCCCCTGCAGCATGCGGTCTTCCGACGGCTCGATGCCCGGCACCAGGTTGGCCGGCGACATGGCCGCCTGCTCGGTTTCCTGGAAGAAGTTGTCCGGGACGCGATTCAGCGTCAGCTCACCGACCTTGCGTGCCGGGATCAGGTCTTGCGGCCACAGCTTGGTGGTATCCAGCGGGTTGAAGTCGAAGCTGTTCAGCTGTCTGGGGTCCAGCGTCTGGATATAGAGATCCCAGACCGGGTCATCGCCTTCGTCCAGATGGGTGTAGAGATCATCCGTCAGGTGATTGAAGTCGGTGGACTGCACCTTGGCGATCTCTTCCGGCGACATGCCATGGTTGCCCTGGCGCGACTTCCAGGTGAACTTCACGTATTTCCAGTCGCCTTCGCCATTGACGAACTTGAAGGCGTGGACCCCGGAGCCATCCATCTCACGCAGGCTGGCAGGCACGCCCAGCGGTGAGTACAGATAGGTCAGCATGTTGGTGCTTTCCGGGATATGGCTGAAGAAATCGAAGTAGCGATTCGGGTCCTGCAGGTTGGTGCGCGGGTCCGGTTTCAGGGCATGGATCATGTCCGGGAACTTCATCGCATCGCGGATGAAGAACACCGGGAAGTTGATGCCGACCATGTCCCAGTTGCCCTGGTCGGTATAGAACTTGACGGCGAAGCCACGCGGGTCGCGCAGAGTCTCGGGCGAGCCCTTGCTGTTGATCACGCTGGAGAAACGCACGAAGACCGGCGTCACCTGGCCCTTGTCCTGGAAAGGTGCCGCGACGGTCAGGTCGGTCAGATCCGCGGTGGCACGGAACTCACCGTAGGCCCCGATACCGCGCGCGTGAACCACGCGCTCCGGAATGCGCTCACGCTCGAAGTGCCCCAGCTTTTCCAGCAGGTGGTGATCCTGCAGCAATGTCGGGCCATTCTGACCAGCGGTCAGGGAGTCCTGGTTGTTGCCGATCGGCGCACCATTGGAACGTGTCATCACTTCCTGCTGCGCCAGACTGCTTGCAGAAAGCCCCAGCGCCATCACGGCTGTCAGGGTCTTCATGGGAAAACGTACGCTCAGCATCTCGGAAATTCCTCGTCAAATCAGGGAGTAACGAGGCGAGGAGTATTCGCGAGAAGTTCCCATAGCAAAAATAAATAATAGCTAACCCTGAAATAGCGAAAAACTAACATGATGCAGAATCAGCACCAATCACTTCCACTCTAAAGCAAGGACTGTGGCGTGGTTTCCAGCCACTACGCCTGGCGCTTCGCCTTCTTCGACTTGCGCTGGAACGCCGGCATGTCATCGATGACCAGCACCGGATTCAGCTCTTCCTTGGGGAAGTCATTCTTGAGCCAGCGCAGCATGGAGAGTGCCAGAATCAGCATCACCGGAATCATCGGCAGCGCCACCACGATGGTCGAGGTCTGCACGGTCTGCAGGCCACCCAACTGGATCAGCGCAACGCCGACGGCCGCGATCAGGAAGGCCCAGATCAAGCGGAACGCAGCGCTTGGGCTCCTGATACCCGGACAGCTTGCGTGAGGTCACCGAGGCCAGCACGTAGGCCGAGCTGTCCAGCGTGGTCGCCAGGAAGATGAAGCACAGCAGGATGAAGGCCACCGTGACCAGCTCTGGCATACGGCAGGGTCTGCGAGGATGCCTTCCACCGCCAGCGGGGATACCGCCGCTATCTCAGCAGCGCCTTGATGTCCAGCGCACCACTGATCTGCAGGTCCAGCGCGTAACCGCCCCACACCGCGAAGAACACCCAGGTGCCCAGCGAGCCGAATACCAACTCGGCGATGATCAGTTCACGGATGGTACGGCCGCGCGAGATACGCGCCACGAACAGCCCCACCATCGGCGCGTAGGCGATCCACCAGGCCCAATAGAAGACGGTCCAGTCCTTCCAGAAGGTGGAATCCCCCGCCGGGTCGGTCCACAGACTCATCGGGATGAAGTTGCCCAGGGTCTTGCCGAGGCTGTTGACGAAGCCTTCGACCATGAACTGCGATGTCACCGACGATGAAGGTGAAGGCCAGCAGGAAGATCGCCAGAATCACGTTGATGTCCGACAGAATCTTGATGCCCTTGGCCAGGCCGAACCAGACACTGGCCGAGAACATCGCCGTCCAGATGCAGCAGTACCGCCAGACTTCCAGTCCGAAGTTGGCCTCAACGCCCAGCAGATGCCGCTGACCAGCTGCGAGACCAGCGGGACCGCCAGCCCCAGCGAGGTGCCGACGCCGCCGACGATCCCGAACACGACGATGGAATCCAGCAGCACGCCCCAGGCGCCATCCGCATGGCGGCCCAGCACGCCGCGCGAGGCGACGGACAGACGCACGCCATCACGCTTCTTGACGTACATGGAGTAGGCGATCGGCAGACCCGGCAGGCAATAGAAGGCCCACGGCGTCAGCCCCCAGTGGAACTGACCGAAGGCCAGCGCCCACTCCGCGGCCTCATCGACTCTTGGCCGCCACGTCGATAGGCCGGCGAGGTGTAATAGTAGATCGGCTCGACCCACGCCCAGTTGACGATCGCGATCCCCATCCCGCAGGTGAAGATCATCGCCACCCAGCTGAAGTAGGAGAAATCGGGCGTGTCTTCTGCCCCACCCAGACGGACGTTGCCGTAGCGGCTGAATGCCAGCCAGATGAGAAATCCGACGACGCTCAGACCGGCCACCAGATACAGCCAGCCGAACTTGCCGGTCGCGAAGGCGAAGGCGGCATTGATCAGCAGCGGTGCTGGCCTCCGGGAACAGGATGACGGGGCCGATGAAGGCCAGGATGACCAATACGGCGGGAATGAAGACACGGGGGTCCAGATGATCGCCATCACTGGCGGGGGGAACGGCTTCTTGCACGACTACCACCTTAGTGAGAAAGCCCGAGCAAGAGGGGCGAGACGTCGCTCTTGCTCGGGCAGTTCGCTGTGTTCAATAATTTTTCGTAATGAAAAGAGCGCGGTATTATACATTTTTTTATTCCACGCGCATTATACTTTCCCGGCAACCGCGGGGAGCATGAATCGCGACACGGTATTTTCTCATTCACACATGAATTTCATTCATCAATCTTGCGCTGCACACTCCCCCCTCCTGCCCTCTTCTCGCGCCTTCCTTGCGCCTTCTTCGACCAAGTTTCCGCCAGACGTGAACAGGCCGCCGACACGTCAATGTCGGCGGCCTGTGGGTCTCAAACGCTCATGAGCGGCGACTGTCCCGCAGAAGCCAGCACCTGACGCGGCAGTCTTTCCGCCCTTGCATCGCGAGGGTCTCGCCAGCCGATGCGCCACTCTCATGAGCAGAAGCCTCGACGTTCACCTCGTGTCACAAGACACTCAGCGCTTGAGCACTTCTCATGCACCTGGCTCGAGCTGACCCATGCAAGCTCAGAGTCAGATGAGTCGGCCTTGAGCGATCAGCAATGGCTGACGTGCTGAGTCACAAGAACGCCCCACCTCGTGAATCACGAGATGAGGCGTTTGAACGTCCAGGGCGCTATCGACTGCCTTCAGCCGGCGGCCCTCGGTGGACAGGTACCGTATGGCGGGATCAGCTTGGCAGGTACTCCTCGCTCCAGCTTTCGGACACCACGCCCTCCTCGATCAACTGGTCGATCTCTTCATCGCTGTGATCAAGGCCCTTGAGCACTGAGCGAGTCGAGGCGCCGTATTTCTCGGCCGGCGACAGCGGGTAGATGCGCCCACGCCGTGGACGGATGGCGTAGGGGTCAAGCTGGGTGATCTCGTGACCGCTGGGGTGGTCCGAGTAGACCGAGAACGAATAGCTGCCGGCATCGATCCCGGTCCGCTCGCCAGCCGGGTGGACGTTGTAGGAGCGCAATGTCTCCAGGTTCTCGCACACGGCCGCGGCGATATCCGCCGCCTGCAGTCGCTCGACCCAGTCATTGGCTCGCGCGCTGATGAAACGCGGTGCCAGGTAGGCGGCACGCTCCTCACGCGGGATTTCCGGCAATTCTTCCAATCCCTCGACCTTGCGGAATTTCTCCAGCTCCGACTCATAGGCACTGACCAGCAGGATACCATCGGAGGCTGAATAGAAACGCGCCAGATCATCATAGCCTGTCGCCTCACGACCGGAGGGCTCATCAAACAGACTGCGGCGCTCATAGTCGTAGCAGAACGGCAGCTGTGCCAGACCGCTCAACGCCGACAGCGAGGTCTTGATGCGCGAGGTGCGGCCGGTCTTGAGCTTGCGATACAGCGCGGTGGCAATCCCCAGCGACGCGCCAAAGCCGCACATGACATCGATGGTGCCGACGTGGGCGTGCTCTTCAGGGGTATCCATGCTGCCGCCGAAGCGCAGCATGATGCCGGTGGTGGCCTGCACCAGATCGTCATAGCCGAGGTAATTGGTGCGCGGCCCGGGCAGCACGCCACTGAAGCAGTCCAACTGGCAGAAGACGGCGTCCGGGTTGAGCTCACGCATGGCCTCCTCGCTCAGCCCCATGGAGGCCACCTGCCGGTCGGTGGCATTCCAGACCACCACATCACTCTGACGAATCAGCTCATCCAGGATGGCGCGCCCGCGGGGCTGTCTGACGTCGGTCAGCAGCGAGCGCTTGGAACGCATGTGCGACAGGCCGAAGATGACGGTATTCCAGCAGTCATAGAACGGCTTGGCCGGGTCGACCTTGATGACCTCGGCACCGAAGCGCGCCAGATACGCCACCGAGTGCGGCCCGGCGATCACGTTGCACAGGTCCAGAATCTTGACGCCTTCCAGCCAGCCATCGCGGGCATTGCGTGCCCGCACCCGTGGCAGCTTGGTCTCGATGCGGGTCAGCACCGACAGTGCATGGGTGACGCTCACCCAGCGCCGCGGCCTTGGCGTCAACATCTCCTGGCCGCTGTCGGCCATCCACACCATCGGGCCGGGCTGGATCATCAGCCCGAATTCCGGGTCCTCGACCTCGACCATCAGGCCCGCCGTCTCGGCGTGGTCATCGTGGATCCACTCCTGCAGCCAGCGCTGCGGCGCGCCGGGGAACTTGCCCTTACCGAAGATCTTTTCCCATTCCTTGGAGGTGCGCGTGAGGAAGACTTCCTTCATGCGCGCCGCGATATGGTCCGCCCAGGACTTGGGCAACGGATAGACGCCCAGCGACATGTCGGATTGCCATTCGCTGCTCGGGCGATAGGTATCCGGCTCCTCACTCATGCCTTCGGCGACCAGCTCATCGTAGAGGCCCAGTACCTTCAGGCAGCGCTTGGCGTGCTCGCGGTGACTCGGACAGACCACATAGAACATGCGGCCATCCTTGCACTTGTAGCTGCGATAGAAGGGATCGAGCAGCTCCTGCAGCTCGTCGTAGTCGAGATTCATCGGCTGGCCCTCGATACGCCGACGCTCGATCTCCTTTTCGCGCTGGGTCTTGTAGCGCTCCGGCAGGCCCTCGATCTTGATCGAGTTGTAGCAGAGCCCTTCCATCAGCGCGCAGACCAGCGGCACCTCGATCTCGTCGCCCATGCCGGTCCGCTCGCGGGCCTGCAGTGCCAGTACCACCGAGGAGGCCGCCAGCATGGTGCCGTAGGCCGAGCCCAGCGGCAGCGGCGAGAAGGACGGGTTGATGCCCATCAGCACCCGGTTGAGGCCCATGTCGGTGAAGACGCCGGAGTTGGCGGCGATCACGCTCTCGAAGGCGCGCCAGTCGCGGCGCAGGGTGTCATTGGAGGCAAAGCCGGGAATCGACAGCGTGATCAGCTCATTGCGCTCCTCGCGCAGGGCCTGGAAATCGATGCCCAGCCGCTTCATGACCCCGGGGCGGAAGCTCTCGATCACGATGTCGGCCTCCTCGATCAGCGCCAGCGCCTGCTCGACGCCCTCCTCTGACTTGAGGTTCAGCGAGACGATCAGCTTGTTGCGATTGAGCGTGGCGTTGGCCGGCGACTGCCACATCGGCCCGCCGGGCGGGTCGACGTGAACCACGGTGGCGCCCAGGTCGGCGAGGATCATGGCGACGGCCGGGCCCGCCATGTATTGACCGAAATCGATGACCTTGACGTCAGTCAGCGGCAGGCGGGTTTCGGAGTGGATTGTCATCGGTGCGGTCCTTCTGTCCGGGGGGCATGCGGGTTGCGTCAGCCCCGGTGAGCGTCATGTGTTGAGAGAGACAGGAAAAAGTGCACTCAGCGAGGCTTGGCGTCATCGCGCGGGCTGGGGGTCTCCAGCACCAGATGCGGTTCCAGCACCTTGCGCGCGAAGTCCTGGCGCAACCAGCGCACCAGCGACCAGGTCAGGATGAACAGCACCGGGATCATCGGCAGCGCGACCACGATGGTGGAAGTCTGAACCGCCTTGAGGCCGCCCAACTGGATCAATGCCACCCCGACACCGGCGATCAGGAAGGCCCAGATCAAGACGCACGCTGCGCCTGGGCTCCTGATAGCCAGAGAGCTCACGCGTGGTCACCGACGCCAGCACATAGGCCGAGCTGTCCAGGGTGGTGGCGAGGAAGATGAAGCACAGCAGGATGAAGCTTGCGGTGATCAGCTCTGAGATACGGCAGCGTCGGCGAGAATCGCGGACACCGCCACCGGGGATACCGCCGTCGCTCGAGCACGGCCGCGACATCCAGAGTGCCACTGACCTGCAGATCCAGCGCATAGCCACCCCAGACCGCGAAGAACACCCAGCAGCCCAGCGAGCCGAACACCAGCTCAGCGATGATCAGCTCACGAATGGTGCGTCCCCGCGAGATGCGTGCGACGAACAGCCCCATCATCGGCGCGTAGGCGATCCACCAGGCCCAGTAGAAGACGGTCCAATCCTTCCAGAAGGTCGAATCGCCCACCGGGTCGGTCCACAGACTCATGGTTACGAAGTTCGACAGCATGGTGCCGAGACTGTTGACCCAGCCCTCGACCATGAACAGCGATGGCACCGGCGATGAAGGTGAAGGCCAGCAGCACGATGGCCAGAATCACGTTGATGTCGGAGAGAATCTTGATGCCCTTGGCCAAGCCGAACCACACGCTGGCCGAGAAGATCGCCGTCCAGATGCAGCAGCACCCCCAGATTGAGCGCGAAGGACGGCTCGATGCCGAGCAGATGCAGCTGACCAGCCGTGAAACCAGTGGCACCGCCAGTCCCAGTGAGGTGCCGACACCGCCGACGATGCCGAATACCACCACCGCATCCAGCAGCACGCCCCACCACCCCTCGGCACGCTTGCCGAGCACGCCGCTTGAGGCCACGGAAAGACGCACGCCCGGGCGGTTGCGCACATACATGGAATAGGCGATGGGAATTGCCGGCAGGCAGTAGAACGCCCAGGGCGTCAGCCCCCAGTGGAACTGCCCATAGGCCAGCGCCCACTCGGCCGCCGCATCGACTGCCGGCCTTGACGTCGATAGGGAGGGCCGGTGAAATAGTAGATCGGCTCGACCCACGCCCAGTTGACGATGGCGATGCCGATCCCGCCGGCGAAGATCATCGCCACCCAACTGAAATACGAGAACTCCGGCGTGTCCTGCGGGCCACCCAGACGGACATTGCCGTAGCGGCTGAACGCCAGACCGATCAGGAACACGACCACGGAGAAGCCCGCCAGCAGGTAAAGCCAGCCGAAATTGCCGGTCGCGAAGGCGAAGGCCGTATTGATCGGCAGCCTCACCGGACTCAGGAAACAGGATGATGGGAATGATCAGGCCGGCGATGACGAGCACCGAGGGCAGGAATACCCGCCAGTCAATCTCGTCGCGGGCCGTGTGGGAGGCGCGGGAATCGCGTGGCTGGCTTTCGCTACCGGAAGCCGCCTTGGGCGCAGAACTGCTCATGTTGATCACCGTTATTGTGGTTATGCGGTTCGGTGTTGAGACACGGGGAGTTCCCTGCGATTGGCGTATCGCAAGGTCTCCATGCATGGCGTATCGGCAAGGCCGTGATATGGGTGGAGGAAGATGGCCGTTGTCAGGCCGATCTCGGCAGTGGCTCGGCCAAATCGGTACTGACAGCAGACGCCAGAATCCAGCCAGCGGCCTTCTCCGCGATCATCAGGGTCGGCGAGTTGGTATTGCCGCTGACGATGGTCGGCATGATGCCGGCATCTGCCACCCGCAATCCCTGGATACCGCGCACACGCAGACGACTGTCGACCACCGCCATCGGGTCATCCGCGCGCCCCATGCGCGTGGTGCCCACCGGATGGAAGATGGTGGTGCCGATATCGCCGGCGAGCCTGGCGAGCTCGTCATCACTCTGGTACTCGACCCCCGGCTTGATCTCTTCAGGCTGGTAGCGCGCGAAGGCCGGCTGGGAGGCGATGCGCCGCGTGACCCGCAGCGAGTCAGCCGCGACCTTGCGGTCTTCCTCCGTGCTCAGGTAGTTGGGCGCGATCGCCGGGGCCTGGCGCGGGTCGGCGCTCTGCAGACGCACCGAGCCACGGCTGGTGGGGTTGAGATTGCAGACACTCGCGGTGATCGCCGGGAAGGGATGCAAGGGCTGCCCGAAGGCCTCGAGACTCAGCGGCTGGACGTGATACTGGATATTGGGATGGGCGTAGTCCTCGCTGCTGCGCGTGAAAGCCCCCAGCTGCGATGGCGCCATGCTCATCGGCCCGGAACGCTTGAACAGGTACTGCATGCCGATGCCCATCTTGCCCAGCAGCGTGCTGGCCATGGCGTTCAGGGTCTTGGCATTGGTGACCTTGTAGACCGAGCGGATCTGCAGGTGGTCCTGCAGATTCTCGCCGACGCCGGGCAGGTCCTTCACCACCTCGACGCCATGTTGCTCCAGCAATGCCTTGGGCCCGACCCCCGAGACCTGCAGCAGATGCGGCGAGCCGATGGCGCCGGCACACAGCACGACCTCACGCTTCGCCGTGAGGTTGATGAGCTTGCCATCACGCACGACCTGCAGCCCTGTGCAGCGCAGACTGGAGGCGTCCTTCACTGCGTCCGCCCCTGTGCCAGCTCCTGTGCCATCCCCTGCGCCCTGCTCGCCGCCCGCGAACAGCAGACGATTGACCTGGGTGGAGTGCCACAGCGTCAGGTTGCCGCGCTTGAGTGCCGGACGCAGAAAGGCCTTGGCCGTATTCCAGCGCCAGCCGGAACGCTGATTGACCTCGAAATAGGCCACCCCTTCGTTGCTGCCACGATTGAAGTCCTCGGTGCGCGGGATGCCGGCCTGTTCGGCGGCACTGGCGAAATCGTCCAGCACTTCCCAGTTGAGGCGCTGCCGCTCGACTCGCCACTCGCCACCGTGACCATGGAACTGGCGATGCTCGGGGCCGGCATCCCCGCCCTCGTCGAGGCGCGCGTGATCCTCATGGCGCATGAAGGCCGGCAGACATTGCTCCCAGCGCCACTCGCTGTCGCCGGTCACCTCGGCCCAGTGGTCATAATCCCGCGCCTGACCGCGCATGTAGATCATGCCGTTGATGCTGGAACATCCCCCCAGCGTCTTGCCGCGCGGATAGATCAGCGAACGTCCGTTGAGCCCCTTGTCCGGCTCGGTGCGGTACAGCCAGTCGGTGCGCGGATTGTTGATGCAGTACAGGTAGCCCACCGGAATGTGAATCCAGTGATAGTTGTCGCGCCCACCCGCCTCGATGAGCAGCACGCGGTGGTCAGGGTTGGCGCTGAGGCGATTGGCCATCAGGCAGCCGGCGGAACCGGCCCCCACGATGATGAAATCGAATTCCGGCAGATCGTCTCCCGGTTTGACGGGGCGAGCGTCCTGCTCGCCCCCCGGGGGTCGATGCTGATTGTTCTTGTTGTCTGACATGGCGCGTCCCTCTCCAGACAGCTGGCGTATACTTTCCAATGGCAGGAATACAGATGGCGACGATGCTGATGATGCCGGTGCAGATGACCGAAAGTGTGAGCGACTTACTTGGCCGTCGGCATGGCGAATTCGGCACCGGCATCGATGGAATCCGACCAGCGCTGCATGATGGACTTCTGCTTGGTATAGAAACGCACACCCTCTTCTCCGTAGGCGTGGGTATCCCCGAACAGGGAGCTTTTCCAGCCGCCGAAGCCGTGCCAGGCCATCGGGACCGGAATCGGCACGTTGATGCCGACCATGCCCACCTGGATGCGACGCCCGAATTCACGCGCGACACTGCCGCTCTCGGTGAAGCAGCTCACGCCGTTGCCGAATTCATGATCATTGATCAGCTGGATGGCGGTCGCGACGTCCGGCACGCGGACACAGGCCAGCACCGGGCCGAAGATCTCTTCCTTGTAGATGGTCATGTCCGGCGTGACGTGATCGAACAGCGTGCCGCCCATCCAGAAGCCTTCAGTGCTGTCGCCGCCGATGTCATTGCCGGTGAACTCACGCCCATCGACGATCATCTCGGCGCCTTCCGCGACGCCTTTCTCGATATACCCGCAGATACGCTCATGCGCCTGGCGGGTGACGATCGGGCCCATCTCGGCGTCCAGGTTCATGCCGTCCTTGATCTTGAGCTCGCGGGCACGCTCGGCCAGACGCGGCACCAGGGTGTCCGCCACATCGCCCACCAGCACCGCCACACTGATCGCCATGCAGCGCTCGCCGGCGGAGCCGTAGGCCGCGCCGATCAGGGCATCCACCGCCTTGTCGAGGTTGGCATCCGGCATCACCACCATGTGATTCTTGGCGCCACCCAGCGCCTGGATGCGCTTGCCGAGGCGTGCGCCACGCTCATAGATCAGGTTGGCGATCGGGGTGGAGCCCACGAAGGACAGTGCGCGCACCTTGGGGTGATCGATCAGCGCCTCGACGGCATCCTTGTCGCCCTGCACCACGTTGAAGACGCCATCCGGCAGGCCCGCCTGCTTGAGCAGGTCCGCCATCATCAGCGAGGCGCTGGGGTCCAGCGGGCTCGGCTTGAGCACGAAGCAGTTGCCTGCCGCGATGGCCACCGGGAACATCCACATCGGCACCATCACCGGGAAGTTGAACGGCGTGATACCGGCGACGACGCCCAGCGGCTGGCGCATCGTCCAGTTGTCGATGCCGGTGCTGACCTGGTCGGTGAAGTCACCCTTGAGCAACTGCGGGATACCGCAGGCGAACTCGACGATATCGATGCCACGTGCCACCTCGCCCTGGGCATCGGTGAACACCTTGCCGTGCTCGCGGGTGATTGCCTCCGCCAGCGCGTCCTTGTGCTCGTTGAGCAGCGCGAGGAACTTGAACATCACCCGGGCACGACGAATCGGCGGGGTGTCGGCCCAGGCCGGGAAGGCGGCGTCGGCGGCCGCCACGGCAGCATCGATGTCGCTGTCGCGTGCCAGCGCGACCTGGCCGGTCACCTGGCCGGTGGCGGGATTGAAGACATCCTGTGTGGCACTGGAGTCACCTTGGGTCACCTGGCCGTTGATGAAATGGGCGATGGTCTGCTGGGGCGTGGTCATGGCGTGAATCGTCTCCGCTGGCGTTGATGCAGGATCTGTCCCGTCTTCACGCCTTCGTCACCGTGGCGCGCACCGGTAGCGTGTCACGAGCCGCCGAGGCCTTGCACCTCACCCAGCCTGCCGTCAGCCTCAAGCTCAAACAGCTTCAGGAAAGCCTGGGCCTCTCTCTGTTTGATCGTCACCCCCACGGATTGCAGCTGACCGCCGATGGTCAGGCACTGCTCTCCAGCGCCGAAAGCACGCTGGCCAGCGCCCGCCAGTTCGAGCAGGCTGCCTCTGCCCTGCACAGCACCCTGCGTGGCACCCTGCGCATCGGCACCATCATCGACCCGGAATTCATTCGTCTCGGCAGTTTCCTGCGGCATCTGCTGGCACAGGCACCCGGGATCGAGACGTCTTTGCAACATGGCATGAGTGGATGTGTGCTCAAGGCACTCAAGCAGGATGAGCTGGAAATCGGCTTCTATCTCGCCCCACCGGGAGAAGGGCCGGGCGACAGCGCCCTCGACTACCGGGAATTGGCGCTGTTCGAGTACTACGTGCTGGCACCGGCGGGCTGGTCATCGCGGCTGACCGCGACCGACTGGGCCTCGTTGGCGGCCCTGCCGTGGATCGTCACGCCCCCCAACTCGGTACATTCCCGCCTGCTGGCACATGCCATGCGCGGCGTGGAGGCTACGCTGCATCGCGTCGCCCAGGTGGATCAGGAAGTCTGCATGCTGGACCTGGTACGCGCGGGGGTCGGGCTGTCACTGGCGCGTGATGTGCTGGCGCTGGCCGAGCGTCAGGAGCGTGGGCTCAATATCGTGCCGGACACCCGCCTGCCCTGCGCACTCAGCGTGGTATGGCGCCGTGACAAGGCCGCTGATCCCAGCGTTCAGGCGGCATTGCAGAGCCTGGCCAATGTCTGGCCGGTAGAGTGAATTCCATGATCGACTTCCAGAACAAGGGCGTGTTCAAGCTCAAGCCACACGCCGAATACGCAGAAAAGGTGGAAGCGTTGTTGTGTGAAGGGGAAGAGATTGTCGCGGCCTACAAATCAATGCGTGATGGGGTCATCTTTACCACCAAGCGCGTCATAGCGGTGAATGTGCAGGGCCTTACCGGGAGCAAGAAGGACTTCACCTCGCTCCCTTACAGGAAGATTGACGCCTTCTCGATTGAAACCTCCGGTACCTTCGACCTCGACTCGGAGCTCACGATCTTCTCCTCCGCCCTGGGCACCGTCAGATTTGAATTTACCGGGTCTACGCCATTGACCGACATCTCACGACTCATTGCCCGTCATGCGTGTTGAAATGAGACTGCTGATATGAGTGATACCACCATCCAACAATTCGAAGAAAACATGAAGCGTGAGCTGGAGCGATATGTCCGCTCCTCTACTGCCCCCGCCGGCTCAACCTCTCCCGGCACCTCGCCGCGCGTTCGCCCTGAGGCACCACGCGCCAGAAAGACGACCACTCCGCTCAAGGGACTCAGAGTGACGCTGGGCGTCAAGCAGAAACGTCTGGCAATGGAAGAGCCCTTCACGGTGCAGACCGACAGCATCTCCCGGGTGGAAGCGCGCATTCAGGCCGAAAAGGCCGCCCGCAAGGCCGGCTGGAAGATCATCAGTCACGTGATCGACTGGAATGATACCGAGCGGGAACCCGACGCTCGCGGGCGCTCTCCTGACCGCCAACTGAGCGCAACCTCAAGTTCTAGCGCCGAAAGACGACACTCAGATTGTTGGCCGGCATCTCGACCACCCTGTCGAGCGTCAGGCCGTTACGCTTCGCTTCCTCGATCACGGCTTCCAGATCGCGCACGCCCCACAACGGATTGCGGCTCTTGAGCTGGATATCAAAGCCTTCGTTGCTGGGTGCCGTGTGCTGACCTTCTCGCTTGTAAGGGCCGTAGAGATACAGCACGCCGCCCACCGGGAGGAGTCGCCCTGCCCGTGCCATCAACTCGGACGTGACGCGCCACGGAGAGATGTGGATCAGGTTGATCGCCACCAGCGCATCGCAGGCCACTTCAGGCCACTCGGCCAGCACATCCAGCGTGATGGGAGCCTTGAGATTGGCCAATCCGACCTCTTCGCACCAGTCCGCGATCGACTCCAGTGCACGTGGGCTGGCGTCACTGGGCTGCCACTCAAGGTGAGGCAGACCACGCGCGAAATGCACGGCATGCTCGCCGCTGCCACTGGCCAGCTCCAGCACCTGACCACGCTCGGCGAGGACATCACGCAAGACATCGAGAATCACGTCACGATTGCGCTCGACCGCGGGACTTGCCAGCCGTCGGGAGTTCTCCAGTGCGACATCCTTCTGAGCGTGTCGGGGCCATCGTGCTGCGGGCCCGCCAGAAATCCAGCACTCGCAGGGGGTCCCCCACCTCATGGGCCTTGTGCTGGGCGTTGTGCGCCATGGCGCGGGTGGCATCCCGATCACTCAACAGACGCTCCAGCGCCGCCAGCCACTCTGCCGGGTCATCCCCGACCAGCAGGCCGTCGACGCCATCCTCGATCAGCTCATGATAGGGAGCGCGACGACTGTAGACCCCCACCCCGCCCATGCGCGTGATATCGAGAAAACGCCGCCACGACATGTCGTGATTGACCGAATCCGCCATCAAGGGCGCGAGACCGATGGCGATCCGCCGCCGCGAGCAATAGTCCTGGAAAGCCTCCCAGCCCAACGCCTCCATGGACTTGAGGCGCGGAATGTCACTCAGCGCCAGCGGCAGATGACGCCCCATCATCAACTCCACCTCGGTATCGTCGTGACGCGTCTGGATATCGCGCAGTACCGGTGCCAGCGCCACGATATCGTCGCGATGCGCCAGGGTGCCATGAAAGCCGATGCACCAATCCTGACTGTCGAGATGGCGAAGGTCCGGCAGCGCCCCTGTCAGCGGCGGCGTCAGCAGGCTGACCTTGGGATGCAGGCCCGCCAGAGCGGTCTGCAACTGCTCGCTGACCACCACCACCTCATCCGCCAGCGCCAGCAGGCGTTGCTGCAACTATGATCCAGCAGATAGCAGATGCGGCCATGCTGCTCGCGGTGAGCCTCCAGCATCTCGATCCACTCCTCACCCAGGGTGCGGGCGATTAGCAGACAGGCACCGCCGAGGCGCGCCTGAGCCAGCCTGGGCGAGAACTTCCAGCGACGCGTCTCGAAACGCTCGACGCGAGTGCCTTCCTTGCGCAAGGCGCCCATGGCAGGCAGGAAGAAATAGATGTCTTCCAGTGCCAGAGCATCATCGCTGAGTACGATCCAGCGTGGGGTTGTCGGGAAGGCGGTCATGACAGTCTCCTTTACACGAGGCATTCATGGTCCCGGCGCGTCTGGCCCGGAGGCCAAAAAGGGAGGCAAGCGCGCGAAAGAGCACACATTGTCTCTGGGACGCTTCCTCTGAGCTTAATGAATTCTGAGCCAGACACCACCCGAATGCTGCCAACATGTAGCGGAGGTAATCAACGTGTTACATGCGTTAGTCCTCAAGACGCTTGAGCAAGTACTGCCCATAGCCCGTCTTGCTGAGACGCTGGCCCAGCACCTGCAACTCCTCATCGCTGATCCAGCCATTACCCCAGGCAATTTCTTCCAGACAGGCAATCTTGAGTCCCTGACGATGCTCGATGGTCTGCACGTACTGCCCTGCGTCCAACAGGCTATCGTGGGTACCGGTATCCAGCCACGCGAAGCCACGGCCGAGGCGCTCGACATGCAGATCCCCACGTTCCAGATAGGCATTGTTGATGCAGGTAATCTCCAGTTCGCCGCGCGCAGAAGGCTTGACCTGCTTGGCGATTTCCACGACATCGTTGTCGTAGAAATACAGCCCCGTCACCGCGAAGGGAGAACGAGGATGAGCTGGCTTCTCCTCGATGGACAGCGCCCGACCCTCTTCGTCGAACTCCACGACACCAAAGCGTTCCGGGTCCTGAACCAGATACCCGAATACGGTAGCCCCGGAAGCACGTGACGCCGCGTGCTTGAGCTGGCCGGTAAAATTGGGGCCATGGAAGATATTGTCGCCCAGCACCAGGCAGACATCGTCTTCCCCGATGAAGTCCTCGGCGATCAGAAACGCCTGAGCAAGGCCATCCGGGCTGGGCTGTACGGCGTATTCGAAGTGCACGCCATACTGCTCTCCACTCCCCAGCAGTTGCTGATATTGCGGCAGATCTTCAGGCGTCGAGATGATGAGAATGTCGCGAATTCCCGCCAGCATCAGTACCGAGGCCGGATAGAAGATCATCGGCTTGTCATAGATGGGCAACAACTGCTTGGAGACGCCGAGCGTGATCGGGTGCAGCCGTGTACCCGAACCACCCGCGAGAATAATGCCTTTCCGTGCCATTCACATCCTGCAGATATAGCCAGAACTTCATGGTGGGCTGGAAGGTATCCACGTGCAGTGATTTCTGAGGATCGCGCTCGTGACTTTCCAGTACACCATTGTGGATGCGCTCCAGATGCATGATGGGCTGGCGAGCATGACCACTGCAGTAACGCATGAGACGGCGGAATCGTCTGTCACGCATCAAGGCCTGCATTTCCGGCAAGGCTTCAACATTTTCCGGTGACATCACCCGGCGACGGGTCAAGGTATCTGCCTGCCGACACTGACGAATCTCGCCACTGTTCATGTCATTGGCCATGATCAAAGGTCTATCGCAACTTTGGTGGCAACGGCGACCTGATAGAGAATCTGCGTGATGCTGGTGGCCAGCTGCAGGTTCTTGGTCGGCGGTTCCGGCAGTACCAGAATCTGGTCACCCGAGCGCAGCTCGACTTCCTCGGCACGGCGGACGGCGCCGTTCTGGCGCACGACCAGAATCTGGTCTTCATCCGCGTGCTGGGTGAAACCACCGGCACTGTTGATATAGTCCATCACCGTCATGCCCTGGGTGTAGACCACGGCCTGAGGCACCACGACTTCGCCGCTGATCAGCAGGGAATCGCTGACTTCCGGGATGGTAATGACATCGCCGTCCTGCAGACGCACATCGGCGATGTTGCCGTCGTCACGTGCCACGACCAGTCGTCCGGTCGGCTCTTCCTTCTTGGCCTGCTCGACGAACTTCTCGATCATCGCGGCTTCCTGGACACGAAGCTCGGATTCTTCGGTGGTCGAGGAAGACGCGCCAAGATAGGTGGCCTGAAGACGCTTGAGGCTATCATGCAGTGCCTGCGCCTGCTGTTCCTTGACGCTCTCACGACGAATGGAAACGCTCTGGTAGTCGGTCAGTCCTTTCGGCACGCCGACGGCGTTGAGCAATTCGCCCAGATGAGCATCCCGCGGCAGTGCATAGCGTGAGGGGCCATAGAAGCTGCCTTCCAGCTGCACGACGATGGTCTCGTCGCGCTGGTCGGCACTAAACAGCACTTCATCCCCGGCACGTACGTCAGCGCCACGGAATTCCGCCACCGGCAGATAGCGCGAGATGGGGCCTTCGGAGCGCGAGCCGCGCAGCAGCACGTGCGAGACACCGGACTTGAGGCGCGCCAGGTTCAGCACGTCTTCCCCGCTCAGGCGCGAGTCGGTGAGTTCATAGCGATAGTCACGCTCGACATCTCCCACCACGCTGATGGCCGGGCCACGCTCCTCGACGACGACGGTATCGCCATCGCGGAACTGCGGACGGGCGATCTCGCCGTTGATCAGGAAGTCATAGAGATCGACCGTATTGATGACGCGGCCGTTGCGCTTGATCATGATCTTGCGGTAGCTGCCGAGTGCCTGGTCGATACCGCCGGCCTGATCAAGGAAATACAGCATGGAATCATTCGGGGTGCCGGCATAACGGCCCGGATTCTTGACATACCCGGTGACGAAGACGCCCACCGGCTGCACGCCCTGCAGGTTGGTGTAGACGCTGACATTTTCCGGATACACCTCCTGGATGGCCGCGCGTACCTTGCCGTCCAGCTGGGCATTGGTGGTGCCCTGCACCATCACCGGGCCGATACCCGGCAGGAAGATGTTGCCTTGCGCATCGACGGGCAGCACCTTTTCCATCTCGACACCACCCCAGACGCGCAGGGTGATCTGATCACCTGGCTTGATGGTATAGCTGCTGTTGAGGCCATCGGCCATCACGCCTCGGAAGCCGCCGCTGAAGAGGTTTTCTCCGAATGGCGGCAGGCTGTCTGGGTCCTGCGGTGCCTGCTCTGTCACCGGCCCATAAGTGCCGGAGCGATAATCTGCACGGGCCTTATCTTCCACGCCGCCCGTCTTCTGCGGAATGCTGGATGCCTGGTCATTGCTGGACAGGATGGAACCGCTGTCCAGGCCGGCTGCCATAGCAGGGCTGGCGTTCAGGCACGCTACCGCCACCAGGCACCCGGCCCGGAGCAAGAATCTGGAAATTGTCATTGGGCTAGGCCCCTCGTAGTGCAAAAAAAAACCTCTCAGCGCGCCTCTTCCAGCAGGCCGGTCACCAGCCGCTGGGTCACCCAGGTGCCCTCGCCGGCCTTGCCCTCGTTGCTGGTACGACAGGCCAGCTCCTTGCTCGGCAGGTCACGCGCATTGGAGACCGTCAACTCGCGACAGATACGCCCACTGGCGGCGAAGTAGCGCTCATGGGCGACCACTTCGACATCGCTGCCCCAGGGGCTGGTAGGCACGGCGATCACGCTACCGGGGGCAGAGCTGTCGAGAAATGACGAGACATCCGCCGGCAGTGACGCAGCACCGGTGAGGTTGGCCAGGTTGGTGCTGCCAGCGCCGCTGGAGGCCGGATAAGAAGTCGCACAGCCTGAGAGAATGAGAGCCATGCCTGCTGCTGCAGTAAGCCGTATTGCATATGCACGATGTTGTTTGATAAAGGGCGAAATCATATTGATATCCTGATAATGCAAGACTCCCTGCTCTTCAACAGGGAATGATCGATGTAAAGGCGTCAACTGATGACGTTGAAGTGCTTGAGTTGGCTGACCAGCGTAAGAGCGGTCTGCTCCAGCGTCAGCTCGCCGGTGTTGATCTCGATTTCCGGTTTCTCCGGGGCTTCGTACGGGGAGCTGATGCCGGTGAAGTCACTGATCTCGCCGGCACGCGCCTTGCGGTACAGGCCCTTGGGATCCCGCTCTTCACAGACGCTGATCGGCGTGTTGACGAAGACTTCGATGAACTCGTCAGTGCCGACCATGTCACGCACGGTCTGACGATCCGCCTGGAACGGCGAGATGAAGCTGACCAGGGTGATCATGCCGGCATCGACCATCAACCTGGCGACTTCACCAATGCGACGAATATTTTCAGTACGATCAGATTCACTGAAGCCAAGATCCCCACACAGGCCGTGACGCACGTTGTCGCCATCCAGCAGGTAGGTGTTGTAGCCCATGGCGAACAGCTGACGCTCCAGCGCGTTGGCGGCGGTGGACTTGCCGGCGCCGGACAGGCCGGTGAACCAGATGATGCACGGCTTCTGCTTGTTGCGTTCGGCGCGGCGCTGCTTGGTGACCGCCATATCGTGCCACACGATGTTGCTGGCACTCAGGGTCTCCTTGACCATGCCCGCACCGATGGTGATGTTGGACAGGCGGTCAATGAACACGAAGCTGCCGGTATGCGGCGAACGCTGGTAGCTGTCCATCGCCAGCGGCTGGTTCAGCTCGACCTGCACGCGGGCGATGCCATTGAGCGGGATATTCTCCGCTTCATTGCGCGCCATGGTGTTGACGTCGGTCTGGTGAATGATGCGCCCGACGCGACCGATGACACTGGAGGTACCGAGCTTGAGCTCGTATTCCTTGCCGACCACCAGCGGATTCTCATGCATCCACACCACGTCCGCGGTAAAGCGCGGTGCAGGGCTCCATGTCGGAATCCACCGCCACGATCATGTCGCCGCGCGAGATGTCGATCTCATCGGTCAAGTGTCAGCGTGACAGCCTGGCCCGGCCAGGCGATGTCGAGATCGCCGTCGAAGGTGACGATGCGCTCGACCGTGGAGGTCTTGCCGGACGGCAGTACCTTGATCTGCTGTCACCCGGATGCACGACAGTGCCGGCGGCCAGGGTGCCGCAGTAACCACGGAAGTTGAGGTTCGGACGATTGACGTACTGCACCGGGAAGCGCAGGTCGGTCAGGTTGCTGTCCTCGAGTGACATCGACGGTCTCGAGGATGTCCATCAGCGGACGCGCTTCGTAGGCTGGCCATCGTCGGTATACCACGCGGGTATTGGCGCTGAGAGAGACGACGTTGTCGCCTTCCAGTGCGGACAGCGGCGCGAAGCGGATATCCGGGACTTCCAGGTCCTTGGCGAACTCCTGGTAGTCCGCGACGATCTCGTCGAAGCGTTCCTGTGAGTAGTCGACGATATCCATCTTGTTGACCGCGACCACCATATGCTGGATACCCAGCAGGTCGAGCAGATGTAGCTGTGACGGCGGGTCTGGGTCTGCACGCCGTAGCGCGCATCGATCAGGATGATCGCCAGGCTCGCGGTGGAGGCACCGGTGGCCATGTTGCGGGTGTACTGCTCGTGCCCCGGCGTATCAGCGATGATGAACTTGCGCTTGTCGGTGGAGAAGTAGCGGTAGGCGACATCGATGGTGATGCCCTGCTCACGCTCTGACTGCAGACCATCGACCAGCAGCGCCAGATCGACCTCATGACCGGTGGTGCCGCTCTTCTTGGAATCGCGGGTGATGGCGGCCAGCTGATCTTCGTAGATCATCTTGGAGTCATGAAGCAGACGACCGATCAGGGTCGACTTGCCGTCATCCACGCTGCCGCAGGTGATGAAACGCAGCAGATCTTTCTGCTCGTGTTCCTTGCAGATAGGCTTCGATGTTTTCCGCGATCATCGTTGACTGGTGTGACACTGTCATTCTCCCTGAACCCGGTCTGTTCGGCGCGAGCCTCCTTAGAAATAGCCTTCGCGCTTCTTCTTCTCCATGGAGCCTGCCTGATCGTGATCGATGGCACGACCGGAGCGCTCGCTGGTACGGGTCAGCAGCATTTCCTGGATGATTTCCGGCAGGGTCGCGGCGGTGGATTCCACGGCGCCGGTCAGCGGATAGCAGCCCAGGGTGCGGAAGCGCACGGACTTCATCTCCGGCACTTCGCCTTCCTTGAGCGGCAGACGGTCGTCATCGACCATGATGTCGAGGCCGTCACGCTTCACCACCGGACGCACGGCGGAGTAGTAGAGCGGCACGATCTTGATGGATTCAAGATAGATGTACTGCCAGATGTCCAGCTCGGTCCAGTTGGAGAGCGGGAAGACGCGGATGGACTCGCCCTTGTTGATCTTGGAGTTGTAGATGTTCCACAGCTCCGGACGCTGATTCTTGGGGTCCCAGCGGTGGTACTGGTCACGGAAGGAGTAGACACGTTCTTTCGCGCGTGAAGCTTCCTCGTCACGACGCGCACCGCCGAAGGCCGCATCGAAACCATGCTTGTCCAGCGCCTGCTTCAGCGATTGGGTCTTCATGATGTCGGTGTACTTGGCGCTGCCGTGCTCGAACGGGTTGATGTTCGCCTCGACACCTTCCTGATTGATGTGCTCGATCAGTTCCATGCCGACTTCCGCGGCCATCTCATCGCGGAACTTGATCATCTCCTGGAATTTCCAGGTGGTGTTGACGTGCATCAGGGGGAACGGCGGCACGCCCGGCGCGAAGGCCTTGCGCGCCAGATGCAGCATCACGGCGGAGTCCTTGCCGATGGAGTAGAGCATGACCGGATTGGAGAACTCGGCCGCCACTTCACGAATGATGTGGATGGACTCGGCCTCGAGCTGCTTGAGGTGGGTCTGACGTTCCGGTGTGATACCGAGTTTTTCAGCCGTGGACGATGCTGTCATTACAGATTCCTTGCGATCACACTGCTGGTTATTCCTGCCTCACGCCCAGGGGGCTGCCGGTCTGGCGCACACGATGAAATAGGGATTCAGCACGCTATCGTGCTGGTTGTAGCGCAGCGCCTGGCGAGTCTCGACATTGAGCACCTGCCCACCGGCAGCCTCGACGACGGCATGTGCCGCACCGGTATCCCACTCACAGGTCGGGCCGAGACGCGGGTAAAGATCTGCCGCCCCTTCCGCCACCAGGCACAGCTTCAGTGAGCTGCCCATGGCGACGATGTCACAGGCATGGAAATTGGCGACGAAGGCCTTGAAGTCATCACTCTGGTGGGTGCGGCTGCCGACGATGCGCCAGCTGTCCTGCTCACCGGGCACCTGAGCGACGGAAATCGCCTGACGCTCGCCCTCGCCGACCTGCTTCTCGGCGATGGGCGCCTGGCCCTCACTCTGCTGGGCACCCACATAAAGCGTCTCGATGGCCGGGGCATAGACGACGCCCATCGTCGGCACGCCCTGCTCGATCAGCGCGATATTGACGGTGAATTCGCCATTGCGCTTGATGAATTCCTTGGTGCCATCCAGCGGGTCCACCAGCCAGTAACGGGACCACTCGCTGCGCACGTCCCAGCGGATGTCGGCATCTTCCTCGGACAGGATCGGCGTGGCGCCGAACTCAGCCTCCATCTCCTTGAGGCCCTCGACGATGACGGCATGCGCCGCACGGTCTGCCGTGGTCAGCGGAGAGTCATCCGCCTTCATGTCGACAGTGAAGTCGCCACTCTCATAGATGTCCATGATGGCGGCGCCGGCCTTGCGAGCAATCGACTCTAGCGCGGTCAACTTCGCGCGTGGGGTACCCCGCGACGGGCCAGATTACGGGACTCAGAACCACGGAGAGCAACCCGATGATGAGACTCATCGACAACCCGATCCTCATGAAATCTGACGCCTTGTAGCCGCCGGGCCCTATCACCATCAGGCTGCCCTGACACCCCGGTGGCGTGAGGAAGCTGGCCGAAGCCGCGTACATGATGGCAATCACATAGGGCATAAAGGAGACCTTCAACTGCACACTCACTGTCATGGCGATCGGAAACATGAGCACGGCGGCGGCATTGTTGGTGATGATCTCGGTGAAAAGCGTCGTGGTGATGTAGACCAGCACCAGAGAATGGCGGCGTAGCTCATCGGCATCAGCAGACGGGAGGGAGAGATCTTCATGCGCGCGCACCAGCCCTGAACGAGACCGATGAACTGTGCGACCACGGGAGTATTGTTGAGGAAGGCACTCAACAGCGAGGTGATCGGCATCAGGCGTGCCAATGCGGAAGACGGTGAGGTGGGACGCCCGAGCAGACGCTCCAGCATCCAGCGCAGCGCGCCGGTCTCCTGGACCCCGGCCGCCACCACGAAGAGTGCGCCGATGGTCATGATCCCCGGATTGGCGAAACCGGACAGGAAGGTGGTAGGAGAAATGACACCCAGCAGGATCAGCAGCACGGCGGCGGCCATCATCAGCCACTCAGCGGGCCAGCGGTTCCAGATCAGTCCTGCCAGCACACCTATCGTGACGACGAGTGTAATGACAGCATCCATGTGCTGCGCAATATCCATCTACAGATGTTCCCTTGGCATCCTGCCGCTTCTTTGATTGAATTCATTCGTCACTTTGCGTACTTTCCCTATTTGCGGACTCTGCGTCAACGGTTGTCGTCGGATGGGGACACAAGGCAACGGCGGCTCAGGCGCGCGCGTATGCCCGGCGACATGCGCTGCCCTATATCGCATTGGAAGATGGCTTCGTGCGCTCACTCACGCTGGCAAGTGCAGGCTACCCCGCCATGTCGATGGTGGTGGATCATCAGGGCATCTATTACGACGCCCGCCAGCCGAGTGACCTGGAGCAGCTGATTCTTGAGGCGCCTGAGCGTCAGGACGAGGCGCTTCTGATGCGTGCCCGCACTGCCATGCAGCGTCTTCGCCACCAGCGCCTGAGCAAGTACAACCATGCGCCGGAGCGACAGCTGCCCGCCAGGACGAAGGCGCGGCGTGTGCTGGTGGTAGACCAGACATCTGGCGATGCCTCGATAGAAGGCGGCATGGCTACGCAGGCGACCTTTCTCGCCATGTTGAGAGAGGCATGCGCCGAGCCGGAGGCCGAGGTGTGGGTGAAGACGCATCCGGATGTGATCGCCGGCAAGAAGCAGGGCTATCTGGTGGAAGAGGCGCGCCGACTGGGGTGTACCCTGCTCAGCGACGACATCAATCCCTGGTCACTGTTCGAGCAGGTGGACGCCGTGCATGTGGTGACCAGCCAGCTGGGCTTCGAGGCACTGCTGGCCGGCTTGACGGTGACCTGTCATGGCCTGCCCTTCTATGCCGGCTGGGGGCTGACCGAGGATCGCCAGGCGTGCGAGCGCCGCGGCGAATCACGCCGTCTGGAACAGGTCTTCGCCGCGGCGTACCTCGAGTATTCACGCTATGCCAACCCCTACACCGGGGAGCGCGCTTCGCTGGAGGAGGTCCTTCAGCTGCTGGCAGACCAGAAACGAGTCGCTTCACGCATGGCAGGACAGTGGCAAGGGCTGGAGTTTTCCGGATGGAAACAGAAGTTCATCGGCTTCTTCCTGGGGCCATGGTCGGAACTTCGCTTCGGGCGGCGAGCTCTGGATGATGGAAGACGGCTTCCTGCGCTCCGTCGGCCTGGGAGTGGACCTCACCCGCCCCCTGTCGCTGATCGTCGACGACAAGGCGATGCATTTCGATGCCCAGCGTGCCAGCACGCTGGAGGACTGGCTTGAGCACCACGCGCTTGACGACGCCGAACTTGCGCGGGCGCGTCGTCTACGGGAGCGCATCATTGCGCTGGGGCTGAGCAAGTACAATGCAGAACATGACGCCCTGCCGGACCTGCGGGCCCTGGCCGGCGAGCGCGAGATCGTGCTGGTGGTCGGCCAGGTGGAGTCGGACGCCTCGATCCGTCATGCCTGCCCGGGCATCAAGACCCACCGTGAGCTGCTGGAAGCGGCGCGGGAATTGCATCCTGATGCCTACATGATCTACAAACCGCACCCTGACGTTGTCTCTGGTGGTCGGCGCGGGGAGATGTCCGGCGAGAACACGCCAGAGGACCTGGTGTTGACCTCAGGCGATATCTGCCAGCTGCTCGAACAGGTCGATCATGTCCACACGCTGTGTTCCCTGGCGGGCTTCGAGGCACTGTTGCGCGGAGTGGAAGTCACGACCCACGGGCTGCCTTTCTATGCCGGCTGGGGGCTGACCCATGATCGCGTCAGCTGTGAACGTCGCACACGGCGCCTGAGTCTTGATGCGCTGGTGGCGGGTGCCCTGATCGAGTACCCGCTGTACGTGGACCCGGTGTACGGGCATCACTGTAACGCCGAGACGGTTGTCACGATTCTGGAACAACAACGCACCATGCTGAGAAATGGCACCCGCAAGATCACCCTGCCTTGGAAAACAAGGCTCTACCGCGGCTATCGTGCGCTATTCATTGGAAGGCACTGACCTATGCAACAAGGAAGTCTGGCCCCTCTGTCGCGCGTCGCATTCCCGGTGGTGGACAGCGGCGTGTCTTCCTGCTGTTGCAAGGGGTCTGCTCGCCCTTCTTCCTGCATCTTGCCCACAAGCTGAAGCAGGACGGGCACGAGGTCATCAAGGTCAACTTCAACAGTGGCGACAGCTTCTACTGGCGCCACGACAAGGCCTACGCCTATCGCGGCCGGAGTGAAGACCTCGGCGAATGGATCGCCGAGCTGTGGCGCAGGCACCACGTCACGGATCAGGTGCTGTTCGGGGATCGTCGTCCCGTGCACCGGGATGCCGTGCTCAAGGCGGAATACTTCGGGATTCGCACCCATGTCTTCGAGGAAGGCTACTTCCGCCCCTTCTGGGTGACGCTGGAGCGCGAGGGGGTCAATGGCCACTCCCTGCTGCCGCGTGACCCCGACTGGTTCCGTGAGGCCGGTAGGCAACTGGACGACGCGCCCACGCCGCAGCGCTTCAAGGCCTCCTTCTGGGAGCGCGCCCGTCATGACATGACCTATCATCTGGCCGGTGCCGCCAATCCGCTGCTGTTCCCGCGCTATCGTCCGCACAGCATCAATGCCGCGGAGGAATACTGCGGCTATGCCACGCGCCTGCCGTTGATGCGCTGGTACAAGCGGCGGGATGCCGGACGCATCGAACAGCTGATGAACAGTGGCGCGCCCTTCTATCTGCTGCCGCTGCAGCTCAATACCGATGCCCAGATCCGTCATCATTCGCGCTTTTCCAACATGCAGGAAGTCATCCAGCGAGTGATGAAGAGCTTTGCCCTGAACGCTCCGCGCGGGGCGCGCCTGGTGATCAAGAACCACCCGCTCGACATGGGACTGGTGGATTACCCGAAGCTGATCCGAGAGCTCGAGCGCCGCTATGACGTGATCGGCCGCATCGTCTATCTGGAAAGCGGCAATCTCGAGACGCTGCTGCAGCATGCCAAGGGCATGATCACCGTCAACAGCACCACCGGCAATGTCGCGCTGCAGTATCGCTGCCCGACCTACTGCATGGGCGACCCGATCTTCAACCTGCCCGGCCTGACCTTCCAGGGCAGCCTGCACGAGTTCTGGACTCAGGGCGAGAAGCCGGACACCACGCTGTTTCGCAGCTTCCGCAACACCGTCATCCATACCGTGCAGCTCAATGGCGGCTTCTATTGCAAGCCGGGCATGCAGCTCGCGGTGACGGGAGCCTCGAAGATACTGTGTGCCGAGCGCTCACCGCTGGAGCAGATGTTGAGTCGCTGCTGATCCTGCCCTGCGCCGCGTGCTGATCACGGGCGCGACCGGCGAGATAGGCGGTGCGCTCGCGCGTGCCTATGCCGCCCGGGGCACCACGCTGATCCTCACCGGTCGCAAGCAGCGCAAGCTGGATGCCATTGCCGGCGAATGCCGCGCACTGGGTGCCGAGGTGGAGTGCACGGTACTCAACCTGTGCGATGAAGAGACACTCTTCACCTGGCTGGATGAGGTCTGCGCACAGGGAGTGCCGGACATCGCCATCGCCAATGCCGGCATGAACACCGACATCGGCCCCCAGGGCAATGGCGAGCGCTGGGAAGATGCGCGTCGCCTGCTGCAGACCAACGTGGTGGGCACCTTCGGCATGGCGCATCATCTGGCCATGGCGATGAAGGCGCGGGGCAGCGGCCAGCTGGTGCTGCTCAGCTCGCTTGCCGCCTGGCACGGCCTGGCACTCACGCCGAGTTACAGCGGCAGCAAGGCGGCGGTGAAGGCCTACGGGGAAGGACTGAGAAGCTGGCTGAAGCCGTTCGGGGTCGGCGTGACGGTGGTGATGCCCGGCTATGTCACCTCCCCGATGTGCGAGGCGATGCCGGGCCCCAAACCCTTCGAGATGCCCGCCGAGCAAGCCGCACGCCGCATTCTCAAGGGTGCGGCACGCAACCGGGCCCGCATCAGCTTCCCCTTCCCGCTCAATTTCGGCTGCTGGTGGCTCAGCGTGCTGCCAGCCGGTATCTCACAGCGTCTGCTGGGATGGTTCAATTACACTCACTGAATGGGCTAACGAGGTCGGCATTACATGGAGTTTGTCATTGCGTTCGTGTCTTTCATGGTCTGGCCGCTGCTGGCAGGGCTGCTGGTCACGCTGGTGCTGGAGCATCTGATCCTGCGCCAGATGGACTCGGCACCGGTGGTCTTCTGGCGCCGGTCCTGGAGCGCCCAGCTCGCCCATGTGGGGTATTGGTGCGCGAGCTGGGCGCTCTGCACCCTGATCACGCAACGCCCGTGGTTTTCCGTGGTGGTCGTCAATGCCCTGTGGCTGGTGGTGCTGCAGGTCAGTCACACCAAATACGTCTCGCTGCGTGAGCCTTTCCTGAGCCAGGACTTCGAGTATTTTACCGACGCCATCAAGCATCCCCGGCTGTATATCCCCTTCTTCGGCATCGGCCTGACGATTGCCGCCCTCTGCGCCGGCGCACTGGCGATCGGGACGGGTCTGTGGCTGGAACCCGCACTGGGGTTCTCTGCGCGCTACGCCGATGACACCGGCGCCTGGCTGGTACCGCTGATCGCCCTGCTGCTGGCGAGCGGCGCCATGACCTATGCGCTCGGCAATCGACTGACTCGAGACATCATGCTGTTCCCGGAATATGACCTGCGTGAGCGCGGCATGGTCGCCTACCTGTTGGCATACGCTCGCCTGGCCCGTCGCCCGCTGATGCCGGATCACGATCCCCTGCAGGTCGGCAACGAAGATGCACCAGGCTGTCTGCCCCACGTGGTGAGCGTTCAGAGCGAATCCTTCTTCGATGCGCGCCGCGTCTACCCCAAGGTGCGCGATGACCTGCTGCCGAATCTGGACCGCTGTCACTTCACCGCCCTGTCTCAGGGGCTGCCCTGCGGACGACTGGCCGTACCGGCCTGGGGCGCCAATACCGTGCGCACCGAGACGGCCTTCCTCACCGGCCTGACCGCCGAGCAGCTCGGCGTGCACATGTTCAACCCCTACCACCAGCTGGCCAGGCGTGATGTCTCCAACCTGGCCGCCAGCTACAAGGCGCTGGGCTATCGCACCCTGTGCATCCACCCGTATCCGGGCACCTTCTATCTGCGCAATCAGGTGCTCAAGCGCATGGGCTTCGATGAATTCCTCGACATCGCGCACTTCAGCGATGCCGACAGGTGTGGTCAGTACATCAGCGATGCCGCCGTGGCCGCCAAGGTGGAAGACTGTCTGCTGGCCGCGGGCGATACCCCGTTGTTCATCCAGGTGATCACCATGGAGAATCACGGGCCGCTGCATCTGGAGACATTGGACACGGCTCGCCTGTCGGAGTGGCATGACGGCGATCTGCCGGACAACTGTCAGGAACTCGGCATCTATCTGCGTCACCTGGTGAACGCCGATGCGATGATCGGCCAGCTGACCACGGCGCTTTCCAGACTGCCGCGCGGCGGGCTGCTGTGTTTCTATGGGGATCACGTACCGATCATGCCCGAGGTCTACGCGACCCTGGGAGAACCCAATGGCGTGACCGATGGCTTCATCTGGTCCAGCGCCCTGCCGGAATCCGACGACACCGCGCGCCAGACCATGGCGACCGTGCGCGACGAGGACCCGGAGCTGATGGAGTGGGCCCTCGACTGCGATGGGCCTTTCAAGACTGACGAGCAATGCCGCAAGGGCGACCCGCGCGTCACCAATATCGACACATTAGGAAGTGCGCTGCTGGAGGCGACCGCCCGTCATGCTCGCCACAGCGCCGCGACTCAGAAGTTCAGGAGCCTCTCATGACCCGACGCGTTGCCATCATCGGCGCTGCCAGCCGTTTCCCCGGCACCACTCAGGCCACTCTGTGGGACGACCTCCTGGCCGGAAAGGACATGGTGACCGAAGTCGCCGATGACCGCTGGAGCAAGGACTCCCTCCTGCACCCGGACAAGAAGGCGCCGGGGATGAGCTACAGCTTCGCCGCCGGCTCGCTGGGCGACATCTCGGGCTTTGACCCGGCGTTCTTCGGCATCAGCCCACGCGAAGCCGCCAACATGGACCCTCAGCAGCGCATGCTGCTGGAGATGAGCTGGGAGGCCATCGAGCACGCCGGCATTCCCGCCGAGAAGATGCGCGGCTCGCGCTGTGGCGTCTTCATGGGCGTGGCGAGTCTCGACTATTCCTATCGCATGGCGGATGACCTGAGCGCCATCGGCCCGAATACCGCCACCGGCAACACCTCCAGCGTGGCCTCCAACCGCCTGTCCTATGCCTTTGACCTGCATGGGCCGAGCCTGTCGCTGGACACCGCCTGTTCCTCGTCGCTGGTCGCCTTCCATCAGGCCTGCCAGTCGATCCGCAGCGGCGAGACCGACATGGCGCTGACCGGCGGCATCAGCCTGCACCTGCACCCTTACGGCTTCCTGATCTTCTCCAAGGCCACCATGCTCTCGAAGACCGGCCGCTGTCAGGTCTTCGATGAGGCGGGCGATGGCTACGCGCGCTCCGAGGGCGGCGGCATCTTCCTGCTCAAGGACCTTGATCAGGCACTCGTCGATGGCGATCGCATCCTCGCCGTCGTCGCCTCCTCGGTGGTCAATACCGATGGCTACAAGTCCGGCCTGACCGTGCCCAACCCCGCCGCGCAGATCCAGCTGATGGAGCGCGCCTGTGAACTGGCCGGCGTGACGCCTGACGAGATTGATTATCTCGAGGCCCACGGCACCGGCACCGCCGTTGGTGACCCACTGGAAACCCGCGCCATCGGTGCCGCCATCGGCCAGAAGCGCTCAAGCCCGCTGCCGATCGGCTCGATCAAGAGCAACATGGGCCACCTGGAGACGGCCTCCGGCGTGGCGGGGCTGGCCAAGGCGCTGGGTGTGATCGCCCACCGCGAGGTGCCGGCCACCATCAAGATCCAGCGCCTGAATCCGAAGATTCGCAGCGACGAGTGGAATCTCGACATCGTCACCCAGCCGCGCAAGCTCAAGGCCTCCGGCCGTCTGGTGGTCGGGGTCAACTCCTTCGGCTTCGGCGGCGCCAACGCCCACGTGCTGCTGGAAAGTGCCCCCGAACCGGCGGTAGCGCAACCGACGACTGACGGCGACCAGACGCCGCCGCTGCGCCTGAGCGCCCGCTCCCCCGAGGCGCTCAGACAGATGGCGCGCGAGCTGGCCGAGCACCTGCGTGAGACGCAGGCGCACGATGCCGCCCCGAGCCTCTACGACCTCGCCTGGCACCTGGCGGCCCGCCGTGAGCATCACGTGCACGGCGCGCTGCTGAGTGCCGACAGCCTGGAGCAGCTGATCGAGGACCTCGACACCCTGGGCGGTGAGGCTGCGCTTGGCGATCATCCGCGCATCACCCTGGCGGACCGCCTCGCCCCGCTGCCCGCCGAGAGTGACAACGGTGCCTCGCCGCGCAAGGCGGCCGGCGCGCCCTCCCTCACTCGCGAGCGTGGGCCGGTGTTCGTGTATTCCGGCAATGGCTGTCAGTGGGCCGGCATGGGTCGCACCCTGATGCAGGAATCCGCCAGCGTGCGCGCCTGCCTGACCCGACTGGATGCGGCCTTCCGCGAGTACAATGGCTTCGAGCTGCTCAAGGAACTGGACGGCAGTCTGGCCGAGGACGGCGAGAACCGCCTCGACGCCACCGAGATCGCCCAGCCGACCCTGTTCGCCCTGCAGGTGGCGATCACCGAATGGCTGATCGAACGCGGCATCCAGCCGGTGGCCGTCACCGGCCACAGCGTGGGCGAAGTGGCGGCGGCCTGGGCCAGCGGTGCCTTGAGCCTCGAGCAGGCGACCCGTGTCATCTTCCAGCGCAGCCACCATCAGGGACGCACCCGCGGCAGCGGCGCGATGATGGCGGTGGGGCTGGGTGAGAGCGAGATGTGCGAGTGGCTGGAACAGCCACAATGGGCCTCGCTGTCACTGGCTGGCATCAACGGCCCGCGCGGCACCACGCTGGCCGGCGACCGCGAACGCCTCGAGGCCCTGAGTGCCGAGCTTTCCGCACAGGGCACCTTCGCCCGCGTGCTGGGGCTCGACTATGCCTTCCACAGCCCGGCGATGGACCCGATCAAGGACGGCCTGCTCGCCTCCCTCGAAGGGCTGACGCCCCGCGCCACCCGCATTCCCTTCCTCTCCACCGTCACCGGCAGCGTGATCGAAGGCGAACGCCTGGACGCCAGCTACTGGTGGGAGAACATCCGTCAGCCGGTGCAGTTCGAGGCCGCCGTCACACGTCTGGTCAGCTGGCAGTCCGCCAGCGAGGCGGACGCCTTGGCCGTCATCGTCTGCTGGTCGAGATCGGTGCCCATCCGATTCTGCGCAGCTATCTGAATGATGTCCTCAAGGCGCGCAGTGACGAGGCGCCGGCGGGACAGGTGCTGGCCAGTCTGGAGCGCCGCCATGATGGCCTGGAGGCGCTGGAGCACCTGCGTGGCCGCCTGCTGCTCTCCGGTGCGGTGGATCTCACTCGTCTGTTCCCGGTGGCCGGTCGCTTCGTCGATCTGCCGACCTACCCCTGGCAGCGCACGCCGTGCTGGGTGAAGACCACCAGCGAAGGCCAGCGCCTGCTGGAGCGCCATTACGTGCATCCGCTGCTCGGCTATCGTCTCGCTCAGCAGCAGCTGACCTGGGAGGCGCAGCTCGATACCCGCAAGGTCGCGTGGCTGGCCGATCACCAGGTCGGCGAAAGTGCCGTCTTCCCGGGTGCCGGCTATCTGGAGCAGTGTCTGGCGGCCGCCCACGAATGGCAGGCCGCCAGCGCGGAGGAGGATTCCCTGCCCGACGTGCTGGATCTCGAGGACTTCGAGATTCGCGCCCCGCTGCTGCTCGATGACACCACCCTGCGCCTGACGCGTCTGTCACTCGACAGCCGCAACGGTGCCATGCGTCTGGAAAGCCGCGAGACCCGCGCCGAAGATGCCGACAAGTGGAACCTGCATGCGGTAGCGCGCGCCTTTACGGCCACGCGTGGCCGTCTGCTGGAGCGTCGCGCCCCGGCGTTGCCCACGCGTGCCGCCGACCTGGATCGCGAGGCCCACATCGCGGCCGCCGCCCAGCTGGGCCTGCACTACGGCCCGCACTTCCGCGCCGCCGAGCAGATCTGGGTCGACGCATCCGCAGGTGCTGGCGCGCTTCGCGCTGACCCCGGAAATGCTCATGCAGGACGGTGACTTCCACCTGCACCCCGGGGTGCTCGACAGCGCCTTCCAGCTGTTCATCCCGCTGCTGGGCGTGCTTCAGGGCCAGACGGCCGCCAGCGATGGCATGGCGTTCGTGCCGGTGCGGGTCGGCCGTCTGCAGGTGCGTGAGCAGGTACGTGCCTCACAGATCACTACCGCCCGCGTGGTCCTGCGCTCGCGCGGCCCGCATTCGCTGTGTGCCGATTTCGAGCTGTACGATGCTGACGGGCGCGCCGTGGCCGTGGCCGAGGAAGCGCGCTTCCGGGCCGTGCGCCTGGGTCGCGATGGCACGGCCCACCTCGATTATCTGGATATCGCCCTGACGGCGGCGCCGCATCCGTTGAGTCCGCGCCCTGCCGCCGCCCTGGCGCTGGAATCGCTGGTCGCCGAGGCGATGCCGCTGGAAGACAGCCACCGCTTCCGTGATGAGCTGGAGCCGCTGCTCGACAGCCTGATGCTGGCCAGCGTGCACGAGACACTGATGCGCCACGCGGCGCCGGGCGATCCGGCAGCCCCGCATCTGGATCACGAGGCGCTGTCCCGCTGGCAGCGCCGCAGCCCGCTGTTCACCCGCGTGCTGCTCGACTGGGCGAGTGCCCAGGGCCTGACCGAATCCCGCGAGAGCGGCGACTGGCAGATCCACCCGCTGGACCTGCCGGCGGCCCGCGACATCTGGCAGCTGCTGGTTCGTGACTATCCGGGGCAGTTCCCGCTGACGCATGCGGCAGGTCGCCTGCATCTGCACCTGGACGAATGGCTCAACCGTGGCATGCCGATGGGCGGCGCCTGCCGATGCCGCCAGCTGGGGCTTTGCGCGCAGCCTGACCAACGAGAGCCAGGCACTGGATATCCGCCTGCTGGACACGCCGGTACTGGGAAGCGACGTCGTCAGCACGTCAGCCTTGATGAGCGCGCTGGTACAGGAAGTCGAAGCCCCGGATCACGAGCAGGAAGTCGTGCTGGATGCCAATGGCGCCCGCTTCGCGACACGCCTGCGTCAGGTGACAGCCCCTGCACAGGCCGCCGCAGCGTGAGTCTGGGCTTCAGTCAGCCGGGCCAGCTGCGCAATCTCGAGTGGCAGCCGCGTCACCTCCCCGAGGTGGCACGCGGTGACGTCGAGGTACGTGTCGAGGCCACCGGCCTCAACTTCCGCGACGTGATGTACACCCTGGGACTGCTGTCGGATGAAGCCATCGAGCACGGCTTCTCCGGCCCGAGCCTGGGGCTCGAGTTCTCCGGTGTGGTGACACGCGCCGGTGACAACGCCGAATTCGCGGTCGGTGAGCGGGTGGTCGGCTTCGGCCCCGCCAGCTTCTCCGACCGTCTGGTGATCGCGGATACCGCGCTGGCCCGCGTGCCTCAGGGCGTCAGTCTGGAAGCGGCAGCGACCATCCCGACCACCTTCTTCACCGTCTACTACGCCCTCAAGCATCTGGCGCGTCTGGAAGCCGGCGAGAAGGTGCTGATTCACGGGGCTGCCGGGGGGGTGGGCATCGCGGCGCTGCAGATCGCCGAGTGGCTGGGCGCCGAGGTGTTCGCCACCGTCGGTTCGCCCGCCAAGCGTGACTTCCTGGCGCTGATGGGCATCGAGAACGTCTATGACTCGCGCAGCCACGGCTTCGCGGAGGACATCCTGGCCGACCTCGCCGCCCGCCAGCAGCGCGATCCGAGCGTGGATGCACGTGGTGTCGACGTGGTGCTCAACTCGCTGGCCGGTGAGGCCATCGTCCAGAATCTGCGCGTGCTCAAGCCCTTCGGGCGCTTCTGTGAGCTGGGCAAGCGTGACTTCTACGAGAACACCCCGATGGGGCTGCGCCCATTCCGCAACAACCTGAGCTACTTCGGTATCGACTCCGATCAGTTGATGAAGGAATGCCCGGGCCTGACCACGCGCCTGTTCCGCGAGATGATGGCGCTGTTCGAGGATGGCACCCTCGCGCCGCTGCCCTACACCACCTTCGATGCCAGCCAGGTGGTGGAAGCCTTCCGCTACATGCAGCAGGCCCGTCAGATCGGCAAGGTGGTGGTCACCCAGCGCGATGCCATCGCGCCGCTCAAGGGCATCATCCATGCCGCGGCGGTGATCGACGATGCACTGATCCGTCACCTGGACGCCGAGCGCATCCAGCGAGTGATGACCCCGAAACTCGAGGGCGCACGCCTGCTGGATCGCTTGAGTGCCGAGCATGCGCTGGACTTCTTCGTGCTCTACTCCTCGGCGACCACGCTGTTCGGCAATCCCGGTCAGAGTGTCTATGTGGCAGCCAACCACTGGCTGGAAGGGCTCGCCGCCAGTCGTCGTGCGCGTGGCCTGCCAGCCACCTGTGCCCGCTGGGGCGCGATCGAGGATGCCGGCTTCCTGGCGCGCAACGAGAAGACTCGCGAAGCGCTCAAGAATCGTCTGGGCGGCGATGCGCTGATGGCGGATCACGCCCTGGCCTGTCTCGGCGAGATGATCGTCTCGGATCAGCAGGCGCTGGCACTCGGCCAGCCGGGTCGCTCGCTGGGCGTGCTGGAGCTGGAATGGGGAGCGCTGGCGCGCTTCCTGCCCACGGCCGCGACACCGCGCTTTGACGAGATCGCACGGCGCGCCGGAGACGATGACGGCAGTCAGGCGCAGCAGGACGATATCGCCGCGGCCCTGGCGGGCTTGAGCGGTGAGGCGTTGCAGACCGCCATCGTCGAGATCCTCAAGGGCGAGCTGAGCAAGATTCTGCTGATCGACGTGGCCGCCATCGACGTCAACAAGAGCGTCTATGACATGGGCTTCGACTCGCTGATGGGGGTCGAGCTGATGACGGCGGTGGAGGCGCGTCTGGGCATCAGCATTCCGGTGATGATGATCAGCGAGGCTGCCACCCTGTGGCGTCTGGCAGAGCGTCTGATGCACAAGATGAGCGCGGCCGATGGCGAGGACGCCGAGAGCAGCAGTGAAGATCAGGCCATGGCGCAGCTGGTCAAACAGCACGGTGGCGATGCCATTCCCCAGGGTGAGCGCGGCGAGATGGTCAGCAAGTAGCCGCCGGGAAGACGACATCTTCGCGCACAGGACAACCGCCCCACTGGAGATCAGCGATGACTTCGTGCGCTTCGATCGCCAGCCCGGTTATCAGCAGCTGAGCATGATGCAGCAGGCCGGTGCCGCCTTCGGCGTGCCGGAGCCCTTCTTCCGCGTGCATGAAGGCTGCGCTGGCGCCACCACGCGCATCGATGGGCGCGAGCTGGTCAACTTCGCCAGCTACAACTACCTCGACTATTCCCGTCATCCCGAGGTGATCAAGGCCGCGGCCGAGGCGGCGGCCCATTACGGTACCTCGGTGTCGGCCTCACGCGCCGTCTCCGGTGAGCGTCCGATCCATCGCGAGCTGGAAGCGGCGGTGGCGCGCACCTACGAGGTCGAGGATGCGGTGGTGTTCGTCAGCGGTCATGCCACCAACGTGTCCACGCTGGGCTATCTGCTCGGCCCGAAGGACCTCATCCTGCATGACGAGTGGATCCACAACAGCTCGCTGGTCGGCGCCCAGCTCTCCGGCGCTCGTCGCATGCCCTTCGCGCACAACGACCCCGACGCGCTGGAAGCCCTGCTCAGCAGTCAGCGCGGCAAGTTCGAGCGCGTGCTGATCGTCACCGAAGGCCTCTACAGCATGGACGGCGACGTGCCGGACCTGCCGCGCCTGATCGCCCTCAAGCAACAGTACCGCTGCTGGCTGATGGTCGATGAAGCCCACTCCTTCGGCGTGCTCGGGGAGCGTGGGCTCGGCCTGAGGGAACACTTCGACATCGCTGCGCGTGACGTCGATATCTGGATGGGCACGATGAGCAAGACGCTGTCCGGCTGCGGCGGCTACATCGCCGGCTGCAAGGAACTGGTCAGCATGCTGCGCTACTTCGCGCCGGGCTTCCTCTACTCGGTGGGCATGCCGGCGCAGGTCGCCGCCCCGTCGCTGAAGATCCTCGAACTGCTCCAGGGCGACGATGCCAGACAGCGCATCGCTCGCCTGCATGCCGTCTCCGGCTACTTCCTCACGCGCGCCCGTGCGCTGGGGCTGGATGTCGGCGACAGCCTGGGGGTCGCGGTGGTGCCTGTCATCCTCGGCAGCTCCCTGGTGGCGGCACGCCTCTCCAACCAGCTGTTCGAGGCCGGCTTCAACGTCCAGCCCATCCTGCACCCCGCCGTCCCGGAGAAGAGCGCCCGTCTGCGCTTCTTCCTCTCCTGCGAGCACACCGAAACCCAGGTGGACGCCGTCCTCGAGATCCTCATCCAGCAGCTGAGCGACATCAAGGCAGGGCTCTGACCCCGGAACGAAAAACGCGGCCCTGCTCTTCAGCGGGGCCGCGTTTTTGTCACGGGCTCAAGCCTGATCTCCCGAAAGTTCGCTCAACACCTGCTCGAACACCTCTTTAGGCTGGGCGCCGTTCAAGGCGCTGCGACGATTGAAGACGAAGGTCGGCACGCTGGAGATGCCCATCTGCTGCCAATGGGCTTCGCGAGCCCTTACCTGCTGGAGGGCCTCCGGGTCGTCCAGCTGTGCCAGCCCTTCGGTGGCATCCAGCCCGACCGCAGCCAGAGAGTCCGCCATCACGGCGCGGTCCGACATGTCCTTCTGCAAGGTGAAGTAGTCGGCGTAGAACTGCATCATCAGGTCATGCTGCATGCCCTGTTCGGCGGCGTACTCGAGCAGGACGTGGAGCTCGAGGGTATTCACCATGCGCATGTCGTCGAAGAAATTGAAGACCAGGCCTTCCTCGGCTGCCAGAGCGGTCAGATTGCGACGTGCTTCGGCACTGGCCTTGGGCGTGGTGTTGTACTTGCGCTCGATATGGGCGCGCAGATTCTCGCCGTGTGCCGGCATGTCCGGATTCAGCTCGAAGGGCTGCCATTCGATCTCGACGCTATCTTCCAGGCCGAGTGACTGAATGGCGCTCTCGAGGCGCTTGTAGCCGATCACGCACCACGGGCACATCACGTCGGAGACGATGTCGATCTTGAGCTTGTCTTGCATGTCAGTTCTCCTGAGCGGTGAAGCAGCCTCCTTCACCCCACGTGAATAGTCGTGAGCGATTGCTCAAATTTGCAGTGTCTCGAGGCGTCGCTCGTGGGCGCGCAGCGTGCCCCACACGATCGCCAGCCAGAAGGCGTAGACCATCACGCCACTGGCCTGGGAGAACATCACCCAGGTCATCCCGAAGTCGAGGAAGGTCAGCGGCAGCAGCACGCCGGCGACAGCCAGTGAGCGCAATGTCAGGTCGTCGCTGTCCAGGCGACGGTAGAAGAGTCGCAGCGGCACCAGATAGAGTGCCAGCAACGCCAGCAAGCCCAATACTCCGCGCTTGACCCAGGCGTCGAGAAACTCGTTGTGGGGATGCTCATAAGGTTGGACGTGGCGACTCAGCTCTCCCCGCTCGATCATCGCATCACGCGCCTCGGCATACCCCGTCTCGCCCCTGCCCAGCCACGGCTGCTCGGCGATCATCAGCAGAGCCCCCCGCCACATCTCGAGACGCGCCCCCGCAGAGGTGCCGGCATTGCGGTCCTCCACGTACTTCGTGACATCCGAGACACCGGCTTCGACACGTTGCTGGATACCGGTCGCCGGAGTCATCACCATCAAGGCGATCACCCCGGCACACATGAAGACGCCCAGTCTGAGCACACGGCGTGAAATCACCTCACCATAACTGCGATACAGCACCCAGGCCGCGAAGGGAAAGCCGATCCAACCGCCGCGTGTCCCCGACATCAACGAGCCGATGATACCGAACGCCCCGCCAACCAGCAGCGCCAGTATCCAATAGCGCCGCCGGGCACCTGCCTGACTCATGGCCCAGCCAAGTCCCGCGAGACACATCAGCCCCATCAACATGCAGATATCGCCGAAATTGATGGTGTTGGTAAAGCCGCCGGCGCGGTGCACGCCCCACACCAGCTTCTGCCACATCGCCCAGCTGCCGGTCAGCACGCTGCCGAGGATCAACCCACCCCACATCGCCCCCAGCGACGGAGGACACGACAACACGAGCAACAGCACCGGCACAGCCAGCAACAGGCGGATGGGCACGCCTGCCGTCTGCCACGCATCCCCCTGCAGCAGGATGCTCACCAGCAACAAGGCTGCGAGGCCCGCCATCACGCCGATGACGGTCACGTCCTCCTTGCCAGGCGCGCGCAGCAGCGTGCGCGGCTCGCGCAGCAACCCATAGCCACTGAGCAACACCAGCAGTGCCGGCCCGATGCTATAGCCAGAGGGCAGGACCAGACTGAGCAGACCGAACAGGAAAACGCCGCAGGACACGGGACGCGACGTCACCGAGGAATCATCGGCGTCAATGGGGGATGAAGCTGAACGAGCGAGGGAATCGTATGACGGCATACCTGGCCTTCCTGACCCAGTGATGACTCTATGAAGGATGGCACGAGCCACTCAGGCGCATGCTGCAGAGGGCTATTGAGGACTCCATGGGAGGGATAGCCTGACACAACTGCCCTCCTCCTTGGCATCAGGCAAGCAGCATGAAAGTCTTCACCTATGTCCTCTCCACTGACACGAAAACGCCGCATCACGAGGATGCGGCGTTGTATTTTCGATCAAGAACCAGCGCTCTGAATCAATCGTTGCCGAACAGATCCCGGGTGTAGACCTTGTCGACCACATCGGCGAGCTCTTCCGCCATGCGATTGCTCAGAATGACGTCAGCTTCCTGCTTGAACGCCTCGAGATCCCGCATGACGCGTGACCCGAAGAAGGTGTCCTCTTCCAGTACCGGCTCGTACACCACCACTTCCACACCCTTGGCCTTGATACGCTTCATCACGCCCTGCATGGCACTGGCGCGGAAGTTGTCAGAGCCGGACTTCATCACCAGGCGATACACCCCCACTACCTGCGGATTGCGCTTGAGCACGGATTCCGCGATGAAGTCCTTGCGCGTGGTGTTGGCATCGACGATGGCCTGGATCATGTTGTTGGGCACTTCCTGATAATTGGCCAACAACTGCTTGGTATCCTTCGGCAAGCAGTAACCCCCATACCCGAAGGACGGGTTGTGATAGTGCTGGCCGATGCGCGGATCCAGCCCCACCCCTTCGATGATCTGCCTGGCATCCAGGCCATGTGATTCGGCGTAGGTATCCAGCTCATTGAAGTAGGCGACGCGCATTGCCAGGTAGGTATTGGCGAACAGCTTGATGGCCTCAGCCTCGGTGCTGTCAGTGAAGAGCACATCGACACCCTGCTTGATGGCACCTTCCTTGAGCAGCCCGGCGAACACCTCGGCACGCTCGGAGCGCTCACCGACGATGATGCGAGACGGATGCAGGTTGTCGTACAGCGCCTTGCCTTCACGCAGGAATTCCGGCGAGAACATCAGATTCTGAGTCTGGAAACGCTCACGCGCCTCAGCCGTATAGCCCACCGGCACGGTGGACTTGATGACCATCACCGCGTCAGGATTGATGTCACGCACATCCTGAATCACCGCTTCCACACTCTTGGTGTTGAAGTAGTTGGTGGTGGCATCGTAATCCGTCGGCGTCGCGATGATCACGAAATCGGCATCGCGGTAGGCCTCTTCCTTGTCGAGGGTAGCGCGGAAATTCAGATCTCCACGCGCCAGAAACTCATGAATCTCATTATCGACGATAGGTGAGATACCACGGTTCAGGCCTTCCACCTTCTCCGGCACGATATCCAACGCGACGACTTCATGATGCTGAGACAGCAGCATGGCGTTGGAGAGACCGACATAACCGGTGCCTGCGATGGCAATTTTCATTATAAAAATAATAATTTTCCCAGCATCTATCATCTAGCCCCAGAGCCAAAAACAACCGTTTTGATAGTTCTTACAATAATCAACAAATCTAGCCAAAATGAAAAGTTTTTAATGTAATAAAAATCATACTCCAATTTCTCGATCATACCTTCGACTTCTGCTGCATACCCTTGCTCTACCTGTGCCCAACCGGTAATGCCAGGACGTACCACATGGCGGTAGTGGAAGAACGGCACATCCTTCTCATACCACTCCGTGAGGCTCATGGATTCTGGGCGCGGTCCGATCATGCTCATATCGCCTTTCAAGACATTGAACAATTGAGGAAGCTCATCCAGACGGCACTTGCGAATGAATCGCCCCACGCGCGTGATACGTGGATCATTGCCTTCCTGGGTAAAGCCAGTGCCTTTCATGTCGGTATACATACTACGGAACTTGTAGACCGTAAACGGACGGCAATGGAAGCCCATACGCGGCTGGCAGAACAGCGCCTTGCCTGGGCTATCCAGACGAATGGCAAGTGCCGTCAACAGCATGACAGGGGCCAGCAAAGGAATCAGGATTAACGCGGCGAGAATGTCCATGCCGCGCTTGATGACTTCGTAATCTTCACGTGGCGACAGGGAGCCAAATTCATTGGCATAGAGGTGATCCAGCAGTACCTTCCCGGTAATCATTTCATGGGCCTGGGTGGCGTGGTACACCGGGATACGGTGAATCGTACAGTCAGCGAGAAAACGCTGCCACTCCTCGGGGAGATCTGCCCGCAGGTCCGCAACCACGGCGTCAATTCGCTTGAACCCGACCAGTGTCGGTTCCTTCATCGCATACCAGTACACTGATTTGCTGTGGTGATCACACAAGGCCGGTGCTTTCCCGAAGGGCACCACTGCCATGCGCTTGGTGGTCAACTTGCTGTCAACATAATAGAAGGCCCCACCGAAGACGATGGCCAGCACGAAGGAAATCCCGACTTGCAGACGTGACACCTCGACTTCCAGCACACCGCAGATGATGATGAGCAATGTATAGGAAGCCGCAACTGTCGGGATGACATACGTGAAGGAGCGTGTCCCCGGCAGTTGGCAGAGGCGGTTGATCAGCGTCAGCGACAAGGTGAAAGCGGCGGCGGTGCCCAGAATCGCATTCCATTGTGCCAAGGTGGAAGTATTCCAGAAATCGAATCCCCAGCGGTACATGGCAGGCAGTACGACAACTAGCAGCACGCCAAAGAATGTCTGTAGGCGCTTGCTGGCAAGCAAGCGCTCGTAGTGCCGTGAATAGCGCCGTTGATGCTCCATGGTAGAGCTCACCTCTTTCATGTCTGGTTCCCTTCGAATTCAATATGACTGATGACGGAATACAGCGGGATCATTTATAGCTGTAGTTGTAATAGCCATAATTCTCGCCATAGGCGCCGGCGGCCTTGCGCTCCATGGCGTTGAGGATTCCGCCTTTCACGGCAATGCCAGAAGCTGCCAGGCGCTTGAGAGAGACTTCCACTTCCTTGGGCGCGTTCACCTCGAAGCGCGTCACCAGCAGAGTCGTGCCCACATGCTTGCCGATGACGGCGGCATCGGTGACGGCAAGGATGGGCGGAGAATCGATGATGACCAGGTCATAACGCTCGCTGACCGCAGTCAGGAAGTCCTGGAAACGCGCGCTCATCAGCAGTTCCGAGGGGTTGGGCGGCGCAATGCCACGCGCGACGTAGGAAAGTGATTCAAGCGCGGAAACAGGGCGAATGACGTCTTCCAGCGACTTCTTGCCTGCCAGGTAGTCACTCAAGCCACACTCGGAGCGCTCATCGAAGATGGAGTGCATGTGACCCTTGCGCATGTCGGCATCCACTACCAGCACGCGTTGACCGGCCTGGGCGCAGACAGCCGCCAGGTTGGCGGCGATGAAACTCTTGCCTATCCCCGGGCTGGGGCCGGTGATCATCAGGGTGTTGGATGAGGATTCCAGCATGGCGAAGTGCAGGCTAGTGCGTAAGCCACGCAAGGCCTCGATCGCGAGATCCGCAGGATTGCGTTCCGCCAGCAGGCCGTTGGGAATCTTGCGCGAATGCTTGTCTGTCGCGCGCTTCACCTTGCGGCTCAGCTTGCCCTGCTCATCCGAAAGCGGGATGGTGGCATACATCGGCAGGCCCAGCGCTTCCAGCTGGTCCGGCGATTCCACGCCACGCCTAAACGCCGCACGCAGCAGAATGACACCGACGGACAGCATGCCGCCGAGCAGTGTCATGATGACCACGATCATGGCCTTCTTCGGCTTGACGGGCTGCGGCAAGATACCGGCATCGTCCAGGATGCGCACATTACCTACCGTACTGGCCTTGGCGATCTCCATTTCCTGCACTTTATTCAGCAGCTGCACGTAGATGGCCTGAGTCACTTCCACACTACGTGTCAGGCGCAACACTTCCTGCTGGGTTTCCGGAAGGTCCTTCACCTGAGCATTCAGCTTGTCCATCTCGCGCTTGAGCTGAGACTTCTTCTCGAGCAGTGCCGCGTAGGTGGGGTGGCTAGGCGTATAACGCTTGGCGATCTCGGCTTCGGTCAGTTCCAGCTGATTGACCTGGGCCTCCAGATTCACGATGCGCTCCAGCACGGACTGGGTCTCCAGTGAGAGATCCACACTGTCACGTGACGTCCTGAATGCATTCAGGCGCGATTCCGCCTCATCGAGCTGGGCACGCACCTTGGGTACCTGGTTATCGAGAAACTCGAGACTGTTGCGCGCCTCCTCACTCTGACGCTGAACATTCTGTGAATAATAGATATCCGCGATGGTATTCAGCGTGCGCTGCAGCTCACGCGGCTGCTCACCCGTCATCGACCACGTGAGAATGCCGGTTTCCTTGCCCTGCTCCGCCACTGAGAAGGTACTTCGAAGATTTTGAATCGCCTGCATGCGGCTGATGTGTGTCAGCTCAAATTCCGCGCCTGTGGCGGCATTCAAGGCAGTGACACGCAGATTCAGCTGACCATCGGCAAAGCTGTCCAGCTGATTGATGCGCCCCTTGCCCAGCAACTCACCGTCCTGGATCAGCTCGTAATGCGCATCATCGACGACACGCAGGGTAATGGTGCTACCCAGCATGGCGTCATCGACAGGCATCTCACTGACGCTGATGCTCTCCCCTGCCCAGGTACTTGCCCAACCCTGGGCGAAATCCGGGCGCTCCACCCCGCGGCGCACAAGGAAATCTCCCAGCAGCGGCAGTCGCTTCGGCGTGACGGTGACATCCAGGTTGAGCAGGTCCACTGCGCGGCCAAGTACCATCCGCGAGCGGATGATCTCGATCTCGGACTGGGACGGCGGCTCCTTGCCCAGAATCGAATTGACGTCAGCCAATGGATTGGTCGAAGGGGCATCATCAATCTGGATCAGGGCATCCACCTTGTAGATGGGCGTCGCCAACAGCGCATAGACCACCCCGATGACGGCAAACAGGCCAGTGATCGCGATGATCCATTGCTTGTGATCGAGCAGAATGCCGAACAGGCGCCCCAGATCAATCGCATCATCATCGTTATCGCGAGTGGCAGCCGACGACATCGCCCCAGTGGCTGTATTTTGCGGGGTCTGATTCATGAAACACCCTTCGAGTGCTGCGGCTCTCGTGAGAACCAGTGGTAGTAGGTAGAGAGGAAGAAGACAGGAGGCTGGCGCGGATCAATCGTCACTGCGCAGATCATCGAAATCACTGGCGGAACGCGTCACCTGATAGACAGCGGTCAAGGTCGGCATCAGCTGATTGACGACACGATTCCAACGACTGAGCGGCGCGGCTGTGACATAGACCACATCAGAAGGCTGCAGCATGAATTCAGCACCGATCACGAAGGCCGCCGAATCACGCGCATCCAGCTGGTAGACCGTCGCCAGCTTGCCGGTACTGGTGTCCGCGCGCCGCACGACGAAGATGCCCTTGGCATCTGCCTGACCTTCATCGATACCGCCAGACTGAGCGATGGCATCCGTCAGCGAGATACGCGAATTGCCCATCGCCAGGCTGCCCGGCAATTGCACCTCGCCCATCACGTAGACCTTCTGATTGCCCACATCCGGCACGTGCAGTACATCGCCGTCGCGCAGCAGACGGTTGTTGCTCAGCGCGCCGTTCTGCAGCAGGTCATACAGCGAGAAGTGCTCATCACTGTCATCACGTGTCAGTACCACGTCGTGCCAGTTGGCCAGCGGCGACAGGCCGCCTGCCTGATTGACAGCGTCGAGGATGGTCAACGGCACATTGGTGATCGGCAGGATTCCCGGGGTTTCCACCTGCCCGGTGACGTAGACCTTCTGGGACTTGAATGCCGCCACCTGCACATCGATCTGCGGGGAGGCGATATAGCCGGACAGACGACGCTCGATGACGGCCCGCAATTCCTTGACGGTGAGCCCCGCCGCTTTCACGCGCCCGATATAGGGATAAAAGATGGTGCCGTCACTGTGAACGCTGTTGCCTGATTCGATGGCGCTGCGCTCGGAGCCGGCCGGGATGGTCAGTTCGGGGTGGTCATAGACGATGATGTTGAGCACATCCCCTCGGCCGATACGGTAATCGTAATCGGCCAGCTGCTGTTCCAGCTTCTCGTTGTCACGCTGGGCCTTCCCGTGACTGTCCTTCAGGGCATCTACCATGCCAAAGGTGATGGGCCGGACCTCGAGCGCATCATCCAGGGGAGCCGTTTCCGCTTGATAATCCATGTTGCCACCAGGGGCAAAGGCACAGCCGGTGGTAGACAACATGGCAATCAACAGCGCGGTGGTCATTGCCAGGCGGGGGCGCGGCTTCAGCGCACAGCCCTTGCCAAACATGGTGACCTTGATCATGTAAAACCCCCGAAACCTGCAAGATGAAGTAAGCAGCGGTGGCGACGGCGGTACTGATCCAGGTGATGGTGGCGATGGCGGCACTGATCCGGGTGATGGTGGCGACGGCGGTACTGATCCGGGTGATGGCGGCGGCTCCACTGGCGGCACTGATCCGGGTGATGGTGGCGGCTCCACTGGCGGCACTGATCCGGGTGACGGCGGCGGCTCGACTGGCACTACTACCGATCCGGGTGATGGCGACGGCTCTCGACTGGCGGTACTGATCCGGGTGACTGCGCGATGGCTCTCGGCTCCACTGGCGGCACTGATCCAGGTGATGGCGATGGCTCGGCTCGACTCGAGCGGCACGACTGATCCGGGTGATGGCGATGGCTCTCGGCTCCACGGCGGCACCACCGATCCGGGTGACGGCGATGGCTCGACCGGCACCACCGATCCGGGCGATGGCGACGGCTCGACTGGCACTACCGATCCGGGTGATGGCGGCGACGGCTCGACCGGCACCACCGATCCCGACGATGGCAGTAACCCGGATCGAATGGCGGTACCGAGCCGGGCGATGGTGACGGCACGACAGGTACCACCGGTACCGACGATGGCACGGTACCACCGGATGACCACTGGCGACCACTGGCGACCGTGACTGGCACGACAGGTACCACGGGCACGACCGGCACCACCGGTTCTACCGGGACGACAGGCACCACCGGCACGACAGGTACTTTCTGATCATCATGATCTCGATATCCATCAGCATGGGGGGTCGCCTGGCGGCCCCTTTGCTCGTGTCCGGCGCACTGCTGCTTGGCGGCTGTTCCGCGCTTGAGCAGGGGCAGCTGGGGCAGACGGCGAGTGCCGTGTTCGGCAGCGATCAATTCGATGCCGAGCGCGCGCGCGCCCTGCCCTACGCGTCGCTGCGTCTACGCTACGACGGCAACACGGGCATGGTGGTACTGGCGTCACTTGAGACACGCTGACCATCAGCGAGGCACTGTCACGTCACCTCGCCGAACTGAGGGGTAAGCACGGCATTGAATGGCCGCACACCTTCGTGGCAACTCGGCAGGCGCGTGAGCACTCCCGCCAGCTGGGGCGTCGGCTGTTCTTCGAATTGCGTCAACTGAGTTCACAGGCGGTGTTCGATGAGCGTCTGCCCGCCGCCGGGCTCAAGCATTGGATGCAGATCGTCAAGCGCACGCCGATCGGCGGCCGTCAGGTGGGGCGTATCGATCCCATCGCGCTGTGGCGTTTCCCGCGCCTGGATATCCCGCTCAGCACGCATGACTGGATCGGGCAATGCCAGCCCGAGACACGCCTGCAGCTATGGAGCGCCGTGGGCGTTCGTCAGCTTGACTGGCGGCCAGAGCTGACCCTGCGCGAGGCCATCGCCGGCCTGCCGGGCGCACGGACCAGCGCCGAGAGCGCCAGTGTCATCACGCTCAGCGGCCGAGTGATCGAGCGCGGCATCAGCGCCTGGAACGAGCAACCCTACACGCTGGCGCCGGGGGATCGTGTCGTGATCCATCTGCCGCGCCTCTCGCCCTCGGCAGCCTGGGTCAATCGCAGTCTTCCCGAATGGTTGAGCCTGCAATGGCCGGGCAAGGCGTGCCGCAGCCTGGATGCCATCACGGGCCAGCCCCAGGCGCCGGAGTACCTGCAGAGTGAGACCCCATGAGCGAGGCGTCCATGAACCCGCCGCACGCTTCGCGCTCAGGCAAGCAAAGGATGGCAGCAGACAGCATGCATCATTTCCCCTCTTCTCCCGCCATGCAGGCCAGGCCGCGTCTGGCACCGCTGCCACGCATCATCCGCAGGCTGGCGCTGCTCAGCGCGGGCGTGATGCTGGCCCCCGTGAGCCACGCCGGCGTGCTGGATGGCCCGCAGCCCGTCGAGAGCCGCCTGAGCGGCCTGGGGCATGGTCAATCGGATTTCGGCGGCGTCGGGCTGATGCAGACACCGACGGCGCGCATGCAGAAGCCGGGCAGCATCCACTTCTCCTACAGCCAGGTCGAGCCGTATCAGCGCTATAACGTCAGCCTGCAGCCGCTTGACTGGCTGGAAGTGGGCTTCCGCTATACCGAGGTCACCAACCGTCTGTATGGCGAATCCATCGCCGGTGACCGCGATTATCTGGACAAGGGGGTCGATGCCAAGATCCGCCTGTGGGAAGAGAGCCGCTATCTGCCGCAGCTCGCGGTCGGCCTGCGCGACATGGGCGGTACCAGCCTGTTCGGCAGTGAATATCTGGTCGCCAGCAAGCGCTGGTATGACCTGGACTTCACGCTGGGACTGGGCTGGGGGTATCTGGGCTCTCGCGGGGATCTCTCCAACCCGATCGGCTGGATACGCGACAGCTACAACGACCGTCCCGGTCGCGGCGAGACCGGCGGTGACCAGGGTGGCGAGTTCTCCCTCAACAGCCTGTTCAAGGGCGACATGGGCGTGTTCGGCGGCGTGGAATGGCAGACCCCGTGGGACCCGCTGGTGATGATGGTGGAGCTGGATGGCAACGACTATCAAAGCGAGCCACAGGACAACGATCAAGCGCAGGACAGCCCGATCAATCTGGGCGCTCGCCTGAGCGTGACCGACAACCTGACCCTCAAGGCCGGTTGGGAGCGGGGCAATACCGCGATGCTGGGCGTCAACTTCGGGGTGGATCTCGCTGGGCTCTCCCAGGCCAAGCTGGATCGCCCGCCGGAGGCCTTGCAGGCAAAAGCCCCCTCACGCAACCAGGTCAGCTGGCCTGAGCTGTCCCGCGAGATCCAGGCGCAATCCGGCATTCGTGTCGATAGCCTGTCCCGCGAAGGTACGGCGCTGATCGTCAGCGGCGAGAGTACGCGTTTCCGTTCGACCGCACAGGCCGAAGGGCGTGCCAACCGCGTATTGCACAACCGCCTGGATGACTATTTCGAGAGCTTCCATTACCGCCTGCGCTCCGGCGGCCTGGATACCCGCGAAGATGTCCACCAGCGTGCCGATATCGTCAACGCCGGTCACGACGCCCGCCAGCAGCTGCGCTATACCCATGGCGTCTATGCGCTGGCCGCCACCGAACCCGACAGTGACGAGGCACAAGGTGCCGCGCGCTACCCGGGTGAGAAGGTGCTGCTCGAGAATCCCGATGATCGCTGGAGCGCCGGCTTCTCCCCCGGCCTCAACCAGAACATCGGCGGCCCGGATGGCTATCTCTATCAAGCCTATCTGCGCGGCTCAGCCGCCTGGCGTACCGATCGCCACGGCTGGCTCTCCGGCTCGGCGCAGCTGACCCTGTTCGACAACTTCGACAAGTTCGATTACATCTCGGACTCCAAGCTGCCGAGGGTTCGCTCCTATATCGGGCGCTATATCGAAGAGACCGACGTTGGTATCGACAACCTGCAGTACACCCGCACCCACCAGTTCGGGCGTGACTGGTACGGCATGGCCTATGGCGGCATCCTGGAGATGATGTATGCCGGTGTCGGCGCCGAGGTGCTCTATCGTCCGCTGGGCTCTCCACTGGCCTACGGGGTCGATGTGAACTGGGTCAAGCAGCGCGAATTCGACCAGCAGTTCGGGTTGCGCGACTACTCCACCACCACCGGCCATGCCAGCGTCTACTGGGATACCGGCTACGAGGATGTGCTGGCCAAGGCCAGTATCGGCCGCTATCTGGCAGAAGATGTCGGCGTGACGCTGGATGTCTCGCGCGGCTTCGCCAATGGCGCACGCATGGGTGCCTGGGCCACCTTCACCGATGCCGGTGACGACTTCGGTGAGGGTAGCTTCGACAAGGGCCTCTACATCGTGCTGCCGCTGGATGCCTTCTTCATGCACTCCACCCGCGACAATGTCGGCCTGGCGTGGAATCCGCTGACGCGTGATGGTGGCGCCCGCCTCAATCGCAAGTTCAGCCTGTATGACATGACCAGCTATCGCGACATGGACGACTACTGGCGCGGTTTCGCCTCACAGGTATGGAAGTGACTCACCGCCCGGTGAAGTTGTTGCGCACCAGATCGACCACGTCATCCATGCGCCCATTGAGCACCGCCTTGGCGGAGTAGAGCGCGGTGGAAGCGACCTGCCCGGCTTCGATGTGCGGCGGCATCACCAGCTCCATGCGGTTGACCTTGACCTCCAGCACTCCGGGGCCGTCCTGGGCCAGCAGGCTCTGCACTGCCTCATCCAGCTCGTGCTTCTCCTCGACACGCCGTCCCCACAGCCCCATGGACTGGGCGACCAGCGAGAAGTCGGGATTCTCGAGTTCGGTGTAGGTATCCAGGATGCCCTCGACCTTCTGCTCCAGCTCAACGAAGCCCAGCGTGCTGTTGTTGAAGATGACGATCTTGAGCGGGATCTTCTCCTGCTTGAGAGTCAGCAGGTCCCCCATCAGCATCGACAGACCGCCATCACCGCACATGGCGATCACCTGACGCTCAGGGTAGGCCTTCTGGATGCCGATGCCCTGAGGGTAGGCATTGGCCATGGTGCCATGCATCAGACTTGGCAGCGTGCGGCGCTTGCCGTTGGCGCGGATGTGACGCAGACACCACACCATGGGGCTACCGCCATCGGCGGTGAAGACGGCGTCCTCACTGGCATGGCGGTCCAGCGCCAGGGTCAGCTCCTGCGGGTGAATCAGATGCTCATCGTCGGAGGTGACGGCGGCCTCGTCGCGTGCCTCGAGATATTTCTTGCGGCAGCTGTCAAGCCAGCCGCTGTCATCACGCGGGTCCACGCGGGTCAGCAGCGCGTCGCAGGTGTCCTTGACGCTACCGACGACACCGAGATCCACCGGATGACGGATACCGATCTTGCCGGGGTCGAGATCCACCTGGATCACGGTGGCCTTGTCCGGATAGAACTGGGACCAGGCAAAGCTGCAGCCCAGCAGCAGCAAGGTGTCACATTCCGCGACGGCCTCGTAGCCGCCCTGCAGACCGAACACGCCGGTCATGCCGACTTCCTGCTCGTTGTTGGGCTCGATGAAGTCCTTGGCACGCGACGTCCAGGCCACCGGCGCCTTGAGGCGACGTGCCAATGCCAGCACTTCTTCCTGCGCATCCTGACAGCCGACCCCAGCGTAGATCGACACCTTGCCCGGCTGATTGAGCGCCTCGGCGACGGCGGCCAGCTCCTGCTCACTCGGACGGATCACCGGCGAGAAGCGGTGGGCACGCCAGGGCAGCGAGGCCTTCGGCTTCTGCGGGAAAAGGTCCCCCGGGACGATCAGCACCGCGACCCCACCTTCCGCCAGCGCCTTCTGCGCCGCGATGGCCACCATGCGGCGAGCATTCTCGGGATTGGTCAGGTATTCACAGAACACGCTGTACTGGGAATAAAGCGCCTTCTGGTCCACATCCTGCGGGAAGCCCACGCCCATCTCGGCGGTATCGATCTGCGAGGCGATGAACACCACCGGTGCGCCATTGCGATGCGACTCGATCAGACCATTGAGAAAGTGGGTGCTCCCCGGGCCACAGGTGCCGGCACAGCACGTCAGCTCCCCGCTGATGAAGGACTCGCCCCCTGCCGCGAAGCCGGCCACCTCCTCATGCCGCACATGCACCCACTCCATCTCGGAGCGCCGGATGGCGTCGGTGAAATGGTTGATGGTATCGCCGACGATGCCGTAACAGCGCTTGGCACCTGCCTCGAGCAGGGATTCGGTGATGATCTCGGAGACGCTATGGGCCGAAGAATGGGACTTGGACATGGGGGCGCTTTCCTTTTCCGTTGAGTTGCGGTGAAGGATGAGCAATGCATTCACTCATTCGAATAAACAGTAAACAAGACGTTGGGATGACCCGAGGAAATGCAATGGTGAGGGCGCAAGGCATAAGTGGCACACGGCGTTGCGTGCGGCGTAGCATGATGGGAATGCAGTGGCCGATCATTCAGGCCCCGATGGCAGGCGTCTCGACGCCTCGTCTGGCAGCCGAGGTCTCGAAGGCAGGCGGGCTGGGCTCGATCGGCGTCGGTGCCACGGATGCCGACGGCGCCCGCAGGATGATCACGGAACTGCAAGCGCTGACCGACAGGCCCTTCAACGTCAATGTCTTCGTGCACCCGGCCCCGACACATGACGCTGCTCGCGAGAGCGCCTGGCGGGAGTGGCTGACGCCGCACTTCCAGGCCTTCGAGGCAACGCCCCCCGCCAGACTCGACACGCTCTATACCAGCGTCGCCGATGACCCCGACATGCAGGCGATGTTGCTGGAGACTCGCCCACCCGTCGTCAGCTTTCACTTCGGCCTACCCTCACGCGATTTCATCCGCGCCTTGAAGGAGGCAGGCATCTGGCTCATGGCGACAGCGACCCACCCGGGGGAAGCCCGCGCCATCGAGCGGGCCGGCCTGGACGCCATCGTGGCGCAGGGGTTCGAAGCGGGAGGTCATCGCGGCATGTTCGATCCTAAAGCCGCGGATACCCAGCTGAGCACTGCCGCCCTGACCAGGCAGCTGGTAGACGCCACGCACCTGCCGATCATTGCCGCAGGTGGCATCATGAATGGTGAGGCCATTGCCGCCGCTCTCGCGAATGGCGCCGTGGCAGCCCAACTCGGAACCGCCTTCATCGCCTGCCCGGAATCCAGCGCCGATGCCGCCTATCGAGACGCACTCGCAGGGCCGGCAGCGCATGACACCCGCATGACCTCGATCGTCTCGGGCCGCCCCGCACGCATTCTCGCCAATCGATTTGCCCGCCTGATGGAAGACCCATCATGCCCCACACCACCGGACTACCCTCTCACCTACGCCGCCGGCAAGGCGCTCAACGCTGCCGCCAGATCGCAGGGCGACACCGGTTTCGGGGCACAGTGGGCGGGCCAGGGCGCCCCGCTGGCCAGAGCGATGCCAGCGGGAGAGCTGATGGCAATATTGGGAAAGGAATCATCTTGTCCCGCGTCGTGTAATAGACGCTGTCGATATGCGAGAGCATGGCGCGTTCGGCGGCGTCAGGGTCGCCGGCGCGCAGCGCTTCGACGATACGTACGTGCTCTTCATAGCTGCGCTTGATCGAGCCATGCTCGGCCATGACCTGGCGACGAATGTTGAGCGCATAGGTATAGAGCTCGTGGGCGTAGCGGATCAGGATCTCGTTGCGCGAATACTCCGCGATCACCTGATGGAAGTTCTGATCCGAGAGCTGGAAGTTCACCGGCGAGTCGAAATGCTGGGACTGGGCGTCCAGCAAGGCATCCAGCTTCTTGAGGCCCGCGGCATCGATGTGCCGTGCTGCGCGGCGGGCGATGGCCGACTCCACCACGATACGGCTCTCGAAGACGCTCTCGATGTCCAGATTGTTGAGCTCGTCGCCCTGCTGACGTGCGGGATGATTGCGAAAGCTGTCGATCACCGCCTCGCTGGCACACACCCGTGACTTGCTGCCATGCGAGACATTGAGCAGGCCATACCCCGTCAATAGTGCCAGCCCCCCGCGCACGGTCTCGCGACTCACTTCAAACAGCTGCGCCAGCTCACGCTCGCTGGGCAGCTCATCCCCATCGCGCAACAGGCCGGTCAGGATCATCTCGATGAGCTTGTCGGCGAGAATTTCCTTCTTGGTCTGATTCTTCAGCGCTTTCTCGAAGGCGAAAGGCGTCTGGTTCATGCGGCCCCCACTGGTATAGATTTCATACCAGAATAACTGACAACCGAATCAGACGCACCAGAAAACCGACCATGGTCGCAATTTTCGAGAAATCCTTGACCAATCATCGTGCGCTCGGCTAGTTTTCATCTCAACTGGTCCGGTAAACCAACCAGCAGTCCACATGTCCGCAACACGCCCTGTCATTGCCCTGACCCTCGGTGATCCCGCCGGTATCGGCCCGGAGCTGATCGCTCGCCTGATCGCGGAACCCGAGCAGTTCGCCGAGACCCACAGCGTGCTGGTCGGGGATCAGTGGCTTTGGGAGCAGGGCCAACGCCAGGCCGGGCTCTTCACCGAGCTGCCACGCGTCACAAGCTTCGCGGAAGCCCGTGAACATGAAGGCCTGTCATTGATGCTGGTGGAGAGCGTGGCACAGCAGGAGGTGACGCTGGCCGAGGAAAGTGCCGCCTGTGGCGCCTCGACCCTCGCGGTGCTGTCTCGTTGCCTGGAAGCGGCCCAGAACGAGGAAGTCGACGCCATCTGCTTCGCGCCCCTCAACAAGCTGTCGATGAAGAAAGGCGGCCTTGGCCATGAAGATGAATTGCACTTCTTCGCCGAGACGCTGGGCGTCAAGGGCTACTTCTGCGAGTTCAACACCCTGGGGACGCTGTGGACCTCGCGCATCTCCTCGCATATCCCGCTCAAGGATGCCGCCGAGTACGTCACTCAGGAGCGCATCATCGCCGCCAGCCAGCTGATTCATGACTCGCTGACACTGGCCGGTGTCGAGCAGCCGCGCATCGCCGTGGCCGCCTTCAATCCCCATGGTGGCGAGGGCGGCACCTGCGGGCGTGAGGAAATCGATGTCATCGCGCCGGCCGTCGCCGAGTGCCGCACCCAGGGCTATCCCGTGGAAGGCCCCTTCCCGGCTGACACCATCTTCCTCAAGGCACGCGACGGCGAGTACGACGCCATCGTGACCATGTACCACGACCAGGGGCAGATCGCGATCAAGCTGCTGGGCTTCAAGTCCGGCGTCACCGTCCAGGGCGGCCTGCCGATCCCCATCACCACGCCGGCCCACGGCACCGCCTTCGATATCGCAGGCCAAGGCAAGGCGGACGTGAACCCGACCCGTAATGCCTTCGCGATCGCCAAGCGCATGGGCACCAACCTGCGCGCGCTGCGCCTCGAGACCGCCTCGGCCTGACGCCTTGCCACTCTTGCTCACCTATCTGCGCCAACGTCATCCACAACAAGGATAATCCGATGAAAATCACCAAGGTCAGAACTCGCGTCTTCGAATGGAAAGGCCACACCGTCCCCCCCACTGCCCACTTCTGCTCCAACGCCATGGACGAGCTGTGGGACAAGGGCGACTCGATGGGCACCTTCCGCTTCCACGGCTGGACGGTGGTGGAAATCGAGACCGACAACGGGCTGGTGGGGCTTGGCAACGTGGCACTCGCCCCGCGCATCGCCAAGGCGATCATCGATCAGTACCTCGCGCCGCTGATCATCGGTCAGGACCCCTTCGACTACGAATACCTGTGGCAGCGCATGTACCGCTCCACCCACGCCTGGGGCCGCAAGGGCATCGGCATGGCCGCCATTTCCGGCGTGGATATCGCCATCTGGGACATCATGGGCAAGGCGGTCGGCAAGCCGGTCTTCAAGCTGCTGGGTGGACGCACCAAGGACAAGATCCCCTGCTACGCCTCCAAGCTCTACCGCACGGACCTCAAGGGCATGCAGGAAGAGGCCCAGTCCTATCTGGATCAAGGCTTCACCGCCATGAAGATGCGCTTCGGCTATGGCCCGCGTGACGGCGTCGAGGGCGTGCGTGCCAACCTGGATAGCGTCGCCGCCGTGCGCGAAGTCATCGGCGAGGATGTCGACCTGATGCTCGAATGCTACATGGGCTGGAACCTGGACTACGCCAAGCGCATGTTGCCGAAGCTCGAGCGCTTCCAGCCGCGCTGGCTGGAAGAGCCGGTGATCGCCGATGACATCGATGGTTACGCCGAACTCAATCAGCTGACCAGCATCCCCATCTCCGGCGGTGAGCACGAATTCACCCATTACGGCTTCCGCCAGCTGCTGGAAAAGCGCGCCGTCTCCGTCATCCAGTACGACACCAACCGGGTCGGTGGCATCACCGCGGCGCGCAAGATCAACGCTCTGGCCGAATCCTTCAGCGTGCCGGTCATCCCGCATGCCGGCCAGATGCACAACTACCACCTGACCATGGCCTCACTGGCCTCCCCGATGAGTGAGTACTTCCCGGTGCATGACGTCGAGATCGGCAACGAGCTCTTCTACTACATCTTCAAGGGCGACCCGGAGCCGGTGAACGGCTTCATCGACCTCGACGAAGAGACCCCGGGGCTGGGCCTTGAGCTGAACAGCGACTACTTCGATCAGTTCAACATCATCGAGTGAGGAAGCCATCATGAGACTCGTCCAACTTCGCACCGCCAACGGCCCGCGGGTCGCCGTGGTCGAAAGCCGCGACCAGCTGCGCCTGCTCGACTTCCCGGGCGGCACCTATGAGCTGGCCTCTCGCGCCATCGAGCTGGGCATCGGGCTCAGCGCGCTGATCGAACAGCACTACTCGCACACGCTGGTCGACTACAAGCAGGCCATCGATCGCCAGGAACTGCTGCCGCCGGTCACCCACCCGGATCGCGCGCGCTGCACCGTTACCGGTACCGGCCTGACTCACCTGGGCAGCGCCGATACCCGCGACGCCATGCATGCCGCCGCACAGGCCAGGAGGATGACGCAAGCCTCACCGACTCGATGCGCATGTTCCGCCTGGGGCTCGAGGGCGGCAAGCCCGCCGAGGGGCAGGTCGGCGCGCAGCCGGAATGGTTCTACAAGGGTGACGGCAGCATCGTGGTGGCACCGGAAACCGCGATCAGCGTGCCGGCCTTCGCCGAAGACGCCGGCGAAGAGCCCGAGCTGGTCGGCCTGTACGTGAACGATGCCAACGGTCAGCCGCATCGCATCGGCTACGCGGTAGGCAACGAGTTCTCCGATCACATCACCGAGCGCGCCAACTACCTGTGGCTGGCCCACTCCAAGCTGCGCGCCTGCAGCTACGGCCCTGAACTGCTGATCGGCGAGCTGCCCCAGCACCTGGAAGGCACCAGCCGCATCACCCGCGACGGCCAGACCCTGTGGGAGAAGCCCTTCCTGACCGGTGAGGCCAACATGGCCCACAGCCTGGCCAATCTGGAACACCACCACTTCAAGTACGCCCAGTTCCGCGCGCCGGGGGATCTGCACGTGCACTTCTTCGGCACCGCCACCCTGAGCTTCGCTGATCAGATCAAGGTGCAGGAAGGCGATCGCTTCGAGATCGAACTGCCCGCCTTCGGGCGTGCACTGCGCAATCCCGTCGCGTTCGAGACCCAAGACAACCAAGCGGAGCAGCTATCCGCCATGGCGGTGCTAGCAGTACCAGCACCTCCACCACCACCAGCAACACCGCCTGTACGCATCAGAAGCATCACGACAATAACGAGAAAAGGGCTTCGCCATGACACTCTCGACCCGCCACGCCACCGCCTCACTCATCACCGCCGCCCTTGCCAGTCTGCTGCTGGCAGGCCCCGCACACGCCGCCACCTCGCTGACCTTCGCGCATGCGCATCCGGTCACCGACTCACAGCACCTGGCCGCCGAACGCTTCGCCGAACGTCTGGTCAAGGAACGCAGTGACGGTGAACTGACCGTCAAGATCTTCCCCAACGGCCAGTTGGGCAATGACCAGGCCATGATCTCGGGCGTGCGCAGCGGCACCATCGATATCGAGCTCTCAGGCAATCCCTACTTCAGCGGGCCTGCAGTCGGCGAGCTGAACGTGCTGGATCTGCCCTTCCTGTTCCGACACCCGCGAGCAGGCCTATCAGGTACTGGACGGCGAGGTCGGTCAGGACCTGCTGACCGCCATGCAGCCGCAGCAGATCGAAGGACTGGCCTTCTGGGAAATCGGCTTTCGCAACCTGACCAACTCGCGACGCGCGGTCGAGAACGCCGATGACGTCAGCGGCCTGACCCTGCGCACCACCCCGAATCCGGCGCATATCGCCGCCTTCCAGGCACTCGGCGCCAATCCGACCCCGATGCCCTTCGCGGAGCTCTATACCGCGCTGGAAACCCGCACCGTGGATGGCCAGGAGAATCCGGTCAGCCTGATCCGCTCCGCCAACCTGTACTCCGTGCAGGAGCACCTGTCGCTCACCGCACACGCCTACACCGCCGCCCCCTTGATCATGAACAAGCAGACGTTCGACAGCCTCGCGCCCGAACTGCAGACGCTGATCAAGGAAGAAGCTCAGGAAGCGGCCCGCTATCAGCGTCAGCTCAATCATGACAATGAGCAGGGCGATCTGGCCTTCCTCGAGGAGCAAGGTATGCAGGTCGTACGTGAGCCTGATACCGCCAGCATGCGTGCCAAGGTCGCCGAGCCGGTACGCGCCGAGTTCACTGCTAAGCACGGCAGCGAGCTGCTGGATCGCATCGACACCGCGCTCGCGCGCTGATCACGCTCGCCTGACTCGCCCATGCAAGGAGGCACGCCATGCTCTCTGACTCACTCCAATTTCCGGTAATGCCTGTGCCTCTGGCGGAACTCGGCGAGCAGCGCGCACGTTATCTGGCCAGCCGCCAGGAGGAAGATCTGCCGATCATCGATGCCCACATGCATGTCTGGGACCCGACGCGGAACTACCACCCCTGGCTGTGTGATGAGCCGATGATCCTCTTCCGCTACGGCGACTACTCCGCGATCCGTCGCCCCTACCTCCCCGCCGAGCATCTCCAGGCGGCGGGCGAGGCGCACCGGGTGCTGGGGTGCGTCTACATGGAGGCGGAATGGGCGCGGGGCGATGCGCTCAAGGAAGTGCGCTGGATCGAGGAGACTGCCCGCGAGAGCGGCTGGCCCAACGCCATGATCGCCCAGGCCTGGCTGGATCAGGATGACATCGGCGAGCAGCTCGAGAGCCTTTGCACATCAGGGATGGTCAAGGGTGTCCGCCACAAGCCGGCCGCACTGGAGCGTCACGATCCGGCGCTTGCCACCCATGCCTTGCCCGGCTCGCTGCGCTGCCCGCGTTATCAGTCCGGCGTCAGTGACGTCGCCCGCCACGGGCTGATCTTCGAGCTGCAGGTGCCCTGGTGGCACCTGGCGGAACTGCTGCCGCTGCTGGAGCGCCATCCCGAGATGCCAGTGGTGATCAATCACGCCGGCGTGCCCGGGGATCGTGATCCCGACACCCTGCGGGAATGGTCACACGCCCTCGCCAGGGTCGCTGTCTGGCCGCAGGTGATGATCAAGTTCTCCGGTCTCGGGATTGCGGGTCAGGCCTGGCGTCTGGAAGACAACCGCGAGGTCTTCGACAGCGTGCTGCGTCATTTCGGGGCCCAGCGCGTGATGTTCGCCAGCAACTTCCCGGTCGATGGGCTGGTGACCTCTCTCGACACGCTGTTTCAAGGCTTCAAGACACTCAGTCGTTCGCTCAGTCCCGAGCAGCGACTCGCGCTGTTCTGCGACAACGCCGTGCGCTGCTACTCGCTGGACACCAGCGTCGCCCAGCATACGAACGTCCTGCTCAAGACGGTCTCCACCCTGGGGTTGATGCTGACCTTCGCGACCACCGCCCACGCCGAGATCACCGCGCGCATGGGCACCAGCCTGCCGGAGGCGCATCCCCAGACACTGGGCGCCAAGAAGTTTGCGGAGCTCGTCGAGGAGAAGTCGGACGGCGAGATCACCATCACGGTGTTCTCCAACGGCATTCTGGGCAATGACGTCAACATGACCTCGATGCTGCAGTCCAACACCCTGGACTTCACCGCGCCCTCCACCGCCACGCTGAGCAGCCTCAACCCTGACTTCAACATCGTCAGCCTGCCCTTCCAGTTCGATGACAGTGAACACGCCGATGCGGTGCTGGATGGCGAGGCCGGCCGTGCCCTGCTCGCAAGCCTCGATGACAAGAAGCTGGTGGCACTCGAGTACTGGGAGAACGGCTTCCGTCACATGACCAACAGCCGCCGTCCCATCGAGACGCTCGAGGACATCGAGGGCCTCAAGATTCGCACCATGCAGAACGCCCTCTACATCGACCTCTTCAACGGACTGAATGCCAACGCTGTGCCCATGTCGGTCAATGAACTGTTCACCGCCATGGAAACCCGCACGGTGGATGGTCAGGAAAACCCTTACACCGTGATCGACGCCAAGCGCTTCTTCGAGGTCCAGACGTACCTGTCGCGTACCGCGCATGCCTATGACGCCCAGGTGCTGGTCGCCTCGGCAGGCTTCATGCAGTCACTCGATGACGCCCAACGCCAGCTGGTCCGCGAGGCCGCTCGTGAAGCCACGCTGTATCAGCGTGAGCAGAGCCGTGCCATGAACGAGGAACTGCTGAGCGAGCTGCAGGACAAGATGACCGTCAACGTGGTGGCGGACAGTGAACGTCAGCGCATGCGTGAGGCACTGGCACCGGTGATCCAGCAGCACACCCAGGCGCTGGACCCGGCGGTGGTGACGCAATTCCAGGCAGCGCTGGCCGACGCCCGTTAGTCAACACAACCAGTCCCGGCGACCAGGCACTGTCGCGCCGTCATCGAGATGCTTCCTTCGGGGATAACACCATGAACAAACTGACCCAAGAGATGCCGTTATCCATGTCGATCAAACCGCCCATCGCGCCATCCTCCGAGTCACGGGGAAGCCACGCCACCCCGCTGGCGTCAACGGCGCCTACCCGCACTGCCACCGGCATCACGACGATCTTCAAGGGACTGGAGAAGGCCCTCACCCTGCTGATGGTACTGGCACTGGTGGCGATGATCGCGCTGGTCTTCGTCAATGTCGTGCTGCGTTACGGCTTCAACAGCGGCATCTCGATCAGCGTCGAGCTGTCCCGCTTCCTGTTCGTCTGGGTCACCTTCATGGGCGCCGTGACGGCATTGATCCGTCAGGAGCACCTGAGCGTCAACACCTTCGCCGACAAGCTGCCGGCGGCATGTCGCAGGGTGCTGGATCGCATTGTCACTCTGGTGATGCTCGGCTGCTGCCTGATGCTGCTCAAGGGCAGCTTCGATCAGACGGTGCTCAACTGGCGCAATCTCTCTCCCATCAGCGGCATTCCCGTCGGCGTCTTCTATCTCGCCGGCCTGATGGCAGGCGTATTGATGTCGCTGATCCTGCTGTGGCGACTGCTGACGCCCCTTGCCCTGCATGGCATCACGCCACCGAATGCCGCCAGCCCCTCATCTGATCAGCAAGGAGACACGCCATGACCATCGGGCTCTTCCTCGGCTCCCTGCTGGCCGCCATCGGCCTGAGCCTCCCCATCGCCTTTGCCCTGCTGGTCAGTGCCATCGTGCTGATGCTGCACCTGGATCTGTTCAACTCGCAGATCCTGGCCCAGAACCTCGTCAACGGCGCCGACAGCTACACCCTGCTGGCCATTCCCTTCTTCCTGACCGCCGGGGAAGTGATGTCGCGTGGCGGGCTCTCCCAGCGCATCGTCACGCTGGCGATGTCGCTGGTGGGTCACCGCAAGGGCGGACTGGGTTTCGTGGCCATCTTCGCCGCCATCGTCATGGCCAGTCTGTCCGGCTCCGCGGTCGCGGATACCGCCGCGCTTGCCAGCATGCTGCTGCCGATGATGCGCAAGGCGGGCTATCCGCTGGGCCGCTCCTCCGGCCTGATGGCCGCCGGCGGGATCATCGCGCCGATCATCCCGCCCTCGATTCCGCTGATCATCATCGGGGTCGCCGGTGGCATCTCGATCGGCAAGCTGTTCCTCGCCGGGATCGTGCCGGGGCTGATCATGGGCGTGACCCTGGTGGTGATGTGGCTGTTCATGACCCGCAAGGAAGATCTGGTCGTCACCAAGAAGGCCAGCGGGCGTGAGCGCCTCAAGGCACTCAAGGACAGCTTCTGGGCCATCATGCTGCCGGTCATCATCATCGGCGGCATCAAGAGCGGCATCTTCACCCCGACCGAAGCCGGCGTGGTCGCCGCGGTCTACGCCATCTTCGTCGCCACCGTGGTCTACCGCGAACTGGACTTGAGCCAGCTCTACGCCGTCCTCGCCCAGGCCGCGCGCAGCACCGCCATCGTGATGTTCCTGGTGGCTGCCGCGATGGTCGCCTCCTGGCTGATCAGCATCGCCCAGCTGCCGCTGATGGTCGCCGGTCTGCTGCAGCCGCTGGCCGATGATCCGCGCATCCTGATGCTCGCCATCATGGGCATCGTGCTGGTGGTCGGCATGGTGATGGACCTGACGCCGACCATTCTGGTGCTCACGCCGATCCTGATGCCCATCGTCAAGCTGGCCGGTATCGATCCGGTCTACTTCGGGATCATGTTCGTCCTCAACTGCGCCATCGGCCTGATCACCCCGCCGGTCGGCAACGTGCTCAACGTGATCACCAGCGTCGGCAACCTCAAGTTCGAGAAGGCGGTCAGTGGTGTCGCGCCCTTCGCCCTCGCCTATGTGGTGATCCTGCTGCTGTTCGTGGCCTTCCCGCAGATCATCACCGTGCCCCTGTACTGGATGACCGACTGACTCACGACAACAACGACAAGAGAGCCTTTCCATGACGCCAATGCTCAAGACCTCCCTCGCCAGTCTGCTTCTCCTTGCGCCAATGAGCGCCGCGCATGCAGCCACCGTGCTCAAGCTGGCCCACGCGGCCCCGACCACCGATACCCAGCAACAGGCGGCCGAGCGCTTCGCCGAACGTCTGGTCAAGGAAGGCACGGATGGCGAGATCACCGTCAACATCTTCGGCAACGGCGTGCTCGGCGGTGACCAGCAGATGATCGCCGGCGTGCGCAGCGGCACCATCGATATCGAGCTGTCCGGCAACCCCAACTTCAGCGGGCCTGCAGCCGGCGAGCTGGGCGCCTTCGATCTGCCCTACATCTTCCCGGACCGCAAGACGGCCTATCAGGTGCTGGACGGCAAGGTCGGCGACGATGCCCTGGCACTGCTCAAGCAGGACAACCTCAAGGGCCTGGCCTTCTGGGAGGTCGGCTTCCGCGCGATGACCAACTCGAAACATCCGATCAAGACTCCCGCCGATGTCGATGGCCTGGTGATGCGCACCAACTCCAACAAGTCTCTGATCGAGGCCTTCTCCCTGCTCGGCGCGAACCCGGTACCGATGCCGCTGGGTGAGCTCTACACCGCGATGGAGACGGGCACGGTCGATGCGCAGGACCACCCGATCAGCATCGTCTGGTCGGCGGGTTTCTACGAAGTGCAGGACTACCTGTCACTGACCAACCAGGCCTACACCTCGCTGTTGATGGTGATGAACGACGACACCTTCGAGAACCTGTCACCGGAGTATCAACAGGTGCTGGTGAACGCAGCACGCGAGGCCGGTGATTATCAGCGCGAACTGAACGCGAAGAACGAGCAGAAGATTCTCACTGAACTGGCCGCCAAGGGCATGAAGATCGAGACCGACGTCGATACCGCCGCCTTCCAGCAGGTCGTGCTACCCACCTGGGACAGCTATATCGCCGCCAATGGCCGTGACTGGATCGATGCCATTCAGGTCGCCAGTCAGGCCGGTGCCGATGTCGCGACCAACGCCCAGCCGCAAGGCACGCAGAAGACCACGGCCGCCGTGACTCAGTAACGCACAAGCGCTTTTTCGTTTTCCCTATCTGTCACTCCCCTCGCTGATTGGAGAAATGTCATGTCCCGAGATGTTCTGCTGCTCAACCAGAAATGCGCGCACACCCTGAGCCTTTACGATGCCACCAGCGGCGAGGAGCTCAACCATCTGCGCCTGCCGGACTACCCGCATGAGTTCGTGGTGGATTCCACCGGCCGCTACGCCTTCGTGGGCCACTACGGCATCCTCGGCGCCGACTGCATCGGCGATCAGGGCGGCTGCTCGGTGTTCGTGGTCGATCTCGAGACCTTCACGCTGGTCAACACGCTCAGCACCTGGCCGTACTACCGCATCCATGGGCTGGGCATCGATGAGCAGGATCGTCTGTATGCGATGAGCGAGGGCCACAACACCCTCTTGCTGTTCAACACGCCCCTGACCCAGACCACGCCAGACCTGGCCGTGTCCTCCGGGGGCTACAAGACTCACCTGTTCGCGCTCACCAAGGCAGGCGACTGGGCCTACGGCATCAACCTGCTCAGCAACACCATCACCAAGTTCAAGCCGCACGATGCCACCTTCGCGCCCATCGCGATGATTCCGGGCCGCAAGCCGGAAGGCAACAGCCTGTCCGCCGATGGCCGCACCCTGTTCATCAGCAATCGCGATGACGACAGCATCGTGGCGGTGGATACCGAATCGATGACCGTGCGCGCCTCGGCGACCACGGGACGTGACCCCAATCGCATCTACCGTGACCCCAGGGGCCGCCTGATCACCACCAACTACGGCGAAAGCTCGCTGTCATTGTTCGATGAAACGCTGGCACCGCTGGGCACCATCCAGCTTGAGGCGGTTCCCATCGCGATGAGCTTTCATCCGGATGGCGAGCAGGCCTTCGTCTCGCTCAAGGGGGATCGCATCGCGGTGCTGGATCTGGAGAGCGGTCAGGTACGCCGAAGCTTCGCGACGCGCGCCGAGCCGGACGTGTCTTGCTTGTTGGTGCGTGACCACTGAGTCAGTGGGCACTTGATACTTCTTGCCAGGACACGAGCCAGTCATGACGGATACCCCAATACAGCGCGAACCTTCACAAAGCCAGCCACTGATCGATGCGCACCACCATCTCTGGGCGCTGGATGGCCAGGTGGCGTATCCCTGGCTGGAAGACTCGCCGGTGGAGAACTTCTTTCTCGGCGATTACGCCGCGATCCGCCAGCCCTTTCAGGTCGCGGATCTCAAGCGTCTGGTGCCTGAGGGCTTCGAACTGGTAGGCAGCGTGCATTGCGAAGCCGAAGCGTCACGCCCACAGGCTGAGAAAGAGACGCGATGGATTACCGAGCAAGCAGCCATTCATGGCCTGCCGAGTGCGCATGTCGGCTGGGCGGCCTTCGGCACTGAGGCGTGCGCCGAACAGCTGGACGCGCAATGTGACTCAGCGCTGTTTCGTGGCGTGCGTGCCAAGCCGGTCACCGCCGCCACACCTCAGACCCGCCAGTCGGTAACGGGAACCAGCGGCAGTCTGCAGGACCCACGCTGGTGCGAGGGACTGGCGCTGCTCAAAGCGCGTGACCTGAGCTGGGACCTGCGCGTGCCCGCCTGGCATCTCGAAGAGGCGGCCACGACGCTTCAGGACTACCCCGGCTTGCGCGTCATGCTCAATCACAGCGGCCTGCCGTGGGATCGCACGCCGGAAGGCCTCGCCCAGTGGCGCGCAGGCATGCGGGCGCTTTCTGAGAACCCGAATGTCGCCGTCAAGCTCTCGGAACTGGGCACGCCCTGGCATGCCTGGGATACCAGCGCCAATCACGAGCTGCTCTGCGAGGTACTGGACGTCTTCGGCCCCCGTCGCTGCCTGTTCGCCAGCAACTTCCCGGTCTCCGGCCTCAAGGTCAGCTATGGCGACTGGCTATCACTGGTGACCGGTGCCATTGCGCAGACGGCGTCTCACGACCAACGCCAGATCGCGTTCGACCAGGTTCTGCACGACAACGCCATTCACTGGTATCGGCTGCCGATTGCCGCTATCACCCACGATGCCAGACCCACCCAACATGCCAGACAGGAGGCACCATGACACTCAACGGCCATCAGCTCATCGGACAGCGCAGCTTCTGCTCGCCAAGGGCGAGGCGATCCACGCCATCAATCCGGCCACCGCAGAGCGCCTGGCACCCGGCTACCCGGGGGCCAATGCAGGGGATGTGGAAGACGGCCTGCCGACTGGCCGGCCAGGCCTTTGATGCCTATCGCGCCACGGACGCCAGAAGAAAGAGCCATCTTCCTCGAGACCATCGCTGAGGAGATCGAGGCACTCGGCGATACCCTGACCCAGCGCGGAATGCAGGAAACCGGCCTGCCTGAGGCACGCCTTAACGGTGAACGCGGTCGCACCTGTGGCCAGCTCAAGCTCTTTGCCAAGGTGTCGTGCGTCGCCGGTGAGTGGCAGGATGTGCGCGTCGATCCTGCACTGCCGGAGCGCACTCCCCTGCCGCGGGCAGACCTTCGCCAGCGTCAGATCCCGCTTGGCCCGGTCGCCGTCTTCGGTGCCAGCAACTTCCCGCTGGCCTTCTCGGTGGCCGGCGGCGATACCGCCTCCGCACTGGCTGCAGGCTGTCCGGTCGTGGTCAAGGGACACTCGGCCCACCCGGGTACCTCGGAACTGGTCGGTCAGCGCCGTCGCTCGCGCCGCCACAGCGTTGTCAGACTGCCGGAAGGCGTCTTCTCGTTGCTGTTCGGCCCCGGCAATGAGGTCGGTCAGGCACTGGTCAAGCATCCCGAGCATCCAGGCGGTCGGCTTTACCGGCTCGCGCAGTGGGGGCACCGCCCTGCTGACGCTTGCCCAATCGCGTCCGCAGCCGATTCCAGTCTACGCCGAAATGAGCAGCATCAACCCGGTCATCCTGATGCCAGCGGCCCTGGAAGCCCGCGCCGAATTGCTGGGCGAGGCCTTCGTCGGCTCGCTCAACATGGGCGCCGGGCAGTTCTGCACCAACCCGGGCCTGGTATTGGCAGTGAAAGGCGCAGCGCTGGAACGCTTCCTCAAGCAGGCGGCCATCCCTGCCATCCAGGCAAGCCCGGTGCCAGACCATGCTGACACCCGGCATCCACAAGGCCTATGCCCAAGTGGCGTCGCGAGCCTGTCCGAACAGCCCCAGGCATCACCTAGTCTGGCCAGCGGTGAAAGCGACTCCCCCATCGCCAGCCCGTGTCAGACACAGCTGTTCAGCACCACAGGCGAGTGACTTTCTTAGCCAATGAGGCCATGCAGGCGGAAGTCTTCGGCTCAAGTTCGCTGATCATCGAATGTCGTGGATCTCGCTCAGCTGCAAGCAGGTCTGCAGTGCACCTCGAAGGCCAGCTGACCGCCACGCTGCATCTCGATGAGGCAGATCATCACCGCGGCCTGCCACTTGCTACCAGTGCTGGAGCGTCGTGCAGGCCGCATCCTCGTCAATGGCTGGCCGACAGGGGTCGAAGTCTGTGACGCCATGGTGCACGGCGGCCCCTGGCCGGCCACCTCCGACAGCCGCACCACCTCGGTCGGCACCGCCGCCATTCACCGCTTCCTGCGTCCGGTCTGCTATCAGGACCTGCCGGATGCCCTGCTCCCGCCGGAGCTCAAGCATGCTCCAGCAGAAGGCATTAGCCGACTGGTGAGTGGGGAGCGGGAGGTCATGCGATGACAAACAAAAAAGCCCGCCAATTTGGCGGGCTTCTGTCATTCATATCCTTGATACCGTCAGCCTTCCCACGATGCGAGAAGCCGAATCTTCGCGATCCTCTAACAATAACGATAGACACCGTCTTGCTTGAGGATCATCCCATCGCTTTCCAGTGCAGAAAGGTATTGACGTGCCTTCTCGACATCACCGTCAAGCAGATAGCGATAAATGACCTTGCTCAAGTACGTGATTGAACGCGCAGTTCGAGAATAACGGATATTGGGAGGATCAATACTACAATCGAAACGCGTCACGGGGGTACGCCAATCGCCATAGTTCTCAGTCAAGTAACGATCTGCATCTGCAGCACCTTTGACTACCTGACTGCCCAAGGTGTAGTCAGTCAACGAAAACTCCGAGTTGTCCCACCGGTGGATAGCGGAGCCATGCCAGACGACGCTCCCCTCTTGCACATGAACAAAAAGGTCAGCGACAAGGCCGGTATGGTGCACGAGTTTGACAAGTATCGGCTGAGTCAATCTGGAATATCGCACGGCACGCTCGGATACGACTTCCCGGAAAGTACAATAACTTTCTGACTTTATGAACCAGGTATTGTCGGATCCAGCAACAGCATCTCGAAGTTGCTTGATATCGAAGTCCTTGGCGTCGACACCGATATCAATATCGTAGTCATGTCCCAGGAAATCCTGTTCTCTCACGGCTCCAAGAAGCGTGCCACTGATGACATACCAGGGCCACTCAAGGCTACCCATCAAACTATCGCAATCCTTGATCGTGCGATAGGCATCATTCTTGTCAAACGACTGCGCTGACTTCTGGAACTTATGCGCCACGACAGGCGCTGCTGTCGGATTGTCCAAGTCAGCGCTGATGATCGACAATGCATGATTGACGCTGGCGCAGAAGGATTTGTCATATTGCCAGAGTGAGTCTTGCGGAGAGATGACCAGACTGCTGGTAGACGTATCACGATCATTATCACACTCTGAGAAATCGGCTTTTTCCAGCTTCCCACCATGCAGATCAGCCTGCCAGATATGGCGCTCAAAGTCAGTGATGCGCTGGTTGTCAGCCAACCAGGCAATGAGGCAGTCGGCCGCCTTGGTAGACATTTCTTCAGAAATATCGAAAAAGAAATCAGACCTGGTCGACACTGGCAGCCACCCGGTATGCGCAAACCAGATGCCTCGCCGCACGACGATTTTCAGTCCATTGCTTCGCGATGCGAGCTTGATACTGTCTGCCGCTACGGCCAGAGGCGCACCCAACATCCACACACCAATGCCGGATAACAAGGCCAAAGGATAACGAAGTAATGGGTGGCGTGGTTTATTCAAAAACCGTAGAAGCCGATAGGATTTTTCGACTTCGATATTCATTTCACTTTCACCAATGTGTCAGTACGCATGTTTATGGATCAAACCCTTGAAGAGAGTCAGCATGATGATACGTAAGTCCAGCCATAATGACCAATGCTCTACATACCACAGGTCGCATTCAATTCGCTTGGCCAGGTCCGTATCGCCTCGCCAACCATTGATCTGTGCCCAGCCCGTGATACCGGCCTTGACCATGTGCTTTTGCATATAACCAGGAATTTCGTGACGAAGTTTTTCGACGAAGATCGTGCGTTCCGGACGCGGCCCCACGATTGACATGTCACCTTTGAGCACGTTGAGGAACTGCGGCAACTCATCCAGGCTGGTCTTGCGAAGGAACCTGCCCACAAGGGTAGTTCGTTTCGCCTGGGCATTTCCCCACTGCACCCCACCCTTTTCACTGTCGACTGGCATCGAGCGGAATTTCAGCATCTTGAAGGGCTTTCCGTTCAACCCGACCCTTTCCTGGGTATAGAACACCGGGCCCGCAGAGGTACATTTCACCAATAGCGCGATAAGCGCCAATAAAGGTGACAGCAGAATCACGATGATCAATGACAGCAGGCGATCCTCGATCCACTTGAGAAGCTTTGCCCCCAGCGACATGCGACTGCAACTCAGATCAAGCATGAACAGACCGGCAACATCTGATACATCATGGTTGATAAGGCGAAAATCACGCATATCGGGCATGTAACGCACATTGCAGGTCGTCAGGCTCAACTCTGACTGGATATCACGAACCAGGTTACCTTGCGTCAATGGGAGACAGATCCAGACTTCCTGCTCCTGATGGACGATCTGTTGGTCAGGCTGGTAGCGCTCTGGCTCAATTGCGCTCCACCCCCAATGCTCAATCCCCCCAGTCAAGATGACTCGTTCTACATCAAAGCCTGCTGTCGGGATCTTGGCCAGCTGACGCACTGCACCAACACAGGTCAAGGCATCACCAATCAAGAGGACGCTTTTGCGGTTCTTGCCCTTGGCTCGCAGATGGTTGAGAACAGGATAAGCAATCGCACGAATCAGGATGGAGTATGTCGTAGCACTTACCATCCAATAGCCAACCCACAGCCGGGAGAACTTGTCACCTGTCTTGGTCATGAACATGACCAGCGCCAACAGCCCTCCCAACATCATGTATCCGGCCATGATCTGGAATACCAGGCGGAAGCGGACTTGTCCTCTCCAGGAACGATAGATATTGAAATGCGGCAGTACCAGAAGAGCTAATATCCCCCCCAGCAACATGCCCCAACCATATCTCTCGGAAACATCCAGTCCCCCAAAATGGAACCAGTGTGCACTGAACCCTGCCAGAAAGATAATACAGAAATCGACCAGGCGTACCAATTCAGTGGTATACATGGTATAGCCACTCAAGACGCGATTTTGAACTTTCATAGCGTTTGTAACATCATCATTATTCAAGATCTCTACGGAGCAATTCCAAGACTTCGAAAGCCTTGATGAGATCTTCATGAGGAATTGACAAGAACCGCTTCAGTGAGCGTTTCAGATCCGTCGTGGATATATCCTTGGTGCGCTCCATATACAGCACTTCACAATATTCCTGCAGAAAGTCGAACTCCCCTTTCCAATCTTCCCCTATTGCGAAAGTATCGACATTATATTCCTTGACGTCGCGTACTTTTTGCTCCCAGTCGTTTTCAGGAATCACGAGATCTACACAATCGATCGCTTCCACGATCTTGGCACGCTGATCGTAGGGAATCAGTGTCTTCTTGCCTTTCAGCAAGTTGAACTCATCAGTTGACACACCGACTATCAGACGATCACCTCTCTCACTGAGACGCTTCAGGAGATTGAGATGCCCGATATGGAACATATCAAACGTGCCATAGGTAATAACCGTTTTCAAGGCACGCTACCGCCCCAGGATTTTGGGGCAATTCCTGAGGCCAGACGACAAACAGGGCGCCGTAGTGAGAGCACGGTGCCCTGTTGGATAAAATAGCGAGGTTTTTTATTGAAAGCTTCATGGATTATACATATTTTCGTCATATTTGGCTAGATTCAGGGCAATGAAGCCCATCTTCCTGCAGGTGCAAGATCAAGAAAACATCGGATAATCATCACCTTAGTGTCCATCGTAGGCATGACGCGACCAAGGGATCGACAGGAACGGTGCTGTTCTTGTGAAATGCACCCGGCACCGGATGGGACAGAGCAGACTCGCAAGCATCAGATCATGTTAATTATTTATCATGAGAGCGGCTCTCAGTACGATAGTAATGCGTCTCAGTCTTCAGATATTTTTCTGGCTTTAACCTCCCGCCTTCTAGCTTGGTCAGTAATTGATCGCTTCCATCGTATGCCACTCCCCAGCTCATGTTTTCACTGAATTATTCATTTGCATTACTCCAACACTCACTGTATTTATCTATCGATGCAACAGTGGAGGAAAGTCTAGAGGATATCACCAGATGGTGATGCGTAGCAGATCGTGTCTATCTGATGACCGCTTGAGATACCTCAAATCAGAGACCCGGATCATTATTCATAAATATTTCAATGATGCACCGTATCAGAAGCATGGACTCACTCGTCCCCTTTCAGCTTACTGGCACCTCTTGCTCATATTAGGTGACATTCAATAATCTTGTATTCAAAAATAAAGCGCGCCAGAATTTTCTGACACGCTTTATTCATACTTCTTTACAGATTCGATTACGCAGTCTGGTGACTTAAACGCCAACGCCAATAATGCGTGATCAAACCACCGACAATCAGATTATGGACAAACAGGCCTGTCGGGAATGAATTATAGGATTCAAAGTTACTGATTATCATCCAATAGATGAAGAACATCAGGCCGAAGCAGGCAATGTCATCAGGCATCGCATTACCCCGCCACGCGAGCCAGGTGGCACGGCCAATCCAGAATGCCAATAGAGACATCGCGACAAGTCCAACAATCCCATATTCGACCCAGGTTTCAAGGAAGTAATTATGCAGGTGGCCATATTTTGCCAGTACCCAATCTGGCAGCCAGGTCGTTTTCGACATGACCAACTGACGCCCTTCAGGTCCCCACCCTGTCATCGGGCGTTCCGCAATCCACTGGCTCGCCGCGATCCAGCTATTGATACGAATGCCGATGCTTGTATAAGGAACTTCCGTGATTTCGCCATCTACCAACTGAGATATCACACTGCTCTCTTTATGGAAGCGATGATTGAGAGAGTCTCCCAGTGTAGAGACCAGTACCCCTGCCCCGATTACTATGGATAATGAAATTGTGACGAGATACTTTGTCAAATGTCTGGTTCTACCCTCCAGTACGGACTTGATAACCCAGAGTATCAGACCGATGCCACTCGCAATCGTTGCACTGAGCCAGACGGCTCTTGTCTGACCAACGGCGATGCCAGTCACCACCATCACCATCGCCAGGCACCAAAGCGCTATTCTCAAATACCGCGCGTTACCGTCGCTCCAAAAGCGACGAGCAAAACAGAGCAAACCCAATAGCGAAACCCCAAACAACATGGATGCATGCTGGTTATTACGGATTCCGAATCCCACTCTTTCCCCAGTAAACCCGGTGAGCCATCCGTCGTCACCTGGTGCAAATAGCGTCGTGACCAAGACCCCGCCGACTGCCAGTCCCCACACGATGAGAGTATTTCGTGTACTTCCGTTCAACCACCACGCCACACTGATGAAGATAAACAATTTGGCCAGATCCTGGAGCCTTGGGTCATCTATCGCCCATTGCGGGTACTGCCATAATCCCAGGCTCCAGGAAAACAATTGTACGCAGAGAAACCCCAGCAATAGTAAGAGGGGGGCCTTGCGCAAGCCTTTACCGTATACACAGAATGCGACAAGCCCCGAAAATGCCAAGACTCGTTCCATCACTTCTTGAGTGTTTGGCAAGACAAATTGTAAAGCGGCATATAATAATAACGATATGTCGCCGTCTTGCAGCCGCGAATACTGCCGCTGGTGCTGTCATCAGAGCGCTGGTGGGCTTTCGGTTCCGCAGTCGTCTTCATGTCGGTGGGCGGTTCGTGGATTGCCAATGCCTTGTGAAACTCCTCCGCCCAGCGGTTGCCGGTCTCCGTGGGTGGGCAGATGACCGTCTTCGAGACCTGCTGTGTGTTGCTCTACGGATACCTGCTGGCATGGCAATGGCCCCTGACCAACGAAGTATTGGGCATGCTGCTGATGCCTGGAGGTGTCACCTGGATTCTCCGTGCCGAACAGCATGTGTCCGGCCCCCGCCAGATAGCACAAGGCGTGCCGGTTGCTGGACCGGAAAAGTGAAATCCCCCGCCTGATGCAGCGTGGATTGCCTGAGGGGCATGCACCTCGGGGGTCGCTTGCTGGCTTCAGACACGCCAAGGCCGCCTCAAAGGGCGGCCTTGGCGTGTCTGGTGAGCAGTCTCCATCACTGCCCTTCACCCATAGAAGTGCTCGACAAGGCTCATGGGAATCGCCGGCACGTAGGTGACCAGCATCAGCACCAGGAAGAGCACGAAGATCATCGGCAGATTGACCTTGGTGGTTTCCCACATGTCCGTTCTGGCAATCGAGCAGGAGGTCGCCAGCACCGAGGCGACGGGGGGTGTCTGCTGACCGATGGCGAGGTTGAGCGTCAGGATCAGGCCGAAGTGGATCGGGTCGATCCCGATCTGCTGGATCAGCGGCATCACGATCGGCACGACCAGGATGATGGCCGCTGCACCATGCAGGAACATCCCCAGCAACAGCAGCAGGATATTGAGCAACGCCAGCACCGCCACCGGGTCCGTGGTCAGTGAGGTGATTTCCTGCGCCAGTTGCTGCGGCAGCTGCATCTCGGTCAGGAACAGCCCCAGGACGGCTGAAGTCGCGACCAGCAGCATGACGACGGAAGTCTGGATCACGCCATCGATCACCGCCCGATACAGCACCTGCAGATTCAACTCGCGATAGACCAGCCCCCCGATGACCAGCGCCGCCAGCACAGCGATGCCCGCTCCTTCCGTGGCGGTCACGAAGCCGCCGAAGATTCCGCCCAGGATGATGACCGGCAACGTCAGCGCCCAGAAGGCTTCCCGGAATGCCTTGCCAAGCGCCGACAGCGAGAAGGCAGCCTCACGCGGCATGTCGTACTTGCGGGCATAGTAGTAGCAGAGCACTGCCAGGCCGAATCCCCCCAACAGGCCCGGAATGATCCCTGCCACGAACAGTTTGACGATGGAGGTATCCGCGATGGCGCCATACAGGATCATCGACAGCGACGGCGGAATGATGATCGCCAATGACGCGGAGGATGACGTGATGGCCGCCGAGAACTCTGGCGTGTACTTGCGCTTCTTCATCTCGGGAATCAACACCGACCCCGTGGCTGCCACGTCCGCGACAGCCGAGCCGGAAATCTCGGCAAAGAACAGTGACACCCCGACATTGACCATGGCCAGGCCACCGCGCACGAACCCCACCATCGCCGTGACGAGATTGATCAGCCGCATGGAGATGCCTGACGTGTTCATCAGCGCACCGGCGAGGATGAACAGCGGAATCGCGATCAGCGGAAACTTGGTCGCGCCATTGAAGAGCGTCAGCGGCACGTTCACCAGCGCGTCCACGCCCATGAAGATCACCACCCCCACGACCCCCACCGTGCCGATGGCAACCGCGATGGGCACGTTGATCAGCACCAGTGCGAACAGGGCCGCGATAATGATCAGTAGCGTCATGAACGGTGCTCCTTGAGGTCTTCCTCGGCCAGGCGGATGGCTTCCGCGATCTCTTCCTCTTCGCTGTTGACCCCTTCACACATCTTGCGCCATGCGTGGGGCAGGCTCAGCAGCTCACACACGATGAAGAGTGCCGCACTGAGCGGGATCACCGACTGGGTGACATCCAGGCCGATGCTCGGCAAGGCGATCAAGGCATCCCAGGCCAGCACGTCCAGCACCTGATACCCAAACCAGCCCACCACGGCAAAGAATCCGATCACGATTAGCTCAGAGGTAATGAACAGCGTACTGCGCAGTGCGATGGGCGCCTTGGTGATCAAGCCGGGAAAGCCCATGTGCGAACGCTTCAAGGCCGCGAGACAAGCGCCATAGAAGCTGAGCCATGCCAGATTGATCGAGGCGACCTCGTCATACCACGGCAAGGAGCCACCGAAGGTACGCAAGGCCACTGCCGCCAGCACGATCACCGTCAGCGACAACAGCAGGCTGACGGTAAATACCTCAAGGCAGCGTTCTACCACACGGTTGATTCTGTCCAGCACTGTCAAGTCAGCCTTGGGCGTCAGTCCTTCCCCACTCTCGGTGGGGAAGGTTGCCTTGGCCGCATGGGAATGCGAGCTCATGACTTACTCCTTGGCCAGTGCCATGGCCCGGTCAACCAGCGCCTGGCCGCCATCGACCTTGTCGGAGAACGCCTGATAGACCGGCGCACTTGCAGTGACGAAGGCATCCCGGTCCACCTCGTTGACGGCCATGCCACCCGCCTTGAGGCTTGCCAGCAGCTTGTCATCAAGCTCCGCACCCTTGGCGAAGGCCCAGCTCTGGGTCTCGGCGGAGACTTCGGCAATCGCTGCCTTCACGTCCTCGGGCATCTTCTTCCAGCCGGCCTGACTGCTGGTCAACCAGATGGGCGAATAGACATGATTGGAGAGTGACAGGTACTTCTGCACCTCCTGGAACTTGGCGCCATCGATGTTGGACAACGGGTTCTCCTGACCATCGACGACCCCGGTCTGCAGCGCCACGAAGACTTCCGAGAAGGCCATCGGTGTCGGGTTGGCGCCCCAGGCGTTGAACATGCCGGTCCGCCATTCGCTCTGTGGGGTACGCAGCTTCAGCCCGTCTAGGTCTTCTGGCGCAACGATCGGATGCTCGTTGTTGGTGATCTGACGGAAGCCGTTCTTCCAGGTGGAGACCAGCTTGAGGCCCTTGGACTTGGCATCCTCGGCCAGATCCGTCATCACGATCTCGTCATCGATGCGCTTGAGGTGCTCGCGGTCCTTGACCATGAACGGCATGTCGAACAGGGCGAAGCTTGGTGACACGGACGACATCACCGAGGAAATCGCGGCCAGGTCGACCGTACCCAGGCGCAGCTTCTGGATCAGCTGGCGCTCATCCCCCAGCTGCCCACTGTGGTAGTACTCGACCTGATGCTCATCGCCGAGCCGGGCTTGCAGGCTATCGGCGAAGTACTGCGCGGTCTGGCCCTGCAGACTGTTGGGACTTCCCCCGATGGCAAACACGATCTTCTCGGCATGCGCGGTCGTGGTACCCAAGGCGGCGGCTAACAGCGTGGCGGCAAGCATGACTCGCTTCATTGTCGAATCCCTTTGATTGTTCTGATTATGGGTATGGACGTATCGCGTCTGGCATGACGCTTGACTTCCTCAAGTGGACTGCAAACCATACCAGATAGAGCAGAACTTAGACGCCTTCCGACTCAAGGGTCAATCCAATTGGCGCAGAAATAGACCTTTGTCTAGACAAATACGCAATATATCGCTCTACACCATAACATCTGGCCTGTTTTGCAAACCACATCCCCAAGCCACGGCATCATGGGGGTGAAGGCTCTCGATATGCCGCACATGGACATGCGCCTCACCCTGTGAGACCGCCAGGCCATTGATCAAGCGGCGCGCGGCGTCCTCGACGAACATCAGATTCTGACCATTGAGCGCGGCAAACGCCTGCTCATCGGCGCGTTTCACGGCCGTCTGGACAGGCGTCGCCACGGCCTGCTCGATGGCATCGATCAGCGCGATCAGTCCCAGATCCTCGGCCTCAGGCTTGAGGGTGACCCGGACAATCGCTTCACTGCGCTGGCTGTGGGGCGTGGCCAGGGTGGCATGGTGGGTGAGCCACTCGGCGACCTGCTCTGGGGTCAGCGTTGCATCATGGCGGTGAGCCTCCAGGAATGCCTGCTCGATCAGCTGACGCGACAGGGCCGCCGAGCAGGGACAGGTGGAGGAATAGCCAACCGTGACACTGGCCTGCAGCGTGAACCTGCCCTCGTGCAGACTGGCCTCCAGCGTGACGGGATACGACTTCCATCCGTAGAGTGCCGGCGTGACTAGCGCCGGACGCTTCACCAGCAGTGCGAACGTCATCTTCACGCGGGCATTGCGCGAGGCGCAGTCATGATGACTTTCGACCATTGCAGCGAGCACATTCCGCAGACTGCCGGGGGTCAGCGCCTTGCCCTCCGCCAGCCCATCCAGCAGACGGTAGAGGCGCGACATGTGAATGCCCTTGGTGTGCGGCATCGGCAGGTCGACCTGCGCATCCACGCGGGCATGCAATTCACGGCGGTAATCGCCCTCCTCGATGAGCACGGGCAGATCAATGCCCTGCATGCCCACCCACTGAAGGGGGCTCAGGGAACGGGAGCGCTCGGTCAGGGAAACGTCGGGGAGTATTGCGGTCATTCGTCAGATATCCAGAGCGGCTCTCATCAGTGCCGCCTTCCTCACGCCGGTGGGAGGCAGAACACAGCGCGGACGGCTCGCCGTCAGCGCAGGATCATCCCGCCAGTCGCGAGGAGTGATGGCCGGTGATCCTCCACTCGCCGAGGATCTCCTCGAAGGTGAACAGAAAGCGGGCCGGAATCGTGACCGTCTCGTCAGCGACGCGATACTCGAAGGTGTAATGCCCGCCGATCACCACGGTGCCCAGCTTGCGACTGACCCGTGGCGAGTACTCACCCAGCTCGCAGGCCAGCGCCTCATTGGCGAGAAAACCATCGAAATAGGCCTGCCGCTGCTGGCGATTCTCACGCACATCATCGGCGACCGTCGGCACCAGAATCGCGTCCTCGGCATACAGCGAGAGAAGCGTTTCCTTTTCCCCACGCGTGACGGCGATCGCCCAGCGTTCGAGCGTGCGCGTTGCGGCATTGATGCAGAATTCAGCGTCACGTTCCGTCAATGGTGGGGACGTCGGATGGGGCATGCAGTGGCTCTCCCTTGAGGATGAGGCTCTTGAGGACGCTCAGGCGTCGGCGCACCGCAGGATGCCCTGCCCCAAACGCTCGATCAGCTGCGGATAGAGTGTCTCGCCCAGCGGCAGCCCGACCCCCAGCGGCTCGAAGACGATGGAGGTCTTGACGCCGGTCCCCTCGAAGACACTCTCGATCAACGCCGGGTTGTATTGTGGCTCACGGAAGACGCACTGGATGTTGTCCCGCGCCACGCGCGCCTGGATCTCCTTGACGCGCGCCGGGCTGGGCGTGGAGGCATCCCCTAGCGAGATGGCACCGGAGGCCGGAGCATCGAAGCGGTGCTCGAAGTACTGGTAGGCATCATGGAAGACGATATAGCGAGTGCCCTGCACCTGCGCCAGACGCGCTGAGAGTGACTCAGTCAGCGTCTCGAGCTCCCGCTGGCCCGCCTGGGCATTCCTGCGATAGGTCGCGGCGTGCTCCGGGTCCTGCGCTGCCAGCGATTCCGCGATCGCCGCCAGCCAGAGACGCGCATTCATCGGGTCCAGCCAGCCATGCGGGTTCATGCCAGCGTGGGCATGCTCATGATGCTCGTCATGTCCGCCATCATGATGATCGTCATGGTCACCGTGCTCTTCATGATCACCATCGTGATGCTCTTCGTGATCGCCATGCGCTTCATCATGTTCAAAAGACACCTCGTCATCATGATGATGCGCTTCGAAGGTAGGCCCTTGGCGGTAGCGCAGATGAAGGGTGCCGGGCACTTCCATCAGCTCGAGGGTGTCGGCATCCGCGGCCAGCGACGCACGCGCCTTGGCAAGCCAGGGCGTCAGATCATCACTGACGAAGAACACGATATCCGCGTCGGCCAGTGACCTGGCCTCCGAGATCCGCATGGAATAGCCATGCGGCGAGGCTCCAGGCTGGATGACAAGCTCGGGACTGCCCAGCTCCCCCATGACGCGCGAGACCAGTGAATGCACCGGCGGGATGTCCACCGCGACGGATGGCACCTCCGCCATGGCCACGGCGGGCAGCATCAACACTGGCAGCGAGAGTAAGGGCAGCAACCGATTGCGCATGACGGTTCTCCAGAAGATGCGATGACACGGAAGGAAGTTCGGAGACGCTACCGCCTCGACTCAATATGTTATAACATAACACTTACGGTCACTGAACCGTCAACGTTGTCATTCTTCAAGGGCCCGCTCCCCATGCCGCTGTTATCGATCGAGAACCTCTGCGTCACCCTCGGCAAGCACCGCATTCTCGAGGAGATCGAGCTACAGGTGGAACGCGGTGAAATCGTCACCCTCGTAGGCCCCAATGGGTCCGGCAAGTCCACGCTGCTTCGCAGCATCATCGGGTCCATTGCCCCATCGCACGGTCGGATACAACGAGAGCCGGGACTCAAGATCGGCTATGTCCCTCAACGTCTGAGCCTTGACCCGACGCTGCCGATGACGGTGGAACGCTTCCTGAACCTGCCACATCGACACTCGCTGGATGCCGTGGCGCATGCCCTCCTGCAGGCCGGCATTCCCGGTGCCGAGGTTCAGCAGATCGCCAGTCTCTCCGGTGGTCAGTTCCAGCGCATTCTGCTGGCCCGTGCACTGCTGGATTCGCCTGATCTCCTGCTGCTGGATGAGGCGACCCAAGGCCTGGATCACCGAGGCATCGCGGATTTCTATCGTCAGATCGACCGTGTCCGTCACACCCTCGGCTGCGGAGTGCTGATGGTCAGCCACGAACTGCATGTGGTGATGCGCGCCTCGGACCGCGTCGTCTGCCTGCATGGGCACGTCTGCTGTCAGGGCACGCCAGAGCGCGTCATGGCCTCACCGGCCTATCAGGATCTGTTCGGACTCGATACCGCTGACGCCCTCGCCTTCTACCGACATGACCATTGGACGATTTCATGGTCCGCGCCGCTCTGGCAGGCATTGCCGTGGCGCTTGCGGCAGCGCCCCTGGGCTGTTTCGTCGTCTGGCGGCGCATGGCCTATTTCGGCGATGCCACGGCCCACGCCGCAATTCTCGGGGTGGCGCTGTCACTGTTGATGTCCACCTCGATGCTGGCAGGCGTGCTCATCGTCTCGCTGATCATGGCGACGCTGGTAACCCTGCTCAGCGGACGCGGCTATGCCATGGACACCCTGCTTGGCGTCATGGCGCACTCCTCGCTCGCCTTCGGGCTGGTCGCCGTCTCCTTCCTGCCTGGCGTACGGATCGACCTGATGGCCTATCTGTTCGGCGACATCCTGGCCGTCAGCAAGACGGATCTCGCCATCATCGCCACAGGCGGCCTGCTGGTCCTCGGGCTGCTTCGCTGGCGCTGGTCAGCCCTGCTCACTGCGACACTCAATGAAGACCTGGCGCGCGCCAGCGGCATCAACCCGCGACGCGAGCAGCTGGTGCTGACACTGTCGCTGGCCGTGGTGGTCGCGGTCGCCCTGAAGGTGGTCGGGGCGCTTCTGATCACCGCGCTGCTGATCATTCCAGCGGCCACGGCACGCCGCTTCTGCCACACCCCAGAACTCATGGCGGTTACCGCTGCCATCATCGGCGGGATTTCCACCACGGGCGGTCTGCAGGCGGCCTACTGGCTGGATACCCCCACCGGCCCGACCATCGTGTGTCTCGCCGCCCTGCTGTTTGCCCTGAGCAGCGTATCGGCAAAGCTCTCGCGTCTGGCCTCCCGCACAGCCCCCCATCACTCATTCCCAGGCGGGGAACGGGTCCGGCAGGTCACGCCAGGCTTCCTTGCCCGCCAGCAGCGTGGCGTCATCGAGCAGACAGTCATCCAGCGCCTGGCGGATACGGGCTTCCTCCAGGTTCTGGCCGATGAACACCAGCTCCTGGCGCATGTCGCCGAAGGGCTCTTGCCATTTTTCATGGATCGACGCCAGATACTCGGGGTCTTCAGGCCATTCGACCTTCGGTACCGCCTTCCAGAACATGCCGCCGAATCCGTAGTGGGCGATGCCACCGGCCTGGTTCCACTGCCCCGCGAACTGCGGGCGCGTGGCCAGCCAGAAGAAGCCCTTGGAGCGCAACAGCTTGCCACCGAACCAGTCCCCGTGGAGCAGCTGGTGGAATTTCTCGGGATGGAACGGCACGCGCGCATGGTAGGAGAAGCTCGAGATGCCGTACTCCTCAGTCTCCGGCACGTGCTCGCCGCGCATCTCCTTCAGCCAGCCCGGTGCCTGCTGTGCACGATCGAAACTGAAGCGACCGGTATCCAGCACCTTGGAAAGCGGCACGGCGCCCTGCGCCATGGGCAGAATCTCGGCCTCCGGGTTGAGCGAGCGCAGCACGGCCGTCAGCTCATCCAGCTGGGTTGCCTCGATCATGTCCGTCTTGCTGATCAACAGCACATCGCAGAACTCGATCTGGTCAACCAGCAGGTCGGCGACATTGCGCTCATCGTCCTCGCCGAGGCTTTCCCCGGCTTCGGCCAGTGACTGCGCCTCGCGATACTGGGCAAGGAAGTTGGCACCATCCACGACGGTGACCATGGTGTCGAGGCGCGCGACATCGGAGAGGCACTGGCCATCCTCATCCTCGAAGGTGAAGGTTTCCGCCACCGGCAGTGGCTCGGAAATGCCGGTGGACTCGATCACCAGGCAGTCGAAGCGCCCCTCCTCGGCCAGCCGGCGGACCTCGATGAGCAGGTCCTCGCGCAGCGTGCAGCAGATGCAGCCATTGCTCATCTCCACCAGCTGCTCCTCGGCGCGATTGAGCGCCACCTCGCTGCCTGTGCCGGGTGCGCCACGCACCATGGCGGCGTCGATATTGACCTCGCTCATGTCATTCACGATCACCGCCACCCGCCGCCCTTCGCGGTTGGCCAGGATGTGATTGAGCAGTGTCGTCTTGCCGGCGCCCAGAAAACCGGACAGCACAGTGACTGGCAGGGATTGTGGCAGAATGTCAGGTGACGATCAGACCGCCATCATCACGGCAGAGGCCATCACTGCCCCACCCACCAGACGAGACGCGATGGTTGGCACGCCCATCAGGCGCTGACCCACTGCACGGCCCAGCAACGCCAGGACCAGTGTCGCGACCACGAAGCCCGCCATGTAACCCATGGCACTGCCAGCCGCGGGCATTTCCAGCGCGTGGGCGAAGCCGTGGAAGGCCATGAAGCCGGCCACCATGACGGCGCCAGCCAGAGTCGGCAGACGCAGCAGCAGCGCCACCAGCGCACCGGACACCAGCACCGAGAGCAGGATGCCCTGCTCCGCGATCAGCGCATGCAGCGCCTGTCCACCGCTGAGAAGCGCGATGCCCGCCCCCGCCAGCATGCCGATGACCATCAGCAGCGGCGTGCCAAACCTCAAGGCCCGTGACTGGCGCGCGCTCCAGATGCCGATGGCCAGCATGGCCAGCAGGTGATCCAGCCCGGTGAAGGGATGCGTCAGGCCGGCCATCAGTCCGTGGGCATCATGGCCGGGGTGTGCGGAGGCCGAGGTCGCCACCAGCAGCAGCGAGGTGGCCAGCAGTGCGGAGTGAGAACGCTTCATGTGTCATTCCTGAACAAGATGATGATGAATTCACCCGATATCCGTCATGTGTCGACTACCGGGAGACAATGGATTCCTGGCAAGCGGCAGAAAACGCTGCGCCGTCAGGCCTGTGCCGCCAGCTTTTCCGGGCGGCGCTCCGGCAGCATGCCGCGATCCAGAATGAAGGCGATGATCTCTTCCAGGCCGACGCCGTCATACAGGTTGGCGAACACGAAGGGCCGCTCGCCACGCATCTTGCGCGAGTCGCGGTCCATCACCTCAAGCGAGGCATGCACCTGCTCGGCGATGTCGATCTTGTTGATGATCAGAAGGTCGGACTTGGTGATGCCCGGCCCGCCCTTGCGCGGAATCTTGTCGCCTGCCGAGACGTCGATCACATAGAGCGTGAGATCGGAAAGTTCGGGGCTGAAGGTCGCGGACAGGTTGTCACCGCCGGATTCCACCAGCACCAGCTCCATGTTCGGATGGCGGGCCTGGAGATCATCGATGGCCGCCAGATTCATCGAGGCGTCTTCGCGGATCGCGGTATGCGGACAGCCGCCGGTCTCGACGCCGAGAATGCGGTCCGCCTCCAGTGCTTCATGGCGCAGCAGGAAATCGGCATCTTCGCGGGTGTAGATGTCATTGGTGACCACCCCGATGTCGTAGTGATCGCGCAGGGCCAGACACAGCTGACGCAACAGCGCCGTCTTGCCGGAGCCCACCGGCCCACCCACTCCTACGCGTAGACAATGCTTCATGACAGCTTCCTTTCTCGTGAGATATCAGGCGTTCGTGTCGGTCGGTTCAGGCGCCGCCGCCTCAGGACAGGCGGCGTTCACTCAACTCCTGAACAGACGGGAATATTGGGTTTCGTGCTGGGCGGAGGCGAGTGCCAGCCCCGGCAGTATCGGGCCAAGCGCTGCATCCGGGCGCTCAAGCGCCTGTGCGACAACCTCCACCACGCGGGGTCGCAACTGCTCGGTCAGGCGCTGCGCGGCGGTGTGCCCCAGCGGCATGGCCTTGCAGGCCACCGCCAGCTGGTTTTCCAGCCAGGCCCAGGCGAAGCCGATCAAGGTCTGGCGCAGTGGCACCCCACGCTGATGCGCCACCCAGGCGAACACCGTGACGTAGCCCGGTGTCTCGGGCATCAGCGCCGCTGGTGGTTCAAGCGCGAGGCTTCTGAGCAGGCGCAGCAACGCCGCCCCGAGACGCGCGTCCTCATCGCTGAGTTCGGCGGTTTCGCGTGTCGCCTTGAGCCAGCCATCCCACTCATTGAGCGCCGCCGCATCCTCCTCGGCCCATGCCTGCTGCAGGCGCACCAGCAACGGCAGTTCGCAACGGCCGAGCCCGTCTTCCAGCACGCCATCGATCCACTCGCCAAGCTCCTGCTCCTGAGTGACCCACCCCAGTTCGAAGGCACTTTCCAGCCCCTGGGACCAGGCAAAGGCACCGATGGGCAAGGCCGGACTCACCAGCTGCAGGAGCCCCAGCAGTGCCAGGTCCTCCTGAGCCGGCAGGCTCGCCATGGCATCAGTGCTCATGCGTGTGCTCATGGGCGTGGCTGTGAGAATGATCGTGGCTGTGCTCATGCCCGTACGAATGACCATGATCGTGAGAATGAGCCCCCTGTCCCGCCTGGGCATAGGCGCCCGACTCAGGATCAAAGGGCGCCTCGTGATGGGTGAGGGTCGCGCCAAGGCGCTCGGCCAGCGCTTCCAGCACGTGATCCGGCGGGAAGCGCACCCAGCCGGTTTCCGTGTCGGTCCCTTCATCCTGCATGCCGATCGCCAGCTGCACATGGCGATTGCCCAGGTGATAGCAGAGCGCCGCCATCGGACGCCCGGCGGCGATGTGGGCAGTCACTACCGGCTCATCCGCGGCGCGGATGCAGATTACCTCGCCCTCGCGCGAGGCCAGCCGATCGCCGTCACGCAGCACCGGTCCGCGATCCAGAAACAGGCCGACCTCGCGCCCGCCGTCCGTGGTGGCACGCAGCCGCCCACGGATGCGCAGCTCCAGCGGCAGAGTCAAGATATCCAGAGGCTCTGCCTCGGTGTGAGCGCTCGCTGGGTCGCCTGATCCACTGGCGTCTGGCAGGCGATGTATCAGTTCCATCATGGCGTCAATCTCGAATAGGGAGTCAGAACAGGCACTTGAAACAGGCCCTCAGAACAGGCCTTCAGAACAGGTGGTAGCGCTGGGCCAGTGGCAGCTCGCTGGCTGGCTCACAGGTCAGCAGCTCACCGTCGGCGAAGACTTCGTAGGTCTCGGGGTCGACCTTGAGCTCCGGGCAGGCGTCATTGAGTTTCATGTCGCACTTGCGCACCTGACGCACGTCGCGGCAGGCGGACAGCGGACTGTCGAGCCCCAGCGCTTCCCCGACACCGGCCTTGAGCGCCGCCTGACTGACGAAGGTCAGGCGCGTGGCACTGGCCGCCTTGCCGAAGGCGCCGAACATCGGCCGGTAATGCACCGGTTGCGGTGTAGGAATCGAGGCATTCGGGTCGCCCATGGGTGCGGCGGCAATCATGCCGCCCTTGAGGATGCAGGCCGGTTTGACTCCGAAGAATGCCGGCGACCACAGCACCAGGTCCGCCAGCTTGCCGACCTCGATGGAGCCGACTTCATGGGCGATGCCATGGGTGATGGCCGAGTTGATGGTGTACTTGGCGATATAGCGACGCGCGCGGAAGTTGTCGGTGCCGCGCTCGCTGTCTTCTGCCAGCAGGCCGCGCTGTTCGCGCATCTTGTGCGCCGTCTGCCAGGTACGACAGATCACCTCGCCCACGCGGCCCATCGCCTGGGAATCCGAGGACATCATCGAGATGACACCCAGGTCATGCAGGATGTCCTCGGCGGCGATGGTCTCGCGACGAATACGCGAATCGGCGAAGGCGACATCCTCGGGAATGCTCGGGTCCAGGTGGTGGCAGACCATCAGCATGTCGAGGTGCTCATCCACCGTATTGACGGTGTAGGGACGCGTCGGGTTGGTGGAGGACGGCAGCACGTTGGGCCGCGAACAGGCGGTGATGATGTCCGGCGCATGGCCGCCACCGGCGCCTTCGGTGTGGAAGGTGTGGATGCAACGGTCCTTGAAGGCCGCCAGGGTATCCTCGACGAAGCCTGATTCATTCAGGGTGTCGGTATGGATCGCCACCTGCACGTCGTAGGCATCGGCGACTGTCAGACAGTTGTCGATGGAGGCCGGCGACGTGCCCCAATCCTCATGCAGCTTGAGGCCGATCACGCCGGCCTCTATCTGCTGCTCCAGCCCCTCGGGCAACGAGGCATTGCCCTTGCCGAGAAAGCCGATGTTCATCGGCAGGCTATCCACCGCCTGCAGCATCTTGCCGATATGCCACGGCCCCGGCGTACAGGTGGTGGCATTGGTGCCGGTGGCCGGCCCCGTCCCACCGCCGAGCATGGTGGTGATGCCGCTCATCAGCGCCTCTTCCACCTGCTGGGGGCAGATGAAGTGGATATGCGGGTCGACACCGCCGGCAGTCAGGATCTTGCCCTCGCCGGCGATGATCTCGGTGCCCGGGCCGATCACGATATCCACGTCAGGCTGGGTGTCGGGATTGCCGGCCTTGCCGATGGCCGCGATGCGCCCGGCCTTGAGACCGACATCCGCCTTGACGATGCCCCACCAGTCCAGAATCAGCGCATTGGTGATCACGGTATCCATCACGCTCTCATCAGCGCGCTGGCTCTGGCCCATGCCATCGCGAATCACCTTGCCACCGCCGAACTTCACCTCTTCGCCATAGTGGGTGAAGTCCTTCTCCACCTCGATCCACAGTGCCGTGTCGCCCAGACGCACGCGGTCACCGGTGGTCGGGCCGTACATGTCGGCATAGGCCTGTCGCGCTATCTTCATGGGTTGCCTCTTGATCCCTGAGCCGCAGTCTCTGATCCCTGAGCCGCAGTCTCTGAATGAGCTCCAAGATAAATGCCTGTCGGCGCCATTGCCTGACGCCTTGACGGAAAGGTTGTCACTCGCTCAGCGCTCGACACTGCCGTCATCCTTGAGCTGTCCCATCACCTCGCCACGGAAGCCATAGATATGGCGACTGCCGGCGAAGGGGATCAGCGTGACGTCACGCGTCTGCCCGGGCTCGAAGCGAATCGCCGTTCCGGAGGCGATGTCCAGGCGCTGTCCGAGGGCGGCCTCGCGATCGAACACCAACGCCGGATTGGCCTCGGCAAAGTGATAGTGCGAGCCGATCTGGATCGGTCGGTCGCCGCGATTGCCGACCGAGAGCGTGGTGCGCAGGCGGTCCTCACAGAGAGAGATCTCGCCGTCCGCCACCTGATATTCACCGGGAATCATCATTGCTCACCTCACACGATGGGGTTGTGAACGGTCACCAGCTTGGTGCCATCCGGGAAGGTCGCCTCGACCTGCACCTCGGGAATCATCTCGGCGATGCCTTCCATCACGTCATCACGGGTCAGCACCTCTGCCCCGCGCCCCATCAGCTCAGCCACACTCAATCCTTCGCGTGCGCCTTCCAGAATCTCGGCGCTGATCAACGCGATGGATTCCGGATAGTTGAGCTTGAGGCCCTTGGCCTTGCGGCGCTCGGCCAGCAGTGCTGCGGTAAACAGCAACAGCTTGTCCTTGTCTCTTGGCGTCAGTTCCATGTCGTGGCTCTTGTGGTTGTCATTGCGTGGGGGCTCTCGAGGTCAGGTCAGCCAGATACGCGGCACCTGTGCCTCAAGCCCCGTCATCATCGGGCGCAGGATCTGCCATGCCTGCTGGCACAGTGCCCAGGCCTCGTTGCGTTCATGGCCGAGATAGCGCAGCAGCAACACGCCCTCGCGGCGCGTCACCGCCCATCGCGGAGTGGCAGGCATCGCCTCGCGCAGGGCCTCGATGGCCGCCGCCTCATCGTTAAGTCCCACCGCCCACAGCGTGGCCTGGACACTGCAGCCGCCCTGCCCCCAGCGCCCCATGAAGCGCGGATGCAGCGGGTCCAGCGACTGGCGCTCGATCCACACTGGCTTACCGTCACGCGTCAGGCGGAAGCGTTGTTCCAGATGGCCGCTGACGAAGGGCAGCTCACCGACGGGCCGGCCGAGTGCCAGCACTTCCCAGCCCAGACAGCGAGCATTGCCCTCAAGCTCGAGGGTGGTGGTCTGCTCGCCGCGCGAGCCATTGAAGGCCAGCGTCTCCTGAGGCAGCCATTCCAGCGTGGCGCCGTCGGCGACCTTGAGATGCGTATGCTGGCCCCAGGCCACGCCGTTGCGATCCGCCTTGTAGAGCTTGGCCGCCGCCGGCGTGGTCAACAGCACCTGCGCGCCTTCCTCGATCTCTGCCGTGATATGCAGCGCATCACCACTGACCAGCCCGCCGGGAGGGTGCAGCAGATAGACATGGCAGCATCCGTGGCGGCCTTCCGGATAGAACGGGCGCTGCACGCGCAGCGGGCCGTGATGACGACGACGCGTCAGTCGCGTGATGGGGCCTGCGCCATCGCGGGTGTCGCCGGACGCGACATCCGTCGCGCCGTCTGCGGAAATCATGCGCTGGATGGTCATACGGTCAGGTGCTGCTTGATCAATTCATCGGACAGCGCCGCGATCTCGCCTTCGGCCACCCGCCGGCCGCGATCCATGATCACGAAGCGATCGGCGTACTTGCGCGCGAAGGGCAGCTTCTGCTCGACCAGCAGCACCGTCAGGCCGTCTTCCTTGATCAGGCGCCGAATGACCTCGCCTATCTGGGCGACGATATTGGGCTGGATGCCTTCGCCGGGCTCATCGAGGATCAGCAGGCGCGGTTCGATCACCAGCGCGCGGCCGATGGCGAGCTGTTGCTGCTGGCCGCCGGACAGGTCACCCCCACGCCGGTGACGCATCTCCTTGAGCACGGGGAACAGCTCATAGATGCGCTCGGGAATCTGACGCAGTCCATCACGACGTACGGCCAGGCCGGTGCGCAGGTTCTCTTCCACCGTCATCATCGGGAAGATCTGACGCCCCTGGGGGACATAGCCGACGCCCAGGCGGGCGCGCTCCTCGAGCTTGCGGCGTGTCAGATCAAGCGGCTCCCACGCTCGCCGGCGATACAGCAGCTTGCCGTCACGGACACTCTCCTCACCCATGATGCACTTCATCAAGGTGGTCTTGCCGACACCGTTGCGGCCCATCACGCAGGTGCATTGGCCGGCGGGAATCTCCAGCGTGAGATCCCACAGCGTATGACTCTCGCCGTAGAACTGATTGAGCGACTCGATGCTCAGCAGCGGCGCCACGTCATTCGCCGGGATGTCCTGCGCTTGCGTCATCCGTCACTCTCTCCCAGGTAGACCTCGACGACCTTGGGGTCGCTCGATACCTCATCCATGCTGCCTTCCGCCAGTACCGAGCCCTGATGCAGCACCGTGACCTTGCGCGCGATGGAGCGCACGAAGCCCATGTCGTGCTCGACCACCACCACCGACTGGCGTCCCGCCAGGCTGGTCAGCAGCTCCGCGGTGCGCTCCATCTCCTGCTCGGTCATGCCGGCCACCGGCTCATCGACCAGCAGCAGACGCGGTTTCTGCATCAACAGCATGCCGATCTCCAGCCACTGCTTCTGGCCGTGGGACAGGATGCCCGCCTCGCGCGCATGCCATTCCTTGAGATGAATCGTCTGCAGCACTTCCTCGATCCGATCCCGAGTCTCGCCGGTCATGCGCGCGGTCAGGGTCGGGAAGATGCGCTTGTCGGTGGCCATCGCGAGTTCGAGATTCTCGAACACGCTGAGCGCCTCAAAGACGGTGGGCTTCTGGAACTTGCGGCCGATGCCCAGGGTGGCGATCTCGGGCTCACTCATGTGCAGCAGATCGTGGCGGCTACCGAACCACACCGAGCCACTGTCGGGGCGCGTCTTGCCGGTGATGATGTCCATCATCGTGGTCTTGCCGGCGCCGTTGGGGCCGATGATGCAGCGCAGCTCACCATCGTCGATGGTCAGGTTGAGGTCGTTGATCGCCTTGAAGCCATCGAAGCTGACACTGACATCCTCCAGATAGAGGATCGGCCCGTGGGTCACATCCACCGGCGAGACACGTGGGGTCAGGAAGTCGAACACGCGATCCCGCGTGGCCATCTCTTTCAACAGGCTCATGCCGTGGCCTCCTGACGACGAGCGCCTGCCCCAGCCACGCTGGGCGAACAGGCCGGCGATGCCCTTGGGCAACAGCACGGTGACCAGCACGAACAGACCGCCGAGAGCGAACAGCCAGGCGTCCGGCATGATGCCGGTGAACACCGTCTTGGCGTAATTGACGATCAGCGCGCCCAGCACGGCGCCGTAGAGCGTCGCGCGGCCGCCGAGCGCCACCCACACCACCACCTCGATGGAGAACAGCGGCGAGAACTCGCCGGGATTGATGATGCCGACCTGCGGCACATACAGCGCTCCCGCCACTCCGGCCAGCATCGCCGAGACCACGAAGATGAACAGCTGGACACGTTCGACGCGATAGCCCAGAAAGCGCGTGCGCGCCTCGGCGTCGCGACAGGCGATGCTCACGCGTCCGAGCTTGGAACCGACGATGCCGCGACACAGCAGATAACCGAGTCCCAGCGCCACACCGCTGGCGATGAACAGCGCGATGCGTACCGCATCCGTGCGCAGATCGAAGCCGAGAATGTCCTTGAAGTCGGTCAGGCCGTTGTTGCCGCCAAAGCCCATCTCATTGCGGAAGAACGCCAGCATCAAGGCGAAGGTCAGCGCCTGGGTGATGATGGAGAGATAGACACCGGTGACGCGGGAGCGGAAGGCCAGGAATCCGAACACCAGCGCCAGCAGCCCCGGTGCCAGCAGCACCATCAGGAAGGCGAAGCCGGGCATGTCAAAGCCCTGCCAGAACCACGGCAGCTCCTGCCAGTTGAGGAAGACCATGAAGTCCGGCAGTTCCGGATTGCCATACACGCCGCGGTCGCCCACCTGGCGCATCAGGTACATGCCCATGGCGTAACCGCCCAGCGCGAAGAAGGCCCCGTGGCCCAGGCTGAGGATGCCCAGGTAGCCCCAGACGAGATCCACCGCCACCGCCAGCAGCGCATAGCACAGGTACTTGCCCAGCAAGGTGACGGTGAAGGTGCTGACATGCAACGGGTTACTCTCGGGCAGCAGCACATGCAGCAGCGTGACCGCGAGTACCGACAGTGTCAGGACTGCCAGGAATATCTGGGTGGAGCGCTCCGTGAAGGGGCGCGCCAGCCAGGAACGTGAATCAGGCATGGATCAACCCTCCGCGGCGCGGCCCTTCTGCGGGAAGAGTCCCCGCGGGCGCTTTTGAATGAACAGGATGATGAACACCAGCACCACGATCTTGGCGAGGACCGCACCCGCCCAGGGCTCGAGGAACTGATTGAGCAGCCCCAGCGACATGCCGGCCACCAGCGTGCCCCACAAATTGCCGACCCCACCGAACACCACCACCATGAAGGAATCGATGATGTAGTTCTGGCCCAGGTTCGGCCCGACGTTGGTGATCTGCGAGAGCGCGACACCGGCAAGGCCGGCAACGCCGGAGCCGAGTGCGAAGGTCATGATGTCGACACGCGTCGCCTTGATGCCCATCGAGCGCGCCATGGCACGGTTCTGGGTCACCGCCCGCACCTCGAGCCCGAGACGGGTGCGGCGCATGATCAGCATCAAACCGGCGAACACGAACAGCGCGAAGCCGATGATGTAGAGGCGATTGAGCGTCAATGACAGCGCCTCATTGATCATCAGCGAGCCGCTCATCCACTCCGGCGTGACCACGATGCGATTCAGGGGCGAGATGGTGGTACGCACCAGCTGCTGCAGGATCAGGCTGATGCCGAAGGTGGCCAGCAAGGTCTCCAGCGGACGCCCCTTGAGGTGCTGGATGACGCTGCGCTCGATGATGACGCCCACCGCCGCCGCGACCAGAAAGCCTGCGGGAATGGAAAGCAGCAGTGCCAGCCCCGGCTGCCCGGGCAGCAGCTGCTGCATGCCCCAGGTGGTGTAGGCGCCCAGCATGATCAGTTCGCCATGCGCCATGTTGATCACGCCCATGACACCGAAGGTGATGGCAAGCCCGATGGCAGCCAGCACCAGTACCGAGCCCAGCGAGAGGCCGAAGTAGAGCGTCTCGAGCCCGCTGTTGAGCTTGAGCTTCTGCTCGATACCGGCCAGTGCTACCCGGGCGGCCTTGGCCAGCTGCGGGTCATCACTGGCCGCGGCACCATTGATGGCGGCGATCGCCGCGGCATTCAGGCTGCCGGACAGCGTCTCCAGCGCCGCAGGGTCGCCATTGGCTTCCAGCTGCTGGATGGCGAGCGCCTCCGCCAGGGTGGCGCGGGTATCAGCATCGGCTTCCTGCTCGATCAGGCTTGGCAGCCGCTCGGCCATGGTCTCATCGACACTGCCGCGCAGGCCGCGCGCCGCCGCGAGCCGGACCTCGGCCTCCGGGGACAACAGGTCGATCATCGACAACACACCATCGATATGGCCACGCAGCGAGTTGTTGCTGCGCAGTGTCTCGAGCTCACGCCGCGAGACCTTGCCGGCGGAGTCGCCGGACAGGGCGTCGGAAACGGCCCATTCGCGGCCGCGATTGCTGTCGATGATCAGGAAGCGCTCGCCGCTCTTGAGGCGAGCCAGCTTGCTTGAGGAGAAGGCTTCCAGCCAGCCACGCGCGCGCTCATCGCCGCTCACGGCGATCTCATCGATCACGGCCGGCTTGGCGGGATTGCGCGCCTCGGCAAGTCGGGTCAGCAAGGTCTGGGCAGCGCCGTCAGACAGACGCGCTGACTGCCCAGTCGCGGATTCGGACTGGGCAGCGGCAAACAGGGGGAATGACAGAAGACAGATCAGCAGCATCCTCTGCCAGCACCAGCGGAACATCGTTGCAACGGAGATAGACATCAAGAAGGCCATCCATGGTGAACGCGCGAAGGCGTCATCAGTCTCCGAGGGCGTCGCGACCTCGGAGACTGACACTCAGCGAGGCGGCACGCAGGCTCACATGCGCGCCGCCTCACTCTCAGAACGTGCTACGCCTCATTGCGTGGCGACGTTCTGTTGAGCCCCACAGGAATGGGTCACGACGTTGTAGTTGCCGCACTCCATCGGTTTGCGCCAGTCGCTGATCAGGTCCTTGGAACCTTCCAGATAGTCCGACCAGGCATCGCCTGCCACGGTGGAGGGGGTCTGCCAGACGACGGAGAACTGGCCGTTGTCCTGGATCTCGCCGATCAGCACCGGTTTGGTGATGTGATGGTTGGGCATCATGGTGGCGTAGCCGCCGGTCAGGTTGGGAACGGATACGCCGATGATGGCGTCCTTGACCGCATCGACCTCGACACTGCCTGCCTTGCGAGCGGCTTCCATCCACATGTTGAAGCCGATGTAGTGGGCTTCCATCGGGTCATTGGTGACCGCATCTTCCTTGCCGGTGTAGGCGATCCACTCATCGATGAAGTCGTAGTTGGTGTCGCTGTCCACGCTCATGAAGTAGTTCCAGGCCGCGAGATGCCCGACCAGCGGTGCAGTATCGATGCCCGAGAGCTCCTGCTCGCCCACCGAGAAGGCCACCACCGGAATGTCCTCGGCATCGATGCCCTGGTTGGCCAGCTCACGATAGAACGGCACGTTGGCATCGCCGTTGATGGTGGACACCACGGCCGTCTTCTTGCCGGCGCTGCCGAAGGACTTGATGTCCGAGACGATGGACTGCCAGTTGGAATGACCGAAGGGCGTGTAATTGACCATCACATCCTCGTCGGCCACACCGTGAGACTTGAGGTAGGCGGCCAGGATCTTGTTGGTGGTACGCGGATAGACATAGTCCGTGCCTGCCAGCACCCAGCGCTCCACGCCCACATCGTTCATCAGATAATCCACTGCCGGAATCGCCTGCTGATTGGGCGCCGCCCCGGTATAGAAGACATTCTCCGAGGACTCCTCGCCCTCATACTGCACCGGATAGAACAGCAGGCCGTTGAGCTCCTCGACCACCGGCAGCACCGACTTGCGCGAGACGGACGTCCAGTTGCCGAAGATCACGTCGACCTTGTCCTGCGCCAGCAGTTCACGCGCCTTCTCGGCGAACAGCGGCCAGTTGGAGGCCGGGTCGACCACGACGGGCTCCAGCTTGCGTCCCAGCAGCCCGCCCTTCTCGTTCTGCTTCTCGATCAGCATCAACATGGTGTCTTTCAGTGTCGATTCACTGATCGCCATGGTGCCGGACAGTGAATGCAGGATGCCGACCTTGATCGGCCCCTCTTCCGCCTGGGCGACATTGGCCAGCGAGAAACCGACACAGGCGGACAGCATTGCGGCAGCAATTTTCTTGTTCACGACATTCCCTCGTATCTTGTTGTACTTGTTATCCCGACTGAGGTAGTGCAATTGATGTGCCAGCTCCTTGCCTCCCCGACTCCTCCAGGAAAGCCCTCATGAAGCGTTATGAACGCTTTGCCGCCGAGATCTCCAACCTGATTCGAACCGGCATTCTCGCGCCGGGTGAGCGCGTGCCGTCGGTGCGTCAGGCCAGCAAGGCGCATGGCATCAGCCCCTCTACCGTCTTCCAGGCGTATTACCTGCTGGAGAATCAGGGATTGATCAGTGCGCGGCCGCGCTCGGGATATTTCGTGCGCGACAATGCCTCACGGATACTTGATGAGCCGCATGTCGCCCTGCAGCAGCAAGCCCCTTCCGATGTCGCCGTCAGTGAACTGGTGTTCTCGGTGCTGGGCTCACTGCGCGACAACGACACCGTGCCCTTCGGCTCTGCCTTCCCGAGCCCGGAGCTCTTTCCGCTCGCGCGGCTTGCGACCAGCATGACGCGTGGGCTGCGCCAGCTGTCATCGCATGCCGTGATCTCCGACATGACCACAGGCCATCCTGACCTGTGCCGACAGATCGCTCAGCGCTACATGGTCAACGGCATGCAGCTGCCGACAGAGGCGCTGGTGATCACCAATGGCGCCATGGAAGCGCTCAATCTTGGCCTGCAATGTGTCACCCAGACCGGGGACCTGGTCGCCATCGAGGCGCCGGCCTTCTATGCCACGCTTCAGGTGCTTGAGCGGCTCAAGCTGCGCGCGGTGGAAATTCCGGTACACCCGCGCGACGGGATCGATCTCGAGGTGCTCGAGAATCGTCTGGAGACGCTGCCCATCAAGGCCTGCTGGTTCATGAGCCATCTGCAGAATCCGCTGGGGGCCAGCTTGAGCGATGCGCGCAAGGCGCAACTGTATGCGCTGCTCTGCCGTCATCAGCTGCCGATGCTGGAGGATGATGTCTACGCGGAGCTTTATTTCGATCAACGTGCCGAGGTGTCGCCCCCGCAGCCCGTCAAGGCGCTGGATGTCGAGGGCCTGGTGATGCACTGCGGGTCGTTCTCCAAGTGCCTGGCGCCGGGCTATCGGGTGGGCTGGATATCCGCGGGGCGGCATACCCGGGAGATTTCGCGCCTCAAGCTGATGACGACCATCTCGCCATCGCTGCCTGCCCAGGTGGCCCTGGCCGACTACCTCCAGCATGGCGGCTACGACCGCCACCTGCGCAAGCTACGCCTGGCGCTCGAGACCCAGCAGACGGCCATGCTGGCAGCCATTGATCGCTACTTCCCTGCAGACACCCGCGTTACCCATCCCCACGGGGGCTATTTCCTGTGGTGCGAGCTTCCCGAGCACATCGACTCGCTGGCCCTGTTTCAGCAGGCACTGGCCCACGGCATCAGCCTGGCGCCGGGGCCCATCTTCTCGGCCACCCAGGGCTTCAAGCATTGCATTCGCTTGAGCTACGGCCACCCGTGGGACGCGGCGTCAGAGCGCGCCATGCAAACATTGGGTGAATTGCTCAAGGCAGCCTGACACGCGGACCACTCAGGTTGTATGCGATATGCGATATGCGATATGCAGGATGCGAGAAGCGCCTTGAGTATGTGCGCATGAGTGCGCGCAAATACCGCAGTCCTTGCTGCCGCCTTGCCACACAGTCTTCACGCGTTATCCGCTGCGTCAAAACAGTCTTTTGCGGTGCATATCACTCGCTCGAGAGCCGCTTGCCACGCCTTGATTGCGCACCGTTTTACTCACCTTGATTGCCTGCCCTGATGCCGCATGTGTGCCCCTGCAGAGTGCGCCAGAGCCCGCCATGGCGGGGCCTGCCGCCTAGGGCGATGAGGCCCCTCCTGTCCGGCTCGCCTTGCTGGATTCTTGCCATACCGCCTGGCTGGCGGGTTGACTGGCTCACGGGCATTTCACGCCAAGCCAAGGTTCAGCTCGCAACTGATATGGTTTTTTCTCGCACAACTGAGCCTGTTATGGGATCAGGCGGCTCCCTAGAGTAGCGGCGAAGATTCAGGCAGGGCCGTCCCCCTTGCCGCCTACTCAGGAGACATTGCCATGTTCGGCACCGAGGCCATCGACCTGGCCAGGATACAGTTCGCCTTCACCATCTCGTTTCACATCATCTTCCCGGCCATCACCATTGGCCTCGCCAGCTATCTGGCGGTGCTGGAAGGCATGTGGTTGAAGACAGGCACACAGGTCTACCGCAATCTCTATCATTTCTGGTCGAAGATATTCGCGGTCAACTTCGCGATGGGTGTGGTGTCGGGACTGGTCATGGCCTACCAGTTCGGCACGCATTGGAGCGGTTTCTCGGCCTTTGCCGGCAGCGTGACCGGGCCACTGCTGACCTATGAAGTGCTGACCGCCTTCTTCCTCGAAGCCGGCTTCCTCGGCGTGATGCTATTTGGCTGGAATCGCGTCGGTCGCGGCCTGCACTTCTTCTCGACCTGCATGGTCGCACTCGGCACCCTGGTCTCGATGTTCTGGATCCTGTCGTCCAACAGCTGGATGCAGACCCCACAGGGGCACGAGGTCATTGATGGCATCGTCGTGCCGGTCGACTGGTTCGCGATCGTCTTCAACCCCTCCTTCCCCTATCGCCTGGCCCACATGGCACTGGCCTCCTTCCTGAGCACCTCGCTGTTCGTCGCTGCCTCCGCCGCCTGGTTGCTGCTCAAGAAACGCGACACCCCGGAAGTGCGCAAGATGCTGGTCATGGCGGTGCTGATGTTGATGGTGACCGCCCCGCTGCAGGCCTTCGTCGGCGACATGCATGGCCTGAATACGCTCAAGCACCAACCGGCCAAGATCGCGGCCATCGAAGGTCATTGGGACAACAGCCATGGGGAACCGACGCCGTTGATCCTGTTCGGTGTGCCCGACATGCAGCGCGAAGAGACGCGCTTCGCGCTCGAGATCCCGGCTCTCGGCAGCCTGCTGTTGATGCATGACATCGACAAGCAGGTACCGGCGCTCAAGGACTTCCCCGCCGCGGACCGTCCCAATTCGACCATCGTGTTCTGGAGCTTCCGCCTGATGGTTGGCCTGGGCCTTGCGATGATTCTGCTCGGCCTCTCGGGTGTCTATCTGGCTCGCAAGGGTAGGCTCTTTATCTCGCGGCGCTGGCTGAGGCTGGCCGTCGCCATGGGGCCGGCCGGTCTGATCGCGATACTCGCGGGCTGGTTCACCACCGAAGTCGGCCGCCAGCCGTGGGTGATCTACGGTTTGATGAGAACGGAAGATGCCGTCTCTGCCCACAGCGCCGTTCACCTCAGCATCAGCCTGACGGCCTTTGTCACGGTGTACTTCATCGTCTTCGGCACGGGGATCAACTACCTCTTCAAGCTGATCAAGAAAGGGCCGGCGGGTGATGACAGCCACGCCCCCAGCGGCGGCCCCGGCAAGCCACGCACGCCATCCCGCCCACTGTCGGCCATCGAGGAATCTCTCGACGGCACCACTCACTGACCGGAGCGATGAACGCTATGGGTATCGACCTTTCTGTCATCTGGGCGGGCATCATCCTGTTCGGCCTGATGATGTATGTGATCATGGACGGCTTTGATCTGGGCATCGGCATTCTCTTCCCGTGGGTGGAGGAAAAGGTGGACCGCGATGTGATGATGAATACCGTGGCCCCCGTGTGGGATGGCAACGAGACATGGTTGGTGCTGGGCGGCGCCGGGCTATTTGTAGCCTTTCCGCTGGCCTACGCCGTCTTGCTGGAAGCCCTGAGCATTCCCCTTGTCGCCATGTTGATCGGCCTCATCTTCCGCGGTGTCGCCTTCGAATTTCGCTTCAAGGCCTCGGACGCGAGTCGCCACTGGTGGGACAAGGCCTTCGTGGGCGGCTCGGTGCTGGCCACCTTCAGTCAAGGCGTCGCACTGGGAGGCTACATCCAGGGCATCGCCTTCGATGGGGTTCACTTCAGCGGCGGTTCGCTGGACTGGTTGTCACCCTTCCCGCTGTTCTGCGGTGTGGCGCTGCTGTTCACCTATGCATTGCTCGGCAGCACCTGGCTGATCATGAAGACCGAAGGCATTCTCCAGGCGCGCATGTTTGCCCTGACGCGCCCGCTGACGCTGTGGGTATTGATCATGATCGCGGCCGTCAGTCTGTGGACTCCGCTGGCGCGCCCCGCCATCGCCGAGCGCTGGTTCACGCTGCCGCAGCTGTTCTGGTTCCTGCCGGTGCCAGTGCTGGTAGTACTGGCCGGTTATGCGCTGATCCGCGCCGTCGCCCTTGAATATCATGCCCAGCCTTTCCTGCTGGTGCTGGCCTTGATCTTCCTGGGCTACAGCGGTTTCGGCATCAGCATGTGGCCTGACATCATTCCCGGTCATGTGACGATCTGGGAAGCGGCCTCTCCGCCACAGAGCCAGGGCTTTGCCCTCGTCGGTACGCTCTTCATCCTGCCGATCATCCTGGTGTACACGGCGTGGAGCTACTTCGTGTTCAAGGGCAAGGTCCGTCACACCGATGGCTACCATTGAGAGGTACTGACATGACATCCCCGACACGCGAGTCACATTCAGTGCCACTGCACGCCCCCACAGCCAGGCCCAGCATCGAGCCATCCGGGACGCCTGCGCGCCCGGCCAGCTGGCTCAGCAAAGTCGGCTGGCTGGTGGTCATCTGGGGAGGCAGCGTCAGCGCGCTGGGCCTCGTCTCTCTAACACTGCGACGCTTCATGCAGGCCGCGGGCCTTACACCATGAAAGCAGCGAAAGAAGACATCACGTAGACACAAAAAGACGCCGGAGCAGCGAATGCTCCGGCGTCTTTCTAGGTTTCGGGGGCTTTCAGGGCTACGGAGGCTTTTTGGCTTCAGCCAAGCAACGATGCCTCTCCCGCTTATTGTGCGCCTTTCGATAGTGACGCTGTCGCCCACGGGATGTCGGCCCGGGTGGCGGCCATGCGAAGATAGCGCTCCAGAACGCCCATGGCGTTACCCCCGCCAGTGTTTGACAGGAGGCATGCGTGTATTCGATTCGTCTGTGGGCCGCACGTTACGCGCGACTGCTGGAGCTCACCTATCGGGCCGTCGAGCCGGTGATCATCAAACTGCAGCCGCTGTGGAAGTCTGTCGGTTACGCACGTGCCGAGAAGCCCGTCGCCAGCTTGGAGCAAGCCTGCAAGGGTTTGCTGTTTGACTGTCAGATGTGTGGCCAGTGCATTCTGAGTTCGACCGGCATGTCCTGCTCCATGAACTGCCCCAAGAATCTGCGCAACGGTCCCTGCGGCGGTGTCATGCAGAATGGCAACTGTGAAGTCGAACCGGACAAGCGTTGTGTCTGGGTGGAAGCCTGGGAAGGCAGCCAGCGAATGAAGGACAGCGACGCGATCCAGGTCGTGCAGTTGCCGGTGGACCACCGCCTGCAGGGCACTTCATCCTGGCTGCGTGTGGCTCGGCAAGCCGCTGAGCGTCGAGAGAGCCTGAAATGACCTCCAGACTCACTATCCCGGACAACACCCAGGCGCCACCTGCCGAGCGCCATGGCAACGTCGGTCACCTGGAGCGAGTGCTCAGAAGCGGTCAGTTCGCCGTTACCGCCGAGCTGGCGCCTCCCGACTCGGCTGACCCACGGGACGTCCATGCACGCGCGCAGCTGTTTGCCGGCCATGTCGATGCCATGAACGCCACCGATGGCTCGGGCGCCAATTGCCACATGTCGAGCGTGGCGATGTGTGCCCTGCTGGCCCGCGAAGGCCATGAGACGGTGATGCAGATCTCCTGTCGTGACAGAAACCGCATCGCCATCCAGGGCGATGTGCTGGGGGCCTCGGCGCTGGGCATCCGCAACCTGCTGTGTCTGACCGGCGATGGTGTGCAGGTCGGGGATCACCCCGAGGCCAAGCCGGTGTTCGACCTCGATTCCCTGTCGCTGCTGGAAATCGTCGCCGGACTGCGTGACAAGCACGCCTTCGCAAGCGGCCGGTCACTGACCTCTGCGCCTCAGGTATTTCTGGGCGCCGCCGCCAACCCCTTCGCCCCGCCCTTCGCGTTTCGCCCTCATCGTCTGGCCAAGAAGATCGCCGCCGGGGCTCAGTTCATCCAGACACAGTACTGCTTCGACCTCCCACGCTTTCAGGACTTCATGCATCGCGCTCGTGATCTGGGCCTGGTGGAAAAATGCTTCATCCTGCCCGGCGTCGGCCCGCTGGCCTCGGCACGTACCGCCGAGTGGATGCGTCGCCATGTCCCCGGCGTGCATATCCCGGACGAGGTGATCGAACGCCTCAAGGGTGCCAAGAATCAAAAGGCGGAAGGCCGTGACATCTGCATCGAGATGATCCAGCAGTTGCGTGAGATCGAGGGTGTGAGTGGCGTGCATATCATGGCGCATCGTCAGGAAGCGTCTGTGCCGGAGATCATCCAGCGCGCAGGCATTCTGGGGGAACGAATGCCATGAACACCCGAACCTCATCCAACCCCTTCTCCGCAAACCCGCTGACATATGACTGATAGCGTCAGACTCCAGGAAGCTACGGGATGGCTCCATAAGAAAAATGCATACCCTCCAATAACACTCACCCCCTACTTAGGTCCCATGCCTCGCTCCCATAATGGCCACGATATACAACCGTGCTAATGGAGAGATGCCTGCATGTCCCTGACCAATGCCCTGTCCGACGCGCTGCCGCTGAGCCTGAGCGAGTCGCCGCTGTCACTGAACCTGATCACCGCTGAAGGCCTCGAGCCGGTCAGCCCGCTGTGGCTGCGCGAGCGCACCCAGGACCCGGAGCAGCTCGATGAAGTCACCACCCAGCGTCTGTTCGATTCGCATGCCATCGACGTCAATCTCGAGTTGACCGCGGCGCGCCCGGTCGATGAGACGCACGTGGAATTCACTTTCAGTGACGGGCATTGCGAGGTGTATGACCTCCCCCTGCTGGCGCATGAGCTGCAGGGCATCACGCCGTTCCCCAAGGCCGAGAGCTGGGATGCGGGCATCGATCAGCAGGCGCAGCGCGTCGACTGGGAGAAGATGGGCAACAATGAGGACTTCCAGAAGGCACTGGAGGCCTATCTGCGCTTTGGCTACATCATCGTGCAGAACGTGCCGACCGATCCGGAGCGCATTCTGGAAGTGGCCGGTCACTTCGGTTACGTGAAGGACACCAACTTCGGCAGCTACTTCGAGGTGTATTCGCGCCCGACCGGCAACGATCTGGCCTATCGCAGCGTGGCACTTGGACCGCACACCGATAATCCGTATCGTGATCCGGTGCCGGGCATCCAGATGCTGCATTGCCTGGTCAACGAGACCACTGGCGGCCTGTCCACGCTGGTCGACAGCCTGAATGCGCTCAAGCAGCTCAAGGCCGAGATGCCGGAAGGCTATGAACTGCTGCGCACCACCCCGGTGGGCTTCCGCTTCCTGGATGCCGGTACCGAGCTGACCACCCGTCGCTGCGTGATCCGTGAGAGCGCCGATGGTGAGCCGATCGGCGTCAACTACAGCCCGCGTCTTGATCATCTGCCGCACATGTCGCTGGAGAACACGCGCCGCTACCATCAGGCCCGTCAGCGTCTTGGACAGCTGTTCCAGGACCCGGCCAACGAGATTCGCTTCCAGCTCGAGTCCGGTGAGCTGATGATGTTCGACAACACCCGCGTGCTGCATGGCCGTACGGCGTTCGACACCAATGAGGGGCATCGTCACCTGCAGGGCTGCTACATGGACAGCGACGGCCCGCGTGAGCGCTTCGCCACGACCCTGATGCGTCAGCGTCAGCAGCAGGCACAACAAGAAAACCGTGAGGAAATGGCGTAATGGATCAGGTTTCATTCACCCAGATGAAGGACGGCACCGCAGAAGACTATGCGTTGCTCGAGCGTCTTGAGGATCAGTTCAATGAAGGGCTGGTGGAGCGCCTCAAGCTTGCCCTGCGCAAGCTCGATGATGGTCTGAGCGGCTACAAGGTCAGCCGTCTGGAGCACTCCCTGCAGTCAGCGGCACGTGCCGAAGCCGACGGTGGCGATGATGATCTCGTCGTCGCGACCCTCCTGCATGACCTGGGTGACGAGCTGGCGCCCTACAATCACTCGCAGCTGGCCGCCGCCATCATTCGCCCGTATGTGCGTGCCGAGGTCACCTGGATCATCCACCACCATGGACTGTTCCAGAAGTTCTACTACGGTCACTTCTACGGCGAAGACCGCAACGAGCGCGAGATCTACAAGGATCACCCCTGGTATCAGAAGTGTGTGGATTTCTGCGAGCGTTATGATCAGGCGGCCTTCGACCCCGACTATCCGACCCCGCCGCTGGAGCACTTCGAGCCGGCTCTGCGTCGCGTCTTCGCACGCAAGCCCTTCGATCCGGACGTGATCGGCGAAGAGCCCGCCGGCGGTTTCGACAGCCGCGTCTGAACGTGTGGATGGCGGGCGCATGAATCGCGCCTGACCTGCTCCACTCCTGTGATTGACCATTGCCCCCACTGGCCCGCCCAGTGGGGGCAATGTGGTTTGTGGGCGTTGCGTTGAGCGCACCACGCCAACAGGGGGTTGAACCTCGCCACTCAGCCTTCATCATCGTGGGGCAAGGCAAGTATCCATGAAGACTGTCCCTGATGATGCGGCAGTCTCGCTCCTTGAGACGCATTCCCCCTCCCCGACCCGACAGGCAGACACATGGAACACCTCTTCATCTATGGCCCGCTGGGGCCAGGCGGACTCAACGAACATGTCATCGCCAACATCGATGGCGAATGGCGCCCGGCCTATCTGCGCGGCCGACTCGAGAACAGCGATCAGGGTACCGAGCACAACTTCCCCGGGCTGGTGGTCGACAACACGGGGCAGGTGATACGCGGCCACGTCTTTTCCTCACCGCAGCTGCCCGAGCATTGGGACGCTCTCGATGACTTCGAGGGCCCCATCTATCAGCGTCGCGTCACCACCGTCATTCTCGACGACAATCGTGAGCTCGAGGTCTATGTCTATGCGCTGGCGATGTGAGAATCTCCTGCCGGGCAGGCAGGGCATCACAAGGAGGATTTCTCATGCAGCTTGAAGGTTCGTGCCACTGCAAGGCCGTCACATTCCAGCTTGAGTCGCCGCATCCCTACCCGTACCAGCGCTGCTACTGCTCGATCTGTCGCAAGACGGCAGGCAGCGGCGGCCATGCGATCAACCTGGCGGGCGACGCCGGCACCCTCAAGGTGGAAGGCCGCGAGCACATCTCGATCTATCACGCGGTGATCGACGGGGTCGAAAGCCCGGCGGAACGTCATTTCTGCAAGCACTGCGGCAGTGCACTGTGGCTCTACGATGCCCGCTGGCCAGAACTGATCCACCCGCAGGCGGGGGCGATCGACACCCCGCTGCCCGTGCCACCGGAGCATGTCCACATCATGCTCGACAGCAAGGCCAACTGGGTGGAAGTCGCGCACGAGGCGCGTGATGCCCATCACGCCGAGTATCCCGACGAGAGCATCGCGGCCTGGCATGCGCGAATTGCCGAGCGCGGCACTCAGTAAGCTCAGGAACGCCCTCCAACAGGAACAGGTGCGACCCTGGTCAGGATCAGGTGCGACCTCGCGCCCTGATTCGCCGGGCTGAGCGTTGATGTCACTCGCTGCGTCGCGTATAAGTGCCGCCTATACAAGGCGGCGCTCTTGCCTGGACAGGATCGCCGTGACAGTGCATCACAGCGAGGACTCCCGTGCCGGCCCGAAAGACACGCTCCCCTGCGCCAGACGATACCGCCAGCCCTCTGGATGACCTGCCCTCCCTGCGCGGGCTGGTCGCCTTTGACGTGACGGTTCGCCTGGGCTCGATGACGGCTGCGGCCAATGAGCTGGATACCACCCAGCCCACCATCTCCCAGCGCATCCGCGCGCTGGAGGAGCACCTGGGCCATCCGCTGTTCGATCGCCAGGGCGGCAGGCTGATCCTCAACCACTACGGCGAGACCTTCCATACCGAACTGGCAGGCGGACTTGGCCAGGTCTGCAGCGCCGTCACGGAAGCACGTCGCAAGGTGCACAAGCCGACACCGCGCATCACCATCGCCGCGGGTGCCGGTTTCGCCCACGTCTGGCTGCGCCCGCGGCTGGAGCGGTTGGAGCAGGCCTTTCCGGAGTGTCACTTCACGCTGCTGCCGATCGATCGCGATGAAGACCCGCAGATGCAGCAGGCCGATATCGCGATCCGCTTCGGCCCGCCGCTGACGGGCGATCATCGCGATACGCTGGTGGTCGCGGAGCGCGCCTTTCCTGTCTGCTCCCCGGATTACGCGCGGCGTCATGGGCTGGAGAAGGGGTTGGATGCCGAGGCGCTGTCGCGCATCACGCTGCTGCATCTGGACATGCGCGATAGCCGCTGGCTGGACTGGGCCACCTGGTGTCGTCATGCGGGACTGCCGGTACCGCGTCTCGACAAGGCCTTTCCCTTCAACAACTTCCCGCTGACGCTGAACGCCGCCGTCAACCATCAGGGAGTCGCGCTGGGCTGGAGTCACGTCATTCAGGACCTGCTCGACAACGGCTCGCTGATCGCCCTGACGCCGCATATCTCGCGTGACCGTCATGGCTATCGCATGAGTGTCCGCCATCCCAACAGCGCCGTGATCCAGCCCATCACCCGCTGGTTGAACCCGTCTGGCGCGCGCTGACAGCGGCCACTCCGCCCGCGTGATCCACCACAGCGTATCCACCACCTCGACATCCCCGTCTGCGGGTGCCACCACCTTGATGGCCTGAGGATTCTGGAAGGCCTCACGGGCATGGCGAGGCACGACACTGAAGCCCAGCCCGCAGGCCACCGGTTCCAGAATCAGGCTGATCTGATTGGTGGAGCCACTGCGCGGCAATGAGCGGACGCCCGGATTGCCCGGGAAACGCCGACTGAGCAGTCGTGACGCCATGTCCTGGCCATCGGGATGATCGATGAAGCCCAACGTCTCGAGATCGCGCCAGTCATGGATCTCGACACCCGCCGGCACCACCAGCTCAAGTGGCTCGCGGGTCAGCTCCGTCACGCTCAGGCGCGGGTCATCCGGCTTCTGGGTGACGATGCCCAGCTCGAAGCGATTCTCAAGCACTGACTCCACCACTTCGCGCGTGGGGGCGAAGCGATGATGGATATTGAGACCGGGTGACGCCTGCTGCAGCGCCAGCAAGCGGGGGTAAAGCGCCAGTCCGATGCTACCCGGCGTGATCAGCCGAATATCCCCGTGACTGTCTTCATTGCCGGCCAGGCGCTGGGCCAGGCGCTGCTCCGCCGTCTCCATCTCGCGCGCGTAATCCAGCAACGCATGGCCGGCCGGTGTCAGCTCGAGCTTGCGAGGATGTCGAATCAACAGCTTGCCCAGCTGGGTTTCCAGATGTCGCACATGCTGGCTGACAGCGGCCTGGGTCAGATCGAGCTGCTCTGCGGTGCGCGTGAAATTGCCGACACTCACCAGAGTGCGGAAGGTACGTAACCACTGGGGTTGCAGCATGTCGGCTCCTCGGCGACGACGCCGGTCCGCCATAACGAACTCTTATCACTATCATAACAGCTACGTAGTTTTCATTATTGCTCATGACACCCAAGATGGCATCCAACGTCACGCAGACAGTGACTGAGCCAATTCCCTTCACGACTCCCTTCACGAGGTGAATCATGAGCAGCGAAAAGCACACACCGTATCCGCGCACCTTCTCCCACATCGGCCTGTCCGTCGGTGATGTGGAAGCCGCCGTCAAGTTCTATACCGAGGTACTGGGGTGGTACGTGGTGATGGAGCCGACCACCATCACCGAAGACGACTCCGCCATCGGCGTGATGTGCAGCGATGTCTTCGGTCCGGGTTGGGGCAGCTTCCGCATCGCCCACCTGTCCACCGGTGATCGTATCGGGGTCGAGATCTTCGAATTCCCGAACCACGAGACGCCGGAGAACAACTTCGAGTACTGGAAGACCGGCATCTTCCACTTCTGCGTTCAGGACCCGGACGTCGAAGGGCTGGCCGAACGCATCGTGGCCGCCGGCGGCAAGCAGCGCATGCCGGTACGCGAGTACTTCCCGGGCGAGAAGCCGTTCCGCATGGTCTACATGGAAGACCCGTTCGGCAACATCCTCGAGGTCTACAGCCACAGCTATGAAATGACCTATGCCGCCGGTGCCTATCAGAACCCAGGAGTGTTCATGTCCACCCCAAAGCCCGTCTCCGTTCTGGTATTCGACGTCAACGAGACCCTGCTCGACATCACCACCCTTTCACCGCTGTTCGGGCGCGTCTTCGGCGATGAAGGCGTGCTGCGTGAATGGTTCGCGCAACTGGTGCTGTATTCCCAGACCATGACGCTTGCGCATCGCTATACCCCCTTCGGTGAGCTTGGCGTGGGTGTCCTGAAGATGGTCGCCGATATCCATCAGGTCACGCTCAAGGACAGCGATATCGATGAGCTCAAGTCGCGCATGGCCGAGATGCCGGCTCACCCCGACGTCGCACCGGCGCTTGAGCGCTTGAAGCAGGCCGGTTTCCGTCTGGTGACCCTGACCAACTCTCCCGCCGGTGCCTCACCGACACCGTTGGAAAAGGCCGGCATCAGCGAGGCCTTCGAGCAGCACTTCAGTGTCGGAGCCGTGGAACAGTTCAAGCCGGCGCCCGCGACCTACCAGCACGTGGCCGAGCAACTCGAGGTCAAGCTCGATGACATGTGCATGGTCGCCTGTCACGTCTGGGATACCATCGGCGCCCAGGCAGCCGGCATGCAGGGTGCACTCCTGACGCGTCCGCACAATGCCGTGCTGCCGGCAAGCAATGTCCCGACACCGGACCATGTGGCCGATGAGTTGATGACCCTGGCCGATCACCTGATCGCCACCCGACACGCCTGAGACGTCTTCACTCCAGCGACCGGAACGTCTTGAGCATCTCGTCACGGGTCTGGCCGAGGGCCGTCTTGATCTCGTCATGCCGGCTGGCAATGCGCCATTCCGGTCCCAGTACCGAGATGGCGTAATGCCCCTGACTGGTCTCGAGACCCATGGCGATGGCCGCGACCCCGCGGGTGTGCTCACCGGCGTCGTATGCGTATCCGCAGCGACGAATCTCCGCCAGCTGCTCGAGCAGCTCGGGCATGTTCGCGGTCTTCTCCGTGTAAGCCGTGAGCGCGGTTCCCAGCAAGTGCTTGACCTGCGCGTCCTGCAGGTGTGCCAGCAGGACCTTGCCACTGGACGTCGCGTGCAGTGAGAGGAAATTGCCGGCCATCGGCGATACCCGCAGGGGCTGCGGGGACAATACGGAATGCAGTATCAGCAACTCGTTGCCGCTCAGGCTGCAGAGCACCACCGTCTCCTCGGTGGTGACACTCAAGGCTTCCAGAAATGACTTGGCGTGCGTGGTGATGTCGAGCTGGCTATGCCGCGCCAGTCGCATCAAGGCAGACCCCAGCCGGATACCGCCATGCCCATGAATCTCCAGCAGATCCTCCTGCGCCAGCGCGTCCACCAGCCGCTTGACGGTGGAGCGCGGCAGCTCACTGCGCTGCGCGATCTCCCCCAGACTCATGCCCCGCTCATTGCCTTCCAGGCTCTTGAGAATCGCCGCGACCCTGGCCACGACCTGTACGCCACCGCCTTCACGTGTGGTCACGAGAACCTGCCAGTGGCTGCTGCTCAACCCTTCAATCTACGAATCGCTCTCGGCCTCGTGGGTATCCTGCTCGCCTCGCTGATGTCCGGTGTCGGCGAGCGAGTCACTCAGACGGTGCTGACGGATGTGATCGGTCATTTCGGCTTTTCCCATGATGAAGGCAGTTGGCTGACCACCCTCTACAGCGCCGCTGAAGTCTCGATGATGCTGCTGGCCGGCTGGTTGGCCGTCACCTTCAGCCTGCGCCGCTTCGCCATCGGTGCCTGCCTGTCACTGGCAGTGTTCTCGCTTCTGGTGCCACTGGCCGACAGCTTCCCGTTGATGGCGGGGCTGCGCGTTGCCCAGGGGCTGGCATCCGGCAGCATCCTGCCGCTGCTGATGATGTCGGCGCTGCGCTTTCTGCCGTGGCACAGCAAGCTCTATGGCCTGTCGGCCTATGCGATGACGGCCACCTTCGGCCCTTATCTGTCGGCACCGCTGGCCGCGCTCTATGGCGACCTGGGCGACTGGAATCTGGTGTTCTGGGAAACCGCGCCGATGTGTCTCATCGCGGCGGCGCTGGTGTCCTGGGGACTGCCACAGGACCCGCTCAAGCTGGAGCGCCTCAAGCAGTTCGACTGGCTCGGCGCCCTGCTTGGCGTCACCGGTCTCTGTGCTCTGGTGGCCGGCATGACCCAGGGCGAGCGTCTCGACTGGGGCAACTCCCCCGTGATCATCGCCCTGCTGGGCACGGGCGGACTGGCCTTCGCCGCCTTCCTGATCCATGAATGGTTCCACCCGTTGCCGCTCTACAAGCTGCAGCTCCTGGCCCATCGCAACTTCGCCTTCGGCATTCTCACCCTGTGTACCTTCATGTTCCTGACCCTGGCCGCCGGCACCATTCCCGCCGCCTTCCTGGGCGAGGTACAGGGCTATCGCCCCATGCAGCTGTTCCCGGTGATGCTGACCATGGCTCTGCCGCAGCTCGTGCTGGCACCGCTGGTGGCGACACTGATCAACCGCAGGAGCATCGACAGCCGCTATGTGATGGCCACGGGCCTGGTGTTGATCCTGATCAGCTGCCTGCTGGGCTCGCAGCTCACCAGCGACTGGAACCGTGACAACTTCCTGCTCATCGAGGTGCTCAATACCCTGGGCCAACCGATGGTGGTCGTGCCGCTCTTGATGAATGCCACCGGCGCCATCAGTCCGCTGGACGGCCCCTTTGCCACCGCGATGGTCAACTCGCTGCGGGCGCTGTTCACGGTGGTGGCCGCCACCGTCTATGGCAGCTTCATCGTCCAGCGTGATGCCCTGCATTCGACCCGCCTGAGCGAGGCGCTGGGCCTGCAGGGCAATCAGCCTGCCGGCCTCATCCCGCTGGACGCCGCGCGCGATATCGCCACGCGCCTCTCCGAGCAGGCCGCGGTGATGAGCTACGCGGATGCCTACCTCGCCATCATTCCCTTCGTGGTGGCCCTGCTGGTGCTGGTCATGGTGTTGCCGGTGCGCGCCTACCCGCCGCAACCGGCACCTGCACACGATACTGCCATGAACAAGACACGCACGACTCTGCTGCTGAGCGGACTGGCCCTGCTGCTGCTGATTCTCTATGCAGCGCTCTACTGGAAGGGTCACGATGGCCGCGAGGCCACCAACAACGCCTACGTGCGTGCCGATAGCGTGATGGTCACCCCACGGGTGGCCGGCCAGATCGACACGGTACGGGTGGAAGACAACCAGGTGGTTCACGAGGGGCAGATACTGGCCACGCTGGACGACCGTGATTACCAGGCCTCCCTGCATTCCGCCCAGGCGGATCTCGCCGCCAGTCAGGCGGCGGTAGGAGATCTGGACGCCAACATCGAACGTCAGCGCGCGGTGGTGCAGCAAGCCCTCGCCGAAGTGAAGGCGACCGAGGCGTCACTGCGTTACGCACGCAATGATGCCAAACGCTATCGCAGCCTGCGCATGACCAATGCCGCCTCCCAGCAGGACAAGGAAAAGGCCGATGAGGAACAGGGCATCTGGGAGGCACGACTCGTGCAGTATCAGGCCGCTCAGCGCTCGGCCGAGAAACAGATCGGTGTCCTGCAGGCTCAACGCGTCGAGGCCCGCGCCGAGGTCGAGCGCTCGCGCGCCACGCTTGAGCAGGCAGCGCTGAACGTCGATTACACCACCATCCGCGCCCCCAAGGATGGCATCGTCACCCAGCGCTCATTGCGTGTCGGTGCGTACGTGCAGCCGGGCTCCTCGCTGCTGGCCATCGTGCCACACAAGGAAGCCTACGTGGTCGCCAACTATCTCGAGACCCAGATGGCCGAGATGGCGCCGGGCCAGCCGGTAGAGATGACGCTGGACAGCCTGCCGGGCAAGACCTTCCACGGTCATGTCGAGAGCATCGCACCGGCCTCCAGCAACGCCTTCTCGGCAGTGGCCAGCGAGAACGCCACCGGCAACTTCACCAAGATCACCCAGCGCATGCCGGTCAAGATCGCGTTTGACCCCGATCAACCCGACTTCGACAAGGTGCGCATCGGCATGTCGGTGATCACTCACGTCACCACTCGGGACGCCTATGGCGAGCACAGCTGCCAGTCGTCGTGCTCGATCTCCAGCATTGCCGCGATGGCGGCCGAGGCGATGACATGGGTCTGGCCATTGGCCTCATCATGCACATTCAGCCCACCGTGCACCACCGTGACCTCGGCGCGCCCGCGTGGCAACTCGCGTGTCACGGCATCCACATCCACGGCCTCCGGTGTCTGTACGCCGATGGTGACCTCGACACGCATCTGACGATGGTCGATGCCCAGGGACTGAAACAGCACGATGGAGGAATGATGCAGGGCATCCTGCACTGCGCGGCAGGCGGCCTTGGTGTAGTCCTCTCCGTAGAGATCATTGCCGGTGCCCATCTCGAGAATGATGCGCTGCTCGCTCATGCCTGACCTCCTGACGGATGGCGGGGTACCGCTCGCCAGCATGTCAAACGACACGATGAGGGCGACATTGGCGATCACGCTCACCCCGCTACCATCCGGCTTGGCCACGTCTAACCCGCCCTTGACCACCTTCACGCTGGGCTGGCCATAGGGAAAGATCCCCAGCAGGGCGTCACTGTCGACCTTGTCGGGCTGCTGCACGCCGATCTCGACCTCGATCAGCATCGCCTCCTTGGGAAAGCCGAAGGCATCCGCCACATTCAGGGAGTTGTGCCACAGGGCATCACGAATCCCGCGGGCCGCCGCCTCGGTGTAGTTCTGGCTGCGAATGGAAGTGCCCATACCGAACTGGGTCACCATGCGTGTCCTGGACATGTGGCCTCCTCAGGAGTCTGACATGACCCGCCTGACCGCAAAGGATTTTGCCCCCGAGTTGCTGGAGCTGTATGACGGCTATGTGCATGGCCAGATCACCCGCCGCCAGTTTCTGGATCGCGCGGCAGCCTTTGCCGTCGCGGGCATGACGGCCACCTCGATACTGGCCAGCCTAAGCCCGAACTACGCGCTGGCCTCACAGGTCGAGTTCACCGACCCCGACATCGTGGCCGAGTACATCACCTACCCCTCTCCCGAAGGCCACGGCGAGGTGCGCGCCTATCGAGTGACACCGGCCAATGCCAGCGGGCCGTTGCCCGGCGTGGTGGTGGTGCACGAGAACCGCGGCCTGAACCCCTATATCGAGGATGTCGCGCGGCGTGTGGCCAAGGCCGGCTATGTCGCGCTGGCGCCGGATGGCCTCAGTTCGGTGGGCGGCTATCCCGGCAACGACCCCAGAGGCAAGGAGCTGCAGGCACAGGTAGACCCGGAAAAGCTGATGAACGACTTCTTTGCCGCCATCGATTACCTGATGGCCGAGAATCGCACCACCGGCAAGATCGGCATCACCGGCTTCTGCTACGGCGGGGGCGTCTCCAATGCAGCCGCCGTCGCCTATCCGGAACTGGCCTGCGCCGTGCCGTTCTATGGCCGCCAGCCACGCGCCGAGGAAGTCGCCGCCATCCAGGCGCCGCTGCTCTTGCATTACGCCGAGCATGACGAGCGCGTCAACGCTGGCTGGCCCGCCTATGAAGCCGCGCTGAAGGAACACGACAAGACCTACGAGGCCTACCTCTACCCCGGCACCCACCACGGATTCCACAACGACTCGACCCCACGCTATGACGAACAGGCCGCCAAGCTCGCCTGGGACAGAACCCTTGCCTGGTTCGAGAAGTATCTGAGCTGACCTCAGGCGGCACCGGGGAAACTGCCCACCAGCCTCAATACGACGAAGCCAGCCATCACCTGGATTGCGTGATGGCTGGCTTCGTCATTTTCGTGTGAGGCGACCTCTGCCCCGGCTGCCTGCGGCTGGCCACCCTCCAGCGGTAGCAACGCCAGTGTCTCGCCGGTCACCGACAGATAGATCGGGGCGTGGTCCGAGACATCGGCACGCGCTGTCTCATGACTGATGCCCAGATAGTCCGGGAAGCGGAACACATCGCCATTGGCCTTGGGCCATTCGCTCGGCACATACCAGATGTTGTCGTAGAGCGAGGCATAGCGGCCATCGGTCTTGGAGAGCGTCGTCGCACCCTCGGTGATCAACGGGCGCAGGCCGAGGGTACGCAGATCTCCCCACGCAGGCTCGGTCGGTGCCATGTTGAAGTCGCCCATGATGATCGCCGGAGTGCCGGGCGAGATTTCCTTCATCAGGTCATAGATATCCGCCAGCGCGCGGATTTCCGGCGAGCGATCCGCCTTGCTGTCGCCATAGACGATGTGCACGTTGGCGGCGCTGAAGGCCCGCCCAGTGTCCTTCTCGACGAAGGTGGCGAGCAGCGGCTCGCGCGAGAACACATCCTCGGGATCGAGATAGACGGTAGCCCCGCCCTGATAGGCGATCGTCTTGTCGCGATACAGATAGGCGTAGCGCTCGGTATAGGTGCTGCGCCCCACCGCATGACTGACCAGGCTGTCCCACTCGTCGCCGGTCAGGGCCTCCAGCTGCTGCTCGAGCTCGCTGACGACCTCCTCCTTCATCACCTCCTGCAGGCCGATCAGATCCATGTGGCTGGCCACCGCCGCGACCTGCTCGAGATGCTTGCCGTTGTTCCAGCCGGCATGCTTCAGATTCCAGCTGGCAATCACCGCATTCGCCTGACTGGTGGCCGCAGCGCCCAACAGCACGGGGACTGCCAGCGCCGTCACCACCCGCCTGACAATCCGCTCAAGCCGAGAGCCATCAGAGGGCTGCCGGCCGCGCGTGTTCTTGCTGATGCTACTCGTGCTGCTGTTGCTAGCGATATTTGAGTGACTGCTGCTCGAATTGCTGACGCTACCGCGATGACCTGTGCGTATCACTGCATGACCCTTGACTGATGACTCGTACACAAAAGACCGTAAGACCCTGTATCTTATGGACTTGTCGTCAAGGTTTATAGAACCATGATGTTATTTATTACCCTTTGCGCGACTTTCGATGACTACCGGGTCCCTGTCTTTCACCACGAGCTTCCATGATGACATCGCCATCCCACTCCCCCGGCAACGCGTTGCGCCGTCTGCGTCAGACCACCCCGCTGGTGCACAACATCACCAACCATGTCGCCATGACCCCGACCGCCAATACCCTGCTGGCCATCGGGGCCTCGCCGCTGATGGCGCATGCGCAGCAGGAGATCCAGGAGATCTCCGCCATCAGTGCGGCGCTGTCGATCAATATCGGCACCCTGTCGCCCAGCTGGATCGAGGCCATGCAGCTGGCGGCGATGTGCGCCCACCGCGATGGCAAACCCTGGGTGCTGGACCCCGTCGGCATCGGCGCCTCCAGCCTGCGCCAGTACGCGTGCCGCGCGCTGCTGGAATATCGCCCCAGCGTGATACGTGCCAATGCCTCCGAAGTGCTGGCGCTGGCCGGCGAGATGAATCAGGGCCGTGGCGTGGACAGCGGCGATGACGGTGAGGATGCGCTGGAGCGCGCCAGCCGGGCCGCGGTCGCCCTGGCGCGCACGCAGAACTGCGTGGTGGCGATGACCGGCCACGTCGATGTCGTCACCGATGGCCAGCGGCAAATCACGATTCAGGGCGGCCATGCGCTGATGGGCCGCGTCACCGCCATGGGCTGCGCACTGAGCAGCGTGGTCGCCGCCTTCCTCGCCGCCTCTCGCGCCTCACTCGACGGACATGACGACACCTTGCAGGCCACCGCCGCCGCGCTGGCCTGCTACGCCGAAGCCGGTGAGACGGCGGGCCAGTCAGTAGAGGGCCCGGGCAGCTTCGTGCCACGCTTCCTGGATGCCCTGTATACTCTCGACGCCGATTCCACCCTGCTTGCCTCTCGTCTGGAGCTGACCGATGTCACTTGATCTATCCCTTTACCTGGTCACCGACCCCGCGCTGTGCGCCGAGCGCGGCCTGGAAGCCACCGTGATGGCCGCCGTGCGCGGCGGCGTCAGTGTCGTGCAGCTGCGCGACAAGCACGCCAGCGACGAGGAGATGATCGCCCAGGCCATCCGCCTCAAGGCGCTGCTGGACGAGTACGAGGTGCCGCTGATCATCAATGACCGCATCGAGGTCGCGCTGGCCAGTGGCGCCGATGGCCTGCACATCGGCCAGAGCGATGGCGACCCGGTCGAGGCGCGTCGCCGTCTGGGCGAGGATGCCTTGATCGGCCTGTCGGTCCAGACGCTTGAGCAGCTCAAGGCCGTCGATGTCGAGCGCATCGACTACCTCGGCCTCGGCCCGGTCTATGCCACCGCGACCAAGCCCGATCACGCCGCACCGCTGGGCATCGAAGGACTCACCCAGCTGGTGCGCTCAAGCCCGCTGCCGACGGTGGCCATCGGCGGTATCTCGCTGGCCAATGCGGGAGACGTCATGAGCAGCGGCACTGACGGCCTCGCCGTGGTCTCGGCGCTGTGTTGTGCCGAGGACCCCGCCGCCGCCGCGCAGCAATTTCTGGCGCAGTATCCTTTCTGATCGGATCCTGCCCATCAACTAGAGACGACAACGCCCGCCATGGTCAGCCATGGCGGGCGTTGTCGTCTTTGCTAAAGGGTCTGTCTGAGCAAGGGTCTGTCTGAGCGAATCAGCTGGCCGCGAGATCACTCTCGGCACTGGCCACCAGCGCGAACTCTTCCTCGGCGGTCTTCGCCACCAGCTGATGGCGGCTGAAGATGGCATAGTAGGCGATGCCCACCACGAACAGCACCAGAGTGTAGTTGAAGGCGCGCGGGTCAAAGGCATAGACCCCGGTCAGCGCGATCAGCGACAGCACCAGCGCGATGGAGGAGGTCACGATGCCACCCGGCGTGCGATAGGGGCGCGCCATCTGCGGCTGGCGCAGGCGCAGCAGGATGTGGCTGGCGGCCATCAGTGCGTAGGAGACGGTCGCCCCCACCACCGCCATGCCCAGGATCAGATCGCCTTCACCGGTCAGCGAGACCAGGAAACCGAAGATGCCCGGCACCACCAGCGCCCAGGTCGGCGCCTTGCGCTTGCTGGTCAGCGACAGCGTCTTGGGCAGATAGCCGGCCCGTGACAGCGCGAACACCAGACGGCTGTAGCCGTAGATGATCGAGAAGAACGAGGCCACCAGCCCGGCCAGTGCCAGCACGTTGACCAGCGTCGCCAACCCTTCGCTGCCGGTCGCGTTCAGCGCATCCACCAGCGGCACGGCACTGCTGCCGATCGCCTCGGCACCGGCGGCACCGGCCAGCAGGAAGACGACGAGCACGGCGGTGAACATCAGAAACAGCATGGCGCCGATGATGCCACGCGGGACATCACGGGCCGGGTTGCGCGATTCCTCTGCCGCCAGCGGCACCCCTTCCACGGCCAGGAACAGCCACATGCCGAAGGGCAGCGCGGCCCAGATGCCATACCAGCCATTGGGCATGAAATCGCTGGCGCCCCAGGCATCCGTCGGCGCGATGTCGAACAGGCGACTGCTGTCGAAGTCACCGATCAGCGCGACCGCGGTGGCGATGATCGCGAACACCGCCAGGCCGCTGATCACCATCATCACCTTGAGCGCCTCGCCAACCCCCGCCAGGTGGATACCGATGAATATCAGGTAGAAGATGGCGTAGATGATCGGGCCATTGATGCCCAGCAGCGACTCCACCGCGCTGCCGATGAAGATGACGATGGCTGCGGGGGCCAGCGCATATTCGATCAATACCGCAAGGCCCGTGAGATAGCCGCCAGCCGGGCCCATGGCCTGACGCGCGAAGCTGTAACCGCCGCCGGCGGCCGGTATCGCCGCTGACATTTCCGCCAGCGACAGCACCAGCGCCAGATACATGATGCCCATCAGCAGCGCCGCGATCGCGAAGCCGCCCCAGCCCGCCTCCGCGATACCGAAATTCCAGCCGGCGAAATCGCCGGAGATCACATAGGAGACCCCGAGTCCCGCCAGCAGAATCCAGCCCGCCGTGCCCTTCTTCAACTGCCGTCTGGCCAGATAGTCCTGCTCGTTGGTGTCGTGATTCATGTCGTGATTCGTGTCGCGAGTCATGGTGCCGCCTTGATTCCGTCAAGCATTTGTCATTGTTGGATCGGGAGATTCCCGCTGATGCGCTGCCATCCCGTCAGGACAGCAGGAAGTTCTGGATACCGCCCCCGCTCTCCAGCGAGTTGTCACCACTTCTGTCCTTGAGCCCCACCCCGGTGAGGCCGAGCTTGCGGGCCTCGCGCAGCAGGTAATGCAGCCGCTGGGCGGCCATGGCGAAGTCGAGCCCTGCCGGGCGCACGTTGGAGATGCAGTTGCGACTGGCATCACTGAGTCCGACGCGCGGCTGCCAGGTGAGATAGAGGCCGAGGCTGTCCGGTGAGCTGAGACCGGGGCGCTCGCCGACCATCACCAGCACCGCCCGCGCCCTGAGCAGTTCACCGACTTCATCGCCGATCGCGACCCGTCCCTGCTCCACCACGCTGATGGGTGACAGCGTCCAGGCATCCGGACCCTCCTCGGCAAGCGTTTCCAGCAATGCCGCGATGAAGGGCGCGGCGTTGTTCTGGACCGCCAGAGACGACAGCCCATCGACGATCACGATGGCCAGATCCGCAGGCTCCGGTGCGAGGCTGGACAATTGCTCACACGAGGCCGCATCGAGACGTCGCCCATAGTCGGGGCGTTGCAGATAGGTGGTGCGATCCACGGCGCGACTGTGCAGGCGCTGAAGGTCAGGGGCGTTCTCGAGTGCAGGTAGCTGATTGAGATCCTCGATCAGTCGGGGAATCTCCAGCGGCAGATGGACGGCGTCCTGCGCGCGGGCATGCGCCAGCTGGAATTCCAGCGAGCGCTGGGTCGGCAGGCTGATGCCGGCGCGGCCCAGGCCGATGCGCGCATCCGTGAACTGTCCCAGCAACTGCCAGGCATTGGGCGTGACGATGGCGGGCGATTCGCGCATCACTGGGGGAAGAGTCATGGCTCATGCATCACCTCCGGATACCTGACGCAGGGAATCGGCAAAGCAGGACGGCATGTCAGCGGGCAGCTTCTGCTGGGCGACATCGGTGAAGATCTGCATCTCCTCGAGCCAGGCGGCGAATTCCGGCGCCGGGCCCAGGCCCAGCACCCGTCGTGCATAGAGAGCATCGTGGAAGGAGGTGGTCTGATAGTTGAGCATGATGTCATCGGAGCCGGGGATGCCCATGATGAAGTTGCAGCCCGCCACCCCGAGCAGCGTCAGCAGGGTATCCATGTCGTTCTGGTCGGCATCGGCATGATTGGTGTAGCAGATGTCGCAGCCCATCGGCAGGCCCAGCAGCTTGCCGCAGAAGTGGTCCTCAAGCCCCGCGCGGATGATCTCCTTGCCATTGAACAGATACTCGGGACCGATGAAGCCGACCACGGTGTTCACCAGCAACGGCGAGTACTTGCGGGCCACCGCATAGGCGCGTGCCTCGCAGGTCTGCTGGTCCAGGCCGTGATGGGCATCGGCGGACAGCGCACTGCCCTGGCCGGTCTCGAAATACATCACGTTGTCGCCCACCGTGCCGCGCTTGAGTGACAGCGCGGCCTGCTGCGCCTCCGCCAGCACGGAAAGCTCGACGCCGAAGCTCTCGTTGGTGGCCTGGGTGCCGCCGATGGACTGGAAGACAAGATCCACCGGAGCGCCCTGCTCGATGCATTCAATGGTGTTGGTGACGTGGGTGAGCACGCAGGACTGGGTGGGGATTTCGTATTTCTGGATCACTTCATCCATCAGACGCATCAGCTTGATGCTCTGGGCCACGTTGTCGGTGGCCGGATTGATGCCGATCACGGCGTCGCCGTTGCCGTAGAGCAGGCCATCGAGAATGCTGGCAGCGATGCCGGTGACATCATCGGTGGGATGGTTGGGCTGCAGGCGCGTGGAGAGATGGCCGCTCTTGCCGATGGTATTGCGAAAGGCCGTGACCACCTCACACTTCTTCGCGACCAGAATCAGGTCCTGATTGCGCATCAGCTTGCTGACCGCCGCAGCCATTTCCGGGGTGATGCCGGCACGCACCTGCGCCAGCACCGCAGGCGTCGCGAGATCACTCAGCAGCCAGTTGCGGAAGTCGCCGACGGTGAGATGGGCGATCGGCAGGAAGGCTACCGGATCATGCTCATCAATGATCAGGCGGGTGATGTCGTCCTGTTCGTAGGGAATCAGCACGTCGTTCAGGAAGGTCTTGAGGGGCAATTCGGCCAGACACAGCTGAGCGATCACTCGCTCCTCGGCGGTTTCCGCGATCACGCCAGCAAGGCGATCTCCGGAGCGGGCGGGGGTCGCCTTGGCCATCAGCTCGGCCAGACTGGCGAAGCGATGGACCTGACTGCCCAGGGTGTAACGGTATTCGCGACTCATGGGTGATTCCTTGCACTGACAGATGTCATTTCATCTCAGTCGTTTTGCAGGAATCACGCCAATTTCTTCAGGCCCCTCTTTGGTCCTGCACATGCCTATCAGCGACGTGCGCCTCCCAGCTCCGTGATGATCGCCTCGCGCTGCTTGAGCGAGGCCACGCCTGCCGCTCCCAGCTTGCTGGCCACCTCGCTGAGCAGGCCTTCGGCGAGAAACATGAAGGCGCTCATACTGTTGCTGTAGAAGAGGCTGTGATTGGGCACATGGAAACTGTGGCGCGCCAGCGGCGCCAGCGGGGAGCTGGCCGAATCGGTCAACGCGATCACCACGACTCCGCGTTTCACCGCGACCTCGGCGCAGGCCACCACGCTTGGGGTGTAGGGGAAGCAGCTGGCCACCACCAGCACGTCGCCGGCCGCCAGCTGGGCCAGCGCATCCGCCACGCCCTGACGACTGGCATCCAGCGGCGCCACGTCCGGGCGCAGCATGCCAAGTCCATAGGCCATGAACAGTGCCAAGGAATTGAACTGGCGCATGCCATGCAGGCGCACGCGCGGGGCTTCTGCCAGCAAGGTGGTCGCGGCCTCGAAGGCCGCGGCGTCCACCCTCTCCAACATGCCGAGAATATTGGCGCTTTCCTGTCGCCCCAACCGCGCCAGCTGCGCCATGGCGGTGCTATCCGCATCACGTGACGAGAGTTGCGCCGCCTGGGCGCTGTAGAAATGCTGGCCATCCGTCACGGCCTGACGGAAGACAGCCTGAAACCGGCTGAAGCCCTCGTAACCCAGGCGCTGCGCCAGACGCGAGAAGGTCGAGGCATTCACGCCGGTCATCTCCGCCAGCTGGCTGATGGAAGACACCGCCGTGCGTTGCGGGGACTCGATCAGCACGGCCAGCACACGCCGGGAACTCGCCCCGAGGCGGATCTCCACCTCACGACGATCGATCGCCACCAGCAGCTGCTTCAACCCTTCCAGGGTCTCCGGCGGCGAGTCAGGGGATGCGGGCCCGGGGGCTCGGGAGGATGGGGGCATGGGATGCCTCCTTGGCAAGGGACAGGACAGATGGCGGCAACGGTAGCATCTCTGGCGGGTCGAGTCCGAAGGCACAAACGACCGTATGCAATTATTGATTGCACAAACGACAAATGCACTACATATTTGCATTACGCCTTCGCGCACCCGCCCCACGGAGCCCCCATGAGCCACGTCTTCCATCGCAATCTCCATCAGGACTACCCCACCGCCGTGCAGGGCGATGGTCCCTACATCGTCGACCGAGAGGGTCGCCGTTATCTGGATGCCAGCGGTGGCGCTGCCGTGTCATGCCTGGGCCACAGCGACGAGGCAGTGGCGCAGGCCATCAAGGAGCAGGTCAGCCGACTGGCCTACGCGCATACCTCGTTCTTCACCAGCGAGCCGATGGAGCAGCTGGCCGACTTCCTCATCGAGCGCGCCCCCGAGGGGCTAGAGTCCGTCTACTTCGTCTCCGGTGGCTCGGAAGCGGTCGAGGCGGCACTCAAGCTGGCCCGCCAGTATTTCGTCGAGATCGGCCAGCCCCAGCGCAAGCATCTGATCGCGCGGCGCCAGAGCTATCACGGCAATACGCTGGGCGCGCTGGCCACTGGCGGCAACGCCTGGCGCCGCCAGCAGTTCGAGCCGCTGTTGATCAACGTCAGTCACGTCAGCCCCTGCTACGCCTATCGGGACCAGCAACCCGACGAGACGCCCGAGGCGATGGGCGTGCGTCTCGCCGCCGAGCTTGAGGCGGAAATCCTGCGGCTGGGCGGTGAGAACGTGATGGCCTTCGTGGCAGAGCCCGTCGTGGGTGCCACCCTGGGGGCCGTCACGGCGGTGCCGGGCTACTTCACGCGCATCCGCGAGGTCTGTGACCGCTACGGCGTGCTGCTGATTCTCGACGAGGTGATGTGCGGCATGGGACGCACCGGCAGCCTGTTCGCCGCCGAGCAGGAAGGTGTCACGGCGGACCTGATCACCATCGCCAAGGGGCTGGGCGCCGGCTATCAACCGATCGGCGCGACCCTGGTCAGCCAGCGCATTCGTGACGCCATCGCCAATGGCTCCGGCTTCTTCCAGCACGGCCATACCTACATCGGCCATGCCACCGCCTGTGCCGCGGCACTGGCCGTCCAGCAGGCCATCGAGTCCCGCGAGCTGCTGGCGCAGGTCACGCGGCTGGGCAATGGCTTGCAGGCACGCCTGAACGAGCGCTTCGCGGACCATCCTCACATCGGCGACATCCGCGGTCGCGGTCTCTTCCAGGGGCTTGAGCTGGTGGCGGATCGCGACAGCAAGCGCCCCTTCGACCCTGCCCTCAAGCTGCACGCACGCCTCAAGAAGGCCGCCATGGCCGAAGGCCTGATGTGCTACCCGATGGGCGGCACCCTGGATGGCCGCCAGGGCGATCACATCCTGCTGGCGCCGCCGTTCATGCTGGAAGACTCACATCTGGACGAGATCACCGACAGGCTGGGGCGTGCCATCGACACCACCCTTGCCAGCCTGTGACGGCTCAGCTGCAGGCGCATTGCCTACCCCACGATCTTTGAATGGATTTGAATGGAGTGACTTTCATGGCGATCACATCGCGCCTGACCGAACTGGATGAGGCCAGCATGAGCGCAGCCCAACGCGAGGTGATCGCCGAGATTCTCAGCGGCCCGCGCGGCAACCTCGATGGCCCGTTTCTGGCCTGGGTCCACAGTCCGGAGCTTGCCAATCACGCCCAGCGACTCGGCGCCTTCTGCCGCTACGCTACCGGCCTTGAGCTGCGCCTGAGCGAGCTGGCGATTCTCACCACGGCGGTGTGGTGGAAGTCCCAGGCGGAATGGCAGATCCACGCGCCGATCGCCGAGCAGGCCGGTCTCTCGCCGGATGTCATCACGGCACTGCGCGAGGAGCGGGAGCCTGAGTTCGACCGCGATGATGAGCGGCTGATCCACCGATTCACCCGCGCGCTCTACGCCGAGCGGCGTATCGATGATGCGCTGTATGCCGAGGCCGTCGCGATGTTCGGCGAGACGGTCGTGGTCGAACTGGTTGGCATACTGGGTTACTACGCTCTGGTGGCGATGACGCTGAATGTCTTCGCCGTGCGGCGTGGCGATGACATCCCGCTGCCCTTCGAGGAGCCGAACGGCTCCTGAACCGCAAGCACCCCGACAACAACGACAAGACAACATGGTGAGCATTCGATGAGTGATAGCGAACACACGGAAGTGGCCGTGGTCGGCGCGGGCGCCGTCGGTGTCGCCTGCGCCCTGTGGCTGCGGCGCAGCGGCCACGAGGTGACGATGATCGAGCGCGAGGGCATCGCCAGCGGCACCTCCTTCGGCAATGCCAGTACCCTCGCGGATTATGGCTGCCTGCCCATCGCTCGCCCCGAGATCTGGCGCAGCATGCCCTCACTGCTGCTGTCACCTGACTCCCCCTTCGTCATCGACTGGAAGTGCCTGCCGAGGCTCTCGCCGTGGTTGATGCGCTTCATGGGTCAGTGCAACGCCACGCGCTTTCGAGCCAACAGCGAGATGCTGGCGCGTCTGCTCAGTCACACCTACGAGGACTATCAGCCGCTGCTGGACGCTGCCCCGGCGGCGGCCGGGATGATTCAGCGCAAGGGCTGTCTATATGCCTACGGCAAGGCCGAGAACCTGCAGGCCGCACAGGGCGATATCCGGCTGCGTGACCAGCTCGGCATCCAGCAGCAGGTACTGACAGCGGACGAGCTGATCGCGCTGGAACCCGCCATGGCAGGCCATACCGCCGGCGGCGTGCTGTTCCCCTCTTCCTGTCATCTGGATGACCCGCAGGTGTTCATCGATACCCTGGCCGCTCCGCTGCGTGAGGAGGGCCGACTCGTCACCGCCGAGGTCACCCGCCTGAGCTCTCAGGCCTCCGGCATGCTGCTGGAGTACGCCGACGGCAGACGGCTGATGGCGGACCGCGTGGTACTGGCAGCCGGGGCCTGGTCGGCACATCTCGCCCGCCAGATCGGCGACAGGATTCCGTTGGATACCGAGCGTGGCTACCACATCGAATTCGATCTCGAGCACTCGCCGCTCAACCGCCCGACCTGTCCGGTGGAGAGTGCCTTCTACATGACGCCTCTGCGAGGCGCCGAAGGGCCGCGTCTGCGAGTGGCAGGCACCGTGGAGTTGAGTTCGCTTGCGGGGCCCGCCAACCCGGCCCGCTTCGATTATCTGGAAACCCGAGTGCGCAGGGTGCTGGGACTGGATGCCCCGGTAGCCCGGCGCTGGCTGGGCTTTCGCCCCACCCTGCCGGACTCCGTGCCGGTGATCGGCCCGTCACCCAACGAGCCGCGCGTGATCCATGCCTATGGCCACCAGCATATCGGCGTGACCCTGGCGGGCGTGACCGGGCGACTTGTCAGCGAGTGTTTAGCCGAAGGCTTACCTGACTGGCTGGCACCCTGCTCCCCGGCACGTTTCTGATATTGCGCGAGGCCGGGCAGCATGCGCGCCAGCAGCTGCTGCCACTCGTCACACAGGACGTCGGCATCGAAGCGTGCCGCGTTCTCGCGCGCCAGCAGGGACATCTGCTGGCGCCGCGGCGCGTCCTCGATCAGCAGGCAGAGCTCACGCGCCAGTGCCGCAGCATCTTCCACATCCACCAGCACGCCACTGCCGCCCTGAAGGATCTCCGCCGGGCCGGTCTCGCAGTTGGTGGAGACCACGGGAAGACCGAAGGACTGCGCCTCCAGCAACGTCATCGGCAATCCCTCCCAGCGCGAACTCATCGCGAACAGCGCCGCCCGCTGATACTCCTCTTCCACCCGGGAGGTGCGACCGACGAAGACCACGCTCTCGCTCAGTCCCAGCGTCCAGGCCTGAGCCTTGAGGGCGTTCTCATCCTCTCCCCAGCCGACGATGCGCAGTCGCCAGTCCGGATGTTGACGGGCGACCCTGGCCCAGGCCTCCAGCAGGACATCAAATCCCTTCTGCTCGGTGAGGCGGCCGACGGCCAGCACGGTGCGCGATGCGACATGACAATCTCCGGCGCAGAAAAAACCCGCCACCGACGAGTGTCGATGGCGGCGCCAGGGTGTGCTGCATGCACCCGAGATAGGCCCGTACCACGATGGCCTGATCGAACTCGCGCTCGATACGCTCCCGTGAGGCCAGCCCCGCCGCCTCCAGGGCCTCGCGGGGCATTTCCAGGCAGGCCTGCATGTGCTGCTCGAGAGAGTCGATGCTGCCGGCCTCGCACAGCCAGCCAGTGGCCCCCGGCAGCACCGAGCTGCGACAGCCGGGCACGTCGCTGACGATGGCGGGACGTCCCATCGAGGCCGCTTCGAGTACCGTACGCGGCATGCCTTCTCGGTAGGACGGCAGCACCAGGATGTTGGACTCGGCCAGGAACGGCCTGACATCACGCTGTTCCCCCAGATAATGCAGCACGCCCCGCGCACGCCACTGGGCGATTTCCTCGTCACTGATCGCGGTGCGGTTGCTGATGCCCGACGGCCCGATCAGCCAGAAGCGTGCCTGGGGATAACGCTCATGCAGGCGTTCCGCCGCTGCCACGTACTCCCGCACGCCCTTGTCGGCAATGAGCCGCGCGACCATCACGAAGGTCAGCGGCGGGCTCTGGGGCTGTTCGGTGAAGGCGAAGCGTTCAGGGTCGATCCCCGCTCCGGGCAGCACCACGGAAGGTGTCGACTTCTGCAGCCCCATGCGCAGGAACAGCGCCTGGTCATCCCGGTTCTCGAAGAACACGCAGCGTGCGCCGCGATTGGCGATGCCGTAGAGCGCCCGTACCCGGCGGAACAGCCAGCTGTCGTGGAGGAAGGCGGTGCCCAGTCCCGAGACGTTGTTGGTGTAGGGGATGTTGAGCAGGCGACAGGCAAGCCCCGAGTAGATATTGGCCTTGATGGTGAAGTTGAGGACATAGCGTGGCCTGAGCTTGAGCAGCGTCATCAACAGCGCCATCAGGCTCTTGCCCTCACCCACGAGTGACGTGCCCTTGCCTTCCATCCCCAGCGGCCGATGCTCGACCTTGAGCTCATCGACCAGGCGCGCACTGTGTGCATCGGTAGGAGCGAGACACACCACGCGATAGCCCGTGTCGCGCAGGCCCTCGATGACACCGCGATGGAAGTTGTAGAGGAAGAAGGACGAGTTGGAGACCAGCACCACCGTGGCGGGCCGGGAATCTGATGTCGGCATGTGGCTATCCTTGGTCAGTCGAGCAAGGCCGGGCGGCGTTCCTGCTGCCAGCGGCGAATCAGCCCGGTGTCGTAGGCCATGCAGACCACGTAGATGACCAGGAACGGGAAGCGGTAGCGCACTGCCGTCCCGTAGTTGAAGACCACCAGTCCATAGATGGTGAAGGCGCCGATCAGGTACAGCAGCCAGAAGAGCGTCTTCTCGCGCTGGACCTGCCAGCATTGCAGGGTCAGCCAGACGAGGAAGACCACCACCAGCAGATTCTCGCCGGCCTGGATCAGCTGCAGCGGGTTGGCCGCCTCCCAGGGCAGCGGTTTGATCAGGAAGTACAGCGCCCCCTGGATGCCCGTGACCACGAAGTCGCCGAAGCCCTGGATGATCTCGACATCCTCCTTCTTGCCGCCATCCTCGATGTACATGGCCGCGCGGAAGAAGTTGATCTGGTCCACCGCCAGCGGATAGATGATCAGTACGCTGGCGACCAGACCGACCAGCAACCAGCAGAAGCGCTTGGTGGAAAGGCCACGGCGGCTGACGTCGTAGACCACGTAGACGCCGAGGAACACCAGCATGATCAGCATGTTCTGGAACTTGATCAGCCACAGCGGCATCAGCATCAGCAGTGCCCAGCCCGGTCGCCGTTCGATGGCCAGCAGGAAGCTGGCCAGCATGAAGCCCGTCACCAGGGTGTCGCGCAGACTCAGCGAGCTGTAGAGCACCAGACTCGGGTAGCAGAGCAGGAACAGCAGCACCGCATGCGAGATGATCCCGCGGCGCAGCATGACCATCAGCCCGCCGATGTAGAGAAACTTGTTGAAGAATCCCAGACTGGAAATCGTCTCCACCAGCGGCAATGGCAGCAGGGCCAGCAGGCTCGAGGAGAACGAGACGGTCAGCGAGTGATCCATCGAGTCCCAGTCCATGCTGCGCATGGCCAGTACCTGCTCCCAGTAACGGAACTGGTCCGGCATGTATTCCGGCGAGAACAGCACATTGTTGAGTAGGTAAGGCACCAGGCTGCTCAGACTCAGGATGATCGCGACGTTGCGGGTCACCCACCCGCGCACGAAGCCCACCATCACCAGTACCAGACAGACGAGCAGATTGGGCAGGTCGAGCAGTATGGCTTCCATGAAACGGCTCAGTCCCTGACGTCGGTGTTTCATGCCACTCGCTGGAAGACGCCCCGTGCCTGACGCTCCCAGGAAGCCGGCAGCAGCTTCATCACCCGGCGGATGCCACGCTTGCATTGGCGTGTCATCCACTTGCCACGCTGCAACTTCAGCATGGCCAGCCATTCGGGGTTGACCATCTGCTGGGCATCCACGCAGTAGACCGGCTTGCCGGTCATCTGCGCGATGCTGCTGGCCTGCCCCACTTCACTCTCGATGAACAGCCGACAGCCCGACTCGCGGTAATAGCCGGCCTTGTGGCTGGCATGACAGCCCAGTTTCAGTCGCGCTTCCTTGCTCGGCAGATCCAGCATGATCAGTCGCTCATAGGTCACGCCATGGCGCGCAAGCCAGGCCTCCGTCTCGGGGCGGTACTTCTCGAGACGGTTGGTGACCAGCGAGTGCACCCGGTAGGTGGGCAGATGCAGCGGGGTCGCCTCGAGCAGGAATCTGCGATAGCGCGGGCCGTCATCGTTGTCTTCGGGAGAAGGATCGAGACACAGCACGCCATCGATATCCACGCAGGCATCCTCCAGTGCCGGATGGTGGAAGAGGTTCCACTGGAAGGCGCGCGGGTGTTCGAGCTCGACGAGCGCCAGATCCACTTCATTGGTGACCCCGGGGTTGGCGTAGATCACGCAGGTCATGATCTCGCAGGGGCAATCCGCCGGGATGCGCGCCAGGGAGGCCTTGAGCGAGGCACCGCTGTTGAGGCTGTCATCCACCAGCAGCACGCGACGATAGGCCCAGGCGCTCGCGCAACTTGCGCGTGATGCCCTTGCCGGGCACGCCATCCGCCAGGAAGGTATCGAGATCGGTACAGGCGCGATTGAGCATCGCGCTGATCATGTAGGCCGGCACCATGCCACTGCGCGGAATGCCGACGATCAGGTCGAAGTCCCCTGCCTGCAGGCGTGAGATCTGACTGGCGATGTCACGGCCCAGATCGCCGTAGCTGCGATAGTTCATGCCGCTGCCTCCGTGCCCGCGGCGGAAGTTGGCGAGGCGCTGCTGGGTGGTGCCGGGCGCCATCACGTACTGCTTGAAGTAGTGATAGAGCGGGATATACAGGGTGTCGGCTTCCGGCAGCGTGCGCGTGGCGCCATAGAAGGTGTCGATGGCGGCCAGCATGTCGCGCTGGTAGCGCTGCTCGACCTCATGATCCTGCTGCTGGGAGGTCCAGGAGCCCTTGGCGTTGCGACGATAGACGCAGGCGGCATCCTCGTAATAGAGCGTCTCACCCAGCAGCGCCATGTAGGCCTGCAGGAAGAAGTCCATGATCGGCGCACCACGGTAGGATTCCAGCATGGCGTCCACATGCGACTCCACGCGGCGGAAGGTCAGCGCCGGTGACGGAATGGAGCCGCCCCGCAGCCCGATGATGGCCTCGGGGGAGAGACGCGCGACGCTGTCGGCATAGCGGCAGATGATCGAATGCTCATCGCGATGCTCGTCATACTCGATGGCCGGGTGGAAGCACACGGTGGCACGCGGGTTGGCATCGAACAGCGCCACCTGACGCGCCAGCTTGTCGGCCTTGACCCAGTAATCATCCCCTTCGCAGTAGGCGATGATGTCGCCGCGCATCACCGGCATGCAGAAGGTGATGGGCCACACGTGCTGCGAGTACTGGTTCACGTCCTGCAGGATCGGCCGGATGATGGAGGGGTAACGCGCGGCATAGTCCTCGATGATCTCGCGCGTGCCGTCGGTGGAGGCATCATCATGCACCACGATCTCGAAGGGAAACCGCGTGCGCTGCATCAGAAAACCATCCAGCGCCATCGCGATGTAGTCGCCGTGATTGAAGGCGAAGCACATCACCGAGACACGCGGCGTGGAGAGATTCCCCTCCCAGTCCGCCATGATGGTGGCTTCATCCGCCGGTGCCGGGGGAACCGGAATCGGCCCTTCCTCGAGGGTGCCCCCCGTGACCGGGGTACCCTGCGCCTGGGAATAGCTCAATTCCAGCATCAGGCTCGGCAGGAAGTCGACGCACTGCTCGCGGATGCTGTAATCGATCAGCGTTCGCGAGAACCACGCATTGGGGATGTAGGACAGCACCGCCACCACGATCTGACCGATCAGGATCGCGATCACGCCGTGTTGCCAGGTGAGCGCCAGCACCACGCAGATCAGCAGCTTCTTGATCACCTCAAGCCCCAGGAACAGGTCCGAGCGCCCCTTGACCTTGAGCACATTGAGGTTGAGCGAACTGAGCGGATACATGACGGCGGCAATGCACATCAACTGCAGATAGGGCACGGCGTCCAGCCAGCGGTCGGGGAACAGTGCCTCGAACAGCGGACGGGCCAGCGCCGCCATCAGCAGCACCCCGGGGAACAGCAGATAGACCATCAGCTGCAGAATGCGTCGATAGGCATCCTTCAGCCGCACCGGGTCATGCTGGATGCTGGCCAGGGCCGGGAAGGTCACGTTCTGGATCGCGGCGACCAGTTGATTGAGCACCAGCTCCTTGAGGCGATCCGCAAAGAAGAACAGCCCCGCCACCGAAGCCGCGAACAGCTTGGCGATCACCAGCACGTAGAGATTGACGAACACCACGTCCAGCATGCGCGACAGGAACATCTTGTAGCCGAAGCTGAACATGGCCTTGAAGGCGTCCATGTCGAAGGTCAGGTGCGGACGCCAGCTGCCCCACCACCACATCAGTGCCGTGGTCACGAAGGCCGCCGTCAGCATCTGGCCCACCAGCGCCCAGACCCCGAAGCCCAGCCAGCCCAGCAACACCGCGACGCTGCCCGAGATCACGCTGCCGGGGATGCCGGCCTTCATGCGGGTGCGAAAATCCAGCGCCCGGTTGAGCATCGCGCCCTGGATCACCTCGAAGGCGTTGATCAGCACCACCAGCCCGCCGATACGCACCAGCACGACAAGTCGTGGTTCAGCGTAGAAATCGGCAATCAACGGGGCGCTGAAGTACAGCAGCGCATAGGCCACCACCCCGAAGCCGATGTTGCTGAAGAAGGCGGTGCTGGCATCACGCGGGCCGAGAGTCGGCAGACGCAGGATGGCCTGCTGCAGGCCCGAATCCATCATGGCCGAGGCGATGGTCAGAAAGACCAGCACCATGGCCAGCAGCCCGAAGTCTTCCGGCAGCAGCAGACGGGCCAGCAGCAAGGTGACGATGCTGGCCATGCCACGGCGCAACAGCTGATCCATGAAATTCCACAGGATGCCGATGGTCGTCTTGTGGGTCAGTGACACGCGGCGACGCCTCCTCTCCCGACAGCAGGGTGTACTCCGCCAGCCGCGAGACGACGTCGGCGGGCGAGCACCACATCAGCACATCGATGATCGAGAGACTGCCGACGAACTCGCCCTCGCGCGAAGGCCTCCCCCCGGTAGAGCTTGCGCCCGCCGATACTGTTGACGTAGCCGCGCCCGCCGCGCTGGCGGGAAAGTTCAATCAGACGGTCCTGCGCCGACTGGCTGCGCTCGTAATCCATCTCGCTGGTCAGCGCGAAGCGACACTCGAGCCCCAGATAGCGGCAGATCGTCTCGAAGCTGAACTGGCACAGTGCCCCGATGCGGCGATCCTCATGCATGAGAATCGTCTGCAGCAGCGGCATGACCTCTGCGTAATGCGGCGCCTTGGCATAGGCATGGTGCAGAGTGGTCAACAGTGACTGGGGGGTCGGCGCGAACGACAGCTCGCTGATGCGCCGATTGGGTGAGGCATCCGGCACCGACAGCGTGAAGCGATGGGCCTTGCCCCCCAGCAGCACGCTGTTGCGGTTGATGTAGCCACGCGGAATGTAGGCGACGTCGTCATAGATGAGGAATTCGTCACAGGCGTGCATCAGCTGGAAGTAGCCCAGATGCGGCAACAGGTAGGGTTGCATGATCGCGATGTTCATCGTTCAGGCTGCCTTCTGATGCCGATCGACGATGACGCGCACCGCGGCGAGAATCTCGCTGACCTGAAGTCCCGAGAACAACGGCAGACACAGGATACGGCTGGCGATGTCTCTGGAATGCACGATCTCGGGCTGCTGGAAGTCCGCGTCCTGCAGGTCTGCCGCCGGTCGCCCCAGAAATGCCAGTGACTCCAGCGACGGACAGAAATAGCGCCGCGGCTGGTAGCCTTCCCGCTCCAGACGCTGCATCACCTCCAGCAGGACACTTTCGCTTTCCAGAATGATCGGGAAATAGGCGTAGTTGAGGCTGACGCCTGGCTGACGTGCCTGAAGCTGCACGTTGCCCTGAAACGCCTGGGCATAGGCATGCCAGACCAGCGCGCGGCTCTCGAGGTTGCCCTCGATCTCGTCGAGCACGCACAGCCCCATGGCGGCCTGGAACTCGTTCATCTTGGCATTGATGCCCAGCTCCTCGATGCACTCGGGGCCAGTGATGCCGAAGTTGATCATCTTGCGGGCACGCTCCAGGTCTTCCTTGCGCTTGAAGATGATCGCGCCGCCCTCGATGCTGTGGAACAGCTTGGTGGCATGGAAGCTCAGGGTGCTGGCATCCCCGTACGACAGCAGGCTGTTGCCACGGTAGGTCGCGCCGAAGGCATGGGCGCCGTCATAGATGACCTTGAGGTCGTGCTCTTCCCCCAGCGCATCGATGGCTTCCACGTCACAGGCGTTGCCGAACACGTGCACCGGCACGATGGCGCGGGTACGCGGCGTGATGGCTGCCTCGACCTGTGCGGGGTCCAGGCACAGGGTGGCAGGATCGATGTCCGCGAAGACCGGCTGCATCCCTTCCCACTTCAGGCTGCTGGCCGTGGCGATGAAGGTGAAGGGAGTCGTGATGACCTCGGCGGGTTCGCGCTGCCCGACCACGTTGTTGATCCCCAGCGCGCGATAGGCCACCTGCAGTGCCAGGGTGCCATTGCTGACCAGCAGCAGATGCTTGACGCCCAGATAGGTCTCCAGGCGCCGGGTCAGCTCCTGCTCCAGCGGGCCATGATTGGTCAACCAGCGGCTCTGGAAGATGGCATCCACATAACGATCGAAATTCTTCCGCTCGGGAAAATAGGGGCGCGTCACCGTGATCATGATCTCGACTCCTAGGGTCGGCTAGCGCGACCCGTTCCCGCTGATCACGATCCGGATGGTGCGAATCACCACCAGCAGATCCAGCCAGAAGGAAAAGTGCTTGATGTAGAAGAAGTCGTATTCAAGCTTGCGGATCATGCCCTCGACTTCCGCGGCATAGCCCTGCTCGACCTGCGCCCAGCCGGTGATGCCCGGGCGTACCACATGGCGGTAATGGAAGAACGGCACATCCTTGCGATACCAGTCCGCCAGATTCATCGATTCCGGACGCGGCCCGATCAGGCTCATGTCACCCTTGAGCACGTTGAACAGCTGCGGGAGTTCATCGAGACGGCACTTGCGGATGAAGCGCCCGACCCGGGTGATGCGCGGGTCACTGCCTTCCTGGGTGAAGCCGGCCCCCTTCATGCCGTCATACATGCTGCGAAACTTGTAGACGGTGAAGGGACGACAATGAAAGCCCATGCGTGGCTGACGGAAGACCACGGGGCCCGGACTGTCCAGTCGGATGGCCAGCGCGGTCAGCAACATCACCGGTGCCAGCAGCGGCAGCAGCACCAGCGCCACGCTGAAGTCCATCCAGCGCTTGATGACCTCGTAATCCTCACGTGGCATCAGCGAGCCGAATTCATTGGCATAGAGGTGATCGAGCAGCACGCGGCCGGTGATCATCTCGTGGGCCTGGGTGGCGTGATAGACGGGAATGCGGTGGATGGTGCAGTCAGCGAGGAAGCTCTCCCACTCACGGGGCATCTCGGCACGCAGGTCTGCCACCACGCCATCGATGCGCCGCATGCCCACGAGGTCCGGCCCCTTGAGCGTCAGCCACTCGACCTCGCGACGCTGACACAGCGCCGGCGCCTTGCCGAACGGCACCACGGCAAAGCGCATACGCCGGACATGGGTGTCGATGTAGTAGTAGGCCGTGCACAGGCTTACGGCGAGCAGGAAGGACAGGCCGACCTGATGACGAGAGTAGTCGAGATCGAAGACCCCCAGCGCCAGCATCAGCATCAGATAGCAGATGACGATGGTGGGTACCACGTAGAGGTAGGAGCGGGTCCCCGGCAGGCGCGACAGGCGATTGACGGCGGTGATGGACAGCGTATAGGCCACCCCCGTGCCGATCATGGCGTGCCATTGGGCATCGCTGGTCAGCCACCAGCCGTGGTCACCGGGTACCAGCTCGTTGAGCCCCGCCTGGTAGAGTGCCGGCGCGATCACCACCACCAGCATGCCGAAGACCAGCTGCAGGCGTTTGCTGGCGATCAAGCGCTCGTAATGATGCGAGTAACGACGCTGGTGCTCCATCGATAAGGGTAAACCGCTCATCGTGCCATCTCCTCCGTGATTCAAGCGTCATGAGAGCCGTGCCGCGACACGGCATCAGGTATAGCTGTAGTTGTAATACCCGTAGTGCTGCTTATCCCCGGCCTGCTGCTCGATGGCATTCAAGATCGCGCCCTTGACGTGGATGCCGTTGTTCTCGAGCTTCTTGCGAGCATGTTCCAGCTCACGCACCTGGTTCATGCCGAAACGCGCCACCATCAGGCTCGCGCCGACATGGCGCCCGATGATCAGCGCCTCGGTGACGGCGAGTACCGGCGGGGTATCGATGATGATCAGGTCATAGCGCTCTCCCAGCTGCTCCAGCAACTGGGCAAAGTTTTCCTGCATCAGGAGCTCGGACGGATTCGGTGGTGCCACCCCACGGCCCAGGAAGTCCAGGTTGTCGATGCGCGTGTGATAGATGACCTCTTCCAGAGGACTTGCGCCGCTGAGGACATCCGAGAGGCCGCCCTGCTCGGAGGTGCGCTGGAAGGCGTGGTGAAGATGTCCGCGCCGCATGTCGGCATCGATCAGCAGCACGCGCTGGCCGGCCTCGGCGCTCACCGCGGCCAGGTTGAGGCTCACGAAGCTCTTGCCGATGCCCGGACTCGGGCCGGTGAACATCACCGACTTGCGCTGATTGTCCAGCAGCGCGAAGTGCAGGCTGGTGCGCAGGCTGCGCAGCGCCTCGATGCTGATGTCGGAAGGCTGCGAGGTCGCCAGCACGCCCTGATAGATCTCGCGCCCGGACTTCTCGCCCTTGAGGCGCACGCGACGCATCATGCCCTGCTGCAGCGGCGAGAGCGGGATGGTGGCGTAGACCGGCAGGTCCAGGGACTCGATCTGTTCGGCGCTGTCGATGCCCTTGCGCATGGAATGCCGCAGCAGGATGCCCAGCACGCCCAGCAGGAAACCGGCCATCGCGAAGACCACCATCATCAGCGAGGTTCTCGGCGAGATGGGGCCAGGCTGCAGGACGGCGGGATCCAGAATCCGCACGTTGCCGACCGTACCGGCCTTCTTGAGGCGCACTTCTTCGCGCTTGTTGAGCAGCGCGACGTAGATTTCCTGGCTGACATTGACGTTGCGGTTCAGATTGAGCGCTTCGCGCTGCGCCGCCGGCAGCTGTTCCGCCTGCTTCTGGACCCGCGCCTTTTCCTGATTGAGGGAGTCACGACGCGCCACCAGTGCCCGATAGGCCGGGTGCTCATGGGTGTAGGCACGCGACAGCTCCGCCAGTCGCAGCTTGATCTCGGTCAGCTGGTTGTCCAGCCCCACCAGGTTCTCCATCACCTGCTGGCTCTCGGCGGTCAGGTCCACGGAATCGCGGCGGCGGCGATAGTCGTTGAGGGCGGATTCCGCCTCATCGAGCTGGCCGCGCAGCGTCGGGATCTGGTCACCCAAAAAGCCCAGCTGATTGTCGGCCTCGGCGGATTCGCGCTCGATGTTCTGCTGCAGGAAGACGTCGGTGATGGTGTCCAGGGTGCTGACGATGGCCTGCTGGTCGCTGCCGGACAGACTCAGGGTCACCACGCCGGTATCGCTGCCGTTGCGCTCGGCGGTGAAACGCGACTTGATGGAGTTGATGGCACTGAGGTCCGAGATGCTGGTCAGCGCGAAGCGCGCCCCGGGGCTGGCCTCCATGCGCTGGACGAAGACCTTGATGTCACCGGACAGCGCATTCTCGCCCACCGTGCCATGCATCAGCAGGTTGCCCTCGGCGTCCAGCAGGCGATAGTGCTGCTCATCGACCACTTCCAAGGTCAGCGTCTGTCCCTGCCACTGGCCGCCAAGCTCCAGCGTGGTGACCTTCAGGACGTCATCCCCCCAGGCATATTCATTGCCGCCGAGACTCTCCGGCAGACGCATTCCGCGATGGGACAGCCAGTCGCCGATGACGGGGTAGCGCACCGGTGTGACGACGATGTTGAGACGCTCACGCGCCACGGCCTGCCCGAGCACCAGCCGCGAGGCCAGGATCTCCAGCTCGTCACTGGTACTGCCCTCCTCGGGGCCTCCGGACTGACCCGTCAGCGTGCCCAGCAGGCTGGCGCTGCCGCCCTTGTCTTCGATCTGGATCAGCGAGTCAGCCAGATAGATGCGCTGCTGGCTGCCGACCACATAGATGCCGATCAACGTCAGCAGCACGGTGCTGGCGATCAACCACCAGCGACGATGCCAGAGCAGTGCCAGCAGGGTGCTGAAGTCCAGGCGACGCGTCGCGTCCCGGCCAGCGTCACCGGAAGATGGCCCTCGATGTCGTCGATGACCGAGACGAAGGCCCCGGTACTGGTGACCGACGGCAGCAACTGACTCAGCACGCGGTTCCAACGGCTGACCGGCGCCGCGGTGACATAGACCACATCCCTGGGCTGCAGCGGGAAGCGTGCCCCCAGCATCAGCGAGGTGGCATCGGAGATATCGAGCACATAGACGGTGGCGAGCTTGTCAGCGTCCGGGCCGTTCTCCCGGACCACGAAGACACCGGAGGGGTCGGCACGGTCCTCATCCACGCCACCGGCGCGTGACAGGGCATCGGTCAGACTCAGACGCTCGTTGCCCACCGGCATGTTGCCGGGCTTGAGGACCTGCCCCAGCACGAAGACGTTCTGGTCGGTCGCCACCGGGATGTTGATGACGTCGCCATCGTGCAGCAGGCGGTTCTCACGCATGTTGCCCTGCTGTAGCAGCTGATAGAGGCTCAGGTGCTCCTGGTGGCCGTCGCGGGTCAGGGTGATGTCGTGGGTATTGGCGAGTTCGGTGACGCCACCACTGGCACTGATGGCATCGATCAGGGTCAGGGGCACATCGGTGACCGGCACGAAGCCCGGCTCACGGACCGCGCCGCTCAGATAGACGCGCTGCGAGCGGAACTGGGCGACGGAGACGTTGACCTGCGGGTCGGTGATGAAGCGTGACAGGCCACGCACCAGCGAGGCGCGCACCTCATCCACGGTCATGTCCTTGACGTTGATGCGCCCGACGTAGGGGTAATACAGCGTGCCATCCGGCTGCACGATGTAGGTCAGCGCTTCCACCGTCTGGCGCTGAACACCCGTCTCCTGGGCCAGATCCAGCGGCGTGCTCAGATTGATGGCCAGGATGTCACCGCCACCCACGCGGTAGACGTAGCGCTTGATGTCATCCACCAGAGCGTCATCGGCCGGGGCTGTCTGAGCCGGGAGTGCGCGATAACTGCTGATCAAGGCCGGCGTGATCGGGCTGACCGTGACATGGTCCGACAGCGGCGCCGTCTCGACCTCATAGTCCATATGGCCGCCAGGGGCGAAGGCACAGCCTCCCAAGGCGGCCAGCATTATCGCCAGGGAAACTCCCCGCAGCGTCGATCTGGTCGATCTCTTCATAACCTCTGTCATCCCCTGTAAGCCGGCTGGTGTAGAGCTCCAGATGCCCGGCCAGCGCCGTGTTGATGTGGTAGCTGCCGCCGTGGCGTCGCGCGTTGCGCGCACAGCTGCGTCGCAGCTCCTCGTCAGCCACCAGGCGGGTGAGAGCATCGGCATAGCGCGCCGGCGTCTGCTCATCCACCACCAGCCCGTTGCCGACCCGATGCACGACTTCTGCGCAGCCACCGACGTTGGTGACCAGCACCGGCAGCCCGCTCAGCGTGGCTTCCAGCAGCGAGATCGGCAGTCCTTCCCAGGCAGACGACATCAGGAAGATGTCCGATGAGGCCAGAAGCCCCGCCACATCCGAGATGTTGCCCAGCAAGGTGACCTGATCCTCGAGCCCGGCGTCACGGATCTGCGTGACCAACTCGGCCTTGAGCGGCCCCTCCCCGGCGATGCTGAGCGTGACATTCAACCCCTGTGCCTTGAGGCGGCGGCAGCTCTCGAGCATCAAGGGATACTGCTTGGCTTCGGTGAGACGTCCGATGGCTGCCAGCTTCACCGGGGTATCCAGCGCCGTCATCTGCCAGCCGCTGTGCTTGAGGCGTGCCCCCGAGACGGCATTGTCGATCTGGACCACCGGCCGCCTGACCAGCGGCGCAAGCTTGCGCGTGCAGGCGTGACAGATGCCGACATAGGCGCTGACGCGACGATCGAACAGTCGAAACAGCCAGTTGGGCGCCCCCAGCTCGATACTGTGCACGGTCATGATCACCGCAAGCTTTCGTGGCAGCAGGAAGGCGAACATCAGCGCGTAGTAGAGATGGCAATGCACCACATCCGGGGCGAATCGATTCACTTCCGCGCGCAGCCGCGTGCCGCCCCGCCAGGGACGGCGACGCGTGTCGGCGCCCAGAAACGAATGACTGATGCCCGCCTGACTCAGCTGGGCCAGGAAGTGCCTTTCATAGTCCAGATCTCGCCCGCACTGCTCAGCGGTTTCCAGAAACGTGACATGAACGCTGTGCCCCGCCGCGACCATGGCAAGGCTCAGGTCCTTGACGTAGACCTCGGCACCTCCTGATGCGGGGGTCGAGATGACATGCATGATTCTCACGGCGATAGCCTCCTGCTGTCGTACCTGAAGATCAGATGACACGTAGCAGTGCCGGGGCTTCCAGTCCCTCCAGCACGGCCTGCCAACTGGCCTCGACGGTACGGCGCGAAAACCGCTCCAGGCCGTAATCGACATTGGCACGCAGGCGCGCAAGCACTTCATCATCACCGAGCACGGCGCCCAGCTGCTGACTGAACGCTGCCACATTGCCCTGCTCGACCAGATAGCCATTGATGCCATGCTTGAGGATCTCGCGGGGCCCGGCCGGGCAGGCGAAGCTGATGCAGGGCACGCCACAGCTGAGCGCCTCGACCAGTACCAGCCCGAAGCCTTCGAAGCGTGATGACAGCACGAACAGGTCTGCCGCGGCGTACTCGCGCCGGATGTCGCTGCACTGGCCGGGCATCTGAATCTGGCGCGTGATGCCAAGCCGCTCCGCCTGCGCCTCCAGCGCCTCGCGTGCATCACCCTCGCCGACGATGCGCAGCACCCAGCCATCACGCGATTCGGCGGGAATCGCCGCCCATGCCTCCAGCAGCAGATCAAAGCCCTTCTGGTGCGTCAGGCGCCCCACCGCCACCGCCACCTTCGGCGGCCGGGCCTGACGCTGGAGGATCTCGTGCTCCAGCGGATTGAGGTTGGGCACGACGCTCAGACGCTCGCTGGACTGGGGGAGCAGCTGCTCCCAGTATTCGCGGTCCTCATGGGAAAGCACCACGATACGATCGGCCCGCCTGGCCGCGAGACGCCGCGCGACATTGCGCCGTGGCACGCCGAGATCCGAGGTGGCATTGAAGTGTTCCCAGCAGAGATAGCGCGTGCGCCGCAGCAGATAGCTGGGCAGCAAGAGTGGCAGGAAACCGATGCTCTCGACCACGATCACCACGTCCGGTCGCTTGCGCAGCACCATCCAGAAAAGCCGCAGGAACAGCAGCACGCCGCGCAGCGCCCCCAGATGCTGACGTTTTGGATACAGCGATTCATGCACGATATCCTCGTGCAGGGGATAGGGGCTGTCGGCAGGGCCATGCTCGCTGACCACCTCCACCTGATAGTCACCGCTGGCCGCCAGCATGTTGGCGGTATCGGCGCAGGCACGCTCGGTGCCGCCGGTGCGCGACTGGGCGCCGGTGTAGAACAGGATATGCTTGCGAGTGCTCATGACGCGTATTGGCTCCGCCGAATCAATTGCCGGGACAGGGAAGGACTGAACGCATAGCTCATCAGCAACGCCTTTTCCTTCAACGACAGCTGACGCAATGCCGCCCAGGATGACTGGCGCAGCTGAGACATCACCACCTGCCTCACCTGGTCATCGTCGTGGGTCTTGTTGATGGCCTGGCGCATGATGAAGCTCACACCGACGAAGCGCAGGGCGCGAATCTCCAGCAGTGCCAGGCCGTGGGCGGCCGCGAACTGCTCGCGGTAGCGGGAATCGAACACCTGCCAGCTGCGGTGAAATCGGGCCAGCTCGCGATTGCCGAAGGGCTTGCGGGTCAGAGAACCGTCGCTGCGCTTGTCGAAGCGATACAGCACCTGGGGCAGATAGAGAACGCGTGCCGCCCGACCGAACAGCTCGAGGTTGTAGAGACCATCCTGGGAAACAGGAAGATCAGGAAAGCTCAGGGCACAGGCGAGATCGGCACGGATCGCCTTGCCCCAGGGAGCGGAGACGATGCGGTCGTGCATGAAATCGGTGAAGGCCTGCATCTGGGTGCGCTCAAGGGGCTGGCTGCACAGTGGCGTGCTCTCCCGCTCTCCCTGTGGCCCCTGCAGGCAATAACGGAACACCACCACCTGCGGGCAATCGAAGGCCACGATCTGCGCCTTGAGCGTATCCAGGGCGCCGGCCACGAAGGTGTCATCCGCATCGCAGAACAGCACATAGCGGCCACGTGCCAGACTCAGGCCATGGTTGCGGGTCGGCCCGGGCCCGAGATTCTCGGCATTGCGGCACAGTACCAAGCGACATCATGTGGCCGCAAATGGCGACACTTCATGCCCCCTTGTTCACCACAGACTAATAAGCTGCTGATATTCAAACAAGGCGACATGTCGCCAAAAACCGAATTCATGAGGGTTCATGTCGCAAACTCCTTGCATCTCATGCGATCACTCTACCGTGACACTCTTGGCGAGATTGCGCGGCTGATCGACATCGGTACCCTTGAGCACGGCGACGTGATAGGACAGCAGCTGCAGCGGGACCGCATAGACGATCGGCGCGAGGAAGCGACACACCCCCGGCACGGTGACGACGTGCACGCCCTCACCGGCCTTGAGGCTGACTTCCGGGTCGGCGAACACGAACAGCTGGCCGCCACGCGCGCGGACTTCCTGAAGGTTGGACTTCAGCTTCTCCATCAGGTCATCCATCGGCGCGACCGCCACCACCGGCATGTCCTCATCGATCAAGGCCAGCGGGCCGTGCTTGAGCTCACCCGCCGCATAGGCTTCGGCGTGGATATAGGAGATTTCCTTGAGCTTGAGCGCACCCTCCATCGCGATCGGGTACTGGCTGCCGCGCCCGAGGAACAGGGTGTGATGGCGATGCATGAACTTCTCGGCCAACTGGGCGATTTCCCCGTTCAGCCCCAGCGATTGCTCGATGACATGCGGCAGGTCCTTGAGACGCATCAGCAGCTGACGCGTGAGCAGGTCATCTTCCTCGTCCTGCGGCTGTCGACGGCTCTGGCGCAGGGCCAGCGTGGTCAGCATCAGCGCCACCAGCTGGGTGGTGAAGGCCTTGGTGGAAGCCACCCCGATCTCCGGCCCGGCATGGGTCAGCAGTGACAGATCCGACTCACGAACCAGCGAGCTTCCCGCCACGTTGCAGATGGCCAGACTCGCCAGGTAATGCCCTGCCTGCGGCCCCTCGCGGTTGAGCTTCTGGATATCCCGCAGGGCCGCCAGCGTGTCGGCGGTCTCGCCGGACTGCGACAGGGTGATGAACAGCGTGCCCGGGGCCGCGACACGCTCGCGGTAACGAAACTCCGAGGCCACCTCGACCTGCGCCGGAATGCCGGCGACCTCTTCGAGCCAGTAACGCGCCACCATGCCGGCGTGATAGCTGGTCCCGCAGGCGATGATCTGCACCTGACGCACATCGGCCAGCAGCTGCGTCAGTCGCTCGACATCGACGACTTCCCTGCCCTTCTCGGCGCCATCATCCGCGGCCAGGAAGGAATGGCGCGAGACCTCGAAGGCCTCCAGGCGCACGCCCTGCGGGTCGAGACGCTCGGCCAGGGTACGCGACAGCACGGTGGGCTGCTCCATGATCTCCTTCATCATGAAGTGGCGATACTCACCCTTGCCCGCCGCTTCGACGCTGTGCTCATAGCGCACCACTTCGCGGGTCACCGGCGTGAGCTCATCCTGCTCGGCGCCGCGTTCCAGCACCTGGATGCCACTCGGGCTGATGGCCACCATGTCGCCCTCATCCAGATAGATGAAGCGGTCGGTGACCGGCAGCAGTGCCAGCGGGTCAGAAGCGATGAAGTGCTCCTCGATTCCCACACCCACGACCAGCGGGCTGCCCTGACGGGCGCCGACCAGCAGCTCGGGATTCTGCTGTTCCATCACCGCCAGCGCGAAAGCGCCATCCAGACGCGCGGTGACCACATTGACCGCCTCCGGCAGCGCACGGCCAGCGCGCAGTTCGCGGTCGACCAGATGCGCGACCACCTCGGTGTCCGTCTCGGAAGTGAAGTCATAGCCCTCCTGCTCCAGCTCACGGCGCAGCGCCTCGTGGTTCTCGATGATGCCATTGTGCACCACGGCCACGCGCTCGCTCGAGAGGTGCGGGTGCGCGTTGTGCTGGGCCGGACGCCCGTGGGTGGCCCAGCGGGTATGGGCGACGCCGATGGCACCGGACAGCGGCGCTTCACGCAGCTCGTCCTCCAGCGCGCGGACCTTGCCGACGGCACGCGCACGGCGCAGTTCACCGGCGGGGTCGATCACGGCCACGCCAGCGGAGTCGTAACCCCGGTATTCGAGGCGATGCAGCCCCTCGATGAGAATCTTGCTGATGTCACGCTGAGCCAGGCCGGCAACGATGCCACACATGGAAAGCTCCTTGTCTGCTCAGCGCCAGGGTGTCGCCACGGCCGACCGCGTAATACATCAGGCCGGCAGACTTCATGGCGGACGGCTCGAAGAGGTTGCGGCCATCCACCACCACCGGGAAGGCCAGCTGGGTCTTGAGCCAGCCGGCATCCAGCGTGCGGAATTCCTTCCACTCGGTGCAGATCACCAGCGCATCCGCGCCCTTGACCGCCTGGATGCGATCCGCCACCAGCACCAGATCATCGCGCTCGCCGTAGATGCGGCGTGTCTCACGCATGGATTCCGGGTCATAGGCCTGCACCTTGGCGCCCGCCGCCCACAGCGCTTCCATCAGCGTGCGGCTCGGCGCATCGCGCATGTCATCGGTGTTCGGCTTGAAGGCCAGCCCCCAGACGGCGATGGTCTTGCCGGCGAGATCGCCATCGAAGGCGCGTGACAGCTTCTCGAACAGCGTGACCTTCTGACGCTTGTTGACGGATTCCACCGCGGTGAGCAGCTCGGCCTCATAGCCGATCTGGCTGGCGGTACGCGCCAGCGCCTGGACATCCTTCGGGAAGCAGGAGCCACCGTAGCCACAGCCCGGGTAGATGAAGTGGTAGCCGATGCGCGGGTCACTGCCGATCCCGCGGCGCACTTCCTCGATATCCGCCCCGAGACGCTCGGCCAGGTTGGAGATCTCGTTCATGAAGCTGATCTTGGTGGCCAGCATCGCGTTGGCGGCGTACTTGGTCAGCTCGGCGGCACGCACATCCATGAACATCAGCTTTTCATGATTGCGATTGTAGGGGGCGTAGCATTCGCGCATGCGCTCGCGCACCTTCTCGGAATCGGTGCCGACCACGATGCGGGCACCACGCGTGAAGTCCTCCAGCGCCGCGCCCTCCTTGAGGAATTCCGGGTTGGAGCAGACATCGAAATCCACGCTCACGCCGCGGTGCTTGAGCACCTCAGCCACGCGGGCGTGCACGCGGTCTGCCGTGCCCACCGGCACGGTGGACTTGTCGATGATGACCTTGTAGTCATCCATGTACTCACCGATGCTCTCGGCCACCGCCAGCACGTACTTGAGGTCAGCACTGCCATCTTCATCCGGCGGCGTGCCCACGGCGATGAACTGCAGCACGCCGTGCGCGACGGCCTCGCGGGGGTCGGTGGTGAAGCTCAGACGGCCGGCTTCCACGTTGCGCAGCAGCATGCTCTCGAGTCCCGGCTCGTAGATGGGAATCTCGCCCTGCTTGAGGCGCTCGATCTTGGCGGCGTCCACGTCCATGCACACCACATCATGTCCCACATCGGCCAGGCAGGTACCGGTGACCAGGCCTACATAACCGCTTCCGAAAATCGTGATCTTCATTGAGTGTCGCGCGGGCGACTAGCGGAAGAAATTGCCGACGAAGGTCGCCAGATAGCCGCGCTTGAAAGCGATCGGGGCCTTGCGAACCAGGAAGGCCAGTGCCAGCGGCGAGAAGCGACTGCCAGTGACCCGAGCGAACATCCGCCCCTTGGTGCGCGCCTTGGCGGGCGAGCTGTAGAAGTCGCTGCCGGAGGTGACCCCCGCATGGGCGACGATGCCCAGATTGGCGCGCATCAGGCGCGCGCCCTGACGGCGGGCATCGCTCATCACGATGAATTCCTCGCCGGAGGGTTGGTCGGTGCCCAGCCCGAACTGCTCATCGAAGCGGGCATGGAACTGACAGAGATCCAGCGCCATGTCCACCGAGCGCACGCGAGCCAGTGACATCAGGGTGTGGGCCTTGAAGGCGACCGGCGGTGCCGGACGATCCGGGTCCCGTTCGTGCAAGGGGAAGGCCTTGACGTGCGGGAAGCTGATCGCCGCCGCCTCGGTACAGGTGAAGGCTTCCATCACCAGCGACACGGCCTGGGGATGCAGCTGGACATCGTCGTCCAGGATGTAGGCGTAGCGTGTCGGGCAGGCCGCCAGCGCGATGTTGCGGCTCTTGGAGAGACCACGCCCCGCGACCGCCAGATACTCGAAACGGCTGTCGAAATGGGCCAGCACGTACTCGCGGAAGATATCGCGCTGCGCCTCGTCCTGATGGGCTTCCGACAGCTGATGCACGATCAGGAAGCGGGCACCGGGCAGCTCGTCATAACGCGGCACGCTGTAGATCCCGGCATCCAGGGTCGAGATCAGGAAGGTCAGTTCCGGCACCTGACGACGGGCGCTGTCTTCCACCTGACGTTAACGATGTTTTGCATAACCGTTCACCGCGTAATGGACAAAGTTGCGACTGGCGCTGATCACATCCATCCCCAGCACCTCACGATACAGACGCCACTGGTAGGCGGCGGCCTTGAACTTGTTGGAGGACACGCTGCTCTCGCGACGCGTGTAACGCGCCAGCGGCTCGGGCATGCCCTGCGCCGGGCCCAGCTGACCGATGATGATCAGCCACAGCGCCAGGTCCTGACGCTTGCGGATGGTCGGCATGTAGAAACGCCCGAAGCGCCCCGCGTCATAGATGGCGGTCAGGCAGCCGATGGAGTTGGAGCGCAGCATGTCGTCACGCGTCAGACGCGCCGGCGGTGCGAAGTGGGAGACATGGTTGCCCTGCTCATCCACCATCTCGTAGCCGGTGTAGGACAGTCCGGCGCCGGTCTCCTGCATGAAGGCGATCTGGCGTTCGATCTTCTCCGGCAGCCAGGCATCATCGGCGTCCAGGAAGGCGATGTAGCGGCCCTGGGCCTCGGCGATGGCACGGTTGCGGGCACGCCCCGGCCCGCCGTTGGTGTCGGTCTCGAGGATGCGGATCTCGACGTCGCCGGTCTCCAGTGCCGCGAAATCCTCGCGCAGTCGCGCGGCGGCACCATCGGGTGAGGCATCGTCGCTGATCAGGATCTCGCGCACCGGCTCGCTCTGGGCCAGCACGGAATCGACGGCGGCATGCAGGCGGCGGTCATAGCCGTAGTTGGGCATGATGACGGACACATCAGCCATGGGCCTTCTCCTCGGCACCAGGCGCGTGATCAGGCGTTGATAGTCCGGCAGCACCGCATCACGGCTGTAGTGGGCAAAGCTCTCGCGTGCGGCCTTCGAGAGATGTAGCAGGCGATGGTCGTCAAATTCGAGACGCGCCAGCTCGTGCGCCAGCTCCTGCACGATCTCCACCTCACCGGCACTGTCCGCTTCGGCACTCAGCACGCCATCGACATCGTGGCGAATCAATGCCAGCGGGCCTGAGCGCACCGGGCGTGACAGGCACGGCAGGCCCTCACGCTTGGCTTCCAGCACGTTCATCGGCAGGCATTCACGCTCGGACGTCAGCAACAGCAGACGGGCTCGGCGCAACTCACGCGAGACGTCCTGCAGCGCGCCGGTGAACAGCACCCGGGTATCATCCGGCACGCTGTCGTCGTTGGCGCCCTGGAAGACCTTCAGCCCCAGCTCGTGGCACAGCGCCAGCAAGGACTCACGTTCCGGACCATCCCCGACCAGCACCAGACGCCCGCGGCGGTAACCCGAATGGGCAAAGGCACGGATCGCCAGATCGACACGCTTGATCGGCGCCAGACGCCCCACCATCACCACGTCGGCCTGACGCTCGCACTCGGCGCGCGTCTCGCGCTCCGCGAGATCATCCAGATAGTTGGGGATCACCGTCGGTTGCAGACCACGCCGCCGCCAGCATTCCGCATCCACCTCGTTGAGCACCTGCAGGACATCGAGATGACGATAGAGCAGGTGCTTGATGACGCGCTTGGCGCGACGATCGTGATGATAGGCGCTGTGCTCCTGGGCGATGACGCGGGTCAGCGGGCGCGAATTGCCCGCCTCGTCACGGCCTCCGGTGCCACGCGCCGCCAGCTGGGCGGCCAGATGGAAGGCGAAGTAGCCGCTGACCATCACCTCGATGCGCGCCTCCAGCATCAGACGACGCAGATGCGTCACCCAGTGGCGGAAGTTCTTGCGCGTACCGGTGGCGGGCAGTCCCAGAGTGCGGTATTCGACACCCTCGAGACGGCCCCAGTAGGGCTCGCCTTCACGCACCGACACCAGCGTGACCTGATGGCTGTCGCGCAGATCACGCGCCAGGCCGTGCATCACCTTCTCGACGCCACCGCAGGCGCTGATGTCCTGGATCAACAGAGCGACATGGGCCATGTCAGACTCCTCGCACGACAGGCTCGCTGTCGTGGGTGGCGCTGTCGTGGGTGGCGTGCTCAGCGGCCGGAGCATCCGTGGCCACGGGGTCCGTCGCGTCAGGTGCCTTGGCAGCCGTCGGCGCCGGATAGGCGTCATCATTGAGCTTGAGCTCACGCTGGCCCCAGACACCGGCGCGTCCCGGTGCGCGGCGCAGGAAGTCCCGCGTGATGTCGGCGGTGATCGCCAGCTTGTCGGCGATGACGCGCTCGGCAAGCGCCGGGAAGGCCTTGTCGGCGACCAGCGCCTCGATGTCGGCCACGATGCGTGCCGGGTCGAAGTTCTCGATGTCCTGAACGCTGTCGCCGAGCCCGAAGTCACGCATGATGCCCGGCGCCTTGGGGCCACAGTAGGACAGCGCGTAGACCGGCGTGCCGGACATCAGCGCGAAGATGACCGAGTGGAAACGCGTGCCCACCAGGAATTCAGCGTCGCGGTAGAGATCCACCAGCGCATCCGGGCTCGGGTCGCCCTGCACCAGCTCGATGCGCGTGGCGAGCTCCTGGCCCCCGTCAGCGGCGGCCAGTGCCTTCTGCAGGTGATCGAACACCAGCTGGGAGATGCGCTGGTCATTCTCGATATCGGTCGGGCCCAGCACGTGCGGCACGATCATCAGGCGCTCGATGCCCAGACGCTCCCGGGATTCCAGCAGTGAACGCGACAGCACCTCGACACGCTCGGCGAAGGCCTGCTGATCCAGCCCCCACCAGTCACGCAGGGTGATCACGGCATAGGGTGAGGCCACGCCGCCCGGTGCCTTGACCTCGGCATGTTCATCGCTCGCCCGCGGGGCCATGGCGAAGGCCATGTCGGTGCCCAGCAGCGCATGCGGCAGCTTCGGGTCGGCCTTCTGGGTCATGGCGTGGGTGATCTCCTCACGCGAGACCACCAGGCAGTCGCTCAGGGTGCGCAGGAAGAAGCGCTCCTGGGCCGGGGTCTTGAACGGGCCGAAGGAGTGGCCCAGCAACAGCACGCGCTTGCCGGCCTTGCGCGCCAGCATCACCGGCGCCAGATAGCCGATCAGCGCCAGCCAGGAAGACAGGGTCTTCTTGAAGCTGCCGTTGTGGAAGATATGACCGCCCTTCACCACCACCAGGTCGGCACCATCGATGACATCGTTGCCGCTCTTGCCCTGCTTGCCGAACGCCATCTTGGCCCCCAGCCCCAGCAGCGAGGTGACGAAGCGCAGCTTGTCACGCATCGGCGGCATCAAGGGCTGACCGACGGTGACGCGCTCGCGGTAGCGGCGACGAATGTGGCGGAAGGGTCCGCGCTCGGTGGCGAACACCTGATCATCGATGGGCAGGATATCGATGCGATGGCCTTCGGCCTTCGCCACGCCTTCACCGGAGACATCGCTGCGGCCGTGTTCGGCATCGATCAGCTGGTCGAGGAAGTCGATGGTGCCCATCAGGATGGCGGAGTCGCCCTTGTTGTCGTCATGCCATCCGTGCGTCATGCATATCTTGGCCATGCTGTTCGTCCTTCTGTCCGTAATGTCGCTGTTCGAGAGGATCGCCATCGCCAGCATCACCAGCTCCGCGGTGACCGGCACGCACAGGAAGAGGTGGTAGAGGTCGATGCCCAGAAGGCTGCCGCTCTCGCCGGACGCGTTGCCGAGCGAGTGATTGAGCGCCGCGATCGAAAGGCCCCCACCGACCACCAGAATGGCCCCGGTGCTCTGGCACAGCAGGCGCTTGCCATTCAGGCGCAGTGCCGCCAGACGCGTGAAGGCGCAGGTGACGAAGGCGTGCACCAGGTAGACCAGCGCGAAGGCGCGCAGTGTCATGGTCAGGCGCGGGTAGGCGCCGCTCAGGAAGTGCTCGGCCAGCCACGGCGCCACCAGTGCCAGACCGCCCGCCACCGGCAGCGCGAAGCCGCTGGCGATGATCAGGTATTCCTTGAGGCGGCCATCACCCTGGGTCAGCTTGGGCAGGTAGTAGCGATACAGGCTGGTGGGGAAGACATAGAGCGCGAACACGATGGAAGTCACCACCGAGACACTGGCCACCTGGGCGGGCGCGAAGGCGAGCCCGGCCAGGATCACCCAGGCCTGCAGGTAGGCGAATGACATCAGGTTGTTGTAGAGAAAGCCGCGTCCACGCGCGAAGTCCGCCTTGCTCGGCAGGCGACTTGAGCTTGCGCCATCGCGGCTGGCAGCCGCCGCCCGGGCATCCGCCGCCGCGTCATGTGACAGCCACATGCCCAGCAGCATCACGATGACCAGCGCGAGGGCACCGACCATCACGAAGGTGGCCACCGGTGCCAGGCCGAACATGCCGGACGGCGTGGTCAGCTCGGCGCTGAATTCGGCGCCGGTCAGCAGCGCGACGCCCTGATGATAGAGCGCCGGACCTGCCGCGCAGGCGACCGCGATCGCCACCGCCAGCGAGATCAGCACCGTCATCAGATTGACGCGCCCCAGGCGCTCCTGACGCTGCAGGCGCGAATTGACCATCTGCAGGCCGACCTGCTCCGCCCCGGCGCGCAGGGCACAGAAGGCGAAAATGAAGGCAGACAGCCCCAGCAGCGGCGCGATGCCCACGGCGAAGGCGATGGACAGCAAGGCGTAGAGGCCGATGCCGACGCCCATCCAGCGGCGCAGCGCCGCGCCACTGGCACCATCTTCGGTGACCAGCAGCACCTCGTTGCCGCCCATGCGCGCCAGCACGCCCAGCAACACCGCATAGTTGAGAGCCAGGGCATATTCCCCGAAGGCCTCGGGCGCCACGGCTCGCGCCAGCAGCAGGCCCGCCGCGGACGACAGGCCACGCGCCATCAGGTTGAACAGCGAGAAGATCAGCGCTTCGCTCATGACTGACCTCCATTGCCGACCACCAGTGCTTCATCGCTCAAGAAATAGAATTGGTAGTTGTTCAAGAAATCATGATCCTGATTGCCGGCCGCCACCTTCAGCGACATGAAGAACAACGCCATCATCAGCGCACCGCTGATCAGACTGGGCAGCAGCTTGTCGCGGAAGTGCTCGATGACGTCACAGATGACGAAGATGGCAAACGGCAGGAAGTAGTAGCTGGCGCGGGCCACGTGCTCACCATAGGTGATGAACAGGGTGTAGAGCGCCACGCCGATGAACATCAGATTGAAGGCCCAGGGGTCCAGTGACAGGCGGAAATGCTTCCAGAGTCCCAGCGTCCCCAGGCAGATCAGCAGATAGATGACATAGAGCTTCTGCCCGCCCCCGGAAAAATCCTCGAAGTAGTGGGCATAGAGCCCCAGCGCGCTGAGTGCGCTCTTGGCCAGCGGTCCTGCCACGAAACACAGCGGCAGCAGCCCCAGATAGACCCAGAAGGGATAGGCACGTCGCAGCAGCGGGTAGAGCACCAGCAACGGCAGATACAGCGCCAGGGTGTAGTGGAAGCTGGTGCCGACGAGCATCAGCACCAGCGCCGGCAGCCGCATGCCACGCTCCAGACAGGCCATCGCCACCATGAACAGGGCGATCGCCACGTGCTGCTTGACGAAGCCGAAGGCCGAGAGATAGATCAGCGGCAGGCAGACGAAGAACAGCAGGCACCAGGCCAGGTTGCGGCGGCTCATCACCAGTGCGGTGACGAAGCAAGATACATAGAGGAAGGCAGTGATGAAGAAGAACAGCTGCGGTTCCCCCCAGGCCCGAGCCATGCGCGCCAGTGCCGCCGGCGCGGGTTCGAGGAAGCTCAGGTCGACCTGCCAGGTGGCCATCTGGCGATACGAGAAGTAGTCGTATCCTGCGTCGTAACGCAATGCCATGAACGCCAGACACAGCCCGCCACCCAGCCAGGCACCCACCATGCGGGTGCGCTCGCTGGCCGCCAGTGGCAGAACTGCCACCAGCAGGGCCATGAAGCCGACGTAATAGCCACTGACGGTCAGCATGCTCAGCGTGCCCCGAAACCGGTCAGCATGGTCTTGATGGTACGACCGACGATCAACAGATCCAGCCACACGGAGAAGCGCTTGATGTAGTAGAAGTCGTGTTCGAGCTTCTCGCGCGTCTCGTCAGCGTCGGAGGCGTACCCCTGGGTCACCTGCGCCCAGCCGGTGATGCCCGGACGAACCACGTGACGGTAGTTGTAGAACGGAATCTGTTCGGCGAATTCATTCACGAACTTGACCTGCTCCGGACGCGGACCGATGAGGCTCATCTCGCCCTTGAGCACGTTGATGAACTGCGGCAGCTCATCGATGCGGGTCTTGCGGATCACGCGGCCGATACGGGTCACGCGCATGTCGTTGGCCTGGGCGAACTGGGCACCGGACTTCTCGCTGTCATGGCACATGCTGCGGAACTTGAACATGCGATACGGACGTCCGCCCTGACCGACACGCTCCTGCACGAAGAACACGCCACCCGGCGAATCCAGACGGATCAGCACGGCAGTCACCAGGCAGATCGGCAGCACGAACGGGGCCACCGCCAGCACGGCCAGCACGTCGAACAGACGCTTGAACAGCTCATATTCACTGTTGGGTGCCAGCTGACCGAAGCTGTTCTCGCGCACCTGGTTCAGCTCCACGCGACCGGTGAGCGACTCGCGCACTTCACTGGCGTCGTAGACCGGAATGCGGTTGAGCACGCAGTTGGCCAGGAAACGCTGCCACTCGGCCGGCATCTCGGCTTCCAGATCCGCGACCACGCCGTTGTAGCGCTCCTGGCCCAGGTCCGGTGCGCGCATCAGGTTCCAGCGCGCCCCACGAGTGGTGAACAGGTTGCGATAGTCACCGAACGGCACCACGGCCAGCTTGCGGATGCGGGTGCGCTGCTCGGCCCAGAAGCCGATGGAGCAGATCAGCATCGCCGCGAGCCAGGAGCTGCCCAGCACGATACGGCTGAAGCGCAGATCCAGCGCGATCAGCACGCTCATCGCCAGCAGATAGCTGATGGTGATGGCCGGCAGCACGTAGGCGAATGCCTTGGCACCGGGGTAGCGCGACATGTGACGGATCGCCTGCAGCGCGAGCAGGAAGCCACCGCTGGCCGCGATGACGCTGTGCATGCGCATCTCGCTGACCCAGGGGCGCAGGCCATTGATCAGCAACAGCGGGACACCCACCGCCAGAATCAGACCCACCAGCGCCTGACACAGCGAGTTGAACATCAGACGTTCGTACATGCGCGAATGTCGCTGACGCCCCTCGAGTCCGGTCGTCGCTGGATTTGTCGTCGTGTTCATGTGCCTGTCTCCCCCTTGGTTTTTGCGCCGCCCTGATACTGGTAGTCGTGATAGCTGTAGCCGTAGCTGTAGGCCGTGGTCGCCTTGCGCTCGACGGCGTTGAGGATGGCGCCATCCACGCTCACGCCACTGGAAGCGAAGCGCTCCAATGCCGCTTCGATTTCCTTGGGCGAGTTGTGCATGAAGCGCGTCACCATCACGCTGACGCCGCACAGCTTGCCGACGATGGCTGCATCGGTGACCGCCAGGATCGGCGGCGTATCCACGATGACCATGTCGAAGTTCTCGCTGGCCCACTCGAGCAGCTCGGAGAAGCGCGCCTGCAGCAGCAACTCGGAGGGATTGCTCGGTGAGGTGCCGCGAGCCACGTAGCAGAGGGTGTCCGGTGTCTCACCGTCTTCGCCGACCACCGCCAGGCTCTCGTCGGCGATGCTGCGGATGATGGCGCTGCGCTCCACCTTGCCGAGCAGGTAGTCGCTCAGCCCCGGTGCCACGGCGCCCACCTGTTGGCCCGCCATGCTCTGATGCACGTGACCACGGCGCATGTCGGCATCGATCACCAGCACGCGGTTGCCTGCCTGGGCACAGACGGCGGCCAGGTTGGCGGACACGAAGCTCTTGCCGATGCCCGGGCTGGGGCCGCAGATCATCAGGCGGTTGTCGGGCGCTTCCATCATCGCGAAGTGCAGGCTGGTACGCAGACCCCGCAGACCCTCGATGGAGAGGTCCGCCGGATTGCGCACCGCCAGCAGGCCAGGCGCGGCATTGCCGGCCGCCGCCGTGGCGCCCTTGCCGAGCTTGAAGGAGGAGAAGCGCTTGATGCCTCGCGCCAGGCGACGATTGAGGCGCGCCTGCTCCTCGGAGAGCGGCAGGGTCGCATGCACGTTGAGGCCGAGATCGGAAAGCTCCGACGGTGTCTCGATGCCACGATGCAGCAGCGAGCGCAGCAGCACGAAGACCACACCCAACATGGCGCCCAGCAGGGTCGCGATCACCACGATCATCGCCTTGCGCGGGCTGACCGGGTGCGGCTGCGCCACGGCCTCATCCAGGATGCGGATGTTGCCGATGGTGCTGGCCTGGGCGATGTTCATTTCCTGGGTCTTGTTGAGCAGCTGCACGTAGATCTGCTGATTGACCTCGACTTCACGCTCCAGACGCAGGATCTCCTGCTGGGTGTCCGGAAGATCCCCCACCTGCTTCTCGAGCTCACTGCGCGTGCGCTCAAGATCCGCGCGCTTCTTGCGCAGTGCCACGTAGCTTGGGTGACTCGGGTTGAACTTGCCGGAGAGCTCCGCTTCCTCGAGCTGGGTCTGGTTGAGCTGGTTGTCGATGTTCACCAGCTGCTCGAGCACCGACTTGGTCTCGAGATCCAGATTCACGCTGTCGCTCTTGCCGCGATAGGCATTGAGACGCTCTTCGGCCTCGGTCAGCTTCTTGCGGACGGTCGGCACCTGTTCCTTGAGGAATTCGAGCGACTTCTCCGCTTCCGCCGATTGACGGTCGATGTTCTGCTGCTGATAGGTCTCGGTGATGCGTTCAAGCACCTGCTGGGTGCGCAGCGGGTCTTCCCCCACCAGTGCCAGCCCCAGCACGCCGGTCTCCTTGCCCATCTCGGCCACCGCGAAGCGCGCGCGCAGCGCATTGGTGGCTTCCAGAGTGGACTGGTGCATCAGGGTGAACTCGGCCCCCTCGCCCGCGGTGAGCGAGGTCACCTCGAGACTCACCTCGCCCAGCGGCCCCTCGAAACGCTCACGCTTGCCCACCGAGCCTGTGCCGAGCACCTTGCCGTCGTAGCGCAGTTCATAGCGGCCCTGCTCACCCGAGCCGAGCGTCACCAGCGTCAGCGGGACGTTGTCCCAGGCCTTGGGCACGGCCAGGCTGGCCACTTCCAGTGACTCGCCGGCCCACACCATGCTGGAACCGGACAGCCAGCTCGGGCGCTCCACCTCGTGGCTGCGCAGGAAGGTCCCGATCACCGGGTACTGGTAAGGCTTGACCACCAGATCCAGCTGCTCCTTCTTGACGGTCTCGCCCAGCACCAGGCGCGAGGTGATGATCTGGATCTCGGATTCCGACGGCGGCGCCTCCCCCCGCAGCATGCTGGAGACATCCCGCAGCGGATTCATGTTGCTGCCACCATCCTCGACCTGCACCAGCGCATCGGCCTTGTAGATCGGCGTCGCCAGCAGCGCATAGAGCACCGCCAGCACGGTGAAGGTGCCGGTGATCAGCGCCAGCGTCAGGCGGCTGTCATACAGCTGACCCAGCATGCGGCCCAGATCGAGACTGGTGCGCGCCGGTACCGCTGCGGGTTCGGTGGCCCCCGTCTGACGGGAGGAATGGGCATTGCGAATCGACATCGTTGAGTCACTCTCCTGGTGTCCTGCCCGTGCATCGCGCGACGGGCAGGGACGCCTTGACGACCCCTCGCCTTACTGGCCGAGGGTATCGAGGTTGTCCTGGATTTCGGTGCTGTAGTAGATGGAGCTCACGGTGGGCAGCAACTGACTGATCACGCGGTTCCAGCGCGACACCGGCGCGGCCGTGACATAGACGACATCCTGCGGCTTGAGCGCGAAGTCGGCGCCCAGAATCAGGGCCGTAGTGTTGCGAGCATCCAGCTGATAGACGGTGGCCAGCTTCTCGGGGTCTTCCCGGTCCCGCCGTACCACGAAGATGCCGGAGGCATCCGCGGAGTCTTCCTTGATGCCGCCCGCCTGGGCGATGGCATCGGTCAGCGAGATGGGGCTTCTGCCCAGCGGCAGGCTGACCGACTTGTCGACCTCACCCATCACGAACACCTTGCGGGTCCCGACATCCGGCACATACAGGACATCACCGTCCTTGAGCAGCCGATCATCACGTGCCTCGCCGGTCGCCGCATTGCGCTGTGCCAGCAGCTCATAGAGGGATATGACGGTCTCCTCGCCATTGCGCTTGAGCACCACGTTGTGCCAGTCCGCGTCTCCGGTCATGCCGCCGGCAGCGGCGATGGCATCGAGCAGACTCAACGGCACATCATTGATGGGCTGCACGCCAGGCTGCTCCACCTCACCGCTGATCCGCACCTTCTGACTGCGGAAGGCCGCCACCTTGACGTCGATCTGCGGCTCGTTGAGGTAGGGCTGGAGGCGCTCGCCCAGCACCCGACGGATCTCGTCCAGGGTCTTGCCGCTGACCTGGACACGGCCGATGTAGGGATAGAAGAGCGTGCCGTCGGCATGCACCACGTTGCCGGCTTCCTGGGCGCTGCGCTCGGAGCCCGTGGGCAACGACAGCTCCGGGTGGTCATAGACGACGATATTGAGAATGTCGCCCGGCCCCACGTGGTACTGATAATCCGGCGCCAGTTGCGCACGGGTGCTGCTGTTGAGCTCCTGGGTCAGCGCCTGCTCCAGCTCGCGCTGGGTGCCGTCACCCCGAGCCGCCTGGCGTGCCTGGGCATCCGCCCGCGCCTGGGCCTTGATCAAGCCGAAGGTGATGGGCTCCACATCGACGATGTCATCCACCGGCGCGGCCGAGGTGTCATAGTCGATGTCGCCACCGGGCGCGAAGACGCAGCCCGCCAGTCCGGTGAGGGCGCCGAGGCTCAAGCTGGCGCCCAGAAGTCGTGCGATCAGTGCATTTTTCATCTGAAGTCCGTTGAGTCGACAGACCCGAGCGCTGTTACAAAAATCCAATAAAAACATTGCTTTGTATCATCATCAGCACGACGTGTGTCGCTAACCGCCACATGGCGACGTAGCCGATTACAGACAGTGAAACGCTGGGTTCGTCTGCAAATCGACACATCCTTCACAAGAATTTCAGCAGCCATGCGGATCAAGTCCAGCGCCCGCGGTGTCTGAAAGATCGACAGGCATGTCTGCTTTTATCCACACCACGATTACTCTTTTTTACATAAATATTTCGCTTTCCATCAACGCCACATCGACGCGACCTCTCTCGCTAGACAGCCGACATTTTCTGGTTAACATGGGCCTCGCTTTGGTACCACCGGAACTACTGGTACTACCGGCACGACTGGCACCACCGGCACGACTGGCACCACCGGTACCACTGGCACGACCGGTAGCGTTCCCACCGGCAGCGCCGCTGGCATCGCTGACGCTGCTGGGCATCACTGCCTGTGCCGTGTCAGTGAGCGGCTGTGCCCAGATAGTGGCCAGTTCGGTGGGCGATGCCTTCGGCAAGGATGACTTCGAGGCGGCGCGCGCCAGTGAACTGCCCTACGCCTCCCTCAAGTTCCTGCATGGCAACAACACGGCACTGGTCGTGTTGGCCACGCTCGAGGATGAGGGACGCATCGCGCGTTTCGAGAGCCAGGACCGCGGCATCATCGAACTGCGCGACGGCGTACTGTCCGCGACATCCGGCTTCACGCGAGACATCGCGGACAGGCATGAGCAAAGCACTACCGGGCGCGCCTTGGCGCGTCCGGCCTGGCTGATGGCTGACGACAGCCGCTATCGCGTCAGTGTCAGCGCCCTGAGCCCCTATCCTCGCCGGCTGGAGCGGGCAGATGCCGCTTCCTCCGGCAGTCAGCATCAAGATGACGTGCCGGTGATGCAGGTGCATGAAGCCGATGCACATCTGCGCTGTGAGGCCGCCGCGCCACACGCGCTGCCACTGGCCGAGCTGTCGCTGCAACACTGCACCGAGACCCTGGCATGGGACGATGGCCACACCACCACCAACGAGATATGGCGCGATGCCACTCGGGTGTGGGCCGCCGACATGACGGCCTGGCCGGACGGGCCACGCTTCGGCTGGGAGATCGCCAAGGCATGGTAATCTGGCCGCCCTGCTGACCCCGACCCTCGCCCGGGCGAACGAGACGCCGCTGCCCTTCAGCGCCGCCAGCACGCCACTGGCCAGTCAGGTACTGGAACAGCAATGGTCCTCCCATCAGACCCGCATGGCGCTGGACTGGCGCTACAGCTTCGTCAGCACGCCGCTGATTCGCCGGCAGATGGCCGCGACCGCCAACCGCCTGAGCGCCGAGATTGAACTGATCGCGGCTCGCTACGCGGTGGGAGCACCTGAGGGCAGCTCTCGGGCCGCCTATGTCGAGGGGTTGCACGCCTGGCAGCGCTATCTCGATCAGGGCCGTCAACAGGGTGAGCCACGCAGCGTGCTGGCACGCCTGCCCGGCCAGCTGAATCCGCTCACTGACATGCGCGATGGCCCGGGGGCGATACGCATCGCCCCCGGCATGGTGATCGGCGCCTGTCAGGCCCCCCGCGACGTGGTGATTCTGGACGCCAGTGGCGTGCACCAGCGCCAGTGGAGCCCCGGCCTGACACTGGACGCCTTGATCGATGAGCGCCGCGCCGCCGACTCGCTGGGCCAGGCGGCACGAGCCAGCCTCGTCACCCCCCAGGGGCAGGTGCTCACGCGGCCCATCGCCAGCTGGAATCGCCTCACGCGTGGCGCAGCCGACCTGCCGGTCGCGCCGGGAGCCAGTCTGGTGATCCATACCCCCGGTATCGATACCGCGCAGCAATGGGTCAACGAGGCGCTGCCGCAATGGCTGGCCAGCCGCCTGCCCGGTGAGAACTGTCACAGCTGGCAGCTGGACGCCGCCTCGCTGCCGCCATACCCTCATTCACGCTCACGCGCCTGTCGCGCGGGAGCATGCGAGACGCCCATGTCGAGTCCTTTTCGCCCAGCCCATCCCTCCACGCGCCCCCGAGACGAGCAGCGCCCTGCTCCGGCACGCACCGGCTGGCTGGCGCTCGGCATGGCAGGAGGCCTGCTCGGCGCCCAGATCGCCCACGCCGCCACTGGGGAATCCCAGAGTGATTTCGGCGGCGTGGGGCTGATGCAGACTCCCACGGCACGCTTCGCCCCACAGGGCGAGCTGAGCTTCACCTACAGCCGTACCCAGCCCTACAAGCGCTTCAGCGTCAACGCCGCCCCCTTCGAGTGGATGGAGCTGGGCTTTCGCTATGTCTCGGTGGAAACGGTCAGCTACGGTGAGGCCGCCCCGGACCGCGACTACCTGGATAAATCCTTCGACACCAAGTTCCGGCTCTGGGAAGAGGACCGTTATCGCCCGGCACTCGCGGTGGGCCTGCGAGATCTCGGTGGTACGGGGCTGTTCAGCTCTGAATATCTGGTGGCCAGCAAGCGCTACGGTGATCTTGATGTCAGTCTGGGGCTCGGCTGGGGCTATCTGGGCACGCGGGGCGACTTCAGCAACCCTCTGGCGCTGGTGAGAAGCAGCCTCGAGACGCGCAGCGATACCACCAGCGACAACGGGGGCGACTTCCAGCTGGGCAGCATGTTCAGTGGCAGCCCGGCCGTCTTCGGTGGCATCGAATATCAGACGCCCTGGGACCCGCTGACCCTGATGCTGGAATACGAGGGCAACGACTACTCCGACGAGCCCCTGACGGTGGAGATAGACCAGGATTCACCGTTCAATCTGGGCGCGACGTTCAAGGTCAATGACAACCTGTCGCTGCATGGCGGCTGGGAGCGCGGCAACACCGCCATGCTGGGCCTGTCGCTGTCCACCAATCTGGCGGGGCTGGCTCAGGCCAAGGATGACGGCACCCCGGAAGATGTCGCCCCCAGTCACCATTCGCGCTACCGCCATGACCAGACCCCGGAAGCCTTCCGGGTGCGCTCGCTGGATGCCGGCTGGAGGACGTCGACTGGCAGGCACTGGCCGCGACGCTGCGTGCCCAGACGGGGCTTGAAGTCTCCCGCCTGCGGGTAGAGGGCGAGACCTTGGTCATCGAGGCGGAGGCCACGCGCTTTCGCAAGGACCTGCAGGCCGAAGGCCGCGCCAATCGCGTACTGCACAACCGCCTGCCCGCCGAGATCACCCACTTCCGCTACCGCCTGAGCAGCAACGGCCTGGCGCTGCGCGAGGATGAGCATCCGCGAGAGGCCTTCGTCGCGGCCGCCAACGACAGACGTTTCGGTGCCGAGTACGAGCATTCCATCACCGCTCGCGCCGCCTCTCCCGCGCCTGACGACGACGCCAGCGCGGAGGCCGCCACGCTGCTGGACAGGGAACCCGCCGGTTTCAACTGGGGATTCTCGCCCAACCTGAAACAGAACTTCGGCGGACCGGACGGCTATCTCTACCAGCTCAACCTGCAGCTGGATGCCCTGTGGCGCACCGATCGCAATGGCTGGTTCTCCGGCGTGGCCACCTATCAGCTGGCCGACAACTACGAGAACTACGAGTACATCGCCGACTCCGACCTGCCACGCGTGCGCACCTACGTCGGGGATTACGTCAAGGAGACCGATCTGGGCATCACCAATCTGCAGTACACCCGCACTCATCAGTTCGGGCGTGACTGGTATGCCCAGGCCTACGGCGGCATTCTCGAGATGATGTATGCCGGTGTCGGTGCCGAGGTGCTCTATCGCCCGATGAACAGCTCGCTGGCACTGGGGCTGGATATCAACCGCGTCCGCCAGCGGGAATTCGATCAGCAGTTCGGCCTGCGCGACTATTCCGTCACCACCGGCCATGCCACCGCCTACTGGCAGTCCGGCTGGCACGATGTGCTGGTCAAGGGCTCGGTGGGGCGCTATCTGGCCGGCGATATCGGCGCGACGCTGGATCTGTCCCGCCGCTTCTCCAACGGGGTCAGCGTCGGGGCCTGGGCGACCATGACCGATGCCGGCGATGACTATGGCGAGGGCAGCTTCGACAAGGGGCTCTACGTCAGCATTCCGCTGGACGCCTTCTTCACCACCTCCAGCAAGGGCAGTACCGGCTTTGCCTGGGCACCGCTGACCCGTGATGGTGGTGCACGCCTCAATCGTCGCTACCAGCTCTATTACATGACCGATGACCGGGACCCCGAGGGCTACTGGGAAGGGATCGACAAGGTCTACAAGTAATCCGTGCGTGAGTATGTTTCACTGCCGGCTGAAGCGTGCCGATGATGGCACCTGACTCACTGTGGCTGACCCTGACCCGATGAATATTCCGATTACCGACGTATCGCCGTTCGCTACCGGCGATACGACACCTGTGAATCCCGAGATCACCTGCAGCAACTGCCAGGCCTGCTGCTGCAGGCTTGAGGTCATCCTGCTCACCGATACCGGCGTGCCGGACTATCTGATCGACGAGGATGAGTGGGGGGGCGAAGTCATGCGCCGCCTCGATGATGGCTGGTGTGCCGCCGTCGATCGCGAGACGCTGATGTGCACCATCTATGATCGCCGCCCCCAGCTATGCCGTGACTATGAGATGGGCAGCCCGGAATGCGAAGACGAGCGCAAGGAAAACGGTCTGGATCAGTGATCCGTCCTCCCGTGCACAGGGCGCGCATGTTGCCGTGCACTTCCACCTCGCGATGCCAGCTGAGCGCCTGCTCCAGGCAATGCGGGGTATGGCCGCCCCGCCGGCAGGCCTCCTCGAAGTAGGCCCGCAGCGCGGGACGATAGCGCGGGTCGGCGCAGTTCTCGATCACCAGTACCGCACGTTCTCGCGGTGCCAGCCCCCGCAGATCCGCCAGGCCGTGTTCGGTCACCAGAATGTCCACGTCATGCTCGGTGTGATCCACGTGACTGACGAAGGGCACCACGCTCGAGATATCCCCGCCCTTGGCCAGTGACTTGGTGATGAACACCGAGAGCTGGGCATTGCGCGCGAAGTCCCCGGAGCCGCCGATACCGTTCATCATCCGCGTGCCGCACACGTGGGTGGAGTTGACGTTGCCGTAGATGTCGAATTCCAGCGCGGTATTCACGGCGATGACGCCGAGACGCCGCACGATGCCCGGATGATTGGACAGCTCCTGCGGACGCAGGATCAGACGGTCACGGTAACGCTCGAGGTCCTTCCACAGGGTGCGCCCGCGCTCCTCGGTGACGGTGATGGAGGAGCCGGAGGCGAAGTCGAGCTTGCCGGCATCCAGCAGATCGAAGGTGGAGTCCTGCAATACCTCCGAGTACATGGTGAGGTGCTCGAAGGGCCCCTCCTTCAGTCCGCTCATCACCGCGTTGGCCATGCTGCCGATCCCGGCCTGCAGCGGCAGCAACGCAGGCGTCAGACGCCCCAGCGTGACCTCCTGCTTGAGCAGTTCGACCAGATGGTCCGCCATCCGCCGGGTATCCTCATCCGGCGGGGTACAGGTCGAGGGGCTGTCCTTGCCACGCGTCAACACGATGGCGGCGATCCTGGCAGGATCGATGGGGATGTACGGCGTGCCGATACGCGAATCCGGCGCCACCACCGGGATCGGCTGACGGCTGGGGCGCATCTGCGGAATGTAGATATCGTGCAGTCCCTCGAGTGCCGCCGGGGACTCGAGATTGAGCTCGATGATCACCTTGTCGGCCAGAATCGCGTAGCTGGCCGAATTGCCCACCGAGGTGGTCGGCACGATGCCGCCGTCGGTGGTGATGGCACTGGCCTCGACCACCGCGACGTCCATGTCACTCAGCTGATGGTTGCGCAGCAGCTCCACCGTCTCCGAGAGATGCTGATCCATGAACATCACTTCGCCGGCATTGATGGCACGGCGCAGCACCGGATCGACCTGGAACGGCATGCGCCGCGCCAGCATGTGGGCGTCCGCCATCTGACCGTCCAGGTCATTGCCCAGCGAGGCGCCGGTCATCAGCGTGATGGCGAACGGCTCGCGGCGCGCCTTCTCCACCAGCGCCAGCGGCAGGGCCTTGGCCTCCCCCGCCCGCGTGAAGCCGCTCATGCCCACCGTCATGCCATCGCGAATCAGCTCGGCGGCCTGGCTCGCGCTCATGTGGCGTGACTCCCATCCCTGCCAGCGACAGCGCCGGGCGAGCTCGCCACGCAGCGCCTCGTCAAGCTCCGTCACCTCCATGCGCGACAGCAGCGAGAAGCTGTCATCCAGCATCCCACGCGCCGTGGCGGCGTCGCATCAGGCCTTGGTCGCAAGCCGGGGTCGCGCACTGAAACAGGACGGTGCGCTCCAAGCGACGCCAGGCGTTACACCATGCCGTCGAGGTCCATGTTGTCGAAGCTTTCCGGGGCATCGGCGTAGCCGTAGAGCGTGTTGCGGCGCTGCAGGCGGAATTCGCCCAGCAGCTGCTCATAGCGACGCGGCACCTCGGCATTGTCACGCGTGACGATGTACAGGTTCTCGTAGACGGCCTCGGTGAGCGGCATCTCGCGCACCTGGCGCTGCCACGGGGAGGTCTCCAGCACCGTGCGCGAGACGACGGTGAAGCCCAGGCCACGTGCCACGGCATCCAGCACCATGCCGATGTCGTTGGTGAAACCCTGCTGCGGGAAGTGGCTCATCGAGCGGAATTCACCAGCGAAGTTCTCACGCAGCAAGGCGCTGGCGTTGTTGACGCCGTCGGCGTAATTCATGAAGCCCAGCGCCATCAGCTCATTGAGACTGTTGCCGGCGAAGTCGGCGGGCACCACCAGGCACAGCGGCTCCTGATGCCACAGCTCGAAGTTGAGATCCGGATGCTTGACTGGCTCGGTGACGATGCCAAGATCGAAGCGCCCCGCCAGCACGTCCTGCACGATCTCGGAATTGAAGGCGAAGCTGTAGCTGACCGTCAGCCCCGGATGCTGCTGCTGATAGCCGAGCGTGAACGGATAGAACATCAGCCCGACGCTTGAGGGGCTGGCCACACGGCATTCCCCGCTGTCAGGCGAGTCATCATCCAGCGAGTGCATGAACTGGGTGTGCTCGGCAAACAGCTTGACGGAGTAGTCGTAACAGCGACGCCCCGCTGCGGTGAGCGAGAACTTGCGTCCCTGACGGTTGAGCAGCGAGCGCCCCAGGTACTGCTCCAGCTTGCGGATATGCTGGCTGACGCCGGGCTGGGTCATTTCCAGCTTGCGCGCGGTATGGGTAAAGCTGCCGGTCTCCACCAGGGTGATGAAGGTACGAAAATACTGGGCGTTGAACATGGAGGCACTGACCACTCACGAACGGGGGACGCGACTCGGCGCGTCGTGTTGCCGATAGCTGCCTGAATGTCTGCACAGGGCCACCGACCCGCAAAGCCCATGATTCTACCAGAGCCAGCCGCCATGCGCAGCGCTGCGCCGTGGCGCCCTCGCGTGTTAGCATCATCCTCATTGCCAGGTGCCGCTCTGGCTGCGTCTTTCGTGGGCGATGCCCGAATGACGCGGCAGGGCTCGGCGCCTTTCCTCTGCCCCGACCAGTCCTCGCGACTGGCCCGAATCACGAGATGCTCCAGATGCTTGATCCACTGGCCGCGCGCGGCGAAGCCATCCACAAGGCACTGCTCGCCATGGAAAGCGAATGCGCCGAAGTCGACCTCTTCCCGCTGGGATACATGATTCCCCAGGTGGAACTGGTTCTCGAGAACGCCGATTACGATGCCGCCGATGTGGTCGCGGAAGATTTTGACGCCACCTTCGAAGAGTGGATGCAGCACGCCTTTGCCCAGGACGGCATGAGCGTGGACGACCGCGAGCGCATCGCCGAACTCTGGGCAGAAGCCCGGAACCGCGCCCAGTCAGCCGTGGGCGCCTGACACAAGGAAGACGGTCATGAACTCTGTCACCAGTGAAGCTACCACCTACTCCCGCGATGCCAGCTCGACGCTGGTCTCCACCATCATCTCACCGGAAGGCAGCCTGGAAGTTCTCTCCCAGGATGAGGTCAATCGCCTGCGCGACACCTCCTCCAATGGCCTGCATGACATCCTGCGCCGCTGCGCGCTGGCGGTGCTCAACTGCGGCAGCCAGACCGATGACAGCGTCTCGGTGCTCAATGCCTACAAGGACTTCGAGATCGAGGTGCTGCAGCAGGATCGTGGCATCCGTCTGAAGCTCGACAATGCGCCGGGCGATGCCTTCGTGGATGGCAAGATGATCCGCGGCATTCGTGAGCACCTCTCGAGCGTGCTGCGCGATATCGTCTACGTGGCCAACGAGATCCAGAACACGCCCCGCTTCGATCTCTCCACCACCGAAGGCACCACCAACGCGGTGTTCCATATCCTGCGCAACGCCGGTGCCCTGAAGTCCTCGCGTGAACCGAGCCTCGTCACCTGCTGGGGTGGCCACTCGATCAATCGCGAGGAATACGAGTACACCAAGGACGTGGGCTATCACCTCGGCCTGCGCGAACTCGACATCTGCACCGGCTGTGGTCCCGGCGCGATGAAGGGCCCGATGAAGGGGGCCAACGTCGCGCATGCCAAGCAGCGTCGCAAGCAGGGCCGTTATCTGGGCATCTCGGAGCCGGGCATCATCGCCGCCGAGTCACCCAACCCGATCGTCAATGAACTGATCATCATGCCGGACATCGAGAAGCGCCTTGAGGCCTTCGTGCGGACCGCGCATGGCATCATCGTCTTCCCGGGCGGCGTGGGCACCGCGGAAGAGATTCTCTACCTGCTGGGTATCCTGCTGCATCCGGAAAACGAAGGCCTGCCGTTCCCGGTCATCTTCACCGGCCCGGCCTCCAGCGCCGACTACTTCCAGCAGATCGACGAGTTCATCACCTATACGCTGGGTGAGGAAGCGCGCTCGCGCTATACCATCATCATCGACAATCCGGTCGAGGTGGCGCGCACCATGCGAGGCGGCATCGATGACGTCGCGGAGTTCCGTCGTCAGCATCACGACGCCTTCTACTACAACTGGCGTCTGCATATCGCCCCGCACTTCCAACAGCCCTTCGCGCCGACCCACGCCAACATGTCGAGCCTGGCGCTGCATCGCAACCAGCCGGTGCATGAGCTGGCCGCCAACCTGCGTCGTGCCTTCTCGGGCATCGTCGCCGGCAACGTCAAGAAGGAAGGCATCGAGGAGATCGAGCGCGATGGGCCCTTCCGCCTGACCGCCGAAGCCGAGCTGATGGAGCGTCTCGACGCCCTGCTCACCTCCTTCGTGGCCCAGGGCCGCATGAAGCTGCCGGGCAGCGACTACGAGCCCTGCTACACGCTGTGCAAGTGACGATGCATCCACAGACTGATGACATGCGCCACCAGCCCCAGTGTCAGGCCATCGACCAGCACTTCCAGCGCCCCTTCCCTGGGGCGGTCAAGCATCGGCGCGGCGAAGTTGAAGGCTGCCATCGCCGCCAGGCCCACCACCAGCCACACGAACACGCGACGCATCAGCCTCGGCACTTCGCCCTGGGCGACATCGGAAAGCTGGCGATAGATGTAGACCCCCAGCGCCGCGACGGCCACGGCAAAGCCACTGATCAGCATCAGGCGCGTGGTATCACCGCTGAGCAGAAAACGCGGAATGTTGGCGACCATCACGATGGCGAGGCCCGCCAGCACGGAGACACGTTGCGGTGTCAGGTTGCGGGCGCGCGGATGATCAGGATTGAGTTTCGGCATGTGCAGCAGTCTCGAGGAAAGGTCGGGCAACGTGGAAATCGAACACGATGAAGAAGTCGGACGCCGGGCACGCCCGGCGTGACGGGATCAGGCGGTCGCCGGCAGCGTCGGAATCCAGCTCTCGACCCACGGCAGGGCCGCGTCATCCGCCATGAAGGTCTCCATGGCATCGATCTCGAGGCGCTCGCCGTGGCGCGTGGCGCCCAGATCCGCCAGGCGCTCGTCCAGCTGACGCCCGGCACCGCAGTAGGTCTCGCCGTAGGAGCTGTCGCCGAGAGCGATCAGACCATAACGCAGCCAGTCCAGCGCCGGTGACTGGGCCGAGAGCGCATTGAGGAAGCCGCTCAGGTTGCCCGGCACATCGCCACTGCCGGTGGTGGAGGTGACGAACAGCGCCAGATCCGGGCGTGTCTCCGTCAAGTCTTCCAGTGTCGGCTGGTCAAGCACTTCCACCGTATAGCCTGCCTGCTCGAACAGCGGTTGCACCTGCTCGGCCACATCCAGTGAGCCGCCATACATCGTGCCGACAAAAATCTTCAGAAGCGCCATGCATCCTTCCTTATTCGTACGATCACCCGCCACGGGCGGGAACGTGAGTGCGGTGCGAAGAGTCGTGCAGCGGCTCTCCGACATTTGGTCGCGATGGTAGCACAGCCTGCCCGCGGGACGCAGGCCGGCCGGGGCCCAGCACCTTTTGATCAGAAGCGATACGCCGCCGACAGACGCACGTCACGCCCCGGACTGGTGATGGCGCCCGGCGTGATGCCACGTGGGCTGTTGGTTTCCAGATAGAAGGTGTTCTGGTCGGAGTATTCCTTGTCGAACAGGTTGTAGATACCGGCCGTCAGAGTCAGGTCCGGCATGTCACCCGGCACCCAGCTGGCGTAGAGGTCATGCGTGGCGTAACCGGCACGCTCGCTCTGGTCATCCGGCAGGTCGGTAAGGCGCTCGTAGGCGGTCACGGTCCAGCCGAGAGTCAGCTGCGGGTCGGCGAAGGTGTAACGGTTGTCCAGGCTCCAGCGGTCTCCGGTCTGGTTGCCCAGCCCCATGTCATCCACCACGGTCTCGCCCTGGTTGTCTTCCAGGTCCATGGTCAGGTAGCCCAGCGTCATGTCCCAGCCGCCCAGTCCGTAGGTGGCTCGCGCCTCGACACCCTTGCTGGTGACGATACCTTCCATGTTGGTGATGGTGGTCACGTCACCCGCCGACCCTTCGGTGATGTAGTTGTCGAAGTGGGTATCGAAGTAGGTGACTTCCAGTCCGGCACGGTCACGCTGGGTGAGGATGCCCTCGCCTTTCCAGCGGGCACCGACCTCGGTGCTGCGCGAGGTCTCGGCCTCGAGACCCGGCTCGACCACCAGCGTCTCGCCCGGGCCGACGCCCCCGTCGATCAACAGGGCTTCGCGGCCCTTGTTGCCACGCACGGCCGTGGCATAGCCGGTGAACAGCTCGACACCCCCGCCGACACGCCAGTTGAGGCTCGCGTTGGGGCTGACATCGGTGTCATCCAGCGTCTCGCCATTTGCGTATTCGGTCCGGTAGTCATCGACCCGGGCACCGAAGGACAGATCCACCGCGCCGAGCGTCATGCGGTGCTGGGCGTAGAGCGCGATGTTGCGCGCCGTCTCGTCGAAGCCAGCGGTGCTGGATTCATCCTCGACGTAATCACTGCCCAGGGTCAGACGGTTGTTCATCGCCTCGGGGCCGAAGCGGAAGGTGTTGTTGAGATCCCCCCCGACACTCTCGACCTTGGCATTCGAGCTGGCGCCGGTAGCGAGGGACGTGCGGTCCACTTCCGTACTGGAGTGGAAGACATTGGCGTGCACATCCACCAGCCGCGAGCCCGGTGCGAAATCGTAGTTGGCGGTATAGGTGTCACGGCTCAGCTCGGTATCGACCTTGGCGTTGTTGAACGGCTGACACTCCATGTTGGGACGCACGCAGTAGATGCCGGTGTCCTCATTGTGCTCCGCGCTGAGTCGCAGGCTGTGCGCGCCCTGATCCAGCAGGCTGAACTTGCCGAAATAGCTGCGCTGATGACCGCCGGTGCCCTCTTCCTCATCACCGCCGCCGGTGCGGTAGTCATCGCTGTTGCGTGCGCTGGTGGTGAACAGCAGCCCCGCGTTGGGCGCCACCTCCCCATACACCGACAGCGTGCCCTTGACGGCATCTGCCGCGGATTCCGTGCTGCCCTTCACCATGCCACCGAAGCTCTGACCCGGCTTGAGCAGGTCCTGGGCATCCTTGGTCACGAACTTGATGCTGCCACCCAGCGCGTTCGGCCCGTTGTCCGCCGCCCCCGGCCCGGCCTGGACCTCGGCGCGCTTGAGCAGCTCCGGCTCGATGTTGAAGTTGGAGCTGTGGTGGAACAGGTAGCCGTTCTGGCTGGCGCCATCGATGCTGATGTTGAGGTTGGTATCTTCCAGCCCGCGCACGTAGAGCTTCTCGGAGGAGGCCGTGGTGCCGCCAACGGTGACGGAAGGCGTATCGCGGAAGATGTCCTTGAGATCACGCGCCTGATGCAGGGCAAGCTCTTCGCTGTCCACCACCGCCGTGGCCTCGAGACGATCCTCCTCGACCTGCAGTGTCTGCATCTGCAGCGGCTCGGCATTGACCGTCCCGGCACACAGCAAGGCGATGGCCGCGACCAGCGGACGAGGAGTGAAGGCCGTCGCGCGTGAAGCGCTGACGGTGTGGCGCGAAGAGAGGCAGACTGTCATGAGCGGAGCGTTCCCAAGATTAATAATAATAATGATTCTTCTTTTTTTCTCACCTGTCTGTCATCAGATACGGAACCATCTCCGGTCACTGACGTCTGAGCCGTCATGCCGCCAATGACGCCAGTCCCCCGCCGTTGCGCATTCTGCCGAGGTGTCACGTTTCACGGAGATCGGAATTGCGCAATGCGTGCGACTTTGGATGCAACAATGACGGGATGGTGATATTGTTAGCCTGCTCAGACAAGTGCAAGACCTGTCGACGTGCGCTGCGGTGCACGACTGACAGGAGCGGTTGTTGATCGATGAGCGCGTCTTTGCCCGGGGCATCCCCCCGCGGTACGAGGGGCACGGTCATCGACAGGCAATCCGTTGTGCAGCCCCTGCGCTGCGACGGGCCCGACATGGCCCGTACAAGGTGGGTGTTTCCCTGACGACACACCCCGACCCCCTGAACAACCGGACCTATTCGATGAGCGATATCGACGCCTATAACACCTTTCTGATGGTCGCGGATCTCGGCAGCCTGTCCCGTGCTGCCGAACGCCTGCGCCTGCCCAAATCCACCGTCAGCCGTCGCCTCGACGCCCTCGAGGGCCGCTTCGGCACTCGCCTGGTGGAACGCGGCCATCGCGGTATCCGCCTGTCGGAAGCGGGTGAGACTCTCTACCGCTACGCACGATCGATGGCCAACCTCGATGATGAAGCGCACCGCGCCATCGAGGATCGTCAGTCGGACCTCACCGGCACCATTCGTATCCACGCCACCCCAGCGCTGGGTCGTCACTTCCTGGGCCACGCTCTCACCAGCTTCCTGTCAGAGCATGACGGAGTCGATATCAAGCTGAAGCTGTGGCACAACGGTCGCGAGATTCTCGAGAACCAGCCGCATCTGGTCATCGGCTTCCCGCACCTCGCCGGCAGCACTCACGTCTTCCGCCCGCTGACCCAGTGGCAGCAAGCCGCCTACGCGGCCTCGCATGTCGAGCATCCCGAAGAGCTGCCGTGGGGAGAGCTGGAACCGCTGGTCTCCGGCACCTCTCTCTCGCGTCACCCGGAAGACCCGCGCCCGAATCACATCCAGTCCGATGACCTCGAAGTCCTTACCGACTACGTCGCCGATGGCCTGATTCGCGCCGTGCTGCCCATCGACTGGGTCAACTCGCTCAGCGAGCGCAACGGCCAGTCCTTCAAGCGTCTGGAATGCGACGAGATCCCGCCGGTCGAGATCGGCATGCTGCTGCCGCGCGGCCCGATCCCGACCCGCGTGCGCATGCTCGCCGACTGGCTCGCCCGCGAGATCGGCAAGACAGAACCGGAGCGCGTCACCGCCAAGGCCGCCCGTCGCACCGTCAGCGAAGCCGCCACCACTGCCGGGTGATGGCAGCGGTGCCATGCTGTCGCCCTCCTCTCGCTTGAGATGAACCAGCGCAGCACGCAGCAAAAAGGCCAGCCCTCCGGGGCTGGCCTTTTGCGTTCTGGCTTGTCATGTTTAGCATGGACTGAATCAATGACAGGCAGGGCTTCTCATGTGGCAACGCGACACTCTCACCCTCTCCGCCCGCAAGCGCGGTTTTCACCTCATCAGTGACGAGGTGGAGCAGGCATTGGCCGAAATGCCGCAGGTACTTTTATGTGGCAACGCGACACTCTCATCCTCTCCGCCCGCAAGCGCGGTTTTCACCTCATCAGTGACGAGGTGGAGCAGGCGTTGGCCAAAATGCCGCCGGTCAGTATCGGCCTGCTGCATGTGCAGCTGTTGCACACCTCCGCCTCGCTGACCCTCAACGAGAATGCCGACCCCGACGTGCGTCAGGACATGGACGCCTTCCTGCGCCGCCTGGTGCCCGGCAACCTGCCCTACTTCCGCCACACGCTGGAAGGCGATGACGACATGCCCGCCCACGTACTCGCCAGCCTGCTCGGCACCCAGCTCACGCTACCCGTCGAAGCCCGCCGCGGCGTCAATCGCCTCACCCTCGGCACCTGGCAAGGCATCTGGCTCGGCGAACACCGCGACCACGGTGGCAGCCGCAGGCTGTATTTGACGTTGAGTGGGGAATGAAAAAAGGCCGCGAGTGATCGCGGCCTTTTTTGTTGTCAGGAGCTACTAAAATACGGGCTTATCGCGTCGAGTCCTCGTCCCCTACCGTGCCGCCCATCGGGTCGATGGCTTTGCTGGAGGGGTATTTGTAGGAGGCGAAGCGTACGGCGAGTACCGAGAGGGCGAGGAAGAAGATGCCGCCGCAGAGGTAGAGCAGGCCGATATCGGGGGCCTTGTGGTGGGAGACATCACCGATGAGGTAGCGCGTCAGCGCGGTGATGGCGATGTAGAGCAGAAAGCGGATCGGCAGGTGGTTGGTCTTGAAGTAGATGCCGACCATCGCGCCGAGTTCGAGATAGATGAACAGCAGCAGGATATCATCGACGCTCGCCGAGCCCTTGGCGAACATCTCGAAGAAGGCCGACACCGAGGCAATGGCGATGGCTCCGCCGATGGCGAACAGCCCCAGATAATGAAAGCCCTCGACCAGGAAGTTGCCGATCGAGTTGGCTTGTTCGTGCATGCGTTCCCGGTGCTTGTCTAGCCGCTTCATGCCTTGTGTCCTCGAAGAGGGATGATGAGAAAGAGGCAGCAAGAACGGTGCCACCTACCAGCCGAGGGTCTGCTTGACGAAGGGAATGGTGAGCTTGCGCTGGGCGGAGAGCGAGGCGTTGTCGAGCTCGATCATCGCGGCGAACAGGCCCGGCAGGCTGCGCGGCCCGCGATGCAGGATGTAGCGGGCGACTTCATCGGGCAGCGCGAGGCCGTGGTCCTTGGCGCGCAGCTTGAGCGCCTCGAGGCGCTGGGCGTCATCCAGCCCGGAGAGGTGGAAGGTGACGCCCCAGGAGAGGCGTGAGGCCAGATCCGGCAGGGTGACGGGAAGCAGGCGCGGCGCACAGCTGGCGCTGACCAGCAGGTGGCGGCCACTGTCACGCAGGCGGTTGTAGAGGTGGAACAGCGCCTCTTCCCAGCGCTTGCGGCCGATCACGCTCTCGAGGTCGTCGATGGCGACCAGATCCATCTCGTCCAACCCCTCCAGCATGTGCGGCGGGAAGTGGCCAATCTCCTTGAGCGGCAGGTAGAAGGCACGCTTGCCCTGCTCTCCCGCCAGATGGCATGCCGCCTGCAACAGATGGCTACGCCCACTCTGCTCACCGCCCCATAGATAGACGAAGGGCTCCCCGCCGTCAGCAAGCTGCCCCTTGAGGGCCTCTGCCAGCGAGGTGGAGGTGAAGTGGTAGTTGTCGAAGGTCGCGGCGTCGCGTACCCCGACGCCGAGTGCCATCTGTCCCTGTGTCATTGCCATCCGTCATGCTGGTTGTTGTTGCCGTGATCTCTCTCGATCACTGGGTATCCTCTGCCGCCGAAGACGCGGGTGGCTCACTGGCGGCCACGGGGCGAGAATCACGCTGTTGATCATATAAAGTACTGTTTTTATAGCGATCATGCAGATAACGCAAGAGCACCATGATCACGGCGGCTACCGGCAGCGCCAGCAGAATGCCCGTGAACCCGAACAGCTGCCCGCCGGCCATGACGGCAAAGATGACCGCCACGGGGTGCAGGCCAATCTTGTCGCCCAGCAGCAGGGGTTGCAACACCACGCCTTCCAGCAGCTGTCCCAGCGCGAAGACACCGCCCACCGCCAGCAGCGCCCACCACTCGCCGAACTGGAAGAAGGCCACCGTCGCCGCGATCAACACCCCGACGATGACCCCCAGATACGGCACGATACTCGCAAGCCCCGCCACCAGCCCGATGAGCAGCGCGAACTTGAGGCCGATGATGGCAAGGCCGATGGCATAGACGATGCCCAGACTCAGCATCACCAGCAGCTGCCCGCGCAGGAAGGCCCCCAGTACCTCGTCGCAGTCATGGGCCAGCCGCGTGGCGGTCGGCTCCATGTGGCGCGGCAGGAGCCCCTGCAGCTTCTCCTTCATGCGGTCCCAGTCGAGCAGCAGATAGAAGGTGACGACGGGAATCAGCGCCAGGTTGCCCAGCCAGATGGCCATGGCGAGCCCGGATTTGGAGACGGTGCCCAGGAAGGCGGCGGCGAAGGTACCGGTTTCCTTCCAGTTGCCCAGCAGCAGCGAGCGCACCTGATCGAAATCGGCGCTGAAATCCATGCCGGTGAAGGCCTGCACTTCCGGCAGGATCGTCTCGCGTATCCAGTTGAAGACCATCGGCATGAAGCTGATCAACTGCGCCAGCTGACGCCCGAGCAGCGGCACCAGAATGAGCAGCGCGATCAGCAGCACCACCGAGAGCACGCTGAACACCAGGCTGACGGCCAGTCGGCGCGACAGGCCCTTCTCTTCCAGCCAGTCGGCCAGCGGGTCGCCCAGATAGGCGAGAATCATGCCGATGAAGAACGGCATCAGAATCGGCTCCAGCAGAACCAGCAACCCGAGCAGGGCCACGCCTGCGGCCAGCAACCACCATTTACGCTGCATCATCACTCCTTGAGACAAGCTGTGTGGCCCTTTCTTTCCCCCGATCGATCGTGTCTCACCGCTCAGGCCGCACCGACAGGAACCTCACATGACGCAACGCCCCCAGGACTCCTCGCCCAGCAAGACTTCCTTGAGCTACAAGGATGCAGGTGTCGATATCGATGCAGGCAACGCCCTCGTGGAACGCATCAAGGGTGTCGCCAAGCGCACTCACCGCCCGGAAGTGATGGGTGGTCTGGGTGGCTTCGGCGCCCTGTGCGAACTGCCGCAAGGCTATCGCCAGCCCGTGCTGGTCACCGGTACCGATGGCGTGGGCACCAAGCTGCGCCTGGCCATGGACCTCAACCGTCACGACACCATCGGCATCGATCTGGTCGCCATGTGCGTCAATGATCTGGTGGTCGCCGGCGCCGAGCCGCTGCAGTTCCTCGACTACTATGCCACCGGCAAGCTGGACGTCGACATCGCCGCTGACGTCGTCACCGGGATCGGCGAAGGCTGCCTGCAGTCCGGCTGTGCACTGGTCGGCGGCGAGACGGCCGAGATGCCGGGCATGTACGAAGGCAGTGACTACGATCTGGCCGGCTTCTGCGTCGGTGTGGTCGAGAAGTCCGAAATCCTCGACGGCAAGAAGGTCGGCGAAGGCGACGTGATTCTGGGTCTGGCTTCCTCCGGCCCGCACTCCAACGGCTACTCGCTGATCCGCAAGATTCTCGAAGTCGCCGATGCCTCGCTGCTGGAGCAGCAGATCGACGGCCAGCCGCTGGCTGACGCCCTGATGGCGCCGACACGCATCTACGTCAAGCCGCTGCTGTCCCTGCTCAAGGAAAGCGATGTCAGCGTGCATGCCATGTCCCACATCACCGGTGGTGGCCTGCTCGAGAACATCCCGCGCGTGCTGCCGCATGATTGCACCGCCGAGATCGACGTCGCCAGCTGGAAGCGTCCGGCCGTGTTCGACTGGCTGCAGCAGCAGGGCAATGTCGAGGAGCACGAGATGCACCGCGTGCTCAACTGTGGCGTCGGCATGGTCGTCGTCGTGGCCGCGGCGGATGCCGATGCCGCGCGCGCTCACCTGGAAGCCCAGGGCGAGACGGTCTTCACCCTCGGCGCCATCCGTGCACGCAAGGGCGAAGAAGAACAGGTCCAGCTTGAGAATCTGTCCGCATGATCGAACCGACTACCAACGCCTCCAACGGTGACACTCTCGGCGGCTTCGGCAACGGTTTCGAGGCGGATGACACGCCGGTACGCCCACGCGTCGTGGTACTGATCTCCGGCAGCGGCAGCAACCTGCAGGCGCTGCTGGAGGCTCAGGAGCACGATGAGCTGGGCGGCGACGTGGTCGCGGTGATTTCCAACAAGGCCGATGCCTACGGCCTGGTGCGTGCGCGCGAAGCGGGCGTGGATGCCGTGGTGCTGCCGCATGACGAGTACGAGAATCGCGAGCACTACGATGGCGCCCTGATCAAGGTGATCGAACGCCACGAGCCGGACCTCATCGTGCTGGCCGGCTTCATGCGCATCCTGTCGCCGATCTTCGTGCAGCGCTTCTTCGGCCGACTGATGAACATCCATCCGTCACTGCTGCCGGCCTGGCCGGGCCTTGATACCCATCGCAAGGTTCTGGAAGCTGGCGAGAAGGAACACGGCGCCAGCGTGCACTTCGTCACCGAAGAGCTCGACGGTGGCCCGGTGGCGATCCAGGCCGTCGCCAACGTGCTGGAAGGTGATGACGAAGCCAGCCTCAAGGAACGCGTGCACACGCGTGAGCATCTGATCTACCCGATCGCGGTGCGCTGGTTCCTCGAAGGCCGCCTGAAGCTCGACGGCGAAGTGGCCAAGCTCGACGGCCATGACCTGCCGGTGGGCGGTCTGCGCCTCTCCCACGCCGATGTGGAAGAAGAGCTCAGCGATGAGCTGCCGGAAGGCGAAGAAGACTGATCCGCACTGCCTGCCTTGCTGACAAGGCAGGCTGAACTGACAGCGAACTGACGACAGACAGCGAGCTGAAAACAGAAGACCCCGCGACATGCCAATGTCACGGGGTCTTCTTGTCTCTCACGCTTCCCTTCTCTCTCGGCGGCTTGCGCTTCTAGAAGGTATAACTCACGCCCACCTCGCCGCGCGCCGTCACCTCATCCCATGTCTCGAACCCTGCCCCCAGATGCAGCATGGCATTGCGGCCCAGTTGCATGCGCCAGCCGCCATCGACACGCAGGTAGTTGTCACTGCCGCGATCGAGATCCTCGGCGCTGTAGGCGTTGGTCGGCAGGCTCGCCAGACGCACCTCGGCGCTCTCGGCGTCGTCATCGAGACGCTTGCCGTAGGCCAGCTCCCCGTAGAGGCCGAAGCCATCCGCGACGGCGCGATCGACCATGAAGCCCAGCTCGACACGCCGATCGCGCAGCGTCTGATCCGAGACGCTCAGGGCATTGGCGGCGGAGCCGGATTCGGTGTAGCCATCGAGGTCGGACTCGGTGTGGCGATAGGCCACGAAGGGCGCGTTGTACCACAGCGAATCGGCGGCGGTGAGGCGATAATCGAGACGCGCCTCGGCGCTGAAGCCATCGCCATCCGTCTCACCGGACAGGGTGCGCGATGACTGGCCCAGCGCGACATGGCGGTCGAGGTCGTACTCGAAGTCACCGTAGCTGGCCACTGCCTGCATGCCAACTCTGCCCAGCTGCTGACGGGCGAACAGACTGAATACCTGACCTTCCAATTCAAGCTCACTGCCGTCGTCGACATCGAAGTCCGCATGGCGCTGACTGACCGCCACCCCGCCCCAGGCGCGGCCGAGCGCGTTGTCCAGCGGCAGCATCACGCCGACACCCGCGCCGCGCTGTTCGCTGTCAACGCCTTGCTGGCCGGTGGAGCTCTCGCCATCGCCGGTGCCGCCAGTGGCCGAGCCGATGGCGAACACACGCACGCCCGTCTCCCCTCCCGCCTGCGGATGCTGCGCCCCGGGGCGCAATTCATCGGCGAGGCTGCGCTGACTGGCATTGAGCGCCCCCGTGCCCAGCTGCGGCGCCAACCCCAGTACCGAGGGCGCGGCGAGCATCGCATAGGCGTAGTCGGCGAGAATCTCCTGGCCGGCGGTGGTCGGGTGCACCCCGTCATTGAACAGCAGGGAGTCCGGGTCTTCTGCAGCTCCGCCCAGCCCATAGGGCGTGACGTTGCAGCTGTCCGAGAAGCACACCTGGGTCAGCGGCACGTCGCTGGCAAAGCCGAACTCGGCCGGCGATGCCAGTACCTCCTCGAGAATGCCGACGGTGTCGAGCCGGATGATGTTGACCTGACCATCCAGCGCCGCCAAGCGCTCACCCAGCGCGTCATTGAAGACGCCCACCAGCGCGGAGGTCCCCGCCGCCTGCGCGGCACCCGCCGACTGACCGGCCGGCGTGCTGCCGACATCCGGCAGGTTGGAGACCATGATGGTAGTCGCCCCCGCCGCCGCCAGTGCCTCCACCGCCGCGGCCAGATTGCCGGCGGAGGCGACCGCCGTGGCCGGTGAGGTGATCACGCCCTGCAGGAAGTCATTGCCACCGCCATTGACGTAATAGAGCGCGTCCGGGTCGGCACTGCCGCCGGTGCTGACCAGATAGCCATCCTCGACCCTGAGCACCGTACCACCGCCCGGGCTGCCCGCGGGGATGACCACCTCGGAGCCATCTTCATCTGTCACCGAGGCCAGAATCTGCGCCGTGGTATAGCCGCCCACGGCGTAGTTGGTGCCGTCACTGAAGCCGGCCAATTGATAGATCACCGAGGTGGAAGGCTCAGCGGCAAGCCCAAGCTCCGTGGCCAGCAACTGGGTCGAGACGCTGCCATAGGGCGAGTTCTCGTAATCCGGCCCGCTGCGGTTGGTGAATCGCAGGCTGTTGAGGCCGCCCAGGGTGGTATCGGGGAACTGCCCGGAATCGCTCAGGCTGTCGCCGAAGAGATAGATGTCGGAATAGGCCTGCGCGGGAGTCGCCAGCAGCGTGGTGCTGATGGCGAGCGCGAGACTGCTCAGAGTGAAACGTCGGACCAGACCGCTGGCGCTGGTCGGAGGGAATACAGCGCGATGTGAACGCGATGGCATGGCGTGCCCCTTGCTTGTGGGAGGTATCCGTCCTGCAGCCACTCTGGGGGTGGCCTGCAGACAAGCATAGGCAATAAAACAAGTGATTGAATCGATTGTTTCGTTCAACTTCCGACTAATGCTGGTGCCTCAGGTACGCGGCAGTGTCACGCCACGCTGGCCCTGGTACTTGCCACCGCGATCCTTGTAGCTGGTCTCGCAGACTTCGTCGGACTCGAGGAACAGCATCTGCGCCACGCCTTCGTTGGCGTAGATGCGCGCCGGCAGGTTGGTGGTGTTGGAGAACTCGAGGGTGACGTGCCCTTCCCACTCCGGCTCCAGCGGCGTCACGTTGACGATGATGCCACAGCGCGCATAGGTGGACTTGCCCAGGCAGATGGTCAGCACGTTACGCGGAATGCGGAAGTACTCGATGGTACGGGCCAGCGCGAAGGAGTTGGGCGGAATCACGCAGGAATCGCCTTTCACGTCCACGAAGCTCTTCTCGTCGAAGTGCTTGGGGTCCACCGTCGCCGAATGGATGTTGGTGAAGACCTTGAACTCATCCGAGCAGCGCACGTCGTAGCCGTAGCTGGAGGTGCCGTAGGAAATCACACGGCGCTCATCGTGAAAGCGCACCTGATCGGGCTCAAAGGGTTCGATCATGTCGTGGCTTTCGGCCATGCGACGGATCCACTTGTCGGATTTGATGCTCATCGAGCGTACCTGACTGACTGATGGGGGAGAGACGCGTGAGCGCCATGAAACGCGGGCCAGCATGATACCGGCCCGCTGCGCCGCTGGAAACCTCGCGACGAGGCGACGACGGCGTGTCGGCTCAGGCTCAGCTGAAGCTGATGCTCGGGCCTTCGTCCGCCTCGGCAGTGTCCAGGGTCTCGATGACCTGACGCGCGATGGAGAGGAAGCACTTGGCCACCTCGCCTTGCGGCTCCGCGATCACGCTGGGACGACCACCATCGGCATTCTCGCGGATGCTCAGGGTCAGCGGCAGCTGGCCCAGCAGGCGAGTCTGGTATTCCTCGGCGATGCGCTCACCGCCACCGGCACCGAAGACCGCTTCACTGTGGCCACACTGGCTGCAGGTATGCGTGCTCATGTTCTCGACCACGCCCAGCACCGGCACCTTGACCTTGCGGAACATCTCGATGCCCTTCTGGGCATCCAGCAGCGCGATATCCTGCGGCGTGGTGACGATGACAGCCCCGGAGACCGGCACCTTCTGTGACAGGGTCAGCTGGATGTCACCGGTGCCCGGCGGCATGTCGATCAACAGCACGTCCAGCTCTCCCCAGGCAGTCTGGTTGAGCAGCTGCTGGAAGGCACCCGCGACCATCGGGCCACGCCAGACCATCGGGTCCTTCACGTCGACCAGGTAAGCCATCGACATGGTCTTGATGCCGTGGGCCTCGATGGGGCTGAAGACCTGCTCACCGGCCATCTCCGGACGCTGACCGGTCGGCACGCCGAACATCTGCGCCTGACTCGGCCCGTAGATGTCGGCGTCCAGCAGGCCGACCTTGAGACCTTCCTGAGCCAGCGCCAGTGCCAGATTGGCCGTCACGGTGGACTTGCCGACGCCACCCTTGCCGGAGGCGACGGCCACGATGTGCTTGATACCTTCCATATCTTGAAACTCCTGTGACGGCCTGCGCCGCGCGGTCAACGCAGCAGGCGCAGACGTCTGAACTGTCAGCGAAAAAAGCCGTGGAACACGATGGGCACAGTATGCCTGCCACCGCGATACGGGCCAAGCCGATGCACCATGTCCAAGGAAACCATGCCCCCGGGGGCAATCAGAAACGCACGTCGACCGGCAGGAAACGCCACTCGCCCGGTGCCATGCGGCCCAGCAGGATCGCGCCCAGGCGCAGACGACGGACCTCGATGACCTTGAGGCCCTGCTCCTCAACCGCGCCACGGATACCGCCCACCGGCACGCGCTTCATGGCGATGCGCAGACGGGTATCGCTCTGCCAGCTGATGCTGACCTTGGGCTTGCGGCCACGGATGTCGGCGCACAGCGCGAAGCCGATACGCTTGAGGCCGTCGTCATCAAGCGTCCCTTCCACTTCGACGACGTATTCCTGCTCCAGCTGGTCCAGGTCATCACCGAGCTTGCGGATCACGCCGCGATTCTGTGACCACACCACCAGGCCGGACTCCTGCTCGGCCAGCTCCGCCAGCGGCTGCTGGGACAGGAAATGCACCTTGAGCCAGTCGGCACCACTGTTGTCCAGCGCACTGCGCGGCGCGCCGTCACGCAGGGTGAGCGGGTCCGGCAGCGGAGCGCCCGGCGGGCGATACCACACCAGAGTCATCGGCGCGATGGGCTCCATGCTGGCGCCCTCATCGACCGTGACTTCCTCATCCGTGACCTTGAAGAACGGCGCCTCGACGACTTCGCCCGCGACTCGCACCACGCCCTGGGCGATGAGATGCTCGGCTTCACGACGTGAAATGCCCTGCTGATGGGCCAGGAACTTGGATAGACGGACGGGTTCAGTCATGGAAACTCTCAAGGCCAATGCCGTCAGCGCCGCCGCCAAGGCCGAGCGCCTCGAGAGCCTGCTGGTGCGAGGCCAGGACGATATCCCCGATGAGCTGTTGCTGACCAAGGCCGGCGCCCGCGCCATCGACCCCAATGGCCAGCGACCGGTGGACGACCCGCTGACCTGTCTGGCGCGCGCCGCCTACTGGGAAGCCAAGGGCGAAGGCCGAAGCGGCATGCAGGGCATCGTCAACGTGGTGATCAACCGCGCCGCCGACCCGCGCTTCCCCGACAGCCTCTGTGGCGTGGTCAAGCAGGGCGGCGAGAGCGGCAGCTGCCAGTTCTCCTGGTGGTGTGACGGGCGTTCCGACAGGATTCGCGAGCCGGAAGCCTACGCCGAGGCACGCGACGTGGCCCGTCAGGCGCTCAACCATCAGCTGGAAGACGTCACCGACGGCGCGCTCTACTTCCACGCCCGCTACGCCACGCCCTACTGGGCCAAGCGCTTCGTGCGCACCGCGCGCATCGGTCAGCACCTGTTCTATCGCAACTGATGTTCGGCTGGGCCGCCAGCTTGGTACGGATGAATTCGCTGTGACTGACGTGCAGCAGTCCGGCAAGCCGGCGGATGCGATGCTCCTCATGAGCATCCAGCTCGCCATCGGCGTACGCCAGCTCCCAGAGCATGCCGATCAGCTCGGTGCGCTCCTCAAGGCTCATGTGCTCGTTGAGCTGCTTGACGAAGCGGTAGTGATCCGTGGCCTGTTCGGCATCCTGTTCGGCCTGGGACAACAGGCTGGCAAGCTCATCCTTCTCCAGCGAGAAACGCTCGGCCAGCTGGCGTGCAAGCGCTTCTCGCTCGCGCACGTCGAGGTGGTCATCGGCGCGCACCACCTCGAACATCAGCACGGCCATCGCAAGCTCGGGGCCGGGTTCATCGTTGGGGCGCGCGTTGCTGCCGGGCATCATCACCTGACGGATGAGACGATTGATCTGACCGGCGACGGATAGTTGAGCTGCCATGCTGACCTCCAGAAACGGGAAAAGTGGCGTATAGCATCCTTCATGAGGGCGCCGGGAAGGGATGCAACCGCACAGTTGCGCATGGCGGCGTTGCTGGTGACGCGACGCGCCCTTCGCGCCGCCCGCACCTTCGCGATATAGTAGCGCTCATCCCGACGGGGCGATGCGTTCGCCCCTATCACGTGTCATTCCGGCGAGCCGCTGCCCTTCACGCAGCAGGCGCCCTTTACCGTCAAGACGAGGCCTCATGTCAGCGCGCAAGATTCTGGTCACCAGTGCCCTGCCCTATGCCAATGGGTCGATCCACCTGGGTCACCTGCTTGAGTACATCCAGACCGACATCTGGGTACGCTTCCAGAAAAGTCGTGGCCACGAATGCCATTACGTGTGCGCCGATGACGCCCACGGTACCGCCATCATGCTGCGGGCCGAGCAGGAAGGCGTCACCGCCGAGCAGCTGATCCAGCGCGTGAGTGACGAGCACCAGGCCGATTTCGCCAAGTTCGGTGTCGACTTTGACAACTACCACTCCACCCACTCGCCGGAGAACCGCGCCCACAGCGAGCGCATCTATCTGGCGCTGCGTGATGCCGGCCATATTGCCACCCGCGATATCGAGCAGATGTTCGATCCGGTCAAGGGCCTGTTCCTCGCCGACCGCTTCATCAAGGGCACCTGCCCGAAGTGCAAGACCGAGGACCAGTATGGCGACAACTGTGAAGCCTGTGGCGCGGCCTACACGCCGGCCGAGCTGATCGATCCGGTCTCGGCCATCTCCGGTGCTACCCCGGAAATGCGCACCTCCACGCACTACTTCTTCAAGCTGCCGAACTTCGCCGAGTTCCTCAAGGAGTGGACCAAGAGCGGCCGCGTGCAGAGCCAGATCTCCAACAAGCTGCAGGAATGGTTCGAGGCGGGTCTGGCCGAGTGGGACATCTCCCGCGATGCACCGTACTTCGGCTTCGAGATTCCGGACGCGCCGGGCAAGTACTTCTACGTGTGGCTGGACGCGCCGATCGGCTATCTCGCCAGCTTCCAGAACCTGTGCGAGAAGCAGGGCATCGACTTCGACAGCTACTGGAAGGCCGATTCCGACGCCGAGGTCTATCACTTCATCGGCAAGGACATCGTCTACTTCCACGCCCTGTTCTGGCCGGCGATGCTGGAAGGTGCCGGCATGCGCACCCCGACCGGCGTCAACTGCCATGGTTTCGTGACCGTGAACGGCGCCAAGATGTCCAAGTCGCGCGGCACCTTCATCAAGGCCGATACCTACGCGCAGTTCCTCAACCCGGAATACCTGCGCTACTACTTCGCCGCCAAGCTGACCTCCGGCGTCGATGACCTCGACCTCAACCTTGAGGACTTCACCGCCCGCGTGAATTCCGACCTGGTCGGCAAGGTGGTCAACATCGCCAGCCGCTGTGCCGGCTTCGTCAAGAAGCTGGGCGACGGCAAGCTGTCCGCCACCTGCGCCGAGCCGGAGCTGGTCGAGCGCTTCATCGCCGCTGGCGAAGGCATCGCGGCGGACTTCGAAGCCCGTGAATTCGCCCGCGCCATGCGCAAGGTGATGGAGCTGGCCGATGAAGCCAACACCTACATCGCCGACAAGGCGCCGTGGGCGATGGCCAAGGAAGACGGTCGCGAGCAGGAAGTGCTCGAGGTCTGCTCCGTGGGCATCAACCTGTTCCGTCAGCTGATGGTCTATCTGGCGCCGGTGATTCCGGAGCTGGCCGACAAGGCGCGCGACTTCCTGAACCTCGAGAGCCTGGACTGGGCCAGCCGTGAAAGCGTGCTGACCGATCATGCCATCAACAAGTTCAAGCCGCTGCTGACCCGCGTCGAGCCGGAGCGCATCGACAAGATGCTCGAAGCCTCGCGCGAAGTGCTGGTCGAGGAGCAGAAGATCAAGGACGGCACCGCCAAGGCGGAAGCTGCCGCCGCGCCGAGCCCGCTCGACGCCGATCCGATCGCCGAGGAGATCGACTTCGACACCTTCATGAAGACCGACCTGCGCGTGGCGAAGATCGTCAAGGCGGAGCACGTCGAGAAGGCGGCCAAGCTGCTCAAGCTGACATTGGATATCGGTGGCGAGACGCGCACCGTATTCTCCGGCATCAAGTCCGCCTACGCGCCGGAAGCCCTGGAAGGCCGCCTGACCGTGATGGTCGCCAACCTGGCACCGCGCAAGATGCGCTTCGGTGTCTCCGAAGGCATGGTGCTGGCCGCCGGTGATGACGAAGGCATCTACCTGCTGGAGCCGCACACCGGTGCCAAGCCGGGTCAGCGCGTCACTTGATGCACTGACATGCTGAGGGCTCTTCAGCACAACGCCCCGCCAGAGAGTCTCTGGCGGGGCGTTGTCGTTCAGGCATCTGGCTAAGGACTCGGCAGTATCACGATCACTCGTAACGACGGCCGGCATGCTCCAGCCAGCCGCCCACATGGCGGCCACCGGGATCATGATGCGTCCAGTGGATCACGCCGCCCTTGTCGGTCCACTCGTATTCCCCGTAGAAGCCGATGCGATCCCCGACCTGAAGACTGTCGATACGCGGCGCGAGATCGATGTTATGCGCCACCAGAATGGTGGTCCCGCCTGCCACTCGAATCAGGAATTTCTGATGACGACTGCCCTTGAGATCATCCCGGAGCAGGCGTATCACCTCCCCCGTGCCGCGCACCTGCACATCACTCTGCTGCGCGCGGATGGCATCGCGCAGGCGCTGCTCATCCGCGGAGCCGGTGCCCTGCTCCTGCCCCGGCCTGCGGAGAGCGGAAGTCGCTCCACCACTGTGTGAGCGAAAGGTTGCCATTGCCCGTCAGCTGGGAAATTCCCGCCAGGATGACCACGATGACAATGACCCACAACGGCCGCCTGCCGCGCGAACCCGATCGACGCATATCCCACTCCTTGTGCAATCCCTTGAGGATGAAGAGACACTGGCAACGCCAAAATCATAAAAAGTAATAAAGGAATTCTTCTTTATTACTTCAAGAACCAAGCAAAACACGAAACAATGGCCGTCTCACACTGGCAACACTGCGCCTTGATTGCCACGCTACAGGCTGTCGGCAGGCAGTATCTTGCGTATAATGCTGCCGCGCTCGACGCTCCCGTACACCAGAGCGCCTTCGAAACACCCTGACCGAGCGACGCCCCTGATGAGTGAATACCTTCTTATCCTGATCAGCACCATCCTGGTCAACAATTTCGTGCTGGTTCAGTTCCTCGGCCTGTGCCCGTTCATGGGGGTCTCCAACAAGCTGGAGTCGGCGATGGGCATGTCGCTGGCCACCACCTTCGTGCTCACTCTGTCCTCGATGTGCGCCTACCTGACCTACCACTTCATCCTCGCGCCGCTGGGGCTTGAGTACCTGCGCACCATCGCGTTTATCATGGTGATTGCCGTGGTGGTGCAGTTCACCGAGATGGTGGTCAAGAAGACCAGTCCGCTGCTCTACCAGGTGCTGGGCATCTTCCTGCCGCTGATCACCACCAACTGTGCGGTGCTCGGCGTGGCGCTGCTGACCCTGAACCGCAATTCAAGCTTCATGGAAGCCACGCTCTACGGTTTCGGTGCGGCCGTGGGCTTCTCGCTGGTGCTGGTGCTGTTCGCCGCCATGCGTGAGCGCCTGGCCTTCGCCGATGTGCCACGCCCCTTCCAGGGCCCGGCCATCGCGATGATCACCGCCAGCCTGATGTCGCTGGCCTTCCTCGGCTTCTCCGGACTGGTGCAGATCTGACATGCTCGATTTCCTCAACGACCATACGCTGATCTCCGCCATCATCGCGCTGGTGGCCATGGCGATCGTCTTCGGTGGCCTGCTCGGCTTCGCCTCGGTGGCCTTCAAGGTCGAGGGCGACCCCATCGTCGAGCAGATCGACCAGCTGCTGCCGCAGACCCAGTGCGGCCAGTGCGGCTATCCGGGCTGCAAGCCCTATGCCCAGGCCATCGCCGAGGGGGACGAGATCAACAAGTGCCCACCGGGTGGCGAGAGCACCATCGCCTCGCTGGCCGACCTGCTGGGGCGCGAGGCCACGCCGCTGGATGGCGATGCCGACAACGCCCCCAAGGTGGCGGTGATTCGCGAAGACGAATGCATCGGCTGCACCAAGTGCATCCAGGCCTGTCCGGTGGACGCCATCCTGGGCGCCGCCAAGCACATGCATACCGTGATCGCCGACGAATGCACCGGCTGCGACCTGTGCGTCGAGCCCTGCCCGGTGGACTGCATCGACATGGTGCCGGTCGCCACCGACGTGCGCAGCTGGCACTGGCCACAGCCGGCCGGCCCGACCCGAGACAATACCCGCTTCAGCGGCAGCCTGATCGTCACTGACGCTGCCCCGCAAGAGCGCGCTACCGCCACCTCTGCAAGGAATGTCGCCTGATGGTTCTGTCGTTGCTCAAGTCCATGGTGACGTCCGTGACAGCGCTCCCCGCGTATTCGACTTCCACGGCGGCATTCACCCGCCGGAACACAAGGCACTCTCCAATCGCGCCCCGCTGGTGGCTGCCCCGTTGCCCCATGAGGTGGTACTGCCGCTCAGTCAGCATATCGGCGCGCCCGCCCAGCCGCTGGTGGAGATCGGCCAGCGCGTGAAGACCGGTGAGCTGATCGCTCGCGCCCAGGGCATGATCTCCGCGCCGGTGCATGCCAGCATCACCGGCGTGGTCACCGCCATCGAGCCGCGTCAGATCCCTCACGTCTCGGGCCTGGAAGATCTGTGCATCGTGATCGAGCGTGACAGCGAGATCGATGAATGGGCGCGCCTTGAGGCCTGGCGCGACTGGCGCCAGCAGGAAGCCCAGGACCTGATCCAGCGCCTGCAGGATGCCGGCGTGGTCGGCCAGGGCGGTGCGGGCTTCCCCTCGGCGGTGAAGGCGCGCGTGCGTGAGCGCCACGCCATCGACACCCTGATTCTGAACGCGGCGGAGTGTGAGCCTTACATCACCGCCGATGACCTGACCATGCGCACGCATCCGGAAGCGCTGATCGAAGGGCTCGAGATTCTCGCCAGCCTGATCGGCCCCGAGTGCATCCTGATCGGTATCGAGGACAACAAGCCCGAGGCCGTCATCGCGCTGGAGCAGGCGATTCGCGCCCGGCGTGCCGACAAGCGCCTGCCGCCGCTGGATTCACGTCTGGAAGTCGTAGTGGTGCCGACCAAGTACCCCTCCGGCGGTGAGAAGCAGCTGATCAAGCTGCTGACTGATCGCGAAGTGCCCAGTCGCGGCCTGCCCGCGGATGTCGGCGTGGTGGTGCACAATCCGGGCACCGTGCGCGCGGTGCAGCGTGCGGTGTGCTTCGGCGAGCCGATGATCTCGCGGGTCGTCACCCTGACCGGCGAGGCCCTGCAGCACCCGCACAACGTCGAGGCTCGCCTGGGCACCGCCATCGGTGACCTGCTGCGCCTGGCTGCTCCTTCTGCGAGCGGCATCGCCCGTCTGGTGATGGGTGGGCCGATGATGGGCTTCACCCTCGAGAGTGACGCCCTGCCGATCATCAAGACCACCAATTGTCTGCTGGCCTCCTCGCCTGAGGCGGTGCCGGCCCCCGCTGTCGAGCAACCCTGCATCCGCTGTGGCATGTGCGAGCAGGCATGTCCGGCGGAGCTGCTCCCGCAGCAGCTCTACTGGTTCTCCAAGTCTCGCGAGTTCGACAAGGCCGAGCTCTACAACCTCGCGGACTGCATCGAGTGCGGTGCCTGCTCCTATGTCTGCCCCAGCCAGATTCCGCTGGTGCAGTATTACCGCTTCGCCAAGGGCGAGATTCGTACCGCCCAGCACGACGCGCGCAAGTCAGAGCGCGCCCGTCACCGCTTCGAGTTCAAGCAGGCGCGCATGGCACGCGAGGAAGCCGAGAAGGAAGCCAAGCGCCAGCAGCGTGCCCAGGCCGCCCAGAAGGCCGCCTCAGCGCGCGCCGAGACCGCGACTGCCGCCGATACGACGTCCACAGCGAGTGCCGCCGCTCCGTCGGCGCCGGCAGCGGCGACGGACCTCAAGGCCTTCAAGACGGCGCGCGCCGCGGCCAACATTGCCCTCAAGAAGGCCGAGAAGGCGCTCAAGGCGGCTCAGGACAGTGGCGAGAGCAGCGCCAGTGATCTTGCGGCGCTTGAGGCCAACGTGACCGCGGCCAAGGCCAAGCTTGCCAGCGCCGAGAGCCGCCCTCAAGGCCGCCAGTGAGGCAAGCGAGTCAGCTGCCCCTGCTGCGGCGCCCCGCACCTCCACGACCCGCCGCCGCTGCGCCCGCAGCCGACCTCAAGGCGCTCAAGACGGCGCGTGCCGCCGCCAACATCGCCGTCAAGAAGGCCGAGAAGGCCCTCAAGACGGCACAGGACAGTGGCGAGTGCAGCGCCAGTGACATCGCGGCGCTGGAGGCCAGCGTCACGGATGCCAGGGCCCGACTGGCCAAGGCCGAGAGCCGACCTCAAGGCCGCCAGCGACGGCCAGCGAGTCCGACGCAGCGGCCCCAGCCTCAGCTCCGGCCAACACTGCGCGTCGGCAAGCACCGCTGCGCAGCGACAGCTGCCAGCCGCTGCGGCCCGGCAGCCGATCTCAAGGCCCTCAAGACGGCGCGTGCCGCCGCCAACATCGCCGTCAAGAAGGCCGAGAAGGCCCTCAAGACGGCACAGGATAGCGGTGAGGGTGACATCGCGGCGCTGGAGGCCAGCGTGACAGATGCCAGGGCGCGACTTGCCAAGGCCGAAGCCGACCTCAAGGCCGCCAGCGACGCCTCCTCGAGTCAGCTGCGCCTGCTGCGGCAAGCACCTGCACGACAGGCGCAGCTGCCCCGGCTGCCGATCTCAAGGCGCTCAAGACGGCGCGTGCAGCCGCCAATATCGCGGTCAAGAAGGCCGAGAAGGCGCTGGCCCGCGCCAGCGAAAGCGGTGAAGGCGATATCGAGGACCTGCAGACCCTGCTGGCCACCGCACAGGAAAACCTGCGCGCCGCCGAGGTTCGCCTGACCAGCGCGCAAGCTGACGGCACTGACGCGCCGCCTGCCGCCAAGGGCGCGGGTGAATTGATTCCCGAGGCCCCCAAGGCTGCCGCAGGATCGGTGGGACGTGGCAGCATGGCCAGCAACGTGACGCTCTCCCAGGCCGAGATCGAGGCATCGCGCGCCGAGAACCTCGCCAAGCGTCACAAGCAGGTCAGCATCGCGGTCAAGGCGGCCGAGGCGGCCCATCGCAAGGCAGAGGCGGCACTGAGCGAGGCAGATGACGAAAGCCGCCAGCGACTGGCCACCAAGGTCGACCGTACGCGCCGCAATCTGGAACACGCCCGCGAGTCGCTGGCCGAGGTACAGGCACTGGTGGACGCGCAATGAGTGACGCGCGTTCCTTCACCGCCCCCTTGGCAGGCCGCTGCACCGCACGCCACACGTCATTGTCCATTTACCGCAAGGATCTGAACGCCTCATGAGCCTGATGCACGCAAGCTCTCCCCATGCCCATGGGCCCACCGCCACCTCGCGCGTGATGGCCTGGGTGCTGGCTGCCACGCTGCCGGGCATCGCCGTACTCTGCTGGCACTATGGCTGGGGCGTGCTGTTCAATCTCGTCTTCGCCTGCCTGACCGGCATCGCGCTCGAGGCGCTGTTGCTCAAGCTGCGCGGACGGCCGGTCAGCTTCTTCCTCAAGGACAACTCGGCGCTCGTCACCTGCGTGCTGCTGGCCGTCTCGCTGCCGCCGCTGGCCCCCTGGTGGCTGGTACTGACCGGCGTGGTCGCGGCCATCGTGGTCGCCAAGCAGCTCTACGGCGGCCTGGGCCAGAATCCGTTCAATCCGGCGATGGTCGCCTATGCGCTGCTGCTGATCTCCTTCCCGGTCGAGATGTCGCGCTGGTCGGCCCCCGATGGCTTCACGCTCGGCTTCGCCGACAGCCTCAGGCAGTTCTTCGGCATGATCGCCACGCCGGATGCCCTGACCGGCGCCACACCGCTGGACGCCTTCCGCAACAAGGGCGAGCTTTCCAGCAGCGAGTTCTGGGCCGACCCGAGCCTGCTGCCCGCCGCCAACCTGCTGGCCTGGCAGCAGACCGCCATCGCCTGGGGCCTCGGCGGCCTGGTGCTGCTGGCACGTCGCCTGATCACCTGGCATATCCCGGTGGCGATGCTGGGCAGCCTGAGCGTGATCTCGGGTATCTTCTTCTTGATGGAGGGCGATCAGCATGCCAGCCCGCTGTTCCACCTGCTATGCGGCGCGGCGATCTTCGGTGCCTTCTTCATCGCCACCGACCCCGTCACGGCGGCGACCTCCAACAAGGGCAAGCTCTACTACGGCGCGGGTATCGGCGTGCTGATCTATCTGATTCGCACCTTCGGTGCCTATCCGGATGCCATCGCCTTTGCGGTGCTGCTGATGAACTTCAGCGTACCGTTCATCGATTACTACACGCAGCCCCGCAGCTATGGCCACAAGAAGGCCCGTCGCGGCATCAAGCTGGAGGACAAGGCATGAGCCTGACGCCGGATCAGCCCGAACAGCAAACCCAGGCCGCGCGAGGCCTGAAGCACAACATCGCGCGGGCCGCCTCGGGCCTGGCGGTGTTCGCCATCGTCACCGCCGGCGTGGTGGCCGTCACCCAGATGACCACCGCCGACACCATCGCGGACAACGAGCGTGCCGCCCAGAGCGCCGCGCTTGCCGAGATCATCCCGCCGTCACTGCACGACAATGACCTGCTCGACGATGCCTTCGTCCTGCCGCCCTCCCAGGTGCTGGGACTGGAAAGCGCCGACACCGGCTGGCGCGCCACTCGGGATGGCAAGACCGTCGCGGTACTGCTGCCGGTGGTCACCGGCAAGGGCTACAGCGGCGATATCCGCCTGCTGGTCGGTATCCGGGCAGATGGCAGCGTGGCCGGCGTGCGCGCCGTCAAGCACGCCGAGACCCCGGGACTGGGCGACAAGATCGAAGCCCGCAAGTCCGGATGGATCCATGAGTTCGACGACCAGACGCTCAGCTCGGTGGAATGGAAGGTGCAGAAGGATGGCGGAGACTTCGACCAGTTCACCGGCGCGACCATCACCCCGCGTGCGGTCGTGGGGGCCGTGCGTCAGGCACTGATCTACTTCATGGCGCATCGCACGGCGCTGCTGGCCGGCGACAGCGAGACGCTGACCGCGACACGCCGCGCCGCCAAGGCACAGGACACCGCACACGCTCCCTCCGCTGACGGCACGCTTGCGCCATCAGCGACTTCTGAACACGGCGGAGATGAACCTCATGAGTGATATCTCACTTGGCAAGATCAGCCGCGACGGCCTGTGGGACAACAACCCAGCGCTGGTACAGCTGCTGGGCCTGTGTCCGCTGCTGGCCGTCACCGCCAGCGTCGTCAATGCCATCGGCCTGGGACTTGCCACCCTGCTGGTGTTGGTCGGCTCCAACGTGGCGGTGTCACTGATCCGCAATCTGGTGCCGTCGGCGGTACGCCTGCCGGCCTTCGTGATGATCATCGCCTCCTTCGTGACCTGCGCTGAGCTGTTGATGAAGGCGTATACCTATGAGCTCTACCAGATTCTGGGCATCTTCATTCCGCTGATCGTCACCAACTGCGCGATTCTCGGGCGTGCCGATGCCTTCGCCGCCAAGCACCCGGTGCTGCCGGCGGCCACCGATGGGCTGATGATGGGGCTGGGCTTCATGGCCGTGCTGGTACTGCTGGGCGGCATGCGCGAGCTGTTCGGTCAAGGCACGCTGTTTGCGGGCATGGAGCTGCTGCTCGGGCCGGTGGCCGCAGACTGGAAGCTGACGCTGTTCCCGGACTACTCCTTCCTGTTCCTGGTGCTGCCGCCCGGCGCCTTCTTCTGCATGGGGCTGATCATCGCGGGCAAGAAGACCATCGATGAGCGCCTCGAGCAGCGCCGCAAGGCAGCAGCCGTGGATGCGCCCAAGGCCTCGCGTCGCGTGCGCGTCACCGGCACGATTTCCTGACCGAGCTGCCATGAACGCCCAGAAACGTCTCGAGATCTTCACCCGCCTGCGCAACGAGAATCCAGAGCCACGCACGGAGCTTGAGTGGTCGACGCCCTTCGAGCTGTTGATCGCGGTCCTGCTCTCGGCCCAGGCCACGGATGTGGGCGTCAACAAGGCCACCGCCAGGCTGTATCCGGTCGCCAATACCCCGGAGAGCATTCTGGCGCTGGGCGTCGAGGGACTGAAGGAGTACATCAAGACGATCGGGCTTTTCAATACCAAGGCCGAGAACGTCATCAAGACCTGCCGCATGCTGATCGAGCAGCATGGAAGTGAGGTGCCGCAGACCCGCGAGGCACTGGAAGCGTTGCCCGGCGTGGGCCGCAAGACCGCCAACGTGGTGCTCAACACCGCCTTCGGTCAGCCGACCATGGCGGTGGACACGCACATCTTCCGCGTCTCCAATCGCACGCGAATCGCGCCGGGCAAGAACGTGCTGGAGGTCGAGCACAAGCTGATGCGCCATGTACCGAAGGAGTTTCTGGTCGACGCCCATCACTGGCTGATCCTGCATGGCCGCTACACCTGCGTGGCACGCAAACCACGCTGCGGCAGCTGCGTGATCGAGGATCTCTGCGAGTACAAGGACAAGGTAGACCTCTAACACATCAGAACATCAGGCGGCAACGTAGACTGGAGGCTGTCTCCATCGCCCCGGGAACCCGCCATGGCCGCACCTTCCGATGCCGAGGGACGCCACCCTTCGCATTCAGAAGTCTCCACCGAGACCCTAGCGTCTGACGACGACAGCCTGCATGCACGACTGCAGGCCATGTCGTCACGTCTCGAGGCACTGCAAGCCGAGAACCATCTGCTGCGCACGCTGGTCGATACCCATCCCGACATCCTGTTCATCAAGGATGCCAAGGGGCTGTTTCGCTTCGCCAATCGCACCCTGACCGACTTCTACGGCACCACGCTCGAAGACATCATCGGACGCGACGACAGTCATTACACCGGCAATACCGAGCAGAGCCGCTTCTTCCGCCGCAGCGTGGAGCAGGTGCTCAGCAAGTTCGAGCGTGAGCAGGTCTTCGAGGATGCCACCGACGGCACCACCGGCGAGATCAATCATTTCCGCTCCATCAAGCAGCCCTTCCATGACATTCATGGCAAGCCGCTGGTCGCCGTGCTGGCGCACAACATCACCGCGGAAGTCCGTGAGCATGAGCGCAAGAGCCGTCATATCGATCATATCTATGACACCTCGCTGGAAGGCTTCTGGGACTGGAACATCACCAACAGCTCCGTGACGCACAATCGGCGCTGGTCCGAGATCCTGAACGTCCCCCACGACGAGCTGCACAACAGCCTCGAGGAATTCGCCAGCCTGCTGCATCCCGAGGACACGCCGGAAGTCATGGTCGCCATCCAGGACTGCCTGGAAGGCGGGACACCCTACTACCATCGCCATCGCATGCTGACACGGGACGGGAATGTCGTCTGGGTCATCGACAAGGGGGACGTGATCGAACGTGATCACGACGGCACTCCCCTGCGCATGATCGGTTCCATCACCGACATCACGCGCATCGTCGAATCAGAAGCCCTGCTGCATCAGCACAGTCGCTTCGACCCTCTCACCAAGCTGGCCAATCGCGCCACGCTGATTGATGCGCTGCAGCAGGCGATCATCATCATGGACGCCAGAGACACTCACGGGGCGCTCATCTTCATCGACCTGGATCACTTCAAGAAGATCAATGACCTGCTGGGGCATACCACCGGCGACCATCTGTTGATCGAAGTGGCCCACCGCCTGACCGGCCAGGTGCGGGAGACGGATCTTGTCGCGCGCTTTGGCGGGGACGAGTTCGTCATCCTGGTACAGCCCTTGAGCCATGACCCGCAGGCAGCCTGTCGTGAACTGGATGAGCTGATGGAGCGTCTGCAGCAGGCGCTCAACCAGCCCTATACGCTCTCCGACCCGCAGTCGCAGCCACTGGATCATCACAGCTCGGCCAGTCTGGGCAGCATCATGTTCCATGATCGCGCCCTGAGTGCGGAGGAGCTCATCCGCCGCGCCGATATCGCGATGTATCGCGCCAAGGAAGCCGGACGCAACCAGACCGTTCGCTTTGACCCCAGCATGCGCGTGGAGCTTGAGCGGGCCGTGCAGCTGGAAAATGACCTGCGTCGCGCCATCGAGCACGAAGAGCTTTACATGGAGCTTCAGCCGCAATTCGACAGAGGGCTCAAGCTGGTCGGCGCTGAATGCCTGTTGCGCTGGCGACATCCTCGGTTCGGCAACATCTCCCCCTATGAATTCATCCCGCTGGCCGAGAAGAGCCAGCTGATCGACAGCCTCGGCGACTGGGTACTGGAACAGGCCTGCAGGCTGCTGGCGGGCTGGCAGAACGGCACCGGTTTCGCCGAGCTCTATCTATCTGTCAATGTCAGCGTCAAACAGCTGGAATCACCGCACTACGTCAGCAATGTCGCCAGAACGCTCGGCCAGCACACCCTCTCCCCTGAATACCTGCAACTGGAACTGACCGAGAATGTCTTCGCGACCGACATGCCAGCCACGGTGGCACGCATGCATGAATTGCGCTCGCTGGGGCTGCGGCTGTCACTGGATGATTTCGGCACCGGCTTCTCCTCGCTGACCTACATCAAGCACCTGCCCTTCGATGAGCTCAAGGTGGATCGCAGCTTCGTCAATGATCTCGAGAACGACGAGATGAACCGCCGGATGGTGAACTTCATGGTGCAGCTGGGGCATGAACTGGGCATGTGCGTGGTGGCGGAAGGCGTTGAGACCTCCAGACAGCGAGAGCTGCTGCTGGAGATGGGCTGCGACGCCCTGCAGGGCTACCTGATGGACAAGCCCATGGGGATCGACGATTTCACCGCCAGGTACCTGGACACCTGATGGTGCAACGACAGCGTCCACGCCGCATTCATGGCACACTGTGGCCTCTTTTCTGTCCGGATACCGTGCGCAATGGAAGACTTCTTCAACTGGATCGGCACTCAGCTTGGCGCCGCCATCCGCTTCATCGTGGAGGGCCTGAGCGGCTTCTTCGCCAATTTCGACGACGCCCTCAAGGGCTTCTTCAGTGGTCTGGCCGGTGAGCTGGGCATGAGCACCTCCCTGTTCAGTCTGCTGGGCCTGGTGTTCGGGCTGTATCTGCTGTTCAAGGGCGTCACGTCACTGCTCAGAGGTTCGATCATCGGCGGCATCCTGCTGGTGTTCCTCGGACTGACCTTCCTGGGCTGGATGATCGCCTGACTCAGCCTTCCAGCAACAGCAGGATCGACAGCGCGAACAGCACCCACATGGTCGGGCGAATCTCCCGCGCCTTGCCGACCCCCAGCTTGATGATCACGAAGCTCAGGAAGCCGAACACGATCCCGTGGGTGATGGAGTAGGTCAGCGGGATCATCACCATGGCGATGAAGGCCGGAATCGCATCATCGAACTGGTGCCAGTGAATCTTGCGAATCGGCTCCATCATGAACACGCCGACCAGAATCAGCGCCGGCGCGGTGGCGATGGCAGGCACCAGCGACAGCAACGGCGCCAGGAACAGGAACGGCAGGAAGCACAGTGCCACGACCACGGCGACGAGACCGGTGCGCCCACCCTGGCTGATACCGGCCGCCGATTCGATATAGGCGTTGGCAGGGCTGGTGCCCAGCGGTGCGGAGACCAGCGCCGAGAAGGCATCGACCATCATCGAGCGACGGATGTTGCGCGGGTCACCATTCTCATCCTTCAGATTGCCCGCCTCAGCGACCGCCATGAAGGTGGACAGGGCATCGAAGAACACCGTGAACAGGATGACGAAGATGAAGGGCACGTAGGCGATCTTCAGTGAGCCCATGAAATCCAGTGCCAGCAGGCCGCTGAAATCAGGTGCCGCGAAGATGCCGGTGAAGTTGACCAGCGTCGGCTGCGCGATCTCGGGCGGGAAGTAGGCAGTCCCGTCCCCCCACAGACGGCCGATGGTGGCCGCCATCAGGGTGGTCGCCACGATGCCGATGATCAAGGCGCCATGGATACGTCTGGCGACCAGAACCGCCGTCAGCGCCAGCCCGATCATGAAGATCACCAGCGAGGGCGTCATGGGGGCGACACTGACCACGGTGACGGGGTTGGACACGATCAGCTTGGCATTCACCAGCCCGATCAGGGTGATGAACAGGCCGATACCGCAGGCAATCGCATAGCGCAGCTGAGCGGGAATCGCATCGATGACCAGACGTCGCACGTTGAACAGCGCCAGGATGGCGAAGATGACACCCGCCCAGAAGACGCACCCCAGCGCGACCTCCCAGCGCATGCCGGTCCCCAGCACCATGGTGTAGGCGAACAGGGCATTGATGCCCATGCCCGGTGCCACCAGGATCGGATTGCGGGCGTACAGTCCCATCATCAGGCTGCCGAAGAAGCTGACCAGCACGGTGGCGGTCAGTGCGGCACTGAACGGCATACCCGTAGCGGACAGGATGCCGGGATTGACCACGATGATGTACATCGAAGCCAGGAAGGTGGCAATGCCTGCCAGCACTTCCGTGCGCGTCGTGGTGCCTTCGGCGCGAAGTGAAAAGAGGCGCTCGAACAAGGTGAACCTGCTGCCCTTGATCGTCGAGCCTGCGCAGCTGCTGCCGCTGCTTGACCACCCGGACATCGTGATCGTCGATGTTCCGCTCAAGGCCGAGAGTCATGCCAGTCATGTGCCCGGCGCACGCCTGCTCGACTTCAAGCGCCTGGTCGGCAGCAACGAGGACGAGATCCCCGGCGTGCCGAGCCCACAGGCGCTGTCCGACATCATGTCCGAGCTGGGCATCACGCGGGACAGCCATGTCGTCGCCTATGACGACGAAGGCGGTGGCTGGGCAGGTCGTCTGCTGTGGACCCTCGCGCTGCTGGGCCACACGCGCTTCAGTTATCTCAACGGCGGTCTGCATGCCTGGCAGGGTGAAGGACTTGCCCTGAGTGAGGCTGCCAGCGAATGGCAGGCCAGCGAATATCACGCCGCCTATGTCGATACCAGCGTGATGGCGACCCGCGAGGACATTCTCGAGCGCCTGTCCGCCGAGGCCCCCGAGGAGAAGGTCGTGGTGTGGGATGCCCGTTCACTGGAGGAGTATCGCGGAGAAAAAGGCCAGAACGCGCGTCTTGGCCATATCCCCGGCGCCGTGCACTTCGAGTGGACCGAGGCCATGGACCGCGAGCGCGACCTGCGCATTCGTGACTATGCCGAGCTGATCACCGAGCTGGGCGCGCGGGGCATCAGTCCCGAGCAGCATGTGGTGACGCACTGCCAGAGCCACCACCGCTCAGGCCTGACCTGGCTGGTGGGGCGTGCACTGGGGTTCGAGGACATTCGCGCCTATCCCGGTTCCTGGAAGGAATGGGGCAATCGCTGCAAGGATCAACATCGTGGATCGTGCCAAGCTGTTCTCTCTGAGCCAATACCCGTTACCCCAGCACCTGATCTCACGCCTCATCGGGCGCATCGCCGCCTGCGAGAACCCGTGGGTCAAGAACACCTTCATCGAACGTTTCATCAAGGCCTACGACGTCAACATGAACGAGGCGCTCGAGGAGAATCCGCGCGCCTACGCCTGCTTCAACGACTTCTTCACCCGTGCCCTCAAGCAAGAGGCCCGCCCCATCGAGGAAGGACTCGTCTCGCCTGCCGATGGTGTGCTGTCGCAGTTCGGAGCCATCAGCCACGGCACCCTGGTGCAGGCCAAGGGTCAGGCCTTCTCGCTGACCCAGCTGCTGGGTGGCAGCGAGGAGCGTGCCGCCCCCTTCCGCAACGGCCGCTTCGCTACCGTCTATCTGTCACCGAAGGACTATCACCGCGTCCACATGCCCCTGGCGGGCCGCCTGGTGGAGATGGCCTACGTGCCGGGACGCCTGTTCTCGGTCAATGAAGCCACCGCCACGCATGTGCCGGGCCTCTTCGCCCGCAATGAGCGCCTGGTCTGCATCTTCGAGACCGAACACGGCCCGATGGCCATGGTGCTGGTCGGCGCGATGATCGTCGCGGCGATCAAGACCGTGTGGAGCGGCCAGGTCACGCCACTGTCCGGCGATGTCGAGACGACCCGCTTCGATCAACTCATCGAGCTGGCACGGGGCGCCGAGATGGGTCGCTTCCAGCTCGGCTCCACCGTGGTGATGTGCTTCCCGGACAGCGTCGAGTTCGATGACACCCTGATGCCGGGCCAGAAGGTCAGCATGGGGCAGTCACTCGGCATGCGGCCCCCAATGTCGGCTCGATCACCAGACTCATCAGCGCATCCAGGCAGGTCTCATGGGACCAGTCACTGGCATCGACAGCGCACTCACGCCCGCATGCCGCGCGTACCTCGTCCAGAGAGGCACTGAACGGGTCCAGTGACAGCACTCGCCGGAAGAGATCACGGTAGGCCGTGACGGCAGGACCAGCCCCTGAGGCGTCTGATGCATCAGAGGTGTCCAGCAGCGACGACTTGCCGGTCAGCCGCGCCCCGAGCGCCATCACGCGCTGGATCAGCTCACAGGTTTCCTCTCTCAGGCCCTCGAGACTCATGCCGGGGCGATACCATTCCAGCATGCAGAACTCGGGATTGTGGCGACGACTGACCTCACCATCGCGGAAGGCACGCGCGATCTGGAAGATCGGCCCGCTGCCGGCCGCCAGCAGACGCTTCATGTGGAATTCCGGCGAGGTCTGCAGCCACATCGGCACCCGTTCACGCTCACCGGGCAATTGCAACGACGATGACAACGAGGCCAGCCCCACGTCGGTCGAGCCGGCCTGCCCCAGCACCGGCGTCTCCACCTCCAGCACCTCACGCTCGGCGAAGAAGGCCCGCACCTCATTGATCAGTCGTGCGCGCTGCACGAGTCGCTCTCGCGTCGCAGTGGGCGCCCAGTCTTGCGGCAAGGGCAGGATTGACCGGCACAAACGATGATGCCCCGCACGAGGCGAGGCATCAGAGGGATCACGACGTGAGCGAAAAGGCTCAGGCGCGCGAGACGTACTCGGCGCTGCGCGTATCGACCTTGAGCACTTCGCCCTGGTTGATGAACAGCGGGACACGCACCACGGCACCGGAAGACAGCGTCGCCGGCTTGGAGCCACCGTTGGCGGTGTCACCCTTGAGGCCCGGATCCGTCTCGACGACTTCCAGCTCGATGAAGTTCGGCGGAGTCACCGCGATCGCGTTGTCATTCCACAGCGTGATGGTGTAGACGACCTGCTCTTTCAGCCACTTGATGTTGTCGCCCAGCGCCTTGCCATCGACGGCATACTGTTCGAAGGAGCCATCGGTACGCATGAAGTGCCACATTTCCCCGTCGGTGTAGAGGTATTCCATGTCGACTTCCATGACGTCGGCAGCTTCGATGCTCTCACCGGACTTGAACGTCCGCTCCCACACACGACCGGTCTTCAGGTTGCGCAGCTTGACGCGATTGAAGGCCTGCCCCTTGCCCGGCTTGACCAGCTCATTGTCAACGATGGCACAGGGGTCATTGTCCAGCATCACTTTCAGACCGGACTTGAATTCGTTGGTAGAATAATTGGCCATCTTGCTCGCTCTCGACTCGTTAACGGGTCTTGCCCGCCATGAATTCCAGATTGCCGCCTGACTGGCGTGCACAGCTGCGCGACGTCATTCGCTCTCCCGAGGCGCTGCTGGACCGCCTGGGACTGGATCACGAATGGCTTCCCGGCGCCAGCGACGGCCATGCCCTGTTCTCGATCCGCGTTCCCGAGGCCTATGCCAGCCGCATCCGCCCCGAAGACCCGAATGACCCGCTGCTGCGTCAGGTGCTGCCACTGGACAGCGAGACGGACGTGCTCGACGGCTATGTCACCGACCCGCTGGAAGAAGCGGAGCACACCCCGCTCCCGGGACTGATCCACAAGTACACCAACCGAGTGCTGCTGATGGCCAGCGGTGGCTGCGCGATCAATTGCCGCTATTGTTTCCGGCGCCATTTTCCCTATGAAGACCACCAGCCCAGCCGCGCGCAATGGCAGGACATTCTCGACTACCTGCGCGCCGATGAGCGCATCCACGAGGTCATCCTCTCGGGTGGCGACCCGCTCGTGTCTCCCGACAGGCGACTGGCCTGGCTGGTGGAATCATTGGGCGAGATACCGCATCTCAAGCGTTTGCGCATCCACACCCGCCTGCCGGTGGTGATACCGGATCGCGTCAATGCCGAGCTGCTGGACTGGCTGAAGGCGACGCGACTGCAGAAGGTGCTGGTCATCCACAGCAACCACGCCAACGAGCTGGACGCGGAGGTCGCCGCGGCCATGACACGCCTCAAGGCAGCCGGGGTCACCCTGCTCAACCAGAGCGTCATCCTGCGCGGCGTCAATGACTCGGTGGAAACGCAGACGGCCCTCGCCGAGCGACTGTTCGAGTGCGGGGTGCTGCCCTACTACCTGCATGCCTTCGACCCCGTCCAGGGCGCCGCCCACTTCGCGGTCAGCGATGAAGACGCCTGCGCCCTGATGGAGGCACTGCTGGAGCATCTGCCCGGCTTCCTGATGCCACGTCTGGTGCGCGAGATCCCCGGGCGCCGCTCCAAGACGCCCCTGTTCGCTAGAATCGCTGGCCATCATCACCATCGGCACACGCCCCAAGAGGCGTGGCCACGCTCAAGGAGCCCATCACATGCCTCATCTCGTCATTGATTATGCCGACAGTCTGGCCCCCAGCCTCGACATGGACGCGATCATGGATGACCTGCATGCCGCCGCCATGCAAAGCGGCCTGTTCAAGGAAAGCGACATCAAGGTGCGCGCGGAAAGCTGGCGTCACTGGCGCCTGGCGGGCAATCAGGCACCACTGGCGCACAAGCATGGCTTCGTCAACCTTCACTGCCATCAGCTGGAAGGCCGAAGCGATGACGACAAGTCGCGTCTGGCGGACATCCTGATGGAAGCCCTCAAGCCGCACTGCGAGGCCGCTCGCGAGGTCAGCGTGGAGATCGTCGAGATCACGCGCGCGACCTACCGCAAGCACAAGGCCTGACCCCTCAGGTCAGGTCCCTGTCATGGCCTGGGGAACGTGCAGCAGATCGTTCAGACGATGGGCATGCTCGGCAGCCTCACGACCCACGGAGGTCAGATAGCCACCATCGGGCAGCGTGGTCAGGCCCTTGGCGTGCAGACGTTCTGCCGCAGCGACCATGTCAGGACTGGCATCGTGGCGAATCTTCAAGCCCTTGAGGGCGGCGTCATGCGGGAACAGACACAGCAGGTGCAGTTCATCGTCATAGGGTGACGGCATGGGCAAACTCCTGACGGCGTGGCGAATGGCGTTTTGGTAGGGCGACAACAGACAGACTCCGAGTCGTCGGCGTCTGTCAGTGCTTGAGGTCCTGCTGGCGGTAGCCCATCAGATAGAGCACGGCATCAAGCCCCAGCGTCGAGATCGACTGACGCGCCTGTTCACGTACCAGCGGCTTGGCGCGGAAGGCGATGCCCAGCCCTGCTTCAGCAAGCATCTTGAGGTCGTTGGCACCATCCCCGACGGCGATGGTCTGCTCCATGCGCAGGCCGTAACGCTCGGCGATCTCGCGCAGCAGCAGCGCCTTGCGCTCGGCATCGACGATCGGTTCACGCACCTCACCGGTCACCTTGCCATCGACGATCACCAGCTCGTTGGCGTGGATCTCATCGAAGCCCAGCAGCTGCTGGAGGTGACGCGCGAAGTAGGTGAAGCCACCGGAGAGAATCGCGGTGCGATAGCCCAGCGCCTTGAGATTGGCCATCAGACGCTCGACCCCATCCATCAGCGGCAGGTTGGCGGCGATCTCCGCCAGCACCGACTCGTCCAGCCCCTTGAGCTTGCTCATGCGCTCACGGAAGCTTTCCTGGAAGTCCAGCTCACCGCGCATGGCACGCTCGGTGACTTGCGAGACTTCCTCGCCGACCCCATGACGACGCGCCAGCTCATCGATCACCTCGGTCTTGATCAGGGTCGAATCCATGTCGAAGCAGATCAGGCGGCGATGACGACGCCAGATATCGTCTTCCTGGATCGCGATATCGACACCATGCAGCGCGCCCAGCGCCAGCGCCTTCTCGCGCAGCGCATTGATGTCGGTCTCGTGCTCCGGCAGGCGCAGCCAGCACTCGACACAGGCGCCTTCGGCCGGTGACTCGCCATCCAGCGGTTCACGCCCCGACAGGCGATGCATCAGCTCGACGGTGATACCGAATTCCGCCGTCAGGCCGCCGACCTCGGCGAGAATGCCCGCCGGCAGTCGCGGTGCCAGCAGCGTCAGAATCCAGCGCGGGCGCTCCAGCTGATGGCTCCAGCGTGCATATTCCTCGGCGCCGACCTGCACGGCCTGCACATCCAGTCCCAGCTGTTCCCCGGCAGCACTCAGCGCCGCTTCCAGTTCGGACTGCGCCTCCAGTGCCACCAGCGCTTCCAGCGACACAAGCCCGAAGGTCACGCTCTGATTGATATCCAGCAGACGTGCGCCACTGCGGGCCAGCGCCTGACCGAGCCCTGCCAGCTGTCCCGGACGAGCCGCACCGGTGGCGCGGATCAAGATACGTTGTGTCATCGGAAAATCGTTCCTGAGCAATGAATCATCAAGAGGTTACCTCCAGGGCAGCTCGCCACTGGCATCATCAACTGTCTACGGCCAGACGATCGACCTTCTGGAAGCCCTTGGGCAACTTGCTGCCGCGTCGGCCACGCTCGCCACGATAGTAGTCAAGATCCGCCCCCTTGAGCAGCGTCTTGCGCTTGCCGGCGTGCACCACCAGCGTGGCCCCGGCAGGCACGACCACCAGCGAGCGCACGAATTCCTCACGATTGGCGGCGCGTTCGCCCGGAATCGACAGCATCTTGTTGCCCTTGCCCTTGGACATTTCCGGCAACTCGACGAGCGGGAAGACCAGCAGACGCCCTTCGTTGGACACCACCGCCACTTCCAGCGGCGCGGCATCCCCCTGCGCCGTCTCAGGCACCTCGGGGATCGCCACCGGCGGCAGTACCGCACAGCCGCGCGGCAAGGTCAGCGCGGCCTTGCCGGACTTGTTCTTGCCGGTCAGCTGCTCGAGCGTGGTCACGAAGCCATAGCCACCATCGGAGGCCAGCAGATAGCGCGCCGAGGGCGCGTCGAGCAGCAGCCCGACCATCGAAGCCCCCGCCGCCGGATTCATGCGCCCGGTGATCGGCTCGCCCTGCCCGCGCGCACTGGGCAGATTGTGCGCGGCCAGGGTGTAGGCGCGCCCGGTGTCATCCAGCAGCACCAGCGGCTGATTGGTCTTGCCGCGCGCCGCCAGATGGAAGCGGTCGCCGGCCTTGTAGGACAGGCCTTCGGGGTCGATATCATGTCCCTTGGCGGCGCGGATCCAGCCCTTCTCGGACAGCGCGACGGTGATCGGGTCGGCGCCCATCAGCTCGACTTCCGACAGCGCCTTGGCCTCGCCGCGTTCAACCAGCGGCGAGCGACGTGCATCGCCGAAGTCAGTGGCAGCCTGCTCAAGCTCACTGTCGATCAGATCGGTCAGGGCCTCGTCATTGCCCAGCAGATGCTTGAGGTGCTTGCGCTCGCGCTTGAGCTCGTCCTGCTCGCCCCGCAGCTTCATCTCTTCGAGGCGTGCCAGGTGACGCAGACGCAGCTCGAGGATCGCCTCGGCCTGACGCTCGGAGAGCTGGAAGGTCTCGATCAGGCTGGCCTTGGGATCTTCCTCCTCGCGGATGATGCGAATCACCTCGTCGAGATTCAGATAAGCCGTCAGCAGACCCTCGAGGATATGCAGACGGTCCTCGACCTTGGCCAGACGATGCTCGAGGCGACGACGCACGGTGGCGCGACGATAGCGCAGCCACTCGGCGAGCATCTCGTGCAGTGCCATCACGCGCGGGCGACCCTTGAGATCGATGACGTTCATGTTGACGCGCGCGTTCTTCTCGAGATCCGTGGTGGCGAACAGGTGCGCCATCAGGCCTTCGATATCGACCCGATTGGAGCGCGGCTGAATCAGCAGGCGCGTCGGGTTCTCGTGGTCGGACTCATCGCGCAGGTCCGCGACCATCGGCAGCTTCTTGGCCTGCATCTGGGCGGCGATCTGCTCGATCACCTTGGCGCCGGAGACCTGATACGGCAGCGCCGTGATCACGATATCGCCTTCTTCCAGCACATAGCGGGCGCGCATCTTCACGCTGCCACGACCGGTGCGATAGAGCTTGGCGAGGTCGGTGCGCGGCGTGATGATCTCCGCCTCGGTGGGGAAATCCGGTGCCGGCAGGAAGTCCATCAGCTGATCGCTGTCGGAGTCCGGGTTGCGCAGCAGGTGGCGTGTGGCGGCCACGACTTCATGCACGTTGTGTGGCGGAATGTCGGTCGCCATGCCCACCGCGATGCCGGTGGTGCCGTTGAGCAGCACATTGGGCAGACGCGCCGGCAGCACCTTGGGCTCGTTCATGGTGCCATCGAAGTTGGGCACCCAGTCGACGGTGCCCTGGGAGAGCTCGGACAGCAGCACCTCGGAATATTTCGACAGACGCGATTCGGTGTAACGCATGGCCGCGAAGGACTTGGGGTCATCCTGGCTACCCCAGTTGCCCTGTCCATCCACCAGCGGATAGCGATAGCTGAACGGCTGCGCCATCAGCACCATGGCCTCGTAACAGGCGCTGTCACCATGCGGGTGGAACTTGCCCAGCACATCGCCGACGGTACGCGCCGACTTCTTGTACTTGGCGTTGGCCGTCAGGGACAGCTCGCGCATGGCGTAGACGATGCGGCGCTGTACCGGCTTCATGCCATCACCGACATGCGGCAGGGCGCGGTCGAGAATCACGTACATCGAGTAGTCGAGGTACGCCTTTTCGGTGTAGTCACGCAGGGCCAGACGTTCGACGTCACCCTCCGCGACCTGGATATCCATGCTCATGGGCACTTGACCTTGATTACGAGCGTAAAACCGGGGAGCGCCTGACTGTGGCGCTCCCGAAAGAATGCTGTCGCGCAGCTTGTCTGGCTTTCGAAGTTCAGCTGGCTCTCGAAGCTCCACCGATGATCAGACCTCGATGTCAGCCATGTTGCCGTAGTCCTCGAGCCAGCTCTTGCGATCACTGGCGCGCTTCTTGGCCAGCAGCATGTCGAGCATCTCGTGGGTGCCGTCATCCGCGCTGCGTGTCAGCTGCACCAGGCGGCGAGTGTCCGGTGCCATGGTGGTCTCGCGCAGCTGCAGCGGGTTCATCTCACCCAGCCCCTTGAAGCGCTGCACGTTGGGCGTGCCACGCTTGCTCTCGAGCTGCTTGAGGATGTGCGCCTTCTCGCTCTCGTCCAGGGCGTAATGGACTTCCTTGCCCAGGTCGATGCGATACAGCGGCGGCATGGCGACGAAGACGCGCCCGGCATCCACCAGCGCCGGGAAGTGCCGCACGAACAGCGCGCACAGCAGCGTGGCGATGTGCAGGCCATCGGAGTCGGCATCCGCCAGGATGCAGACCTTGTGGTAGCGCAGCTTGGTGAGATCATCCGAGCCCGGGTCCAGCCCGATGGCGACCGCGATGTCGTGGACTTCCTGGGAGGAGTAGATGTCATGCGACTCGACTTCCCAGGTATTGAGGATCTTGCCGCGCAGCGGCAGGATCGCCTGGGTCTCGCGGTTGCGACCCTGCTTGGCGCTGCCGCCAGCCGAGTCACCCTCGACCAGAAACAGCTCACTGTCGGCAGGGTCGGAGCTTGAACAATCCGAGAGCTTGCCCGGTAGCGCAGGCCCGGAAGTCACCTTCTTGCGCGCGACCTTCTTGGCGCTCTTCAGACGGCGCTGGGCCGCCGAGATCACCAGTTCCGCCAGCGCTTCGGCCTGGTCGACATGATGATTGAGCCACAGCGAGAAGGCGTCCTTGACCACCCCGGAGACGAAGGCCGCGACGCTGCGCGAGGACAGCCGCTCCTTGGTCTGACCGGCGAACTGTGGATCGAGCATCTTCACCGACAGCACGAAGGCGGCGCGCTCCCACAGGTCATCCGCACTCAGCTTGACGCCACGCGGCAGCAGACTGCGGTAGTCGCAGAATTCCTTGAGCGCCTCGAGCAGGCCGGAACGCAGGCCATTGACGTGGGTGCCGCCCAGCGGCGTGGGGATCAGATTGACGTAGGGCTCCTGCACCAGCTCGCCGCCTTCCGGCAGCCACTGGATGGCCCAGTCGACGCCATGCTCCTCATCCTCGAGATGACCGACGAACGGCGATTCCGGCAGTCGCTCGAAACCATCGGTGGCGCCGAGCAGATAGTCGCGCAGGCCATCCTCGTAATGCCAGGCCGTCTCGCTGCCGTCCGTCTCGGTCAGCACGACCTTGAGCCCCGGGCACAATACCGCCTTGGCGCGCAGCAGGTGACGCAGGCGTGCCATCGCCAGACGCGGACTGTCGAAGTAGCTCTCGTCCGGCCAGAAACGCACCAGAGTGCCGGTATTGCGCTTGCCGACGGTACCGATCTGACTCAGCTCCTCGACCTTCTCGCCATTCTCGAAGGCAATGCGCTGACGCAGACCCTCACGGCAGACCTCCACCTCAAGGCGCGTCGACAGGGCGTTGACCACCGAGACACCCACGCCATGCAGGCCGCCCGAGAAGCGATAGCTGTCCTGGGAGAACTTGCCCCCCGCGTGCAGCTTGGTGAGGATCAGCTCGATCCCGGTCACACCATGCTCGGGGTGGATGTCAGTGGGCATGCCACGACCATCATCCGCCACCTCGATACCGCCGTCTTCCAGCAGCTTCACGCGCACTTCCTTCGCGTGACCCGCCAGCGCCTCATCGACGGAGTTGTCGATGACTTCCTGGACCAGGTGGTTAGGCCGAGTGGTATCGGTATACATGCCGGGCCGCTTGCGGACCGGTTCGAGGCCGGAGAGAACCTCGATGGAACTGGCGCTGTACTGACTCATCGCAGCCTTGTGTCCTTGGTGTTGACGTCCGGGGGCCAGACGATGGCCGGCATGCGCCATGATGGCAGGCAGGTACTCCGCCAGTCTGGCAAATCCATGATCCCCTCCCGGCGTGAGGATCAGCCGGCAATCCTGATAGAGGCTTGCGGCATCGTTGACGTCCAATGTCTCGTCCGCCGTGGCAAGCAGCACGAGGGTGCGCTGCGGCGTGACGGGGATCGCTTCCAGTGCGGCCAGCGCCGGACCGAATGCTTCGGTGACGGTGAAGGACTCGCCGGTATAGGGGTTGGCGTGGGTCGACCCCAGCCATGCCGTGACGAGCCTGACCGGGCGCACGGCTGGGTTGATCAATACCGTGCGCGGCCCCTGACGCCATACGCTCTGCTCGCAGCCCTGGGGTCCATCGAGTCGCGCAGCCTCACGCGCGGCAAGCCAGGTGCTCAGAAAGCCACCCATGGAGCTGCCGATCACCACGATGGCGTCGTCACAGGCAGGGTCAGCCGGGTCGAGATCCAACTGCGCGCAGAGCGCCTGGTAGGCCTCCTCCACCACCGCCTGCCCGGCAGCGGGCTGCGGTGGGATGTCAGGCGCGACGCAGGGCAGACCGAATTCGGCGGCCGCACGCTTCATCAACTGCGCCTTGGGCGAGCAACTGGCCGAGTTGAAACCATGCAGGTACAACACGCCCCTGACCGGTCAGCGCGGGTCCTGCCCCTGGGCGGCCCACACGGACTCGATCAAGGCACGACTGGAAGCGTCCAGCTGCTCGAAGCCTTCTCCCGTGGTCATGGTCGCTTCCGTCGCGGTGGCGATCTGCTTGCCCAGCTCCACGCCCCACTGATCGAACGGATTGATGTCCCAGATGGTGGCCTGGACGAAGACCTTCTGCTCGTAAAGCGCGATCAGGGCCCCCAGGGTTTCCGGCGTCAGCGCTTCCAGCAGCAGGGTGGTCGAGGGCTGATTGCCACGATAACGCTTGTGATTCGGCTGGGCCTCGTCACCCGGTATCGCGTCATCGCCCAGCATCAGCACGCGCGACTGGGCAAAGCAGTTGGCCAGTGTCAGACGGTGCTGCGCCTTGAGGTGGGCACGGGTCTCGGCGTCCTCGACATGGTCATAGCGACGCATCGGCGCGATGAAGTCACATTCCACTGCCTGGGTACCCTGATGCAGCAGCTGATAGAAGGCATGCTGGGCGTTCGGGCCCAGCTGGCCCCACAGCACCGGGCAGGTGGAGTAATCGACCATCTCGCCATCGTTGGTGACCGACTTGCCGTTGGATTCCATTTCCAGCTGCTCGAGGTAGCTGGCGAAGTATTCCAGGCGGCCGTCGTAGGGCAGGATGGAGTGGGCGCGAATATCGAGGAAGTTGTTGTTCCAGATACCCGCCAGCGCCAGCAATACCGGCAGATTGTCTTCCAGCGGTGCGGTGCGGAAATGCTCATCCAGCTCATGCGCCCCCGCCAGCAGGCGACGGAAGTTGTCCATGCCGACATTGAGCGCGATGGGCAGTCCGATGGTGCCCCACAGCGAGTAGCGCCCGCCGACCCAGTCCCAGAACAGCAGCTGATGTTCCGGTGCGATACCCCACTCGCTCATCTTCTCCGGCTTGGCGGATGCGCCGATGAAGTGCTGACGATTGATCAGTCCTTCCAGACGGCCTTGCGGGTCAAGGCGCGACTTCAGCCAGTCACGCGCGGTGCGCGCATTGGAGAGCGTGTCGATGGTGGAGAATGACTTGGACGACAGGATGAACAAGGTGGTTTCCGGACTGAAGGACTGCAGGTAGTCCGCCAGCTGTGAGCCATCCATGGTCGAGGCGAAGTGCACGCCGACCTCATGGACGCCCTTGGGACGGCAATCGCTCAGCGCGCTCGAGACCATCAGCGGCCCCAGGTCCGAGCCACCGACCCCCAGATTGACCACATCGGTGATCGGCTTGCCGGTGGCACCACGCCACTGCCCGCTATGGAAGGTCTCGACCATCTCGGCGAGCCGCTCGAGGCTCTCGTGGATGGCAGGTACCACATCCTCGCCATCCACCTCGAGACTTGCCGAGCGTGGCAGACGCAGGGCCGCGTGCAGGGCCGGGCGATCTTCCGAGCGATTGACGTGCTCACCGGCCAGCAGACGCTTGATGCCCTGCTCGACACCGGTTTCCCGCGCCAGCTCCAGCAGCAGCTCCAGGGTCTCCTGCTTGAGACGCTGCTTGGAGAGATCCAGGCGCAGGCCCGCGGCAGAACGGGTGAAGGTCGTCACTCGATCGCGCCCTTGCGCCGCATCCTCGGCGAACAGGTCCTTCAGGTGCACATCGGCCATCTGCTCCTGATGATGACGCGCGAGGGCCTGCCAGGCCTGACTGTTACGGCGGGCAGAACGTGCAGACGATGGAGTGGACATGGCCACCTCTCTCCTTGAAGTGTCGCGACCGGCCCTGCGTGGCCCGGTCAGAAATCGGTTGATGGAAGCATCATCGGCAAGCCGCGGCGGGTGCGTCAGGCACCTCGAATGCGTAGAATGGCGGGCCCAGCAGGGCACTCAGCCCAGCCGCTCCCCGGCCAATGGCATGTCGCCCAGGCCCTCTGCCCGATGAAGCCTTGATCCATGAGTGATGCATCTTACCGTGACGCGATATTTACGACACCCCTTGACCGTGTTGCCAGCTTCTCCTTCGACGAACAGGTCGTCAGCTGCTTCCCGGACATGCTGCGCCGTTCGGTGCCGGGGTACGGTCAGATCATCGCCATGCTGGGGCTGATGGCCCGCGCTCACCTGCGCCCTGGCGCACGCGTCTATGATCTGGGCTGCTCGCTGGGGGCTGCCAGCATGGCACTGGCACGTGAGATGGCGGCCCAGGACATCGAGATCGAAGCCGTCGATCTGTCCCGGCCGATGGTCGAGCGCGCCAGCCGCGAGCTCGCCGACGCCTTCCCGGACCATCGCATCAACGTCAGTGAAGCCGATATCCGCACCCTGGAGTACCAGCCTGCCGGCATGATCGTGGTCAACTTCACCCTGCAGTTTCTGCCGCCGCAGGACCGCGACGCCGTGATCGACAAGCTGTTTGCGGCGCTGGAGCCCGGCGGCGTGTTGATCCTGTCCGAGAAGATCATCAGCGACGACCCGGTCGAGAACGCCTGGTTGATCGAGCGCTATCATGACTTCAAGCGCGCCAACGGCTACTCCGACCTCGAGATCTCGCAGAAACGCGAAGCGCTGGAGGACGTGATGAAGCCCGACAGTCTCGCCACTCACCATACGCGCCTGGCACGCGCCGGCTTCGCGCGCAGCCACACCTGGCTGCAATACCTGAACTTTGCCTCGATGGTCGCTTTCAAAGCCGCCGAATGACCGCTACGCCTGCACGGACCCGACCCAGCGCATGAGCATCTCCCCCTACGATCGTGATCTTTACCGCGCCTTCACCGAGCTTGCCTGTGAGCCAGGCGCCGTCGGTGACGGCTTCGCCCGCTGGCTGGGCGCCCTGCCCGAGCAACTGGCCAAGGGTCTGGACCGCAAGCGCCATGCTGACCTCAAGGCCTGGCATGGGGCACTGGAGAAGCTGCCGACGCTACCTGACGAGCGCGAGGTGCAGCTGGATGCCGACCGTGTCGGTGCATGCTTTCCGACTGGCCTGAGCACTGGGCAGCAACGCCAGAGCGAGAATCTGCTGCGCGCCATGATGCCGTGGCGCAAGGGCCCCTATCAGCTCGACGAGATCTATATCGATACCGAATGGCGCTCCGACTGGAAGTGGCAGCGCCTCGCGCCGCATCTGTCGGATCTCACTCACCGTCGCGTGCTGGATGTCGGGGGCGGCAATGGTTACCACGGCTGGCGCATGGTCGGCGCTGGTGCCGCCTTCACGCTGGTGATCGACCCTTCCCCGCGCTTCTACTGCCAGTTCCATGCCGTGCGTCACTTCATCGGCGCGGATCACCCCCAGGGGCGCAACCTGCACTTCCTGCCGGTGGGCATCGAGGACGTCCCCGCGAAGATGGCCGCCTTCGACACCGTGTTCTCGATGGGGGTGCTCTATCATCGCCCCTCGCCGATGGACCACCTCTTCCAGCTGCGCGATGCCCTGCGCCCCGGCGGCGAACTGGTGCTGGAAACCCTGGTGGTGGAAGGTGACGTGACGACGGTACTGATGCCCGGCGAGCGCTACGCCGCGATGCCCAACGTCTACTTCCTGCCGTCCTCCCGGGCGCTGGCCCACTGGTGTGAGCGCGCCGGTTTCAAGGACGTGCGCATCGTCGATGAAGCGGTGACCACGCTGGATGAGCAACGCTCGACCGACTGGATGACCTATCACTCGCTGAGTGACTTCCTCGACCCTGACGACCCACGCCTGACCCGTGAAGGCCATCCGGCACCACAGCGTGCGGTGCTGATCGCCACGCGCGCCTGATCTGCTCGTGTCATACGATGCCCAACCGCCGGGCCTGTCGATACAGATTGCCGCGATCGACCTTGAGCCTGCGCGCGGCCTCTGCCCAGTTGCGATCACTCGCCAGCCAGACCCGCGAGATGTGCTCGCGCTGAAACGCCTCGGTGGCATCACGCAGCCCCAGCGCTTCATCGATGTCCTGCAGGACATGACGCTGCGCCGGGTTCGCTCTCCCCGCCTGAATCGTGCCATGCCCCTCCTGTGCGGCGTGGAGGGCAATGCCACCGGCCTGCTCGTGCGCCACCTCGGCACTCGTCTCCAGCCCCAGCAGCTCCGGCGTGATCACCACCAGCTGACGCCCATCGGCGCGCAGGCGCGTCGGATGAGCCCCCTGCGCCAGCCGCGCATGCAGGGCGGCGCGACTCAGACAGTGCTCCAGCTCACGCACGTTGCCGGGCCACGGGTAGTCACACAGCAGACGCTCCGCCGCCGGCGTCAGGCGCAGATTGCCAAGCCCGAGGCGCGTGCGGTTGTGCTCGAGAAAGGTTCCCGCCAGCGCCAGCAGATCCGCTCGTCCGCGCTCACGCAGCGGCGGCACCCTGAGCGGATAGACGCTCAGCCGGTGGTAGAGATCTTCGCGGAAATGCCCGGCGGCGACTTCGGCCTCGAGGTCACGATTGGTCGCCGCGATGACGCGCACATCGACCCTGACCACGCGATCGCTGCCCAGCGGCTGCAATTCACCTTCCTGCAGCACCCGCAGCAGCTTGGGCTGCAACGCCAGCGGCAGCTCACCGATCTCATCCAGCAGCAGGGTGCCGCCATCGGCCATCACGAAATGGCCACGATGATCATGGGACGCGCCGGAGAAGGCCCCTCGCCGATGCCCGAACAGCGCACTCTCGACCAGTTCCGGTGCCAGCGCGGCACAGTTGATGCGCACCAGAGGCCGACTGGCGCGACGCGACGCATCGTGCAACCGCTGGACCACGCCCTCCTTGCCCACCCCGGTCTCGCCCGTCACCAGCACCGTCATGTCGGTATCGGCTACCGCTTCCAACTGTGCCTCCAGTCTCGCCATCGCTGGCCCGCGCTGCGGACAGGTCCTCTGGGCCTGCGGTGTCATGCCCGGCGCAAGCGCTTCCAGCGGGGCCAGCACACCAGGTGTCAGCGCATCGAAGGTCATCACGCCCAGCAACCTGTCCCCTTCGCGCAGCGCGATACCCGCACAGTCGTGCACCAGCAGATCCGGCCCATGCACTTCCCCCAGCAGGCCATCGAAGGGGTCCGGCAGGTCACTGTCCACCGCGAAGCGATAGACACCGGTGTGCTCGGCAATCGCCTTGAGCCGCGGATGCTCTGACAACGCAAAGCGCCGACCGCGCACCTCGGCAGGTAGCCCATGCGTGGCCAGCGGCAGCAACTCGTCACGCTCCGGCAGATAGCGCATCAGCGTCGCGGCCTCACCGGGCAGACGCTGCATGATCGCGGCCAGCAGACGGGTCCATGGCAAGGCACGCCGCTTGCCGCCCTCCTCTTCCATCAACCAGGCAGCAAGCCAGGCGTTCAGGGCGGCAAGGGGCGTATCATTGCGTGGCAAGGGAGTCTCGGGCATGCGGGATTCCTGACGGAGGTACCGTCATGCTGACCAACGCCCAGGAAGACCTGATCGCCGCCACCGCTCCCGTCGTCGCCGAGCACCTCAACGCCATTACCGCGCGCTTCTATCCGCTGATGTTCGAGCGCTATCCCGAAGTGAAGCCGCTGTTCAATCAGACGCACCAGGCCAGTGGTGGTCAGGCCCGTGCGCTGGCCGGCGCCGTGCTCGCCTATGTCGGCGCACGCCACTCGCGTGAGGCGGTGGACCGCCTGCTCGCGCCCGTGGTCAGCAAGCACGTCTCGCTCAATATCCTGCCCGAGCACTACCCCATCGTCGGCGAGTGCCTGATGGCCGCCATCGGTGAGGTGCTGGGAGACGCCGTCACGCCGGAGATCGCCGACGCCTGGGGCGCCCTCTACGGAGAGCTGGCCGCCGTGCTGATCGCCGCCGAGCAGGGCCGCTACGACAGCTTCGCTGCCACCCGCGGCGGCTGGCAGGGGCTGCGCCGCTTTCGCATCGTGCGCACGGAGGACGAGAGCCGCGAGATTCGCTCGCTGTACCTGGCGCCAGTGGAAGGTCCGATGTTCTCCTTCCTGCCGGGCCAGTACATCGGCATGCGCCTGACGACGCCGCAGGGCGTGATCCACCGTCATTACAGCCTGTCACACGCGCCGGACGAGCGCTTCTGCCGTATCTCGGTCAAGCGTGAAGACCACGGCCAGTCCAGCCAGTATCTGCATGCGCTGAACGTGGGTGACGAGATCGATCTGCTGCCGCCGGCCGGCGAGCTGACCTTCGAGCATGCCGCGCCCCAGAGCCCCGAGGCCCCGGTACTGCTGCTGTCTGCCGGCGTCGGCCAGACACCGATGCTCTCGCTGCTGGAGGCAGCGCTCGCGGCGGGCCGTCAGGTGATCTATCTGCATGCGGCCCGCAATCCCGAGGTACATGCCTTCGACACCACGCTGCAATCACTGGTCGCGCAGTATCCCGAGCAGCTGCATTATCAGGTCTGCTACGAGAAGGCTGACACTCTGCCGACGCATGCGCACCTGGGCATCATCGAGCGCGACTGGCTGGCACGTCAGATTGCCGCGACAGGTGCCAGTGCCGAGTCCCTGCAGGCCTTCGTGATCGGTCCGCATGGCTTCATGCAGAGCATGATCCAGCACCTCAATCGCATCGGCGTACCGCTCACCCAGTGCCATCACGAGCACTTCGGCCCCTCCGCACCGCTTGCCATCGACGCCGCTGCCGCCTGATGCGCTGACGTGGCCCGCACCATGCAAAAAGCCCCCATCGCCTTGCGGCCATGGGGGCTTCTGCGTTCTCCGGCTTCATATCCAGCAGGCCGTGTTGTTATCGCGTGTCCAGCGTTGTTGTTGACTCAGTTGCCACGGCCCAGCAGCTCACGCACGTCGCGGGCTTCCCAGTGCGGGAAGTGCTTGCGTACCAGCGCGTTGAGATCGGCTTCAAACGCGGCCCAATCGGTCTGCTGCGTGGTTGCCTGAGTGCCGGAGCGGCCCACGCCACGAATCATGCCCGCGCCGACGGTCACGTTGCTCAGACGATCGATGACGATGAAGCTGCCGGTGCCCGGGCTTGAACGGTAGTCGTCCACCGGCACCGACTGGGTCAGCTCGAGCTGGACGCGGCCGATGGCGTTCAGTGCCAGGCTGTCGCCCTCGTGATGTTCCAGCGTGTTGACGTCGTAGAGGTAATCGATGGCACTGACCTGCCCGGTCAGATCACGGGTCGCCAGCTTGATATCGTACTGACGGCCCGGTTGCAGCGGCTTCTCGTGCATCCAGACGACATCCGCGTTCCAGCGCATTGGAGAGCGGCAGTTCGGCGTCTGCCGCCACCAGCCAGTCACCGCGCGAGATGTCGATCTCGTCGGTCAAGCGTCAGCGTGATGGCCTGGCCCGGATAGGCGATCTCGAGGTCGCCATCGAAGGTGACGATGCGCTCGATGGTCGAGATCTTGCCGGACGGCAGCACCTTGATCTGCTGTCACCCGGACGCACGACAGTGCCGGCCGCCAGCGTGCCGCAATAGCCACGGAAATCGAGGTTGGGACGATTGACGTACTGCACCGGGAAGCGCAGATCGCTGAGGTTGCTGATCGCGAGTCAGTTCGACGGTTTCCAGCACCTCCAGCAGCGGACGCGCTCCGTAGCCTGACCATCGACGGTGTACCAGTCGAGTGACGGCGCTGCGATTGACGACGTTGTCGCCCTTGAGCGCAGACATCGGCACGAAGCGGATATCCGGTGCATTCCAACTTGTCGGCGAATTCCTGATACTCGGCGACGATCTCGTTGAAGCGCGCCTCGGAGTAGTCGACCAGATCCATCTTGTTGACCGCGATCACCAGGTGCTGGATACCCAGCAGGTCGAGCAGATGAAGCTGTGACGACGGGTCTGGGTCTGCACGCCGTAGCGCGCATCGATCAGGATGATCGCCAGGCTCGCGGACGAGGCACCGGTGGCCATGTTGCGGGTGTACTGCTCATGTCCCGGGGTGTCGGCGATGATGAACTTGCGCTTGTCGGTCGAGAAGAAGCGATAGGCGACATCGATGGTGATGCCCTGCTCACGCTCGGACTGCAGGCCATCGACCAGCAGGGCCAGATCGACTTCATCACCGGTGGTGCCGCTGGTCTTGGAGGCCTGGGTGATGGAGGCCAGCTGATCTTCATAGATCAGCTTGGAATCGAACAGCAGACGACCGATCAGGGTCGACTTGCCGTCATCGACGCTACCGCAGGTGATGAAGCGCAGCAGGTCCTTGCGCTCGTGTTCCTTGCAGGTAGGCTTCGATATCCGCGGAAATCTTGTCTGACGCGTGGGACACACTCTTCTCCTTGCCGCTGTCATGGGCCTGATGAGCTGGCGAGCCAGTATCACGAGCCAGTGTCTCGTGAGGCTGCGAGCCGATTCATCAGGCGAATTGTTCGTTCAGGTCATCAAGCACGAGGCGGTAGAAATACCCTTCGCGCTTCTTCTTCTCCATGGAGCCTGCCTGATCGTGATCGATGGCACGACCGGAGCGCTCGCTGGTACGGGTCAGCAGCATTTCCTGGATGATTTCCGGCAGGGTCGCGGCGGTGGATTCCACGGCGCCGGTCAGCGGATAGCAGCCCAGGGTGCGGAAGCGCACGGACTTCATCTCCGGCACTTCGCCGTCCTTGAGCGGCAGACGGTCGTCATCGACCATGATGTCGAGGCCATCACGCTTCACCACCGGACGCACGGCGGAGTAGTAGAGCGGCACGATCTTGATGGACTCGAGGTAGATGTACTGCCAGATGTCCAGCTCGGTCCAGTTGGAGAGCGGGAAGACGCGGATGGACTCGCCCTTGTTGATCTTGGAGTTGTAGATGTTCCACAGCTCCGGACGCTGATTCTTGGGGTCCCAGCGGTGGTACTGGTCACGGAAGGAGTAGACACGCTCTTTCGCGCGTGAAGCTTCCTCGTCACGACGCGCACCGCCGAAGGCCGCATCGAAACCATGCTTGTCCAGCGCCTGCTTCAGCGACTGGGTCTTCATGATGTCAGTGTACTTGGCGCTGCCGTGCTCGAACGGGTTGATGTTCGCCTCGACGCCTTCCTGATTGATGTGCTCGATCAGTTCCATGCCGACTTCCGCGGCCATCTCATCGCGGAACTTGATCATCTCCTGGAATTTCCAGGTGGTGTTGACGTGCATCAGGGGGAACGGCGGCACGCCCGGCGCGAAGGCCTTTCGCGCCAGATGCAGCATCACGGCGGAGTCCTTGCCGATGGAGTAGAGCATGACAGGATTGGAGAACTCGGCCGCCACTTCACGAATGATGTGGATGGACTCGGCCTCGAGCTGCTTGAGGTGGGTCTGACGTTCGGGGGTAAGCATCGCGTGCGGCAACCTCGTGAGCGCTGGGAGTCGCCCTGGAAGGCGGCCCGTGACCCCCACGGAGCATGCTGGATACCGATACGGTACCCGCGCCGCCTTGATAACGTCAAAGAATCAGAAAATATCTTTTAAGATCAAAAATGAATACATGATGACACGCTCCACCCAGGTCTCGAGGCACTCTCCGTCGAGATCCACGACCCTGAAGCCTGGCCGCGCCGCCTCATCGACGGCGAAATCATGGCTGAGCGGCGCGAACTGGTCTGACGTGGAGGGCACGCCATAGACGGCGACACTGCCCTGCCCGCTCGGAGCGACAGCGACAGCGCCGCCAGCTGCTCGCGGCCAAGCTCGCCCCCCGCCTGTCCAGAGATGCGCGAGTCCAGACACAGCAGACGCCAGTCACCAAGATCAAGCTCTTGATGGAAAGGACGCAGCTCCTGCATGAAATCCGGGTGGTCATGATTGCCGGCCAACCAGAACCACGGACACCCCAGGGCATCGAACAGCTCCCCCGCCAGACGGTAGGAAGCAGGGCTCTCATCCTGGCTGACATCCCCGGTCACCAGCAGGATATCGGGACGCAGGCTTGAGGCATGCGCCATCACGGCCTCCAGCTGGCGCAAGGGGAAGCCCAGTCGTGAGCGCGCGTCAGGGTCGGCACGCAGATGACAGTCACTTATCTGGATCAGTCGCATGGGTCTCTCGAACAGCGGAAAAAAGAACAGAACCGCGATGGCCGGGCCATCGCGGTTCTTTCAGGCACGTCATGGCAACTCGGGCACATCGGCTTGCCCGAAAGCCTGAGCATGGCTCAACCACTCGCCGAGGAAACGATTGAGCTGAAGCTTTTCATCCGGCTGGTGCATGCGAGGGTTCGGATAGCGGTTGCGCCCCGAGAAATGCCGTTGACGCTGGAAGTCGGTGACTTCGGCCATGCGTACATCGTGATAGAGATGCACGCTCATCCGCGGGGAATCGATGATGTGATCCAGCACGCCAGTCTGGGCAACCGTGACCATGGTGGTATAGGGCGCGCACTCGACCACCTCGAGCAACAGGGTACCGAAGTGGCCCTGATTGCCCGCCAGGGGAAAGGCGAAGCTGTCCCCCGCCTCGGCCTTGCCGAGGATGCGCGTGAGGCGCAGATAATTGGACCCGCACTCGGCATGGAGTGCTTTTAGGTCGGCCACATAGGCTTTCTTGACCTGCATGGGCAAACTCCTTGCGAATCTCAGAACATTGGCGTGCTGTCTAGCAGGGCACACCCTGTATCGTGCATGGCATGATGCGGGCAAAGCGCGACAGATCAAGCGCCGTGAGAGCGCCCGGTGCCGGCCTGCCGGTGGCAGCAAGCCTCTAGAATAGCAGTTCTGGTGGGCAGGTTGAGGAACCCTGCGTGAGCCACGGGGGATTGCCAAGCAACGCCTTCGCTGTCTCAGGCGTGCATCACCCGCAGTGCAGCACGCTCCCGCAACAGCCACTGCATGGCCATGATCGCCATGGCATTGCCAAGCCTGCCCTGCTCCAGAAGCGACAGAGCCGCCTGGAAATCGAGCACATGCACGCGAATATCCTCGTTCTCTTCCGCCAGCCCATGCACCCCGCCCAGTCCGCTGCTGTCGCATAGCCCGATGAACAGGGTGACCTCTTCGGTGCAGGCGCCGGGGCTGGGGTAATAGCGGTAGAGCTCGATCAGCTCCTTCAACTCGCAACCGGCCTCCTCGACCGCCTCACGCCGCGCGACCTCCGCCGCGCTTTCCTGCTTGTCCACCAGGCCGGCGATGGGCTCCAGACTCCAGGGGGTGCGCTCGTCCTCGAGCATGCCGGCCCGGATCTGCTCGACGAAGACCACACGATCCGTCACCGGGTCATAGGGCAGCACACCGACGGCATCATGGCGAACATGCACCTCGCGCTGGATCACATCACTCCAGCCACCGTTGAAACGCCGATGGCGAAGCTCGCGCTGCTCCAGGCGAAAGAAACCGTCCTGCAGCACCCTGGTCTCGACCCGTTCGACATCGTCATGCGCAAAGACCTGCTGCCCTGCCACGTGCTCTGGTGTATCGCTCATGCATCCTCCTTGGCTGAAGTCGTATTATCCCGACCTCGCCCTGCGCTGGCCAGCCCGCCCACTGGATCAGTGCCTTGATCTCGCGCTTCAGCTCCTGATCGGCCAGCTCACGATTGGGCCGAGCCGGGCCCTTGAGCGCGAGCCGTGCATGCTTGAGTGCCTCGGCCTTCCTGCCCTCGGAGGCCAGATAGTCGGCATAGTAGAAATTGGTATCCATGCCCTGAGGATTGACGGCCAGCCCCTGACGCAGCACCTCCCCCGCCTTGTCATCATCGCCAAAGCCGACCGGCCACCCCGGCGCCTTGTCATACAGCGCCCCGAGCGTCACGTAGGCAGAGGCATTGTCGCCCCGGGGGTCAAGCTTGATGGCCTGCTCAAGGGTGGCCTTGGCTTCCTTGGCCAGATCCAGCGCCCCCAGTCCCCCTCGCGCCTTGGCCCACGACGCCAGGATGATACCCTCCCAGGTCAGCACATGGGCGTTGTCCGGGTATTGGTCCGCCAGCGCGCGCACTTCCTTGCCCAAGGCCTCCATGCCGGTTTCCTGAGCGTCCCCGGAGGATTGATAGTTGACCTGGGCCCAGCGTTTCATGAGTCCGAAGACGGCATCATCTCCTTCGGCGGCCTGGACGCCGGTCATGCCGGCCAGCGTGATGCCCAGCGCCATGCCTCCTGAGAGCATCAGCTGGTAGACACGATGCGTGGCGCGACGAGTACGGCGTAGCGATGACGGGATTGGCATGGACAGCTCCCTGAAATTCATTATTGTTGGCGGGACTGTAACGAACGTTTGAATCTGCCGCCAACCCCCCTTGGTCGCAGGCCTCAACGCAAGACAGCGCCCTTTGCGGGCGCTTGCCCTTCATTTTCGCAGGCTGTGGAGAAAGACATGCAAGGTCGTAACATGACGCGCTGGCGCGATCCCAAGACCGATCCGCGTCAGGAAAAGAAGAGCAACGTGATCACCCCGCAGGGCCACTCGAAGATGAAGGCGCTGGCCGACCACCTGAGGCGCGTCAGGCGACCGGAGCTATCGCGCAAGACGGGCGAGGCCGCCGCCATGGGGGATCGCAGCGAGAATGCGGATTACACCTACAACAAGAAGGCACTGAATCAGACCATCGCCAAGATCGCCTATCTGGAAAAGCGTCTGGATGAACTGACCATCGTCGACCGCCTGCCCGCGGATCTGGAGCGCGTGTATTTCGCGGCCTTCGTGACGCTGGAGGATGAACAGGGAGAGGAGATGGAGATACGCATCGTCGGCCCTGATGAGACCGACAACGCGCGCCGCTGGATCAGCGTCGATGCCCCCCTCGCCCGGGCACTGCTGGGCAAGGGGCTGGATGATGACGTGAGCGTGGCAGCGCCGGGCGGCGAGACCACCTACATCATCACGGCCATCCGCTATCAGTCGCCGGAGGCGTAAGCGGCGGGCTTGGCATCAGGTCGCAGGGAATCAGGCCAGGATCAGCCAGAGGATCAGCGCGCCTTGCGTGCGCGATAGACCTTGAACTGGCGCGTTTCGGCCAGCACCTCGAATTCGCCGAAGGCCGCCTGCAACAGATCCGGATAGGGCAGGAAGGCATTGGCCACCAGCGTCAGGGTACCGCCCGGCACCAGGTGATCCGGCGCCTGGCTGATCAGACGCGCCGCCGGTCCGTAATCGATATCGCGCTCATGATGGAACGGCGGATTGGCCACGATGGCCTCGAACCGCTCGCCCTCGAACGCCGCGAAGACATCGCTCAGGCGTACGTCCGCCTCAAGCCCGTTGAGCGCCAGACTGCGACGGGTCGCCTCCACCGCGAAGGCACTGACATCGCCTGCCATCACGCGCGCACCGTGACGCGCCAGCCAGCAGCTGATGATGCCGTCACCCGCCCCGATATCCAGCGCCCGCTTGTAGCCACGGGTCGGCAGGTTCTCCAGCAGCAGCGCGGTACCCGGGTCCAGCTTGGCATTGCCGTAAAGGCCCGGATGGCTGGTCAGGCGCAGCTCCAGCGCCTCGAATTCGCCCCAGCCTTCTGTCCATTCTCCAGCCACTGCCAGTGGCGATTCACTGCTGGCGGCCTGTTCGGCCGTCAACTCACGCGTGGCGGATGACCACAGCTGGCAACGACGCGCGGTATCGTCCTTGCGGGCCGTCATTCCCAGTGCCTTGAGGATGCGCTCAGCGCGCTTGATGCCACCGTTGACCTCGCCCACCACCTTGATCGGCGTACCTGCCGGCAATACATGGCACAGCGCCACCAGCCACCACTCGCCCAGCGCATGCGCCTTGGGCCAGAACAGCAAGGCACCCACCGCCTCGCCAATCGTGGTATCCGCGCGGGCTTCGGCAAAGGCCACCGCATGGCTGACCTGGTGCCCGGCCTCCCGCGCGGCATTCACGATGCCGGTGTCATGCCCCCAGACACGCCGCTGGCGGTCTGATGACAGCCACCAGTCATCACGCGGTGCAGCGACCCACAGCCAATCACGGAAATCACTGTCCTGGCGTTCAAGCAACTGGCAGGCGGGGGTTTGAGCAGACATGAAGACTCCGAAAAGATAGGAAACGGCAGATGATGAACAGCAAGACGGCGCAGAAGCCTGCGCCGTGACACCTCAGGCAGGGCGCACCAGCTCATAGTGCAGGTAGCGTCCGAGATGGACGAAGGGGGGCGTGCGCCAGTGCTGGCACTCGAGGACCAGCAGTTTCTGCATGTCCCCCTCACTCAGCGGGTCGCGCGAGCGCAGATAATCATGGAAGACTCGCAGCCCTGTCAGCTCGCGCACCTCAAGCCCGGCCTCCTCGGCCCACTGGCGAATCTCGACATCACGTAGCGGCGAGATGGGCGTCAGACGCTTGCCCGTCCCCCAACCGGCCAACCGCCCGTCCAGCACCTTGTCGAAGTTGCCCTTGGTGACGTTGGAGAATGCCAGCGCGTCGCGATTGAAGACGCTCAATGACATCACGCCACCCGGTGCCAGCAGCTGTGCCAGCAGCAGAAACCCTTCACGCGGAGAGACCAGCCACTCAAGAACGGCATGGCAGACCACCACCGGCCATTGTCGGTGGGTGGCGGCGGCGAACCCCTGAAGATCACGTCCATCCCAGGTCAGGCGCTCACAGATGGCCACCATGAAACAACGCGTCCTGCTTGTGGTACGCAAGCTCAACATCGGCGGGATCCAGCGAAACACCGTCAATCTGGCCAATGTCCTGTGCCGCGAAGGTCACGAGGTGCATGTGCTCGTGCTCAAGGGTGAACTCGAACTCATCCCGGACCCGGGCGTACATGTCCACCAGATCGACTTCGACAAGGCATTCCGCAAGACCGGCATTGGCCTGGTGTATGACCTCTTCACCCGCGCAGTGCTCAACCCTCTGATCAAGGGCTCTGGATTCGTCTGGCGCGGCTATTACGGTGGCGCCTACCTGCGGCGATTCATCCGTACCCTGGAAACACGCCATGGCCCCGTCGATCGGGTGATCATGCGCGGCCAGGGCGCCTTCGAGACGGTCTGGTCACTCAAGGACCCGCGCCTGTGGCAGGTCACCGTGTCCTGGCCCGGTGACATCCGCCAGGGCTGGCGTCAGAAATTCCTGCTCAAGCGCCTATACGCCGACAAGCAGATCATCTGCAATACCGACAATGTCCGCGAGCAACTCGAGCGACTGCTCTCGCAACACGCTGTCACGCCTCGACGCCTCGCCACCATCGGCAACGTCTGCGATCTCGATGCCATCGCGCAGATGGCGGATGAGCCCGTGGAGCTGCCATCACGTCCCTATGTCGTGCAGGTATGTCGCCTGTCGGACGTGAAGCGTCAGGATGTCCTGATCAAGGCCTATCTCGCCGCGGATATCGAGGAAGACCTGGTCATCGTCGGCGATGGGCCAAAGCGCGAGAGTGTGGAGAACCTGATTCGCGAGCTCGGGGTGGGCGACCGGGTCCATCTCATCGGCAGCCGGGTCAATCCCTACCCGTGGATGAAGCATGCCCGTCTGTTCATTCTCAGCTCGCGCAGTGAAGCCTTCGGAATCGTGCTGGTGGAAAGCATGTGCTGCGGCACGCCATGTGTCGCGCCGGATGTCCCCGGTGGGGTCCGCAATGTGCTGATCCATGATCAGGCGCGGCTGATCTCCGAGAACAGCATTGAAGGCCTGGCAGCCAAGATCCGCGAAGGGCTCGAGAACCCGCCGTCACTCGCCGAGGATCCGGAGTTGATCGAACGTTTCCGCGACACCCGTATCATGCAGGAATTTCTGGCCCTGCCAACGGATGCCGAGGCAGCACATCGCGACTGATGGCGCCCCCTGCAGGAGTCGAACCTGCGACCTGCCCCTTAGGAGGGGGCCGCTCTATCCAGCTGAGCTAAGGGGGCGTAGCGCTGCGCAGTATAAGCCATTGAAGTGGCAAGATAAACCCGGCAGGGAGAATTGCGGTTGGAGATGGACTTCCAGATGCTGACGGGAAAGCGCACTGCGCAGGGATTGCTCCATCTGGGTGGCGGCGATGATGCGATTGCGCATGTCAGGTGAGAAGAAGCACATGCGTGCACGCCCGGCCCCCTTGCTCTCATAGAGCGCGATGTCCGCCTCGTGCAGCAGATGACCCCAATCGTCTCCCTCGTCTTCTGCCGTCCCGGTCCGCGAAGGCTCCGAGCTTGCGACGCAACAGCCGACGATTGGGCAGGCCCGTCAATGCATCATGCAGCGCCTGATAGGTGAGCTGCTCATCACGCCGATGGCGTTCGATCGCCAATCGAGCCACGTTGACGGCGACCTTCAGCAAGCCGAGGTGGCTATCGTTGAAGACATCGCCGGACGTGGCATAGAAGGCGAAACTTCCCAGCGGATTGCCTGCATCATCGAGGATGGGCATGGAGAGACAGGCATCCAGTCCCAGCGCGTGGGGATGATGACGGAAGCCCTCCCAGGCGGGGTCCTCGCCGATGGCGGGGGTCAGCACCTGCTCACGCCGCCACATCGCCGTACCACAGGTGCCCACCCCCTCCCCGATACGCAGGCCGGAGGTGAACTGCATGAAGCTGGGAGGCAGGCTCGGCGCCTTCCCCCCGATGATTCGTGTACCTGCCTCATCCAGAAGCAGCAGCGAGGAACGCACGCGAGTCGCGACGGCCTCGATGGCCTGACACAGGTCCAGCAGGGTCTTGTCCAGCGGCTGGCCAGCCGTGACGGACTCAAGCAATCTGAGCTGGGAATGGCTGAGCTCCAGCGCCAGATGCGCCTGGGTCACATCGGTATGCACGCCGAGATAACCGGTCAGGGTGCCGTCGGCGGCCATGAGCGGTATGCAGCGCAGACGAAGGCGCAGCGGTCGTCCATTCGCATCATGATGGAGCAGCTCCTCGTCACTGGGCTCACCCAGCTCGCACTGCTGATGCATTCTGGCGATCACCGTCCTGTCGGAATCCTCGCAAGAGGCGAGCTGGCTACCCCTGAGCGAACCCTCAGTGGCGCGCCGTCTTCAGCGCATCCGCCAGTTCACGGGTCAAGGCATGTACCGCTTGGGTGCCCTGCTCCGGTGTCTCGGCATTGGCCTGCAGATCGATCAGGGCCGAGCCGACCACGACTCCGTCGGCGAAACGACCGATACGCGCCGCCTGCTCTGCGGTACGGATACCGAAACCGACCGCGACGGGAATCTCGGTGTGCTCACGGATACGGCCCACTTCGGCCTCGACCTTCTCGGCAGTCGGTGCCGCGCCACCGGTCACGCCATTGCTGGAGACGTAGTAGAGGAAGCCTGAGGTATTGGCCAACACGCCCGGCAGGCGCGCGCTGTCAGTCGTCGGTGTCGCGAGGCGAATGAAGCTGATACCGGCGGCATTGGCCGGCTCACACAGCTCATCGTCGTGCTCCGGCGGCAGGTCGACCACGATCAGGCCATCGACACCGGCCTGGCTTGCCTGCTCGAGGAAGGTGGCCACACCGCGACGATAGATCGGGTTGTAGTAACCCATCAGCACGATGGGCGTGTCCTGATCCTGCTTGCGGAATTCCGTGACCATCGCCAGGGTACGGTCCATCGTCTGGCCGGCCTTCAGGGCACGCTGGGTGGCATGCTGGATCGCCAGACCATCGGCCATCGGGTCGGTGAACGGCATGCCCAGCTCGATGACATCGGCACCGGCCTCGGCCATGCCGAGGAAGGTCGCGAGGCTGGCATCATAGCCGGGGTCACCCGCGGTGATGTAGGTCACCAGCGCTGCGCGATTCTCGCTGCGTACGGCAGCGAAACGGCGGTCAAGACGGCTGCTGGAAGTGGTGTCGGTAGCGGAAGTGCTCATCAATAGACTCCGAATTTGCTGACCTGCAGGCAGCGATTCACCTGCAGGCGAAGAAGACATGGGGCGGATGGACCCGGTCAGCGTCTGACCCCTCCATCGCCGGGCATTGCGCGACAGGCGCGGCGTTACTCGCCGTCAGGATTCAGGCCCAGCTCGTCCGCCAGATGATGGGTGACGGTGGCCATGTCCTTGTCACCGCGGCCGCTCAGATTGACCACCATCAGATGGTCCTTCGGCAGGCCCGGTGCACGCTTGATGACTTCCGCCAGCGCGTGGGAAGACTCCAGCGCCGGGATGATGCCTTCCAGGCGACACAGCATCTTGAAGGCGTCCAGTGCTTCCTGGTCGGTCGCGGCGACATACTCGGCACGCTTGATGTCGTGCAACCAGGCGTGTTCCGGGCCGATACCCGGATAGTCGAGCCCTGCGGAGATGGAGTGCGCATCACCGATCTGCCCCTCGTCATCCTGCAGCAGGAAGGTGCGGTTACCGTGCAGCACGCCCGGCAGGCCACCCTTGAGACTGGCAGCGTGGCGCGACGTGTCCAGACCTTCACCGGCAGCCTCGACCCCGATGATCTCGACGCTTTGCTCGTCCAGGAACGGATGGAACAACCCCATGGCGTTGGACCCCCCGCCGATGCAGGCGACCAGCGAGTCCGGCAGACGGCCTTCCTTCTCCTGCAGCTGGACGCGGGTTTCCTGACCGATGATGGACTGGAAGTCACGCACCAGCTGCGGATACGGATGTGGGCCCGCGACAGTGCCGATGATGTAGAAGGTATCGTCGACGTTGGTGACCCAGTCACGCAGCGCCTCGTTCATGGCATCCTTCAACGTGCCATCACCGGCGGTGACCGGGATCACCTTGGCGCCCAGCAACTGCATGCGCTGAACGTTAGGCTGCTGACGGTGAATGTCGGTGGAGCCCATGTAGATCACGCAGTCCAGACCGAAACGCGCCGCCACGGTGGCCGTCGCCACGCCGTGCATGCCGGCACCGGTCTCGGCGATGATGCGCTGCTTGCCCATGCGGCGTGCCAGCAGCACCTGGCCCAGCGCATTGTTGATCTTGTGAGCGCCGGTGTGCATCAGATCTTCCCGCTTGAGATAGACCTTGGCACCTCCGAGATGCTCGGTCAGGCGCTCGGCGTAATACAGCGGGCTCTGACGCCCGACATAATCCGCGGAGAGACCGGCCAGTTCCTCGGCGAAGGCCGGATCCTGCTTGGCGGCTTCATACTCGCGCTGCAGGTGCAGAATCAGCGGCATCAGCGTCTCGGCGACGAATCGGCCGCCGAAGTCACCAAAGAAGCCCTTGGCATCCGGGCCTTGACGCAGGGTAGCAGTGAGGCATTGCCCTCGCTGAATGCCTTGCGCGCCTTCGATGTGGCGGCTCGCTTCGAGAGCGCGTCGCGTGCCGCCGAGGCGCTGCACGTGACCCACGGCGCCGTCAGTCGTCAGATTCGCCAGCTTGAGGAAACGCTGGGGACACAGCTGTTCGACCGTGCTGGCCGCGGGCTGAAGCTGACGCCGGCGGGTCATGAGCTGGCGGCTGCCACACGCCATCACTTGAGCGGCCTGGCACGGGTCTGTGCGGACCTTTCCCGCAGTGATGCCCGCGCGCCCTTCGTGCTCAGCTGCCCGGGCTCCTTCCTCGCCCGCTGGTTCATTCCGCGGCTGGGTGCCCTCAAGGCAGCCCTTCCGGAGCTTGAACTGCATCTGACTGCCAGTGACGACAACGAAGGCCTGCGCTCTGGCGTGGATGGCGTGCTGCGCTTTCAGACTCCCCCCTTCACCCAGGCTGAGCATCAGGAAACGCGAATTCTCGGCACGGAGCGCATCGGCCCGGTGCTGCGTCCGGACACTGACTGGCTGGGCGAGACCACCGCGACTCCCGCACCACAGACTCTGCTGACCTTGCCGCTGCTGCACACCCGCTCGCGCCCGCAGGCCTGGCCGGACTGGTGCTCACGCCAGGGCCTGTCCAGCGAACAACTGCACTACGCGCAAGGCTTCGAGCACCTCAACTATCTGCTGGAAGCGACGCTGGTGGGATTGGGCGTGGGCATCACGCCGGATTATCTGGTCGAGGAGGACCTGCGCAGCAGACGCCTGATCGCGCCGTGGGGCTTTGTCGAGACACGCGCCTGCCTGACGCTGACGCTGCCCGAGAGCGGTCGCACACGGGCACGACACCCTCATGCAAAAGCAGCGCGGATCAGGCAAAGACGATGGTCTTGTTGCCGTGGATCAGCACGCGGTCTTCCAGGTGCCAGCGCAGGCCACGCGACAGTACCTTCTGCTCCACGTCACGCCCGATGCGCACCAGGTCTTCCGCGGTGTGGCAATGGGTGACTCGATGGATGTCCTGCTCGATGATCGGGCCGGCATCCAGCTCCTCGGTCACGTAGTGACAGGTAGCGCCGATCAGCTTCACGCCGCGGCCGAAGGCCTGATGGTACGGCTTGGCACCGATGAAGGACGGCAGGAAGCTGTGGTGGATGTTGATCAGGCGGCCGGCATAGCGCTCGCAGAGGCTCGGCGGGATGATCTGCATGTAACGCGCCAGCACGATGCTGTCGGCCTCGGCCTCTTCCACCAGTCGTTCGACCTCGGCAAATGCCGGCGCCTTGTCATTCTTGTCCACCGGCACATGGTGGAACGGAATGCCGTGCCATTCGACCAGTGAGCGCATGTCTTCGTGATTGGAGATGACACAAGGGATATCGCATTCCAGATCCCCCGACTGCCAGCGGTGCAACAGGTCCACCAGGCAATGGGAATCCTTGGACACCATCAGCACGACACGCTTGCGAGCGGCCGTGTCATGCACCCGCCACTCCATTCCGAACTCTTCCCCGATCGGCGCGAAGCGCTTGCTGAGTTCAGCGGCGCTGAGGCCGATGGACTCGGGGTTGATCTCATAGCGCATGAAGAATCGACCCGCACCCAGATCGGAATGCTGATTGGCTTCGGTGATCCAACCGCCTTGCTCGGCGATGAAGGTAGAGACTCGGGCAACAATTCCCACCTGATCAGGGCAGGACACCACCAGGCGATAGGCGTGTGACATCGTATGTTCAACCATTGTGAAAGCGGGGACGTCATTTGTGGCGCTTTGCGGGATTCCCGTATAGTTGAGTGACATTTTACTGATGGCATGACATCCATGTTGAAACCCCGCGTTCAAGTCCGTCAGAGACAACGTCCACCGCTGCATCTTCTGCCGCTGGGCGGCTGTGGCGAGATCGGCATGAATCTGACGCTATATGGTTACCAGGATCACTGGATCGCCGTGGATTGCGGCATGATGATTCGCCAGGATCTTCCTGAAGGCCCCTTGCAGGTACCCGACACCGAATCGCTGGCAAGCCTGGGCATCTGCCCGGAGATGCTGGTGATTACCCATGGTCACGAAGACCATATCGGTGCCGTTGCCTGGCTGTGGCCGAAATGGCGCTGTCCGATCATCGCCACACCACTGGCCGCGGGCCTGCTGCGGGCCAAGTTCGCGGAACGCGAACTCGAGACGTCCAGCCTGCAGATCATCGAGGTCGATGAAGGCTTCGAGTCCGGGCCCTTCGCCTTGCGCCTGCTGCCGTTGACCCACTCAATTCCCGAGAGCTGCTCGCTGCTGATCGTCACACCGGAATATCGCGTGATGCACACCGGTGACTGGAAGCTGGACCCGGAGCCGCTGATCGGTGAGCCCACTGACCCGGAGCGCTATCAGGCGCTGGCGCCGGTCGATCTCGTGGTCGGCGACTCCACCAATGCCCCTCTGCCCGGCCACTCACGCAGTGAAGGCGAGGTGGCGCGTGCACTGGAGAAGACGCTGGCCGGCTGCCGTGGGCGGGTCGTGGTGACCTGCTTCGCGAGCAACCTGGCGCGCATCCTGGCACTGGGTCGTGCGGCGGCTCGCAATGGCCGTCGGGTCACGCTGCTGGGCCGCTCGATGGAACGCATGGTGCGGGTGGCACGCGGACTGGGCTATCTGGAAGATTTCCCGCCGCTGGTGCCGGTAAAGGACTTGGGCTATCTGCCGCCGGAAGAGGTGATGGTGATCGCGACCGGCAGCCAGGGCGAGCCACGCGCGGCACTCTCACGCCTGGCCAACTCGCGCCACCCTGATTTCGAGCTGGCGGCGGGCGACACGGTCATCTTCTCCTCCAAGGCCATTCCCGGCAATGAACTGGCGATCGGCAAGCTGCACAATGCCCTGACTCGCCTGGGCGTCGGCATCATGGAAGAGAAGCAGTTCCCGGATCTGCATGCTTCAGGCCATCCCGCCCAAGAGGAGCTGCGCACCTTCTACGGCTGGCTGAAACCCACGCGGTTGCTGCCGGTGCACGGCGAATACCGTCACCAGCTGGCGCACACCCAGGTAGCACAGTCCCTGGGCATCGAGGCACCGCTGATTCCCGTCAATGGTGACGTGATTCGTCTCGATGCTCAGGGGCTGTCCGTGGAAAAGCGTCTGACGTTGCAGGAGCGGATCATCGAGCACGACAAGGTGCGGCCACTTGACTCGATGGACCGTCGTGCACGAGCGCGTCTCGGACGCCATGGCAGCGTATCGCTCGCCTTGCCCCTGACGCTGCAGGAAGCCGGTTGGGTGCGTATCGGCCGCCTGATGCTGGACGTCAGTGGTACAGCCAGACTGGATGAAGACAGCTTCGCCGAGTGGCTCGATGACACCCTGGCCGGACTCGAGACCACCGACATCGACACCGTGAAACAGCAATTGAACAGCAGAATCAATCGCTGGCTACGCAATCATCTGCGTCACGAGCCGGTGCTCTTTCTGCATGTGATGACCATGGGTGACTTGTTCTTCGGCGGACGACCGCGACGCTTCGGCTGGTCACTGACCAGGTCATCGACGGAAAGACCCGCTTCGATCATCGCATCACGAATCTCGGCAAGCTTGCGCTCCTTGGCGATTTCTTCTTCGCGACGCTGTTCATCTTCCTCGGCTTTCTGCTCAATGACTTCATTGATGACTTCAGAAAGCTTGTGCAGTTGTTCCATGGACAACTGGCGTGCCGCTGCACGTGCGACATTCTTGTTGCGAGCGATCTTTTCCAGGGATTCTGCGGTCATCTTGCTACCTCCACCATGCGGGCGAAACTGGAATCCAATGAGGGACACGATAGTTGATTGGATGTTGCAGCAAAGTATAAGCCTTAATTGAAAGCTGACAAGCCTTGTCAAAAGCAAGGCAGTGTTGCCACAGCACCGCCCAACAAGAACCCTGCTCGAAGGCAGGGTTCTTGTTCAGCCACCGGTCATGTTCATGAAGCGGACGATCTGGACATCACCATCGGTCGTGAAGTGGTGACGCTCCGGCTTGAGATGCATCGCCTCGATGATGGCCGCCTTGAGAGGTTCGATATTGCCGGGGTCACGGCGCATGATGGCACGCAGATCCAGCGAGTGCTCATTGCCCAGACATAGCAGTAGACGCCCTTCTACCGTCACTCGAACACGATTGCAGGTCGAGCAGAAGTTGTGACTGTGCGGCGAGATGAAGCCTACGCGCGTTTCACTGTCTGCCATGCGGAAATACCGGGCCGGTCCCAGACTGTCTTCCAGCGTCGGTATGAGCGCGTGATGCTCCTCTATCCGCGCCTGCACTTCATCGCTGGAACAGAACGTCTCCTCACGCCCGTGATCGGACACCTGCCCAAGCGGCATTTCCTCGATGAAGCTGATATCCAACCCTTCCTGGCGCGCGAAGTCGACCAGAGAAACGACCTCATGATCATTGCGCCCCTTGAGCACGACAGCATTGAGCTTGATGCGAAAGCCTTCTGCCCGCGCGGCCCGGATACCGGCGATCACCTTGTCGAGATCCCCCGTACGCGTCAGGGCCTTGAAGCGCTCAGAATCCAGAGAATCAAGACTGATGTTGAGGCGCTGCATGCCGGCGGCCTTGAGACGAGCGGCATGCTTGACCAGGCCCGCCCCATTGGTGGTCATGGAGAAATCCTTCAGCCCGTCAAGCGCGCCGATATCTTCCACCAGAGTACCGATATCGCGTCTGACCAATGGCTCACCACCGGTCAGGCGAATCTTTTCGACCCCAAGCTCCACGAAGGCGCGTGCCAGCAGGGCGATTTCCTCGAGACTCAATACCTCGTCCCGCGGTAGAAATGTCATCTCCTCGCTCATGCAATAGACACAGCGAAAGTCACAGCGATCCGTCACGGAGAGACGCACATAGCGAATGCGACGCCCGAAATCATCGACCAGGGTTTCCATCAACCATCTCCCAGGGTCTGAGGTGTCACGTCATCTCAGCCTCCCGTGACGGGCGGGAAGAAAGCGACTTCATCACCGGCCTTCAGAGGATGATCATCACGCACCATGTCCTGGTTCACGGCGCACAGCACGCGCGAGTCATTGAGCGCTTCCAGCTGCGGATCACGCAGTGCCAGGGTGCGCTTGAGCCCACCGACCGTGGCATCGGCCAGGGTGGCAGGGTTGAGCGAGAGTGACTCAAGGTCGAGACGCTCACGCAGCTCGGCCAGAAACAGGATGCGCACGCTGCCAGTCACCGCTCTTGCCACCTGTCTTGGTTTCCAGCTGGATGTCGCCGATCACGATGCCCTTATCCACCGCCTTGCACATGTCATACAGGGTCAGTGCTGCCACGGAGGCAGCCGTCAGCGCTTCCATCTCGACACCTGTGCGGCCGTTGAGGCGACAGAACACCTGTATCTCGACACAGCTGTTCACTTCATCCAGCGTGAAATCGACCGTGACCTTGGAGAGCATCAAGGCATGGCAGAGCGGGATCAGCTCATGGGTGCGCTTGGCTGCCTGGATGCCGGCGATACGCGCCGTGGCCAGCACATCTCCCTTGGGCAGGCCGCCCTCCGCCAACAAGGCCAGCGTGGCAGGCAGCATGCTGACCCGCGCACTGGCACGGGCCTCGCGCCGGGTTTCCTGCTTGTCCGCGACATCGACCATATGGGCTTCGCCGCGGGCGTTGAGATGGGTAAGGCTCATTAGCTGTCTCGTATCCGTATCAGGTCCGCCCAATGCGCCAAAGGCCAGAGGGCGCCCGGGACGCATGGCAATCCGCCACAGCGCCAGCTGGCCACAGGCCTCCAGCGCGCTGCGCACATGATCTGCCTCGCCGACCGACACGCCGCCGGAAGTGATCACCAGATCCGCCCGCGCCGCGGCATCTCGCAGGGCAATGCTCAACGCCTCGCGCTGGTCACGCAGAATGCCGAGATCCAGCACCTCGACTCCCTCGGCATGCAAGGCAGCCGTGAGGCTGAAACGGTTGGCATCATAGATGCCGCCGGCCGGCAAGGGCTCTCCCGGAGCCGTCACTTCATCACCGGTCGAGAAGATCGCCACACGCAGCGGACGATGAACGGTGAGTTCGGCCAGTCCCAGCGATGCAAGTACCCCGATGGCCGCCGGCGATAGCCATTGCCCCGCCGAGATCACGTCACTGCCACGGGCGATATCCTCACCTGCCTGACGCACATTCTGCCCTGCGCGAACGCTGCTGACGCCGTCAATCACGACCTGCTCGGCAGTCTCGGCGTGCAATAGTCGAGCTGCTCCTGCATGACCACACTGTCAGCCCCCGCCGGCAAGGCCGCACCGGTCGTGATGCGCAATGCCTCCCCCGGAGCCAGGGCGCGCCCCGTCCAGGGGTGCCCTGCCAGCGAGCTGCCGATGACTCGGAGCTGGCATCGATCCCTCCTGGCACGGCAAGTGCCCGTATCCAGGGATCATGCAAGGCCCGCAGCGGCTTGCCGACGGCCGCGCGATGCAGCTCAAGCTTGGGCAATGGCCACTGCTTGAACCCCTCGACGAGAATCAGATCCACCGCCAGCCCATCGAGCTGCGCGACAAGCTGCTCCAGATCCGCCTCCTGTTGATCGGGCGTCTCCATCATCAGCGCAAAGCGCTGGGCAGAGGCAACCAACATGGGAGTTGCCCCCGCCGAGCGCAGGCGATGACTGTCCTTGCCCGGCGTATCCACATCAAAGGCATGATGAGCGTGCTTGATGACGGCGACTCGCAGACCACGCTCACGCAAGGCCGGCAGCAACTGTTCCAGCAAGGTGGTCTTGCCCGTGCCGCTCCAGGCGGCGATGCCCAGCAGCGGACAGGCCGAGGCGGCAAGTCTCGCCGCCCAACCGGGTGACATCGCAGTCTCAGCGGGGGCCGGATTCCATCGCTCTGCACTCATCCAGCGTATTGAGATTGGCGAAGTCTTCGGCCTTGCCCGCTTGCACCGTCAGCCAGACATGTTGCGCGAACCAGCGGTCGATCTTGCGCTCACCTGCCGCCAGAGCGGCTTCCAGTGATGGCAAAAGGCCACGGTGCAGGAGGCAGATGACGGGGTGATAGCGCTCGTCATCGGCGGCCACCGCCAGCAGCGCCGGCTCAGCCGAGGCGTCATCTCCCTGCACACGGTAGCCGGCAAGCCTGTCACCGTTGGCGTGATCTATCAGCGCCACGCTCAGGGTATCCACGAGGTCATTGGGCAGGTGCGGCACGTCGCAGGCCACCACCATCACCCACTCGGTATGCGCGGCGGCCAGCGCACTGGCCATGCCCATCAGAGGGCCGTAATAGCCCGCCTCACGGTCTTCCACCAGCGGATGACCATAGGCGGCATATTCCTGATGCGAGCGATTGGCATTGATCAGCAGCTCACCGACCTGGGGCGTGAGGCGTGCCAGCACATGCGCGATCAAGGGCACCTCATTGAGCATGACCAGTCCCTTGTCGACACCGCCCATGCGCCGGGCCTGGCCGCCCGCCAGGATAACACCGGTGATGTTGGCCGGCGTCAGCGAGGCCGCCAGCTGTTCACCACTGGCCGGCAGAGGTGTCACGCCGGGATTGGGCTCAACCAGGCATGCGCTCAGTGTGCAGGCTAGCTTCCGCCAACGTCCAGCGTGCCGTACAGCCATGACTCAGCGCGTTGTCCTGATGCGAGGACAGAATCACCGCGCAACCCGCCTGGGACATCTGCTCGAGACGGATGGCCAGCTGCTCCACGGCGGCCTGGTCGAGATTGGCCGCTGGCTCATCCAGCAGCAGGACGGGAGGACGCGACAGCCAAGCGCGCGCCAGTGCCAGACGTGCACGCTCGCCACCGGACAGCGAGCGTGCCGGCTGACGGGCATGCTCGCTCAGACCGCTCCACTCCAGCATGGCCTCGACCTGATCGCGCTGCTCGCCGGCAGAGCGCCGTTGCGGCTGCCAGCGCGCCGCCAGCACCAGGTTGCCGGCCACGCTGGTATCAAAGAGATAGGGCTGCTGGTGCAGATAGCGTATCTGGCCGGCGGCCCCCTTCTGCCAGCGAAGCTCTCCACCACTGGCAGGCTGCATGCCGGCCAGCACCCTGAGCAAGGTGGTCTTGCCACTGCCATTGTCTCCGCTCAGGTGCACCCAGCCGCGCCTCGGGTCTGGCGTCCACTGCAGCGCCACTCAGACCTGTACGGCCAGCTGACCACGGCCACGCAGCAGCCCCAGCAGCAGATTGAGCACCAGGGCCAATACCAGCAGCACCATGCCCAGGGCGACCCCCTGAGCGTATTCTCCCTTGAGGGTCTCCAGGGCGATCGCGGTCGTGATGTTGCGGGTAAAGCCGGCAATGTTACCACCCACCATCATAGCGCAACCCACTTCCGCGATGATTCTACCAAACGCCGCCACCAACGCGGCCATCACCCCGAAGCGCGCCTCCATCACCAACCGCCACAACGCCGCAGGCCGGGATGCCCCCAGTTGCAATGCGGTTTCCCAGGCACGCCTGTCCACGCCAGCCAGTGCTGCATGCAGCATCACCACCAATATCGGCAGCGCCAGCAGAATCTGGCCCAGAATCATCGCTGGCTGGGTGAACAGCAGATGCCAATCCCCCAGAGGGCCTGCCCGTGACAGCAGAATGAACAGCAGCAGCCCCACCACCACGGTGGGCACGGCCATCAGGGTATTCACCAGCGAGATCAACAGCCAGCGCCCCGGGAAGGCGCAACGCACCAGCACGAAGGCGATCAGCAGAGCCGGCGGTACAGCCACCAGCATGGCCATCAGCGAGACCCGGAAAGAGACGCCGATGATTTCCCAGAGTGCGGCGTCCATGCTCAGCAGGAGGCCCATGGCCTCCTGCGTGGTATGCCAGAGCGTCACGAACGCGGCGCCGCCTGGCCATCCGCAGTCTTCTGGGCATCGAAACCGGTTTCACCGTGGCTGGCATGGAACAGCGCCTGCCCCTTGAGACGGAAGTCATCGATCGCCTGCTGACCCTCACGGGAAATCAGCCACTGAGCCAGCGCACGGGCGCCTTCGGTGTTCAGACCTTCATGATTGGCCGGGTTGACCAGAATCACCTGGTAGGGATTGAACAGGCGCGCATCTCCCTCCACCAGCACGGAAAGGTCGAGCTTGTCCTGCATGGCAAGCCAGGTGCCGCGGTCACTCAGGGTGTAATCCTGCAGCTCGCTGGCCATGCTCAGCACCTTGCCCATCCCCTGCCCCACGGCCTTGTATGCCGAGAAATCGGGGACGACATCGGCGCTCGCCCACAGCGACAGCTCCTTCTTGTGAGTCCCGGAGTCATCACCGCGTGACACGAAGCCGGCATTGCTCTCGGCAATTCTGGCCAGGGCCGCGTCCACGTCGGACATGCCCTCGACATTGGCCGGATCCGCCTTGGGCCCCAGCAGCACGAAGTCGTTGTACATCACGCCATGTGGCTCGATGCCATACCCGGCATCGACGAACTTGCGCTCCGCGCCCGGCGCATGCGTCATCACCAGATCCACATCGCCATCCTGCCCCATGCGCAATGCCTTGCCGGTCCCCACGGCGATCACCTGGATAGTGACATCGTTGGCCTGTTCGTATGCCGGCAACAGATTGTCCAGCAGGCCGGAATTGTAGGTACTGGTGGTGGTCGCGAGGCGGATGATGTCATCCGCGGCCTGAGCGGGCTGCAGGCTCAGCGCGCCGAGAGACAGACCGGCGATGGCACCCAGCAGATGGCGGGCGGAGAGGATGTGACGATGCGGCATGAGGTAGCTCCCTGCTTTGCCGACCGCATCGGTCCTGATCGTCGATGACGAGCCGGGCATGCGGCGTTACCTGGAAAAGGCGCTGGCATCCCGCTTCGCGATGATCGAAGCCGTCGAAAGCGTCGAGCAGGCCGAATCGCTGCGCTCGCGCCTGCATTTTGATCTCATCCTGCTCGACATCCGCCTGCCGGGACGTGATGGCCTTGAGTGGGAGGAGGCCCTGTCACCGTCATCGGTCAGCGACGTCATCTTCATGACGGCCTATGCCGATCTCGATACCGCCGTACGTGCCCTGCGCGCAGGTGCCAGTGATTTCATCATCAAGCCGTTCCGCCTCGAACAGCTGCACGCCGCGATAGACCGCTGCCTCGAACGCCGCCAACTGGCACGCGAGAACTTCCTGCTGCGTCGCGACAATGCACGCCACCAGGGTGAGGAGGCCAGCCTGCAGGGCGAGACCCCCGGCATGCAGGAACTCGCGCAGATCATCGCGCGCGTCGCGCCGGCCCCCTCTCCCGTGCTGATACTCGGGGAATCCGGCACCGGCAAGGAACTGGCGGCACGCGACCTGCACCGTCTCTCCGGACGGCGCGGTGCCTTCGTACCGGTCAACTGTGGCGCCATCAGTCCGGAACTTCTCGAGAGCGAGCTTTTCGGTCACCTCAAGGGGGCCTTCACCGGCGCCCACCGCGGACGTGATGGGCTGTTCAGCTTCGCCGATGGCGGCACCCTGTTTCTGGATGAAATCGGCGAGATGCCGCTGACCATGCAGTCCAGGCTGTTGCGGGTACTGGAAACCCGACGCGTGCGCCCAGTGGGCGGTGAGCAAGAGCAGGCCGTCGATGTGCGCATCGTGGCCGCCACCCATCGCACGCTCGAGACGGAGGTCGCGGCGGGTCGCTTTCGAGAAGACCTCTACTACCGCTTGAACGTGCTCAGCTTGCGGCTGCCGGCACTGCGGGATCGCCCCGCGGACATTCCTGCCCTGGCCCTGCATTTCTCTCGACAGCTGTCGCGCGAACTGGGACTGCCCGAGGTCCCCTGGGATCACACCGACCTTGCACGCCTGTGTCGCTATGCCTGGCCCGGCAACGTGCGTGAATTGAAGAATGTCATCGAGCGCGCGCTGCTGCTGGGCCGCCTGCCCGGCGATGCCCTCCCGGCCCTCACCGCTCGGCTGATGACCCTGCATGATCCAGCGCCTGCGCCATTACCTTGCCGGCTCGCTGCGCCGTCGCTTGCTGGTGCTGACGCTGGCCCCGCTGCTGCTGCTGCTGCTGGCGCTGGTCGGCCTGACCGCCTATTGGACCACCGCCTACACCGACCGCCAGCTGTACATGAACGTGCGCAGCGACCTCGATGTGGCAAGCCGCACGCTGCAACGTCAGCACCAGCGGCTTCGTGACGGCCTGGAAACCCTGCGCCGCAACCTGCGCCACTGGCGCCTCGTCTGAAGGCGTTGCGTGAGACCCTCAACGCCGATTGGCTCCGCTGGCTGCCAGCGGAGCAGCTCGGACAGACGCCCGGTGTCGCCGCCCTGGTTCCGCGTCTGCGCCAGGGCGAGAGTCTGGATGGCCTCGACATGCTCAGCGGCGATTCGCTGGCATCCCTCGACCCCTTGCTGGCAGAGCGGGCCCGCCTGGCCCTGCGCCGGACCCCCCATGCACAACCCAGCGCGCGGCGTGAGGAAACGCGCGGCATGCTGCTGCGTGCGCTGGTGCCGATCATGGATTCACGCGGGACGCTCGTGGGCGTGCTTGATGCCGGGCGGCTGCTCAATCGTGACCCGAACCTGGTGGATGAGATCCGCGATCTCCTCTACGGCCCGGGGACGCTGCCGCTGGATGGCACAGGCACCATCACCCTGTTTCTGGACGATGTCCGAATTGCCACCAACGTGACTGACAGCACCGGTGAACGCGCACTCGGCACGCAGGCCTCGCTCGAAGTGACCCGTCAGGTCATCGGTGAGGGGCAGCGCTACGTCAATCGCGCCTTCGTGGTACGCGACTGGTTCGTTGCCGCCTATGCGCCTCTGGATTCTCTGGACGGCCAGCGGATCGGCATGATCTACGCGGGCTACCCCCAGGCACCCTACGTGCGACTCTACCGGGAGACATTGGTCCACATCAGCCTGGTACTGCTGGCGGTCAGCCTGTTGGGAGTTCTACTGGTCTGGGGCGGGGTCGAGCGCCTGATGCGCCCCATTCGCCAGATACGCCATGTGGTGCATGCCGTTCGCGATGCACCCTCCAGTGATGGGCTGCGCATCGGGCCGCTTGCCTCGCTTGGGCCAGAACAGCGTCGTGGTGATGAGCTGGATGAGCTGGCGCAGGAATTCGATACCATGCTGGCGCGGCTGGAGGCGCACCGCAGCGAGATTCAGGCGGCCGCCAATACCCTGGAAGCCCAGGTCGAGGACCGCACGCGTGACTTGAGCGCACAGACGAACACGCTGCGCGAGCGCAGCCAGGCACTGGAGGAGCATGTCCGCCTGTTGCGCGAAGCACGCGCGAAGCTGTTGACCCGCGAGAAGCTGGCAGCACTCGGGGAACTCACGGCAGGCATCGGGCATGAGATCAACAATCCCGCCGCCGTCATCCTCGGGCATGTCGAGTTGATCGAAGTCATTCTCGGCGACCAGGCAGACCCCGTACGCGAGGAAATCGCGACCATCATCCATCAGGTGGAACGGATTCGCGCGCTGGTCGACAACCTGCGCCAATATGCACGTGACCCACACCTCAGCCAGATTCATCCAGATGAGGCCATCCATAGCGTCGAAGTACTGGTACGCCATGCGCTGGATCATCACGGACACAGATTGACGCATGAGCTCTCGGCGACACGTCAGATCGAGGCCGACCGCGCCCAGCTGACACAGGTGCTGGTCAATCTGCTCATCAATGCCATCGAGATGGCACCCGGACCGGACACGCTATGCATCACCAGCGCCGATCGGGACGCGACGCTCGCCGGTGTGGAGGAGGATTACTCCCCCTCTTTCGCCGGGGGCAGCACCAGATTGAGCACGATCCCCAGAATGGCCGCCAGGCTGACGCCCTGCAGCGTGAACTGGCCACCACCAACCTGCATGCCGCCAATCCCGAAGACCAGAATCAAGGATGCGATCACGAGATTGCGCGGCGCGGTAAGCGAATCACCGGCACGCACCAGGGTGTTCATCCCCACCACGGCGATCGACCCGAACAGCAAGCACATGATGCCACCCATGACAGGGGTGGGAATCGTCTGCAGTACCGCCCCCACCTTGCCGATGAAGGCAAGCGAGATGGCCACGCAGGCCGCGACGGTCATGACACGCGGATTGAAATTGCGCGTCAGCATGACGGCGCCCGTCACTTCCGAGTATGTCGTGTTGGGCGGTCCACCGAACAATGAGGCCGCGCTGGTGGCCAGGCCATCTCCCAGCAGTGTCCGATGCAGTCCCGGCTTCTTCAGATAGTTCTGACGCGTCACGGAGCCGATGGCCACCATGTCACCGATATGCTCCACGGCCGGCGCGATGGCGACCGGAATCATGAACAGGATGGCGGAGAACTCGAAGGTAGGAGCGGTGAAGCTTGGCAAGGCCAGCCACGCCGCCTCCGCCACAGGCGACAGGTCGATCACCCCCATGGCCAGTCCCAGCAGATAGCCGGTGATGATCCCGCCGAGAATCGGGATGAGGCGCCACAGTCCGCGACCGAAGATCGACAGTACCAAGGTGACGGCAAGACTCACCAGCGAGAGGGTCAGTGCCTGTCCATGAGAAATGGTGTCACTGAATTCCCCCGTGGCCATCTGGACGGCGGTCGGTGCCAGCGCCAGTCCGATCACCATGATGACAGGCCCCACCACCACGGCAGGCAACAGGCGATGCACGATACCGACGCCCTTGAGACGAATGCACTGCGCCAGCAACACATAGACCAGTCCGGCAACGAACAATCCCCCCATGGTGGCGGGAATGCCGAAGTTGGCGACCGAGCTCTGGATGGGGGCGATGAAGGCGAATGACGAGGCGAGAAAGACCGGCACGCTCGCCTTGGTGACGCTCTGGAAGACCAGCGTCCCGACCCCTGCCGTGAACAGCGCGACGTTGGGATCAAGGCCAGTCAGCAACGGCACCAGCACCAGCGCACCGAAGGCCACGAAGAGCATCTGTGCTCCCGTGATCAGCGTCGCCAGCGTGAAAGGCTCCTTCTCAGGGGCGCTTAGCGCGTGCCGAAGATCTTGTCACCGGCGTCACCAAGACCCGGGACGATGTAGCCATTCTCATCAAGACGATCATCGACGGAAGCCGTGAAGATCTCGATGTCAGGATAGGACTCCTGCACCTTGGCGATGCCTTCTGGTGCCGCAACCAGCACGATCACCTTGATCTGCTGGCAGCCCTTGGCCTTCAGCATGTCCAGCGTGGCGATCATGGAACCGCCTGTCGCCAGCATCGGGTCGATGACGATCGCCAGACGCTCATCGAGATCCGAGACGAACTTCTCGAAGTACGGTACCGGCTCGAGGGTTTCCTCATCACGGTACAGCCCCACCACGCTGATGCGCGCGCTGGGAATCAGGTCCGTCACCCCTTCCAGCATGCCGAGACCGGCACGCAGGATCGGCACGATGGTCACTTTCTTGCCCTTGATGCTCTGGACGTCCAGCTCGTTGCCGCTCCAGGCGTCAATGGTGGTAGTTTCCAGCTCAAGGTCCTGGGTTGCCTCATAGGTCAACAGCTTGGCGACCTCACTGGCCAGCTCACGGAAGCTCTTGGTGCTGATGCCTGCTGCACGCATCAGGCCGAGCTTGTGCTGGACCAGTGGATGATTGATGGCATGGACGCTCATGGAAATACCTCTTGGGACAGAAGAGGCAGCTGCCAATCTATCGGCACATCGCCACGTGCCTCCAGCCAGGCATTGGCCTGTGAGAAGTGACGAGAACCGAAGAATCCGCGGTGCGCTGCGAGAGGCGACGGATGCGGAGCGTGGAGTACCAGATGCTTCTGGCGATCCACGGCCCCCGCCTTCTTCTGGGCATGACTGCCCCAGAGCAGGAAGACGACACCCTCGCAGTGCTGGTTGATCACGTCGATGGCGCGGTCGGTGAACTGCTCCCAACCTTGCTTCTGATGCGAGGCGGCCTTGCCCTGCTCGACCGTCAGCACGCTATTGAGCAGCAACACCCCTTGCTCCGCCCAGCTTTCGAGGAAGCCGTGATCCACGGGTTCGACCCCGACATCGACAGCCAGTTCCTTGTAGATGTTCTTCAGTGAGGGCGGCGGGCGCACGCCGGGGCGTACCGAGAAGCACAGACCATGTGCCTGGTCCGGCCCGTGATAGGGGTCCTGCCCCAGGATCACGACCTTGACGTTGCTCAGCGGGGTCAGCCAGAAGGCGCGAAACCAGTCCTGCGAGTGCGGGTAGATCACCTTGCCGGCATCTTTCTCGACGCGCAGGAAGGCCTTGAGCCGCTGCATGTACTCGGCATGGAATTCCTGCCCGAGATGCGCCTGCCAGTCGGCAGGCAGCACCTGGGAGCTACCGGAGGTGGCAGTCTCCAACGGCATGTCAGCTGTCGCTCTCTTGCTTCTTGAGCTGCTCGGAGATCGGTTCGACGTAGGCGATTCCCATGTCCCACGGGAACTGGATCCAGCAGTTCTGCGGCACTTCGGTGATGAAATCATCGACCAGCGGACGGCCTTCCGGCTTGGCGTAGACGGTCACGAAATGGGCCTTGGGCAACATGTCGCGCACGGCACGTGCGGTGTTGCCGGTGTCGACGAGGTCATCGACCAGCAGCCAGCCGTCACCGTCATGATCGACGCCCTTGACCACTTCCAGACCACCCTGCTCCATGTGGTCGTGGTAGCTCTTGATGCACACGGTGTCGATATGGCGGATGCCCAGCTCACGGGCGATCAGGCCAGCCGGGATCAACCCACCACGGGTGATGGCGATGATGCCCTTGTAGTCACGACCGATCAGGTCATGACAGAGCGCGCGCACGTCGCGGTGCAGCTGGTCCCAGGAGACGATGAAATGGTCGTGATAGCGTTCGGAAGACATGTGGGTCACTCGCAATGACGGAACAGGAACAAAGCATGGTGGCTGGCGTGCCACCCTACAAGGGACAGATCGCAACGACGATGGCCCTGCCAGAAGACAGGGCCATCGTCGTTGCGCAGGCTTACTCGGCTTCGGTAAAGCTGCAGGCGGCGAAGACGCTGTGGCCTTCTTCGCGGATCTTGGCGGAACCGCCCAGCTCCGGCAGGTCGATGATCGCGGCGGTCTCCACCACGATACCGCCGGTGCGCTCGATCAACTTGCAGGCCGCCAGCATGGTGCCACCGGTGGCGATCAGGTCATCCATCACCAGGATGCGATCGCCTTCACGGAAGGCATCGGAATGCAGTTCGACGGTGGACTCACCGTATTCCAGCGTGTAGGTCTCGCTGATGGTCTTGAACGGCAGCTTGCCCTTCTTGCGCACCGGCACGAAGCTGCAGCCCAGCTCATAGGCCAGCGGTGCACCGATGATGAAGCCGCGTGCATCGATGGCGGCGATGGCGTCGATCTCCATCTCCTGATAGCGGTGCACGAAGGAGTCGATCAGCTTGCGGAACGCGGCGGAATTCTGCAGCACCGGCGTGATGTCGCGGAAGTTGACACCCGGCTGGGGCCAATCCGGCACGGTGCGGATGACAGACTTGATGTAGTCGCTGTAGATGCTCATTAAAGGGCTCCGTCGAGGAACAGGTATTTGCAGGCAAACAGGACGGCGAGAATCACCAGCCCCGGGCTCAGATCACGATAGCGGCCAGAGAACAGCTTGATCACGGCGTAGCTGATGAAGCCCAGTGCGATCCCGTTGGCAATCGAGTAGGTCAGTGGCATCACCAGGGTGGCGATCACCACTGGCGCGGCTTCGGTAATGTCATTCCAGTCGATGCGTGCCAGGCCACCTGTCATCAGGCAGGCAACATAGAGCAGCGCACCCGCGGTGGCAAAGGCGGGGATGGAGGTGGCCAGCGGTGACAGGAACAGGCTGACGAGAAACAGTCCCGCCACGACCACCGCGGTCAGTCCTGTGCGTCCGCCTGCCGCCACACCGGTGGCAGATTCGATATAGCTGGTGACATTCGAGGTCCCCATCACCGAACCGGCCATGGTCGCGCTGGAGTCTGCCATCAGGGCACGGCCGAGACGCGGCAGGTGGCCACGCTCGTTGGTGAGTCCCGCCTGCTGGGAGACGGCGATCAACGTGCCCGAGGTATCGAACAGATCGACGAACAGGAACGCGAAGATGATCGACACCATGCCCAGGTTGAAGGCGCCGGCGATGTCGAGCTGTGCGAATGTCGGCAGCATGCTCGGCGGCATCGAGGCAAGACCATGGAAGTCATTGTTGCCGGTCAGGGTCGCCAGCAGCGTCACCACCAGGATGCCGATCATCACGGCGCCGATCACCTTGCGGTAGGACAGCGCGACGATCAGGAAGAATGACAGCAGCGCATACAGGGCTGCCGGCGAGGACAGATCACCCAACGTGACCAGGGTGCCCGGTGCATCAACGACGATGCCGCTGCCCTGCAGCGCGATGATCGCCATGAACAGGCCGATGCCCGCGGCGATGCCCGTCTTCAGTGAGGCCGGAATGGCGTTGATGATCCACTCCCGGATCTTGAAGGCGGAGAGCAGGAAGAAACTCACCCCGGACAGGAAGACCGCGCCCAGCGCGATCTGCCAGGGAACGCCCATCTGCCCCGCCACCGTATAGGTGAAGAAGGCCGTCAGGCCCATGCCGGGTGCCAGCGCGATCGGGTAGTTGGCGTAGAGCCCCATGATCAGGCAGCCAAGGGCAGCTGCCAGACAGGTCGCCACGAAGACGGCGCCGTGATCCATGCCGGTGGAGGCCAGCATCGAGGGGGCAACGAAGATGATATAGGCCATCGCCAGGAAGGAAGTGAATCCGGCGATGACTTCGGTACGCACATTGGTACCGTGCTCCGAGAGCTTGAAGAGACGTTCCAGCATGAGGGAAACCCTTATCCTTGAGCAGTGCCTGTCCGGCAAGCCGCAGTGGTCGATGACGTTCGGGAACAGCGGATCAACACGAACTCACTCGGACAGGTATGCTGCACAGGGGGCAACCATGGCTTCCCCCTCGTTCAGCCTGCCTGAACCACGATGCCCTGCCGGTGGCAGGGCATCGAAAGGCGCAACATGGTACCCAAAGGTCTGCAGCGAATCGAGCATTGCAGGCATATTTCCTGACCGGTCAGACGGGTTCTGGCGTCCTGCCAGCGAATTGACCCCGCAGGAAGCCTGCAAGCCTCATGCCAGCCGTGAGGCCATGACTCGCTCCACCGTCTCGACGATGGCCTGGGTCTGGGGGTCCACCTCGAGATTGACCCGATCCCCCACCGCGCGCTCACCCATCAGGGTGCGCTCCAGAGTTTCCGGTATCAGATTGACGCAGAAACGCGTGCCCTGGACCTCCCCGATGGTCAGACTGACACCGTCAAGTCCCACATAGCCCTTGTCGAACAGGAAACGCATCAGCTCAGCGGGAGCCTGGAACCAGATCCGGCGATTGTCGGCCGTGGCTTCAATGGCATCGAGGGTGACCATCGCCATGACGTGACCGGACATGGAGTGGCCACCGATTTCATCCCCGAAGCGCGCTGCCCGCTCGATGTTGACCCGACTGCCCACCTTGAGCTCGCCGAGGTTGGTCAGTCGCAGTGTCTCACGCATCAGATCGAAACTGGCCAGCTGACCCTCGAGTGCCGTCACGGTCAGGCAGCAACCGTTGTGCGCCACTGACGCCCCGGTTTCCAGCCCCTGCTCCAACCCCTGCGGCAACCGGACCTGATGGATACGAAACTCCGGACGCTCTTCAATGGCGACCACTTCCGCCATGCCTTGCACGATACCGGTGAACATGCGTGTAAGACATCTCTGACAGCGAGTATCGGCAAATTGCCATATCGAACGACAGTTCGAATAAACCGTCAACGCCAGACCAAAGTCGTTGACACCCCGAGGGTGACTGATAGAATGCGCCTCAAATCTGTTTGGCGCCGATTTGTACCCGGATTGCGGGCGCCCACTTCGAGAGTCTGTCTCCCGGGGTGCAAGTTCTGCTAAAAGGGTGTGTCCAGCGTTGATGGCCACCCATCTTGGGTGGTCTTTTTTTCCTCGACACACGCAGAACAGGCGGCTTGCCGCAGACCTTCGCCCGCATTCCGGTTGGTGCCTTAACCATTCGGACCCCCATGATCACACTCAAGAACGTCTCCAAGACTTACGGCAGTGGTGACAAGGCCGTGGTCGCGCTCAAGGATGCCAGTCTCACGGTTCCCCAGGGCGCCATTACCGGTGTCATCGGCCTGTCCGGTGCCGGAAAATCGACCCTGATTCGCTGCGTCAATCTGCTCGAACGCCCCACCGAGGGCAGTGTCGTGGTCGATGGTCAGGAGCTGACCGCACTCGACGACAGCGCCCTGCGTCGTGCTCGCCACCAGATCGGCATGATCTTCCAGCACTTCAACCTGCTGTCCTCGCGCACCGTCTTCGCCAACGTGGCCTTGCCGCTGGAACTGGCCGGAATCTCCAAGGCCGAGATCAGCCAGCGCGTCGAGCCACTGCTGGAACTGACCGGCCTGAGCGACAAGGCAAGCCAGTATCCTGCCCAGCTGTCCGGCGGACAGAAGCAGCGCGTCGCCATCGCTCGCGCACTCGCCAGCCGCCCCAAGGTGCTGCTGTGCGATGAAGCCACCTCGGCGCTCGACCCCCAGACCACTGCCTCCATTCTCGAGCTGCTCAAGGACATCAATGCCAAGCTGGGCCTGACCATCCTGCTGATCACCCATGAAATGGAAGTGGTCAAGAGCATCTGTGATCAGGTCGCATTGATCAGCGGCGGCGAGCTGGTGGAAGTGGCGGCGGTCGGCGATTTCTTCACCGCCCCGCAGACCCGCCTGGGCCGCGAATTCCTCAATGAATTCCTGGAACTCGAACCACCGCGCGCACTGGTCGAGCGCCTGGAGGCGACTCCCGGCCCGCACACCCATCCGGTGGTCCGTCTGGCCTTCAGTGGCGACGCCGTCTCCACGCCGCTGATCTCGCGCCTTGCGCGTGAGTGTCAGGTGGACGTCAGCATCCTGCAGGCCAAGGTGGAATCCATTCAGGACCGCACCCTGGGCCTGATGATCGCCGAACTGATGGGCGACAGCGCCCAGACCCAGCAGGCGCTGGACTATCTCGAATCCCACGACCTGAAAGTGGAGGTGCTCGGCCATGTCACCCGCACTGCTTGAACTCGTCCTGTCCTCCACCCTCGAGACCCTCTACATGGTCGCGGTGGCAGGCCTGATCTCCGCGGCACTCGGCATTCCGCTGGGCGTGGCACTCTACACCTCGCGCCCGGGCCAGATTCTCGCGCGCCCGGTGCTCAACAGCGTGCTGAGCATCATCACCAACATCGGCCGCTCGGTGCCCTTCATCATCCTGATGGTGGCGATCATCCCGCTGACACGCCTGATCGCCGGCAGCTCGATCGGCACCAATGCCGCCATCGTGCCGCTGACCATCGCCTCGATTCCCTTCGTCGCCCGTCTGATCGAAGGCGCCTTGAATGAAGTCGGCCCGGGGCTGGTCGAGGCCGCTCAGGCCATGGGTGCCACGCCGATGCAGATCATCACCAAGGTCCTGCTGCCGGAAGCACGCGGCGGCATCATCAATGGTCTGACCATCACCGTGGTCACCTTGATCAGCTATTCCGCCATGGCCGGTACCGTCGGTGGCGGCGGCCTGGGGGATCTCGGCATCCGCTACGGCTACAACCGCTTCGACCCGATGGTGATGCTGGTGACCGTGGTCATCCTCGTCGTCATGGTGCAAGGCTTCCAGAGCCTGGGCGACCATCTGGTGCGCAAGTCGAACCACAAGTAAGCCTCGCTCCATGAGCGGTGAGTGATCCACCAGTGGCGATCGATCTACAAATCACATGGCTTTCGGTATCGTGACGGCTCATCACAATGAGCCGTCACTCATAACATCCCGCGGACCCCGCCGGTCACGTCGGATCACAAGGAGAACATCGATGCGCAACATGCTGACCACGCTTTCTTCCCCGCTGCGCCTTGCCGGTGCTGCCACCCTGCTCGGCGCCACCCTGCTGGCAGGCTGCGGCAACGACGCGTCCGACGAGAACACCCTCAAGATGGGTACCGTCGCAGGTCCGGAAACCGAGGTGATGAAGGTCGCGGCCGAGATCGCCAAGGAAAAGTACGACCTGAACGTCGAGATCACCGAGTTCACCGACTACGTATCTCCCAACGCCGCTCTGGCCGATGGCTCGCTGGATGCCAACGCCTACCAGCACCAGCCGTACATGGAATCCATGGTGCGTGAGCGCGGCTACAAGTTCGCCAGCGCCGGCAAGACCTTCGTGTACCCGATCGGTGCCTATTCCGAGAAGTACGAAGACATCAGCGAACTGCCGGACGGCGCGACCATCGCACTGCCGAACGACCCGTCCAACGAAGGCCGCTCCCTGATCCTGATGCACGACCTGGGCATGATCGAGCTGACCGACAAGGACAACCTCGAAGCGACCCCGATCGACGTCGCCAAGAACCCGCATGACTACCAGTTCAAGGAAATCGAGGCTGCCCAGCTGCCGCGCATCCTGCCGGACGTCGACCTGGCCTTCATCAACAACACCTTCGCTCAGCCGGCTGGCCTGAAACCGGAAGACGCGCTGATCCGTGAAGGCGCCGAGTCCCCGTACGTCAACCTGATCGTCGTGCGCCAGGGCGATGAAGACAGCGAGAAGGTGCAGAAGCTGGTCAAGGCCTACCAGACACCGGAAGTCGAAGCCAAGGCCGAAGAGCTGTTCAAGGGCGCTGCGGTACCGGGCTGGAAATAAGCCTGCGCAAGAGCGCGCGCGTAGGGCGTGCTTGAAACAGGCGACCCGCGACCGCATCCCTGCGTCACCGGCATCAACCCGCCATCCACTCAGGAGCCAACATGGCCACTCGTCCCGACTACTCACTGCTGGCCCGCCAGCTGGACGCCACGCTCGACACTCGCGACTGGCTGACCAACGCCTCCCAGACGGCTGCCTTCATCAACATGACGGTGGCGGACCTCAACTGGGCAGGCTTCTATGTGCAACGTCAGCCGCAGATCCTGCACCTGGGACCGTTCCAGGGTCAGCCGGCCTGCCACCCGATCCCCTTCACCAAGGGCGTGTGTGGCGCTGCCGCGACCCAGCGCACCACTCAGCGTATCGCGGATGTGCATGCCTTCCCGGGCCATATCGCCTGTGACGCCGCGTCGCGCAGCGAGCTGGTCATCCCCGTTCTCATCGAGCAGAACGGCCAGCAAGTGCTGTGGGGCGTGCTGGACCTGGATAGCCCCAGCCCCGAGCGCTTCGATGAAGAGGATCAAGCCGGCATCGAACGCCTGGTCGAGATCTTCATCGCCTCCAGCGATTTCGACAGCGTGCCCGCCTGATATCTTCCTCAGCGCCTTCCTCATCTTCATCGACCGCTCATCCTGCCCCGCATGCGCAAGGCTCTCTCCAGAATCACGATGACGCCCACGCAGGGCTCGAGCAGGTCATCGCGCATCTCGAGCGCCTCAAGACCTTCACGGCACGTACCGGCAATGACCTGGGCGCCAAGCGCACCCTGCTGGAAGGCTACTTCGCCGCCGATGCCAGCATTCTCGACACCGGCGTGACGCCACGCCTCGAGATGCTGCCGGGAGGAAACGGCGAGCGCCTCTGTGAGGTATTGCCCGCACCAGACGGCGCACCGACACCTGCACGTCGCCTGCTGTACGTGCATGGGGGTAGCTGGATCGCCGGCTCCCCCGCCGGCCATCGCCCGCTGGCCAGCCGTCTGGGCCGCACGGCGCGCGCCGAGACCTACACGCTGGATTATCGCCTCGCCCCTGAGGCGCCCTTCCCGGCAGGCCTGGAAGACGTACTGGCCGCATGGCACTGGCTGTGCCGCGAGTTTCCGGATGACCACCTGCTGCTGGCCGGAGACAGCGCGGGCGGCAACCTCACGCTCTCGGCCCTCAACGCGCTCAAGAGCGCAGGCGAGCGGCTGCCGGACGCGGTGATCGCCTTCTCGCCCGCCACTGACCTCAGCTGGGGCAGCGCCTCGCTGTCGCGCAAGGCCGAGGTGGACCCGATCCTCGATCCCAATCTGCTGCCCTTCGTGAGCATGGCCTATGTGCAGGACGGTACCGACATGAGCGATCCACGTATCTCGCCGCTGGAGGGGAATCTGTTTGACCTGCCACCGACGCTGATCCAATGCGGCGAGGCGGAAATCCTGCTCGATGACAGTCGTCGCTACGCCGCGCAGGCACAGGATTGCGGCTCACCTGTCACGCTCAGCCTGTGGCCGGACATGCCGCATGTGTTCGTCGGCTTCGCACCACTGCTCAGCGCTGCCAACGCCGCCCTCAAGGAAGCCGGTGACTTCCTCGACACCACGCTTGCCTGACAGCACGGCCAGCGCCAGCGCTTCTCGACAGGCGTGTCTGACGCGCACACGAAAACGCCCGACTCGATGAGTCGGGCGTTTTCTGGAATCTGGTAGGACCAGGCGGATTTGAACCGCCGACCTCCACGATGTCAACGTGGCGCTCTAACCAACTGAGCTATGGTCCTGGAGCTTGGTAGGACCAGGCGGATTTGAACCGCCGACCTCCACGATGTCAACGTGGCGCTCTAACCAACTGAGCTATGGTCCTGTATCAAGCTGGCGCGATCGTTGCCACTCGATGCCGATGCTTGGTAGGACCAGGCGGATTTGAACCGCCGACCTCCACGATGTCAACGTGGCGCTCTAACCAACTGAGCTATGGTCCTGTGTCAGCAGCTGAATGAGGAAGCGTTTGTGGTGCGAAGCGCTTTGCCCTGTCAGCGAGGACGTATTCTACTTATCTTCCGTTTTGATGCAACCCCCTGATGATAAAAAAATTTCTCGCCGTCAAAACAATACCCATCGCAGTCCCGCGGCCACAGCCGCCCCCAGCAAGGGGCCGGCGATCGGCACCCAGGCATACCCCCAGTCAGAACTGCCCTTGCCCGGAATCGGCAGAAGCCAATGCGCGACACGTGGCGCAAGATCGCGCGCCGGGTTCATCGCATTGCCGGTCGGGCCACCCAGTGACAGACCGATGGCCCACACCAGCGCCCCGATGAGATACGGCAATACCCGGTCAGTGATCAGCTCGCTGTTGACCATGCTGCCGATCGCGAAGACGAGAACCACCGTCGCGATCGCCTCACTGACAACATTTGCCAATCGGGAATCGACTGCCGGATCGGTACAGAAGACCGCACGCTTGCGCAGCGGGTCACGGGTCACCTTCCAATGGGGGTAATACGCCGCCCACACCAGCACGGCCCCGGTGAAGCATCCCAGCATCTCCGCCAGCATCATCCTGGCCACCTCGAGCACGCTTGCATGCACGCCCAGCAGATACTTGGCGAGGGTGACCGCTGGATTGAGATCTCCGTAGGGAGAGCCTGTCGAGGTCGACACCAGCACCCCGACCATCACCGCAAAGCCCCAGCCGGCATTGATCATCAACCAGCTGGAACCGGCTCCCTTGGTCTTGCGCAGCATCGCATTGGCGACGACTCCGCCGCCCAGCAGGATCATGAGCGTGGTACCCAGAAATTCGCCCGTCATGACGTCAGTCCACATTTACAGCAGCAGATTCCACATGCTGGCCGCGATCAATGCCCCCGCCAGCGGCCCGGCGATGGGCACCCAGGCATATCCCCACCCGGAGGCACCCTTGCCATGGATCGGCAGCAGCGAGTGCGCGATGCGAGGACCAAGATCACGCGCCGGATTGATGGCATAGCCCGTGGCGCCACCCAGCGACAGCCCGATGGCCCACACCAGCATGCCGACCAGATACGGCAGCAGGCCGGCACTGATCTTGCCGGAGCCGACGATGGCGCCGATGCCGAAGATCAGCACCACGGTGCCGATCACCTCACTGAGCATGTTGCCCAACCGGCACTCGACCGCGGGGTCAGTACAGAACACCGCACGCTTGAGGCCAGCGTCGCCGGTACGCTTCCAATGCGGCAGATAGGCCAGCCACACCATCACCGCACCGGCGAAGCAGCCCAGCATCTGGGCGATGACATGACGCGCCACATCGATGAGGGTGGCATGCACCCCGAGCAGGTACTTGGCGAGGGTCACCGCCGGATTGAGGTCCGCCTGGGGCGAGCCGGTGGAAACGGCCACGAACACGCCGATCATCACCGCAAATCCCCAGCCGGTGGTGATCACGATCCACCCGGAGCCGTTGCCCTTGGTATCCGCGAGTACCACGTTGGCGACCACACCGCCGCCGAAGAGGATCAGGAACAGGCAACCGAGAAACTCGCCCGTCATGACGTCAGTCCACATGTCAGTGACCTCCGTCGCTCTTCACCCGTTCGACGGCTTCCAGCCAACCGGCATAGAGGCGCTCACGCTGCTCTTCCGCCATCTCCGGCGCGAAGGTGCGCTCGCAGTGCCACAGCTCGCTGATCTCCTCCAGGCTTTCATACCAACCGATATGCAGGCCGGCCAGATACGCCACACCCAGCGCCGTAGTTTCCAGCACGCGTGGGCGATCCACCTTCACGCCCAGCATGTCGGAGAGGAACTGCATCACCCAGTTGTTGCTGACCATGCCGCCATCCACGCGCAGATTCGCGCAATTGATGGTGACGTCATCCAGCATGCACTCCTGCAGATCTCGGGTCTGATAGCACACCGATTGCAGGCCGGCCGCGACGATGTCGGTGATGCCGGTACCTCGGGTCAGCCCCAGGATCGCGCCGCGAGCCTGCGGGTCCCAGTGTGGCGCTCCCAGGCCGGTGAAGGCCGGCACCATGTAGACGCCGTGATCTGCGCTGGCCGCACGTGCCAGCGGCTCGGTCTCGGAGGCGTCGGAGAACAGCTTCAGGCCATCACGCAGCCACTGCACGGTGGCGCCGGCCACGAAGATGCTGCCTTCCATGGCGAAGGTCGGCTTGCCGTTGAGGCGATAACCGACGGTGGTGAGCAGACGGTTCCTGGACAGCTCCATCTTCTCGCCGGTGTTCATGATCATGAAGCAGCCCGTGCCATAGGTGCTCTTGCTCATGCCCGGCGTGAAACAGGCCTGCCCGACCAGCGCCGCCTGCTGATCGCCCGCCACGCCACGGATCGGCATTGCCGCCCCGAACAGCTGCGGATCGGTGGTGCCGAAATCATCACTGGAATCCAGCACTTCCGGCAGCAGGCATTCCGGGATGCCGAACAGCGCCAGCAGCTCGCTGTCCCAGCACTGATCAACGATGTTGAACAGGCAGGTGCGCGAGGCATTGGTGGCATCGGTCACGTGACGGGCCCCACCGGTCAGCTTCCAGATCAGATAGCTGTCGACGGTTCCGAAGGCCAGTTCGCCCTTCTCGGCGCGCGCACGCACGCCTTCTACGTTCTCGAGAATCCAGCGCAGCTTGGTCGCGGAGAAGTACGGGTCAATCAGCAGGCCGGTCTTGCGCTGAATCATCTCGCCATGGCCGGCATCGGAAAGCTCACGGCAGTACTCGTGGGTCCGGCGGTCCTGCCAGACGATGGCGTTGTAGACCGGCACGCCGGTCTTGCGGTCCCAGACGATCGTGGTCTCACGCTGGTTGGTGATCCCGATGGCCGCGACCTGCTCAGCGCCGATATTGGTATTGATCAGCGCCTGATGCACGGTGCGCTTCACCGATCCCCAGATATCATCGACGTGATGCTCGACCCAGCCGCTGTTCGGAAAGTGTTGCGCAAATTCTTCTTGTGCCAGTCCGGTCACCGCGCCTTCACGATCGAAGAGGATGGCGCGCGAGCTGGTGGTTCCCTGGTCAATGGACAGAATGTGGTTGGAGCAAGAGGACAGGATGATGCAGTCCAAGCGCCACCGCGCCATCGTCGAACTGATCACGCGTCAGGGCTATGCCTCCATCGAGCAGCTGGCGAGTCACTTCAAGGTCACGCCGCAGACCATTCGCCGTGATCTCAACCAGCTCTCGGAAGCCGGTGCCCTAAAGCGTGTCCATGGGGGGGCGGGACTTGAATCCAGCACGGTGAACACTGCCTACAGCACGCGCAAGACCCTGAACCTGGAAGCCAAGCGGCGCATCGCTCGCACCCTCGCCAACGAGATACCGGATCACGCCTCGCTGTTCATCAACATCGGCACCAGCAATGAGATGGTCGCCGAGGCGCTGTGTGATCATCACGGACTGGAAGTCATCACCAACAACCTCAACGTGGCAGCCATTCTCCAGCACAAGGAGGATTTCAATGTCATCGTCGCCGGTGGCATGGTGCGCTCCCGCGATGGCGGCATCATCGGCGAGGCCACCATCGACTTCATCAATCAGTTCAAGGTGGATTACGGCATCATCGGCATCAGCGGCATCGATGAAGATGGCTCGCTGCTGGAGTTCGACTATCAGGAAGTGCGTGTCGCCCAGGCGATCATCCACAACTCGCGCCAGGTATTCCTGATCGCGGATCACTCCAAGTTCCAGCGCAATGCCGTGGTGCGTCAGGGCAACCTGAGCCAGCTGGATGCGCTGTTCACGGATATCCAGCCTCCGGAAAACATTCTGAGACTGATGCACCAGCATGAAGTGGCCTTGCATGTTGCATGCGCACTTTCGAAAATCGAGGTGCCACAAGAATCACCTTGATGTTCGACTTTCACTAAGCTATGTTCACTTTCGAAATCGATCTCCCCGGTAGCGCCGGGCACGTGCAGGAGCAGCCCATGTCCCGCGACAACGACGCACTTATCGACCTCTTCATCATCGGCGGTGGCATCAATGGTGCCGGTATCGCCAATGACGCCAGCGGGCGCGGCCTGAGCGTGGCACTGTGCGAGCAGAATGATCTGGCCAGCGCCACCTCTTCCGCCAGCAGCAAGCTGATCCATGGCGGCCTGCGCTACCTGGAACACTACGAGTTCCGGCTGGTACGTGAAGCCCTGCAGGAGCGTGAAGTGCTGCTCAAGAAGGCACCGCACATCATCTGGCCCCTGCGCTTCATCCTGCCGCACCAGCCACATCTTCGTCCGGCCTGGATGATCCGCGCCGGCCTGTTCCTGTATGACCACATCGGCAAGCGCGAGACCCTGCCAGCCTCCAAGGGGCTCAAGTTCGGTGAGCAGAGCCCCTTGGTCAGCGAGATCACCCAGGGCTTCGAATATTCCGACTGCTGGGTGGATGATGCGCGTCTGGTCATCACCAACGCGCTTCAGGCTCAGGAGCAAGGCGCGGAGATCATGACGCGCACTCGCTGCGTCGGGGCACGCGACGTGAACGGGCATTGGGAGCTGACGCTGGAGAACATCGACAGCGGTGAGACCTTCACCCGTCACGCCCGCACATTGGTGAATGCCGCCGGGCCGTGGGTGGAGTCCTTCATCAAGGGTGCCACCGAGCGCACGCCGCGCTACGGCATCCGCATGATCCAGGGCAGCCACCTGATCGTGCCGCGCCTCAATACCGATGATCGCGCCTTCATCCTGCAGAACAAGGACAAGCGCATCGTCTTCGTGCTGCCCTATCAGGAGGACTTCAGCCTGGTCGGCACCACGGACGTGCGCTACAAGGGCGACCCCTCCGAGGTAGCCTGCTCCAGCGATGAAACCGACTACATGCTCGAGGTGGTCAACCATCACTTCAAGCGCAAGCTGAGCCGCGATGACGTCATCTCCTCCTTCTCCGGCGTACGCCCGCTGTGTGATGACGAGTCAGCCGACCCGTCAGCGATGACCCGCGACTACACCTTGCACCTGGATGACAGCGGCGCGCCGATGCTGTCCATCTTCGGTGGCAAGATCACTACCTATCGCAAGCTGGCCGAATCCGCGCTGGAAGATCTGAAGCCGCTGCTGCCCAACATGGGTGAGCCGTGGACCCACGAGAAGGCCTTGCCGGGGGGAGACATCGAGAGCCGCGCGGCCTTCACTCGCCAGCTGGTCCGCGACTTCCCGTTCCTGGGAGAGGCTCGCGCCAGACGCCTGGCTTCCAGCTACGGCAGCCTGTGCCTGCACTTCCTCGACGGCAAGAAGAGCGAAGCCGAGCTTGGCGAAGACTTCGGTGCCGGCCTGAGCGCCGCCGAGATCGATTACCTGGTCGAGCGTGAGTGGGCACATGAGGTACAGGATGTGGTGTGGCGGCGTACCAAGCTGACCCTGCGCCTGAGCGATGAGCAGAAGGCCCGCATCGGTGAGTACCTCAAGGAACGCCTGATGGCGCACGCCGCCTGACGCTTACTGGATGCCGCCCTCGGTCAGCTTGGCCGGGTCCAGCAGGCGCTCCAGCGTCTCACGGTCGAGATCCGTCTCCTCCTCGGCCACCTCGAGGATCGGCCGGCCGGCCTGATAGGCCACCTTGGCGATACGTGCGGCCTCGTTGTAACCGATCACCGGATTGAGTGCCGTGACCAGAATCGGGTTCCTGGCCAGCGGCGCTTCGATGTTGTCCCGCCGCACCGTGAAGGTGGCAATGGCCTTGTCCGCCAGCAGGCGGCTGACATTGGCACTCAGCGTGATCGAGGACAGCAGATTGTTGGCGATCAACGGCAGCATGACATTGAGCTGGAAGTTGCCGCTCTGACCGGCGATGCCGATGGTGGCATCGTTGCCCATCACCTGGGCAGCCACCTGGGCGGCAGCTTCCGGAATCACCGGATTGACCTTGCCCGGCATGATGGAGCTGCCCGGCTGCAAGGCCTCAAGCTCGATCTCGCCCAGCCCGGCCAACGGCCCGGAGTTCATCCAGCGCAGGTCATTGCTGATCTTCATCATCGCCACGGCGTAGGTCCGCAGGTGGCCGGAAAGCTCGACCGCGGAATCCTGACAAGACAGCGCCGCGAAGAAGCTGTCGGCCGGACGGAAGGCGTGCCCGGTCTGAAGCGATAGGCGCTTGGCCATGCGTTCGGCAAACTCGGGATGCGCGTTGATGCCACTGCCGACGGCCGTGCCGCCCTGGGCGAGACGCTCGAGACGCGGCAGCGACTCCTCGATGCGCTCGATGGCCTGTGCCACCTGGGATTGCCATGCCCCCAGCTCCTGGCTCAGACGAATCGGCATCGCGTCCATCAGGTGGGTGCGGCCGGTCTTGACGACATCATCGACCTCCGCCGCCTTGCTCGCGATCACGTCGTGCAGATGACGCAGCGCAGGCAGCAAGGTATCGGTGACGGCAATGACCGCCGACAGGTGAATCGCCGTCGGGATGACATCGTTGCTGGACTGCCCCATGTTGACGTGGTCATTGGCGCCGACCTTGAGGTCGCTGTTCTCGCTTTCCAGCTGGGCATTGGCCAGATGCGTCAGTACTTCATTGACGTTCATGTTGGTCGAGGTACCGGAACCGGTCTGGAAGACATCGACCGGGAACTGATCCGCATGCTCGCCATCGATGATCTGGCGCGCCGCCTTGACGATGGCGCCGGCACGCGCCTCATCCAGCAACTCGAGGTCGAGATTGACCTCTGCCGCGGCAAGCTTGATGCGCGCCACCGCCTGGATGAACGGTGCCGGCAAGGGCTGGCCGCTGACCGGGAAGTTGTCCACCGCACGCTGGGTCTGCGCCCCGTAGAGTGCACTGACCGGCACCTCGAGTTCGCCCATGCTGTCCTGTTCGCGACGGGTCTGGCTGCTCATGCAATGAACTGGCTATCGCACAATCCCTACTTCACCTACCTGCACCGCCAACGCCTGCATATCCTGCGGGTCACCGTCGCCCTGACGCTCTGTTTCAGCATCATCGAGCTGTTCGATCTGCCGCACAGCTCCTGGGCACTGGTCAGCACCGTGATGGTGATGGGCAATCTGCCCCACGTCGGCGGCGTGCTCGACAAGGGCTCGCAGCGCCTGCTCGGCACGCTGCTGGGGGGACTCTGGGGCCTGATCCTGATACTGGTCGCGGACCCGCTGCCCGGCGTGGTGCCCATCTGGAGCATGGTCGGCATCGCGCTGGCGCTCAATGCCACCTTCAGCAACCGCTATGGCTACAGCTCGCTGCTGTTCTGCGTCACCCTGCTGATGGTGGTGGGCGATGGCAATCATGATCTCGGGATCGCCCTGTGGCGCGTCTTCAACGTGGTACTGGGCACCTTGATCAGTATCGTGGTCAGCCTGGTCCTGCTGCCCCAGAAGGCGACGGATGTCTTCCGCTTCCTGCTGGCCGACAACCTCGACAAGCTGGCGCGGCTCTACCACAACCACACCAATGCAGAGCGTTCCAGCATCGAGGAAACGCTCAATCTGGTGCGCGCCACCTCCGCCCAGCTGGTCAAGCAGCGTGGACTGGTGGATGCCGTGGTGCGTGAGGGCCGGATCCAGCGCGGTGATATCGAGGAGATCCTGTCGTTCGAGCGGCGCATGATCTCGACCATCGAGCTGCTGCAGGAAACCCACTGGAACACGCGAGAAGGTCATGAGTTCATCGAAGGACTCGAGGGCCTGCGCGATGCCCAGCACCGACTGGCTCGTGCCCTCGGCACGCTGGCCTTCCAGGTGCGTACCGGCCAGCACATCGAGCTGACGGTCACCCCGTTCGACCTGCAGCGCTATGCCGAGGTACGCAATGTCGAGAGCCGCAAAGGACGTGCCCTGTTCAGTCCGGCAGGTTATCTGTGGCTGAATCGTGAACTCGCGCGCCTGACGGAAGCCCTCGGGGAGCGGCTGTCCCTGCTGGAACGTCTGCCCAGCGAGCGCCTGCAACGGCGCCTGCCGGGCCATGGCCTGATCAGTGATGCCCGCCGGATATTCCTGCCGGAGGACCCGACCCCGGGCGAGACAGCCGTCCCCACGGTGACACGCCAAGGAAAGACGCATGAGCACAGCGCATGACATCACTGCCACCAGTGACCACGATGTCCTGATCGTGGGCGGCGGTGCGGCCGGCCTGACCCTTGCGCTCAGCCTGGCCAATCAGCCGTCATCCGCGTCGCGCTCGCGCCGCGTGACGCTGCTGCGTCCGGCGCGGGAGGCCCAGGGCGCCAGCCGCTGGGCTCAGGGCGGCATCGCGGCGGTACTGGCCCCGGAGGATGACGTGGAATCGCATGTCGCCGATACGCTGATCGCGGGGGACGGCCTGTGCAACGAGCGAGCGGTGCGCTTTACCGTCGGACATTCCCGCGAGGCCATCGAGTGGTTGATCGGGCTTGGCGTCCCCTTCACGCCAGCCGAAGCCGATGCCAGCTATCCCTATCACCTCACCCGGGAAGGCGGCCACGGCCGGCGACGCATCATCCATGCGGCCGACGCCACGGGGCGGGCGCTGCTGGATACGCTCAGTCAGCATGTCGAGTCACATCCTGCCATCGAGGTGCTCGATGACCTGCTCGCCGTGGACATCGAGGTGAAGGGGGCCCAGGTCGCGGGACTGCGGGTCATCGATGGCACCGGCCAGCAACGCTTGCTGACGGTACGCGACCTGGTATTGGCCACGGGCGGTGCCAGCGGCCTGTTTGCGCATGCCACCAGCCCCAGCGCCAGCGTCGGGGATGGCATGGCGATGGCCGTGCGTGCCGGTGCCAGCCTGATGAATCTGGAGTTCCAGCAGTTTCACCCCACCTGTCTGTACGACCCGGCCGGAACGCCGTTCCTGATCTCGGAAGCCGTGCGCGGCGAAGGTGGCCTGTTGAAGCGCCCCGATGGCCATCGCTTCATGCTGGATCACGACCCTCGCCTGGAGCTGGCACCACGCGACGTGGTGGCGCGCGCCATCCTCGCCGAGATGCGCGCTCACGGGCTGGATCACGTCCATCTCGATATCAGTGCGCTGGGTTCCGCGGCCATCCATCATCACTTCCCGACCATCCTGGCGCATTGCCGGGAGCGTGGCATCGACATCACCCGAGCCCCGATTCCCGTGGTACCGGCAGCACATTACAGCTGCGGCGGAATCGCCACCGAATTGAATGGCGCGAGTGATCTGGCAGGACTGTGGGCCATCGGCGAAGTGGCCTGTACAGGGCTTCACGGGGCCAACCGCATGGCCAGCAACTCATTGCTGGAATGCCTGGTGCAGGCGCGCGCCTGCGGCGAGGCGCTCGGCAGGCCCACCAGGCATCCAGGCCGGAAGGTCCTGCCAGGCGAGCGAACAGCCACGTCATCAGCACGAGGCTGCACGCCAGCAGTATCAGGCGCAGAATCGCCTGAGCATGCAGGGCCTGCTCAGAGGCCCTTGAACTGATCGCGTTCGCCATGTTCTGCATTGGCGATCACCATGTCGATCAGGCGCTGATAGTCCTCATTGCCACACGGATCCCGCTTCATCAGCCACACGAAGAGATCCTGATCCTCTTCCGCGAGCAGTTCCACGTAGAGGGCCTTGTCCTGCTCACTCAACGCATCGAAGCGCTGCTCGAGAAAAGGCAACAGCAGCAGATCGAGTTCCCACATGCCGCGGCGGGAGTGCCAGTGAAGGCGCTTGCGAATCATCTCATCCATTGCCCGAACCTCAGTCGTCACATCAATGCCCGCAGTATACCCGAGGGGGAGTCTGGCAGCATCCGTTGACCCTTTGCCACGACAGGAATTGGCAATCCATGTCGTGATGGGCAATGATGTTCGTAGTGCGTTGTTTTCTCAGGATTTGCCCATTATGCTGAGGAGATAACAATCACAAGGATGCGGGGGTCCGTCAGACGACAAGAGGTCATCTGACAGCCGCATCACGATCACCCTTCCCGCTAGGGTGCAGGCATGGAGAGATCCGATGACCAAGTCCGAGCTGATCGAACAGATAGCCATGCGACAGCCTGAGTTGTCGCTCAAGGATGTAGAAGCCGCCGTTCGCATCATCCTCGATGATGTCACTGATGCGCTGGCCCACGGGGGGCGCGTGGAGATTCGCGGGTTCGGCAGCTTCTCGCTGCACTACCGTGAGCCGCGTCTGGGACGCAACCCGAAGACCGGAGAGCCCGTCCAGCTGGACGGCAAGTTCGTCCCGCACTTCAAACCGGGCAAGGAACTGCGCGAACAGGTCGATGCCAGCCGCGCGCTCGGCTACTGAGCTGACGTCGAGACTCACGGCTTGCCCGGTGATACACTCGCCAGGCGATGATTCACGACTGCATTTCATGACAAGGAAACCGTTATGCGCTGGCTAAAAGGTCTCGTTCTGGCCGTGATCCTGCTGATCGTTCTGCTGGTCGGCATCCTGTTTGCCGTTCACAACCAGCAAACCGTGCCTCTCGACCTCATCTGGCTCGAGCTGCCGGCTGCCTCACTTTCCATGTGGCTGCTGTTTTCACTGGCCATCGGCGTCGTGCTCGGCATGATCGCCATGACCGGCATGTATCTGCGCCTGCGCACGCTGTTGACCCGCGCGCAGCGCCGCAACCAGCAGCAACGCAAGGAACTGGACCAGCTGCGCATCCAGGAGATCAAGGAAGTGGCATAAATGCCTGACCTGATACTGCTGGGACTGCTGATGGCCGCCATTGCCATCGGGTTCTGGCTGGGGCGACGTGATCGTCGCCCCACTACGCAAACTCCCGCCCCTGCCACCTTGTCCCGCGACTATTTCGTTGGCCTCAATCATCTGCTCAACGAGCAGCCTGATCGCGCCATCGAAACCTTCGTACAGGCCTTGGAAGTCAACAGCGACACGGTCGATACCCACATCGCGCTGGGTAACCTGTACCGCAGTCGCGGGGAGGTCGACCGCGCCGTCAAGATCCACCAGAATCTGCTGGCACGCCCGGCCCTCGACAGCGAGCAGGGCGAACGCGTACAGCTGGAACTGGCCCGCGACTTCATGCGCAGCGGTGTCTACGACCGCGCCGAGAAGCTGCTGGAAACCCTCCTCAAGCAGGCCCAGCACGATGACCATCGTCGCGCTGGCCGACGCCTCCTGATCGACCTGCTCGAGCGTGAGCGAGAATGGGAGGCTGCCCTCGAGGTCGCGCACCCCATCCTGCGTCAGGAAGGTGGCATCCGACGCGCCGCCGCCCACTGGCACTGCGAACTGGCGGCCCTCGATATCCTCGAAGGCAGTCAGGCGGTGGCGCGCAAGCGCCTCAAGCAGGCACTCTCCACGGATGAGAAATGTGTGCGCGCCAACTGGATGCTGGCCGAGATCGAATACGAGCATGCCAACTACAAGCAGAGCATTCGCCTGCTGCAGCGCATTCCGCGTCAGGACACCGGTTTCACTCCCATCATTCTCGAACCGCTCGGCAAGGCATTCCACATGCTGGACGACGAAAGCGGACTGGTGCGCTATCTGCAGCAGGAAGTCGAGCGCGGCCCCTATACCACCACGGTGGTCAGTCTCGCCCAGTTGATCGAGCGCCGGGAAGGAGTCGAGGCCGCTGTCAGCTTCGCCAGCGAGCAATTGCATCGCCACCCCAGCCTGCGGGGCGTCGACTATCTGCTCGACCTGTACCTGCTGGATGCCGATGAGCGCGAGACCCAGCGCTTCAGCCTGCTCAAGCGCCATACCCAGCAGCTGATCGAGGCACGCCCTCGCCATCGCTGCCACCGCTGCGGATTCGAGGCCTCGATGCTGCTGTGGCAATGCCCGAAATGTCGCCACTGGGGTACCGTCAAGCCGATCACCGGACTGGAAGGCGAATGACGACGCGAGGCCCACGCAGACGCGGTGACAGCGTCTCTCCTGCCCCGCAGGCCAGCACGATGGCCCCCAGGAAATACGGCCAGTCCTCTAGACTCAGGGCCGCCACGCCAAGCGCATCAATGAAGATCGCCACGATGCAGATCGGGCTGACATAGCGAATCATGAACAGCCAGATACGGTAGCCTCCCTCACTCAGATCCAGCTCATCGCGCAACATGCTGCTCTTGAAGACGAAACCGGCCAGCAGCGCCATGGCGATGCCACCGATCGGCATCATCCAGCGCGAGGTCAGGTAATCCAGCCAGTCGAAGAAGTGCTTGCCGGCCAGGGTCCAGTCCGCGCCCAGATTGAAGGACAGCATCGCGAACATCGCGACCAGCCACAACACGCTTCCGGCAAGCCACGATGCCTTGGTGCGACTCATGTTGCGGTTCTCGCTCAGCCAGGCGACGGTGGCCTCGATCATCGAGATCGCGGACGTCAAGGCGGCAATGGAGAGCATCGCGAAGAACAGTACCCCGAACAGCTGACCGAAGGGCATCTGGTTGAAGGCCACCGGCAGGCTCATGAAGATCAGCCCCGGACCGGAGGACGGGTCCATGCCATTGGCGAAGATGATCGGGAAGATCGCGAGTCCCGCCATCAGCGCCACCAGCGTATCGGCGATCGCGACCGTGAAGGTGGTGCGAGCGATGGAGGTGCCTGACGGCAGATAGGAGCCGTAGGTCAGGATGGCGCCGGAGGCCAGCGACAGGGTGAAGAAGGCATGCCCCAGCGCGGCCAGCACGCCCTCACTGCTCAATCGGGAGACATCGAAGTCGAACAGGAAGTGGAAGCCTGCCGAGAAGTTGCCGGAGGTCAGGGCGTAGCCGATCATGATCAACAGCATGATCACCATGCCCGGCATCATCCAGCGCACGCTCTTCTCGACCCCCTCCTGCACGCCACGCCCGACGATCAGCATGGTCACTACCGTCACCAGCGTCGCCCAGCCACCCAGTGCCCAGGGATTGGCGTTGCCAGCCTCGAAGATACCGCCCAGCTCAGCGACGCCATGTCCGGACAGCGACCCGCTGGCCATCTTCCACAGGTAGCTGAAGGACCACCCCGCGACCACGACATAGAACGACAGGATCATGAAGCCGGCCAGCATCGCCATCCAACCGAAGACCTTCCACAGCGGGCTGGCCCCCGCTTCCCGGGCCAGGTTGGCGATCGCCTCGATGGGGCTGCCGCGACCACGACGCCCGAAGGCGATCTCCGCCATCATCACGGGCACGCCCACGGCGAGAATGCAGGCCAGATACACCAGCACGAAGGCGCCTCCGCCATATTCACCGGTGATATAGGGAAACTTCCAGATATTGCCCAGCCCTACCGCGGAACCGGTAGCTGCAAGGATGAACCCCCAGCGACTGATCCAGAGATTCTTGGGTTGCTGTCTTGCCGTCATGGAATACCTTACGAGTTATTGTTGTGAGCCAGTGGTGATCGACGCAACGCCTTGCCGTCTCGGGTGCTCACGCAGACCATTTTACTGATAAGAAGGATGTTCGTCCGCGATTCCTGTGGAAAATCCCCACACGCACCTCGCAAAACGTCTGCGATAGCGCCATTACCAAGCGACGCCATTCACTCTACATCAGCCACTGCTAATTGGTAACATTTGAAACGAGTATCTCGCCCTCTCAAGCAGCGCAGACAAGGAGTCGTCATGCATCGTCAATTCGCGGTGATCGGACTGGGGTATTTCGGCAGTACCGTCGCGCGGGAGCTCAGGCGCCACGACCATGAAGTGCTCGGCGTGGATCTCGATGAGAAACGTCTCAATGCCATGGCGGACCTGCTCAATCAGGCCGTCATTGCCGACCCGACCGATGAGCATGCCCTGCGTGAGCTTGGCCTCGAACAGTTCGACGCCGTGTTGATCGATCTGGCCGACTCGATGGAGCAGAGCCTGATCTGCGCGCTGCTGGCCAAGGAACTCGGTGCCAGGGAACTGTGGGTCAAGGCGACCTCGGATGCGCATCACAAGCTGCTCAGCCGTCTGGGCGTGGACCACATCGTGCACCCGGAGTACGACCTGGGCGTGCGGGTGGCGGAAAGCCTCGCCTATCACGCCATGGTCGACTTCATCCACCTGGGCGATCACCAGTTCGTGGTCGAGCTGGAGGTCAGCGAGCGTCTGTGCGATGACTGCCAACAGCTCGATCAGCTCCCCATCGATGAGGACATCAGCGTGATCGCCTTGCGCAAGGGCGCGACACTCGATCGCAAGCCTTCCGGCAGTACGCGGCTGTCCGCTGGCGATCATCTGGTACTGATCGGCGAACTGAGCGCACTGCGCAAGCTGGGGGCCCATCTGTGAGGCAGCGCTACCGACGCTATCTTCGCCCCCTGACCCGTGGCCCACGTGGCCCCATCATCCACCTGTCGCCTCCGGAGATCCTGCTGGGCGGCTTTCTGGGACTCAGCATGCTGGGGGCCTGCCTGCTGAAACTGCCAGGCATGCATCAGGAGGGCCTCAGCTGGCTGTCGGCACTGTTTACCGCCACCTCGGCGGTGACCGTCACCGGGCTTTCCGTCACCCCGCTCAGCGAGTTCACCTTCGCCGGGCAGGCCGTCGTGCTAGTATTGATCCAGCTGGGCGGCCTCGGTTTCATGACCATCGCCGCCCTGTCACTGGTGATGCTGGGGCAACGACTGCCGATGCATCAGACCAGCCTGCTGCGTGAAGCGCTCAACCGCAGCAGCTCACGCGAGATCGGCCGACTGCTCAGGGTCATCACCGCCTTTGCGGTGACACTTGAACTGGGCGGCGCTCTGCTGCTGGCGCTCGAATGGATGCCACGCCATGGTTGGGGACGCGGCATGTGGCTGAGCCTCTTCCACTCGGTCTCGGCCTTCAACAATGCCGGCTTCACCCTGTGGCCGGACAGCCTGTTGCGCGAATCCCGCAACCCGCTGGTCGCAAGCGTCATCAGCCTGCTCTTCATGACGGGTGGCATCGGCTTTGCCGTGATCGGCGAACTGCGCGAGCGCAGGCGTGAGCATGGGTGGCGCGTGCTGCTGCACCCCTCACGCTTCTCCGTACAGACACGCCTGGTGCTGGAAGCCACCATCGCACTCAACCTGTTGAGCCTGGTGGTGATACTGGCGCTTGAATGGGGCAACCCCGATACCCTGGCAGGCATGCGTGATCATGGCGAACGCTTCATCTCAGCAGCCTTCATGGCAGTGACGCCCCGTACCGCCGGCTTCAGCATGTTCGATACCTCCGCGATGACACAGGCCTCGACCCTCTGGACCATGGCGATGATGTTCATCGGTGGCGGGAGTGGCTCGACGGCCAGTGGCATCAAGATCACCACCTTCGTGGTGCTGCTGCTGACCACTCGCGCCTTCCTGCGCCAGAGACACTCACCGACCCTGCATGGCCGCCGTATCGGAGACGAGACTGTCTTCAAGGCCATCGCCGTGGCCTTGGCCGGCATGCTGTTGATCTTCAGCATGCTGTTCGGGCTGACCATCACCGACCCCGACCACGACTTCCGGTCGTTGGCCTTCGAGACGGTCTCGGCGTTCGGCACCGTGGGACTGAGCCTGGGGGTGACGCCGGAGCTTTCCGCTCCCGGACAGTGGTTGATCATCATCACCATGTTGCTGGGACGCACCGGCCCGCTGGCACTGGGTTACCTGCTGGCGACCCGCAGCCGTCCCGGCGTCAGCTATGCACGCACCGAACTCTCCATCGGCTTCATCATGATGATCATCGTGGTCGTCATGCTCCTCAAGGCGCTGATGGGTATGGCCTTCGCCATCGTACTCATCCACCCGAGCCTTGAGTTTCTGGCCAGGACGGAAGGTCACCACGCGACGCGCGGAGATCGGAATCTCCTCGCCTGTCTTGGGATTGCGCCCCGGACGCTCGCGTTTGTCACGCAGATCGAAGTTGCCGAAACCGGACAGCTTCACCTGTTCGTTCTCACGCAGGCAGCCACGAATCTCATCGAAGAAGACTTCGACCATCGACTTGGCTTCGCGCTTGGACATGCCAAGCTCTGCATGGAGATGCTCGGCGAGTTCCGCCTTGGTCAACGCTCCCATGTCCGCTCCCTCGTTCAAGTGGCGACTCATGCTCTCAGCGCCGCCCCGAAACGTGTGTGGCCATCGGCGACGATCGCATCGACTAACTGATTGATTTCCTCATCATTCAGCGTGCGCGAAGGATGCTGCCAGGTCAAGCCCAGAGCGAGCGACTTGTGACCATCGGCTACCCCCTGGCCCTGATAGACGTCAAACAGGCGCAGATCCGTCAGCCATTCCCCGGCTTGCGAGCGGATGGCGTCGAGCAGCGACTGCACGTGCACGCCCTCTTCGACCACGAAGGCCAGGTCACGACGCACTTCCGGATACTTGGAGAGCGGTGCAAAGTGCGGCAGACGGCCCGCACAGGCAGCGGCCAGCGTGATCTCGAACACGAACACCTCGACCTTCAGGCCGAGTTCGGCACGCGCTGCCGGGTGCAAAGCCCCCATCCAGCCTGCCGGCTCGCCGTTGAAGAACAGCTGAGCGGACTGACCCGGATGAAGCGCCGGATGCTCGGCAGCCTCGAAACGCCAGGCATCCAGGTTGCCGCCCAGTGCCAGCAGTGCCTCGACATCGCCCTTGAGATCGAAGAAGTCGACCTTGTCACGACCGCCATTCCAGCCTTCCGGCAGACGTGCGCCGGTGATCAGGCCACCGATCATCGGTGTCTGCTCGAGGGAGTCCAGCTCACCACGGAACACAAGCCCGGTCTCGAACAGGCGCACGCGCGACTGCTGACGATTGAGGTTGTGACTCAGTGCCTTGACCAGCCCCGGCAGCAGCGAGCTGCGCATCACGGCCATGTCGCTGGAAATCGGGTTGGCCAGTGCCGGCGCCACTCCGTGCGGGTCCAGCGTCTTCTGCAGCTCAGGCGCCACGAAGCTGTAGCTGATCGCTTCCTGATAGCCCCGCGCCACCAGCTGACGACGCAGGCTGGTCAGCGGCTGGGTGGTCTCATTGGCCACGGCCGGTGCCAGGCGCGCGTTCGGGCGGCTGACCGGCAGATTGTTGTAGCCGTGGATGCGCGCCAGCTCCTCGATCAGGTCAGCCTCGATGCTGACATCGAAACGCCAGCTCGGCACCGTCACCTGCCACTGGCTCTCGCCATCGGCCACGACCTGCATGCCCAGACGCTCGAGGATCTCGACGATCTCGGCATCCGGCAATGCCATGCCCAGCGTGCGCTCGACACTGGCGCCGCTCAGGCTGACGACGGCGGCCTTGGGCAGCGCTGCGTCGCTTGCGACCTCGATGATCGGGCCCGGCTTGCCGCCGGTGATCTCGAGCAGCAGAGCCGTCGCCCGCTCGATGGCATCACGCTGCAGCTGCGCGTCCACACCCCGCTCGAAACGATGCGAGCTGTCGGTGTGCAGGCCATAGCTGCGCGCCTTGCCAGCCACGCTCAACGGCGCGAAGAAGGCCGACTCGAAGAAGATGTCGCGCGTCTCGCCGTTCACGCCACTGCCTTCGCCGCCCATCACGCCAGCGATGGCCAGCGGGCCCTTCTCGTCGGCGATGACCAGGGTGTCGTCACGTAGCGCGACTTCCTGACCGTCGAGCAGCGTCAGCGGCTCTTCAGCGGCCGCCATGCGCACCTCGATGCCACCGTTCAGGCGCGCCAGATCGAAGGCGTGCATCGGCTGACCGAGCTCCAGCAGCACGTAGTTGGTGACGTCGACGACGGGGTCGATGCTGCGGATACCACTGCGGCGCAGACGCTCCTCGAGCCATAGCGGGGTGGTCGCGGCGACATTGACGTCGCGCACCACACGCCCCAGATAGCGCGGGCAGGCCTGCGGCGCACTGACGGTGACCGGGAAGGTGTCGTCGATCTGGGCCGCGACCGGCTCGATGCTCGGTGCCGTGACGGCAAGACGATTGAGCACACCGACTTCGCGTGCCAGGCCCTTGACGCTCAGGCAGTCACCGCGGTTCGGAGTCAGATCGACCTCGATGGCGCTGTCGTCGAGGTTCAGGAAGTCACGGGCATCACGGCCCACCGGCGCATCCGCGGCCAGCACCATGATGCCGTCGGAGGCTTCCGCCTCCAGCCCCAGCTCGGAGGCACCGCAGATCATGCCGCGGGATTCGACACCGCGCAGCTTGGCCTTGCGAATCTTGAAGTCACCCGGAAGCTTCGCGCCGACTTGGGCGAAGAGCACCTTCTGACCGGCGGCGACATTCGGCGCGCCACACACGACCTGCACCAGCTCACCACTGCCATCATCCACCTGACAGACGTTGAGGCGATCAGCCTCCGGATGCGGTTGCTTGTCCTTGACCTCGGCCACGACAACACCGGTGAACTCACCGGCGACGGGCTCGATACCATCGACTTCCAGACCGGCCATGGTGACCTGATCGGCCAGCTGCTGGGTGTTCAGTTCCGGCGACACCCACTCACGCAGCCACTGTTCGGAAAATTTCATCTTGCTGTCCTGTTCCGTATGTTCACGCCCTCACGGCGCGATACGTGAATGAGTGCCTAGCTGAACTGGCGAAGGAAACGCAGGTCGTTCTCGAAGAACAACCGCAGGTCATTGACGCCATAACGCAGCATCGCCAGACGCTCCACGCCCATGCCGAAGGCGAAGCCGCGGAAGCGTTCGCTATCGATACCGGAGTGACGGAAGACTTCCGGATGCACCATGCCGCAGCCCATCACCTCGAGCCAGCCGGTGTGGGAGCAGACACGACAGCCGTCACCGGCACACATCACGCACTGGATGTCGACTTCGGCGGACGGCTCGGTGAACGGGAAGTAGGACGGACGGAAACGGACTTCCAGATCATCGCGCTCGAAGAAGGCATGCAGGAACTCTTCGACGGTGCCCTTGAGGTCAGCGAAGCTGACGTTCTCATCTACCAGCAGACCCTCGACCTGATGGAACATCGGGGTATGGGTCAGGTCAGAGTCGCAGCGATAGACACGCCCTGGGCAGACGATGCGCAGCGGCGGCTCACTGGCCTTCATGCTGCGCACCTGCACCGGCGAGGTATGCGTACGCAGCAGACGCGTGGCGTCGAAGTAGAACGTATCGTGCATCGCACGCGCCGGGTGATGCGACGGGATGTTCAGCGCTTCGAAGTTGTGGTGGTCATCTTCGATCTCCGGGCCTTCGGCAACCCCGTAGCCGATGTGCGCGAAGAAGCTCTCGATGCGCTCAAGCGTGCGCGTCACCGGGTGCAGGCCACCCACTGGCTCGCCGCGTCCCGGCAAGGTGACGTCGACGCGTTCAGCAGCCAGTCGTGCATTGAGCGCTGCCGTTTCCAGCGCGGTACGACGCGCTTCCAGCTCGCCGTTCAGCAGCTGCTTGGCTTCGTTGATGGTCTCACCGGCCTTGGGACGCTCTTCGGGGGACAGTTTGCCCAACCCCTTGAGCAGCGCGGTGATCTCGCCCTTCTTGCCCAGAAAGCGTACCCGCACCTCATCGAGGGTCTGGACGTCTCCGGCCGCCTGGATCGCGGTGCGTGCTTCGTCCACCAGGGTGGAAAGATGTTCCATCCGTTCAGCTCCGATCGCTTGAGTCATCGACGTGGTAGAGCCCACCGTCAATGGAAGTCGCGCCGACCCGAAGATCGGCAGGGAGAACGCTCCGTCCGCGGTGAGTCACACAGACGGTCGCGCCCTTGCCAGAGTCCGGCCCGATCCGCGGCCAGTCTCATTCATGTTCGCGCTGGCGCCTCTCCCGAAATCCGAGGGAGACACCAAACAAAAACAGGGGAAGAGCGGCTGCTCTTCCCCTGTGACGTAACACGTCATCTCGATGCCACCTGAGCTGTCCAATGCAAGCATTCGACAGTCGCGCCTCGACTCACCACTCGCGTGGCTGGCCGGTGCCGGGCGACATCTGATCCGGTCACTTACTGAGCAGCCTTGGCCTTCTCGACGATGGCAGCAAAGGCAGCTTTTTCGTGAACCGCGATATCGGCGAGGACCTTGCGGTCGATCTCGATATTGGCCTTCTTCAGGCCAGCGATGAAGCGGCTGTAAGACATGCCATTGATGCGGGCCGCAGCGTTGATACGCGCGATCCACAGGGCACGGAACTGACGCTTGCGGACACGACGGTCACGGTAAGCGTACTGGCCGGCCTTGATGACAGCCTGCTTGGCTACGCGGAAGACGCGTGAACGCGCTCCGTAGTAACCCTTGGCCTGCTTCATGATCTTCTTGTGACGGCGACGTGCGACGACGCCACGCTTGACGCGGGACATAGCGTACTCCTGATATTAAGAAAGTTGGACCGAGGTAAGGACGGCTTACAGGTTCGGCAGCATGCGCTGGATCAGCGCCTTGTCTGCAGCGTGAACCTGCTTCATGCCACGCAGCTGACGCTTACGCTTGGTCGACTTCTTGGTCAGGATGTGGCTACGGAAGGACTGCTTGTGCTTGAAGCCGTTGGCAGTCTTCTTGAAGCGCTTGGCAGCGCCGCGGTTAGTCTTGATCTTCGGCATGAGTATTAACTCCGCTCGGTTTCTTGAGAAAATCCAAGGCCGACAAAAAGAGCCACGCCCGCAAGCGTGACCCTGATGTGTCCGTTCTACTGCCTGTGGATCACTTCTTTTTCGGCGCGAGAATCATGATCATCTGACGGCCTTCCATCTTCGGGAAGGACTCGACGGTCACGAGTTCACCGAGGTCGCCGGCGATACGTTCCATCAGCTTGCGGCCGATGTCCTGATGCGCCATTTCACGACCACGGAAGCGCAAGGTAACCTTGCCCTTGTCTCCGCCTTCGATGAAGCGAGTCAGGTTACGCAGCTTGACCTGATAATCGCCTTCATCGGTACCAGGACGGAATTTGACTTCCTTGACCTGGATTTGCTTCTGCTTCTTCTTCTGAAGATTCTTCTGTTTCTTCTCATCGAAAAGAAACTTGCCGTAATCCATGATCTTGCAGACGATGGGATCGGCATTGGAAATCTGGACGAGGTCGAGCCCTGCCTCTTCGGCCTTGGTGAGCGCTTCCTTCGTCGGCACTACGCCGACCTGCTCTCCATCTGCGTCGATGAGGCGGACTTCGTCCGCACGAATACGGTCATTGATGGGAGCCCGCTTTTCCTGGGGGCGTCCGCGCTGATTATTCCGCTTGATCGTTGCGTCTCCGTTTGGCTGAAATTCGTTACTGTCAGACCTGTTCTTCCTTCAGGCGTTCCATGAATTCTGAAACTTTCATGGTGCCGAGGTCTTCACCGGAACGGGTTCTGACAGCTACTGCATCAGCTTCCACTTCCTTGTCGCCGACGACGATGAGGTAAGGAACCTTCTGCAGAGTATGCTCACGGATTTTAAAGCCGATCTTCTCGTTCCTCAAGTCTGCTTTGACACGGATGTCATGTTTCTCGAGGCGAGAGACCAGATCCTTGGCATATTCTGCCTGGGAATCCGTGATGTTCATCACGACAATCTGCTCCGGGGCGAGCCAGAAAGGCATCGCGCCAGCGTGGTGCTCGATCAGTATGCCGAGGAAGCGCTCGAAGGAGCCGAGAATCGCACGGTGCAACATGACCGGAGTGCGACGCTCACCGCTTTCATCGACGAACTGGGCACTGAGACGCTCAGGCAGATTGAAGTCGAGCTGTAGCGTACCACATTGCCAGACACGATTCAGGCAATCTCGCAGGGAGAATTCAATCTTTGGTCCATAGAAGGCGCCTTCGCCCGGCTGAAGCTCCCACGGCAGGCCGGTCGCATCCAGTGCCGCCTGCAGGCCAGCCTCGGCCTTGTCCCAGGCTTCCGGCTCACCGATGAACGACTCGGGGCGTGTCGAGAGCTTGAGCTCGACATCCTCGAAGCCGAACTGACGATAGACTTCCAGCGTCAGTCGGATGAAGTCTTCCGCCTCGGACTGCACCTGATCATCGGTACAGAAGATGTGAGCATCGTCCTGAGTGAAACCACGCACACGCATCAGGCCGTGCAGAGAGCCTGAAGGCTCGTTGCGATGACAGGAGCCGAACTCGGCCAGACGCAGCGGCAGGTCGCGGTAGCTCTTGAGCCCCTGATTGAAGACCTGGACGTGGCACGGGCAGTTCATCGGCTTGACAGCGTACTCACGCTTCTCGGACTCGGTGGTGAACATCAGCTCGTTGTAATGACCCCAGTGCCCGGACTTCTTCCAGAGCGAAAGATCGACGACCTGAGGCGTCTTGATCTCCTGATAGCCGTTGGCTCGCTGGATGCGGCGCATGTACTGCTCGAGCACCTGATACATGGTCCAGCCATTCGGGTGCCAGAACACCATGCCCGGTGCCTCTTCCTGCATGTGGAAGAGATCCAGCTTCTTGGCCAGCTTGCGGTGGTCGCGCTTCTCGGCTTCCTCGAGACGCTTGAGGTAGGCCTTGAGCTGCTTCTTGTCCGGCCAGGCGGTGCCATAGATACGCGTCAGCATCGGCTTGGTGGAATCACCACGCCAGTAGGCACCTGCCAGCTTGAGCAGCTGGAAGTGCTTCAGGTGACGCGTGTTCGGCACGTGCGGGCCACGGCACATGTCGGTGTATTCTTCATGGTGATACAGGCGGATGGTATCGCCCTCACCGATGCCTTCGATGATTTCCTGCTTGTACGGCTCTTCACGCTTCTCGAAAGCGGCCATGGCCTCGTCACGCGAGACGTACTCGCGGACCACGTCGTACTCGCTGTCGATCAGCTGCTTCATGCGCTTCTCGATGGACTCGAGGTCTTCCGGCGTCACGGAGCGACCGAAATCGATGTCGTAATAGAAACCGTCATCGATGACCGGACCGATGGCCATCTTGGCATCCGGATAGAGCTGCTTGACGGCATGACCAATCAAGTGGGCGCAGGAGTGACGGATCACGTCCAGGCCTTCGGCATCACGGGCCGTGAGAATGGCGACGTCAGCATCTTCGGTGATCATGTCGGCGGCATCGACTTCGACGCCGTTGATCTTGCCGGCGACACACGCCTTGGCAAGGCCGGGACCGATGGATTCGGCCAGCTGCATCACGGAAATCGGAGTATCGAAGGTACGCTGGCTGCCGTCAGGCAGGGTAACGATAGGCATGAAGGAATCCTTGCATTCAGTGGTGGCCCTTACCAAGGGTCACGTGAAGCGAATTTAGCCGAGCGCAACGCAGACGGGGCGCCCGAAGGCGCCCCGTCTGATTCAGCTTACCGCGATGGGCTTACTTGACTTCAGCAAGCTCGACGCGACGGTTTTCAGCACGACCTGCAGCGGTGTCGTTGCTGGCAACCGGCTGCTCTTCACCGTAACCCATGGTTTCCATGCGGTTGGAACCGACACCTTCAGAGGCCAGATACGCCTTGACGGAGTCAGCACGCTTCTGGGAGAGCTGCTTGTTGTAGGAGTCAGAACCCACGGAATCAGTGTGACCTTCGATACGGACACGAACGTTCTCGTTGGACACCAGCTTGGCAGCCACACCGTTCAGCACTTGCTCAGCGCCGGAGGTCAGCTTGGCGGAGTCGAACTCGAAGTTCACGTCGCGCAGCACGAGGTCAGCGACACAGCCCAGGGCGTTGACCTTGGCACCTGCCGGAGTGTTCGGGCACTGGTCCTGGTAGTCCGGCACGCCGTCACCATCGGAATCCAGCGGGCAGCCTTTCGCGTCAACAGTGACGCCGGCCGGGGTACCCGGGCACTGGTCCTTGTAGTCAGCAACGCCGTCACCGTCGGTGTCCAGCGGGCAGCCTTTCGCATCGACTGCGACGCCTGCCGGAGTACCCGGGCATTCGTCACGATCGTTCGGCACGCCATCGCCGTCGTCGTCCATGGACTTCGGAGCGTCGTCAGCACACAGCAGTGCACCGGCAGTCGCGCCGCCCACGGCACCCAGAGAAGCGCCGGTGTCTTCGTCGCTGTCGCCAGAGACGCCGTAACCAATCCCCCCACCGATCAGGCCACCGGCCAGACCGCAGACGAACGGCTGGCTGTACCACGGCTTCTCAGCGGATGAGGACTGGGAAGCAGAGCTTGCACAGCCAGACAGGCCAACAACCAATGCAGACCCCAGAACCAGGCCAGTCGTAGATCTTTTCATGTAAGACTCCTTCTTTACACAGCGCTATTTGTAACGGGGTGTTACGCAGCGGCTCCGAGTATAAGAGCCGAACTCGTTACGGTGAAAGGAATTTTATATACCTCATCCCTTTAGAAGAAAGCACATCTGAGTGCGTCCTTCCAGCTCTGATCGGGTCTGTTTCCCTTGAAAACGGTACCGATCCTCATGCATACGTTGAAGGAAAACAGTGTTTTTTGCAACGTCGAAAAACTTTGACACTACCTGTATCATTTAAGAGACGCTGTAAAAGTCACGATTCATGCACCGTTCAGGTGGTGACGCACCAGTCCCTCGAAGAGCGCGACACCCGGCATGATCAGGTCATCCGGGAAATCATAGCGGGGATGATGGAGTCCCGGGAGCGCTTCACCGGCCCCCAGCGTGAACATGGCGGCATGGCATTCTCGCCCCAGCACTCCGAAATCTTCCGACCAGCGATGTGCCTGATCCAGCTCATGACAGGGCTGCCCCACCTGCGCCGCCACGCGACGAATCACCGCGTTCGCCTCAGCTGAATTCCAGGTCGCCTCAAAGGCATCGCACCAGTCCACCTCGATGCCGAGATGGTCCTCTTCCGCCTCACTGCGGGCCAATGAGACCGCCGCCTCGGCGAGGGCCTTCATCATGTCGTTGCTTTCCGTGCGCAGGGTCGCCATCACCTCGGCATCCCCCGGCGCGGTGCCGAAGGCGACCTCCCCCAGCCGCGCGTGCACCAGAGTGACCATGGCAAGCCCCGTCTCGTCCGCGAACTGCAGCGGCAGACGAGAGAGTCCCTGCATGATGCGACACATGGCCATGGCGGGACTGCGCCCATTCTCGGGATGGGCTGCGTGGGCGCACAGTCCGGAAAGCCGCACGATCATGCCCCGCGAGGCACAGGTGAAGGCGTCATCACGGACGCTGACCTCTCCCAGCGGCCGCCCCGGCAGATTGTGGCAGGCATAGAGGAAATCCGGCTTGATGGTCTCGAAGGCCTTGGTGCGTACCACCGCACGCGCACCCTCTCCCGTCTCCTCGGCGGGCTGGAACAGCAATACCACCTCGCCCCTGGCTACCGGGCGCCTGGCCAGGCGCTGCGCCACTCCCAGCAGCCACGTCATGTGCCCATCGTGACCACAGAGATGGCCGACATGCTGGTGACAGGATGACCAGTCTCCCCGTGGCACCTCATCGATGGGCAACGCATCGAGCTCACAGCGCAACATGACCCGCGGGCCGGGCGCGGCGCCGCGGAAGATGGCCGCCAGACCATGCCCCCCCAATCCCGTGACCACCTCGGCGCCTGCCTCTTCCATCCAGCCGGCGATCAGGGCCGAGGTAGCTTCCTCCTGCCCGGACAGCTCCGGTGCCCGATGCAGCGCATGACGCAGCTCGATCAGTTCAGTTCCCAGCAGCGGGAGCGTATTGTTCATGCCAGCCTCGCCTGACCCAGATCCGTCGGTGCCACGGGCCGTTCACGTCCCAGGTACTCGCGATACCACACCGGCATGCTTTCCAGCACGCATTGCGCTGCCTGCTGAAGAGGCTTGGCCATCTCTTCCTCGACGGCGATGCGCTCCTTGTCCTCTGCCAGCCGCTCACGCGGGCTCAGTGCCTTTCGTGCCGAGTGGGTATGCAGGTGGGACACTCGCCCGTGCAGGGTGCCAAAGGCCCCCAGGACGTCATCCTCTGCCAGCGAGGTATCCAGTATCTCGATCAACACCTTGCAGCGCAGCCCCCCTTCCACGAGGTCCACCTGGCCGGCCTGCATGGCACGGGCAATCGCTTCAAGACTCTCCAGGCAATTGGCGCGTGCACGCGTCAACTCCTCTGCACGCAACGCCTCGCGCTTCCTCACCTCACGGCGCAACTTGAGCGCATAGGCCGTCAGACCGGCGATGATGATGAGTGCAATGACGATCAGAATGATGCTGGTACTCAGGGACATGCGATTCTCCTGCCGAAATCAAGTGACGAGTATAGGGACTGCGGACGGGACACCCAAGGCGGCGCGATGCTCAGCGCCCCGCCATCAATGTCTCGAAACTGGCCTTGAGCTTGAGGTTCTGGGCCTGATGGGAGTAGCCCGTGGCAAGTGCGGCCAGGGTTCTGCTCAGCGCATCGGAGTCGCTCTCCAGCAGATGGGTACAGCGCTCGGCCCACTGCATCGGGCTGGATTGCGCGGCCATCACCAGCGAGGGGTGATCGTCGAGCAACTCGGCCGAGCCGACACGCGCGTTGAGCAATACCGGGGTACCACAGGCCATGGCTTCCAGCGCGACACGTCCGAATTCCTCGATATGTGCCGGCAGAACGAACAGGTCCAGCGCGCCATAGAGCGTTTCGACCTCGGCGATGGTCGAACGCCAGATCATGCGCTCAGCCACACCGGCCACCTGTGCCTGCTGCTGGTAGGGCGCGGCATCATCCTTGCCCACCACCAGAAAGCGATAGCGTCCGGGGCTGGCCTGCTCCATCAGCGCGGCCATGGCGACGAATCCGGCCACATTGCGCTTGGTGAAGTTCCCTGAGGTCACCAGCCCGATCAACTGCTCTTCCCCACTGACGCCAAGCGCCTCACGCTGGGCTTCACGGCCGGCACGTGCACGCTCGGGCGTGAACTGCACCGGGTCATAGCCCGGGTAGCTGATCTCGATCTTGTCCGGCGAGATCGCGTAGCGCTCGACGAGATCATCGCCCATCATGCGCGAATTGACCGCCACCTGACGGAACTTGCCACCGTTGAGCACGTGATCATGGATCGCGGCCACTTCATGATTCTCAGGCAGATCACGGCCATGGATGCACTGTGACGCCAGATGCACGCAGTTGTGCAGATAGACGGTATCCAGGCTCTCGCAATCCCCATGGCTGACCAGCAGGTCCGGCGTGTGGCGACGGGCCCATGCCTGAACCCGACGATTGAACCAGAAGCGCCGATAGGCCCCCTTGAACGGCCAGCGCCACAGACGCACCAGCTCCGCGCCATGCTCCCGCGCCAGCTCAGGCTTGCCACGTTCGGCGAGAATCACCACGCGATACCCCAGCGCGGTCAGGGCGTCCGCCTGCTCGAAGGCGTTGCGACTGGCACCGGTGCTCTTCTCGACCTGACGAATGGCAATCGCGGCCAGCTTTTCTGACCTCGCGAGACCCGCGCTCACGAGGCCTCCGGGGCTTGATGCATGGAATCGCCACGGCCGACCGCGTAATACATCAGGCCGGCAGACTTCATGGCGGACGGCTCGAAGAGGTTGCGGCCATCCACCACCACTGGGAAGGCCAGCTGGGTCTTGAGCCAGCCGGCATCCAGCGTGCGGAATTCCTTCCATTCGGTGCACACCGCCAGCGCATCCGCGCCCTTGACCGCCTGGATGCGATCCGCCACCAGCACCAGGTCATCGCGCTCACCGTAGATACGACGTGCATTCCTTCATCGCTTCCGGGTCATAGGCCTGCACCTTGGCACCCGCCGCCCATAGCGCTTCCATCAGCGTGCGGCTCGGCGCGTCGCGCATGTCATCGGTGTTCGGCTTGAAGGCCAGCCCCCAGACGGCAATCGTCTTGCCGGCGAGATCCCCATCGAAGGCACGTGACAGCTTCTCGAACAGCGTGACCTTCTGGCGCTTGTTGACGGATTCCACCGCGGTGAGCAGCTCGGCCTCATAGCCTACCTGACTGGCGGTACGCGCCAGCGCCTGGACATCCTTCGGGAAGCAGGAGCCACCGTAGCCACAGCCCGGGTAGATGAAGTGGTAACCGATGCGCGGATCACTGCCGATCCCGCGACGCACTTCCTCGATATCCGCGCCCAGGCGCTCGGCCAGGTTGGAGATCTCGTTCATGAAGCTGATCTTGGTGGCCAGCATCGCGTTGGCGGCGTACTTGGTCAGCTCGGCGGCGCGCACATCCATGAACATCAGCTTTTCATGGTTGCGATTGTAGGGGGCATAGCATTCGCGCATGCGCTCGCGCACCGCCTCGGAATCGGTGCCGACCACGATGCGGGCACCGCGCGTGAAGTCCTCCAGCGCCGCGCCCTCCTTGAGGAATTCCGGGTTGGAGCAGACATCGAACGCAACACTCACGCCGCGGTGCTTGAGCACCTCTGCCACGCGGGCATGCACGCGATCCGCAGTGCCCACCGGCACGGTGGACTTGTCGATGATGACCTTGTAGTCATCCATGTGCTCACCGATGGTGCCCGCCACGGCCAGCACGTACTTGAGATCGGCACTGCCGTCTTCATCCGGCGGCGTGCCCACGGCAATGAACTGCAGCACGCCGTGCGCGACGGCCTCGCGGGCGTCGGTGGTGAAGTTGAGACGTCCCGCCTCCACGTTGCGCGTCACCATGCTCTCGAGCCCCGGCTCGAAGATGGGGATCTCACCCTGCTTGAGGCGCTCGATCTTGGCGGCGTCCACGTCCATGCAGATCACGTCATGGCCAACATCCGCTAGACAGGTGCCGGTGACCAGACCTACGTAACCTGTTCCGAAGACAGTGATTTTCATGTCAGTCCTTGGGTGTCTCTGAGGGTAGTGAAGGGGGTGACAGGGTGATCGGCGCGGAGGTTTCCCTCGCCGTCACGCCAGATCCGGACTTTCCAGCAGACGCGTCGTGGCCTCCACGGCCTCTTCCAGTTCTTCGGCACCGGGGGCCAGCGGCCGGGCAAGAAAGTCCGACGGCAGATCCTCGAAGAAGTTCAGACGCCCCAGTTGATCCAGCACTGGATGGCGCTCGCGCGGCTGATAGCAGGCCGACCAGGGTGACAGACATGGCTTGTCCCCCGAGAAGTGGATTCCCATCCAGTCACTGGCCAGATAGGGAAGATCAAAACTGGCGAACGGCTGACGGGCATGCTCGCGCAGATGCACCATCTCACGCTCGGGATTGGGACCACGCCCCGCCTGCCACAGCCACAGGGGAATGCGATAAGGCGCCTGGCTGGGGCGATCACCGCCATGCACGTAAGCATCGCTGAGCGGATCATGCTCAAGACCATGATCGGAAAGGTAGAGCACGCCGGCATGGCGACCCTCGAGACGTTGGAAGACGCCCTCCAGCACCTGGTCCGTGAAGCGGATACTGTCGTCATAGGCATCGGTCAGCGGCGAGGTACTGTCCGGTGTCAGGAAGTAACGCAGCGAGTCGGGGTACTGCAGGCTGGCCGGCGGATGGCTGCCGTACAGATGCAGTACGATCAGTCGCGGCCCTTTGACCTTGCGCGCCAGTGCCTCATCGAGTGCATCCAGCAGTCCGTCGTCGTACTCCGTCATGATGGTTCTGGCGACGTCGGCACGCTGGGCGATGGCGGTGATCCAGGTGCGCTCGGAGGTGATATCGAGCCCCTGACGTGACAGCCACTCCGTATGCATGCCGGCCTGATTGGCCAATGAAATCAGGTTGGCATCCAGATAGCGCGGCGAGAAGGTGCGCGGGTCCATCAGACTGGAAAGCATCGGCACCGCCAGCACCGTCTGCGGCGCCGGCGCGATAGCCTGATCAAAGACCACCAGCTGATCACGACGGGCGTCGAGATTGGGCGTGGTCGGGCGCGAATACCCGTAGAGCGACAGCTGATCACGCCGCTGGGACTCACCGATCACCAGCACGAAGACCGCATCATCCGGCACATCAGGGCTGAGCGTGACCTTGCCGAAATCGTAGTCATCCGCCATCAATGCCTTGAAACGCTCCTTTTCCCACCAGGCATGTGAGGTGGTGGCCAGGTTCCAGCCCGGCGATACCGACAGCGTGGTGATGGCCAGCGGCACGCTGGCACGCCCCCACTGCCAGCTACCAGCCAGCAGCATCAGCATCCAGAGCACGAAGGCGATTCCGCTGCGCCCCCCCAGCCGGGCACGAGCCAACCCCGCCCCATGGCGATTGGCCAGTGACAGGGCCAGCAGGAAGAACCCCAGCGGCACGATGAGTGCCAGCGGGAACTTGAACAGCATCGCCATCGACTCGCTGCGACTGGTATCCAGCGAACTCAGCGCGAAGGCCAGGCCATAGCGCGAATCGTAATAGACGGCGCTGACCACACTGGCCGAGAGATTGACGCCCAATGCGGCCATCAGGCCAAGTGCCGGCCAGCGCCAGCGTGGGCGATGGGCTGCCGCCAGCAGACACGGCCACAGCAGCAGGTTACCGACCAGGATCAGACCGCCCTCGAGCAGCCCGTGGTAGATCAATGGCACCAGACTGGCCAGCGATGACAGCAGCACGGCGCTGATCAGCCCGCATCGAAGACACACCCGCCCGCCGCTTCCAGCACGGCCTGCGCCGCGGCGGTGTCCCACTCGCAGGTCGGGGCATAGCGCGGGTAGAGATCCGCGTCGCCTTCCGCGATACGACAGAATTTCAGCGAACTGCCGCAGCTGACGGTCTCGACCGGCGTCAGACGCTCGATCAGCGCCGCCGTCTGCGCATCGAGATGCGACTTGCTGGCCACGACTCTCAACACCTCGGGCTCCGGGCTGACGCGAATGGCCGTTCGTCCATTGGCGTCCTCGCGAAACGCGCCCACGCCATCAAGCCCGCTCCAGGTCGCCCTGAGCACCGGCGCATCCACCACGCCCAGCACGCTGCGCGTCCCCTGGATCAAGGCGACATTGACGGTGTATTCGCCACTGCCGTTGACGAACTCGCGGGTGCCATCCAGCGGGTCCACCAGCCAGAAGGTCTGCCAGTCACGGCGCGCCACGATATCCGCCTTGTCGCTTTCCTCGGAGAGCACCGGAATCTGCGGCGTCAGGCGGGCCAGCCCCTCCACCAGCACACGGTGTGCCGCAAGATCCGCGGCCGTCACCGGACTGTCATCGGCCTTGGCGCGTGTCTCGAGATCGCCGCCCTGCGCAACGGCGAGTATCGCCTGCCCCGCATCACGGCAGAGCGTCTCGATGGCCGTCAGAAGTTCAAGATCAGGGGTGACATCAGACTGATTCATGGAAGTCTCGCAGATAATTCAAGGGAGTCAGCACGCGGCTTTCAGCTCGGGGCCATCATACGCAAAAGCGGCCGCGGATTCTGCCCACGGCCGCTTCCAGTTCAGTTGCTGCGATAGCCATTGGGGTTGCGTGACTGCCAACGCCAGCTGTCAGCCATCATGCGATCCAGCCCCAGCTCCGCCTTCCACTTCAATTCCTTGAAGGCCTTGTCCGGCTCCGCCCAGCATTCGGCGATATCACCGGAACGCCGCGGCGCGATGCGATAAGGCACCGGGCGACCGCTGGCCTTCTCGAAGGCCTTGACCATGTCCAGCACACTATAGCCAGTGCCGGTACCCAGGTTGTAGGTGTGGACACCATCACGCGCATCACCGGCCAGATAGTCCAGCGCCTTGAGGTGGCCATCGGCCAGGTCGACGACGTGGATGTAGTCACGCACCCCGGTGCCATCCGGCGTCGGATAGTCATCACCGAACACTGCCAGCTCTTCAAGGCGACCCACCGCCACCTGGCTGATATAGGGCACCAGGTTGTTGGGGATGCCGTTGGGGTCCTCACCGATGGTACCGGACTCGTGGGCACCCACCGGATTGAAATAGCGCAGCAGCGCGATGCGCCAGCTGTCATCCGCCACGGACAGGTCACGCAGCACTTCCTCGACCATCAGCTTGGAGCGGCCGTAGGGGTTGGTCGCGGACGTCGGGAAGTCTTCACGGATCGGCGTGGACGCCGGATCGCCATACACGGTGGCGGAGGAAGAGAACACGATACGCTTGACGCCGGCCCGCGCCATGGCATCACACAGCACCAGGGTGCCATTGACGTTGTTGTCGTAGTAGGCCAGCGGCTTGGCGACGCTCTCGCCCACCGCCTTGAGCCCGGCGAAGTGGACCACGGCCTCGATATCATGACGCTCGAACAGGCTGTCGAGCAGCGCGCCGTTGCGGATATCCCCTTCGACGAACGGCACTTCGCGTCCGGCAAGCGTCGCCACACGCGCGAGGGAGGCTTCGCTGGCATTGGACAGGTTGTCCAGCACCAGCACCTGATGGCCGGCCTCCATGAGCGCCAATACCGTATGAGACCCGATGTAGCCTGCACCACCCGTGACCAGAATCATCCATCATCTTCCTTGTGAAAGTAACGCGACAGTGGGCCGCGCAGTTGACCTGCGCCGGCCCCGTTCATGGCTGCTAACCCTACCTTCCAGCCCTTGCGCTCACAAGTCCACAGCCAACGACAGCGTCTGTCGCCAGACAGCAACCTGACCCGTGCAGGATGGCGTCACGCAAGGCCTCGCACGCGACCTGAGCGCCTCGGATCGAGCGTCGCGCTTGCGCGGCGTCAAGGTTTCACCCACGGGAGTTTCGAAACAGGCAATGAAGGCTATTGAGCCGTGGCGCAATGCTGAGACAATGGCGCCGCCTGCCGGCCCGAAAGCCCCACCTGACCGACTCTCGGCGGCGATCGACCGACGCAGGCAGCATGACACGACGTGCATGATCTCCCGTTCAGGAACGAATGCATGCCGTGCAGTGAACAACGCCAACACGACAACGTGCCATCACCTACCATGACCCATACCAACAACACGATGACCAACATGATGAGGAAGCCTGTCGCCAGCGGGCTTCTCTGGAGTCGACATGCCTGAGCAACCTACCGATCACGTCGTTGATCAATCCTCCACGCCGCCGCAAGCGCCACTTGCGGCGCGTATCGGTCTGATACTCGGTCCGCTCCTGCTGCTGCTGACCTGGCTGACCCCTGCCCCGGGCGACATGCCGGACACCGCCTGGCTCTGCGTGGGCCTGGCGCTGTTGATGGCGACCTGGTGGGCCACCGAAGCATTGCCGATACCGGTGACGTCGCTGTTGCCCATCGTGCTGGTGCCCGCACTTGGCATCGACGACATCAAAAGCACCACGGCAGCCTATGCCAATCCGACCATCTATCTGTTCCTCGGCGGCTTCCTGCTCGGGATCGCCATGCAGCGCTGGGACCTGCATCGCCGCGTGGCCCTGCATACGCTGAAGCTTGCCGGCCATTCGCCCCGCCGTCAGATCGCCGGTTTCATGATCGCCACCGGCTTCATCAGCATGTGGGTATCCAATACCGCGACCAGCATCATGATGCTGCCCATCGGCATGTCAGTGGTCAGCCTGATGTCCAGTGGCCGGGATGAGCGCGACAGCGACGACCCGGAGCTGAAGCGCTACGCCGCCGCCCTGCTGCTGGCCATCGCCTACTCCGCCAGCCTTGGCGGTATCGCGACACTGATCGGTACGCCGCCGAATGCCCTGCTGGCGGGTTACCTGTCCAGTGACCAGGGCATCGAGATCGGCTTCGCCCAGTGGATGGTCGTCGGCCTGCCGGTGGCCATCGCGATGTGCACCATCACCTGGTGGTGGTTGACGCGCACGCCCTTCTCCTTCGCATCCGAGACTTCGGACAGTGGCGAGATGATAAAGCGTGAGCTCAAGGCACTGGGTGTCATGAGCAGCGCCGAGAAGCGTGTCGGCATCGCCTTCCTGGTAGCCGCCCTGCTGTGGATGTTCCGCCCGCTGATCAATCAGAGCGGCCTTGAGTGGCTGTCGGATACCGGCATCGCCATGGCCATCGGCGTCGGACTGTTCGCGATTCCCTCCGGCACCTCACGCGGTCGTCGCCTGCTGGTGTGGGAAGACGCGCGTGACCTGCCCTGGGGCGTATTGCTGCTGTTCGGGGGGGGACTGGCACTGGCGGGCGTCATCAAGAGCTCGGGTCTGGCGGAGTGGATCGCCGGACAGCTGTCGATGTTCAGCGTGCTGCCGCTCATCGGGCTCGTGGGCATCGTGGTACTGGTGATCATCTTCCTGACCGAGGTCACATCCAATACCGCGACGGCCGCCGCCTTCCTGCCCCTGCTGGGCGCGCTTGCGCTGTCGCTGGACATCGACCCGCTGCTGATCACCGTGCCGGCGGCCATCGCGGCCAGCTGCGCCTTCATGATGCCGGTGGCCACGCCACCCAATGCCATCGTGTTCGCCACCGGGCACCTCAAGATCCAGACCATGATGCGCGCCGGCTTCTTCCTGAACCTGGCAGGCACCGTGGTGGTCACGCTGCTGGCCTATGGCCTGATCGTGGCACTGTGGCCCCCGAAACGACAACGCCGGACTCCCATGGAGTCCGGCGTTGTCGTTCATGCCAGGCAGATTCTGCGACATCTCATCATGACACCTGCTGTCATGTTCAGAAGAAGCCGAGGAAGCCCTTGATGATCAGCGAGTTGGCGATATCGATCAGGAAGCCACCCACCACCGGCACGATGATGAAGGCCAGACGTGACGGCCCGTGGTGCTGCGTGACCGCCTGCATGTTGGCGATCGCCGTCGGCGTGGCGCCCATGCCGAAACCACAGTTACCCGCGACCAGCACCGCAGCGTCGTAGTTCTTGCCCATCAGGCGGAAGGTGACCTGGGTGGTGTAGAGGAACACCAGCGCGACCTGTGCCAGCAGGATGGCCAGAATCGGCAGTGCCAGATTGGCCAGATCCCAGAGCTTGAGCGTCATCAGTGCCAGTGCCAGGAAGATTGACAGACTGATGTTGCCCAGCACATCCACGGCATGGGTATTGAGATGCTTGTCGCCGAAGGCGCGCACCACGTTGCCGATGACGATACAGCTGAACAGCACCCACACGAAGGTCGGCAGCGAGAAGGCCGTATCCGCCGTGAGTGCCTGCAGCTGCTGACCGCTGACGACCCCGAGCAGCAACATGAAGAGCGTTTTCAGAGCATTGGCGGTATTCAGCGGGTGCTGGACTTCCGTCTCGTCATACTCGGAATCGCTGACCTGGGCATTGATGTCCTGTCCTTCACGCTTCATGCGATTGATCAGGAAACGTGCCGTCGGCCCACCGATCAGCGACCCGAACACCAAGCCGAAGGTGGCACAGGCCATCGCGACTTCCATCGCGCCATTGATGCCATATTCATCGGCGAAGACGTTGGCCCAGGCAGCCCCTGTACCGTGACCACCGGACATGGTGATGGAACCGCCGAGCAGCCCCAGTACCGGGTCGAGGCCAAACAGGCTGGCAACACCGACACCCAGCAGGTTCTGCAGGATGAGCAGGCCGATGACCAGCACGAGGAACAGGATCAGCTTGCTGCCGCCGGCGCGAATCATGCGGACGTCCGCCGACAGGCCGACCGAGCCGAAGAACAGCAACATGAAGGGGGTCTGGAGACCGGCGAAGAACTGAAACTCGTAGCCCAAGCCACGCAGGCCGGTGACGATGAGGGTGGCGATGAGACCGCCGACCACAGGTTCGGGGATGTTGAACTCGCGCAGCACGCGTACGCGCTCGACAATCAGATGACCGACGACGAGGACAAGCGCCGCCAGCAGCAGGGTAGTGATAGCATCAAGTTGAATCATGCGATACCGATGAGTAGTTGTGGGTTGTTCTAGCGGACCTCCTGAACGAGAGGTGCACCGGCGAATCCCGACCGACGAGGGGATGGGGACACATCCATTGTCTCGTCACTCAGGGGGGTTGCCCTTGCACCGCTTGGAATTGTTGTGCTCTCGAATCCGTTGTACCACCAGATCGTTATCATTTACGCGGATGCAGCGATGATACGCAGGGATGGCACCGGTGCAAGTCCGGATATTGACTCGTCAGACAACTTCCGACAAAAGTCTATATCCGCTCGCCATGCCGCTCGTGTCGCTCATTGCCGTCAGACGGCGACGGGACCCGCCTCTTCGGCACGTTCCGCTTCACTGCGTGCACTGCTTTCCAGGCCGCGATTGACCGCCGACAGCACCGCCTTGAGTGACGCGCTCACGGTGTCACCATCCTCGGCCATACCGCAGACGCGCTTGCCATCGAGATTGAGCATCACGAAGGCCACCGCCACGGCGTCACTGCCTTCCCCGAGCGCATGCTCGCCGTAGTCCACCACGCTGACGGTGGCACCGGTGTGACGCTGCCAGGCATCCATGAAGGCGGAGATGGCACCGTTGCCTTCACCGGCCAAGGCAATCTGCTCACCCTTCTCGTCGATCAGTGTCGCGGTGAGCTGCTCGGCCCCCTCACGATCCAGTCGATAGCCCTTGAGACTCAGCGGTGCCTCGCGCTTGAAGCTGGCATCGAGAATCGCGCGGATCTGGTTGCTGGACAGCTCACCACTGACCTGCTCGCTGGCCTTCTGCACGTGCGGGGCGAGCTCGAGGCTCATCCAGCGCGGCAGGCTGATGCCGTGATCGCGTTCGAGCAGGAAGGCCATGCCGCCCTTGCCGGACTGGCTGTTGACGCGAATCACCGCCTGGAAGTCGCGACCCAGATCCTGCGGGTCGATGGGCAGATAGGCGACCTGCCACGGCTCGTCCGCCTGCTGCTTCTTGAGGCACTTGCGAATCGCGTCCTGATGGCTGCCGGAGAAGGCGGTGTAGACCAGCTCCCCGACCCACGGGTGGCGCGGATGCACCGGCAGATTGGTGCACTCGGTGTAGACCTGGATGATCTCGTCCGGATTGGAGAGGTCCAGCTCCGGGTCGATCCCCTGGCTGTAGAGGTTCATCGCCATGGTGATCAGGTCCATGTTGCCGGTACGCTCACCATTGCCCAGCAAGGTTCCTTCGATGCGGTCCGCCCCGGCCAGCAGGCCGAGCTCGGCAGCGGCAGCGGCACCGCCCCGGTCGTTGTGGGTATGCAGCGAGATGATCGCGCAGTCACGACGACTGAGGTGCTTGATGAAGTACTCGACCTGATCCGCGAAGTGATTGGGCGGGCCCACTTCCACCGTGGCCGGCAGGTTGAGGATGCAGCGATTGTCCGGTGTCGGCTGCCAGACATCCATCACCGCTTCACAGACCTCGACGGCGTAATCCATCTCGGTGGAAGTGAAGCTCTCCGGCGAGTACTGGAACACCCAGTGGGTGTCCGGGTAACGCGCAGCGTAGTCCTTGACCAGCTGCGCACCTTCGACGGCGATGGCCTTGATGCCCTCACGATCCATCTCGAACACCCGCTCGCGCTGAACGGTGGAGGTGGAGTTGTAGACGTGCACCACGGCATCGCGCGCCCCGACCAGTGACTCGAAGGTACGGGCGATCAAGTGCTCACGCGCCTGCACCAGCACCTGGATGCTGACACCCTCCGGCACCTGGTCTTCCTCGATCAACCAGCGCACGAAGTCGAAATCGAGCTGACTGGCGGACGGGAAACCGACTTCGATCTCCTTGAGGCCGATCTTGACCAGCAGCTTCCACATCAGCTTCTTCTGCTCGACCGTCATCGGCTCAAGCAGCGCCTGGTTGCCATCGCGCAGGTCGACACTGGCCCATAGCGGCGCCTGGGTCACGGTACGCGACGGCCATTGGCGGTCGGTCAGCGCGACAGGCGTGACGGGGCGATATTTGGTGTGGTCGAAGGCAGCACTTGGCGTGGATGCAGCAGTCATGGTCGTGTCCTTGGCGTGGTGGGCGTGGAAAGCAACGTTCGACATCCAGATGCGGATTCGATGGCACCTTTCCCGCTCAACAGTGTCCCAATCGGGGCGCCTGAGTAAATGTGAGATGACGAGGGCATCAAGGCCCTAAAATGAGCCAGAACATTTCTCTCCCGACACTGGACCGCTTCGATCGACGGATTCTTGACGAACTCCAGCAGTCGGGACGCATCAGCAATCAGGAGCTCGCCGAGCGCATTGGCCTGTCACCGTCACCTTGCCTGCGCCGGGTACGTGCCCTGGAAGAAAGCGGCATGATCACGGGGTATCGGGCACAGGTCGATGCCCGCAAGCTGGGTCTGAGCCTGATGGCGCTGCTGCATATCTCGATGGACCGCCATACCCCGGAGCGCTTCGCCAACTTCGAGGAAACCATCGCGGCGCTGCCCCAGGTGATGGAGTGCCTGCTGATCACCGGTCAGGAAGCCGACTACCAGCTCAAGGTGGTCGTCAATGACATGGATGACTATCACGACCTGCTGCTCAAGCAGATCACCCGTATCGAGGGCGTCACCGGCGTGCATTCAAGCTTCGTGCTGCGTCAGGTGATCGACCATCAGCGCGTGCCGACGAACCGCTCGCCCTCCAGCACCCCGCGACGGATCTGGTCTTCCTCGATGGATTCGAACAGCGCCTTGAAATTGCCTTCACCGAAACCGTCATTGCCCTTGCGCTGGATGATCTCGAAGAAGATCGGCCCGATCACCGTCTCGGTGAAGATCTGCAACAGGATTCCTTCACCCGGTGCGCCATCCACCAGCAGGCTCAAGGCCTTGAGATCCTCGACGTTCTCTTCATGGTTGGGCACCCGTGCATCGACCTTTTCATAATAGGGTTCGGGTGTGGTCAGGAACTTGACGCCATTGGCCTTGAGCGCCTTGACGGTGGCATAGATGTCATCCGTCGCCATCGCCAGATGCTGGATGCCTTCCCCGTTGTAATCCCGGATGAATTCCGCGATCTGGGAGTTGTCGTCGGCGGACTCGTTGATGGGGATGTGCATCTTGCCGCAGGGCGCTGTCATGGCTCGCGAGAAGAGCCCGGTCATCTTGCCCTCGATATCGAAATAACGGATCTCGCGGAAGTTGGCGATACGAGCATAGAAGTCCGCCCACACATCCATCTGGCCGCGTCCGACGTTGTGCGTCAGATGATCCAGCGTATGCAGGCCGACGCTGTTGGCATTCTCCACCGCCCCCTCGATGGCGACGAAGTCGGTGTCGTAGATCGAGCGTTCCCGGTGATGGTCCACGAAATACAGCACCGAGCCGCCAATCCCTTGCACCGCCGGGATGCCCACCTCGCCCGGCCCGACCGGATGCTCGACGCTGCGCGCACCGTGCGCCAGCGCGTAGCGATGCGCCTGCTCGGCATCTGCCACGCGCCAGGCCATCGCACAGGCACTCGGGCCATGAATCGCCGCGAAGCGTGCCGCGGGGCTGTTCGGCTCGGCGTTGAGCACCACATTGATGCCATGCTGCTGGAACAGGAACACCTGCTTGGAGCGATGGCGACGGGTCTCGGTAAATCCGAGCTGATTGAACAACTTGCGCAGGGCATCGATCCCGGCGGCATCCGGTGCCGTGAACTCGACGAACTCGAAGCCGTCCGTGCCGATGGGATTGTGCTGTTCGATACGCGCCGGTGCGTTCATGAGGTACTCCTGAGTCAGGCTGCCGACAAGGCAGGCAAGGTAGAGAAAGGCGGGCGACATCCTTCATGACAGGCGAACGCGCCGCACATCACCTGTGATGTCCCGATTCCGTTATCGGGAATCTATGCCTTGCCTGCCGCCCTGCCCATGCACCTTGCGCCCTCATTGGTGCCGTATCCTGCCTCCCCCCACGCCAGACATGTAACGAAACTCTGCCATAGCGCTGACGGCCATCTCGACACTGCTCACCCGGGGCGCTCTCACTGCCGCGAGCACCTGACACTGCGTCATGCTTTCTTTACACCTATCGGCGCGTCGCGCCTGCGACTGCCACATGCCCGTCTTGCGTTGGCCACTAGAGCCAGGCGCCACTGCCCAGCTGCCAGGCGACGGCCAGCAGAATGGCCGCGATGAAGGCTTCGATGACCTGCCAGGCACGCGGACTGGTCAGGCGGGGTGCCAGCCAGCCAGCACAGGCCACCAGCCCGAAGAACCAGACCATCGAGGCCAGGCTGGCTCCGGCGATGAAGCCCGCCGGCGAGCTCTGTTGTGCCCCGATGGCACCCAGCATCACCAGGGTATCCAGATAGACCTGCGGATTGAGCAAGGTCACCGCCAGAGTCGCCATCAGCACCTTGCCAAGGCTCGCCTTGAGCGCCGTACTCGCCGTGAGCTGCCCACCACTGCGCATGCGCCCCAGCGCCTTGACGGCTTGCCAGAGCAGGAAGGCGACACCTCCCCAACGCGCGATGCTCATCAACATGGGGGATTGCTGCATCAAGGCCCCCAGCCCCAAGACCCCCGCCACGATCAGCAGCCAATCACACAGCGCACAGAGCCCCGCGACCCACCATTGATGTTCGCGCTTGAGTCCCTGACCCAGCACGAAGGCATTCTGGGCACCGATGGCGATGATCAGCCCGGCCCCGACACCTGCTCCATTGAACACTGACCACCACATGACACTGCAGCCGCAGGCAGAGTACGCTAGGATGAATACATCATGGAAATTGATTCAGGGAATGGCTCATAAGGATTTCTGATGCTGGACTACAAACTGCTGGAGGCGCTGGCCGCCGTCATCGACCAGGCAGGTTTCGAGCGCGGGGCACGCGCGCTGGGCCTGACACAATCAGCGGTCTCGCAGCGCATCAAGCTGCTGGAGGCCCGTCTGGGTCAGCCGGTACTGGTGCGCACGCCACGCCTGGGACCGACTCCACTGGGGCGGCGTCTGCTCAACCATGTGCAGCAGGTGCGCCTGCTGGAGCATGACCTGCTGGATCAGATTCCCGCTCTCGGTGACAGCGAGCAGCGCCTGCGCATCGCCATCAATGCCGACTCGCTGGCCACCTGGTGGCCACAGGTCACCGGTGCCTTCTGTCAGACGCACGAGCTGCTGCTGGACATGCTGGTGGAAGATCAGGAGGTCGCCCTCAAGCGCATGCGCGATGGCGAGGTGGCGGGCTGCATCTGCTCGACCCCACGCCCGGTCCAGGGGGCTCGCTCACACCCGCTGGGCAGCATGCGGTATCGCGCATTGGCCAGCCCGGATTTCGTGCGCCGCCACATCGCCGGAGAGGATGGCGTCATCCCGTCACGTCTGCCTGCCGAGAAACTGCGCAGCATGCCCGCCATCGTCTATGGCCGGGATGACCGTCTGCAGCATCGGCTGCTGGCCGAGATGGGCTTCGACGAGCCTTTCCCGCATCACCTCTGTCCCTCCTCAGAAGGCTTCGTTCACCTGGCCTTGAGTGGCATGGGCTATGGGATGATTCCCGAGCAGCAGGCGCGCCACCTGCTGGACAGCGGTGAACTGGTCGATATCGCGCCGGACCACGCGCTGGACATCCCGCTCTACTGGCATCACTGGCGCCATGGCGGCAGCACCCTCGAACAGCTCACTGATCACCTGCTGCGTCACTGCAGCGCCATGCTGCTGCCCATACCGGAGCAGCAACCGCCACGCCCGGGGACCCTGTGACTCAGCTCGTCTGCTGCTCACGCACCAGCTGAGCGAGAAAGCGATCACAGGCCGCCAGCTGGCGGATGTCGATGTACTCGTTGGCCTGATGGGCCACGCTGATGGAGCCGGGCCCGCAGACCACCGTCGGCCAGCCTTCGCGCTGGAACTGGCCCGCTTCGGTGGCATAGGTCACCGCCTGACTGGCACGCGCCTCCCCCAGCAGACGCTGACAGAGATGGATCGCCGGATCACGTTCGCCCTGCCCCAGCGCCGGCACCGTCTTCACCGTGCGCTCACTGTGGATCGCCACCTCGGGCGCCCGCTCGCGATAGGGCACGAGCAGACGCTCCGCGTAGGCATCGATCTCCGCCAGCATCGCCTCGACATCCTCGCCCGGCAGATGGCGCAACTCCCAATCGAAGATGCACTGCCCTGCGGTGATGTTGACAGCCGTGCCGCCTTCGATGCGCCCGACATGCAGGCTGGCATGCGGCACCTCGAAACGCTCGTCGAGATGCCCACAATCGATGCGCGCCTGCATGCGGTCCTCGATGAAGGTGACCATGCGTGCCGCCAGATGAATCGCGCTGACCCCCAGATTGACCTGACTGGAATGCGACGGCTTGCCGGTCACCGTGGTGCGGATGACCGTGATGCCCTTGTGGGCATCGACGACGCTCATCAAGGTCGGCTCCCCCACCAGCACCGCCGCCGGGCGCGGCAGGCGATCACGCAGACGCGCGATCATGCGCGGCGCGCCGAGACAGCCGATTTCTTCATCATACGAGAAGGCGAAAATCACAGGCCTTTCAAGCTTGCCATCACGCGCTGCACTCACCAGCGCCGGCACCGCCGCCATGCAGCAGGCGATGAAGCCCTTCATGTCGGATGAGCCCCGCCCATACAGGCGGCCATCGGCCTCGCGCAGCGTGAAGGGATCACTGTCCCAGGCCTGCCCCTCCACCGGCACCACATCGGTATGCCCGGACAGCACCACACCGCCCTCCACGTCAGGGCCGATCACCGCGAGCAGATTGGCCTTGTCACCGCCATCATCATGAATGATCTCGGCGCTGACACCGGCCACTTCCAGAGCATCACGCAGGCAATGGATCAACGCCAGATTCGAGTCACGTGACACGGTCGCGAAATGGATCAGATGCGCCAGCCATTCACGGCTGTTCGGCCAATCGGAGAAGTCGGCGTGCTGAGGCATCAGGCTGGCGGTATCGACGGCGCTGGTGGCGGAAGCGTGCATGGGAGTGCCGCGATCAGCCACAGGCCGCAAGCGCCTTGCGACGCGGGGGATAGAGCACCAGCGCGATCCCGAACAGGAAGATGCTGCACGAGAGCCACTGTGCCAGCGACAACTGCTCATCAAAGATGGCGTAACCACTGAGCAACGCGAACACCGAGACCAGCAAGGTCATGGGGGCCAGTTGACTCATCGGATACTTGAGCAGCATCCGGTTCCAGACCCAGTAACCAAAGAGGGTCGTCGGATAGGCCTGGAACAGCACCGAGACCCAGGCATCCATCCCCCACTGTTGATAGGTGGCACTCAGCACCCCCCAGCCATTCATCGCGACGCTCAACGCCATCAGCGGTAGCGGCGCAAACAGCATGCCCCAGAGGTTGAAGGCGAAAGGTGTGCGCGTGCCGGAGCTGCGCAGAATCACGCCAGCCAGGGGCCAGCAGATCGCCGCCAGCAGGATGAAGGCAAGTCCCGCCAGGGTCACGTTGCCGTTGGTGGTGAAGACGGAGACCACCAGCCCCACCAGCGAGACCAGAATACCTGCCGCCATGCGCGGAGAGATGATCTCCCGGTAGAGCAGCACGCCGACCAGCACCGTGGTCAGCACATCGGTCTGCAACAGGACCGCCGCCATGCCAGAGGACAGCCCGAAGGTGATCGAGCATGAGGCCATGCCCCAGATACCGGTACCGAACACCAGCCCGTAGGCCATCAGGTAGCGCCACGGCACCTGCGGCTTGCGGATGAAGAAGATGAGCGGAAAGGTGGCACACGCGAAGCGCGCCGCGGCGATCAGCAAGGGATCCATGTCACTGACCCCCAGCTTGATCATCGAGAAGTTGAAGCCCCAGATTGCCATCACGCTGGTGATGAGCAATAGATCGCGTCCCTGCATGGCGTGTCTCCTGATCCTCATGGCACGCTATCGACAGCTGGCAGAGAAGTGCATTCAGGATATTCAGGCCGGCAGACTCAGTACCGGGGATCGCATGCTGTCGCTGCGCCAGTTTGCCCGCCAGCACGGCATCAGCGTGTCGACGGCGGTCAGCTGTTATGCGGAGCTGGAATCGCAGGGCTGGCTGATGGCTCGCCCACAATCGGGGTTCTTCATCGTCGAGCCCTCACGTGTCATGCCCGCGCCCTCGCACGCAGAGGTGGTGCGGGCCGCTGGGCACTGCGCATCTGGCGCTGGACAAGGCGACCCGGCAGGCACTGGATCGCAGCCTGCGCCGCGCCATGAAGCGGGCCGTGCATACCCTCAACCAGTATCCCGCCGCGCAAGGCGAACCCGCACTGTTGAGCGCCCTGGCGAGCCATTTCACCCAGGCCGGCTTTGTGCTGGGCAGTGAGGAGCTGGTCATCACTCACGGCTGCATGGATGCGGTCAGGACGGCGCTTGAGGTCTGCACGCAACCCGGCGACACGGTGGCAGTCAGCTCACCGTGCTACAACGGCCTGCTGGATCTACTCTCGCAGCTGTCCCTCGACGTGATCGAGATTCCCTCGAGTGCACAAGGCATCGATCTCGATCAGTTCGAACAGCATCTCGCCAACGGTCAGCTGCAGGCCGGGCTGTTCTGCACCACTCACATGAATCCCCAGGGCATCACCCTCACTCCCGCGCAGAAACAGCGCCTGGCCAGGCTTGCCAATCACTACCGCGTGCCGGTGATCGAGGATGATGTCTATCTCGAGCTCACCCATCGCGAAGCGCCGCCACTGCCAACGGCCTGCCACGACGAAGGTGGCTTCGTCATCTGGTGTGGTTCGGTCTCCAAGACCCTGTCACCGAGCTACCGACTGGGCTGGTGTCGGCCCGGTCGATTCCTTCCGCCATATCTCAAGCGCGCGCTGGGTGTGCCGACGCTGGTACAGTGCACCGTCGCGGACTTCATCGATTCCGGCGCCTATGCCAGTCACCTCAAACGTGTCCGTCACCAGCTCAGCCAGCACAAGGCCCACTACCTCAACTATCTGAGTCAGCATCTGCCCGAGGGCAGTCGCGTGACGCAACCACAAGGTGGCCTGGTGCTGTGGATCGAGGTGCCCGGCCTCGATGCCAGGGCCCTCGGCAAGGCCGCCGAGCAGGCACAGCTAGATATCCGGATCGGCCCCTGGTTTACCGAATCTGCGCGCTATCGCAATTGTCTGCGTCTCAATATCGGCCTTGCACCGGATGAGCGGATCGAGCAGGAACTCGCCCGCCTGATGACGTTGATCGCGAATCACTGCAAACGCTGAAGGTTGAGGGTCTCTCATGCCCGATATCAGGCAGCGCGCCCGTTGCGCACCATGGCATGGGGGTCGATGACGAATTTCTTGGCAGCGCCACCGTCGAAGTCCGCGTAGCCCTGCGGCGCTTCTTCCAGACTGATGACCTGCACGTTGACCGCATCCGCGATATTGACGCGCCCGAACAGGATCGCCTGCATCAGCGGGCGGTGATACTTCATCACCGGACACTGCCCCGTGTGCAACGAGTGAGACTTGGCCCAGCCCAGTCCGAAGCGCATGGAGAGTGCACCGACCTTGGCGGCCTCATCCTCGGCGCCCGGGTCTTCGGTGACATAGAGGCCGGGAATGCCGATCTGGCCGCCGGCACGCGTCAACGCCATTGCCGAGTTGAGCACCGTCGCCGGCTGCTCACGCCCATGATCACATCCACAGCCATGCGCCTCGAAGCCGACGCAATCGACGAAGCAATCCACTTCGCGCTCGCCGAGAATCGCCTCGACCTTGTCCTCCATCGAGCCTTCCTGACGCAGGTCGATGGTCTCGCAGCCGAAGCTCTCGGCCTGCTGCAAACGCTCGGGAATCATGTCGCCGACGATGACGCAGGCCGCCCCCAGCAGCTGGGCAGACACCGCCGCCGCCAGTCCGACCGGCCCGGCCCCCGCGATGTAGACCGTGGCACCCGGCCCGACCCCTGCAGTCACGCAGCCATGGAAGCCTGTCGGGAAGATGTCGGAGAGCAGCGTCAGGTCACGGATCTTCTCCATCGCCTGATCGGCATCCGGGAACTTGAGCAGGTTGAAGTCGGCATAGGGCACCATGACGTAATCCGTCTGACCGCCAGTCCAGCCGCCCATGTCGACATAGCCATAGGCTGCGCCGGGACGCGCCGGATTGACGTTCAGACAGATCCCCGTCTTGCCTTCCTTGCAGTTGCGGCAGCGCCCGCAGGCGATGTTGAACGGGACCGAGACGATGTCACCGACCTTGATGAATTCCACGTCGCGGCCAGCCTCGACGACCAGTCCGGTGATCTCGTGGCCCAGCACCAGGCCCTGGGGTGCCGTGGTCCGGCCACGCACCATGTGCTGATCGCTACCACAGATATTGGTCGAGACGACCTTGAGAATGACGCCGTGTTCACACTTGCGATTTCCCAGCGCCAGGGTCGGATAGTCCAGTGATTCGACACTCACCTTCCCCGCTCCCTGGTAGACGACTCCGCGATTGGCATTGGCTGACATGACGTGCTCCTGCATTCCAAGGAGAGACCATGACCATGACATCCAACGCCCTGCGCACCGCCTGCATGACCGTCGCCATCGCCGGAACCGCCTTCATTGCGGGCTGTGGCAACACCAGCGTGATCGAGAAGCAGGACACGCGTTACGAGGTCAGCGCCGTCGATGAGGACCGTGACGATGCCATCGCTCAGGTCAAGGAACGCGCTCTGGAAGTCTGCGAGGAGCAGGATCGCGACAAGTACGACGTGCTTGATTCCCGTGTCTTCGGCCCGCAGGACAGCATGTCCAAGGCAGCCGAAGGCAACGATCAGCTGGAAGGCGGCACCATCAATGAAGATACCGAGATGGCCGCCGCCACCCACGAAGGTGAAGGCTACAAGGTCGCCTGGACCATCCGCTGCCGCTGAGGCGCCTTCCCGTCAGCCAGCCCGAGCTGACAGCGTTCGGAACGCGCAACCTCGGGTTGCCGCCCACGACGGGATATTGCAGCGCCGCATTAGACGACTCTTGACTATGCTGAGACGAAAGCGCGCCGTCAAGGAGGCTTTTCCATGAGTATCGAACAACGCCTGGCCCCCGTTGCACTACCCGAAAACCGTCAACGACAGATCGTCGAGCGCCTGCTCTCTGGCTCCGGGGTCAGTCTGAATGGCCCTGACCCCTGGGATATCTGCGTCCGCCATCCGGATCTGTTCCGGCGGGTGCTGAATCAGGGCAGTCTGGGGCTGGGTGAGGCTTACATGGAAGGCTGGTGGGATTGCGAACGGATCGACGAGATGATCCATCGCCTGCTCAAGCATGGGCTGGGGGAGCGAGCCCACACCTTTGGTGAGCGCATCGCCTACCGCCTCCAGGCAGGAGTCATCAATCTGCAGAGCCGTCGTCGTGCCGAGGTGGTGGGCAAGGTGCATTACGACTTCGGCAATGACCTCTTCACCCGCATGCTGGACCCGACCCTGTGCTACAGCTGCGGATACTGGAAGGGATTGCCGATCGCGCCGGAGAACCTGGAGCAGGCCCAGCAGGCCAAGCTGGATCTCGCCTGTCGCAAGCTCGGGCTGACACCCGGCATGCGCGTGCTGGACATCGGCTGTGGCTGGGGAAGCTTCGCCGCCTACGCCGCGCGCCACTATGGCGTGGAAGTCGTCGGCATCACCATTTCCGCCGAGCAGGCGGCGCTGGCGCGGGAACATTGCCATGGCCTGCCAGTGGAGATCCTGCTCAAGGATTACCGTGACGAGCAATTCCGTCACGAGGTCGGCACCTTCGATGCCATCGTGTCCATCGGCATGTTCGAGCACGTCGGCCACAAGAACTACGCGACCTACTTCACCCGTGTCGCGCAGCTGCTGCGCCCCGGCGGTCGCTTCGTGCTGCACACCATCGGCTCCAACCTGAGCGACATCTCCGCGGACCCCTGGGTCAATCGCTACATCTTCCCCAACGGCGTGCTGCCCAGTGCCAGTCAACTGATCCAGGCCAGCGAGCATCACCTGATCATGGAGGACTGGCAGAATTTCGGTGCCGACTACGACCCGACGCTGATGGCATGGCGTGCCAACCTCGATGCCAGATGGCATGAACTGGCCGACACCTACACGACGCGGGACAAGCGCATGTTCGAGTATTATCTGGGTGCCTGTGCCGGGGCCTTCCGCGCCCGCCAGCTTCAGCTCTGGCAGGTGGTCTTCACCCACGGCAATCCGGGGCGTTACGACGCACCACGCTGATCCGCACTCGGCCTGCGAGCGGGAGATGCTGTGCCTGGCATTGCGCTCCAGCGCCTGAAGCATGCCGGCCAGCTGATCCAGCGATTCATCCTCGAAGCCGACATATAGCTCCTCGCGAACTCGCGCGATGCGCTCACCCAATTGCACAAGGCATTCATGCCCCGCCTCGGTGAACCACAGGCAGCGAGCACGACGATCCGTGGCGTGGGGTTCGCGACGAATCAGCTGCTGACACTCGAGCTGATTGAGCGTGCGCGTCAACGACGGCATCTCGATTCCCAGCTCGCTGGCCAGCATCTGCTGGGTACAGCCCTCGCCAAGCTTCTCCAGATGCACCATCACCGTCCAGCGGGCTTCCGTCATCCCCAATGGCTCGACCGCGGTCGTGATCGAGGTACGCCACAGGCGGTGGACACGCCCGAGCAGGCCTCCCAGGGAGGGCTTGATGGTCTCGTGAAGGGGCTCCGAGCCGATCCCGTGGCGCTTGAGCTTGTTGGCAATGGTGGTGTGCGAGACACCAAGACGCTTGGCCAGCAGTCGGCTGGAGGGGAACTCCGGATAAAGACGCGCCAGCACGCGCCGCTCCACCTCGTCGTGGATATCGCCGAGGCTGCCTGCCAGATCGATGCTGTCCAGACCTTCATCGCGCACCTCGCCAATCAGGCGCAGATGCTGCGCCTCGATCACCTCGCCCTCGCACAGCGAGACCGCCTGGAACAGCACGTTTTCCAGCTGGCGCACGTTGCCGGGCCAGTGATAGCCGCGCAGGCGTGCCATCGCCTCCGGTGAGAGAGTGCGAACACGCGCTCCGATCTGGCGCACGGCACGTTCGAGAAAGTGATGTGCCAGCTCCTCCAGTCCATCCAGGCATTCCCTGAGTGGCGGAATCTGCACGCACAGCACATTGAGACGATGGAAGAGGTCGTGGCGGAAGCGCCCTTCGCTGCTCAGCGCCGGCAGGTCCTGCTGGGTCGCGCAGATGACGCGCACATCCAGAAAGGTCTCTTCATCGCTGCCGACACGCCTGAAGCCACCATCCTGCAGAAAGCGCAGCAGCTTGACCTGCATGCGCGGGCTCATCTCGCCGACCTCATCGAGGAAGATGGTGCCACCACTGGTCAGCTCCAGCAGACCCAGCTTGCCTTCCGGCCGTGCCCCCTCGAAGGCGCCCGGGGCGTAACCGAACAGCTCCGTCTCGGCCATTGACTCCGGCAGGCCCGCACAGTTGAGCGCCATGAACGGTGCCTGCCCGCGTGGACTGGCCAGATGGCAGGCGCGCGCCAGCAATTCCTTGCCGGTGCCGGTCTCGCCCTCGATCAACAGCGGGGCATCCAGCGGCGCCATGCGCCTGGCCTCCTTGACCACGGCGGACAGCTGACGGCTTGCCTGGAAGATGGCCTCGAACCCCCGCACCTCGGTACGCTGGATCTGATAGATACGCGAGCCCAGACGGTCCGCACGATGCAGGGTGACCACGGCCCCCGCCAGCGAGGCCACGTCCTCGTTCTCGGTATGCAGCGGCGCGATGTCGGCCAGGAAGGTTTCCTCTCCGACACGCAGGCGCAGGCCGTTGACGCGGGCATTGTTGCGCCGGATCAGCTCCGGCAGGTCGACATCCTGGATGTGACGCGTCAGTGCCAGCCCCGGCACCTCATCGATGCGGACGCCCAAGAGCTTGCCGGCCGCACGATTGGCCGCCACCACGCGTCCCTCCATGTCGATGGACATCACCGGATCAGACAGTGATGACAACAGCGCATTGAGCTCCAGATGACGCCGCTCGGTGGGCATCAGGCTGACCCGGGTGACCTTGAAGACCCCGGGAATTTCCTCCAGTGCTGGCTTCAGGGTGGAGAGCTGCATGCGCAGCATGTTGGGAACATGCAGATAGATGGAATTGTTGGCCTCCCCACCGACCTCACCACGCAACACGTTGAGGCCGTAATCGGCAAAGGGGGCCAGGATGTCGCGCAGAATCCCGATCCGGTTCTGACAGGTCAGTTTGAGGCGCATGGCGTTCTCGGCATTGTCGTTGGCATTGACGTTAACGTAAGCGTTATCAAAAACCTCGTAAAGCATTCCTTACAATAGACGGTATTGCCGGCACGCAAAACTGCCCGAATGGCACTGATCGAGGCCATCAGCCGCACAGGTGTCAGGATTATGTGACAAGAGACGGGGTATCGCACCGCTATCTGCCGCGCAAAAGCAGGCCGTGGCACTGGTCAAGGCTGTCCGACAAGGCCTAGCGTAGTCATCGACATGCAGGGACTGACATGTCCGCCATGATGACAATACGGCAGCCTGCCCACGCAGCGCCGCCATACCGTTCGGGAGGTTGCATGAACGCACCGCAGGGTCGTGACTGGCCACAGGCATCCCAGGTATCTGCGCCCGGATCGCAGGCTCAGGCCAAGGGCACCCGCTACGTGGCGCATGAACCGGATAGCCAGGGCAGGATCCATTACAGCGATCAGGAGCACGCCACCTGGCAGACGCTGATGACGCGCCAGCTGGCGCTGGTCGAGGGACGCGTCTGCCGCGAGTACCTGCAAGGGCTTGAACATCTTGACCTGCCCCGGGATCGCATCCCCCAGCTGGATGAGATCGACCGGGTGCTCGAGGCGGCCACCGGCTGGCGAACCGCACGAGTACCGGCCTTGATCCCCTTCAACCGCTTCTTCGAACTGCTCGCCGAGCGGCGCTTCCCGGTTGCCACCTTCATTCGCCGTCCCGAAGAACTCGATTACCTGCAGGAACCGGACATCTTCCACGAGATCTTCGGTCACTGCCCGATGCTTACCCACCCCGCCTTCGCGGAATTCACCGCCACCTACGGTCGACTCGGTCTCGCCGCCAGCAAGGAAGAGCGCGTCTACCTGGCACGCCTCTACTGGATGACGGTGGAATTCGGCATGCTGCGCGAGGTTCAACCCGATGGCAGTCGTGCGCTGCGCCTCTACGGCGGCGGCATCATTTCCTCGCCACGCGAGACCTGCTATGCACTGGGCGAGCTCGAAGACAGTCTCGAGTGCCCCGAGCACCTGCCCTTCGATGCCGTCGAGGCACTGCGCACCCCGTATCGCATCGACATCCTGCAGCCGCTCTACTATGTCCTGGAATCGCTGGACGATCTGCATGAACTCGCCAGTCGCGACATCATGGCGCTGGTGCACGAGGCCATGGCGCTCGGTCTCAAGACGCCGCGCTTCGCACCACGCTGATCGCACCGGCGCCTTGCGCTTCTTTTCACCCGCCCCACCCTCTTTCCTCAAGCCGGAGATAGTGACATGACCGAACTCGCCAGACAGTCCTGTGAAGCCTGCAGTTTCGATGCCCCCAAGGTCAGTGACAGCGACATCGAGACGCTCAAGACCGCCATTCCCGAGTGGCAGTTGCTCAATCGCGATGGCATCATGCAATTGGAGCGATGCTTTAAGTTCCGCAACTTCAAGCAGGCACTGGCATTCACCAATCGCGTAGGCGAGATTGCCGAGGACGTCGGGCATCACCCGGCACTTCTCACCGAGTGGGGCAAGGTCACCGTGACCTGGTGGTCCCACGAGATGAAGGGTCTGCACAAGAACGATTTCATCATGGCCGCCAGAACCGACGAGGTAGCGAAATAAGATGTTCGAGCAGATTGCGCGTGTACCCGGGGATGCCATCCTCGGCCTGATCGAAGCCTTCAACAAGGACACCAACCCGCAGAAGGTCGACCTCGGCGTGGGCGTCTATCGCGATGCCAACGGCAATACGCCGGTCATGCGTGCGGTCAAGCAGGCCGAGGACCGCCTGGTCGAGAGCGAAGTCACCAAGACCTACATCGGCTCCCACGGTGACCCGCGCTTCGGCAAGGTCGTGCTGCCGATGGTGCTGGGCGCCGAGTCGCCGGTGCTGGCTGCCAACCGTGCCAGCGCCACTCAGGCGCCCGGCGGTACCGGTGCCCTGCGTCTGGCGGCAGACTTCATCGCCAGCAACCTCAAGGGCCGTGATATCTGGCTGTCCACTCCGACCTGGCCGAACCACCTGGGCATCTTCGATGCCGCAGGCGTGACGCGTCACAGCTACCCGTATGTCGACGAGAACAATCGCCTCGACTTCGACGGCATGCTGGCGACCCTCAAGACGATTCCGGAAGGCGACGTAGTGCTGCTGCACGCCTGCTGCCACAACCCGACCGGGTTCGACCTGAGTCGCGAGCAGTGGGACCAGGTGCTGGAAGTCGTCCAGTCACGCAAGCTGCTGCCGCTGATCGACTTCGCCTATCAGGGCTTCGGTGATGGTCTGGAAGAAGATGCCTACGGAGTGCGCCTGCTGGCCGAGAATGTCGATGAGGCCATCATCACCAGCTCCTGCTCCAAGAACTTCGGCATCTACTGCGAGCGTACCGGCTGCCTGATCCTGATCGCCAAGGACGAGGACAGCATGCTGGACGTGCGCTCCCAGGCCGCGATCACCGCGCGTGAGAACTACTCCAATCCGCCGGCACATGGCGGTGCGGTAGTCATCGACATTCTCGAGGACGAGACGCTGCGCGCGGAGTGGAAGAGCGAGCTGACCGAGATGCGCGAGCGCATCAATGGCCTGCGTCGTGAGTTCGTCGAGGCGCTCAAGCCGTATGGCCTGGATGAGCAGTTCGCCTTCATCGCCGAGCAGCGCGGCATGTTCTCCTACACCGGCCTGACACCGGAGCAGGTCGATCGCCTGCGTGACGAGTTCGGCATCTACATGGTGCGCTCCGGACGCGCCAACGTGGCCGGCTTCTCCAGCGAGAATCTGCCTTACGTCGCCAAGGCCATCGCGACCGTCGTCAAGGGCTGAGCCTGACCGAACGCTCCTCAGTCGGCAGCCTTCGCTGTCACCCCGACCGTCATTCCTCGCGCTCGACAGGCAGCGTCGCGAGACTCGCCGCCACCGCCTCTTCCAGCAGGCTGACCAGCAAGGCCTGCACCTCATGCAGCGGTTCATCGTCCTGCGTTGCCTGCCACTGCCACTTGAGCGCCAGATAGCGCTCGCTGCGCATCGAGAGCGGCATGCCGATCAGGTCGCCTCCGGCGTCCTCGAGTACCTGATGCGCCGACAGGGCATCGATGATGGTGGCAGCACTGCCTGAGCGCGCCAGACGCCCGGCGCTGGCAGGCGTGGCCACCTCCACCAGACTCGCCGGCGTCACACGCTCTCGCTTGAGCAGTCCACGGACCAGCCGCCCCTGACTGCTGCTTTCCGGCAGCTCCACGAACGGCCGCTCATTGAGGCGTTCCACCGTCAGCGGCTTGTCGAGCAGAGGCCAGCACGAAGGCCACAGCAATATCAGCGGCAGCTTGAGCACAGGCGCCCTCCTCGGCGCCCTCCACCAGCACGGTCTCCTCACGGGCCCGGGCGCGCAGACTCTGCTTGAGTTCGCGCGCGCGTGCGGCCGCTGTCCTGGCACGCTTGCCGCCCTGAGGCTCCTCCGGCGCTTCCAGCGTGACGGCCATGTGTATCCGCCCCTCGGCCAGCGCCGCGGCATGTGTCGAGGCTTCCATCACCTCAAGGCTCGGCAGCCAATCACTCAACGACTCGCTGGCCGCGATGCGCTCAAGCCATCCGGTGCTGAAGGCTTCCAGAGACGGCGTCACTGCCAGTACCAGGCGCGGGCGCTTGCCACTGCCCGGCCCGAAGGCCAGTCGCCTGAGTTCGGACTGCGCGGTGAACATCCGGGCCAGTGACGGGGTCAGGCGTTCGGCTTCCGGCGTGGGCACCAGGCGGCCACCTTCACGCAGGAACAACGAATAGCCCAGCGTCTGCTCAAGCTGTGCCAAGCCCCGCGAGACCACCGGCACGCTGATGCCCAGCTGCGCCGCGCCACCCTTCATCGATCCGCACTCGATCACCGCCCACAGCATTTCCAGCTGACGCAGCCGTATGCCGGGTTCACGTGTGCCTGTGTCTGACTGCGCCATGATGTTGCTCCTTGAAGGGGTTCGTCCGCGATGCTCCGAGAGTCAGCAGTGGGCGCCGGCTCATTTAGCCTTACGCTAATCATGCTGACGCCAAATGTCACGCTTCACCTGCCTTCAAGACGTCATGCCCCCCTGAAACGACACTCCCCCCGCTGATGAGTCAGCGAGGGGAGTGAGGGACAAGGCATCGATGCGCGCCAGTCATTCGTTCAGACCGGCCACTCGTTCAGGCCAGTCATTCCTTCAGACCGGCAATGGGCGAGCCATCACGAGAGTGCCAGAACGCCTTCTGCTTCAAACAGCACGCCCTTGGGCAGTTCCTTGACGCCGACGGCAGCACGCGCCGGATACGGCTGGCTGAAGTACTGCTCCATCAAGGTGTTGACCACGCCGAAATTGCTGAGATCGGTCAGGAACAGGTTGACCTTGACCAGCTGATCCAGGCTACCGCCTGCCGCTTCACACACTGCCTTGAGATTGCGGAACACCTGATCGGCCTGAGCCTCGAATCCGCCCTCCACCACGTCCATGGTGGCCGGGTCCAGCGGGATCTGGCCGGACAGGAACACCAGGTTGCCGGTACGCACCGCCTGGGAATAGGGACCGATGGCGGCAGGTGCGGCGTCAGTGGAGATGATCTGCTTGGTCATGCGGGCTTCCTTGTTCAGGCAGCGTAACGACCGAGGTTCAGCCCGTTCGGGTCGATGCCGGGCGTACGCCCGCCGACCAGGTCCGCCAGCAGGCTGGCGCTGCCACAGCTCATGGTCCAGCCGAGCGTGCCGTGTCCGGTGTTCAGCCACAGGTTGTCATACTTGGTGCCACCGATGATCGGCGTGGAATCCGGGGTCATCGGACGCAGGCCGGCCCAGAATTCCGCCTTGGCATAGTCGCCCGCTTCCGGGAAGACATCACGCACCACCATGTTGATGGTCGCACGGCGCTTCTCGAGCAGGGACAGGTCGAAGGACGCAAGCTCCGCCGTACCGCCCACGCGGATGCGATCATCGAAGCGCGTCAGCGCGACCTTGAAGGTCTCGTCCATCACCGTGGACTGCGGCGCGGCATCGGCATTGATGATCGGCACGGTCAGGCTGTAGCCCTTGACCGGGTAGATCGGCAGATCCAGATCCAGATCACGTGCCAGGAAGGGCGAGTAGCTGCCCAGGCACATCACATAACTGTCGGCGCTCATCTCGCCGCGGTCGGTGATCACCTTCTCGATCCGGCTACCAGTACGCTGGATGCGCTGGATCGTGGTATTGAAGACGAACGTGACGCCCAGGGTGTCACGGCAGTAATCCGCCAGCCGGTTGGTGAACAGATGGCAATCACCGGTCTGATCGTCCGGCAGGTGCAACCCGGCGATGAACTTGCCCGGTACGCGCGCCAGGGCCGGCTCGACGGTGGCGCAGGCCTCGGCATCCAGCAGCTGGTGACGCACGCCACATCCGGCCAGTACCTTCATGTCCTTCTGCACGGCCTCGACCTGGGCCTCGTTGCGGAACAGCTGCAGCAGGCCCTTCTGACGGTCCTCGTAGCGCAGCCCTGTCTCTTCACGCAACGAATTGATGCACAGACGACTGTATTCCGCGACGCGAACCATGCGCTCCTTGTTCACGGCATAACGGTCCGCATTGCAGTTGGCGAACATCTTGACCATGAACTTGGCCATCTGGGGGTCCATGCGCGGCTGGATCTTGAGAGGCGCGTGCTCCTGGAACATCCACTTGACGGCTTTCTGCGGAATGCCCGGTGCCGCCCAGGGAGAGGAAAAACCGAAGGACACCTGGCCGGCATTGCCGTAGCTGGTTTCCATCGCCGGACTGGCCTGACGATCCACGACCGTGACCTCATGGCCCTGACGCGCCAGATAGTAGGCACTGGTCACGCCGACGACACCGCTTCCGAGCACAAGAATCTTCATGTTGTTCTACTCCGTGACTGCAAGGCTTGCCCAGCCCACCGATCGCCTGACGATAGAGACGCCAGGCCACGATACCGGCCAGCAGATTGCCGATGGCCGCCCCGATCGCGACGCCGCGCAGACCATCGAGCTCAGCGCCCAGCCAGACGGCTGGCAGGAAGCACACGAAGAGACGCAGGAAGGACAGGAGCGTGGCCCGTAGCGGCCAACCCAGCGCATTGGCGGCCGAGACCACTAGCATGCAGATTCCCAGGAAGGCATAGCTTGGCAGCATCCAGGGGATCAGCAGGACCAGCGCCGCGCCGACCTCCTCATTGCCGACCAGCAACCGGGACAAGGGGACGGCGAGGAGCGCTACCACCACGCCCAGCACCAGCTGCCAGATGATCACGATCCTGGCGACCAGATTCATCAGTCGGCGCACTTCCTGCCAGCGACCTGCGCCGTAGCACCGTCCCAACCAGGGGGGCAATGACATGGTGAGTGCCAGCACCACGATCAAGGAAAAGGTCTCGAGCCGGCAGGCGATCCCCCAGGCGGCCACCTGGGTCTGACCCAGCGTCGCCACGATGGCCGTGACCAGCATGGCGGACACGGCCGGCATCATCTGCGAAAGGATGGCCGGTGCCGCGATCCCCGCCAGCTGACGCCAGGAGTCCCGCCATTCGGACGGCTGCGTGAGCCTTTTCCTGTTGCATCACGAGAGGTCATACCGTGGATAAAGCATCCCGCTTGTTGCTGTTTCTGGATGTCGTGGAAGCACAGAGCTTCTCCAAGGCAGCCGATCATCGTCAGGTCAACCGCTCGGTGGTTTCCAAGCAGATCAGTCGTCTGGAAGAAGAGTTGCAGATTCGTCTCTTCAATCGCTCGACCCGCTCGCTGGCCCTGACCGATGCCGGCCGCGAGATCCATCAGCATGCCTTGCGCCTGCGCGAAGTGCTGGAAGATACCGATGATGTCGCGGGCGCCTACCAGGATGGGCCACGAGGGGTGCTCAAGATCACCAGCCCCAGCCACTTCGGTCGCACCTATGTGGCTCAGGCGGTGCGCCTCTACATGGAGCGCTATCCGGACACCCAGGTGGAAGTCCGTCTGGAAGACCACCTGACCGACCTGATCGGTGGCGGCTATGATCTCGCCATCCGCATGTCGGAACTGGAAGACTCCAACCTGATCGCGCGTCCCCTGGCCGCGCATCGCCATCTGATCTGCGCATCGCCTGCCTTCATCGAACGCCACGGCATGCCGAAGACCCCCGCGGACCTCTCGGGGCTGCCGGCGGCCGTCTATTCACGGGATGGCTTCATTCTCGACCGCCTGCGGGTGTGCAGTGAAAGTGGCGTCGAGGAAAAGGTGGCGCTGGATTCTCGCCTCAAGGTCAATGATGCCGACGTGCTGATCGGAGCCATCAAGTCCGGTGCCTGCTATGGCATGATCTCCGCCATCAACATCAAGGATGAGGTACTGAATGGCGAGCTGGTCCCGCTACTTACCGACGTGCCGATGAAGCCGCTGCCATCCATCCATCTGGTCTACCCGCATCGCCAGTATCTTCCCCAGAAGACGCGTCGCTTCAGTGATTGCCTGCAGGAAGTCGTCGGGACTCCGCCGGTGTGGGAGCAGCGCATTCCGGGCTTCGAGAACATGTACGGCTACGGCAAGACCTGCAGCCCCCGGGACAGGGGCGAATGCAGGGCTTGTTGCCAAGCCACTGCTTGAGCTCCGGCAGGCGCTTGGGCCGCGCGTAACGGAAGCCCTGCACCAGATGGCAACCCATCTCCACCAGCAGGCGTTCCTGCTCCACCGTCTCGACGCCCTCGGCCAGCACTTCCATGCCGAGGCTATCGGCCAACGAGATGGCATGCGAGACGATGGCGCGGTCACGCGCATCATGATCCAGGCTGCGGACGAACTGCTGGTCCACCTTGAGGCGACAGGCGCGTAGATCCCGGACATAGAGCAGCGAGGCAAAGCCGGTCCCGAAGTCATCGATGGCAAGCCTGACACCTCGGTCGATCAGACCGGTCAAGCGCTCGACGACGCGATCCAGATCCGGCACCCGTGAGGACTCGGTGATTTCCAGCTCCAGCCGCTCGGGGGCGAAGTCGTGCAAGGCGAGCGCCTGTGAGACTCGCTCGGGAAAGCCGGGGTCACGAAATTCCTGGGCCGAGACGTTGATCGCCACCGACAGCGGCTTGCCGTCCGGGGTCACCAGATCCCGCGTCGCCTTGAGAGCAGCATCCATCACACGAGCCCCGACGGTACCGATCAAGCCGTACTGCTCCGCCAGCGGAATGAAGCGCCCAGGCCCGATGGTCCCGAGCTCCGGATGGTCCCAGCGCACCAGCACCTCCACGCCGACCGCCTGACCACTGACCAGATCGAACTGGGGCTGGAAGGCAAGATCGAGCTCTTCGAGATGCTCGCGCAGGTCACTGGTCAGCCGGTAATCGTTGAGGTGACGCATGTGGGCACCGGGCGAGAAGACATGCCAGGCCCCGCAGACATCGATATCGTCCTGCTCGCCATGCAGCATGGCCAGTTCAGCCAGGTGCAGCAGCCGATGCGCGCGACGCGCGTGCTGAGGCGCCAGGCTGATGCCCACCCGCGCGGTGACGGGCAAGGACTTGCCATCCAGGCGCATCAGCGTGACCAGCTGCTCGCACAGCTCGCTGGCCCGCGCGATCAGGGCGACTTCATCGCCGGTGAAGAACAGCGCGAAGGCATTGCCCAGCGGACGACAGACCAGTGCATCGCGGTATTGCAACGACATCGCTTCCGCCACGCGCTCCAGCAGCGGGTCGATACGCTCCGCGCCATGCGCCGAGTTGATGATCTCCAGATGGGTCAGCGAGAGATAGATGATGCCGCCATCGATGCCGCCATCGACCGCCTCACCGGACAGCAGCTCGTCCACCTGGGCATTGAAGCGATCACGCGACAGCAGGTTGATCGGCTGCAGTCGACGCAGCGCGATCAGCACCTTGTCGTCCAGTCCGGCAGCGCGCGCTTCGGCCAGACCCGAGAACGGCGCCTTGAGGCGCACGCGGCGCTCACTGACCGGTTCAAGCCGCGGACGCGCCTCACCGAACAGCTCCTTCCAGCCACAGGTATAGGCGACGAGTCGTTCTTCATCGAACACCGCCATTCGCCAGGGAAGATTGGCCTGCTGCACCAGCAGCCAGTGGCCCAGCTCCCCGTCGATCCCCATCATCCACATCCCCGGCTGGCCGCTGAGCCCACAGGGCTCCGGCAGATGCGACAGGGTTCTCGGCAGTTCAGGCTGGTGTTCTGCCTGACGGGCACGGGGTGAGCTCCAGGCGAGCTGGCCGAAGCGGTCGAAGATCCACAGCGGCTCTTCGATGGAGGATAACAACTTGATCAGAATATCGAGAGGCACGCTCACCCCACAGCAGTCCTGGTGGCATCAACACCGCGGGAAGAGTAGGATAGGCGCCCGTTTCGCCCGGACCGGATCCCGGGCGCCGAATCCATCGGTCAAAGAAATTCTCCGTCATGACTCTCAACGTCCCGAATTCCGCTGTATCCGCTCCTGCCTCCTCTGCAGAGCGCCCCCGCGCCGTCGTCATCTACTCCGGTGGCATGGACTCCTACACCGTCCTGCACCAGGCGCTGAAGGAAGGCTTCGAGGTACACGCCCTCTCCTTCCATTACGGCCAGCGCCACTCGCGTGAGCTCGACGTCGCACGCCAGGTCTGCGAGTCACTGGGCGTCGCCCATGAAGTCGTCGACATTCGCGCCATCCATGGCCTGATCGACAACTCCGCGCTGACCAACAGTGACCAGGCGATGCCCAAGGCCGACTACGACGAGGACTCCATGACCTCGACCGTGGTGCCCAATCGCAACATGATCCTGCTGTCCCTGGCGATCGCCAAGGCCGTCAATATCGAGGCTGGCGTGTGCTTCTATGGTGCCCACGGCGGGGATCACGTGCTCTACCCGGATTGCCGTCCGGAATTCGTCGAGAAGATGAATGCCGTCGCCGCGATCGCCAACTTCTCGCCGGTGGAGATTCGCGCGCCCTTCCTGCACGCCAGCAAGGACGAGATTCTGGCCGCCGGCATCGCCATGCAGCTCGATTACGCCCAGACCTGGACCTGCTATGAAGGCCGTGAACTGGCCTGTGGGGAATGCGGCAGCTGCCGCGAGCGCCTCGCTGCCTTCGCCGCCCATGGGCTGAGCGATCCGCTCGGGTATGACTCGACCGATTCGGCCAAGGGCGCAGGCACTCTCTGATGTATACGGTAAAGGAAGCGTTCTACACCCTGCAGGGCGAAGGTGCTCGCGCAGGGCGCGCCAGCGTGTTCTGCCGCTTTGCGGGCTGCAACCTGTGGAGTGGTCGTGAGCAGGACCGCGACACCTCGGTCTGTCGCTTCTGCGACACCGATTTCGTCGGCACCAATGGCCAGAATGGCGGCAAGTTCCGCACGGCAAGCGAGCTGGCGGACTTCCTGGCCAGCCTGTGGCCGGAACACACCGGCATCGCCACGCCCTATGTCGTCTTCACCGGCGGTGAGCCACTGTTGCAGCTCGACCGCGAACTGGTGGACGCGATGCACGCCCGCGGCTTCGAGATCGCGGTGGAGACCAACGGCACCGTCACGCCGCCCGCCGGCATCGACTGGCTATGCGTCAGCCCCAAGGGTGCCAGCGAGCTGGTCCTCACCGGCGGCGATGAGCTCAAGCTCGTCTACCCGCAGCCGGAGGCGCTGCCGGAGCGCTTCGTCAGTCTGGACTTCGCGCACTTCTATCTGCAGCCACTGGATACCGCCGCCCTGGATGCCCTGCCCGCGCCAGCCGCCGCTCGCGAGCATTATCGCGAGGTACTGGCGACGGATACGCCGATGAACCAGTGCGTCAGTTACTGCATGGCCAATCCCCAGTGGCAGCTATCGCTGCAGACTCACAAGATCAGTGGTATCGATTGATGACGGCAATGACTTCCAAGACCCTGTTCGTCAGGGCCCTCACCGCGGTGGATGCCTCGGTGTGGAGCAATACTCGCGGCCTGCATGGCATCAGTCAGCATCTGGACCTGGAGCTGGACGGCGCCGTCGGCCATGACGGCATGCTGTTCGACTTCGGCGACGTCAAGCCGTGGGCCAAGCGCATGATCGACCAGGACGCCGATCACACCTTGATCGTGCCCAGTCAGGCCGACGGCGTGAGCGTCACGGACTGCCCGGAAGGACTGTGTCTGCGCTTCACCCAGCCCTATGCCATGGAAGTGCGCGGCCCGCGCCAGGCCTTCTGCCTGCTGCCGGTGGCCGAGGTCACCACCGTGGTGCTGGCCAACCACTTCGAGAAGCTGCTGACGCGCCGCCTGCCGCCGCGCGTCGAGGCGCTGCGCGTGCGCCTGCGCGATGAGTGCATCGAGGGTGCCGCCTACACCTACAGTCATGGCCTGCGTCATCACAGCGGCAACTGTCAGCGTATCGCACATGGTCACCGCTCCCCGCTGGTCATCGAACGCAATGGGCTGCGGGACACGGCGCTGGAAGCCGAGTGGGCCGAGAAGCTCAATGACCGCTACCTGGCCGAAGAAGGCGATCTGATCGACCGTCCCGGCCGTGAGCTGGTGTTCAGCTATGAGGCACCGCAGGGCAGATTCCGCATTCGCCTGCCGCGCAAGCAGGTCTGGTTGCTGCCGACACCGACCACCATCGAGTGGATCGCCGACTGGCTGGCGCGCCAGATCGCTCTCGACAGCGGCGACAGCATTCGCGTCGAAGCCTATGAAGGGATCAACAAGGGCGCCATCGCGCGGCACACGCCAGAGACCGCCCGCCAGCCGCTGGTGCTGCCTGAGCATGAGGAAATACCCGCCACATCATGACGCAGACCGCCCACCACTTCGCGGCCACTCCCGCATCCGGCTGCCGCGCCGGCTGCGGGGGGTGCTGCATCGCGCCTTCCATCTCGAGCCCGATTCCCGGCATGCCCAATGGCAAGCCGGCAGGCGTGCGCTGCGTGCAATTGGATGACGAGAATCTGTGCAAGCTGTTCGGAACGCCACAACGACCGGCCGTGTGTGGCAACTTCGACTTCGATATCGAGCTGTGTGGCAATTCAAGCGAAGAGGCCCTGCGCCTGATCGGCGAGTGGGAGCGCCTGACGTGAGAGACGCCCCCTGAGGGATAGATCTCAGCTCACTCGCCGAAGAAATTGAAGGGCCTGGCGGCACCCTCGCTGCGACAGGCCAGCAAGGCGGCATTCAGCTGACGGGAATCCGCCAGCGGCAACGCAGTCGCCATCCCCTCCTGCCCCTGCTCCTCCAGCGGTGCGATCAACTCGAGTCGTGAGTCCTCGCGCCAGCTGGAAGGCGCAAGCTCGGCACGTCCCTTGGCACGGTTATAGCTGCGCCAGCCTTCCGTCGTGTGAAAGATGCCCTTCACCCGCCAGTCGCGCGGCAGTCCATCCAGCCACCGGGTCAGCTGATCAAGATCGAACACCTCGTCCGCCACGATTCGCCATCCCAGACTGGCATGCTCAAGCCCTTCGGCCTGCTCGATCACCGGTGCGCCGGGCAATGGCATCACGCCTGAGGCTGACGTCTTTTCACTGGTGGAAGTCTCCTGCGCCAGACGCGCCCTATCCCGCGCAGCGCGATGGGCAGCCGGCATGCTGATCTCGGGCTGGTTCTCACGATCTTCGCTGACGTGATGGGCGTCGCTGGCGTGCAAGCCGCCCTGGCGATGGGATTCACGCCCTGCTGGCAGCAGCCAATCGATCAGCGCGACCTCCTGACCGTCCATGCGTGCCTGGGCCGGCTGACTTTCGCCGTCGGCTCTGCCCAGCTCACCCACCCAGCGCTTGCGCGGCCACATCCCTTCAAGAAACTCATGCGCGGCCGCCAGCTGCTCATCAGTCGCCAGATCCCGCTTGCTGAGCACCACGCCCCCCGCCAGCGTCAGCTGATCCTGGAAGGTGCCGTGTTCACGCGTGCGGGTATCGTCCAGTGCACGCGGGTCCAGCAGGGTGATGACCTCCTCGAGCTCAAGCGCGGAGGCCAGCCCTTCACTGCGCAGTACATCGATCAACCCTGCGGGATGTCCCAGCCCCGAGGGCTCGATGATCAGACGATCAGGCCGGGTCTGATGGATCAGGCTGACCAGCCCCGCCTGCAGCACGAAGGCCAGCTGACAGCACAGGCACCCACCGGGCAGCCCCTTGACGCTGACATCCTCGCGTCCGGCAAACAGCGCCTGATCGATCCCCACCTGCCCGAATTCATTGACCAGGATCGCCCAATGCTCATCCGCCGGCTTGGCCGCGACCAGTGCCTGGATGAAGCTGCTCTTGCCGGTTCCCAGAAAGCCGGTGATCAGATGCACCGGTATCCGCGTGTGACGTGCTAAATCCGTCGAGGCGTCGCCGGTATCGGCGCCGCGTGAAGCCAGAGACATGCTGAATTCTCCGCAGGATGAAGGGCGTGCAAAAGGTTATAGAGTAACAAAATAAGCCCGGCGACGACGTCTCGTGAAGCGAATCCTGCCTTGCGACATGACGCAATCCGGCAATCGGCAAGCCGCCGCCAAGGGGACATACGCAAAACCCCTCGCCACCAGGGGTGACGAGGGGTTTCAGGCTTGCCTTGCGACCTGACTGACGTGCGTGATCAGGCAGCGCGGGTCAGGATACGACGCGCCACGTCCGGCGTGATGTCACCGTGCTCGCCGATGGCAGTGAAGCCATGACGTGCCAGGTTGTCGACCAGCTGATCGATGCTGTCGGCACCGATGCCGGCTTCGCTCAACGATACCGGCGCGCCCATGCGGGTGAAGAATTCACGCGTCTTGTCGATGGCAGCGCGGGCGACGCTTTCGTCATCACCGTCCAGTCCCCAGACACGACGACCATACTGCGCCAGCTTGGCACGCTTGGCCTCGAACATTTCTTCCCACAGTGCCGGCATCACGATGGTCAGGGTGCGGCCATGATCGACACCGTGCAGTGCGGTGATCTCGTGACCGATCATGTGCGTGGCCCAGTCCTGCGGCACACCACGCCCGATCAGCCCGTTGAGGCCCAGGTTGGCGGCCCACATGATGTTGGCGCGCACGGCCAGGTCATCCGGCTGGCTCAATACCTTGGGGCCTTCCTCGATCAAGGTCAGCAACAGACCCTCGGAGAAGCGATCCTGGACCGGCGCGTTGACCGGGTAGGTCAAATACTGCTCGCTGACGTGCACGAAGGCATCGACGACACCGTTGACGCTCTGGCGCTCCGGCAGGGTCAGGGTGGTGGCCGGGTCCAGCACCGCGAAGCGCGGGTAGGCCAGTTCGCTGAACATCGGCAGCTTGTCGTGGGTCTCGTAATTGGTGACCACGGCATTGCCGTTGGACTCGGAGCCAGTGGCCGGCAGGGTCAGCACCACGCCCAGCGGCAATGCCGTCTCGGGATGCTTGCCTTCGGCGAGAATCTCCCACGGATCACCGGCGTGACAGGCGGCCAGCGCGAGGAACTTGCTGCCATCGGCGACGCTGCCTCCCCCGACTGCCAGCAGATAATCGACCTTCTCGCGCTTGATGACCTCCAGCGCTTCCAGCAGGGTGTGATAGCTCGGATTCGGCTCGATGCCGCCGAAGCTCCACCACTGATGGCCCTCCAGTGCCGCTTCCACCTGATCCATCACGCCGTTCTTCTTGATGGAGCCACCCCCATAGGTGACCAGCACGCGGGCATCGGCGGGAATCTCGTCACGCACCTTGGCGATCTGGCCGGCACCGAAGTGCACGCGGGTCGGGTTCTGATAGGTAAAGTCCTGCATGATGCTCTCCTCGCAGAGTCAGGGGCGGCACGGCGGCAATGCAGAACGCCGCCATGATCAGGTGCCACCTGACACAGGGTGTCGCGTGAGCTCAGGTTACAGACGTACCAGCATCTTGCCCTTGTTGGCGCCTGTGAACAGCTTGAGGAAGGCGTCCGGCGTCTGTTCCAGTCCCTCTTCCACCGTCTCTTCGTAGTCGATATCGCCCTTGGCGACCTGCGGCCCTACCTCTTCGAGGAAGCGGCTGTAGTTGTCCCAGTGGTCAAAGACGATGAAGCCCTGCATGCGCGCCCGGCGAATCAGGATCATCGAGATATTGGAGGGGCCCGCCGCCACCTCGGTATCGTTGTAGCTGGAGATCATGCCGCAGACGGCGATGCGTGCACCGACGTTCAGGTTGTTGAGCGCCGCCACCAGGCAGTCACCACCGACGTTCTCGTAGTAGACATCGAAACCGTCCGGGCAGGCCTCCTTGAGCGCTTTCGTCAGCTGCTCTGCGTCCTTGCCCTTGTAGCTGACCGCCTTGACGCCGCGCGCCTCCAGCCAATCCAGTTTCTCCTGGCTGCCGGCGATGCCGACGACAGTCCCGCCCTTGGCCTTGGCCAGCTGCACGGCGAGCGAGCCGACCGCACCGGAGGCCGCGCTGACCAGCACGTTGTCGCCCTCTTTCATCTCGGCGATGATGTTCAGACCGGTCCAGGCAGTCATGCCCGGCATGCCCAGCACGCCCAGATAAGCCTGCTCCGGCACGTCGATGCTCGGCAGCGGCTCGACCTGGTCGCCAGACAGCTGCGCGATATCACGCCAGCCGCCCATGTGACGCACCTTGTCGCCGGTCTTGAAGCGAGAGTCGCGTGACTCGATCACCTCACCGACTGCCGCACCCTGCAGCGGCTCATTGAGCTCGAAGGGGTCAATATAGGTCTTGGCGCCACTCATGCGGCCACGCATGTAGGGATCGACGGACAACCAGCGGTTGCGAATGCGCACTTCCCCTTCGCCAAGCTCGCTCAGCGCCTCTTCACGCAAGGTGAACAGGTCGCGTTCCGGAGTGCCTTTCGGATAGTCGGTGATCGTGTAATAGCGTGTCTGCATGAAATGCTCCTTGCGAATGATCTGGTCAAACGTCACGTGATCAGAATCGTCATCAGGCAGGTGGCCCGAGGCCTTGACCGTGTGACGACAGGTCGCCGCAATCGTTCCCCGGCGACGAAGTCCCACCAGATTACTCGCGCTCCCGATATCACACCAATGACAGAAACTGAATTCCGGTATGCATGAGACTGATATCATGCGTGGTTGAAAATACGCACCTTCATCCCCGTCCGGGGCCTCTTCACCACCGGAAACTTCCCGCCATGCATCTGGCTGAACTCGCTCGCCATGACCTCAACACGCTGGTCGCGCTGCATGCGCTGCTGGAAACGCGCAGCGTGTCTCGGGCCGCGGAGCGCCTCAACCTGAGTCAACCTGCCGTTTCACGTACCCTGGCTCGGCTGCGCGAGGCCTTTGACGATCCCCTGTTCGTACGTGCGCAACGCGGCCTGCGCCCCACGGCACGTGCCGAGGCGCTCAGACAGCCTCTCGCGCGCCTGCTCCAGGAGCTGGGCGCACTGCTGGCACCCCCCGAATTCTCGCCAGCCGACAGCCAACGCCGCTTCCAGCTGGCCACCACCGACTATGGCATGCACGCCTTCGTGGCACCGCAGATAGCGCCGCTGCATGACCAGGCGCCCGGCATCCGCCTGGACATCCAGGCCTATGGGGGCAATGTCGAACAACAGCTGGAGGAAGGGGGGCCGGAGCTTGCGATGTGCGTGCCCACCGCCAAGGTGCCGGCCGGCGTGCATGGGCGCGAGATCGGGGATGACCAGTTCGTCTGCGTGATGCGCAAGGACCACCCGCTGGCAGCGAAGGAGACATTGAGTCTGGAGGACTTCGTCGCCGCCAGCCACCAATTGATCAGCATGGGCGGTGATGAGCGTGGTGCGGTGGATCTCAAGCTGGCGGAGCTGGGCTTGAGTCGGCAGGTCGTCATGCGCCAGCCCCACTTCCTGGCCGCCTTCAGTGTCACCTGCCATAGCGATCTGCTGCTATGCGTTCCGGGCTGCCTGGCCATCAGCATGCTGGATCAGCTACCGCTGGTGCTGCGCCCGCTGCCCATCGCCATCAACCGCTTCTCCTACTGGCTGGTGTGGCACGAACGCCTGCATCATGACGCCGGGCATCGCTGGCTGCGTCAATCTCTCTCGACAGGCATTCAAGCCCGCCACCGCGAACTCTCCCATCGGCTGCGTCAACGCCTCACGTCCGTTGCACCTTGCTCACTTGCGCTCGATATCGGCACTCTCGCGCAAGGATTCCTGCAGCCCCTCGACGGCTGACTGGGCCTGCAGGCGCATCGCCAGACGCGACAGGAACTGGTCCATGTCACCCGGCTCGGCCTCTCCTACATCGGTCAACGCGATCAGGGCGATGCCGCCCTTGAGGGCTGCCTTGCCATACACCGGCTGGTCTGCCTCGGGATGCGGCAGCGCGAAGGCCTGCTTGACCAGATTCTCAGGCAGCTGGGAATCTCCCTGACGGCTGACGTCGTCTGCGTCGCGCCAGTCGATCCCTTCCAGCGACTTGCCTTCACGCAGCGCCTCGATGCGCGTCTGTGCCAATGCCTCAAGCGCCTTGGCGGTCTTGTCCGCCTTGGCTTCACGCTGCACCTGCTGCTTGACCTCGTCGAGGGCCAGCGTCGTGGCCGGACGCTGCTCGAGCACGCGCAGCACCAGACGGCGACTGTCGTCGAGTTCGATCACATCGCTGTTGTAGCCTTCCTTGAGCACTTCGTCATCGAAGGCAGCCGCCATCACACCCGGCTCGGACAGCAGTTCGTCGTCATTGTCCTGTGCCACCCAGTCGGTCTTCTCCAGCGGAAGATCCAGATCCTCGGCAACGCTGGCCAGATCATCCGCCGCGAAGCTTTCATCCTTGAGCTGCTGCGCCTTCTCATTGAAGGTGTCACGCGAGGCTGACTTGCGCGCCTGGGTGAGCAGTTCATCACGCATTTCGTCGAACGGCGCGATATCGAGCCCGGTCACCTTGATCAGGTGCAGGCTGTCGCCGGTATCGACGATGTCCGAGACCTGCCCTTCATCCAGCGCGAAGGCGGCGTCATCGAAGTCTTCGCCGAAGATACCGCGGGTGATCACTCCCAGCTCACCACCATCCTCGGCCGTGGAGCTGTCTTCAGAGATCTCGGCCGCCACCTTGGCGAAGTCTTCGCCGTTGGCGAGTGCGTCACGTGCGCCTTCGAGCTTGGCACGCGCAGCCGCCACATCATCGCCCTTCTCGACCATGATGTGCGCGATCTCGCGCGGTGCATCGGCACGCTTGGCGGCATATTCGGCCTTGAGCGTGTCCTCACTGATCTCGCCGCCGTCGGCCAGCTCATTCTGATCCAGCAGCACATAGGCCAGCTTGACCTGAGCCGGACGCCGATAGTTGTCCTGATGGCTGTCATACCAGGCGGTCAGCTCATCCTCGTTCAGGGTGACCGGCGACTCGAGGTCGGCCTGACTCAGGGTGGCGTAACGGAAACTGCGCGTCTGACGCTGAAGCTGGCTGAGCTTCTCTTCTTCGCCCGGCAGCACGAAGGCACTGGCGGCAAAGCCATCGGTCAGCTGCTGACGCAGGGTGTCGCTGCGCAACTGCTCGCGGAAGGACGTCGGCGAGTAGCCGGCGCTGGCCAGACGATTGCGGAAGACGTCGGCGTCAAAGCGGCCTTGGTCATCCTGGAATTCCGGGAAGCTGACGATCAGTTGATCGAGCTGTTGCTCGGAGAGGTGCAATCCACCCTCTTCAGCGTACTGGTCCAGCAGACGGGAATCGATCATCTGGGTGATGATCTGATTGCGTGCCTCACGCTCCTGTTCGGGAGCGACCTGTCCGGAACGGATGGCACGTTGCACTTCGGTCTCAACTGACTGACGGCTGATCTTGTCGCCATTGACGCTGGCGATCTCATCACTGCTGCCAGTGAAGGCACCAATGATCGACTCAACGCCGAAGAAGGCAAAGGTGACGACGATAAAGCCAACGATCGTCTTGGCCACCCAGCCATGCGACCGGTCTCGAATTCGTTGCAGCATGCGGGCCTCGAGCTACAGGGAAGGAAATGGCCTCTAGGGCCGCGAATCAGTGACTGTTGATTATACGCATGACGCCGACAGATGCAGGTGCCTTTGTCAGTCACAAAAAAAGCGCATCGCCAGGCGATGCGCTTCGATTTCCTGGTGCCGACCTGACAGACAACGACGTCCTGACAGGGCGGCACCACGTCACCGGGTACCTGCAAGAGCAGGCAGACCTCAGTTGACGGCGTCTTTCAGTGCCTTGCCAGCCTTGAAGCTCGGCACCTTGGCAGCACTGATTTCGATCGGATCGCCAGTCTGCGGGTTACGGCCAGTACGAGCAGCGCGCTCCTTGACAGTAAAGGTGCCGAACCCGACCAGTGCCACGGTCTCACCTTTCTTCAGGCTATCAGTGACGGTGTCGACCATCGCATCGAGTGCACGGCTAGCTGCTGCTTTCGGAATATCGGCAGATGCAGCAATGGCTTCGATCAGCTCGGATTTATTCACTCTTCACCCCTTGAATTTGCAAAAAAATTACCAGAAATCAGCGCGAAAATTACGGGTGCTAAACGCGATCGCGACGAAGCGGAGTTTATAGCAACGCCCTCAAACGACTGTCAAGCAACCTCACGCGCAAAACCGCACCACGCCGCCGTTTCGACAACGGCATGGCCAGAAATATCCATCAATGTGTACTGATGACTGACTGACGACCACTGGCATCGTCCTGTCGAGATTCATCCGGCTCACTTGAAGACTTTTCCGCCAGAGCCACCTCAAGAACTTCATCGATCCAACGCACGGGGCGAATGTCCAATGCATCCTTGATGGTGTCCGGGACCTCCTTGAGATCACGGCGATTCTCTTCGGGAATCAATACGAGCTTTATACCACCGCGTCGCGCTGCCAGCAATTTCTCCTTGAGGCCGCCGATCGGCATGACTTCGCCGCGCAGGTTGACCTCACCGGTCATCGCCACATCACAGCGCACGGGGCGCCCACAGTAAGCGGACACCATCGCGGTGACCATGGCAGCCCCCGCACTGGGGCCGTCCTTCGGCGTGGCACCTTCCGGCACGTGAATGTGCAGGTCTTCCTTCTCGAAGCGTTCAGCCTCGATACCGAAGGACTCGGCGCGTGCGCGCACGACGGTATGCGCTGCACTGACCGACTCCTTCATCACGTCGCCCAGCGAGCCCGTCTTGCTGACACGGCCCTTGCCGGGCGTGACCACCGACTCGATGGTCAGCAGCTCACCGCCGACGGACGTCCAGGCCAGGCCCGTCACGCGCCCGATCTGGTCCTCGGCATCCGCGAGACCGAAGCTGTACTTGCGGACACCCGCGTAATGCTCGACCTGCTCGGCCTCGAGGTGCATGGAAGACAGCGCACCTTCCTTGGCCTCGGCGACCACGCGCTCGCGCACGATCTTGCGGCAGACCTTGGCGATCTGGCGTTCCAGCTCACGCACACCGGCTTCACGCGAATAGTAACGAATCAGCTCGAGCACGGAGGCTTCACTGAAGGTCAGCTCGCCCGGCTTCAGGCCATTGGCCTTGAGCTGCTTGGGGGCCAGGTAGCGCATCGCGATGGCCAGCTTCTCGTCCTCGGTGTACCCCGGCAGACGGATGATCTCCATGCGATCACGCAGCGGTCCCGGAATGTTCATCGAGTTCGAGGTACAGATGAACAGGGTCTCGGACAGATCGTAATCCAGTTCGAGGTAGTGATCGGCGAACTTGTCGTTCTGCTCCGGGTCCAGCACCTCAAGCAGCGCCGAGGCCGGATCACCACGGTGATCCATGCCCAGCTTGTCGATCTCGTCGAGCAGCACCAGCGGATTCTTGACGCCGGTCTTGGTCATGCGCTGGATGATCTTGCCCGGCAAGGCGCCGATGTAGGTGCGACGGTGGCCACGGATCTCGGATTCATCCCGCACGCCACCCAGCGCCATGCGAGTGTACTGGCGATTGGTGGCGCGGGCGATGGACTTGCCCAGCGACGTCTTGCCGACACCCGGCGGTCCTACCAGACACAGCACCGGCCCCTTGAGCTTCTTGACGCGCTTCTGCACGGCGAGATACTCGAGGATGCGTTCCTTGACCTCGTCGAGACCGTAGTGGTCCTCATCGAGCACCCTGGCGGCGTGATCAATGTCGTGACGCACGCGGGTGCGCTTCTTCCACGGCACGTCGCACAGCCAGTCCAGGTAAGTCCGCACCACGGTCGCCTCGGCGGACGTCGGGCCCATCATCTTGAGCTTGTTGAGCTCCTGATTGGCCTTTTCCTCGGCGTCCTTGGGCATGCCGGCGTCCTTGATGCGACGCTCATACTGCTCGACCTCATTGGGCACGTCATCCAGCTCACCCATCTCCTTCTGGATGGCCTTCATCTGCTCATTGAGATAGTACTCGCGCTGCGACTTCTCCATCTGCTCCTTGACGCGAGTACGAATGCGCTTCTCGACCTGCAGCAGGTCGATCTCGGCTTCGATCAGCGTCATCAGGTGCTCGATGCGGTCGCGCACCTTGTCCATCTCGAGCAGCGCCTGCTTGTCATCGATGCCCAGTGACAGGTGGGCACTGATGGTATCCACCAGGCGACTCGGGTCCTCGATGCCCTGCAGGCTGCCCAGCACTTCATTGGGCACCTTCTTGGACAGCTTGACGTACTGCTCGAACTGGTTGAGCAGAACGCGTACCAGGGTCTCCTGCTCGCGCTCGGACAGCGGCTGGCTGTCACGCAGCACGACATCGGCGATGCTGTGACCGTCGTCATGCAGACGAATCGCCTGGATATCGGCGCGTGAGCTGCCCTCGATGAGCACCTTGACGGTGCCATCGGGAAGCTTGAGCAACTGCATGATGTCGGCGACGGTCCCGATCGCGAAGAGATCCTCGGCAGTCGGGTCGTCCTGGCTGGCTTCACGCTGTGCCGCAAGCAGGATCTTCTTGTCGCCTTCCATGGCCACTTCGAGGGCCTGGATCGACTTTTCCCGGCCGACGAACAGCGGAATCACCATCTGGGGATAGACCACCACATCCCGCAGCGGCAGCAGCGGAAGTGTCAGGGTCTGATCATCGTTCTGCTCCATGGCAGACGTTCCTCGGTATTCTGTGGGTGGGCCGCCTCACACGGCTCTCTGATACAGAGACCATGGGGGCAAGGTCATGATTTTGCAATGATCCTGAGACGCATGGCATTGCCAGAGAGGCGAGTGACGAAGGCAAACGCAACGGGGGGCCTTGCGGCCCCCCGTTGGTGCGACTCAGGCCTGGACGCTTCAGCCGTCCTTGCCGGCCACCTTGCCCTGACTCTTCTCTTCGCTCTGGGAGTAGATCAGCAGCGGCTTGCTGTCGCCGGCAATCACTGACTCATCCACTACCACCTTGCTGACATTCTCTTCCGAGGGAATGTCATACATGGTATCGAGCAGCACGCCCTCGAGAATCGAGCGCAGACCACGTGCGCCGGTACGACGCTCGATGGCCTTGCGAGCCACGGCACGCAGTGCGTCTTCACGCAGGTCCAGCTCGACATCCTCCATATCGAACAGGCGCGAGTACTGCTTGACCAGCGAGTTCTTCGGCTCGGTCAGGATCTGTACCAGCGCGTCCTCGTCCAGCTCGGTCAATGTCGCGATGACCGGCAGACGCCCGACGAACTCGGGGATGAGACCGAACTTGACCAGATCGCTCGGCTCGACATCCGCCAGTACGCGACCAACCGTCTTCTCGTCCTGCTTGCTCTTGACCTCGGCATTGAAGCCGATGCCACCCTTCTCGGCGCGCTCACGGATCACCTTGTCCAGACCGGCGAATGCACCGCCGACGATGAACAGGATGTTGGCCGTGTTGACCTGCAGGAACTCCTGCTGAGGATGCTTGCGCCCGCCCTGCGGCGGCACCGAGGCAGTGGTGCCCTCGATCAGCTTCAGCAGTGCCTGCTGCACACCTTCACCCGAGACATCACGGGTGATGGAAGGGTTGTCAGACTTGCGGGAGATCTTGTCGATCTCATCGATGTAGACAATGCCGCGTTCGGCCTTCTCGACATCGTAATCGCACTTCTGCAACAGCTTCTGGATGATGTTCTCGACATCCTCACCGACGTAACCCGCTTCGGTCAGGGTGGTCGCATCCGCGATGGTGAAGGGAACGTTCAACAGGCGTGCCAGCGTCTCGGCCAGCAGCGTCTTGCCGCTACCGGTCGGGCCGATGAGCAGAATGTTGGACTTGCCCAGCTCCACTTCGTCCACTGCCTTCTGACCGGCACGCAGACGCTTGTAGTGGTTGTACACCGCGACGGACAACACGCGCTTGGCGCGGTCCTGACCGATCACGTAGTCGTCGAGAGTCGAGCGAATCTCACGCGGCGCCGGCAGGCGATCATCATCACCTTCGGCGTCGGCTTCGAGGACCTCTTCGCGAATGATGTCATTGCACAGATCGACACATTCGTCGCAGATGTAGACGGAAGGTCCCGCGATCAGCTTGCGCACTTCATTCTGATTCTTGCCACAGAAGGAGCAGTACAGCAGTTTGCCGTTCTCGTCCTTGCCTTTGCCGTCAGCCATTCGCGTACCTCTCAATGGCGGTGACTCCCCGGGGAGTCACCGGAAATGCATGTTTACCGACGTCAGGTCAGCCGTGTGCGTGGATCATTCCACGTCCGGACGGCGTTCCAGCACGGCGTCGATCAGGCCGTACTCCATCGCCTGATTGGCGGCCATGAAGTTGTCACGGTCCGTATCGTTGGCGATGGTGTCGAAGTCCTGACCCGTATGGTGCGCGAGAATGCGGTTCAGCTTCTCGCGAATGGTCAGGATTTCCTTGGTGTGGATCTCGATGTCCGTTGCCTGGCCCTGGTAGCCACCCAGCGGCTGGTGAATCATCACACGAGAATTGGGCAGCGCGTAACGCTTGTCAGCGGCACCGCCTGCCAGCAACAGTGCCCCCATGCTGGCCGCCTGGCCGATGCATACGGTGGACACGTCGGGCTTGATGAACTGCATGGTGTCGTAGATCGCCATCCCTGCAGTCACGGAGCCACCCGGCGAGTTGATGTACAGATGGATGTCCTTGTCCGGGTTTTCAGACTCGAGGAACAACAGCTGAGCCACGACCAGATTGGCCATGTAATCCTCAACCGGGCCCACAAGGAAGATCACCCGTTCCTTCAGCAGGCGGGAATAGATGTCATAGGCCCGTTCGCCGCGAGCATTCTGCTCGACAACCATCGGAACCAGACCGCCTGCATTCTTGATGTCGAAGTCGTTCATGGGGGCTTCCTTCATCCGATGACATTGATATCCATTGAGCATGCCACTTTACCCTGCCCACTGACCAGAGACCCGGCCGTAGCCGGGTCCTGGAATCACATGCACTTCTGCTTCTGCCGCTTCTTCTTCGGCTTCTTCCTGCTGCTGTGCTGCCTGCAGGGCTTCCTGGTAGGACATGGTAACGTCCTTAACCTGAGCCTGTGTCAGCAGCTTGTCAACGGCCTTCTCTTCGAGCAGGACGGACTTGAGCTGGTTGCGAGCCTGTTCGTTGGAACCATAGTACTCGGTGACCTGAGCCGGATCCTGATACTGCTGGGCCATTTCTTCAACGCGAGCGTTGAGCTCTTCGTCGCTGACGTCCATCTCGTTGCTGCTGACGACTTCGCTGAGCAGCAGGCCAGTCTTGACGCGCTGGACGGCCTGGTCCTGGAACAGCTCACCCGGCAGCTGGGAGACGTCGAAGTCTTCGCCCAGACCGAACTGCTGTGCTGCCTGACGCTTCAGGCCGTCGATTTCCTGATCCGCCAGTGCCTGCGGAACGAGGATGTCATTGGCCTTGGTCAGCTCAGCCAGCACCTGCTGCTTGACGCGATTCTCGATCGCATTCTTCAGCTCGCGCTGCATGTTCTTCTTCACTTCCACCTTGAAGCTTTCGACATCGGCAGCTTCCAGGCCGAACTGGGCGATGAACTCTTCGTTCACTTCCGGCAGTTCCTGAGCCTTGACGGCGTGGACCTTGACCTTGAAGGTCGCTTCCTGACCGGCGAGGTGCTCGGCCTGGTAGTCAGCCGGGAAGGAAACCTTGATTTCCTTGTCGTCGCCAGCAGAAGCACCGATCAGCTGCTCTTCGAAGCCCGGGATGAAGCTGTTGGAACCCAGCACCAGCTCGTGGCCTTCAGCGCTGCCGCCTTCGAAGGCTTCTTCACCGAGGAAGCCTTCGAAATCGATCTTGACCTGGTCGCCGTCAGCGGCAGCGCGCTCGACGTCGGTCCAGGAGGCATTCTGCTTGCGCAGGGTCTCGATCATCTCTTCGACGTCGGCGTCGGTCACTTCGGCCTGCGGACGCTCGATTTCAGCGCCTTCGATCGGCTTCAGTTCGATTTCCGGGTAGATTTCCAGAGTCGCGACGAACTCCAGATCCTTGCCGGCTTCATCGACGGTGGCATCGATCTTCGGCCAGCCAGCCGGGTTCAGTTCGTTTTCGGTGACGGCGGTCACGTAATGCTGGCGCATGATCTCGCCAACGATCTCGTTGCGCACGTCCTTGCCGTAACGCTGTTGCACCACTGCCATCGGCACGTGGCCCTTGCGGAAGCCGTTCAGACGAACGGTCTTGGCGGTTTCCAGAAGACGGGCGTTGACGGCCTGGTCGACTTCAGAAGCCGGCACCGTAATGGTGACCTTGCGCTCGATCGGAGAAGTCGTTGCGACAGAAGCTTGCATGAAAGTTCCTCTACCCACTGGTGGCGTTCGAATCATAAAGGCGAAGATTGTAGAAACCCCGCCACGCGCTGGCAAGCGCGGATATGACCCTGCCATATGGTGCCTTGGTCCAAGATATTCAAGGAGCCAGGCCTTTTTCTGCTCCGTCCTCCCGCCTGACAGGCGCATGGAGCGCCCGTCAACCCGGTCAGATCGCAGACGAAGCAGTGCGAAAAAACACGAAAAAAGGGGGAGAAAGCCATTGGCCTTCTCCCCCTTTTGCGGCATGCCGCCCGCCCAAGCGGGACAGGCAGCATCCTGATATTCATCGAGACGTGGGGTGGATGATGGGGTTCGAACCCACGACCACCGGAGTCACAATCCGGGGCTCTACCACTGAGCTACACCCACCACTTCTGGAGGTTGGACAGAAAGCCTGCCGTCTCCATCTCGTTGATACTGCTCAAGCTGACATGCAATGGGGTGGATGATGGGGTTCGAACCCACGACCACCGGAGTCACAATCCGGGGCTCTACCACTGAGCTACACCCACCACTGCATGAACACCTTCACATCGTCTGGTCGCCATCATCAGGCTCAATGAAGAGCAATCCGATTCCCATCATGACAACAATCGTTATCGTGATGGCACGCCCAGCAGGACTCGAACCTGCAACCTACGGCTTAGAAGGCCGTTGCTCTATCCGGTTGAGCTATAGGCGCAGAAACTGATGCTGCGAGTCAACCTCCGGACAAAGCCTTGAATGCATGTCTCGAAAGACCGAAGTCTTGCGAGGTGCTGCATTCAAATGGTCGGGATAGAGGGATTCGAACCCCCGACATCCTGCTCCCAAAGCAGGCGCGCTACCAGACTGCGCTATATCCCGAAACCGTCTTCAACCGACCGTCGAACCCCGTCGATGCGAGGCGTATTCTACCGAACTTTCGTCTGCGGTCAAGCCCTTACGTGAATTCTTTCCAAAAGAATCGTTTCCCTTCCGACGCCTCCAAAAGAGGCGATACTTGCACCTGCTTTCGACCAAGGTCGTCATTCGGCGTTGACTGCCAGACAGGGCATGCGAAAATTGTCCCCGGTTTCTCCCCTCCTGCATTTTTGCCTATGAGAAGGAATGATCGCTGATGGCAGCACAACTGATTGATGGCAAGGCCATTGCCGAACGCGTACGCCAACAGGTCGGCCGCCAGGTCGAAGCGCGCCGCGATGCCGGTGAACGAATCCCGGGGCTTGCCGTCGTGCTGGTCGGCGAAGACGCGGCATCCGAGGTCTATGTCCGCAACAAGCACCGCGCTTGCGAGAAGGCAGGCATCCTCTCCACCCAGCACCGTCTGCCTGCTGACACGACCCAACAGGAACTTGAGGCACTGGTCGACTCGCTGAATGACGATGCCAGCATTGATGGCATCCTGGTCCAGCTGCCGCTGCCGGAGCACCTCGACTCACGCCCGATCCTCGAACGGATCCGCACCGACAAGGATGTGGACGGTTTCCATCCCTACAACCTCGGTCGTCTGGCACAGCGCCTGCCGGTGATGCGTCCCTGCACGCCCAAGGGCATCATGACGCTGCTGTCCGAGAGCGGCCTGCAGGTGCGCGGCATGGACGCCACCATCGTCGGCGCGTCCAACATCGTCGGCCGTCCGATGGCGCTGGAGCTGATGCTGGCTGGCTGCACCACCACCGTCTGCCACCGCTTCACCAAGGACCTTGAGAGCAAGGTCCGCCAGGCGGATCTGGTCGTGGTCGGCGTGGGCAAGCCGGGCCTGGTCAAGGGGGAGTGGATCAAGGACGGCGCCATCGTCATCGATGTGGGTATCAATCGTCTCGAGGACGGTTCGCTGGTCGGCGATGTGGAATTCGCGCCAGCCGCGGAGCGCGCCGGCTGGATCACGCCGGTCCCCGGCGGGGTAGGCCCGATGACCGTGGCCTCGCTGCTGGAGAACACCCTGTTCGCCGCCGAGCTGCACGACGCGCGCCTCACCGCCGAGTAACTGATTCAGGATCGCATCATGACCCTCAAGACTCTTGGCATCATCGGCGCCATGGCCGAGGAAGTGGCCATTCTCGCCGAGCGCCTGGAAGACAGCACCACCAGCACCCACGCCGGCTCCACCTTCCATGTCGGCCAGCTGCACGGAATGAAGATCGTGCTGCTGCAATCCGGTATCGGCAAGGTGAATGCCGCCGTCGGTGCCTGCCAGATGATCGAGCGCTACCAGCCGGATGCCATCATCAATACCGGCTCGGCCGGTGGTTTCGCGTCTGATCTCGAGATCGGCGATGTGATCATCTCCAGCGAAGTGCGCCATCACGATGTCGATGCCGTGGTCTTCGGCTATGAGCACGGACAGGTGCCGCAGATGCCGGCGGCCTACCCGTCAGCCCCTGAGCTGGTCAAGGTCGCGCGCGAGTGCGTCGAGGCCCAGGGAGAGATCAAGGCGCGTGAAGGCCTGATCTGCACCGGCGACATCTTCATGTCCGACCCGGAACTGGTCGCGCTGACCCGCTCACGCTTCCCGAGCATGCTGGCCGCCGAGATGGAAGCCGCCGCCATCGCCCAGACCTGCTACCTCTACGACATGCCGTTCGTGGTCATCCGTGCGCTGTCCGACATCGCCGGCAAGGACAACAACAGCCAGTCCTTCGAGGAATTCCTGCACGTGGCCGCACGCCAGTCCTCGCGCATGGTCGATGCCATGGTCAAGCGACTCGCCAGCTGATCGCAGACGGCTCGAAAGCGGTGCTGGTCGACAGCGCACAAAAAACCGCCGCCCCTCATGGGACGGCGGTTTTTTTCATGCTGACATCGCATCACGCCAGTGACATCAGCCTTCCAGCACCCAGGTCGTCCCCTCACGGGAGTCCTTGAGGATGATGCCCTGTGCGGCCAGCTCGTCACGGATGCGATCCGCCCCCGCGAAATCCTTGGCCTTCTTGGCGGCGGCACGCGCCTCGATCTGCGCCTGGATCTCGTCTTCAGACAACGCCAGCGCCGCAGTATCGCCCTTGAGGAAGACTGCCGGGTCCTGCCCGAACAGACCCAGCAGACCGCCCAGCGAGATCAGCTCGAAGGCCAGCGCCGGCGCCTGCTGCGGTGCTTCCTTCTTGGCACGGTTCAGCTCGCGTGCCAGCTCGAACAGCACCGACAGCGCACCCGCCGTATTGAAGTCGTCATCCATGGCGGCCACGAAGCGTGCCCGCCAATCGCCTGACACCTCGCCTTGCTCGGGCGTGACAGTCTCGAGCGCATTGTAGAAGCGCTCCAGCGAGCGACGCGCCTCATCCAGCGAGTTGGCTTCATAGCTGATCGCGCTGCGATAGTGGCTGGCCACCAGCAGGTAACGCACCACTTCCGGGTTGTGCTGCTCCAGCACGTCACGAATGGTGAAGAAGTTGCCCAGCGACTTGGACATCTTGTCCTGACCGACACGCACCGCGCCGGCATGCATCCACACGTTGGCGTACTGCTGGCCCGTGGCGGCCTCGGACTGGGCGATCTCGTTCTCGTGATGGGGGAAGGTCAGGTCCGGCCCGCCGCCGTGGATATCGAAGGTGTTGCCCAGGCAGCAGGTCGACATCGCGGAGCACTCGATGTGCCAGCCAGGACGCCCCTCCCCCCAGGGCGACGGCCAGCTGGCCTCGCCCGGCTTGGCAGCCTTCCACAGCACGAAGTCGAGCGGATCTTCCTTGGCTTCCTCGACCTCCACCCGCGCACCGGACTGCATGTCATCGAGCTGACGGTTGTTGAGCTTGCCGTAGCCCTCGAAACGACGCACACGGTAGTAGACATCACCGTTGCTGGCCGCATAGGCATAGCCCTTGTCAATCAGCGTCTCGGTCATCGCGATGATGTCAGCGATGTGCGCGGTGGCACGCGGCTCGAGGTCAGGACGCAGAATCCCCAGGCGCCCTTCATCTTCATGCATCGCCTGGATCATGCGCTCGGTGAGCGCATCGAAGGCCTCGCCATTCTCGTCGGCGCGCTTGAGGATCTTGTCGTCGATGTCGGTGATGTTGCGCACGTAGGTGACGTCATACCCGCGCGCACGCAGGTAGCGCGTGATGACATCGAAGGCCACCATCACACGCGCATGCCCGATGTGACAGAGGTCATAGACCGTCACGCCACAGACGTACATGCGCACCTTGTTGCCTTCCAGTGGCACGAAAGGTGCCTTGGTCCGGCTCAGGGTACTGTAGATGGACAGTGTGCTCGCGGCATCTTCGAGTGGAATCATTCAGTCATCGCCCTTGGCTACTTTGCTGACAGAAAGCTGTCAGCCTTTCAAAATGGAACGGCCCGCAGGCCGGTCATGCAACTTCGTCACAGAAGGTACAGGATCAGACTGCGGGCCGTGAAGCAGGTCACGAAAGCGTGACGACAGGGCTCCCGCGGGAGCCCGCCGACCATCACCCCTTCTTCTGTGCCTTGGCCCAACCGTCCTTCAGGCTGACGGTGCGGTTGAAGACCAGCGCGCCATCGACGCAGTCATGACGATCCGCCACGAAGTAGCCGATACGCTCGAACTGGTAGCGCGTTTCCGGCGCGGCATCGCGCAGACTCGGCTCACCGAAGCCCTTGACGATGCTCAGCGACTGCGGATTGAGGTGCTCAAGGAAATCGACATCCTTGTCACGGTCCGGCTCGGCTTCCAGGAACAGATTCTCGTACTGACGCACCTCGACCGGCACTGCATGCTCGGCGCTGACCCAATGGATGACACCCTTGACCTTGCGGCCTTCAGGGTTCTTGCCGAGGGTATCGAGGTCGACACTGCACCGCAGCTCGACGATCTCGCCGGCGTCATCCTTGATCACTTCATCACAGCGGATGACGTAACCGTTGCGCAGACGCACTTCCTTCTCGGGCGCGAGACGGAAGAACTTCTTCGGCGCGTCTTCCATGAAGTCATCCGCGTCGATCCACAGCTCACGGGTCAGCGGAATCTGACGCGTGCCCATGTCATCACGCGCCGGATGGCCGGGGACCTCGAACACTTCCTCATGGCCTTCCGGCAGGTTGGTCAGCACCACCTTGAGCGGGTTGAGCACGCACATGGCACGCAGCGCGTTGTCCTCCAGGTCCGAGCGAATGGCGTGGTGCAGCATGCCGATCTCGACCATGCCGCCGTCAGCACGGCTCACGCCGATCATGTCGCAGAACTTGCGGATGGAAGCCGCGGTATAGCCACGACGACGCATGCCGGAGATGGTCGGCATGCGCGGATCATCCCAGCCATCGACCACGCCTTCATCCACCAGCAGCTTCAGCTTGCGCTTGGAAGTGACGGTGTAATCCAGATTCAGACGCGCGAACTCGATCTGACGCGGCGTGCTCGGCACCGGCAGATTGGCGAGGAACCACTCGTACAGCGGGCGGTGGTCTTCAAACTCCAGCGTACAGATGGAGTGCGTCACGCCTTCCAGTGCATCGGATTGACCGTGGGTGAAATCATAGGACGGATAGATCTTCCACTTGTCGCCGGTCTGATGGTGGCTGGCATGACGGATGCGGTAGAGGATCGGGTCGCGCAGATTGATGTTGGGCGCCGCCATGTCGATGCGCGCACGCAGCACCTTCTCGCTCTCGCCGAACTCGCCCTTCTTCATGCGCTCGAGGAGATCGAGATTCTCCTCGGGGCTACGCTCACGGTAGGGGCTGGGACGTCCCGGCTCCTTGAGCGTGCCACGGTATTCACGGATCTCGTCCGGCGAGAGGTCATCGACATAGGCCTTGCCTTCGCGCACCAGGTGCTGGGCCCAGGCATAGAGCTGATCAAAATAATCGGAGGCGAAGCGCACCTTGCCGGCCCACTCGAAGCCCAACCACTCGACGTCTTCCTTGATGGCGTCGATATAGGCCTGCTCTTCCTTGGCCGGGTTGGTGTCATCGAAGCGCAGGTGACAGTCGCCACCCAGCTGTTGCGCCAGACCGAAGTTCAGACAGATCGACTTGGCGTGCCCGATGTGCAGGAAGCCGTTGGGCTCCGGCGGGAAACGCGTGACAACCTTTTCGGCGCGGCCGGCGTCGAGTTCTTCGCGGATCTGGTTCAACACGAAGTTCGGGGCGCTCTGGGTCTCGGTACTCATGAAGTTTCGCTGCACCTCTGTGTGGTTCTTGGGCGTCGTGTTCCGGGACGTCACGGGGGCCTGCCGCCCCCTCAGGCTTTCGTCTCAGGATACAAAGCCGCTATTATAGCGCGACGCCCGCAGGCGATGCCATGAGGCCCCGCCTGCCTGACACTTGAGCAAGACAGATGACCGGGAAATTCGCATGATCGTTCTTCACACCAACTACGGCGACATCACCCTCGAACTCAACCACGAGAAGGCCCCGAAGACTGCGGCCAACTTCGAGCAATACGTGCGTGAAGGCCACTACAGCAACGTCCTTTTCCACCGCGTCATCCCGGGTTTCATGGTTCAGGGCGGTGGCTTTGACACCGACTTCAACCAGAAGCCGACCAACGGCGTGATCGAGAACGAAGCCGACAATGGCCTCAAGAACGACCGCGGCACCGTGGCCATGGCACGTACCATGGATCCTCACTCCGCCAGCGCCCAGTTCTTCATCAACGTCAATGACAACGACTTCCTGAACTTCACCAGCAAGACCAGCCAGGGCTGGGGTTACTGCGTGTTCGGCAAGGTCGTCGAAGGCATGGACGTGGTCGAGAAGATCGAGGCGGTCAAGACCACGCGTCGCGACGGCCACGCCGACGTGCCGGCAGAAGACGTGATCATCACCAGCGCCGAAATCACCGAATAAGCGATTTCCGCTGATCGCGCCTCACCGCGTACCTGCCGCCCGGCCTTGCCTCGTGATATCGAGCGTCAGGCCGGGCGGTTTGCGTTGCTCTCTCACTCGGCCCGCCCCGACCCGTGGACCTGACCATGACTGCCACCACTCTGTTCATCTCCGACCTGCACCTGCAGCCCGAGACTCCCGAGATCGCCCAGGGCTTTCTCGACTACATGGCGCGCCTGGCGACCTGCGAACCTGCGGTGGATCGCCTCTACCTGCTGGGGGATATCTTCGAGGTATGGGTCGGCGATGATTATCGCGACGACTTCACCCAGCGCATGAGCGAGGCCATGCAGCGCGTCTCGGCCCGCGGCACCAGGCTCTACTTCATGCACGGCAATCGCGACTTCCTCATCGGCGAGACCTTCGCGGCCGAGGCCGGCGTGACCCTGCTGCCCGACCCGAGCGTGATCGAGCTCGACGGCGAGCGCGTGCTGCTGATGCATGGCGACAGCATGTGTACCCGCGATGAGGCTTACATGAAGTTTCGTGCCATGACGCGCGACCCTCAGTGGCAGGCACAGATTCTGGCCATGCCGCTGGAGCAGCGACTGGCCCTGGCCCAGTCACTGCGCATGCAGTCCGGCGAGACCAACAGCGAGAAGGATGAGGCGATCATGGACGTCACGCCCGAGGAAGTGGTTCGCGAGATGCGCGAGCACGGCGTGCGCACCCTGATCCACGGCCACACCCATCGCCCGGCGGTACATGAACTCGAGATCGATGGCGAAGCGGCGCGCCGCATCGTGCTGGGCGACTGGCGCCCCGATACCGCCTTCGACATCATTGCCTGCGGCCAGGGACCGACCCTGCGGGAATTCGCATTGCCATTGTGTGATGCGATCACCCACGGCTGATCGCCTGCATCAGGCCGGCGAGGACGCCTTGCGACGCGCACGCCCTTCCACCGCCTCCACCAGCTGATGCCACCCCAGTACCGCGGGTGCATCCGTTGCCGGCAGCTCATCCAGCAGTGCCTTGAGGCGCTCGCAGCGCTCGGCATCCTGCGCATCGACCAGCCTCAACCAGGCAGCGAGTCCCATTGCTTCATGATGCGGATTTTCCTGCTCGATGGAGTAGGCCAGGCCCTGCTCGATCAAGGAACGCACCTTCTCGCTCGGCAGACCTTGAGCGGCACGCAACGCGGCCACCAGGTAGCTGACCTCTGCCAGATAGAAGGAGTTGCGCTCCTGAGCCACCAGCAGCACCTTCTCCATGTACTCTTCGGCCGCCGAATGCTCACCCAGCGCCATCACGGCATCCATGTACCAGAGATTGGGCCGCTGATGCCGCTCACGCCCGGTCAGCTCGGCGAACTCGTTGATGCTGGACTGCAGCATCGCGAGCCCGTCGCGGTCGCCGTTCATTGCCCGCGCCCAGCCAAGCACGCCATGCGCCGCCATGTGCCAGAGGTGCAGATCCGCGGAGCGGGTCAGCTCCAGCGCCCGCTCGGCACGCTGGGTGGCCAGATGGGTATGCCCCAGCTGACGATAGAGCGAGGTGGAGAACATCAACGCCATGGCCAACGAGCCCGGCTGACCGATGGCCTCCGCCATGCGGATGGCCGCCTCGGCCTGCTGCTCGGCCTGCACGTAGTCAAAGCGCAGGCAGGACGTCCAGCTCTGCAGACATGCCGCTGCCACCTGAGGGTGATCACTGAACGGCAACCATTCGAGCACCATGGGATTGTGGACCGGATCGATCTCATCGAGATGCTCACCTGCCACGCGTACGCGACCGGCCCAGAATTCGCAGTGTGCCCGCGCATAGTCGGCCAGACGACGATAACGGCCATCCGACAGCTCTTCCGCCAGATCACTCAGGCCCGAGGCCAGCGCGAAGGCATCCGCATGCGCATGGCGCTCACTGCAACCGACCCACAGTCCCCACTTCACGATGAAGGCCTGCTCGAGATCCGGCTCATCATCTTCCAGCAGCGCCGGACTGTTGAGCAGATTGCGCGCCTGCACGAAGCTCTCGTGCGCGATGCGGGAACCATGCCCTTCCAGCGCGAAGCCGGCCTGGCCGCGTACGGTCAGCAGGCTGACCTCACGCTCCTCCTGCCCTTCGACATGCTTGAGACACGCCAGACCACTGTCGGCCATCTTGAGCGCGGTACGGTTGGCGCTGATCTTGAGCGCTTCACGTGCCGACAGCTCGAAATAGCGCGCAGCACGACTGAAGTTCTGTGACTTGCGCAGATGGACGGCGAAATAGCCGGGGTGACGGCTGATCCAGGCAGGATGCTTGTCCTCGATGAGGGCCACGACCTGCAGGTGAATGCGGCGACGCACGTCACGCGGGCAGGACAGATAGGCCGCTTCCTGGATCAGCTGGTGGGTGAACTGGTAGTCGAATTCACTATCGTTGCCACAGGCCTCGATGATCTCCAGGCGCTGCATGCTCTCGATGGAACGCTTGAGGCGCCCTTCCTCGAATTCGCAGCTCTGGCGCAGGAAGCTCAGCTTGAAGACACGTCCCAGCACAGCGGCGGCGTGGGCCACATCGCGGCCTTCTTCCAGCTGGTCGATACGGCTGGACAGCAGGCCGATCAAGCCCTTGGGCAGCTCGTCGAGCTGCACCGGACGCCCCTCACGGCGATCCATGTCGAGACGACGACAGATCTCCTGCAGGTAGAGCGGCACACCATCGCAGCGCTCGATGAGCTGGCTGCGCATGCGCGGGCTGAGATGCAGACGATAGCGACGCGACAGATGCGACAGCAGACGCGAGACCTGCATCGGGTCCAGGCGACCCAGCGAGATATGCTGGTCCCAGTTGAGCTTGACGGCAAGGCTGTCGCGGCCGTTGTGGCTGGCCGCCAGCATGAAGCCGATGTTGATGGGCAGGCGCGCCTGCAGTCCCGCCAGCACCTTGAGCGACGGTTCATCGAGCCACTGCAGGTCGTCGATCATCATCACCAGCGGACGCAGGCTTGCCGATTTCTCGATCACCAGATGCAGCACACGCACCACACGCTCGACCGTCTCGCTGCTCTGGATCAGGGATTCATCTTCCGAGGCCTCCTCCGCGGTCCCCAGCACCGCATGGAAGGAGCGACGCACGTCCTCGTCGAGAGCCTGCAAGGCCTCGGAGGATTCAAATACCTGTTCGACGCCATCACGATCCACATGACCATCGAGGCGCCAGCGCATCAGGGTGCGCACCACGCTGTAGGGTTCCAGCTGCGAGAGGCGAGTCGTCGGCATCCAGCACAGGCCCACGTCCTGACTCTGTTCGAGCTGCCGGAAGTTGACCATCAGGGCCGACTTGCCCATGCCGGAGTTGCCGCTGACCAGCACGCTCTGACGCAGCCCGATACTGGCACGCGCCAGCGCATCGCGCAGACGGCGCAGCTCGCCTTCACGTCCGATCAGTGTCGGCAGTGACGCCTCACGATGCCCCACGCTGCTGCTCAGGACCAACGCGCGCAGACGCACTCGTCCGTCCGCTGCCAACAGGCGTGACGTGAGACGTGGCTGCAGATCCAGTGCGGGAGGCATGTGCTGACTGGCCTCCTGGGAAATCACCAGCTCGCTGCCTTCGGCCGCCGTCATCAATTCCAGGGAATACTGGGTCACCTGGCCAAGCGGGTCGGCCAGCTGACGCTCCGGCAGATAGATGACCTGCCCGGAGTGGAGACCCGCCGACAGCGAGAAGACCGGCGGCTTGCCTTCGCCATCCCAGATCCGCTCGATCTCATCCGGCATCGCCTTGCTGCAGTGCTCATAAAGCGCCACGAGCTCTGCCAGCTGATGGGCCGGGCCATGCGTGCCGAAGCACGCCAGGCCGACGCCACCTGTGGCACCCGGCAGCCAGAAACCGCCCAGGTGGTGGCATTGCTGCTCCAGCCAGCGCAGCAGCTCGATCTGCAGGGTCAGACTGGCGCGGGCCCAGACACGATCACGATGACTGTCCTTGACGCTGAGGCGAATCGCCATGACCGACAGCTGACGGTGGTCGATCTCGTCTTCACGCAGCGGCGCGCTGTCCAGCGACAGCGTGCGAGAAATGGCGCCCTGCGGCGTGAGCGCTCCCATCTGCTCGCTCTTGCCATCGGACCAGTAACGGGCCAGCTGCAGGAATCCCGGATCAGGCTGCTGACCGGAGAGTGCCAGCTGTTGCAGGAAGGCATTGAACTGCTCATGCGCCGCAGCCGACTGACCATCTTCCGCGAGCTGACGTACCAGGCGTTCATGGAAGGGGCCATATCCGGAGAAGCGGCTCACCAGGGTCCGCAGCACATCGTCCGGGACCGGCTCATCGGTCGCCAGTACTCGCTCGGCATACTGGATGACGCGCTGACGCCATTCGCCGCGCACCTTGATCATCCAGCGCTGGAATTCCGGGCACTGGGTCAGGGCAAGCTCTTCGACGAGATCGCCCCGGTAGAGTCCCAGCACCTCGTTGAGCGTCGCCACCGAGGGCGGCGCCAGCAACAGGCCGTTGAGCTCGTCGAGATCCAGCTCCCAGTAATCCGGAATCGACAGCGCGATCGTCTGACGTGAGACCGTCAGAAGATTGTCGGCCTCCTCCCCCAGGCTCTGACGCAGGCAATGCAGGGCATGGCGCAGGTTGGTGCGGCCCGAGGACAGCCCCTGATCCGGCCATAGCAGCTCTGCCAGCCCCGCCCGCGAGACGGCCTGATCATGCAGCAGAAGATGCAGCAACAGTGCCTTGACCTTGTCGTAGCTGAACTGCGTCAGCGTGTCATCGCCCAGGGTCAGCTGGAAATGTCCCAGCAGCGCCAATTGAGCTTGACCAGATGTTTCCTGCGTCATGTGTCATCCATTTCAAAGTCGCGAACGAAACGCCAGCCCAGCCATGGCGCCGGAGGTCCCCTGTTCTTGAGCCTTGCCTTGTGTCTGTACTGCCTCAACTCACCTGGCTTGAGGCGTTTTCCACCCGATTCGTGACGGGGATGCCGCTGTGGAAACGGAAGCTGACATCAGGACGCTCGATCAGCTCCTTCTCCACCGCACGCAGTACCGCAAGACGGGATTCCAATGGTTCCTTGCTGTAACGCTCGGCCAACATGAGGTAATCCTCATAATGGCGTCCCTCAGACTTAACCAAAGTGCGATAGAACTTTGCAAGCTCGGGCTCAAGATACGGGATCAGACGCGCGAATCGCTCGCAGGACCGCGCTTCGATCAATGCCCCGATCAGCAGGATATCCACCAGCCGCTGAGGGTCTTCCTTGCGCACCTGCTGACGCAGCCCTTCTGCATATCGGGAAGCCTTGATATGACGATAGACGATTCCACGCCTTTCCATCAGTCCTACCACCTGCTCGAAGTGCAGAAGCTCCTCTCGAGCCAGCTGTGACATCTTGCTCAGCAGCAAGGGGTGGTCCACATAGCGGTACATCAGACTCATCGCGGTGGAGGCCGCCTTCTTCTCGCACTGCGCGTGGTCGATCAGCAACAGCTCAGGATTGTCGAGCGCCGCCTCTACCCAGGCGTGCGGTGTGCGGCAACCGAGAAAGGCCAGCAGGGAGTCCGGCAGCAGTGCATCGGTATCCTCGTTGCTCGGCCCCTGCGGCGCCTTGATGACCTGCGGGACTCACTTCATTATTGGCCCGCTTTGCCGCTTCCACCATGATTTCATCGTTTATTCGCGAAAAAAGCTGTTCCGGCTCAAGTTCCTCGCCGCCACTGCACGGCGTGATGCCATAGGCAGAGAGGTCACGGATCCTGGTGCGTCCCACCCGCAGAAGCTCCACCGCACGTGACAGCGCCGACTGATCCTCACGAAAACGAATCCGGTGGCGCGTCAACTGTTCCGCCAGCGCCGCCTCGTCATGCACGTACAGCCAGCGCCCGGCGACGTCACTGCGCAGCGCATCCAGCTCGCGCATGCGCTGCGTGCGCTGCTCACTGTCATACCCGAACCAATCGAGGATCTCCTGGTCATGGCGCTGGCATCCACGACAGACGTTGTCACCCACCGTGGTGGAACACACCCCGACGCAGGGAGAAAGAATACGGCTCATGCTGCCCTCGGGACGACCAAAGTCTCAGCCCCCACACGGGGGTGCTCCTTAACATTGTCGACAAAGTTGAGTAGACTCGCGTTCGCCCCGTAGCGCCTGATTCGCTCGCAATAAGACGCTTGAATTACCCGCAAGAAGCCTCGGGATGTCTCTGCCGGTTCGCGTGACGACTGGCACACGCATCTCGACACGATTACAGATGAGGGTCTCCCACGTGCTTGAAGCCTACCGTCAACAGGTTGAAGAACGCGCCCAGCAGGGCATCCCGGCGAAGCCGCTGAATGCAGAGCAGACCGCTGATCTGGTCGAACTGCTCAAGAATCCGCAGGCCGGTGAAGAAGAGTTCATCCTCGACCTGTTCACCAATCGCATCCCGCCGGGCGTCGATGAAGCCGCTTACGTCAAGGCTGGCTTCCTGACCGCCATCGTGCGTGGCGAAGCTTCTTCACCGCTGATCGACAAGACCCACGCCACCAAGCTGCTCGGCACCATGCAGGGCGGCTACAACATCGCCACGCTGGTCGAGCTGCTGGACGACGAGTCCATGGCCAAGGAAGCCGGCGAACAGCTCAAGCACACCCTGCTGATGTTCGATGCCTTCCACGATGTCGCCGAGCGCGCCAAGGCCGGCAACACCGTCGCGCAATCCGTGCTGCAGTCCTGGGCGGACGCCGAATGGTTCCTGTCAAAGCCCGCCCTGGCGGACAAGATCACCCTGACCGTCTTCAAGGTGCCGGGCGAGACCAACACCGACGACCTGTCCCCGGCACCTGACGCCTGGTCACGTCCGGACATCCCGCTGCACGCCAACGCGATGCTCAAGAACCCGCGTGATGGCATCATCCCGCAGGAAGAAGGCGTCATCGGCCCGCTGGCCCAGATCGAGGAAGTGAAGGCCAAGGGCTTCCCGGTCGCCTACGTCGGCGACGTGGTCGGTACCGGCTCCTCACGCAAGTCCGCCACCAACTCAGTGCTGTGGTTCTTCGGTGACGACATCCCGAATGTGCCCAACAAGCGCGCTGGCGGCTTCGTGTTCGGCAACAAGATCGCGCCGATCTTCTTCAACACCATGGAAGATGCCGGTGCCCTGCCGGTGGAAATGGACGTCGAGAAGATGGCCATGGGCGATGTCATCGACATCTACCCGTACGAAGGCAAGGTCTGCCGTCACGACACCGACGAAGTCATCTCCACCTTCTCCCTCAAGACGCAGGTCCTGCTGGACGAAGTGCGTGCTGGCGGTCGTATCCCGCTGATCATCGGTCGCGGTCTGACCGACAAGGCACGTACCGAGCTGGGACTGGACGCCTCTGACGTCTTCCGTCTGCCGGAGCAGCCGAAGGACACCGGCAAGGGCTTCACCCTCGCGCAGAAGATGGTCGGCAAGGCCTGCAACATGGAAGGCGTGCGTCCGGGCATGTACTGCGAGCCGAAGATGACCACCGTCGGCTCCCAGGACACCACCGGCCCGATGACTCGCGACGAGTTGAAGGATCTGGCATGTCTGGGCTTCCAGGCCGACCTGGTGATGCAGTCCTTCTGCCACACCGCCGCCTACCCGAAGCCGGTCGATGTCGAGACTCACCATACCCTGCCGGACTTCATCATGAACCGCGGCGGCGTGTCGCTGCGTCCGGGCGACGGCATCATCCACTCGTGGCTGAACCGCATGCTGCTGCCGGACACCGTCGGTACCGGTGGTGACTCCCACACCCGCTTCCCGATGGGCATCTCCTTCCCGGCAGGCTCTGGCCTGGTGGCCTTCGCCGCCGCGACTGGCGTGATGCCGCTGGACATGCCGGAATCCGTGCTGGTGCGCTTCAAGGGCAAGCGTCGCCCGGGCATCACCCTGCGTGACCTGGTCCACGCCATCCCGCTGTACGCCATCAAGCAGGGCCTGCTGACCGTCGACAAGTCCAACAAGAAGAACGCCTTCTCCGGCCGCATTCTGGAAATCGAAGGTCTGGAAGATCTCACCGCAGAGCAGGCCTTCGAGCTGTCTGACGCCTCTGCCGAGCGCTCCGCCGCGGGCTGCACCATCACGCTGTCCGACGAGAGCGTGACCGAGTACCTGACGTCCAACATCACCCTGCTCAAGTGGATGATCGCCAACGGTTACGGCGATGCCCGTACCATCGAGCGTCGTATCGCCGGCATGGAAGAGTGGCTGGCCAACCCGAGCCAGATGCGTGCCGACAAGGACGCGGAATACGCCGAGATCATCGAGATCGACCTCGACGAGATCGATCAGCCGGTGCTGTGTGCCCCGAACGACCCGGACGATGCGCGTCTGCTGTCCGACGTGGCCGGCCAGAAGATCGACGAGGTCTTCATCGGCTCGTGCATGACCAACATCGGTCACTTCCGTGCCGCCGGCAAGCTGCTTGAGAAGCAGCCGGCCGGTAGCCTGAAGACCAAGCTGTGGCTGGCACCGCCGACCAAGATGGACCAGCACCAGCTGACCGCCGAAGGCTATTACGGCATCTACGGCCGTGCCGGCGCGCGCATGGAAATGCCGGGCTGCTCGCTGTGCATGGGTAACCAGGCACGTGTGGCTGCCAAGTCCACCGTGGTGTCCACCTCCACGCGCAACTTCCCGAACCGTCTGGGCGACGGCGCCAACGTCTTCCTGGCGTCTGCCGAACTGGCCGCCATCGCCGCGGTCATCGGTCGTCTGCCGAGCGTCGAGCAGTATCAGGGCTACATGGGCGAATTCGATGCCATGGCCGGCGAGATCTATCGCTACCTGAACTTCCATGAGATCGAAGAGTTCCAGAACGCCGCCTCCAACGTGATTCCGGTCACTCAGGAAGCCTGATCAGGCGAGGCGCCGGGCTCCAATGTCCGGCGCCTGCTCTGCCTAGAACTTGTAACCGACAGAGGCCGTGAAGGCATCTACCTGATAGTCGCTGTCGAAGTCATAACGCTCGTATTCGGCACGGATCAGGAACGGATCGAGATTGACCTGGGCACCGGCACCATAGACCGGGTCGAAGCCGTCATTGTCCTTCAGGTCGACACTGGAATCGCCCAGATTGCCGTCGACATCGGTTTCCCACTTGGCCATGCCCGCCTTGGCGAACAGCGAGAAGTACTGGCCGATCGGCAGGATACCCACCACGTTGACGCCGTAGGCCTTGGACTTGAGATCGGTATTGCCGAAGTCATTGCCCTTGAGCTGAACGGTCCCGAGATCCGTATAGAAGGCTTCGGTGGCGAAGTACGGGTTGTACTGATAGCCCACGAAGGCCTTGTAGACGTTGTCGTCATCATCCACGTCGAAGTCATCGCTGCCGGAGTCGATGAAATCGCCGGCCTCATCGGAATCATCGTTCTTCAGGCTGGAAAAACCGGTACCGGCACCGATATAGAGCCCTTCGGTGGCATTGCCTGCCGCCTGGGCGTGACCACTGAGCGCCAGAGCGAGAGCGGCGAAGGAAACGGTGGCCAACGGGGCGGCCAGAAGACGTGACTTGCTCATGTGTTGCTCCTTGATCCAATGGGCGGCACAGGCGGATACCTGCCAGGGGTGCAGGAGCATCGTGGTAGATATCGAACGGTGTTTCAAGAGTGGCGTTTTCACTACTTCCCACGTCGCCAGTCAGCAACATGCCCTCGTGACCCTCCCGTCCCCTCGCTTGCACGCGCCCGAGGCCCGCTTAGCCCTTCGCACAGGTGCAAAGCCTTGGCGTATCGGGCATTCTCGACGTTGTGGCATTGCAGCAATCGCCAGCGCTCCGTCCCCAAGCGACCCTCACCGGGCCGCCCAGCACAAGGAATCCGACATGACGCACTCCATCTCCACCCCCGATCTCTGCGATGAGTTCCCTGATGTGCAAGTCCTCGAGCCCCTGTTCATCAACTACGGCGGCGTCGAGTCCTTTGGCGGCGAAGTCGTGACCATCAAGTGCTTCGAGGACAACTCGCTGGTCAAGGCGGCGGTCGCGGAACCCGGTGCAGGGCGCGTGCTGGTCGTCGATGCCGGTGGCTCGATGCGCTGCGCCATGCTGGGCGACATGCTCGCCGAGCAGGCCGCCAAGAGCGGCTGGGCCGGCGTGATCATGTATGGCTGCATCCGTGATGTCGACGAGATCCACGCCACCCAGCTCGGCGTGCAGGCACTCGGCTGCTACCCGCGTCCCAGCATCAAGCGTGGCGAAGGCCAGCGCGATATCCCGGTCACCTTTGCCGGTGTCACCATCGTGCCGGGCGACTTCCTCTACGCCGACAACAACGGCATCGTCACCTCGAAGGAAGCCCTGATTCGCACCCAGCCGACGCCCTGATGCGGTGTCCTGGCGCTCGGCGACCGCATCATCGGCACGCGCAAAGCGATCCACCACGGCGGCGCAGGCCGCGTCACCGGTGATGTTGAGCGCGGTACGCGTCATGTCGAAGATACGATCCAGCGCGAACAGCAGCGGCAGGCCCTCGATGGGAATGCCGGCCGCCAGCAGCACGGCAACCACCAGGAACGACGGCCCCGGCACGCCAGCCTGACCGATGGCACCCAGGGTCGCGGTGAACACGATGGCGGCGTAGGCGGAGAAGCCGAGATCGACGTTGAAGACCTGGGCGAAGAACATCGCCACCAGCCCGTAATAGATGGCGTTGCCGCTCATGTTGATGGTCGCGCCCAGCGGCAGCACGAAGGCCGTCGTGGCATTCTTCAGGCCCAGCTCCTTCTCGCAGACTTCCATGTTGACCGGCAGGGTCGCCATGGAGGACGCCGTGGACAGCGCGACGGCCTGCGGCTTCTTCATCACCGACAGGAAGCGACCCAGTGGCACGTCAGAGCCGAACTTGACCACCAGCGGGTAGAACACGAAGCCATAGATGAGGATGGCGCCCATGTAGACGAGGAACAGCTTCATCACCAGGGTCAGCACATCGAAGCCGAAGGTGCCGACGGCGTCCGCCATCAGACCGAAGACGCCGATCGGCGCGATCAGCATCACCACGTTGATCATCCACACGAAGGCCTCGATCACGGTATTCAGGCCTTCGATCAGCGGCTTGCCACGCTCGCCGGTCTTGGACAGGCCAATGCCGAGAAACAGGCAGAACACCAGAATCTGCAGGATGTTGGCATCGGTGAGTGCGCCGAAGATATTGGTCGGCACCATGCCCAGAATGGTATCCATCACGCCCGGCACGCTGCCCTTGTCGGCGTAGGCGTTGGAGAACATGCCCTTGGCGCTTTCCAGATCCACCCCACTGCCCGGCTGGAACACATGCCCCATCACCAGCGCCAGCATCACCGCCACGGCTGAGGTGAGCATGAAGAAGGCGAAGGTGGAGAGACCGATCTTGCCGGCAGAAGGGCTATCGCCCAGATTGGCGGCTCCCGACACGATGGAGACCGCGATCAGCGGTACCACCAGCATCTTGATCAGGTGAATGAAGAGCTCACCGAGTGGCGCGAACATCGCGGCGCTCTCGCCCATGTAAGCGCCTACACCAGCGCCCAGTATCATGGCAATGACTACCTGGACGCCGATGTTCTTCCATAAAGACTGTTTCACGTTACGACTACCTTGGATTGTGTCTGAAAGGTCGGTTGTTGCGTGCCACCGCATTGCTGGCTACTGGTGAGGCCTGCCGTCATGGTCACCATGGATATTGTGGTCAGCGGGGTGGCTGGGATTATAAATGACTGCCTTTTCCACACGAGGCAGGATGATCATCATTTAGTCGCGAATTCGAGATCATTTTGTTGCTATTTGTTACGAACTGACATGCTTCTGCCGGTTTCTACACCATTGGTCTAGTGTCGGATCAGGCCAGTTCCTTGTCCGCCAGCATGAACCAGGTTTCCAGCACGGAATCCGGGTTGAGGGAGACGCTGTCGATGCCCTCTTCCATCAGCCACTTGGCCAGCTCCGGATGATCCGACGGCCCCTGGCCGCAGATACCCACGTACTTGCCCTGCGCCTTGCAGGCACGGATCGCCATCGACATCAGCTGCTTGACCGCCGGATTACGCTCATCAAAGAGGTGAGCGACGATGCCGGAGTCGCGATCCAGTCCCAGGGTCAGCTGGGTCAGGTCGTTGGAACCGATGGAGAAGCCGTCGAAGTGCTCGAGGAACTGATCCGCCAGCAGCGCGTTGGTCGGCAGCTCGCACATCATGATGACGCGCAGACCGTTCTCGCCACGCACCAGGCCATTCTCGCCCAGCAGCTTGATGACCTGTTCCGCCTCGCCGGTAGTCCGCACGAAGGGCACCATGATCTCGACGTTGGTCAGCCCCATCTCGTCACGCACGCGCTTGAGGGCACGGCATTCCAGATCGAAGCAGTCGCGGAAGGTGTCGGACACGTAGCGCGAGGCGCCACGGAAGCCCAGCATCGGATTCTCTTCGCCCGGCTCGTACATCTTGCCGCCGATCAGGTTCTCGTACTCGTTGGACTTGAAGTCCGACATGCGCACGATGACCTTCTGCGGATGGAAGGCGGCTGCCAGGGTGGAGATACCCTCGACCAGCTTGTCGACGTAGAAGTCGACCGGGCTTGCGTAGCCGGCGGTGCGCGCATCGATGGTCTGCTGCAGATCGATGGGCAGGGTGGCGTAGTCGAGCAGCGCCTTGGGGTGCACGCCGATCATGCGGTTGATGATGAACTCGAGGCGCGCCAGGCCCACACCGGCATTCGGCAGACGCGAGAAGCTGAAGGCGCGGTCCGGGTTGCCGACGTTCATCATGATCTTGAACGGAATCTCCGGCATCTCGTTGACGCTGGTGACGGTGCGGTCGAAGTTGAGGATACCGTCATAGACATGACCGGTATCGCCTTCGGCGCAGGAGACCGTCACTTCGCGGCCTTCGGCGAGCACCGAGGTCGCGTCGCCACAGCCGACCACGGCCGGAATGCCCAGCTCACGCGCGATGATCGCCGCGTGGCAGGTACGTCCGCCACGGTTGGTGACGATGGCGGAGGCGCGCTTCATGACCGGCTCCCAGTCCGGATCGGTCATGTCGGTGACCAGCACGTCGCCGACCTGCACCTTGTCCATCTGCTCGGGATTGTCGATCACGCGCACCGCGCCCTGGCCGATACGCTGACCGATGGCACGCCCCGTCACCAGGGTGCGGCCCTTCTCGCGCAGCTGGAAGCGCTCGAGATTGCCGCCCTCTTCCTGGCTGACGACCGTTTCCGGACGCGCCTGGACGATGTAGAGCTTGCCGTCATCGCCGTCACGCGCCCATTCGATGTCCATCGGACGCTGGTAGTGCTTCTCGATGATCATGGCCTGGCGCGCCAGTGCCTCGACATCGGCGTCGCTGATGCAGAAGCGATGACGCTCCGGCACCGGCACGTCGACGGTCGCCACGGAACGCCCGGCGCTGGTGTCGTCGGTGTAGACCATCTTGATCAGCTTGGAGCCCAGGTTGCGGCGCAGTACCGCCGGGCGGCCGGCGGCCAGCGTGGTCTTGTGAACGTAGAACTCGTCAGGGTTGACCGCGCCCTGTACCACGGTCTCGCCCAGGCCCCAGGAGCCGGTGACGAAGACGGCGTCGCGGTAGCCGGATTCGGTATCCAGCGTGAACATCACGCCGGAAGCGGCCGTCTCGGAGCGCACCATCTTCTGCACGCCGGCAGACAGCGCGACCAGCGAGTGATCAAAGCCCTTGTGCACGCGGTAGGAGATGGCGCGGTCGTTGAACAGTGACGCGAACACCTCGTGCACCGCACGCTTGATGTTGTCGAAGCCTTCGATGTTGAGGAAGGTTTCCTGCTGACCGGCGAAGGAGGCGTCCGGCAGGTCTTCCGCGGTGGCGGAGGAGCGCACGGCAACCTTCAAATTCGGGTGTCTGGCCTGCAGCTCGGCATAGGCACGTTCCATCTCGGCCTCGAAGGCCGGCGGCAGCGGCGTATCGATGATCCACTGACGAATCTCGGCACCGACGCGCGCCAGTTCGACCACGTCATCCACATCGAGAGCATCGAGGGCGGCATTGATACGCTTGTCGAGGCCTTCGTGAGCCAGGAACTCGCGATAGGCAAAGGAGGTAGTCGCAAAGCCGCCGGGCACGGTGACACCGGCATCGGCCAGATTGGAGATCATCTCACCGAGCGAGGCGTTCTTGCCGCCAACGCGATCAACATCGTTCATGCCGAGCTGATCGAAATCGACGACGTATTCGGATGTGGCTTGCTGTGACAAGGGAACCCCCTGGTACCAATGGATGGAAACGAATGACCGATGGAGGACGTTGAACCGCCTTCCGTTCAGCAATGACGCCACCCTAACAAGCTCTCTCTAGTATTAGCCATTGGTCTAACCGGCTAGTCAGTGGAGGAGGACTACAACCCTGAGACTGTTTCAGGCGTTCTGTCGCTATCGTCGCCGAACATGTCGACAAGCCAGAAACGGCCGCTACAGGAATGTAGTCATGGGCCGCTTTGCCGGAGAACGGGAACACGAGATTTCCCATATCGCGCCACTGGCCATCCGCCGGATATTGCAAGCACGACAGTGAACGCCGACACTTGGGGACTTCACGAGACGACACCCTGCGCCGGGTTGTGTCTTCGATTCGTTCTTCACGAGTGCCCGTCATGACCCGAACCGCCTTCTTCATTTCCGATGGAACCGGTATCACCGCCGAGACACTGGGACGCAGTCTGCTGGCCCAGTTCGAGAACACCGACATCCGCATGGTGACCAAGCCCTACATCGACTCCTCCGAGAAGGCCACGGCGCTGGTCAAGGCCATCGAGAGCGCCCACGCCACGGACGGTGAGCGCCCCATCATCATCGACACCATCGTCGATCAGGACATCCGTGACATCATCTCGGAATCCTCCGGTTTCAAGGTCGACATCTTCTCCACCTTCCTCAAGCCACTGGAAGAGGAGCTGGATACCCACTCGTCCTACAGCGTCGGCAAGACCCACTCCATCGGTCAGGATGATGTCTACATGAACCGCATCGATTCGGTGCATTTTGCCCTCGACAACGATGATGGAGCGCGCACCCACCAGTACGACAAGGCCGACGTCATCCTCATCGGCGTCTCACGCTGCGGCAAGACCCCGACCTCGCTGTATCTGGCCTTGCAGTTCGGCATCCGCGCGGCCAACTACCCGCTGACCGAGGATGATCTCGACGAATCCGGCACCCTCAAGATGCCGGCGTCACTGGCGCAATATCGCCACAAGCTGTTCGGACTGACCATCGACCCGCGCCGCCTGGCTGCCATCCGTACCGAGCGTCGCCCCAACAGTCGCTACTGCTCGATCGACCAGTGTCTGCAGGAAGTCGAGCAGACCGAGGCGCTGTTCCGCCGCTCCAAGGTGCCCTACATCGATACCACGCGCTTCTCGATCGAAGAGATCTCGACGCGCATGATCGCCGAGACCGGCCTGGCACGCCGCTTCTCACCGCGCTGATACCCGGCGCTACGTTAGCCCCCAACAACACACATCGACCACAACAACCCCCCTACTCACGCAGGAAGTCTCCCCATGTTCCACACCAACCACTACTTCGACGGCCAGGTGGCCTCCATCGCCTTCCAGAGCGCAGATCTGCCTGCCACGGTCGGCGTAATGGCCATCGGCGAATTCGTGTTTTCCACCAGCCAACGCGAATACATGACCCTGATCAGCGGCGACATGCAGGTACTGCTGCCAGGCGCGGAAGAGTGGTACCAGCTTGCCGCAGGGGAAAGCTTCATCGTCGAAGCCAACCAGAGCTTCGAGGTGCGCACCACGGTCGAGTCCGCCTATCTGTGCAAGTACGAAGACGCTTAAGGCACTGGGAAAACAGCCGCCTGAGGCACTGAAAGCCAGACATGAAGAAGCCGCCGTGCCTTCGAGCACGGCGGCTTCTTTTTCGTCTCGATCTCTGTCTCTCGATACCGTGCTCAGGCGCGTCGCCTGAGCACGGAGCGCAGCGCCAGATAACTGATACCGCCCATCAGCAGATAGCTTGTCGCCACCCCGGCAAAGATACCGACCACACCGTGAAGCGTCCCCCCCAGCCAGGCCAATGGCACCAGCAGAGCGAACAGTCGCACCAGCGAGAGTGTCATCGCCCGGCGTGGCTCGTGCAGCGCATTGAGGCTGGAGTTGGCGAGGATGATCACGCCCTGGGCGCCGAGTGCGGCGGGAATCAGCCACAGGTAGGTGACCACCAGCTGCGCGACTTCCGGGCTTTCGGCGAAGCGCGCCGCGATCCACTCACCGCCAAGCCCCAGCCCCAGCCAGACCGCCAGCTGCCAGACGAGAATGAAGCCGAGTATACCGTGGATGGCTCGCCATACCCGCCGGTGCTGCCCGGCACCATCATTCTGGCTGATGAAGGGTGACAGCGTCATCGAGAGTGCCAGCACCAGAATCAGTGCCAGTGACTCGATGCGTGAACCGATGCCATAGGCCGCGACGGCGGCATGACCATGCTGACTGACGATCCGCGTGACCAGCGCCGTGGCGATCGGCGTCATCACGCTGGTCATGGCCGCAGGCAAGCCGATGGCCCCCACTTCTCGCCATGAGGTGATCAGACGTGTCAGCGACAGCTGATGCAGATCCAGCCGCGCGCGCAGCAATGGCAATGCCAGCAAGCCCAGCGTCATCGCCAGCCACGACAGCACCGTGGCCAGCGCCGCCCCCGCCACGCCCATGCCCTGCCAATCTCCGATGCCGAAGATCAGCAGCGGGTCGAGCAGCGCATTGAGTCCCCCTGCCGCCGCCATCACCAGCGAGGGCACCAGGGTATTGCCCTCGGCGCGTAGCACGCTGCCCAGCACGCGTGGCAGCAACACGAAGGGTGCCCCGAAGTACCATACCTGCATGTAGTCCTGGATGTGCGGCATCAGGGTGTCATCGGCCCCCAGCAACCCGAACAGCGGCCCGATGCTGACAAGCCCCGCCACGATCATCACGACGCCCAGCAGCAACCCCAGCAGACTGGCATCCGTGGCCCGCGCCTTGACCGTCTCGAACTCGCCACGCCCGAGCCTGCGCCCCACCACGGCGGTGGTGCCGATGGACAGACCGATGGCGATGCTGATGACGGCAAAGGTCACCGGAAAGGTGAAGGTGACCGCCGCCAGCTCCGCGGTGCCCAGCTGGGCGATGAACCAGGCATCCACCAGGTTGAACAGCATCATGGTGACGATGCCGCCGATCACCGGCCCCGTCATGCGGGCAAGCGTCGAGGCGATCGGATCACGCAGCAGATCACGCCGACCACGCGGGGACGGGGCCGGACTAGTTGCCCTGCATGAAGGGCGAGATGACCTCTCCCCCCGCCTCACGCCAGGCCGCGAAGCCGCCACCGAGATGGGCCACCGGCCCGAAGCCCATGTCCTTGAGCGACTTGGTGGCCAGCGCCGAGCGCAGTCCGCCGGCGCAGAACAGCACATAACATCCCTCACGGGCGAAATCGGCACGGTGATAGGGCGAAGCCGGGTCGACCCAGAACTCCAGCATGCCGCGTGGCGCATGGATGGCCCCGGGAATGCGGCCTTCCCGCTCCAGCTCACGCACATCGCGGATATCCACCAGGATCAGGGGTGTACCGCCTGCGCGAGACTCCTCCAGCGCCTGACGCAGCGCCTCAGGCGACAGGGTGTCGATCTCCTTCTCGGCCGCTGCCACCAGCTCACTGACCGGTCGAATCATGGGGTCCTCCTTGCAGATGATATCGTCCTGATGATGCATGCCACTCACCGCCTGCGTGACACCTCACACATCCGCCTCGCCGCAACGATAGAAACGCTGGATGCTCGAGAAATCGAGACGTCCCGCACCCTGGGCGGCATGCTGGGCGAACAGGTTACGCGCCTGGGAGCCCATTGGCACTGCCGATTTCGAGCCCAGCGCCATTTCCCAGGCAAGGCCGAGATCCTTGGCCATCAGGTCCACCAGGAAGCCGCCCTGATAGTCGTTGGACGCAGGTGCCGCCTCCATCACCCCGGGCCAGGGGTTGTAGACGTTGAGCGCCCAGTTGCCGCCGGAGGACTGCTTCATCACCTCCGAGAGCACGGCCGGGTCCAGTCCGTTCTTGACCCCCAGCGCCAGCGCCTCGGCGGTGCCGCTCATCAGGATGCCCAGCAGCATGTTGTTGCAGATCTTGGCGACCTGACCGCTGCCGGCCGGGCCTGCATGGAACAGATTCTTGCCCATCACTTCCAGCAGCGGCACGGCACGCGCGTAGCCGTCGGCCTCGCCACCGACGATGAAGCTCAGCGTGCCGGCACGTGCGCCACCGACCCCGCCCGACACCGGGGCGTCCATGAAGGTGATGCCACGCTCGGCGGCATGGCGAGCGACCAGCCGGGCATCATCCGGCGCGATGGTCGAGGCGTCGATCACCAGTACCGAAGCGTCGAGTGTCGCCAAGAGGCCACCCTCGCCGTCTTCCTTGTCACCCAGATAGAGCTTTCGCACGTGCTGCCCCGCCGGCAGCATGCTGATGACGACGTCAACGCCCTCTGTCGCCTGGCGTGGCGACTCGGCGCGTGAGGCACCCGCCTCGACCAGCTGGCTCATGGCCGACTCGACCAGATCAAAGACCTTCACCTCATGGCCGGCCTTGACCAGATTGAGGGCCATGGGGCCGCCCATGTTGCCGAGCCCGATGAAACCGATGGATGTCATGGCAATGCTTCCTCGTGAACAGGTTCTTGTTGTCATTGGCGTCCGGCGGCATGTCCGCACCTGCCGCCCGTGCTGAAAAGCGCGCTTACAGATCCATCAGCGGATGCTCGTCCTCTTCCCACAGCGGCGCGAAGAAGCCGTCGATGTATTCCTCGGAGACCTGCGCGATCGAGGCATAGGCCCACTGCGGCTGCCTGTCCTTGTCGATCAGCAGGGCGCGCACCCCTTCAGCAAGCTCGGTGCCCATGCAGCAGCGCACCGACAGGGTCAGCTCGTCGCGGAAGGCTTCCGCCAGCGAGGAATGACGGTGACGTGCCAGCATGCGAAATACCAGATGCGGGGAACTGGGGCAGCCGGCCAGCAGACGCTCGCGATTGGCGTTCAGCCACGCATTGCAGTCACTGCGCGCCTGGGGATCGTCGAGGATCCGCTGACAGGCCTTCAGCACTTCGCGCCCGGCGACCAGCTGCTGAAGATGATCAAAGAGCGGCATGACCTGTCCCGGCGGCGCCAGCTCACGGCGCTCGAACTCGCTCAGCACCTGGCTCAGATGACGCGACGGATGACGCCCGAATTCCCCCTCGCACAGCGCCTGCTTGAGCGCCTCGCGCTGCGCGTCGGGAATCAGGCGTGTGGCAAGCCCGAGATCCAGCGCATCGCGGGCATTCAACTGCGCGCCGGTCACTCCCAGATACTCGCCGATGCCACGCGGCAGGCGATTGAGCAGCCAGCTGGCCCCGACATCCGGGTACAGGCCGATGCTGACCTCCGGCATCGCCAGCCGTGAGCTTTCGGTGACCACGCGCTCGCAACCGCCGGCGAACAGCCCCATGCCGCCGCCCATCACGATGCCGCCGCCCCACACCAGTAGCGGCTTGGGGAAGGTATGCAGCCGGTGATCGAGCCGGTATTCCGCGGTGAAGTAGCGGGTGGCGAAGAAATCCTCCAGCGCTTCAAGAGGGTCTGCGCCTTCGCTTGCCGGTGCGGTGGTCATCGCCTGATAGAGCGCCACGATATCGCCACCGGCACACAACGCACGCTCGCCGGCGCCTTCCAGCCACACCATGGCGATGCTGCTGTCCAGCTCCCAGGCATCCAGCTGGGCCTCGATGCGCTCGATCATGGCCAGCGACAGCGCATTCAGCGAGCGCGGCGCATTCAGGCGCATGATGCCCAGCTGCTTGCCGTCGCGGGCGCGACGCGTCTCGAACACCACGGGCGCCTCGACATCGGTCGCGGCCTTGGCAGTGACACCTTCTATCTGGCTCATGAGCGCCCTCCTCCCTTCACCTCTTTCTGATGCGAGACCCACTGCGGTGCACGCTTCTCCAGGAAGGCACTCACGCCCTCCTTCTGGTTGGGGTCATCGAACAGCTCGACGAACAGCTCGCGTTCCATGCGCAGGCCATCGCTCATGCCGCGATGGCGAGATGACATGATCAACGCCTTGCAGCGCGCCACCGCACTCGGGCTCTGGTTGGCGACGCTCTCGGCCATCGCCAGCGCGCGCTCCAAGCTCTGGCCGGTCTCGACCACCTCTTCGGCCAGCCCGATGCGACCGGCGGTCTCGGCATCCACCTGCTCACCACACAGGATCATGCGCTTGGCCCAGCCTTCGCCGACCAGCCACGGCAGATGCTGGGTGCCGCCCGCGCACGGCAGCAGACCGACCTTGGCCTCCGGCAGCGCCAGTTTCGCCTGACGCTCGACGATACGGATATCGCAGGCCAGCGCGCATTCAAGCCCGCCGCCCATCGCGTAGCCGTTGACGGCGGCAATCGTCACGCCGGGGAAGTTGGCCAGCCGCTCGAAGGCCAGCCCGAAGCGGCGCGCCATGGTGGCGGCGACGCCCTTGTCACCGTCGGCGAAGGTCTTGAGATCGGCGCCGGCGGAGAAGAACCTGTCGCCCTCACCGGTAATCACCACCGCACTGACGCTGCCATCGCCCTCCAGCTCATCGAGCAACTGCTCCAGCTCGATCAAGGACGCCTCCGTCCAGGTGTTGGCCGGCGGGTTGTTGATGGTGACACGGGCGATATGACGATCCTTCTCGAGAACGAGGCATGGCCCTTGATTGGATGACATCACGTAACTCCCTGAAAGATGGTAACCACTGACGAATTGAAGTGGAGGCGCCGTTACGCCAGCGACTCGATCATGCCCGGCGTCAGAAGACGGCGCGCGATGATCAGACGCATGATCTCGTTGGTGCCTTCTAGAATCTGGTGCACACGGGTGTCACGCACCAGCCGCTCCAACGGGTACTCGCGGATATAACCGTAGCCGCCATGCAGCTGGAGTGCCTGATTGCAGACCTCGAAGCCCATGTCGGTGGCAAAGCGCTTGGCCATTGCACAGTGGGCGCTGGCCTCGCCGTCGCCCTCATCGAGCTTGAAGGCCGCCAGCCGCACCAGGGTGCGCGCCGCGGTCAGTTCGGTGGCCATGTCGGCCAGCTTGAACTGCAGGGCCTGGAACTGCGCCAGCTCGCGCCCGAACTGCTTGCGCTCGCCGAGATAATCCCGCGACAGCTCCAGCGCCTTCTGGGCCGCGCCCAGCGAGCAGGTGGCGATGTTGATGCGTCCGCCATCCAGCGCCTTCATCGCGAAACGGAAGCCCTCGCCCTCCTCGCCCAGACGATTGTCCGCCGGGACCCGCACGCGATCGAAGCTCACCAGCCGGGTCGGCTGGCTGTTCCAGCCCATCTTGTCTTCCTTCTTGCCGTAGCTGATGCCGTCGGCACCCGCTGGCACCACGAAGGCCGAGATACCCGCCGCGCCGCTGTCAGGCTCGCCGGTGCGCGCCATCACCACCAGCACGTCCGTCGCCCCGGCACCGGAGATGAACATCTTGGAGCCACTCAGGTAGTAGTCATCGCCGTCACGCTCGGCGCGGGTGCGCAGACTGGCGGCATCACTGCCGCTGCCCGGCTCGGTCAGGCAGTAGGAGCCAAGCTTGTCGCCCGCCACCATCGCTGGCACCCACTGCTCGCGGCACTCGTCACTGGCGAAGCTCGCGATCATCCAGCCGACCATGTTGTGGATGGTGATGTAGGCGGTGGTCGAGATGCAGCCGGTGGCCAGCTGCTCGAGAATGATGGAGCTGTCCAGACGCGGCAGGCCAAGACCGCCATGCTCCTCGGGGACATAGAGCCCCATGAAGCCAGCCTCACCCGCCTTCTTCAGCGTCTCGATGGGAAAATGGGCCGTGGCGTCCCACTCGGCGGCATGCGGGGCAAGCTCGGCATCCGCGAAGGCACGCGCGCCCTCCTGCAGGGCACGCTGGTCATCGGTCAGCGAAAAGTTCATGCAGCTGCCTCCTGTTGTCCTTGTTCTTTATCTCCAGGCCCGCTCAGCGCATCTGAATAGAGAAGTTGGGCTGATTGCCCTCGGCCGGCGCATCATCGAACCAGCGCGCCGTCACCGTCTTGGTCTCGGTATAGAAGCGCACCGCCTGCTTGCCATAGGCATGCAGATCGCCGAAGAAACTGCCGCGCCAACCGGTGAAGGAGAAGAACGGCAGCGGCACCGGAATCGGCACGTTGATACCGACCTGGCCCACCGCGATCTCATTCTGGAAGCGGCGTGCCGCGCCGCCGGAGCGCGTGAAGATGGAGGTGCCGTTGCCGTAGGGGTTGTTGTTGATCAGCTCGATGGCCTCGGACAGATCCGCCGCCTCCATGCAGCACAGCACCGGCCCGAAGATCTCCTCGCGATAGAGCACCATTTCCGGCGTCACCTTGGAAAACAGGCACGGCCCCAGCCAGTTGCCGTCGGGATAGCCCGCCACCGAGATGCCGCGACCGTCCAGCAGCAGCTCGGCCCCTTCCTCGACGCCCTGCCCGATCCAGCCCGTCACGCGCTCCAGTGCCTGCGGCGAGATCAGCGGTCCGTAGCTGGCGCCCTTGTCATTCCAGGCACCGGGGCGCACCTCGGCCAGCGCATCACGCACCCGCGCGATCAAGGCCTTCGAATCACCGACGAAGACCGCCACCGAGATCGCCATACAGCGCTGACCCGCCGCACCGACACTGGCCCCGACCAGCGCATTCACCACCTGGTCCGCCGGAGCGTCCGGCATGATCACCATGTGGTTCTTGGCACCCGCGAAGCACTGGGCGCGCTTGAGGTTGTCGGTGGCGGTACGATAGATGTGCTGCCCCACCGGTACCGAACCGACGAAGCTCACGGTGCGCGGTGTCTCGTGGGCCAGCAGGTGATTGACCTGATCGCGCCCGCCCTGCACCACGGTCAGGATGCCCTCGGGCGCTCCCGCTTCCATGAACAGCTCCGCCAGACGCAGCGTGGTCAGCGGTACCTGCTCGGAAGGCTTGAGCACGAAGGCATTGCCGCAGGCGATGGACAGCGGGAACATCCAAAGCGGTATCATGGCGGGGAAATTGAACGGCGTGATGCCCAGGCAGACGCCCAGCGACTGGGTCACGGAGTAGCTGTCGATGCCGGTGGCGACGTTCTCCACCGTCTCGCCCATCAGTAGACTCGGAATGTTGGCGGCATGCTCGACCACCTCGATGCCGCGCCAGACATCGCCCTTGGCGTCCTCGAAGGTCTTGCCTAGCTCATGAGAGATGATCTCGGCCAGCTCGTCATGATGCTGCTTGAGCAGATGCTGATAACTGAGCATCAGACGGGCACGGGTCGGCACCGGGGTGTTGCGCCAGCGCTGGAAGGCCTGCTCGGCATGCACCAGCGCCTCGTCCAGTTCGCTGAGCGGCGTCAGTGGAACACGCGCCACTTCAGCGTTGGTGGCCGGGTTGGTCACGCTCAGGTGCTGATCGGCGGAGCTTGCGACAAACTGGCCATTGATCAGCTGTGGCAATACCAGTGGTGCGCTGTCACCGGCGACGACGGCGCGCAGTCGTGACAGCAACTCAAGCGAGCCATTTGCGGAGCCATCTTGCCGAAAGCGGCAAGCCGACATTGCGATCTGACTCAACCTAGCATCTGCTTGGTTGGCTGCAAATACTATTACCCTTTACGTTAACGTAAACAATGCTAGTCTGTAGAAAATTCACGGCCAGACGCCGCTGGCATCCACTGCGCAGAGGGGCATGCCCATCTCCTCGGCGCACACAGCATTCGGAGCGGCAGTGCCCATGACGGATACGATGATTACCTCAACGCCTGACACCCAGAACCCGACAGCCTCCGAGAGTCCGGACGATGGCGTCGGCATGGAAGGCCTGCTGAGTGCCACCAGCACCAGCGACGCCATTCGCCCGACCCAACGCACCTGGAGCATCGGCGAGCTGGCACGTCATTTCGACGTGACCACACGCACCATCCGCTTCTATGAGCAAGAAGGCCTGCTGCATCCCCAGCGACGCGGCCAGACGCGCATCTATCACGACAAGGACCGCGTGCGCCTCAAGCTGACGCTGCGCGGCAAGCGGCTGGGATTCTCGCTGGCCGAGATTCGCGAGGTGGTGGATCTCTACGATGCCGCGGATGGCGGCGGCGAGAAGCAGCTCACGAGGCTGCTCGACATCCTGGCCGAGAAACGTGAAGGACTGGAGCGCCAGCTGCGCGACCTCACCGCCATGCAGCGCGAGCTGGACGACCCCTGAATACGCCTTGCCACACCAATAACAACCAGGGACACAGGACAACGCCATGTCACAGGACGCCATTGCCACACGCCAGTCTCTCAGCCACACGCCAGTCTCTCAGCTATCTGAGCACCCTCTCCGACACTCCCCTGATGGGGGAAACCATCGGCGACTGTCTCGATCGCATCACCGCGCGCTGGCCCGAGCGCGACGCTCTGATCAGCCGTCATCAGGGGCTGCGTTACACCTGGGCCGAGCTGCATGCAGAGGTCGAGCGCGTGGCGCGCGGCCTGCTGGCGATGGGGATCGAGCGCGGCGACAGGGTCGGCATCTGGGCACCCAATCGCGCCGAGTGGACCTTGATCCAGTACGCCACCGCCAAGATCGGCGCGGTGCTGGTCAATCTCAACCCGAGCTATCGCGGCCATGAGCTGGCCTATGCGCTCAAGCAGTCCGGCGCGGCGACGCTGATCTTCCAGGCACGCTTCAAGGCCTCGGACTACGTCTCGATCCTCGAGGAGCTGTTCCCTGAGGCCAGGGAGGCCCGCGGCCGTGATGGCATTCACAATGGCGCGCTGCCGGACCTCAGGCGTCTGGTCTGCTTCGAGGCCGAGGATGCCCTGCCCGGCATGCTCCACTGGCAGGATGTGCTGGGCGGCGCCGGAGAGGTCAGTCTCGAGACACTCCAAGAACTGCAGGCCAGCCTGACCTTCGATGACCCGATCAACATCCAGTACACCTCCGGCACCACCGGGGCCCCCAAGGGGGCCACGCTCTCGCATCACAACATTCTCAACAACGGCTTCTTCGTCGCCGAGCGCATGAATCTCACGGAGCACGACAAACTGGTGATGCCGGTGCCGCTCTATCACTGCTTCGGCATGGTGATGGGCAATCTGGGCTGCCTGACCCACGGAGCGACGATCATCTACCCCGAGGCGGGTTTCGATCCGCTGGCCACGCTGCAGGCGGTCAGCGAGGAAGGCGCCACCGCGATGTTCGGCGTACCGACGATGTTCATCGCCGAACTCGAGCACCCGCGCTTTGACGAGTTTGATCTCTCCAGCCTGCGCACCGGCACCATGGCGGGTTCCATCTGCCCCATCGAGGTGATGCGCCAGGTCATCGAGCGCATGCACATGCGGGAGGTCACCATCGCCTATGGCATGACCGAGACCAGCCCGGTGAGTCTGCAGACCACCCGCGAGGCACCGCTGGACAAGCGTGTCTCCACCGTCGGCACCCTGCATCCCCATCTGGAGATCAAGATCGTCGACCCCGAGACAGGCCAGGTGGTCCCGCGCGGCGAGAAGGGCGAGCTGTGCACACGCGGTTACAGCGTGATGCTCGGCTACTGGAACAACCCGGACGCCACCGCCAAGGCCATCGACAGTGGCCGCTGGATGCATACCGGTGATCTCGCCACCCTCGATGAGGACGGTTACGTGACCATCGTCGGGCGCATCAAGGACATGATCATCCGCGGTGGCGAGAACATCTATCCCCGCGAGATAGAGGACTTCCTCTACACCCATCCTGCCGTGTCGGACGTGCAGGTGATCGGCGTGCCCGATGAGCGCTATGGCGAGGAAGTGATGGCCTGGGTCAAGCTCAAGGAAGGCGAGCAGCTGGATGCCGAAGGCCTCAAGGCGTTCTGCCAGGGCAGAATCGCCCACTTCAAGGTGCCGCGCCATATCAAGTTCGTCGAGGAATTCCCGATGACCGTCACCGGCAAGATCCAGAAATTCAAGATGCGCGAAACCGCCACGGCGGAGCTGGGTCTCATGCCAGCGTCGGGCATCACGTCACCACCCTGGATCTCTCGGAGAGCCTCTGCCAGCTGGCCATCGCGCTCAACCGTGCCACCGGCCTGCGCGAGCGTATCCGAGTGCTGGAGGGTGACGCCTGCTATCCCGAGCTGCATCCCGCCCTGACGGGGCGACATGTCGACCGCATCCTGAGCCAGCACCTGCTGGTCCATCTGAGCGACAAGACCGACGTGTTGCGTCAGTGGCATGACTGCCTCAACGATGACGGCTATCTGGTGCTGCATGAGCCGGTGCTCAGCGTCCAGGCACAAGCCTTCCATGAGCGTCCGCAGCTGCCGGTGCCCTGGGCACTGACACCCCGCGCCGATCACCTGGCCAGCTGCGAGGAACTGCACGAGGCGATGGCCAACAGTGGTTTCGAGGTCGAGGCGCACGCCGAACTGACGCCTCAGGTGCTCGCCTGGCAGGCGCGGCGTCTGCGCCGGCGTGAAAAAAATTAGAAAACACCGCTCGTAAATGACTGGCATCCACTGTCATCAACCGTTATTCTTGCCAGTACAGTCCCGTTCGGGGGATAAGCCGTTCGTTATCCGTCGTCATGCAAGAGGGTCTTCCTCACCATGATGACCGCACTGGAGCATGTCTTTCATTTCCATGTGCCAGTGCACAGTTTCCCGATGCTCGCGCACCGTTTCTCCGGGAATCTGTTCATCAAGGCGCTGATCTGATCAATCCGCGCCGACTGCATCAAAGATTCCCTCACGGGAAAACCGAAAGGGCCTCCATCTGGAGGCCCTTTTTTTGTCTGCTCGCTTTGGCGAGCCCTCACGCCTGCCAGGCGGCCAGTGCCGCGAGGTGATCCTGTCGCGCCTGGCCCGGCGTCACGGCCGCCAGCCGCACCCTGGTGCCCGGCACGCATTGGGCGAGCTGCGCGCAGGCCAGCGGCGTCAGTGCGCCAAGGCGCGGATAGCCGCCGATGGTCTGGCGATCATTGAGCAGGATGATCGGCTGGCCATCGGCGGGCACCTGTACCGCGCCCAGCGGAATGCCTTCGGAGACCATCCCGGCACCGTCACGCTCCAGACGCGGGCCGGTCAGACGCACGCCCATGCGATCCGCGCGACCATCTACCGCCCAGTCGCGGTTGAAGGCGCGAAAGAGGCTGTCGCCGCTGAATTCGGCAATCTGGGCGCCTACCACCAGCGCCAGTTCGAGCGCCTCGCCCTCCTCGAGGGTCAGCGACTGCTGCCATGCCTGTGCCGACGCCGGCAATTCGCGCAGCGACAGCTCATTGCCGGCCGCCGTGAGCACATCGCCGCTGGCCAATGCATGGCCTTCGCCATCCAGCCCGCCCAGACCATCACGCACGGTACAGGCCGCACTGCCCAGCACCGGGGCGACATCCAGCCCACCCGGGAAGGCCAGATAGGCGCGCAGCCCGGCGACCGGACGCTCGAACTTGAGCACCTGCCCCGCCGTCACGGCGAAGGCCTGCCCGGGCAGCAACGCCTCACCATCCAGTGTCGCCGCCAGATCAGCGCCACACAGCGCCAGCGTGCCCGCCTGCCCGACCTTGAGGGTCAGGCCGGCGCCCATGGTGATCTCGAGTCCCGGCGCATCCGGGGCATTGCCCAGCAGCCAGTTGGCCCAGCCCAGCGAGACCCAGTCCGCCGCGCCGCCCTGGGTCACGCCCAGATGGCGGACACCCAGGCGTCCCGCATCCTGTACCAGTGCCAGGGCACCACTGCGCTTGACGTCGAGCCTCACGCGCTTGTCGTTGTCGGCACTCATGCGCGCTCCTCCAGCGGGGTGACATCGCCGCCCAGGCGAACGAATTCCTCTCGGCTCACGGAAACGAAACGCACGCGATCACCGGGCATGAAGCGACTGGACGGCTCACCGGCCTCGTTGCGGCCGAACAGCGTGATGGGCGTGCGGCCCAGGATGTTCCAGCCACCGGGAGAGCGGGACGGGTAGATCGCGGCCTGACGGTCGGCGATGCCGACGCTGCCGGGGGCGATCTTCTGGCGCGGCGTCTTGAGACGCGGTGTGGTCAATGCCTCCTCCAGCACGCCCATGAAGGCGAAACCGGGGGCGAAGCCAAGCGCGAACACGCAGTAATCATGCGCGCCGTGCCGCGCGATCAACGCCTCGACACTGATGCCGAGACGCGCGGCGATCGGCGCAAGCTCCGGACCGACACTGTCGTCGTACCAGACGGGCACCTCGTGCAGCTGGCCCTGCTGACCGCTCTGCGGAGCGAGGTTCTCGAGGGCCGCCTGGATACGGGCACGCACCTCGCCTTCTTCCAGTGCCGCCACGTCATAGTGCAGCAGCAAGGTGGTATAGGACGGCACCAGATCCACCAGCGCCGTGCCGAAGGCCTCACGCAAGGCCCCGTCAGCGGCCAGAATCCAGGCCATGTTGGATTCCTCGATGCGGTCGAACAGCCGGATGATCAGCGAGTCCATGCCGACGGTCTCGAGGCGCAGTTGCGGTGACGAGCCACGTTCGTGGCTATTCCCCCCAGCCATCAGGCACCCGCCAGCGCATCGAAGGCGTCACGGATGGCACGCACCGCGGCCACGGACTCGGCGTTGTCACCGTGCACGCACAGGGTGTCGGCACTGAGCACCAGATCACCGCCGCTGCTGTCGGTGAGGGCTTCACCGCGCGCCAGCGTCACCGACTGGGCGATGATCACCTCGCTGTCGTGATGCACGGCGCCGGGCTCACGACGCGAGACCAGGTGACCGCGCGAGTCGTAGGCACGGTCGGCGAAGGCCTCGAACCACAGCGTGATGCCCATCTCGTCGGCCAGTGCCTGCATCGGTGCCGGATTGGCGGTCGCCATCACCATCAGCGGCAGGCTGGCGTCATAGCGCACCACGGCCTGCATGACGGCGCGCAGTAGCGTCGGGTCAGCGGCCATGTCGTTGTAGAGCGCACCATGCGGCTTCACGTACTGGACGCGAGTGCCTTCGGCGCGACAGATACCGTCGAGCGCGCCGATCTGATAGAGCAGCATGTCCTCGACTTCCGCAGGCGAGCAGGCCATGGAGCGGCGCCCGAAGCCCTGCAGATCCGGATAGGCGGGATGTGCGCCGATGCGCACGTCGTGCTTGACCGCCAGCCGCACGGTGCGGCGCATGATGGTGGGGTCCGAGGCGTGGAAGCCACAGGCGATGTTGGCGCAATCGACGTAGGGCATGACCTCGTCATCGAGGCCGATCTTCCAGTTGCCGAAGCTTTCGCCCATGTCGCAATTGAGCAGAGGGAGGGAGGGAGCGGAACGGGACATTGAGACACCTCGCAGGATGATCTTGTGTGTTGTTATCCCTCCACTCTAAGTAAGGCCATGCCTCGGTATCCAATCGTATTTTGTGATTCGTTATATCGATGAAATCTTTCATTACCAGAAGGTATGAAAGCCCAGTCAATCATCCGCTTGCCTGTCAGACCGCCACATGCTTCTGTCTGGGGCACCCCGGACAGCCACGAAAGGGCCGAATTTTCCACATGGCCGTCAGTGATCCGTTCCACCTCGCGATTCAAGTGCGTGACATCGCCGAAGCCCGGCGCTTCTATGGCGAATTCCTCGGCTGTCCGGAGGGACGCTCCTCGGACAGCTGGGTCGATTTCGACCTCTACGGCCACCAGTTCGTCTGCCACCTGAACCCGGCACTGGCCGACCCTGACAACCCGCTCGCCCAGCACCGCAATCCGGTCGATGGGCATGGCGTCCCGGTGCCGCACTTCGGGGTGGTACTCGAGATGGAGGCCTGGCAGGCACTGGCGGATCGTCTCACTGCCGAAGGCGTGACATTCGAGATCGCACCTCATGTGCGCTTCAAGGGCGAGCCCGGTGAACAGGCCACGATGTTCTTCCTCGACCCCACCGGCAACGCGCTGGAGTTCAAGGCCTTCAAGGACCGCGAGAGCCAGCTGTTTCGCAAGTGAAGGTCCCGCGCCCCGTCTCGTGCGGGGCATGCCCGGTGATGAAAGCTGACGCCCTGCACGGCATGCGGCAAGATGGTCGGTCTCAACGATTCATCACGGGGCATCTGTCATGTTCGATTTCAAGGAACTCGAGGCCTTTGTCTGGGTCGTGCGGCTCGGCTCGTTCCGCAAGGGCGCGACCAAGCTGCACCTCACCCAGCCCTCCATCTCGGACCGCATCAACCGTCTTGAGGCCGCCGTCGGCGAATCGCTGCTCGAGCGTGCCACCCGCCCCATCCAGCCCACCCTGCGCGGTCGGGAATTCTTCGCGCATGCCGAACGCCTGTTGAGCGGGCGCGAGGAAGCCATGCGCCTGTTTCAGGAGGAAGGCGCCTTTTCCGGCACGCTGCGTCTGGGCGTCATCGAGACCATCGCCAACAGCTGGTTCCCGGCCTTCATGCGCCAGCTGGCCGAGCGCTACCCCAAGCTGACGCTGGAAATGACCGTCGACATCTCGCCCTTTCTGCATCAGCGCCTGGCCGACAATGACCTCGACATGCTGTTCGCGATGGACAGCGCCGCCATGGGCCCCTACGCGACCCAGACACCGCTGTGCACCTTCGAGATGGGCATGTTCGCCTCGCCGACCCTCGCCGAGCAGCTGGCCCAGGACGGCGAATGCTTCGCCAGAACCCCCTTCATCTCCTTCAGCAAGCAGGCCCGTCCCTATACGGAGCTTGTCAGCTACCTCGCCGAACAGGGCATCACCCAACCCAAGGTGCACTGCACCAGCACCCTGATGACCATTCTGCGCATGAGCAGCGAAGGACTGGGCATCGGTGTCCTGCCGGTCGCCACCGTCGAGGACGTGATCAATCACGGCGAACTGGTGCGTCTGCCACTCGAGACCCCGCTGCCGCCGATGGTCTATGAGGCCATCTGGCGCAATGCCAATTACCCCGACTTCTGCGCCAGTGTCGCGCGCCTGGGTCGCCAGTGTGCCGAGACCTACTCTCGCCAGCACGCGCCTCCCCCCGCCTGATCGAAGCGTCATGCATGCGCTGAGACAGGGTTGATCGTGCGCCAGGGCACGTCATACCAAGTCACCAAGGTCTAACAATATCGCCAAAGGCTTTCATGCGACGACACGATGAAAGATTTCATCGATACTGTGAATCAGAATTAACGATTGGACGGGATGGCCTGTCACTTGAAGAATGAAATCGTCTGCCGACAACATTCAATAATAATGAGGAACTAGACATGCGTAAGCCCAGCGACTCCCTCACCCGCAAATCTGCCACCTCCAGTACCCTCATCGGACTGGCAGCCGCCGGTGCCCTGGCCTTCAGTGGCTCGGCCCTCGCGGCACAGTGGAACCTCGCCACTCCGTATGGCGATGCCAGCTTCCACACCAAGAACACCAAGCAGTTCGCCGAGGAGGTCACCGCGGCCACCGATGGCGAGCTGAGCATCACCGTGCACAGCGGCGGTTCGCTGATCTCCCACGGCGAGATCAAGCCGTCCGTGCGTCGCGGCACCGTCCAGGCCGGCGAGATCTTCCTGTCGATCCTGTCCAACGAATCGCCGGTCTACGAGCTGGACACCCTGCCGGGCGTCGCCTCCAGCTACGAGGAAGCCTTCGCTCTCTGGCAGGCCTCCAAGCCGGACATCACCGCGCTGTTCGCCAAGGAAGGCCTGATGCCGCTGTACGCGGTCGCCTGGCCGGCCCAGGGCATCTACACCGACTTCGACCTGACTGACGTCTCCCAACTCAAGGGCCTGCGCATCCGCGCGCCCAACATCAACACCCAGCGCTTCGTCGAGAACGTCGGCGGCAAGCCCACCGAGACCGAAGAAGCCGACATCCCCACCGCCTTCAGCACCGGCCGTGTCGACGCGATGATCACCTCCAGCTCCACCGGCAAGTCCATGTCGGCCTGGGATTACGTCAAGCACTACAACGACGCCAAGCTGTGGCTGCCGAAGAACATCGTCTTCGTCAACAAGCGCGCCTTCGATCGCCTCGACGAGAGCACCCAGCAGGCCGTGCTGGACGCCGCCAAGGCCGCCGAGACTCGCGGCTGGAAAGCCAGCAAGGCCGATGCCGACGAGAGCGCCAAGGTGCTGACCGAGAATGGCTTCACCATCACCGAGCCGGACGAGAAGCTGTCCGAAGACCTCAAGGCCGCGGGTGACAAGCTGTTCCAGGACTGGAAATCACGCGCCGGCGATGAAGGCCAGCAGCTGCTCGAGCGTTATCGCGCCGATCTCGATGCCTGAGCCCCGCCTGCCAGCCACGGCATCGCGTGGCCACCCTCACCTTCCCTGTGAGTGCATGTCATGACCTACTTCCTCGACAGACTCTATCGCCTCGGCGCGTGGGGTGCGGCAGCTTGCATGCTGCTGATCTGCACCCTGGTCAGCCTGCAGGTCTTCCTGCGCCTGATCGACGCCATCCTGGTGATGTTCGGTGCCGAACGTCTCGGCTTCGAGATCTCCGGCGTCTCGGAAATGGCCGCCTTCCTGCTGGTCGGCGCCACCTTCCTGAGCCTCGCCTATACCTTCACGCACCACGCGCACATCCGCGTGACGCTGGTCATCAATCGCCTGCCGCCCGCCGTGCGCGTGTGGGTCGAGAGCCTGGCGCTGCTGATCGCACTGAGCCTGAGCGTATTGATCACCCATGAACTGGTACTGCTGGTCGGCGAGAGCCTCGAGTACCACGACATTTCCTCCGGCCTGCTGGCCCTGCCGCTGTGGATTCCGCAGAGCGTGTTGGTCGCCGGTACCGGCCTTCTGTGCCTGGCGATTCTCGAGACACTGATCGCCACGCTGCGCACCGCCTTCACCGCGCCCTCACGCTACGTGGCGCCCGAGCCCGAAGACGGAGCCGAATGACATGCTGACACTCATCCTCGTCACTCTGCTGGCCCTCGCCTTGCTGCTCGGCGGCGGCGTGTGGGTCGCCTTCTCGCTGATCGGCACCGGCTGGATCGTGCTGACCTTCTTCTCCACCTTCGAGACCGGCCCGATCCTGGCCTCGGACTTCTGGGGTGCCAGCTACGGCTGGGACCTGACCGCCCTGCCCATGTTCGTGTGGATGGGCGAGATCCTGTTCCGCTCCGGACTCGCCGACAACATGTTCCGCGCGCTGGCACCGTGGCTCAATCGCCTGCCGGGCCGCCTGCTGCACTCCAACATCATCGGCAGCGGGCTGTTCGCCGCCGTGTGCGGCTCCTCCGCCGCCACCTGTGCCACCGTCGGCAAGATGACCCTGCCGGAGCTTGAGCGTCGCGGCTACGACAGCAATCTGGCCATCGGTACCCTCGCCAGCGCCTCGACCCTCGGTCTGCTGATTCCGCCGTCGATCATGATGATCGTCTACGGCGTGGTCACCGAGCAGTCCATCTCGCGCCTGTTCATCGCCGGTGTCCTGCCGGGCATGCTGCTGCTGGCCCTGTTCATGGGCTATCTGGCGATCTGGTCGAAGGTCGTCGGCGAGCCGCAGGGCCGTGCCGGCCATGATGAGCCGCACATGAGCTTCATGGCCAAGCTGCGCAACAGCGCCCAGTTGATTCCGCTGCTGGCACTCATCGGCGGCATCCTCGGCAGCATCTACGGTGGCCTGGCGTCACCAACGGAAGCGGCGGCGGTCGGCGTGGTGCTGTCGCTGATCATCGCGCGACTCAATGGCCACATGAGCGCCGCCACCTTCAAGGAATCGCTGTTCGCGGCGCTGCGCACCTCATGCATGATCGCCTTCATCATCGCCGGTGCCTCCTTCCTGTCCTCCGCGATGAGCTTCACCCAGATTCCGATGCAGCTGGCCGAAGGCATCGCCACCCTGGGGCTGTCGCCGACCATGCTGCTGGTGGTGCTGACGCTGTTCCTGCTGATCCTGGGCTGCTTCCTGGATGGCATCTCGCTGATCCTGCTGGTGACCTCCATCATCATGCCGGTCATCGAAGCCGCCGGTTTCGACCTGATCTGGTTCGGGATCTACCTGATCATCGTGGTCGAGATGTCGCAGATCACCCCGCCGGTGGGTTTCAACCTGTTCGTGATCCAGAGCCTGACCGGCAAGGACATCATCACCATCACCAAGGCGACGCTGCCGTTCTTCCTGCTGATGATCTTCTCCATCGTGCTGATGCACGTCTTCCCGGAGATCGTGCTCTATCTGCCGCAGGCCATGAACGGCTGATCTCCAGGTCAACGCGCCTTGAGCCCGCGCATATGCGCCGGAATCACCATGCGCTCGAACAACTCGAACAACAGCTCCGCGCAGATGGCCAGCAGCGCCGCCGGAATCGCGCCGTACAGCACCAGATCATAGTCGTTGAGCGAAAGCCCCGTGACGATGGGTTCGCCCAGCCCGCCCGCGCCGATGAAGGCCGCCAGGGTCGCGGTACCGATGTTGATGATGGCGGCGGTCTTGATCCCTGTCAGCAGATTGGGCGTCGCCAGCGGCAGGATGACGTGACGCAGCTGCTCACGGCGCGTCAGCCCCATCCCGCGCGCCACCTTGACCAGCAGCGGGTCCACCGTCAGCAGTGCGGTGATGGCCGCGCGGATGATCGGCAGCAGGGAGTAGACGAACAGCGCGATCACCGCCGGCACCACCCCGATCCCGAACAGCGGAATCATCAACGCCAGCAGCGCGATGGAGGGGATGGTCTGCAGCAGGCCGGTGACGTAGAGCACGACCCGCGAGACCTTCGGATTGCGGTAGACCAGCAGTGACAGCGGCAGACCGACCAGACACGCCAGCAGCAGCGCGGACAGCGTCAACTGCAGATGCTCGATGAGATTGGTCCCGAGCTTGTCCCACTTGGCGCCACTGACTTCGCGTTGCTCGGTGGTGATGCCCTGTTCCTGAATGAAGCGGCTGGCCACCTGGGCGAAGCTCTGCTCCTCGGTGGAGACCTCGGCATTCAGCGCCTGCATGCTGTCCTCATCGAGACTGCCCGCCAGCTGATCCAGCGCCGCGACAGCCTTCTCCGGCAAGGCGGCATTCACGAAGGGCACCGCCAGATACTCGGGGAAATAGCCCTGGTCGTCATCGAGCAGCACGAAGTCGAAGCGCTGGATGTCACCCTCGGTGGAGTAGGCATCGGTGGCGTCGATCTTGCTCTCGCGCAGCGCCTGATAGGCGATGCCGTGTTCGATGCCACGGGGCACCTGCGGCAGCGCGTAGGCATCCGCCAGCCCCGGCCAGCCATCCGAGCGCTTGATGAACTCATGCGACATCGCGATCGAGAGCTCCGGGTGATCCGCCAGATCACCGATCGTCCTGATCCCCAGCGACTCGGCCTGCTCACGCCGCATGCTCACGGCATAGGTGTTGTTGAAGCCCAGTGGCTTGAGCACCCTGAGCCCCCGTTCACGACTCAGAGCATCGAGCTTGTCGAGCGGCGGCACGCTGTCCAGATTGAGGATGGCGTGCGCCAAGGTGCCGGTGTACTCGGGATAGACATCCAGCTCCCCCTCCGCCAGCCCCTGATAGGTGATGATGGTCTGCCCCAGCCCGAGGCGACGCTCGACCGTGAAGCCGGCATCCTCGAGTACCTGGGCGAAGATCTCGCCGAGCAGATGGCCTTCGCGATCCGCCTTGGAGCCCACCACGATGGGCTTGTCCTCGGGCCATGCCGCGGCTTCCTCTTCCGCGCTGGCAAGCGGGCTGCTCACCAGGGCCCCCAGACTCGCCAGCGCCAGGCCGGCGATCATCAGCGCGCCGGACAGCCCGCGGCGCGAACGTTGCAGGACGGGAGTCGTCATCAGCGTCTTCATGCGCGTGCCTCCAGCAGTCGGGCCACGCGCTCATCCGCTGGCGCCCTGGCGATCGTCTCGGGACTGGCAGCCTGCAGCACCACGCCGGGTGCCATCACCACCATGTGGTCGGACAGACTCAGTGCCTCATTCATGTCATGGGTCACCATCACCACGCTGCGCGGCTCTTCCTGCTGCATGCGCTGGAACTGGGCATGCACCTCGATGCGCGTGATCGGGTCCACCGCAGAGAAGGCCTCATCGAGCAGCAGCAGCGGTGGCTCCAGCATCATCGCGCGACACAGGCCGACCCGCTGCGCCTGCCCGCCGGAAATCTCATGCGGATAACGCGTCAACAGCGCCAGATCCAGGTCCATCATCTGGAACAGCCGCGTGATGCGCGCCTTGACCCTGTCCGCCGTCCAACCTTCGCGGTCCGCCAGAATGGCGATGTTGTCGCGCACGCTGAGGTGCGGAAACAGGCCGATCTGCTGGACGGCGTAGCCGATGCGTCTGCGCATGGCGGGCAGATTGGCATAGTCCACCCCCTTGCCGAAGACCTGTACCTCGCCGCTGTCCGGACGTATCAGCCCGTTGATCAGCTGCAGCAAGGTGGACTTCCCGCAGCCACTGGCACCGACCAGCGCAGTAATACGATCACGCGGCAGTTCGAGGTCGATGCCTTCGAACAATCGCTGACCCGAAAAGCCCTTGTGCAGATCGCGAAAGCGAACCGCCGGGGCGCGAGCATCACTCATCGAGAAGATCCTTCTCCTGCGACCTTGGTCAAAGCGCATGATGATAACCTTTACGTTAACGTCAACTTTACTCTAGAGTGATTCCGGCGCGCGAAGCGCTTCTCATCTCATCGCTGCAAAGGATGCCCGCTCATGCACAGCCTCTATACGCCGCTGGATTTCGGACTCGACGAGACACACACCCTGCTGCGTGAGCAGATCAATGCCTTTGCCCGCGACGAGATCGCACCACGCGCCGCGGAGATCGACGCCAGCAATGCCTTCCCCGATGACCTGTGGCAGAAGTTCGGCGACATGGGCCTGCTGGGCATCACCGTCCCCGAGGAAGATGGCGGCAGTGGCATGGGCTATCTGGCGCACTGCATCGCCATGGAAGAGATCTCGCGGGCCAGTGCCTCGGTGGCGCTGTCCTATGGGGCCCACTCCAACCTGTGCGTCAACCAGATCAAGCTCAACGGCAGCGCGGAGCAGAAGGCGCGCTACCTGCCCAGGCTGATGAGCGGTGAGCATGTCGGTGCCCTGGCGATGTCAGAGCCCGGCGCAGGCTCGGACGTGGTCTCGATGAAGCTCAAGGCCGAGAAGCGCGGTGACCACTACGTGCTCAACGGCAACAAGATGTGGATCACCAATGGCCCGGATGCCCACACGCTGGTCGTCTATGCCAAGACCGACCCGGACGCCGGCTCCAAGGGCATCACCGCCTTCATCATCGAACGCGACTTCCCCGGCTTCTCCACCGCGCAGAAGCTCGACAAGCTGGGCATGCGCGGCTCCAACACCTGCGAACTGGTCTTCCAGGACTGTCAGGTGCCGGCCGAGAACGTGCTCGGCGAGGTCAATCGCGGCGTGAAGGTCCTGATGCGTGGACTGGACTTCGAGCGCACCGTGCTCGCCGCCGGCCCCATCGGCATCATGCAGGCCTGCATGGACATCGTGGTGCCCTATCTGCATGAGCGCCGTCAGTTCGGCCAGGCGATCGGCGAGTTCCAGCTGGTGCAGGGCAAGATTGCCGACATGTACACCACGCTGAATGCCTGCCGCGCCTATCTCTACGCCGTGGCCGGCGCCTGTGATCGCGGCCAGACCTCGCGCAAGGACGCCGCCGGCGTCATCCTCTATTGCGCCGAGAAGGCCACCCAGATGGCGCTGGATGCCATCCAGCTGCTGGGCGGCAATGGCTACATCAACGAGTACGCCACCGGCCGTCTGCTGCGCGATGCCAAGCTCTACGAGATCGGTGCCGGCACCAGCGAGATACGCCGCATGCTGATTGGCCGCGAGCTGTTCAATGAAAGCGCATGACGCCCCACACCATCCGTTTCCCTTCGCTGATGGAGCTGCCGCATGGCCATTCTGACCTCCCTGATCAATCCGCGTAGCGACCAGTTCCGTGCCAATCATGCCGCGATGCAGGCCGAGGTCGAGCGCCTGCACCAGCTGCTGGACGGCGTCGCCGCCGGTGGTGGCGACAAGGCCCGCGAACGCCACGAATCGCGCGGCAAGCTGTTCGTGCGGGAACGTATCGACCACCTCATCGATGAGGGCTCACCCTTCCTGGAGCTGTCGGCACTGGCAGCGCATGACGTCTATGACAGCCCGGTGCCCGGCGCGGGACTGGTCACCGGCATCGGCCGCGTCAGCGGTGTGGAATGCGTCATCGTCGCCAACGATGCCACCGTCAAGGGCGGCACCTATTTTCCGCTGACGGTGAAGAAGCACCTGCGCGCCCAGGAAGTGGCCCGCAAGCATCGCCTGCCCTGCCTCTACCTGGTGGACTCCGGTGGCGCGCATCTGCCCCATCAGGACGAGGTCTTCCCGGACCGCGATCACTTCGGCCGCATCTTCTACAACCAGGCGACGCTCTCCGCCGAAGGCATTCCGCAGATCGCCGTGGTGATGGGCTCGTGCACCGCCGGTGGCGCCTACGTTCCGGCGATGGCCGATGAATCCATCATCGTGCGCGAGCAAGGCACCATCTTCCTCGCCGGCCCGCCGCTGGTGAAGGCGGCCACCGGCGAGGACATCAGCGCCGAGGCACTCGGTGGTGCCGAGGTGCACTGCAAGATCAGCGGCGTGGCCGATCACTTCGCCGACAATGACGCCCACGCCCTGCAACTGGCACGGCGAGCCGTCTCGCGCCTCAACTGGCAGCGCAAGGGGCAGCTCGCGCTGCGCGAATCCCGCCCGCCACGCCTGGACCCCAACGAGCTCTACGGCATCGTCGGCACGGACCTCAAGAAGCCCTATGACGTGCGCGAAGTGATCGGTCGGCTGGTGGATGATTCGGACTTCGATGAATTCAAGCGCTACTACGGCGAGACACTGGTGACCGGCTTCGCTCACCTGCACGGCCATCCGGTGGGCATCATCGCCAACAACGGCGTGCTGTTCTCGGAAAGTGCCGTCAAGGGCGCCCACTTCATCGAGCTGTGCGCCCAGCGCAAGATTCCGCTGATCTTCCTGCAGAACATCACCGGCTTCATGGTCGGCTCACGTTACGAGCACGAGGGCATCGCCAAGCACGGTGCCAAGCTGGTGACGGCGGTGGCCTGTGCCAGGGTCCCCAAGTTCACGGTGCTGATCGGCGGCAGTTTCGGCGCCGGCAATTACGGCATGTGTGGCCGCGCCTACGACCCCAACCTGCTGTTCATGTGGCCCAACGCACGCATCTCGGTGATGGGCGGCGAGCAGGCGGCCAACGTGCTGGCCCAGGTCAAGTATGAGCAGCATGCGCGGGAGGGCCGCGACTGGCCGCAACAGGCACAGGAGGACTTCAAGGCACCGGTGCGCGAACAATACGAGCATCAGGGCCACCCCTGCTATGCCAGCGCCAGACTCTGGGACGATGGCGTGATCGACCCGCTGCAGACCCGCGACATTCTCGGCCTGTCCCTGGCCGCCGCGATGAATGCCGAGATAGAGGAGAGTCGCTTCGGTGTCTTCCGCATGTGATTCGGCCGACTCGAGATCGACAAGCGCGGTGTCGCCACTCTGACCCTGGCGCGCCCCGAGGTGCACAACGCCTTTGATGACCGGTTGATCAAGGCGCTGAACGGCCATCTGACGCACCTGCACGCCCTGGCGAGTCAGGGCGAGGTACGCGTGATGGTGCTGGCCTCCGAAGGCAAGAGCTTCTCGGCCGGGGCCGACCTCAAGTGGATGCAGCGCATGGTCGAGTATTCGCGCGAGGATAACCTTGCCGATTCCCGGGAGCTTGCCCGCCTGATGCAGCTGCTCGATGAACTGCCCTGTCCCAGCGTGTGCCGCGTGCAGGGGGCCACCTTCGGCGGCGCCGTGGGTCTGGCGGCCTGCTGCGACATCGTGCTGGCGGCCGAACGCGCACGCTTCTGTCTCTCCGAGGTGCGCATCGGCCTGGCACCGGCGGTGATCAGCCCCTACGTGCAGCGCGCCATCGGCATGCGCCAGATGCGCCGCTATGCACTGACCGCGGAAGTCATCGATGCCCACACCGCCCACCAGCTGGGGCTGGTGCATGACGTGTGCAGTGATGAATTGCTGGAGGCGCGCGTCGCCGACATGGTGAGCACGCTGCTGGCGACCTCGCCCGAGGCCAGCCGCGCCACCAAGGCCCTGCTCGCCGAGGTGGCACGCTGCTGTGAGGTGATCAGTCAGCTGAGGGTCAGTGAACAGGGACAGGCTGGACTGGCGGCATTCTTCGCCACGGGACCTTGCCATGAACGTCAATCGCGATACTGAACAGCGACTGCCCACCGGTTGCGGTGAGATCCGCAAGCTGCTGATCGCCAACCGAGGTGAGATAGCGGTCCGCGTGATGCGCACCGCTCGCGCCATGGGCATCCAGACCGTTGCGGTCTACTCCGATGCCGATGCCAATGCCCTGCACGTGCGGGAAGCCGACGAAGCCGTGCGCCTCGGCCCTGCCAGCGCCAGGGAGAGCTATCTGGATGTCGACAAGGTCATCGCGGCAGCCCGCCAATGTGGCGCCGATGCCGTGCACCCGGGCTATGGTTTCCTGTCCGAGAATGCCGGCTTCGTGCGCGCCCTGGCCGAGGCCGGACTGATCTTCGTCGGCCCGCCGGAAAGTGCCATCGCGGCCATGGGCGACAAGTCGGCCGCCAAGGCGCGCATGCAGGCCGCCAGCGTGCCGTTGGTGCCCGGCTATCACGGCGATGACCAGAGTGACGCGCTACTGCAGTCCGAAGCCGACCGCATGGGCTACCCGGTCTTGATCAAGGCCTGCGCCGGCGGTGGCGGCAAGGGCATGCGCGTGGTCGAGCAGGCTCGGGAATTCCAGGCAGCGCTGGACAGCTGCCGACGCGAATCCCGCGCGGCCTTCGGCGACGAGCGCATGCTGATCGAGAAGTATCTGACCCAGCCGCGCCATGTCGAGGTGCAGGTGTTCTGTGACAGTCATGGCAGTGGCGTCTATCTGTTCGAGCGCGATTGCAGTGTCCAGCGTCGTCATCAGAAGGTGCTGGAAGAAGCCCCGGCACCCGGCCTGACACCGGCACTGCGCCGCGAGATGGGCGAGGCCGCGGTACGCGCCGCACGGGAAATCGGCTACGTCGGCGCCGGTACCATCGAATTCCTGCTCGATGCCCCGCAGCCCGGCAGCGAAAGCCATGGCGCCTTCTACTTCATGGAGATGAATACTCGTCTGCAGGTCGAGCATCCCGTCACCGAGATGATCACCGGCGAGGACCTGGTCGAATGGCAACTGCGCATCGCGCGTGGCGAGCCACTGCCCCGCCAGCAGGATGAGCTTGAGCTCAAGGGTCACAGCTTCGAGGCGCGGCTCTATGCCGAGGACCCCGACAACGACTTCCTGCCTGCCACCGGTCTGCTGGAACGCTTCCGACTGGATCTCATCGGCGCGGGACGGCCCTCAAGGTGCGTCTGGACAGCGGCGTCGCCGAGGGCGATGACGTCTCGATGCATTACGACCCGATGCTGGCCAAGCTGATCACCTTCGGCCCGAGCCGTGAACAGGCACTCGATGCGTTGCTGCGTGCCCTGGCGGCGCTCGAGATCCGTGGTGTCACCACCAACCGTGCCTTCCTGACGCGACTGGCGGCGCATCCGGATTTCCGCGCCGCCCATCTGGATACCCGCTTCATCGAGCGTCACCACGCCAGTCTGTTTCCGACGCCTGAGCTGGACCCCGGCACGCTGGCGACGAGTGCCCTGCTGGCCCTGGCACGCCTCAGTGAAGTGAGCATGCACTTTCCTGACAGCGTACGCATCGTCGAGGTCGGCGCGCGTGATGGCCTGCAGAACGAGCCCGCCCATGTCGATACGACGACCAAGCTGGAACTGATCCGGCGCCTTGCCGACTCGGGCCTGCGCCATGTCGAAGCCGCCAGTTTCGTCTCCCCCCGCTGGGTACCCCAGATGGCGGACCATCGCGAGATCATGCTGGCACTGGCCGAGCATGACACCCGCGGAGTGACCACTTACTCCGCCCTCACTCCCAATCTCAAGGGGCTGGAGGCGGCGCTTGAGTGTGGCGTGCGTGAGGTGGCGGTGTTCGGTGCGGCCAGCGAGTCCTTCTCGCAGCGCAACATCAACTGCTCGATCGCGGAATCTCTCCAGCGCTTCGCCCCCGTGATGGCGCGTGCAGCGGCAGCCGGCGTGCGTGTGCGCGGCTACGTGTCCTGCGTGCTGGGCTGCCCCTACGAGGGCGAGATTGCCCCTGAGCAGGTCGCGGCGGTCGCGCGTGAGCTGCGTGACATGGGCTGTCATGAAGTCTCGCTGGGGGACACCATCGGCACCGGCACCCCGCTCAAGGCCAAGCAGATGCTGGAGCGCGTCAGCCGCGAGGTGCCGGTCGAACGCCTCGCCGCCCACTTCCACGACACCTATGGGCAAGCGCTTGCCAACCTCTACGCGGTGATGGAAGAAGGCATCGCGGTGATCGACAGCTCGGTGGCCGGACTGGGGGGCTGTCCCTATGCCAAGGGGGCCTCGGGCAATGTCGCCACCGAGGATGTGGTCTATCTGCTGCAGGGAATGGGCATCGACACTGGCGTGGATCTGGCACGCCTGGCCGCGACCGGCGACTGGATCAGCCGCAAGCTAGGGCGCCCAAATGGCTCACGCGTCGGCCAGGCTCTGATGGCGAACGGCTGATGGCGAGCGGGGAAGGTTGCCGCCGGAATTGCGACCAAGCGCCGCAGCAGCGGGCCATCTGCCCGCAATCGGTGTAGGCTTGCCGGCTTCCGCGCACCGCTTGAGCCCGATGCGCGCCTTTCCATCGCATGTCCTTGCCTTGAGCGCCGCGCCCCCCGCAGGCGCACGACACAAGCGGGACAGACTTCAGGACACCGAGATGAGCGCCCTCCCCAACTGCCCGGCCTGCAATTCCGAATTCACCTACGACGACGGCATGCAGTTCGTCTGCCCGGAGTGTGCCCACGAGTGGTCCAAGGAGGCCGTCGTCGAGGACACCGGGCCGGTCTATCGTGATGCCAACGGCAACGAGCTGGTGGATGGCGACACCGTCACCGTGATCAAGGACCTGAAGATCAAGGGCACCTCCTCCGTGGTCAAGGTCGGGACCAAGGTCAAGAACATCCGCCTGATCGAAGGGGACCACGACATCGACTGCAAGGTGGATGGCGTCGGCCCGATGAAGCTCAAGTCCATGTTCGTGAAGAAGGCCTGAGCGGTTCGAGTGCCTGTGAGCACTCACTGCTTGGGAGTCGGCTTGTCCAGGGGCGTGACGTTGGAAATCTCGATCAGCCGTTGCCCACCCACCTTGAATTCGAAACGACCGCTGATCTGGACTTCGCGCCCGAGATAGGCACCGATGCGTTCGGGGGGATGCAGCTCGATACGCTGCTGCCCGGCGCCTTCCAGCCAATAGCGCTCCGGCACCTGCTCACTGCGTATCCTGCCCTGCACGGCCACCTGCTCGCCCTGCCAGGCCTCCGAGTGCTCGAGCAGCGTGGTGACACTGGCAGGGCGCGGCGCACCCAGCTCGTCACAGCCGCTCGCCAGCGCCAGCAGCATCGCCACGCCCACCATCGCCTGCGCGTCGAGGCCGTGGACGTGCGCAATGAAGACGCCGTCGCCGCCAGCATCGCGGCCACCTGCCAGGCCTTCGGGGGCCTGGACGCCGTGATCAACAACGCCGCGATCGCCGACCCCTTCCAGGGCAAGCTCGAGGAACTGTCCCTTGAACGCTGGCATCAGGTACTGGATACCAGCCTGACCAGCAGCTTCCTGACCGCCAAGCACGCCGCGCGCCATCTGCGCGAGACCGGCGGCAGCATCGTCAATCTGGCCTCCAGCCGCGCCCTGCAATCCGAGCCGGATACCGAAGCCTACGCCGCCAGCAAGGGCGGAATCGTCGCCCTCACCCACGCCATGGCGATGAGCCTGGGGCCGGAGATTCGCGTCAATGCGGTCAGTCCGGGCTGGATCGATGCAAGCCGCCTGCAGAAGGACGGTGAGGCGGAGTCGCTGAGTGACGAAGACCACGCCCAGCATCCCGTCGGACGCGTCGGCCATGTCGATGACATCGCCGCGCTGGTGGCCTTCCTCATCTCGGAAAAGGCCGGCTTCATCACCGGTCAGAATCATGTCGTCGATGGCGGCATGACCCGCAAGATGGTTTACGCCGACTGATACGACAAGGCCGACTGAGACGACAAGGCCGACTGAGACGACAACGCCTGACGCGATTGCACGTCAGGCGTTGTCAGTTCTTGAGCTGCGTCCGGGTTTCCCTGAACGCTCAACTGCGGACTTCTCGCGCGCGGGCCGTGGTCACACCGCGTGCGGTGCCAGCCACTGCTTGAGCTGACCGGCCTGCATCACGCCGGATTCGCGCGCCAGCTCCTTGCCCTGCTTCATCACCAGCAGGGTCGGGATGCTGCGAATGCCGAAACGACCGGCCAGCGCCTGCTGGGCTTCGGTGTCGATCTTGGCGAAGCGCACGCGGGTACCCATCTGCGCCGCGACCTCATTGAAGATCGGCCCCATCATCTTGCACGGACCGCACCAGCTGGCCCAGAAGTCGATCACCACCGGCATCTCGCTGCGCGTGACCAGTGCCTCGAAGTTGGCGCTGGTCAGTTCCAGCGGCTCCTGGGGCAGCACGGCGGCGCTGCACTTGCCGCAGACGGGATTGTCATCCAGACGCGCGGTGGCCACACGATTGAGGGCAAGACATTGCGGACAGGCCAGCACGAGGGATTCAGACATGATCGGACTCCAGAAGAATGGGGATGCGGCGCGCAGCGCAGATCATACGACTCGTGGGCCGATAAGCAATTGAGGCATCTTATCGCCTTGATTGGCTGGCTGTATCAGCCTCACACGCTGGCCAGCCCGAACTTGATGCACAGCGTCACCAGCACCAGCAGGAAGAGGGTTTCCACCACCATCAGGATCACCGGCTTCCACCCCACCACCGCCAGCTTCTGAAACGACGTCTTGACGCCCAGCGCGGCAATCGCCGCCACCAGACACCAGCGTGAGAGGTCAGTGAAGCCTTCCACGGCGACGCTCGGCACCCAGCCGAGGCTGTTGATCAGCACCAGGGCCACGAAGGCGATCAGGAAGGTGGGGAACATCGGCACCTTGCCCCCTTCATCGCCATTGGCCTGACGTGCACTGCGAAACAGCAGCATGAAGACCATTACCGCCGGTACCAGCATCGCCACGCGCAGCAGCTTGACGAAGGTGGAGACATCGCCGGTGTGCTCGGAAATGATGTAGCCCGCCCCCACCACCTGGGCCACGTCGTGGATGGTGCCGCCGAGGAAGATGCCGGCCTCGGTATCCTCAAGCCCCAGCAGTCTGACGATCAGCGGATAGGTGATCATCGCCACGGTCGAGAGGGTCGTCACCCCGACCACGGTCATGATGGTGTGACGCTCACTGGTGGCGTTGCGCGGCATCACCGCCGACAGGGCCAGTGCCGCCGAGGCACCGCAGATGGCCACCGAGCCACCGGTCAGCAGCCCCATGTCACGGTCCAGCCCCATCACGCGCGCCAGCAGCGCGCCGAACACGATGGTGGCCACCACCCCGAGCACCACCGTGATCACCGGGCCAACACCAAGACTTGCGACCTGCTCCAGCGTGATGCGCACGCCCAATAGCGCCACGCCGAGGCGCAGTACCGTCTTGGAGGCGAACTCGATCCCCGCCCTGCAGGGTCCGTCCTCGGAAAGAAAGTGCAGCGACATGCCGAACAGCAAGGCATACAGCAGCGTCGGGCCGCCGTAGTGATCGGCGATGAAGGTGGTCGCCAGCGCGATGAGGATGCAGATCAGCAGGCCCGGCATGATGATGCGCACGCGCCCTTCCAGATTCCGCAACAGACGGGTAGGCGGTGTCGATGTGTCGTGAAGTGATGAGCTGTCGTGATTGGCCACGCGAATATCCCATGAAAACAGATGCCGGTACCTGCTAGCTCGCCTGCGCCATCTCGCGCTGAGCCGCCTTGATCATGTCAGCGGCCTTCTCGGCGATCATGATGGTCGGGGCATTGGTGTTGCCCGAGACGATCACCGGCATGATCGAGGCATCGACCACCCGCAACCCGTGCAGGCCATGCACTCGCAGCGCGTCATCCACCACCGCCAGCGGGTCGTGGCCCATCTTGCAGGTCCCCGCCGGGTGATAGATGGTCTGGCTGAACTGGCGCGCGGCCTCCAGCAACTCCTCGTCACTCTCGTACTGCACGCCAGGCACGTACTCTTCGCTGATCACGGCGGCCAGCGGTGCCGCCCGGGCGATACGCCGCGCCACCTTGATGGCGTCCACCACCACGCGGCGATCTTCCTCGGCACTGAGGTAGTTGGGCTGGATGGAGGGATAGACGCTGGCATCCGCGCTGGTGATGCGCACATGGCCGCGGCTGTGCGGACGCAACTGGCATACGGACGAGGTGAACGCCGAGAACGGATGCACGCCATCGGCGGGCTTGTCGGCACTCAGCGGCTGCATGTGGAACTGGATATCCGGGCGTGTCAGCCCCTCGCGTGACTGGGTAAAGGCACACACCTGGCTGGCCGCCAGGGTCAGCGGGCCGGTGCGTGTGAAGAGGTACTGGGTGCCGACCGCCAGCTTCTTGATCGGGCTGCGCACTTCATCATTGAGGGTGCGGCACTGGGTCTTGAACACCAGCCGCACCTGCAGGTGGTCCTGCAGGTTTTCCCCGACGCCCGGCAGCGCATGCAGGCATTCCACCCCGACACTGGCCAGATGCTCAGGGTCCCCGATGCCGGAGCATTGCAGGATCTGCGGACTGCCGATGGCGCCGCTGGACAGCACCACTTCGCGCTCCGCCCGCGCCGAGCAGACATTGCCCTTCACCTCGTACTCGACCCCGACCGCGCGCTTGCCTTCCAGCAATACCCGACGGCAGTGAGCATGCTTGACCAGCGTCAGATTGCTGCGCGTGAGCGCCGGACGCAGGAATGCCTTGGCCGTGCTGCAGCGCAGGCCCCGATACGTGGTCTGCTGGAAATAGCCCACCCCCTCCTGACGCTCGCCATTGACGTCCTGGTTGAGCGGAATCCCCGCCTCCACCGCAGCCTGAATGAAGCGCTCGGCGATCTCTCGCTTGAGGCGCAGATCCGAGACATGCAGTGGGCCATCCGCCCCATGCCACTGGTTGGCCCCCCGCGCCTGGCACTCCGACTTGCGGAAATATGGCAGGACCGACTGATAGTCCCAACCTTGATTGCCCTCGGCGGCCCAGTCGTCGTAATCCTCGCGCTGGCCACGAATGTACAGCAGCCCATTGAGCGAACTGGACCCCCCCAGCACCTTGCCGCGCGGCCATTGCAGCCGACGACCATTGATGCCGGCATCCGGGTCGGTCAGGTAGCACCAGTCGGTGGCGGGGTTGTGCATGGTCTTGAAATACCCGACCGGCACATGGATCCACGGATTCCAGTCCGAGCCACCCGCTTCGAGCAGCAGCACCTTGATGGAAGGGTCTTCGGTGAGACGATTGGCCAGTACGCAACCGGCGGAACCCGCCCCGATCACGATGTAGTCATAGAAGGCTTTGGCGTCTGCATTGGCGTAACGTGTTGTTTTCATTATTTTCTCAACCATATTGAGACATATTGTCTCGTAATCATGGTATCGAAAGCATGTTTCGTCAAATACGAAACAAAACGTCTCGTTTATTTTGCCAAAGCACAAGAACTGCCCTACATTGAGATTTGGCCCAGACTGCATCCCACCACAAAAGCAAACACAACACCGGGAGCACTACCATGCCAACGCCACTCAGCAAGTTGTCACGCCGTGACTTTCTCGACATCTCGGGCCGCTTCGGTCTGACCTCGACCCTGCTGGCCGCCACCGGCCTCGGCGCAGGTCTTACCGCGTCCACGCTGGCGCGTGCCGCCGATCAGGAGCAGCAGAAACGCTACAGGACAGCGCCCAAGTTCCAGCTGCGCTTCGGTGCCTCGGGCTTCAACGAGCGCAATCTCGATATCCAGAAGTCCGGCCAGCTGTTCTTCGCGCGGGATCTGGAGGAACGCACCAACGGCGCCATCCGCGTCGAATTCATGGGCAGCAACGAGGTCTGCAACCAGCTGGACTGCGTGGCCAAGACCCAGCAGGGCATCGTCGACATCTACTCGGCCTCCACCCAGAATTCCTCGGGCAGCGCGCCCTACCTGAACGTGCTCGACTTCGCCTATCTGTTCCCCACCGTCGCCTCGATGTTCCACTTCTTCTATCACAGGAAGAGCGAGCAGCTGCTGCGTGAACCCCTGCGCCAGCGCCACAACCTGCAGTTTTTGTTCACCCACTGTGACCTGCGCGGCATCATGCTCGGCCTCAAGTGGCAGGACAAACCGCTGGTCACCAGCATCGACCAGCTCAAGGGCACCAAGAACCGCGTCACCGGCACCCAGATGGGCCGGATCGCCATGGAGCAGCTGGGCCTGAATCCGGTGCCGGTCGCCTGGGAAGAGACCCTCGATGGCCTGCGTCAGGGCCTGCTGGATGGCGCCGAGACCTGGATGAGCGCCGTGGCCTACGCCGGCATGGCCCCGGTGGTCTCCCAGGCCGTCGACCTGCGCTTCTTCGCCGGCACCGAGCACACCGGCATGAGCCTGCCCAAGTTCGACAGCCTCGGCGCAGAACTGCAGGACCAGGTGATGGAGTCCGCCTACTGCGCACAGATCTTCACCCAGGGCATGAACGAGGCCGGGCGCTTCGAGATCGTCGGGGCCACCGAGCACCCCGCCCCCGGCACCGTCTTCGCCGAGAACAACGTGCGCGTGGCACCGCTGTCGGATGCCGAGCGCTCACGTGCCGAACAGATGTGCTCGCCGGAATTCAATCCCGAGCCGTGGGAGCAATGGCGTGAGCGCCTCAACAAGTGGTCCGGCGGTCTCGACATCTATCAGGAAATCCATGCCGTCGCGCGTGAGATCTCCCGCGACACTGCCGCCGTCAACGTCAAGCCGCAGCGCTGGTGGAGGGGGTAATGGGCGATACCACCATCTTCAGCCAACCGACCAAGCACCCCGCCATCAAGAAGGCCGCGCCCTGGGCGCGTCCCTTCCTGTGGCTGGATGCTCATCTGGAACAGGTCGTCATCCTGATCGCCTATTCCGGCATGGCCGGCATCATCTTCGTCGAAGTCATCCGGCGCTTCTTCTTCGGCCTGCAGGCCCCCTGGAGCACCAGCATTCCGGTGCTGCTGTTCCTGTGGCTGACCTGGTTCGGCGCCTCTCTCAACGTCAAGAAGCGCACCCACCTGAGCCTCAACGAGATACGCATGAAGCTGCCGCGCGGTGGCCAGTTCGCCTGCCTGATTCTGGATGCCGTGCTGTGGATCGGCTTCGGGCTGATGGTGATCTACTTCACCACCACCCAGGTGACGCTGGCCTATGACAACTACGCCATCGTGCCGGGCACCGACAACGTCATGCAGTGGTGGTTCTACCTCGCCACGCCGCTGGCGTGGGTGATGATCATCTATCGCGTGCTGCAGAATCTCTACGCCGACTGGGCGCGCTATCGCCGCGGCGAGTCCTTCAACCTGCAACCGTCCATCATGGACTGAGGAGGTCATCATGACTGACAGCATCTGGATCTCCCTGATCACGGCGGGCGTGACGGCCTTCTTCCTGCTGGGGGTGCCCATCTTCCTCGTCATCGGCCTGTGGGTGGTCGGCACCAGCTTGGTGATCGACTTCACGCTGGCCAATGTCGGGGTCACTCTCTTCCAGGGCCTGAGCTTCTTCGGCCTGCTGGCGCTGCCGCTGTTCATCCTCACGGGGGACCTGATCAACGCGGCGGGCATCGCCAAGCGACTCTCCGACTTCGCCTACTCGACCCTGAGCTGGATGCGCGGCGGCATGGGCATGTCGACCCTCGGCGCCTGTGGCCTGTTCGCGGCGATTTCCGGCTCCAACGCCGGCACCACCGCCACCATCGGCTCGATCATGCAGCCCGAGATGGTCAAGAACGGCTATGACGAACGCTTCGCGGCCGCCACGGCCGCCTCCGGCGGCACCGTGGGCATCATCATTCCGCCCAGCATCATCTTCATCGTCTACGGCTTCATGATGAATCTGTCGATCAGCGACCTGTTCATCGCCGGCATGGTGCCGGGCGCCCTGATGGTCATCGCGATGATGGTCGCCTGCTATCTGGTGGCCCGCCGAAATGGCTGGGGCCAGCTGCAACCCTTCAAGGCGGGTGTCAGCGCGAGGCTGGCACGCAAGGCCTATCTGGGCTTCGCGACCATCGGCGTGGTGGTCTACGGCATCTACTCGGGCAAGTTCTCGCCGACGGAAGCCGCCGCCATCACCGTAGGCTTCACCATGATCGCGGGACTGCTGATCACACGGGAAATCAGCCTGAAGAAGCTGCCGACCATCATGCTGCGCTCAGGCCAGATCGCCGGCATGCTGGCACCGCTGATCGCCATCTCGGTGGTCATGCAGCAGCTGCTGTCGGTACTGGGGGCCGGTCAGGCGCTCAGCGAGATGCTCAGCGGTATCGACAACTACTATCTGACGCTTGGCACCTGCATGCTGATCATCCTGCTGGCCGGCATGATTCTGGAAAGCCTGCCGGTGACCATCATCCTGGCGCCGATTCTCGCCCCCATCGCCCAGCAGGCCGGCGTGGACCCGATCCACTTCTCGGTCATCTTCCTGGTCGGTGCGGCCATCGGCTTCGTCACGCCCCCCTTCGGGCTCAATCTGTATGTCGCCAGCAGCATCACCGGCATCTCCTACGTCAGACTGGTGAAGTACGTGATTCCCTACTTCATCGCCCTGATGGCCTGCTGGCTGGCCATCTGTCTGATTCCGTCTCTTTCCCTGTTCCTGGTAAACCTGTAACACTAGCCTCATCGACAGCCCCGCCAGGGGCTGTCTTCGTCTCATGCGACATGCACCGACAGGCAGGATGAGGACACTAGATGAGCAAGGACACTCCCACGAATTCGACGCTCTTTCGCGCGCTGGGCCTGCTGGAAGAGGTCGTCACCGCTCAGCACCCCATCAGCGCCGCGGATCTCGAGAAGCGCTTCGAGATACCCAAGCCCACCGTGCACCGTCTGCTCAAGCAGCTGGAAGAACAGCAGCTGATCAGCCGGGATCTGGATGGCCGTCACCTGTTGCCCGGCCAGCGTTTCCGGCGCATGTCGCTGGGTGCACTGGCCAATGAGGGCCTCAAGGCGCCACGCCGCGTGCTGCTGGAGAAACTGGCCGGGAAGGTCGGCGAGACCTGCAACCTGACCCTGCTGGATGGCCACGAGGTGATGTACTACGACCGCGTGGAAACCAACTGGCCGGTGCGTATCCAGCTGGCCCCGGGATCGCACCTGCCCTTGCACTGCACCGCGAGCGGCAAGCTGTTTCTGGCACTGATGCCGCTGCACCGTCGCCGCGCGCTGCTGCAGAGTCTCGCGCTCGAGGCCCATACGCCCTGCACGCTGACCTCCCGGGCCACGCTGGAAGAGGCGCTCGACACCGTGGTGCGCAATCAGCTGAGCACCGACGACGAGGAATTCATCCAGGGCATGGTGGCGATTGCCGTGCCGGTCTTCGATGAGGTCGGCCAGATCCAGGCCACCCTGGCGATCCATGCGCCGCGCCTGCGCCACTCCATCGAGTCCTTGCTGGAGTGGGCACCGCTGATGCGCCAGATCGCCACTGAACTGGAAGGCACGCTCTAGCCCGCGACCCAAACAGCTCGCCCCCGCAGACAGTCACTGTCCTGTGGGGGCGAGCTGTTTCATATGCCGTCTTGCTGCCTCCGCCTGTTTCCAAGGCGTCTCTCCCCCTGGGCTCAGGGCGTCGGTACCACCACCACCGGAATGCTGGCGCGCTTGATCACCCCCTTGGTGACCTTGCCCGCATAGGAGGCCACGAAGCCGCGCTTGTTGGTGGCCATGATGATCATGTCGCAGTCATGGCGCGTGGCGTAGCGGATGATCTCCGAGGCCGGATAGCCCTCCACCACATTCAACCCGGCGATCATCGGACGTGGATCGCCGTCGTCATGGGTGCTCCAGAAGTCCTCCATCATCTTTTCCAGGTTCTCCCTCGCCTGATCGAGCCGTTGCTGCATCAGGCCCTCCAGCGTCGGCTTGTGACGGATGTTGACCTTGAGGGTGTTCATCACGTCATCCGACAGCGCCTTCACCGCATGCAGCACATGCAGCTCGGCGCCCGTCGCGCCCGCCAACCATACCGAGCGCGCCAGTACCCGCTCACAGTCTCCGCGCAGGCCCACACAACACAGGATTCGTCTGACTGCCGGCATATCCACTCTCCTTGCAGTTGATGAGAGGCATCAGGTGCCGCTGGCCTTTCAGTAACCCATCACCCTGGGTAGCCACAGCGAGATCTCAGGCACATAGGCGATCAGGAAGATGGCCGCCACCGACCCTGCCGCGAACGGCAATGCCTTGAGCGAAATCTCCTCGATGGAGGCCCCGCCTATCCCCGAGGCCACGAAGAGGTTCTCCCCCAGCGGTGGCGTCTGGAAGCCGATGGCCAGCGCACAGACCACCACGATGCCCACGTGCACCGGGTCCATCCCCAGCATGTACATGATCGGCAGCAGCACCGGGGTGAGAATCATGATCGCGGCCAGCGTCTCCATGAACATGCCGACGAACAGCAGGAAGACGATGATCATCGCCCAGATGAGATAGAGGTTGTCGGTCATCGCCAGCATGCCCTCGGCGATATGGGCCGGCACGCGTTGCTCGACCAGCAGCCGCCCGAACACCGTCGCCGTGAACAGGATCAGCAGCACGCGACCGGTGATCCAGGTGGTGGTTTCCAGAGTGCGCAGCGTCGGCTTCCACTTGAGTTCCTTGTGCAGGAAGATGCCGACGATCAGGGTGTAGACGATGGCGACGATGGCGGATTCGGTCGGCGTGAACAGGCCGCTGTAGATGCCGCCGAGGATGATGAAGGGCGCCAGCATCGACCAGATCCCCTTCCTCAAGGTGGCGCGGATATGTGTCCACGACCAGCTGTTGGTCAGCCCGCGATAGCCGCGTTTCTTCGAGATCACGTAGTTGATCATCAGCAGGAAGCCGGCGATCACCACGCCGGGCATGACACCCGCGATGAACAGCTTCGGGATGGAGAGTGTCTGGAAATCGCCATGCAGCGCCACCGCTTCGGGAGGTGGCTGCAGCCCCATGCCGGAAATCCCGAAGATCACCATCGGGATCGAGGGCGGAATCACCACGCCAAGTCCACCCGAAGACGCCGTGACCGCCGAGGCATATCCCCGGTCATAGCCGCGCTTGGCCATCGCCGGAATCATCAGCATGCCGACCGCCGCCGTGGTGGCAGGTCCGGAGCCGGAAATCGCGCCGAAGAACATGCAGGCAAACACCGTGGCAGCGGCAAGTCCCCCGGTCACCGGGCCGGCAAAGGCCTCGGCGATATCGACAAGACGCCGCGAGATGCCGGCGGCCTCCATCAGCGCCCCGGCCAGAATGAAGGCCGGCAATGCCATCAGCGGGAAGGCGCCCACCGAGGTAAAGGCGATCTGCACGAACGCCATCGGGTTCTCGCCGATGCTCAGGTAGGTCGCCAGTGCCGCGACCCCCAGCGAGACGGTGATCGGTGCGCCAAGCACCAGCAGCAGGAAGAAGACGCCAAACAGGATATAGATGATGGTGGAATCGATCATGGTGTCCCGCTCCCGCGCTTGTCGTCATCATTGACGGATGGTCCTGTCTGCTTCAGCTCCTGCATTGCCTGGGAATCCGGGTCCACGATGTCTTCCTTGCGCACGAACTTGAGATAGTTGGTCTGGAGAATGCGCACCGTCATGGCGGTAAAGGCCAGCGGCAGAATCAGATAGAAGTACTTCATCGGCACGCCCATCGTCTGCGACTTCCAGAACAGGTTCATCTTGTTGAACACGAAGTCGTAGCTGTAATAGATGAACACCGCATTGAAGGCGATCCAGATGATATCGGTGAGCACGCCACAGGCGGTTTCCACCCAGCGCGGCAGAAAACGGAACTGGAAGGTCACGCGGTTGTGCGCCGACATGCGGGTGGCATAGACCGCCCCGAGATAGGCAAACCACACGAAGGCATAGGTCGCCAGCTCGTCTCCCCAGGGAATCGAGTAGCTGAAAAGGTTACGCAGCATGATCTGCGCAAAGAGAATGATGACGAACACCACCAGCAGGAACTGGCAGAGATAATTCTCGAGATTGTCCAGACACTTCAGAAATATCCGCATGCAGATACGTCTCCTGACATCGATGGCGTTCGCCATCCCCTGCCTGGCGCCCTTCGCTTGAAAGCCTCAGCAGCTCAGCGCGTCATCAGGGAGCGGTGGACGGATCACGCCCGAGTGTCTCGAGCACTTCCACCAGCTTGTCGCGCCCACCGATGCTGTCGTAGAAGTCCGGCCAGATGCTGGATGCCTTGGCGATCCATTCCTTTTCGTCATTGGCGGGCTGGGTGATGGTCATGCCGTGCTCTTCCACCAGTGATTTCTTGATGGAATCCTCGGTGGCCAGCAGGTAGTCGTAGCTGTGGGACGTCGCCTCTTCACCCGCCGCCAGCACCAGCGTCTGCTGCTCTTCACTCAAGCTCTGGAAGGTGCCTTCGCCCATGATCAGCGGTTCCATCGAGAACACGTAACAGCTGTCGGTGACATGGTTCTGCACTTCGTAGAACTTCATGGCATCGATGGTGATGTAGGGATTGTCCTGGCCATCGACGACACCCTGTTGCAGGGCGGTGAAGGTCTCGGACCACGCCAGCGGGTTGGGATTGACGCCCCAGGACTGGTAGGAGGAGATCATGATCTCGTTCTTGGGCACGCGGATGACCATGCCGGCCAGGTCCTCGGGTGAGGCGACGGCCTGCTTGGAATTGGTCAGACGACGGCAGCCGGAATAGGCCCAGCCCAGAATGCGGATACCGGAATCGCGCAGGGTATTGTCACGCAGCTCATCGCCGATCTTGCCGTGGGTCAGCGCCTTGGCATCGTCAGGGCCGTGGATGACATACGGCAGGGTCAGCACGCCGACGGTCGGCGAGAAGGGCGTCAGGTTGTTGATCGCCACCACTGACAGATCCACCAGGCCCATGCTGGCGTTGTTGACGGTGTCCTGCTCGCTGCCCAGCTGGCCGTTGGGGAAGAGGTCAACCTTGATGTCACCGCCGGACTTCTCTTCCACCAGGCTTGCGAAGGTCTTGCCCAGCTCGTACTGGGTGCCACCGGCGGCGTCCCCCAGGGCCATCTTCCAGGTCGCGGCATTGGCCCCCTGATTGGGTCTGTGTCGAGTCGATCATCTTGTCTGTCCCGTCGTTATTGTTGTTGCGGGCTCCTGACGGCTGCGTGTGACCGCGAGCGTGGCACTGCACCGGCACTCGTCAATGACGCCCTCTCTGCCCCGCGACAACAACAGAGAAGATGCATGAGCCACCCGCTGTTTCACCTCGATGCCTCGCGCAAGGAAAGTCTGCAGTTCCAGATACGCGAGCAGATCTCGCAAGCCATTCTCGAGGGCCATCTGCCCCGCGATGAGGCACTGCCCTCCAGCCGCAAGCTGGCCCGCGAGCTGAATGTCGCGCGCAATACCGTGATGCTGGCCTATGACCAGCTGCTGGATGACGGCTTCCTGATCGCGCGCCAGCGCAGCGGCTATTTCATCAACCCCGACATTCTCAAGGGCCGCGCCGACACGCCGGTACGCCTCAATGACATCGACGCCGACAGCCTCGACTGGGATGAGCGCCTGGCCATCAAGCCCTCCGTGCAACGTGCCATCGAGAAACCCGGCGACTGGCACCAGTACGACTACCCCTTCCTGTATGGCCAGCTGGACCCGGAATTCTTCCCCACCCAGCACTGGCGGGAATGCAGCCGGGACTCGATGAGCGTGCCGTCGATTCGCAGCTGGTCGGTGGACCACATCAATCATGATGACCCGTTGCTGGTCGAGCAGATTCACCAGCGGCTGTTGCCACGCCGGGGGGTCTGGGCAAGCCCGGAGGAGATCCTGATCACGGTGGGGGCGCAGCAGGCGCTGTGGATCAGCTGCATGCTGCTGCTCAAGCAGGGCCAGCGGTTCGCGATGGAAAACCCGGGCTACGTCGACATGTACAACATCGCGCGTACCTTCACGGACGACATCCAGCTGCTGCCCATCGACGGCAAGGGCCTGCAGCCGGTGGAATCGCTCAAGGACTGCCGGCTGGTGTTCGTCTCGCCCAGTCACCAGTCGCCCACCGGCGTGACCTTGCCGCTGGAGCGCCGCCGCCAGCTGCTGGACATGGCCGAGACGGGCAATTTCCTGATCATCGAGGACGACTACGAGAGCGAGAGCAACTACGCCGACAACCCGACGCCCGCACTGAAGAGCCTCGACCGCCACAAGCGGGTCATCTATGTCGGCAGCCTCTCCAAGACCCTCGCCCCCGGCCTGCGTCTGGGCTACATGGTCGCGCACCCCACGCTGATTCGTGAGGCGCGTGCACTGCGCCGCCTGATGCTGCGACATCCGCCGACCAACAATCAGCGCGCGGTGGGCCTCTTCATCGCGCGGGGCTATCACGACAGCCTGCTCAACCAGATGCATCAGGTGATGCAGCGCCGCTTCCTGGTGATGCGCGACGCCATCCTGCGTCACCTGCCGATGATGAGCACGCCCTCCACCTATGGCGGTTCCTGCTTCTGGATGCACGGGCCGGCCAGCCTGGATGCCCATCGACTGGCCGCCCTCGCCCGCCAGCAGAGCATTCTGATCGAGGTGGGCGATCTGCACTTCTTCTGCGATCGCGATCGTCATCGCCACTACTTCCGCCTCGGCTTCTCGGCGATTCCGGAATCGCGTATCGAAGCCGGCATCATGAAACTGGCCGAGCTGGTGCCACTGGCGATGCAGGCTACTGCGCCTCGTCCTTCATCGCATACCAGCGATACAGGCAACGCTGGCCAGTACGGCGGAATGGCGCGAACAGCGGCGACTCCACCTTGTTGAGCACATTGGGATACGGCAGGCGAGACTGGAAGATCGGCAGCACCAGATCCGCCGCGTCCCTGGCGATCCACTGGGCGAGACGCTTGCCCGCCTGGGCGGAATACATCACGCCGTTGCCGCCATAGCCCATGGCGTAATAGACGCTCTGCTTCGGGTCCGGCTGATGGATACGCGGCATCATGTCGTGACTGACATCCACCCAGCCCCACCAGGAGTAATCGACCTCGATGCCGGTCAGCGCCGGGAACTTGCGATGCATGTCGGCGATCAGCAGCTGCTCGTATTGCGCCTTGGGTGCATCGCGGCCTGATACGGCACTGCGACTGCCGATCTGCAGGCGGTTGTCCGGCAGCAGGCGGTAGTAATGGCGCAGCACGCGAGTGTCGGTCAGCACCTGGTGGGTATGAAAGCGTGTCGCCTCGATTTCCTGCGCCGTCAGCGGGCGCGTCACCAGCGAGTTGGAGAGCACCGGCATCAGGCGCTTGTCGAGCTCCGGATGCAGCTTGCCGGAGGTGTAACCGCCGGTGGCCATGCCCACCGAACGCGCCTTGACCACGCCACCCGGCGTTCTCAGATAGTGCACGCCATCGCGGGTCTCCCAGCTCTCCACCGGGCTTGCCGGGTGTACCTTCACCCCCAGACGTCGCGCCTTGCGCAGATAGCCGAAGGCCAACTTGCCCGGGTGCACGCCGATGCCTTCCGGCTCGTGCATCGCGCCGCAGGCCTCTTCATCCCCGACCCACTCGTTGCGCACCGTGGCGCCATCGATGATGCGGGCATCGTAGTGGAAGGTCTCGCGCAACAGGCGCGCCTCCTTCTCCAGCCCCGGCATCATGCGCTCGCGGTGGGCGATGTACAGGTGACCGCCCGGCTGCGGATCGCAGTCGATGTCCTTGATCAGTTCCTTGAAATTCTCCATGCCCTCGACGCACTCGCGATGCAGGCCATGGGCGGCCTCGAGACCATAACGCTCGATCCACTGCGAACGCTTGAGGCGACCGGTGGCGCACTGCGCCTGGCCGCCATTGCGGGTCGAGCAGCCCCAGCTGACCCGATTGGCCTCCAGCACGGTGGCCTTGATGCCGTATTTCTCGGCCAGCACGATGGCGGCGGTGAGTCCGGTGAAGCCGGAGCCGACGATCACCACATCCGCGTCGATATCGCCCATCACCGGGCCATCATCCTGCGGCGGCTCACCGGCGGTGGCGACCCAGTAGGTCGGCGCGTAGTCGCGCCCTTCGCCGGGGGTGGCGCTCACCAGCGGGTCATAGGCCGGGTCATACGGCTGAGAAGCCTGAGTGGCCGGGCGCTGCTCTGACTCGCTGCCCACCTCATCTGGCCGGGCGCCGTGCTGCACGATAGTTTCCATCTCGAACACCTCCTCTCACCCGCAGGGCGCGCACGCCATAACCTGACGCCATGACGTGCTGCCCCCGGGGCAAAGACAGCTTCAGAAACCGCTTCCCTGATCGATGCGCCGCTGGCGCTCAGACATTGACGGGCGGACGATTCTTGCGGAAGGCGTTCTTGATCGCGATCTTGCCGTCACGCAGCGTGAAGGCATCGATCATGCGCGCTTCGCTACGCGCGCCATCGGCGGTGGTGCCGGTGTAGGTGCTGATGACGAAGCCACGCTCGCCATCGGCGAAGATTTCCGCGTCGATCCACTGGGCATCCGGCGCGTTCTGCCAGGCGGCGGAGAGGCCCGCGCGCACTGCGTCCTGACCGGCGAAGGTCTTGCCTTCGAGTTCCGGCCCGGCGATGGCGAGGAATTCGCAGTCATCGGTCATCATCGACAGGCAATCGTCGATGTCGTGACGGTTGAGGGCATCGCAGAAGGCACTCAGCAGTTCGATGGTGGCTTGGTGGGTCATGGGTCGGGCTCCGCAGTCTTGTTGTTGGGCTTGTGGTTCGAGCGTGTCGTTTGAGCAAGGGCAGCAGCGATCGCTGCGCCATGCCCCGAGACTACGCCCCTGCCATCACTGCCCTTTAGCACCAGTTGGCGGCCAGCGATTGGGCCAGTTGACGCCATTGCGGCGTGTTTGGTGCCAACTGGACCCATCGTCCCCGCAAGCCCGCGCGAGACAGCGGGGTCAACTCGCCAGAGCGGTGGCGATCTCGACTCCCGGTGGCGTGAAGGCATGAGCCGACATGAAGCTCTCACGGCCCAGCAGGAGGTCACTGAGCAGACGCGTGGCAGCCGGCGCCAGCACCAGGCCGTTACGGTAGTGGCCCGCATTCACGTAGAGGCCGTGAAGCCCCGGCACCGCGCCTATGAAGGGCGTGCCATCCGGCGTGCCCGGACGCAGGCCGGCCCAGTGATGCTCCGGTTCAAGCTCACCCAGCGCAGGCAGAATGCTCGCGGCGCTGGCATGCAGTGATTCGCGCGCCTGCGCGGTGGTGCTCTTGTCGAAGTCCTGATGCTCCAGCGTCGAGCCGATCAGAATCCGCCCATCGGCGCGCGGAATCACGTAGCGGCCATCGCACAGCACCACCCGCGACAATAGTGGCTCGTCCACACTGCAAAGCCCCGCCGCCACCGGATTGAACACCATCATCTGGCCCTTCACCGGGCGCACCGGCAGCAGTACACCGGCCGCGGCCAATAGCCTGCCGCTCCAGGCGCCGCCACACACCACGACGCTGTCTGCGCTGACGGTCTCATCAACCAGCCGTGCCCCCGTGACGTGGTGATCCGCGCCGATCATCAGCTCCTGCACCTCGCAGCCTTCGCGCACCTCGACACGCACATGCGCCAACAGACGCGCACGCAGCGCCTGTCCGAGACGCGGATTGCGGATGCTGCCCAGCGTCGGCATCCACAGCGCCTGCTGATGGCCCGCCGCCAGATACGGCTCACGCGCGTAGAGCGCCTCCCGCCCGATCACCTCCAACGGCTTGTGCTGAGTGTGCGCCCAGTCCAGCGCCAGCGCCTCGTCCTCCACCCGCAGGTAGATCAAGCCCTTCTGGCGGTATTCGGGGTCGATGCCGGTGGCCTCCTTGAGGCGCCTCGGCAAGCCTGGGGTATTCGCCTTCTGACCAGCGTGACAGGCGACGAGATCGGCACTCGAGTAGCGCCACGGATACAGCGGCGAGACGATGCCGCCCCCGGCCCACGACGCCTCGCGTCCGCATTGGCCGCGCTCCAGCAGCGTGACCGTCTGGCACGGCCATCGGCCAGCTGCCAGCGCCATCATCATGCCCATCACGCCGCCACCAATGATCAGGGTATCGCTCATCTGCCTTGCTCCTGCGGGGGAATGAATAATCACAAATCTCATATTTCGATACGATTTGCATTATTTTTAGAAACAAAGCTATATTCAAGCCATTGCCGCTGCCCGGTTTCCTGCGTCTCCGCGACAGGTCTGCCGACCTCCCCGATACAGGTCTGCCTGGCAGCCACCGACAAGAATGACGAGGGAGACACCCCGTGAGCGACGCCACCACGATGCATCATGCCAGCGCCGACCCGCGCAATGACCAGGCCAATGCCGAGCAGCCACTGCCCGCCGGTCAGTTGCAGCCCACTGAGCTGCGCGGCGTGCGCGAGCTGTTCGGCATCGACAGTGATCTCAAGGTGCCGGTCTTTCTGGAGCGCGACGCCCACGTGCCGGAAATTGATGACGCCTATCGCTTCAATCCCGATGTCACGCTGGCCATCCTCGCCGGCTTCACCAACAACCGTCGCGTGATGGTTCAGGGCCTGCATGGCACCGGCAAATCGACCCATATCGAGCAGATCGCCGCGCGCCTCAACTGGCCGTGCCTGCGCGTCAATCTCGATGGCCATGTCAGCCGGCTGGATCTGGTCGGCAAGGACGCCATCGTGATTCGCGACGGCGTGCAGGTCACCGAATTCCAGGAAGGCATCGTGCCGTGGTCACTCACTCGCCCCATCGCGCTGATCTTCGATGAGTACGATGCCGGCCGCCCGGACGTGATGTTCGTCATCCAGCGCATTCTGGAGCGCGACGGCCACTTCACCCTGCTGGACCAGAACCGCGTGATTCGCCCGCACCCGCAGTTCCGGCTGTTCGCCACCGCCAATACCGTGGGGCTGGGCAATCAGGATGGGCTCTATCACGGCACCCAGCTGCTCAACCATGCGCAGATCGACCGCTGGAACATCGTCGCCAAGCTGGATTACCTGCCGCGTGATGAGGAAGTGAAGATCGTGCTGGCCCGCGTGCCCGCCAAGGACAACGAGCGTGGCCAGGCGCTGATTCGCGCGATGGTCGCGGTGGCGGACCTCACCCGCAAGGGCTTCGCCAATGGTGATCTGTCGAGCCTGATGTCGCCGCGTACCGTGATCACCTGGGCGGAGAACTGCGAGATCTTCCGCAACCCGGCGCTGGCCTTCCGCCTCTCCTACCTCAACAAGTGCGATGAGCATGAGCGCCCGCTGGTCGCCGAGTTCTATCAGCGCTGCTTCGCCAGGGAGCTTGAGGAATCCGCGGCGCTGATGGAGAGCGATCTGATGAGTGAACAGGACATCGACAAGGGAGCCCGGGCATGAGTGCGGCCCAGCAGGTACGCCGTCGTCAGCAGTATCTCGAGGAGCTTGCGGCGGCGAGTCTCGGGGCACTCAGCGGTCAGGCCGGCTGGGCCTATCGAGGGCGGCGCCTGAGTCGGCATGCGCAGGCGCTGCCACTGCGCACGCCGCATCTGCGCCTTGAGGAGGATGACTGCACGCTCGACAACTATCGCGCGGTCAGCGATGCCATCGCGCTGCGCCTGCTCCACACCGACGAGGCGCTGCATCTGGCGGCGCGCCCGGCGCTGCCGGAAACCCGTCTGATCTATGACCTGCTTGAGCAGCTGCGCGTCGAGGCGCTGGTCGATCCTGACATGCCCGGCGTGAAGGAAAATCTGGCGCGGCGCTTCACCGACTGGTGCCTGGCCTTCTATCACGCGGGCCTGACCGAGACGAGCAGCGGCATCCTGATCTACAGCGTCATCCAGTCGTGCTGGTCGCGCCTGATGGCCTGCGCGGTGATCCACGAGACGGAGGATTACATCGAGACGACGCGCGCCTCCTTCTATCAGGCGCTGGGCGCTGACATGGCGGGGCTGAGACGCACGCGTTTCGATCAGGCGGCCTATCAGCAGCATGCGCTGAGCATCAGCCTGTGGCTGGAGCAGGAGCTGGCCGAATCGCTGGAGGAGCAGGACGGCGAGGAAGATGACGACTCCGAGGCCAGACAACGCTTCGCGCTGTTTCTGGAAAACGAGGATGATGAAGCGAGTCTGCTCGAGGAGCAGGCGGCATCGCCGCTGCCGAGTCACCGGCGTGGCGCGCCGGAGGAATTGCTGCCCTATCAGGTGTTCACCACGGCCTATGACCGCGAGCTGGAACCGGCCAGGCGCATGCGCGCGGCCCTGCTCGATGAGTATCGTCAGGCGCTGGATACGCGTCTGGCGGAGCAGAAGATCAACGTGCGGCGCCTGGCACGTCAGCTGGCGCGGCATTTCAGCTCGCCACAGCGTGAGGGATGGCACTTCGGGGAGGAGGAAGGAATCATCGATGGGCGGCGGCTGAGTCAGGTGATTTCCTCGCCGGCCGAGCGGCGGGTCTTCCAGCGCGAGCGTTGGGTGCCCGAAGCCAGTGCCCAGGTCAGTTTCCTGATCGACTGCTCCGGTTCGATGAAGGTGCATGGCGAGGCGGTGGCGATGCTGATCGAGATACTCACCCGCGCGCTGGACATGGCCGGTGTGCCCACCGAGGTGCTCGGCTTCACCACTGGCGCCTGGAATGGTGGCCGCGCCCTCAAGGACTGGCGACGCGCCGGCAAGCCCGCGCGTCCGGGCCGCCTGAATGAAGTGCAGTATCTGATCTTCAAGCCCGCCTCACTGGCGTGGCGACGTGCGCGCCGCCACTTCGGCGCCCTGCTCAAGGCCGATCTCTACCGCGAAGGCGTGGATGGCGAAGCCGTGCAATGGGCCTGCTCACGTCTCGCAGACAACGCCCCTGCCGACGAAGGCGCGCGCCGTCTGCTGGTCGTCATCTCCGATGGCAGCCCCTGTGACAGCGCCACCAACACCGCCAATGACGAGCAATACCTCGACAGCCACCTCAAGCAGGTTGTCGCGCAACAGACCCGCTCCGGCCGACAGGCCATCCTCGGCCTCGGGGTCGGGCTGGACCTCAGCGCCTACTACCCCAATCAGCTGATCATCGATCTTGAGCGCACCCTCGACAACGCCCTCGCCGATGAAATCGTGTATCACATGGCGCTGGCGTGTCGGCATCAAGGGATGTAGAAGGAGAAAATCAGTCTTGCGGGGTGCGCTGCTGTGCCTGGACGACAGTGACCGCAATGACATTGAGGATGTCGGCGGTGGAGCAGCCGCGCGAGAGGTCGTTGGCGGGTTTGGCGAGGCCCTGGAGTAGCGGGCCGATGGCTTCTGCGCCGCCGATGCGTTCGGCGAGCTTGTAGCCGATATTGCCGGCTTCCAGATTGGGGAACACCAGCACGTTGGAGGTGCCTTTGACGCGTGAGGTGGGCAGCTTGCGCTCGGCGATTTCCGCCACGATGGCGGCGTCGAGCTGCACGTCTTCATCGATGGCGATCTCCGGGCGTTGCTCCCGCACGAGATGCGCGGCCTGCACCACCTTGTCCACCGAAGCGTGATGCGCGCTGCCATTGGTGGAGAACGACAGCATCGCCACCCGTGGGTCTTCCCCGAGCAGGGCCTGGGCGCTGTCGGCGGCGGCCAGCGCGATCTGCGAAAGCTCTTCCGCGTCGGGGTCGATCACCAGCCCGCAGTCCGAGAAGATCATCCCGCCCTTCAGGTTGTGGAATGGCTTGCACAGCATCATCAGAAAGAAGCTGGAGACCAGCTTGCTGCCCGGCGCCAGGCCCAGTAACTGGATGGCGCTGCGCACCACATCGGCGGTGGTATTCACCGCCCCCGCCACCGAGCCATCCGCCAGCCCTTCGCGCACCAGCATATTGGCGAATATCAGCGGATCACGAATCTTCTCGGCGGCCTGCTCCGCCGTCATGCCCTTGGCCGCGCGATGCGCGTGCAGCGCCTCGGCAAGCCTGGCGGTGTGCTCGGAGGTGGCGGGGTCGATCAGCTCACACCTTCCCAGCGAGCCATCCTCGAGCCCGGCTTCTCTGGCGGTGGCGGCGATGACGGTCGGGTCGCCCACCAGCATCACCTGCGCCAGGCCCTGCTCCGCCGCGCTCACCGCTGCCCGCACCACCCGCATGTCCTGCCCTTCGCAGAGCACGATACGGCGCGGGTCGGCCTTGGCCCGCGCCAGAATGTTGTTGAGTGCCTTCATGTCTGTCTCCTCGCTGCCCCTGCAGGCAGCCGACACATCCAAAAAGCCCCGGACATCAGAAATGGCCGGGGCAAGGGAGAGGTTCCGTCTAGCTTGCGTGTTGCGCCATGTTCGCTTGGGCGTTACACGTAATCCTGATACTTCTCGAGCAGACGCACCGGCTTCTTGAGGGCGTCGCGGCGGAACGGGTCGCCCAGTTCGCGCGTACACATCACCTCGATGACGCAGGTCTTGCCTTCGTTCATCTGCATGTCGATGGCCTTCTTGAGCGCCGGGCCCACGTCTTCCAGACGGTCGACGGTGATGCCTTCGGCCCCCATGGAGCGTGCGATCTCGGCGAAGCTCTGGTTGTCCAGCTCACCGGCGACGAAGCGACGGTTGTAGAACTCGACCTGGTTCTTCTTCTCGGCGCCCCACTGACGGTTGTGGAAGACGACGGCGGTGACCGGAATGTCGTGACGCACGGCGGTCATGATTTCCATCAGGCTCATGCCCCAGGCGCCGTCTCCGGCGTAGGCGATGGCCGGACGTTCCGGCGCGGCGGTCTTGGCACCCATGATGGTCGGCAGGGCGTAGCCGCAGTTGCCGAAGCTCATCGGGGCGAAGAAGCTGCGCGGCTTGTCGAAGCGCAGGTAGCTATGGGCCACGGAATTGATGTTGCCGATGTCGGTGGAGACCATGACATCTTCCGGCATGGCCTTTTCCAGCTCGCGCAGGACCTGACGCGGGTGCAGGTATTCGCCGCCGGAGAACGGCTTCTCATCCTTGGCCTCGTCGATGGCGTCGAGGCTGAAGGCGTCCTTCTCGTGGGTCCACTCGTCAAGCTCGGCTTCCCAGGCGGCCTTCTCTTCGCGGATGGTGCTGAGGCGCGAATCCTTGGTGGCATCGCATTCCAGATTGCGACCGGACAGGCGCTCGGTCAGGGCGATGGCCGCTTCACGCGCGTCACCGCAGATGCCGACGGAGATCTTCTTCACCAGGCCCAGCATCTTGTGGTCGGCGTCGATCTGGATGATCTTCGCGTCCTTCGGCCAGTAGTCCATGCCGTGCTGCGGCAGGGTACCGAACGGCCCGAGACGCGTGCCCAGCGCGATGACGACATCGGCCTGCGCGATCAGCTTCATGCCCGCCTTGGAGCCCTGATACCCGAGCGGACCACACCACAGCGGGTGGCTGGCCGGGAAGGAATCGTTGTGCTGGTAGCTGTTGACCACCGGCGCGCCGAGACGCTCTGCCAGTGCCTTGCACTCCTCGACGCCATCCGCCATCACCACACCGCCACCGGAGACGATGACCGGGAACCTGGCGCTGGCCAGCAGCTCGGCTGCCTCATCCAGACTCTTGCTGCCACCCGGGCCACGGTCCACGCGTGCCGGCTTGGGAATCTCGCACTCGATCTCGCCGTAGAAGTAGTCACGCGGAATGTTGAGCTGGGTCGGGCCCATCTCGGACATGGCGCGATCAAAGCAGCGGCCGGTGTATTCCGCCATGCGCGACGGGTGGGTCACGTGGCCCTGGTACTTGGTGAATTCCTGGAACATCGGCAGCTGCTTGCATTCCTGGAAGCCGCCCAGGCCGATGCCGGTGGTGCCGGCTTCCGGGGTGACGATGACCACCGGGCTGTGCGCCCAGTAAGCGGCCGCGATGCCGGTGACGCAGTTGGAGATGCCCGGGCCGTTCTGGCCGATGACCATGCCATGACGACCGGAGACACGCGCATAGCCGTCGGCCATGTGAGCGGCGCCCTGCTCATGCACCACCGGGATCAGACGGATGCCGGCCGGCGCGAAGATGTCCATCGCATCCATGAAGGCGGAACCCATGATGCCGAACATGTCGGTGACGCCATTGGCGACCATGGTTTCCACGAAAGCCTCGGAGGGCGTCATCTTCTGCTTGCCCTGCACGACCTTGCGGTTGTCTGCGCTGTCTTGAGTGCTCATGGCGTCTCCAACTATCAATTTTATGTTTATTGGTACATTTAGTTCCGATTACCGAAACATGCGACCAAAATTAGCCCTCGCCGCGCGGCCCGTCAAGCCTGATTTCGGAAAATGATCAAAAACACTCCTTTTTTAGAAACTTCTTCCGATGAATGGAGTACTGTTAAAGTAGGCACAGCAACGCAAGGCACTGACGGGCCGAGCGTTTCGGCGCCACACTGCCCCGCGCACGGATTGAAGGAGGGAATAGCCCATGAACAGTGCCACCCAGCCCCAGGCAAGCCTGCCGCGTGCCAGCAAGGACGCTGACAGGGACACCGGCAAGGAAGGCAGCAAGATAGAAGGCGATACGCCCGCCCAGCGTCTGCTGGCGCTGCTGGAGGTGATCGCCGCCAAGGATCAGTTCTTCACGCTGCAGGGACTGGTGGAAGAGACCGGCCTGCCCAAGCCGACGCTGCATCGCATGCTCCAGCAGCTGGAAGGCAGCGGCATGCTGCAGCGCGAGGCGGACAACCGCCATTACAGCAAGGGCAGTCGGCTGCGCCGTCTGGCGGAAAATCTGCTGCTCAACGATACCGTGCAGGGCGCGCGCCACGGCGTGCTCAGCCGGCTGATGGAAGAGGTGGGGGAAAGCTGCAACATCACCGCGCTGTCGGGCAGCGAAGTGCTGTATCTGGATCGCGTCGAGACCCAGGCGCCGCTGCGCTTCTATCTGCATCCCGGTTCCCGGGTGCCGGTGCATTGCTCCGCCAGCGGCAAGCTGTTTCTGGCCCAGATGCCGCCCGCCCAGCGCCGCCGCCTGCTCAAGGGCACACCGCTGAACGCGATGACGCGCAATACCCTGACCGACATCGACTCCGTCGAGGCCGAGATCGAGCAGGTCCGCCGGCAAGGCTATGCACTGGATGATGAGGAATTCCTGCCCGGGCTGGTGTGCATCGCGGTGCTGGCACCCAACCCGGACGGGCCCTCCAACATCGGCGTGGCGATCCAGGCGCCGGTGATGCGTCAGTCGCGCGAGGACATGCTCAAGCATCTGCCGGCACTGGAACGCGCCGCCCGGGACATCGCCGCCATCCAGCGTGGGGCGATTCCGTCCTCCTGAGGCCAGCGGGCTGGGGCTAGGCTGGGGCTAGGCTGAAGCTGGGCAGAAGCTGGACAGCGACAGACACAAGGTCGTGCTTCCCGTGATGCGCGTGAGGGGCTAGCCTAGCGGACTGCCTTCCACACGCCACGTCGAGAACACCATGTCCGCCAGCGATGCCTTGCGTCTTGTCCTGCTGTCCACCCTGTGGGGCATGTCTTTCATCTTCATGCGCGTGGCCGCGCCGGAATTCGGCCCGACCACATTGATTCTGCTGCGCATGGGCATCGGCGCGCTAGTGCTGGCCCCGCTGCTGCTGGGCGCGGGCCGCCTGAAGATGCTGTGGGAACACAAGGGCTCGCTTGCGGTGCTGGGCCTGACCAGTCAGGCACTGCCCTTCTGCCTGCTGGCGCTGGCCACCACCCAGCTGGAGGCCGGCTTCACCTCGCTGATCAACGCCACCACGCCGCTGTTCACCGCGCTGCTGGGCATGGCGCTGTTCGCCACGCCAATTCAGAAGCAACAGTATCTGGGGCTGGCCGTGGCCTTCAGCGGGGTCTATGTGCTGTCGAGTGACCGCCTCGATTTCCAGCTCGGCGGCGATGGCTGGTTCATCCTCGCCGCCCTGGGGGCGACCTTCTGCTACGGCTTCGCCTCCAATTTCTCGCGCCAGCGCCTGAGCCACCTGCCCTCACCGGTGCTGGCCGCGGGCAGCTCGCTGATGTCGTCCCTGCTGTTGCTGGTTCCGGGCCTGTGGATGTGGCCGCAGGCCAGCGTCAGCCTGGAGGCCTGGGGCAGCGCCATCGCGCTGGCGGTACTCAGCACCAGCCTCGCCTTCCTGATCTTCTTCCGCCTGCTGGCCAGCGCCGGCGCCACCGCGACCACTTCCGTCACCTTCCTGGTACCGGTCAGCGCCTTGCTGTGGGGCAACATGCTGCTCGATGAGGTGATCGATGCGCGCATCCTCACCGGCATGGGCATCACCCTGCTGGGCACCGCCATCGCCACCCGTCTGATTCGCCTGCCGACTCGCCAGAAAGTCGCCTGACGGCTGGTCAATCGAATCAGCCCGCCGCTTCCTCGGCGGCGTCCGCCAGCGCTTCGAAGACACGCGCCACGGCTTCCGCGCCCGGGTCGTTGTGGCCGACCAGATGGGCGGCGGGCACATAGGCGGAGCGTCCGGCCCGTGCCTTGGCCATCTCCGCGGTGGCATCCGCCCCTTGGCGGGCGGCGCGTGCCATCGCGGCCCAGTCGATGCGCTCGCCCTGCACCCTGCACCGACGCCTGCAGTGCGTCCAACGCCGGCAACAGCGCATCCAGCAGGCTGCGGTCCCCGCGCACGGCGCCGCCGTAATGCTGCATCCGCCCCACGCCGTGATCGAGCGCCTCATGCCAGCGCTGCCCCAGCGAGGCAGGTGCACGGGCGTCTGCCTCGCTGGCTTGCATCTTCCACCGCGTCGCCGCCGCGGTGAACAGGGTCGAGAGCAGCACGCCACTGGAACCGCCCATGCCGTAGGCCAGCTGCTTGCCGATGGAGGTCATCAGCTCGCCACTGTCACCACAGGCCAGCTCACAGTCCTCCAGCGCTTCCAGCACCGCACGGGCACCGCCGGCAAAGGTGGTGCCGGTATCCCCGTCCCCGCTGATGGCATCGAGACGATCGAGATCCACCTCACTGGCCAGCAGGACTTCCAGCACAGCACGCAGCCGCTGCTCGACCTGAGGGTCGCCCGGCAGCGCTACCCTCGCCCGGCCTTCCCGGGCAGCACGCGCCTGGCAATCGGCCTTGACCCGGGCGCGCTCGGCAAGCGTGGAGGCGTCTTGAACAGTGCGCCCCCCTCCTGACGAGGCGTGAAATGCGCCAGCGGCACCACCCGCTGAACACCGGGCCAGGCACGCGGCGCACAGCGGGCATCCAGTGCCTCTTCCAGCAAGCCGTCCAGCGGCAACAGCGTCAGCGAGAAGCCGTGCATGTCCAGTGAGGTCATCAGCGGCTGCGGCCCCACCACGGCGTGAATGCCCAGCGCCTTGAGCGACGGATGCGCCAGCGCCTCGTCGAGCAGGACCGCGCGCTCCAATGCCGAGCAGCCACCCAGATCATTGATCATCAGCAGATGGCCGGTGGCGGGCAGGTCACCTCCGGCCTCCTTGCGCGAGTGCCCCTGTATCAGCGCCGTCACTACCTGATCCATCAGGGCATGCACGTCGCAGTCTCCGGCGTGGCTGCCGAACTCCAGCGTGGTGGCGCCCGGCTCGCCATGAATGCCGAGTCCCAGCTCCGGCGCGCGTGGCTCACGCGGCTTGCCGGGATGACGCCCGACATCGAGTGCCATGCCCAGGGTCGAGCTGCTGTCCGCCACCCGGCGCGCCACGGCGGTGACCTCCTCGAGATCCGCGCCGCCTGCCGCCAGTGCCCCGGCGATCTTGTGGACCAGCAAGGTGCCAGCCAGCCCGCGCGGCTGCGGGTTGTCAGGGAGCGCCACATCATCGGCGACGATGACCATCTCGACCTTGAGTCCTTCCTGACGTGCCCGTTCGGCCGCCAGACCGAAATTGAGGCGGTCTCCGGTGTAGTTCTTGACGATCAACAGGGTGCCCGCGTCACCGGTCACCTCTCTGAGCGCCGCGAGCACCGCCTCCACCGTCGGTGAGGCGAACAGCTCGCCACATACCGCCGCGGTGAGCATGCCGGCCCCGACGAAACCGGCATGCGCGGGCTCATGCCCGGAACCCCCGCCGGAAATCAGCGCGACCTGATCGCGCTGCCAGTCATCGCGCACCACCAGGCGCATGCCGCTGTCCGGCGCGGACAGACGCAGGCCACTGCCATCGGGATGCTGCAACTGGGCACTGCCGGAAAGCGCCGCGCCGATGATATCGCCCGACTGATGGAAGAACTGATTGACGCACTGTCGGCCTGTCTCGTTGTGACTCATCCTTCACTCCTTGAGGACCCTCGCCCTGCTGGTGAGGGGCATGCAGATGGTAGCCGTGCTTGCCGCTGCGCTTGACGCGATACATCGCCTGATCGGCATATTCCAGTGCGGTCGCGAAGTTGCCGGTGGCGTCTCGGCCGAAGCAGACCCCGATGCTCAGGCCGATGCTGGCCTGTCCCGTGCTGATCTCGAGGGGCTGGCCGAAGCGTGCCAGCCAGCGCCGCACGATCATCTCGATACGCGCCGGTGTCATGCGCGGCAGCTGGAACAGGAACTCATCCCCACCGAAGCGCGCGGCCAGGTGGTGATGGACGCCCAGATGATGCAGCTCTTCATTGAGACCGTGGGCGAGCAATACCAGCACTTCATCGCCAGCACGATGTCCCAGCGCATCATTGACCTGCTTGAAGCCATCCACGTCGATGAACAACAGCGCACTGTCGTCCGCCAGCTGACGCTTGAACCAGCCATTGATGGCCTGGCGATTGGAAAGTCCCGTCAGTGCATCGGTGCTGGCCAGGGCATTGAGGCGAGTCTCGTAATCCTTCTCGTGGCTGATGTCGGTATGGGTGCCCAGCAGGCGCAGCGCCTTGCCATTCGCGTCACGTTCGACGACTCGCCCCCTGTCCGCGACCCAGGTGATGCTGCCGTCTCGGGCCAGCATGCGATGCACCACCTGATAGACTTCGGTGCGCCCGGCAAGATGGTCCTCGAGATTGGCGAGCACCTCGTCGCGGTCTTCCGGATGGAGGTGATCTCGCCAGACATCGAAATGAGCGTTCAACTCGCCGGGCTGATAACCCAGCATGCGCCCCCAGCGATAGTTGAAGATGGTGAGCTTGCCGGTGGGAACTTCCAGCTGCCAGAGACGCAGGCCCGTGCCGTCGAGGGTCGACGACAACTTCTCCTCCAGACTCGCGACACGGCGCTCCAGACGTGCCTTGTCGCGCTCCATCTGCTGGATCGTGGCCTCAAGCGACTGCTCACGTAGACTCTTGCGTGTCATTCCTCAGAGGGCCAGTTCGCCACCCTTGTCCACGGCGCGCTGGAAGGCGGCGCGCGCCCGGATGCGCGCCAGCCAGTCCTGAATGTTCGGATGATTCTTGAGCCCCTGACGCGTATCGAGCGCCTGGATCGGGAAGCTCATCTGGATATCGGCACCGGTCAGGGCGTCACCGGCAAGCCAGGGGCGACGTTCGAGACAGGTATCCATGTAGGTGAGGTGCGCCTTGATCTCCGGGCTGATGAACTTGTCATTGACTCCCTTGGCCAGCAGGCGGGCGACCGGACGGATCAGCCACGGCACCGGTGGCTTGTCGAGACGCGAGAACACCAGCCTGAGCATCAGCGGCAGCATGGCGGAGCCTTCGGCGAAGTGCAGCCAGAAACGGTAATCGCGCTCGGCCTGAGTCCCGGGGGCAGGTCTGAGGTGGGCACTCTCCCCACTGCCCTGCGAGCCATAGACATCGATGAGGTATTCGATGATGGCGCCGGACTCCGCGACCACGACAGGCGCTCCCGTGTCACCGGACAGCGTGGTGTCGGTGATCACCGGCGCCTTGCCCAGCGGGTGGATGTCCTTGAGTGCCCGGGGCGCACGCATGCTCCCGGCGTCACGGGCATGGATTTCCAGGCGGTATTCCAGATTCAGCTCTTCCAACAGCCACAGAATGCGCTGCGAGCGTGAGTTTTCCAGATGGTGCACCGTGATCATGTCAGCGTTCGAAGATCGTGTCGCCCAGATCATCGATGGTGCGTTTCGCCTTGAGCACGGTCAGCTCCACGGCGCCGTCTTCTCCCGGCACGGTGTCGGAGCGCTCGAAGCGATGCTCCAGCGTCTCGCCCCCTTCCAGTGGCTTGCGAATCACGCCGGAGACCCGGTACTGCCCTTCGTGCTTCTGCGGCATGGCGACGATGAGGTAACCATTGTACTCGACGGCCTCCGGTTCCTTGACCGGCGCAGGCTCGCCTGCGGAAAACAGTTTCTTGAGCATTCCCAGCATGTTGAAGGATCCTTCGGTGGCCGTTACTCGATGCCACGTCCCTTGCTGGCCGCGATACGCAGGCGCAGGGAGTTCAGCTTGATGAAGCCGGCAGCGTCTTTCTGGTCGTAGGCGCCTGCATCGTCCTCGAAGGTCGCGATGGAGGCGTCGAACAGTGAATCCTCGGACTGACGACCCACGACGATGACGTTGCCCTTGTAGAGCTTGAGACGCACGACGCCGTTGACGACCTTCTGGGACTCATCGATGGCCGCCTGCAGCATGCGACGCTCCGGGCTCCACCAGTAGCCGTTGTACACAAGCTCAGCGTACTTGGGCATCATCTCGTCCTTCAGGTGAGCCGCTTCGCGGTCCAGGGTGATGGATTCGATGGCACGGTGAGCACGCATCATGATGGTGCCGCCCGGTGTTTCGTAGCAGCCACGGGACTTCATGCCGACATAACGGTTCTCGACGATGTCGAGACGACCGATGCCGTTGGCGCCGCCGACCTTGTTCAGGAACTCGAGCACTTCGTGAGCGGCCATTTCCTTGCCATCGATGGCAGTGATGTCGCCCTTGGTGTAGGTCAGGTCGATGTAGGTCGCCTCGTTCGGCGCCTGCTCCGGGCTGACGCTCCAGCGCCACATCTCTTCTTCGCACTCGGTCCACGGGTCTTCCAGCACGCCACCTTCATAGGAGATGTGCAGAAGGTTCGCGTCCATGGAGTACGGCGACTTCTTCTTGTTCTTGGCGTAGTCGACTTCGATACCGTGCTGCTCGCAGTATTCCATCAACTTCTCGCGGGAGTTCAGGTCCCACTCACGCCACGGCGCGATGACCTGGATGCCCGGCTTCAGCGCGTAGGCGCCCAGCTCGAAACGCACCTGGTCGTTGCCCTTGCCGGTCGCACCGTGGGAGATGGCGTCAGCGCCGGTCTCGTTGGCGATCTCGACCAGGCGACGCGCGATCAGCGGACGTGCGATGGAGGTGCCCAGCAGGTACTCGCCTTCGTAGATGGCGTTGGCACGGAACATCGGGAAGACGTAATCGCGGACGAAGGTCTCGCGCAGATCCTCAATGTAGATCTCCTTCACGCCGAGGGCTTCCGCCTTGGCACGCGCCGGCTCGACTTCCTCGCCCTGACCGAGGTCAGCGGTGAAGGTCACGACTTCACAGTTGTAGGTTTCCTGCAGCCACTTGACGATGACTGAAGTGTCCAGGCCGCCGGAGTAGGCGAGAACGACCTTTTGCACGTCGGACATGCTTGACTCCTGAGTTGATGCTTGTAGTTCCCGCGATGCCACCGCCCGAGGACGGGGACGCAGGTGGGGATGGATCGTACGGTCGCGAGGAAGGCCTGCCCAGCAGGTGGCCGCCCGTTGCCACTCGAATCACGATGTGGGGCCGATTATAGCGAGGCTGGCACCTCACCGATACTGCTGACAGGGCCTGCGCCGCGACGTGTCCGTATCGCCCTGCTACAATTGCTCTCCTTGAGCGCCGGCGAGACGCACGGCGCAGCACGAGACGCAATGACGGGATTGGAGATCTTGATGACCCAGGCGAGCGAGCGCACGCTGATGGCACAACGCTTCCGTGGCTTCCTGCCAGTGGTGGTGGACCTCGAGACAGGTGGATTCAATGCCGCCGGAGATGCACTGCTCGAGATCGCTGCCGTCACGCTGACCATGGATGACGACGGCAACATGGTGCCGGATGCCACCTACGCCTTTCACGTGGCGCCCTTTGAAGGGGCCAATATCGAGCAGTCGGCACTGGACTTCACCGGGATCGATCTGGACAACCCGGTACGCAAGCAGGTGGCCGTGGCCGAGAATCAGGCACTGGGCGAAATCTTCAGCCCGATACGCAAGGCCATCAAGGCACATGGCTGCACACGTGCGGTGCTGGTCGGTCACAACGCGGCCTTCGATCAGGGCTTCCTGAACGCGGCGGTGGAGCGTTGCGGTATCAAGCGCAATCCGTTCCATCCGTTCTCGTGCTTCGATACCGCCTCGCTTGCGGGCCTGGTCTACGGCCAGACGGTACTGGCCCGCGCCTGCCGCGCCGCCGGCATCGAGTTCGACAACGCCTCCGCCCACTCGGCGCGCTATGACACCGAGCGCACCGCGGAGCTGTTCTGCGCGATGGTCAATCGCTTCAAGGACCTGGGCGGCTGGGATCTGGCGATGAAGGAACAGGGCATGAACGACGAGGTGCCTGCCTCGCTCGAGACGCCTGCCACCTGACAGCCAGGGGCTGACCCGGGAATACCGATCACTCGGCAGCCGCTTCCTGAGCGGCCTGCTTGATCATCGGTTCCAGCTCGCCGTTCTGGTACATCTCGACCACGATGTCGCAGCCGCCGACCAGCTCGCCGTTGATCCACAGCTGCGGGAAGGTCGGCCAGTTGGCGTACTTCGGCAGCTCCGCACGGATGTCCGGGTTGTCCAGGATGTTGACGAAGGCGAAACGCTCGCCGCACGCCATCACGGCCTGGACGGTCTGGGCGGAGAAACCGCACTGCGGCAGCTGCGGCGTGCCCTTCATGTACAGCAGGATGGGGTTCTCGCCAATCTGCTTCTCGATCGATTCGATGGTGGTGCTCATGTGCAATCCTCGGACGGTGGGCGCAAGGCCCGTGAGTGTCATTCCCTCATTCTACTGAGGGTGAGCCACGAATTCAGCCCCCGATATTGCCCCAGGGCGAGATTGGTGTCTGCAGGCGTTGCGCCCGCCCGCTCAGCTGGCTAGGATGGCTCTTTTGACAGGCAGCGCCAATCGGGCGCCGTGATCGTCGGCGACTTCCTTCCCTCCGACGCATGGCGCCCTTTTCGATGGTGCTGCCCGAGACCCTGACAGGAGCCCGCTCGATGGCCACCCGGCACTTTCTGACTCTGCTTGACCTTTCTCCGGAAGAACTCGATTACCTGATTCAGCGCGCCATCACCATCAAGGATGGCTTGAAGAAGGAAGGTCCGGTCTACACGCCGTTCGCCAACCGTACCCTGGCGATGATCTTCGAGAAGTCCTCCACGCGCACCCGTGTGTCCTTCGAGACGGCGATGGCCCAGTTCGGCGGCCATGCCCTGTTCCTGTCGCCGCGCGATACCCAGCTGGGCCGTGGCGAGCCGATCGGTGACACCGCGCGCGTGCTCTCCGAGATGGTGGATGGCGTGATGATCCGCACCTTCGCGCACTCCGATATCGAAGCCTTCGCCGATGCCTCCAGCGTGCCGGTCATCAATGCACTCACCGATGACTACCATCCGTGCCAGCTGCTGGCTGACGTGATGACCTGGACCGAGTGCCGTGGCTCCGTGAAGGGCAAGACAGCGGTCTGGATCGGCGATGGCAACAACATGTGCCATTCCTGGATCAACGCCGCACGCCAGTTCGACTTCATCCTGCGCATCTGCTGCCCGGAAGGCTACGAGCCGGACAGCGAGATCGTCGCGGCAGCCGGTCAGCGCGTCAGCATCCACCGCGACCCGCAGGAAGCCGTCCAGGGCGCGGATCTGGTGACCACCGATGTCTGGGCCTCCATGGGCCAGGAAGAGGAGCAGCTCAAGCGCGAAGCCGACTTCGCCGGCTACCAGGTCGATGAAGCCATGCTCGACAAGGCCGCCGATGACGTCATCTTCCTGCACTGCCTTCCGGCACACCGCGGCGAAGAGATCAGCATGGGACTGCTGGATGACCCGCGCGCCGTCGTCTGGCAGGAAGCCGGCAACCGTCTGCACGCCCAGAAGGCATTGCTCGAATTCCTGATGCTGGGTCGTCAGGACTGAATCCGCTGCCCTTCTCGTTTTCTGGACCGACCCGCCATCATGCAACCGCTCCTGCAGATTGATTCTCTGGAATGTCGCTACGACACCACCGTGGTGACCCGTGACATCAATTTCTCTCTCAACAAGGGGGATATCGCCTGCCTGCTCGGCCCGTCCGGCTGCGGCAAGACGACCCTGCTGCGCGCGATCGCCGGCTTTGAACCGGTGGCGGTCGGCGAGATTCGCCTCGAGGGAGAAGTGCTTTCCAGCGCCACCCAGCTGACGGCGCCGGAAGAGCGGCACGTCGGCATGGTCTTTCAGGATTACGCCCTGTTTCCGCACCTGAGCGTGGCGGACAACGTGGGGTTTGGCGTACGCCGCATGCCGAAGGCCGAGCGCAATGCCAAGGTAGCGGAACTGCTGACACTGGTCGGTCTGGGGCATCTGGGCGAGCGTTTTCCGCATGAACTCTCGGGCGGACAGCAGCAGCGCGTGGCCCTGGCACGCGCGCTGGCGCCGGAGCCACGCATCCTGCTGCTCGACGAGCCGTTCTCGAATCTGGACGTGGAGCTGCGCCGTCAGCTGAGCCAGGAGGTGCGCCGGATTCTCAAGCACCTCGGCATCAGCGCGGTACTGGTCACCCATGATCAGAACGAAGCCTTCGCGATGGCGGACCAGATCGGCGTCATCCATGCCGGGCATCTGCAGCAATGGGATACGCCGTTCAATCTGTATCACGAGCCGGCCACGCGCTTCGTCGCCAACTTCATCGGTCAGGGCTACTTCATCCCCGGCACGCTGGCGGACAACGAAAGCGTCTCCACCGAACTCGGGGTGATCCGCGGCAACCGTGCCTATCCGTATGACGCCGGGACACCGGTGGACGTGCTGCTGCGTCCGGATGATCTGGTACTGGCTGAAGGAGAGGCGGAAACCAGTGATCTCAAGGCGCGCGTGCTCAGCGCGACCTTCGCCGGTACCAGCACCCTGTATCGCCTGGCCTTGCCGTCAGGTCGTGAGGTCGAGGCGGCCTTCAACAGCCACCATGACTATCACCCCGGGGAAGACGTCAGTCTGCGCATTCAGGCCGATCACCTGATCCTGTTCGAACGACTGGAAGACAGCGACGCGGCAAAAAAAAGCGGCCACCCCGAAGGATGGCCGCTTTTTCAATATTCTGGTGGAGCCTAGCGGGATCGAACCGCTGACCTCAACACTGCCAGTGTTGCGCTCTCCCAGCTGAGCTAAGGCCCCCATGGTGGAGCCTAGCGGGATCGAACCGCTGACCTCAACACTGCCAGTGTTGCGCTCTCCCAGCTGAGCTAAGGCCCCGTGCTCACGATGCAGCGAATACTACAGACCACATGACAAGCCGTCAACCCCTTATTTTTGCAGCGATTTGGCATCGACAAGCCCATGGCCAATGGGTACATTGAAAGCCATACTAACTAACACGCCTGATGACATCTTTACTGGAGCCGCCTTGATCAAGGTTCTTGTCGCTGATGACCACCACCTGGTGCGTACCAGCATCGTCCGTACCATTGAGCTAGAGGATGGGCTCAAGGTGATTGCAGAAGCCTCGGATGGCGAAACCGCGATCAAACTCTGCCGTGAGCACAGTCCGGATATCGTGCTGATGGACATTCGCATGCCCGGCGTCGATGGACTTGAAGCCACGCGCAAGATCGTTCGCAGCCTGCCGGAAGTTCGCGTGATCGTCCTGACCGCCTATCTCGAGGAATCCTTCGCCAAACGCCTGCTGGAAGCAGGGGCCTTCGGTTTCATCTCCAAGGGCACGCCCTTCGATGAAATGATTCGCGCCATTCGCCGAGTCGCCGGTGGCGAACGCTACCTGACCCCGGAGATCGCGCAACGCCTGGTGTTCTCGGGCATGGACACCGGATGCAGCAATCCCTTCGAGCAACTCTCGACCCGCGAGATGCAGGTGGCGCTGATGATCGTCAACTGTCATCGCGTCAACGAGATCTCCGACCGCCTTCACCTGAGCCCCAAGACCGTCAATACCTATCGCTATCGCATCTTCGAGAAGTTGGGCGTGACCAGTGACGTCGAGATGACGCATCTGGCCATGCGCCATCAATTGCTCGACGACTATGCTCTCGACACCAGCGATGCCTCCGCCCCGGCGACCGAGGCGAATGACTTCGATCCGCGCCACTTCCTCAAGCATGTCAGTGATGCGCCCGGCATCTATCGCATGCTGGATACCGCCGGCGAGGTGCTCTATGTCGGCAAGGCAAAGCGCTTGAAGGCACGCCTCTCCAGCTATTTCCGCAATACCGGCCTGAATGCCAAGACCCAGGCACTGGTCGGGCGCATCGCGGATGTCCAGGTCACCATCACCCGCAGCGAAACGGAAGCGCTGCTGCTTGAGCAGACCCTGATCAAGGAGCTGCGTCCGCCGTACAACATCCTGCTGCGCGACGACAAGTCCTACCCTTACGTCTTCATCAGTCAGCATCACGACTATCCGGCGCTGGAGTTCAAGCGCGTGCGCCACAAGCGCAACGATGGCCGGTATTTCGGCCCCTATCCCAGCAGCGTGGCAGTGCGGGAATCGCTGACGTTGATGCAGAAGATCTTCCGGCTGCGCAATTGCGAGGATTCGGTATTCGCGCATCGTGAGCGTCCGTGCCTGCAATATCAGATCAACCGCTGCACTGCGCCGTGCGTCGATTACATCAGCAAGCAGGATTATCGTCGCGACATGGAACACGCGGTGATGTGCCTGAACGGCCAGAGCGATCAGGTCACCGATGAGCTGAGTCGGGCGATGGAAGATGCCGCCATGCGCCTGGAATTCGAGGAGGCGGCACGCCTGCGCGATCAGGTCGCCCAGCTGCGTCGGATGCAGGAGAAGCAATATGTCGATACCGGCACCGGCAATGCCGACATTCTGGCACTCGCCGAGCGCCCGGGTGGACTGTGCATCAGCGTGCTGTCAGTCCGCCAGGGGCGCATGCTCGGAGCGCGTCATTTCTCGCCGGGCAACGGACTGGACCTCACCAGCAGCGAGCTGTTGACCGGCTTCGTCAGTCAGTACTACCTGGGTCAGGATCGCGAGATGCCCGATGAGGTGCTCACCTCACTGGCACTCGAGGATGCGCCGCTGGTGGAAGGTGCACTGAGCGAGAAAGCCGGTCGCCGCGTTCGCGTGGCACACCAGGTACGTGGCCATCGCGCCCAGTGGCTCACGCTGGCACAGACCAACGCCGAGCAGCATCTGGCCACTCAGCTGGCCAGCCGCCAGCAGCTCTCCAATCGCTTTCTGTCATTGCGCGATGCTCTGGGACTCGCGGAAGTGCCCAAGCGCCTGGAGTGCTTCGACATCTCCCACAGCCACGGTGAGGCGACCGTGGCCAGCTGCGTGGTGTTCGATCACGAGGGCCCCATCAAGTCGGATTATCGACGCTTCAACATCGAGGGAGTGACGGCCGGTGATGACTACGCCGCCATGCAGCAGGCGCTGACGCGACGTTTCAAGCGTCTGCAGGAGGGAGAAGGCAAGCGCCCTGACATCCTGCTGGTCGATGGCGGCAAGGGTCAGCTCAACATGGCGCGTGAGGTCTTCGTGTCGCTCGGCGTGACCGACATCATCCTGCTCGGGGTCGCCAAGGGCACCACGCGCAAGGCCGGCCTGGAGACGCTGTTCATCGAGACGGTGCATGACACCCTGGATCTCGACAGCCATTCACCGGCGCTGCACTTGATCCAGCATATCCGTGATGAATCGCACCGCTTCGCGATTGCCGGCCACCGCGCCAAGCGTGACAAGGCGCGCCGCACCTCGAGCCTCGAGGGCATCGCGGGGGTCGGGCCCAAGCGCCGCCGGGAACTGCTCAAGTTCTTCGGGGGACTCCAGGGGGTCAAGCAGGCCTCCAAGCCGGAACTGGCGCGGGTGCCCGGCATCAGCGAATCCCTTGCCGAGGTGATCCATCAGGCACTGCACGGCTGACCGATCAGTCGGCTTGAATATCCTGCGGTTTGGCATGGCTGAATACCTCACCGGCAGGCTAGAATAGACGACTTGTGCGGCGCTAGCGGAGCGATCTGCCCCCCGACGCTTCATGCAAGGACTCGTGCCGTCACGATGAGCATTCCCAATATCCTGACTCTGATCCGCATCCTGTTCATTCCGCTGCTGGTGGTGTGCTTCTATCTGCCATATGACTGGAGCCTGCCCGTCACCGCCCTGCTGTTCGCCCTGGCGGCAGTGACCGACTGGTTCGATGGCTATCTCGCGCGACGCTGGAATCAGACGACGCCCTTCGGCGCCTTCCTGGACCCGGTGGCTGACAAGCTGATGGTCGCCGTGGCATTGGGACTGTTGATCGAACGCTACGACAGCCTGTGGATGACGATTCCCAGCTTGATCATCATCGGTCGCGAGATCGTCATCTCCGCACTGCGCGAATGGATGGCCGAGATCGGCAAGCGCGGCAGCGTGGCAGTCTCATGGGTCGGCAAGCTGAAGACCGCTGCCCAGATGCTCGCCCTGTTCATGCTGCTGTACTTCTCCCCAGGCAGTCTCGGGGGCGATGCCGGCCTCGGCCTGCTGTATATCTCCGCTGCCCTGACGTTGTGGTCGATGATCAGTTACCTGCGTGCGGCATGGCCGGAACTGATACGTTCCGTCTGACACCCGCCCTTTCGGCAGGTGGGCGTCGTCGTTTCCGACCACCAGGTCTGCGAGACATTTTTTCATTAACTGTTTGACAGCATGGGAATTATCCGTATAATTCGACCTCGAGTTCAGCGGGAATAGCTCAGTGGTAGAGCACAACCTTGCCAAGGTTGGGGTCGCGAGTTCGAATCTCGTTTCCCGCTCCAATCGAAACAGGTGGCCCTCGGATCAGACATCAGTTTCGACTGACATCTCGATCATTGAGGCTGGATGGCAGAGTGGTCATGCAGCGGACTGCAACTCCGTGTACGCCGGTTCGATTCCGACTCCAGCCTCCATTTCAGAACGCCTGACATCCCCTGTCCTGCACTGAAATGGACAAGACACCTTCCCTCCTCACGCATTAAAGTTGACCTTGTTCTGAAATATGCTAAGTTATGCGCCAGTCTGCGCGGCCATGGTGGAATCGGTAGACACCGGAGACTTAAAATCTCCTGCCTTCGGGCGTGCCGGTTCGAGTCCGGCTGGCCGTACCAAGCACTATCAGCTGCTGGCCGAACTGGTGGCGAAGAAGATGCACTATCAGCAGACAGGAGGTGCCGAAGGCTGGTTCTCGCTGGTGCTGTCGGGAATGCTGGGCAACTGGATGGTCGGGATGGCGGCATTTCTCGCCGTGATGGGCAGGACCATCATCGACAAGTTCGTGCCCATCGTGCTGGCCGTCAGTCTGTTCGTGGCAGGCAACTTCCAGCACAGCCCGGCCAACATGGCCTATTTCTCGATGATCATGCCGACGGGAGAAGGCCCCGGCTGGTGGGACGCCATGCGCTGGAACATCCTGCCGGCAGGCATCGGCAACCTGCTGGGCGGCAGCCTGCTGGTCGCGCTGCCATTGTGGTACGGACTGCGTCCGAAACGGTGTGAGTGACAGGCCGCCCCCACCACGCTCACGTGCAGGAGCCCAACATGCTGACATTGCTCAAGAGTCCCGCTGATCACGTCGTCGCCCTGCGGCTGGAAGGCAGCATCGATCAGGCGTCGCTCGCTCCCGTGATCCGCGAATGTGATGAGCGCCTCGCGCGCCATGAGCGCATCTCGTTGCTGGTGGAAATCGAGCGCTTCGGGCTGATCACGCCGGCCGCGCTGCTCAACGATATCGGCTACGCCCTGCGTCATCTTGGCGACTTCGAACGCGAGGCCATCATCAGCAAGGCCGAGTGGTTGCGTCACGTCACCGAATTCAGCAAGCATCTGGTGCGCTCCATCGAAGTCCGCCACTTCTCGCCTGCCGAGCGAGAAGCCGCCTATGCCTGGGTGGCCGAGTCACCCCGTGGCAGCACTTCAGGGCAAGGTGCGGGTCAGCACCAGTCCCGCCAGCAGCATCACTCCCATCGCCATGGCCCACAGCGTCATCGCGCGCTCCACGGCGGGACGCTCAGGCACACGCAGCAGCTGGTACACGGTGATCAACGGCAGCATGTAGCGCGTCTCGATCAATTCCCGCGTGCAGATCATCAGCGCGAGCATCACCAGCAGCAGCCCACCATGCCCCAGTCTCAACGGTGCTCTCAGCCACCAGAAGGCCACGCTGGTGGACATCAGCAGGGTGATCCAGCGCGCGACCGGGTGCTCGTTCCACCACATCAGCCAGACATTGCGAATCGTCCAGCGCTGGAAGTTGTAGTCATGGGTCAGCTCGAAGCTCATTGCCAGCACCAGCCACAGGCCGACCGCCAGCAGCAGCAACGGCATTCCTCGCCGCCATCCCTCCCGCGAACATGCACGCTTCACCCCCTGCCATTGACGCGGCAGGTCCGAAAGCCACAGCGGCAGGAACACCATGCCGATCACCGCCAGGTAATAGCCGAGATTGCCGGTGTGCCAACCGGCCTGATGGCGCGTGGTGTCTCCCATGGCGATGCCGCCATTCCAGAGAAGGAAGCCGAGAAAGGCGACCACCGGTAGCCCGAGCACCCACCACCAGTTGATGAACAGTGCCCACCAGGTGGAGAGCCGAGAGAGCGGCGCGCGCAAGGGAGTCGCCAGTCCTGCCATCCGCGCCTCGCTCACGGCCTTGTGATGGGTCAGACACAGCAGCAGGCCGCCCCACAACCCCAGCAGCACGATGCTGTCCTGACGCAACCCCAATCCCGCCATGATCAATACCAGCAGCAGCAGACGCTGTTCTCGCACCAGTGCGACGAGCTGCAACGCGACCAGCGCGATGATCCAGGGGTCGGTATACACCAGCGCCAGATAGGGAAAGATGATCGGCAGCCACAGCCACTGCCAGCACTGACGGCTGGCCTGGTGACGAGCGTCGTGCGCCTCCAGCGAAGGAGCGAGACGCCGGTAGCCCTGCGGCAATGCCCGCCAGAGGAGGAACGCCATGACGCTGAAGCCCACCAGCGAAAGACCGCGCACCCAGTCCACCGACGGCATCTGTGGCCAGCGTCCCGTCATGGTGGCTGTCGCCAGCGGCAGATTCAGCCAGTCCCCGAGCGTCTGGAGCGTCATCAGTACCAGCGCCATGCTGGCGTGATAGAGCGTCAGCGTGGTCAGCTTGGGATGCTGATGCCAGTCGCCCTCCAGAAACTGGCGGATCTGCGCGAAATGGACTCCCTCATCGACGAAGGGAATCGGCAGATGGTGGCTCACCAGCCACAGGGATAGCCCCAGACATGACACCAGCACCATCAGCACCAGAGCGGTCCGCCACCGCGGGTGTCGTCTGACGGGAGCGCATCCCGCGTGATGATCCTGTGACGCCATGTCCACCTCTCCTTGAGCGACCCTCCCACCAGTATCGGCAGGCCGGCGCACTTTTTTCCAGTCTGTCGCAGCACTTTGCTCCACAAAGCCTCGCGGCAGTACAATGCCCCCAGTCTGCTTCGCTGATACGCCCGCCGTTGGCGTGCCGAAGTCCTGCCTGTTCTTGCTTCGCGATTGCGAAGCGTACCGATCAAAGCGACAAGTCGAGGGATCGCTGAGCCCATGCGTGCCAGTCAACTGCTGATTTCCACTCTCAAGGAAACCCCGTCCGATGCTGAAGTCATAAGCCACCAGCTGATGCTGCGTGCCGGCTTCATTCGTCGCCTGACCTCCGGGCTCTACACCTGGATGCCGCTGGGTCTGCGCACCATGCGCAAGGTCGAGCGCATCGTCCGTGAAGAGATGGACCGCGCCGGCGGCCAGGAAGTGCTGATGCCCGCCGTGCAACCTGCCGAGCTCTGGCAGGAATCCGGTCGCTGGGAACAGTACGGCCCGGAGCTGCTGCGTGTCGTTGATCGTCATCAGCGCGACTACTGCGTCGGCCCGACCCACGAGGAAGTCATCACCGACCTCGCGCGTCGCGAGCTGAACAGCTACAAGCAGCTGCCGGCCAACTTCTATCAGATCCAGACCAAGTTCCGTGACGAGATTCGTCCGCGCTTCGGTGTGATGCGCTCCCGTGAGTTCATCATGAAGGATGCCTATTCCTTCCACCTGAGCGAAGACTCGCTCAAGGACACCTATCAGGTGATGTACGACACCTATGTGCGCATCTTCACGCGCCTGGGTCTCGACTTCCGCCCCGTCATCGCCGACAACGGCTCCATCGGTGGTACCGGCTCCCACGAATTCCACGTGCTGGCCGATTCCGGAGAAGACGCCATCGCCTTCTCTACCGACTCCGACTTCGCTGCCAACATCGAGAAGTGCGAGGCTCTGCCCGCACCGCTGGGCGAGACACCGCAACGCGCCGCACCGACTCAGGACATGCAGCTGGTCGATACACCGAATGCCAAGACCATCGCCGCCCTCGTCGAGCAGCATGGCCTGGCCATCGAGAAGACCGTCAAGACGCTGATCGTCAAGGCGGCCGAAGGTGTCGAGGGAGGGCTGGTCGCGCTGATGGTACGCGGTGATCACGAGCTCAACGAGATCAAGGCCGAACACCTGCCACAGGTCGCCGAGCCGCTGACCATGGCCAGCGACGAGGAAGTGCGTGCCGCCGTCGGCGCCGGCTTCGGCTCGCTGGGTCCGGTGGGACTCGAGATGCCGATCATCATCGATCGCAGCGTCGCTCTGATGAGCGACTTCGGTGCCGGTGCCAACATCGAAGGCAAGCACCACTTCGGCCTCAACTGGGAGCGCGACCTGCCGCTGCCGGAAGTCGCCGACATCCGCAATGTCGTCGCGGGTGACCCGTCACCGGACGGTCACGGCGTGATCGACATCGCGCGCGGTATCGAGGTGGGTCATATCTTCCAGCTGGGCACCAAGTACTCCGATGCCATGAACGCCACCGTGCTCGACGAGAACGGCAAGGCCAAGCCGCTGTGGATGGGCTGCTACGGCATCGGCGTGACCCGCGTGGTGGCCGCGGCCATCGAACAGGGCAACGACAAGGGCGGCATCGTGCTGCCGGAAGCCATCGCGCCCTTCCAGATCGCCATCGTGCCGATGAATGCCCACAAGTCCGTGCGCGTCAGCGAGACCTCCGAGCGTGTCTATCAGGCGCTGACCGCCGCAGGCTACGATGTCCTGCTGGATGATCGTGATCTGCGTCCGGGCAACAAGTTCGCCGATGGCGAACTGCTGGGCATTCCGCATCGTCTGGTGATCGGTGATCGCGGTCTCGACAACGGCGAGTATGAGTACAAGGGCCGCACGGACGCGGACGCGACCATGGTCCCCGTCGACAACCTGATGGACTTCCTGGCCGAGCGCAGCGTTGACCGGGTCATTAACGTCAACGCCGCGAACACGGCATAATGCCGGCATGACCGATACGCAGGGACTGCGCATGACCACACCATCAACGCCTGCTCCGCCACCTGGCGGGAGCAGCCTGTCTCGTGGTGGGCAGCATGGTAGCCATGCTGCAGAGCGCGCCCCTCCATGCTGCGGCCGCCATCCCCGAGCACGGCCTCTCTCCGGCACTGCGTGAAAGCCTGAGAGAAGCGCTGGCAGAGCCTGAAGCCTTCGACGACCCCATCGATGCCCTGCACTGGGTGCTGAGCATGCAGCAGCGTCTGGAGCGCTACATGCCCGATCGCGCCGCCCGGATCGACCTGCTGCGCAAGATCCGCCGCGAAGCCACCCGCACGGGGCTGGCACCGGAGCTGATTCTGGCCGTGATCCAGGTGGAAAGCGCCTTCAAGCCGACGGCGGTATCCCATGCCGGCGCGCGAGGGCTGATGCAGGTGATGCCATTCTGGAAGCGCGAGATCGGCGAGCCGGGCGACAACCTGCTCGACCAGGACACCAGCCTGCGCTACGGCGCCACCATCCTCGCCCACTACCTCAAGCGTGAGAAGGGCGACATCACCGATGCACTGGCCCGCTACAATGGCAGCCTCGGCAAGACCTGGTACCCGGAACGGGTGATGCGCGCCTGGACCACCCGCTGGTGGTATCAGGCCCCCGCTCCCTTCGTCGCCGAGCGCCTGCCGGATCAGACCAGCGCCGGGCCCGCCGCGATGATCGCCTCATCCACTCCGGCGAACTTCTTGAAGTTCTCGACGAACTTGGCGGACAGGTCACGCGCCTTGCTGTCATAGGCAGCGCGGTCTTCCCAGGTCTCGCGCGGGTCGAGCAGGCTGGAATCGACACCCGGCACACGCACCGGCACATCCAGGTTGAGCACGTCGATGTGACGCGTCTCGATATCGGCGAGTGCGCCGTTCTGGATCGCGCTGATGATGCTGCGGGTGGTCGGGATGGAGAAGCGTGAGCCGCCCTCTCCGTAGGCACCACCGGTCCAGCCGGTGTTGACCAGATAGACGCGCGAGCCGAACGCCTCGATGCGCTTGATCAGCAGATCCGCGTACTCACGCGCCGGGCGCGGGAAGAACGGCGCGCCGAAGCAGGTGGAGAAGGTCGCCTCGAGACCGGCGGTGGAGCCCATCTCGGTGGAGCCGACCTTGGCGGTGTAGCCGGACAGGAAGTGATAGGCGGCCGCCTGCTTGCTGAGCACGGACACCGGAGGCAGCACACCGGACATGTCGCAGGTCAGGAAGACGATGGCATTCGGCTCACCGGCACGATTTTCCGGCACGCGCTTCTCGATGTGCTCCAGCGGGTAGGCCGCACGCGAGTTCTGGCTGAGAGTGTCGTCGCCGTAATCCGCACCGCGACGGTCGTCCAGCACCACGTTTTCCAGCACGGCGCCGAACTTGATGGCATTCCAGATGACCGGCTCGTTCTTCTCGGAGAGGTCGATGCACTTGGCGTAGCAGCCCCCTTCGATGTTGAAGACGGTGCCTTCGCCCCAGCCGTGCTCGTCATCGCCGATCAGATGGCGCGCCGGATCGGCGGACAGAGTGGTCTTGCCGGTGCCGGAAAGACCGAAGAACAGCGTGGTCTCGCCGTCATCACCGACATTGGCGGAGCAATGCATCGGCAGCACGTCCTTTTCCGGCAGCAGGAAGTTCTGCACCGAGAACATTGCCTTCTTCATCTCGCCGGCATAGCGCATGCCAGCCAGCAGAACGCGACGACGTGCGAAGTTGATCAGCACCACGCCATCGGAGTTGGTGCCATCGCGCTCGGGCTCACACACGAAGTGCGGCGCGTTGAGGATGGTCCACTCGCTCTTGTCCTTGGCATTGAAGCTGTCCGGACGCACGAACATGGTACGCGCGAACAGGTTGTGCCATGCCGTTTCCGTGGTGACACGAATCGGCAGGTAATGCTCGAGATCGGCGCCGACGTGCAGTTCGGACACGAAGCTTGTCTGCGCACCGAGGTAGTCCTCGACCCGGTCCCACAGCGCGTCGAAACGCTCAGGACTGAACGGGCGGTTGACGCTTCCCCAGTCAATGGCGTCCGAGGTGGACGGCTCATCGACGATGAAGCGGTCGTTCGGGGAGCGACCACTGCGAGCCCCCGTCTCCACGACCAGCGCGCCGTTGTCGGCCAGACGTCCTTCGCCGCGAGCCACTGCCAGCTCGATCAGCTCTGCGCTGCTGAGATTGGTGTGAGTGGTCACCGCACTGTCTTGATGCTTGCTCATTCGCGTCTCCGCGGCTCAGGGCCGCCCTCTCTCTTGATGGCTCTTGCCAGATGCCGGCGGTACATGCCGCAGGCTTATTTTGGGGTCCGCAACGGAGCGTCCAGCCCCGTACTGGCAAGGCATTATGGCAAAAAGGGACTCGGGCGGAAACGCTGATTGCTGCAACGCCTCAGTGGACGATCGGGCTGCCTGCGGCCGGGTCTTCGATGATGGCTTCGACTTCCGCGGCATTGAAGGAATACCGGGTATGGCAGAAGTGGCATTGCGTGGCCAGCTCACCATGTTCAGCGACGATCTGGCGCAATTCGTCCGCGGCGATGCTGTGCAGTGCCGCGCCGAGACGCTCACGAGAACAGGTACAACCGAACCGCAGCGCCTTGGGTTCGAAGATGCGCACGGTCTCTTCGTGATAGAGACGGTGCAGCACGTCCTGCTGATCAAGCACCAGCAGTTCTTCGGCCTTGAGGGTGTCGGCGAGATGGACGACTCGCTCCCAGGCATCGGGGTCCTTGTTGGCATCGTCGTCAGGCAGCTGCTGGAGCATCACGCCACCGGCACGCTGTGCATCGGCCATCAACCACAGACGCGTCGGCAGCTGCTCGGACTGACTGAAGTAGCTTTCCAGGCAGCCGGCGAGGCTGTCCTGATCGATCGCCACGATCCCCTGGTAACGCTTGCCGTCACGCGGGTCCAGCGTGATGACGATCTGCCCCTGCCCCACCAGAGCCTGCAGCGTGGCTTCATCGGTCGGCAGCACTTCCTCGTCACTGAGACGGGCAATGGCACGCAGCTCACCGCCGGGATTGGACTCGGCCATCAGCTGACGCACGATCCCCGTGCCACGCACTTCCAGTGTCATGGTGCCATCCAGCTTGATGGTCTCGGTCAGCAGCGCCACCGCTGCCAGCATCTCGCCCAGCTGGCGCGAGATGGCCTGGGGATAGGCATGACGATCAAGGACTTCGGCATAGGCCTTGTCCAGGGTGACGATCTCGCCGCGCACATTGGTGGCGTCGAACAGGAATCGCTGGATCTGATCGAAATTCGGCGCCGTCTCTTCGTGGGCGTCAGCTTTCGGAATCCTGGCGCTGGAAGCGGTGGATGCTGCGCCGCTGCTTCTTGTCGGGACGTCCCACGGGCGGGCTCATGCCCTGATTGCCAAGGCGACGCACCTCGGCCTCCCGTTCGCGGCGCGCACGCGACTCCTGCGTCTCCTGATAGAGTGCCTGCGCCTGGGGGGCGCCACGGCGCTGGTCGCTGAGTGCCAGCACTTCGACCACCAGCCGATCCCAACCTTGCGGCACTTCGATCAAGGCGCCGACCTCGACGGTCTTGGACGTCTTCACCTTGCTGCCGTTGTACTGGATCTTGCCACCTTCAATGGCTTTCTTGGCCATGCCGCGCGTCTTGAAGAATCGCGCCGCCCATAGCCACTTGTCGATGCGTACCTGGTCACTCATCAAGACTCCTTGCGCTCCTCGTGTTCCAGATGAAGGCCGCCACCCGCCGTCAGCACGGCAAAGCCGTCCAGTCCGTGCACGTGCTCGAAGTCACGCGCTTCGCGCTTCGAGTCCGGCTGACGCACGCCCAGCAGATGCGCGATACCGTAGGTGCGCGCACTCTCCAGCACCTGGGGATTGTCATCGATGAACAGGGTACGTGCCGGCTCGAAGGGCTCGATCTCGTTGAGCCGATGCCAGAAGGCCTGCTCCTCCTTGGCGTGTCCGAGATCCGCCGAGGAGACGACGGCATCGAAGTAATCGCCCATGCCGGTCAGACCGAACTTGAGCTCGATCCCGTGACGGTCCGCGTTGGTCGCCAGTACCACGCGCTGCGGTTGATCCCGTAGCCAGGCGAGAAAGTCCTCTGCCTCGTGGCGATACCCGATCAGATGCTGCACCTCACGCTTGAGCGCGACAACATCCAGCTTCAGCTCGCGGCTCCAGTAATCGAGGCTGTACCAGTTGAGCGTGCCGGATTCGCTGATGATGCGCGCCTTGAGGTCCGCCTGCAGCGCGCTATCGAGACGATGCAGCTCACAGTAGCGGCGTGGCAGGTGCTCCAGCCAGAAGTGGCTGTCGAAATGCAGGTCCAGCAAGGTGCCATCCATGTCGAGCAGCACGGTGTCGATCGTGGTCCAGTCAATCATCGGCCCGCTTCTTGATCTCTGCCTTGAGGACTTCCGATGGATGATGCGCCACGCCCCGATCACTCGACCATCGGGCACTACGCCGATGGAGACGCGCTGACCCCCCCCCGTATCGACTCGCGACGCGAGGTGGCTCGCTCGCGGCTGTTTACCGTCGAGGCGCTGGAACTGACCTTCTCGAATGGCGCGACGCGCAGCTTCGAGCGTCTCAAGAGTGGTGGCCATGGTGCGGTGATGATCGTCGCCATGCCAGACCCGGATCACGTACTGCTGATCCGTGAATATGCCGCCGGGCCGGAGCAGTACGTGCTGACCCTGCCCAAGGGGCTGATCGACCCCGGCGAAGACCCGGTGACCGCCGCCAACCGTGAACTGATGGAGGAGTGCGGTTTCGGCGCTCACGACATCGAGCCGCTGGCCGAACTGAGCCTGGCACCCAACTACATGGATCACCGCATGAACGTCATGCTGGCGCGTGACCTGTACGAGAAGCGTCTGCCGGGGGATGAGCCGGAACCTCTGGTCGTCGAGCGCCATCGCCTCGACGAGCTGCCGGCATTGCTGGCACGCGAGGACTTCCACGAGGCGCGGGCCATCGCCGCCCTCTTCATGGCCAGGGAACGCCTGCTGGCCGGCGAGGAGCTCCATAGCCCCGACTGGTGGTAAGGCGTCGGCAGACAACGACAAGCCCCCGCCAATGGCGGGGGCTTGTCGTTTCACCCGTGATGTCAGCGGACGGATCGTGCTGGCGACCTGCCCGGACACACCACGAGATCATGCCGTACCCGAGTCATCCTCGGGATCAGAAGACGTTCACTCGGTCTTCATGCTGCCATCGGCAGTGTTGGCCGAGCCGGACTCCGGGCTCACACCCATGTGGTCCTCGCCTTCGTCCATCACCTTGCCGTGCTTGGCGGATTCAGACTGTGCGGTCCCGCCTTCCACCATCATGGAATCCTTCTTGGTGTTGGCAGAACCACTTTCGGTATTGCGTTCGGCATCGTCTTGCACCATGCCACCTTCATGGCCAGCGGCTGTGCCACCCTCTACCTTGGTGGAGTGAGCACCGGTATTGGCGGAACCGGTATTGCTGGATTCGTGGTGATCGGCATAGGCAGCGGCGGTCGGCAGTGCAAAGGCAGTTGCGATGAGTGCAGCAGTCAGCTTGTTCATGATCCATCCTCCAGTAGCGGTCTGATGCAAAAGGCGAGCAGATGATTCACTCGACCGTTGCCGTTGAGCCGCTTGCAGTATTTTACTCAACGAAACATTTTGTAACTCTGTACGACAGGAGAATCACATGCCAGATGTGCTGATAGGGGGCCGCGCGGGACAAGGTTCGGCAGGCCACATCACGCTGGACGCGGCATTGGCCAATCGCCATGGGCTGGTGGCGGGCGCGACGGGCACCGGCAAGACCGTCACCTTGCAGGTACTGGCCGAGGAATTCTCGCGCATGGGGGTGCCGGTGTTCACTGCCGACATCAAGGGCGATCTTTCCGGCATCGCTGCCGCCGGCACTCCCCATCCTCGCATCGATGAGCGCTTGAACAGCCTGGGGATCGATGATTGGCAGCCGCACGCCGCCCCCGTCAGGCTATGGGACCTCCATGGCAAGAGCGGTCACGCGGTTCGCGCAAGCGTGGCATCGATGGGGCCCGAGCTGATGGCTAGTCTGCTGGAGCTCAACGAGACCCAAGGCGGCCTGATGCATCTGGCCTTCGATCACGCCGAGCGTGAGGGTCTGGAGCTGGTCGACCTCAAGGACCTGATCAGCCTGCTGAAGCACATCGAGCGCGAGCGTGACAGCTTCGAGGCGCGTTACGGCAGCGTCAGTCCCCAGAGCCTGGGGGCGATGCTGCGTCGGGTCCACGTCCTGGCCACGCAGGGCGGCGAACGCTTCTTTGCCGAACCGGCACTGGATATCCACGACATGCTGGCGACGCGCGGGCATGCAGAGCAGGCCCGTGGCTATATCAATCTGCTCGACGGTCGCGAGCTGATGCAGAGCCCTCGCCTCTACACCACCTTCCTGCTGTGGTTCCTGTCCACCCTGTTCCGCGAGCTTCCCGAGCGCGGGGATGCCGACCGGCCAGTACTGGTGTTCTTCTTCGATGAAGCGCACCTGTTGTTCGATTCAGCCCCCAAGGCACTGCTGACGCGTCTGGAGCAGACGGTCCGCCTGATTCGCTCCAAGGGCGTCGGTGTCTATTTCGTGACCCAGTCACCCGCCGACATCCCCGATGAGGTGCTCGGTCAGCTGGGCAATCGCATACAGCATGCGCTGCGCGCCTTCACACCGCGTGACCAGAAGGCCGTCAAGACGGCCGCCGACACCTTCCGCCCCAATCCGGAACTCGATACGGCGCAGGTGATCACGGAACTGGGCGTAGGCGAAGCACTGGTCTCGGTACTCGATGCCAACGGCACACCGACGCAGGTGGAACGCACGCTGATCGCCCCGCCGCGAGGACGCATCGGTCCATTGAGCGACGCGGAGCGTGCCACGCTGCTGGCCGATTCCTCCCTGGCCGGGCGCTACGACGAGCGCGTGGATCGTGAGTCCGCCCATGAGCGACTGGAGGCGCGACTTGCCGCCCAGGCGCAAGCCTCAATCCAGCTTGCTCAGATCACGCACGGCGCCCTTGTCAGCCGAGGTCGCCAGCAAGGCATAGGCCTTGAGCGCGGCGGAGACACGACGATTGCGCTGGATGCTCGGCTTCCAGGCATCCTTGCCGCGCGCATCCATCGCTTCACGACGCTCATGTAGCTCGCTATCGCTCAGCTGGACATTGATGGTGCGATTGGGGATGTCGATCAGGATGGTGTCACCGTGCTCGACCAGGCCGATGGCGCCACCCGCCGCCGCTTCCGGAGACGCATGGCCGATGGACAGACCTGAGGTACCGCCGGAGAAACGACCGTCGGTGAGCAGCGCGCACGCCTTGCCCAGTCCCTTGGACTTCAGGTAGGACGTCGGGTAGAGCATTTCCTGCATGCCCGGACCGCCCTTCGGCCCTTCGTAGCGGATGATCACGACATCGCCTTCCTTGACCTTGTCGGCCAGGATGTCTTCCACCGCCTGATCCTGAGATTCGCAGACATAGGCACGGCCTTCGAAGACAAGGATGGAATCATCGACGCCTGCCGTCTTCACCACGCAACCATCCAGCGCGATGTTGCCGTAGAGCACGGCCAGGCCGCCCTGAGTGGAGAAGCAGTGATCGTAATCGCGGATGCAGCCCTGGGCGCGGTCACCATCCAGGCTCGGCCAGCGCGCGCTCTGGGAGAAGGCGGTCTGGGTCGGGATCCCCCCCGGACCGGCACGATAGAACTCGATCACCTCATCGGTGGGCGAGCGCATGATGTCCCACTCTTCCAGCGCCGCAGACAACGAGTCGCCATAGACGGTCGGCACCGAGGTATCCAGCACGCCGGCGCGGTCCAGCTCGCCCAGAATCCCCATGATGCCACCGGCACGATGGACATCCTCGATGTGATACTTCTGGGTGTTCGGCGCCACCTTGCACATCTGCGGCACGCTGTGGGACAGCTTGTCGATGTCGGACATGGTGAAGTCGACACCGGCCTCCTGAGCGGCGGCCAGCAGGTGCAGGATGGTGTTGGTCGAGCCCCCCATGGCGATATCCAGCGTCATCGCGTTGGCAAACGCCGCCCGTGAACCGATGGCACGCGGCAACAGGTGCTCTTCGTTGCCTTCGTAGTAACGGCGTGCCAGCTCGACGATACGATGCCCGGCGTTCTCGAACAGGCGACGACGATCGGAGTGAGTCGCCAGCACCGTACCGTTGCCCGGCAACGCCAGACCCAGCGCTTCCATCAGGCAGTTCATGGAGTTGGCCGTGAACATGCCCGAGCAGCTGCCACAGGTCGGGCAGGCGCTGCGCTCGATCTCGGCGACCGTCTCGTCGTCGACGCTGTCATCGGCCGCGATGACCATCGCATCGACCAGGTCGAGACCGTGGTCCAGCAGCTTGGTCTTGCCGGCTTCCATCGGGCCGCCGGAAACGAAGATGACCGGGATGTTGAGGCGCATGGCGGCCATCAGCATCCCGGGGGTGATCTTGTCGCAGTTGGAGATGCACACCAGCGCATCCGCACAGTGGGCATTGACCATGTATTCGACGCTGTCGGCGATCAGGTCACGCGACGGCAGCGAATACAGCATGCCGTCGTGCCCCATCGCGATACCATCGTCCACCGCGATGGTGTTGAATTCCTTGGCGACACCGCCGGCCTTCTCGATTTCGCGCGCTACCAGCTGCCCCATGTCCTTGAGGTGGACGTGGCCGGGCACGAACTGGGTGAAGGAGTTGGCAACGGCGATGATCGGCTTCTGGAAGTCACCATCTTTCATGCCGGTGGCGCGCCACAGGGCGCGGGCGCCGGCCATGTTACGACCTGCGGTGGTCGTACGGGAGCGATACTCTGGCATGGTGAAAGACGCCGCGATGGCTCCCGAACGTTGAATGCCGCAACTCCTAGCGTGGGTTTCCCCCGAGAGGCGCTGTTTACACTGGAAGATGACATATCAGGCAGTGTCAGACATCCCTCAAGGAACAGGAGTCACCCATGGCCGGAAAATTCGTCATCACCCGCGGCAAGGACAGCAAGTTCTATTTTGCGCTCAAGGCCGGCAACGGTGAAAAGATCCTCCAGAGCCAAGGCTATGCCGACAAGCGCGGCTGCCTGAACGGCGTGGAATCCGTGCGCAAGAACGCCGCCGAGGAAAAACGCTTCACGAAGGAAGTCGCCAAGGATGGTCGCTTCTATTTCACGCTGCTGGCCGCCAACAGCCAGCAGATCGGCCGCAGCCAGATGTACAAGTCGGAATCCGGCCGCGACAACGGCATTGCCAGTGTCGGACGCAATGCACCGGAAGCCGCCGTGCTGGAACAGCTCGATACCGCCTGAATGCTCAGTGGCGCTGCGCGTTGTCGCTGTCAAAGACCACTCGTGCCACATCCGCGTAGCGGGCCGCGAAGTGGACGATCATGCCCTCCTTCAGATAGTCCGGCAGCTCATCATAATCCCGCTGATTGGCCTGTGGCAGGATCAGTTCGAAGATGTCACTGCGGCGTGCGGCAATGACCTTCTCACGGATACCGCCCACCGGCAGCACCTGCCCGGTCAATGTCAGCTCACCGGTCATCGCCAGTCCCTTGCGCGGCGCCTGATGCCTGGCCAACGACATCAACGCCGTGGTCATGGTCACGCCAGCGCTCGGGCCATCCTTGGGTGTCGCCCCTTCCGGCACGTGCAGGTGAATGAAGGACTCATTGAAGAAGTCAGCCTCGGCATCGTAGGCCTCAAGATTCGCCAGGGTATAGGAATAGGCGATATTGGCCGATTCCTGCATCACTTCCCCAAGCTTGCCGGTCAGCTTCAAGCCACGCGTCAGGCCGTGCACACGTGTGGCCTCGATGGGCAGGGTCGCGCCGCCCATGCTGGTCCAGGCAAGCCCGGTCACCACGCCTTCGCCGGCCAGGACCTTCTCGCGACGGAAGATTGGCGCCCCCAGGAATTCCTCGAGATTCTTGACCGAGACCTTGACCGTCGGCAGGTCCTCCTCGAGCAGCTTGACCGCCGCCTTGCGCACGATGCGGTGCAGCTGCTTCTCCAGCTGACGCACGCCCGCCTCGCGAGCATAGCCCTCGATCACCTGACGCAGCGCGGCGTCACTCAGATTGATGCGCTTCTTGGGAATGTTGTCGCGTGTCAGCAGCTTCGGCCACAGGTGATGCTTGGCGATCGCCATCTTCTCTTCGGCGATGTAACCGGAGAGGCGTATCTGCTCCATGCGGTCCAGCAGCGGCCCCGGGATGCTATCCAGCGTGTTGGCGGTACACACGAACAGCACCTTGGACAGATCGAGGCGTACGTCGAGGTAGTGATCGAGGAAGTCGACGTTCTGCTCCGGGTCCAGCACCTCGAGCAGCGCCGAGGCCGGATCGCCCTGGAAGGACTGCCCCAGCTTGTCGATCTCATCCAGCATGATCACCGGGTTCTCGACCTTGACCTCCTTGAGTGCCTGCACCAGCTTGCCGGGCATGGCGCCCACGTAGGTACGGCGATGCCCCTTGATCTCCGATTCATCGCGCATGCCGCCGACCGAGAAGCGATAGAACTCGCGCCCCAGTGCCTGGGCGATGGAGCGCCCGATCGAGGTCTTGCCCACGCCGGGCGGGCCCACCAGCAGCAGGATCGAGCCACCGACATCGCCCTTGAAGGTACCTTCGGCCAGGAACTCGATGATGCGTGATTTCACGTCATCCAGCCCGTCATGGTCGCGATTGAGCACCTTGCGCGCATGGGCGAGATCCAGCTGGTCGGTGGAGGTGATGCCCCAGGGAAGCGAGGTCAGCCAGTCCAGATAGTTGCGCGTGGTGCCGTACTCCGGCGAGCCGGTCTCCAGCACCGAGAGCTTGTCGAGTTCGTCGTCGATGCGCGATTGCACCCGTTCGGGAACCTTGAGCTCATCGAGGCGTCCGCGGAAGGTATCCACATCATTCTCGCGATCATCCTTGGAGATGCCCAGTTCACGCTGGATGACCTTGAGCTGCTCACGCAGGAAGAATTCACGCTGATGCTTTTCCATCTGCGCGTTGACCTGCTGAGAGATCTCGGTCTGCAGCTGGGCGACCTCGATCTCCTTGCGCAGCAGCGGCAGTACCTTCTGCATGCGCTCCATCACCGGCAACGATTCCAGCACCTCCTGCAACTCCGGCCCCTTGGCCGAGGTGATGGCAGCGGCAAAGTCGGTCAGCGGGCCGGGTTCATGCGGGCTGAAGCGATTGAGGTACTGCTTGAGCTCTTCGCCGTACAGCGGATTGATCGGCAGCAGCTCCTTGATGCCATTGATCATCGCCATCGCGTAGGCACGTGCCTCATCGCTCTCGGCATCCACCGGCTCGCGCGGGTAGGTCACCTCGACCAGATAGGGCGGCTTGCGTGACAACCAGCGGGTGATCCGGAAGCGGCGCAACCCTTGCGCGATGAACTGGACCTGATCCTGGCCATCTTCGGGCTTGTGGACACGCACTGCCGAACCGATCTCGGGAAAATGCTCTGCCCCCATCTCGTCGACTTCGACATCACCGACGAAGGCCAGCCCCACCGCATGGTGTGGCGTGTTGCCGACCCGCTCCATAGTCTCTGCCCAGCGCTGCTTGTTGATGACCAGCGGCTGGACCTGAGCCGGAAAGAAGGGACGATTGTGGATCGGCAGCAGGTAAAGGCGCTCAGGCAGCTGATCACCACTGGGTACCAGCCCACCAGCCCCCGGGGAATGCTCAGGCTCTTCCTGACTGGCATCTTCAAAACCGGACAGAACGTTGTCGTGATCGGAGGTATCTTCGTGACGTGACATGCAACCCTCGTGAAACCGGGCCTCGGTTGAGGCGATCATCTTCACCAATGTGGTCTGTCGGACACTTTATCAAGCTCAATAGATCGGCTTGCCATTGACGAGCAGCGCATCCCCATCGATGGTCAGCACCAGGTTCTTGTCAGCGGAGTCCGGCGGGATGCCCGCCATCATCGCCAGCATCGGCGGCACATTGCGGAATTCGAAACGTCCACTCATGCGATCCAGGAAGGCACGCTGCCCTTCGATGGTCTGCAGTTCGGCGATGCTCAGATCGGTCATCCCGGCCCCATCGAGAATCAGCTGCCCCTCACCCTGCATGTCGACACCGAAGACTTCGCTGCGCGCCTTGAGGGACTCCAGCGTCAGACGAGGAGACGTGCTCAGCATGGTGAACAGCGGCGCCTCGACCTTCTCGAGCATGGCGACCTGCTGATCTTCCGTCAGCTCTTCAAACGGCTTGCCGGCTTCTTCCAGCAGGCCCTGCAGCTGAGTGATGAAATCATAGACCGCCGCGCCCTGAAGACGGTCGATCGACAGCGCCAGACTGCCGCTGGCCATCTGCTGATCACCGGCACTCACGTCCTGCACGGCCAGCTTCATCAGATAGCGAAGCTCGGTCGGGTCTAGCCGCGTCTCGCCGGAATAGCTGATATCGGTCGCCACCACCGGCGGCTGCCCCATGCCATTATCGATGGTCAGCGTATCCAGCTCGATCTTGTCATCCTGGCGGAAGTCGTTGTCCGCACCACGATAAAGACCGTTCAGGCTCAGGGTACCGACGCTGATCTTCTCGTCACCATTGGTGATCTCGAAGGGAGAGACCTCGCCGTCGACGGTGATCTCGGGAGTATCACCGCCATCATGTGACGCCGTCAGCTCGCCGCCCTTGAAGTCGAAGCGCGTGCCGCTTTCCGGGTCCTGCCATTCAAAGACAGGCAGTGTCACCGTGGTATCGCTGGCACCGCTGAAATTGTCGACGCTGCCATCGAAGGCGATGGCCTTTCCATCCCCGATGACCTCGGAAAGCACATCGCGGGCCGGTGTACCGTACTGCAGCTTGATGTTGCCCTTCATGCTGGTGGAGAGCAGGCCATGACCGGCTTCATAAGGCAGCACGACACGCACGGGCCCTTGCTGCTCCCCCGTGGCAAGCTCCATCTTGAGTCGACCGCTCGAGTCGAACCAGCCGCTCTGCACGTCATCGCGGCTGGCCTTGATGTCGGCGCTGCTGTCGAGCTCCGCCACCATTCGCGCCATCTCGTCTTCGAAACGCTGACTGGAATACGCCACGCCACCGACATAGCCGGCAGCACCGATGACGACGACAGCCGCCGCAGTTACGAGTCCCTTGCCCATCGTTGTTATCCCTCACAGCCATAGATGCATGGTCGACCAGGCGAAGATGCCGGCGAAGATGTCATCGAGCATGATGCCGAATCCCCCCGCCACACGACGGTCAGCCCAGCGGATCGGCCATGGCTTGAGAATGTCGAAGACCCGGAAGACCACGAACCCCCAGAGGGCAGCCTGCCATGAAAACGGCACGGCGACCATGGTGATCCAGTAGCCGACGAATTCATCCCAGACGATGCCGGAATGATCGTGGACGCCCAGATCCTTCGAGGTGCGATCACAGATCCAGATCCCGAGAACGGAGGCGGCCACCACGATGGCGATGTAGGGCCAGAGCCCCAGTCCCGCCATCATCCAATAGAACGGAATGGCGGCCAGGGTGCCGAAGGTGCCGGGCGCGAAGGGCGCCGTGCCACTGCCGAGCCCGAAGGCCAGGAAATGGACGGGACGACGCCAGACACTGGCAGGTGCACGATTCATGAGCTCACCTCCCCGCGGCGGCCTGCTCGACCCCTTCCTGCTCGAGGATGACACGCGGCTCGCTTCCCTCCACTGCCTGCATGCGCCCGATGACACTCAAGGACAGATTCAGGGGGCGCAGCGCGTTGATGGCGCTCTCGAGATGCTCTTCCGGCATCGTCAACAGCAGCTCGTAATCATCACCGCCATTGAGGACCGCCTCGCGCGCGCCCTGCTCGCCCAGCGCCGCCATCAGCTCCGGCGCCAGCGGCAATTCGCCAAGCTCCAGCGCCGCCGACAGCTGACTGGCACGACAGATGTGTGCCAGGTCACCCATCACGCCATCGGAGACATCCAGGCCCGCACTGGCCAGCTGGCGCAGTGCGAGGCCCGCCTCCACACGCGGCTCCGGACGCAGATAGGCGGCCAGACACGGGTCCAGCACATCCCGCGTGCCGGACTGCCATGCCTTCAGACCGGCATGCGCCATTCCCGGTGCGCCCGTGATGACCACCAGGTCGCCTTCACGGGCACCATCACGTCGCAGGATGGGACGGGATACGCTATCCGGATGGCCTGCATCCTCCAGCATCAGCGGCAGCTCGCCATGCACGGTGATCGTGATGGAGAGCGGGCCGCGTGTGACATCGCCCCCGACCAGGGCGATGCCATGACGTTCGGCCAGCGCATGGAAGCCGGCAGCGAAGCCATGCAGCCAGTCCTCGTCGACCTCCGGCAGCGTCAAGGCCAGCAACGCCCAGCGCGGCGTCGCCCCCATGGCGGCCAGATCGGAAAGATTGACCGCCAGGGCGCGATGCCCGATCGAGGACGCCGGAGCATCCGGCGGGAAGTGAACGCCCGCCACGGAGGTATCGACACTGATCGCCAGCTGCATGCCATCACCGGCGGCGAGGAGCGCACAGTCGTCACCCGGCCCCAGCAGCACGCCCGGTGCCCCGGACAGATCGCGCTGGAAGTAGCGGGCGATCAACTCGAATTCGCCCGGCATGTCAGCGCAGGCGGGCCTGGGTCACCTCGGCGCTGCGCAGCTTGACTGCCAGCTTGTCGAGGATCCCGTTGACGTACTTGTGACCATCGGTGGCACCGAAGGTCTTGGCCAGCTCGACCCCTTCGTTGATGGCGACACGGTACGGCACTTCCATGCGCTTGGAGAGCTCGTAGGCGCCCAGACGCAGGATGGCCAGCTCGATCTCGTCGAGATCCTGAAGACGACGATCCAGCAGCGGGCTGATGCTGGCATCCAGCTCTTTCTGGAAACGCGGCACGTTGTGCAGCAGCTCATGGAACAGCGCCTGGTCAGCGATGCGCATCACCTCGACCCAGTTCTCGTGCAGCTCGACATCGTCATCGACCTGCTGACCGCGAAACTCGGCTTCGATGGTGGTCATGCTCTTGCCGGTCATCTGCCACTGGTAGATGCCCTGGACCGCCAGCTCACGCGCGGCACGGCGTGCCTGCTGCTGCTTGGACGGTTCACGCTCGGAACGTTGCTGACGTTCGCTCATGCATCACCTCCCATGGCCTTGAGCAGCGAGACCATTTCCATGGCGGCCATCGCGGCTTCAGTGCCCTTGTTGCCGGCCTTGGTGCCCGCACGCTCGATGGCCTGCTCGATGGAGTTGACCGTCAGCACGCCATTGGCCACCGGCGTGTCGAACTCGAGCTGCAGACGAGACAGGGCGGAGTTGCATTCACCGGCGACATATTCAAAGTGCGGCGTGCCACCACGAATCACCGCGCCCAGCGTGATGACGGCGTGCGGCTTGACCTTGGCCAGCACGGCCTTGACGGCCAGCGGGATTTCCCAGGCGCCCGGCACGTGGATCAGGTCGATGTTTTCCTCATCGACGCCGTGGCGTACGAGGGAATCGACCGCGCCTTCCACCAGGCTATCGACGACGTGGTGGTTGAAACGCCCGACGACGATGACGTAACGGCCATCGACATTGGTGAAGGTGCCTTCGAGTTGAGCAATCGGTTGCATGGTCAGTCCACAATGCTAGCGCCCCGGCGAACCGGGGCGGAGATATCAATCATACCGGGAGCGACGACCGTGTCTGTGCCACTGGCCGCGTCATCACTGCCGATCAGCTCGACCACTTCGAGGCCGAAACCGGACAGCGCAGAGAACTTCCACGGCGAGCTGAGCAGACGCATCCGGCCGACGCCGAGATCCCTGAGGATCTGGGCACCGGTACCGGTAGTCAGATAGTTGCCCGCACCATCGGATTCGTTGGTGCGCGGCGTACGACGTCGTCCGAGGAAGACATCGAGACGTTCCTTGTAATCCTGTGAATCACTGCCGGTGTCCAGCAGCACCAGCACGCCCGCATCAGCGGCAGCGACCTGTGACAGTGCATCATGGAGCGCCCAGCTGCTGCTGCCCGGCTGACGCAGGGTCAGGAGGTCACGCATCGGGTCCTCCACATGCACACGCACGGTGGTCAAGGCGTCAGGCGTCGGCGTGCCCTTGACCAGCGCCAGATGGTGACGGCCCTGGATGCGATCGCTGAAGCAGTGCAGCGTCAGCTCGCCGAAGGCCGTCTCGACCTGCTCGCTGTCCAGCACTTCCACGGTCTGTTCGTTGTGGATGCGGTATTCGATCAGGTCCGCGATGGTGCCGACCTTGAGATCATGCTCGGCGGCAAAGCGCTCGAGCTCCTCACGACGCGCCATGCTGCCGTCGTCGTTCATGACCTCACAGATCACGCCGGTCGCGCCAAAGCCCGCCATGGAGGCCAGATCACAGGCCGCCTCGGTGTGGCCGGCACGACGCAGCACGCCACCCGGTTCCGCCATCAGCGGGAAGATATGCCCCGGCTGGACGATATCCTGCGGACGGGCGTTGCGGGCGGCAGCCGCCTGCACGGTACGTGCGCGATCAGCAGCGGAGATACCGGTGGTGACGCCTTCGGTGGCTTCGATGGAGAGCGTGAACTTGGTACCGAAGCCGGAACCGTTGGCCTGCACCATCAAGGGCAGCTGGAGCTGCTCGCAATGCTCACGCGACATCGGCATGCAGATCAAGCCACGCGCATGACGCGCCATGAAGTTGATGTGCTCGGCTGTCACGGCTTCCGCGGCGATGATGATGTCGCCTTCGTTCTCACGATCCTCGTCATCCATGAGGATGACCATCTTGCCCTGCCGGATATCCTCGACGAGTGCTGCGATGCCTGATAGCGCCATGCTTGCTCCACATTTCGGACCGCGCCGACGGTTGCCCGGCCCACGCGTGTTATCAAAAAGTCGGGCGTCAGGGTACCCCGCCACCCGGTTTTGCGCCAGCGCCCCGCGACGCCACTGTCGCCAGACAGCGGCAAGTCCTTGTCGGGCACTGCCGTGATGCGCCAGTCGCGCCCCACGGCACGAATCTCACGGATCTCGACCCGCCGCTGCTGCGCCATGTGCTCGAGTCCGGGCAGGGCCAGCAACGGACGCGCCTCCCCGCCCAGCAGCGTCGGCGCCATGAACAGCTGCATCTCATCCACCAGCCCGGCACTGAGCATGGCACCGGCAAGCACCGCACCGGTCTCCAGCAGGACCTCATTGGCCTGCTCGTGCTCGGCCAGATGGCGCAACAGCGCCTCGAGATCCACACGTCCCTCCGGGCCCGCCGGCAGCGCCAGCACCTCGGCGCCGGCCGCTTCCAACAGTCTGCGCCGTTCTGCCTGAGCCGCTGTCTCATCCGCGACACAGACCACCAGGGTTCTGCCGTCCTGCTCAAGGATTCGCGCCGCCAGGGGCAGGCGCAGATGCGTATCCACCACCACGCGCAACGGCTGACGCGTCACCAGCGCCTCGAGCCCCAGCGGATGCGCCTCCAGCCCCAGCTGCTCGGCGCGCACGTTGAGGCGCGAATCATCGAAGATGACCGACTCGATACCGCTCATCACCACGCTGGAGCGTGCGCGCAGTCGCTGAACGGCGCTGCGCGCTTCCGGGCCGGTGATCCACTGGGATTCACCGGAGGCCATCGCGGTGCGACCGTCCAGACTCATGGCCTGCTTGAGACGCACGAAGGGGCGCCCGCGCTCCATGCGCGACAGGAAGCCGGGATTGAGCGCACGCGCCTCCTGCTCCAGCACGCCCACCGTCACGGCGATGCCAGCGCCCTGAAGCATGGCGATGCCACGCCCGGCCACCTGCGGATTCGGGTCCCGCATGGCGATCACCACCCGCGAGATGCCCGCCGCGATCAAGGCGCGTGAGCATGGTCCGGTTCGCCCGGTGTGCGAGCAGGGCTCCAGCGTCACGTAGGCCACGCAGCCCAGGGCTTGCTCACCGGCGGCGGCCAAGGCGTTGACCTCGGCATGCCCTTCCCCGGCGCGCACATGAAAGCCGGTGGCGATCACCTCGTCAGTGACGGGGTCGACCAGCACGCACCCGACCCGTGGATTGGGATGGGTGGTGTAGCTTCCCAGGCGCGCAAGGCGCAAGGCATGCGCCATGTGGCGAATATCGTGATCAGGAGCGGCTGTCTTCCTCGCCGGGCAGGAAACTGGGCTCCTGGGCGAGGCGGTCGATCTCGGCACGGAATTCGTCCAGATCCTGAAACCGGCGATAGACGGAGGCGAAGCGGATATAGGCGACCTGATCCAGCCGCTTGAGCTGCTGCATCACTTCGTCGCCGATCCGGCGCGCCTCGATCTCACGCTCCCCCGTGGCGCGCAGACGCTGACGGATACGCTCGACAGCCGCCTCGATCAGCTCCGAGGAGACAGGACGCTTCTCCAGCGCGCGCAACATGCCTGCCCGCAGCTTGTGCTCATCGAAGCTCTCACGGGAACCGTCACCCTTGACCACTCGCGGCATGACCAGCTCTGCCGTCTCGTAGGTCGTGAAACGCTCGCCGCAGGCCGCGCACTGGCGACGACGACGCACCTGGTCACCCTCGACCACCAGCCGGGAATCCGTGACCTTGGTTTCATGAGTTCCACAGAAGGGACAGTGCATTGTTGGGAGCCTGCTTGAGTGCGAGGTGGCGGCGGTGAATGATCTTCACGACCAAGTGCTTACTAATGACGCAAGGAGACGCGACATGGGAATCATCGCCTGGATCATCTTCGGACTGATCGCCGGCATCATCGCCAAGGTCATCATGCCCGGCAAGGACCCCGGTGGCATCATCGTCACCAGCATCATCGGCATCCTGGGTGCCGTGGTAGGGGGATGGATCGGCACGCAGCTCGGCTTCGGAGATGTCACCGGCTTCAATCTGGCAAGCTTCGTCATCGCCGTGCTCGGTGCCATCATCCTGCTGATCCTGTATCGAGTCGTTCGCAGGTACACGCCGAGACGCTGCTGGCGGTGATCTATCCCGAGCGCAAGGATGAGGTGCTGCGGCGTCTCGAGACACTGATGGAGCTGCATCGTTCGCGTCTTGCCCCCCGGGTTCCCGAGGGCGAACCGCTGTGGAGCGAACGTGATCAGTGGCTGATCACCTACGGCGACAGCGTGCAACAGGAAGGCGAGGCCCCGCTGGCCACCCTGAATGACTTCCTCGCGAGCCGTCTGGGTGACTGCCTCTCCGGGGTGCACGTCCTGCCCTTCTTCCCCTGGAGCAGCGACGACGGCTTCAGCGTCATCCACTACCGTGAGGTCAATCCGGCCCTCGGCGACTGGCAGGACATCCAGCGTCTGAGCGAGCAACGTGACCTGATGGCGGACCTCGTCATCAACCACTGCTCGCGGGAATCGCTGTGGTTCGCCGATTATCTGGCCGGCGTGCAACCCGGCCGCGATTACTTCATCGAGATGGACCCGGAAACGGACGTCTCCAGCGTGGTGCGACCACGCCCCTCGGCCCTGCTCACGCCGGTGCATACCCGTCGTGGCCTGCGTCATCTGTGGGCAACCTTCTCGGATGACCAGATCGACCTCAACTTCGCCAATCCCGACGTCCTGCTGGAGTTCATCGGTATCCTGCTCTATTACCTCGAGCAGGGCGCGCGCATGATCCGCCTCGATGCCGTGGCCTTCCTGTGGAAGCGTCTGGGCACCTCCTGCGTGCATCTGCCGGAGACGCATGCCGTGGTCCGCCTGCTGCGCGCCATCGTGGATCATCTGGCCCCCGGCAGCCTGCTGATCACGGAAACCAACGTGCCCCACGCCGAGAACATGTCGTATTTCGGCCTCGACCGCCTTTCCGAGCAGGACCTGACCTCCCTCGAGGGCAGCGCCCAGGCCGATGAAGCCCACATGATCTATCAGTTCACGCTGCCGCCGCTGACTCTGCATACCCTGACCTCCGGGGATGCCAGTGCGCTGACCGAATGGGCCGCCAGCCTGCCCTCTCTGCCGGCGGGATGCAGCTACTTCAACTTCACGGCCAGCCACGATGGCATCGGCGTGCGTGCGCTGGAAGGCCTGCTGCCGGACCATGAGCGCGATACCCTCGTGCGACTGGTGCACGACTTCGGTGGCTACGTCAGCATGCGCGCCAATCCGGGGCGCGCCGACACTCCCTATGAGCTGAACATCAGCTATTTCGATGCCCTCAAGGGCACGCGGCGTGGACGGGACCCGTGGCAGATCGAGCGCTTCATCGCCAGTCAGACCCTGATGCTGAGCCTGCAGGGCATTCCCGGCCTCTATCTTCATTCACTGACCGCCACCCCCAATCACCAGGAAGGGGTCGAACGCGACGGGCATCTGCGCGCCATCAACCGCCGCAAGTGGCAGCGCGATGAACTGGAAGCCCTGCTGTCCAGCCCCAACACCGCGACCCATGAGGTCTTCCATGCCTTGAAGCGCCGCATGGCACTGCGCCGCGAGGAGCCATGCTTCCACCCCGATGCCCATCAGCAGGTGTTCGACCTGGGGCCGGACTTCTTCGTCTTCGAGCGCGTCACCCACGAGGGACGTCGCCTGCTGTTCGCCCTCAATGTCACCGACCAGCCGCGTGTGCTGCCCTTGCCGGAAAGCTGGCAGGGCCTCGCGTTGACCGACCACCTGTGTCATGACAAGGCCTTCGACCCCGCCATGGCGCGCCGCCCCTATCAGGCCGCCTGGCTGATGGAGCAGTCGGTGCGCCCACCGGCCATCGAGGTCGTCTGACCTGACGACGTGCCTGCCAACGACAACGGGGCTGCCAGTGGCAGCCCCGTTGTCGTTTTACCTTCCCGTGTCTGCCGCAATTACTGGTTGTCCAGCTCCACCGCTTCATGCATGCGCTCGAGCAGGTCCGGCACCGCGGACTGCACCCGATTCCAGCTCGGAATGAAGGGCTTGTCACGCGGGTTGTCGAGGAAGGCGCTGCCGGCATCCATGATGTTGGCGGCGAACAGCTCCACTGCCGCTTCCTCGCTGTGACGATCCACCGTCAGGCCATTCATGACGGCGTCGTTGTAATAGGTCTCGATCAGATCCAGCGCGATGCGATAGTAGGTCGCCTTGATGGTGCGGAAAGTCTCGCCATGGATCTCGACCCCCAGCGTCGCCAGCTTGCGATACATGGCCTTGGCGATATCCAGACTCATGCGATTGAGGCCGCCCAGCGCATCTTCCTCGGACAGCGGCTGATGCTTGTGATCATAGGCATCGGCGATGTCCACCTGGCACAGACGCTTGGTGGAATAGTTGCGATGCACCTCGGACAGCACGCCGATCTCCAGCCCCCAGTCGCTGGGGATGCGAATGTCCGCCAGCACGTCGGTGCGCATCGAGAACTCACCGGACAGCGGATAACGATAGCTGTCGAGATAATCCAGATACGGCAGCGGGCCATAGACCTTCTTGAGCGCACGGATCAACGGCGTGACCATCAGACGTGCCACGCGACCATTGAGCTTGCCCTGGGCGATGCGCGAATAGTAGCCCTTGCAGAATTCGTAGTTGAACTGCGGATGGGCGACCGGGTAGATCAGACGCGCCAGCAGGCCGCGATCATAGGTGACGATATCGCAGTCATGCAGTGCCACCGCCTCGGCGATGCCTGATGACTGCACGTAACCGGAGCAATACCAGACGTTGCGCCCCTTGCCGGCCTCCATCGGTGCCAGACCATGCTCGGTCAGCTCTTCATCCAGTGCACGCAGGCGCGGCCCGTCGTTCCACAGGATACGGTGATGCTGTGGCAGGTGAGAGAAGAACTCCTTGGCATGCTCGAACTGGTCGCGGTCGGCACGATCCAGCCCGATCACGATCTCGCTGAGATACGGCACCTGCGCCAGCTCATCGACGATGTGCTTGAGCGCGGGGCCTTCCAGCTCGGAATACAGCGAGGGCAGAATCAGGCTCATCGGCCGCTTGCGGGAGAAGCGCATCAGATCCGCTTCAAGGTCCTCCACCGGACGGTCGGTCAGGTTATGGAAGTTGGTGATGATGCCATTCTGGTAAAAATCGCTCATGTCAGCTCCTTGTCATACCGAAGACACGCATCAGGCAGGCGTCAGGCGCGCAGGCCTCTGGATGTCCATTCTTCCGGCTGGCCATTGGCCAGCCAGTGACGTAATCCCTCGACCCATCCCTGCGGCCCGGGGTGATTGGCGCGAAAACAGCGGCGTTCATCCGCCAGTAGCGGATACTCGGCAAGCTCCCGATCGCGCTGTGAGGTATCACCGACGCTGGGGATCAGGACAGCGTTGTCGACCGCGGCCAGCAATGGCAGATCATTGGCGCCATCACCGAAGCCCAGTGTCCAGGGACGCACCCGCTCACAGAGCCGGTAGCGCGCGATCAGATAGCGCGCCGCCACCCCCTTGTCAGTGTCGCCCGTCACATGATGGAAACGCCCGCCCCGCGTCAGCTTGAGGCCATGGCTGGCCAGGCGCGTGCGGAACTCCTCGAGGCGCTCCGGCGCGTCCTGCCATACCAGCGGTTCACTGGCATCACGCTCCCCCGCCAGCGCCGCATCCGCCTCTCCCAGCCCCGTCAGCTCGCTGATTCTTGCCACCGACATCGCGGCAAAGCCTTCAAAGGCGAATTCCTCGCTCAGTCCCTCCAGCACCTCGAGAATCGCGCGGCGCGGCATGGCCACCGCGATACGGCACAGGCCGTGCGCATCCGGGGCACTGGCCTCCTCCAGTGGATAGGCACTGAGCCAGGAGGCCGGCAGCGCCACGACGCCTCCGTTCTCGGCGATCCAGGGCTGACCCGCCAGCCCCAGCGAGCGCATCAAGGGCGTGAGTTCAGCCGCGGTCTTGGAGGTATTGGGCACGACCCAGGCGCCGCGAGCACGCAGGCGGGTCAGCCAGCTGCGCGCCGGACCCGGCGAGTAATCGTGATGGTCCAGCAGCGAGCCATCCAGGTCGGTCAGCAACAACAGCGGTGCTTGAGTCTCTGACATGTGAACTCTCCTCATGAAGTGCTGCAGCGTGCCAGGCATCCCCGCGGTGCGGTCTCGTTGCGCCAGGCAAGCCTGCCAAGAGCATTGCAGGGAATGTGCCAAGATGGTGCAGTCGCAATGACAGTCTGGCCTCTCAACTCTCAACTCTGATTCACCGCCGGCTTGCTTGCACCAACAATGAGCACAAATCCCCTGATGCATGTCGCGTCGCCACATTGCAGCGCAAACCTGTCGTCACGAACGACGACGCCCTCGCATCTGCGAGGGCGTCGAGTCTTCGGCCATCAGGCAACATCTGTTGAGACTAGACCAGCCACAGTGACAGTTGCGGCCACAGCAGCAACATCGCCAGCACGCACAGCTGGATGGCGATGAACGGCAGCAGCGAGACGAAGATATCCTTGAGACTGATGCCTTCCGGTGCCACGCCTTTCAGATAGAAGGCGGCAGGCCCGAAGGGAGGCGACAGGAAGGACACCTGCATGTTGACCGCGAACAGCACGCCGAACCATACCGGGTCATAGCCAAGTTGGATGATGATCGGCACGAAGATCGGCAGGGTCAGCATCGCGATGCCGATCCAGTCGAGGAACAGCCCCAGCAGCAGCAGGATCGCCATCATCACCATGATGATCGCCAGCGGCGGGATATCGAGGCCGAGAATCATGCTCGACACGAAGCGGTTGCCGCCCATCAGGTTGTAGACCCCGACCAGCGCCGCCGCCCCGATACCGATCCAGATGATCATGCCGCAGGTGTTCATGGTCTGGGACAGCGCACGCTGCATCAGGGTGATGGAGAATTCACCCCGCAGCATCACCGCCACCAGCACGCCGAAGCTGCCCATCGCCGCTGCCTCCGTCACCGAGGCCACCCCACCATAGATGGAACCCAGCACCAGTCCCGCGATGATCGCCGGCACGCCGACGGCCTTGAGCAGCTCACGCTTGCTCTGGAAGCTGGCACGCCGTTCCTCCTCGGGCATCACCGGCCCCAGCGCGGGATTGCGCAGGCAGCGGATCAGCACATAGAGGATATAGCTTGCCATCAGCACGATGGCCGGGGTGATCGCCGCGGTGAACAGATCGGCAATCGACTGGTTGGCGATCAGGCCATAGATGATCAGCACGATGGAGGGCGGCATCATGGTGCCCAGCGAGCCCCCGGCACACACCACGCCGATGGCGATGTGCTTGTCATAGCCGAGCCGGAGCATCTGCGGCAGCGCCAGAATCCCCAGCAGCACGATCTCGCCGCCGATGATGCCGGACATCGCCGCCAGGAAGAACGCCACCACGATGGTCTGGATCGCCACGCCGCCGGGCAGGCGACCTGCCATCACGCGCATGGCATTGAACAGGTCCTTGGCGATCCCCGAGCGATCCAGCAGCGAGGCCATCAACACGAACATCGGCACCGCCACCAGCGAATACTCGGTGACGAAGCCATAGACACGACTGGTGACCAGCGGCAGCGCCATCGGGCCGAACCAGCCGAAGGTGTAGGCCAGCGCGACCAGGCCGGTGACGAAGGCCAGCGGCAGGCCGGTGACCAGCAGCGCGAAGATGCCGCCGACCAGCAGCATGGTAGCCGTTGCGATATCCATCAGCGCTGCTCCTTGTGCGTCACTTCCCCCTTCGGGCGGACGGGGAGAGAAGAAGGTCTGGTAGAGATGCCACAGCGCCTGCAGGGTCATCACCGCCAGCGCGAACAGGATCACGCCCTTGGTCAGCGCTGGAAACGGCGGGTTCCACGAGGTACCGGAGCGCTCCAGCTGCCATTCGCCCAGCGGGCTGTGCGAGGCGCGCCAGAACATCACCCAGCCTGCGTAACTCATCGCCATGCAGAACACGAGCGTCATCACGTCATTGAAGCAGTCCAGCACGTAGCGAAAGCGCGTGCCGACCAGGTCGTAGAGCACACGCACGCGAATGTGGCGGTTGTTGGCCAGCGCCGCCGGCCCGCCCAGCGCGAAGCTGGTCGCGACCAGGAAGATCACCGTCTCGTGGACCCAGGAGGTCGGCGAGTCGAGGCCATAGCGCATCACCACCTCGAACACGCTGATCGCCATCGCCAGCAATACCAGCCACGCCGCGGCGCGCGTGCCCTTGCCGACCAGTCGGTCCAGCGGCGTGCGCGTGCCCAGATTCGGGTCGTGGTCATCCGACGCCTCCGGCAGGCCCGGCGACGCCACATCATGTTCTGCCATATCGAATTCCTTGCTAACTGGCTTGCTCAAGGAGGATCGGCGCGCCCAGTGAGCACGCCGATCATCATCTCCCGCGTCTTTGCTTACATCAGGTTGCGGTCGGTGAGGAAGGTGACCACGGACTCGTAGACCTTGCCGGTCAGCTCGTTCTTCTCGGCCCATACCTTCCACTCCTGCTGGGCGATGCGACGGAACTTGGCGCGTTCTTCCGGCGCCATGTCGATCACCTCGATATCCGGATTGGCTCGCGCCGCGCTCACCGCCTTGAGGTCACGCGCCTTGAGGGTGAAGACCATGTCGTAGGCCATCGAGTCAGTCGCGGTCTCCATGATCGCCTTGAGATCCGCCGGCAGGCCGTCCCAGATGTCCTTGTTCATCGACACCGCCACCATCGGCAGCGAGTGGAAGCCCGGATAGGACGGGTACTTGGCGAAGCTGTGCAGGCCCTGGTCATCATTGGTGGCGAACACGGTGTAATCCGCCGCGTCGATCACGCCCTTCTCGAGACCGGTGTAGACCTCGGAGCCCGGCAGGTTGACGGGGGCTGCACCGGCCTTCTGGAAGATGTTGTAGACCATGCCTTCCGGCGCACGCACCTTGAGGCCCTTGAGGTCATCGACGGTACGCACCGGCTTCTTGGAGACGAAGGACTCAAGCCCGGTGGCGCCTGCGCCGATCAGATGCACGCCGTAGGGCTCGACCAGCTCGTTGTAGAGCGCCTCACCACCGCCGTGCTGCATGTACTCGAGATATTCCAGCGGATCCCCCCAGGCACCCACCAGGTTGCCTAGCATGCCGAAGGCCGGATTCTGGCCCGAGAAGTAGGACGGGTCCGTCAGGTGGCCCTGCAGGATGCCGGAGCTGACGGCGTCCAGCGTCTGGTTGGCCTGTACCACGGCATTGACCGGCAGGATCTCGATGGCGATGCGCCCATCCGACATGGTCTTGATGTTCTCGGCCCAGGCCTTCTTGACCTCGAACTGCGGCTCACCGGCCGTTTCCGAGGTCTGGAAGGTCCATTCGTACTCGGCCGCCCAGCTGGGCGCGGCCATCGCACTGGCGGCCAGCGCCGTGGAAAGGGCAAGCGCCTTGAGCGCGAAACGCCCGGAGGCGAGGGACGGACGTTGGGACGTGGTGGAATGCGGCATGGTGGAACTCCTGGCGTGTTGTTATGACGTGTTACAGGGCGCGGGTCACTCTCTTGACAGAGGGGCGGAGAGACTGGGCAGCTGACCGAAACGACGTAGCAGCTCCAGCGGCTCCTGGGCGCGCCCGACACCGTGCGGCCCATCGGCCACCTCGGGCATGGCGAGCCCGAGATCGCGCCCGGTGCGATCCAGCACATGCAGGGTCGCGGCATGGGCCGCCTCCGGCTGGCGCAGACGAATCGCCTCCATCACCGCACGATGGCGACCGAGACTGTCGCCCAGCTCCGAGGCATTGTGATTGGAAGTCGCCACCAGCAGGCTGATCGAGGGCTTGAGCACATGGCCGAGCTGCGCCCAGATGACGTTGTGGGTCGCGGCGAAGATGGCGTCATGGAAGGCGATATCGGCGCGATCGAACTCCTCCATGGCGCTGCCGCCATGCACCGCCGCCGCCATGCCGTCGTAGGCCTGCTCGATGGCGGACAGGTCCTGGGCGGTGGCCTCGGTGGCCGCCAGTGCGGCAACGAAGGGTTCGATGGAAATGCGGAAGGCGTAGATATCCCGTGCCAGCTGCGGATGCGGCATCGCATAGCGTGTCATCCAGCCGGTGACGCGTGGGTCGAGCAGATGCCACTCGCTGAGCGGATTAACGCGCGTGCCCTGCCCGGTGGTGCGGGTCAGGATGCCGGCATTGACCAGACTCTGGATCGCGGTGCGTACGGTGGCGCGGCTCTGGGCGTGCTGATCGCAGAGATCCAGCTCACGAGGGATCAGACTGCCCGGCGGATAACGATTCTCGAAGATGGCCTGCGCCAGCCATTCCGCCACATCGACACGGGCGGTGGTCGACGATTCACTGGCGGACGCTGACGTTGGGGATGACGTGCTGGCACGCGGGTGGCCGCCTGCAGCACTCCTGGGTGGCGTGGGCATGATCGAACGTTCCTTGATGGCGTGGCGCGTCAATTGTGGCTCGCTCACCTCCCTCGCAGGATGGGTCGCGGTGCGCTCTTGTCCGTCAAGGAATAGCCCATGTCAGACATGCCAACAAGACACCTTAGACCAAGGGTGAGACCCGACTTTGGTCACACCTTTACGCAACTCCATGTTGCGCAAGGATTATTCACTGGACGTGAGCCGGGCACAAAAAAACGCCTGCCGCTTTCGCGACAGGCGTTCTCAGGCGTAGACCGGCAGACGTGCACAGACCTCGGAGACCTTGGCCTGTACCTCGGCTTCGGCAGCGGCGGAATCGCCAGCGACCATCGCCTCGAGGATGTCGCAGATCCAGCCCGCCAGATCCAGACACTCCTGCTCCTTGAAGCCGCGCGTGGTGACGGCCGGGGTGCCGATACGCAGACCGGAGGTGACGAACGGCGACTGCGGGTCACCCGGCACGGCATTCTTGTTGACGGTGATGTGGGCACGGCCCAGTGCCGCATCAGCGTCCTTGCCGGTCAGGCCCTGCTTGACCAGTGACAGCAGGAACAGGTGATCCTCGGTGCCGCCGGAGACGACTTCGAAGCCACGCTCCAGGAACACGGACGCCATGGCCTGGGCGTTCTTGACGACCTGCTGCTGGTAGGTCTTGAAGGACGGATCCATCGCTTCCTTGAAGCAGATCGCCTTGGCCGCGATGACGTGCATCAGCGGACCACCCTGGCCACCCGGGAAGACGGCGGAGTTCAGCTTCTTCTCGATGTCGGCATTGCCTTCGGCAGACAGGATCAGGCCGCCACGCGGACCGCGCAGGGTCTTGTGCGTGGTGGTGGTGACGACGTGGGCGTGGGGCAGCGGGCTCGGGTAGACACCGGCGGCGACCAGACCGGCCACGTGGGCCATGTCGACCAGCAGGTAGGCACCGACTTCGTCGGCGATCTTGCGGAACTCGGCCCAGTCGATGATCTGGGAGTAGGCGGAGAAGCCGGCGATGATCATCTTCGGCTTGTGCTCACGCGCCAGACGCGCGACTTCGGCGTAGTCGATCAGGCCGTTCTCGCCCAGACCGTACTGCACGGCGTTGTAGTGCTTGCCGGAGAAGTTCGGACGTGCACCGTGAGTCAGGTGACCACCCGCGTCCAGGCTCATGCCCAGAATGGTGTCGCCCGGCGAGACCAGCGCCTGGAAGACGGCACTGTTGGCCTGGGAACCGGCGTGCGGCTGAACGTTGGCGTAGGTGGCACCGAACAGTTCGCAGGCGCGATCGATGGCCAGCTGCTCGACCTTGTCGACGAACTCGCAACCGCCGTAGTAACGCTTGCCCGGGTAGCCTTCCGCGTACTTGTTGGTCAGCTGGGAGCCTTGCGCCTGCATGACACGGGGGCTGGCGTAGTTCTCGGAGGCGATCAGCTCGATGTGAGCTTCCTGGCGAACGACTTCGTCGTCCATGGCGCTCAGGAGCGCATCATCAAAACCGGCAATCTGCATGTCACGGGTGAACATCGGGTGTCCTCGCCTGAAGGGTGATGACGACAGCGAATTCCGGCGCGGCCGGATCGCCATCTAGGGGTAAGATCAGGACCAGCATGATACCTCAGCCGGCGGTCCGATTCACATGAATCAGCATCATTGTTAACGCAAGATGGCCTCACGATCGACACGACGATCCCGAGGCCGAGGCCATCCTGCGGCGGCGTCATGCACTGCGCTGATGCTGCCTTTCCGTGCTCACTGCAGGGCGCGCAGCCCTGCCATGGGCGGCTGGCGGCGCACTTCCCGCGACAGCCAGAAGCCCAGCCCGCCGACCAGCACAGCGCCGATCAGCGGCAGGCCGAGCCACAGCCACGGATGCAGCACCACCGGCAGGCCCAGCCAGCCGGAATAGAGCCCGACCGCCGCGCCTTCCGCCAGCATCGCACCCAGCAGACCGCTCAATGCCCCCAGCAGCACGAACTCGGCAGCCTGCAGACGGGCCAGCAGGCTCTGCCCGGCACCGAATACCTTGTAGAGCGCGCCTTCGTGTTCTCGTGCGGGGCGGCTGGCCACCAGGGCCGCGTAGAGCACGCTGGCACCGGCCAGCAGTACCAGACCGAGAATCAGCTCGACGGCCCGCGAGACCTGGGCGATCAGCTCCTGCACCCGCGTGAGAATCGCGTCGATGTTGATCAGGGACACGCTGGGGTAATCGCGCACCAGCGGTGCCAGCGCTCCCTCCTCCTCGAGATGAAACGCCGTCATGTAGCTGTGGGCGAAGCTCTCGAGCGCCCCGGGCGGGAAGATCACATAGAAGTTGGGCATGAAGCTGTCCCAGTCCACATGGCGCAGATTGACCACCTGCGCCTTGAGGGTCTCGCTGCCGATGGTGAACGACAGGCTATCGCCGATGGACAGTCCCATGCGCTGCGCCAGGTCTTCCTCCATCGAGACCGGCACCCCCTGCGCCTCGGCGATGGCCTGACGGCGCGAGGGTTCGGCATCCGCGAAGTCCTCGAGCGGCGCCCAGTCACCTGCCGTCACGCGGTTGTGATCAGGCAGATCACGATGCCAGGTGAGATTGAGCTCTCGCTGGGGCACGCCGCGTGAGGCTTCAGCCTCCCCGGTGCCTTGCGCCTCCACGATGGCCGACAGCTCCTCGCCGAAGGCCTGCTGCTGGCCCGGCTGGATGTTGATGGCGAAGTGGTTGGGGGCATTGGCCGGAATCTGCGCCTGCCAGCGGCTGATCAGATCACCACGCACCAGCGCGATCAGTGCCACGGCCGCGAAGGTGACGGCGAAGGCCACCAGCTGACCGAGACTGGCGCCGCGACGCCGCGCCAGCAACCCGCCCGCCAGACGGACCGGCCGACTCCAGCCACCCTGTCCCCGCGTACGCGCCACCACCTTGACCATCAGTGACAGCAGCAGCTGCCCCACCACCAGCAACAGACCCAGCCCGATGATGCCGCCGACCAGCAACCCGGCCGCCAGCATGAGATCGCCCGAGTAGAGCCACATCAAGGCGCCGAACACCAGACTGGCCATCGCCACCACCACCCACGCCGAGGCCGGCAGCGGGGCCAGTTCACGCCGCAGCACCTTGAGCGCACTGACCTGACGCAGGCGCAGCAGCATCGGACCGGCGAAGCCGGCCAGCACCGCCAGTGCCGTCAGAATCCCCAATGCCAGCGGCAAGGGGCCCGGCGCCGGCAGCTCCAGCGGCAGGAAGCGCTCCAGCAGTGCCACCAGCCCCATCTGCCCCAGCAGCCCCAATACGGCCCCCAGGGTGCTGGCCAGCAGCGCCAGCCAGCCAAGCTGAGCGGCAAACAACCGTGACAGCTGACGCTGGGAAGCCCCGAAGCAGCGCCATAGCGCGGCACTGTCCAGATGGCGTTCCACATAGCGGCGCGTCGACATCGCCACCGCGACCCCGGCCAGCAGCACCGCCACCAGCCCGGCCAGACTCAGATACTTGTCGGCACGCTCCAATGAGCGCCCCAGTCGCGGGCGATCCTCACGCACGTCCTTGAGGCGCACCTCGGCATTGTCGGCACTCGCCAGCAGCGGCGCGATGGCATCGCGCGCCTGCTGCACCGCCGCCGGATCGCCAGCGGCCAGCAGGCGATATTCCATGCGTGAACCGGGCTGGATCAGACCGGTCGCCTCGAGATCCGCCATGTTGAACATCAGGCGCGGGCTGAATTCGGAGAAACCGCCCTGCTGGTCCGGCTCACGAGTGATCAGGCCGGTCAGGGTCAGGGTCTTGCGTCCCACGGTGAGGGTATCCCCCGGCGACACTCCCAGCGCCGTGGCCAGGCGTGGCACCAGCCAGGCCTCCCCGGGTGGCGGGATGGCGGGGCGCGTGGCGGGTATCGGAGGCAAGCTCGACCTGCCCCATCAGCGGATACCCCGGCGAGACTGCCTTGAGGCTCGAGAGCACGAAGCTGTCGCCATGCGAGGCCATCGAGACCATGCCCAGCTGCGGCGACATCTCGAGCCCGGCCTCCTCGAAGGCCTGCCGGAAACGCGGGTCCAGTGGATTGCTGGACTCCAGCACCAGATCTCCCCCCAGCAGCTGTCCCGCCTGGCGCGTGAGGCCACGATCCAGACGATCCAGAAAGAAGCCGATCATGGTGGTCGCGGCCACCGCCAGCATCAACGCCAGAAACAGCGCCCGCACATCACTGGCACGCAGGTCCCGCAGCAGGCCACGCAACGCAAGCGGCAGACGCATGGCGCCCCCGCGCGGCGATCGCGCGTCAGATGTCATGCTGGCATCAGTCATGCTGCCCTCCTTGCGGTGTGGCTACCGCAGGTGCCGAGGCATCGTCCTGCCATTCGACCAGCTTGCCGGCTTCCAGCGTCAGACAGCGATCACAGCGCCTGGCCAGGGTCAGATCATGGGTGACCAGAATCAGCGTGGTGCCGCGCTCACGGTTGAGCGTGAACAGCAGCTCCGCGATGCGATCACCGGTAGCGGTATCCAGATTGCCGGTGGGCTCATCGGCGAACACCAGCCCCGGTCCCGCCACGAAAGCGCGGGCGATCGCCACCCGCTGCTGCTCGCCGCCAGACAGATGACGCGGCAGGTGATCAAGACGCTCTCCCAGCCCGACCCGCGCCAGCCAGTCACGTGCCTTGGCCTCGATATCGCCCCGGGGCGCCAGCTCCAGCGGCATCAGCACGTTCTCCAACGCCGTCAGGGTCGGCAGCAGCTGGAAATTCTGGAACACGAAGCCCACCTGCCCCGCGCGCAGCGCCGCACGCCCGTCTTCATCCAATCCGGCAAGCGAGGTGCCGAACAGGCGAATATCGCCCTGGGTCGGACTGTCCAGCCCCGCCAGCAACCCCAGCAGCGTGGATTTTCCGGAACCGCTGGCCCCGATGATCGCCACGCTCTCGCCGGCTGCCACGGCAAGCTCTAGATCTTCAAGAATGGTCAACTGGCCGTCACCGCTGGCGACACGCTGGGTCAGACCCGTGACATTGAGGACTGCCGTCGGCGGACGCATGATCCGACGCAAAGGGGGCGTCGTTAATGGAGGCGTTATGTGACATCGTGTCTGCTCGCTTATGGTAGTGAACGGGATGGCCATGAACGCCAGTCCCCGAAACGGATGTGAAACGTGTGCAGATGATGGAGATGAGGAATGCAGAGATGGCTGGTGAATCGCCGTGAAACGCAACGTCTGTCCCGAGTCGCCGAACCGCGCGCCGCGCGCAAGACTGCCGGACTCACGCGGCTGCGCAATGCGCTTGCCAGTTCGGCACTGACCCTCGTGGCCGTGCTGGCGCCTCAGGTGGCGCTGGCAGAGGCGCCGGCTCCCTGGCTGGTGGTCGGCGACTCCCTCTCGGCCGGCTACGGCATCGACAGCAGCCGGGGTTGGGTCGCGTTGCTCGACGAGCGCCTCGAGGACACCCTGGGCAACGATGCGCCGGAGGTCATCAATGCCAGCATCAGCGGCGATACCACCGAAGGCGGCCTGAATCGCCTGCCGGCACTGCTCGACCGACACGACCCTTCGCTGGTAATGATCGAACTGGGCGGCAACGATGGCCTGCGCGGCCTTCCACCTGCGCGCATGCAATCCAATCTGGCCAGCATGATCGATGCCGTGGAAGATGCCGGCGCCCAGCCCGTGCTGCTGGGGATCGAGATCCCGCCCAACTATGGCCCGGCCTATACCGACGCCTTCCGCCAAGTCTATCGGGCGCTGGCCGACGAATACTCCGTGCCGTTGGTGCCCTTCATTCTCGAGGGCATCGCCACGGCACCGGCCGGCCAGAAACTGATGCAACAGGACCGTATCCACCCGACGGCCAAGGCCCAGCCGAGGTTGCTGGACAACATCTGGCCGACGCTCAAGCCGCTCGCGCTACCTGCCACCGAAACTCCCCACATGACGCTCGGGCCGGTCTCCAGCGACGCCTACCCTTACGACAAGCGGCTCAAGCGCAAGGTCTACGAGGCCGAGAAGCGGGCCCTGCAGATCGAGCTGCTCAAGGTCCAGCATTGGCTGCGTGACAGTGGCGAGCGGCTTGCCATCGTGTTCGAGGGGCGTGACGCCGCCGGCAAGGGCGGTACCATCAAGCGCTTCATGGAATACCTCAACCCGCGTTTCGCGCGCATCGTGGCACTGGACAAGCCCAACGAGACGGAGAAGGGACAGTGGTACTTCCAGCGCTACGTCTCGCGCTTTCCCACCAGTGGTGAAGTCGTGCTGTTCGATCGCAGCTGGTACAACCGTGCAGGAGTCGAGGCGGTGATGCGCTTCGCCAGCCCTGACGAGGTCGAGCGTTTTCTCATCCAGGTGCCACAGCAGGAGCGCCTGTGGGTCGAGGATGGCCTGCATCTGGTCAAGCTCTATTTCTCGGTCTCCCGGGAAGAGCAGTCCAATCGTTTCGCCAAGCGCGCCGCCGACCCACTGACGCGCTGGAAACTGTCACCGATGGACGCCGTGGCCCAGGAGAAGTGGGACGACTACACCACCGCGGCCGAGGCGATGTTCGCGCGTACCCACAGTCGCCACGCGCCCTGGACGCTGATTCGCTCCGATGACAAGCGTCGTGCTCGCATCGGCGCACTGCGCCATGTGCTCAGCCAGCTCGACTACCCCGGCAAGGACACACGGCTGATCGGCACGCCGGACCCATTGATCGTGGTGGATGCCGGCCGTCTGATCCTGCCCACGGACTAGTACGCCCCTGAGGATGCAGGCGCGGGCGGGGCGCGCTCATGTCGTGTGTGACAGTGTCTCCGGCGCCTTCTGCAGCTGCTGCAGGCCCAGGCCTGCCAGAATCAGCACCAGCCCCGCGAGTGTCGAGGTCAGGATCGGCTCGCCGACGATGAAGTGCAGCAGCGTCAACGACACGGGGGGAGACAGGAAGATCAGATTGGAGACCTTGGCGGTACGCGACACCTTGTGGACCGCCAGCTGCCAGAGCACGAAGGCGATGCCCATCTCGCACAGGCCGACATAGAGCCCGGCCATCAGCGCCTGAGGATTGGCGTCTTCCCCGATGAAGTTGCCAAACCCCGGCCCGATGGCCACCAGCAAGGTCAGGACCGGCAAGGCGACGCTGAAGTTCTGCCACTGGGCGACCAGCGGGGCGCGGGCATCCCGCGCGTTCAGCAGCCAGTAGAGGGCCCACAGCAGGGTCGAGCCCAGCGCCAGTCCGACGCCGAGGGGGTCGGCGAAGGCGACATCGAACACCTGCCCGCGGGTGGCGATGGTCCACACCCCGGCGTAGGCGATCAGCCCTGCCGCGACATCGATGCGCGTCAGGCGCTGCGCGAGGATCGGCACGGCAAGAAAGGCCATCGCCAGTGCCCAGGTATAGTTGAGCGCCATGGCCTCCTGCCCCGGCAGACGTGCATAGGCGCCGAACAGCACCAGATAATAGCCGACCGGGTTCATCAGTCCGGCCCAGGCCGCTGTCCGCCAGCCGCCTTTCCAGCCGCTGGCGAGCGCCTCGCGCAGCCGACCCTGACGCCACATCAGCACGCCGATCAACAGCCAGGAGACCAGCGCTGCCAGCCACACCAGCTCCAGCGGAGACATCTGCGCCAGCGCCAGCTTGAAGGCCGTTGCCACGGTCGACCACAACCCGACCGCTCCCAGACCATAGAGCATGGCCTCCCTGTCCTGACTCATGGCATGCTTCCTCGCAATTCGGACACCGCCATCCTGGCGGTGGATCCCCCCTCCACGGCGCTGGTCAGCGCCTACCGTCTCGACGGCAAGGGCAGCGCGACCCTCTTGAGCGATGATGAGCTGCGCCAGGCCTGGCAGGAGCCGGAGGCCTTGATCTGGATGCACCTCGATTACACGCGAGGCGACGTCAATGATTATCTCGCCGGCATCGCGCAGCTGGATGATCCCAGCATCGAGGCCCTCACCGAGCTGGACACACGCCCACGCGTCGCACGTTTCGGCGGCGGCATCGTCACCACCCTGCGCGGCATCAATCTCAACCCGGGTGCCGCGCCGGAAGACCTGCTGTCCCTGCGCCTGTGGATGAGCCCGACTCGCCTGATCACCCTGCGCCGACGCCCCTTCCAGTCGATCACCCAGGTACGCGAGCAGCTGGAAGCCGGCCAGGGAGCCGAAAACATCTCCTGGCTGCTGGCGATGATCAGCGATGCGCTGGTCGATCGCGTCGCCGAGCTAAGCCACCGCCTTGACGATCAACTGGCGATCCTCGAGGAGGATCAGCTCAATGACGTGGAGATCGATCCCGACGACATCACGCGGCTGCGCCGCCCGTTGATCACCCTGCGGCGCTTCATGGGGCCTCAGCGCGACTGCCTGGCCCAGCTGGCTCAGGGGCCCTTGTGGATCGATGAGCAGGCGCGACTGGACCTGCGCGAGATCGCCAACCAGCTGTCGCGTTACGTGGAGGACTTTCAGGCCATGCAGGAACGCGCCCTGATCCTTCACGAGCAGCGCATGAGTGAGCACAACGAGCAGCTCAACCAGCGCATGTACCTGCTCTCCGTCATCACCGCCGTCTTCCTGCCGCTGGGCTTCCTCACCGGACTGCTGGGCGTCAATGTCGGCGGGATTCCCGGCAGCGAGAGCCCATGGGGCTTCACGCTGTTCGTCGGCATGACGCTTGGGGTCGTCGCGATGCAGATGTGGCTGCTCAAGCGCAAGAAATGGTGGTGAGCCCTGTTCGCGGCTGGCGCGGTCGATATGACCGAGATCGCGCTCCGGGTCGAGCACATCACGCACGCGTTGCTTGAGGTCACGGCTGTCCGGGAAGCCGCCATCCCGCTTGCGCTCCCAGAGCACCTGCCATTCGGCGTCAGGCGCAGGCTGGCAGAGCACCTCGAAGTGTCCGCCGTGACTGGGCGCGAGAGCGACCTCATCCAGCGCTTCCCCGAAGGTGGAGAGCAGTTCCTGGGCATACCAGGCCGCGCGCAGCAGCCAGTTGCAGCCGGTGCAGTAGTGAATGCGAATCTTGAGCGTGGACGGTTGATCCATGAGAGCGAGCGTTCCAATCGCGGCGCCCAGAGCCGCTTCTTCGAGCGCATGACCGGCGATGAAGACTCGCGCATGTGCAAGGATATCTCCGAGGATGCCTGCCATCAGCAGCCCGGCAATGTCTGGCGCCATCTGCTGGCCTCGCTGGGGACCAAGCTGGCCGACGAGCTGGCAAGTGCACGCCTGGTGCTGCCGTGGCTGCTGGGATTGATCGGCGCCCCGGTGTGGATGGTGGGGCTGCTGGTGCCGATTCGTGAAGCCGGCGCCCTGCTGCCGCAACTGGTGGTGGCGGGCTTCATCCGCCCGCTCCCGCGGCGCAAATGGGTCTGGGTCGCGGGGTCCGTGCTGCAAGCGCTGATGGCCTTCAGCCTGGTGATCATCACGCTGCTCTCTCGAGGCGACGGTGACAGTGGCCTGGGCGGCAGCCTGGCCGGTGGCCTGGTGCTGGGGTGTCTGGTCGTGCTGTCACTGGGGCGTGGCGTGGCCTCCATCGCCACCAAGGACGTGCTGGGCAAGACGATCGCCAAGCAGCGCCGTGGCCGCCTGATGGGATGGAGTGGCAGCCTGGCCGGCGCCATGACGTTGCTCGCGGGGGGTGTTCTGATGCTGCTGGGCGAGCAGCCCGGTCAACAGGTGCTTGCCACCCTGATGGCGATCGCGGCACTGGGCTGGAGCCTGAATGCTTTCTGCGCGGCGCTGATCAAGGAAGATCGCGGCGCCACCAGCGGCGGTGCCAATGCCTGGGACACCGTGCGCCAGGGGTTCAGCCAGCTGCGCCATGACGCCGCCTTCCGCAATTTCAATCTGGCGCGTGCGCTGTTGCTCTCAAGTGCCCTGGCCCTCCCCTACATCGCGCTGCTGGGCCAGCAGCAGAGTGGCGAAAGCCTCGGCGGACTCGGGGTACTGGTGGTCGTGTCAGGCCTGGCGGGCATGGTCGCCAGCCCCATCTGGGGCAAGCTTGCCGATACCTCGAGTCGGCGCGTGATGCGCAACGCCGGCGCCGGTGCCGCCGTGTGCTGCGCGCTGGCCGGCAGCATGGTGTGGTGGCCCGGAGCGCTTTCCGACAGCGTCTGGAGTTATGCCGTGGTCTACGGGTTGCTGGTGATCGCACATTCCGGCATCCGTCTGGGACGCAAGACCTACGTGGTGGATCTCGCCAGCGCTGACAATCGCGCGCTCTACGTGGCTCTGTCCAACACCCTCACCGGCGTGCTGATGCTGGTGCTGGGTCTGGCCATCGGCGGTCTGGCCCAATGGCTGGGCAGCGAGTGGCTGCTGCTGATTCTGGCCGGTGTCGCCACGGCGGCCGCCCTGTGTGCGCAACGTCTGCCGGAAGTGGAAGACGACTGAGGGCCCGGGACAGACGCTGGCCCCCGACACATTAGCGGCTGCGATTGCATAAGCCGCGTCTCCCCGCCATAGTGAAACCGATGATGGTGCTGGAATGTCCGGGCACACGGACAGGCACCCGATACCCGTACTCTCGGGCTCGGTCACAAGGGCCGGGTTCTTTAGCCGCAAGGATCAGTGCCAGATGAAAAGACCCCACATGATCAGCCCCGAGCTGCTCGAGAGAGTGGTGAATGCCTCGGACGATGGCATCGTGGTGGCCGAACAGGAAGGTGACGAGAACATCCTGATCTACGTGAATCAGGGCTTCGAGCGCCTTACCGGTTACAGCGCCGACGAGATTCTCTACCGCGATTGCCGTTTTCTGCAGAATGACGACCGTGACCAGCCACAGCTGGACAACATCCGTGCCGCGCTGCGCGACAAGCGCCCGTGCCGCGAGATACTGCGCAACTATCGCAAGGATGGCAGCCTGTTCTGGAACGAACTCTCCATGACACCGGTCTTCGACGAGCACGACAATCTCCAGTACTTCGTCGGTGTCCAAAAGGATGTCACCAGCCTGATGACCGCGCATGAGGAGCTGGAGCGCCTGCGGGAAGCCCGCAAGAGCGATGTCGAGTGATCACTGCGCAGGCGGTGTCTGACGCCTCGCGTCTGGCAGACTGATTCATGATCGGGAGGTCCGCCCATGGCCCGCGAACAATTCCTCGACGATATCGATGCTACCGCCCTGGCGGAGGAAGCCACCAACGACGTGGACTTCGAACTGTCTTCCAGCTCCACCCCCGCCAGGCCCCAGCGCAGCGACTCACGCCAGCGCCTCGAAGCCCTGCTGGAAGAACGTGCGCTGGCACGCTCCATCCGTGAAGGCTGGGACGATGAAGCGGATGATGATGACCTGCTGGACGCCAGTGACTGGGGAGAGGAGGAGTGAGCGCCTCGCCCTGACTGGTCAAGCGTGACCACGGGCACTATCATCAGCGCGTCATTCCATTCTCCAACCAAATTGGGATTCCATGGCGCAATACGTCTATACCATGAACCGGGTGGGCAAGGTCGTCCCCCCGAAGCGCGAGATTCTCAAGGACATCTCGCTGTCCTTCTTCCCGGGTGCCAAGATCGGTGTGCTCGGTCTCAACGGCTCGGGCAAGTCCTCGCTGCTGCGCATCATGGCCGGCGTGGATCAGGACTACAACGGCGAAGCGCGTCCCATGCCGGGCCTCAATGTCGGCTACCTCCCCCAGGAGCCGGAGCTCGATGATTCCAAGAACGTGCGCGAGTGCGTCGAGGAATCTCTGGCCCACATCAAGAATGCCCAGGCGGAGCTGGATGAAGTCTATGCCGCCTACGCCGAGCCGGACGCCGACTTCGACGCCCTCGCCGCGCGTCAGGCCAAGCTCGAGGACCTGATCCAGGCCTCCGACGCCCACAACCTCGAGCGCAAGCTGGAAGTGGCCGCCGAAGCGCTGCGCCTGCCGCCGTGGGATGCCAATGTCGGCGTGCTGTCCGGTGGTGAACGCCGCCGTGTCGCCCTCTGCCGCCTGCTGCTCTCGAGCCCCGACATGCTGCTGCTGGATGAGCCGACCAACCACCTGGACGCCGAGTCCGTCGCCTGGCTGGAGCGCTTCCTGCACGATTACGCCGGCACCGTGGTCGCCATCACCCACGACCGTTACTTCCTCGACAATGTCGCGGGCTGGATTCTCGAGCTCGACCGTGGCCAGGGCATTCCCTTCGAAGGCAACTATTCCTCGTGGCTGGAGCAGAAGGACGCTCGCCTGCAGCAGGAAGCCAAGCAGGAAGCCTCACGCAACAAGGCCATCCAGCAGGAGCTCGAGTGGGTTCGCCAGAATCCCAAGGGTCGTCAGGCCAAGAGCAAGGCGCGTCTCAACCGCTTCGAGGAAATGCAGTCCGGTGATTTCCAGAAGCGCAACGAGACCAACGAGATCTACATTCCGCCGGGACCGCGTCTGGGCGACAAGGTCATCGAGCTGCACAACGTCACCAAGCGTTTCGAGGACAAGCTGCTGTTCGACGACCTGTCCTTCACCATTCCCCAGGGTGCCATCGTCGGTATCGTCGGCGGCAACGGTGCGGGCAAGTCCACGCTGTTCAAGCTGGTGACCGGCAAGGAAACCCCGGACAGCGGCGAAGTGGTGCTGGGCGAGACCGTCAAGATCGCCTACGTCGAGCAGCTGCGTGATGGCCTGGAAGACAATCAGACTGTCTGGGAAGCCGTCTCCGGCGGCCAGGACATGCTCAACATCAATGGCCATGAAGTCTCGTCGCGCGCCTATGTCGGCCGCTTCAACTTCAAGGGCACGGATCAGCAGAAGCGTCTGTCTGATCTGTCCGGTGGTGAGCGTGGTCGTCTGCAGCTGGCGCAGACGCTCAAGCAGGCCGCCAACGTGCTGCTGCTGGATGAGCCGTCCAACGATCTGGACATCGAGACCCTGCGTGCACTGGAAGAGGCGCTGCTCGCCTTCCCGGGCTGTGCACTGGTCATCTCGCACGACCGCTGGTTCCTGGATCGCATCGCGACCCACATCCTCGCCTACGAAGGGGACTCCAACGTGGTGTTCTTCGAGGGCAGCTACAGCGAGTACGAAGAGGATTACCATGCGCGTGTCGGCAACGATGCGCCCAAGCGCATGAAGTACAAGCGTATCGATGCCTGATTCAGGAATTGCCCATGAATCGCTGGCTGCAACAGCCGCTGATGTGGTTACGCACCTTCACCACCAGCATCGCCTATCTGCCAAGCCTGCTGGCGACGCTCTATATCCTGCTTGGCTTGATCTCGGTGCTGCCTTCCGGCCTCCCCGAGCCACATGAATTGCCAGCCAGCGAGATGCTGAATGCCCTGACCTTCAAGGAGCACGACACGCCGCGCACCCTGCTGGCGGCACTGGTCGGCGGGCTCATTTCGCTGATGGTCTTCAGTTTCACCATGGTGATGAGCGTGCTGACCCAGGCGGGCGCACAGTTCTCCCACAAGTTGCTGCTGGGGCTGGTGACCGAGCGTCACCATCAGCTGGTGCTGGGACATTATCTGGGCAGTCTGCTGTTCCTGCTCATCAACCTGATGGTACCCAATACCGGCGATTCGCCAACGCTATGGCGCTCCATCGCGGTCTATCTGGGCGTGTTGATGATGGTCAATTGCCTCGGGATGTTCATCTACTTCATCCACCAGGCATCACAATCCGTGCAGATCAATGCCGTGGCTCGCCGCCTGTCCGGGCGCACGCGGGTCTCGCTTGAACGACTGCGAGAGCGCAATCGCCACGACGGTTTCGGCGAGCGCCAGATCACTCGCGACACGTCACGCTGTCAGCTGCTGAGAGCAAAGCGACGCGGCTATGTGCAGCAGGTCGATTTCGCGGCCCTTCGCCAGCTGGCCATCGACCACGACATGATCGTGCACCTGGACTTCGCGCTCGGGGCCTTCATCGTCAGTGGCATGCCGCTGATGCGCATCGAATGGCCTGCGGGCCTGCCCGAAGGCGTCTCGGCGGGTGATGAGCTCGATGAGCACCATCAGGCAGGACTGATCAAGAAGCTGCGCGCGGCACTGGGCTATCTGGATGGGGAATCCGTCGATGACCTTCACGAGCACGGCCTGACCCAGCTGATGGAAGTCGCCATCAAGGCGCTGTCTCCCGGCATCAATGATCCGGGCACCGCACGCCTGTGCCTGCATCAACTCACCGAACTGCTCAGTGAGCGCATGCAGCTGCCCCTGTGCAACTGCTGCGTGGATGAGGAAGATCACATACGGGTCAGCTGGGAGATGGAGAGCTTCGACAGTCTGCTCTACCGCAGCATCTCCCCCATCCTGCACTATGGTCGTGATGACCTCTCGATCTGTCTGGCGCTGCTCTCGCTGCTCAAGACACTGTCACTGCTGGGCAGCGATGACGCGCAACTGGCATTGCTGCAACAACATGCCGACAAGGTGGTGGAGGCCATCCTTGCCCAGGCACAGTTCGAGGTGGACAGGCGCTTCATCGAGCAGGGCCTCAAGGCCGGGCATCATCGTCTGACGCTGCCAGGTACCCCGTGGTGATCAGGGCTTGCGACGCCCCTTGAAGAACGACACCAGGAACAGCACCAGGAAGACGACGAACAGTACCTTGGCGATGGTGGCCGCAGTACCCGCGATACCGCCAAAGCCGAGTACGGCGGCAATCACGGCAACGATCAGAAAGATGATGGCATAGTTGAGCATGGCAATTCCTTATGTCATGTACAGCGCCGCGATCATGGCCTCGGCATAGGCGATGAGCTCCGGCTCGCTCATGACCTCGACCCGATTCAGGCCACTGTCCACGCTGGCAGGCCGCCCTTCCTTCACCAGCAGCGTACGCGGATAGCCCGCCCCACCGATGCGCTCGCTCAGCTGCGCATGTGCCTCACTCAGATAGACTCCGCGAGTCTCCTGCACGCACAGACTCACCAGCGGCAGACCACCTCGCGCCAGGGCCGCCTCGAAGGCCGGCAGCGCCGGACGCTGACGCACGGTGCAGTCCGGGCACCACTGCGCAATCTGATTGAGGACGAAGGTATCGCCGGCCGCCAGGCGTGCTTCGACATCGGCCAGAGTGGCGAGAGAAGACGTGTCATTGCTCATGGTTCACCTCAATACAGGGACGGATCGGATTTCTCTGGACGAGTCTTGAAACGGCGATGCAACCACAGGTACTGCTCGGGATGCTTGCGGATCGCCCCCTCGATGAAGGCATTGATGCGCGTGGCATCTGCGACATCATCGCCACTCGGGAAGTTGTCGAGTGCCGGGAGATACTCCAGCGTATAGGTACGATTGTCCGGATTGCGATGGAACATCAAGGGCATCACCGGCGCCCCTGTCATGCGGGCGATCTTGGCCGTCAGCTTGATGGAGGCGGCATCGATACCGAAGAACGGCGCGAAGACGCTGACGTCCCGACCGAAATCCTGATCCGGCGAATACCACACGCCATGCCCGCTCTTGATGCGGCGCACCACACCCCGCAGGTCATGACGGTCGATGGCGGTGCCGAAGATGCCATTGCGCGCGCGCGTCATGAAACGCTCGAACAGCGGGTTGTCATGCGGGCGATAGACGACATCGGCCGGGAAGAACAGCGAGTGCAGTGCGCCACCGAGATCCAGTGTCGAGAAATGGATGCCCACGATGAGCGCGCCCTTGCCCTGCGCCATGGCGCGCTCCATGTGCTCCTGACCCTTGAAGGTCACGCGGTCGCGCATGTGCTCCGGGTCTCGACACCACCCCGTGGCGGTCTCGAAGATGCCGATGCCGTTGGCATGGAAGGTCTTGCGTACCTGACGCGCACGCTCCGCTTCGCTCCATTCGGGGAAGCACAGCTTGAGATTGGTGTCCGTGATATGGCGACGACGCTTGCCGAAACGCCATGCCAGCTCACCGATGCCGCGCCCCAGCCACAGCTTGGCGCACCAGGGCAGGAAGGCCGAGGCCTTCATGGCCCCGATTCCCAGCCAGGCCGGCCAGTAACGGGGATGCGCAAAACTCTCGGGGTAGGTCTTCTTGGCCATGACTCTCTCGTTCAACGGGCAACGGCGGCCATTGTAGACCGCCCGAGCCCTGCCGTCAGGTCAGGCGCACGTATCCACTGCCTGAGAGGCCATCGGGTCCGCCTCGCGTGCCTGACTACCGTGATAATGCTTGGGAACACGCGGCAGGATCCCTGTCAGCAGGGTATAGCTGATGGTGTCACAACTGGCGGCCACGCGATTGACCTCCAACCCCTCGCCCCACAGCACCACGCGAGAACCGACGCCCGCTTCCGGCAGGTCGGTGATATCCACCGTCAGCATGTCCATCGACACCTTGCCGGCCAGCACGGTTTCCTGGCCATCGACCAGTACGGGGGTCCCGTCCACCGCATGGCGATCGTAGCCATCCCCATAGCCACAGGCGACGACACCGATACGTGTCGGACGCGTCGCCACGAAACGTCCGGCATAGCCCACCGGCTCGCCGATGGCGATCTCGCGTACGGCAATGATGGCGGAAGACAGGGTCATCACCGGCTTCAGACGGCGGCTGGCATCATTGGCCCCTTCCAGCGGGTCCGCGCCGTACAGCATGATGCCGGGACGATTCCAGGCGGCATGCGATTGCGGCCAGGCAAGCGTCGCCGGGGAGTTGGCCAGACAGAGTGGCAGGGCAAGCTCAGCGGCAAGCGCTTCCACTGCCGCCATCTGATGCTGGAAATAATCGGGCGTCAGGCTGTCGGCCGTGGCGAAATGCGTCATCAGGTGAAGGTCCTGCGCCTTGCCACTCGCCACCAGGCGTTCCTTGACCGCCCTGGCCTGCTCGGCATCGAAGCCGAGACGATGCATGCCGGAATCGAACTTGATCCAGCAGGATATCGGCCCGGGGAGCGTTGCCGCCTCCAGGGCGGCCAGCTGCCATTCACTGTGGATGGCACACCAGAAGTCATGCTGCGCCGCCAGCTGGTATTCCGATGCCTCGAAGACACCTTCGAGCAATACCACCGGATGCGTGATACCGCCTTCCCGCAGCGCGAGCGCTTCTTCGATGGTCGCGACGGCAAATGCCGGTGCCAGATCTGCCAGCGCACGGGCACATGCCACGGCCCCGTGGCCATAGGCGTCAGCCTTGATCACGGCGAGCGAGCGGGAATTCGGCGCCAGCTCACAGGCCAGCTGATAATTGTGGCGCAGGGCATCCAGATCAATATCAGCACGCAACGGGCGGGACATGAGGCAACTCCAGACCATCAATTATTTTCCATCATCGCGCCAAGGTCACGGTGAAAACCACCAAACGATCACTGGGCCGGGCCATCCAGCTCGGTATCGTCTTCGTCCTGCAGAACCAGTGATACCTGACGATCGCGCTTGAGGCTCTCGTTCAGATCGCGCACGGTGTTGACGTCGATGATGCCCGCCGCCTGGCGCAGGTTGAGCAGATCCAGCACGTAGGTGTAACGCGAGGAGGCATAGTCCGCCAGGGCCTGATAGAGCGCCTGCTCGGCATCCAGCACATCGACGATGTTACGGGTACCGACTTCATACCCCGAGCGCGTGGCTTCCAGCGCGCTGCGGCTGGAGACGATGGCCTGCTTGCGCGCCTTGACCGTCAGGACGTCGCTGCGGACCTGACTGTAGAGCGAACGCACGCTCTGGGTGGTGGAACGCTGCTGGTCCAGCAGGTCGTACTGGCTCTGCTCCAGCAGGTGCGTGCTCTGGCGTACCTGCGCGGATGTGCGACCACCGGTATAGATCGGCAATGACGCCTGGATACCGATCTGGTTGTATTCCTGATATCCCCCGGAGGATGCGACGTCGGTTTCATCATAGGAGTAGGTCGCGAAGGCACCGACTTCCGGCAGATGACCGGCACGCGAGGTCTTGACGTCACCCTTGGCGACATCGACACCCTTCTGCGCGGCACCGATCAAGGGATTGTTGACCAACGCCATCTCGACCCACTTGCCACGACTGGCGGGCACCGGCGCTTCGATGGCGAGATCCTCTTCCAGCCCATCGATGGAATCGTATTGCTGGCCGGTCAATTGCTGAAGTGCCTCGAAGCTGACCTGCAGGTCGGCTTCCGCGGCAATCCGCTGGGCGCGTGCGTCATCAAAGGACGCTCTGGCCTCCTGGACATCGGTGATCGCGATCAGCCCGACCTCGAACTGCTGATTGGCCTGATCCAGCTGACGGGAAAAGGCCTTCTCCTGCGCGATGCGCGCATCCAGCACATCCCGGTTGTTGAGGATGGTGAAGTACGCGGAGGCCACATCGTACAACAGCTGCTGCTGATCGGAATCCAGCAGCAGTTTCTGCTGCTCGGTACTGTCCTTGCTGGTCGCCAGCTCATACCAGTCGGCAGCGTCGAACAGCTGCTGATTCACGTTGAGCACGATGTTGCTGTCGGTGTAATCCCCTTCCACACCGCTCTGGGAATTGCCCGTGACATCGGTGCGTGACACGGTGCCGGTGGCCGAGATCTGTGGCAGCAGATCCGAAAGCTCGATCCGCTCGTTGTCCTCGACGCTCTGATACAGAGAGCGAGAGGACGACAGGCTGGCATTGTGGGTCAGCGCATCACGGGTAATGTCGAGCAGATCGGCAGCCTGGGCCTGGGTCGCGAAACCCATCGCCAGCACCAGAGGCAGTATGCGTATGTTGGCCATGTATGCGTAAAAAGGACTCAGTCTAATCGTCGCCTTGCAAGGCGTCCAGTTAGTTGGCTAACTTCATTTGTCAGCGAATCATTCGAAGATGGATTCCAGCGACAGGCCCTGTTTCTCGAGCATGCGACGCAGTTTCTTGAGCGCCTCGACCTGAATCTGACGCACTCGCTCACGCGTCAGACCGATCTCCTCGCCGACCTCCTCCAGCGTGGCGGCTTCGTGACCCCGTAGCCCGAAGCGGCGTACCACCACTTCCATCTGCTTGTCGGTCAGCTCCGCCAGCCACTCATCGACATGTGCCTTGACGTCGACATCGACCAGACTGGACTCGGGGCTGGTGTCATTTTCATCGGCGATCGTCTCGATCAACGGCTTGTCACTCTCGCCGCCCATCGGATAGTCCACCGAGGACACTCGCTCATTGAGCCCCAGCATCTTCTTGACCGTCTCCACCGGCTTGTCGAGGAAATCGGCGATTTCCTCGGCCGTCGCCTCGTGGTCAAGCTTCTGCGTCAACTGGCGAGCAGCGCGCAGATAGATGTTGAGCTCCTTCACGACATGAATCGGCAACCGGATGGTGCGCGTCTGATTCATCAACGCGCGCTCGATGGTCTGACGGATCCACCAGGTGGCGTAGGTCGAGAAGCGGAAACCGCGCTCGGGGCTCGAATTTCTCCACCGCGCGTCATCAGGCCCAGATTGCCCTCCTCGATCAGGTCGAGCAGTGACAATCCGCGATTCAGATAGCGCCGTGCGATCTTGACCACCAGACGCAGGTTGGATTCGATCATGCGCTGCCGACCGGCAGGGTCTCCCGCCTGCGCCAGTCGCCCGAAATAGACTTCCTCTTCCGGTTTGAGCAATGGCGAGAAGCCGATCTCGTTGAGGTAGATCTGCGTTGCATCCAGGCTCTGGTAGTGCTTGCGCTCTTCACGGTTCAGGGCGCGTTCGAATGCCGCCTCTTCCGCTTCAGCCTCAAGCGTATCGTCTTCCTCGCCATCATCGAGGGACAGCTCCACCTCGGCCTGATCGATATCCTTTTCCAGCATGCTCATGTCGATACCCCGTTGTCTCTGGTCTGGTGCCAGGAACTTCTTGTTGTGGCAGCGGTGGACGTCAGCGCTTGGGCAGGAACTTCAAGGGATCCTTCGGCTGCCCATCCTCGCGGATCTCGAAATGCAGCTGCGCACGTTCGGCGTCAGTGGCTCCCAGAGTGGCGATTACCTGTCCGGCCTCGACAACATCATTCTCCGAGACGCGGAGGCTGTCGTTGTGGGCGTAGGCACTCAGATAACGGTCATTGTGCTTGAGGATGATGAGGTTGCCGTAACCGCGCACTCCACTCCCCGCGTAGACCACAATCCCCGGCCCTGCTGCCTTGACAGGTTGCCCCTTTTGACCAGCGATATCAATGCCGCCCGTCACACTCTCGGACTCACCGAATTTGCCGATGATCTCGCCTTGCGTAGGCCACTGCCAGTCAACGTTTTTTACCGGCACATAGGTTTTCTTGGCCGGTGCCGCCTCGGGTGTGGCGCCCGCAACGTTGGTGCCCTTTTCAACCTTGTCGGAGGCACTTTTCACGTTTGCCGCCGCCTTGTCACGCTCGGCCTTGGCCGCTGCACGCGCAGACTCCGCCAGCGCCTCTTCACTGCCTTCCTGATACACGGGCCCCGGGCCGACGCCCGCAGCAGCGGCCGCGCCCGTGGCAGCCGCCGCGACGCCGCCGCTACCGGTGGTCAGGGACTGCGCCTGGGAAGCACGCTGCTTCTGCTGAGCAATGGCCGACTCATCCGGAGCCAGCCAGTCCGGCACCTCGCCGCCGCTGGCGATGGCGTCATCGCTGCCGCCGGCATTCGCGGGCAACGGTGCCTGAGGGTCGAGGCGCAGAGTCTGCCCGGGCTGCAAGGTGTAGGGCGGGCGCAGGCCATTCATGCGCGCCACGTCACGGAAGTCCTGGCCACTCTGCCAGGCGATGCCATAGAGCGTGTCACCGCGCTGGACCGTATAGCTGTCTGCAGTGATGCGTGTCGTACCACCACTGAGATCCTGGATCTGCGGACGCGTCGTGGCGGTACTGCACGCCGTCAGAGCGCCCAGCGCCAGACCCGCCAGCGCCAGCTTGAATCCCTTGTCCATCATGTCAGGCATGTTCCTGCTCCTTGCGGGAATCACTGGAAGAATCATCCGGTCCTGAGCGCTCACCCGCGAACCAGACCAGCAGGATACCTGCCAGCATCAGGGCAAGCGCCGCCCACAACTGGGCAGGCTCACCCGTCACGCTGGTATAGGTCTCCGGCATCATGAATTGATAATCTAGCGGTACCTGCTCCCCCTTGGGGCCCAGTCGATAATCGGTGATCGTGCGCCAGGGCCACAGCACCGGCAGCGAGCCGAGGATGAAGCCGACCAGCAGCATCAGTGTCGCGGTGTGATGGTGACGAAACAACCATGACAGTACACGCGAGAAGGTGAACAGTCCGATGGCGCAGCCACTTCCGAACAACAGGATCAGCGTCAGATCGAAGCTCTTGATACCTGTCATCACGGTGCCATAGAGGCCCATGGTCAACAGCAGGAAGCTGCCGGAAACGCCCGGCAGCAACATGGCACTGATGGCGATGGCCCCCCCGGCGACGATGACCCAGGGCGCATCAGTGCCCGCTGGCAGAAGGCTGGGCAGCTGACTGGCCAGTACCAGCCCCAGCACCAGCCACACCAGATACCCGACCCTGAAGCCGGTAATGCGCCGCGCCACGACCACACCGGAACACACCACCAGACCGAAGAAGAAGGCATTGAGCAGCAGCGGCTGCGCCTCCATCAGCCAGGTGACGAGGTGCGCCACGCTGATCAGGCTGGCGAGAATGCCGGCGGCAAGCGGTAGCAAGAACGCCAGATTCAAGTGCTGCCACAACGCCTTGACGCCCTGTTGACGCCAGACACCGATGGCGGAAGGTCCGAAGCGCTTGATGGTTTCGATCAATTCTTCATAGATGCCCGTCACGAAGGCTATCGTGCCTCCCGAGACGCCGGGCACGGCATCGGCAGCGCCCATGCCCGCCCCCTTGAAGAACACGCTCAATGCTCGTTTCACCTGATCACTCCCTCGAGCAACGGCACGAAGCGCACAGCCTCGAGCCGCTGAATATCCTGAGTGTCGCCGACGTGGCGCACTCGTGTCAGCCATTGACGATCACTGCCGTCTTCCGCCAATGGCACGATCATCACTCCCTCCGGTGCCAGCTGCTGGAGCAATGCCTGCGGCAAGTGCGAGGCACATGCCGTCACCACCACCAGATCAAACCCCGCTGCCAGCCGTGCCCGCCATCGGCGTGACGCAGCTGGACATTGTCCAGCCCGAACCACTCAAGCCGCTGCCGGGCACGCAGATGCAACAAGGCGATGCGCTCCAGCGAGGCCACCTGACCGAACAGCCGCGCCAGCAGCAGGGTCTGGTAGCCCGAACCGGTGCCGACCTCCAGCACCCGACACTGCTCGCGCGGGCGCGGTGCCGAGGCCAAAGCCAGCTCCGTCATGCGGGCATGCATGTAGGGCTGCGACAATGTCTGCCCCTGCCCCAGCGGCAGGGCGGTATCCTCATAGGCGCGATGCGCCAGCGCCTCATCGAGAAACAGATGGCGCGGTTCCGCCGCCATCAGATCCAGTACCCGCTCGTCCTGGATGCCAGCCTCTTCCAGTCGCGTGACCATGCGATCACGCGTCCGTTGAGAGGTCATGCCGATACCGCTCAACTGCGCGGCATTCGGGCGCTCCAGGCGCATGGGCTCAACTCAGTGCTTCCAGCCACTGCTCCACATCCTGACGCGCCGCATGGGAGGTCAGGTCGGTCATCAACGGCGTGATGGACACATAGCCGGCCGCGATGGCCGCGAAATCGGTGTCCTCACCATCGTCGACTCCGTCCCCGGCCAGCGCGATCCAGTACCGGGTGCGCCCGCGAGGGTCCCGCACGGCGATCGGTGCGCCCGCCGGACCACGATGCCCCTGACGCGTGACGCGAAATCCGCGGATCTCGTGCCAGGGAACATCCGGCACATTGACGTTGAGCAGCGAACGCGGCGGCAAGGCCAGCGTCTCGGCCGCGCCGACCAGACTCGCCGCCACACGCCCTGCCGTCTCGAAATGGGTCTTGCCACACAGCGACATCGCGATCGCCGACATGCCCAGCGAGCGGCCTTCCATCGCCGCTGCCACAGTGCCGGAATACAGCACATCGTCTCCCAGGTTGGCACCGTGGTTGATGCCGGAGATCACGATATCCGGTTTCTCGTCCCAGACACCGTTGACCCCCAGATAGACGCAATCGGCAGGGGTGCCGTCGACACTGTAGAAACCGTTGTCCATCGCGGACAGCATCAGCGGGCGACTCAGGGTCAGGGAGTTGCTGGCACCCGAACGATCACGGTCCGGTGCCACCACGCGAATTCGCGCGTGATCACACAGCGCATCATGCAGGGCCTTGAGCCCGGGGGCATGTACCCCATCATCATTGGAAAGCAGAATCTTGCGCATCGTCTCACCTGTTCATGCGCTACAGCAGCGGGTGGGCAATCAGCTCACGCAACAGGCCGGTGGCGAAGCTGCCGCGCGGAAGATCGAAATGCAGCCACGCACTGGCCGCAGTCGCCTCGGCATCGGCCTGGGCCGGCGTGATGTCCCACTCCAGGCGAGCATTGGCAGGCATCAGGCGCAGTGGCCGACGCTCGGCCTTCACGCCAGCCTTCTCGAGGCCGTCACAGAGCTGAGGCCAGCTGGACGCCAGCACCTGCTCAAGCGCCGCGACCTGCGCATGGGACTCGCCACGGCCGGTGCCCCACAGCGGGCCCGTGGGGTGGATATCCCCGTCGGCAAGGCGCCGGGTCAGCGTCTCGACAGCTTCGCTGCCATCGGTGACGAAGCGCGATCCCGTCCCGTCGAGCGCGAACACCTCACCGCTCAACGCCGTCGCCCAGCAGCCAGCCTTGAGACGCGCGGCCAGCACTTCGTTGAACAGGAAGCTGCGCGCGGTGGACAGCAGCATGCCGCTGCGATCATCACGCTTGCGCCAGCCACGTATCAGTACGGCGCGTGCACGCCCCAGGTTATGCCCCTGGTGCCCGAAACGCTGCGGACCGAAATAGTTGGGCACCCCATCGCGTATCAATGTCTGCCAGCGAGTCTCGAAATCCGGATGGGCCACGGCCTCGCCGCTCACTCGCAGCGCAAAGCGATTGCCGCGATGCACGCCACGCTTGAGCTTGCGCGGGTGCCGCACGCTGGCCAGCACGCGGGCCCCCTTCTCGGCCAAGGCCTCACTCAGATGCTCAGGGGCTTCACGCCCCGGCAACCATACCGAGACCCACTGCTGGGTAATCGCCTGCTTGTCCTTGAGTCCCGCCACGCCGATGTCACGCGGTGCCACGTCACAAAGACCTGCCAGTTCGCGGCACAGCTCGTCAGTGGTCAGACCGCGCTTCTCGATCCAGAGCCACTGGTGCTCCCCGTGACCTTCGGGCACGAAGTCCATCAATTCCGTGACGCGAAAGTCTTCCGGCGTGTGTCGGAAGTCACCTGCGCCCAGCGGGCCCCCATGGGCATGCGGCCAGCGCTGCATCAGCTCGGCTTCCTTGACCCATGGCTCGCTGCCGGCGGCTTCCAGTGCCGTTCGCGCCGCGACAGACAGCGCATCGGACTCGGGCGGCTCAGACATGGCATTCACTTCAGACATGCTCGGCTCCACCCGCGGCGGGCAGCCTGCCAAGCACCGCCACGGCCTCGGCGGCGATGCCTTCCTTGCGACCGGTGAAACCGAGACGCTCGGTCGTGGTGGCCTTGACGTTGACGACCGCCACCGGCACACGCAGGTCCTCGGCGATCACCTCACGCATCGCCTGGATGTGCGGCGCCATCTTGGGGGCCTGCGCCATCACGGTGAGATCGACATTGCCGACCCCGAAACCAGCGGCATTGATCAGCCCGACGACGTGGCGCAGCAGGCCGCGACTGTCCGCCTCGGACCACTCGCTGTCGGTATCCGGGAAATGCTTGCCGATGTCGCCCATCCCGCAGGCCCCGAGCAGCGCATCGCACAACGCATGCAGCAATACATCGCCATCGGAATGCGCCACGAAGCTATGTTCGTAGGGGATCTTCACGCCGCCGATCATCAGATGATCGCCGTCGCCGAAACGGTGGACATCGAAGCCATGCCCGATGCGCAGTGACATCGGGACATGCCCGGAGGTCGCGGGGGAGGTCGGGGGTGGAACTCGAAGTGTCGGGGGTCACGGGGTGATCCATCATGTCAGGCAGGTGTCCGGGGTCTGTCGGCGTGATCCTCGCGGGCCGCCAGCAACAGGCGCGCCATGGCGAGGTCTTCCGGATGGGTGATCTTGAGATTGTCGCGCGCCGCGGGCACCAGCACGGGGGATCGTCCACAGGCCTCGAGTGCCGAGGCCTCATCGGTGATGCGCTCGGGCTGCTCCGCGAGGGCGGCACGCAGCGCCGTGCGCAACAGGCCCAGCGGAAATGCCTGGGGCGTGAAGGCATGCCACAGCCCTGTCCGGGATTCGGTATGCGCGATGCGCTGCGCGCGGCCCGCTTCATGGTGTCACTGGCGGGAGCGGCCAGGATGGCGCCGTCATCACTCTCGCGTGCCGCCTTGACCAGCGCCTGGATGTCGCTCTCGCGGACACAGGGACGCGCCACATCGTGTACCAGCACGAGGTCATCATCACTCGCCACTCGGCTCAGACACTCGAGTCCTGCCAGCACGCTGTCGGCACGCTCGCTGCCACCATCGGCACGCAGCCACTCCTGCCATGGCACCATCGTCGGCGTGAAATAGGCATCCTCCGCGCCCAGCACCAGACACAACCCGGCCTCGGGCAATGCGCGCCTGAGGGTGGTGAGGGTCGCCTCCAGGACACTGCCGCCGGGCGTCAGTTCCAGATACTGCTTGGGACGGTCAGCCTGCATGCGGCTTCCCACGCCTGCGGCGGGCACCAGATACCAGAGACGCGGCGCCGGGGCATCATTCATGCGAGTCATGGGTTGAGCACCTTGGGCAGGCCCTCTTCCAGTCCCTTGCCTTCCAGCGCCCCTTCCGCCACTTCATCCGCGGACGAGACCTGGCGCTTGGGTACCTCGACGTTGGGCACCCACAGGAACTGCTCATCCTTGCGCACCATGCCGAGATCGTTGCGCGCACGCTCCTCGATGGCCGCCAGACCATTCTTGAGGTCGACCACTTCAGCGCCCAGGCGTTGATTGCGGTTGTCCAGCTGCGCCGCTTCCCTGGAGAGCTGCTGCACGCGGGCACGGATGTCGAACAATTCGGTGACGCCATTTTCGCCCCACCACAGCCGGTACTGGAGCAGAGCCAGCAGTAGCAGCAGTGAGATATTGATCCATTTGAGCATGGCAGTGTCCTTGGCCGTTGCAGCGGGCATTATGCCATCATCAGGGGACGCCGCGCAGGCTCTGCCATCCCTCAAGGAGGCCCACCATGTACAAACTGGCATTCTTCGTTCCACACGAAGCACTGGAAGGTGTCAAGGAAGCGCTTTTCGCCACGGGTGCCGGACGCATGGGCGAGTACGAGGCCTGCTGCTTCGAGACGCGCGGCACGGGGCAGTTTCGTCCGCTGGCCGGTGCCAATCCGCATATCGGCGAACGCGGCACGCTGGAACGTGTCGAGGAGGTCAAGGTCGAGATGGTGTGTGAGGACGCGCTGATTCGCACGGCAGTGGCCGCACTGCGCGAGGCGCACCCCTACGAGGAAGTGCCGATTGACTGCTGGCGACTGGAAAGCTTCTGAAGGTGCTTGGGTAGATGTGTCGTCTTGAAGAAGCGCTCGCGCGTCTCGAGATCGATCTGTTCCAGATGCAACGGGAATTCGCCTTCTCCCTGGCGGGCACGACGGTCCTCGAAATAGCGCCTCAGCGTCACTTCCATGGTCGGGAAGGCCAGTGACTGCCAGGGAATCTCCTCTTCGGCGAACAGCGCCACCTCGAGACTTTCGATACCCGCGGAGAAATCACTGGTCAATTCGGCGCGAAACAGCATGTAGACCTGATTGATGTGCGGCAGATCAATCAGGGTGTAGAGGCCCTGGAGGTTGACCTCGGCCCCCGCTTCCTCACGTGTCTCGCGGGCAGCGGCCTCACTGGTGGTCTCCGCGTTCTCCATGAAACCGGCCGGCAGTGTCCAGTACCCCAGGCGCGGCTCGATGGCGCGGCGACACAGCAGCACCTTGCCATCGCGTATCGGCAGGGTACCGGCGATGATGCGTGGATTCTGATAATGGATGGTGCCGCAGCTATCACACAGGTAGCGCAGTCGATCATCTCCTTGTGGCACCGCCAGACGCACCGTCTCACCACAATGGCTGCAGTAGTTCATTCGCTCTCCCGTGAAACTCTTGAACGCCCATCTTGACCGCCTCACATCCCACGCCACAAGATGAAGGTCAACGAGGACCCGACATGCTAGAAGCTCTGCGCCAGCGCCTGCAATCCCATCACCCCCGTATCGTGAGCAACGACCAGCCACGCGCTGCGGTACTCATCGCGTTGATCGACCGCCCGGAACCGACGCTGCTGCTCACGCAACGCGCCAGTCACCTGAGTCAGCATGCCGGCCAGGTCGCCTTCCCCGGTGGCAAGGCGGAGCCGGAGGATATCAGTCTGCTGGCCACGGCGCTGCGTGAAGCCGAGGAGGAAGTGTCCCTGCCCTCCGGCGAAGTGGAGATATACGGGCAACTGAGCGATGTGATCTCGCTGCACGGCATGACCGTGACGCCTTTCGTGGGACGCATCGCTCCCGACCTGCCGCTGCGCGCCGACCCCGGCGAGATAGCGCATATCTTCGAGATGCCACTGAGCATGCTGCTGCGCGATGAACGCGCCCACACCGACGTCATCCGCGTGGGCGATGACACCTGGTACGTGCCCGGCTATCAGGTGGCCGGGCAGCTGCTGTGGGGGCTTTCCGCGATGATGCTGGTGGAGATGATGGCCATCGGGTTCGGACACACCATCAGCCTGTCCTCCCCGCCACCGCCCGGGGCTCCGTTGCGCCACCTACCACCTCGCCCCCATGCACCACGGGCATGAGCCTCCACCCGCCCCACTGCTGGACCCCACCGCGCTCAACCTGCTGATCGATGAACTGGTCGAGCATGGCTACAGCGTGCGCCCGGACTTTCTGCCGGCACACCTGATCCGCCATCTCAATGACGAGTTGCGGGCGCTGGAGAGCCATCAGCGACTGACGGCTGCGGGAATCGGACGCGGGCGAGAGCATGACCTTCGCCCGGACATCCGCGGGGATGCGATTCGCTGGCTGGATCGCGATTCGCGTGCCCAGCGTGCCTACCTGGAGGCGATGAATGCCCTCAAGGATGAACTCAACCGTGCCCTCTATCTGGGGCTGTTCGAGTACGAGGCGCATTTTGCCCACTATCCAGTCGGCAGCTTCTATCGCAAGCATCTGGACAGCTTCCGCGGGCGTGGCAATCGCCTGATTTCCAGCGTGCTCTATCTCAATGCCGACTGGCCGGCGGACGCCGGCGGCGAGATCGTGCTCTACGACCCCGAAGATGACAGCCGTGAAATCCGGCGTGTCACCCCCGAGGCCGGGACCTTCGTGTGCTTCCTTTCCGAACGGATCCCCCACGAGGTGCTGCCGACGAAACAGGCGCGCGCCAGCGTGACCGGCTGGTTCCGCCGCAACGCCTCGCAGGGCAACCTGGTCGACCCCTCCCGCTAGTCCTCATGAGTCTCGATCTCCTCGAGACTATCCAGGGACGCCTCGGTGATCAGCTCCGGCATGTCGACGGCCAGCTCGCGAGTCACCTCGACCAGCGGGTCATTGACCTCGGCATCCCGCAGGTGCTCCTCGGCGGCCTCGACCAGTTCCGGCCCGACGGCAAGCTCCGTTCCCAGGGGCGTCTGTGGCGCATGGGTCTCGAAGGGGGCCAGCGGCTGCGGCGCCGGACGCATCACGCGTCGCCAGACGAAGAAGGCCAGCATGCCACCGCCCATCACCGCCAGACTCAGCGCCATGCCGGGCATGGCACCCATCTCGGCCATCGGCAGTGATACGGCCGGCGGTGACAGGGTCGAGCCCACGGCATTGATCAGCAACAATCCCTGACTCATGCGCACCAGCGCCCCGGCGGGGGCACGGTCTGCCGCATGGCTGACCGCGACCGGATAGAGCGTGAAGGCCGCGCCGCCGAGCAGGAACAACACCGTCAACTGCGCGATGCCTTCGCGTGCCGGCCCCATCAGCAAGGCGGCGAACCCGATGATGGCCACCGACAGGATGATCAATACCTGCTGACGATCATGACTGTCAGACCAGCGCCCGATGGGGTACTGCAGCAGCATGCCGCCGAGAATCACCAGCGCCATGCGCTGCCCGATCTCCGCGGTGTCCAGCACGCCGCCCTCCCCCAATGCCAAGGGCAGCAGGCTGTAGAGCACTGCCACCACCAGCCCCGAGGCCAGGCAACCAAACACGCCGGTCGGCGTGATGCGAATCAGACGCCAGGGGCTCAACGGCTCGGATTGCTCGATCAGCGGTGATACGCGCGGCAGCAGCACCAGCGGCAATACGGACGCCGCCGCCAGCATCGCCACCAGCATGAAGGCCGCCTCGAGACTCAGCATGGCGGTTACTCCCAGCAGCAGCTGCCCCAGCACGCCCGCGCCATAAAGCACGATCATGTAAAGCGCCAGCAGGCGTCCGCGTACGGCGGGGTCGGCGGCACTCAGCAACCAGCTCTCGATGACCAGATAGACGCCGACCAGCGACCAGCCGATCATCATGCGCAGCAGGAACCACACCACGGGATGATCCCCCAGTCCCATGGCCAGGGCGGCGACTGCCACCAGCGAGGCGAAGCCGGCGTAGGCGCGGATGTGTCCGATGCGCAGCAGCAGGCGGTCGTTGACCAGCGCTCCCAGTCCAAGCCCCAGATAGTAGGCGGAGCTGATCAGGCCGATCGCCTCGCTCGAGACACCGGCGGCAGACAGCCGCAGGGGGACCAGCGAAGTCAGCATGGCATTGCCGATCCCCAGCAAGGCAAGGCCCAGCAAGGGCGCGAGAGACATCAACAACAGATGACGGGGCATGACCAGTTCCTCGGCCAGGCGCAGGACTGCGTTCGGCCAATGCCGCAAGGTGCGGAGAGCTACGGGAGAGGGAAGCGCCCTGCAGGAATCTCGCAAGGCGCGGGCAATATAGTGACAGTCTGCGCCAAATCCAAGTGTTTTTGCGTCAGGAACACGGAAGATGACGCTATCGCTCGCAACCTGCTCGAAGGCCAGGCCATGGGTCCGCGCCAGCCAGGCGAAGGTCGTCGGGCTGAACAGGCAGACATGGGTCGGGTCACGCAGATAGTGCCAACGCTTGAGCGCATCCAGATCATCCGCGGCGGGTTGCGTCATGATCCCCAGCAGGCCACCGGGTTTGAGACACCCAAGCCACTGACGGAAGACATCGCCGGGCGCGTAGAGATGCTCGATCACCTCGGTACTGACGATGAAATCATGCTGACGGGCGAGCGCTGCCGGGTTCGGGTGGTAATACAGATCATGCAATGCCATCGGGTGGCCGACTTCCTCGAACATCCGTGCCAGGGCTGGCCCCGGCCCACAACCGAAATCGAGCCCGCTGGCACCGGCCGCCAGCCGCTCGCACATCGGCGTGAACAGCCTGGACAGGAAGGTGCGATAGCGCGGGTCTGCCGGGTCGTTCTCGTGCTGGTCGTAGATGTCCTGCTCTGCGCGGGCATCCAGTCGTTGAGAGGGCGCGAGATACAGCAGATGACATTCGCCACACCGCAGGTAATCACGCTCGTCGGCAGGCGGACGCTGACCGGTCTGCGGACATGGCTTGCGTCGTTGCACCAGATGAAGCACCGGTTGACTGCCATGCGTCGCGCATAACGGGCACAGCGCAGGACTCGCCCTCTGACCAGTGCGGTATCTCACGCCAGACCACCGGAACTTCATGTGTGACGATGGAAAAGACTCTCAAGCGTTTTGAAAAGGCCATGGAACAACGCCTTTTACCTCTCAAGGCCAACGCCGTCGCCTGGCTATGGCAGCGACTCTCGGGCCTGACCACCCGCCAGCTGTGGTGGATGGCGCGCCCGGTCGCGCGTCTCGTGCAACTGCTCAATCCGCGGGAACGGCGCGTCACGCGCAGAAATCTTGGCCAGGCCTTCCCTCATCAGCCGCGTGAGGCACGCGCACGCCTCGTGACCGAGAGCCTCGCGCACTCCACCGCCACCATGCTGGAGCTGGGCAAGGTATGGCTGGGTGATGAAGACGCGGTGCGCGATTCGATTCTCGAGGTGCACGGTCGCAATCTGCTCGACGAAGCCCGTGCCGAGGGACGTGGCGTGATCGTGCTGGCGCCGCACTTCGGCAACTGGGAAGTGCTCAATTTCTGGCTCTCGAGCCATTTCCCCTTCACTGCCATGTACGAGCCGCCCAAGTTCGAGCGGCTCGACCCGATCATTCGCAACGGGCGTGAGCGCATGGGGGCGAGACTGGTGCCTACCAACTCCCGCGGCGTGGCAGCGTTGCTGAAGGCGCTCAAGCGCGCCGAGGCGATCGGCATCCTGCCGGATCAGGAACCGGGACGCGGCAGCGGTGTCTTCGCCGACTTCTACGGCCGCCCCGCCTACACCGCCACTCTGCTCCCCAAGCTGGTGGCGAGAACCGACGCCCGCGTGGTGACCGGTGTCGCTCAACGCCTGGAAGATGGCCATGGCTTCGCCATCCACTTCCTCGCCGCGGATGAGGCGGTCTACACTGAAGACGAGGTCATCTCGGCGCGGGGAGTGAATGCCTCAGTGGAAGCCGCGATCGCCTTGGCGCCCGCGCAGTATCAATGGGAATACAAGCGCTGGCGCAAGAGCCCGGAAGAACTGGACGAGCAGCCGGGCTGGCGTGAGAAGCGCTTCTATCCTCGGGACGACTCCTGGCTTTCCCTCAAGGGCTGGCGCCGCCACCTCAAGTACCGCCGCCGCAACGCGAAGCGCTCCTGAGTTCCCGAGGACGCCCCCTCCCTGAGGCTGCCACCAGGGGCCGGCATGACTCGGCTGGCATCGCTTCAGGCGCCTCGCATGCTGCACCTCACCGCTCACGATGAGGTGTTGATCGGCTCGCGGGCCGGCAAGCTCTACCGAGGCCAGCTGGCCGATGATGGCAGCCTCAAGCGCATGGAAGTGCTGGTCGAGCTGGAAGGCTATCCCCACTCTGCCGTCGTCCGCGATGCGCGCCTGTATGTCGCGACCACGGACGCCCTGCTGGTCGCGGACTACCATCCCGGGATCTCCCTTGCCCCGAGCGACTTCCACCGCGTGATCGCGATTCCCGGCGGCGGCGGCCACAACTCGCGTACGCTGAGCCTGGGCCCTGACAATGGCCTGTATCTGGCGCTGGGGATCCAGGGCAACTGCTCCGATCAATATCTGGCGGGCACCTCGCCTCGCTATCCACAGCAACAGCGCCGTGGGGGAGTGATGCGCCTTGAGGAAAGTGGCGAGCCTCCCGAGTGGCGTGCGTGGGCGAGTGGTCTGCGCAACCCCGTCGGCCTGGTCTGGCAGGCACTGGCGACAGGAGAGACGCGCCTGCTGGCCACCAACAACGGACCGGACCATTGGGGCTACGAGCATCCCCGCGAGCTGGTGGTCGCTGCCCGCGAAGGCAGCTTCCATGGCATGCCCTGGTATCAGTGGATCGATGGCCGCTGGCAGGCAGATGATTGCATCACGAGCGATTCACCGCGCGAGCGTGACGAGATTGCACCGCCACTGGCCGAGATCCCCGCTCGCAGTGCGCCGATGGGAATCGCGGTGGTACCGCCAGGGCATCCATTGGCTGCTGACATGGATGTCGTGGTGGCAGTCCACGGCAGCTGGGGCACGGCACCGTCCGGCAAGGCGTGGGGAGACCCCGCCAGTCGTCGTGAGCCTCGCCTGCTGGGCCTCAAGCTGGCGACGCCAGACACTGAAGCACGCCTAGTGCCGGTACTGACCGGCCTGCAGGACAGCAGCAGCGGCGAGCGCTGGATACGCCCACTGGATGTAGCATTCGGCAAGGATGGCAGCCTCTACCTGACCAGCGATACCGGAGCCTCAGGACTCTATCGGATCACCTTTTCTCAGTGACCTCCTGACGCGCCCCCCGTGGCTGAGCATCATCATGCCAGTCCACAACGAGGCATCCGGTATCGTCTCGGCCTTGATCGCCTTGAGCCCAATGCGCGCGAGCGGGGATTGCGAGGTCATCGTGGTCGATGGCGGCTCCACGGATACTACCCGCGAGCTGGCAACGCCGCTGTGCGATCGCTGCCTGAGCAGTGATCCGGGCCGGGCAACGCAGATGAACGCCGGTGCCTCTCAGGCTCGTGGCCAATGGCTGCTGTTCCTGCATGCTGACACGCGCCTGCCGGCATATGTCCTCTCGGTACTGTCAGAGACCCTCGTCGAGCATCGCGAGTGCGACTGGGGTCGCTTCGATGTCGACATCGAAGGAGATTCTCCGCTGCTGCCCGTGATCGCCACGCTGATGAATCTGCGCTCACGCCTGACCAGCATCAGCACGGGTGATCAGACCCAGTTCGTACGACGCTCCACCTTCGAGGCCATCGAGGGCTTTCCCGTCGTGCCCCTGATGGAGGACATCCAGCTGAGCGTCAGGCTCAAGCGACTGACCTCGCCGCTGAACCTCTCCGCCAGAGTCACTACCAGTGGAAGACGCTGGGAAACCCATGGCGTCTGTCGCACCATCCTCAAGATGTGGGGGCTGCGCCTGGCAGCCTGGGGTGGCGTATCTCCTGTCCGTCTGGCGCGCCTCTATGGTTATGGTGCCGCCGCTCAGGCGTGTGAACAGCGTGGCTTGCCTCATGCCTGAAGCCTCGCTTGCTGACAGGGAAACCGACACGGCCGCGTATGACATGCGCCCGACGCTCATCATCTTCGGCCGCCTGCCACTGGCCGGACAATGCAAGACGCGGCTGATCCCTGCCCTCGGTCCCGAGGGGGCGGCACGCCTCTACTCGCGCATGCTGCGCAGAATCGTTCAGCAGGCCTGCGCCTCACGCCTCGGCAAGGTGGTCGTGATGCTGACTCCCTCCCCCGAGCACGCCCGGCAGCAACCTGAGCAGGCAGCCCTGCTGACGGACCTTGAGGATCAGTTGCGTCACGCTCGAGGCACAGCCACAGGGTGGGCTTGGGGAGCGCATGCATCAGGCCATGCTGCGCCACCTGCCCGCAGGCCCCGTGCTGCTGATGGGCTCTGACCTGCCCGCATTGGACAGTCAACGTCTGCGCGAGGCGGCGCGGTGCCTGCATGACCATGAGGCGGTGCTGCAGCCCAGCGAAGACGGGGGATACGGATTGATTGGCCTGAAAGCAGCCTGCCCGGCGGCCTTCCAGCTGGATCACTGGAGCCATGCCGACGTGAGCCGGGAGACTCTTGCACTGCTGGCTCAGGCAGGCAGAAGCGTCGGTTGCCTGCCTGTCAGCTGGGATGTCGATGAGCCTCACGATCTGGTGCGCCTGAGGCGACACTTCCCAGCCCTGATGGCGAACCTCTCCTCCTGTCAGCCTGCATGACATCTTTCCTGCACCGCAGGACTGTTACACTCGAGATATCGTGACGTCTGAGTCACAGCTTGACGGGGTGCCGGTAAGACCGGCTGAGATGTCATTCGCACTGTTCGAGGCCTTGCATCGAGGTGCGTGAATGACGATCCCGCCGAACCTGATCCGGTTAGTACCGGCGTAGGGATCAAGCGCGAAGTGTTGCCGCACATCATCTTCACCTCTTCCATGCCCAGCTTTTCAGACCTGACCAGTGCCTGCGCCGAGGAATGGCGCGACTATCTCGAGCATGACTTCGTTCGCCAGCTCGGGGAAGGTCGTCTGCCAGAGGAGTCCTTCCGCCATTACCTGCAGCAGGACTACCTGTTCCTGATCCACTTCGCGCGCGCCTGGGCGCTTGCCGCCTACAAGAGCCGCACCCTCGCGGAGCTGCGTCAGGCCACGGCCAGTCTCGACACCATCCTCAATACCGAGCTCGATCTGCATATCGGCTACTGCAGCGAGTGGGGCATCAGCGAGGATGACCTGAGTGAGCTGCCGGAATCCCGCGCCACCCTGGCCTATACCCGTTACGTACTGGATTGCGGCCAGCGCGGCGATCTTCTCGATCTGCACGTGGCGCTCGCGCCCTGCCTGATCGGCTACGGCGAGATCGCCGAGTGGCTGCTGGATCAGGACACCACCGAGATCGAGGACAATCCGTACGCGGACTGGATCGCGATGTACTCCAGCGATGACTTCAAGGAAGCGGTGGACGCCGAACGTGAATGGCTGGACGCTCGGCTCTCGGAGGTCTCGGAGCGCCGGCTGGGCGAGCTGGTGGATGTCTTCCGCGATGCGACGCGTCTCGAGATCGACTTCTGGCAGATGGGCCTTGATCGCGACTGATCCGTGGCAGGCCGTCGCCCATGCCCGCATTGAATTCTGAGCACGCTTGACGGGGTGCCGGTGGAACCGGCTGAGATCCTGCATGCATCACCTCGCCGCCAAATGGGCGAGGCTGCCAGCAAGGGGTCCCGTGGAACCTGAACCGGTTAGGACCGGCGTAGGAATCAAGCTGATGGTCAGCCGCTGCCCGCGGCCGCCTCGCTCCCGGGCCACCTGTTGGCAAGGAGTCGGCGATGGCCATCCTCTCCCTGCGCACGGTCTTCCCATGATGACGTCTGCCGTGACGTCGCCCTTTGAGGAGACCTGCATGAGCACTACCCCCACGACTCAAGATCCGCAAGCCACCAACGCCGCAGAACCGTCGCTCGCCCCCCAGCCTGAGGCTGCGCCGAAGGCGCGCGCACGTGCCGGTCGCAAGGATGGCAGTCGCCATCTCGCCAGTGAAGCCCAAGTCGACGCCGCCGCCATCGCGCCGCTGAGCGGCTCGCGCAAGATCTACATCGAAGGCTCCCGCCCGGACATCCGCGTGCCCATGCGCGAGATCGGCTGCTCGCCGACCCAGACCTCCAGCGGTCTGGAAGAGAATCCGCCGATCGTCGTCTACGACACCTCCGGCCCCTACACCGACCCGGCGGTCGAGATCGACATTCGTCGCGGGCTGGCGCCACTGCGCGAGAAGTGGATCGAGGAGCGCGGCGATACCGAACAGCTCAATCAGCTGAGCAGCGAATATGGTCGCGTGCGCCAGGCCGACCTGCGCCTGTCGTCCCTGCGTTTCGAGCTGGACCACCGCCCGCGTCGTGCCCTGCCGGGCAAGAATGTCACCCAGCTGCACTATGCGCGCCAGGGCATTATCACGCCGGAGATGGAGTACATCGCGATTCGTGAGAATCAGCGTCGTATCGCGCTGCGTGAGGAATATCAGGGCAGCGACTCCGTCGAGAGCATTCTGGGCCACCAGCACCCGGGTCACAGCTTCGGCGCCAACCTGCCCGACGAGATCACCGCCGAATTCGTGCGTGAGGAAGTCGCGCGTGGCCGCGCCATCATTCCCGCCAACATCAATCACCCGGAAAGCGAGCCGATGATCATCGGCCGCAACTTCCTGGTGAAGGTCAACGGTAACCTGGGCAACTCGGCGGTCACCTCCTCCATCGAGGAAGAGGTCGACAAGATGACCTGGGCGATCCGCTGGGGCTCCGACACCGTGATGGATCTCTCGACCGGCGCCAACATCCACGAGACCCGTGAATGGATTCTGCGCAACTCTCCCGTGCCCATCGGCACGGTGCCGATCTATCAGGCGCTGGAGAAGGTCGATGGCGTGGCCGAGAATCTCGACTGGGAGATCTTCCGCGACACGCTGATCGAGCAGGCCGAGCAAGGCGTCGACTACTTCACCATCCACGCCGGCGTCCTGCTGCGCTATGTGCCGCTGACCGCCAGCCGCGTGACCGGCATCGTCTCGCGCGGTGGCTCGATCATGGCCAAGTGGTGTCTGGCGCATCACGAGGAAAGCTTCCTCTATCGCCACTTCGAGGACATCTGCGAGATCTGCAAGGCCTACGACATCAGCCTGTCACTGGGCGATGGCCTGCGCCCGGGCTCGGTGGCCGATGCCAATGACGCCGCCCAGTTCGGCGAACTCGAGACGCTCGGCGAGCTGACGAAGATCGCCTGGCAGCACGATGTCCAGGTCATGATCGAAGGTCCGGGTCACGTGCCGATGCACCTGATCAAGGAGAACATGGACAAGCAGCTCAGCGAGTGCGACGAGGCGCCCTTCTACACCCTCGGCCCGCTGACCACCGACATCGCCCCGGGCTACGACCACATCACCTCCGGTATCGGTGCCGCGATGATCGGCTGGTTCGGCTGCGCCATGCTCTGCTACGTGACCCCCAAGGAGCACCTGGGCCTGCCCAACAAGGACGACGTCAAGACTGGCATCATCACCTACAAGATCGCCGCGCATGCCGCGGATCTGGCCAAGGGGCATCCGGGCGCGCAACGTCGTGACAATGCACTCTCCAAGGCACGCTTCGAGTTCCGCTGGGAAGACCAGTTCAATCTGGGCCTTGACCCGGACACCGCGCGCAGCTTCCACGACGAGACGCTGCCCAAGGATTCGGCCAAGGTCGCCCACTTCTGCTCCATGTGCGGGCCGAAGTTCTGCTCGATGAAGATCACCCAGGAAGTCCGCGACTACGCCAACGAACACGGCCTGACCGGTGACGCCGACAGCGTGATGGCCGGCATGCAGGAGCAGGCTGACAAGTTCAAGCGCGAAGGCAGCCAGCTCTATCAGGAGGTATAGGTAGACTGCCAACCGCTCATGACGTGTCATGAGCGTGATCCAGAGATCACGTGCGGCTGGTGACTTCCAGCAGGTGATAACCGAACTGAGTCTTCACCGGGCCCTGCACGGTGTTGATCGGTGCGCTGAACACGACTTCGTCGAATTCCTTGACCATCATGCCCGGGCCGAAGGCGCCCAGGTCACCGCCACTGCGACCGGACGGGCAGGAGGAGTGCTCGCGAGCGGCATCAGCGAAATCGCGGCCGTTCTCGATTTCGGTCTTGAGAGCTGCACACTGTTCTTCGCTGGAAACGAGAATATGACGCGCTGTGGCCTGTGCCATGTCTATCACCTGTCACTGATCGAATAAATGCCGCCGGCAATCACCGGCGGCGTGGCAGCACATTGTGGCCCAAGGCGACGCTCGCCGCTAGCGTCCGCCACAGACCCGGCGCTGATACTGGATGGCATCAAGGTCGCTGCTGCCCAGCAACGCCGCTGTGGCAGCATTGCATTCCGCCTCTGCCAGTTGATCGGCACCTGATGATTCAGCCCACTGGATATTGCCGATGCTGGGCTGATAGCTGACCGCCGCATGGCAGGCCATGCGCCGCGTACTGTGGTAACGCTGGGAGGGCAGGGTCGGAGGATTGGCGGTCATTTCCTGACAGGTGGAAGCGAACATCTCACTGGCCGCCTGGCTGCAGCGGGTATGTGCCATGGCATTCTGCCGCTGGTTGGCACACACGGAGTCATTGAGAACACGCCACTGCAAGGTATCGAAATCGATCATCTGCCCTTGATAGCGGGTCTCGACATGTTCTCGCTGAAGCCCTGCTGTCGACGTCAGATGAGACGCTACCCCCTCCCCGAATTGCCCACTCATGCCGGATACCGCGTCCATTAATGCTGCCAATGCCGCACTGACAGAATTCATCACACACTCCTTGTGTTGATGCCTCCCGACATATGCCGCCGGGGAGCCTTGCTCGATCATCCATGACCGTCACTTGCGGTGACATGACCTGGTAACGCTGCCTGGTAACGCTGCCTGATAGCCCTGCCGGATAAGACCGACCGATAGCGTCAGCGCGCTCACTGCGATATTACCCGCTCACCGCCATCATTGCCTTGACGCTCAAGGGGATGGTGCCAACGCTTCCTCCTCCCGCAACGAGCCATCAGATTCAAGACTCCAGACGCGCGAACGCCCACCCGGAAGACCGGATGGGCGTTGTAGACGCTCGCCTGAGAGCGTCAGCAGCAGCCGCTTACTTGGCGACTTTCTGCATGGCCTCGGAGGCGGACTTGGCATTGTTCTCTGCCAGTTCCTGACCTTTCTTGGCGTATTCCTGGTTCAGCTCGACCACCTTCTGGGTGTCGTTCTGAAGCTTCTCGCCCAGAGACTTGACCGTCTCCTGCTGTTCCTTGACGAAGTTCTTCAGGCCTTCGCTGTCCTTGATCTCGAGCATGGAACGCGCCTGCGCCATGGAGGTGTCAACGTAGGACTTGGTCAGATCCATCTGGGCGCTGACCAGCTTCTCGCTGTAATCGAGGCTCAGGGCGCTGAAAGCACGCAGCGGAGCGAAGAACATGTCGTCGAACTGCTGAGTGGTCTTCTCAAGATTGGTGTTGAACATGGATAGGGCAGCATCGCCTCCACCTGGCGTCGCGCCCCGCTCAACCAGCGCGCTTCCTCCTCAAGCGCGTCAGCCACGGCTGACTGCAGTCCGGGATGTACCAGCCAGTGCAATGACCAGGTGTCATAGGCCGAGAAGCCGCGGCTGATCTTGTGCTCACCCTGTGTGCCCGGATCAAAGCGCGTCAGTCCCCGCTCAAGGCAGAACTCCAGCCCCTGGTAATAGCAGACCTCGAAATGCAGGCAGTCCGCCTGCACTTCACTGCCCCACCAGCGCCCATAGAGGCAATCGGCACCGACAAGGCACAACGCAGCCGCCACAGGATCGCCATGTTCATCACGCGCCTGCACCAGCAGCAGCTGTTCGGGCATGCTGCGCCTTAAGCGCTGAAAGAACGCCAGTGTCAGGTAGGGCCGTTGTCCGCGCTCCAGATAAGTCATGCAGTAACAGCGATGGAAAGCTTCGAGATCGCTCTCACCGATGGCTTCACCGCTGAGACGCGCGAGGGTGATGCCCTGCTCGAGCACCTTGCGGCGCTCGCGGCGGATCTCCTTGCGTCGCTTGGAGCGCAGACTGCCCAGCCACTCATCGAAGTCTCGCTCACCTCGCGACTGCCAGTGATACTGCATGCCACCACGCAGCATCAGCTGCGGACTGACGGCTTGCCAGTCGCGGCACTCGTCAAGATCCGCGAACAACAGATGAAAGCCACTGTGCTCAAAGCGTCGCAAGGGCCCGCCTGCGTCGACGGCGGGTGCCACGCCGGCCTGAAGCCTGGGCCACAACCAGGCAAGCAACGCTCGGCGGGAAGGGCCTCCCGTCTCCGATGAGGCCAGGACCAGCCGCGGACCAGCGCTCGGCGTGAAGGGAACTGCCGACAGCTGCTTGGGATAATAACGCCCACCGGCCTGCTCCAGCGCCTCGGCCCATTGCTGATCAAAGACATACTCGCCCCGCGAGTGCAGCTTGAGATAGCGCAGCAAGCCGGCGACAAGCCGTCCTGACTCGTCACGCACCAGCAAGTGCGCCGGGTACCAGCCCGTAGACGCGCAGGCCGCGCCGCTGTCTTCCAGTGCACGAAGATAGGCATGTTGCAGAAAGGGATACTCTTTTCCCGCCAGCGCATCCCATTCTGCGGGCGTGACAGCGCTGATCGACGAGAGCACGTCCAGATGCCAGTTCCCCGCCAGCGATTCCGGCTCCTGTGAGCCGCCTCATACCTGAGCGAGCCTCGATGCTGCACTCGATTCTCGATAATGATTTCTACAAGTTCACCATGCAGAACGCGGTGGTGAAACTGTTTCCCTACGCACGCACCCGTTACGCCTTCATCAACCGGGGCCAGCATGCCTTCCCCCCGGGATTCGGCGAAGCACTGCGCGCGGCCGTGGATGACATGGCACGCCTGGCGCTGAGTGCTGAGGAAAAGGAGTTTCTGGAGCAACAGTGCCCCTTCCTCGACCCCACCTATCGTGACTTTCTTGCCGGCTTTCGCTTCGATCCCGCGGAAATCACCATCACCCAGTCGGGTGAGGAGCTTGAGGTCCATATCGAGGGCTACTGGTACCGCACCATCCTGTGGGAAGTCCCGCTGATGGCGATGATCAGTGAGCTCTGGTACCGCCTTGGTGGCGATCAGCGTGACAGCGACAAGAGCGTGCGTGACAGTACGCTGACCAAGATCGAGCACTACAAGCGTCTGGGGGTACGTGTCGCCGAGTTCGGGACGCGTCGTCGCCATTCCTATGCGGTCCATGATCAGGTAGTGGCCGCCCTCAAGGAACAGGGCCGTGGCTGCTTCATCGGCACCAGCAATGTCCACATGGCCCAGCGTCATGGCACCAAGCCCATCGGGACGCATGCTCACGAGTGGTTCATGTTTCATGCAGCGCGCTTCGGGTTCAAGATGGCCAACATCCTGGCGCTGGAAAACTGGGTGAAGGTCTACCGGGGTGATCTGGGGATCGCGCTTTCAGATACCTTTACCAGTCGTGCCTTCTTCAGAAGCTTCGACAAGAAGTTCGCCAAGCTGTTTGATGGGGTACGGCACGACAGCGGTGATCCCATCGAGTTTGCCGAAGCGACCATTCGCCACTATGAGTCGCTGGGCATTGATCCCAAGACCAAGACGATCATCTTCTCGGATGGTCTGGATACCGACAAGGTTGACCGTATCGTGCGCTACTGTGCCGGTCGTATCGGCATGTCGTTCGGGATCGGCACCAATTTCACCAATGACGTCGGCCCCCAGCCGATGAACATGGTCATCAAGATGACGGAAGCCCGGCCCGAGGGTCAGGATTGGGTGCCGGTGATCAAGCTGTCGGATGTGTCCAGCAAGCATACGGGTGATCCGGACATGATTCGTCTCGCGCATCAGGTGCTCTCGCTCAAGGAGCTGGATTCTTCGGTGACTTGAACACGCCATTGAACAGATTGAGCATGACCTGCCAGGAGGCAGCATCCGCCGACGCATCATAGCCGAGCGGGAGGTCGTACCTGGCGGCCTTGGCATCCGACTCCGGATTGGTGAACGCATGCTTCGCCCCCGGATACTGGATCAGGGTCGTCCGCGTACCGAGGGATTCAAAGGTAGACAGCAGCGTGTCCAATCCTTGCTGCGATACCAGAGAATCCGCCTCGCCATTCTGGATCACGACGCGTCCGGCGAAGGGCTCGGGATTCTCGACGGCGATTCCAGGGCTGCCGTGGAAGCTGACGACAGCCTTGAGCGGAGCGCCGGAAAGCGCCATGTTCAACACGACACCTCCCCCGAAGCAATAGCCGATGGCCGCAAGGCGGTCACCATCCACCTCGGGGCGAGAACGCAGCACCGCCAGCGCCGAATTGAAGCTGGATTCGGCCTTCGGCCAGTCACTCATCACCGCCGACGAGAAGGCCTTGGCATCCTCGGGATGCTCCGCCGTGCGGCCTTCACCGTACATGTCTACCGCCATCACGACATAGCCGAGCCCCGCCAGCTGCTCCGCGCGCTTGCGAGCATAACTGTTGAGCCCCCACCACTCATGGACCAGCAGTATGCCGGGGCGACGCCCCTTGGCCTTGGCATCACGCGCGATCAGCCCGACATGCTCCTCACCATTGGCACGATAGGTCACGACCTCGGTGACGACCTGCGGCCCTTCGAGACGGTCGACGAGGGTGCCATCATCGGCCGCCAATGCCTGCCCCGCGGACAGCACCGATTGTGCAAACAACAGACTTCCGGCGCACCAGCCACGTAACATACGCATCGCCCACTCCTTGTGCAATCTTCTGACGCAGACGCTCTGCCATGCCGACAGCGGTAGCGACCCCGGCATCAGCCAGCAAGATGCCGAATTCCTCGCCCCCCAATCGCCCGAAATAGTCATTGCGCCGCAATTGCTGCTGACAGATGCCGCCCAACCCACTCAACAACTGGTCCCCGGCGGCATGACCGAAGCTGTCATTGACCCGCTTGAAGTGATCCACATCGAACAGGACCAGGGCAATCTGGTCCCGCGAGGCGGATACCAGCAACGTATCCAGCATGGAGAGGAAGCAGCTGCGGGTCATGGCACCGGTCATCGCGTCCGTCATGGCTTCATGCTCGCGCCGCTGTTCGATCAGCTTGCGTTCATTGATATTGCGCGAGACCGACAGAATCCGGAGATAGCGGCCGGTCTTGGGGTCCATCGAGGGCGTGGAGATGGATTCGAACCACAGCGTATGGCCCTGCTTGTGGAGAATTCGGAAGTCGACACGAAAGACCTCTCCAAGGCAGGCGGAACGATGGACCTTCCTGGCGACGCGGTCTCTGTCATCCGGATGAATCAGCAGCTTGATCTCGCTGCCCTCGATGTCATTCACGCCAAACCCGCAAAGCCTCTCGACGGATGGGCTGATGTACTGACAGATCCCGTCACTGCCTTCAATGCTGACCATGTCGCTGACGGAATCGAGAATGAATCGATAGCGCTCCTCGCTCTGACGCAGCGCCCGCTCGATGTGATGGCGCGCCGTGATGTCGTCACAGTAACCATTCCATGTCACGCTGCCATCGATGGGGTCCATCGGTTGGGGCAAGGCCACGCAGGCCAGTCGCCGGGTTTCCCCATCTGGATGCTCATAGTAGATATCCGGCTCCCAGGGCGACTGGGTTTCGGCACTGGCGCGTGCCGATTCAAGCAGTCTTTGCCGCTCCTGGTCATTGAGATGCGACAGGAAGCGCGAGGCATCCTCAACGGGCGCGGGAGTGCTCCAGCAATGAACGAAAGTCATCCGGCGTCATGTCAATGCGCTCTGCGGCGGCACTCTCCTGCCAGAGAACATAGATGGCCGGCTGCACACGCCCGAGATCCATGCCGACCACGCGTCCCTGACGTTGTGTCCCGGGATCGCGCAGCGTCGCACCGATCAGTTCGTGGGCTTCGCGAATGGCATCGTGCATCTGAGACAGCCTGCTTTGGAAGTCAAGAGATCTGCCGAGAAAAAAAAAACCTCCCATGACTGGGAGGTTCAAAGAGTGGATGACGCGATGTCATTCCGAGCAGCATCGAAGCCGGTCTTGGCGCCAACCCTGACCGACACACGATTGAGAGGGGACGAGTGACATTGCCTTGTCCGTGGAGCCTGAGCGCGACGCGAGAATCCTCGGGCCACTCGTCCTCACCTGGGGGGAGCCTGTCCTTACTTGGCGGCCTGCATGGCCAGTGCGGTGTCGAGCATGCGATTGGAGAAGCCCCATTCGTTGTCGTACCACGCCATGACCTTGACCAGACGCCCTTCGCTGACGCGAGTGTGGTTGCTGTCGAAGGTGGAGGAATGCGCATCGTGGTTGAAGTCGATGGACACCAGCGGCAGCTCGTTGACGGCCAGCACGCTGGAGCCTTCGGCAGCCTTGGTCACGATGGCATTGATCTCTTCGATGGAGGTCTCGCGAGAGGCCGTGAAGGTCAGATCGACCAGCGAGACATTGATCACCGGCACGCGAATCGCCAGACCGTCCAGCTTGCCATTGAGTTCCGGCAGCACCAGGCCCACGGCTGCCGCGGCACCGGTCTTGGTCGGAATCATGGAGTGCGTGGCACTGCGGGCACGGTACGGGTCGGAGTGGTAGACATCCGACAGGTTCTGATCGTTGGTGTAGGCATGGATGGTGGTCATCAGACCGTTCTCGATGCCGACTTCGTCGTTCAGCGCCTTGGCGACCGGTGCCAGGCAGTTGGTGGTGCAGGACGCGTTGGACACGACCTGATGCTCCGCCTTCAGCGTGTCTTCGTTGACACCGAACACGATGGTGGCATCGGCATCACCGCTCGGCGCGGAGATCAGCACACGCTTGGCGCCGGCTTCGATATGCTTGGCGGCAGCGGCACGCTTGGTGAACAGACCCGTGCATTCCATCACCAGGTCAACATTCAGGCTGGACCACGGCAGTTTGGCCGGATCGCGTTCCGCCAGGATACGAATCTTGTCTTCACCGACGAACAGGTTCTCTTCGTCATGAGAGACCGTCTCGGCGAAACGACCATGCACGGTGTCGCGGCTCAACAGATGAGCGTTGAGCTTCGGATCTCCCAGATCGTTGATGGCAACGACCTGAATGCGATCATTGTATTGGCCTTCATACAGCGCACGCAGCACGTTGCGACCGATGCGACCAAAACCGTTGATGGCGACGCGTAATGTCATGACTCAACTCCTGTGGCGTATGGCAGGTGCAGGCAACGTGGCTCATGAAAGTATCCTACACGCTTTTACGTTAATTTGGCCGAAAGTCGTCCAGTCTTCAAGCAGTTTTTTTGTTAAGTTTACCGAATATTTCGAACAAATGCGTTTCCTGAGCAACGTGACGCGCTACTGTAGCCTGCTTTCTTCGCCAGCCTCGGCGCCCTGCGCCGCCTGACCCATGAGGTAAGAGCATGTCCGTCAATCCGACCGTCGAGCGCGTGACTCAGCGCATCATTGATCGCTCCAGCGAACGTCGTGCTGCCTATGAGCAACTGATGGAAAGCCAGCAACGCCGTGGCGTCCATCGTTCCGAACTCTCCTGCGGCAACCTGGCGCACGGCTTCGCTGCCTGCGGTGAGACCGACAAGAATCGCCTCAAGCTGATGAACTCGGCCAACCTCGGCATTATTTCGTCATATAACGACATGTTGTCCGCGCACCAGCCATTCGAGGATTACCCGCGCATCATCAAGGAAGCGGTGCAGGCGATGGGGTCCACGGCCCAGTTCGCCGGCGGCGTACCCGCGATGTGTGATGGCGTGACCCAGGGGCAGCCGGGCATGGAACTGTCATTGTTCTCCCGCGACCTGATCGCCATGGCCGCCGCCATCGGCCTGTCACACAACATGTTCGACGGCGCCCTGTTCCTGGGTGTCTGCGACAAGATCGTGCCGGGCCTGTTCATCGCCGCGGCGCGCTTCGGTCACCTGCCGAGCCTGTTCGTGCCCGCGGGCCCGATGCCCTCCGGCCTGCCCAACAACGAGAAGGCGCGGGTACGTCAGCTGTTCGCCGAAGGCAAGGTGGGCCGCGACGCGCTGCTGGAAGCCGAGTCCGCCTCCTACCACAGTCCGGGCACCTGCACCTTCTATGGCACCGCCAACTCCAACCAGCTGATGATCGAATTGATGGGCCTGCACCTGCCGGGCGCCTCCTTCGTCAATCCGGGCACCCCGCTGCGCGACGCCCTGACCCGTCACGCTGCCGAGCAGACCATCCGCAACAGCGAAGTCGGCGGCGACTATCGTCCCTTCTATCGCCAGATCGACGCTCGCGCCATCGTCAACGCCATGGTCGGCCTGCTGGCCTCCGGCGGCTCCACCAACCACACCCTGCATCTGGTCGCGATGGCGGGTGCGGCAGGCGTGACCATCACCTGGGATGACTTCACCGAGCTTTCCGCCGTGGTCCCCAGCCTGACGCGCATCTATCCCAACGGTCAGGCTGACATCAACCACTTCCAGGCAGCCGGTGGCATGAGCTTCCTGATTCGCGAGCTGCTCAAGGCGGGACTGCTGCACGACATCACCACCCAGGACGGCGGCACCCTGGCCGGCTACGTGCGTGAGCCCTTCCTCGAGAGCGGCAAGCTGGTCTGGAAGGATGGCCCCACCGACAGCCTCGACGAGGACGTGCTGCGTCCGGTCGCCAATCCGTTCGCACCGACAGGCGGCCTGACCGTGCTCGAAGGCAATCTGGGGCGTGGCGTGATCAAGGTCTCCGCCGTCAAGGAAGAGCACCGCCTCGTCGAAGCCCCCGTGAAGCTGTTCAGCGATCAGGACGAGCTCAAGGCCGCCTTCGAGGCCGGCGAACTGGAACAGGACATGGTCGCCGTGGTCCGCTATCAGGGTCCGCGCGCCAACGGCATGCCGGAACTGCACAAGCTGACGCCCTATCTCGGTATCCTGCAGGACCGCGGTTTCAAGGTCGCGCTGGTGACGGATGGCCGCATGTCCGGCGCCTCCGGCAAGGTGCCGGCCGCCATCCACATGACCCCGGAAGCGCTGGACGGTGGGCCGCTGGCACGACTGCGCGAAGGCGATATCGTTCGTCTGGATGCCAACGCCGGCACACTGGAAGCCCTGGTCGAGGAAGGCGAATGGCAGGCTCGTGAGGCCGAAGGCATCTCCCGTGACAGCTACCACCATGGCCTGGGCCGTGAGCTGTTCTCCGGGATGCGCTCCCTGGTCGGTGGCGCCGAAGAAGGTGCCTCCAGCTTCGCAGGCTACGGCGACCAGCCCGGCAGCGGCCACGACCAGGACGCCACACGATGACTCGTGAGACACCGAGCCGCTTTGCCTTGGTAGGCGACATTGGTGGTACCAATGCCCGGCTGGCGCTTGTCCAGCCGGGCAGCCACACCCTCCATGACATCCACACGCTGGCCTGCGCCGAGCATTCCGGACTCGTGGAGGCCGTCCAGGCCTACTACCAGAGACTGGGGCTTGCCCCTGACGAACAACCCAAGGAGGCCTGCCTCGCCTTTGCCTGCCCGGTCCATGAGGAGCAGGTCAGCATGACCAACAACCATTGGTCATTCGCCAAGAGCGACGTGCGCGAATCCTTGGGCCTGACACGCTTCAAGTGCCTCAATGACTTCACCGCCATGGCACTGGGCGTGCCGCACATCGAGCCCGATGAGCGACTGCCCATCGGTGAGGAACTCACGGAAGGAGCGGGCAATGATGCCGCCCCCCGTCTGATCATGGGCCCGGGAACAGGGCTGGGTGTCGCGGGTCTGGTACATGGCACCCACAACTGGATTCCGCTGGCCACCGAAGGTGGGCATGTCAGTTTTGCCCCCACCGATGCGCTCGAGGATGCGCTGCTGAAGATCTTCCGGCGCTGGCACGGCAGAGTCTCGGTGGAACGCCTGCTCTGTGGCCAGGGAATGCTCGAGATCTACCGGGCGCTGGGCGAACTGCGCGGCCTGCCGACTCCGCTCGAAAGTGCCGCGGACGTCAGCCAGGCCGCCCATGCCCGCGATGCGCACGGGCAACCCAAGGACAGCCTGGCTTGCGATGCCGTGCTGCGCTTCATGAAGATTCTGGGAGACGTGGCCGGGGATCTTGCCCTGGCGCTCGGCGCGCGTGGCGGCGTGTATCTCTGCGGCGGCGTCCTGCCGCGCAACCTTGACCTGCTCGGGCAAAGCGATTTTCGCCGCGCCTTCGCCGACAAGAACCGCATGAGCCGTTACAATGCCGCGATCCCTACCTGGGTGGTGACCGCGCCGTGGACCGGTCTGCTGGGGGCCGCCGAGGCACTGCACAATGAAGAGGTGGCCTGACGCGATGCCGTCGGCCACGCTCCTGAACCGTCGAGGAAGCTCGAGATGATTCCTGAAAGTCTGCGCGCACTGGTGGATGCCACGAGCGGCCAACGTACCTGCGAATGGCAAGGCCGCATGCTCCTGATCCTCAACCGCGCCTGGGGCGAGCTGGTCGTCTGCCACCAGGGCGCCCAGGTGCTGCATTACCAGCCAGCCTCCCAGCGCCCCTGGCTGTGGGTCACCGAGACGCCGGCGACGCTTCCGGGCAGCATTCGTGGCGGCATTCCGCTGTGCTGGCCCTGGTTCGCTGACGAGTATCCTGAGGGCGAGACAGAGCTGCATGGCCCGGCGCGCAAGGCCGAGTGGCGCATCGACGCGGTAGAGGAAGACGAGGAGGAAGGCGTCGAGATCCACGCCTCTCCGCAATCTCCCCTGCACGCGGCACTCTCGCCTCGCGTCGTCATCTTCGCGGGTCGCCACTTTCTGAAGGTGGAGCTGATCACGGAAAATCGCGGCGAGGACCCGGTCAAGATGACCGGCGCCCTGCATACCTACTTTGCCGTGGAAGATGCCTTCCAGTGCCGCGTCACCGGCCTCGCCGGCGCCAGCTATCTGGACAAGCGTCAGGACTTCTCGCGTCTTGATCAGCAAGGCGAGCTGGGCATTCGCGGCCCGCTGGATCGCATCTACCAGTCAAGCCAGGTCCAGGTGCTCGAGGATGGCCAGCGCAGACTGCGCATTGCAAAGCAGGGCTCCGACTCCACGGTCGTCTGGCACCCGGGCGATGCACCGCCGGCCGATACCAGCGTCGAGAACGCCCGTGGCTTCCTGTGTGTCGAGACTGCCTGTACCCGCCTTGACCCCGTCTGGCTGCCGCCGGGCGCGCAACATCTGCTGGTACAGCACATCTCCCCTCTTCCACAACCCATACGATGGACACTTCCATGCTGCAATTGACCCGTAGTGTTTCCTGGCAGGCGCTGACCCGGCTAGGCGAGGTAACCCGCAACGACCGTATTCGCGACTACTTTGCCGCGGACCCCAAGCGCTTCGAGAAGATGAGTCTCCGGGTCGGCGGCCTGTTCCTCGACTATTCCAAGCACCACATTTCCGACGAAGTGATGAAGGCACTGATCGAGCTGGCAGACCACTCTGCCCTCGTTCAGCGTCGCTCCCAGATGTTCTCGGGTGACATCATCAACGTGACCGAGAATCGCCCCGTCCTTCACACGGCCCTGCGCAGCCAGTCCAATACGCCGGTCATCGTCGACGGCAAGGACGTGATGCCGGAGATCCACAGCACTCGCGAGCAGATCCGCGCCTTCTGCGAAAGCGTGCGCAGCGGCGAATGGAAAGGCTATGACGGACAACGCATCCGCGATGTCGTCAATATCGGCATCGGAGGCTCCGACCTCGGCCCCAACATGGCCTGCCGCGCCCTGCTCAAGCATCGTCATCCGGAGCTGAACTTCCACTTCGTCTCCAACGTGGATGGCAACCACATCCAGAAGGTGCTCAAGCGCCTCGATCCGGCCACGACCCTGTTCATCGTCTCCACCAAGACCTTCTCCACGCAGGAGACCCTGCTCAATGCGAAGTCAGCACGTCGCTGGTTCCTGGAGCAGGCAGGTCAGGATGCCGACGTCGGCGCCCACTTCGTCGCGGCCTCCACCAACCGCAAGGCGGCCAAGGAATTCGGCATCCGCGAAGAGAACGTCTTCGAATTCTGGGCCTGGGTCGGGGGCCGCTATTCCATGTGGTCATCCATCGGTCTGCCGATCGCCCTCTCCATCGGCTATGACGGCTTCATGGAACTGCTGGAAGGCGCCTATGAGATGGACCAGCACTTCATCGAAGCGCCGCTAGGCGAGAACATGCCGGTCCTGATGGCCCTCATCGGTATCTGGTACATCAACTTCATGGGTGCCGAAACCCAGGCCATCGTGCCCTACGATCAAGCCCTGCATCAGCTGCCCGCCTTCCTGCAGCAGCTCGACATGGAATCGAATGGCAAGTCGGTGGACATCTTCGGGCGTCCTGTCGACTACAAGACCGGCCCGATCGTGTGGGGCGAGACCGGTTCCAACGGTCAGCATGCCTTCTTCCAGCTGCTGCACCAGGGAACTCGCTATGTGCCCATCGACTTCATCGCTTCCCTGAAGCCGGAGCCGGGTACCGAAGAGCACCACTTCGCACTGATCACCAACATGCTGGCCCAGGCCAATGCCTTCATGGAAGGCAGCCAGGACGGCAGCAACCTCGACCCGCATTACAATTGCCCGGGCAACCGTCCCTCGAGCACGCTGCTGCTTGATGAGCTGACACCGCGCAACCTGGGGGCGCTGATCGCTCTCTATGAGCACAAGGTCTTCGTGCAGGGCGTGATCTGGAACATCAACTCCTTCGACCAGTGGGGCGTGCAGCTCGGCAAGCGCATCGCAGGCGAGATCAGCGCACGCATCGATACTGACGTCCAGGCCTTCGATCCCTCCACCCAGGGCCTGCTGGCACTGGTGCGCGAGCACTTCCCGGCCGCAGGAGACACCCCGACGGCCACCACCAAGGGAGCAACCTCCTGATGACTCCGGTAATCGCATTCGGCGAAGCGCTCGTCGACATGCTGTCCAACAAGCTCGGCGGCCAGGCCGTCGAGCAGGAAACCTTCACGCCCTACGCTGGTGGTGCGCCCGCCAATGTCGCCGTGGCCTGCGCACGTCTCGGGCTGCCCAGCCACTTCGTGGGCATGCTGGGCCAGGACAGCTTCGGTGACTTCCTGCACGACGAACTGGCCACCCATGGCGTACGCCTGGATCACGTCAAGCGCACCAGCGAGGCACGCACCGCGCTGGCCTTCGTCTCGCGCGACGAGGATGGCGAGCGTCGCTTCGACTTCTATCGTCCGCCGGCAGCTGACCTGCTGTTTCGTCCGGAACATGCAGGCCCGGAGCTGTTCGCTCAACCCGCCATCTTCCATCTGTGCAGCAACAGCCTGACCGACGCCAGTATCGCGGACACCAGCTTCGTGCTGGCGTCTCGCGCACGTGCTGCTGGCTCCCTGGTCAGCGTGGATGCCAATCTGCGTCACAACCTGTGGCCGAATCAGCAGGTCGACGTGTCACTGGTCACTCGCCTGCTGGACAACGCCGATATCCTCAAGCTTTCCCAGGAAGAGGTCGAGGCACTCACTGACGGCCAGCAAGAGTCCGATTGGCTGCAGGCACGCCTGCAGGCCGGCGTCCGCCTGATCGTGCTGACCGACGGCCCGGGCACCATCCGCGCACTGGTGCGCAAGCAGAGCGGCGAGACCAGGGCCGTCAGCATCACGCCGCCGGTAGTCAAGGCCATCGACACCACGGCCGGCGGTGATGCCTTCATCGGCGGCTTCCTCTCGTCGCTCAGCGAAGCCGGTGTGGATGCAGCCCTGCTGCGTGACTGGTGCGAGGAAGAGAGCCATCTTCAGGCTGCGCTTGAGCGTGCAGCAGCCTGCGGCGCCTTTGCCGTGACTCGCCCTGGTGCCTATGCCGCGCTACCGACTCGAGAAGACCTCACCGCCATGCAGTGACAGACGTAAAAAAGCCGGCCCCGAGGGACCGGCTTTCGTTAGCTTGCTAGACGTTTGAGAGCGTCTTAGAAGCCGTAGTAGATGCCGACTGCAGCGCCGTCACCGTCATCGCCAGAGCGATCGTACTGGGCGTATTCAATGTAGGTGTACATCGCGGAAGAGATGTTGTAAGTCACACCCAGGTTGAATTCGTTGAAGCTGTCGTCGCCACCGTTGTCAGAAGCAAGAGTGGAATTGTCTTCAGCGTCGACGTACTGGTAGCCGCCGTAGACGTCGCCCATGCCGTAGCCGTAGCGTGCGCCGATACCGTAGTAATCAACGTCGGTGTCATCTTCTTCACCCGCGAAGCGCTCAGCCTTGACGGCGATGCGCAGGGCGTCAACGGTGTACTGACCGGTGATACCGTACTGGTCGCCGATGTCACTGCCGTTGGTGGCTTCGAACTGGTCCAGGTTGTCATACACACCAGCGACAGAGAAACCGCCGACGGTGTACTTGGCACCTGCGAAGAAGGACGCCTGGTTGGAATCAGTGACGTTCTCGTCTTCACCGTCGCCTTCGAAGTTGGAACCGACAGCGAACTGCAGGCCGCCCATGACCGGAGACATGTACTGCAGCTTGTTGCCTTCACGAGTCTGGCTGTCACCGTCGATCTGGGTGCTGGAATCAGTCAGATCGAAGTATTCGTTGTTGGAGATCGGATCCTGGATCCAGTCGTCCATCAGCTGATCCCAGGAACCGATACGCGCGTCACCGAAGGAACCCTTGGCACCGACGTAGGACTGGTCGCCATCGTTCAGGCCGTTGCCGCTGCCCTTGGATTCGTCAGCGTCGTATTCCCACTCGGCCTTGAAGTAACCGACGATGTCGTCGTTGATCTTGTGCTCACCCTTGGCACCGAAGGTGGAACCGTTGTCGCCCAGTTCACTTTCCGGGTCACCGCCGAGCTGGTCGACATAGGAGTATGCCAGCTGAACGTTGCCGTAGATGTCCAGCTTGGTGCCGTCTTGATTGTAGACGGTTGCAGCGGAAGCGGAGGTAGCAGCCAGGGCAGCAGCGCCGGCGATGGCAGTAGCCAGAAGTGTCTTTTTCATCGCGATAGTTCCTTAACTAGCGTTAACTGTTCGATCGTGTCTGCCGGTGGCAGTGGCCGAGGTTCCGGGCGCTTGATGACGCCTCTAAAACCCTGTGGCCTTGTTATTATCCAATGCTCGCAGGGAAACCATATACCGGGCTTTCAGGATGTGCAACAGAAAAAAACACTGTTTTCGATCACTGGTCCTGAACCAATACGCCGGTCAATTGTCTGGCGTGCCAACACTCTAGAGCGGAAGAATGAAGGATTCATGACAACCATGGGTTTTCTCGAGGGTTTCATTGGCTTAGCCAGTTGGGCAGGAAGAGTGAGATCGACGGGACATAGGTGATCAATACCAGGAACAGCAACAACAACGACAGCCACGGGAGTGCGGCACGAATGACCCAGGTCATCGGCTTGCCGGTGATACCCGCGGTGACGAACAGGTTGAGCCCCACTGGTGGCGTCAGCATGCCGATCTCCATGTTGACCACCATGATGATGCCGAGATGGATCGGATCGATGCCCAGCTGCGTCGCGATGGGAAACAGGATCGGTGCCATGATCAGCAGGATGGCCGAGGGCTCCATGAAGTTGCCCGCCGCCAGCAGCAGCAGATTCATCACGATCAGGAATCCCCAGGCTGGCAGCCCCCAGCCGATGATGGTCTCGGCGATGGTGTGAGGAATGCGTTCAGTGGTCAGCACATGGGCGAACAGCATCGCATTGGCGATGATGAACAGCAGCATCATCGAGACGCGCGCACCATCCAGCACCACCTTCTTGACCTCCTGGTCCGAGAATGAGCCCACCAGGCCTGCCGGCACCTGCCAGAGAGCACGCAACCCGGCCCTGCCCCATGCTTCGTTGCCTCTGCGCCATGGCACGTCCTTCAAGGGCCCCATGTCGCGATAGCCCACCACTGCGATGAACCAGGCGTAGACCGTCGCGACCGCCGCCGCCTCGGTGGGGCTGGCCACCCCGCCGTAGATCGAGCCCAGCACGATGAAGATCAACATCAGCCCGCCCATCGCGACCAGCCCCGAGCGAGCGAGCGTCCTGAGGCCCGGGAACGGCTGTGAAGGCAGTTTCTTGATTCGGGCAGCGATATAGATGGCCACCATCAGGATGCCGCCCATCAACAGCCCGGGGATCAGGCCCGCCATGAACATCTTGGCCGCCGAGACCTCCGTGGCCGCGGAGTACACCAGCATCACGATGGAGGGAGGAATCAAGATCCCCAGGGTACCGGCATTGGTGATCACCCCGGCCGCGAAGGATTCGCTGTAGCCCTGGCGCACCATCCCCGCGATCACGATGGAGCCAATCGCCGCGACCGTGGCCGGAGAGGACCCCGAGACGGCGGCAAACAGCATGCAGGCCAGTACCGAGGCCATCGCAAGCCCGCCACGGACATGGCCGATGGCATCGGTCGCGAAGGTGATCAGGCGGCGTGCCACGCCTCCCGTCGAAAGGAAGGTGCTGGAAAGAATGAAGAAGGGAATCGCCAGCAAGGTGTAGTGATGCGACAGGGCTTCAAACAGCTTGATGGCGACCGAGCCCAGCGAATCACTCGAAAACAGCAGTATCGTCGTGACACTGGAAAATCCGAGCGCGAAGGCGATCGGCATGCCGAGAAAGATGCCACCGAACAGCAGCGCGAACAGAGTGGCTATGGTCATCGTCTGGGTTCCTGATCACTGTCGCGTTTACCACCGGCACCATCGGAGCTGTCACCAATGACCGAGTCAGCCGGCTGCACCAGGTGCATGCTGTCCTCGCCTTCGTCGTGAAAGCCGAAACCGCTGGCATCTCCGCGTATCACCTTCCAGCCCAATACCGCGAAGCGCAGCATCAGCAGCAGCATCGCGATGGGCAGAATCGTCAGGGCATACCACTTGGGTATCGCGATATCCTCGAGTTCGATACCGATCATCTGCATCAAGGACAGATATTCGTAACTGCCGACCAGCAGCATCACGCAGTACGCCATGCAGATGACCAGCGCGGCCAGGGTAGCCACCCGCTGCCAGATCAGTGGCAGCATCTTCACCACGACATCCACACCGATGTGCGCGCCCTGCTTGACGCCCCACGACACGCCGATCAGCACGAACCAGCCCGCCAGATAGAGAGTGGCTTCCTGGGACCAGCTGATACCGGTATTGAAGACGAAACGCAGCACCACCTCGACGAAGACCAGCAATACCATCGCCACCAGCAGCAGCGAGAACAGCGTCTCTTCTGCCTTGTGTAGCCATCCAAGTTTCATGGCAACTCAGCGATTGGCATCCTGAGCGGCATCGATGATGTCCTGACCGATATCATCGGCGAATTCACCCCACACCGGCTTCATCGCATCCACCCACTGCTGGCGCTGCGCATCGTCCAGCGTGATGATCTCGCTCTGACCGGAGTCGATGATGGCCTGCTTGGCCTCGAGATTCTTGGCCTGGGACAGCTCATTGCCATAGGCGATGGCTTCATCCAGCGCTGACTTGACCTCGCCACGCACCTCCTCCGGAAGCCCATTCCAGAAGCGTGCCGAGGACACCACCATGTAATCCAGCACGCCGTGATTGGATTCAGTGATGTAAGGCTGCACTTCAAAGAACTTCTGGGAATAGATATTGGAATAGGTATTTTCCTGACCGTCGATGGCCTTGGTCTGCAGCAGGATGAAGACTTCGGAGAACGGCTTCTTCAGCGAGACGGCGTCCAGCGCATCGAACTGCGCCTCGAGCACGTCAGAGGTCATGATGCGGAATTTCTTGCCATCCGCATCATCTGGCACCGTGAGCGGTGAGGACGCGGAGAGCTGCTTCATGCCGTTGTGCAGATACCCGAGTCCGACCAGCCCCTTGGGCTCCAGCGCCGTCAGCAAGGATTGGCCTGTCTCGCTGCTCTGGAAACGCTCCACCGCTTCCATGTCCTTGAACAGGAACGGCAGATCGAAGACCTGCAGCTGATCCGTGTATTTCTGGAACTTGGAGAGTGACGGAGCCGCCAGCTGGACATCGCCCAGCAGCATGGCTTCCAGCACCTTGTCATCCCCATAGAGCTGGGAGCTGGGATAGAGCTCAACGGCCACCTGATCCCCCAGTCGCTCTGCGACCAGCTCCTGGAACTTCTTGCCCATCTGCCCCTTGGGGGTGTTTTCCGCGACGACGTGAGAGAACTTGATGGTGATGGGGTCGGCCATGACAGCGGTCGAGGCCATCAGAATGGCGGCACTCAGGGCTGTCAGGGCAGGCTTGAAAAGGCGCATGGCAGTTCCTCTCGGATGTGCGGATTTCCACCCACCAACGACAGAGCCCCTGTGCGGCAATCCGCACAGGGGCTCTGCGGTGCTTGGTCATCAATTCACTCAGCTTGTGGCTGATGCGCTGGCTGGCAGCCTGCTCCTCACGCTCCTTCTGCTGACGAGTCAGCTCCGCGAGCTGCTGACGTGCATGCAATGCCTCGTCTTCAGTGACGGCACCCACGGACTGACCTTCAAGATCGACCCGCTGCGTGCCGGCACGAACGGCCTTCAGGTATCGAGGCAAGTGGACGTAGCCCGCCAGAGCGCGGCGCACGAGCTTCTCGTCCCAGGGCTCGTTCTCCAGCAACTCGACATGGATGCCAATCTTCAAGGGACGGGTGTGGCCCTTGAAGAAGGTATCCGGATAGCGCTTGTACCATTGCTTGAGCAGCGCCTGGGGCGACGGCGGCGCATCTGCTGGCGCAGCGCGGCCAGCGTCTCGCGTAGCTGGGCATTTTCCGATTCCAGCGCCAGACGAGCCTGACGCTCTCCGTCACGCTGCTGTCGCTGGGTGTCGGCTTCATGTTCAAGCGCAGAGTACAGCGCTTCGAGGCGATCCATCGTCAAGGCCTGAGCCTCCCTTGCACGCTATGGGCAGTTCCGTTTGGCACCAGTCTGTGTCAGTACCTGCTGACTGTAAAGTTCCCGCTGGCAGGCGCAAGCGCTAGTCGTCCCTGCGCTCATAGCGCACGAAGTCATAGGCAGGCAGGCCTTCACCACTTTCTCCCGGCACACGCTGAGCTTCTTCCCAGTCAGCACCAAGCTCCGGGAAGTGCGCATCGCCTTCGATCTCGACCGCTACCTCGGTCAGGTACAGACGCGTGGCGACAGGCAGTGCCTGTGCATAGATCAGTCCACCCCCGATCACCATGATCTCGTCCACACCTTCGATCATCGCATGGTGATCCGCCATGTTGAGCGCCGCCGCCAGATCGTGACAGACCCGTACGCCATCGTGATGGAACTCGCTGTCACGCGTGACGATGATATTGAGTCGATTGGGCAGCGGCTTGCCGATGGAGGCAAAGGTCTTGCGCCCCATGATCACCGGCTTGCCCTGGGTCGCATGCTTGAAGAACTTCAAGTCTTCCGGCAGGTACCAGGGCAGATTGTTGTCGACACCGATCACGCGATTGACCGACATGGCGGCGATCATCGCCACCGGGACCACGGTCTCGGCGGCGGCACTCAGCGGAGAAAATTCCTTGTCACTCATACGGCCACCTGCGCCTTGATATGCGGATGGGATTCATAGCCTTCGATGGCGATGTCATCGAAGGTGAAGTCGAACAGATCCGTCACGTCCGGATTCAGCTTGAGCGTCGGCAGGGCCAGCGGCTCGCGCGTCAGCTGCTCACGCGCCTGCTCCAGATGATTGCTGTAGAGGTGGGCATCGCCGAGGGTATGTATGAATTCCCCCGGCTTGAGGCCACAGACCTGAGCGATCATCTGGGTCAGCAGCGCATAGCTGGCGATGTTGAACGGCACGCCGAGGAAGATGTCGGCGCTGCGCTGATAGAGCTGGCAGGACAGCCGACCATCGGCGACATAGAACTGGAACAGGGCATGACACGGCGGCAGGGCCATCTCATCCACCAGCGCCGGATTCCAGGCCGAGACCATCAGACGGCGCGAGTCCGGGTTGGTCTTGATCTGCTCGATCAGATGCGTGATCTGATCCACGCTGCCGCCTTTTGGATTCGGCCAGCTGCGCCACTGATAACCGTAGACCGGCCCGAGATCGCCATTCTCATCGGCCCACTCATCCCAGATACGCACGCCATTTTCCTTGAGGTAGGCGATGTTGGTGTCGCCTTTCAAGAACCACAGCAGCTCGTGGATGATCGAGCGCAGGTGCAGTTTCTTGGTGGTGACCAGCGGAAAGCCTTCGGCCAGATCGAAACGCATCTGGTGACCGAAGACACTCAAGGTACCGGTACCGGTGCGGTCGCCCTTTTGCGTGCCGTTTTCCAGCACGTGGCGCATCAGATCGAGATAGGGTTGCATGGGCCCTGCACCAGCCTCTTCATGAATTCGAATCGTTCACTTGACGATATTTTACGCTGCCAGATACGCAAGAACGCGGCCCGATGGCCGCGTTCTTGCGTATCTGGCAGGGGGCCAGTTTACACCGATTGCCCCCTGTAATCACACCTGCATTCCCACCTCAGGATGCGCGAGGCAGCGGCGGCTGCGCCACGTCCTGACCACGCGACCATGCCATCAGCAGCAACCCGAACAGCACCATCGGCAGCGACAGCAGCTGACCCATGGTCAGCCAGTCGAAGGCGATGAAGCCGAGCTGGGAATCCGGTTGGCGGAAGAACTCGGTGATGAAGCGGAAACTGCCGTAGCAGAGCAGGAACAGACCGGAGATCAACCCCTTCTGGCGCGGCTCACGCGAGGCGAACCACAGGATCGCGAACAGCGCGACGCCTTCCAGCGCGAATTGATAGAGCTGAGAGGGATGGCGTGGCTCCGGCCCGTAGAGCGGATAGACCATGCCCCATGAGACATCGGTGATACGCCCCGGCAGCTCCTGGTTGATGAAGTTGCCCAGGCGCCCTGCACCGAGGCCGATCGGAACCATCGGCGCGATGAAGTCAGTCAGCTGGAAGAAGGTCAGCTGGTGACGACGCGCGAACACCAGCATGGCGATCAACACACCCAGCAGGCCGCCATGGAAGCTCATGCCGCCATCCCAGACCTTGAAGATCCACACCGGGTCCGCCAGCAACTTGTCGAAGCCGTAGAAGAGCGCATACCCCAGGCGCCCACCCAGCACCACGCCCAACGCACCGAAGAAGATCAGGTCTCCCACGGCATCCTGACTCAGGCCGACCCGCCCGCGCCGGGCACGCGCCAGCCCCCAGGCCGCCGCGAAGCCGATCACGTACATCAATCCATACCAGTGAATCTTGAAAGGCCCCAATGCCAACGCCACGGGGTCGATCTGAGGATATTGCAACATGAGAAAACCTTGAATGAATAAGTCGGCTCACGAGACGAGAAAGCGCAGCCCCACGATCACGAGAATCAACGCGAACAACCGCTTGAGCAACAGCGCCGGCAACGCATGGGCCAGCCGTGCGCCCACTCGCGCGAAAGGCACCGACACCAGCACGATGCCGAGCCAGGCAACCCAATGTACATAGCCGATGGCATGCTCCGGCAAGCCCGGGGCGTGCCAGCCCACCGCGATATTGGTCAGCGCTGCCACCAAGGCGATGGGAAACCCGGCCGCGGCCGCCGTCCCGACCGCCTCGGTCATGCGCGCCTGCCAGCTGGTCAACATCGGCACCATCACCGTCCCTCCTCCGATCCCGAAGAGTGCGGATACCACCCCGACGGTGCCACCGCCAAGAAACTGCCCGGCACGCCCCGGCGCCTGCGCCAGCTGACCCACCTTGAGATCCAGTCCCATCTTGACGGCGACCAGCAGCACGAAGCCACCGAACAGCAGCTTGAGCATCTCGCTGCTCAGTCCGCCCGCCAGCACCACCCCCAGCGCGGTTCCCACCACCAGTCCGGGCAGCAGGCGCTTGAGCCAGTCCAGACGCACGGCGCCACGCTCATGATGCGCACGCGCCGATGACAGCGAGGTCACCACGATGGTCGCCAGTGAGGTACCTATCGCCAGATGCATCAAGACATCAGTGGCGACACCTTGCAGCGCAAAGGCTGCCGCCAGCACCGGCACGATGACCAGCCCGCCACCGATACCGAACAGGCCGGCGATCAGACCCGCCACGGCCCCCAACACGGGATACCACCACCACATGCCCCACTCCTTGCAGCTGCCTTCATCGTGGCCCGAGGCAGCCATTTGCGAACCTTGTCGATCAACGCCTGAGGACGATAGGGCTTGCCAAGATAATCATCCAGACCTGCCGCGAAGAAACGCTCGCGGTCCGCCTCGCTGGCATTGGCCGTCAGGGCAATGATCACGCTACGCCTGTCACTGCCGGCCCCGGCCTCCTGTTCGCGCCAATTCCGGGTAACGCTGACGCCATCCATGCCGGGCATGAAGATATCCATGAACACCAGGTCGTAGAAATGGCGCTCGCGCGCGGCCAGCGCATCTTCTCCACTGCTCGCCGTATCCACCACCAACCCCTGGCGGCCGAGCACCGTGCGCGCCAGCATGGCGTTCACCGGACCATCATCGACGACCAGAATGCGAGTTTCGACAGGATTGTCCGGCCAGGACAACGGCACCAGGATCTCCAGCACCTCCTCCCCTTGCGTCTCATGCTGTCGGTAGCGCCCGCCGAGCTCCTCCACCAGACGACGAGCCATCAACAGCGAGGAAGGCGCATTGCGCCCGACATCGAGGCCACAGTGATCGTGAAGCTCAAGCCTCAGCCAGCATGCCGACCCGCGCTCGCGCGTCGACAACCATCTTCCGACAGATGCTCGAAGAGCTGCGCCAGACGCCGTACATCGCCACGCAGCAATGCAGGCAGCGCGCCCAGCTGCCACTCGAAGGGCAGTCCCACGTCGTGGTAGCGCTGCTGCATGTCATTGAGCAGCGCTCCCAGCGCCTCGGCGGGCGTGAACAGATTCTCCTCCAGCGGCGTGCGCACGACATCGTCGCGCTCCGTCAGCACATTCAGCAGCTGTGCCACGCTATCGAGACGCCCCTGCAGCAGGCTCAGCTCGGCATCCTCCAGATGACGCTCGCGACGCAACTGCCCCAGCTTGCGCACCAATCCCTGCAAGGGAGGCGTCAACTCGGCGTGCAGCATGTCCAGGTAGTCACTCTTGAGGCGGGCTTCCTCGCGCGCCCTGTCGCGTGCGACCAGCAACTGCTGGCTGGCCTGATCATGTTCTGATTCATCAATCATCACGCCCAGCACCTGGGCGGGGTCGTTGTTGAAACGGCACAGCTCGAGACGCATGCGCCGCATGCGGCCCTCGGCATCATGGACGCGCAATTCTCGACTGTTGGGTACGCTCGGGTTGGGCTCCAGCATCAGCAGACTCCCGACCGAGCGCCCCAGCGCTTCATGTAGCACCAGCCCGAACAGCTTCTCGAAGGCAGGATTGGCCATCGCCAGCAGGCCATGACGCATCACGAAGGCAGGCAGTGGCAAGGCATCCAGTTCGTGGCCACGACCACGGCGCAGCAGTGCCACGGCAGCACGGTGACGGCGCAGAATCTCGTCGGCCGGATACGCCTGATGGGCCGAGACGGGATACTCCTCCATGACCTGCCCCTGCTCGAGCCGCACGCTCTGGCGTGCCAACCATTCCAGTGGCTGCCCCAGGCGCTGATCAAGGCGACGCAGGCGCCATTGCAGAATCAGCATGCTCACCGCGAAGACCAGCAGCAAGGCACCGGCGCTGCCCAGCAGCAATGACAGCAATGGCATCTCGCCCGGCACGTCAAGGACGCTGGCTCGACAGGGGGAGGACGGCGCGAGAACATGGTCTGGGAGCATCCTGTAGATGCCCACCCTCTTTCGGAGTCTCGCCATGTGCCTGATGGCATTCGATTGGCAGCCAGATGCCACGACAGGTCACTGCCTCACGCTGCTGGGCAACCGCGACGAGTTTCATGCCCGTGCGACCACTGGCCTGTGCCGCTGGCCGGATACCGCCCTGTGTGGTGGTCGTGATCTGGTGGCAGGAGGGGGATGGCTGGTCATGCATCGGGCCGGCGCCCTGGCGACGCTGACCAATGTCCGCCAGCTGGACCGCCCCTCCCATGCGGCCACCATCAGTCGCGGTCAGCTGGTCACGGCCGCCGTGCGCCAGGCGGTGGCCAATGCCTCCACCCTGTCGCTTGGGGACTGGCTGGAGGCCCTGAGCGCTGGCGAGACCGTGGCGTGTGGTCACGCGGTGGCAACAGATGCGCCAGCTCCCATGCCTGCATGCGCTCCAGCAGCAGGCCATGCACCTGATTGGCCGTCGGCTGACACAGGACCTCGCTGACCAGCCCCTGGGCTGCCGCCAACGACACGCGGCGAATGGCGGCACGGACACGTGGCAGGCTGGGCGCATTCATCGACAGACCATCAAAGCCCATTCCCAGCAGCAGCAAGGCACCGGCAGGGTCACCGGCCAGCTCACCGCAGACGCTCACCGGCATGCCCAGCGCTTTCGATTCTTCCGCCAGGCGCGCCAGCGCGCGCAATACCGCCGGGTGACACGCATCATAGAGACTCGCCACTCGTGGGTTATTGCGGTCCACCGCCAACAGGTACTGGGTGAGGTCGTTGGACCCCACCGAGAAGAAGTCGACCCGGGTCGCGAGCGCTTCCAGCTGATAGAGGGCCGCCGGCACCTCGATCATCACGCCGACGCTGGGCCGTGAGACGTTGACACCGTCTTCCGCCAGCTCGATCAAGGCACGATTGACCAGCGCCAGCGCGGCATCCACCTCCTCGATCCCCGAGACCATCGGCAACATGATACGCAGATTGTCCAGGCCCTCGGCGGCGCGCAGCATGGCACGCAGCTGCACCATCAGGACTTCCGGGTGATCCAGTGTCACGCGTATGCCGCGCCAGCCAAGGAAGGGGTTGGCCTCCTTGATGGGGAAATAGGGAAGATCCTTGTCGCCCCCGATATCCAGCGTACGCATGGTGACAGGCAGAGGGGCAAAACCGGCCAGCTGCTCACGGTAGAGTCGTGCCTGCTCCTGCTCGCTGGGGAAGCGATCATTCATCATGAAGGGCACTTCCGTGCGGTAGAGCCCCACGCCGCCAACCCGGGTCTTGAGCGAGGCCACGGCATCCAGCGCCAGGCCGGTATTGACCATCAATGGCATCACATGGCCATCAGGCGTCACGCTCGGCAGATCCTGCTCCTGCTCCAGCAGCACGCTCAGCGCCTGCTCCTCGGCGATCAGCCGCGAATAATGCACGCTGAGCTCATGCTCCGGACGCACCACCAGACGACCGCGATGGCCATCGAGGATCACCGGCGCGCCACCCAGGCGTGACAGCGGCAGATCCACCATCCCGAGCACGGTCGGAATTCCCATGGCCCGCGCCAGGATGGCGACGTGGGAGGTGCTGGACCCGCTGACCGCCACCAGTCCCTTGAGCCGCTCACGCGGTACCTCGCCCAGTGTCGCCGGGCTGATCTCATGGCCGATCAGGATGGTGTTCTCGGGGTACTCGATCGGGCCGCTGTCGCCCTCCTCCTGCAGATGCGCGAGCACCCGCCGGCCAAGATCGCGGATATCCGCGGCGCGCTCACGCAGATAGTCATCATCCACGCGCTCGAGATACTGAACATGCCGGCGCACGATATCGGCCAGTGCCGCAGGCGCCCACTGCCCTTCCCGGATACGCTTCTCGACTTCCTGGCCCAGCGCCGCGTCGCCCAGCATCTGCTGGTAGACCTCGAACAGCGCATGCTCCTGAGTGGAGATACGACTGGCCAGCCGCTCTGCCGCGACACGGATTTCCTCGCGCACGGCGTTGATCGCCTCCTTCAGGCGAGCGATCTCGAAGTCGATGTCGGTGGGAATGAGGTCCGGCACCGAGTCCAGATCCGCCGGCGGAGAGAGCACGAAGGCCTTGCCGATGACGACGCCGGGAGACCCGGCGACTCCCTTGAAGGTCGCCTGGCCGCTGGTCCCGGCCAGCTTGCCCAGTGCCCCGGTCGCCAACGCATGCGCCAGCACACCCGCCAGCTGCGCGCCCAGCGTGACAAGAAAGGCTTCTTCGCCCTCATCGAAACGACGCTTCTCGTGCTGCTGGATGACCAGTACGCCGAGCACGCGGCGCTGATGGATGATGGGGACGCCCAGGAAGCTGGAGAAGCGCTCCTCGCCGGTTTCCTCGAAATACCGGAACTGGGGATGCGCCGGGGCATCCTCGAGGTTGAGCGGCTCCTCTCTGAGCGCCACCATGCCCACCAGCCCTTCACCGCGCGCCATGCTGACCTGTCCCACGGAAGACGAGCGCAGGCCAATGGTGTCCTTGAGCACGAATCGGTCCGTCTCGGGCGCCAGAAGGTAGACGGAACAGACATCCGTCTTCATGGCCTTGCGAATGCGCAACACCATCGTCGCCAGCGCCGCGTCGAGTGAACGCGCGCCATTGACCTCCTGAACGATACGCCGCAATACCTCAAGCATGGTGTACCTCGAGCATGACGCGCCTCACGTCCACCAGTCGTTGCAGACGCGGTGCCAGTTCACGCAACGCGCGCCGGTAGACCTCGCGCTTGAAGGCCACGACCTGACCCAGCGGATACCAGTAACTGACCCACCGCCAACCATCGAACTCCGGCTTGGGCGTGGAATCCACACTCACGCGGTTGTCCTGACAGCGGATCTGCAACAGGAACCACTTCTGTTTCTGACCGATGCAGATCGGTCGGGAGTGCGTTCTCACCATGCGTCTGGGCAACCGGTAGCGCAGCCAACCTCGGGTACAGGCCAGTATCTCGACGTCCTCGGCCTTGAGGCCGATCTCTTCCTCGAGTTCACGATACAACGCCTGTTGCGGTGTCTCGTTTGGCTTGATGCCCCCTTGCGGAAACTGCCACGCATTCTGTCCTACCCGGCGCGCCCAGAGCAGCTGGCCCTCACAGTTGGCAATGATGATGCCAACGTTGGGGCGAAAGCCGTCAGCGTCGATCACGGATGTCACCTTTGATTCGTTAATTGAAACCATTCTTCCACAAAGGCTGAAAGCGCTTCAATACGCGGTTTGGCGGTGTGAAAGGCCAGGCACGTCTGCAATAATCGACCCCTTCACCGTATTGCACTGCAACACCGCCTTCGGAAATCCTCCGTTGGCCCCCGTACACCCGCGCAAACACTGGGCCGGCGACCTGGCTGGGCTGAGCAAGGAGTTCTCCGTGAGTCTGGCCATCTTTGATCTCGACAATACCCTGATCGCCGGGGACAGCGATCACGCCTGGGGCGAGTTCCTGGTTGAACAAGGCGCTGTCGACGCTGACACCTACCGTGAAGCCAACGAGCGCTATTTCCAGCTCTATCAGAGTGGCGAACTGGACATTCACGAGTACCTGGCCTTCTCACTCAAGCCGCTGGCCGAGAACAGTCCGGAACAACTCGCCGCCTGGCACCAGCAGTTCATGGCCGCCAAGATCGAGCCCATCATTCTGGCACGGGCAGAAGAGCTGCTGGCGCGTCACCGTGCACGCGGCGATACGCTGCTGATCATCACCGCCACCAACCGCTTCATCACTGCCCCCATCGCCGAGCGCCTTGGCGTGGATGACCTGATCGCCATCGAGCCCGAGATCATCGACGGGCGCTACACCGGCCGCGTCGACGGAGTTCCCAGCTTCCAGGGCGGCAAGGTCACTCGCCTCGAAGCCTGGCTTGCCGAGCGTGATCACACCCTGGATGGCAGCACCTTCTATAGTGACTCCATCAATGATCTTCCGCTGCTCGAGCGTGTCGATACTGCCATTGCAGTGGACCCGGATGAGCAACTGTTGGCGACCGCCCAGCAGCGCGGATGGCGCATCATCTCACTGCGCGACTGACAAGCCATTGATTTTAAAACAAATAATCGACCTATAAGGGAATGCAGCTTCATCTATAAGGTTTTCATGTGGCTACAGGCATTCACCATAAAGTCGACCTTATTTGCTGAATCATTTCGCGTCCGATGTGTCTATAATGTGTGTCCATCGAACCGTCGAGCCTGACGAGGCATGCCCCGTCACGGCAGGACGGCCCCCGGTAGCCCGGTCGGGTGCCGGGGGATGTCCCTCACCAACTCTGAGCGTGAGCAGCCATGTCCTCAACGACATACGATGTCCTGATTGTGGGTGGCGGCGTGTCCGGCACCGCCCTTCTCTATGAACTCGCCCGCTACACCGACCTCTCGTCGGTCGGCCTGGTGGAAAAATACGACCATGTCGCGATCGTCAACTCGCACGGTCGCAACAACTCCCAGACCATCCACTGCGGCGACATCGAGACCAACTACACGGTCGAGAAGGCGCGCGTGACCAAGCGCACCGCAGGCATGGTGGTCAACTTCGCCACCAAGCTCAGCGAGAGTGAGCGCGATCACATCGTCTACAAGTACCCGAAGATGGTACTGGCGGTCGGCGCCAAGGAATGCCAGTTCCTGCGCAAGCGCTTCGAGACCTTCAAGCCACTGTTCCCGAATCTGAAGCTGCTCGAGCGTGATGACATCGCTGAGCTTGAGCCGAAGGTCGTGGAAGGTCGCCGTCCGGACGAGGAAATCGTCGCGCTGGGTTCCACCGACGAATACACCGCCGTCAACTACACCACCCTGTCGGAGGCCTTCGTCAGCGAAGGCGAGAAGGCAGCGGCCGAGAAAGGCATGAACTTCGACGTTCGCCTCTCGACCGCCGTGGAAGACATCCGCAAGGAAGGTGACGTCTACAAGGTCAAGACGGACAAGGGCGAGCTCAGCGCACGCTATGTCGTGGTCAGCGCCGGTGGTCACTCCCTGCTGTTCGCCCACAAGATGGGCTACGGACTGGACAAGTCCTGCCTGCCGATGGCTGGCTCCTTCTACTTCACGCCGAAGGTGCTCAACGGCAAGGTCTACACCATCCAGAACGAGAACCTGCCGTTCGCCGCCGTCCACGGCGACCCGGACGTGCTGGTGGAAGGCAAGACCCGCTTCGGGCCGACCGCTCTGATGCTGCCGCTGCTGGAGCGCTACAACGGCAAGACCTTCTGGGAGTTCCTCAAGGTACTGCGCATGGACCGCAACGTCGTCAAGGCCCTGTGGGACCTGATGAAGGTGCGCGACATCCGCAACTACATCTTCAAGAACTTCATGTTCGAGGTGCCGGTACTGCGTGAGCGCCTGTTCCACGGCGACATCAAGAAGATCGTCCCGAGCCTGGACGTCAAGGATGTCAGCTTCGCCAAGGGCTTCGGCGGCGTACGCCCGCAGCTGATCGACAAGAGCAAGCAGAAGCTCGTGATGGGCGAAGCCAAGATCAATCCGGGCACCGGCATCGTCTTCAACATGACGCCGTCACCGGGTGGCACCAGCTGTCTGGGCAACGCCGAGAAGGACATGTATCTCGCTCAGGAATTCCTTGGTTTCAACATCGACAAGGATGCCTTCGAGCGTGACCTGCTCACCGGCGAGATCGAGCTGACCGAACTCGAACGCCCGGAAGCCTCTTCCCTGATGTGACTCATGCCACGGGTTGCCGCGAGTGAGCCAGTGGCTCGTGTACCGCATGCAGGCGCTGAATCAGTTGATCTTCCAGCGCGAAGCGCTCCGTCAGCCCCTCCTGAAGACGGGCCAGCCACTCGGGCAGGCGTGTGCGGTAGTGCTGGCAGCGGGTCGGACTCGAGAAGTCTTCATCGAAGGACAGTACCAGCTCCGTCGAGGGCTCCAGACGCAGCATCAACTTCTCCGCAGCGGCCAGAGCCTGGGTATCCTCGAAGACACGCCCCTCTTCCTTGAGCTGAGGATAGACTTCGAAATGGCCCGCCGAGATGTAATCCATCAACAGCTCGATGAAGCGATTGACGCGTGTCATGTCGAGCTGCTCGAGATCATTGACGCAGGCCTCGTGCAGATCCATGAAGCAGACCAGCATCTCGCGTCGCTGATCCAGCCAGCGATCAACCAACTGATGAACGCCACGAAAGCGTTCCGCCGCAGTGGTGCATTCCTCCAGCATGGGCGCCTCCTCTGGCATGACCCGAACGGTGGGGGCTGACATCAGGTGCTCACCCCGCTGCCAACCCACTATCCTCCATGCGACGGACGCTGCCAACCCCCCACCATGGTGGCAGGCGTCATGCCCTCAACGCCGGAAGCTGCTCCACAGCATGGCCAGCGGTACCAGCGTCAGAGCACAGAAGCCGATCAACGACCACTGAGGGATCGAGAGCCCCAGCCACTGGGCACTGATCTGCGCGCATTCACCGGAGGCATTGAGCACTTGGGTGATCACGTCCCATACCGGCAGCACTTCCAGCATGTAGTTGAGGCCCGGGCCACAGGCCGGCACCTGATCCGGCGGAAGGGATTGCAGCCAGACATGACGACCGGCCAGCACGATGGCACCCACACTGCCCGCCAGCGCACCCAGCGCATAGACGCGGGTACCGATACGCCCCGGCCCATGCACGGCACCCAGCAGGAAGAAGACGCCTGCCACGGCCACCGCCACGCGCTGGAAGATGCACAGCGAACACGGTGCCAGACCAAAGGCAAACTGCAGCACGAAGGCGACACCGAGCAGCAACGCGCACCCCAGCGCCCCCAGCAGGCACCACTGACGACCGCTCCAGCGCGCCAGACAGGCGAGCCCCCCACCCTGGCGTGTCGGCTGTTGTCCTGATTGATTGTCCGCGTGTGTCATTTGCTGTCCTTGCCGGCATGGGCCAGAGACATCATCGGCGCCTCAAGTCTGAGGCGCCGATGATGTCGCGATGGCCGGTGTCGCCGCGATCAGCGATGGATGCCTATCATGCCGCGCAGGGATGACCTGAACATGAATCGGCGTTGCATCGACGAGTCAGGCCGGTTGCGTGGCATGCGCCGAGGCAAAGTATTCGGCCATGAAGGTATCGAAGTCCTGATGGTCGCCGGCCTCGATATCGCCCTGTTGCTGCAGGGAGGTCTCGACCAGTTGATCCAGCAGGTAGCCACGTGCACGCTCCATCGGCTCCGTCTTGAACTGCTCGGCCTGCCCCTTGGCCAGTGCCAGCACTTCATCGACGAAGTTGCTGCCGTTGTCGAGCATGCTGGTCAGCAGACGGCCCGAGGGCGTGGTCTGGGCATCGTCAAAGCGCGGCGCGAGTGCCGCCAGCGCATCGCGATGCTCGCTGCCTGACTTGTGATTCTCGTCCAGCAGGCTTGCCACTTCGCCAAGCTCATCCATCACGTTGGCGGCCAGTTCACGCAGACGCCGCTCCTCACCCTTGACGTTCAGGGTCAGCTCGGGGTCACGTCCCGCCTCCACGACGCGTCGCTTGCTGTCGTCAAGGTTGGCGCATTCCTCGTCATCGATCCATGGGCTCTCGGTCAGCAGACACCAGATCAGGAAGGTATCGAGGAAGCGGATCTGCGTCTCGTCGATCCCCACCGGCAGGAAGGGATTGAGATCCAGGCAGCGCACCTCGATGTATTCGACACCCCGGCCTTCCAGCGCCTGGCTGGGCGTCTCGTTGTGCCGGGTGACACGCTTGGGACGGATGTCGGAGTAGTACTCGTTCTCGATCTGCAGGATGTTACTGGAGAGCTGCGACCAGCTGCCATCAGCCTGCTTCACCCCCAGCTTCTCGTAGTCCTTCCACGGCGTGACGATGGCGTGACGCAGCGTCCCGACGAAGTTGTCCAGCGAGTTGAAGCAGATCTTGAGCTGCGCCTGGACCTTGTTCTGGTAGCCCAGGTCCGACATGCGCAGGCTGGTGGCATAGGCCGAGACCAGACTGCGGTCGGCCTGACGCTTGAGGCGGTCATCATTGCCGCCATCCAGGAAGCTTTCGTCGATCCCCGGCGAGGCGCCGAACAGATAGAGCAGAATCCAGCTATGGCGACGGAAGTTGCGGATCAGCTCGAAGTAGCGGCGCGAGCGGAAGTCACGCGCATCCTCGCCTTCGGCATTCTCCATCTTCTGAAGCAGCGTCCAGAAATCATCCGGCAGCGAGAAGTTGTAATGGATACCGGCAATGGACTGCATGATGCGCCCGTAGCGCACATCCAGTCCCTTGCGGTAGACATGCTTCATGGTGCCGGTGTTGGAGGTGCCATAATCCGCGATCGGCACGCTGTCATTGCCGTTCAGCCTCGGCGGCATGCTGGCCGGCCAGATCAGCTCATCCCCCAGATTGCGATAGCTGAAACGATGCAGGTCCGCCAGAAACTCCAGGGAATCCTTGGGACGCGAGAAGACCGGCGTGATGTACTCGAGCAGCGACTCGGAATAATCCGTGGTGATGTACGGGTGAGTCAGCTTGGACCCCAGAGCACGCGGGTGCGGGGTCTGGCTGATGCGGCCGTCGGCGTCGACCCTGAGGCCTTCTTTCTCGATGCCACGGCGCAGACGCCCGAAGAGTCCCTGACGGGCGGGGGCCTTGAGTCGCGCAATGGCGGACGCGAGTTGCTCGGACAAGGTATTGACCCTTTCGCATGGGGAGAAGCCCAGCCTCTCCGGTCGAGTTGGATGACCATGGCCCGCGGACTGCACCGGATGCCATGCAAGACGCGAACGGCATCCACCGTTCGCGTCAGGTCAGTATGCCCACATTATGGGCGCGTAAAAAATGCTTTCAAGGCTTATGATTTCGACTTGCGTGCATTGAGCAGGGCCGCTGCCATGGCATTGTTGGCGGGTGCCGCTCCGCCTCCTTCACTGGAGCCGCTGGCGCGACCGCCTCGTTCCTGACGGCCACCGCCGGTCTGGGAGCGCCCTCCACGATTGCCCTCGCCCCCGCGTCGCGCCTCGCCTCCCGCGCCTTTTTCACCGGGAGTATCGCTCATGCGCATGCTCAGCGCGATGCGTCCACGCGGTATGTCGACCTCCATCACCTTGACGCTGACGATGTCACCGGCCTTCACCACCTCACGCGGGTCGGCAACATACTTTTGCGACAGAGCAGAGATGTGTACCAGGCCATCCTGATGCACACCGATGTCCACGAAGGCCCCGAAATGGGTGACGTTGGTCACGACACCTTCAAGTTTCATGCCCGGTTCGAGATCCTTGAGCGTCTCGACCCCTTCCTTGAACTCGGCGAAGCGGAATTCAGGACGCGGGTCGCGCCCCGGCTTGTCCAGCTCCCGCAGGATGTCCGTGACTGTCGGCAACCCGAAGTGATCATCCGTGAACTCGGCAGGCTTCACGCTGCGCAGGAAGCTGCTGTCGCCCAGCAGGCTGGGTAGCTCACGGCCATGCGCCTTGGCGATACGCTCGACCAGCGGGTAGGCCTCAGGGTGAACGGCGCTGGCATCCAGCGGGTTCTCACCCTCGGCAATACGCAGGAAGCCGGCGCACTGCTCGAAGGTACGTGGCCCGAGCCGACTGACCTTCAGAAGCTCCTTGCGCGAGGCGAAGCGGCCATTGGCATCACGATGCGCGACGATGTTCTCGGCAAGCGTGGTATTCAGACCCGCGACGCGTGACAGCAGCGCACTGGACGCCATGTTGAGATCGACACCGACGCCATTGACGCAGTCCTCGACCACCGCCTCCAGACTGCGCCCCAGCTGCACCTGACTGACATCATGCTGATACTGGCCGACCCCGATGGACTTGGGCTCGATCTTAACCAGCTCGCCGAGCGGGTCCTGCAGGCGACGGGCGATGGAGACCGCGCCACGAATGGTCACGTCCAGATCCGGGAACTCACGCGCGGCATATTCCGAAGCGGAGTAGATGGACGCCCCTGCCTCGTTGACCATCACCTTCTGCAGGCGACGACCGGACAGGCGGGTCAGCACGTCGGCGGCCAGCTTGTCGGTCTCGCGTGATGCGGTCCCGTTGCCGATGGCGATCAGCTCGACATCATGACGCTCGACCAGCCTGACCAGCTCCGCCACCGAGGCATCCCAACGATTGTGAGGCGCATGCGGGTAGAGGGTGGCCTGATCGACATACTTGCCGGTGGCGTCCACCACCGCGACCTTGACGCCGGTACGCAGGCCCGGGTCCAGCCCCAGGGTGGCCTTGGGCCCCGCCGGGGCTGCCAGCAGCAGATCCTTCAGGTTGTCGGCGAAGACCTGGATGGCCTCCTGCTCGGCACGCTCACGCAGGCGGCCGATCAGCTCGCTTTCCAGATGGGTATAGAGCTTGACCCGCCAGGTCCAGCGCACCACCTCCTTCAACCAGCGATCCGCGGCGCGCCCCTGGTCCTCGAGGGAGAAATGCGCCGCGATGGCACCCTCCATCGGGTGCCGCGGCAACTCGTCCTCGCCTTCCAGCTTGAGCGCGAGGCTCAGCACGCCTTCATTGCGACCCCGCAGCATGGCCAGCGCGCGATGCGACGGTGCCTTGTGCAGCGGCTCGTCGTGTTCGAAGTAATCGGAGAACTTGGCGCCTTCCTGTTCCTTGCCCTTCATCACCCGGGCACTGAGGATACCGTCATCCCACAGACGCTGACGCAGACGACCGACAAGCGCGGCGTCTTCCGCGAAGCGCTCCATCAGAATCTGCTTGGCCCCATCCAGTGCCGCCTTGGGGTCGGCCACGTCCTTGTCGGCATCGACGAAGCCAGCTGCCTCGTCTTCCGGCACGAGCGTCGGGTCGCCAAGCAAGGCATCCGCCAACGGCTCAAGACCCGCCTCACGGGCAATCTGGGCCTTGGTACGACGCTTCTTGCGATACGGCAGGTAGAGGTCTTCCAGACGCTGCTTGCTGTCGGCAGCCAGCACATCGCGCTCGAGACTCGCGGTCAGCTTGCTCTGCTCGGCAATGGATTCGAGTACCACCTGACGGCGCTCTTCCAGCTCACGCAGGTAGCGCAGGCGCTCTTCCAGAAGACGCATCTGGGTGTCATCCAGCCCGCCGGTCGCCTCCTTGCGGTAACGCGAGATGAAGGGCACGGTGGCGCCGCCATCCAGCAGCTCCACCGTCGCGGTGATCTGTTCTTCACGCACGTCCAGCTCCGCCGCCAGCGCCTGCTGGATACGGCGAGCGGTAGCAGCAGGCGACAGCGTCGGTGCAGGGCGAGCGGTAGTGGCGTCAGTTGCGGTAGCGTCCATGAAACATCGATCCCTTCACGACTATGATTCTGGTGACAAGACGCAGGCGGCCCGGTCGCTGAGTCGACCGGGCCGCCTGCATCACGATGCCGTCACGTTACCACAAAGCCCGTGGATTGCTTTAGCTTCACAGGCCCCCTCAGGCCGGCACGAAACGCAGCGCCACCCCATTGTTGCACCAGCGCAGTCCCGTGGGCCTGGGGCCGTCCTCGAACACGTGTCCCTGATGCCCTCCGCAGCGTGCGCAGTGATATTCTGTACGCGGCCACACCAGCCCGTAGTCCGTCTTGGTCAACAGATGCCCTTCGATATGATCGAAGAAACTCGGCCAGCCAGTGCCGGACTCGAACTTGGTACGCGAGGTGAACAGCGTAAGGTCACAGCCGGCACAACGGTACTCACCGTCACGCGATTCCTTGTTGAGCGCGCTGGAGCCTGAGCGCTCGGTGCCTTCCTCGCGCAGCACGCGATACTGCTCTGCACTCAGGCGTGCGCGCCACTCGTCATCATCCAGCACGAGCTCGGCAATGTCCGGCGAGCGCTCCAGCTCAAGCTCCGGGCGAGCGGCAGCCAATCCCGGCAGTGCCAACATCGCACCGCCACCCAATACAAGCCCCATGAATTGGCGACGTTGCATGACGAATCTCCTTAGACATCGGCTCAGATACGCAGACCGCCATCACATTCGATCACGCGCCCCGTGAAGTAATCATTGTCGAAGATGAAGGCCACGCTGCCCGCGATGTCTTCCGGACGTCCCAGATCACGCATCGGGATGCCACTCTTGATCTTGTCGAGCATCTCCGGCTTCATGCCGGCGGTCATTTCAGTGGCGATGAAGCCCGGTGCCACGGCACCGACACGAATCTTGTAGCGCGCCAGCTCCTTGGCCCAGGTGACGCTCATCGCGGCGACACCCGCCTTGGCTGCGGTGTAATTGCTCTGCCCCATGTTGCCGGCGCGCGAGATGCTGGAGATGTTGACGATCACGCCCGGCTGACCGGCCTCGATCATCTGACTGGCGGCTTCACGCGTGCACAGGAAGACACCGGTCAGATTGACATCGATGACCTGCTGCCAGCTGGACAGCGACATGGTCTTCTCCACGACTCCATCACGCGCCTTGATCAGCAGACCATCTCGGGTAATGCCGGCATTGTTGACCAGACCACTCACCGGACCCAGCGCCGCCTTGATGGCAGAGAAGGCTTGCGTGACGGAGGCCTCGTCCGCGACGTCGGTCACGAACCCCTGCGCCTTGATGCCCGCCGCTTCCAGGCTCGAGACAGCGTCATCCAGACCGCCCTGTTCGATATCCAGCAGCGCCAGCACGGCGCCCTTCTCACCCAGATGTCGCGCCATGGCCAGCCCCAGCCCACGAGCGCCGCCCGTAATCGCGATGACCTTGTCGTCAAGCTTCATGTCCCGTCTCCCAGGTTGTCTGCCGACAGCGAGAAATGCCTGCCGGGTGCGAGGCCCGCATGCCGTACGAGCGTCACGATCAATGTGTCGAGTGTCCCGCACCGCGTCCATCCGCGTCATGAGCCTTTCATGACACCGATTCGACTGTTCCCCATCCTGCTGCTGGTTTACCCTTGACGCATTGGTGCAAGCTGCCATTTACCGGATTCGGGAGAGACGATGCCCATACTGCTAGTGATTACCCTGTTCGGGTTATTGGATTTCGTGGTGCTGTTCAGTCTTGGCAGCCAGATAGGGCTGTTGCCGACGCTGGCACTGGTACTGATCACCGGCGCCGTGGGCCTGCATCTGATTCGACGCGAAGGTCGCGCGACATTGATGCGTGCCCAGGAGCGCCTGCAACGTGGCGAGATGCCCTCCGGTGAACTGATGGAAGGCGCGGCGCTGATCTTCGGTGGCGCGCTGCTCATGGCACCGGGATTTCTCTCGGATGGCCTGGGACTGCTCTGCCTACTGCCGGCCTCGCGTGGACTGCTGACCCGAGGCCTGAGCGGCAATAACGTCATCGCACGCTTCTTCAAGGGTCGCTTCTCCGCACAGAGTCAGTCACGTCAGACGCACTCCGGCAACTGGCAGTCCGATAGTCGGCACCTCAAGTGCGTGCCTTTCAGGCGACGCAGTTGATGACGAGATTTGAAATTTTTTTATGTTCGCCTACTTGAAAGCTGTCCTCTCGCCACCATAAAAGCGGTGCAATGGATAACGGCCTCGCCTCTGCGAGGCCCAACACTCGGTAGGCAACCCCATTGAACGCCAGACGTGCCGGCAAAGACCGGCAGATGGCGGGATTTACCATCAGGAGAACGTGAGCAATGAACATCCGTCCCTTGCACGATCGCGTCGTGGTCCGTCGCGTGGAAGAAGAACAGAAAACTGCAGGTGGCATCGTTCTGCCCGGCAGCGCTCAGGAAAAGCCGACGCGCGGTGAAATTCTTGCCGCCGGCAACGGCCGCATCCTCGAGAACGGTGAAGTTCGCCCGCTTGACGTGAAAGTCGGCGACACCGTCATCTTCAAGGATGGCTACGGCGTCGAGAAGCAGAAGATCGACGGCGAAGAAGTGCTGATCATGAGCGAGAGCGACATCCTCGCCGTGGTGGAAGGCTGATTTCCAGCGTTTCCGGTTTAAATGCTACGACTTACTGATTAAAGGTAGAGATAACAATGGCTGCAAAAGACGTTCGTTTCTCCGATGATGCTCGCAAGCGCATGGCGCGTGGTGTCAATGTCCTGGCGGATGCCGTCAAGACTACCCTCGGCCCGAAAGGCCGCAACGTGGTGCTGGAAAAATCCTTCGGCGCACCGACCGTGACCAAGGACGGCGTGTCCGTCGCCAAGGAAATCGAGCTGAAGGATCGCTTCGAGAACATGGGCGCCCAGATGGTCAAGGAAGTCGCTTCCAAGACTTCCGACGTCGCGGGTGACGGCACCACCACCGCCACCGTGCTGGCTCAGTCCATCGTCAATGAAGGCCTGAAGGGCGTGACCGCCGGCATGAACCCGATGGACCTGAAGCGCGGCATCGACAAGGCCGTCATCGAAGCCGTCAAGGCCGTGCGTGAGCTGTCCGTGCCGTGCACCGACACCAAGGCCATCGCCCAGGTCGGTACCATCTCCGCCAATGGCGACTCTCGCATCGGCGAGATCATCGCGGAAGCGATGGAGAAAGTCGGCAAGGAAGGCGTCATCACCGTCGATGAAGGCCGTGGCTTCGAAGACGAGCTGGAAGTCGTCGAAGGCATGCAGTTCGACCGTGGCTACCTGTCTCCGTACTTCGTCACCAACCAGGACACCATGGCGGTCGAGCTCGAAGACCCGTACATCCTGCTGGTCGACAAGAAGATCTCCAACATCCGCGAACTGCTGCCGGTGCTGGAAGGCGTCGCCAAGTCCGGCAAGCCGCTGGCGATCGTCGCCGAAGACATCGAAGGCGAAGCGCTGGCGACTCTGGTCGTCAACACCATGCGCGGTATCGTCAAGGTCGCGGCCGTCAAGGCGCCGGGCTTCGGTGATCGTCGCAAGGCCATGCTGCAGGACATCGCTGTCCTGACCGGCGGCACCGTGATTTCCGAAGAAGTCGGCCTCAACCTCGAGCAGGCTAACCTGGACCACCTGGGCACCGCCAAGCGCGTGACCATGTCCAAGGAAAACACCACCATCATCGATGGCGCCGGCAACGAAGGCGACATCGAAGCTCGTGTCTCCCAGATCCGCGCGCAGATCGAGGAAACCTCCTCTGACTACGACCGCGAGAAGCTGCAGGAGCGTGTCGCCAAGCTGGCCGGCGGTGTTGCCGTCATCCGCGTCGGTGCTGCTACCGAAGTCGAGATGAAAGAGAAGAAGGCTCGCGTCGAAGACGCCCTGCACTCCACTCGTGCAGCCGTCGAGGAAGGTGTCGTGCCTGGCGGTGGTACCGCCCTGGTTCGCGTCCTCAACCAGCTGACCGAGCTGAAAGGCGACAACGAAGACCAGACTCACGGTATCGCCATCGCGCTGCGCGCCATGGAAGCGCCGCTGCGTCAGATCGTCACCAACGCTGGCGAAGAAGCCTCCGTCGTGCTGAACAACGTCAAGGCAGGTGAAGGCAACTACGGTTACAACGCCTCCACCGGTGTCTACGGCGACATGTTCGAGATGGGCGTGCTGGACCCGGCCAAGGTGACGCGCTCTGCCCTGCAGTCCGCAGCCTCCATCGGCGGCCTGATGATCACCACCGAATGCATGATCGCCGAAGACCCGGAAGACAAGGCAGCTGCCGGCGGCGGCGACATGGGTGGCATGGGCGGAATGGGTGGCATGGGCGGCATGATGTAAGCCAGCCTCACCCCACGACTCACCCGTCGTGACCCGAACCGCTCCTGCGCAAGCAGGGGCGGTTTTTTCATGCCTGACATTCACGCCCACGATCAATGACGACAACCGCTCAGGCCGCGCGCCTCGCTTGCCCAGGATCTTCTCCTCATGACTGATACCTCCAGCTCTGCCTCGAGCCCAGCCACCCTCGACAACGTGCGTGTCGTGCTGGTGCAGACCTTCCATCCCGGCAATATCGGCGCCACCGCTCGCGCCATCCTGACCATGGGCATCAAGGACCTGGTGCTGGTCAACCCGCGCTGCTTCCCCGATGAGGAAGCCACACGCATGGCCAGCGGCGCCGCGGAGCTTCTGGAAAACGCCCGCGTGGTCGAGCGTCTCGAAGACGCCGTCAATGACTGCCAGCTGGTCATCGGTGCCAGTGCCCGCCTGCGCAGTCTGCCGCTGCCTCACTTCGATGAGCCGAGCGAGATGGCCGCGCGCGTCATCGATACCGCCCAGGATGGCAAGGTGGCGCTGGTGTTCGGCCGTGAACGCTTCGGGCTGACCAACGAGGAGATCGGCTGCTGCACGCACCAGGTGTCCATCCCCACCAACCCCGACTACGGCATCCTCAATGTCTCCCAGGCCGTACAGGTACTCGCCCACGAGTGTCGCAGCGCCTGGCGTCGCACCCTGGAGCCGACCAGCGAGGCTCCGGTCGCGCGTCGTGAGGATGACCAGCTGCCGACCCGCGAGCAGCTCGGCCACTTCCACGAGCACCTCGGCCGTGCCCTGCGCGGTTCCGGCTTCCTCAATCAACCGCACTCACAGACCGAAGAGCGTCTGCGTGCACTGTTTGCCCGCGCCGAACCGACACGCCGTGAGCTGTCCATCCTGCGCGGCATGCTGGCCAACCTGGAACGCCAGACCGCGGCCGCTGAAGCCACCACTGGACACAAAAAAACCGCCACCCCGAAGGGTGGCGGTTTTTTTCGTTCCTGCGCATGACATGCGTCGTGTGCAGGATACCGATTCGGAGACGCTGAGGTGGCAACCAGAGGCATGCCACCTCAGCGTGGATCCGGACATCCCGCCTCACGAGGAGGCGGAATGTCTCGGGATCACTCCTGACCCAGCTGCTGCTTGATCAGGTCACCGATGGTCGTCGGGCCGTTGCTCTCGACTTCCTGGGTACGCGGCTTGGCAGCATCGCGACGCGGTGCTTCCACCTGGTCCTTGGACTTGACGGACAGGTTGATCAGGCGGCTCTTGCGATCCACACCGACGATCTTGGCTTCGACAGCATCGCCGACGCTCAGGACGTTGCGTGCGTCTTCGACACGATCAGCGCTGATTTCAGACGCCTTCAGGATGGCGATGACGTCAGTGGCCAGCTCGACCTGAACTTCCTTGGCGTCGATGTCGACAACACGACCGGACACGATGGCGCCCTTGTCGTTGACGGCCAGGTATTCAGAGACCGGATCGCTCTCGAGCTGCTTGATGCCCAGAGAGATGCGCTCACGTTCCGGATCGATGGACAGGATGACCGCTTCAGCTTCTTCACCCTTCTTGTAACGACGCACGGCTTCTTCGCCAGCTTCGTTCCAGGAGATGTCAGACAGGTGAACCAGACCGTCGATGCCGCCTTCCAGACCGATGAAGATACCGAAGTCAGTGATTGACTTGATGGTACCGGAGACACGGTCGCCCTTGTTGTGCTTGCCGCTGAAGTCTTCCCACGGGTTGGTGGTGCACTGCTTGATACCCAGGGAGATACGACGACGCTCTTCGTCGATGTCCAGAATCATCACTTCCACGTCATCGCCGACATTGACGACCTTGGACGGGTGGATGTTCTTGTTGGTCCAATCCATTTCGGACACGTGGACCAGACCTTCGACGCCCTCTTCCAGCTCGGCGAAGCAGCCGTAGTCGGTGAGGTTGGTGACGCGTGCGTTGATCTTGGCGCCTTCCGGGTAGCGAGCCTTGATGTTGACCCACGGATCTTCACCCAGCTGCTTGAGACCCAGAGACACACGGTTGCGCTCGCGGTCGAACTTCAGCACCTTGACGTTGATCTCGTCGCCGACAGCAACGATCTCGGACGGATGCTTGATGCGCTTCCAGGCCATGTCGGTGATGTGCAGCAGGCCGTCAACGCCGCCGAGGTCGACGAAGGCGCCGTAGTCGGTCAGGTTCTTGACGATACCCTGAATCTGCTGACCTTCCTGCAGAGTGGCCAGGAGGGCTTCACGCTCAGCGCTGTTCTCGGCTTCGAGGACGGCACGACGAGACACGACAACGTTGTTGCGCTTGGCGTCGAGCTTGATGACCTTGAAGTCCAGTTCCTTGTTCTCGAGGTGGGCGGTGTCGCGCACAGGGCGGACATCGACCAGAGAACCCGGCAGGAAGGCACGGATGGTGTTGATGTCGACGGTAAAGCCACCTTTGACCTTGCCGTTGATCACGCCCTTGACGATCTCGTCCTTCTCGAAGGCGGCTTCCAGCTCTTTCCACGCTTCGGCACGCTTGGCCTTCTCGCGGGACAGGCGGGTCTCACCGAAGCCATCTTCGACGGCTTCCAGCGCGACCATGACTTCGTCGCCGATGCTGATGGACAGCTGGCCACTTTCGTCACGGAACTGTTCAGACGGAATCTGACCTTCAGATTTCAGACCGGCATTGACAGTGATCCAGTCGCCATCGATATCGACGATGGTAGCGGACACGATTGCGCCCGGCTCCATGTTGATGTCCTGGAGTGACTGTTCAAATAAATCAGCAAAGCTCTCGCTCATGGTATTCCTACATGATCAACGTTTGGGGCGGCTTGCACCGCAGTCTCCGTACCACCAGCAAGCACGGGCCATATCTACATATCCCCGGGGGCGTTGACGCTGGTTCGAGATACACCGGCTTTCCGCTTGCCGCCGATGCACCCCATGACACCTGGCCGGGGGGTTGATGACACCGCAGTGTCATCTGGGTCGTGCCTTGTCCTGCGTCTCCGCTCGCAGAGCGAGCGAAGCCTGCCACTGCCCGGCCCGAAGGCCTTGATGCAGCAGCAGGCTATCAATCGATTGTCCTGACGTTTCAGCGTTCCGCCACCAGGCCATACTCGACCAGCAGCTGCTGGATGCGCTCGACCACCTGCTCGATGTCGAGATCCGTCGTATCGAGGATCACGCCGTCATCTGCCGGCTTGAGCGGGGCGACTGCCCGGCCCATGTCGCGTGCATCGCGCGCCTGTATTTCTGTCAAAAGGCTCGAAATATTAGCATCCACACCCGCTTCCTGCAACTGGGCATGACGTCTGCGGGCACGTTCCTCGGCCGAGGCGGTGAGGAAGATCTTGAGCGGCGCCTCGGTGAAGACCACCGTGCCCATGTCGCGACCGTCGGCCACCAGGCCCGGCGCACGCGCGAAGGCACGCTGACGTGCCAGCAGTGCGGTGCGCACGCGCGGCTGGGCCGCGATGATGGAGGCGTTGTTGCCGACCGTCTCGAGACGGATGTCACGCGTGACGTCTTCACCCTCGAGAATCACGCGAGTGGCATCCCCCTCGGCATCGAACTGGACATCGAGGTGCTCGGCGATGGTGGCCACCGCGGACTCGTCCTCCAAGGCCACACCGTGACGCTCGGCGGCCAGAGCCGTCAGACGATACAGCGCACCGGAGTCCAGCAGGTGCCAGCCCAGGCTCGCCGCGACCAGACGGCTGATGGTGCCCTTGCCGGCCCCGCCGGGGCCATCGAGGGTCAGCACCGGCTCATCGCTCACCTGGCTGTGATGCGGAGTCGCTTCACCACTCATGACGCCTCCTGTCCGGGTGCCACGGCACCGAGGTTCTCGACCTGCATGCCGACTTCACTGGCCAGCGCCACGAAGTTCGGGAAGGAGGTCGCGACATTGGCACAATCATCGATCAGGATTTCGCCCTGCGCACGCAGCGCCGCCACGCTGAAGGCCATCGCGATACGGTGGTCACCGTGACTGTCGACCAGACCGCCACCGTAGGCACCGCCACGGATGTCGATACCGTCGGCGACGACTTCGTGCTCGACACCGATCTGCGCCAGACCGTCCGCCATCACCTGGATGCGGTCGGACTCCTTGACGCGCAGCTCCTCGGCGCCACGCAGGCGGGTCATGCCCTCGGCATTGGCCGCCGCGATGAACAGCGCCGGGAATTCGTCGATGGCCAGCGGGACCTGATCTTCCGGGATGTCGATCCCCTTGAGCGGCGCATAGCGGATGTGCAGGTCCGCCACCGGCTCACCGCCGACTTCACGCTCGTTGGAGATGCTCAGATCGGCACCCATCGCCTTGAGGATGTTGATCACGCCGATGCGCGTCGGGTTGATGCCGACGTGCTCCAGCACCAGATCGGCACCCGGCGTGATGGCCGCGGCGACCAGGAAGAAGGTCGCGGAGGAGATGTCAGCCGGCACGTCGATCGGGCAGGCCTCGAGGCTGCCACCACCGGTCAGCCACGCCTCGGCGCCCTGACGCTCGACCTTGTAGCCGAAGCCGTTGAGCATGCGCTCGGTGTGGTCACGCGTCGGTGCCGGCTCGATGGCGCGGGTCTCGCCTTCGGCGTAGAGACCGGCCAGCAGCAGGCAGGACTTGACCTGAGCGGACGCCATCGGCATCTCGTAGCGGATCCCCTTGAGCGGCTGACCACCGTGGATACGCAGCGGCGGACGGCCATTCTCGGCGGTATCGATCACCGCGCCCATCTCGCGCAGCGGGTTGGCGACGCGGTCCATCGGGCGCTTGGTCAGCGAGGCATCACCGGTCAGCTCGGTATCGAAGGCCTGACCGGCCAGCAGGCCGGCGAACAGACGCATCGCGGTGCCGGAGTTGCCGACATACAGCGGGCCCGGCGGCTGCTTCAGGCCGTTGAGGCCCACGCCATGAATGGTCACACGACCCTGATGCGGGCCTTCGATGACCACGCCCATGTCGCGGAAGGCCTGCAGCGTGGCCAGGCTGTCTTCACCCTCGAGGAAGCCCTCGACCTCGGTCACGCCGTTCGCCAGCGCGCCCAGCATGATGGAGCGATGTGACATGGACTTGTCACCCGGCACACGAATGCGCCCCTGAACCTGCCCACCCGGCAGTGCACGGTACCGCACGTTCTGCTGTTCCATTGTCTGATAACTCGTCTGTTTCAATAGGGTATTGAAGTAGTGTCGAGCGTGGCTGGCGCGGGTGAATATCCCCAGCATCGCCTCGCCATCGCCCGCGGTCACGGCAGCACGCACTCGCGCTACCCCGGCCTCGAATTCATCCAGCGCCTCCAGCACCGCATCGCGGTTGGCCAGATAGACGTCACGCCACATCACCGGGTCACTGCCCGCGATACGCGTGAAGTCGCGGAAACCGCCCGCCGCGTAGCGGAAGATCTCCAGGCGCTCATCCTGACGCGCCAAGCTGTCCACCAGCGAGAACGCCAGCAGATGCGGCAGATGGCTGGTGCGTGCCAGAACCTCGTCGTGGCGTGCCACGCTCATGTCCAGCAGCTGAGCACCACACACCGACCACATGGCGGCCACGCGTGCCACGGCCTCGGGGTCACTGTCCGGTTCCGGTGTCAGAATCACCTTGTGATCGCGATAGAGCTCGGGATTCGACGCCGCCACCCCGCTCTTCTCGGAACCGGCGATCGGATGCCCGAGCACCAGATTCGGCGGCATGTGACCGAACACGCCGATCGCCGCGTCGCGGATCGCGCCCTTGGTACTACCGACATCGGTGACCACCGCATCATCGTCCAGCAGCGGTGCGATCTCCGCCATCACGCCCTTCATCGCCATCACCGGCACGCACAGCACCACCAGCGAGGCGCCGGGCACCAGCCCAGCCAGCTGAGTACTGCCACCATCGATCAGCTTCATGCGCTGACCGAGGCAGATCTCGTTGGAATCCCGATCACAGGCGAGAATCTCGCCGCGATGACCCGCCGCACGCAATGCGGCGGCAAGCGAGCCACCGATCAACCCCAGCCCGACCAGCAGGATACGCCGCTCGCCGGCCAGCCGCTCCGCGCCCGAGGACAGCATGTCCGCCGCCGCGCCAGTCACTGCCTGTTCCGACTCGCTCACAGCACACCGACCGGGTAGGACCCGAGCACCTTGACGTCCGCCGCGCACTGACGCAGCTCTTCCAGCGTCTCCGTGATGAGCGGATCATCACGGTGGCCACGGAAGTCGATGAAGAAGACATAGTTCCAGGCACCCGAGCGCGACGGCCGCGTCTCGACGCGGGTCAGATCGATCTGGTGGCGGTGGAACGGTGCCAGCAGGTCATGCAGCGCCCCCGGCTGGTTGCGCATCGCCACCACGATGGAGGTCTTGTCATCACCGGACGCCGGCACCGAGCTGTCGCCGATGATCAGGAAACGCGTGGAGTTGTCCGGGCTGTCCTCGATCTTCTCCTCGACCTTCTCCAGCTCATAGAGCTTGGCCGCCATGTCACCGGCAATCGCCGCACTGTGCCACTCGGTGCGCACCTGACGCGCGGCCTCGGCATTCGAGGACACCGCGATGCGCTCGGCGTGCGGGAAGTGGGCATCCAGCCACTTGCGGCACTGGGCCAGCGACTGGGCGTGGGAATAGATGCGCGAGATCTTCTCGCGACGCGTATTCGGGCCCACCAGCAGGTGATGGTGAATGCGCAGCACCACCTCGCCGGAGATCTTGAGCTGCGAGCCCATGAACGAATCCAGCGTGTGATTGATGACGCCCTCGGTGGAGTTTTCCACCGGCACCACGCCGTACTGCACCGCGCCGGCTTCCACTTCGCGGAACACCTCGTCGATGGCGGCCATCGGCTTGGTCACGGCGCTGTCACCGAAGTGCTTGAGCGCGGCCTGCTGGGTAAAGGTGCCTTCCGGGCCGAGATAGGCCAGACGAATCGGCTGCTCCAGCGCCAGACAGGCGGACATGATCTCGCGGAACAGACGCGCCATCTCCTCGCCCTTCAGCGGGCCGGGGTTGTCGGCCATGATACGGCGCAACACCTGGGCTTCACGCTCAGGACGATAGAACTGCACCTGGCCATCCTCGCCCACGTCACCGGCCGCCATCTTGACCTCGGCCACCTGCTGCGCACAGCCCGCCCGCTCGCTGATCAGGCGCAGCAGCTCGCTGTCGATGGTATCGATGCGCTGACGCAGCTCGTCCAGCGTGACCGCCTTGGCAGCCACCTGCGGCGCAGGATTCTGCTTGGAATCCGTCATCTCACCTCTCCCTTAGCCGTGACGACGCGCGAAGTCGCCCATGAAGTCCACCAGCGCAGTGACGGCAGCTTCCGGCACGGCGTTGTAGAGACTGGCACGCATGCCACCGACACTGCGGTGACCGGCCAGGTTGAGCAGACCCGCCGCCTCGGACTCGGCAAGGAAGGTCTTGTCGAGACGATCATCGGCCAGCACGAACGGCACGTTCATGCGTGAACGGTTCTCGGTGACGATCGGATTGGAGTAGAAGTCGTTGCCGTCGATGGCCGCATAAAGTGCCTGCGCCTTGCGATCATTGATCGCATTCATGGCATCGAGACCCCCGACCTCATCCTTCAGCCACTCGAACACCAGGCCTGAGAGATACCAGGCATAGGTCGGCGGGGTGTTGAACATGGAGCCCGCCTCGGCGGCCGTCTTCCAGTTCAGCATGGTCGGGCAGTCCTTGCGCGCACGCTCGAGCAGATCTTCACGCACGATGACCAGCGTCAGACCCGCCGGACCGATGTTCTTCTGGGCACCGGCATAGATGACACCGAAACGGCTGACATCCAGCGGCCCCGACAGGATGGAAGACGACATGTCACACACCAGCGGCACGCCATCCGCTGCCACCTCGGGAATGTAGTCGAACTCGAGGCCGCCGATGGTCTCGTTGGCGGTGTAGTGCAGATAGCCCACATCACCCGAGAGCTGGATCGCATTCTGACGCGGCACGGCAATCAGGCCATTGCTTTCGCTGGAGGCGGCCACATGGCTGCCCACGGCCAGATGCTCGGCTTCCTTGATCGCCTTCTTGCCCCAGATACCGGTATAGAGATAGTTGGCGCTGCCACCCTCACCCAGCAGGTTCAGAGGCACCCCCGCGAACTGGGTGGAAGCGCCGCCCTGCATGAACAGCACGCGATAGTGGGACGGAATGTCGAGCAGTTCGCGCAGATCCGCCTCGGCCTTCTCGGCGATGGCCACGAAGTCGTCGGAGCGATGACTCATCTCCATGACGGACAGTCCGCGGCCCTGATAATCCAGCATCTCGGCGCGTGCGCGTTCCAGGACAGCGGTCGGCAGTGCAGCAGGACCGGCGCAGAAATTGAACTTGCGTGTCATGTCGTCTTAATTCCCGAAAGTGAAGCGACCGCCCCGAAGGCGGTCGCAATCCAGCGTCTTATTCCACGTCTGTCGGCGGGGTATCCGTCGACTCGGCAGCGTCTCCCGCCTGCACCTGTTCATCGGTGCTCAGCGCGTCCTTCTTGCCTTCTTCCTGACCACGACATCTTCCGGCTCGTCGACACGCACCGTGGTCACCAGTCGCTCCTCTTCCGCTGTGCGGATCAGGGTCACGCCCTGAGTGTTGCGCGAGGTGATGGACACCTCGGCTACACGGGTCCGCACCAGGGTGCCGCGGTCGGTGATCAGCATCAGTTCATCGTTGTCGCTGACCTGAACCGCGCTGACCAGATCGCCGTTGCGCTCGCTGGTCTGCATCGCGATCACGCCCTGGCCACCGCGGCCACGCAGCGGGAACTCTTCCAGGCGCGTACGCTTGCCGTAGCCATTGGCCGAGGCCGTCAGGATGTAGCACTGCGGCACCTCACCGGTCGCGACGCCTTCATCCGTCGCGACATCAGTGGCTGCCACATCAGCACTCTCCACGCCATCCGCCGTCACATCCAGCGAATCATCGAGGTCAGCCTCGTTGTCATCGATGGCCGTGGTGCGCGGGATGATCAGGCTGATGACCTGAGCATCGCCGATCAGACGCATGCCGCGCACACCACGGGCGGTACGGCCCATGACACGCACGTTCTGCTCCTCGAAGCGGATCGCCTTGCCGTTGGACGACAGCAGCATGACGTGGTCGGAGCCGGAGGTGATGTCGGCGCCGATCAGACGGTCGCCTTCCTCGATGTCCAGCGCGATCAGGCCGACGCTGCGCGGACGCGAGAACTGGCTCAGCGCCGTACGCTTGACCGTGCCGTTGGCCGTGGCGAAGAAGATGTAGCTGTCGGCGGCGTAATCACGCACCGGCAGGATGGTGGTCACCCACTCGCCTTCCGCCAGCGGAATCAGGTTGACCAGCGGCTTGCCACGCGAACCACGCGAGGCCTGCGGCATCTCGTAGACCTTGAGCCAGTACACCTTGCCCTTGTTGGAGAACAGCAGCACGGTGTCATGGGTCGAGGCGACCAGCAGGTGCTCGATGACATCCTCGTCCTTCATCGCGGTCGCCGACTTGCCACGGCCACCGCGCTTCTGGGCCTGGTAGTCAGACAGCGGCTGCGTCTTGGCATAGCCACTGCGCGAGACCGTCACCACCATGTCTTCCTCGTTGATGAGGTCTTCGATGGTCAGGTCGCGACGGCTGGTCATGATCTCGGTGCGACGCTCATCGGCGTACTGGGCGCGCACTTCACGCAGCTCTTCGCGGATGACCTCCATCAGGCGATCGGCAGAGGACAGGATCTCCATCAGCTCGGCGATGCGCTCGAGGATGGAGGAGTACTCGGCCAGCAGCTTCTCGGTCTCGAGACCGGTCAGGCGATGCAGGCGCAGCTCGAGGATGGCCTGAGCCTGAGCCGGCGACAGACGATAATGCCTGGCATCTTCAGACAGCCCCAGACCTTCCGGCAGGTCTTCCGGACGGCAGGAAGTGGCACCGGCGCGCTCGAGCATCTCGACCACCTGACCCGGCTGCCATTCACGATCGATCAGCTTTTCCTTGGCTTCCGCCGCGCTCGGCGAGCCCTTGATCAGCTCGATCACCTCATCGATGTTCGAGATCGCCACCGCCAGACCTTCAAGAATGTGGCCGCGTTCGCGCGCCTTCTTGAGTTCGAACAGCGTACGACGGGTGACGACTTCACGACGGTGACGCACGAAGGATTCCAGAATCTGCTTGAGATTCAGGATCTTCGGTTGACCTTCGTGCAGCGCGACCATGTTGATGCCGAACACGGTCTCGAGCTGGGTCTGGGAGAAGAGGTTGTTGACGACCACTTCACCGGATTCGCCACGCTTGGTCTCGATGACCACGCGCAGACCGTCCTTGTCGGACTCGTCACGCAGCTCGGCGATGCCCTCGATCTTCTTGTCCTTGACCAGTTCGGCGATCTTCTCGATCAGACGCGCCTTGTTCACCTGGTAGGGAAGCTCGGTGATGATGATGTGGTCACGACCGCTCTTGTCGTGGTGCTCGATGGTGTGCACGGCACGCACATAGATGCGACCACGGCCGGTGCGATAGGCATCGAGGATGCCGGCACGGCCGTTGATGATGCCCGCGGTCGGGAAGTCCGGCCCCGGGATGTATTCCATCAGTTCATCGATGGTCAGGTCGCCGTTGTCGATCAGCGCCAGACAGCCATCGATGACCTCGCCCATGTTGTGCGGCGGGATGTTGGTGGCCATGCCCACGGCGATACCGGAGGAGCCGTTGACCAGCAGGTTCGGGGTCTTGGTCGGCAACACGGCAGGAATGCGCTCGGTGCCGTCATAGTTGTCGACCCAGTCGACGGTGTCCTTCTCGAGGTCGGCCAGCAGCTCGTGCGCCAGGCGCGCCATGCGCACCTCGGTGTAACGCATCGCCGCGGCGCTGTCGCCATCGATGGAACCGAAGTTGCCCTGACCATCCACCAGCACATAACGCATTGAGAAGTGCTGGGCCATGCGGACGATGGTGTCATAGACCGCACTGTCACCGTGCGGGTGGTATTTACCGATCACATCGCCGACGACACGGGCGGATTTCTTGTAGGCCTTGTTCCAGTCATTGTTCAGTTCGTGCATCGCGAACAGCACGCGACGGTGAACCGGTTTGAGGCCATCGCGGACATCCGGCAAGGCACGCCCGATGATGACGCTCATCGCGTAATCGAGATACGACTGTTTGAGCTCGTCCTCGATGTTGACTGGCAGTATCTCTCTGGCGATCTCACCCATGATTCGTCAAATCCTTGAACTCAACTGTTGGCGCCACTGCGGCAGCGACTCGGTCGCTACTGCAGCGCGGCAGTGGCGTGAAGCGGACACGGGGTGCCAGCTCCGCGGCACCGAAGTGGCGGGATTATATCACTTGCGCGCTCACCTAGCAGCTCACACGAGCCCGCAAACGGATGTCAGTACGGTAGTACGGCCTCAAGGGCACGCGGCCCACTGCCGCGCCCCTCAATGATACCAGCAGCGTGCCGATTTCTCCCTCCAGCGGCATGGCCCGTCCGGTCTGGGTATTCATCAGCACGAAGGTGAAATCCGCGCGGGAGACCAGTGCGCCGGAGCGCGGATGCACCTCGCCCATGCGCGTCTCGCCCAGATGGATCTCCTGATGCATGATCATCTTGCGCCGCCCGACCCGAGCGAGTCGCGTGGTGATCACCAGCTCATCATGCACGGTGGCCGGATAATGCCAGTCCAGATTGACATTGACCGCCACCATCGCGATGCCCTCGCGCTTGAGGTCCGCCAGGTCCAGATGCGCGAGCATGAACTCCCAGCGCCCTTCTTCGTAGAACTCCAGATACCGGGCGTTGTTGACGTGCCCATAGCCATCCAGGTGATAACCTCGCACCGTCAGTGTCGTGCGACTGAAAGTGCCGGCGGTCTCATCGGCGGGCCCTCGTCATCAGATCTTAGGCCGGGCACGAGCAGAAAAACAAACGCTTGGTTGAATGATGGCGCCCGCCCTGCACGCCACCAGCGGCTACTCGCCGGGCGGGTCCTGCGGCGGCCTCTCGCCTCCCTCCTCGTCGAGGAAGTGCCCCTTCTCGCCCATGAAACAGCCGAAGATCTGGTTAACCCCCGGCGCGGAGGCGTGATAGTGATAGCCACGCACCGGGTCCGTCTCGCCGCCACAGTCATCCAGCCCAGCGGGAACATTGCCGTCCTTGTCCTCTCTGGCATAGATGGCATAGCCATCCAGCGCATAGCCGATCATCGGCGAATGGCCATCCTCCTGAATGCCGATCTCGGAGCAGCCGGTGGCGGTGTGATAGTGATAGCCCTCATGCGGATTGGCATGCGCGCCACAATCATCGAGCACCCCCAGGGTGTGAGAGCTCAGGATCAGCTCCAGCGGTGCCGGCGGGCCGAACAGCACGCCATTGAGCGCCACGCCGGTGTTGGCGCGGCCGGCCAGCGAGGTCGGCTCGGCGGCCGGTACCGGCACCTTGGGGATCACGACAGTCTTCTCGATGCCGCCGCCCAGTTCCTCCAGCGGACACTCGAGACAGAAGTTGTCGAAGCCTTCGATGGGGTTCGGGTTCCCCGCCACCTCGCAGCCACGCGCGCCATCGATCACGGTGATCTCGCCCGTGTTGACGTCGTACATCTGCCACTCCTTGTCCTGATAGAGAGTGGCCAGATTCTTGATGAACTCGCCGTCCACCTGATAGAGGGTGCCCTCGCCATCCATCCAGGTGCCGCCTTCCTCCTCACCGGAATGGATATTGGGCGGGCAGAAAGGCCCCTCCGGCGAGGTTTCCGGGTCCGCGGGCGCACCGGCCACGCGGAACTGATAGCAGGTCGTCTGCGTGCCGCCGCTCAAGGTGCAGTCGACGGTCTCGACCTCACCGACGATCGCGCCCGCGGCAAATATCTGAGGATCCAGTCCAACCGCCGCCGGGGCGTTCCCAGCTCTCTGACGTTGCCGGTCTGGCCGCCCTGTCGTGCGCGTCATCCTCCCCGCTGCAGCCGAACAGCAGCAGGGTCAGCGCCGCCAGCGTCAGTGGCCGTGCCCGTTTCAGCGCGCTCGCGCCCGACGCTCTGCTCTTCACAAAAGCCGCCACAACCGTCTCCTCAGCAGTCCCCACAGCAGTCTTCATAACACCGTCGTCGATCACTCTGCCGCCCTCCGCGTCTCAAATCTGATGGTCTATGCCTGCGGGTCGATATCTGGGCATCTGGGCGATACTGTCGGGCGATATCTGTCGGGCGATACCGCAAACCGCCAGACCGTGCACCGCCAGGTCGATCTCAGACTAGCGCCACAGCGTGCACACAGTATGTCTTTGCGCTCGCGCGCGATGGTCGGCAACCGCAGTGTGACGCAGGGTCACGTCCACGGCGGATGACCCGCCGCATGAGTTTCGCCATAATATGCGCCATTCAGACGGGCAGCCCCCGTTCACCGGACTCAAGGACTGGTCGCATGTGGTTCAAGAACCTGCAACTGTATCGCCTGCACGATAGCGCACCGCTGGAAGAGGGTCGTCTCGCCGACGCCCTGCCGGAGCATGTCTTCCGCCCGGTCACCGGCGTCGAAGCCAAGCGTATCGGCTGGGTGGCACCGGGCGGTCGCAACAGCGACATGCTGGTCCACGAGATCCAGGGCCATTATCTGATCAGCGCACTGCGTCAGGAACGTGTCCTGCCCACTGCCGTGGTCAAGGAAGAACTCGAGGAGCGAGTCGCCGAGCGCGAGACGGCGGAAGGTCGTCCGCTGCGTCGCCGCGAGAAGCTGACCCTCAAGGAGCAGATCTACGAGGAGCTGCTGCCACGCGCCTTCACGCGCTCCTCGCGCACTGACCTGTGGTGGGACAGCCGTCGCGGGCTGATCGCCATCAATGCCTCGAACGCCAAGCGTGCCGAGGAAGTCCTCGACCTGCTGCGCCAGACGCTGGGCTCGCTCAAGGTCACGCCGCTGGCCGTCGCCCAGCCGCCCTCCCAGGTGATGACCACCTGGCTGAAGGACGTGGCCTCGCGTCCGGATGACCTCATCGTCGGTGATCAGGTCGAGCTCAAGGCGCCGGGCGGCGAGGATGGCGTGCTGCGTGCCCGTCAGTTCGACCTCGACGGCGAGGAAATCCAGACGGCGCTCACTCTGGGCCGCGTGGTCAGCAAGCTGGCACTAGAAGTCGAGGGCCGCGTGGCGTTGATCCTCGGCGAGGACATGGCGCTCAAGAGCCTCAAGTTCGCCGATGCCGTCATCGATGAAGCCAATGCCCAGGAGGATGGTGAAGACCCCATCCTGCGACTGGAGACCGACTTCGCGCTGATGGCCCAGGTGCTCTCCGGCGTGATCGAGCAGATGACCGCCTGGCTGGGCGGCGAAGCTCAGCCGGGAAGCTGAGCGCCACCCCCTTTCTTCTCTTCTCAAGAATGACAATCCGGATGACGTGCGTCGATGACTGACACAGCAACGCCCAAGCCTGCCACGCCTGACGAACAGGACCCGTTCGCCAGGATTCGCCCCTACCACGATCACGAGGTAAGTGAGGTACTGGTGCGCCTCGAGCAGGACCGCGAACTGCTCGACACCCTGACTCGCTTCCGCCTGCCGGGACTGACCCAGCGCTTCCCGTGGCTGGCGCGCCAGATCGCTCGCCTGGCCATCAAGCGCGAGATGATGGGCGTGAAGGACGTGGCCAGTTTCCAGACCCGCATCGCCAGCTACATGGCGCGCATGATCCATACCACCACCACCAGTTTCGAGACGGTGGGACTCGAGCGGCTGTCGGAAGACACGCCGTATCTGTTCCTGTCCAACCATCGCGACATCTCGCTGGACCCGGCCTTCGTCAACTACGCGCTCTATCGTCACGGCCGCGACACGGTGCGCATCGCCATCGGCGACAACCTGCTGCAGAAGCCCTTCGTCACCGACCTGATGCGCCTCAACAAGAGCTTCATCGTGCCGCGCTCCGCCAAGGGCAAGCGCGCGATGCTGGCGGCCTACCAGTCACTGTCGGGCTATATTCGTCACTCCTTGATCCACGATCGGCACTCCATCTGGCTGGCCCAGCGGGAAGGGCGTGCCAAGGATGGCCGTGACGGCACCGAAAGCGCCATCATCAAGATGCTGACCATGGCGGCCCGCACCGCCGACAAGACACGCCCCTTCAGCGAGAGCGTCAGCGAGCTCAACATCGTGCCGGTGTCCATCAGCTACGAATTCGACCCCTGCGATCTGCAGAAGGCGCGCGAGCTGGCGGCCATCGCCAATGAAGGGCGCTACGAGAAGGTGCAGTACGAGGACATCCAGTCGATCGCCGCCGGCATCAGCGGTCACAAGGGGCGCGTCAAGCTGGTGTTCGGCGAGCCGCTCAAGGGTGATTTCGCCACTCCGGACGACGTGGTCGCCGAAGTCGACCGTCAGGTACTCCAGCACTACACCCTCTACCCGAGCCACCAGCTGGCCCTCGAGAAACTGGCTGCCAGCCGTCCGCAGCTGCGTGACGAGCCACGCCTGGCCGCCGCGCTGGATGTCTCCGCCATCAGTGGTGCCGAGCGCGCCGTGTTCGAGAATCGTCTCGCCGGCGTGCCGAGTGAGCTCAGGGACTGGTGGCTGGTGCAGTACGCCAACCCGATCCTCAATCGTGAAGGCCTGTCCATCGATCTCGACGAGAAGCTGGACGCCGCCGAGGCCACCGCCACCGAGCGAGCGCCTACTTGCGCCAGAAGCTGGGCGAGAACAGCACCAGCACGGTCAGGATCTCGAGGCGCCCCATCAGCATGCCGATGCACAGCAGCCATTTGGCGCTGTCAGGCAGCGGTGCGAAGTTGCCGGCCGGGCCGATGATGTCCCCAAGCCCGGGGCCGACGTTGGTGACGGCGGTCACGGCACCGGTCACGGCGGTCACCAGATCCAGCCCGATCAATGACAGCGCCAGTGCCAGCCCGCCGATGGTGATGAAGAAGAAGAACGAGAAGGCGATGACCGCGCGCACCACTTCATCCGGCAGGGCGCGCCCGTTGTAGCGCTGGGAGAAGATCCCGTTGGCATGGATCAGCGAGCGCAGGTGATTGCCGAGCATGATCAGGCCGATCTGCAGGCGGAAGATCTTCATGCCCCCGCTGGTGGAGCCGCTGCAGCCCCCGACGAAGGTCAGATAGAAGAAGGCCACCACCGCGAAGGGCCCCCAGGCACTGTAGTCATCGCTGGCATAGCCCGTGGTGGTCACCACCGACATGACGTTGAAGGTCACCTGGGTCAGCGCCGTGAAGAGATCCTCCCCCAGCACGACGCGATAGAGCGTCAGCGCCGCGATCACCCAGCCCAGCAAACGCAGGAAGCCGCGCACCTGGGCGTCGCACCACATCACCCCGGCACTGTCCTGCCAGGCGCGGATGAACAGCACGAAGGGCAGCGCCCCCAGCAGCATGAAGGCGGAAGCCATCCACAGCAGATGCGGGCGATCGGAATAGATGCCCATCGAGCTGTCGTAGTTGGCGAACCCGCCCGTGGCCAGCGAGGTCATGCCATGCACCACGGCATCCAGCGGCAGCATGCCCCCCAGCCAGTAGCTCAGGATCGCCAGCAGCGTCAGCCCCACATAGACCAGCCCGATCGCCTTGGCGACACCCCCGGCACGTGGCAGCACCTTGTCGGACCAGTCCGAGGATTCGGTCTGGAACAGACGCATGCCACCCACCTTCAGGAACGGCAGGATCGCGATGGCCATCACGATGATGCCGATCCCCCCCACCCACTGCATCAGGCCACGCCACAGCTTCAGGCCATCCGACAGTCCTTCGATGTGGGTCAGCACGGTCGAGCCGGTGGTGGTGATCGCCGAGACCGACTCGAAGACGGCATCGGTGACGCCCAGGTGGGTCGCGCCGAAGATCAAGGGCAGGCTCGAGTAGGCTGACACCAGCACCCAGCTCAGGGTCGTCAGCACGAACATCGCGCGGGGCTTGAGCTGCAGCTCCACCTGGTGCGAGACCAGCAGCATCACCAGAGCCGACCCCAGCGTGATGCCCAGCGATATCGCGAAGGCCCACGCATCCGCATCGCCCTCTTCCAGCAACAGCAGCAGCGGCACCAGCATCATCACCGCCACCACGCACAGCAGCAGGCCGAGCACCCGGACCACCGGCAGCCACTCCGTCACCTGCAGACGGCGCATCAAGGCTTGGGCTGGCCGTTTCCCCTGCGGTACACTGAGGCTCCAATATGGCAACGATGCGTTCACGGACAGGAACCTCATGCGTCTGACTGATTGGCGAGCCTGGCAGGCGAGTGCGACACGCACGACCCACGACGGTCGCACCGACATCACCTCCTCCCCGCGTGCCGAACAGGTACCGGCGATGCTGCGCCGCCGACTGAGTCCGGTCGGGCAGGCATGCTGCAAGCTGCTGTTCACCCTCGACCCTGAGGGCGATCTGCCGATCATCCACGCCTCCCGACATGGCGACACCAGCAAGATACTTGCCCTGCTCGACTCGGCCACCCAGCCGCAGGAGGCCTTGTCACCCGCACGCTTCTCGCTCTCGGTGCACAACGCCATCCTTGGCATGTACTCGATCACGCGTCAGTCCCATCAGCCGCTCGAGGCGCTCGCCGCCTGCGGTGACGAGTTCGATGCACTGATGAGCGAAGCGCTCGGCTATCTGGGGGAGCGGGAGGAAGTCATCGTGCTGTTCTCCGATATCGCCGCGCCAGAGGCCTTCCAGCACCACGGCGACTATCCCGAGCATGCCAGTGCCGTCGCCATGCGCTTGAGCCGCAGCTATCCTCCCCCCTCGGGCGCCTGTGGCGTGGCATCGCCACCGCCATCAGCTTCAGCGTCTTCGGGCTGGGTGGCCTGCTGCTGGGGGGGCTGCTGCCCCTGCTGACAGTAAGCATGCGCGATGGCGAACGCCGCCAGCGCCTGGCGCGCCGCATCATCCATCACGCCATGCGCGGCTTCCTCCAGCTGATGCGCGGCCTGGGTGTGCTCGACTACCGTCTGCACGACTGTCAGCGTCTGCAGCGCCCGGGGCTGCTGGTGCTGGCCAATCATCCGACACTGATCGACGTGGTCTTCCTGATCGCGCTGATCCCCCACGCAGACTGCGTGGTCAAGGGGCGTCTGGCCCGCAACCCGTTCACTCGCGGGCCGATCCGCGCCGCCGGCTATATCACCAACAACGAGCCACAAGGCGTGCTGGATGCCGCCCGCGAGAGCCTGGCCAAGGGCAACGCCCTGATCCTGTTCCCCGAGGGGACGCGCAGCGTGCCGGGCCGCGCCCTGAAGTTCCGTCGCGGCGCCGCCAACATCGCCCTGCGCACGCCCTGTGACATCACCCCGGTGCTCATCGACTGCCAGCCCAGCACGCTGACCAAGGGCGAGCCCTGGTACCACATCCCCGCGCAGCGCGTGATGCTCAATCTCAAGGTACTGCCGGACATGGCGAGGATTTCCCATGAGTGATACCACCTCGCTGGAACTGGAACTCAAGCAGCTGATCATCGATACGCTGGAGCTTGAAGACATCACCCCGGACGACATCGTCGCCGATGAGCCGCTGTTCGTGGACGGCCTGGGGCTGGATTCGATTGACGCCCTGGAGCTGGGCCTCGCGCTGCAGAAGCGCTACGGCATCACCCTGGATGCCGAATCCGAGGACACCCGGGCCCACTTCGCCAGCCTCAACGCGCTGCGCGAGATGGTGGAGGCCCGTCGTGAGCGCTGATCAACCGACCCCCTCCCGCGAGGAGATCTACGCCCATGTCCGCAGCACCCTGATCGAGCTGTTCGAGATCGAGGCCGCTGACATCCACCCGGAGGCGCGCCTCTACGAGGATCTCGACATCGACAGCATCGATGCCGTGGACCTGGTGGTCGAGCTCAAGAAGTTCACCGGCCGACGCATCGACGCCAACGACTTCAAGAGCGTGCGCACGCTCAACGATGTGGTCACCGCCGTCGAACAGCTGACACAGCGCCAGGCATGACGCCGTCGTCCCCTGACAGCCGCACGCGCCCCGCACTGAGCAGGGTGCTGCTCGGCGTGCTGGGCATCGTGGCCGCTCTTGGCTGGCCACTGCTGGTCTACGCCCTGCTGTCGCGCCTCACCGCAGACAGCGGCGCGGTCAGTGGACACTCGTCGCCTTGGGTGTGGGCCTTGATCCTGTTCGGCGCCCTGCTGATCCAGCGCCTGCCGCTGCATCCGGCACTGCGCCTGGGTCTGGCCGCCCTGCTGGTGGGCATCAGCGTGGCGAGCGAGGCCGAACTCGGGCTGCGGGCCTATCCGGTACTGGTCAATCTGGCCATGCTCAGCGTCTTCGCCACCAGCCTGTGGCGCGGCATGCCGGTGGTCGAGCGCCTCGCACGCCTCAAGGAACCCGACCTGCCCCCTGCCGGCGTGCGCTACACCCGCCAGGTCACCCGGGTGTGGTGTGCCTTCTTCCTCTTCAATGCCAGCATCGCCGGCTGGACGGCCCTGCATGCCGACCTGGCGACCTGGACGCTCTACAACGGCCTGATCAGCTATGTGCTGATGGGCCTCCTGTTCGGCGGTGAATGGCTGGTTCGCCGTCGCCTGCGCAGCATGTCTGGCGTCAACTCGCCGAACAGTCACCCGAGGCGCCGGCCTGCTGGCTGGCCATCCCCGGTCACCCACTGCGCGCATTGACGCGTGCCGAACTGATGGCGCGCGTGGACGCCTGGCATCACTGGCTGGACTGCCTGCCCGGTGATCACGACGCCCGCCAGCCCGGTGCACGCTGGGTGCTGTTCCAGCCCACCACGCTGGGCGCCTGCGTGCAGCTGCTGGCGCTGTGGGAACGCGGCATGCGGGCGATCCTGCCGGGAGATGACCGCCCCGAGACCCTGGCACGTCTGGCGGGCGGCAGCGCCGGCCAGCTCCCCGAGACCACCGCCGATGGCTGGCCACCGGGACAGCCCGCCCCTTCAGGTACTGCCGCGACGGCTTCTGCACCTGCCCCTGTACGACCGGACACCACGCCCGATGCCGCACGCATCGCACTGGAGCTTTGCACCTCCGGCTCCACCGGCGAGCCACTGCGCATCGCCAAGCGCTTCGACCAGCTCGAGGCCGAACTGGCCGTGCATCGCGTGCTATGGCCGCTGGCGACAGGCCCTGATACAGCCCTGGCGTCCACGCCGGACACCGTCAGCCTCAGTCAGGTCAGCCATCAGCACATCTACGGTCTGCTGGTCTCGCTGCTGCGTCCGCTCAGCGAAGGCGTGCCGTTCCTGAGCGAAGCCTGCCACTACCCGGAGCAGCTGGCCGCCGCCATCGCTCAGCTTTCCGGGCTTGGTCATCGCTGCCAGCTGGTCAGCTCTCCGGCCCAGCTGGCGCGTCTGCCACAGACCGATGAACAGATCAGGTATTGCGGGTCTTTTCTTCGGGCGCTCCGCTGCCGGCAGAGGCTGCCCGTCATGCCGAAGCCAGCCTTAAGGCACCGGTGATCGAACTCTACGGCAGCACCGAGACGGGCGGCATCGCCCGGCGCCGCCAGCAAGAGACAGCCCACTGGACGCCGCTGCCGGCAGTAGAGATCACCTTCTCGCCGGACTTCGCGGTGCGCTCGCCATTTCTGGAAGCGCCTGATCAGTGGTGGCAGCAGGCCGACAACGCCGCGCCAGTGGCGGCTGAAACGTCGTCGCAAGGCGAGCACCACGCGGCACCACGCTTCCAGCTACTGGGGCGCAGTGATCGGCTGGTCAAGCTGGCCGGCAAGCGGGTCTCGCTGAGCGCGGTGGAGCGCTGCCTGAGCGAGCAAGCGGAGGTGCTGGAGGTACGTTGCCTGCCGATGCCCACCCGCGATCATCGCCTGGGCGCAGTGGTGGTGATGGAGGAGCGCGCGCTGCCGCAGGATCACGCCAGCCGCCGCGATCTGATCGCCCGCCTGCGCCGCGCGCTGATGCCGGGCTTCGAGCGCATCGCCCTGCCGCGCTACTGGCGCTTCGTCACGCGCCTGCCGCTCAATGCCCAGGGCAAGTTCACCGCGGACTCCATCGCGCGGCTGTTCGCCGATCTCGATGATCCGCGCCTGCCACGCTGGCTGGGGGACACCTCCAGCGGGCCACAGCAGAGCACCCTGGAAGCCGAGGTGCCTGATGGTCTGGTCTATCTCGACGGCCACTTCGCCGCCCAACCGCTGGTGCCGGGTGTGGTGATGCTCAAGTGGGCACGCGAGCAAGGCAGGACACTGCGGGTGAACGGCGTAGGCATGGACGATGCGCCCTTCCTGCGCCTGGAACGCCTCAAGTTCTCCAACCTGCTGCTGCCCGGCATGCGCTTCACGCTGAGCACTCACCTGCTGGAAGACGCCCAGGGCCTGCGGCTCGACTTCCGGCTGGAATCCCGCGCAGGCCTGCATGCCAGTGGACGGCTGCGTCATGGTCTGCGCGCCTGCGTGGTGATCCCGGTCTACGATCACCCCGCCACCATCGCCGGCGTCTGTGCGGGCCTGGCACCGCTCGGCCTGCCCATCGTGCTAGTGGATGATGGCTGCAGTGCCCCCTGCGCCGAGGTACTCGATCAGCTGGCGGCCGAGGGCCATCACCTGGTGCGTCGCACGCACAATGGCGGCAAGGGAGCGGCGGTGCGCAGTGGCCTGCAGGCTGCCGAGCAGCTCGGCTTCACCCATGCCCTGCAGGTGGACGCCGATGGCCAGCACGATGTCAGTGACCTGCCCGCCTTCCTGAAGGGCATGCAGGACAATCCCGACTGCCTGCAGATCGGCTATCCCGAATACGATGCCAGCGTGCCGCGCATCCGCTTCTACGGTCGCTACGCCTCACATGTCTGGGTATGGATCAACACCCTGTCGCTGGCCATCCGCGACACCATGTGCGGCGTGCGCCTCTACCCGCTGGCCGCCACCAATCGCCTGTTGGCGCGCAATGACTGTGGCGATCGCATGTCCTTCGACACCGAGGTACTGGTGCGCTGGTACTGGGCCGGGGGCGAGGTGGCCAACCTGCCGGTGCGTGTCAGCTATCCCACCGGAGGCGTCAGCCACTTCCGCCCCGGCCACGACAACCTGTTGATCAGCGCCATGCATACCCGCCTGTTCTGCGGCATGCTGCTGCGCTCGCCGACACTGGCCTGGCGCACGCTGCACTGGGCCCGCCTGTCCGAAACCGGCTCATTGAGCGGCATGCGGCTGATGGTGACGATCCGCCGTCGGCTCGGGGCCTGGCCGTTTCGCATCGCGCTGTTCCCGGTGCTGATGTGGTATTTCCTGCTGCGCGGCGTGGCGCGACGTGCCTCCTTCGATTACCTCAGACGCCTGGAGCCCGGACTTGGTGGCGTGCGCCTGTGGGCCAGAAGCTTCGCCCACTTCATGCAGTTCGGTGAGGCGATCATGGACAAGGTCTCGGCCTGGAGCGGCGAGATTCCGCTCTCCTCGCTGACCGGCACCGGTCCGGAAGACCTGCGCGATGCCGCGCTGCGTGGCGAGGGCGGCATCATCCTCGTCGCCCACCACGGCAATCTGGATGTGATCAATGCCATCGGCGAGCGCCACGACATCGACCTGTGCGCGCTGGTGCACACGCGTCACGCCGAGAAGTTCAACCAGTTGCTGGAACAGGCCACCGGGCGCAAGCCGCCGCAGATGATCGAGGTCAGCGAGATCACCCCCGCTACCGCCATGGCGCTGGGTGACCGCGTCAATCGCGGTGGCTTCGTGGTCATCGCCGCGGACCGCGTGCCGATTCCCCCCAGCGCCGTCACCCGCGCCCGTGTCCAGCACTGCGACTTCATCGATCAACCTGCGCCCTTCCCCGTGGGCCCCTTCATGCTGGCGGCGCTGCTGCGCTGTCACGTCTACACCCTGAGCTGCGTGCGCGAGCAGGGCGGTGCCAATCCCCGCTTCCGGGTCGATTTCGCGCCCTTCGATGACAGCCGCGCCATCAAGCGCAGCACCCGCGAGGCATGGATTGAGCAGGCCATGCAGCGCCATGCCGGTCATCTCGAGGCGCGTGTCAGACGCCACCCGCTGCAATGGTTCAACTTCTTCGACTTCTGGCACCAGGCGCCCGACGTCCCGACCACTGCCCCGGCGCTGACGCTCGACGGCAGTGATATCACCCTCGAGCAGCTGATCGACGTCGCCGAGGGCCGGTGTGGCGTACGTCTGAGTGATGCGCCTGCCTTCCGAGCGCGCATCGAGGCCGGCCCCGCCCTGCTGGAACGCTTGCTGGAGGAGGAAGGCGTGGTCTACGGCGTCACCACCGGCTACGGCGATTCCGTGACCCGCGCCGTGCAAGGCGCGGAAGACCTCGAGGCCCTGCCACGCCACCTCTACACCTTCCACGGCTGTGGCATGGGCGCGGACCTTGACGTGGTCAGCAGCCGCGCGGTGGTGATGGTGCGCCTCGTCTCGCTGTGCCGTGGTGTCTCCGGGGTCAGCCTGGCGCTGCTGGAACGCCTTGTCTGGCTGCTCGACCACGACATCCTGCCGCGCATCCCCGAGGAAGGCTCGGTGGGCGCCAGTGGCGATCTCACTCCGCTGTCCTATCTCGCCGCCGTGCTGTGTGGCGAGCGCGAGGTGTGGGTGCGCCCCGGCGCAGGCCAGCCACATGCACTGCGCCCGACCGCTGACGTCTTCGCCCAGCACGGCCTGACACCCTATGTGCTGCGCCCCAAGGAAGGCCTGGCGCTGATGAACGGCACCGCCGTGATGACGGCCCTCGCCGCACTGGCCTTCGGTCGCACCTGCTACCTCAGCCGTCTGAGTGCGCGCATCACCGCGCTCAGCGTGCAGGCACTGGAAGGCAATCCCTACCACTTCGATGCCGACCTGTTCGCCGCCAAGCCGCATCCCGGTCAGGCCCGCGTGGCGCAGTGGCTGCGTGATGATCTGGCCCACCCGGCGGCGCCGGAAGTCGATGCCACACCGATCAACTCACCGCGCCTGCAGGACCGCTACTCGACGCGCTGCGCGCCCCACGTCATCGGCGTGGTCGAGGACAGTCTCGACTGGTGGCGCCGCTTCCTGGAGACCGAGCTCAACAGCGCCAACGACAACCCGCTGATCGATGTCGAGGCCGGCAAGATCCTCCACGGCGGCCACTTCTACGGCGGCCATGTGGCGATGGTGATGGATAGCCTCAAGACGGCGGTCGCCAACCTGGCCGACCTGCTCGACCGCCAGCTGGCCCTGCTGGTCGACAGCCGCTACAACCGTGGCCTGCCCAGCAACCTCAGCGGTGCCACGCCGGAGCGCGCGCCGCTCAACCATGGCTACAAGGCGGTGCAGATCGGTGCCTCGGCCTGGACGGCGGAAGCCCTCAAGCTGACCATGCCGGCCAGCGTCTTCTCGCGCTCCACCGAATGCCACAATCAGGACAAGGTCAGCATGGGCACCATCGCCGCGCGGGATGCCCTGCGCGTGCTGGCGCTGGTCGAGCAGGTCGCCGCCGCCACCCTGCACGCCGCCGCGCAGGGCTGTGAGCAACGCGCCGCCATCGCCGGCCACAGCGCCACGCCACCGAGCCTGGCGGCCTTCGTCAGCGAGCTGCGCGAGGACATCGCCCCGCTCGAGGAAGATCGCGGTCTGGAGGCCGATCTGCGCCTGCTGTGTGCGCGCATCCGTGAGGCGCGTCTGGAGGCCTGAGCTCTGACGAGGCCAATGCATGTGTGCGCAGACATCCGTGAGCGACCACTGGGCCCTGAGCGCAGACGAGGCCAACGCATGAGCGAGCAGACAGCCACGAGCGAGAAAAACGCCATGAACCAGCCCGCCGAAACGCCGATACCCAGCGCCACGGTGGAAATGGAAGTGCCCTTCCACGACGTCGACATGATGGAAGTCGCCTGGCACGGCCATTACGTGCGCTATCTCGAGATCGCCCGCTGCAAGCTGCTCGACATGCTCGACTACAACTACCCGCAGATGCGCGAGTCAGGCTATGCCTGGCCGGTGATCGACCTGCGCCTGCGCTACGCGGGCCCGGCGCGCTTCGGCCAGCGCATCGCCGTCACCGCGCGCCTGCGCGAGTGGGAAAACCGCCTCAAGCTCGATTACGTGATCCGCGATGTCGAGAGCGGCAAGCGCCTGACCCGTGGCCATAGCGTGCAGGTCGCCGTCGGACTCGCGGATGGTGAGATGCTGCTGGCCTCGCCGCCTGCGCTCAGCGAGCGGCTGGCCGCCTGGCAGGCCAGCCAGTCACAGACCAGCCCGTCGCAGGCAGACCCGTCACAGACAGCCGACGAGGACGCGCCTGCCACCCCGCCCCCGACACGAGGAACGCCGTGATGACGTCACGCCTTGCCATTGCCGCCACTGCCCTGCTGCTGACTGCCAGTGCCTTCGGGGCCAGCGCCGCCGAATTCGACGCCCGCCGAATTCGACGCCCGCGCCCTGACCCAACAGCTGGCGCGCACCGCCCCTGTCTGCGGTGATTTCCAGCAGACCCGCTGGCTCGAGGATGTCGGCGCACAGCTCAAGAGTCGTGGCCAGTTCCATCTGATCGGTGATCCGAACGCGCCCGAAGGCCTGGTGTGGGAAACCACCTCCCCCATCGAGGACCGTCTCGAGATGCGCCCGAATGCCAGCGAAGGCCCGGACGGCGAGCCGCTGCCCGCCGACCAGCAGGCGATGGCGGAGCTGTTGGTCAACTTCTTCCACGGCGACTGGCAGGCGCTCGAGGAGCACTTCACGCTCCAGCTCACCGGCAGCGCGGATGACTGGCAGGCCAGCCTGACACCGCGTGATGCCCGTCTGGCCGAGGCCATCGAACACCTCGAGATCGAGGGTGGCAGCTGGCTTGACCACCTGACCCTCACCAGCGGCGACGGTGACCGTCTTGCCCTGACCCTGACACCGCGCGATCAGTGCCCCGAATGACAGGGCGCGGCGACTCGCATGACACGGGGCTGGATCGCGCCGCCTGGCGCTGGCTGTGGGCCGGCGTGCTGCTGCTGTGCGCGGTGCTGCTGGCCGGGAAGCTCGCCCCGCAGAGCCCATGGCGAGGCGCGATCGACACCCGCATCACCGCCATGCTGCCAGCGCAGGAACGCAGCCCGTTGGCCGCGCGCGCCGAATCGCTGGAGGACACCGCCAATCGGCTGGTGATGCTGGTCGGCGCACGCGATGCCAGCGCCACGTCACTCAAGCAGCGTGACGCCGCCGCCCAGGCGCTGCGTCAGGCGCTCGCCCCCCTCGCGACGCTGGATGACGGCAAGAGCCTCGCCAGCCTGCGCCTGCCGGCCGAGGTCCAGCCGGCCCTGATCGCCCCGCGGCTTGCCGAGCTGAGTGACGAGCAGTGGCAGGCGCGCGCCCTCAGGCAGCTGTTCCAGCCCGGCGGCCAGCGCGACCTGATCCATGATCCCTTCGGTCTCGCCGGCGCCTGGCAGGACTGGCTGACACCCGCCAACCTGTCGCTGTCCGGCGGCCAGCTGTTGCTGCGCGCGCCGACGTCAAGCGGTGAGCAGCCTGGCAGCGGCTATCGGCTGATCAGCGCCACCCTCACCGGCAGCGCCTACGCGATGGGTGATCAGCAGGCGCTGGAACAGGCCGTGAATGGCGTGAGGGCCGACTACCCCGACGTCAGGCTGCTGCGCTCCGGGCTGGTCTTCCATGCCAGTGCCGGAGCGCAGCAGGCCAGACAGGAAATGTCGACCATCGGGCTCGGCTCGCTGATCGGCGTGCTGCTGTTGCTGTGGGCGGTGTTCCGCACCCCACGGCGGCTGCCGTTGCTGCTGGTGCCGGTGGCCACGGGCGTGCTGTTCGCGCTGCCGCTGACCTGGTGGGCCTTCGGCAGCCTGCATGTGCTGACGCTGGCCTTCGGCGCCAGCCTGATCGGCATCTCCATCGATTACGTGTTGCATCTGGAGTGCATGCGCCGACTGGCGACGACGAAGGGCCGTGGCGGACTCGCTGCGTTATGGCCGGGCCTGACGCTGGGGCTGTGCTCCAGCCTCGCCGCCTATCTGGCCATCACCCTGACGCCGATGCCCGGCCTGCGCCAGATGGGCATGTTCGCGGCGCTCGGCTTGCTCGGCGCTTGGCTGAGCGTACGCCTGTGGCTGCCGCAACTGCCACTGCCGGCACAGGCCACTCGCGAGGACTCCTCCGCCGCCCGCGCCGCAGGCTGTCTGGCGCGCGCCATTCCCGGCAGGCGCAGCTGGCAGGCGCTGGGTCTGCTGCTGGTGGCCGCGCTGGCCAGCCTCTACGGACTGCGCAGCGATGACCGTCTCACTCAGCTCAACCCCTCGCCTGCGTCGCTGATCAACGAGCAGCGCGAGGTCCAGCGTCTGCTCGCCGAACCGGACGGCCTGCGCTACCTGATCGTGCAGGCCGAGAATGATGCCGCGCTGCTCACGCGCCTGCAGGCACTGGAAGACACCTTCCAGCAGCTGGATGCCCAGCAGCAACTGGGGCACTGGGCGAGCCTCGCCCAGCAACTGCCGACGCTTGAACAGCAGCAGGCCAACCTCGGCGCCATGCGTGAACGCACCCGCACCCTGCTGCCCCAGGTGCTTCGTCAGGCGGGCCTGCCCGCCGCGCTGGTGAAACGTGCCGAGCAGGCCATCGAAAGCGCCCATCCGTTGCGCCCGGCCGACTGGGTCACACTGCCCGCCGGTGAGATGGGCCAGCGACTGTGGCTCGACTCCCGCACCGCCGCCATCGGCATCGTGCGCTTTGGTGATGTCACGGCCGAGGGCAGCGCCGCCCTGGCACGCCTCGCGGCAGGCGATGACCGCCTCGAGTACGTCGATCAGGTCGCCAGGCTTTCGACGACGCTCGGCAGCATTCGCAGCGAAATGGCCTGGCTGGTCAGTGCTGCGGTGGTGGTGATCAGCCTGCTGCTGGCGCTGCGCTATCGCCGCAGCACCTGGCGCGCCCTGCTGCCGCCGCTGGGCGGACTGGTACTGACGCTCGCCGCCCTGACGCTGGCGGGCGTCGGCCTCAACCTGTTCCACCTGCTGGGCCTGCTGCTGGTACTGGGGATTGGCCTGGATGCGGGTATCTTCTGTGCCGAGCATCCTGCGCGCAGCGCAGAAAAAGACAGGAGCGGAGACACCGCCAGCCGCGCCTCGCAGGCCAGTCTGCTGGCGATCTCGCTGTCATGTGCCTCCAGCCTGCTAGCCTTCGGATTGTTGAGTTTCAGTCAGACACCGGCATTGGCCGCACTGGGGCTGGCCTGCCTGCTGGGGCTGACGGCCACCTGGTGCCTGGTGCCCTTCGCCCGCAGTTGACATGAACACATAACGACAACGACAGGGGACGATGCCATGGAATCGGCAGATCACAGCAACAACCCACCACGCAAGGAAGTCATCATCATCGGCGCCGGACCTGCCGGGGCGGCGGCGGCGGCCTGGCTGGCGCGCGCCGGCCATGCGGTACGCGTGCTGGAGCGCAGCCACTTCCCGCGCTTCTCCATCGGCGAGAGCCTGCTGCCGCGCTGCATGCAGCATCTGGAGGCCTGTGGCCTGATGGAGGCCGCCGCCGCCGGTGGCTATCAGCGCAAGACCGGTGCGGCCTTCACCCGGCGCGGCGAGCATCGCGTGATCGACTTCCGCGACAAGTTCAGCGACGGCCCCGGCACCACCTGGCAGGTGGAGCGCGCCGACTTTGATCAGCGTCTGATCGAGGGCGCACGGGCGGCAGGCGCCGAGGTCGAATTCGGCGTCACGGTCACGGGCTTCACTCCCGCTCGCCCCACGCAGAGCGACGCCACCGGCCATGCCCAGGGGCCTTGCCTCACGCTGGAAGATGGCCGCGAGCTCAAGGCCGCCTTCGTGCTGGATGCCAGCGGCTATGGGCGCGTGCTGGCGCGGCTCGAATCGCTTGAGCGTGATCCGCGTCTGGAGCCGCGCATGGCGCTGTTCGGCCATGTCCACGATGGCATCGCCGACCTCGCGCCGCCCGCCGAGGGCTATCGTCGCGACACTATCCTGATCGCCTCGCACCCGGGGCATCCGGATGTCTGGTACTGGCTGATTCCCTTCGCCAATGGCCGCGCCTCGCTGGGCGTGGTCGGCCCGCGTGAGCTGATCGAGCCTGCCGCCGGGGACGATGCGCAGACACACCTGTGGCAGTGGGTGATGGAAGAACCGCGCCTGGCGGAGCTGCTGCGCGATGCCACGCCCGCCAATGCCGTGCAGTCGCTGGGCGGTTACAGCGCCGATGTCAGCCGCCTGCATGGCCCGGGCTATGCGCTGCTCGGCAATGCCGGCGAGTTTCTGGACCCGGTGTTCTCCTCCGGCGTGACCATCGCGCTGGAATCCGCCCTGCGCGCCGCGCCGCTGGTCGCGCGCGAACTGACCGCGACCCGCGATGAGCAGCGCCCGGACTGGGCCAGCGAATACGAGCTGCCATTGCGACGTGGCATCGAGGTGTTCCGCGAGTTTGTCACCGCCTGGTACGACAGCCGCCTGACCGACATCATCTATCACCCTCGCTCGCCGGACCGCATTCGCCAGATGATCAGCTCGGTCCTCGCCGGCTACGCCTGGGACGAGGCCAATCCCTTCGTCAGCGCCAGTCGTCGTCGCCTGACCGCACTGGCCACGCTTGGCGATCAGCCTGCTGTTGAGCGGCTGCAGCCTGCTCGTGCCCGGTCCGCTCAGCGCCGAGAGCCCGATGCCGGCCCTGACGAGCCTGCAGGAGAGCAGCACCCAACGTCTGATTCTGCGCGTTGAGCGTAACAAGAGTGAGGCCAGCGAGAATCGCGCGGCAGCAGACGCCGCTGAGGACGAGGCTCGCGACCTGCCGCCCCTCATCGGCGTGCTGCGCCAATCGCCCGAGGCCATGCGGCTGGTGCTGCTCAGCGTGCAGGGCCAGCGACTGCTGACACTGGTGCATGACGCCGATGGCAGCCGCTTCGAGAAGGCCCGCCCCGAGGTGCTCGAGAAGCTGCCCTTCACCGCCGACTGGCTGGCCCGTCGCATCGCCTGGGTCCACTGGCCACAGGCCGCGATCGATGACGCCTTTGCCGGCAGCGTTTGGCAACTGGTGCAGCACGGCGAGTGGGACACGCCTCACCAGACCGCGCAGCGCCTCATCCTGCGCGATGGCGAGCGCATGGCCGAGCTGACCCGCGACGCCGAAGGCCGCGTAATCCTGCGGGACCCGGCCACCGAGATGCAGATGACGCTAGATCCCCTGTCTTCCCCCAGCGCCCCTGACGACTCACCGGAAGCTTCCCCGCATGACTGAACCCGTCACACCCGAGGCACCTGATACCCGCCATGGCCTCACCCCTCGCAGCCCATGCCGTCTGTCTCGGCCCGGTATCGTCTGTCCGCTGGGCGCCGACCACGGGCTGATCAGCAGTGCGCTGTTCAGCGCCAGTCGCGGCCTGCGCGTCAGTGATGACTTCAGTCCCGGCACGCCGCTGTCACTGGGCCGTGTCACCGCGCGGCTGGTGGATGACAGCGACTGGCCGGCCCCGCTGCGCTCACGCAACAACCGCTTGCTGGCCACCGCGCTTGAGCAGCTGACACCGGAGCTTGAGGCCCTCAAGCGCCAGGGCATCGCGCCGGAGCGCATCGGCGTGGTGCTGGGCACCAGTACCTCCGGTATCGGTGAGACGGAAGCTGCGATGGACGCCCAGCGCGCCGCCGTTGCCCAGGGCACGCCGAGCGCCGACAGCTGGCCGGAGAGCTTTGAATACCGCCGTCAGGAACTGGGCGCGCCCGCCGAGTGCGTGGCCTGGTTGAGCGGCGCGCGCGGGCCGGTCTACACCCTCTCCACCGCCTGCACCTCCAGCGCCAAGGCCCTGGCCAGCGCACGGCGTCTGCTGGCCTCCGGGCAGTGTGATGCGGTGATCGCCGGTGGGGCCGACAGCCTGTGCCACATGACGGTGAAGGGCTTCATGAGTCTGGAGGCCGTCAGCCGCCAGCAAAGCCAGCCCCTGGGCGCCGCGCGCGACGGCATCAATCTGGGCGAGGCCGCGGTGCTGTTCGTGGTCACGCCGGAGCACGGTGGCGTGCAGCTGACCGGCGTCGGCGAATCCAGCGATGCCCATCACATCTCCGCGCCCTGCCCGGATGGCAGCGGTGCCGAGGCCGCGATGCGTGGCGCGCTCGCCAGCGCCGGCCGCGCCCCCGGCGAGATCGACTACATCAACCTGCACGGCACGGCCACGCCGCTCAATGACGCCATGGAAAGCCTCGCCATCAGCCGCCTGTTCGGTCCCGATGGCGACTTCGGTCCCGATGGCGACGAGGCCGCAAGCCGTCCGCCCGCCGTCAGTTCCACCAAGGCCCTCACCGGCCATACGCTGGGGGCCTGCGGGGCGCTGGAAGCCGCCTTCTGCTGGCTGACGCTGGAACATGGTCGCCTGCCGCCGCACGCCACCCCGCGTGAAGCACTGGACCCGACACTGCCCGCGCTCAACATCGTCTATCGTGACCGCCCCGAGACCCCGCCGCTCAGAGTGATGAGCAATGCCTTCGCCTTCGGCGGCAACAACATCTCGCTGATACTGGAGCGTCACGCCACCGACCCGGAGTCCTCTGCATGCTGACCCCGACCGCCATGACGAGGGCTATCCCGTCATGCCCTGCGCCATCGGCCCCTATGTGCCACACGAGGCGGGCATGTGCCTGCTGGATGAGGTGCTGGCCTGTGACGAGCACTCGCTGAGCGCGAGCGTGCGCCCCTCGCCCGAGGATCTGTTCGCGGAGCTGGACGGCGCTGGCCAGGCCGTGATTCCCGCCTGGGTCGGGCTCGAGTGGATGGCCCAGGCCATCGCCGCCTGGTCGGGCCTGCAGGCCGCGCGCGCAGGCCAGTCACCCCGCGTCGGGTTTCTGCTCGGCAGCCGCCGCTATGAGAGTGAACTGCACGCCTTCGCCTGCGGGCAACGCTGGCAGATAGACGTGCAGCTCGACTATCGCGCCGACAACGGCCTGGGCGCCTTCAAGGCCACCCTCAGCGACGAGCACGGCACGCAGGTCGCCCGTGCCGGCGTGAATGTCTTCGAGCCGCCCGCCCAGGCCGTGGCGTCTGCCGTGTCGGAGACTCAAGACCACGGTCAGCAGGATGCTGCCGGTGCCGCACCGCAAGGTAATGTCTGATGTCTGTCACACCTCCCGCTACTCGAACTACCCCTGCTGACAACCAGGGGGCCGCCGCTGCCAATGAGACGCGCGAGTGGATTCTGGTCACCGGCTCCAGCCGTGGCATCGGCCGCGCCATCGCGCTGCGTCTGGCCCGCGAAGGCTACAATCTGGTGCTGCATTGCCGCTCGCGCCGTGATGCCGCCGAGGAGGTCGCGCGTGAGATCAGCGCCCTGGGCGGTGAATCGCGCATCCTGAACTTCGATGTCGCCGACCGCGAGGCCGCACGCAGCGCGCTGGAGGCCGATGTCGAGGCCCACGGCTGCTACTACGGCGTCATCTGCAATGCCGGCATCCACGCCGACAACGCCTTCCCGGCGCTCACCGATGAGGACTGGGACAGCGTGATCCGCACCAACCTCGATGGCTTCTACAACGTGGTCAAGCCGCTGGCGATGCCGATGGTGCGTCGCCGCAAGCCGGGGCGCATCATCGTGATGTCCTCGGTGTCCGGCATGATGGGCAATCGCGGTCAGGTCAACTATTCCGCCGCCAAGGCGGGGCTGATCGGCGCGGTCAAGGCGCTGGCGGTGGAACTGGCCAAGCGCCGCATCACCGTGAATGCCGTCGCGCCGGGGGTCATCGCCACCGAGATGACCGAAGGGGTCGAGATGGACGAGGCGCTGAAGATGATTCCCATGCGCCGCGCGGGCGAGGCCGAGGAAGTCGCCGCCACCGTGGCCTTCCTGTGCTCGAAGGATGCCGGCTACATCACCCGCCAGACCATCGCGGTGAACGGAGGGATGTTCTGATGACAGCTCCCTCTTCCCCGCTGCGCGGCCATCGCGTCGTCGTCACCGGCATGCATGGCTTCTCGCCCATCGGCAATGACTGGCCGACCCTGCGCGCCAATCTGGCCGCGGGCCGCACCGGCATCCGCTATATCGAGGATTGGGACAAGTACGAGGGTCTCAACACGCGTCTCGGCGCGCCGGTCAGCGATTTCGAACTGCCCAAGCACTACAACCGCCGGGCGCTGCGCAGCATGGGGCGCGTGGCCCAGCTGGCGACCCGCTCCAGCGAGCTGGCGCTGGAAGCCGCAGGACTGAGTGACAGCCCGCTCAAGGAGAGCGGCCAGATGGGCATCGCCTACGGCGCGTCCGCCGGTGAGCCGGACGCGGTGGCGGACTTCGGCAACATGCTGATCAACCACTCCACCGATGGCCTCAACGCCAACTCCTACATCCGCATGATGGCGCATACCGCCCCGGTGAACATCGGGGTCTTTCTCGGCATCAAGGGGCGGATTCATACCACCTCCAGCGCCTGCACCTCCGGCAGCCAGGGCATCGGCTATGCCTATGAGGCGATTCGCTTCGGCCGCCAGATAGCGATGGTCGCCGGGGGCTGCGAGGAGCTGTCCGCCGCCGATGCCGCGGTGTTCGACACCCTGTTCGCCACCAGCACCTGCAATGACCGCCCGGACCGCTCGCCGCGGCCCTTCGATGCCGAGCGTGACGGGCTGGTGATCGGCGAAGGTGCCGGCACGCTGATCCTCGAGGAGCTGGACCACGCCCTGGCGCGTGGCGCGACCATCCACGCCGAGATTCTCGGCTTCGGCACCAACTCCGATGGCCGCCACGTCACCCAGCCGGACGCCGACATGATGGAGGCCGCGATGCGCATGGCCCTTGACGATGCCGGCCTCTCGGCCAGCGAGATCGGCTATGTCAGCGCGCATGGCACCGCCACCGAGCGCGGCGACATCGCCGAGAGTCACGCCACTCATGCCGTGTTCGGGGAACGCACGCCCATCAGTGCCTTCAAGAGCTACACCGGCCATACCCTGGGGGCCTGCGGCGCGCTGGAAGCCTGGATCGCCATCGAGATGATGAGCGAAGGCTGGTTCCACGGCACCGCCAACCTCAAGGACATCGACCCGCGCTGCGCGACGTTGGACTACCTGCGTGACGGCGGCCGCGAGATCGAGACGGATACGGTGATGAGCAACAACTTCGCCTTCGGCGGCATCAATACCTCGCTGATCCTGCGGCGCTGGCAGGGTGTCGCCACCAGACGACTTTGCAGCGGGTCACAACTGGCGCAAGATACGCGCCCGCTGCATGGTCTATGGTGTGATTGGCTCACGCCGTTGGCTGGATGAAGGCGATATTCCCTGGCGTCGAGCCAGTCAAACCCTGTCAGGAGAGGTGTCAGATGGCGTCATCCGTTGCTCAGTCGTTCGTTTCCTCGTCACACCCCATGGCCCACGCCAGCACGGCGCCGGCCGGCCGCCTGTCGCGGGGACGCGTGCTGGTGTCCGCCCTGGTGCTCGGCGCGGCCGGGCTGCTGGCCTCCGCGCCGGCACAGGCGCGGGATACGCAGCACTTCCTGCCCATCATGCCGGTGATGGCCAGCACTGCGGCCAGTCAGCGACTGGGCAAGGATGTGGCCTTCTTCTTCGGTGACAAGCAGCCCTACGAGCGCATCGAGAAGCGTGGCTGGGCACGGGTGAACCCGAAGACCAACGCGACCAACAAGAGCGATGCCGCGGCCTGCCGCTGGGTGTTCCTGTCGGCGCTGCGCGAGCTGCAGGAGAAGGCGCGGGAATACGGGGCCAATGCCGTCATCAACATTCGCAGCGACTATGACAACGTGCCCTACTCCAGCAGCGAGAAGTACGAGTGCCACGCGGGCAATGTCGTCGCGGGCGTCGCGTTGCGCGGGGATCTGGTGATCCTGCATCCGAAGAACTGATTCGCCATCATGACGGCCAGGGAAGGCAAGGATGTGAGTGAGACAGGCGAGCCGGTCGAGGGCAGCTCGGCGCGCGCGGCGGATACTCCTGCGGCGCGCCCGACCGATCACCCCGCCTACCGCTGCGTGGTGCTGGGGCATGCGGTATCGCATGGCTCCGCTTCACTAAGCACTGGTTCACTGAGCACTGGTTCGCCGAGCACTGGTTCGCCGAGCGCCGACTTGTCCAACGGCGAGCCGCTGAGCAGCCTGCGCCTTGCCAAATACCTGCTCTGAATCTTCCCCTCGGCCAGCCCGCCTGTGGCTGGCCGAAGCGTGTGTGCTGCCAGCATCCTGTGCTGATTCGGCTGCTCCCTCTATCAACTCCTCGGGTGAGGCTTCCAGCGGTAACTTGATGCGCCCTCGCCAGACGGATGTGGATAACGCGGACACTCCCGTGTCATCTGCCAAGGCCCGCCGTCGCCAGCAATGTGAAGCCGAATCCCACCTCGCCCGCCTTCTGCTCGGCGAACTCGCCGCGGCCCAAGGCATTGCGCTGCCACTGGCCGACTGGTCACCGCGTGGCCAGGCACCCCATCACCCTGCGCTACCGGCAGGCTTCTACGTCTCCATCGCCCACCGTCACGGGCATGTCCTCGTCGGCCTCGCCACCCTCCCGCTCGGGCTGGACCTCGAATACCACAACCCCCGCCACGCCCACGACCTCGACGCCCGCATCGCCATGCTGCCTACAGACGCACGCAAACGCCTCGCCGAGGCATCACACCTCAACGAGACAGAACGACTGGACGGGTTTTATCGGGAATGGGTGAGGTATGAGGACAGGGTTAGAAAAACCATACTGCGTGTTATTTAACGGCGGCGACCACGGTAATTTCACACAGCAGTTCCGGGCTGGCCATGGCGGCTTGGACGCAGGCACGGGCGGGGGCGTGACCTTCCGGTACCCAGGCGTCCCAGATGTCGTTGAAGGTCTTGAAGTCGTCCATTGTCTTGAGATAGACGGTGGCGGAGAGCAGATGCTCGCGGTCGGTGCCGACTTCTTCCAGCAGCGCATCGACACGCGCGAGCATGCTGTTGGCCTGGTCCGTGATATCACTGAAGCGTTGTTCCGGCCCGGCGACCTGACCACACAGGTAGATGGTGTTGTTGTGGATGACGGCGCGGCTCATGCGTGCCTTGGTATCGTGACGTTGGATATAGCGCATGGATCAGCAGCGGCACCGTGGCATTGCGGATCATCTCGGTGGTGGTACTGCCGACCAGCAACTGACGGATGCGCGAGTGGCCGTAGGCGCCCATCACCAGCATGTCGATGGCGTGCTCCTTGGCGTATTCGCGCAGACAGGCTTCCACTTCACCGGCCTTGAGGCTGGCCTGCACGTTGAAGCCCGCTGACTGGAGGGTGTCACGCGCGGTCTCAAGCGGAGCCTGATGCTCCACCGAGTCCGCGCCGACCATCACCAGATGGAGCTCGGCGCCCTGCAGCAAGGGGCTGGCCGCCAGCACCTCGATGGCACGCTTGATGGTGGCGCTGCCATCGAAGGCGATCAACACGCGTGTCGGCGTCTGAAACTCGCCCGGCACTACCAGCACGGGACGATGCAGGCTGCGAATCACCCGCTCCAGATTGCTGCCGAGATGCTCACTGGCCTGCTCCGCCCCTTCCCCGCGCTTGCCGATCACCAGCAGGCGAATCTCGTCCTCAAGCTCGGCCAGTGTCTCGACCAGCTCACCATTGCGTTGGCGAGGGCGTGGTTCGGTGATACCGGCCTGGGTGGCGCGCTCACAGGCGGCTTCCAGCATCAGGCGGCCCTGCTCCTGGGCGATGCGCCCGCGCTGCTCATCGAGGGTGGCGAGTTCTTCCAGCAGGTGCTCCCGGGCACCGAGACCGATGCTGCCGGAGAGATCGCCATTGGCGGGTTCGGCGCTTTCATTGCGGTCGATCACATGCAGGATGCTGAGAGGTGCCGACAGGCGCTGGCTGGCCCAGACGGCGGCGTCACACACGGGGGCGGCGAAGGCGGAGCCGTCAATGCAGGCGGTGACCTTGTCATGGCCTGTCGCGGCACTGGCAGAGGATTGGCTCATGGCGGGCTTCCTTGTGCTGACAACAAAGCCTGTTTCGAGATTACCACTTTCCGACCCCATGAACGCAAACGGCGGGCAGCCCGTGAAGGACTGCCCGCCGTCTCGTGATCAGTGACCCATCAGTTTCTCGACCGCGTCCGGCTTGTCATGCACCGCGAAGCGATCCACCAGCGTGGCGCTGGCTTCGTTGAGGCCACGTACCTCGACCTCGGTCCCCTCACGACGGAACTTGACCACCACGGTATCCAGCGCGCCGATGGCGGTGATGTCCCAGAAGTGCGCACGACTGACGTCGATCACGACACGCTCGACGGTTTCCTTGAGGTCGAAACCGGCCTGGAACTGCTCGCTGGAGGCGAAGAACACCTGACCGACCACGCGGTATTCGCGGGTACGACCATCGGCATTCATGTCGCTGCCGATATGCAGCACCTGGCCGATCTTGTTGGCGAAGAACAGCGCCGAGAGCAGCACGCCGACCAGCACGCCGATCGCCAGGTTGTGGGTCGCGACCACCACGGCAACGGTGCCCAGCATGACGATGTTGGTGGACATCGGGTGGCTCTTGAGGTCACGGATCGACTGCCAGGAGAAGGTGCCGATGGAGACCATGATCATCACCGCGACCAGTGCGGCCATGGGAATCTGCGAGACCCACGGGCCGAGGAACACGACCAGGATCAGCAGCACGACACCCGCCACCATGGTGGAGAGACGCGTACGACCGCCGGATTTCACGTTGATCATCGTCTGACCGATCATCGCGCAACCCGCCATGCCGCCGAGGAAGCCGGTGACGACGTTGGCCGCGCCCTGGCCCTTGCACTCACGGTTCTTGTCGGACGGCGTGTCGGTCAGATCATCGACCAGCGTGGCCGTCATCAGGGATTCCAGCAGGCCCACGACCGCCAGCGGCAGCGAGTACGGCAGGATGATCCACAGGGTGTCCAGATTGAAGGGGATGTCCGGAATCAGGAACACCGGCAGGCTGTCCGGCAGCTCACCCATGTCACCGACGGTGCGGATATCCAGACCGACGACCATCGCGAAGAGGGTCAGCACGATGATGCAGACCAGCGGCGACGGCAGCAGCTTGCCGATCTTCGGCACCAGCGGCAGCAGATAGATGATGCCCAGGCCCGCGGCCGTCATGGCATAGACGTGCCAGGTGACGTTGGTCAGCTCCGGCAGCTGGGCCATGAAGATCAGGATCGCCAGTGCATTGACGAAGCCGGTGACCACCGAGCGCGAGACGAAGCGCATCAGGGAGCCGAGCTTGAAGTAGCCGAAGATGACCTGGATCACGCCGGTCATCACGGTGGCGGCCAGCAGGTACTCCAGGCCGTGGTCCTTGACCAGGTCGACCATCAGCAGTGCCATGGCACCGGTGGCGGCGGAAATCATGCCCGGACGGCCACCGGCGATGGCGGTCACCACGGCGATGGAGAAGGAGGCATACAGGCCGACCTTGGGGTCGACACCGGCAATGATGGAGAAGGCGATGGCTTCGGGGATCAGGGCCAATGCCACCACCAGGCCGGACAGGATGTCGGGCCGGAGGTTGGAAAGCCACTGCTGTTTGAGGCTGCTTGTCATCGAGTCGTCCGCAACAGGTTGGGGAAGGTGGTGTGCGTGCTGAATCCTGGCGCTGTCGAGTCAGTCTGGCGTCCGGTCGTGGCAATCTTCATCGCTGCCGTCAGGGGCAGTGCCGCTCGCGCCTGGCTTGCGTCGTGATGCCGCTGTCGTTTCCGGTCGCCCTGTGGCTTTCTTCGCGCCATGAGCTATTCGCTCCGGTCGCCGTGAGGCGTCCAGAGGGCTGTCATTTGACAGTGAATAAACTCGGGGATGGGCGGGATTGTATCAGCTGCGACCGGTGGACGCATCCGCAGAACGCGCGCTCGCCGTCACCGATTGACGGTGACGACGGTCGATCAGACTCTTGATGAGCATCGCGCCCAGCACCAGTGCACCGCCCGCCCAGCCACGCGGGGTAAGCGATTCTTCCAGCACCCACCACACCCACAGGATGCCGAACACGCTTTCCAGCAACATCAGCAGCGCCACTTCCGCAGAGGGCAGATAGATCGGGCCACGCTGGATCAGCGTGAAGCCCAGCGGCGAAAGCACCAGGCACAGCAGCACCAGCCAGCCGGCGCGCTGGGCGAAATCGGCACCGTGCGAAGGCCACAGCTGCGTCAGCACGTCACCGCCGCCCTGCGTCATGCTCCACAGGCACGCCAGCAGGCCGCACAGCGCGGTGACCAGCCCGGACAGTGTCAGCATCGGACTCATGTCATGCCCCGGGCGCGTACGACACAGCGTGAAGTTGCCGGCCAGCGACAGGCTGCAGCCCAGCGCCAGCAGGTTGCCGGTGAGCGTGCCGCTGCCGGCCTCATCGAGCACCAGCAGCGTGATGCCCGCCAGCGAGGCCAGAATCGCGCCCCACACATGGCGTGGCTGACGCTCGCCCAGCCACAGGCGCGACATCAGCGCCGCGAACAGCGGACTGGCGGCGAGGATGATCAGCACGTTGCCGGCGCGGGTGTATTGGTTGGCGAGCACGAAACCCAGGGTGGAGCCGGTGAACAGCAGCGCGACCCATACGCCGGTACGCCCGCAGCCACGCATGCGCGCCAGGGCGCTGGCGATGCGCTGTGCGGGAGTGCCGCGCTGGAGGGCCAGCAGGAACAGTGCAAAGCCGATGGCCGTCAGCAGACCGCGCCAGAACACCAGCGGGCCATCGGCGACATCGGCGAGTCGCAGCAGCAGCGCGTCCGGCGAGATCAACAGCACCCCGCAGGCCGTCATCGCCACGCCCCGCGCCTGCGACAGGCGCGACAGGCGCCAGTCAACCACTGGCCAGCCGCGCGCCTCGGCCAGCTGGCGCAGCGGTGCGTCCGGTTGGGTGGCGTGGGGGAAATCGACCCGCTCCAGCAGGGGCAGGTCATTGTGGGAGTCGGAATAGCCCCACAGGGATTGCGGCGTGCGATGGATGCGCTCGGCACCCGCAAGCCAGTCATCCAGCGCCGCCAGCTTGCCTTCGCGGAAGGTGACGATACCGCTGGTGGCTCCGGTGAAGCAGCCCTGCCCATCAAAGGCCGGATGGGTGGCCAGCGCCCCATCGGCGGTCAGACGACTGGCGATGGGCCCGACCAGATGATGCATGGAGGCGGAGATGATCAGGGTGCGATGGCCGGCCTCACCGTGCTCGGCCAGCCGCGCGATGCCACCTTCCAGCAGTCGCGGCATGACCATTTCTTCCACGAAATCATCGACTTCGCGACGCACCTCATCACGATGCCGCCCGACGAGCGGGCTGAGCAGATGGCCGGTGTGCTCGTGGATGTCCAGGGTGCCGGCATGGTATTGCACCTGATGACGCTCGCCGATGGCCATGAAGGCATCGACAGCCTTGATCCAGCCACAGGCGACCATCCAGCGCATCCACATGCCAGTGCAGTCGCCATCGAGCAGCGTATCGTCGAGATCGAACACCGCCAGCGGGGCATCCAGCGCACAGTGGTGGCGCACATGGCCCTCCTCCGGCGGCGAGAGCGGCGGCAGCAGGGTCACGGCGTCACAGTCGGCGCAGAGATCCGCCAGCGGTGTGCGGCAGATCTCGACATCGGGCGCAGCGCTCAGGGCACGCGGCCGGGCGGCAGATGAGGACGAGGTACGAGTCACGACAGGCTCCGAGTGGCAAGGGGCGTCAACGGCTTCCTGCCGTCACCTAACGCCGGACGAGCCGCGAGAGCGCCAGGCTGGCGATGGCCGTATCCTGCACGCCGGTACCGGTGAGATCCGCCACCGTGATGCAGGTATCAGGAGCCGACCCGCCTGAACGCAGATCACGCCCCTCAGCCAGCAGACGGCCCAGCTCATGCACGTCACGTGATCTGGCCTGCTCGGCCTCCAGCCCTTTCAGCTCGCCGTTGGTCTCGGACTGGGCGCGGGTATCACACACGAAATGATCGCACTCGAGGAGCACATCGGCTTCCAGCTCACGCTTCTCGGGGCTGTCGGAGCCCATCGCGGTGACATGCACGCCCTCCGGCAGCATCGAGTAGTCCAGCAGCGGCGTTCGCGAGGGGGTGGCGGTGACGATGATATCGGCGTTCTGGCAGACCGCATGCAGGCTGTCATGACTGCGCACCGTCAGCCCCAGGCGCTCCTCCGTCTCCCGCGCGAAGGTCTCGGCACGCTGCTTGTCCCGCGCCCAGACATCGACACTCTCGATGTCGCGCACCAGCCGCAAGGCCTCCAGCTGCAGGCCGGCCTGCTCACCGGCCCCGATCAGCGCGACCCGCTTGCTGTCCGGGCAAGACAGGGCGTCGGCGGCCACGGCGCCGGCCAGCGCGGTTCTCACCGCCGTCAGGTAGCCGCCATCATTGAGCAGCGCCTCGGCAAGGCCCGTCTCGGCGGAGAACACCACCATCAGGCCATTGAGACTCGGCAGGCCGCGGGCGGGATTGTTGAAGAAGCCGGGGCTGATCTTGATCGCGAAGTGCTTGAGCCCCTGGATGTGGGCCGTCTTGACGTCCACTTCGCCGTTGGCCTCCTCGATGGCCATCGACAGGATCGGCGGCTGCACCACCTTGCCCTGCCCCAACGCGATGAAGGCATCACGAATGGCCTTGAGTGCAGTGGTATCCAGCCCCACGACCTCGGCGATCTGTTCGCGTGAATAACTCTGCATGCTGTCCTGAGTCGGTTCCGTCATGCGTCCTCCTCCGGGGGTCTGAGCGTCTGCCAGCAGCGCTCTGGCCTGATCGAGCGTTTCCAGGCTGACGCCGTTGCCGCTGATGATCAGCGCGACGCGCTGGCCACGGATCGACTCGGCGAGCGCGGGGTCGGTCTCGCCTCGCCGCGAGGCCTCGAGTGCGGCAAGCCCGACCACCGCAGCGCCCTCCACCAGAAGCTTCTCTTCCTCCAGCAGCATCAGCATGGCGCGGGCGATGGCGCGCTCGCTGACCTGATGGTGGTGATCCATCACGCGATGCACCAGCGGCAGCGTGGTGTGGTTGTCCAGGCCAATGCCGCCGCCCAGTGAATCGGCGAGGCTTGCGACCTCCTCCACCTCCACCGGGGCGCCCGCCTGCAGGCTGTGCCACATGGCGGCGCCCTCGGTGAGGCTGATGCCATGCACCTGGGTCTCGGGGCGAATCGCCTTGAGCGCCGCCCCGATACCGCCGAGCAGTCCACCGCCGGAGAGCCCGATCAGCACATGATCAAGCGACGGGCAATCCTCCAGCAGCTCCAGCCCGATGGTGCCCTGACCGGCCGCGATGAGCGGGTCATCGAAGGGCGGCACCGCCAGCATGCCCTCCTCCTCGACCAGCCGATGGACTTCCCGAAAGGCCTCGTCCTGACTGCGGCCGACACGGCGTACCTCGACGCTGCCGCCGGAGGCACCGCCCAGTTCGCCCAGCGCCTCGATGGCCCGTACCTTGTTGGCGGGTACCTGCTCGGAGAGACAGATGATGGCCTTCAGGCCACGGCGCATCGCGGCATAGGCCAGCGCCCGACCGTGATTGCCGGTGGAGGCAGTGGTCACGCCGCGCGCCAGGCGCGTCACGGCATCCCCCGACGACTGCTCGGCCACGGCCGCCAGCAGGTTGCTGGCACCACGCAGCTTGAAGGCGCCGGTGGGCTGACGGGTTTCCAGCTTGAGCAGGATCTCGGCATCGAAGCGTCGTGACAGTGCCGGGGATGGCACCAGCGCCGTACGCTCGACACCGGTGGCCGTCGATGAATGAAACAGCCGCTGGCGCGCGGCATGGATATCAGCCAGCGCCAGCGGCGTTTCCCGTGGATGCTTGAGCGGGGGTAGGGTCAATACCATGCCTACTTGTCACCAGAGGCCAGATCACCGTTGTCGAGAAGCTCCTGATGCACCTTGTCCACGGCGCGGCGCGCGCGGGCGATGATGTCATCGATCTCCTCGGGGGTGATCACCAGCGGCGGTGCGAAGCCGAGGATGTCGCCCTGGGGCATGCCGCGGGCGATCAGCCCTTCCTCGAGTGCCGCCGCCGAGATGCGCGGGCCGACCTTGAGTGCGGAATCGAACGCCTTGCGCTCTGACGGCTGCGGTGAGAACTCCAGCGCCGCCAGCAGGCCGATGCCACGCACGTCGCCGACGATGGGGTGATCGGCGAAGGCTGCCTTCATGGCCTTCTGCAGATAGGCGCCGGTATCGCGGGCGTTGTCCACCAGCCCCTCACGACGGATGATCTCCAGGTTGGCGACACCTGCCGCTGCGCCCAGCGCGTGGCCGGAGTAGGTCCAGCCGTGGCCGATGGGGCCGAATTCCCCGGTGCCCTGCTCCAGCACCTTCCACACGCGGTCGCCGACGATGACCCCGGACAGCGGCTGATAGGCGCTGGTCAGGCCCTTGGCGATGGTGACCAGGTCCGGCTTGATGCCGAAGTGCTGGTAGCCGAACTGGCTGCCGATGCGCCCGAAGCCGCACACCACCTCGTCACAGATCAACAGGATGTCGTGGCGCTTGAGCACGGCCTGGATGGCGTCCCAGTAGCCCTCCGGCGGTGGCACGATGCCGCCGGTGCCCAGCACCGGCTCGCCGATGAAGGCGCCGACGGTCTCCGGCCCTTCGGCCTGGATCATCGCCTCGAGCTTGTCGGCACACCAGGCGGAGAATTCACGCTCGCTCATCTCGGCGCATTCCGCGGGACGACGGTAGTAGTCCGGCGCTTCGGTATGCAGGATGCCGGCGATCGGCAGATCGAAGTGATCATGGAAGGCCGCCAGGCCGGTCAGAGAGCCTGAGGCGATGCCGGAGCCGTGATAGCCGCGCCAGCGCGAGATGACCTTCTTCTTCTCCGGCTTGCCGATCACGTTGTGGTAGTAACGCACCAGCTTGAGCTGGGTCTCGTTGGCATCGCTGCCGGACATGCCGTAGTAGACCTTGGACATGTCAGGCCCGGCCAGTTCGAGAATCTTCTCGGACAGCGCGATCTGCGGCTCGTTCGAGTGGCCGACATAGGTGTGGTAATAGCTGAGCTTGAGGGCCTGCTCGTGAATGGCATCGGCGACTTCCGTGCGCCCGTAACCGATGTTGACGCAGTAGAGGCCGGCGAAGCCGTCGATCAGCTCACGCCCGTCGCGCTCACGGATGCGGATGCCTTCGCCGCCGGTGATCACGCGGCCCGGCAGATCGCCCTGGGCGAAATCACGCAGGTGGGTGGAGGCATGGAAGGTGACCTTGCGGTCACGGCGAATCAGCTCGTCGGTGCTGATGCTGTCATCGAAGCCGACAGACTGGCGTTGGGTGTTATCGGTGCTCATGTGACTCTCCGAATGGTCCACAAGGGGCGATCGCGCCGTGGCCCTGACCGCCCGTGACAATGAATGATGCCCGTCTCAACTCCCGGAGGCGCTTTCCATCCCACCCAGGCAGTAGTACTTGATATCCAGATATTCCTCCAGCCCCTGGCGACCCCCTTCGCGCCCGAGACCGGATTGCTTGACGCCGCCGAAGGGAATCGGCGCACCGGTCATCTTCACCGAGTTGACCGAGACCATGCCGAAGCGCAGGCCGCGCATCAGCTGCCAGACGCGGCGAATGTCGTGGGTGTAGACGTAGGCGGCCAGGCCGTATTCGGTGTCGTTGGCCATCGCGATCACCTCTTCCTCATCGTGCCAGGCCGTCACGCCGGCCACCGGCGAGAAGGTCTCCTCGCGCCAGGCGCGCATGCTCGGCGTGACATCCGCCAGCAGCACCGGCATGAAGAAGTTGGGGCCGGGAGCCATGCTCTGATCGCCGTGGATCAGCCGCGCGCCCTGCTCGACGGCGTCATCGACGATGGTCTGCGCCTTGGCCACGGCGTCACGGTGGATCAGCGGCCCCATGTCGATACCCGAGACCAGCCCATTGCCGACCTTGAGCTGCTTCATGAGGCGCACGAAGTGGCTCAGGAAATCCTCATACAGGCTGTCGTGCACCAGGATGCGATTGGCGGCGAGACAGTCCTGACCGGAGGTCTGGAACTTGGCATCGACGGCGGCACGCGCCGCCTCCTCGGGGTCCATGTCCGGCCCGACGATGAAGGGCGCATTGCCGCCCAGCTCCAGCGAGACGCGCTTGACGCTGTCGGCGCACTGGGAAAGCAGCAGACGCCCCACTCGGGTGGAGCCGGTGAACGAGAGCCCGGCGACACGCGGGTCATCACACAGCTGCTTCGAGACTTCCGCGGCCTCGCCGGTAATGACACTGAAGACACCGGCGGGAATCCCGGCACGCTCGGCAAGCTCCGCCAGCGCCAGCGCCGAGAACGGGGTCTCGCCGGCGGGCTTGACCAGCACCGTGCAGCCGGCCGCCAGCGCGGCGGCGGCCTTGCGGGTGATCATCGCCAGCGGGAAGTTCCACGGCGTGATCAGCGCGGCCACGCCGATGGGTTCACGCACGGTGCCCAGCGCGGCATTCGGGATATGACTGGGGATGGTCTCGCCGAAGGCACGGCTGCCCTCCTCGGCGAACCAGTGAACGAAGCTTGCGCCGTATTCCACCTCGCCACGGGCATCGTCCAGTGACTTGCCCTGCTCACGGGTCATCAGCATGGCGAGATCCTGCTTGTGGGCGCGGATGAGGTCATACCAGGCATCCAGCAGCTCGCCGCGCTGGTCCGCCCGCAGCTTGCGCCATTCCCGCTGGGCCTCATCGGCCGCGGCAATGGCAGCATCGATCTGCGTGGACTCGAGCCACGGCACCTGACCGAGGCGCTCGCCGGTGGCGGGGTCGAAGACCGCTTCCTCACGGCCTGCCTCACCATGCACCCAGCAGCCGTTCACGTAGGCAAGCTGACGAAACAGTCGCGGGTCTTCCAGTGCCATGCCATCGCTGGCGGGATCAGGCGGTCACGACCTCACTTTCGGTCAGCTCGGCGTAGAGTTCCGGATAGGCTTCCTGCAGACGCTCAAGCTCTGCACGGGCATGCGGGATGGCGTCGGTCAGCTGCTGCCATTCCTCATCACTGAGATTGTCCCGCATCAGCGGAAACAGCTCGGTACGCTCGGCACGCAGGTAGTCACGATGCGCTTCGACATAGTCGCGCAGATCATGGATGAACTGATCCATCGGTATGATCTGATCCATCAGGATGCTGTCGAGATTGTCGGACAGCTTGGAGAGACGGCCGTGCAGAGTGTGATACTGCTGGATGAGCCGCTGACACAGGGGTGAGGCATCCTCGGAGCGCTCGCACAACATCTGCGTGCATTGACGCTCCAGCGGAATGATGAAGCCCTGCATGTAATCGAGAATGTAATCCACCACTTCCCGCATCATGCGAAAGTCCGGGCGTTCGCCACTGACCAGTGTCCTGTGGCGATGCGAGAGCACGTGCAATAGACGCGCCATGTTGGCGTGGTCCTGGCGCAGCTGAGTCACATTGGGCATGACTTCCTCCTCCTGACGGAACAGGTGGCCGATGCTGGCAGACAGCGCTGCCGCCTCGGGCATTGCTACCGAATGTAGCAATGTCGTCATCCTGAAGTGTAGGACACATCCCATGAGCGCCCGTTAGACGTTGGGCGGGATTGCCTGAATGCGCGAGGCATGCTGTCAGGAAAACATGACAGTCCGTGAAGAAGTCACGGATGGCCTGATGCCGTTGGCAGGCCGCGCCAGCCCTGCTGATTTGTACAGGCTTGCGGGATCGGCCATGATGAGCGCATTCCCCGCCCACGCCTGCCGGAGCCTGACTCGCCGATGGATCTCTTTGCCGATACCGCCTCGAATTCCCATGCGCCATTGGCCTACCGCATGCGACCGCGCTCGCTGGAAGATTACATCGGCCAGGCGGCGCTGGTCGGGCCTGACATGCCGCTGCGCCAGATGGTGGAATCCGGCGTGGTGCGCTCGATGATCCTGTGGGGGCCGCCGGGCGTCGGCAAGACGACGCTGGCCGAGATACTGGCCCACGGCTGTGATGCACACCTTGAACAGCTGTCGGCGGTGATGGCGGGCGTGAAGGACATCCGCGAGGTGGTGGAGCGAGCGCGCCACCATCAGGCCAGCGAGCGCCAGACGGTGATGTTTCTCGATGAGATCCACCGCCTCAACAAGAGTCAGCAGGACGCCCTGCTGCCGCATGTGGAGTCGGGTCTGCTGACGCTGATCGGCGCGACCACCGAGAACCCGTCCTTCGAGGTCAACTCGGCACTGCTGTCGCGGGCGCGGGTCTATGTGCTCAAGGCACTGGACGAGGAGGATCTGATCGAGGTGCTGACCCGTGCCTTGCGCGATGAGGTCAATGGCCTCGGTACGCGTCAGATCGATGCCAGCCGCGAGACGCTGACCCGGATTGCGCGAGCAGCCTCGGGAGACGCGCGTCGTGCCCTGGGCCTTCTGGAAACCGCCTGCGACTTCGTGCGCCGTGAGCCAGATGCCCAGGGGGGAACGCGCGAGATACTCGAGGACAGCTCGCTGGAGGCCGTGCTGGGCCATCAGGCCTCAAGCTTCGACAAGCAGGGCGATGACTATTACGACCTGCTGTCGGCGATCCACAAGTCGGTACGCTCCTCACGCCCCGACGCGGCGCTTCTGTACATGGCGCGCTTCATGGATGGCGGTGGGGATCCGCTGGATGTGGTGCGTCGGCTGGCGGCGATTGCCTCCGAGGATGTGGGCAACGCCGACCCGCGTGCCCTGCCGCTGACCATCGCGGCCTGGGACGCCTATCTGCGTCTGGGCGACTACGAGGGCCAACGTGCCATCGCGCATGCGGCGATCCACCTGGCCATCGCCCCCAAGAGCAACGCCATCGACACGGCGTGGAAGGAGGCCAGAGCCTTCGTGCGCCAGCAGCCGCATTTCGGGGTGCCGGTCTATCTGCGCAATGCGCCGACGACCCTGATGAAGGAGCTGGGCATGGGCGAAGGCTATCGCTATGCCCACAACGAGCCCAACGGCTATCCCGCCGGCACGGCGCACAACGCCTGGCCCGAGGAACTGCCGGTACAGCAGTTCTACCGCCCGACCCAGTATGGCGGCGAGAAGCGCTTTGCCGAGATAGAGCGCTGGCGCCGCGAGCTGGATGACCACGCCGACCGGATCACTGCTCGCGAATGACATCCGCACCTTCAGGAATCTGGAACACGAAGCGACTGGCCTCCAGACTCGGGTTGTACTGGACATCATGGAAATCGATGGCCGTACGCTGGCCGGTGGAATCGGCCATCTGCAGCATGTCGAGCTGCTCGCCGTCGAAGGTCAGCTTGAGGCTTTCAAACAGGGTGTCGGCCTGCTTGGGCGTCAGCGTGAAGGTCTCGCGGGCCCCCTGCTGCTGGCGCTCGACATCGTAGTTGGCGGTCAATTCGCTGGAACGCCCGGACAGCAGCAGTGCCGGCGTGTGGGTCACGCGCTCATCCAGTGGCTGCACGGTGACCTGCTCCAGATCCGGGTCATGCAGATAGACTTCCTTGCCGTCGGAGACCACCTCCTGGCGGTATGGCGCGTCGACGCTCCAGCGGAACTTGCCTGGGCGTGACAGCCACATCTTGCCGTGGGCTTCCTGCAGACGCTGGCCCGAGGCATCGAGAATCTGCTGATCGAAGTCGGCGGTATAGGTCTTGAGGGGCTCCAGCAGGCGAGAAAGACGCTCTCCGGCGGAGTCATCGGCGTGGGCCGGCAGGCTGGCCATGCCCAGCATCAAGGCGGCGCCCAGCCCCTTGGCCAGACGGGTGGTCAATGAGGAAACGAAAGAACGTGACGGTGTATTCATGACACTCCTTGCAATGAGACGGACTGACAGGTGATCTGACGTCTTTGACACGAAGGGGAGCCAAAAGCTCCCCTTCGTGTCTTTCACTAGCCGCTATGGTTGGGGGCGAGCACTTCCCGCGAGCCGTTGGTGCCCATCGCGGAGACGACACCGGCCATTTCCATGGCCTCGACCAGCCGCGCGGCACGGTTGTAGCCGATCTTGAAGCGCCGCTGCACGGCGGAGATGGAAGCACGGCGCGACTCGACCACATAGGCGACCGCTTCATCGTAGAGTGCATCCTGCTCGGCATCGCCGTCCTCGCCTTCGGCCTCAAGCCCGGCCAGCGCATCCGCCTGCACGCCGCCGGTGAGGATCTCCTCGATATACTCCGGCGTGCCGCGACGCTTCCAGTCATCCACCACCCGGTGCACCTCGTCATCATCGACGAAGGCGCCGTGGACACGCGTCGGCATGCCGGCACCGGCCGGCAGATAGAGCATGTCACCATGGCCCAGCAGATCTTCCGCACCGCCCTGGTCGAGAATGGTGCGCGAGTCGATCTTGGAAGAGACCTGGAAGGCCATGCGCGTCGGGATGTTGGCCTTGATCAAGCCGGTCACCACGTCCACTGATGGGCGCTGAGTGGCCAGAATCAGGTGAATCCCCGCGGCACGCGCCTTCTGGGCCAGACGTGCGATCAGCTCCTCGACCTTCTTGCCGACGATCATGAACATGTCGGCAAACTCGTCGATCACCACCACGATGTAGGGCAGCTTGGCGAGCACCGGCGGATGCTGGTGCATCTCCCAGGGCTGCGGCTCCCACAGCGGGTCAGCGATCTGGGCGCCATGCGCCTCGGCTTCATCGATCTTGGCATTGAAGCCGGCCAGGTTACGCACCCCCATGGCGGCCATCAGCTTGTAGCGACGCTCCATCTCGGCGACACACCAGCGCAGGGCATTGGCGGCCTCCTTCATGTCCGTCACCACCGGTGCCAGCAGGTGCGGGATGCCGTCATAGACCGACAGCTCCAGCATCTTGGGGTCGACCATGATCATGCGCACTTCATCTGGCGTGGCCTTGAGCAGCATCGAGATCAGCATCGAGTTGATGCCGACCGACTTGCCCGAGCCGGTGGTACCGGCGACCAGCAGGTGCGGCATCTTGCCGAGGTTGGCCACGACAGGTGCGCCACCGATGTCCTGACCCAGTGCCAATGTCACCGGAGATTCCGCCAGCTGGTAGGCATCGGAATCGAACACTTCGCGCAGACGGATCATGGCGCGGTTGGGGTTGGGGATCTCGATGCCGACCGTGGGACGGCCCGGAATCACCTCCACCACCCGCACGCTCTTGACCAGCAGTGAGCGCGCCAGGTCAGTCGACAGGTTGGAGATCTTGGAGGCCTTGACCCCCGGCGCCGGCTGGATCTCGAAGCGCGTGATGACCGGCCCCGGCCACACATCCGCCACCTCGGCCTTCACCCCGTACTCGCGCAGACGCACCACCAGCAGCTCGGCCATCTGGTCGAGTTCTTCTTCGCTGTAGTTGGGCTTCTGCTCATCCGGGGGCGTCAGCAGGCTCAGCTGTGGCAGATCGCCCTCCGGTGCCTCTTCGTGATCCGAGCCTTCGTGACGCTGACTCTGCAGGTGCTCCACGGTCCAGAGAGTCGGCCCGGAGGGATCCCGTACCGCTTCCTGCGCATCTTCCGCCGTGGCCAGTCGCCCGGCGCCCGGCACCATGCCGGACTCATCGCCGTCATAGGCCCAGCTCGGACGCTCAGGCGTCGCGGGGGCCGCGGCAGCCTGGGACGCCACGGCCGCCTGCACGGCGCTGGCAAGCTCGACGCCCTCGATGTTGACCGTGGCACTCTGCACCGTCATGCGTTCGGTGTAGGCAGCCCCCGGTACCTTGGCGGAAGGCGTGGTCTCGGCTGTCTGCCAGGGGATATCCGTGCTGCGATCATTGGCGAAATCGTCGTCACCGCCAATCGTCATCGTATTCATCATCACGACGACTATTGAGTCGCTCCTTCAGCCAGACGCCAAGGCGCATGCAGCCATTGCCCAGCTCGTCCATGACCGTCAGCCACGACATGCCGGTAAACAGCGTGAAACCACACAGGAAGCTGGCAAGCGACGCCAGCACGGTGCCGCCCATGCCGATCAAGGGCGTGAGCGCTCCTGCGATGCCCTTGCCGAGAATACCGCCGGCACCATTGGTCAGCTGGCTGTCAGGGCTGTAGAACTGGATATCGCCGATCACGCAAGTCGCCATGATCAACAGGAAGAGCCCGCCGGCACGCACCGCGATGGTGGTCGGGTCCCACACCAGCTCGGTGCTGGGTTGACGCATCAGACGCCAGGCACCGAAACCGAGCATGGCAGGCCACCACAGGGCGCTGCCACCGAACAGGGAATACAGGACGTCGGACAACCAGGCACCGATGCTGCCCATCCAGTTGCTCGTCGTCGACTCAGGACCGCTGTAGGACCAGCCGGGGTCCGTCGGCGCGTAGCTGAACAACGCCAGCAGCATGAAGACGCACAGGCTGAGCATGAGGATGACCACGCCTTCACGGCTGACACCCTGCAAGGTGGTCGTCAGTCGTGAAGGCGGGCGAGCCTGGGCTTCCGCGCGTCGTTCGGCACGGATGGCCTTGCGCTCCTCGCGTTCAGCCTGGCGCTCTTCACGGCGCAGGGCCGCCGCGCTCATCTCGCGCGGTTCATTCCTGCTCGTGTCCTTCTTCGCGGGCTTGCGCTCGTGTCCTTCTTCGCGGGCTTGCCCGAGACTCTGGGCGTCTTGCGGGGCGCGGGCTTGCTGGCCGCTGAAGCGCCCCGCAGACGAGCGAAGAAGCCTGGCGCATCCGCCTTCTGGCGGGCACGCTTTCTCGGTGTTGCTGCCGCGCGGCGGCTGCGGGTCTCCGGCTTCGCCTGATCCCGACTTGTCTTTCTGGCACTCTTGGCAGTCAAGTCGCCATCCCCCTTGCACCTTGTGGGCGATTTTCCATGTACCTTCAGCCGGTTATCATAACCATCCGATGGCAGTGACGTCACAATTGCCGATTCACGTCTGCCCATGACATCCAGGTGTCACGAGCGCATTGCACTGAGCTGTTCACGATCCAACAAGAGACTGCCCATGCTGCCCTGGCTTCCTCCTGCCCCCGTACGCTTCCCGCATGCCAGCGAAGCGCTGAGCGACCCCGATGGCCTGCTGTGCGCGGGCGGCGACCTCAGCCCCGAGTGGTTGCTGGCGGCCTACCCTCGCGGGATCTTTCCCTGGTTCAGCCCGGGTGACCCGATACTGTGGTGGTCGCCAGACCCGCGCATGGTGCTGAGACCCGAGGAGGTGCGCGTACGTCGCAGTCTGGCCAAACGCCTGCGCAATGGCGGGTTCCACTTCAGCATCGACCGCGACTTTACCGGCGTCATCGATGCCTGTGCCAGCATTTCCCGTGAGGGGCAGGCCGGCACATGGATATTGCCAGAAATGCAGCAGGCCTACATCGCTCTGCATGCCATGGGTCACGCCCACAGCGTCGAGGTCTGGCAGGGTGACAGCCTGGTAGGCGGCCTGTATGGCGTGGCCTGTGGCCGGGTCTTCTTCGGTGAGTCCATGTTCTCTCGCACCACGGATGCCTCGAAGATGGCACTGGTCGTGTTGTGCCGTGAACTTGAAGCACGCGGCTTTCCGCTGATCGATTGCCAGATGCACACCCCGCACCTGGAGAGCCTTGGGGCTTGCAGCATCGCTCGCAGCGAATTCATCAGCTATCTTGACCAGTATGCCACTGGCGAAGGGCATGAGGGCAAGTGGTCACTGACAACCGAGCCCTTGAAACACGGGCGTCCACACTGATGCAGTGAGGGAGATGAAGCGAAGGTGAGCAGCAATACCCCCAAACAACCGCAACGCGATCTGCGCTTCTTCCTGACCGTGCCCCATGCCTGCAGCTACCTGGAAGGACGCCAGGCGACCACGCTGTTCCTCGACCCACAGGAAGCGCCCAACTCAGGCGTCTATGATGCTCTGGCTCTGCTCGGCTTTCGTCGCAGCGGCTCACACCTCTATCGACCGCACTGCGGCGATTGCCGCGCCTGCATCTCGGTACGAGTCCCCATCGCCGACTTCACGCCCAACCGTACCCAGAAGAAATTGCTCAAGCGCAATGCCGATCTCACCATCGAGGAAGGCCCGGCACTGTTCGATCCCGAACACTATCGTCTGTATGCGCACTATATCCGTAGCCGTCACGCCGATGGCGACATGTTCCCGCCAAGCCACGAGCAATACCGTACCTTTCTGACGTCACGCGATGAATATGCACGCCTGATCAGCTTCCGGCTCGATGGCAGACTGGTGGCGGTCGCGGCCATGGATCGCATGAGCCATGGGCTGTCCGCCATCTACACCTTCTACGACCCCGATGAAGCCTTCCAGTCGCGCTCCCTCGGCACCTACGCCGTACTGTGGCAGATAGAGCAGGCGCGCCGGGAGGCTCTGGCGCATCTTTATCTGGGCTACTGGATACGGGATTGCCGCAAGATGAACTACAAGCAGCATTTCCAACCGTTGGAATACCTGGATGGCAGCCATTGGCGTCGTCGGATCCCCTTCAGCTTCCATGATACTCACCTCCCCCTGAGCCTCATCAAGTTTTATCGCTCCTGCGGCCTGCCCACGAGCGCTCAAGGAGCGTACAATCTCGCTTCGACTTTGCCTTGCTGCCGCCCTTGCGGCACAATATCGCCTATCGAAGTCCCGAATCCGGCACTTTTCTGTGCGCGGATGGCTCGGAACCCACCGCATTACTCCCTGTATCAGATGAGGATCAGCCTATATGGCGCGTGAAGATCATATTGAAATGGAAGGCGTCATCGTCGACACCCTTCCGAACACCACTTTCCGTGTAGAACTGGAAAACGGCCACATCGTGACCGCACACATCTCCGGCAAGATGCGCAAGAACTACATCCGCATCCTGACCGGTGACAAGGTCAAGGTTGAGCTGACTCCCTACGACCTGTCCAAGGGCCGTATCGTCTACCGTTCGCGCTGAGCACGGTCTGACTGCCTTGCCGGTCACCGTCTCGATGGTGCGCGCCAGAGTATTCCGATGATGCCGCTTTGCCCCGTGGATGCGTACTGAGCCCGAACGCCCGTCTGGCCTTCGCTCCCATCCCATGAGGACAAGCGGCTCATCCATGCTCAGGCCATTTCAGCCTCGGTCTCCAGGTGCAGTTCGCCGTTATCGACCGTGACATGCACGATACCACCGGACTCCGACAGATCACCGAACAGGATCATCTCGGCCAACGGCTTCTTGAGCTTCTCCTGAATGACGCGCGCCATCGGACGAGCCCCCATCGCCGGGTCATAGCCCAGAGTCGCCAGCAGGTCTCGCGCTTCATCCGCCACGTCCAGCTGCACGCGTTTCTCGTCAAGCTGTGCCTGCAGTTCGACCAGGAACTTGTCGACCACATTGCGCACCACGGCGAGATCCAGCGCGCCGAACTGGATGATGCCATCCAGACGGTTGCGGAATTCCGGCGAGAAGGTCTTGCGAATGACTTCCATCGCATCGGTGGAGTGATCCTGATGCTTGAAGCCGATGGAGCGACGCGCCACCTGCTCGGCCCCTGCATTGGAGGTCATCACCAGGATGACGTTGCGGAAGTCCGCTTCGCGACCGTTGTTGTCGGTCAGGCGGCCGTGGTCCATCACCTGCAGCAGCAGGTTGAAGACTTCCGGGTGTGCCTTCTCGATCTCATCCAGCAACAGCACACAATGCGGCTGCTTGGTGATGGCTTCGGTCAGAAGCCCGCCCTGGTCATAACCGACATAGCCCGGCGGTGCCCCGATCAGGCGCGAGACAGTGTGACGCTCCATGTACTCGGACATGTCGAAGCGCACCAGCTCGATCCCCATCAACGCTGCCAGCTGACGCGCGACCTCGGTCTTGCCGACACCTGTCGGCCCAGCGAACAAGAAGCTGCCCACCGGCTTGTCCGGCGCCTTGAGTCCGGCACGCGACAGCTTGATGGCTGCCGAAAGGCCGGTGATGGCATCGTCCTGACCGAACACCAGCATCTTGAGATCACGCTCGAGATTGGACAGCAGCTTCTTGTCGGAGCTGGAGACCGTCTTCGGCGGAATGCGGGCGATGGACGCCACGATCGCCTCGACCTGCTCGGTATCGATGGTATCGACACGGATGCTCTCGGGCAGCAGACGCTGGTGAGCACCGGCTTCATCGATCACATCGATGGCCTTGTCGGGCAGCTGACGATCGTTGATGTAGCGATCCGCCAGTCGCACCGCCGTCTCGAGCGCCGCATCGGTGTACTTGAGGGCATGGTGTTCCTCGAAGCGACCTCGCAGCCCCTTGAGGATGCGAATGGTGTCGTCCACCGACGGCTCCATGACATCGACCTTCTGGAAGCGACGTGCCAGCGCACGGTCCTTCTCGAAGATGCCGCGGAATTCCTGGAAGGTGGTGGAACCGATACAGCGCAGCTCACCGGAAGACAGCAGTGGCTTGAGCAGATTGGAGGCATCCATCACGCCACCGGACGCCGCCCCCGCCCCGATGACGGTGTGGATCTCGTCGATGAACAGGATCGAGTTCGGTTCCTTGCGCAGCTCCGCCAGCAGAGCCTTGAGGCGCTTCTCGAAATCACCGCGGTACTTGGTACCCGCCAGCAGCGCGCCGAGATCCAGCGAGTAGACGACGGCTTCCTTGATGACTTCCGGGACGTCTTCCTCGACGATTCGCTTGGCGAGACCTTCCGCGATGGCGGTCTTGCCGACACCGGCCTCGCCGACCAGCAGCGGGTTGTTCTTGCGACGGCGCACCAGAATCTGCACCACGCGCTCGAGTTCTTCATCACGGCCGATCAGCGGATCGATCTTGCCCAGACGTGCCTGGTCGTTGAGGTTGGTGGCGTAGTTGGTCAGCGGGCTGTTGCCGCTCTCGCCGCTGCTCTCCTCGCCTTCCTCGCTCTCGACCGACGCCTGAGGCGCCTGGGTGTGACCCGCCACCTTGGAAATGCCGTGGGCGATGTAGTTGACCGCATCGACCCGCGCGACATTCTGCTGCTTGAGGAAGTAGACCGCCTGGCTTTCCTGCTCGGAGAAGATGGCCACCAGCACGTTGGCGCCGGTCACTTCACTCTTGCCGGAGGATTGGACATGGAAGACAGCACGCTGAAGCACGCGCTGGAAGCCCAGCGTCGGCTGCGTCTCGCGGTCTTCCTGCTCTTCCGGGATCAGCGGGGTGGTGGAGTTGATGAAGTCCTGAAGGTCGACTCGCAACTTGTCCAGATTGGCGCCACAGGCGCGCAAGACGTCCGAAGCGGAGGCATTGTCGAGCAGTGCCAGCAGGAGGTGTTCCACGGTCATGAATTCGTGGCGCTTGGAACGTGCCACGGTGAAGGCCGTGTTCAGGGTCAGTTCAAGTTCTTTGCTCAACATGGCAAGTCCCCTCTAGGCCGCGTCTTGGACGGATCACTCCGCCCGGTCGATGTCGCACAGCAGCGGATGCTGGCACTCTCGAGCATATTGATTCACTTGGTGGCATTTCGTTTCCGCGATGTCGCGGCTGAAGATGCCACAGGTTCCTTTTCCCTGATGATGGACAGCGAGCATGATCTGTACTGCCTGCTCCTGATCCTTGTTGAAGAAGGTGGTCAGCACCTCCACGACGAAATCCATCGGCGTGAAGTCATCATTGTGCAGAACGACCTTGTACATGGGCGGTGGCGCCAGTTCGGGCTCAGCGGTAGCGAACGCCAGATCGCCATCCTGATCCTCCTGGTGCGACGGCTCCTGTGCCGAGGGAGCCTGATTCCTGATCCGCAACAGCTGCGAGAAAGAGAAGCTGCTGCACGATGTGTCTGTCTTGAACATAAGGGGCTGATCCGGTGAACACAAGCAGTGGCGAAGCTGATTGCCTCAACGCGCCACGACGGAAGGCCACTTCCATCGCCGGGCATTGACGTTGATGGGATAAGGAAAAGATGAGGGCATGTCGCGCATGATGCAAGCAGACGCAAGAAGGCCCCCGGACACGTCCGGGGGCCTTCTTCTGAAATCAGACAAGTGTCGGATCTCAGGCATCCATGTTGTCAGCGACAGCCTGACCGAACTCGGAGCACTTGAGCAGCTTGGCATCGTCCATCAGGCGATGGAAGTCATAGGTGACTTCGCCCTTGGCGATGGCCTTCTCGACGCCTTTCAGCACGAGATCCGCGGCTTCGACCCAACCCATGTGACGCAGCATCATCTCGGCGGAGAGGATGACGGAGCCCGGGTTGACCTTGTCCTGACCGGCGTACTTCGGTGCAGTACCGTGAGTCGCTTCGAACATGGCGACGGTGTCGGACAGGTTGGCACCCGGCGCGATACCGATACCACCCACTTCCGCCGCCAGAGCGTCGGACAGGTAGTCACCGTTCAGGTTCAGGGTAGCGATGACATCGTATTCCGCCGGACGCAGCAGGATCTGCTGGAGCATGGCGTCAGCGATGACGTCCTTGACCACGATGTCCTTGCCGTTGTTCGGGTTCTTGAAGGTCATCCACGGGCCGCCATCCAGCAGCTCGCCGCCGAACTCGTCCTTGACGATTTCGTAGCCCCAGTCCTTGAAGGCACCTTCGGTGAACTTCATGATGTTGCCCTTGTGCACCAGGGTCAGCGACTCACGGTCGTTGTCGATGGTGTACTGGACAGCCTGACGGACCAGACGCTTGGTACCTTCTTCGGACACCGGCTTGACGCCGATACCGCAGTTCTGCGGGAAGCGGATGTTGGTGACACCCATCTCTTCGCGCAGGAACTTGATGACCTTGTCGGCTTCCGGCGTTCCCGCTTTCCATTCGACACCTGCGTAGATGTCTTCGGAGTTTTCGCGGAAGATGACCATGTCGACGTCGGCCGGCTTCTTGACCGGACTCGGCACACCCGTGAACCAGCGCACCGGGCGCAGGCAGGTGTACAGGTCAAGCTTCTGACGCAGCGCGACGTTCAGGGAGCGAATACCACCGCCCACCGGAGTGGTCAGCGGACCCTTGATGGAAACGACGTAATCCTTGACAGCCTCGAGAGTCTCTTCCGGCAGCCAGGTGTCAGCGTCATAGACGTGAGTGGCTTTTTCACCGGCGTAGACTTCCATCCAGTGAATCTTGCGCTCACCGCCATAGGCCTTTTCGACAGCAGCGTCGATGGCAATCTTCATGGCCGGAGTCACGTCCACACCGATACCATCGCCTTCGATGAACGGGATGATCGGATTATTCGGAACGTTGAGGGTATTGTCGGAATTTGCGGTGATCTTGGCACCGCCTTCCGGGACGACAATCTTCTGGAACCCCATTGATAACTCCCCTGTCATGGATTCAGTGGAGGCGCGAGTATAGCACCCGTGCCGCTTCTCACAGTAGGCTTATACGGCAGCCGCGACAAAAGTCTAAACCATGTCTCTCATATATCTGCTACACAAGCCCTACCGCGTTCTGACGCAGTTCACCGACCGCGATCAGGGCCGTCAGACCCTCGCGGACTTCATCGACGTGCCGGATGTCTATGCCGCCGGACGCCTCGATTACGATTCGGAAGGATTGCTGCTGCTCACCAGTGATGGCGCGCTCTCCCACCAGATCGCACATCCGAAGAAGAAGCAACCCAAGACTTACTGGGTGCAGGTGGAAGGTGCCCCTGATGAGCAGGCCATCGCCGCGCTGAGAGCCGGCGTGGAGCTCAAGGATGGCATGACCCGACCGGCCCAGGTCAGGCTCATCGACCCACCGGCGTTGCCAGAAAGGCAACCTCCCGTGCGCTTTCGTGCCAGCATTCCCACCCACTGGCTCGAGATCATCATCAGCGAGGGTCGCAACCGACAGGTACGCCGGATGACCGCACATGTCGGTCTGCCGACACTGCGCCTTGTCCGAGCCGCCATCGGCCCCTGGAAGCTCGATGGCCTGGCACCCGGCGAGTGGCGCAGCGAGGAGGGCGAGATGCCCGTGCCGCCACGCCAGGCGCGCCCGCCCGCTCGTGGCAGGAACGCTGGCGGCGGCTCCGGGGAGCGCAAGAACGGCCGTCCCTCCTCCTCGCGCCCCCCCTCCCACAAGAAAGGAAGAAAATCCTGATGGCTGCACGCTGGACCCCGAATGCCACCGTTGCCTGTGTCGTGGAACGCGCCGGGCGCTACCTGATCGTCGAAGAGGACAAGGGCGGCCCCGCGACGCTGTTCAACCAGCCGGCCGGCCACCTCGAGCCCCACGAGCGCATCATTGATGGCGTGCAGCGCGAGGTACGTGAGGAAACGGCCTGGCGTATCCTGCTGACAGGCTATCTTGGCCTGTACGTGCACGTTGCCGGGGATGGCACCCATTTCCACTCGCATGGCTTCGAGGCAGCGGCGCTGGAGCACCTGAACACGCCACTCGACCCTGACATCGTCAGGACCCACTGGCTGACTCTCGAGGAAATCGAGCAGCTGGAGGCCATGGGGCGTCTGCGCAGCCCGCTGGTGACCCGCCGCATCCGCGACAGCCTGCGTGGCAAGCGCTTCCCGCTCGACGTCATCCACGATTGAGTGCGTCAGAGGCTGCAGGCGGGGTGAATCCCACCCACGCCTTCAGGTATAATCGCGGTCAATCAAGCGGTGCCAGAATGACGTATCCGCCGCCTCCCCTGTTTGTGACGACTCGCGGCCACGCGGGTGACGAGAGAACTGATGACCGCTGAAACCGGTACCGGAACCAAGGTCATCGTCGGCATGTCCGGCGGTGTCGACTCCTCTGTCTCTGCCCTGTTGTTGATGGAGCAGGGCTACCAGGTCGAAGGCCTGTTCATGAAGAACTGGGACGAAGATGACGGCAGCGAATACTGCACCGCCATCGAAGACCTGGCCGATGCCCAGGCCGTGTGCGACAAGCTCGGCATCAAGCTGCATACCGCCAACTTCGCCGCGGAGTACTGGGACAATGTCTTCGAGCACTTCCTGGCCGAGTACAAGGCCGGTCGCACGCCGAATCCCGACATCCTTTGCAATCGGGAGATCAAGTTCAAGGTCTTCCTCGAGTATGCCGAGATGCTGGGTGCCGAGCTGATCGCCACCGGCCACTACGTGCGTGGCGGCGTGCGTGACGGTCGTGCGCGCCTGCTCAAGGGCCTGGACACCAACAAGGACCAGAGCTACTTCCTGCACGCCGTGCCGGAGTCCGCCATCGCGCGTACCCTGTTCCCGGTGGGAGAACTGGAGAAGCACGAAGTGCGGGCCATCGCCGAAAGGCATGAGCTTGTCACCGCGCGCAAGAAGGATTCCACCGGTATCTGCTTCATCGGTGAGCGACGCTTCGCCGACTTCCTCAAGCAGTACCTGCCGGCCCAGCCGGGCAAGATCGAGACACCTGACGGCGAGGTCATCGGCGAGCACATGGGCCTGATGTACTACACCCTCGGCCAGCGCCAGGGCCTGGGCATCGGCGGACTGCGCAACCATCCGGACGCTCCCTGGTTCGTCTGTGCCAAGGATCTGGAGCGCAATGTGCTGATCGCCGTGCAGGGCAAGCACCACGAGCTGCTCTACACCCAGGTCCTGAGCACCGAGTCCGTCGACTGGGTGGCGGGCGAGCCGCCCGCGGCCGATGCCAACGGCGAACTGCGTATCCGCTGCAAGAATCGCTACCGTCAGGAAGATCAGGCCGCGACCTTGATCGTCAATGACGGCCAGCGTGTCGAGGTACGCTTCGATGAGCCACAACGTGCCGTCACGCCCGGTCAGTCAGCCGTCTTCTATCTCGGCGACATCTGTCTGGGTGGCGGCGTGATCGATGCCGCCTGGAAACTTCCGGCAGCGGCCAGCAGCATGGCCGCCGCCCCGCTCTCTGGCCCCGAGGAGTCTGCCGCGCAATGACCAGCGTGCCGATCCGTCCCGTCACTGATACCACCACCCGCCAGGCGCTTTCGCTGGCGGGCGTCTTCCAGGCGGCCGCGCTGGTCGATGAGCTCGCCCGTCACGGCCAGTGCGACGAGCGCGCCTGGGAAACCCTGGTCAACGCCACTCTGGACACCAACCCGGAAAGCTTCGAGGCCATCTACGGCGGGCATCACAACCGCCTGCGCCTGGGCATCGACACCGTGAGTGCGGTGATGGATCGGCGTCAGGTCTCCCCCGTGGTGATGCGCTATGGCTTCTCGCTGGTGATGCTGATGAGCAAGCTCAAGCAGGACCCGGACATGCTGGACAAGCTGGGGGCAGGCCTGACGCGTATTCAGGGCCAGGCCGAGCACTTCGGGCCGACCCACGAGAACGTGATCGCAAGCCTCGGCGAGCTCTACCAGCAGACCCTCTCCACTTTCCGTTACCGGATCGTGGTGCAGGGCGATCCCGGTCTGCTGCAGCAACGCATGATGCCAGAGCGCATCCGTTGCGCCCTGCTGGCCGGCGTACGCTTCGCGCTGCTGTGGGACCAGCAGGGCGGCCGTCGCTGGAAGCTGATCTTCCAGCGCTCCGCGCTCAAGAAATCCCTGCGCCAGCTGGACTGAACCCCGAATTCGCTTCAACAACGCTGGAACCCGTCAAGCGGGTTCCGAGACACTTGAACTGGCAGCACGTCCTGTCCTGCCACCATCGGAAGATTCTCATCATGCAGCTGTCCGCCCTCACCGCTCTGTCTCCTGTCGATGGCCGTTATGGCGCCAAGACCGAGGCCCTGCGCGAGCACTTCAGTGAATTCGGCCTGATCCGTGCCCGTGTCACCGTCGAGGTGCGCTGGCTGCAGCGCCTGGCCGCCCACGCCGAGATCGCTGAAGTGCCGGCTTTCTCGAAGGAAGCCAACGCCGTACTGGACGCCATCGTCAGCGACTTCAGTGTCGAGGATGCCCAGCGCATCAAGGACATCGAGCGCACCACCAATCACGACGTGAAGGCGGTCGAATACTTCCTGAAGGAGAAGGTCGAGGGCAACGCTGAGCTCAACGCCGTCACCGAATTCATCCACTTCGCCTGCACCAGTGAAGACATCAACAACCTGTCTCACGCCCTGATGCTGCGTGGCGGTCTGGACAACGTGCTGCTGCCGCAGATGCGTGAAGTGACCGAGGCCATCGTCGCACTGGCTCACCAGCACGCCGAACAGCCGATGCTGTCGCGTACCCACGGCCAGACTGCCAGCCCGACCACCCTGGGCAAGGAAATGGCCAACGTCGCCGCGCGTCTGCGTCGTCAGCTGGCGCAGATCGAACGCATCGAGATGCTCGGCAAGATCAACGGTGCCGTGGGCAACTACAACGCCCACCTGACCACCTACCCGGCCATCGACTGGGCGGCCAATGCCGAAACCTTCGTCGAGAGCCTCGGCCTGACCTTCAATCCGTACACCACCCAGATCGAGCCGCACGACTACATCGCCGAGCTGTTCGATGCCGTCTGCCGCTTCAACACCATCCTGATCGACTTCGATCGTGATGTCTGGGGCTACATCTCGCTGGGCTACTTCAAGCAGCGCACCGTGGCCGGCGAGATCGGCTCTTCCACCATGCCGCACAAGGTCAACCCGATCGACTTCGAGAACTCCGAAGGCAATCTGGGCATCGCCAACGCCGTGCTGGGCCATCTGGCGCAGAAGCTGCCGATCTCCCGCTGGCAGCGTGACCTGACCGACTCCACCGTGCTGCGCAATCTCGGTACCGGTCTGGCACAGGGCCTGATCGCCTACCAGGCGACCCTGAAGGGCATCAGCAAGCTGGAAGCCAACCCGGAACGCCTGAACGCGGATCTGGACAACAGCTGGGAAGTGCTGGCCGAGCCGATCCAGACCGTCATGCGTCGTTACGGCATCGAGAAGCCCTACGAAAAGCTCAAGGAGCTGACCCGTGGCAAGCGCATCGACCAGGCCGGTTTCGCCGCCTTCATCGAGACGCTGGAACTGCCGGAAGACGTCAAGACCGAGCTGAAGGCTCTGAGCCCGGCCAGCTACATCGGCAACGCCATTGCACAGGCCAAGGCGCTCTAAGCGACATTGCGCACTGCATGTCAGATGACGCCGGGGCCTCTGCTCCGGCGTCATGCATTACGCATCACGCGCAGGCCCACCAAGGGCCGCGGCTCACGTTCGAGAGGTTCTGCATGAGCACATCCCCCGCCCCCCACGACACCGACACGCCACTGGCACTGTTGGGCGGCCTGAGCATCCGCGAATTCCTGCGCGACTACTGGCAGCAGAAGCCGCTGCTGATTCGCGGCGCCTTCGCGGATTTCGAGACGCCGCTGGAAGCCGATGAACTGGCGGGACTGGCCTGCGAGGACGGCATCGAGGCACGCCTGGTGGAAGAGCATGGTCCCGACAAGGCCTGGCAGGTCAGCCACGGGCCTTTCGATGACGCCACCTTTGCGCGCCTCGATGCCAAGGACGACAGCCAGTGGAGCCTGCTGGTGCAGGCAGTGGACCATTACGTCCCGGACGTCGCTGCCCTCTTCGAGCCCTTCACCTTCCTGCCGCGCTGGCGCCTCGATGACATCATGATCAGCTACGCGCCCACCGGCGGCAGCGTCGGCCCGCACCTGGACAACTACGATGTCTTCCTGCTCCAGGCGCAAGGCCAGCGTCACTGGCAGCTGGGCGGCATGCACGGTGATGACGCCGAGATCATCGATGGCATCGACCTGCGCATCCTCAAGCACTTCGAGGTCACACCGGGCGAGGATTGGGTGCTGGAGCCGGGCGACATGCTCTACGTGCCGCCGCGTCTGGCCCACCACGGCGTCAGCCAGTCCGATGACTGCATGACCATCTCGGTCGGCTTCCGTGCCCCTTCCGCCGATGAAGTCGTCACCTCCTATGCCGATTACCTGGGCGCCAGCCTGCCGGAATCGCTGCGCTACCGTGACCAGGGCATGGCACCGGTCGCCAATGCCGGCGAGCTGGACGACGCCTCGCTCGAGCGCGTACGCGAACTGTTGCTCAGCACGTTGGACAACCCGACCCAGCTGGCCCAGTGGTTCGGTCGCTACATGACCCAGCCCAAGTATCTGGAGCAGCTCGCCGCCCGTGAGCCGGCGCTCAAGACGCATGAGCTGGTCGAGTATCTAGAAGATGAAGGCGTACTGGTGCGCTCGCTGGGCTCGCGCTTCGCCTTCCGTCACGGTGAGAATGACACCAGCACCCTGTTCGTCGATGGCGATGGCGTCCCCGCGACCCCGGCGCTCGCGGAAGCGCTGGCCTCCAGCGAACGCCTGACGGCGGTGTTGCTTGACTACACGACGGCCGACCTTGATCGCAAGGCCGTGGTCAGCCTGCTCACGGCGCTGGTCAATCGCGGCAGTCTGATTCTGGAATGCGACCTGCAGGACGAAGAGGACGAGGAGGAAGATGACGCATGAGTGACGCCATGATCAGTCTGGAACGCGGTGACTGGCAGACCCTCGCCGATGAGGCCAGCGAGATCCGTCGCGTGGTCTTCATCGAAGAGCAGCAGGTCCCGCAGGACGAGGAATGGGACGGCCGCGACGAGCAGTGCGTCCATTTCCTGGCACGCCTTGAAGGGCGTGCCGTCGGGACCGCTCGCCTGTTGCCGGATGGCCATGTCGGTCGCGTCGCCGTGCTCTCCCAGGCACGGGGGCTGGGGCTTGGTCTGCGCCTGATGGAGGCGGCCATTCATGCCGCTCGCCAGGCGGGTCACGCAGAGGTACTGCTCGATGCCCAGATCCACGCTCTGGAATTCTATCAACGCCTGGGCTTCACGGCCTTCGGTGAGGAATTCATCGATGCCGGGATACCGCACCGCAGCATGCGCTTGATTCTCAACTGAAAAGCGACGTTTTGTCACCAGAAACCGGCTCCCTGTGGGGGCCGGTTTTTTTATGCCTTGAAATATCTTGTAGTCTGGCTACAACGTGAAACGTGACCAAGTCATCATTCCCCAGGGCCCATTAAACCTGACATGATGATGATATTGAAAACTCGCGCTACCCGGGCTCGAGCAAGCCGTGAAGGGGCTCATGATCGCCGGACGCCCCCTCCCGCTGGCCTTCTGGACGCTGGCCGCCGCGCGGCATCGCGGCGAACGCCATGCCGGGCTCGATATCGCTCACATCGGCAGTGTGCGAGAGGCGCTCTGCTGGGGGGAGCTCATCGCGCGCCTCAGAGCGCCGGATGGCCGCCCTCCCCGCGTCACGGCAAGACTTGCGAACTGCACGGTGCCAGTCCTGGAGGCCAGCCTCTACTTCCTGCAGCCCTGGCTCGAGCGTCTGACTCTGCACCATGACTCAATCACGTGCCGAACAGATTGCAGCGCTGGAAAAGGACTGGGCCGAAAATGCACGTTGGGAAGGCGTGACACGCCCGTATTCCGCCGAGGATGTGGTGCGCCTGCGCGGCTCCGTCCAGGAAGCCAACACCCTGGCGACGCGTGGTGCCGAAAAGCTCTGGAAACTGGTCAATGGTGATGCCAAGAAGGGCTACGTCAACTGTCTTGGCGCCCTGACCGGTGGCCAGGCCATGCAACAGGTGAAGGCCGGTATCGAAGCCATCTACCTGTCCGGCTGGCAGGTCGCCGCTGACAACAATACCAGCGAGGCCATGTACCCGGATCAATCCCTTTACCCGGTGGATTCCGTGCCGACCGTGGTCAAGCGCATCAACAACACCTTCCGTCGCGCCGACCAGATCCAATGGCAGAAAGGGGCCAATCCGGGCGATGCCGGCTTCGTCGACTACTTCGCGCCCATCGTGGCGGATGCCGAGGCAGGCTTCGGTGGCGTACTCAACGGCTATGAGCTGATGACCGCCATGATCCGCGCGGGCGCCTCCGGCGTGCACTTCGAGGACCAGCTGGCGTCGGTCAAGAAATGTGGTCACATGGGGGGCAAGGTGCTGGTGCCGACCCAGGAAGCGGTGCAGAAGCTGGTCGCCGCGCGTCTGGCCGCTGACGTGGCCGGCGTGCCGACGCTGGTCATCGCGCGTACCGATGCCAACGCCGCTGACCTGATCACCTCTGACGTCGACGACTACGACAAGCCGTTCCTGACCGGCGAGCGCTCCGACGAAGGCTTCTATCGCGTCAATGCCGGCCTGGATCAGGCCATCGCACGCGGTCTGGCCTACGCGCCCTACGCCGACCTGATCTGGTGCGAGACGGCCAAGCCGGACCTCGAGGAAGCACGCCGCTTCGCGGAAGCGATCAAGAAGGAATACCCGGATCAGCTGCTGGCCTACAACTGCTCGCCTTCCTTCAACTGGAAGAAGAACCTCGACGACGCCACCATCGCCAAGTTCCAGCAGGAACTCTCGGACATGGGCTACAAGTACCAGTTCATCACCCTGGCCGGCATCCACAACATGTGGTTCAACATGTTCGATCTCGCCTACGACTACGCCCAGGGCGAAGGCATGAAGCACTACGTCGAGAAGGTACAGGAAGCCGAATTTGCCGCCGCCGAGAAGGGCTACACCTTCGTGGCACACCAGCAGGAAGTCGGCACCGGCTACTTCGATGACATGACCAATGTCATCCAGGGTGGCAACTCCTCCGTCACCGCCCTCACCGGCTCTACCGAGGAAGACCAGTTCTGATCCCGCTGGTTGCCAGTGATCGCCATTGGCCTGCTGACACTGGGTGGCTGCGCGAACAGCGATATCTATTCCGGCAACGTCTACACCGGCGATCAGGCCAAGCGCGCACAGTCCGTCAGCTACGGCACCATCACCTCGCTGCGCCCGGTGCAGATCCAGGCACAGGATGAAGGCAGCGGCGTGCTTGGCGGCCTGGGTGGCGCGGTCGTCGGCGGCCTGCTCGGCAGCCAGATCGGTGGCGGTTCCGGCCGCGCGATCGCCACCGCCGCCGGTGCCATCGGCGGTAGCGTCGCGGGCAAGTCGATCGCTGACAACGTCGACCAGATCGACGCCTACGAGATCGAGGTGCGTCGCGATGCTGGCGACAGCCTCATCGTCGTCCAGAAGGCCGATACCGCCTTCTCGGTTGGCCAGCGTGTCCGCCTGGTCGGCTACGGTGCCAACCTGAGCGTCGCCCCGTATTGATCCTCTTGATGGCTGGTGCCCTTCCCTTGCTCTCTCTTTCTCTTCCTCACGCATGAGCGGCGCGCCGTACGGAGTGATCCATTGGTCATCTATTGATTAACAGGCTATGAAATCGTGATTTTTTGTGCAAAGTTATACACATGCAGCTTAACTAGACTCTGTGTACAACTTTTCGTCCCAGGAGTTGCGATGCGTCCCGTCACTGCCCGTCCTACAGATTCTCCTCAGAGCGCCCGCCAGACGCCTTGCAGCGCGTCATCCTTGACCAGTTCCTCCCACGGACACCGCCGTTATGGTAATGAGAGTCCGTGCGCGACTATCGTCACCCGCCATGTCCCGCAGATAGCTCCCGCCTTCTCCACGCGACGGCTGGGGCTGGCGCTGATCATGCTCGGCGCGGTGGCGCTGGCCCCCATCGTGGAGGCTGACGAGGACGAGGGTGGCGTGCTGTCTCTCAAGGTCGAGAATGATCTTCTCGCCTCCGGCGATGACGGCCACTACACCAATGGGTTTGCGCTGAGCTATACCTTCGCGACACCGGATCAGCATTGGTCTCGCGCCTTCGCCGACTGGGTGCCCGGTTTCAGCGCTGCACGTCTGGATGCCACGGCCTATCGTTTCGGACAGCAGATCTATACCCCCAACGACATCACTCGCGAGCAACCAAACGAGGATGATCGCCCCTATGCGGGCTATCTGTTCGGTGGCCTTTCGCTGTTCGCCGGTGAAGAGGGAGAGGATTGGCGACGGGTCGATACCTTCAATCTGGACCTCGGCATCGTCGGTCCCGCCTCAGGTGCCGAGAAGGCGCAGAAGGGAGTCCACGAGATCACCGGCAGTGATGACCCACAGGGCTGGGACCATCAGCTTCACAATGAAGCCGTGGTCAATGCCGGCTGGCAGAGCCAGCTGTGGCTGCCGGCAAGCCTGGGGGGCCTGGAAATGGAGTACGGCCCCTCTGCCTCGATGGCACTGGGCAACCTGTATACCTACGCCGGCGTGGGGGGCGGTGTGCGCATCGGCCAAGGACTGTCACGCAGCTACGGCATCCCGACCGTCGCTCCCTCCCAAAGCGGGCGTCAGTATTTCGAGCCGGATGGTGAATTCGCCTGGTATCTGTTCGCCAATCTGGAAGGCCGTGCCGTAGCGCGCAACATGCTGCTGGACGGCAACAGCTTTGAGGACAGTGACTCGGTGGACCGTCGCCCGCTGGTAGGAGATGTCCAGCTCGGCTTTGCCCTGAGCTGGCAGCGCTGGCAGCTCGCCTTCGTCAACGTCTGGCGCACGCACGAATTCGAGACCCAACAGGAAAGCGATCAGTTCGGCTCCATCACGCTCTCCACCTGGCTGTGAATCAGTGCATCTTGACCTTGCTCATGCCCCAGCAGATCAGCTTGCCGCCGATGAAGGCGATCAGTGCCAGCATGATCAGCGCCATCAGCATGGAAATGGGGTTGACGATGAAAGTAGCGCCCAGCACGGCAAGCGCTGCGCCCCAGACATAGCGATCACCGCTGTCGATGCTCAGGGCATCCGGCAGGATGCGCTTGACGGTGGCACCCAGCGAGCCCTCCCAACGGTTCAAGCACAGCATGAAGAGCGCGGCGAAGCTCACCAGCCAGATCAGTGTCACGGTCATCGAAATTCTCTCCTGAAAGATAGGGTCGCATGGCGTTCATATACCTATCGAAAGGCCCTCAACATGCAAATCGCCCAGAATGCCGTCGTATCCTTCCACTACACCCTCACCAACAACGAAGGTGAAGTGCTGGATAGCTCCGAAGGCCGTGAGCCGCTGGCCTACATCCACGGTGCCGGCAACATCGTTCCGGGCCTCGAGAAGGAACTCGATGGCAAGACTTCCGGTGACAAGCTGAAAGTCGCTGTCTCTCCGGAAGAAGGTTACGGTGATGTCCAGGAAGCGCTGGTGCAGGAAGTGCCGCGTGAAGCCTTCCAGGGCGTCGAAGAGATCGAAGCCGGCATGCAGTTCCAAGCACAGACCCAGGGTGGCCCGCTGATGGTCACCGTCACCAAGGTCGAAGGCGACACCGTCACTGTCGATGGCAATCACCCGCTGGCCGGTGAGACCCTGAACTTCGACGTCGAGATCACCAACGTGCGCGAAGCGTCCGCCGAAGAGCTGGAACACGGCCACGTTCACGGTGAAGGTGGCGTGGAGCACTAAGCTCCGCCCCTTCCCTCATCCAGATCAGGCGCCGCAGCTGGGCGGCGTGGCATCACTGGAAAGGCTCAGCCCACGGAACAGCGCCGTGGCGTCGCCTCCGGCATTGTCACCGTCGGCCATCAACGCAAGCCCGGCTATCTCGTCTGGCGTGCTACCGAACAGCGCCGAGTAGTCGGCACGCAGGTCGCGTACCTCGGCGACCCACTGCCCCACCTTCTGATCACCGGACTCCACCGCCAGCAGCACGGCGCGGTCAGTGAAGGCATTGTCCCAATGACTGTCCTTCGCTTCACTGCTGGACCAGACGTAATTGATGGCCTCTACCTGCCACGGCAGGATGCCGGTCTTGTTGACCACATAGAGGCGCGCCGGGTAGTCATCCCCTCCCTTGGTCTTCTCGTTTACGCCCGGATAGATGCTGTCCACCTGCCAGCACCACTTCAGATAGGGCGTCTCCTCGAGCGAGATATCTTCCTCAAGATAGCGTGCGGAGGCCTGCCCCTGAGCACGCGCCTCGAGAGCGGGACGGCCTTCGCGCTCCACCACGCGATACGCGGTCTGGCCTTCGAAGGTCTTCTCGCCCCAGGCGAGAATCTCGGCCGGCATGAAGGTCTGGTCAGCCGCCAGCGCCGCGGAGGGCATCGCCGCCGCCAGCAGGCCACTGGAGGCGACTGCCGCGAGCATGGGGAGGAAGCAAGACAACTGACGGGAAGTGGTTTTCATTGGCAAGACTCCGGAGCGCTTGAACAACGCGATGAAAAAAGATGACGGGACGAGTCACCTGCAGGGCCAGGTACCGCGCTTGGCACGCATCAGTCCGGGTCGGTGCCGTGCTGCTCGCTTCGGTCCTGGGCCCGTAAGGTGACATACCCTCCCCATACGCGCGTCAGCGTGGTCAGGATGCATGCCGCCGCGAAGATCCACGCCAGCCATGCGAAATGGTGCGGCATCAGACAGGCCAGCACGAAGAAGCCGATCGTCTCGGTGCCTTCTGTCAGGCCATCCAGATAATAGAAGGCCTTGCGGGTGAAGTTGGGGCGCTCCAGCTGGTGCTTGGCCGCCATGATGGCAAAGGCCAGAAAGCTGGATCCCGTGCCCACGAAGGCGAACAGCAACGCCACGGCCGGCATGGCATTGGTGGCCGGGTCTGCCAGTGCAAAGCCCACCACGACGGCGGCGTAGAACAGGAAATCAAGACAGATATCCAGAAAGCCGCCGGCGTCCGAGCTCAAGCCCGCATGACGCGCCAGGGCACCATCCAGCCCATCCACCACCCGATTGATCAGGATCGCGATCAGTGCCAGCCCGAATTGCCCATAGGCCAGCAGCGGCAATGCCAGCATGCCGATGACGAAGCCAGCCAGCGTCAGTTGGTCAGGATGCAGACCGCCTTCCGCTGCGCTACGTGCCAGGCGTTTCAGGGGTGGCTGTACCCAGCGTGAGGTCCACTTGTCCAGCATGCTTCATCGACTCCTCAGCCACGTATCGGTGCCAGCGCGCGCCCGGCAGGCACGGCTCTCGCCAGCAGGAAGATCAGCAACGGCAGACAGGCCTGCAGGCAGGCCGCGACCGCCGTCAGGCGAGGATCCGCCCCCGTGGCCAGCGCCAGTGTCTCGGTGGTCAGGGTGGGGACGCGTCCACCGCCCAGCACCACCGTCGGCACGTACTGCGCGATGCTGACCGCGAAGGCCACTGCCCAGCTGATGGCCAGAGGCCTGAGCATCAAGCGCAGCCGGATGCCGATCAGCACCTCAAGCCGCGAGCGCCCCAGCAGTCGTGCTGCCTGCTCGAGGCGCACGTCGAAACGGGCCCAGGGGCCGGCCAGCGTCAGCCAGGCATAGGGCAAGGCGAACAGCAGATGGCCGATCACCACCCCCACCCAGCCCGGATCCGCGCCGAGGCTCAGCCAGCCGACCTGGAAACCGAACAGGAAGCTTGCCTGAGGCAGCAGCAACGGAAGGTAGAGGCACACCACGAAGCCTCGCAGGCGACCCACCTCACGCTCACGCTCGAAGACCGCCACACTGAGCATCACCGCCAGGGTGGCGACCAGCACGGCGAGCCACAGACTGTTGCTGAAGGCCCCACCCAGTCCTGAAAGCGCCTGTTGCCAGCTTTCCAGCCCCCAGCGAGCCGGCAGCAGTGACGGGAAGAACCAGCTTCTGGCCAGCGATTGAACGGCGATCACGGCAAAGGCCAGCAGCGAGACTGCCGTCACCGTGCCGAGCAGAACGCGGATCACGCGCCCGGATTGTCGAGCACCCAGTCACGATGGCGATTCAACAGATAACGTCCCACAGCGGCACCCAGCGCCATCACCACGATGACCAGCAGTGCCAGCAGGAGTGCCCCGACACTGGCCGGTAGACGTGAGCTCGGGTCACTGTCACGCCACAGTTCGACCAGACGCACCGCCAGGGTCGGCGTACGTGTCGGCCCCAGTACCTGAGCGACATCCACCACCGCCAGCGAATAGGCCAGCACGGCACCGATGGGCAGGGCGATGGCCCGCATCACCTGCGGCATCAGAATTCGCCAGCGCAGCTGGGGGATGCTGTAGCCGAGCGCCTGGCCCGCCTGCAGTTGCGCGGTGACCGGCAGACGCGAGAGCGCCGTCTGGGCCATCAGCATCAGAAACGGCGCTTCCTTGAGTGCCAGTCCCAGCGCCAGCGTGATGCCATGCGCGTCCGGCAGAGGGTATTGCGGGGGGGCCAGCACCTCGAAGGGTGCCAGCAGCAGTCGCATCAGCACGCCGCTGGGAGCGGCCAGCCACAAGAGCCCCAGAGCCAGCGCCAGATGCGGCATCGCCAGCACCGGTGCCAGCAGACGTTCGAGGCGCTCGCCGAAACGGGTACCGGCGGCCGCGGCCAGCCAGCCCATGGTCAGCAGTACCGCCAGCAGCGTGCCGCCGATGCCGCTGACCAGGGTCAGACGCAGTCCGTCGGCCAGTCCCGGCAAGGCCCACCAGCGCTGCCAGGCGATCGCCGAGACCTCCTCGAAGCCAAGCGCCGGCCACAGCCCGAGGGCCGGTGCGACCAGTCCTGCCAGTCCCAGCGCCGTAGGGCCGAGCAACAACAGCAGTACTGCCCAGCGCAGCAGGCGAGCCGGTGTCAATGCCAGGCGCCCCGCCGGGCGCTCAGCGCGCCAGCGCTCGGCAAGCCATTGCGTCAGTTGCGATAGCGTCGCGCCCACTCGGCCTCCAGTGCATCGGTCCAACTGGGATGCGGCTCGCTCAGCGGCGTGCCCAGCGCTTCGGGCGACATGCCACCCGCAAGCTCCGGCAAGGCGTCGAAGGCAGCGCGCTGTGCCGCCGGCAGGCGCGTCACGTCCAGCACCGTCTCGTCACCCCAGCGTGAGGGGTCCGCCTTGGCGGCCTGTGCCTCGGCGGACATCAACTGATTGACCCACACCAATGCGGCCGCCTTGTGAGGCGCACTGGCCGGAATCGCCAGATAGTGCACATTGCCGAGAGTGCCGCCGTCATGGATATACGGCTCAATGGTCGGTGGCAGCCGCCCTTCCTGACGGGCATTGGCCACTTCCTGGGGCACGAAGCTCAGCGCGATCCAGACACTGCGCTGAGCCAGCAGTTTCATCTGCTCCTCGGCGCCGGCTGGCTGTCGCTCGCCCTGCGCCCACATCAGCGGATGCAGTGCATCGAGATAGTCCCACAGCGGTGCGGTCACCTCAGCGAACAGAGCATCACTCGCCACCGGCGCAGCCAGCAGCTCACGCTGCTCGCCCGGCATCAACTCAAGCAACGCCTGCTTGAGAAAGGTGGTGCCATGAAAGCTCGGTGGCTGCGGATAGGTCACGCGCCCGGGGTTGGCCTTCGCCACGTCCAGCAGCGCCCGCATCGAGCGTGGCGGCGATTCCAGCAAGGCACTGTCGTACATGAAGATCAGCTGGGCACGCCCCCATGGTGCCTCCATTCCCTCGGTGGCGAGCCCGAAGTCACGCGCACCGATCTCCTCGAGCAGATACTCGCTGTTGGGCAGGCGTTCGACGAAGGGTCCCCACACCAGCTCGGCCTGCTTGAGCGCGCGGAAGTTCTCGCCGTTGATCCAGATGACATCGATACTGCCATCACTGCGCCCCGCCGCCTTCTCGGCCAGCAAGGTCGAGACGCTCTCGGCGGTATCGGCAATCTTGACGTGACGCACCTCGATACCGTGCTCACGTGCCGCGATCTCTGCCTGGGCGCGCAGATAGGCGTTGGTGGCTTCACTCCCGCCCCAGGCGTGGAAGTCGATGCGCTGACCGCGTGCCTTGTCGGCGATCACGTTCCACTCCAGTGCAGCCAGCATCGGCACTGCCCGCCCCTTGGCGGCATCGGCGGCGTACGCCAGTGACGTGGCCCAGGGCATGGCACTCATGCCGGCCATCAACACCAGTGACCCACCCATCAATGCCAGTGCGCGACGTCGCCCCGGCAGACATGTCGTAGCCATGGAGATCAGTGCTTGTCGACCGTCACGGGAGGGGTGGCGTCATCCGCCTGGCGTGTCTTGGTCGGCTCGAAGCGTCCATTGCGGCGCCAGGTGAAGTAACGATCCAGCACCTTGAGCACGCCTTCCGGCTTGTGGGCGTTCTTCCACATGCCTGCTGCCGCCTTGTTGGCCTCGGACAGTGTCGGATACGGATGGATGGTGGACAGGATCTTGTTGAGACCGATGCCATGCTTCATCGCCATGGTGAACTCCGCCAGCCATTCCCCCGCATAGGCACCGACCAGTGTCACGCCCAGGATACGATCGCGTCCCTTCTCGGTGAGCACCTTGACGAAGCCTTCCGTCGCACGCTCGGCCAGGGCACGGTCACTCTCGCCCATCTCGTAATGGGTCACTTCATAGTCATAGCCCTGCGCCTTGGCTTCGGTCTCGTTGAGGCCGACCCGCGCCACTTCCGGCTCGGTGTAGGTGACCATCGGCATGATGCGGTAATCGACCTTGAAGGTCTTCAGGCCGCCGAACAGTGCATTGACCGCGGCGTGCCATGCCTGATGACCTGCCGCATGGGTGAACTGATAGGGGCCAGCGACATCGCCACACGCCCAGATGTTCGGCTGCAGCGTCTGCAGCGACTCGGAGACATCGATGGTGCCGCGCTCGGAGACCGCGATGCCCAGCTCTTCCAGACCGAAGCCTTCGACGTTGGCTTCGCGTCCGATGGCCACCAGCAGCTCGTCGAACTCGATCCAGCTCTCCTCGCCGTCGGGAGAACTCACGACCAGATGGCGCATCGGCTGACTGTCCTTGTCCTTGAGCACCTCGATGCGCGTGGCGGTGGAATTGATGCGCAGGTCGACGCCCTCACCGGCCAGCTGCTCGTGCATCAGCGCGCTGACTTCCTCGTCTTCACGCGGCATCACCCGCGGGGCACCCTCGATGATGGTGACGTGACTGCCCAGGCGCGCGAAGCTTTGCCCCAGTTCCATGCCGATCGGGCCGGAGCCCAGCACCACCAGACGCTTGGGCTGCACCCTGAGATCCCACAGATTGTCAGAGGTCAGCGGCGTGATCAGCTCGATACCGGGGATCGCAGGAACACGCGGGCGGGCACCGGTGGCGATCACCACGTTGCGCGTGGTCAGCACGCGACCATCGACTTCCACTTCCCAGGGCGTCCTGAGTCTGGCATTGCCGGTGTGGACTTCCACGCCCAGACTCTCGTAACGCTCGATGCTGTCATGCGGTTCGACACTCTCGACCACGTCCTGCACATGCCCCATCACCTTGGCGAAGTCGATTTCCGGCTCATTGGCGGTGATCCCGAAGCGCTGGGACTGACGAATCTCATGAGCCGCACGCCCGGCACGAATCAGCGCCTTGGAGGGGACGCAGCCGGTGTTGAGGCAGTCACCGCCCATCTTGTGACGCTCGATCAGCGCGACACGCGCATTGACGGCGGAGGCGATATAGCTGGTGACCAGCCCGGCGGAACCGGCACCGATGACGACCATGTCGTAGTCAAAGGTCTTCGGCTTGTCGAAGGCCGCCTGCTGCTTGCGCTTGCGCAGCACGCCGACGATCTTCTTGGCGATCAACGGGAAGAGGCCCAGCGCGATGAAGGAGGCGATCAGCCCCGGCGAGAGGATGCCGGACAGCGACTCCAGCTGACCCAGCTCGCGACCGGCATTCACGTAGATGGCGGTACCGGCGAGCATGCCCAGCTGGCTTGCCACATAGAAGGTGACCACACGCATGCGGGTCAGGCCCATCACCAGATTGACGATGAAGAACGGGAAGACCGGCACCAGACGCAGCGTGAACAGATAGAAGCCGCCTTCACGCTCGACCCCGCGATTCAGGGATTCCAGCTGACGACGGAAGCGCTTCTCGATGCTTTCGCGCAACAGCGTGCGGGAGATGAGGAAGGCCAGGGTGGCACCGATGGTACTGGCGAAGGAGATCAACAACAGACCCCAGCCAAACCCGAACAGGGCGCCGCCCAGCAGGGTGAGCAATGCCGCACCCGGCAGCGAGAGTGCCGCCATTGCCACGTAGACGACGAAGAAGGTACCCGCGACCTTGAACGGCGATTCCTCGAAGAGTGCCTGAAATTCCGACTGACTGGCCTTGAGGCTCTGCAGAGTGAAGTAGTCCTGTGCCCCACTGGCAAAGAAGACCACGATGGCAGCGACGATGGCGCCCAGAAGCAGTAACTTGCGTTTATTCACTGGCGATTTCCTTTTCGATTCCTGCCGTCATGGGCATGTCATTGGGATGTACCGTGTCCTTACGAGACGCGTTGCTGACTGGATGCACTCATCAGGTCATGATGACGCGAACGACCTCATCATGATCACGGTAACAGTACCGTTTCATACGACATCTTCGCATCCATCCCACGTTGATTCGCGTAGAACCCTGATACAGGCAGTGAGGGAATGGCAAGGCAAGCCACCTCGCGGCCCATCGAGACATGGAGATTTCCGTGTTCTCACTTCGAAGGAACGACGCCTTTCCCGGAGACACCATGACCCGATACACGCGATTCCCCTCCTCTGCGCTCAAACGTCTCACACCGCTTGCCAGCCTACTTGGCGGTCTGCTGATTGCCGGCCACGCCAATGCCTTTGACCCGGAACAGGCGCCCAGAGGCGTCGCCGAGGGTGTCACTCAAGGCCAGGAGGTCGCCATCTTCGCCGGTGGCTGCTTCTGGTGCATGGAAGGCCCCTTCGACAAGCTTGACGGCGTGATCTCGACGACGTCCGGCTACACGGCAGGCGAGACGGACAATCCCACCTATAAGCAGGTCTCGGCCGGCAGGACGGGCCATACGGAGGCGGTCAAGGTGGTCTATGACCCTGAAAAGGTCAGCTATGACACCCTGCTGGAGGTCTTCTGGCACAACATCGACCCGGTCGCGGTGGATCGTCAGTTCTGCGATGCCGGCACCCAATACCGCAGTGGCATCTATCCGGTGGATGAAGCGCAGCAAGACGCCGCCCAGGCGAGCCTCGACGACTTGAAGGAGAGATTCCCCGAAGGCATCGCCACCGAGATCGAGGCAGCGGGCCCCTGGTATGCCGCCGAGCAATATCACCAGGACTTCTACCAGAAGAACCCGGTGCGCTATCGCTTCTATCGCGCGGGCTGTGGCCGTGATGACCGTCTCGAGGAAATCTGGGGAGATGACGCCCCGGCGCACTGATCAATGCTGCGGCGTGGCCCGTCGCCAGCACAGCATCGCCAACCCCAGGGTGACAAGCAGAACGCTGACGCCACCCACCACCACCCCTGGCCACCCTGCCTGCTGCCAGAAGGGCTCCAGCCAGAAGCCGCCCAGGCTCGCCCCGAGATAGTAAGCCGTCAGGTAGAGCGCGCTGGCGCTGGCCCGCGCCCCTTCGGCATTGCGCCCGACCCAGGCCGACGCGGTGGCATGTGCCAGGAAGAAGCCGAAGGCATTCAGGCTCAGGCCGGCCAGCATGCCGATCAACGAATGGCTCAGCGTGACCAGAGTGCCGAGAATCAAGAGCGCGGTGCCCAGCATCATGGTCAGTGCCTGGGCGCGGCGTTGCGCACCAGACGCTGTGCCAGCCGGCCGGACTGCGAGGCACCGAAGGTGCCTGCCAGATAGGTCAGAAACAGCAATCCCAACCACTGACTCCCCAGTGACCAGGGGGCCGCGCTCAGGCGAAAGGTCATGTAGCTGTAGAGATTCACGAAGATGAAGAAGTTGAGTCCACCGAGCAGAAACACCGGCCACAGCCGTGGATTGCGCAGATGGCGCCCCAGCCCTGCCAGCATGCTGGCCGGATGGAAGGGCTGTGCCACGAAGCGTCGCTGACGCGGCAGCAACTGCCACAGCGCCGCCAGCAGCAACAGGCTGATACCGCCAATCACCGCGAAACTCATCTGCCAGCCCCAGTGCTCGGCCACGACACCTCCAGCGACCCGCCCACTGATGCCGCCGAGCGAATTGGCACTGATATAGAGCCCCACCGCAGCCATCAACGCCGGCTGTTCCATCTCATCGCTCATGTAGGCGACCGCGACCGCCGGCAAGCCCCCGAGCAGAAAGCCCTGCAACGCACGTACTGCCAACAGCGACCAGAAACCTTCAGCCAGCAAGGCAAGTCCCGAGCAGGCCACCCCCCCGGCCAATGTCCAGAGCAGCAGACGTCGCCGCCCCAGCGCATCCGATAGCGGGCCGAAGACCAGCAACGCCAGTGCCAGCGTGAGGGTGGTCACCGACAACGACAGACTCGCCTGCAGCGAGCTCAGGCCAAGGTCGGTCGCCAGCAGCGGTAACATCGGCTGCACCACATAGAGATTGATGAAGACGACGAAGGAGCCCAGACACAACGCCTGGGTCATGCGTCGCCAATCACGGCCATGCACCTTGAGAGGGGACGGCAGCACTGGCTGCCCGGCAGCAGTCAATCATGGGGATGGCGTGAGTCTGCGCCCTCGAACACCATCAGTAAAATAGCTCGACATGATGCCAGCCATCAGCAAAAGTGATACCCATGTCATTGACTGCGCATGGCCAGTTTCATCTGCATGGCCTCGTGGGGCATGGGCCGCCGCGACTGCCAGTAGTGCTGCGACCAGTAGACATTGTCCAGCCGCGACAGCTTCACGCCACGTGACGTGGAGGCATGCAGGAAATAGCCGTTGCCCACATACACGCCCACATGGTTGTAACGACGTGAGGGGCGGAAGAACACCAGGTCACCCGGCTTCAACTGCGACTTGTCGATACGCTTGCCCCGCTTGACCTGATCACGGGTGGTACGTGGCAGTTCGATCCCGAAACCGTCACTGAACACATGCTGCATCAGCGCAGAACAATCGATGCCCCGTGAGTTGGTGCCGCCCAGGCGATAGGGCGTTCCCGCCCAGCGATCATGCTCTTCCAGCAACACTTCCCGGATACTGGGACCCGATGCCAGCTGCGGCTCTGCCGGACCCTGCGGTTGGCCGGCCTGCTGACGGTAACGCTTGAGCTTGGGCAATTCCGGCAGATCGACATCGTAATAGGCCATGTCACTCGGAGGCTGTGAATGGCTGGCACACCCCGCCACACCTAGCGGCAACAGTAAAAGACAACACAATAACGTGTGACGCATCCAACATTCCTCGTCGTGGGCCCGGTGCCATGAGACAAAACGTGATCAGCACTTGCGGACGGCGATAACAGGTGATGCATGACAACTCAATGCAGCAGACGAGCATCACCGCTCAGGGTATCCAGATGCAGCGCCGGCCAATGCCCCGGACGCGCGCCCGGGAAATCCAGACTGGCCCAGGGTCCGGCCAATGGCGGCGCCGCCGTCAGCCACTGGATCAATACATCACGGAAGCCGCGCAGGAAGCTGTCACGCTGATCGGTATCGCCCATGAAGAAGGCATAGCCGGCGAACAGCCCGCGCGCATATTCCTTCCAGCTGCCGTAGTGTGCTCGCGCCATCGCATGGGCGCTGTCCAGATAGGCCGTGAAGGTGGCCGCATCCAGCCACCCCAGCTGACGGCCGGCAATCGCCAGATCCACCAGCTGCGCGATGTCCCAGGCTGCCATGTCCAGCTCATTGCAGCGGGCCTCGTTGTCACGCACACGGCGCAGGCGATCGAGGTGCACCTGCTCATCCTCGCCGCGTTCACCGCTCTCGAGCACATCGATCTCGTTGTCCAGACGCGCACGATTGAGGGTATAGGGGCCGTAATTGATCTGATATTCGTCCCGATCCCCGGCATCACGCAGGAAATCGAGGAAGCCGATCAGCATCTCGGCGTTGGCCAGACCATAATGACCTTCCAGCCAGCCGGTCAGTTCCTCGACTCCCCGGCCATGCTCGACCATCGGCTCGCCCCAGCACGGCGAATTGAGCGGGCCACTGAGTGCCAGCGCCGTGAAACGATCCAGACTGGGGCGCTCGCCGGGCTCCTGCCAGTCACTGGCGCGCCAATCGAGCCAGTGGAACAGGCTGCCGGGGTCCTCGAGATGCCAGCGGATCTCGTTGACCAGCGGGTGGTCCTCAAGTTCCGGGACCGCGGATTCCCATACCGCCCAGGCCTCCAGCAGCCGGACGGCGTCCGGATAGAAGCGGCACAGTGCGCTGCGCAGGCGCTCGGCACACTGCGCCAGCTCACCGGCATCGAAATCGCGGCTGTCCTGCACCATCAGCAGATAGAACGCGTACTTCTCCGCCATCACGATGCTGGCAGGATGACGATAACAGACTGCCAGCCGCTGTCGCCGTTCCAGCTCGGCGCTATCGGCGCGACCGAAAGGCGTCTGAGGATCAGGCAGCCCACCCCGTGCGGCATCGGCCGCCAGCTGATTGAGGTGATGGGCCTGCGCCGGCAGCCAGAAACGCGCCATGCCGGCCACGCCATCGCGGGTATCCAGGGCCAGCGTCTCGTTGAGGTACTGACGCGCCTCTTCACGCCGCGCGTCCGCCACATCCGCAGGCAGCCCCTGACGATAGAGCAGGTCCGGCTCTCGAATGCTGGCAATGGCCAGCACCCAGTGGCGGCTGTCACTGCGCCATTGACGCATGGCGGTGCGTGAGCGATCCCGGATGGCCTCCGGCAGCAACGCGTGCAGCTCGCAGCGCAGCGGCGTCACCGGTGAGGCCATCAATGGCCGCCAGTCACTGTCGGTGGAGCCGGTGAGATCCGCCCCCTCGAACAGGCTGCGTCCGCGTTGATAGGCGCGCGCCACACCCTGCCAATCCGCGTAGCGACGCACCAGCAGGTCGATACCATGAGCGGCGAAGTCCTCGCCCTCCTCACGACTCAACCAGCCGGCACACAGACCGGCAAAGGCCAGATCCACCAGCCGCAGCCAGTCCCAGGCGGCAAATTCCAGTGGCTCACCACGATCCAGATACTGGAGCAGCAGCTCCCCGTAGGCCACGGGCGACGGGCCCTGCTCGAGACCCGCAGCGGCCGCCAGCTCCGCACTGGCCGCCGCATGTGCCGGGGTGCCGGCGAGCCCCTGAGCCTTGCGCTCGGCCTCCTCGGAGGCGGCGTCAGACTCCAGCTCGTCGAGCCACTTGTCACGCTCATCCTGACTGGCCGACAGCATGCGCGCGCTGTCGATGTCCCAGCCATAGCGATGCCCTTGCGAGGCCAGCCACAACAGCAGACGGATCAATTCGTCACGAGTGCGGATCGCCCAGGTATCACGCAGCCAGCGTTGCACGTCGGGCCAGTGACCCTGCGCATCGAAACCGCTGTCACTCGCCTCGCAGAGGCCGTCATCCGTCGACGTCAGTGTCGTCCCGCCGACCCAGGGCGCAAAGATGGCGCGCGCCATCCACACCCGGTCACGCTCACCCTGCGGCCACAGCTCGGTGGCGGGTACCGGCTGACGGCCTTCCAGCGCCTCCAGCAGACGCGGCCAGGTGACGCCCGCCTCTTCCTGCTCCAGCCGGGACAGCGCGAGACTGGCCTCGAAGAAGCCGTCATCGCCGCGTGTCCAGCCAGCATCGCTGCGCGAATGCGCCAGCGCCTTGAGCCAGTCATCCAGCGAGGTGAAACGTGATGCGATGGCCATGAGCAGTCGCACCAGCCAGGCACGCGTGCGCGCCTCGGACAGCCAGCCAGCCGTCCGCGCCAACGCCAGCAGCTCCAGCGCTTCCAGCTGACGCAGCGAGTCGGGCATGTCACTGGGGAACGCTTCCAGCAAGCGCCAGCCCAGCTCGCCGGCATCCGGCACTTCCAGCGCCTTGAGGCGCGCACGCGCCTCCTCGGATGTCCACACCGCTTCGGGTGTCGCACTGAAACGCCAACCGCACAACACCAGCTGCTGCCCCCACCAGGCACTCAGGGGTTCGACCAAGGCACACCTCACGACTCGACAGGTTTTGAAACACACCACTGGCGGCGCATAGTGTAACGGAAAGGCGCTGTTGGCGATGCCCCTTGCCTGCCGGAATACGGAACAGTGCACAGTAGGCCACCGGCAGCACGACCAGCGTCAGCAGCGTCGCGACGCCCAGACCGAAGACGATCGCCACCGCCATGCTCGAGAAGAAGGCATCCGAGAACAGCGGAATCATGCCCAGCATGGTCGTGATCGCCGCCATCGAGACCGGCCGCACGCGGCTGACCGCCGCCAGCATCACCGCCTGGAAGCGGTCCTCCTGTTCGGTCAGCTGCACGTTGATCTCCTCCACCAGCACGATGGCGTTCTTGAGCACCATGCCGACCAGGCTCAGGGTGCCCAGCAGTGCCATGAAGGTGAACGGCGCCCCGAACACGATCAACCCGCTGACGATACCGATCAGCGTCAGCGGCACGATGGACCAGATGGCCAGCGCCTGGCGCAGGTTGGAGAACAGCAGCACCGTGATCACGAACATCCCCAACAGCCCCATCGGCAGCGAGGAGAACAGCGCCTTCTGCGCATCGGTGGACGTCTCGTATTCACCGCCCCACTCCAGATGATATCCCTCCGGCAGCTCGATGGCCTCGACCTTGGGTCGTATGCGACTCAATACACTGGCGGCCGTCTCGCCGGACAGTGGCATCGGCTCCGCATAGACCGCCAGCATGCGCTCGCGATTGCGCCGCTTGATCAGGGGATCGCGCAGCTCGGCCTTGAGCGGGCCCATCACCGCTCCCGCCGGCACATAGGTTTCCTGTTCGTCGCTCCAGACGTTGAGACTGGCCAGGGTGTCGAGATCAAAGCGCTGGCGCTCCTCACCGCGCAGCAGGATCGGGATCAGTTCGGAGCCCTCGCGATAGACGCCGACGCTCTCGCCATCACTGTTGATCAGCAATGCCTCATGCAATGCATCCCGCGTCACGCCGACACGCCGCGCCTGATCATCCAGGAACTCGGGCTCGATGCGATTGACGCGATTGCGCCACGACAGGCGAATGCTGTCTGCCAGCGGCTCCTGCTCGAAGACGTCACGCACTTCGGCGGCCAGCTGGCGCAGTACCGCCGGGTCCTCGCCGTAGAGGCGCGCCTCGAGACTGGCCTTGGCGGACGGGCCGACCTGCAAGGCCTGCACCTTGTATTCCACCTGCGGATATTCGGCGCGCAACAGGCGTATCACCTCCTCCATGCGCGCTTCGCGGCTGTCGCGGTCCTCGGTCTCGACGATCAGCTGACCGAAGCTCGCGTAGCTGTCTTCCGGCGAGTAGGTCAGGGTGAAGCGCTGGGCACCGCCCCCGGTCACGCTGGTGACATGATTGACGCGCTCCATCTTCAGCACCTGCTGCTCCAGACGCGAGACATGCCGTTCGGTCTCCAGCACATCGGTGCCTTCCGGCATCCAGACATCGACGAAGAACAGCGGTGTCGAGGCATCCGGGAAGAAGGCATTCTTGATCTGGCCAAAGCTCATCACGGCCACGACCAGCAGTGCCAGCGCCCCGCCCAGGGTCAGCCAGCGCAGACGGATCGCCCAGCCCAGCAGGGTTCGGAAGCCACGGAAGATCACGCCCCGGTAAGGGTCTTCATGCTCGGCGCCGTCCTTGTCGTTGCCCGATGTCTCACGCGCTTCGCGGAAGAACATGTCGAAGAAGAACGGGGTCAGCGTCAGGGCGGTGATCCAGCTCAACAGCAACGAGTAACACAGCACCCAGAACAGCGAGCCGACGAATTCCCCGGTCGCATCCGGCGACAGACCGATGGGCGCGAAGGCGGTAATCGCGATCACCGTGGCCCCCAGCAGCGGCAGGCGATTCTGGTTGACCACCTCGAAGGCAGCCTGACGCTTGGTCTTGCCACGCTTGAGGCCGATCAGCATGCCTTCCGTGACCACGATGGCGTTGTCCACCAGCATGCCCAGCGCGATGATCAGCGCGCCCAGCGAGATCTTCTGCAGCTCGATGCCATGGATCGACATCATCACGAAGGTGCCGAGAATGGTGATCAGCAGCACCAGCCCCATCAGCACCCCGCTCTTGACGCCCATGAACAGCAGCAGCACCAGGATCACGATACCGACGGCCTCGGCCAGATTGAGCAGGAAGCCGGAGACCGCCTCATCCACCACCTGCGGCTGGTGATAGACGGTGGTCAGCTCCATGCCCAACGGCATCCGCGATTCAAGCTCCCCAAGACGCTGGTCGACTCGCTCGCCGACCTCCACCACATTGACGCCGGAGGCAAACGAGATCCCCAGCGACAGAGCGGTCTCGCCATCGGTGTGATAGAGACGTGACGGCGATTCGGTGTACTCGCGGCTGACCGAGGCGATATCCCCGAGACGGATCAGGCCGCCATTGCCGGGGCGACCGACCACGAGACGCTCCAGGTCCTGCACGCTCTGGAACTCCCCGCCCGGCTGCAATTCCAGCGACAGGCCGTTCTGACGGATACGACCGGCATTGCCGACCACGTTCTGGGCGTTGAGCAGATTGGAGAGCTGGTCCGGCGAGATGTTCAGCGCCTGCATGCGATCACGGTCCAGCGCCACGATCACCTGCTCGCTGCGCGCGCCGACGATGGAGACCTTCTTCACGCCCTCCACCAGCGTCAGTTCGCGTTGCAGGAAATCGGCCTGATCCTCGAGATCATGCGCCGAGTAGCCCTCGCCACTCAGGTTGTAGAGCAGGCCGAACACGTCCCCGAAGTCATCATTGACCACCGAGGAGGAGCTGCCGGGTGGCAGACTCGACTGGGCATCATTGATCTTGCGCCGCAACAGATCCCAGTACTGCTGCATCTCGCCTGCGCGCACGCTGCTCTCGAGTTCCAGCGTGATCTGCGAAAGGCCTGAGCTGTTGACCGAACTGACACGCTTGAGATTGGGAATCTGCTGGATGGCCTTCTCCAGCGGCAGCGTGACCTCCTCCTCCACCTGCTTGGGGGTGGCGCCCGGATATTGGGTGATCACCACCGCATTGCGGATGGTGAACTCGGGAAACTCCAGCTGGCCAAGATTGAAGAATGACACCACGCCGCCCACCGACAGCAACAGCGTGACCATCCAGCTGATGACCTTGTGTCTCAGGAAGTAATCGACCATGGATCAGAGCCCCGCTTCCTTGACCCAGGGGCGCACAGGCTCCCCGGCTTGCATGCGGCTGGCACCCGCGGTCACCAGACGATCACCGGCATTCAACTCCCCCGTGATCACCAGCCCCTCGCCCGTGGCCTGAAGCACCTCGACGGGCACGGCTTCCACCGTCCCCTGCATATAACGCCACACCACGGCCTGCTGCGGGTCGGCATCGCGCATCACCACCGCTTCCACCGGGACACGCCATTGCCCCCCGGTGGCCCCCGTCAGCTGCTGCATGTCCAGCTCGACCGTCGCGCTCATGCCGGACAGCACGGTGATGTCCTGAGGCTCCGGCAGGGTCAGGGTGACCTGATAGCTCAGCGAGCCCTCACTGGCGCTGGTGTCATGCTCCTTGTAGCGCGCCGGATAGCGCTGTTCACCGCGCCCGAAGCGTACCCAGGCCAGCGCTGCATCCTCCTGACGCCCGGCCATGGCACGCTCACGGTCGATGGCGCGCACCTGGCGTTCCGGCAGATTGAAGGTCACGTCGATCTGACCGGGCTGCTGGAGCACCGCGATGGTTTCCTGCGCCGTGACCACCTGATAGTTGTCCACCGGCACTCGGGCGATCACCCCGTCATAGGGGGCTTTCAGCTCGGTATAGCTGAGCTGGTCCCGCGCCTGGGAGTACTGAGCCTGTGCCGACTGGAATTCCGCCTGCGCCTCATCGAAGCGTGCACGGCTGATGGCGCCCTTCTCCACCGAGTACTTCATGCGCTTGTAGGTCGCCTGGGCGAGATTGAAGCTGGAACGGGCGTTGTTGAGCTGACTGCGGGCATCACGATCATCCAGCTGCGCGATCAGCTCACCCTGCGTGACCTCCTGGCCGGCCTGCACGTTGAGCTCACGCAGCTCACCGCCGATCCGGAACGAGAGATTGGAACGCTCGGAGGCCTCGACCACGCCGGGATAGCGCTGAATGACACCGCCCCCCTCATCCGACAATGACAGCAATTTGACCGGATGCACCTTCTGCTTCTTCAGCGGCGCCTCGGCCTCGCTGCAGGCCGAAAGCCCGAGGGCCAGCAGCAGACCGGCAAACAGCTGCAGGGCAAGGCCTCCGCGCCAGGCGGCGGGAGTACGCAGGTGTGGCTTGGCACCAGGTCGAAGTTTCATCAGCAGGCCCTTGAGTCATTGGAATGGAAAAGCACAACGTGGCTCACGGTGCTGGATGACGAAGCGCTATCGCGTCCCAGGCCATCTCGAAGGCCTGGTCGAAGCATGCATCACTGATGGCCGGCACCTGACAGCCCGAGCCCTGCAGCAGGCTGTAGATCGAACGAAACATGAACACCTCGATGAGAGCGATGTCGATCTGTTTCAGAATGCCGGTCCGCTGGCCCTGCGCGAAGGCTTCCAGCAAGGGTGCGGCCCGCTCCTGGTTGGCCACCTTCAAGGCGTCCCGCATATGCGAGGAGTGAAGAAACTGATCATGAAAGCGGAACAAGGCGGGCTGGCGGCGCCCCAGCATCACCAGGGCGTGCCACACCCGACACAGCGCGGACTTGAGCTGCCAGGCCGCGGGGGACATCGCGGGCGATGTGACCCGTGATACCTGCGCGTCCGGCTCGGCCTCGAAGGCATCAAGCGCCACCTCGATGATGCGGCGGCTGACCTCGCTGAAGGTGGCCTCCAGCAAGTCGTCCTTGTCGCGATAGTAAAGATAGAGCGTTCCGGGGGACATGCCGGCAGCACGCGCGATGCGTGCCACGGAGGTCACGGCAAAACCATGCTCGGCCACCTCATGCAGAGTGGCTTCCAGCAGCGCCTGCTGCTTGTGTTCATCACGATGGCGCATGGCCTGTCTGCCTCTGGATCTGCTCAGGATGAGAATCCACACAAAATAAATGAACGTTCATTTATTTACAACCAGCCATTGCGCGCGCCTCAGCTCTCCGGGTCGATGATCGCGATGATATGGTCTTCCAGATCCTGCTGGCGCACCGAGGCCTCGGAGACGGCGAAGCGTGACACCGCGACACCGGCACGCTTGACGCTTCTGGCATCCCCGGTCAGCAGCGGATGCCATTCTGGCAGCTCACGGCCTTCATTCAGGCGGCGATAACCACAGGTTTCCGGCAGCCAGCGCAGCTTGCCCACCGTCTCGACATCCAGCGGGATGCAGCCCGGCACGCGTGTGGCGCGATTGGGGTAATCACGGCAGCTGACCTTGCGCACATCCAGCAGGCGACAGGCGACATCCAGTACCGCGATGTCGCCACTGTCTTCATCCTCGAATTTCAGCAGGCAGCATTGGCCACAGCCATCACACAGTGCCTCCCACTCGGCCGTGTTCAGCTCCGAAAGCGCATGCCGCTCCCAGAAACGCTCACGTTTTTCGCCGTCAGGTTGCGGAACATCACTCATCTTGCTCTCCTCGCCCTGCCGGGCAGCAGGGTCGGTCCAGTCGGTCTCGTCTGACGACGGGCAGTCGTCAGTAGTGCGTTTCCGGCGGCGTCACGCCAATCTCCTTGAGGAGATTTTCCTTGACCGGCGGCATCTGCAGGTAGAAGCCCTGCTCCCGAATCTTCTCCAGCACCGTGGTACTGGCCACACGTGCCAGCGGCTTGTCGGCACGGATCAACAGCGTCATCAACGGCGCAGGCCTGCCGAAGATCTCCAGCAGGGACTCCGGCACATCCTTGAGACCTCGCGTCTTCTCGACGTACAGATACATCTCGTCCTTGCGGGCGCTCTTGTAGATCTCGCAGATCATCTTGTCATCAGTCATTCGGGCTGGAACGCCTTGGCGAGGCGCTCGGCCAGCAGCGCGCCGCGCCAGCCACCCGGCAACGGCAGCGGCTCACCTTCGTAGTCGGCGATCACCAGCGCTTCCATGTCGCGACGCTTGCCGAGAATCTCCGGCTTGAGGTCCTGGGCCTCGGCGACCGCGTTGACCTCACGCTTGAGGCGCTTCATGCGCGCCTTCCATTCCGGCGCCAACGGCGACGGCGGCACGCGCGGCAACTGGCTGTCATCGATCATCGCCACGTCCTTGAGAATTTCCAGCACGCTGTCGCCGATGCGCTTGATCTGCGGCGGGTGGAGCCCCTCGACCTTGGCCAGTTCGAAACGATTGACCGGCAGACGCTCGCAGATGGCGAACAGCTGGGCATCCGCCAGCAGGCGCGAGCGCGGCACGTCACGCAGACGAATCTGGGCCTCACGCCACTCGCACAGGGACTGCCAGGCGGCCAGCCCACGCGGCGTGAGCTTCCACAGGCTGCGATGGCGCTTCCAGTACTCCGGGTCCGGCGTGGCACCCCCGCTGCTGCCCGGGGCACTGCAGTCCTCTTCCAGCCAGGCCATGCGACCCAGCTGATTCAGGGCCTCACGCTGCTGTGCCCAGACCTGCGGCAGGAACAGCACGTCCAGAGCGGCATAGTCACACTGCGCCTGACTCAGCGGACGCTTGAGCCAGTTGGAGCGCGTCTCTTCCTTGGGCACCGTGATGCCGGCCACACGTTCGACCAGACGCTGATAGCCCATGGAGGCCTCGCCACCCGTGAGCCCTTCGGCGATCTGGGTATCGATCAGCGGTGCCGGCGCCACGCCCGCCCAGCGCAGGAAGACTTCCATGTCCTCGCCGCAGGCATGCAGCAGCTTGAGCGGCCCCTCAGGACCCAGCAGACGCTTGAGCGCGTCACTGGCCGGCACCACCGTGGGGTCGATCAGAAAGATGCGCGGCGTCTTGCCATCCGCACCAGGCAGCTCACCATCGCGGGCCGCCATCAGCTGCACCAGTGCCGGAATCGGGAAGAAGGTGGACTCACGGATGAACTCGGTGTCCAGCGCCAACCAGTCGGCGCCCTCAAGTTCGGCACAGGCAGCGGCCAGCGCTTCGGGGGTCTCGACCCAGATGGCGTCGAAGTCTAGCTCTGACAGCAGTGCGGTGGCGGAAACGACGGCGGGCGTGGTGGTTCCTGACCACCACGCCCGCAGACGTGCTGCTGTTGTTGCCTTTCAGATCTCGCCGAGGGTAAAGGGCAATCGGCCGCTGAAGGCACGACTCAGCGTACCACCATCGACATATTCCAGCTCGCCACCCATCGGCACGCCATAGGCCAGCCGTGTCAGCTTGAGGGGCTGCCCGCCATGCGCCACATCGCGAAGCTGCTCGGCGATGTAGTGCGCGGTGGCTTCACCCTCGACCGTCGGGTTGGTGGCCAGCACCAGCTCTTCGATCTGACTCTCGCGCACGCGGGTTTCCAGCGCATCCAGGCCGATGTCCTCAGGCCCGATGCCGTCCAGCGGTGACAGGTGGCCATGCAGCACGAAGTAACGTCCCACGTAGCCACCCGCCCCTTCGATGGCAAGCTGGTCCGCGGGGGACTCCACCACGCACAGCACTCGCTCATCACGCCGAGGACTCAGGCACAGCTGACAGATCTCTTCTTCCGTCAGCGTCCGGCAGCGCGCGCAATAGCCGACACGCTCCAGCGCCTCGCCGAGTACACCGACCAGCCGGTCGGCCCCCATGCGATCACGCTCCAGCAGATGCAGCGCCATGCGCTGTGCGGTACGCGGACCGACGCCCGGCAGCACGCGCAGGGCATCCAGCAGCTGATCGACCAGCGGCGAGAATCCCATCAGAACGGCATCTTGAAGCCGGCCGGAAGGTTGAGACCCGCAGTCGCCTCTTCCATCTGCTTCTTGGAATTGACCTCGACCTTGCGCACCGCGTCGTTGACGGCAGCGGCCAGCAGGTCTTCCAGCAGTTCCTTGTCCTCTTCCATCAGACTCGGGTCGACCTCGACGCGCGAGACGTCATGGCGCCCGTTCATGGTGATCTTGACCATGCCGGCACCGGCTTCGCCCTGGACTTCGGCCTTGGCCGCTTCTTCCTGGACCTTCTGCATGCGCTCCTGCATTTCCTGCGCCTGCTTCATGATGTTGCCCATACCGCCTTTTCCACCAAACATGGCTCACCTCATCAATGACGTGTTGTACATGAACTAACGATAAATGCTGTCTGCCAGCCGCGCCATTCAGAAATTGTCCGGCTCGAAGGAGTTGACGCTTTCCTCGATCAAGCGCGCGCCCAATTGCTGCTCCAATGACTGGATATGCGGGTCAGCACGCAAGGCTTCAACCGCCCGCAGCTGACGCTCGCCCAGCAGACGAATGCGTCGGCTGTGAGGTGTCTCGAGACCCTCCGGCAGCGGGCCGACATTGATCTCGAGTTCCCGCACCACGCCCTGCCCTGCCAGCGCCTTGTGAATGCGCTCCCGGTGGACATCCGCCATCATCGCGGACTGGGCAGGGTCCAGCCTCAGCTTGAGGTGCGTGCCATCATCGTGCTCGACCAGACAGTGCGCACCGATGTTGCGTGTGATGCCGCCAAGCCCCAGCGCCGGGAATAGCTCCAGCCACGCCGCGTGATTCAAGCGGCCATCACCACTCGGCGCTTCAGCAGACGTCGGCGCTGCTGTTTCAGCAGGCTCCGGTGCTGATGCTTCAGCGGGCTCCGGGCCGGCGCTGACCCTGTCGCGGCCGATGTCTGGGGCTCATCTTGTGTCAGGTCGCGAAAGCCGGCATCCCGGGCGTCATGGGGAACGTCCTCCGTCGCCCAGGGGGGCGGCTCGTCCGCCATCGGCGGCGGTGCTTCAGTCACCGGTGCGGCAGACTGCGGAGCTGCGGGAGCCACCGAGGCAGCCGGGGCCTGAGCTGGCGCCCTCCGGCTGGCCGGTCATCGGCAGCGGCGTCTGCGCCGGACGCGGCACGCCCTGCGGGCGGAAGGCCAGCATGCGCAGCAACGTCATCTCCAGCGCGGTGCGGGCATCCGGCGCATTGGCCATGTCGGCGCGCCCCTGCAGGGCGATCTGGTAATAGAGCTGCACGTCTTCGCCTGTGAAGCGGCTGGCCAGCGCCAGCAGTGCATCACGGTCACCATGGCCGTTGTCCAGCGCGCTCGGCACCATCTGAGCGATCGCCAGGCGATGGAAGACGGAGGCCATGTCATCCAGCACCCCACCGTAATCCGGGCCCTGCTCGGCCAGCGTCGCGACCTCCGCCAGCAGACTCGCGGCGTTCAATTCCGCCAGACATTCCAGCAGCGCCAGCACATGACGGTGATCCAGGGTGCCCAGCATGGCGGCGACATCTTCGCGCCGCACCTGACCATGCCCGAAGGCGATCGCCTGGTCCGTCAGACTCATGGCGTCACGCATCGAGCCATCGGCGGCCTTGCCGAGCAACCACAGCGCGTCTTCCTCGAAGCTGACTTCCTCACGCCCGAGAATGTCGGTGAGGTGCTCGACCACGCGGACCGGCGGCATGTTCTTGAGCGTGAACTGCAGGCAGCGCGACAGGATGGTGACCGGCAGCTTCTGCGGATCAGTGGTCGCGAGCAGGAATTTCACATGGGGCGGCGGCTCTTCCAGCGTCTTGAGCAGCGCATTGAAACTGTGGGTCGACAGCATGTGCACCTCATCGATGAGGTACACCTTGTAGCGTCCCTGGGTCGGGGCGTACTGGACGTTGTCCAAAAGCTCACGCGTGTCCTCGACCTTGGTCCGCGAGGCGGCGTCGACTTCGATCAGGTCGACGAAGCGCCCCTCGTCGATCTCGCGACAGGTGCCACACACGCCGCAGGGTCTGGAGCTGACACCCTCCTCGCAGTTCAGACACTTGGCGAGAATGCGCGCCAGCGTCGTCTTGCCGACACCGCGAGTCCCGGTGAACAGATAGGCATGGTGCAGGCGCCCCTGATCGAGGGCATTGACCAGCGCACGGCTGACATGCTCCTGACCGATCAGTTCGTGAAAATTGCGCGGGCGCCACTTGCGCGCCAATACCTGATAGCTCATTGAGCGAGGCATTCCTTGGGTGATCTGAAACATGAGCGGAAAGCCTGCACGACCCGGATAAGCGTCACCACCGACAGTCGACAGACGGAGACCGATGACGCGGCCTCGCTGAGAATGCGCTCATTCTAGCGACTTGCCGAGTGGCTTCAAAGCACGTAACCACTTGTGCAACGGGATTGCTGTCTCCAGGCCGGCATTTCAGGCATGCGGATCTTTGCTGCCCTGAAATGGAGGCGGCCCCATCAGCCACATCCCGGCACACGCGTCAGCCACTACCGTTGCTCCCTTCCGGGCCTGGCGGGGTTTGCAGCCTAGCATTGCGGGAGGACCAACAGGGCCACCACAGACATGATCAATCGGTGAACTACCGAGCCAATCGCTTGAACTTCAAGCACTTGGCGTGATCAAGGCGCACACTATAACAGCGTGTTGCCGCCCTCACAAGAGGGGATGTCGCAGCGCGGAAATGGCGCACCATCAGCGGTAGCGCCAGCATCAGTACGATCATGCGCAGAAGGTGATGAAAGGCGACGAAGACGGGATCGAGATCCAGCGCCACCGCCAGCAGTGCCATCTCGCCGATCCCGCCCGGTGCCAGTGCCAGAAAGGCCACATCGCGCGGCACGCCCATTGCCTGATGGATCACTTCGGCGAAGCCACCCAGTACCGCAAGCGCGATCAGTGTCGCGATGCCCGATTGCCCCATTAACCCCGCCAGTCTGGCGGGTGAGAGCCCCTTGAAACGTGCCCCGATGGCGCAGCCCAGCACCAGCTGCATCACATCCGTCCCCCATATCGGGGGCGCAAAGCGCACCACCTCGGCCAATGACAACGCCATCGCCACCAGCAATGGCCCCAGCAACGCGGCATTCGGCAAGCGCAGGCGCCTGCCCAGAGGCAACAGCAACGGCAACGTCAGTACCAGCCACAGCCCGCTCACTGGCGGGTCGCCTACCCTGTCCGCTCCACCGCCTCCCTCCAGCAGCCAGTAGAGCGGCGGCAGGATGAGTATCACCAGCAGCACGCGCAGCGACTGGGCCACCGCGATACGCTGGGCATCGCCGCCACTGCGCTCCCCGATGATCACCATCGCCGTCAGCACCCCGGGCACCGAGGCGAACCAGGCACTGGTGGCATCGAAGCCGCAGCGTCGATACCAGGCGGCACAGGCCAGTGTCGAGGCCAGCACGCCGAGCAACAGCAATGTCCCCGACAGCCACCAGCTGGCAAGGTGCGAGACCAGCTCCGGCGACACTCGCGCTCCCAACGTCAGACCCAGCACCCCGAGAAACAGGCTGCGCAATCGCTCCGGCACGGCGAGTGTCAGCCCTGCCATGGCACCGAGCAGATTGGCGACCAGCGGCCCCAGCATCCACGCCAGCGGCATGCCGGTCAGCTGGAAGAGGCTGCCTCCCGCCACGCCCAGCGCCAGCGAGACCGCCAGCGATTTCCACTGATCGTTATCCACGGATGGAGTACAGACGCCGTCACTGCTGCTGGTGGAGGACGACGCACTGCTCTCCAGTACCCTGCACAGTGTCTTCATCAGCGAGGGACTCGACGTCACGCACCTGGCCGATGGCAGCGCGGCGCTGGCGCGACTCTCGCCAGGACAGCCGCACGGCTTCGCGCTGGTCGTGCTGGATCTCAACCTGCCCGGCGCCTCGGGGCTCGAGATACTGGCCGCCCTGCGTGAGCACGATCGCCATACCCCGGTCCTGATTCTCACCGCCCGCGGCGCCATCGAGGATCGCGTACGCGGACTGGATCTCGGTGCCGACGACTACCTCGCCAAACCCTTCGTGCTCGATGAACTGGAAGCCCGCGTGCGTGCTCTGCTGCGTCGTCATGCCAATCATCAGGCCAGCCAGGCCACGCATCAGGGCCGGGCGCTCAAACAGCGACTGGTGGTGGGCAGTCTGGCCTTCGAGCCGCTGAATGGTCGCTTCCTGCTGGCCGAGGCACCGCTGTCACTGCCCCCGCGCGAGCAGCGTCTGCTTGGCTGCCTGATCCAGCACGCCGGTGAGCCGGTGGACAAGGCCCGCCTGACCCGCGAGGCCTTCGGCGAGCAGGAGGCGGTCGGCGACAACGCCATCGAGGTCTATGTCCACCGCCTGCGCAAGCGCCTGGACGGCAGCGACGTCAGTCTGCGCACCATTCGCGGCCTCGGCTATCTGCTGGAACAGGCCCCGGCGTCAGTCTCTATCGTCGTCTGCTGAGCTGGCTGCTGATCCCGCTGCTGGCCCTGGGCACCCTGTTGCTGGTGCAGGCCTTCCTGTCCGCGCGTGAAGCCGCGGACCGCGCCTATGATCGTCTGCTGGAAGCCTCGCTGGTGACCATCGCCGAGCAGGTCAAATGGCAGGATGGTCAGCTATGGCTCGACCTGCCGCCGGCAGCCCTGGAAATGCTGGCCACCGATGCCCAGGAGCGGGTCTTCTACAGCCTGGTGGACGCCGATGGCGAGCAGGTCACGGGCAACACGCGGCTGCCCGATGCGGACGCAGTGGCGAACTGGCCTTTCGCGACATCGCCTGGCAGGGGCAGGCACTGCGCCTGGGCACGCTAGATACCCGCCTCGGTGGCTGGGGTGATGACCCGCGTCATGGCCAACGCTTCAGCATTCGTGTCGCCCATACCCGCGAAGGGCGCGATGCGCTGACCCAGGAGCTGTACCGTGGCTCGCTGGTGCGCCTGGCAGGCATGGCCATTCTGGCCCTGATGGTGGTGCTGGTGGGCGTGCGCATGGCGCTTGCGCCCCTCACGCGGCTGCGGCGAGCCATCCGCGAACGCGACCCGCGCAGCCTGGCGGCCTTGCAGCTGACGCTGCCGCGCGAGCTTGAGGAACTCAAGCATGCCCTCAATGAGCTGCTGTCCCGCATGCGCCGGGTCCGTGCCAATCAGGAGCGCTTCATCGGCGATGCCTCCCATCAGTTGCGCACGCCCCTGGCCGGTCTCTCCGCGCATGCCGAGCTGGCCCTGCGCCAGCAGGACCCGAGCGCCTGGCACGCGGCACTGGCACAGATGCAGGCCACCGCCAGCCACACCGCCCACCTGGCCAATCAGCTGCTGTCACTGACACGTCTCAACAATCCGGAAGTGCAACCTCCTCGGGTGCCGCTGGAGCTCTCGAGCCTGGTGCGCGACACGGTCAGCCGTCATTTCCTGCGCTGTGATCGCGCCGGTGTGGATCTCGGCCTCGAGATCGCGCCGGACATCGACCATGCCGCCTGGACGCCGGGTGTGGACTGGCAACTGCAGGAGGCGCTGGCCAACCTGATCGACAACGCCTGCAAGCATGGCGCGCGGGTGGTGACCGTGACGCTGAGCCGGGCGGATCTGGTGATCCATGCGGCGCTGGATCTGCCCGAGATTCGTCCGCTGCTGCAACGCTACAGCCGCGAACACCCCGGGATGCTGCTGCATTACGTCAATCGCTCCGCGCTGGCGCTGGAAGCCCGCTATCTGGCCGCCCCCCTGACACCTCGGGCCGACCTGATGATTTCCTCGGCCATGGGCCTGCAGTACCGTCTGGCCAATGGCGGCCATGCACGCCCGCTGCAAGCCGCGAACCTGACAGGCTGGCCCGAGAGCTCACGCTGGCGCAATGAGCTGTTCGCCATGAGCTTCGAGCCCATCGTGATGGTGGCGCGCCGCGATGCGCTGAAGCGTCTGGCCGACAGCGAAGGACTGCGCGACCCTCGCGATGCCCTGCGCAGTCATCGGGATCTCTGGCATCTGCTGGAGACACGCCGGGAGCTGCTGCGCGGTCGCGTGATCACCTACGACCCGCGTCGCAGCGGCTCCGGCTTCACCTATGCCGTCTCCGATGCCCGTCAGTCGCCTCGCTACTGGACACTGGTGCGCGCCATGGGTCAGGCCGATGCACGGCTGGTGACCACCACCGGCGCCATGCTCGAGGCACTGGCCAACGGCGAGGTGGATATCGCCTACAACCTGGTCGGGCCCTATGCCATCTCCTTTGCCCGCGCGCACCCTGAGCTGCTGGTGATCGTGCCGGAAGACTACGTGCTGATTCAGCGCCGACTGGCGTTCGTGCCGCGCCAGGCGCCGCATGGTGATGCCGGCGAGGCATTTCTGGACTGGTGGTTGAGTCTTGAGGGCCAACAGGCGGTGGCCAGTGACAGCGATCTGGGCGCATTGCATCCCGAGGTGAGCGGTGACGGCAGCGCGCGTGATCTGCGTGAACGTCTCGGCAACGCGCTGCGCCCCATCGAGATAGGCCCCGGCCTGCTCGCCACCCTCGACAGGCTCAAGCAGGCCAGCTTCCTGAGCCGCTGGGCGCTGGAGTTTCGGGCCCCGGCGCCCGTCTCGGCTCCAACGCTTTCCGGCGAGCCGCTGGCCGCTCTGAGCGGCTCGCCCGTGGCCGCTCGCTGCTCGATGAGACGCTCGGTGCCATCCTGACGATGCAGCCAGACATCCATCTGCTGGAAGGCCACCTTGAGACCGTTCTCGCGGAAGCGTGCATCGACCCAGCGATTGATCTCGTCTGTCGCATACAGACGGTCGGTAAGGTCGTTGACGTAGATGCGCAGCTCGAAGCCGAAGTTGTCCTTGTTGTAGCTCAGACAGAACACCAGAGGCTCCGGGTCCTTGAGCACCCGCCTGTTCTCCTGGGCGGCCTGCATCAGCAGGCGGTGCGCCAGATCCAGATCACTGCCATGGGCGACGCCGAAGTTGAGCACCACCCGCGTCACGTTGTCCGAGAGTGACCAGTTGATCAGCTGGTCGGTCACGAACACCTTGTTGGGAATGATGATCTCCTTGCGGTCGAAATCCGTCACCGTGGTGGCACGGATACGGATACGACTGACCGTCCCGTGCAGATTGCCGATGGTGATGGTGTCGCCGATGCGTACCGGGCGCTCGAACAGGATGATCAGACCCGAGATGAAGTTGGCGAAGATCTCCTGCAGACCGAAGCCCAGGCCGACACTCAACGCCGCCACCAGCCACTGCAGCTTGTCCCAGCTGACGCCCATGCTGCCCAGTGTCATCACGAAGCCCGTCGCCATGATCACGTAGGACAGCAGCGAGGTGATCGCATAGCTCGACCCCTGCTTGAGTTCGAGCCGCGACAGGATCGAGACCTCCAGCAGGCCCGGCAGGTTGCGCGCCATCATCACCGCGACCCCGAGAGTGACCAGCGCCGCGATCAGGTCCGCCAGCGAGATGGGGGTCGCGGAATCTCCCTCGGCCGAGGCGGCGATCTCCCAGACCACGACGCTGTCCAGGTAGCTGAGCACATTGAGCAGATCCGCCCAGACCAGATAGAAGATGAACATGAAGCTGATGACCAGAATCAGCTTCGACAGACGCAACGACTGGGAGTTGACCTGCTCCATGTCCAGCGGCGGCTCCTCGACCACCTCGACGCCGCCCTCCGCGCCTTCCTGCACCTGGGCTCGCCGACGCGCCACGGCACGTCGATACGCCAGACGGCGCGCCGCGACTGCCAGCCCGCGCACCACGGTGGCCTCGACCAGAATCCAGGCACCGAACAGGAACAGCGTGGTGATGAAGCGTCCACTGAGGCGCAGTGCCGTGTACTCATACCCCAGGCAGATCAGCACGCCCAGCGCCACCGGCACCATGGCCATGGCCAGCCCCAGAATCAGGCGGAACAGCTTGAGACCGAAGAACGGCACATGCGCCAGAATCAACCGCGAGAGACAGAAGCTCATCGCGCATAGCCCCGAGAACAGGATCAGCAGACCCAACGGGCGCTCCAGCAGATTGAGATCCGCCTCGCTGATGATGTTGGTGGTCAGGATGACCGGCAGCAGCGCGCAGCCCAGCCACCACAGATGGCGGCGCAGCTCGGCCACGTAGTTGGCAGGCCACTGGAAGTGACGCTCGGCCACGCCGTCCTTGACCAGCAGGCGCCGGAAGATGGCGAAGATCCCCCATGCCAGCGCCAGCTTGAGCAGCGCCTGGCCCAGCGCCCACAGCATGACGCCCTCCCCCAGCGACAGCACGCTGCCGATCAGTGCCAGCGCGAGTGCACCGGGGATCGCCAGCATCACGTTGAGCAGGATCGCCCGCGGAGTGTGCAGCTGGGTGTCCTGCTTGAGGCGGCCTATCTGGGCATGCAGGTCCGCCAGGCGCGATCGGATGTGCGAGCGCTTCCAGGTGATGAAGATCAGCAACAGCAGCCCCGGCAGCGCCACCCACAGATCATTGAGCTGGAAGCCCTTGGACAGCCCCGCCACCACGCCGCGCCATACGGTGGGCTTGAGCTCGTCCGCCAGCATTTGTGGAGTACGCGACAGCCAGTCCAGGTCCAGTGGCTTGCCATTGGCGACCCAGAAGAGCTGCTCCTCGATGGTCTGGCGCAGGCGTCCGGAGACTTCGAGCAACTGCTGCTGGTTGAGCTGCAGATCAATGGCGCGCGCCAGCAGGCTGTCATATTCCTTGTCGAGCTTGTCGACCAGCTCCTTGCGGGCCTCCAGCTGGCGAGTCAGCGCCTGACGCAGCTCGGAGCTGACCGTCTGGGCATCGGCGTTGCCGCCGGGGCGCTCCAGCGCGGCGCTTTCGCTCAGCACTTCGCTTTGCAGATAGTGCGGAATGTCCGCGAGCTGTTCGCGCACCTTGTTGAGCTCGAACTGCTTGAGGCGCAGATCGGCGATCTCTTCCTTCAGGTCCTGACGCACGTCGACCTTGGGCAGATGGCTCTGTTGCTCACGCAGGATACGCGCCAGCAGCACGCTGCCCTTGATGGCCTCGATCTGCTCGCTCATGGTGCGCTCGACCTGGGTGACGCGGTCCAGCTGGGTGCGCACCTCGAGACCATCGCGGATCACGGCGTTGACGCGATCCGTGATCGCCAGCAGCTGGCTGCTGAGTTCACGGTTGCGACTCAAGACCTGCTGGAAGATGGGGTTGCTGGTCAGCTCGGCATTCTCGCCGCTGGTGGCCTCCGCGATGGTCTGCTCGGACTGGTCTCGCCGCTTGGCGTTGACCAGGCTCTGCACCACCTTGAGGTCCTGCTCGAGAGTCTCGATACGCCGGCTGTAGAGCGTCTTGCGTACCTGCGCCAGCTCTCGCAGCTGCGAACTGGAGTTGAGCTCGGTGTGACTGAGCTCGCCACGTGCCTCGGCCAGGGCCAGACGCGCCTCCAGCAGGTCTCGGCCCGTGCCGGTCAGTGCCTGGCTGTCGCTGCCGGAGAGCTGGGTCTGCAGGCGCTGCACCTGCTGCTGGGCATCTGCCAGGGTCGAACGAGAGCGCTCCGGCAGACTCTGGGCATTGATGAGGCGCCGATTGGTACTCGCGAGCTTGTCCTGCAGGCTCTGGAGCTCGTCCAGGATACGCGTCATGCGCGCATCCAATGCCTCCACCGATTCCTCGACAGCCTGGCTCAGAAACGTGCCGAGGAGCGGGTGGTGCTCGAGGACGATGCCGAGAGCAATCCCCTGGCCATCACCGCCTACAAGCGCAACTATCTGCTGCCCTGGGCCTACAACTCGACCCCGAATGAGAGCAGCTTCGCCCAGGTGACCCGCGAAGGCGAGGTGGACAACACCGAGGTGAAGTACCAGCTCAGTCTCAAGGTCGGGTTGGTGAATGACATCTTCGATGACAATGGCGACCTGTACTTCGCCTATACCCAGCGCAGCTGGTGGCAGGCCTACAACTCCGATGCCTCGGCGCCGTTCCGCGAGACCAACTACGAGCCGGAAGCCTTCCTTCAGTTCGACAATCGCTATGAACTGCTGGGCTGGACCAACACGCGCAATCGCATCGGTTTCGCCCATCAGTCCAACGGGCGTTCCGACCCGCTGTCTCGCAGCTGGAACCGGGTCTATGCCGACATGATGTTCCAGAATGGCGACTGGGCCGTGGCGATCACGCCGCATTGGCGCGTGCCGGAGGAGTCCGATGAGGACGACAATCCGGACCTCTACAACTACATCGGCTACGGCGACATCACCGTGGGCTATACCGCGGATCAGCACGAGTTCACCTGGATGGTGCGCGGCAACCCCTCCAAGGGCAATTTCGGCAACCAGCTGGATTACTCCTTCCCGCTGTTCGGCAAGGTGCGCGGCTACGTGCAGTACTACCACGGCTATGGCGAGAGCCTCATCGACTACGACCACAGCGTGAACCGCCTGGGGCTGGGCTTCTCGATCAACACCTTCTTCGCCGGCCTGCCAGAGACCTGATCCCAATTCAGCCACCGGTGCCAACACCGAGCAGCTGAAGGAAGACCTGCGTCATCTCTCCCAGACCGTCGAGGAACTGCTGCACGCCTCGGCCGAGGATTCCCGCGAGAGCATGAAGGAAGCGCGTGCCCGCGCCCAGACCCGTCTGGAAGCCACTCGTGCCCGACTGAGTGCCCAGGGTGACCGTCTGGCCGCCAGCGCGCGTGAATCCGCGGACTGCGCTGACCGCTACGTGCACGACAACCCGTGGACCAGTGTCGGTATCGGCGCTGCCGCCGGTGTCGTCATCGGCATGCTGCTTGGCCGTCGCTGATGCAGGAGCAAGGGCCGGTTGAACGCGTACTTGGCGCCATCCGTCGTCTGACCGCGAGCCTGGTGGAGAGTGGCGAGACGCGTCTGCGTCTCGCCGTGCTGGAGCTCGAGGAGGAACGCGAACGCTTGTTCGTGATGCTGCTGCTGTCAGGTATCGCCCTGATGCTGATCTGCTTCGGTATCGGCCTGGCGATCCTGCTGGTGGTCGTGGCCTTCTGGGATACCCATCGCCTGCTGGCCATCGCCTTGAGCGGCGGTATCCTGCTGGCACTGGGCGGATTGATCGCCTGGCGGGTCAAGGTGATCGCTTCCCAACGCAGCCTGCTGCGCTCGACGCTCAGCAATCTGAGCCGCGACAGCGACAGCCTCAAGGACGTCCGCGCCGACGCACTGGAACGCCAGCGCCAACGCGAAAACCTCTGATGCCCCCCGCCTGCCAGCCCCTGCCAAGGAGGCGAGATGAGTTCTTCCAGACAGTCCCTCGCGCAGCGTGAGCCGGCACTTCCCCCCTCAGGGGGGAACGGTCGCCGGCAAGCGCATTCGCGCGATGCCAGGCGTGCGGAACTCGAAGCACGCATCAGCCAGCAGCGCCTCGACGTCAGTCATGCGATGCGTGACCTCAAGGAGGCAACCGCCCCCATCGACCGTGGCTGGGCCAAGGTGCAGCAATACCGTGGCCCGTTGGTTCTGGTGGGCGGCCTGATTGCCGCGCGGGGAGGTTTCCGGCCAAAGAAGGGCCTGAGCCTGATCAAGCGTGGCCTGATGGGCTGGGTGATGATTCGCCGCCTGAGAATACTGTTCGACAAGTGATCACGATATCAGGCGCCGCGACTGTCGCGCTTGAGCAGATGGATGCCCAGATAGAGAGCCGCGAAGATCAGGCCCAGCACGGCGCCAAAACCGAAGACATGGCGGCCATCGCCGGGCAGGAACTCCAGGAAGGAGGTCAGGAACTGGCCCAGGAAGATCGCCATCGTCAGGTAGGAGAGATTGCGTCCACGCACCAGTGCGTGGCTGCGCTCCACCGTCATGTGGTTGAGCAGCGGAATCGAGAAGCCGAAGCCCATCCCGGCCAGCACGGCACCCGCGCTCATCACCCCCATGTTCTCGGCCTGCTGGAAGACGAACAGGCTGGCGGCATACAGCACGAAGGCCAGTGCCAGCGTCGGCATCTCGCGCAAGGCACGTGAGACCTTCGGCATCCACATCGCCGCCACCACCGCGACCATCGAGATCGCCGCCAGGAAGATGCCGGTCGAGGCCTCGTTCAGCCCCAGCAGGTTCAGGCGCTTGGGCAGCATGACGATGGCGGTGAAGAACAGCGTCATGGCCATGGCCGCCGCCAGATAGACACTGGTGAGCGAAGCGGACAGCGCCTGCTGGCCAGACTTGCCAACCGTTTCATCAGGGGCTGCAGGTGACTGCCTGGGCACCATCATCCACAGCATGGCCAGCAGCAACCAGGCCAGCAGGTAGAGCAGGAAAGGCAGCTGCCAGGCGATGCCTGCCAGCACGCCACTGACGAACAGGAAGATCACGCCGCCAAGTTCGATGGACATGCCCTGCTGGGCAATCATCTTGAGTCGCGCATGGCCGTGATACCACTCGGAGATCAGCGTGGTGCCGCCCGCCATCACGACCGCGGTGACGCCCCCCAGCAGGATACGATCGGCGAACACGGCGACGGTGCCTTCCAGCAGTGCCCCGCCCGCCCCCAGCAGACCATACAGGAACAGCCCGCCAGTCAGCGCGCGATAGGCCCCGAGGCGGTCGATCATGCGTCCGGCGATAGACGCAAACAGCACCGCACCCAACGACGGCAGGGTGATCAGCCAGCTGGCATGGCTCTCCACCTCAAGCGCCGAGGCGATGCTCAGAAGCCCCGGCGCCACCACGGTACCCACCATGATGGTCAGGCAGGCGACCGCCAGCAGCGTGAAACGCCCGCCGCCAGAAAGTGATCGAGAGGTATCGCGCGTATCGAGCTGCCATGGAACTGCGCACACTGAGAACCTTCGTTTCCGTGGCGACGCACCGGAGCTTCTCGGCCGCCGCCCGCGAGCTGCACACCGTTCAGCCTGCCATCAGTCGCCAGATCGCCGATCTTGAAGCCGAACTGGGCGTGAGTCTGTTGTGGCGCAATACGCGGGAAGTGCGAGTGACGGCACCCGGCGAGGCGTTGCTGGAAGAAGCGCAGCGCATGCTGGCGCTGGAGGCACAGGCACGCAAGCGCGTGGCGATGGCCGCCAGCGGCCAGACCGGCACATTGCGCATCGGCTACATGAGCTCGGCCTGCGCAAGCTTCGTGCCCGGCCTGATGCGCGACTTCGCCGCCAGCCACCCCGAGGTCAGCCTCACCTTGCATGAGATGAGCGCCCAGCAGCAGCTGGATGCCTTCGCGCGTGACGAGATCGACCTCGGCCTGTCGCGTCCGCTGCCCATCGAGCAGCGCGATACCCTGACGGCTCTGCCGGTCTACGAGGATAGGCTGATGGCGGTGATACCCCAGGGGCATCGCTTGGCGCACCGCAAACGACTGGCCCTCAGCGAGCTTGCGCAGCAGGACTTCGTGCTGTTTCAGCGCACGCAGGCGACGGGGCTATTTGACCAGATCATCAGCGCCTGCGGCGATGCCGGCTTCTCGCCGCGCCTCCAGCGCCAGCCGGCCATGATGCAGACGCTGCTCAGTGAGGTCGCGGCCGGACTGGGGGTCGCCATCGCGCCCGGCTGCATCCGCCGTCTGCAGTGCGATGGCTGTCAGTTCATTCCCCTGCGTCCGGCGCTCGGGGCGGTGCCATTGGAGCTTCACTATCCGACCACACCGGGCCGACCGGTGACCGAGGCCTTCGTCGCGCTGGTCGAGCAGCGCCTGCCCGCCATCCGCCAGCAGATGGCATGAGACGCGGCCAGTGGTGAGAACGTGCTGGTCAGCAGTTCAGCCCGCAGGCCACCGCCGAGGACCACGCCCACTGGAAGTTGTAGCCGCCCAGTTCGCCGGTGACATCCAGCACCTCACCGATGAAGGCCAGCTGCGGGAGATCGCGCACGCTGAAGTCCTTCTGCGAGATGGCATCGGTGACCACGCCGCCCATGGTGACCTCGGCGGTGCGCCAGCCTTCGGTGCCCGCCGGCTTGAGCTGCCAGTGGTTGAGCGCCTTGGCCAGCTGCTCGAGACGCGCGTTGGAGAGCTCGGCGAGGCTGCGCTCGCTGATGCGGCCGGCATCGGCGTCCTGCCACTCGACCAGCGACTGGGCGAGACGCTTGGGCAGGCGCTCGCCAAGCCAGGGACCGATCTGGCGCTTGGGATGCTGCTCACGCAGGGCCAGCAGCTCGGCGTAGGCGTCCACCCCCGGCAGCAGATCGATGTCCAGTGGCTGACCGGGCGTCCACCAGCTGGAGGCCTGCAGCATCGCCGGGCCGGAAAGCCCACGGTGGGTGATCAGCATCGGTTCGCGATACTGGCCCTTGCCGGCAGTGACGCTGACGTCACAGGCAAGCCCGGACAGCGGCGACAGGCGCTCCTTCCACTGCGAGGTCAGCGTGAACGGCACCAGCGCCGCGTAGGTCTCGGTGACCTCGAGCCCGAACTGGCGCGCGATATCATAGCCAAAGCCTGTCGCGCCCAGCGTCGGGATCGACATGCCACCGGTCGCCACTACCACCCGCCCTGCCGTATGCGTGCCGTTGCTGGTCTCGACCCGCATGCCCTCACCCGCACGTTCCAGCGAAGTGATGCGCGTGTTGAGACGAATCTCCGCCCCGGCCCACTCGCACTCCGTCATCAGGATCGCCAGCAGATCCTTGGCGGAATCCGCGCAGAACAGCTGCCCCGGCTTCTTCTCGACATGCTCCAGCCCGTGACGCTCCACCAGCTCGAGAAAGTGATGCGGCGTGTAGCGCTTGAGTGCCGAGATGCAGAAGTGCGGATTGCGCGAGAAGAAGTTGGACGGCCCGGCATCCAGGTTGGTGAAATTGCAGCGCCCGCCACCTGACATCAGGATCTTCTTGCCGGCCTTGTTGGCGTGGTCCAGCACCAGCACGCGCTTGCCCTGATAGCCCGCCGTGGCGGCACACATCAGGCCTGCCGCGCCTGCGCCGATGATGATGACGTCGTATGTGGCCATGCTGGAAACCTCGTGCAACAAGAAGAGAAACTCAGACGATGACGCCCTGGCTGCGCAGGTAGTCATCGTAGGTGCCGGAGAAGTCGACCACACCCTCGGCATTCAGCTCGATGATGCGCGTGGCCAGCGAGCCGACGAATTCACGGTCGTGGCTGACGAAGATCAGCGTGCCCGGATAGTTTTCCAGCGCGAGGTTGAGTGCCTCGATGGACTCCATGTCCAGGTGGTTGGTCGGCTCATCCATCACCAGCACGTTGGGCTGCTTGAGGATCAACTTGCCGAACAACATGCGACCCTGCTCACCACCGGAAAGCACCTTGACCGACTTCTGGATGTCGTCATTGGAGAACAGCATGCGGCCCAGGGTGCCACGCACGACCTGTTCGCCCCCACCGGTCCACTGCGACATCCAGTCGTAGAGGCTCATGTCGTTGGCGAAGTCATGCGCGTGGTCCTGCGCGTAGTAGCCGACTTCCGCGGCGTCGGTCCACTTCACTTCACCGGCATCCGGGTGCATCTCGCCGACCAGGGTGCGCAGCAGCGTGGTCTTGCCGATACCGTTCGGGCCGATGATGGCGACACGCTCACCGGCGGCGACCGTGAAGCTGAAGTTCTCGAACAGGGTGTTGCCATCGAAGCCCTTGGCAAGCTTGTCGATCATCACCGCGTTGTTGTGGACCTTTTTGGTCTGCTCGAAGCGGATGAACGGGCTGACGCGTGAGGACGGCTTGATCTCGTTGAGCTGGATCTTGTCGATCTGCTTGGCACGCGAGGTCGCCTGCTTGGCCTTGGAGGCGTTGGCGGAGAAGCGGCTGACGAAGGACTGCAGCTCGGCGATCTGCGCCTTCTTCTTGGCGTTGTCGGCCTGCAGCTGTTCACGCGCCTGGGTGGCGGCGGTCATGTACTCGTCATAGTTGCCCGGGAACAGACGCAGCTCACCGTAATCCAGGTCCGCCATGTGGGTGCAGACACTGTTCAGGAAGTGACGGTCGTGCGAGATGATGATCATGGTGCTGGAGCGCGCGGTCAGCACGCCTTCCAGCCAGCGGATGGTGTTGATGTCCAGGTGGTTGGTCGGCTCATCGAGTAGCAGGACGTCAGGATCGGAGAACAGCGCCTGCGCCAGCAGCACGCGCAGTTTCCAGCCCGGCGCGACTTCACTCATCGGCCCCAGGTGCTGCTCAATGGGGATATCGAGGCCCATCAGCAGCTCACCGGCACGCGCTTCGGCGGTGTAGCCGTCAAGCTCGGCGAATTCGACCTCGAGGTCGGCGACCTTCATGCCGTCTTCCTCGCTCATCTCCGGCAGCGAGTAGATGCGATCACGCTCGGCCTTGACCACGGCCAGGCGCTCGTGGCCCATGATGACGGTGTCGAGCACCGTGTATTCCTCATAGGCGAACTGGTCCTGACGCAGCTTGCCCAGACGGGTGTTGGGCTCGAGCATGACGTGGCCACCGGACGGCTCAAGATCGCCGCCGAGAATCTTCATCATGGTCGACTTGCCGCAGCCGTTGGCGCCGATCAGGCCATAGCGATTGCCACGACCGAATTTGGCGGAGACGTCTTCAAACAGCGGCTTGGCACCGAACTGCATGGTGAGATTGGCGGTAGAGATCACGAGGGAATATCCGTTTGGAATGAAAAGGGGTCCGTCAGGCATCAGCCACGGAAGAAGACTTCCAGCAGGTGATAGCCGAACTTGCTCTTCAGCGGCCCCTGCAGGGTATTGAGCGGGCCCTTGAAGATGGCGCGATCAATGCCGCCGACCATCTGGCCGGGGCGCACTTCGCCCAGGTCACCGCCCCGCTTGCCGGAAGGACAGGTGGAGTGCTTCTTCGCCAGCTTCTCGAACGGCTGGCCGCGCTCCAGTGACTGCTTGAGACGCTGCGCCTCGGCCTCGGTCTTCACCAGAATGTGGCGTGCCATGGCAATACGAGCCATCTCATGTCCTCTTGCAAGCGAATGCGTGCCTGTCTTCTCCCGGTTCGCGTTCTGTCCCTCCGAGGTGCCGTCCTGCAACAGCCAACAAGGTGAATCTGAAGGCGGGCATGATAACAGCTCAGGAAGACAGACGCTGCACCCCGTCATCTTGCGCCGTCTTTCTAGAGCAGGCCGGCCTGGACATCATCCTGTATGCCCTGAAGGCCGACATCGTCGCTCATCGGCGCCTGCTCATCATTGGAGACCGGAATCGCGTCGCCGTCCTCGAGCATGCTCATCATCGCGAGTGCATTCGGTGAGCCAGCCGGAGTCACATCCGGATCACGCGTGATCTGGAAGGACGCCAGATCCTGTGAACCGCCATTGAAGGTGATACGCAACACCTGCACCCCCTCCTCCAGGTCCAGCGTCAGCGAGGGGCCATCGACATAGACTCCCCAGGCACCGGAATTGGGTAGCGTGCCACTGGCCTCGTCATAGAACGAGCCATTCTTCTCCACCGAGGCCGTGATGCTGCGCCCATTGTCAGGAGCGGAGGTGACGAATGACAGCGTGTGAGCGCCGGCCTGCTCGACATCGATGGTGTACTCAAGCCATTCACCATCCTCTACCCAGCCTATCGCTTCCCCCTCACCGACGATATCCACCGGTGTATCGCGATAGTTCGAGCCGAACTGAGCGCTGGAGAGCTCGTTGTAGGCCTCCCCTTGCCCGCCTTCATCAAAGTTGACGGCATCGAGGCTGAGTCCCTCATCCGCCTGCACCTGCCAGGGGATGCCTCCCGCATTGAAGGCCTGCTGACCATCAAGGGAGAGCGAGAATCCCTGCAGGTCCATGGAACCGCCATTGAAGGTCAGTCGCAGCACCTGCTCTCCAGCCTCCAGGGTCACCTGGGCGGTCTCGGTACCCACGAAACTGGTCCAGCTACCGGTCGGTGAGACCCCTACCGGTGTGGCGCTGGCGTACGGGGCGTCGGCCTCCTTGGCAAAGGTTGCGGTAATGCTGCGCTGCCCTCCCCCCGTGACTCCCAGGGAAGCCAGGAAGGCCATGTCGTAGGTACCGGCCTGTTCGACGTTCAAGGTGTACTCCACCCATTCGCCATCCTCGATCCAGCCGATGGCGCTGCCGCCGCTGGCCATGTCCACGCCCTCACCGCGAACATCGGTCCCCTCCTGCACCTCGCTGGAATCGTTGTAGGCGACATCCTGTCCGCCTTCATCGTAATTCACCGCCTCAAGGCTGAAGTCACTGCCTACCTGCCAGGGCTGACCATCGTCGGTGTGCGCCTGCTGGCCATCGTCCACCGGCGCCACCAGCGTCAGATTCAGCGAGGCCAGATCCAGCTGTCCGCCGTTGAAGGTCAACCTGAGCACCTGCTCACCTTCCTCCAGCGTGAAGGTCAAGGGACCCACATCGGTGAAGTTGGTGAAACCGTCGGTGTCCGGTACCGCCACCGCCTGGCCCTCGGTATAGAAGCTGCCGTCCTGCTCGAAGGCGGCGGTGATCGACTTGCCGTCGGAAGTCGCCGAGGCGGAGAAGTTCAGCTCATAGGTGCCCGCCGTCTCGACATTCAGGGTGTACTCGAGCCACTCACCGTCGGCCACATAGCCGATGGCCAGGCTGCCATTGGAGATATCCACCGCTTCGTCTGATCGGAAGCCATCGCCCTGGTGGGCCTGCGTGGTGTCGTTGTAGGCGACGCCCTGGCCACCGTTGTCGAACAGGCGCGCTTCCAGTGTCAGGCCATCGCTTCCCACCGCCCAGGCAGTCTCGCCGGCATTGAAGGCGCTCTGTCCCACCGGCTCGGGATTGTCGAGGAAGTTCGGCACACCGTCGTTGTCATCGTCGTCGTACAGATCCACTCGTCCATTGCCGTCAGCATCTTCCGCCCCTGCGGGATCGTAGGTAGTGACGTTCTCCACCAGGAAGATGTTGTCGTTGTAGTCGTAGTTCACCCCCGCGTAATCCTGGATCACGATATAGGTATCCGGGATTTCGTTGCCGGCGGCGTCCCTGGCCACATACACACGGATCAGATGACCATCATTCTCGTCCCAGTTGAGATTGTTGCCGGGAGTGCCGATGGCATCGACGGTGTCCTCATGGAGGTTGGCGTCGGGATCGGACCAGGAAATATAGCCCTGGCGGCCCGATATCTCAGCGAAGAAACCAAAGGGCGCATCGCGATCCAGGGTGGTGGTGGTCAGCAGATCTCCCTCATTGAGCGTGCGTGGCAGCAACGTCTGACCATCGGCCTCGTCGTGGGCCAGCACCTCGTCGATATCACGGCTGTCGACGTCGTGGATGAACAGTCGTGCCACGTCGCCCTGGGTATGGTAAGCCGCCAGCTGAGTGATCTTGATCGGCGAGCCTCCATCGGCGCGCTGGAAGTACGGAGACAGGATCTCATCGCCGTTGGCCTCCACCAGCCCTCCCTGGTTCATCTGCCCTTCGGCAACATTGGTCGAGTAGCCGAAGGCATCGATGATCTCCTGCACTCCCGGTTCCTGGCCGCTTTCTGAGCGATTCTGGGCCAGGCCGGCAAGCTCGATGACCTTCTCTCCCTCATCCGCATCACTTGAAGTGATGATCAGGCTGGACTCGTAGAGGCTGCCATCGTTGGGGTCATCGGCGATGAAGCGCACGATCACATCGACTGACTCACCCGGCTCCAGCGTCACCGCAGTGAAGGCCTCCGTCAGCTCGAACAGCGTCGCATCACTGACCTCGACGCGACTGATGTCGAGACTCTCGAAGCCATCATTTCTCAGCGTGACGGTCACCTCGTCATGCACCTCCTGCGCGGCATTGGCCGGATTCTCGATGCGCGACATCACCAGGCGATCGTTGGAAGGCACGCCGTCATTGTTGATGACCGTCAGCTCACCACCAGATACCGGTGTCACGCCCTCGATGAGGAACATGTTGTCGTTGTAGTCATAGTTGATCCCGGTGTAATCCATGATCCCCAGGTAGGTGTCGGGAATCACGTTGCCCTCGGCATCGAGTGCCCGGAACATGCGCACGGTATAGCCGCGCTCGATACCCTCGGCATCGGCCGGCGGGGTGCCGCCTCCGGTCGGGTTGAGTGACGGGTCCGTGGACAGATTGGCCACTTCGATACCGAACACGCCACTTCCGGCCCACCCGGCCGGGATATCATCGAGCCCGAAGGTCGCGGTGGCGAAGTTGCCGTTGCCCAATACCGGCAGGATCGACTGGTTATTGTCGCCCGCGTGATTGGAGAAGATCACGTCCTGCCCCTTGTCGCCGGGGTTGTGGATACCCAGCGTCGCCCCGCCACCGCCGTGATAGGCCGCCAGCTGGGTGATCCTGGCCTCGCCAGCCCCCTCGGCCAGAGACCAGTAGCGCGATAGCACCTCGTCATCATTGACCGGGCGATACAGATCGAAGTCGTTGAGTACCGAATTCTCTCCGCCACCGACGGTCGACAAGCCTTCGATACGGTTACCGAAGCCGAACACCTCCCACACCTCGTTGACGTTGGGCTCCCAGCCACCCTCGTCACGCGCCTGCCAGAAGCCTGCCATGTGGATCTCGGCGATCGGAGAGTCGGCATCGTTGGTGGTGAGACGGATACGGCCCTCGAAGACCCCATCACCGGCATTGTTGGACGGCGCGGTGTAGCTGTCCCGGTCGAACAGCACCGTGACCTCGAGGGATTGCCCCGCGGCCAGCGTCAGGCCATCAAACACCTCGGGGTCCGCCAGCGTGAAGGGGCCGTCGATGTCGGCATCGAGCACTTCCAGCACATCGCTGCCGGTGTTGGAAATGGTGACCGTGGCACTTTCCTTGAAGTCACGATCGGGATTCGAGCCGCTGTTGTCGTCCAGATAACTGAAGTGCAGGCGATCGGAGTAGTAGGCGGCATCACCGCTCTCTACCACGATATCGGCGTTGTCGCTGCCGACCACCGGCATCACATCGAGATAGTCGAGATCATCGGCACCATCGGCGGTGGACACCGCACGCAGGTTGTACTCCACCCCGGCCTCGAGCTCGACATAGGTACCCTCTTCACCAGCGTCACCCACTCCCGGATAGGCCAGCAGTTTCACCGACTGCCCGTTGAGCGTCAGGGCCAGGCCCTGACCATCATCGGCGCCCGCGTTCGCGGCCAGATCCAGACGATAGAGTCCGCTGCTGTCCACGCTGAAGTAGAAGTCGGCGGTCAGCTCGTTGAGGGTGCGTGCGCTGTCACCGCTCTCGAGCTCGATGCGCGACCCGTTCGAGACATCGGCATAGACCGGGATGAAGCTGTCGGACGGTGCATTCGGCACCTGCAGCAGATCGATGTTCGGCCCCACGGCACCCGGCGCGGTCAGGGTGATGGTGTTGCTGCCCTGCTGCAGAGCGACCAGCGTGTTCTGGAAGAACCAGTCGCTCTCGTCAGCGTTGCTCTGGCCTTCGAAGTTCAACACCCCGAGGTCGACACCATTGATCGCAAGCCCCAGGGGACGGTCATCCTTGGTCGCGGCAAGCGCGTAGCGGAAGGCGATGTCATAGCTTCCCGTCTCGGCGACATCGAGTGTCCAGGTAATGGTCTGATCACCCGTTCCCGCGAAGTCGACGTACCCATCACCGGACGCGTTGCGATCATCATCGCTTGTCAATACCACCACGGCGCCATCGAGCACTGCCCCCTCGGCCTCGTACTCATCGACGCCAGGCGTGGTATCCGGCGCTTCCTGCAGGATCTCCAGCTGGTCGATATTGGGGCCGGTGTCGGCGGTGGCCTGCAGGCGCACCGTGTTCTGACCACTGACCAGCGTCGCTGCCACGGCCTCGGTCAACCACTCGGCCCAGGCTGCATCCCCCGTCAGGCCGTCGGGCGGACTGAAGTCAAACACCCCGACACTGACATTGTTGACGAACACTTCCAGCGGGCGATCGGCATTGCCGCCGTTGGCATAGCGCAGATGCAGCACCGAGTCGCCAGCCTGCTCGGCATCCAGCTCGAACGTGAAGGTGAGGAAGTCGGCATTGGTAGACCCGAAGTCCGCATAGCCACCTGGCGTGCCGTCGGTGTCGTCGGTATTGCCATCGAGCCCGAAGGCACCGGGGCGCAGGCCATTGGGCAGGTCCGGCTGGTTGGTCTCGGGGTTGTCGATGTCGCGAATCTGGATCTCGGCGTCCGTATCCGTCGGGTCGACAGGGTCCACGGGGTCGACCGGGTCCACCACCCCGCCCGGTGCCGGGTCGAGGCGAATGATCTGGCTCTGGCCATTGCCGCGATTCAGGGTCAGCAGATAAAGCTGGCCGGTGACCGGATTCTCGATGATGTCCAGTGGGTCGACGTAACTGATGACGTTGCCCTCAGGATCACGCAGTACGTCATCGCCAATCACGTTGCCGTTGGCATCCAGCGTGATCGAGCGCACGTCATCGCCGCCGGAGTACTCGGTGAACAGCACGTTGCCCTGCAGATTGCCGCCGAAGACATCACTGGTGTATTCCACTGCGCCGTTGGGCGAGCGATTCTCGCCGAGCGAATAGACACCCGAGATATCGTAGGTGCCCTCGGGGTTGGTGCCTGTCGGATACTTGTCGACCTGATTGGGGTCGGTGGCACTGGTCGGATTGCCGCCGTTCAGGATGTACTCGTCGCGCAGCGGGTTGGGATGCCCGTAATAGCCTCCCTCGACGATCTTGAACAGATAGTCATCCTGCTTCTCGACACTGGTGTAGCGCTCGTCCTCCGGCGTCGACGGGTCATCCGGCACGTTGCCGCCTGCCGCCGAACCGTTGGTCGGCACGTACAGGAAGCCATTGGAATGCCACACCAGGTCGTAGGCGTTGCGCGCCCCGGTGGCAAAGATCGTCAGCACCGCGTCGCTGGCGTAGGGGTCGTAGTAGGACTCGAGCACGTTGCCGGACTCGTCCTGCACCGTGGCGACACCACGATCATCGAACACCAGGAACTCGCCATTGCCCATCGGGATCGGGTCGTCCTTGGGATGGCCATCCGGGTCATCGAAGCGAGTATTCTGGCCGTTGTCGGGAAGCGGCTCGGTAGTGACATCGAAGCCACCGGGAGGCGCATCGCGGGTCGGGTCGATCTCCATCACCGCGGCATTCAACAGACGCTCCGGACGATTGCCCCAGGCGCTGTCCGGCTCGCCCATGGCAGAGTTGGAGCCCTGGATCAGATACAGCAGATGACTCGGGACATCGGGATTGGTCTCGGCGTCGTAATCCGGATTCGCGCGGAACTCCAGGCTGTTGGTCACATGATCGCCATTGGAGCGTGGCAGGCCAGTGATGTAGGGCTCGGCGGTGCCCGAGAACTCGCTACCGCCCTCCAGGGTGATCTTGGTGATCCGGCCACTGAAGTCGGGCACGCCGTTGTCACGGCCAGACAGCGGGATCGGATAGTTGTCGGTGATCCACAGCACGTCGGGATCGGTGGGGTCGATCACCAGCCCGATGATCCCGCGGCGATCATTGCTGGCATCGGCCCCGTCCTGATGGAAGTAATCGCTCGGCAGCGAAAGCTCCTGACGGTTGCCGAGGGAGCCATCGACGGGGTCGATGTCGTAGCGCAGGATCTGCCCCCCAATGGTCGCGATGTACATCGTCGAGCCATCGGCGGTGATCTCCAGCGAGGTGAAACCGAAGGCGTTGTCAGAGGCACCGTCGAGTTCCACCACATCATTGAAGGCCACATCGCGAGCGACGATCTCCGGGGCTTCGCCGGTGATGAAGGTGTTGGTGTACTTCTGGAACTCACGGGTCGGCGCGTCCAGGTCGTCGTTGGCGCCACGATCCTGGAAGCCGTCGATGATCAGCGTATAGCTGGTGAACTCCTTGAGCGTCTGGCTCGGCGAGATGGTCAGGGAATCGAAGCCACCGGTGGTGTTGGCGTTGAAGCTGACCTCCTCTCCGGTCAGCGTCTCGATCAGCCGGATCGAACCGTCAGCCAGGCTCTCGAGCAGTGCCCCGCCGCGACCGTCCACCACCGAGATGCCGACGAAGATGTCGGACGTCGGGTCGACCCCGCTCGGCAGGCCGCCGTCGTCGGGGTCCAGATCGACTTCCACCTCGTTGTCACCGACCCCAGCGATGGCGCGCGCGTCAGTGAAGAAGGCGTAATCCTCGGCGGCGATGCGATCATCTTCCGGCGTCAGGTCCGGCAATGCCTGGATCTCGAGGTACTGGATCTCGGTGTTCTCGTTGTCGAGCCCCAGGGAATCCAGTGTCAATCGCCCATCACTGACCTGCACGATGCGGGTGACCAGATCCGAGCGGAAGCCATCGGTATCATCTGACGGATTGCCGTCCGCCGGGAAATCATCGGGCCGGAACGGGGTGAAGGGATCATTGAACAGCTCGCCCTCGGCATTGAGCACGTTGCGACTGTCGTAGGGCCCGGAGGTATCCCCGATGGAGACGGTGACCTCGTAGTAGCCATCGTCCAGCTCGATCTCCCAGCCGGCGCGCACATAGGCGCTTCCCGGCTGGTCGAAGTGGGCGTAGGTGCCCTGGCGCGGGTCGAGCCCGGCGATGTCATCGGTGCGATCATTCACCGCCACGCTGGTCAGCGCGCTGATGTCCAGCGGCTCGGTGCCGGGCTCGCCGTCGTAGATCGACGCCTCGGTGATCCAGCCGTACTGATGGGTCTGGCCGTCCACGGTCACCGATTGGGTGCCGAAGGCCTTGCCGTTGTCGGCGATGTAGCCATCCGGCACCGCGGTGCCTTCGGGCTGGAAGTTGATCTTGACCGAGAAGCGCTCGCCCGGCTCCACCGGACGCTCCGGCACCACGCCATCACGGCTCACCGTCAGGCTGTCGATGTTGGGGCCGGCGTTGCCCAGGTTGGCAAGGCGAATGGTGTTGTCGCCGGCTTCGAGCTCCACCTCGAGCGTCGTGGTGGTCCAGTTCTCCCAGCCGGCGGCGTCGGTCCCCGTGGAGGCAAAGGCCAGATTCCCCTGACTCAGCCCGTCCACCAGGATGTCCATGGGGCGATTCGCGCCGTTGGAACCGGCATTGGTATAGCGAACCTCCAGGGTGTAGGTACCGGCCTCATCGACCGCCACCTGGAACTCGGCGGCGTCACCGGCGTCGGCTCCCATGTCCAGATAACCGGTGCCGGTAAAGTCATCCCACAGCCCATCTGGCCCGGAGGCGACATTGGTTTCCGGATTGTCGGCATCGCGCACCTGGGTATCACCGTCGGTATCGATGATGGTCAGCGCCTCGCCCTCGATGGCGAAGTTGAATGCAGGCGTGCCGTCGCCTTCCGCGAAGCTGACCACCTCGCTGGCGCTGGCCTCATTGCCGGTGGCATCGGTGACGAACAGCGAGACGGCGAGATCGCCGCTCTGATCATCGAGCTGGCCGCTCAGATCCAGCGTGATGTTGCCATCGGCGTCCGGCGTCACTGCCTCACGGGTCGCGCCGCCGTCGAAGGACACGGCAACGCTGGTCACGTCATCATCGATGCCGGAGACGTTGAAGACTGCCGCCGCCAGCTGACTGGCATCGAGAGTGTCGTCAGCCGCGACGATGGCGAGATCGCCGTCCTCATCGGCACTCACATCCTCCGGGATCGGGCCGCTGCCGGCGTCGGTCACTTCGATGCGATCGATGTTGGGGCCGGTGGTGGCGCCAGCGGGAATCGCCAGCACGATGGCGTTGCTGCCCGCCTCCAGGCTGACAGTGAAGGTCTCGAAGACCCAGTGGTCGAAGCCTTCTTCCCCGCCGCTGCCGTCCGGGTCCGTGCTGGCCATGGCCAGCATCAGCGGATCGCCGCCATTGATCACCAGATCCAGCGGACGATCGGTATTGGTGGCGTAACGCACACTGATGTCGTACTGACCGGCCTGGGCCACCTCGATCTGCCAGGCGACGTTATCGCCAGCCGTGTCGCCGAAGTCCAGATAGCCGGTACCGGAGAAGCCCGGCCGCAGACCGTTCTCCAGATTCGCATTGTCTTCGGGATTGTCGGCATCGCGCACTACGGTATCCGTCGCGTTGGCGCCGTCATCGAAGCTCGTCACCGTGCCGTCTTCGGCCTGCAGACGCAGGGGCGAGAACGGCGCTTCATCGACATCATTCACGGTGACCGAGAGCTGCGCGGTGGTGGAGAGGTCGCCGTCACTGACGCTGACCTCGACGTCATAGACGCCATCTTCGTCATCATCGACCGCCAGCTCGAAATCGCGGGCACTGGTGAAGCTCAGCACGCCGGTGGTGGCGTCAATGGTGAACAGCGGAGAGTCAGCCCCGCCAGTGATGGCGAATACCGGCGCGTTGAGGCCGAGAGTCCCCCCGTCTTCATCGACGAGCGGGATCGCGCCAATCTCGGTCAGGTTCTCATCCACTGCAAACGCGGTCTGGTCGATGGCGATGCTCTCATTGAGATCTGCCACGGTGATCAGGGTGTCCTGTGACACGCTGTCCTCGCCATCGGTCACCGTCACGGTCAGCTCGTAGACACCATCTTCATCGCTGTCGGCGGCCAGCTCCGCGTCCGGTGGATTGAGGAAGGCGATTCCTCCACTCGCCACGTCGTAGGTGAAGAGCGCGGCATCGGCACCGGACAGCGTCACCGTCAGGCTGTCGCCATCGGCATCCTCAAGCACCAGACTTGCCACGCCAGCACTGTTCTCGTCGACACTGATCGCGGCACCGAGTCCCGCCAGGGTCGGGGCAGTATTGACCGGCTCATCGATACGCTCGAATTCAAGCGAGTCGATACGCATCAGCTCGCCACCGGCACCACGCAGTTCGAGGCTTGCCAGATCACCGGCGGTGACCTCGACGGGCGTCTCGAAGACGATTTCCTTGCGGTTGCCGCTCTGGCCTGCATTTCCGCGCGCGCCACTGCCGACGAAGGTGCCGAAGTCGTCGTTCAATACCACGTCGGCGCTCAGGCTATCGGTTGTCGTGTTGCGCGCTTCAAGCACGGTGTCACCGATGGTCAGGGTCAAGGTGCCTTCACCGTCGGTTTCATCGAACACATAGAGGCGCACGATGTACCAGCCCGGCTCCACGCCGCCCGCCGAGAGATCAGTGCCGATCGTCGCCGGCGCATTGCTGGTCAGACGAATCAGCTGCTCGTTGGACGCCGACGCACTGCCGGTGACGATCAGGTTACCGGCGTCGAGATCCGTGAAATCTTCCGCCTCGATCGTGATGCTATCGCCAACCTGGGTGCCTTCGATGATGAAGCTCAGCGACTGGGTCGCTGACAGACCACTCGGGTCGGTGGCGCGCACGACAACATCGAAGGTGCCTCCTTCACTTGGCGTGCCTTGAATGACGCCATCGATCACCTCGAGTCCGGCAGGCAGATCCTCGGCCGTCAATGTCAGGCTGTCGCCATCGGCATCGGAGAACAGCGAGGCGAAGTCCGCCAGCGGAATCTGGAGGAAGCTCTCGCCCACCTCTCCAAAGTAGGGCTCGAGAGCGGCAGGCTCCGCCACCGGGGCGTCGTTGACGTTCTCGATGCTCAAGGCGAAGTCGGTATCGGTACTGGCGGTGCCATCATCGGCGGTCACCGTGATGGTGTAATCGCCCGGCACCAGACCAGCGAGGCTCCCGGACAGCACAGTGTCGCTGATACTCAGCCCGTCCACGGTGACCGGCAGGCCATCGCCATCGCCATCGGTGACCCGGAAGCTGAAGGCGAGGTCATCGCCATCGTCATCGACGAAGGGCAGGTCAACCTCGAGATTCGCGCCTTCGTCGAGACTCAGATCAGCGATGCCACCCCCCACCACGCGCGGTGCGCTGTTGGTGTCATCGACATCGGCTTCTGACAGGCTTACGCCACTGAAGCTCGCACTGCCCTTGGCGCCCACATCATCGTCGTTGACGAAGACCAGCGAATCGAGGGTGATGCCCGCATGCGCCGAGAGATCGATGGTGAAGCGCAAGGTGCCATCGCCATTGTCGATGCCCTGCCCACGCAGATCGACAAAGCCACCCTGCGTCTGGCTGCCGCCCAGCTGATAGACACTGTTTCCGCCATTGAACGGATTGGAATCGGCATCGAAGCCGATGGCAACGATCTCGGGGACCGGCGAATCGGATATGGCCACATCCAGGGTCAGGATGCTGCCACTGGTGATCGTGTAGTCCTCCGGCAGGGCTGCCCGCTTCCAGACATTGTCGTTCAACGTCAGAGTGCCACCGTCGTCTTCCACCACCGCCCCCGTGCCAACGGTGGGATTGTCCTGGGTCGCGTTGTAGGCGCTGATCGTGGCGTCATCGAAGGTGACATCCAGCGTCACGCTGCCGACGACGGCCAGCGTGACTGCCTCCGCGACACTCGCCTCATTACCGGCGGCATCGGTCACGATAAGGGTCACGATCACATCGCCCGGGGCCTGTGTGGAGAGATCGACCGTCAAGGTGTCGCCATCGCTGACAACGGACTGACGGGTCACGCCGCCGTCGAAGCTGATCTCGAGAGTCGAGCCGTCATCGATCCCCGCGACACCGAATACCACGCTGGCGCTGTCATCCGCCTCGATGGCATCTTGCGGGCCTTCGAGTGCCAGGTCGCCCCCCTCATCGGCGGTGGTATCCAGCGTCAGTGCCAGGCTCTGTTCGGCACGGTTGCCGAAGGCATCCATGGCGATCAGCGTGACCGACAGATCGCCATCAGCGAATCCCGACAGGTCCAGCGTGAAGCTGCCATCCGGGTTCGGCACCACCTCCTGGACCGTGATTCCCTCATCGAAGGTCACGCCGACGAAGGTGATGTCGGCATCCAGTCCGCTGACGCTGAAGCCCGCTTCACCGACGGTCGCGCCATTGAGGAGGGGGTCTACGGCGGTAAAGGTCAGCACAGAGGCATCGGCATCCGCCACGACATCCCCTACCGGGCCCGTGCCCGCCGTGGTGACCTCCAGGCGATCGACATTGGGCCCATTGCTGCGTCCATCAGGGATCGTCAGCGTGACGGTGTTGTCACCGACCTCCAGACTCGTCGTCAGGGTGTGGTAGCTCCAGACATCGAAACCCTCAGGGTCGACGTTGCCGGCGTTGGGGTCAGTCCCGACAAAGGCGAGCTCGGAGGACTCGCCGTCATTGATCGAGAGAGCCAACGGACGCGCGCCATTGCTGGCATAGCGGAAGTTGAGGTCGTAGTCGCCCGCCTCGGCCACATTGACGGTGAAGGTCAGGCTGTCACCCGGCGCACTGCCGAAATCCACGTAACCGGTGCCGGAAAAGTCCGGGCGCAGTCCGACAAAGCCACCGGCCTCGGGATTCGCGGCGTCACGCACCACGGTGGCGGCCCCGTTGTCAGCGCCCAGCACGGCATCCTCGGCTTGCATCACGACTGGCGCAATCACCGGATCGACAGGCTCCACCGCATCGGCCTCCAGAAGCGCCACCTCGATCTTGTCGATGTTCGGCCCGTTGGTCGCGCCGCCCAGACGCAGGGTATTGCTGCCCGCGGCCAGCGTGATCTCCAGCGTCTCGGTCGACCAGCCCTCCCACGCGGAAGGCCCGCCATTGCCTGGCTGGTTGTCCGCGGGCACATCATCGACATCATCGGGGTAGTAGCCCGGCGCCTCTACCGCTGCGAACTGGAAGGTGCCGACCTGACTTTGCGTGTCGTCATCGACCAAAAAGAGATCAATGGGACGCGCCGAGCTGCTGGCATAGGTCGCGGTGACGCTGTACGTGCCGGCGGTAGCCACCTCGAGAGTGAAGTCACCGTAGGCCTCGGCATTGCCCGATGCCCAGTCGAGATAGCTGGCGCCTTCGGCGCCGACCCGGAAGGTTTCCCTGCCATTGGTGAAGCTGGCGATATTGTCGAGAGTCACCACACGATTGGTGCCAGCGTCGGCGACATCAGACGTCGGGCCGATATCGAGGTCCTCACCCTGAATGACGAAGACGTCCGGGTCCGGTGCACGCACTTCCAGATAGTCGACGTTGGGGCCACTGGCCCCGTTGGAGGTGAAGGACACCGTGTTCTCGCCCGCCTGCAGCTGAACGCGAATGGTACGCTCGCCGAACTCACTGAAATCAGTGGCGTCGCCGGTCAGGGACGTGCTCGGCAGATCAAACATTCGATCCTGAAGTTCGCCATTGACGTCCAGGCGCAATGGGCGGTTTCGATCAGACCCATCGCCATTCTGGCTGAGCGCATACCCCAGCGCGAGTTCATATTCACCGGCCTCGGTGACGCTGAAGGTGAAGGTCAGCGTCTCGCCGGTCGCGCCGCCGAAGTCCACGTAGGCAGTGCCTGATGCATTGGCGGTATTGGACGGATTATCCCCCCCGGTCACCACCTCGATACCGGCTCCACCGATGGAGGATGCATTGCCATCTCCGTCGTCATCGCTGAGGTCTTCGGCCTCGATACGAAGGGTAGTGAAGCTTTCCGGTGCGATGAGCGCCGCCGTGGCCAGAGGGGCAGGTTCGGCCAGCAAGGCAGGTCCTGTGCCCGCAGCAGGTTCATCACTACTGGCCTGGTCACTCACCTCCTCGGCGACAACATCCGGTGACTCGACCTCGAAGCCGAACTGCTCACCAGACCCGGGCAGTACCTCGCCCCTTTCGTCCAACGCTTCGATCATCATCTTGAGCTTGCCTGATAGAGGGGTAGGCAGATGATCAAAGACAAAGGGACGCTCAAAGCGCTCAAATACCGACAGTCGATCCTGCGCATCCTCGAATGTCATTCGCATTGACTTGATGGAATCCCCCCACGCTGAGGGAAATGGCGTAACCATTATCTCGTGATCCTGGAACGTCTTTCCCTCAAGACGATCACCACTCCTGATACGTGATGCCATGGACTCAAGACGACTCGATACGAATGACATGGAATACATTTTCCCTACCCCTCGAATAATTTTCAAAGGCTCGTAAACCCGTCAAAAACGAGTCTAGACGCGGCCTATCGCAAGACAAGAGGTATTTCCACTCACCCTCGAAATGGCAATATGCATCAGATTCCCACATCAAAATAAACTCAATGAAAACAATACATTGAATGCTTTGAAATAATAAAACACCACCCCTGGTAGCCGTCAACGACGGTGACGTGGATAAAAAGAACAACAACGACGCTAGGGAACGACACCATGGCCATCTCCCGGGAAGGTAATGACCTGCAAAAGATCCTGGACCACTGTCGGCACAGCTTTGTCTATGTCGGCCTCTTCAGCTTGTTCATCAATCTGCTGATGCTGGTGCCGCCGCTCTACATGCTGCAGGTCTATGATCGAGTCATCACGACACGTAGCCAGGAAACGCTGCTGATGCTGACTCTGGTGGTCGTGTTCCTCTTCATGGTGATGGGGGCCCTTGAACTGATTCGCTCGAGAATTCTGGTCCGAGTCGGGAATCGACTGGACGTACTGATCAGCCCGAGACTTTACACTGCCATGTTCAAGCACTCCCTGATGACGCCGGGCAAGCCCTCCGCACAGCCGCTGAACGACCTCACCACCCTTCGCCAATTCCTTTCCGGCAACGGCCTGTTCGCCTTCTTTGACGCGCCCTGGGTGCCGATATACATCGGCGTGCTGGCACTGTTTCACCCATGGTTTGGTCTGTTCGCCCTGGGCGCGGGCCTTGTTCTGACCGTCATTGCGCTGATCAACGAGAAGACCACCAGGAAGCTGCTGAGCGATGCCAACGGCCAACATGTCCTGTCCCAGGACCTTGCCAACAGCAATCTGCGCAACGCCGAAGTGCTCCACGCCATGGGCATGCTGCCGGGCATACAGAATCGATGGGAGGCGCGCCACCGTGAGTATCTGGTGCTGCAGTCCAAGGCAAGCGACCGCGCAGGTCTCTTGACCAACACCTCCAAGGTACTGCGCTTGATGTTCCAGTCATTGATCCTCGGTCTTGGCGCCTATCTGGTGCTGACCGGCGACCTGACGCCCGGCATGATGATTGCCGGCTCGATCCTGATGGGGCGGGCGCTGGCGCCGATCGATCAGATAATCACCGGCTGGAAAGGCTTCAGCGGTGCACGCACCTCACGAGCCCGCCTCGAGGAGCTGCTCGAGGCCGTGCCGGCCGAGGCGCCCTCGATGCCTCTGCCGGCCCCCAAGGGCCGACTGACACTGGAGGCAGTCAACGCCGCGCCGCCAGGCGAGCGTCTACCGACCCTCAAGGACATCACTCTGACACTTGCCAGGGGTGAGCACATCGCCGTGGTAGGCCCCAGCGCCGCCGGCAAATCCACCCTGGCACGGGTGATACTCGGCCTATGGCCAGTGCAGCTGGGGTGCGTACGCCTCGATGGCGTGGACGTCAGTCAGTGGAAGCGGACCGCGCTCGGGCCTCATCTTGGCTACCTGCCGCAGGATATCGAGCTGTTCGATGGCTCCATCGCCGAGAATATCGCGCGCTTTCAGGAGGTCGATGCGTCACTCGTGGTGCAAGCCGCCCAGAGCGCCGGTGTCCACGACATGATCCTTCGCCTGCCGCAAGGCTATGACACCTGGCTGTCCCACGGGGGAGCCGCCCTCTCCGCGGGTCAGCGACAGCGTATCGGCCTGGCGCGGGCACTCTATGGAAAACCGGTGCTGGTAGTGCTCGACGAACCGGACGCCAACCTGGATGAAAGTGGCGAGCAGGCGTTGGCCAAGTGTCTGATGCAACTGCGCCAGGCAGGCACCACCGCCATCATCATCACCCATCGTCAACGTCTTCTGCAGCAGGTCGACCGCATCCTCGTCCTCAAGGATGGCCAGGTGGCTTCACTGTCCCCGCCGACGCGAGGACGACCCGTTGCACGGGCCGTGGCAGGGAAAGGGCACTCGACTCCGTCCAGGAACGCACAGCGTGTCACCGAGCTGAAACCCAGTGCCAGAGGCCGCCATGAAGGCGGTGAGGAGAGCCCGAGATGACCACCTCCCACTCCATGAATGGCGGCTTTGACAGTGAGCTTCCGCTACGCGACCACAATTATCGACGCCTCGGCCTGGCCGTACTGCTCATCGCGGTCGGCGGATTCGGCAGCTGGTCAGTCATGGCGAACCTGGCAATTTCCGTGGTGGCACCGGGCTCGGTATCGGTAGAGAGCTTCACGAAGACCATCCAGCACCTCGAGGGAGGCATCGTGGAGTCGATTCGCGTGGAGGATGGCGATCATGTCGAGGCCGGCGACGTGCTCATCGTCTTCGATGACACCCAGGCACGCTCTCAGCAGAAGATCGTCGAGGCTGAATACCTGATTGCCAGAGCCAGTGAGATACGCCTGCTTGCCGAGTACAGCAACGCCGAGACCCTGACCTTCCCGGAAGCCTTGAGGCAGTCGACCAATCCTCGTGTGCGGGAGGTCCTTGAAGTACAGCAGCGGCTCTTTGACGTACGTCGTCAATCGCTGAACGGTGCCATGGCAGCCCTGGATGAGCAGGTCGTGCAGATGAACGAGCAGATTGCAGGTCTCGAGAATACCCAGGCCATCACAAGACGACGCATCAACTCTCTCAATGGTGACGTTGCCAACCATCGCAAGCTGTTCCGAAATGGTCTGATCAATAACCAGCGATTGCGTGAGATGGAGCGTGAGAGTCTCGAATACCAGAGCGACAATGCCGGCCAATTTGCCGAGGTCGCACGGCTGCGTTCCCAGATCAGCGAAAACGAGCTGCAGAAACAGATTCGCCTGCAGGAATTCCAGCAACAGATCGGCGAGTCTCTGCGCCAGGTTCAGGCAGAGGTCACCGATGCGGAAGAACGACTGGTCGCGCTCAATGACAACCTCAGGCGTACCAAGGTCATCGCACCGGTGGCCGGCACCGTGGTCGGCCTGAAGGTCCATACACTGGGCGCGGTGATTCGCAGTGGCGACCCCCTGCTCGATATCGTGCCCGCCGGCGACGGCTTCATCGTCGAGGCCAGGGTCCCGGACCATGATATTGACCACCTCTACCTCGGCCAGCCCGCAGAGATTCGCTTCAGCGCATTCAATCAGCGCTTATCCAACATCATCGATGGGGAGGTCACGCACGTGAGCGCCAACAGCTTCGAGGATGAAGCGACGCGTGCCCGCTATTACAAGGCGCGGATTCGCGTCACCCGGACCGGCCAGAGCAACATGACCGAGAGCATGCGATTGCTTTCCGGCATGCCTGCCGAAGTGATGATCCGTACCGGTGAGCGCAGCTTCGCCAGTTATGTCGGCAAGCCTGTCGTGGATATGCTGGCGCGCGCGATGAGGGAGGAATCAGGCCCCCCCTCAGAAACGCGAAAAGCCCGCATCGTGAGATGCGGGCTTTTCTGAATCTGGTGGAGGAGGAGGGATTCGAACCCTCGAAGCCTTTCGACTTACACACTTTCCAGGCGTGCTCCTTCGACCACTCGGACACCCCTCCAGATCAGTGCTCTCATTGGTCACCCGACTGCGTCGTGTTTCCCTTGAGAACGCGGCGTATATTATCGATAACCCTTGAGGGACGCAAGCCTTTTTTCCAAAATCTTTCAGATAGATAGCGTCAGCGCCCTCACCCACCGCACTCGGGCCGAGGTCGGGCCGAGACCGTGCTCGGCATCACGGCCCGAGCACCACGTAATCGCCACGGGCCTCGAAACACAGCCTCGGGGAAGACTGCCCATCAACCTGACACCACAACTGCTGAGTCAGCGACAATCGCGCTCGCCGCCCTGCCGCCAGACGCTCGCCGACGTCGATCAGCGCGGCCATGTCATCCGGCGCACAGCGGATGTGGTAATCGCCACTGACCGGGGCCAGAAACTGCTGACTGGCACGCGACACCACGAGATCGCGCTGGATACCGCGAGCACGCAGCCACAGCGTCACCCAGCTCCAGCCACACAAGGTGGCCTCGAGACTCATGGCCCCGCCGAAGGCCGTGCCCTTGTCGTTGAGATTGGGCGGCAGATGCAGATGCCAGCTCAGCTGCCCCGTCGAGCGCTCGGGCTCTGACCACTGCATCTCGACAAGCCCCATGTGGGCAGCCAGCGGAATCGCCTGACTCAGCCAATCTCGGAACCGTGACAGGTCTTCACTGACCGGCGCCGCGAAAGTGCCCGACCGCCCCTGCCCGTCACGCGGCAAAGGCAGCGGTGGCCAGGCTTCACCACTCGAGCGCAACTGCTCGTTCATTCAGCGCCTCACTGCCAGCGTTCGACGAAGTCGGCACTCTCGCGGCTCGGCAAGGGCTTGAGACGTCCGCCCGGGGTGCCGAGGTAGAGGAAGCCGACCAGCTCATCCTGCTCACTCATGCCCAGTCCGGCGTGGACGGTTGGGTCGAACGCGTAGCCGCCCGTGCGCCACATGCCACCGAGTCCCTGTGCCTGAGCGGCAAACAGCATGGCGTGAGCGGCACAACCGGCACTCACCACCTGCTCGACACGCGGCACCTTGGGGTGGTCCGGCGTGACCTTGGCGATCACCGCGACGACCATCGGCGCACGAAGCGGCTTCTTGCTGGCCGCGGCCTGGGCTGCCTCGTCACCTGCCGGCGACGTGTTGCGCTCCGCCTCGGCAAACAGCTCGCCGAGGCGCTCCAGCCCGCTGCCCGTGAATTCGATGAAGCGCCAGGGCGTCAGCTCGGCGTGGTCCGGCGCGCGCAGGGCGGCCTGGTAGATGGCCTCCATCTGCGCATCGCTCGGGGCTGGCGCCATCAGCTTGCCCATGGAATTGCGTTCATGCAGTAACGTCAGCGCGTCCATCGTCTCTCCTGTCACAGACTTAAGATAAGAATGATTCTCACACTAGCATCTCGCCAGCACGCCGTCTCATCACTCGATGCTATCTGCCTGATTGGCAAGCCGATCAGACGACATGACCATAGAGAGGACTACTGACGCGAGAGACGCAGCGGCAGGCTGGCACGGGCCTCGGCCTCGAGATCTGGCGTGGCACGCCACGGGCTGATATCCAGGCCGCCACGCCGCACATAGCGCGCCATCACCAGCAGGGACTCAGGCTTCACGCGCGCCATCAGGTCGACGAACAGATGCTCGACGCAGTGCTCATGGAAATCCTGGTGCTGGCGATAGCTGATCAGATAGGCCAGCAGGCGCTCGCGATCGATACGTGGGCCGCGATAGCGGATCCAGACGCTGCCCCAGTCCGGCTGACCGGTGACCGGGCAGTTGGACTTGAGCAGATGGCTGTGCAGGTCTTCGCTGACGATATCGGCGTCATCGGCGCTGAGCAGCTCCGGCGATGGCGTGTAGTGCTCGACGGTGATCGGCAAGTCATCGAGGCATTCTCCCGGCAGGCGCCCGACGTCCAGCTCGTCATCATCCAGTCCCAGCAGACGCACCTCGACCGGCGCACCCGCCGCGGCGGCAAGATCCCGCTCCAACGTCGTCTGCACGGCCGCCTGATCGGCGAAGCGGCTCTGATTGAGGCTGTTGAGATAGAGCTTCCAGGATTTGGACTCGATCAGATTCGGGGAAGCCGCCGGCAGGCGGAAACGGGCCACACGCACCCACGGCTTGCCGGATTCATCCAGCCAGGAGACCTCAAAGGCGTGCCATTCATCCTCACCGACGAACGGCAACGCCGCATCATCGATACCGATGGGACCACGATTGGCCGCCCGCGCGATGGGGAACAGCAGGCTAGCATCGTAGTGCTCGGGGTAAGCGGACTCTCGCCCGAGCGGGGCATCCTTGAGAGTCTCGGGGCGAGCCTCGTCGGGCACGTTGACGGCAGTGGGGTGAGCCATGACAGCACTCCTGTGAAATAGGCCAATAACGTATCGATATCAGGGGCGCAGACAGCAGAACGCCGGCAGAAGCCGGCGTTTCGTGCACTGGCGCGATAGCGCGCATCTTACCATCATCCTCTGGGCGACATCTTCAGCTGCGGATGCCCTTGCCACGCTCCAGCAGCCACAGCGCGAAGGCGAACAGGCCGATGATGAAGGCCACGATGGCCGCCATCGCCGGACCGACACTGATGTCCGAGACCCCCAGAATGCCGTAGCGGAAGGTGTTGACCATGTAGAGAATCGGGTTGGCCAGTGACACCGTCTGCCAGAAGTCCGGCAGCATGTGGATGGAATAGAAGACGCCACCGAGATAGGTCAGCGGGGTCAGCACGAAGGTCGGAATGATCGAGATATCGTCGAACTTGCGTGCGAACAGCGCATTGACGAAGCCACCGATGGAGAACAGCAGCGCCGTCAGCACCACGACCATGATGGTCAGGATCGGGTGATGGATATCGAGATCCGTGAACAGGAAGGCCACGGCGGTGACGATGATGCCGACACCGAGCCCGCGCACGGCGCCACCGATGATATAGCCGAGCAGGATGATCCAGGACGGCAGCGGCGAGACCATCAGCTCCTCGATGCTGCGCTGGAACTTGTTGGAGAAGAACGACGAGGCCACGTTGGAATAGGAGTTGGTGATCACCGACATCATGATCAGCCCCGGCACGATGTAATCCATGTAGCTGATGCCATCCATGGTACCGATGCGCGAGCCGATGAGATTGCCGAAGATGACGAAGTACAGCGTCATGGTGATGGACGGCGGCAGCAGCGTCTGCGGCCAGATACGCGTGAAACGACGAACTTCCTTGACGACGATGGTGACCAGAGCCACCCATAGCTGACGGGGGTTCACTGCGTGATCTCCTTGGCGACATTGGAGGCGATACCGCTTTCGGCATTGGAGCGCTCGACCAGGTCGACGAACAGCTCCTCGAGACGATTGGCGCGATTGCGCATCGACACCACGGTGATCCCGGCGCGATCCAGCGCCGCGAAGGCGGTGTTGATCGACTGGCCCTTGCGTACGGACAGCGACAGCTGCTGGGGATCGCTCAGAGAGACCTCGAATCCCTCGATGACCGGCGCGCTGGCAAGCGGCTCACGTAGATCGAGCAGGAAGGTTTCGGCGTCCAGCTCCTTGAGCAGCTCGCGCATGCTGGTGTTATGCACGATCTCGCCGTGATTGATGATGGCGATATTGCGGCACAGGCTCTCGGCCTCTTCCAGATAATGCGTGGTGAGGATGATGGTAGTGCCCTCCTCACGGTTGATGCGCCGCATGAACTCCCACATCGAGCGACGCAGCTCGATATCCACCCCGGCAGTCGGCTCATCGAGAATCAGCAGACGCGGCTTGTGAATCAGCGCGCGGGCAATCATCAGACGGCGCTTCATGCCACCGGACAGCATGCGTGACGGGGTATCGCGCTTGTCCCACAGCCCGAGATCCTTGAGCAGGCGCTCGGCACGCGGGCGCGCTTCCTTCATGGGCATACCGTAATACCCTGCCTGGGTCATCACGATATCCTGCACCTTCTCGAACTGATTGAAGTTGAACTCCTGAGGGACCACACCGAGATGGTATTTGGCCTTCGAGAAATCCTTGTCGATATCGATGCCCGAGATCTCGACCTTGCCGGCGGTTTTCTGCACCAGCGAACTCACCACCCCCAGGGTCGTGGACTTGCCGGCCCCGTTGGGCCCCAGCAGTGCAAAGAAATCGCCCTCAGGGACATCGAGATCAATCCCCTTGAGCGCCTCGAAACCGTTACCGTAGACCTTGGTCAGGCCACGAATGGACAAGGCGAGTCGTGACATCGGACACCTGTAATCAAATTGGCGCTGTCAGCCAGCACAGCAGAAAAGACGCATCTGAGAACAATTGCGCAACAGTAGCGACACCGCTGAGCAGCAGCTCGAACATGAAAATCAGACACAAGACATTGGATGCGCATGGTAACGCATTCAGCGCTGCCACATCAGGCACGCTGCAGGAAAGGAGGACAACACCAAGGACCGGTGCAGAACGGCCTGAGGAGGAATTTCAGGCACAAAAAAATCGCCGGTGACGTGGCACGATGATCGTGTCTGTCAGGCGATGGGGCACTGCTATTTCATTTCGACTGGAGCGGGAAACGAGATTCGATCGGACTCGCGAACCAGCTCGCAACCTTGTCGCATAGCGTTTTCGACTGGAGCGGGAAACGAGATTCGAACTCGCGACCCCAACCTTGGCAAGGTTGTGCTCTACCACTGAGCTATTCCCGCACTGTCGAAACCAAAAACTGCGACCAGTCAAGACAGAAGAGTGGCGTCCCATAGGGGGTTCGAACCCCTGTTACCGCCGTGAAAGGGCGGTGTCCTGGACCACTAGACGAATGGGACGTACTGGAGCGGGAAACGAGATTCGATCGGACTGGCGAACCAGCTTGCGACCTTCTCGAATTGCCTTTTCCTTTGGAGCGGGAAACGAGATTCGAACTCGCGACCCCAACCTTGGCAAGGTTGTGCTCTACCACTGAGCTATTCCCGCACCGGGTGTCATGAAGCTGTGCTCACGACATCTGTCTTACTGCTGGCTTGCCACACCATCATGCTCTGCATGGCGTCCCATAGGGGGTTCGAACCCCTGTTACCGCCGTGAAAGGGCGGTGTCCTGGACCACTAGACGAATGGGACGTACTGGAGCGGGAAACGAGATTCGATCGGACTGGCGTGGAGCGGGAAACGAGATTCGAACTCGCGACCCCAACCTTGGCAAGGTTGTGCTCTACCACTGAGCTATTCCCGCCTAACACAAGCAGATCATGCGACCACACAAGACCGAAGATGGCGTCCCATAGGGGGTTCGAACCCCTGTTACCGCCGTGAAAGGGCGGTGTCCTGGACCACTAGACGAATGGGACACACTGGAGCGGGAAACGAGATTCGATCGGACTGGCGAACCAGCTCGCGACCTTGTCGCATTGCACTTGTTCCGTTTGGAGCGGGAAACGAGATTCGAACTCGCGACCCCAACCTTGGCAAGGTTGTGCTCTACCACTGAGCTATTCCCGCAACTGCAAGCAGAAATCAAAATGCTACGCTGACAAGACCGAAGAATGGCGTCCCATAGGGGGTTCGAACCCCTGTTACCGCCGTGAAAGGGCGGTGTCCTGGACCACTAGACGAATGGGACGTAACGTTCTTGCCTCGTCGAGGTGGCGCGTATATTACAAAGCCCCCTCCCCTTCGTCAACCCCCTGCTTCAACAGGATTTTTCCGGCGTTGGCCAAGTGCATCCACCACGTGCTTGTGGTCACGCCCTGACGCCCGCATTCTTGGGGTATGTACCGGGTGTCGAGTGAAGACCGGTAGCCATTGTTTCGGAGCATAGAGAGAAGAGACCATGAGCGAGCAAGACAAGCCGACCCAGGACAAGTTGATCCGCAGTGAAGAGGAATGGCGCAAGCGTCTGACGCCTGAGCAGTATCGCGTCGCACGTGAAGCCGGTACCGAACGCCCCTTCAGTGGCGATCACGAGGTCAGCCCGATACCGGGCACCTATCACTGCATCGCCTGCGACGCGAAGCTGTTCGACAACGACACCAAGTTCGACGCCGGCTGTGGCTGGCCGAGCTTTGATCGGCCCTATGCGGATGCCGCCGTCGAAGAGCATTTCGACACCAGCCATGGCATGCGACGTGTCGAAGTACGCTGTCGTCGTTGCGAATCCCATCTGGGACACGTCTTTCCCGACGGCCCCACCGAGACAGGACAGCGCTATTGCATCAACTCGGTGTCGCTGCGCTTCAAGCCGGTGCGCAGCTGAAGCGTTTCTCCATGGCCGAGCCGCCTCTGGTAGAATGCGCCGCCATACGCGTCCCCTCTCCAGAGGTGACAGGACAACCGTCATACCCCTGACGGCAGGAGAGAAGCAACATGCTGGGCTGGTACCCGGGACACATGCACAAGGCGCGTCGTCAGATAAAGGACGCGCTGCCCGAGATCGACGTGGTCATCGAAGTCCTCGATGCCCGCCTCCCCTACTCCAGCACCAATCCGGTGCTGTCCGAGCTGACCCGCCACAAGCCAGTCCTCAAGCTGCTGTCACGTGCAGACCTGGCGGACCCGGCACGCACGCGCGAATGGGTCGAGTATTTCGATGCCCTGCCCAACACCCGTGCACTGGCGATCACCACGCTTGAGGCGCGTGATCTCAAGCAGATTCCGCGGCTGTGTCGCGAGATGGCCGGTCATATCCGTGTCGATCGTGATGCACGCGTGATGGTGATGGGCATCCCCAACGTCGGAAAGTCGACGCTGATCAATGGTCTGGCGGGTCGCAAGATCGCCAAGACCGGCAACGAGCCCGCCGTCACCAAGCGTCAGCAGAAGATTCGCATCGATGGCGGCATCGCCCTGATCGACACCCCCGGGGTGATGTGGCCAAAGATCGAGGATCAGGCCAGCGCCTACCGTCTGGCCGGCAGCGGCGCGATTCGGGATACCGCCATCGACTACACCGATGTGGCGGTGGTCGTGGCGGCGGAGCTGGCCAGGCGCTATCCCGATGAGCTTATCGCTCGCTACAAGCTCAAGTCACTGCCGGCCTACAGTGCCAACCCTGACGCCGAGCGAGTCGAGAGTGATGGCCCGCGCAAGGTCGATCTGATGGCGCTCTCGGGCTTCAACGGGGTCGCGATTCTGGAAGAGATCGCCAGCAAGCGTGGCGGCCTGCGCGCCGGTGGCATCATCGATCTACATCGCGGTGCAGAGGTGCTGCTGCACGAATTGCGCGATGGCAAGCTCGGGCGCCTGACGCTGGAAACGCCGGCGGACATTCCCGCCGAGCCGGTGCCGGAAGCCAGTGGCGAGACGCAAGATGGCGCACGGATGAGCGAACCACCTGAGTCTGCGAGCGAATAACGCTACCAGAACAGTGAGATAACGACGGTCGAATTCAGATCTCATTCGCGGACCATGCCTGCAAGCCAGTTGAAAATCCTGCCAGATAACCTCTGGCGGGATTTTTTTCTGCCTGAACATTTCAAACCGCAAATTTAACCACGCTATTGGCCCTTGGCCGTGGCGCGGCAGGCAGGCGGCGCGATATGCTGGACACTCGCCCCTACACCTTACGTGACGGAGATCTACGGAAAGCACCATGGATACCGAGCAAAGAAAGCCCCGCGAAATTCGCAAGTCACACAAGCTGGACAACGTCTGCTACGACATTCGCGGGCCGGTTCTCGAACACGCCAAGCGTCTCGAGGACGAAGGTCATCGCATTCTCAAGCTCAATATCGGCAACCCGGCGCCCTTCGGCTTCGAGGCACCGGAAGAGATCCTGCAGGACGTGATGCGCAATCTGCCGACCGCGCAGGGCTACTGTGACTCCAAGGGGCTTTACTCGGCGCGCAAGGCGATCATGCAGGAGTGTCAGCGCAAGGACATCCAGGGTGTCGGCATCGAGGACATCTACATCGGCAACGGTGTCTCGGAGCTGATCGTGCTGGCCATGCAGGCCCTGCTCGACGATGGTGACGAGCTGCTGGTACCAGCACCGGATTATCCCCTATGGACCGCTGCCGCCAATCTGGCCGGCGGTCGTGCCGTGCACTATCTGTGTGACGAGGCGCAGGACTGGGCTCCCTCCATCGAGGACATCCGCGCCAAGGTGACCAGCCACACCAAGGGCATCGTGCTGATCAACCCGAACAACCCGACCGGCGCGGTCTATCCGCCAGCCGTCGTGAAGGACATCCTGCAGGTCGCACGGGAATACGGTCTGGTGGTGTTCTCGGATGAGATCTACGACAAGATCCTCTATGACGATACCGAGCACGTCTCCACCGGTGCGTTGGCCGACGATCTGCTGGTCGTGACCATGAATGGCCTGTCCAAGAGCTATCGCTGCGCGGGCTTCCGCTCGGGCTGGATGATTCTCTCCGGTGACAAGCGCCCGGCGGCCGACTTCATCTCCGGTCTCGACATGCTGGCCAGCATGCGCCTGTGCGCCAATGTCCCGGCCCAGCACGCCATCCAGACGGCACTCGGCGGCTATCAGTCCATCAATGACCTGGTGCTGCCGGGTGGCCGTCTGCTGGCCCAGCGTGATGCGGCCTGGAAGAAGCTCAACGAGATCCCCGGCGTCAGCTGCGTGAAGCCCAAGGGCGCGCTCTACATGTTCCCGCGTCTCGACCCGGAGATGTATCCCTTCGAGGACGACCAGCAGATGGTGCTGGAGCTGTTGCTGGAAGAGAAGATGCTGCTGGTGCAGGGCACCGCCTTCAACTGGCCGAATCCGGATCACCTGCGCATCGTCACCCTGCCCTACGCCGACCAGCTGGAAGAGGCCATCGAGCGTCTCGGTCGTTTCCTGGCGCGCCGCCGCAAGAGCTGACAGTGATTCATCTCACTGTCAGCATGGCGGGCAGATAATTGCGCCTTACCGATAGATTGGCATTGGAGACCTGACCCCATGATGCGGATAGCCCTCTTTCTGATCACCAACCTGGCGGTGGTGCTGCTGGCCAGTGTCACGCTGCGCCTGCTGGGCTTCGATGGCTACATGGAAGCCAACGGCATCAATTACACCGCCCTGTTGATCTTCTGCTTCATCATCGGCATGGCCGGCTCGGTGATTTCCCTGTTCCTGTCCAAGATGATGGCCAAGTCCTCGACGGGCACCGTGATCATCGAACAGCCACAGAACGATACCGAACGCTGGCTGCTGACGACCGTCGAGGAACTGTCTCGCGACGCCGGCATCAAGATGCCGGAAGTCGGCATCTTCCCGGCGCAGCAATCCAATGCCTTCGCCACCGGCTGGAATCGCAACGATGCGCTGGTCGCCGTCTCGGCCGGCCTGCTCAATCGCATGCGTCCCGAGGAAGTGCGTGCGGTACTGGCGCACGAGATCGGTCACGTGGCCAACGGCGACATGGTGACGCTGACGCTGATCCAGGGCGTGGTGAACACCTTCGTGATGTTCTTCGCGCGCATTGCCGCACATGCCATCGACGCCTTCCTGAAGCGAGATGACAACAGCGGCGGCCTGGGCTTCTTCGGCTACATGGCCGTGGTCTTCGTCCTTGAACTGGTGCTGGGCCTGGTGGCCTCGATGATCGTCGCCTGGTTCTCGCGCTGGCGCGAATACCGTGCGGATGCCGCAGGCGCGAGTCTCGCGGGCAGCGGTTCGATGATCAACGCGCTGGCACGCCTCAAGCAGGAACATGAGCTGCCGGACCAGATGCCCGACACCATGACCGCCTTCGCCATCACCACCGGCAAGAGCCGCAAGCTGATGGAGCAGCTGTTCGCCAGCCACCCGCCGCTGGATGACCGTATCGCCGCGCTCAAGGCCGCTGCCTACAAGTAAGCCTCGCCCGAACGGCGCCATGCCTCATGAGGCTCGACATGCAACGCACCCTCGACATCATCACTCGCCTGATCGCCTTCGATACCACCTCGGATCGCTCCAATCTGGCATTGATCCACTTCGTTCGCGATCTGCTGGCCGAACATGGCATCCAGGCGAGCGTGCTTTCGAATGCCGAAGGCGACAAGGCCTCGCTGCTCGCCACGATAGGGCCCGCGGTGGCCGGTGGTGTCGTGCTCTCCGGCCATACCGATACCGTGCCCGTAAGCGGCCAGAACTGGTCCCATGACCCTTATCAGGCCACGCTGAAGGAGGGTCGTCTTTACGGTCGTGGCTCGGTGGACATGAAAGGCTTCATCGGCCTGTGCCTGGCGATGGTGCCGGATTTTCTTGATGCTCCCCTCAAGCGGCCACTCCACCTTGCCTTCTCCTACGATGAGGAAAGCACCTGTCTGGGTTGTCTGCCACTGATCGACCACATGCGCGACACGCTGCCCGACGTCGCCGCCGTCATCATCGGAGAACCGACGGAGGGACGCGTGGTCTCGGCGCACAAGGGGGTGCATGCCTGGCGCACGGAAGTGACCGGCGTGCCGGCGCATTCGAGCCGACCGGACCTGGGTGTCTCGGCCACGTTCTACGCCGCGCGCATCATCTCGGAGCTGGAACGCACGGCAAACGACCTGCGCACCCAGGCCTCACGGGGCGAACTGTTCGAGCCCCCGTACTCCACGCTGCACGTCAGCACCATCCAGGGCGGCAATGCGACCAACATCATTGCCAAGGATGCTCGCCTGCATTGGGAGCTGCGCAACCTGCCCGGTGATACCCCTGACGCGGTACGCGCGCGAGTCGATGACTTCACCGCCCGACTGGCCCTCGAGATGCAGGAGCACTCACCGGAGTGCGCCATCCAGACACTGGAGGACTACGCCTCGGTACCGGCGCTCACGCCGGAGCCCGACGGCAAGGCAGAGACGCTGGCCTTTGCGCTGACGGGTCAGCGTGAACGCTGCGGTGTCGGCTTCTGCTCGGAAGCGGGCTGGTTCCAGGATCGCGGTTTCTCGACTGTCGTCTGCGGGCCAGGCTCCATCGCGCAGGCCCACAAGGCGGATGAGTACATCGACATCGCCGAACTGGAGCGCTATCGCGAGTTCCTGATACGCCTCACACGTCATCAGTGCACTGACTGAACAATCAGCGAGACTCTGCCGTCTCATGAGGGGTATCCAGCACCAGAGATTCGGCCAGCGGAGTCGGCTCTCCGCCATCCGCCTCGTCACCTTCGGCCAGACGCTCCAGCTTGAAACCGACCATGGCATAGGCCACCGCCAGCACCAGATTGACCAGATTGAACAGCGCAAACGGCAGATAACTGAGAGTCGCGACCCCCAGCGTTGCCGCCATGTAGGCGCCGCAGCTGTTCCAGGGAATCAGTGGCGAGGTGATGGTGCCGGAATCTTCCAGTGCCCGCGACAGATTGACCGGCGCCAGGCGACGGCGGCGGAATTCAGCGCGATACATGCGCCCCGGCAGGATGACCGAGATGTATTGATCCCCGGTCACCACATTGGAGGCCAGGCAGGTGCCCAGCGTGGTGATGACCAGCGAACCGGCATTGCGCGTCGCGCCCAGCAGGCTCTGCACCAGACGCTCCAGCAGGCCGAGTCGTTCGATCACGCCGCCGAAGGTCATCGCCGAGAGGATCAACCACACGGTGTTGAGCATGCTGCTCATGCCGCCCTTGGAGAGCAGCGAGTCGATCACCTCATCGCCGCTGTGGGAGACATAGCCATCGAACATCGACATCCATACGCCCTTGAGCAGCGCCATGGCGGTGGACATGTCAGGGACATTCGCCAGTCCCGCCACGGCCTGTGGCTGGAAGATGACCGCGAAGACACCCCCGAGCACCGCACCGATGAAGATCGCCGGGAAGGCGGGCATCTGACGCACGGCCATCACCAGCAGCACCAGCAGCGGAATCAGCAGGTGCAGGCCGATGTTGAACTGCTCACCCAGCTGGGCACGCAGGTTGGCGACCTGCTCCGGCGTCTGCAGGCTGGAGACGGAGTCGTGGCCCAGCCACAGAAAGCCTGCCAGCGCGAGCAGGATGCTGGGAACCGTCGTCCACAGCATGTGACGAATGTGCGCGAACAGCGTGGTCCCCGCCGCCGCCGGCGCCAGATTGGTGGTATCCGACAGTGGCGAGAGCTTGTCACCGAAGTAGGCCCCGGAAATCACCGCACCTGCCGTGATCGCCTCGGAAAGTCCCAGTCCATCGGCAATGCCGATCAGGCCTATGCCGATGGTGCCGGCCACCGTCCAGGAGCTCCCCACCGACAGCGCCACCAGCGCGCACAGCAGACATGCCGAGGCATAGAAATACTGAGGCGCGATCACATCCAGCCCGTAGTAGATCATCGCCGGCACGGTGCCACCGAGAATCCAGGTACCGATCATCGCGCCTACCGCCAGCAGGATCAGGATCGCGCCCAACGAGATCTGGATCCCCTTGTTGATCCCCTCTTCGATATCGCTCCAGCGATAACCGTTCTTGAGGCCGATGACTCCCGCGATCATCGCGCCAGACAGCAATGCCACCTGATTCGGCCCCCAGGAAGCATCGGCGCCGAACAGCACGACCGCCAGCACCAGCATGGCGATGACCAGCACGATGGGGATCAGGGCATCCAGCAGGGAGGGGGGGCGAAAGCCACCGCCCTCGGCTGGTCTATCAGGAGATTGTTGCATTCAGGACACCATCTTCAGGAAATGAGGACGCCGACACGCGCCGTCGTGACGGGCATGGCAGAAGGCACGAGAAACGGGGAGTAATCATTTGCTGGCCAGCTTCACACGCGAGAAGCCGAAGCCTTCCAGCACTTCACGCAGCTCACGGGCGTTCTTCTTGAGTTCGACGCGCAGCGTGGAGAACTCGCGACGCAACGGATATTCACGCCGATAACGCAGGAAGCCCTCGGCGTTGCCGAAGCGGCGCTGATAGCGACGCAGACCCAAGGCATCGCGGCGCACGTCGTAACAGGCCCGAACGCAGAGACCGAGGGCCTCTTCCGGAGGCGCCCACCCCGTCAGCACCAGCTTGCGAAGCCACGGGTCCGGCTTCAACTGGCCCAGCTTGCGCCGTGCCGGCAGGCCGAAATGCCGGCAGGCCTGCTGATAGATGATCTCGGTTCCCTGCATCTTGCCATCCAGACTGTGTCCGGCGATATGCGGCGTGGCGATATCCACCAGCGAGGCCAGCTCCGCATCGATGTCCGGCTCGTTCTCCCAGACATCCAGCACGGTCAGCAGATCAGCCTGTTCCAGCAGACGCTGCTTGAGCGCGGCAGTATCCACGCAACCACCGCGTCCTGCGCTCAGCAATACGCTGCCGGGCTTCATGGCACGGATGCGCTCGGCATTGATCAGGTGATGGGTCGGGTACTCACCGCCTGTCACCATCGGGGTATGCACGCAGATGACATCACACTCGGCCACGAGATGATCGATATCGACGAAAGCGCGCGGAGGATCACAGACCAGCACCTCGGCGCCCAGCGACTCGAGACGCTTGATCAGCCTCGAGCCGACCTGACCTGCACCGACCACGCCGAAACGACGATTGAGCTGCAGATCGAAGCCTTCCTGCTCCGCCAGATGCCACAGCGAGGACAGCACGTAATCCACCACCGAATCGGCATTGCAGCCCGGCGCATTGGTGAAGTGAATCCCTGCCGACTCGAGCCAGTCGAGATCGACATGATCCGTGCCGATGATCGGCGAGCCGACGAAGCGCACCCGAGTGCCCTTCAGCAATGCCTCATCCACCCTCAGCGTGGAGCGGCAGATCAGCATGTCGGCTTCCTTGAGGACGGCATTGGTGATCTCGCTGGTCGGCAGACAGATCACTTCCCCGAATTCAGAGAAGAACTCTTCTGCCAGAAGGACGTTATCATCCACGATGATGTGCATCTGTTGCCTTCTTGCCGCAAGGCATGCGAAGATTACAATGGTATGATTCAGCGTTCGCCGCCGTGCCATCTTAGGCGTACGCAGCATGCGCCACAAGCCTGCAGCGCCTTGCGAGCTATCCACATGCCACCTCTGTTTCACCTCGGGAGTCACGCGTGATCATCCGCTGGGAAAGCCATCATGATTACGTCCTGGTCCATGTACATCAGGACATGTTCGGCGACTGGATCGTCAGTCGCTCCTGGGGCCAGATCGGCACCCAGTTCGGCGGACTGAAGCACGATCTGGCCGAAAGCTACGAGCAGGCCATGACCTGGGTCAGTGACCTCGCTCACATCCAGGCCTCACGTGGCTTCACCAAGGTGCTGGAGGCCACGGCTGACAGCCCCGAGGCCGAAGATGCCATGCGCCAGATGTCACTGCTGGAAGGCTAGGCCGCCGCAGGGACCCGCAGACAAGAAGACCGCCGCTACCTTGAGGTAGCGGCGGTCTTTCGTTCAGGCCCGGACATGATGCGAATCAGCGCAGAAAGCGACGCCCATGGCGCATGACATGCCCCTGCGGCTCGACGCCTGAGTCACGCCTGGCAGGGGGCGTCCGATCGACGCCCGTCGACGCCCTGCCGACGCCCTGCGCGCGCAACCAGCCCGGCAAGGCCTCTTCGCCATCTACCAGCGAGTACTCTGCACCCGATGCGCTTGCCAGCACGGGAATGCGTGTCGCGTAACGCTCGCTCAGTTGCGCGTCGAAGGCGATCTCGACCCGCGTGAGCGTGACATCGGCCCCCAGCGCCTGCAGCGTGGCTTCCAGCCGAGCACACAGATGACAGCCCGCCGTGGTGTAGAGCCACAGTGGGACGCTGGCCATCGCTCAGCCCTTCACGTCGCTGGCGCGACGGATGCGGAAGACGTGGTGGATATCCGGACGGCGCTTGAAGTCCGGGTCCAGCAGCTTGCGCGACAGGTCTTCCACCACATGATGCTGGCTGACGCTGTCATCCATCACGAAGCGACGATGGTTGTTGGAGAAGATCAGCGTGCCGCCCGGAGCCAGGCTGGCCATCGCCAGGTCGATCAGGCGCGCGTGATCACGCTGGATATCCAGGGTGCCTTCCATCTTCTTGGAATTGGAGAAGGTCGGCGGATCCAGGAAGATCAGGTCGAACTCCTCGCGGGAACGCTCCAGCCACTTCAGGCAGTCGGCACGCACCAGCTGGTGACGCTTCTCGCTGATGCCATTGAGCTTGAAGTTCTCGCGCCCCCAGTCCAGGTAGGTATTGGACATGTCGACGCTGACACTCTCGCTGGCACCGCCCAAAACCGCGTGCACGGTGGCCGTCGCAGTATAGCAGAACAGGTTGAGCACCCGCTTGCCGTCCGCTTCCTTGCCCAGCAGCTTGCGCACCGGACGGTGATCCAGGAACAGGCCGGTATCCAGGTAGTCCTTGAGGTTCACCCACAGTCTGGCGTCGCCTTCCTGCACCTCGATACGCTGACCGGAGCTATCCTGACGGGTGTACTGCGCCTTGCCCGCCTGACGCGTGCGCTGCTTGATATGGATATCGTTGGGCGAGCAGCCCAGTACCTGCGGAATCGCCGCCAGGGCATCCATCAGACGACGCTGCGCCTGACTGGCATCCACGGACTTGGGCGGCGTGTATTCCTGCACGTGCACATGACGCCCGTAGATATCGATGGCCAGCGCGTATTCCGGCATGTCGGCATCATAGAGGCGATAACAGGTGGTGCCGCTCTGCTTGAGCCAGCGGGACAGCGACTTCTGGTTCTTCTTCAGGCGATTGGCGAACATCTGGCCGCCCTCGCTGAGTGCCGGCTGACTGCGGGCATCTTCCGCCACGCTGTCCTCGTCGACCGCTCGCTCACGCGCTGCCACGTCGATCATCAGCAGCTTGCAATCCAGCTGACCGTTGCGGAAGGCGTACTGACGATGCGCACGCAGGCCCAGACGGTGACCGAGGTCCGGGTTGCCGGTGAACATGCCCAGCGTCCAGCCGCCGAAGTGACGCTTCATGCGCTCACCGAGGCTTGCATAGAGCGGCACCAATGCCGGCAGCTCACCCAGACGCTCGCCGTAGGGCGGGTTGGTCATCACAAGGCCGGTGGCGGCACCCTCTGGACAGGTCAGCTCGGCGACGGAGGCCCCTTCCAGCTCGATCAGCGCCGGAATGCCGGCACGCATGGCATTGGAGCGCGCGGCAGAGATCGCCTGCGGGCTATGATCACGCCCGAACAGACGCGCGGTGACCTTGCGGCGCCCGGCGATGGCACGCTGCTCCATCTCCTCGCGCAGGCCTTTCCAGATACGCTCGTCATGACGCCCCCAGTGGCGGCAGGCGAAGTCTTCATTCAGCGACTGCGGGGCGATATCCGCCGCCATCAAGGCCGCCTCGATCAGCAGCGTGCCGGAACCGCACATCGGGTCGACCAGGCTCTCACCCCGCGCCGCACGTGCCGGCCAATCGGCACGCATCAGCAGTGCCGCGGCCAGATTCTCCTTGAGTGGCGCATGGGCGAGGTCGGGGCGGTAGCCACGCTGATGCAGGCTGCGACCCACCAGGTCGATGCCCAGGGTGATGAAGCCATTGTGCAGATGCGCATAGATGCGCAGATCGGCATTCTTGCCATCGACGGTCGGCTTGTGGCGACCTTCCTCGAACATCGCCTCGACGATGCCATCCTTGACGGTCTGAGCGCCGAAGAAGGTGTGTCGAATATCTTTCCATGTTCCGTGAAAATCGACGGCGATGGAGGCACGATCCGGCAATTCCATTGCCCAGTCGACGCCGGCGCTCGCCTTGCGCAGCTGCTCGCCGGTGTCGACGCCGCCCACGCGGGTCAGCAGGCGAATGATGCGATTGGCCAGGCGTGACCACAGAATGGTGCGGTAAGCCGTCTCCTGACTTCCATTGAAGTGGACGCCGGCCACGGTGGTGCCGGTCACCTCGGCACCCAGCGACGTCAGCTCGTCAGCCAGCAAGGTCTCGAGGCCACGCGGACAGGTCGCAAACCAGGTGGAGAGCGGGTTGCTGGGGGCGCGCGGCGAAGTCGCAGAAGTCGTGTCAGTCATGAATCTCTCACCGGCAAAGGCCGGACTTATTCCTGTGAGTTGGCTTCTGGCACTAGCGATATTCCTATACGGCTGTCGACAAGCCAGAGGCAGTGTTCTAAAAACTATAGGTGTAGCTACAATTCGGAAAGGTGACACGCCAAGCGAAAAGGAGGTTCACGGAGCGAAACCCTCATTCAGGCAGCATGCCCGGCAGTGACCTATCCACCATCACGCTCGAGCATGTACTGGCAAGACCCTCCATCATCTCACATCCACGGCCTTTCCCGACACGGCTGGTCAGTGGCCAATGCCGATGGGTTCTCACATAGAGGTCATCCATGAAGAGACAGAAACGTGATCGCTTTCAGCGTGCCTATGTTCACGGCTACAAGGCCGGCGTTACCGGTCGTTCCCGTGATGATTGTCCCAGTATCGATGTCAATCTACGTGAATTCTGGATGAGTGGCTGGCGCGAAGGACGTGGCGACCAATGGTCTGGCATGACCGGCGTGTCCGGCATCCACAAGAACCCCATGGTGCTGTCCTGAGCAAGATGGCGCCTGGCGCCTTTCACCCCGCCCACGCAGCCTGATGCGCTGCGCAAGCGGATTCTCCGGCATCAGTCTACCGGATCGCCTGATCAATGGCGCCGGAAGGCACGTACAGAGAGGACTCGAGGTGTTCACGGTGACTCAGTCGATGCTGATGTCACCCGGAAAATCCCAAGGACGTCGCTTAGCGACATGACAAGCCACCAGGGAGGTAACGCCTTATTTCTATCTTGAAGACGCACGGCACTGTCAGGCGCGTGAAGCAGTAGGCAATGGGGCCGACTCGCTTCTCCGCTTGAAAGGCCGAGATGTTGGCGCTCGTGTCGATTCCCTCGCGACATGGCTCCAGAGAATGCGCGGCAGGCGACGGCCTGCATGAACGACGGTTCAGCGCGGAGCACGACACGGGCAAACGTTCACCTTGACTGCATCAGCAGGCTTCTTGCAGGCCTGCTATCACCATCCACGGACCCGATGAGCTCGATGGGCCAATACCCGACCGCCGTTCCTGACGGCAAAAGCGCTTCGCATCGTGCACGCTGGCTGGACATGGCAGCCAACACGGCAATGTCAGTTCACGAGACACATCGCTGACACTGCCACATCATCATTCACGCCGGTACCGAGGCCGCCTTCTGATGTCAGGAGGCGGCTCTTTCGTTATCCGCCTTCTCCAATGCACGCGCGCACTCTCCGATCAGCGCCGGGCCGCGATAGATCAGCCCGGAATACAGCTGAACCAGATCCGCCCCCGCGGCAATCTTCTCACGTGCACTCTCGCCATCGGTGATACCGCCCACACCGATGATCGGCATGTTCGGCAGCGCTTCACGCAGGCCACGAATCACACGGGTGGAGGATTCACGCACCGGTGCGCCGGAAAGTCCGCCCGCCTCCTGCGCATGCGGACTACCCGCTACCGCCGTACGCTCGATGGTGGTGTTGGTGGCGATGACGCCATCGATGCCGTTGTCCGCCAACGCCCGCGCCACGAACAGAATCTCTTCACTGTCCATATCAGGGGCGATCTTGATCACCAGCGGGACCTTCTTGCCACGCTCGGCATCGAGTTGATCACAGCGCTCGCGCAGCCCCGCCAGCAACTGATTGAGGTGGTCCCCGAACTGCAGATTGCGCAATCCCGGCGTGTTGGGCGACGAGATGTTGGCGGTGATGTAGTCGGCGTGAGCATGCACGGCCGCGAGGCAGACCAGATAGTCGTTCAGCGCATCATCCACCGCCGTGGTCAGGTTCTTGCCGATGTTGATCCCCAACACGACACCGGAGGCACCACGCGCCTGACTGGCCTTGACCTTCGCGACCAGATGCTCAACCCCGGCATTGTTGAAGCCCATGCGGTTGATGATCGCCTGGTGCTCCGGCAGGCGGAACAGGCGCGGCTTCGGATTGCCAGCCTGCCCTTTCGGCGTCACCGTGCCGACCTCCACGAAACCGAATCCCAGGGCGGCGAGCGCATCGAGGTGATCGGCATTCTTGTCGAGACCGGCAGCCAGCCCGACACGGTTGGGGAATTCTAGGCCCATCAGCGTCACCGGGTCACGTGGTGCCTCACCGCCCAATCCACGCGCCATGCCAAGCCGATGGGCCATGTCCAGGGCGTTGAGCGTCACACCATGAGCCGTTTCCGGATCGAGCTTGAACAGAAGCGAGCGAGCAAACGAGTACATGGTGATCTCCAGGCAGCAGCGACAGGGGGCATGACGACAGCGGAACTGGGCGCGAAGTATACCCGAAGCCCGTCGCGACAGACACTCCGTGTCAGGGTCTGATCGCTGGACTTATTTGACGTCCAGCTGACGCACCCGCACGGTGTAGTTGTTGACCCCTTCCATGGCAGTGCCGAACTTCTGACCGCTGACCCACACGGTGTAGCGCCCCGGTTCCAGCACGGTCTCGAGGTGGAAGTCGCCCTCGAAACCTTCGCCCTTGTCGCTGGCAACGGTATTGCCGTTCTCATCCAGCAAACGCATCTGCAGCTTGTAGGTACCTTCACTGCCCGGGAAGGTCTCGCTGTCGATGGTCACGGTGCCGCGATCTGAGACATCGAAGGTCATGACCTCGCCCTTCTCGCGAATGCGCACATCGGTGACGATCTCATCGAAACGACGGTCCGGCTCCGCTTCACTCTCGGTGACAGCAGCGCTGCCGGTCGCCGGGAGGCGGGAGGCGGGAGCGCGCGTCGTGGGGCCCCAGCTACCCGCGTTGCCGGTCTCGGCGGCCTTCTGCTCGCGCGCCGCCTGCTCAGCCGCGGCCACGGTGGCCGGCTTGATGGTCGCCACTTCATCGTCTGCATCGACGAAGGCAGTGCGGCGGCCATCACCATCGGTGTCCAGGAACACCAGACCGTCACCGGTCTCGATGCCGCTTTCCTCGGCGGAGAGCTTCTCACCGCTCTCGCTGAGGCCCGCCACGTTCACTTCATAGGTATTGCCACCCGACTTGCCGGCACCCAGCTTGTCGGCGCGTACGCGCAGCTTGTAGACCCCGGGCTCCAGCTCGACATTCATGTTCAGGCCATCCGATGCCCTGTCACCCGTGCCCGTGGCGATGATCGCACCCTGCTCGTCTTCCAGGCTGGCATCCAGGGTGTAGGGATCACTCACATCGAAGTTGGCGTTGCCGTCGATCTCATAACGTCCGGCTTCCTTGATGGTGAACTGATGGACACTGGTACCACCGAACTGGAAGTTCTGGCTGTGGGCATCGCTGCGCGGCTTGAGAAACTTGGAGATATCCAGCTTGCCCGCAGCGGCTTCGGCACGCTGCTGTGCAGGGCTGCCATCTGCCAGCACGGCCTGGGATGCGAGACTGGAGAGGCCGAGCGCAATGGCGCAGGCAAGGGGTAACGCACGTTGTGACATGGTGTCTCTGCCTTGTTGTACTGAAGTTCTTCACGCCTCGCGACGGGACTCGGCCAGATCGACCAGTTCACGCAGTGCGACGGCGAACAGCGGGAAGCTCAACTGGGCACCACTCTTCATCTCGCCGAGCAGTGAGCACCAGCGGCTGACCAGTCCTTCATGGCTTGCCATCCAGTTGTCGACACGCTCATCGATCTCGCGCGGGGCATTGTCCTGCTTGAGCACGCTGACGGTCAGGGCCAGCTGCTGACGATCCAGGTCATCACGGAAGCTCTCGCGCGCTTGGGCCTGCCAGCTGTCCTGCACCTCGAGGCCGTTGATCTTGTCGCCGACCCACGGCAGCTCGAGACGATGGCCGATGCCGTAGAAGGCTTCCGCCACACGGTTGATCTTCTCGCCGGTCACCTTGGCGGCCTCGATGATGCCGAGACCGGCATACAGGCTTGAGGTCGCCGCGATGGTGCTGGCCAGCGCTTCCGGAACGCCTGCCTCGACGTAGTGGTCGCGACGAGCCTCCCAGTGCTCGCGGGCTTCGCCCTTGAGGCGCTCGCCGATGCTCTCGGACAGCTGAGCCAGACGCGGCGCGAAGTGCGAGATGCTCTCCTTGACGCCCATGCTGCTGCGCTGGCGCAGGAACCAGCGGGTGGCGCGACGCATCAGGCGCATCAGATCGCTCATCATGCGGTACTGCATGTCGGCCGGCACCTGGTGATCCAGCGCCTCGATCTGGGTCCACAGCGCTTCCAGGTTGAAGCTGTCACGCGCCACGATGTAGGCACGCGCAATCTCGGCCTTGCCGGCACCGGTGGTGTCTTCCAGGCGACGCACGAAGGCGATGCCCATGTGATCCACCAGGTCATTGGCGATCTGGGTGGCGGCGATCTCACGCTTCAGACGGTGCTGATACATTTCCTCCGGGAAGCGCTCCATCAGCACGCGCGGGAAGGCACGCTCCAGATGCTGCTGCACGTAGCTGTCATCCGGCACGTCAGAGGCGATCAGACTGGTCTTGAGATCGCTCTTGGCGTAGGACACCAGCACGGACAGTTCCGGCAGGGTCAGGGCTTCACCGGCATTGGAACGCTCGATCAGCGCCTCATCGGAGGGCAGGAACTCGAGCTCGCGATCCAGGGTACCGGCCGCTTCGAGTTCATTGATGAAGCGACGGAAGACGCCCATGCCTTCCTTGGACTGCAGCTCGGAGAGCGACAGTGCCTGGGTCTGGCGATAGTTGTCCTTGATCACCAGCTCGCCGACCTCGTCGGTCATCTCGGCCAGCTGCTGGTTGCGCTGCTTGTCGGTCAGGTCACCGCGGGCGACGATGTCGTCCAGCAGGATCTTGATGTTGACCTCGTGATCCGAGCAGTTCACGCCACCGGCGTTGTCGATGAAATCGGTGTTGACGCGCACGCCACGCTTGGCTGCGGCTTCCATGCGGCCACGCTGGGTCAGCCCCAGGTTGCCGCCCTCTCCGACCACCTTGCAGCGCAGCTCGTTGCCATTGATGCGCAGACCGTCGTTGGCCTTGTCACCGACATCGGCGTGAGTCTCGGTGGAGGCCTTGACGTAGGTGCCGATACCGCCGTTCCAGATCAGATCGACCTGCGCCTTGAGCATCGCGTTGATCAGCTCGTTGGGCGCCAGGCGGTCTTCGCGGATGTCGAAGACTTCCTTCATCTGCGGCGTGATGGTGATGGTCTTGGCATCACGCGAGAACAGACCGCCACCTTCGCTGATCAGACTCTTGTCGTAGTCGTCCCAGCTGGAACGCGGCAGACGGAACAGACGCTCGCGCTCGGCGAAGCTCTTCGCGGTGTCCGGGTTCGGGTCGACGAAGATGTTGCGGTGGTTGAAGGCACCGACCAGACGGATCTTCTCGGACAGCAGCATGCCGTTGCCGAAGACGTCACCGGCCATGTCACCGATACCGACCACGCTGAACTCGTCTTCCTGGATGTTGATGCCCATCTCGCGGAAGTGACGCTGCACACTGACCCAGGCGCCCTTGGCGGTGATGCCCATGCCCTTGTGGTCATAGCCGTTGGCGCCACCAGAGGCGAAGGCATCGCCCAGCCAGAAGCCGTACTCGTTGGAGATGGCATTGGCGATGTCGGAGAAGGTCGCGGTGCCCTTGTCCGCCGCGACCACCATGTAGGGGTCGTCTTCGTCATAGCGCACGACGGCGTTCGGCGGTACCACGTCACCACCGGACAGGTTGTCGGTGATGTCGAGCAGTGCGCGGATGAAGATCTGGTAGCAGGCGATACCTTCCTTCTGGATCACGTCACGGTCGTTGCTTTCCGGCATGCGCTTGCAGACGAAGCCGCCCTTGGCACCCACCGGCACGATGACCGCGTTCTTGACCTGCTGCGCCTTGACCAGCCCCAGCACTTCGGTGCGGAAGTCCTCGTGACGGTCGGACCAGCGCAGACCACCGCGCGCGACCTTGCCACCGCGCAGGTGCACGCCCTCGACGCGCGGCGAGTAGACGAAGATCTCGAACATCGGACGCGGCTTGGGCACGTCCGGAATCTGACGGGTATCGAGCTTGAAGCTGATGTAGTCCTTGGCCTGACCATCTTCCGCCGGCTGGAAGAAGTTGGTGCGCAGGGTGGCCATCATCAGATCCACGTAGCGACGCAGCAGACGGTCGTCGTTGAGGCTGGAGACCTGATCGAGCAGACCATTGATGCGCTCGCGGCAGGCGCTGACGTCATCCTCATCGCCCTGACCCTGCGGGTCGAAGCGCAGGTTGAACAGCTGCACCAGCTCGCGGGTGATATCCGGATGGCTGCCCAGGGCATTGGCGATGTAGGCCTGGGAGAGGCCGAAGCGGATCTGCTTCAGGTAACGCGCGTAGGCACGCAGCATCGCCACTTCACGCCAATCAAGGCCGGAGCCGATGATCAGGCGGTTGAAGGCGTCGGATTCGGCTTCACCGGACCAGATCTTCTTGAAGGCTTCGATGAAGCTCTCGCGCACTTCGGACAGCTCGACTGCGCCCTTGCCGTGGTGCTCCAGATCGAAATCGTGGATCCAGCAGGTGGCATCGCTGCGCTCGATCTCGTAAGGACGCTCGCCGATGACGCGCAGCCCCAGGTTCTCGAGAACCGGCAGCACGTCGGACAGCGGAATCGGCTGATGCTTGTGGAACAGCTTCAGGTTGACACCCGAGTTGTCATCCTCGACCAGACGATAGGTGCTCAAGGCCACGACATCGCCTTCATCCAGCGCACGCAGATGGCCCACGTCGTAGACGGCGGTGCGCGGCGAGAAGTCATCACGGTAGCTGCCCGGGAAGGCATCGCGATAACGGCTCATCAGTTCATTGGCCTGCTCTTCACCGAAGCCTTCCACCATCGCGGCGTGCAGCTCGTCACGCCAGCTGCGTGCCAGCTGGGCGATCTTGTTCTCCAGCGCGCGCATGTCGTACTGACCAGGCTCGTCGCCCTTGAAGCGCAGGATGAACTGGATGCGTGTCAGCACGGACTCGGACAGATACGGCGTGAAATCACCGAAGGTGGCATCCAGCTCTTCGCAGAGCAGATTCTGGATGCGCACGCGCAGGTCGGTGGAGTAGACATCGCGCGGCACGAACACCAGCACGGAGAAGAACTTGCCGAAGCGGTCTTCACGCACGATCAGACGCACGCGACGACGCTCACGGATATTGAGGATGCTGGTGGCGGTGCGGGTCAGCTCATCCGTGGAGATCTGGAAGAGGTCATCACGCGGATAGACTTCCAGAATCTGCAGCAGGTGCTTGCCGTTGTGGCCCTTCGGGTTGACCCCGGCGGCCTCCATGACGTCCTGCACCTTGCGACGCAGAATCGGCACGTTGCGCGGACTCTGGTTGTAGACCGTTGAGGTGTAGAGCCCCAGGAAACGACGCTCGCCGATCACGCGGCCTTCGGCATCGAAGCGCTCGACAGTGATGTAGTCCGGATAGGCCGGACGGTGCACGCGGGCGTGGAAGGCGCTCTTGGCGAAGGACAGCAGCTCCGGGATCAGCACGTACTGATCGCTGTTGACGCTCTGCTGATGGCGGGACTGCTCGTGATAGCGCTCGAGGTCCAGCTTCAGGACGCCAAGCTCGGAACCCTCGACCTTGCTCAGCACGCGAGTGCCGTCTTCCTGCTCTTCGACGGTGTATTCGTCATAGCCGAGGAAGGTGAAGTGATCGTTGCCCATCCACTCCATGAACTCGCAGGCTTCCTGGTGATCCGCCTCGGACACGGTGGCAGGACGGTTGTCACGCAGCTCTCTGAGCGCCTGAGCCCCCTGGGAGCGCATGGCCTCGAAATCCGCCACGGCGACCCGCACTTCAGCCAGCACTTCACTCAGGCTGTTTTCCAGATCTTCGAGCATCTCGCCATCGTTGTGACGATCGATCTCGATGTAGATCAGTGACTCGCGCGTCTCGGGAGCGTTCTCGGCGCGCGGCGCGGTCACGCGCTCCAGCTGACCGGAGGCATCGCGCGCCACGGCCAGCACGGCATTGTGGATGGCATGCACGGTGATGCCGCGACGATTGAGCTCGATGCGCACCGAGTCCACCAGGAAGGGCATGTCCGGGTGCAGCACTTCGATGATGGTATGGGTGGACTGCCAACCATGCTTCTCGAAGTCAGGGTTGTAGGCGCGCACCTTGGGGGCAGCGTGACTCTGCAGGAAGTGCCATATGGCCAGAGTGGAGCCGTAGAGGTCATCCAGCTTGCGCTCGGCCATGTCCTCGAAGGAAGCCGTCGCATGATAATCGCGCGCAAAGGCCGCGATTTCCTGCACCTTGTCCTTGGGAAGTCGCTTGTCCAGCTGCTCTTGGAGCTGCGCAAGGAATTCCTGCTTGCCGTCCGTCGCCACGTGTAGCATCAATCACCTCGACTGACCTGATGGAAGTATCAGGAAGAATAGTCATAGAGAGCCCACGCTCGCACCCGTGACAGGATGCCAAGGCGCAGGCTCATGCAGTGCATCACAGACTAGCGCAGTCTGTGCCTCGGCCCCATGCCTGTTCCATATTGGTCATGCTGCATGACATCTGTGCATCGGGTATTGACTTGCGCCTCGCGTCATGAAACGAAAGTCTAACACTCACTTCCTGACGAGATAGACCCCACACTCCAGGTGATCGGTATAGGGGAACTGGTCGAACAGCGCGAAACGCTCGATGCGATGCGTGCGGCACAGCACCTCGAGATTCTCGCTCAGCGTCTGCGGGTTGCAGGAGATATAGACGATCCGTTCGTAGCGCGCGGTCTGCTCGCAGCTGTCGGCATCGAGACCGGCGCGCGGCGGGTCCACCAGCACGGTGCGGAAGTCATGATTCTCGAGGTCCATCTCCGCCACGCGACGCCCCTCCTTCTCACCGGCCAGTGCCAGCGAGAAGTCCTCGGCGGACATGCGCGCCACCTGGGCATTGTCGATGCCATTGGCCGCCAGATTGACCTGCGCCGAGGCCACCGACGTCCGCGAGATCTCGGTGGCCAGCACGCGACGGAAGTTCTCGGCCAGCGCGATGGTGAAATTGCCGTTGCCACAATAGAGCTCGACCAGATCGCCCTGCTCCCGGCCTTCCGCTCGCGCCTTGTCCGGATGGGTCACGTCGCGCGCCCAGCTGAGCATGGAGCGGCAGATCTCGGCGTTGGGCTGGGTGAAGCTGTTCTCGACCTGCTGATAGACATATTCACGTCCATCGACCTCGAGACGCTCGAAGACGTGATCGCGCGTCAGCACGAGGTGCTGCTTGCGTGAACGCCCGATGATCATGATGTCGAGTTCCTGCTCCAGCGCGCGCGCCTCGGCTTCCCAGTCCTCTTCCAGCTTGCGGTGATAGATCAGCGTGACCAGTGCCTCGCCACTCAGGGTGGTGAGGAATTCACACTGGAACAGACGCTCACGCAGCACCGGACTGGCCTTGAGTCGCTCACGCAGCAGCGGCATCAGCGTATTGATGCGCTGGCTGGCCACCGGGAAGTCGTCCATCCGCACGACCGTCTTCTTCTTGTTGCCCTCGTCGTCGAATTCCACCTCGAACATCGCATAGTAGAGGTCGTCATCCTCATGCCAGATACGAAATTCGCAGCGCATGCGGTAATGACTGGGCGGCGAGGGAAACACCTCGAGCTCCGGCGCATCGAAGGCGGCGAAACGGGCGCGGGTCTGCTCGGCCTTCTCGGCAAGCTGCTGTTCATACTGACTGGGATCGACGATGGCGATGGCCACACTGACTCCTGCCTGCGGGCATACCGCAGCACTGAAACGATGAGCAAAGGGACGCGGATGGGGTCATGGCAAGCCATGCCGATCACGTCCATTCAAAGGTTGGGCGCGCTAGCCTACCACCGGCAGCGCGAAGCTCAAGCACGGGTTGGTGACTCACCTGCCCAAGGCGCTGGCGATGTCCGCACTGAGCAGCGGGAAGTGGGTACAGCCGAGAATCACCACCTCCAGCCCCGGTACCGCCGCGAGATCCGCCAGACTCGCCGCGACCACCTCGGGGCGAGCAGCCTCGCCACGCAGACGGCGCTCGGCCTCGGCGACCAGCGGGTCCGCCGCGACGCGAATCACCTGGCAGTCCGCCGCGAAATCATGGATCAACTGCTCGGTATAGGCACGCCTCACCGTGGCGGAGGTGGCCAGCAAGCCGAACACTGGCGGCTCGCCCTGTGCGCGGCGCACCGCGCTCTGACGGCTGCGCGCCAGCAGCGCGGCAGGCTTGATCGCCGGTACGGTACCGATCACCGGAATCGACAACGTCTCGCGCAATGCCTGCAGCGCCAGCGTGCTGGCGGTATTGCACGCCACCACCAGGGCACGCGCTCCACTTGCCTCGACCGCCGCCGCACACACCTGCGCGATGCGCGTCACCAGCCAGTCATCGGCCTTGGTGCCGTAGGGGAGCGCGGCGTTGTCACACACATAGGCCAGCGGCAACGTCGGCCATTGGCGGCGAATCTCCGCCGCCACCGAGAGTCCTCCGACCCCCGAATCAAAGATCAGCACCGGCGCGCTATTTTACCTGCTTGGTGACGATGTAGGTGAAGTAACGATCGATCCCCAGCTCTGAGACCAGCCAGCGGTCGATCAATCGCTGGTAGGCATCGATGCTCGCCGTCTCGAGACGCAGCAGATAATCCACGCCGCCGCCGACCGCCACGCACTCGATCACCTCGTCCGCCTCGCGCATGGCGCGCTCGAAGCGCTGGAAGCTCTCGGCATCGTGATGCTTGAGGTGTATCTCCACCCATACCGGCGTGCGCGGGGCTGCCACCACGGCGCCGCCGCGCTGCGCCTCGAGCAGCGCCTGATTGATGCGCGCCGAATAGCCCTCGATGATACCGGCCTGCTCAAGGCGCTTGACCCGCTCCCAGCACGGGCTGACCGACAGATTGATCTCCTCGGCCAGCCGCGACTTGGTAATGCGACCATCGCGCTCGAGGATCGCCAGAATCTTCAGATCGAAGGCATCAAGCCTGGGCGCGGGCATCGCGCGCGCAGCGCCTGAACTCATGAGGCATCTCGCGCCAGATCGTCCACCACCTCGGCGATCACCGCCAGCGTATCGCCGAGACTGACCTGCGCCGGGAAACGCCGGGCCACCAGCACGCCGTCGCGCTCGGCACGATATTCCACCGCCGGCTGACCGGCCCGCCCCAGCGGGTAGACCCGAGCCACGCACTGCCCCGCGCTGACCTGCTCACCCAGCGCCACGCACAGTTCCAGCAGGCCTTCATGCTCACTCTGCACGTAGCAGCTGGCATCCGGCATGTCGATCAGCAGCGGCCTGGCCGCCTGGTCGGCATGGCGTCGCTCGACATCGCCTTCCAGGTCGGCACGACTGCGTTCGCGCAGCACGCCACTGAAGGCGAGGAAGTTGTCGACGCCACGGTCGGCGATCGCCTGGCGCTCAGGCGTGGTGGAACCGCCGCCCCCCAGCTCCGTGGTGACGAAGACCTTGCCCTGGCGCTCCACGGCAGTGTCGTAGAGCGCCTCGGCATCCAGCTCGAACATCATCATCGCCGAAGGCGCACCGAAGGCCAGCGCGCCGGCCAGACTCTCGGCTTCCTGATGACGGCACTGCTCCACGCCCAGCGACGCCTCGAGATAGTCCAGGCGGTGCGCGGCCGCGAACGGCAGGATATCCAGGGTGCGGCCACCGGAATGCAGGTCCAGCGCGTAGTCACACTGCGGTACCAGCACCCGGGTGAAATAGTCGGCGATCTGCTCGGTAGGTCCCCCTCGGGATCGCCGGGGAAGCTGCGATTGAGATTGCCGCCATCAAGTGGCGAGCAGCGCCGGCCGGCCTTGGCCGCCAGCGCATTCATGGTCGGCACGATGATGACACGCCCCTGCACGTCCTCGGGCGTGAGGCGGGCCGCCAGCTTGTAGAGCGCGGTGATGCCCTCGTACTCGTCACCGTGATTGCCGCCGGTGAGCAGCACCGTGGGGCCTTCACCGTTGGCGATCACGCTGATCGGGGTCATCACGGCACCCCAGGCAGACTCATCGGTGGAAATCGGCAACTTGAAGAAGCCGTGCTGAAGGCCATCGGCGTTCAGGTCAATGGTCAGGCTGACGGGAGATTCACGCATGACAGGCCTCCTTGGCCGGACGAACTGCCAGCCCGTCACTTGACGAACAGCTGGCGGGGCACGTCACACAATGGCTCGGCACCATTCTCGGTGATCAGGATCGACTCGGTGATCTCGAGCCCCCAGTCATCCATCCACATGCCGGGCATGAAGTGGAAGGTCATGCCCGGTTCCAGCACCGTCTCGTCACTGGGGCGCAGACTCATGGTGCGCTCGCCCCAATCCGGCGGATAGCTGATGCCGATGGGATAGCCGCAACGTGCGCCCCCCCGGTCGAAGCCGTACTTGTCCATCGCCGCGCCCAGCGCCAGCGCGATGTCGCAGCAGCGATTGCCCGGTCTGGCGATGGCCAGGCCGCTTTCGATGCCTTCCAGCAGGGCGGACTCACCACGCACGAAATCGCGCGGCGGCCGACCGAGAAACACGGTGCGCGAGAGCGGCGCGTGATAGCGCTTGTAGCAGCCGGCGATCTCGAAGAAGGTGCCCTCGCCCTCGCGAAACGGCGTGTCATCCCAGGTCAGGTGAGGGGCAGCGGCATCACTGCCGGTCGGCAGCAATGGCACGATGGCCGGATAGTCGCCGCCGAGAATCTCGCCATTCGGCCCGACCACACCCTCGACCCCGACACGATAGATCTCGGCGACCAGTGCACTCTTGGGCAGGCCCGGCTCGATCATCTCGAGGATGCGCGAGTGCATGCGCTCGACGATGCGCCCCGCCACGCGCATGTAGGCGATCTCCTGCTCGGACTTGATCGCCCGACACCAGTTGACCAGCGAGTTGGCGTCCACCAGTCGCGCGTGGGGCAACTCCTTGACCAGCGCCAGATGGGCACGCGCCGAGTAGTAGTAGTTGTCGAGCTCGACCCCCACCACGCCGTCGTGCCAGCCGCGCTGCGGCAGGATAGACTGGGCGAGAAACTCCATCGGATGCATGTCCGGATTCTGCACGTAGTAATCCGGATACCACAGGATGTTGTCCTCGCCCATCCAGCAGGTACGCAGCGCGCCGTTGCCGTCCTGACGGCGTCCGTACCAGACTGGCTCACCGCTCAGACCCAGCAGTACACATTGGTGCACATAGAAGGACCAGCCGTCATAACCGGTCAACCAGGCCATGTTGGAGGGGTCGGAAATCACCATCACATCGATGCCGGCACGCGCCATCGCTTCCCGGACACGCTGGATACGGGCGTGATATTCCCCGATGGTGAAGGCCTGGCGTCCGGCCGACAGTGGCCGCGGTACCCAGTTGTCGGGCATCGCCTGCGCTTCGCCATTCGGCAAGTTGTAGAGCCCCGCGAATGGAGGCTGGGCAATAGGCGGATGCGACGGGAATTGGCTCATGCAGCGCTCCTGTTCAATCAGGCCTTGAGGCAAGCAGCACGTCGGGGCGGAGCCGTCAACGTATATGCGAACATCCGAATTCCCCTCTTGATTCGAGTCTGTCACTCTGCCGACAGCGGGTCAAAGGATCGCGACGTGAAGGCGATTCTCAATCTGGGTGCCGGCGTGGACAGCCTGCTGGCCAATCCCGCCCTGCCTCGAGAGGTGCCGGTGCTCAAGCTGCGCGATGCCGGCATGGCCAGCCACATGCTCGATTACGTGCGCTACGGCCTGCTGCACTTCCGACGTGACTTCGATCGCTACGCTGTCCAGCAGTCAGAGCGTCACTGGGCGCCACATCGCGTGGTGCGCGCCAGGCATTATCCGGTCGCGGTGCTCGGCCTGGGTGCCATCGGCCGGCAGATCGCCGAGGCGCTGGCGGCAGACGGCTACCCCGTGCATGGCTTCAGCCGCAGCGCCCACACCCTGGAGGGCGTGACCTGCCACCATGAACAGGGGGAAGGCGGTCGCTCGCTCAAGGCAGTGCTGGGAGATGAAACGCTTGGCCTCAAGGCGGTGATCAACCTGCTGCCCAACACCACCGCCACTCGCGACGTGCTGAATGCAGAGGTCTTCGCGGCCCTGCCCGATGACGCCGTGCTGATCAATCCCGGCCGCGGCAGCAGCGTGGTCGAGGAGGATCTGCTCGCGGCGCTGGAGAAGGATCAGTTGCGCGGCGCGCTGCTGGATGTCTTCCAGCATGAGCCGCTCGCCGGCGACAGCCCGCTGTGGCAGCACCCGAAGGTGATCATCACCCCGCACGCCGCCGCCCCGACCCCGGTCTCCGAGGCCGCCGACCAGCTGGCGGAGAACATCCGCCGCGTGCAGCGCGGTGAGTCCCTGACGGGCATCAGTCTGGAACACGGCTACTGAGGCGTGCGTTTCACACCGGAAGCGCGGTGGTCGACTTGAGACACTCCATCGCGAAGCGTGCCGAGACATCGGTGAGGTCATCGAGGGTATTGACCAGCTGCTTGTAGACGCGGTCGTAGGCATTCATGTCCGCGACCTGAACCTTGAGCAGGTAGTCATAGTCGCCCGCCATGCGATAGAACTCGGTGACTTCCTCGATCTCCTCGATCACCGCCACGAACCGCTCGAACCAGGCCCGCGAATGATCGCGGGTCTTGAGTTGCACGAAGGCGGTCAGCCCCAGCCCGACCCGCTCGGCATCCAGCAGCGCCACCCGCGCGGTGATCACCCCGCATTCCTCCAGCCGCTTGAGGCGTTTCCAGCAGGGTGAGGTGGTCAGATGCACCGACTCCGCCAGTGCCGCCAATGACAGGCTGGCATCACGCTGCAACAGCCGCAGCAGCGCGCGGTCCGTGGCATCGAGCACAATTTTCTCCATCTGCACAGGGCGCCTCTGGAAGCATGGCGACAGGAGTGCCTGGCACAGCTGGCCGCCTTGAAGGCAGCCACGCCCGTCACTCCGCTCAGGGAGCTTGCGCTTTGCGGGCTTGGCGAGGCGCGCGTGCTGATCAAGGACGAGCGCGCCCACGCCAGTGGTTCACTCAAGCATCGACTGGCCATGGCGTTGTTCGAGCAGGCCTTGAAGCAAGGCTGTCTCAGTCCCGGACGCCCGGTCATCGACGCCTCGTCAGGCTCCACGGCGGTCTCTGAAGCGTGGCTGGCACGCCGCCTGGGACTGGAATTCATCGCCGTGGTACCCAAGGGCACCGCATGTGACAAGCTGAAGGCGATTCGTGACGAGGGCGGGCGTGTCGTGGAGATCGAGAATGCCGTCCACCTCTGCCAGTCCGCCCAGGCGCTGGCCGAGGACAGCGGCGGCCACTTCCTCAACCAGTTCCAGCATGCCGCCACGGCCAGCGACTGGCAGAGCGAGCCACTCGGGGCCTCTACACCACACGGGGCCTTTTCACCACTCGGGGCCTCTACACCACAGGGGCCATGGCGCTCGCGTGATCGGCGTGGACCCCGAACACTCCGTCTATCATGCCTGCTGGCAGCACCATCACACCCATGGCACCCGCATGACCTCACTACCCGCGCCTCAGGCACCCAACCCCATCGAGGGCATTGGCCGCCCCTGTGTACTGGAGGCGTTCGACCCCGTGCACTTCGATGATTATCGACGCATCGCGGATGCCCGCAGCCAGGCGGCGGCACTATGGCTGGCAGAGCATGCCGGGCTTGCCGTCGGGCCCTCCACCGGCACCGCCTTCGCGGGCCTGCTGGAAACCCTCGAGCTCAAGCACGCCCGCGGCGAGGCGCTGACGGGTAGCTGGCTGCTGCTGGCCTGTGATCATGCCAGCCGCTACGCCAGCACCCTGGGCGACCCCGTCTGGCGGGCGGAACACCAGTCACGCCTCGCCCCGCATCGCGCCTGGATCGAGAGACTCACCGCCTGAAACGACGACACCGCCTCATGCCAGCAGGGCATTGAACTGACGAAGCCACTCCGGGTGGGCCGGCCAAGCCGGCGCGGTCACCAGCTTGCCGGAGGTCACGGCATCGGTGACTTCCAGTGACACGAATTCGCCACCTGCCAGCTTGACCTCCGGCGCGCAGGCCGGATAGGCGCTGACGCGATGGCCTTCCAGCGACATGGCAGCCGCCAGCAGCTGCGGGCCATGGCAGACGGCGGCGATGGGCTTGTCGGCCTCGACGAAGTGACGCACCAGGTTCAGCACGCGCTCGTCCAGACGCAGGTACTCGGGGGCGCGGCCACCGGGAATCAGCAGCGCATCGTAGTCTTCCGCCTTGAGGTCGGCGAAGCTCGCGTTGAGCGCGAAGTTGTGACCCGGCTTCTCGGTATAGGTCTGATCGCCTTCGAAGTCGTGGATCGCCGTCTTGACGATATCGCCTTCACGCTTGTCCGGGCATACCACATCGACCCGATGACCCATCGCCTGCAGCGCCTGGAACGGCACCATCAGCTCATAGTCTTCCACAAAATCTCCGGCAATGATGACAATGCTGGCCATGATGATCTCCTGATTGAACCCCGTGCCCTTCACCGCTCAATACATCCTGGTGCTGGACGGCTGGCCGGATGTGCCCATCACGCAGCGCATCAGCCAGAGCGGGGAGCTTTACATCGCCAGCATGGAGGCCTCCATCAAGGTGGCCAGCGGCTACGAGCAGGGACGCTTCCTCCTCAAGGAGGGCCAGCTGCAGCCGGCCGGGTATCGTTCCGGTTATCGTCTGGCGGGTATCGGCAAGGACTACAGCCGCGAGGCACCCGAGCCTGACGAGACGCTCCTCCCCGACCGCCAGACCCTGCTGGTACTGCTGAGCCAGCAGGCCGATGCCCAGTGGGCCGCGGGAAGTTGCCTGACGGGAGCCCCCTGTGCGCTGGAATATCTGGATCACAAGGGACGCACCCGGACACTGATGTATGAGATCCAGGCCCAGGAATCCCGCGTGGCCGCCGGTCAGACCTTCCGCACCCTGCGGCTGGACACCTGGCGCAAGCATCGTGATCAGAAGCACTACCGCCTGTGGCTGGCCCCCCGCTGGCCGGGCCTGATGGTGGCTCTCGACTACCTCGACTACGAGGACCAATGACAAGGAAGGGTCATGCTCTCGGGTCTCATCTTCATCCTGCTGCCGCTGATTCTCGGCTATCTGGTGCGTATCGAGCAGCCCGCACGTCTGGCGGTCGTCAATCAGCTGGTGAATGCCTCGATCTACGTCATCCTGTTCCTGATGGGCATGGGGCTTGCCGGGCTGGAGCAACTCGGCGCCGGCATGGCCGCCATGAGCGGGCAGGCGGTGATTCTGTTCGCCATCATCACGCCATTGAATCTGCTGGCACTGTGGGCGCTGTCACGCCGCAGTGCACTGCGTGCGGATGCCTCACGCGTGGTGGAGGGAGCGCCGATGACCCGCTGGGAAGCGCTGTCCGGCTCCCTGACACTGGCGGCGGCGGTCGCGCTGGGCGTCGCGGCGGGCGTCGTGCTGGGACTGATGGAGATCTCGCTCGACACCGACACCCTGGCCGAGTGGGCACTCTATGCCCTGCTGGCGCTGATCGGCTGCCAGCTGAGAAGCTCCGGCATGAGCCTGCGCCAGATCCTGCTCAACCGCCATGGCCTGTTCATCGCGCTGACGGTGATGGCGAGCTCGCTGCTGGGCGGACTGCTGGCGGCACCGCTTCTGGCACTCGACTGGAATCAGGGCATGGCGATGTCGGCCGGTTTCGGCTGGTATTCGCTGTCAGGCATCCTGATCGGTGATCAGCTCGGGCCGATTCTGGGTGGCGCAGCCTTCTTCAATGACCTGAGCCGCGAACTGCTCGCCTTCCTGTTGATCCCGCTGACCATCCAACGCTTCACGCCGCTGGCCATCGGCTTCGGCGGCGCGACCTCGATGGACTTCACTTTGCCGGTCATCCAGCAGACCGGCGGCGTTGCCTGCGTGCCCGTGGCCGTCGTATCCGGCTTTCTGCTCTCGCTGGCCTCGCCGCCGATGATCCTGTTCCTGCTCTCGCTCAGCCACGTCTGATCTCTCTTTCCAGCGCCTGACATTGCCATGCCGCCTCTGCATCACACTCCACCGCGCCCCAGACGCGTGACGCTCGCCGACATCGCCGCTCGCCTGGGCGTGACCAAGGTCACGGTCTCGCGCGCGCTCAACCAGCCCGAAAAGGTCTCCGCCGCCATGCGCGAGCGGGTACGGGAGTGCGCCCGCGAACTGGGTTACATGCCCAACCGCCAGGCCGGCAGCCTCGCCAGTGGTCGCTCCCGGCTGATCGCGCTGCTGATCCCGTCACTGTCCAATGCCGTGTTCTCGGAACTGCATCGAGGGCTTGAGGCACCGCTGGCCGCCGCCGGCTATCAGCTGCTGATCGGCCATACCGGCTATTCGATGGAAGAAGAGGAGCGCCTGATCGAGACCTGGCTCTCGTTCGGCGTGGACGGTCTGGTGCTGTGCGGCAGCCGCCACAGCGAACGCGTCACCGAGATGATCGCGCGCTCCGGCTGTGCCGTGGTGGAGTGCATGGAAAAGCGTGAGGCGCCACTGGACATGGCGGTGGGGCTGGATCAGCACGCCGCCGGCCGCGCCATGGCGGAGGCGATGATCGAGAGCGGCCGCCGGCACATCGGCTTTCTGGCCGCGCGCATGGACCGCCGCGTCGAGCAGCGTCTGGCGGGCTGGCGCGCCGCCGTCGAGGCCGCCGGCCTGTCACAGGAGTACCTGATGACCACTCCGGCACCCTCAAGCGTCAAGCTGGGCGGCGAATTGCTGGACGAGATGCTGACTCGGTGGCCGAATCTCGACGCCGTCTTCTGCTGCAACGACGACCTGGCCGCCGGTGCACTGTTCGAGTGTCAGCGTCGCGGCCTGGAAGTGCCGGCACGGCTGGCGCTGGCCGGCTTCAATGGTCTGGAGATGACCCGTGGCACCTGGCCTGCGCTTGCCAGCGTGGTCACGCCGCGCCGAAAGATCGGCGAACGCGCCGCCGCCCTGCTGCTGGCGCGCTTGAGCGGCGATCTCGACGCCACGCCCCACGGCCTGTGGGAAGACCTGGGCTTCAGCCTGCAGACTGGCGGTAGCCTGTCCTCGTGAATACGTGGTGGCAGCCTCTAGTTGTGATACGCGGCAGTAACCTGTCGCCGTGAGACGTCTGGCGGCTGACTAGCGCTCCGGCGCGTCGAGGATCTGCTGACAGACACTCTCGACCAGCGCCTGAGGCGTGGCGCTGATGTCGAGGGTGTGGATGCGCCCTTCATCGTCGCCGGGCACCTCGAGCGTCGCCAGCTGGTTGTCGAGCATGTCAGCGCCCTTGAAGAAATGATCGGTCCGCGCCTCAAGGCGTTCCAGCAGCAGCTCGCGCGAGCCTTCGAGGAACACGAAGCCCAGCGCGGGGTCCCCGCCACGCAGTTGATCCCGATAACGTCGCTTCAAGGACGAGCAGGCCAGTACCAGACTGCGCCCGTCGCGACGCGCATCCTCGATCAGCTCGGCCAGACGGGCCAGCCAGCCGTGGCGATCATCGTCATCCAGCGGGATGCCGCGCGCCATCTTGGCCACGTTGGCCTCACCGTGATAATCGTCACCATCGATGAACTGCGCGCCCAGGCACGCCGCCAGCTGCTGCCCGACGTGTGACTTGCCACAGCCCGACACCCCCATGACCACCAGACGCACGCCACCCTGAGCGGCCAGAGCCTCTGACCTGGTCGGCATCGACGCGACCGCTGATGCTCCTTCTGCCTGCTGCTGCATGAAAACCCTCTCCCCCTGAATGAAAACGATGGCCCACCAGCGTACCCGATGTTGCCGATCAATCCCTTCTCCGGCGCCTCGGGACGGCTGTCGCGCACTGAGCGACTGCCCGTTGGCGGACAGTCAGCTGCCAGACGCGACAGACTTTTGTCCCTCATGCACCTTTCGGATCATTGCGTAAGCGTTAATGTTACCGGTAACTTTCATCCTGCACGACCCACGACGCCTCACACAATACGCCTTTGGGCAATGGCCGATGATCACGCCGTTGCCAGCCGCAAGAGTTCGCCATCATGTCCCCAGATAGCACCCTCGTCCTTGCCGCCCTCGGCGGCATTCTGCTGCTGCTTTACCTCGTCATGCGCCTGCGCCTGCATGCCTTCGTTGCCCTGCTGGTGGTGAGTCTGGGGGTCGGACTGGCCACCGGCATGCAGCCCGATGCCATCATCGATTCCGTCACCAACGGCATGGGCAACACCCTGGGCTTCGTGGCCACCGTGGTCGGGCTCGGCGCGATGTTCGGCAAGATGCTGGAAGTGTCCGGCGGCGTCGACCGCATGGCCAATACCCTGCTGGGGCGCTTCGGGACCTCACGTTCCCAGTGGGCGCTGGCGCTGACCGGCTTCCTGGTCGCGATTCCGGTATTCCTGGATGTGGCCTTCATCATCCTGGTGCCGCTGGTCTATGCACTGGCGCGTCGCAGCGGCCGCTCGCTGCTCTATTACGGCATTCCGCTGCTGGCCGGTCTGGCCGTCACCCACTCCTTCATTCCGCCGACCCCGGGGCCGATCGCGGTCGCCAAGCTGATCGGCGCCGACCTCGGCTACGTGATCCTGTTCGGGGCGCTGTGCGGTCTGCCGGCGATGATTGTCGCGGGCCCGATCTTCGGTCGCTTCATCGCCAAGCGTATCGATGCCAAGATCCCGGAGTACATGGAAAATGCCGGCAGCGTGATGAGCGATGAAGAGGTCAATCAGCGCGCCCCGGGCTTCGGGTTGATCCTGTCCATCGTGCTGCTGCCGCTGGCGCTGATCGTGCTCAACACCGTCTCCGGCTTCCTGTTCGGTGACGACAGTCCGCTGGTCGGCTGGCTGGGCTTTCTCGGCCATCCCTTCGTGGCGCTGAGTCTGGCCACGCTGATGGCCTTCACCTTGCTGGGCACGCGTCGCGGCATGACGCGTGAACAGGTGATGGAAGTCGCCACCAAGGCACTCGAGCCGGCCGGCATCATCATTCTGGTCACCGGGGCTGGCGGTGTCTTCAAGCAGATGCTGATCGACTCAGGCGTCGGTGACGTGCTCGGCACCCTGATGGCCGACAGCAATCTGCCACCGATCCTGCTCGCCTTCCTGATCGCCACCGCGGTGCGTGTCATCCAGGGCTCGGCTACCGTGGCGATGATCACCGCCGCCGGCCTGATGGCGCCGGTCATCGATACGCTGGCGCTGTCCGGTCCGGTGCTGGGACTGGTGGTGATCGCCATCGCCAGTGGCGCCACCGTGCTCAGTCACGTCAATGACTCCGGCTTCTGGCTGGTCAGCCGCTACTTCGGCCTGACCGAGAAGGACACCCTGAAAAGCTGGACGGTGATGGAGACGTTGATCGGCGTGATCGGCGTCAGCATGGCGCTGCTGATCGGGCTGTTCCTCTAGACACCCGCGACCCGGAGCGCTGACGAAAAGCTGCCACGGCGTGTGGCAGCTTTTTTTGTGCCTGGCAAATGCCAGAATTCCCTATCGCGCGTCTTGCACGCTATTTCCCACTTTTGCATTGCGCCTGCATGACATCATGCGATCATCCACCCTTTCGTCCGCCATTCTGGCCCATGATCCTACGTCTCCTCCCGCCGCTCTGATCTGGATGCGCCTGCTGGCGCTGATCATTCTCGCGCTGGCGATAGCGCTGGCGGCCTGGTGGATGACCCACCGCCCCGGCGCCCCCAAGCGTGCGCCCAGTGACGCCCCGGTTCCCAGCGTGGAAGTGGTGACGGTCAGCCATACGGCCAGTGCACCGACACTGGAAGGCTACGGCCGCGTGATCGCCGATCGTCAGACGACCGTATCCACCCGGGTCAGCGGTCAGCTGGCCCCCTTCCCCGAGGGCATCGAGGCGGGCCGTGAAGTCCGCGCGAACCAGCTGCTGGCGAGCCTCGACCAGCTGGATTACCAGCTGGCACTGCGTCAGGCCGAGGCGGATCTCGCCGCGGCAGAAGCCAGCCTCGCCTCGGAAAAGGGCGAGCAGATCCGCGCGGCCTCGGAATACAAGACCTTCGGTCGCAACCTGCCGGCGGCGCAGAAAGCGCTGGTGCTGCGCGAGCCTCAGCTCAAGTCGGCTCAGGCCGCGGTGGACAGTGCCCGCGCCAGCCGCGACCAGGCCAGACTCAATCTGGAACGTACCGAAATCCGCGCGCCCTATGACGGCCTGATCAGCGAGCGTCTGGTCGGCGAAGGCAGTGACCTCAACGCCTTCACCGACCTGCTGACGCTGGTGGCCACCGACCGCTTCTGGGTGCGTCTCAATCTCCCGCAGGCCGACATGGAATGGCTCTCGACCCATGCCCGTGACGGTCAGGGCACGCCGGTCCTGCTGTCCAGCAAGGCATGGCCGGAGGGCCAGCATCGGCGCGGCGAAGTGTGGAGCGTCCTGCCGTCCCTGGAGGACAACGGCCTGCTGACCCAGGTGATGGTGGCAGTGGAAGACCCATTGGCGCTCGACGTCTCCGAGGAGGCGCGCGCCAGCACGCCGGCCCTGCGCCTGGGCGATGTGGTGGAAGCGACTCTGACACCTCAGCGCACCGCATCGCTGATCGAGCTGCCGGTCAGCGCCCTGCGCAGCGGCCAGCAGGTCTGGGTGCTGACGGAGGATGGCTATCTGGAGAAACGTGCGGTGGGCGTGCGCCATCTGGGCAACGACACCCTGCTGATCGCCGGAGGCTTGAGCGATGGCGAGCGGGTCATCGTGAGTGCCTTGAGCAATGTCGAGGCCGGCATGGCGCTGCGTGCCCGCGGTGATGCGCCGACGCCGACCACCAGGACCCCTGATAACAAGGCGGCTGACGACAAGACGACGGCGGACAAACCGCGGAAGCACCGCGACAGTTGAGCAGGACACCGCGACTGGTGACAAGAACGCCCCGGTTGCCGACAAGCGCGCCACGACCACCGGAAGTGACTCATGACGGCACCGTCGCGCCTCAAGGGCCCCATCCGCTGGATGCATGATCATGGTGTCGCCGCCAACCTGCTGATGTTGTGTCTGATTCTCGGCGGTCTGCTGATGTCCAGCCAGATCAAGAAGGAGGTCTTCCCCTCCTTCGAGCTCGAGATCATCAACGTCAGCGTCAGCTATTCCGGCGCGACCCCCGATGAAGTGTCCGAGAGTCTGTTGCAGGCCATGGAATCCGCGGTGCAGGACGTGGAGGGGATCGAGGAGATCACCGCCACGGCCGAGGAAGGCCTCGGCTCACTGTCCATCGAGCTTCAGGATGGCGTCGAGACCATGCGCGCCTACCAGGACATCCAGCAGGCCATCGACAGCATCACTACCCTGCCCGATGAGTCCGACCCGCCCGTCTACTCGCTGGCAGGTCGCTCGCGCAGCGTGATGGAACTCAAGCTGCACGGCCAGACGGATGACCAGACCCTGCGCAACGTCGCCGAGCGTCTGCGCCTGAGCCTGCTGGACAGCAACGACATCACCAAGGTGGAGCTGACCGGCATCCGTGACCGGGAAGTGCACGTGTCACTGGAGGAAGGAGCGCTGCGCCGTTACGGCCTCTCGCATCAGGATGTGGCCAGCCTGATCGGCAATCAGGCGCTCAACCTGGCCGGCGGCAGCCTGGACACCCAGCAGGGCGAGTACCTGGTGCGCTACGAGGCGCGGCGCGACGGTGCCGCCGAGTTCGCGCAGCTGCCGGTGATCTCCAGTCAGGAAGGCAATGTCATCCGCCTGGGCGATATCGCCACCGTCACCGACGGTTTCGCCGACAGTGACAAGGAAGTGCTCTATGACGGTGAGCCGGCGATCGGCCTGGACATCTATCAGGTCGGCTCCCAGACACCCAACGAGCTGTCCGCCGCGACCATGGCGATGCTGCCGGAGCTGTCCGCCAGCCTGCCGCGCGGCCTGACGCTGAGTGTCGAGGACGATGATTCGCTGGTCTATCAGGACCGTCTGGAACTGTTGCTCAAGAACGCCTGGATGGGGCTGGTGCTGGTACTGGTGCTGCTGGGCCTGTTCCTGGAGGCGCGCCTCGCCTTCTGGGTCACCCTGGGCATCCCCACGGCCTTCCTGGGCGCGATGCTGTTCCTGCCGCTGGTCGGCGTGTCCATCAACATGATCTCGATGTTCGCCTTCATCATCGCGCTGGGCATCGTGGTGGATGACGCCATCATCGTCGGCGAGAACATCCACTCGCATCGCGAGCGCGGCGCCAGCATGCGCGAAGCCGCCATCCTCGGCGCACGCGAGATCGCGGTGCCACTGGCGTTCTCGATCCTGTCCAACATCGTGGCCTTCATTCCGCTGCTGTTCCTGCCCGGCTTCCTCGGGCTGGTATTCGGCATCATCCCGCTGGTGGTGATCAGCATCTTCGCGCTGAGCTGGATCGAGGCGATCTTCATCCTGCCCGCGCACCTGGGACACACCAGCGAAAAGCCGATTCGCTGGCTGGCACCGCTGGACCGCGTGCGTCACGGCGTCCAGCACGGACTTGAGCGCTTCACGCGTCAGCGCTTCCAGCCCTTCCTCGAGGGATGTCTGAACTACCGTGGCCTGACCGCCATCTGTGGCCTGGCGCTGCTGGTGCTGGCGATGGCCTGGATGGCCAGTGGCCGTCTCGGCTTCTCGCTGATGCCACGCGTGGAATCCAACCGTGCCGGCGTCACCGCCAATCTGCCGGTGGGCAGCCCGATCAGCCAGGACCGCGAAGTGCGCACCCTGCTGCTGGCGGCGCTGGACCGCGTGCGCGAGCGCGAAGCCGACCTGGCGGTCTTTTCCACCAGCGCCGAGATAGAAGGCAACTCGCTGAGCATCATCGCCAATCTGGACACCACGGTGGAGAACAACTGGTCGCCCTCGCAGCTGATCAAGGCCTGGCGCGAGGAAGCAGGCACCATCGCCAATACCGAATCGCTGCTGTTCGAGTCCGATATCGGCGGGCCGGGACGCGGCGCGGGCCTCACCATTCGACTGTCATCCTCCGACAGTGCCGCGCTGATGGCGGCCGCCGCGACCCTGGCGACCTCGCTTGAGGATTACAGCTCGCTGTCGGATATCGACAGCGGCCTGGATGACGGCAAGCGCGAGCTCTATCTGCAGCTCAATGCCTATGGACGCTCGCTGGGACTGGACGGCGCGACGCTGGCCAACCAGCTGCGCGGACCGCTGTCCGGCGCCACGGCACTCAAGCAGCAGCAGGGTCGCAATGAGGTCGAGGTCAAGGTGCTGTTGCCCGAAGCCCAGCGCGCGAGTCTGGCCCAGCTGGAGAATTTCGGCGTGCAGACGGCCGACGGCGTCAGCGTGCCGCTGGGACTGGTAGCCGACATCCAACAGGGGCGCGCTGCCTCCAGCATCCTGCGCATCGATGGTCGCCGCGTGATCGAGGTCACCGCCAACGTCACGCCGTCCGATGCGGTCAGTCAGGTGATCACCAGTCTGGAAAGCGATGTCTATCCCGAGCTGAAGAGTCAGTATCCAACTCTGAGCATCGGCTATGGCGGGCGTCAGGAGGAGACCGCCGACAATCTGGGGTCCCTGCAGGTCTCATTGCTGCTGACCCTGGCGGCGCTCTATCTGCTGCTGGCCCTGCCCTTCAGAAGCTATCTGCAGCCGCTGCTGGTGATGACGGCGATCCCCTTCGGCCTGATCGGCGCGGTGATCGGCCATCAACTGATGGGCTACGGGCTATCGGTGATCAGCCTGATGGGCATGCTGGCGCTGTCGGGCATCGTCATCAACGATGCGCTGGTCCTCATCGACTATGCCAACCGCCAGCGGCTGGCCGGAGCCAGTGCGCGTGAGGCGATCATCATGGCCGCCACGCGACGTCTGCGCCCGATCCTGTTGACCACGCTGACCACCTTCTTCGGTCTCGCGCCGATGATCTTCGAGACCTCGCGCCAGGCTCGCTTCATGATCCCGATGGCCGTTTCCATCGGCTTCGGCATCCTGTTCGCGACGGTCATCCTGCTGATCCTGGTGCCGTCGCTCTATCTGCTGCTGGAAGACCTGCAGCACAGCCTGCGTCGCCTGCTGGGACTGCCGCCCCGCACCCCGTCTCAGGAGGAACGTGCGTCATGATCCAACCCGTGACCGCCCTGCGCTCGAGACTTTCGGTCCGCCTGTTCGTGATCCTGCTGCTGACCAATGTCGTGATCGGCGGCAGCATCTACCTGTTCATTTCCAAGAGCATGGACAAGGGCTTCGCCGAGTACCTGCAGCAGACCCAGCAGGAGCGCGTCGAGATGATCTCGACGGACCTGATCAGCGCCTATGCCGCCGAGGGCAGTTGGCAATGGCTCAAGAGTCGGCGCAACTGGGGGCGTATCGTGCACTCCCGCCCGCCGATGCTGCTGGGGCCCAACATGACGCGCCCACAGGATTACATGCTGCGTGATGCCGATGGCCAGCGTCTCAATGGGGCACCGCGCCCCATTCCCGGCATGCAGTTCAAGGACCTGATGCTTGATGGCAGCAAGATCGGAGAACTCGGCTATCTGCCGGTAAGCGAGATGCTGAAGCGCGGCAAGGACCAGTATCTGGAACGTCAGTCGCGCGATCTGGCCATCATCATGCTCTCATCCGCCTTCGCCTCGCTGCTGGCGGCCGCCGGGATCGCCTGGTGGCTGGGGCACCGCGTCCGTGACCTGGCCTCTGGTGCCAATCGCCTGTCGAGTGGCGACTATGCCACCCGTCTGCCGGTCCGCGGGCAGGATGAGCTGTCGCGGCTGGCCGAGGACTTCAATGCCCTGGCGGCGACACTGGAGAGCAATCGCGATTCCCGCCAGCGCTGGGTCAGCGACATCTCCCACGAGTTGCGGACTCCCCTGGCGGTGCTCAAGGGCGAGATTGAAGCCATGCAGGATGGCTTCCGCCCGATGAGCCATTCAAGCCTCGGCTCGCTGGCCCAGGAGGTGGACGCCCTCAATCGCCTGGTGGCGGACCTGCGCCTGCTGGCACAGAGCGATGCCGGTACGCTGGAAGCCTGGCGCGAGCGCCTATACCGATGCACCGGGCAGGCTCAAGGTCAGTCTGCTGCACGAAGCCGCCAGCCCCGCCCAGGGAGCCGGCCACCCCGGCTGGGCGATCGTGCGCTGGGAGGATTCCAGCCCCGGCGTGCCGGACGCCGAGCTTGCCCACCTCACAGAGCGACTGTATCGCGTCGAGAACTCGCGCAATCGCTCAAGCGGTGGCAGCGGGCTGGGGCTGGCCATCGCCAGCGCGCTAGTGAGTGCCCATGAAGGCGAGCTGGTGCCGGGGCACTCCACACTGGGCGGGCTGCGATGGGACATTCGCCTGCCGCTGTTGTCTACTTGAGACTGACTCTTTTTCATCCGCAAGGACTCTTGACCATGAGCGACATTCACGCCGACCACTCCGATGACCAGGCACAATCTCGCAAGCCACTGATTCTGGTGGTCGAGGATGAGCCCAAGATCGCCAGCCTGCTGTGCGATTATCTGAATGGCAGCGGTTATCGCACCCGCCACGTGGATGATGGCAATGCCGTCATCGCCGCGGTCAATGACGAGAGACCGGCACTGGTCCTGCTCGACCTGATGCTGCCGGGCACCGATGGCCTCACCCTGTGCCGTCAGCTGCGCGCTGAAGACGCCCTGCTGCCCATCGTGATGCTGACCGCCCGCGTCGAGGAAGTGGATCGCCTGCTGGGGCTGGAGCTGGGCGCCGATGACTACATCTGCAAACCCTTCAGCCCGCGCGAGGTGGTCGCCCGCATCAAGGCCGTGCTGCGTCGCAGCCAGGCACTCGACCAGACGCTCTCGCAAAGCTCCGCCAAGGGCCAGCTGACGCTCAACGAAGAAGGCTGGCAGGCCCTGGCGGATGGCCATGACCTGGGGCTGACCGCCGTCGAGTTCCAGCTGCTCAAGGTGATGATGCAATCACCGGGGCGCATCTTCTCCCGTGATCAGCTGATGGACCACATGTACCGGGATCACCGCATCGTCTCGGAGCGCACCGTGGATTCCCACGTCAAGAAGCTGCGCCGCAAGATCGCCAGTGCCTGGCCGGAGCGCGACGTGATCCGCTCCATCTATGGCGTCGGCTACAAGTTCGAGCCTGACGTGCTGGACTGACTCCCCGCCTCTCCCCAGGCCCGCGAACCTTTCAGCAACATGACAGCCGCCGTCTGTGACCACAGACGGCGGTTGCGTTTTTGTTGCACCCGCGGTGCTAACTTGCTGTCCAACTGCGACGGATACTGTCATCACTGCCTGAGTACGCGACATCGACTGCCGCATAGGCTCGGGCTCACGCCACAAGTGAGGTATTCGCCATGTCCCACCGTCCTGCCAAGCGTGCGCGTCCTCGCACTCGTCTGATCAGTGCCGGCATGCTGAGCGTCATGCTGATGGTGTCACCGCTGACCGTGAGCAGTGCCAGCGCCGCCGATGTCTCCCTGAGCGTATTGCTGGATGGCATCAGCCTGAACGTCAGTCAGCGCGACACCCTCGACACGCAATATCGTCACTACCGCCAACAGCGTCAGGCGGCCGAGAGCCACCACGATGCAAAGGCGCTGGCCAAGGCCCGTCAGGACTATCTGGCCAAGGTCGACAGAATCCTGAACGCCGAGCAGACAAGCCGTTTTCATCAGCACTTCGATCGCCACTACCCCGACAAGGCCCGTTGCAGATCCTGACATGACACATTGCACACTTACCCGCGAGTACTTGCACAATCCCGGCACATTCGCCGCCGATACTCGCTATATCGCATGAACGCAGTTCTTTATCTCGACATACGGAGTACGCCATGAACCGCATTTCTCGCAAGCTCATCGTTTCCGGTCTGCTGACCGCCCTGGCACTGCCGATGACCGCCATGGCCGCCAGCGGCGTCAAGCAACAGGAACAGCACGACGGTGCCGCCGGCCGCCAGGCAGGCCTGGACAAGATTCTCGCCAGCTGGCACCTCAGCGATGCCCAGAAACAGAAGCTCGAAACGCTGAAGCAGCAGCAGATGGAAAGCCGCAAGCAGCTCAAGGAACAGACCTTCGACTCTCGCGAAGCACGTCGTGATGCCATCAAGGCCCAGCGTGACCAGCACAAGGCGGCCCTCGCCGAGATTCTCGACGACAACCAGGTCAAGGTGCTTGAAGCCTACTGGGCCGCAGGCAAGCCGATGCACGGCAAGCATGATGCCAAGCGGCGGCAAGCACATGGGACGCGATGGCGATCAGCGCATGGCATTGATGGGCGCCCTGTTCGACAGCTGGAACCTGGATGAGGACCAGCGTGCGTCCCTCAAGGATTCCTTCGACGCCATGCGCGACGACATGAAGTCGCTCAAGGAGACCGACTTCGACTCGCGTGAAGCGCGCAAGGCCGCCTTCAAGGAACTGCGCGAGACGCAGCACGAGCGCCTCGCCAAGGTGCTCAACGATGACCAGATCAAGGTGCTGGACATGATGCACCAGCGCGACAAGCGCGGCCCGAAGATGGCGGAGCGTCAGCAGCGCGAAGGCATGAAGGCCCTGCTGGCAAGCTGGAATCTGAGCGATGATCAGATGCAGGCGCTCAAGGAAGTCCGCAAGGAAATGCGTGACGAGATGCATGACAGCATGAAAGAGATGCACGACGACATGCAGGATGCCATGAAGGACGCCGACACCAGACAGGAGCGTGTCGCGGCCCGTCAGGAAATGCGCAAGGAGATGAAGGAGCAGCGCCTGGAACTGCGTCAGGAAGGCCGCGAGAAACTGGCTGATGTCCTGTCCGCCGAACAGCTGGACGCGCTGGAGGCCTTCATGGCCAATGGCATGCGTCATGGCGAATGGGGGTTATATTTTTATTGAACAATCAATTAAAATAATTTTGCGAGGCCTTGAGCATTACATGGCGTGATGATGAGAGTCGTGCTTTCCTGACTGGCCGCAGGCTGTCAGCAAAGCACTACGCACGAGTGAAACTTCCCCATGACAGGAGTTCCTCATGCAGAAACCCGCTTCCTCCGAGAGCGCTGCGCCGACCTCGAGTCGCATCAATCCGACGGTCTTCTACGGATCGATCATCGGTATCGTGGCGTTCCTCGCCTTCGCGATGCTGTTCACCGAACTGGCTGACCAGTGGATCGGCAATGCCCTGAGCTGGACCATCGATACCTTCGGCTGGTTCTACATGCTGGCCATCGTGGCCTATCTGGTCTTCGGTGTGCTGATCGCCTGCTCACGCTTCGGGCGCATCCGCCTGGGACCGGACGACTCGCGTCCTGAATTCTCGCTGATGTCCTGGGCCGCGATGCTGTTCGCCGCCGGTATCGGCATCGACATCCTGTTCTACTGCATCGCCGAGCCGCTGTCCCACTATGTGGCACCGGTCACGGGGGACCCCGAGACCCAGGCGGCGATCCGCAACGCCATGGTGGAAACCTTCTTCCACTGGGGGCTCTCCGGCTGGGGCATCTATGTGCTCGCCGGCATGTCGCTTGCGTACTTCAGCTATCGCCACCGCCTGCCGCTGGCCATCCGCTCGGCCTTCTATCCGCTGCTGGGCAACCGCATCAATGGCCCGATCGGCAACGCCGTGGATATCTTCGCCATCATCTCCACCGTGTTCGGGATCGCCACCTCACTGGGCATCGGCGTCATCCAGCTGAACTACGGTCTCAAGTTCATGCTGGGCGTGCCCGAGAACCTCGCCGTGCAAGCGGCACTGATCATCGGCGTGATGATTCTGGCGACGATTTCCGTCATCACCGGTGTCGAGAAGGGCATCCGCCTGCTGTCCGAATTCAACATGCTGCTGGCCACCGCCCTGCTGATCTTCGTGCTGGCCGTCAGCGACACCTCCCAGCTGCTCAACGCGCTGGTGCTCAACATCGGTGACTACCTGACCCAGTTCACCGCCAAGAGCTTCGATACCTATGCCTACACACCGGGTACCGATGAATGGATGAGCGGCTGGACCCTGTTCTTCTGGGGCTGGTGGATCGCCTGGACCCCGTTCGTGGGCCTGTTCCTCGCGCGCATCTCACGTGGCCGCACCATCCGACACCATCTATACCTTCCTGGAGCAGCTGCCGTACTCCACCATCACCACCGCCGTGGTGGCGATTCTGGGGATCGTGTTCTTCGTGACCTCCGCCGACTCCGGCGCGCTGGTACTGGCCAACTTCACGTCCATCCTCAAGGACGTCAACCACGATGCACCAATCTGGCTGCGCATCTTCTGGTCCGCCATCATCGGCCTGCTGACGCTGGCTCTGCTGATGGTCGGGGGGCTGAGCGCGCTGCAGAGCGCCGTGGTGATCACCGCCGTGCCCTTCTCCATCGTGCTGATCTTCATGATGATCGGCATGTACAAGGCGCTGATGATCGAGGACCGCAAGGAGAACGTGCGTCAGGACAACAGCTGCGTCTATGAAGGGGTCGACTGGCACGAGCGTCTGGATCACGTGCTCGACTTCGCCAAGAGCGGCAGTGCCGAGGCAACGCTGAAGCGCTCCATTCGTCCGGCACTCAATCAGCTGGCCGAAGAGCTCAACCGTCGCGGCCAGGTCTCCTCCGTCAGTGAAGAGACGGCAGAGGGCGAGCCGCTGCCGCGCGTGACACTGGAAGTCGAGTTCGAGGATGCCTCCAACTTCGTCTACCAGGTGCGTTCGGTGCGTCACCAGACGCCGAGCTTCATCGATGCCAACGATGACTACTACCTGCGTCTGGCCGTCCACCTCTCCGAGGGTGGCAGCGGTCAGGAGCTCAACGGCCTGTCGCGTGCTCAGGTGCTCGATGAAGTGGTCACCGCCTATCAGCAGCATCTGGCCTTCGTGCGCAACGATACGGTCAATGAAGCCCCGGTGATGCCAGGCGTGATCGGCAAGTCAGGTCGCGGCGACGGTCTCGACCTGCTGTGCGCCCTTCTTGATCATCGCATAGCTGATCGCGGTCACCAGGGTGCCGGCGACGATGGCGCCCAGATACATCAGCGGCACGTTGATGGCATTGGGGATCAGCAGTACGAACAGACCACCGTGCGGCGCCAGCAGCTTGGCACCCACCAGCATCGACAGGGCACCGGTCACGGCGCCACCGACCATGCAGGTGGGAATCACGCGCAGCGGGTCCTTGGCGGCAAAGGGAATCGCGCCCTCGGAGATGAAGCACAGCCCGAGAATGAAGCTGGCCTTGCCGGCCTCACGCTCCGGTTCGGCGAACTTGGAACGTGCGATGAAGCTTGCCAGTCCCATGCCCAGCGCCGGCACCATGCCCGCGGCCATGATCGCGGCCATCGGCGCGTAGGTCTCGCTGGCCAGCAGGCCGACCCCGAAGGCATAGGCGGCCTTGTTGACCGGCCCACCCAGGTCAAAGCACATCATCGCGCCGAGCAGAATGCCCAGCAGGACCGCGTTGGCCGAGCCCATGGACTCGAGGAACTCGGTCAGCGCCGTCATCAGCCCCGCCACCGGCGTGCCGACCACGTAGATCATCACCAGCCCGGTGACCATGCTCGCCACCAGCGGGATGATCAGGATCGGCTTGAGCGACTCGATGGACTGCGGCAGCTTCACGTAGCGGCTGAGCCCCGAGGCCGTGTACCCCGCGAGGAAGCCGGCGATGATGCCACCCAGGAACCCGGCATCCAGTGTCGCGGCCAGCCAGCCCCCGATCATGCCCGGCGTGATCCCCGGACGGTCCGCGATCGAGTAGGCGATGTAGCCCGCCAGTACCGGAATCATCAGCTTGAAGGCCGAGCCACCACCGATCTGCATCAGCGCCGCCGCCAGCGTGCCCTCCTCCTCGAAGGCCTTGATGCCGAACACGAAGGACAGCGCGATCATCAAGCCGCCCGCCACCACCATCGGCAACATGAAGGACACCCCGGTCAGCAGGTGCTTGTAGGGGCCGCGCTTCTCGCCCTTCTGCTGGCCACCCTGACCGCCAGAGGCCGTGGCGGATTCCACCTCAGCACCTTCCAGCGCCTGTTCGATGGTGTCGCGCGGCTTCTTGAGCGCGGTACCGGTGGAGGTGCGCCAGACGCGCTTGCCGGCGAAGCGGGTCGGGTCGACCTCGATGTCACAGGCCAGAATCACCACCTCGGCCTCGGCGATCTCCTGTTCGGTCAGCGCATCCTGGGCACCGACCGAGCCCTGGGTCTCGACACGGGTCGGATAGCCCAGCGTCCGCCCGGCCTCGCTCAGTGCCTCGGCGGCCATGAAGGTATGCGCCACACCGGTGGGACAGGCCGTGACCGCCACGATGGACGGCGCTATGTCCTTGCGCTCCAGCACCCGGGCACGCGAGTCGGCCAGCTCCAGAAAGGCCTGCGGGTCCGGCAGCGCATCCTCGATGGGGGCCAGATGCACCCGCTTGCCGAGAAAGTCGTCCAGCGCCACGCTGGCCAGCGGCGATGCGGCGATCAGCACCAGCTCCGCCTCCGCCAGCTGCGCCTCGCTGAGGGTGATCTCGGGTTCGATGCGCGAGCGCATGTCGATGATCGGATTCCAGCCACGACGACGCGCGGCCTGCTCCAGGCGGCGCGCCGCCAGGAAGGTGGTCGCCATGCCACTCGGGCAGGCGGTGACGATGATGACGTTCATTGGCGTGGCTCTCCGGCTGTCTCGACATCGGCAGACGCCAATGTCTCGATGCTGGTGTGTTGTTGGAGGGTCTTGAGTGTGGTGGCAAGCGGATTGCCGGGACCGGGATGGGTCACGGCCTCGGCGGAGAGTGCGGTGGCATGGCGCAGAATCCGCTTGCGGTCTTCGGGTGAGGCATCGGGCTGACAGAGCACGCCATGCAGCATGGCGGCCAGCAGGGTATCGCCGGCGCAGACGGTACTGACGACCTGCATGCGCGGCGGCCGAGCGCGCAGCATGGCGGCGCCGGGGCTGGCCCACAGCACGCCTTCCGGCCCGGCGGAGATCAGCGCCTGCTCGATGCCGTGATCGATCAGACGCCTGAGCGCACGCTCGCGGGCCGCATCACTGTCCAGCGGCTCCCCGGCCCACAGCGCCAGCTCCTGTTCATTGGGCTTCACCGCCGTGGGCGGCACCGCCAGCCCCGCTTCCAGCGCGGCGCCGCTGGTATCGAGCCAGCAGGCGACATGGCGTTCGCGCACGCGACTGACCAGTGCTGCCAGCTGGGCATGGCTGATCCCCGGCGGCAGACTGCCGGCGATCACCACCGCACAACGTGGCAGATTGCCCTCGGCCTGCTGGCGGTCGATCCAGTCATCGATGCGCGCTTCCAGGCGCGCCAGGGCGTCCTCGTCCACCCGCATGCCGGTACCGTTCACGTCGGTGACCCGGCCACTGGCCTCGCCAAGCTTGACGTTGATGCGCGTCGCACCGGCCACGCGCTCGAAGGCGTCCACCAGCCCCCAGTCGGCAAAGGCCACGGTGAAATCGGCCTGATTGTCGGCCCCCAGAAAGCCGCTCAAGGTCACCGGGTGGCCCAGCGTCGCCAGCACGCGCGCCACGTTGATGCCCTTGCCCGCGGCTTCCAGATGATGACTGCGTGCACGGTTGACCGTTCCCAGCGTCAGACTGTCCAGCCCGATGCTCAGATCCAGCGCAGGATTGAGCGTCACGCACAGCACGGGACAGTCAGCAGCCTCCAGCGCACTGCGCACGTCTTCCGACGTCGGCTGCGCCAGGGCGACGCGTGCCTGTTCGCGCGCCATGGTCAGATCCAGCTCACGCACCCGCGCCTTGACCAGCGGAATCTGGCGACTGGAGACGGACAGTTCATCCACCCCCAGGCCGACCAGCACACCCACGGCCTGATCATCACTGGCCAGCTCACCGCAGACGCCGACCCAGGCACCATGGGCATGCGCGGCCGCCACCGTCATCTCGATCAGACGCAGTACTGCCGGATGCAGCCCATCGGCCTGTGCGGAGAGCGTGGCATGGCCGCGGTCGATGGCCAGGGTGTACTGGGTGAGATCGTTGGTGCCCACCGAGAAGAAATCGACTTCGGGAGCGATGCTGGCGGCCGTCAGCGCCGCCGAGGGAATCTCGATCATCACGCCGACCTGCACGTCACGCACCAGCGGCTGGCCGTGCTCGGCTTCATGGGCGGCGTCCAGCTCGCTGCGTACGCGCTCGACGATGGCACGTGCAGCGCGCAGTTCGGCAAGGTCCTTGACCATCGGGAACATCAGGCGGATCGGGCGGGAGCCCGCCGCCATCAGCAGTGCCCTGACCTGAGTCTCGAGCACTTCCGGACGCGTCAGCGCCAGACGGATGCCACGCAGCCCGAGGAAGGGATTGTCCTCTCGCGGCAGCGGCCAGTACGGCAGCGGCTTGTCACCGCCGACATCCAGGGTGCGTGCCACCAGCGGGCGGCCATCCAGCGCATCGAGTGCCTCACCGTACTGGGCGGTCTGGGTGGCGAGATCCGGTGCCTGCGGATGGGCCATGAACACGAATTCGGTCCGCAGCAGGCCGACCCCTTCGGCACCGCGCTCGACGGCGTCGCCGGCATGCGCGGTATTGCCCAGGTTGGCCACCACCTCGACCTGATGGCCATCCCGGGTGATGGCTGGCGCCATGCGGGTTTCCCAGGCCGCGGCCTGACGCTGTTCATGGCCGGCGATCGCCTCTTCGGCCCGGGCGCGGCGACTGGCGGAAGGCATCACGCTGACACGCCCGCGCTCACCATCGACGATCAACTCGCTGCCATCGGCGATCGCCAGCACGCTCGGACCAGCCCCGACCACCGCCGGAATGCCCAGTGAACGCGCCAGAATCGCGCTGTGCGAGGTGGCCCCGCCCAGGGCCGTGACCAGTCCACGCACCCGGGAGGTATCCAGACGCGCCACATCCGACGGGCCGATATCCTCGGTCACCAGCACATGCGGCGTCTCGGGGGCGCTGGGCAGCGGCGTGTCGGTGAGCACGCCAAGCACACGGCGCCCGACGTCGCGCAGGTCAGCGGCACGCTCGGCCAGCAGACGGTCCGCGAGGTTTTCCTGGGCTCGCGCGGCGCTGTCGATGGCGGACCACCAGGCAGCCTCGGCGCTGTGGCCTTCCTCGAGACTCTCGCGCGCCGCGGCAAACAGCTCCGGGTCGCCGAGCATCTCTTCGTGCATGGAGAGAATCTCGGCCATCTCGGCGCCTTCGGCCCGATTGACCAGCTCCTGCAGCTGCTCACGCGCCGTCTGGATGCCGCTCGCCAGCCGCTGGGCCTCGTGCTCGGCGCCCGCATCGCTGCGCGCCTCATAGAGAAAGCGCGGCTGATACATCACCCAGCAGGGCGCGATGGCCATGCCCGGCGAGGCCGCCACCGCCGGCACGACACTGTCGGCCTCGGGGGCTGCCACCTTGTCGGAAGCCGGCTGGGCATCCGGCGCACTGGCCTCGGGACGCTGGTCCATCAGCGGCTCCACGGACTCGCCAAGTCCTGCCTTGACCGCCGCGACCATGGCATCCAGCGCGGCCTGATTGGCCCGGGCATCCTCGCCGTTGGCACTGAAGACCAGCGTCTGGCCACGACGTGCTCCCAGCCCCAGCACCTTGGTGAGGCTGGCGGCACTGACGATACCGCCTTCCCCCTGCTCGAGGCGCAGCGAGGGAATGATGCCGAAACTCTCGCCGGCGTCCCGCGCGGCCTGCACCAGCTGCTTGGCGGGACGGGCATGCAGGCCATGTGCATTGAGCAGCGTCACGCTCGCCAGCTGTGCCGTGGAGGACTCCCCCAGCAGCCGCGCCAGCAGAGCAGAGGTGGACAGCCCCGGCAGGCGCTCGCCTGCGCCATCTTCCAGCAGCGTCAGCAGACGCTCCAGCAACACGCGGTGCTGCCCGCCATCAGCGTCCAGTGCCAGACAGGCCACGGCGTTGATGCGCCCGTGACGGGTATCCAGCGCCTTCTCGGGCGTGACCACGGACAGCGCCGGCTGGCTCACGTCCTGTCGGGACTGCACCAGCCAGATGCCCTGGCCCAGAGCGTTCGGCTCGGTCTGGAGCATCGCGGTGAGAAAGCCGTCCCCGACGCAACCGGCCTGACGCAATCGCGCCGCGCCTGCCAGCACCAGCTCATCGCGGTCGCGTGCCGGGAAGCCACACAGCACGGTATCGGCATCCAGACGTGGCGGAATCACCTCGCGGCCAAGCTCGGCGAGAATCTGCTCCGCGGTCGTCGCGGATGCCAGGCGCTCACTGACGCCTTCGCGGTCCAGCACGCGCGTCAGGGAACGCAGGATATCGAGGTGCTCATCGGACTGCGCCGCGATGGTCACCACCAGAAAGACACGGTTGCCATCGTGCCACTCCACCCCCTGCGGGAATTGCAGGACACGCACGCCGGTGGCCAGCACGGCCTCACGACTGTCGGGTGTCCCATGGGGAATCGCGATGCCCTGCCCCAGGTAGGTGGAAGACTGCGCTTCGCGAGCCAGCAGACCTTCACGATAGGCCGGCGTGGCGCGCCCACCGGCAACCAGGGCATCAGCGGCCTGATTCAGGGCGTCGCGCCAGTCATTGGCGTGGGCGGCGAGGAGGACATCCTCATGAGCAAGGCTGAGCATGGCGGGCTCCTTGAGGCCCCTCTCTGGCAAGAGGCCTGGATGTGTGACGTGCGGCGCGGGCGTGGGATTCATGCTGGCCGTTTTCTTGCGCGTGATCAAGTGAATGCCATGCAGATGAGCGGTTTTCGTGACTAGACATTGGGCGTAGAGCCGCCTGTGGTGCGGGGTTGCGAGGGGTCGGTCGAGGGATACCGTCATCAGTGAGGATTTGCACCTCAGGCCACAAGTGAGCATCATTCCTCGCACATGGAGCTCGCAGGTCCCGTTCTCCCTCTTCCAGCAAGGACAGTGGCATGACCCTGGCAGAAATCGCGCGTCTTGCAGGCGTTTCACGTACCACCGCCAGTTATGTGGTCAATGGGCAGGCACAGGCACGACGTATCAGCCCACAGACGGTCGAGCGCGTGATGGCGGTGGTGCAACGCCATCACTACCGGATCGATGCCCAGGCAGCCGCCCTGCGCCGTGGGGAAAGCCGGACACTGGGGTTCATGCTGCCCGATCTGGAGAACGCCAGTTACGCACGCCTCGCCAAGCTGCTGGAACGCGGTGCCCGCGAGCGCGACTATCAGCTGTTCATCGTCTGCTCCGACGACATCCCCGACACGGAGCGCGAACTGGCCCGCATGCTCAAGGCTCGCAGGGTCGATGCCTTGATCACCGCCAGCTGTCTGGCACCGGATGATCCCTTCTACCGCGAACTGACGCTGGATGGCTTCCCGGTGATCGGGGTGGACCGCGCACTGGACACGCGCCACTTCGCCAGCGTGGTCAGCAACAATGCCGATGCCGCCAGCCAGCTGACCCGTGCGGTGCTTGAGCATTCACCACGAGACCTGCTGTGGCTGGATGCCTTGCCGGAACTCGAGATATCGCGGGAACGTGCCCAGGGCATGCGCTCGGCGCTCGAGACCCATCAGAGCCAGACGCCGCTTGAGGCGACGACACTGCACGCCGCCCGCTATGAGCGCGCCGCCGGTGCCGAGGCACTGCGCGGATATCTCGCGCACTCGCCCATGCCGGAGGCGATCGTGACCGCCTCCTACACCTTGATGGACGGCGTGCTGGACGTGCTGTTCTCGAAGGGCCCGCCTGTCAACGCCCCCAGGGCGATGGCCAGCTTCGGCGATGATCGCCTGCTCGACTTCCTGCCGTTGCCGATCCACTCGCTGCCCCAGTGCCACCAGCGCATCGCGGATACCACCCTCACCCTGGCGCTCGCCGCCATCCAGAGCGATATCACGCCGGGCCTGACCCTGGTGGAACGCGAGTTGCGTCGCCGCTAGGCCAGCCAGCCAGGCCTCCGTCCCGCAGCTGCCAGCGCGCCAGCATGGTGGCGACCTGGTGACGGCGCATCGGCTTGGAGAGGAAGTCATTCATGCCGGCCGCGAGACAGCGCGCCCGTTCACCGGCCTCCACATTGGCGGTCATCGCCACGATCAAGCTGGCGGTGCGTCCGTCGCGCCGCTCCAGTGCCCTCAAGCCTCGCGCCACGGCGAAGCCATCCATCCGCGGCATGCGCAGATCCAGCAACACCAGCACGATATCGTCGTTTTCCGCACACCAGTCCAGCGCCGCCTGACCGCTCTCGACCACCGTCACCGCATAGCCGAGACTGCACAGCATGGCGCGCGCCACTTCACGATTGATGTGGTTGTCATCCACCACCAGCACCTTCTCTCCACGGCTGAGCGGCAGAGGCGCGTGGGAGTCGGTCTGCGGCTGGCTCATGGGGGCGAGCGGCAGCGGCAACTCGCACCAGAAACAGGCGCCTTCGCCCTCGCGGGAGTTCATGCCCAGACGCCCCCCCATCAGCTCCACCAGGCGGCGCGCGATGGCCAGTCCCAGTCCGGTGCCGCCAAAGCGCCGCGCGATCGAGGCATCCCCCTGGGTGAAGGGCTCGAACAGACGCTTGGCCTGCATCTCGCTGATGCCGATACCGGTGTCATTGACCTCGAAACGGACTCGCCCCGCCGGCAGCGGATGCACCATCAGGGTGATCCTGCCGTGCCGGGTGAACTTGAAGGCGTTCGACAACAGGTTGAGCAGCACCTGACGCAGGCGAACGGAGTCTCCCATGACCCAGCGTGGCAGCTGGGCCGAGCGATGATCGACGAAGGCCACACGGGTACTGTCCAGTTGCGGCAGCAACAGATCGATGACGCCATCGACGGCCTGCTGGAGATCGAAGGGTCGCCGCTCGACGGTCAACTTGCCGGCCTCGATCTTCGAGAAGTCCAGCACGTCATCCACCAGCCCCATCAACACCTCCCCGCTGTCACGCAGGCTGGTGGCATACCGGTGCGCGCTGTTGTCCAGCGGCTCGGCCAGCAGCAGCTCGCTCATGCCGATGACACCGTTGAGTGGCGTGCGAATCTCATGACTCATGGTGGCGAGGAATTCGGACTTGGCACGGCTGGCCTGCTCGGCGCGTTCGGCTTCATGCTTGAGGGCCGTGGACAGGCTCAGCAGCTGCTGGCGGGCCTGCTCCCGCGCACGGGCCTGCAGCCAGACCTGGCGACTGACCAGCAGGGTCGTCAGTACCATCAGCCCGAGCAGCAGCAGCATCCAATGCACGAGTCGATCGCGCTGCTGGCGTTCCTGGGTGGACTCCTCGGCAAGCTGGGCTCTCACCCGCAGCAGCAACGTCTGGGTGACGTCACTGATCTCGTCGCTCAGCGTCTGCAGCCTCGCCCTTGGTCATCGCAGCACCAGCCCGTTGACCTGCCAGACGCTACGGAAGCGAATCTCTTCCGTCATCAGTTCCGGATGGGCATCGAAGGGATAGAGGATGAACAAGGGACCGAAATCCCGTACCGGCATCGGCTCGCCATCGCGGCGCGTCGCCAGCAACACCTCGTATCGCGTGATATCCGACATCGGGATATCGGCGGAAAAGTCATTGATGGCCTTCACGCTCACCGTCGAGACATCCTGCCCCACCCGCTGGATCAGCTCGCGCAGCAAGGGCCCACTGAAGCGGACGACTCCCTGGGTCCATGGCGTGTGGGTGGCATTCACGCGCGAGGGCAGCGCCTCCAGCATCGGCATGTCAAAGCGAGCCAATGGCGACGCCTCACTGCCGGCATTGCCACACGTCACCACGCCGCTGATGGTCAGCACGACCTTGCCCTTGGGCGCAGGCAGGCATTCGTTGGCCTTGAGCGGGTGAGCCTCCCTTCGACTGACGGAGCATCTGGCCATCCCTCTGGGCACCCATGCCTGGCTGATGCTGCTGGAGGCCCATGCCGAGTCTCCCCTGCCCGCCGATTGCGCCATCGCCTACGAGCTGGCACTGAGCGAGCGCGACTGGCATGGCATCGCCGAGTGGGGCCCAGAGATCTGCTACCCCGGCGAGCCTCTGCCACGTTTCCGTCTGCCGGCGAAGCTGACCCGCATCGCGCATGGCAGCTGCCGCAAGCCGCATCACGGCCTGAGTGACAAGGAGCCTGAAGGCCCGGCCGGCGACGGTCTGGTCGCACTGGATCACTGGCTGAGTGAGCGGCGCACCACACCGCTGGAATGGCCGGAAGTGATGCTGTTCACGGGCGATCAGATCTACGCCGATGACGTCGCCGGCCCCATGCTGGGGGCCATCGATCAGGTGATCGAGCGCCTGGGACTGCCGGAAGAGACCTTGCTGGGCGCCGAGGTCTCCGACAGCCGCGAACTGCGCCAGCACCCGTCGCACCTCTATCATCGCCCGCAGCTGCTACCGGACATGCCAGCCAATGAGGGACTGGCCGCCAGTTTCTTCGGCGCCAAGCGCAAGCCCATCTTCACCTCCACCGGGGCTGACAATCACCTGATCGGCCTGTCGGAAGTCGTCGCCATGTACCTGCTGGTGTGGTCCGACGTGCCGTGGGCGGCCCTCGGGGTCGAACTGGAAGACCCGTCAGCGCTCGAAGGCCATGACGAGGCCACCCGCGAGCGCCATGCCCGCGAGGCACGCCATCTGGCACGTTTCCGCGCTGGGCTCGGTCAGGTGCGCCGCCTGCTGGCCAACGTCTCCAGCCTGATGATCTTCGATGACCACGACGTCACCGATGACTGGAATCTGAGTGCCGCCTGGGAAAAAGCCGCCTACGGCAATCCCTTCTCGCGGCGCATCATCGGCAATGCGCTGACCGGCTACCTGCTGTGTCAGGGCGCGGGCAACGCACCTCGGGCGCTCGGTGAGCTGCTGGAGCAGGCCAGCGAGCTGTTCACCGATGCGCATGCCGACACCGAGACCGCGCCGGAGGGCCATTTCGACGTCGAGCGTCAGGAGGCGTTGATCGCCCGGCTCGAGCGCTGCGAGCGCTGGGACTATCAGCTCGAGACCACGCCGGCCCTGATCGTGGCGGACACCCGCACTCGCCGCTGGCGCAGTGAGCGCAAGCTGTCGCACCCTTCGGGTCTGATGGACTGGGAGGCGCTGTGTGAACTCCAGCAACGTCTGGTGGAGCAGCGCGCGGTGGTACTGGTGTCTCCGGCTCCCGTGTTCGGGGTCAAGCTGATCGAGACGATCCAGAAGCTGTTCACCTTCGCCGGCAAGCCGCTGATGGTGGACGCCGAGAACTGGATGGCCCACCAGGGCGCCGCCAGCGTGATGCTCAACATCTTCCGCCATTCGCGCACGCCGCAGCATTTCGTGATTCTGTCCGGCGATGTGCACTACTCCTTCGCCTACGATGTGCGCCTCAGGCACCGCCGCTCCAGCCCGCACATCTGGCAGATCACCAGCAGCGGCATCCGCAACCGCTTCCCGGTGGGATTGCTTGACGTGCTGGATCGCCTCAATCGCTGGCTGTACGCCCCACGCTCACCGCTCAACCTGCTGACACGGCGTCGCAACATGCGCATCACGCCACGTCGTCACGATGCCGCAAGTCACGGCGAACGCCTGCTGAATGCCTGCGGTATCGGACTGGTGGATCTCGATGCAAAGGGCCGCCCCATCGCCATTCGTCAGCTGACCACCGAGGGCCGGGAGGTGCACTTTGTCCCACGTCGCTGAGGCTGCCTGCCCGCCACTGGCGCTGATCCATCACCCCGGCTATCGCATCGCGCTGCCCGAGAAGCATCCGTTCCCGATGGACAAGTTCAGCGTGCTCAAACGGCTGCTGGACCGCCAGTTGGCCGACTGCGCCTGGGCCGTCGAGTGGGTGATGCCCCAGCCCGCCGAGGAGGAAGACCTGCTCAGCGTGCACACCCGCCGCTACGTGCATGAATTTCTCAGTGGCACCTTGAGTCATCAGGCCCAGCGTCGCAGCGGTTTCGTGTGGAGCGAGGCCCTGCGCGAGCGCAGCGTGCTGGCGGTGGGCGGCACGCTGACCACCGTGCGCGAAGCCCTCACGCGCGGCCTGGCCTGCAATACCGCCGGGGGTACCCATCACGCCCATCCCGAGGCGGCCAGCGGATATTGTCTGCTCAACGACATCGGCGTGGCGGCGCATCAGGCACTGGAAGATGGCGTGACGCGGGTGCTGATCGTCGATCTCGACGTCCATCAGGGCGATGGCACCGCGTTGATCTTCGCTGACGAGCCACGGGTCTTCACGCTCTCGCTGCATGCCGAGAGCAACTTCCCGGCCCGCAAGCAGAAGAGTGATCTGGACGTGCCCCTGCCGAAAGGCATGGGCGATGAGGACTATCTGGCGGTGCTGGAGCGCACGCTGGAGGCGGTGCTGACGCGGGTGCAGCCGGAACTCGTGATCTTCGATGCCGGGGTCGACCCGCACGCCGCCGACAGGCTCGGCCATCTCGAACTGAGCGACCGCGGCCTCTACCGGCGCGAGCGGCATGTCATCCGGCGCTGTCGCGCGGCGGGCGCGGCCGTGGCCTGCGTGATCGGCGGCGGCTATGACCGTGATATCGAGGCGCTGGCGTGGCGACACAGTCAGCTGCACCGGGCAGCGCTGGATGTCTGGCGTGAGGCACATGGTCAGCCTGCCCTGTTCGGGCCGCCGGACTGAGCCTGGCGTCACTTGAAGGCCGTGACCTCGACAGGATCACCGACCCGCAGCGGCGGCTGGCGCGTCGGGTCCACCGCCACCAGGTTGTAGCCGAAGTGCACCTGGCCATCCTCGAAACGGCGCACCCGCGCCAGTGTCGTCAGCGGCTCCCTGTCACCGCGCTTCTCGCCGGTGGCCGGGTCGACATTGACCATCGCGCAACGCGTGCAGGATGACACCAGGCGGAAACGTACCTCGCCGATCATCACCTCCTGCCAACCATCCTCGGCCCAGGCCTCGGCACCGCTGATCACGAGATTCGGCCGGAACTGGTTCATGCCGTGATCCGCCGTCGGCGTCTCGCGATTGAGCGCTTCCAGCGAGGCCTCGTTGGCCAGCAGCAGCGGGAAGCCGTCCGCGGCACTCACGCGCTGTCGGATGATCTCGCGATAGCGCTCGGAGCGCTCGCCCAGCCAGCACAGCCGCACCGGCATGCCGAGCTGCTCGCTCAACCAGGCATCCGCCTCGTCACTGACGCTCAGGGCGCTGAACTGGTCTGCCCACACCTGGATGTCGAGACGCTCGGCCTCATCACGGGTCGCGAAGCTCACCTCACCGCAGGCCGGGCGGTCCAGCTGCCACAGCCGCCAGTGGCCCGGCGACTGCTCGCGAAGTGCCAGACGCTGCATCTGCGGATGCGTGCGTGCGGTGACGAACTTGCCGCGTGCCGCGACCACCACGAAACGGCGGTCCTGCGTCAGGCCTTCCTCGCCGACAGTCGTGCTCTCAAGTGCCTCGGCGGCGCCTGACTTCAAGGGGTAGCGCCACAGGTGGGTCAGCTGCATCAGGGTCTTCCTTGTCTCGTCTCCGACATCGAGACTGATCACGTCCGGGCCGGAGAGCGCGACGCTCGAGATCAATGCCTTGACGCCAAGGCCGACCTTGAGCCCCAGCTCCTTGCAGGCCAGCCGGTCCACGCGCGCTCTGAGCCGCTGGCCGGCGATGCCCAGCACCAGTTCCGCACTGGCGTGGCCGCGCTCGCTCTCGATCTCGTGAATCACGGCGGGCAGCGTATTGCGCAGGCTGGTATTCAGCGGGGTTTCCAGCGCGATGCTGACATCACGGGCACGCAGTCGCAGGCGTACCCGACGCCCGACCGGCATCGCCAGACGCGCCAGCTTGAGACTCAATCCCGCCCCGAGCCCCAGGCGGGTCAGCTGATGCGTCTCATCGTGCGAGAGCACCTCGGCACTGAGCAGTGAGCCGGCTTCGAAACGGCCTGTCTGCGGGGCCAGATCAAGACGTGACAACATGTCGCCGATCTCGCCGCTGGCGGTGATGCGCCCGTTGTCGACCAGCGCGAGGCGGTCCGCGACGGCGAACAGCTCCCGGGTATCGTGACTGACGAACAGGATCGGAATCTCGATCTCGCGAGCCAGACGGCTGATGTAGTGCAGGAGTTCCTGCTTGCGGGCGCCATCAAGGCCGGTCAACGGCTCATCCAGCAACAACATGCGTGGGCGTGACAGCAGGGCGCGCCCGATGGCGACACGCCGCGCCTCGCCACCCGACAGCTGACCCGGCATGCGCGTCAGCAGGTCCTCGATGCCCAGCAGCGCGACGATCTCGTGCAGGTGGTCACGGTTGCGCTGGCGTTGAGCACGCGTCAGTGCCAGCGGCATGCCGTAGCAGAGATTGCCGCGCACGCTGTAGTGCGGAAACAGACGAGGCTCCTGGAAGACCACGCCCAGATTGCGCCGATGGGCAGGCACCCAGTGATCATGCTCGCCGCCGATCAGACACTCGCCCGTGAGACGCAGATGGCCATGATCCGGGCGGTCGAGCCCTGCGATCATGCGCAGGATGCTGGTCTTGCCGCTGCCGGAACGTCCGAACAGCGCCGTGACCCCGCGTGCCGGCACCTTGAGTTCGGCATCGAGATGGAAGGCGCCCAGCGTGCGGCAAAGGTGGAAATCAAGCATCACGCCCCTCCATCCGGAGTCGGGCCCGGCGCGCCAGCCATTCGGAAGACAACAGCGAGAGCATCGCGATCACCACCGCGATCAGACACAGACGCGCGGCCGCGCCCTCCTCGCCCGGCGTCTGGATCAGGGTATAGAGCGCCAGGGGCAAGGTACGGGTCTCGCCGGGGATGTTGGCCGCAAAGGTGATGGTCGCGCCGAATTCCGACAGCGCGCGCGCGAAGGCCAGCATGCCGCCGGTCAGAATGCCGGGCAGCGCCAGCGGCATCGTCACCGTGAACAGCACCCGCAGCGGGTTGGCCCCCAAGGTACGAGCCGCGGCCTCCAGCCCCGGGTCAATGGCCTCCAGCGACAGGCGCATGGCACGCACCATCAGCGGAAAGGCCATGACCGCTGCCGCGACGGCGGCGCCCTGCCAGGTGAAGGGCAACACGATATCGATCTTCGCCAGCCACTGACCGATGACGCCGTTGCGTCCGAAGGTGACCAGCAGCAGATAGCCGACCACCACCGGTGGCAGCACCAGTGGCAGATGCAACAGGCCATCCACCAGCGCCTTGCCACGAAACTCGCGTCGCGCCAGCCACCAGGCCGCGGCGAAGCCGGGAATCAGACTGAAGCCGACGGCCACGCAGGCGACCTTGAGACTCAGGCTCAGGGCTTCCCATTCCAGTGCGCTCAGCATGCACTCTCCTCGAACAAGATCAGGTAGCCTGGGTCCCAAGGGTGGTGAACCCGAAGCGATGGAAGATGGCCCCTGCCTCATTGCTGGACAGCCAGTGGGCGAAGGTTTCCGCTGCCTCGTCGGGCGCATCCCCGCCCCGCGTGATCAAGGCGGCAGGATAGTGGATGGGGTCGTGGCTGCTCTCGGGCAGCAGGCCGATCTGATGGACGCGATGACTGACGGAGGCATCCGTCGAGTAGACGATGCCCAGTGGGGCTTCACCGTGCTCGACCAGCGCCAGCGCCGCACGCACATCCTCGGCACTGGCCAGATGCGAGCGCAGTGCCTGCCACTGACCCAGCGATTCCAGCGATTGACGTGCATAGATGCCCGCCGGCACGTGATCCGGGTCCCCCACCGCCAGCCGGGAGGCGTCGCCCGTCGCGGCCAGTCGCTTGGCCACGTCCGTCACGTCCCGGGCATTGCTGACGCCGGCATCCAGAGAACTTGCCCCGGCGGCTACCAGCGCCAGACGATTGCCCAGCAGATCATGACGCCCTGTCACCACCACGCCGGGCTGCTGCTCGAGCCAGTCCATCCAGCGCTCGTTGGCCGACAGATACAACTGGGCTGGAGCACCATTGGCCAGCTGACGCGCCAGGGTCGAGGACGAGGCGTAGACCGGCAGGATATCCACGTTGGCGAGGCGCTCGTAGCGGGCCTCGATGGCATCCATCGCATCATGCAGCGAGGCGGCAGCCATGACGCGAATCCGGGTGGGTTCGTCGGCCTGCACCGGTGCCGCCAGCAGCGCCACCAACAGTCATCAGGTGCCACCAATCCATGCCTCCCGTACTTGACGAATTTCAGGGCCTCAGTGCCTTCGATGCCATCATGCGCCATGGCAACCTGGGCGCCGGCGCCGAACACCTCGGTATCTCCAAGTCCACGCTCAGCCGTCGGATCAGTCACCTCGAGTATCAGCTCGGTCAGCCGCTGCTGCATCGCCAAGCCAACCGCCTGATTCCCACCGAGGCCGGCACGCTGTTCCATCAGTATTGCCAGCAGATGCTGTCGCTGGGCGAGCGCTCGCAGATGGCACTGGACGAGCTGCGCGAGGAGGTGAGCGGTGATCTCAGCATCAGCGTCCACCCGCATTTCCTGCGTGGCTGGTTCAATCGTCTGCTCACCGAGTTCATCGAGGAGTATCCGGGCATTCGCCTGACGCTGACCTCGAACCTGCAGCCTCCGACACGTGAGGATGATCAGGTCATGCTGTGGCTGTGGGAAGGTCCGACCCGTGACAGCGGCCTGCGTGACGAGGTGCTGGGCCACCAGCGTCAGCATCTGTATGCCCACCCGGACTATCTGCGCCAGCATGGCCATCCGCAGCATCCCGGCGAGCTTGCCTCCCACGACTGGGTCAACCTGATCGACCGCCATCATCCCGATCTGGTGCTCCACCATCCGGAACAGGGCGAGTACCGAGTGAGCCTGCCGCCCTCGCGCTTCACGGTCGACAATGTCGTGGTACATGCCGACCACATCGCGCATGGCGCCGGTATCGGCCTGCTGCCGGACCACCACGTGCGCACCCGCTCCGTGGCACATCCCGGCCAGTTCGAGGCCTGTCTGCCCGAGTGGCAAGGGCCCTCGATTCCGGTCAGCCTGCACTACCCCTTCGGGCACCCGCCGCGCAAGCTGGGCGCGCTGCTGGATCGTATCCGGCGCCATGTGCCCAAGGACTGGCTCAGCGGCCCTGGCCAAACAGGTGGCGACGCGCCTCTTCATCCATCGCCACATTGGCCGCCGGATTGATGTCGTCGATGCGCGCCATCGCCCGCCTGACGCCATCACGCTCTGCCATGCGAGTGCGGTAGGCAGCCACCGCCGGGAAGCGGGCCAGATCGATCTCCTGCTTCTCGGCCTTCAGCCACGGCCAGATGGCCATGTCGGCGATGCTCAACTCGTCCCCCGCCACGAAGTCACGCCCCGCAAGCTGGCGCTCCAGAACGCCGTAGAGGCGCTCGCCTTCCTTGTGATAGCGCTCGATGGCGTACTCCACCGGTTCTGGCGCGTAGTGCGTGAAGTGGTGCACCTGACCGAGCATCGGCCCCAGGCCGCCCATCTGCCAATGCAGCCACTGCAGCACATCATTGCGTGGGCGCGTCTCGCGCGGCAGGAACTGGCCGGTCTTGTCGGCCAGATATTCCAGAATCGCGCCGGATTCGAACACGGAAATCGGCTCGCCACCATCGGCCGGCGCATGATCGACGATCGCCGGCATGCGATTGTTGGGCGAGATGGCCAGAAACGCTGGCGCGAACTGTTCGCCCTTGCTGATGTTCACCGGTATGAGTCGGTACTCGAGGCCGGCCTCTTCCAGAAAGATCGTGATCTTGTGGCCGTTGGGCGTGGTCCAGTAATACAGGTCAATCATCTTACTGCGGGATATCGCTGGCACGCGGCGACTTGCGTGCCATGCCGTCATGGAGATCCATCATGCGCTCGCGCCACTGCACCAGCGGATCAGCGGGGTCTTCCGTCTCGCCGAAGGGCGAGGTGTCGGAGACGATGTGGGCCCAGATGAAGAAGCCGAAGATCAGGTAATCCGCCGCCGCCGGTGACTCGCCATCCATGAAGGGCTGATTGCCCAGCAGGCCACGCAACGGCTTGAAGGCGCTGTCGAGAATGCCACGGGCGATCTCGACATCGTGGAACTCCTCGAACGACATGCCGAAGCGGGCTTCTCGGGCGCTCTGGAAGTATTCACGGTCATCCGGGTGAATGGCCTGCACCAGATCCAGCGCCACCAGGCGGAAGAAACCGACGGCCATGACCTGCTCGGCATAGACCTTGACGAAATTCAGGCGCGCCCTTGCCAGTGCATCGCCGATCAGCGGGCCATGGCCTGCATTCGGATAATGCTCGTCCAGGTGCTGGAAGATGTCGTAGCTGTCCATCGACACGCCGAAATCATCCTTGAGTACCGGCACCGTGGTGGAATCGCAGAAGTCGATCGGGCTCTTGTCGGTGAACAGCATGGGAACGAGTTCCGCCTCGATGCCCTTGTGGGCCAGGGCCAGCCGCGCGCGCCAGCAGAACGGCGAGAAACGCAGACGGTCATCACGACCTCGCAATTCATAGAGTACTGGGGTCATGCAGGTATCCTCCGGTGTCATTCAAGCCGGTGTCATTCAAGCTCAAGATGTTCGGCATGACGTCGCCGTGGGCGTCTTGCCCATGGCAATGTTTTGGACGTTGTGCCGCGCAAATGCAAGCAAAATGAGCATTCGTTCAATATCCCGCCGATACGCCGCTCGCCGTGCTTCCACCCGCTCACCCTTGCAGTGGCGCGAGGTTGGACCCATTGAGGAGGGATTCGCGACACGCGCCGGTCATTGACCAAAGGATATTGATGACACTCGGCCTCGACAGCGCGAATAATGGATCCCTCATCACTCATTTCCCAAGGAGTCTCGATGTCCGTCGAAGACCTGCACCTTAACCTGCGCAACCTGCAGGCATCCGACTACCCCCAGCTGAAACGCCTGATGGACGGCATCTACGACGACATCGGCGGCGCCTGGCCGGAACACACCATCAACCGCCTGGTCGCGGAATTCCCCGATGGTCAGATCGTGATCGAGGACGGCGAGATGCTGGTCGGGGTCGCGCTGACGGCGCTGGTGGATTACGACGCCTTCTCGAACCCGCACAAGTACGATGATCTGATCGGCCAGCGCGAAGTCATCCTCAACAACCCCGAGGGAGATGCGCTCTATGGCCTGGATGTCCTGATCGACCCCAACTACCGGGGCTATCGTCTCGGCCGCCGCCTGTATGAAGCGCGCAAGGAACTGTGTCGCTCCATGAATCTGCGCTCGATTCTGGCCGGTGGGCGCATTCCCCAGTATCACGAGTATGCCGCGGAGCTGTCCGCGACCGACTACATTGACAAGGTCGAGCGACGCGAGATCTACGACCCCATCCTGTCCTTCCAGCTGGCCAATGGTTTTCTGGTCAAGCGTCTGATGCGCCAGTATCTGCCGGAAGACGAGAGCTCACAGGGCTATGCCACCTTGCTCGAGTGGAACAACATCCTCTTCGAGCCGGTCGAGCGTGTGCTGGAAAGCCGCAAGACGATGATTCGCGTCGGCGCCGTCCAGTGGCAGATGCGCAAGTTCGATTGTGTCGAATCCGTGCTGCAGCAGGTGGAATATTACGTCGATGCTCTCTCGGACTATCAGAGCGACTTCGCCGTCTTCCCGGAGCTGTTCAATACGCCGCTGATCGGCCTGCTGGAAGACCAGAGTGACCCGGTGCGCTGCATCCGCTTCCTCGCCGGCTTCACCGAGCGCTTCAAGCAGGAAATCTCGCGCATGGCGGTGGCCTACAACATCAACATCGTGGCCGGGTCCATGGTGGAGGTCGGTGATGACAACGAGCTCTACAACGTCACCTATCTCTGTCACCGCGATGGCGAGATCGACCGTCAGGCCAAGCTGCACATCACGCCTCAGGAGCGCCGTGACTGGATCATCAAGGGCGGCGACGAGCTGGCCGTGTTCGAGACCGATGCCGGTCGCATCGGCATGCTGATCTGCTACGACGTGGAATTCCCGGAGCTGTCACGCCTGCTGGCCGACCAGGACATGGACATCCTGATGGTGCCGTTCTGGACCGACACCAAGAACAGCTACCTGCGCGTCCGCCACTGCGCCCAGGCGCGCGCCATCGAGAACGAGTGCTATGTGGTGGTCTGCGGCAGTGTCGGCAACCTGCCGTCCATCGAGAGTCTGGACATCCAGTACGCCCAGTCAGCGGTATTCTCGCCCTCTGACTTCTCCTTCCCGCATGATGCGGTGATGGCCGAGACGACCCCGAACACCGAGATGATCATGTTCTCGGATCTTGATCTGGAACGTCTCAAGGTCGTGCGCAGCGAAGGCTCGGTGACCAACCTCAAGGACCGTCGCAAGGACCTCTTCGACCTGCGCCTGCGCGACTGGTCCTGGAAGTCCGGCAGTCGTCAGGACTGACTCGATGCCCCCCTGGTGGCAACGACTGTGGCAGCGATCCGAGCGCCACGGCCATGATGGACACCCTGTGGCAATCCGTCCGCGAGCGTCTGCCGATCCTCGAGGGACTCGACGCCGAGGCGCTCACGCGTCTCGAGCGCCGCGCCCGCCGGCAACTGCATGACTGGAAGCTGACCAGCGCCGAGCCTCTCGAGGAGGTCGAGGCGCTGGCATTGGCGGCTCAGGCGATGCTGTTGCTCAATGGTTGGGCGCATGCCGAGCGCTGGCAGGATGCCGGCGCTCGCGTCCATGAGATCATGCTGCCGTTCGAGGCCATCCGCCGTGAAGTGGAAGAGATGGATGAGGCAGGCGTGGTGCATGTCTTCCAGGACACCCGTGCCGGTGAGACCTGGTACCAGGGGCCGGTGGTGGTCACGCAGCAGGACCTGGCCGCCAGCGGTGACTGGAGCGGCTTCAATGTGGTCATCCACGAATTCGCCCACAAGCTCGACATGGCCAACGCCACCGATGCCGATGGCTTTCCGCCTCTGCCTGGCCACATCAGTGCTCAGGAATGGCACGCCACCTTCACCGCCGTCTGGGATGACCTGAGCGAGCGCCTGGCACACGGCATTCCCACGCCGATCGATGACTACGCCGCCAGTCACCCCGCCGAATGCTTCGCCGTGTGCTGCGAGTATTTCTTTACCGCACCGGACACCCTCGAAGCCGCCTATCCCGAGCTGTATGCCCTGCTGGAACGCTTCTTCCATCAATCGCCATTGCCACGCTGCCCGACGGCTCACGACTGATCGCCTGACTTTTCCACCAGGTAATCCCAGACACGCTGGGCCGTGGGTCGCATGGGACGTTGGGAGGAACGTACCAGCCAGAAATGCTGCTCGGCAGGAATCGCCAGCGGGAAGGCCTGCTCCAGTCCGCCATTGCCGGAGGCCATCCATTGCTGAAAATGGCCTTCATGCACCAGCGCCACGCCCATGCCGAGACGCGCCATTTCCAGTGTCATGACCTGGGTGTCACAACTGATGGTGGACGTCGTCTTCTCCAGTCCCAGCTGACCGGCCGCGACCAGCCAGCGACGCCAGCCCACCGCGAATCCCGCCGCATGCAGCAGCGTCATTCCGGTCAGATCCGCCGCCGTGCTCAACCGGGCGCTCAGTGCCGAGCTTGCCACGACGATCATCCGCTCCTGCTCCGCTCCCACCTTGATCGCCTCGACCTGCGGCCAGTCCCCCTGGCCATAGCGCAGTTCGATATCCACTTCCTCGCCATCGAAATCACGCGCCCAGAAGGCACTCACCAGCCGCAGGGCGATCTCGGGTTGATCTCGATGAAAGCTGGCCAGACGCGGCAACAACCAGGCCTGCTGGCTCATCGGCGTCGCACGCAGACTCACCGGCGCGGCGCGCGAGGGTCCGAAGACTTCCAGCGTGCCCTCCTGCAGACGCTGGAAGCCATCCTGCAGCGCCGGCAGCCAGGCCTGCCCGGCCGGTGTCAGATTCAGACTGCGAGCATGGCGCACGAACAGCGGCTGGCCGAGCCGACCCTCCAGCTGGCGGATACGCTGACTGATGGCGGACTGGGTGACGCTCAGCTCATCGGCCGCCCGCGTGAAACTCATCAGGCGTGCCGCCGCCTCGAAGGCCTGCAGCCAGGCCAGGGGTGGCAACGGGCTGGACAAGGCACACATTAGCTCAGCTAAGCCATGGGCGTCATATTTCGCGTTGGTCAGCCCTCATGACACGCAAGACAATAGACTCACTCTCAGCACAAGACTCACCGACACCGACAGAGACAAGGAAGGCGCCCATGGAGACTCTCACCGCATCTGATTCCGACACCGCGTCATCAGTGGGACATGAAGGAATATCAGCCCCATCATCGCGGCACTCCCCTGATTCAGGCGACCCATGACGAGGCACTGGCGACTCTGAGCTGGGCCGATGGGGATCAGGCACGCTTTCCGCTGATCTGGCTGCGTGATCACTGCGCCTGCGACGCCTGCCGTCATCCGCAGACCTTCGAGCGCACCTTCATGCTCATGGATGATGCGGCCCTGACGGTGCATCAGTTGCGTGTCGAGCAAGGCAATCTCGTCGTCATCTGGCAGGACGGCCACACCAGTCGTTTCGATGCCGGTTGGTTGCTGCAACGTCGCCCGAGTGATGCGCCGCCAGCCACGCCGGTCCCCTCAAGCCGCGCCTGGCAGCAGGGCCATCAGCCTCACGCTACCGCCTTTGCCGACTACATGGCCGGTGGACAGGCACGACTTGGCTGGTTGGAAGCGCTGTGCCGCGACGGCTTCGCGATTCTGGACGGCGGCACCTGTGAAGGCGGTGAGATCGATGCCATCGCGGCCACCATCGGCCCCATCCGTGCCACCAACTTCGGCGGGCGCTTCGAGGTCTTCTCCAAGCAGGCGCCCAACAATGCCGCCTACACGCCCATCGCGCTGGAACTGCACACGGATCTGCCCAACTGGCGCCAGCCGCCGGACATCCAGATGCTCTATTGCCTGGTCAATGACGCCGAGGGCGGTGAGTCGATCTTCGGTGACGGCATGGCCGTCGCCGAGGAACTGCGCCGGCGTGACCCTGCCGCCTTCCGCCTGCTGGCCGAGACGCCGGTGGACTTTCGCTTCGCGGATGAGCAGACCGACCTCGTGGTGCGCGAACCGGTCATCCATCTGGATGCCAGCGGCAAGGTCATCGAGGTGCGTTTCAACAACTGGATCCGCGATAGCCTGCGCCTGCCGCTGGAACGGATGCAGGCCTGGTACGACGCCTACCGCCACTACTGGAGCATCCTGCGCGAACCGGACTTCCGCCTGCACCTCAAGCTCGAGGCCGGTCAGATGGTGGCCTTCGACAACCGCCGCGTGATGCATGGGCGCCGGTCCTTCGACCCGACCACCGGGCGCCGGCACCTGCAAGGCTGCTACGTCGATTACGACATGGTGGAATCGGCATTGCGCGTCACAGCGCGCCAGCTGGCCCATGAATCCCATGACGCTCTGCTTTGCGGATGACACCCTGGAACGACGCTATCGTCGACAACAGATCGAGACCTCACACAAGCTCAGCCGGTTCACCATCCCGCTGAGCTGTGTGATGTTCGCGTCCTATGCGCTGATCGAGATAAGTCTTACCCACCATTTCGAGAGCCTGCTGCTGCTGCGCGCCGGCATTCTCGTCAGTGTCCTGAGCCTGTTCCTGCTGTCACGCCATGCGCGATACAGACACCGGGTCAATGGCCTGCTGTGCCTGGCCTCCCTGAGCGCGGCGCTGGGCACGCTGGCCATGTTCCATCTCGGCAATGACCACGCAGTGGATCACCCCACGCAGTGGATCACCATGAGATGCATGAGGGTGAATTCCCGGCCTATTTCGTCAGTCTGCTATTGCTGGTGTTCTGGACCTACACCCTGCTGGGGCTGCAGTTCATCTATGCACTGGCCTGCGGATTGCTGATCTGGATGGGCTGCACCGCCAGCTGCGCGATCCTGCACAGTGGTACCGGCGTGCTGGTGGAAGCCAACGAAGCCTTCTTCATGATGTCCGCCAACCTGCTGGCCGGCATGAGCGCCTACTCGCGAGAGCGACAGAGCCGCCTGCTGTTCCTGCGCGAATGTCACGTCACCGACGAGCGAGACAATCTGCGTGACCACGCGACCCGCGACTCGCTCACCGGACTGCTCAATCGACGCGCCCTGATGGAGCATCTCGATCAGGTGCTCGACATCCAGGCACCCGGCGTCATACAGGCTGCGCTGTTCATCGACCTGGATGGCTTCAAGCCCATCAATGACCGCCATGGTCACCACATCGGCGACCAGGTCCTGAGCATCATCGGCGAACGACTCGGAGACACCCTGCGTGGCAACGATATCGTCGGCCGCCTGGGAGGCGATGAATTTCTCGTGCTGATCAGTCGTGAAGGCGATAGCCGCCAGGGCCCGGAAACACTGGCCAATCGTCTGGTGGACGCGATCAGCAGGCCCATCCACCTCGAGGTCGACGGCGAGCCGCTGATCATCGGTGTCAGCGCCAGCGTGGGCGTCTGTCTGTTCCCCTTCTCCGGTGCCACGCCGGAAACCATCATAGCGCGTGCGGACGGTGCCATGTATGAAGCCAAGCAACGTGGCCGCGGGCGAGTGGTCGCGGCCAACCCGCTGCGCCTGGTGCTGTGACATCACGTAACGACGCCCCGCGACGATTCGCCGGGGCGTCCTGTCTCATGGAGCCCGCCAATGACACGCCTGCCGCATCTCGCCCTCTCGCTCGCTGGCCTCAGCCTCCTTGGCGGCTGTGCCGGTGTCCCGTCCGGCACCCAGCCCGTCGGGGACTTCCAGCTCGAACGCTACTACGGGCAATGGCACGAGATCGCCCGCCTGCCCAACAGCTTCGAGGAGGGACTGAGCTGCGTCACCGCCGATTACTCGCCCCGCGAGGACGGCGGCGTGCGCGTCATCAATCGCGGCCTTGATGCCGACAAGGGCGAATGGAGTCAGGCCGAAGGGCGGGCCTACTTCACGCAGGGCAGCGAGACCGCGGCCCTCAAGGTCAGCTTCTTCGGCCCCTTCTATGGTGGCTACAACGTGCTGGCACTGGATGATGACTATCAGTGGTCGCTGGTGGCCGGTGCCGATCGCGACTACCTGTGGATACTGGCGCGCGAGCCGCAGCTGGATGACGGCACCTATCAGGCGCTGGTCGATCAGGCCGCCGAGCTCGGCTTCGCCACCGATTCACTGATCAAGGTCGAGCAGGGTGAGACATGTCCCGTCGCTGACGGCCCAAGGTCTAAACCGACACGTGACGTTTACATGGTGCGGACAGCCGCTTTCATCCAACCGACCTTGCCTCTTGCCACGCGCCAGCGGCTCGCCAATGGTGAGCTGACAATCTGCCGAGGCAGCGTCTCGCCGAGTGCGCTGCCCTGCTGCCAATCGCCACATGCCGTCGCCCAGTGTCAGTGACACCTCGCTGCACTGGGCAACTCAGTTCAGAGGGAGCTCGTGCCATGGATATCCAGCAGTTCTTCAGCGCCCTATGGGATGATTACGTCGCCATGACGCCCCAGGCCCAACAGATCCAGGATGCCTTCGTGGCCGACGGCGAGACCATCGTCAACGACCACGTGGCCTTCCGGACCTTCGACCGCGGGCCGATCACCCTGAGCGCGCTGGAACCTCATCTGCTGGCGCTCGGCTACACCCGCTTCGCCCCCTATGACTTCGCTGAGAAGAAACTGCGCGCCTTCGGCTATCTGCCGCCGTCTCCCGACATGCCGCGCGTCTTCCTCTCCGAGCTGAAATGTCATGAGCTTTCCGAGCGCGCCCAGTCGATCATCGATGGTCTGGTCAGCCAGATCTCGCCGGATGCCGCCACCCAGCCCTCCGTGCTGTGGTCAGGTCGCCTGTGGGACGCGCCGACCTTCGAGCAGTATCAGCGTCTGATGGAGGAGAGCGAATACGCGGCCTGGCTGTCGATCATCGGCCTGCGTGCCAATCACTTCACCATCAGCGTCAATGCACTTACCCGTCATGACACGCTCGACAAGGTACTGACGCGCGTCGAAGCACTTGGCCTGGGCATCAATCCGGCCGGCGGACGCATCAAGGGCTCACCCGAGGTCCTGCTGGAGCAGGCCTCCACCCTCGCCGACCGCCAGACCTTCACTTTCGCCGGCGGCGAGCAGCACGAGATCGCGACCTGCTACTACGAGTTCGCCCGTCGCTATCCGGATGCCGACGGCAAGCTGTATCAGGGTTTCGTGGCCGCCAGTGCCGACAAGATCTTCGAATCCACCGGAGCACTCCACCCCGTGATTGCCGACTGGCTTGACCTGACACTCGAAGGCCACGCCAGCGCGCGTGGCATGGGACGCATCCCCGGTGGGCGCTATGAGATCGTCGCCCCCGGCGTGCTGGAGATCTGTCCGGACACCCAAGGGCCTGCGGCTCGCCCCTGCGTGCTCTCGGCGGGAATTCACGGCAACGAGACGGCGCCCATCGAACTGCTGGGTGAGCTGATCGCCGGTCTCGAGAGCGGCCACCTGATCGCCGGTGCCCCGCTGCTGCTGATTCTGGGCAACCTACCCGCCATCCGCACCGGTGAGCGCTTCCATGCGACCAACCTCAATCGGCTGTTCCGACGACGGCTGCCGGCAAGGCCAATGACTGTCCAGCCAATGATGAGCCGGCACGCGCCCGCCAGCTGATGGCGGCAGTGGATGACTTCTACGCCCGCTTCCCGCCGGCCGATGGCACGCGACACCTGCACTACGACATGCATACCGCGATCCGCGACAGTCACTACCCGCGCTTTGCCGTGGTGCCCTTCAGCGAGGGAGAGGCCATCAGTCCCTCACAGTGGTCGATATTGAGCGCTGCCGGCCTCCAGGCCGTGCTGCATCAACATCAGCACAGCTGGACCTTCTCGCACTACTCGCGCCACTACCATGATGCCGATGCCTTCACGCTGGAGCTGGGCCAGGTGCGTCCATTCGGCGCCAATGACATGGCGGCACTGGCGCCGATGTCCCGCCTGCTCGCGGCTCTAGCCACTGGAACGCCGCCGGATGAGTCTGATCCCGGTGCCATGGATTACTTCAAGGTGGAAGTGGAGCTGATGCGCCACTCCGCAGACTTCGCGCTGTGCTTCAGCGAGGACGTCGCCAACTTCACCCGCTTCGCCCCCGGCACGCTGATCGCCCGGGATGCGCAGGCGGGCCCCTGCATCATCGGGGACACGCCGCTGAGCGTGGTATTCCCCAATGCCAGTGTCGAGATCGGCGCTCGCGCCGCCTTGCTGCTGGCCAGCTGCGTCTGGATCGGAGTAACGGCATGACCAAGACATCCCCCGGGATCGAGACCCCGAACCGCGAGGTGCTGCCCCTCGAGGTTCGCGACATCACCAAGTCCTTCGGCAGCAATCAGGTGCTCAAGGGCCTGTCGCTCAAGGCACGCAAGGGCGACGTCATCACGCTGATCGGTGCCTCTGGCTCCGGCAAGAGTACCTTTCTGCGCTGCATGAACCTGCTGGAACAGCCGGACGGTGGCGACATCTTCGTCCATGGCGAGCAGATCGGCTTCAAGGACACCCGCCGCGGTCGCGAGCCGATGGACTGGCGTCAGGTCGAGCGCATGCGCGCGCGCCTGTCGATGGTCTTCCAGGGTTTCAACCTGTGGTCACACATGACCCTGCTGGAAAACGTCATCGAGGCGCCGATCCACGTGCTCGGCAAGCCAAAGAAAGAAGCCATCGCGCACGCGCGCAGCCTGCTGGATCGCGTCGGCCTGCTCGAACGCGCCGACTACTACCCGGCCCAGATGTCGGGGGGCCAGCAGCAGCGTGGTGCCATCGCGCGCGCCCTGGCGATGGAGCCGGAAGTGATGCTGTTCGACGAGCCGACCTCGGCACTCGACCCGGAACTGGTCGGTGACGTGCTCAAGGTGATGCGCGACCTGGCCGAGGAAGGCCGCACCATGGTGGTGGTGACCCACGAGATGAGCTTCGCGCGCGACGTCTCGAGTCAGGTGGTCTACCTGCATCAGGGTCTGGTCGAGGAAGCCGGCGATCCGGCTGAGGTACTGGGCAATCCCCAGTCAGAGCGACTCAAGCAGTTCCTGGCGCCCAAGTACTGACAGGCAGGACTGATGAACAGGACTGACGGACGGCTCTGATCAACCGCTCGCTCCGCCGGCGCTTCCCCCGGCACGGTGATCCCGTGTCCGGCACATGATTCAGCACCGCGAGCGCCATGCCATCGGCAGGCCTCGAGGCGCAAGAGATTTCAGGAATGAAAGTGATGAAACAGTTCGCGACACGCGCCCTGATGGGCCTCACCCTCGGCCTCTCCACTCTCGCCATCTCGGCAGGCGCCGTGCAGGCCGCCGATGTACCGGACCCGCTGCGCCTCGGCATCGACGTGCCCTACGCGCCCTTCGGCTACAAGCTGCCGAGCGGTGAGCTGACCGGCTTCGAGATCGAGCTGGGCAATGCCATCTGCGAGCAGCTCGCCACTCGCTGCGAGTGGGTCGAGCAGGACTTCGACGGCATCATCCCGGGCCTGATGGCACGCAAATACGACGTCATCATGTCCGCGCTGACCATCAACCCGGAGCGTGAACGTCAGGTGCTGTTCTCCGCGCCCTACTTCACGCCGCCGTCCGGCTGGTTCGTCAAGGCGGACAGCCCACTGGCCGGCGCGGACAGCCTCGATGCCGAGGCTCTCAAGGGCAAGGTGATCGGTGTCCAGCGCGGCAACCTGCAGGATCACTACGTCACCGACCTCTACGCCAGCGTGGCCGAGGTGCGTCGCTATACCAAACTGGATGATCTGGTGCTGGACATGGACAGCGGTCGCGTCGATGTCGCCTTCCTTGATCTGCCGGTCGGTCAGGACACCCTGGTCGAGGCCAATGATGGCAATTTCGTCAATACCGGCAGCGCCATCAGCGAACCGAAGAAGTACTTCGGTGACGGCTTCGGCATCGCCATGAAGCAGCGCGATCGTGATCTCAAGAAATCCATCGACGAGGCACTGGACACGCTGAAGGCCGACGGCACGCTCGAGCGTCTCAACGCCAAGTACTTCGCCAGCGCCCCGCGACCGCCAACAGCCAGTAAACCGCTGAGCGGTTTGCACGGCGCTTCACGGGAGGATTCCCATGATCGACCTACAAGGCTACGGGCCAAGTCTGCTGGAGGGTGCCTGGGTCACGGTGCAGCTGGCCGTGCTGGCCCAGCTGCTGGCCATCGCCCTCGGGCTGATGACAGCGACCGCCAAGATGTCGCGTTCCACACCACTGCGCTGGATCGCGACGCTCTACACCACCATCATCCGTGGCGTACCGGACATCGTGTTGATGCTGCTGCTGTTCTTCGGTGGTCAGATCGGCATCAACATGGTCACCGACTGGCTGTATGACCGCTATGACATCGATGTCTTCGTCAACGTCGACGAATTCACCGCGGGCGTCATCACCATCGGCTTCATCTTCGGCGCCTACATGGGTGAGACCTTCCGCGGTGCCTTCATGGCAGTGGATGCTGGCCAGATCGAGGCCGGACGTGCCTATGGCATGAGCAACTGGAAGGTCTTCAAGCGCATTCGCTTCCCGCTGATGATGCGTCACGCCCTGCCGGGGCTGGGCAACAACTGGATGGTACTGCTCAAGACCACCGCCCTGGTGTCGGTGATCGGGCTGGTCGACATGGTGCGTGTCGCCAGCGAGGCCGCCAAGGCGACCCATGAGCCCTTCACCTTCCTGTTGCCGGTCGCGGCGGGCTATCTGCTGATCGCCACCGTGTCCGAATGGGGGCTTTCGCGCCTCAAGAAGCGCTACAACACCGGATTCGGGGAGGCCAGCGCATGGAACAACTGAACGATGCGGGCCCGACAGGCATCATCGCCCAGCTTGGCCAGATGCTCGATGATGTGCTGAGCGACAACTACATCTTCACCGCCACCACTCTCTGGCACTACTGGGAGGGGCTGGTCACCACGGTGCAGCTGGTGTTCCTGTCGCTGATCATCGGGCTGGTGCTGGCCGTGCCATTGGCGATCCTGCGCGGCTCGCGCCGCCGCTGGATCAAGATGCCGGTCTACCTGTACACCTATGTCTTCCGTGGTACCCCTCTGCTGATCCAGCTTTACCTGATCTACTACGGAGTGGTGTTCTTCGATGGCTTCGACATCTCGTTGGGAATCACCAGCGTGCATGTCCCCAGCATTCAGGACACCTGGCTGTGGGAGTACTTCCGTGACCCCTTCGTCCCGGCGCTGCTGGCCTTCGTGCTCAATACCGCGGCCTATACCACCGAGATCTTCCATGGTGCCATCCAGTCCACGCCCAAGGGCGAGATGGAAGCTGCACGCGCCTATGGCATGTCGCGGGGCAAGATGATGCGTCGCATCATTCTGCCCAGTGCCTTCCGACGTGCACTGCCGGCCTACGGCAATGAAGTCATCTTCATGCTGCATGCCAGCGCCATCTGCAGCGTGGTGACGCTACTGGATCTCACCGGGGCGGCGCGTGACATCTATGCACGCTTCTATGCCCCCTTCGAGGCCTTCCTGTTCGTCGCCGCCATCTATCTGTGTCTGACCTTCACCATCATTGCCATCTTCAGGCAGCTGGAGAAACGTCTGCTGGCACACTTGAAACCATTGAATTGAACAGGGAGCGTCTGGTGTCGCTGACACGTCAGCTCGACCAACAACAACGAGGAACGGGAACGACATGAAGAAGCTTCTGGGAATTTCCCTGCTGGGTGCAGCACTGATGGCCGGTGGCGCACAGGCCGCCGAGACACTGCGCATCGGCGTCGATGTGCCTTATGAGCCGATGGAATACAAGACACCGGACGGCGAGCTGACCGGCTTCGACATCGAGCTGGGCAATGCCATCTGCGCGAAGATCAACCGCGACTGCGAGTGGGTCATCCAGGCATGGGACGGCATCATCCCCGGCCTGATGGCACGCAAGTACGATGCCATCATGTCCTCGATGACCATCAACGAAGAACGCCGTGAGAAGGTGCTGTTCTCCGACACCTACATCACGCCGCCGTCTGCCTGGTTCGCGCCGTCCGACAGCGCGTTGAGCGCCACCTCCACCGAGGCCCTGGCGGGCAAGGCCATCGGCGTGCAGCGCGGCACCCTGCAGGACAACTACGTCACGGATCTCTACGCCAAGAATGCCGAGGTCAAGCGCTACACCACCGCCGATGACCTGGTGCTGGACATGGATGCGGGTCGCCTCGACATCGCCTTCCTCGACTTCCCGGTCGGCAAGTCCACCCTCATCGATGGCGGCAACGGCAACTACAAGGCCGTGGGGGAAGTGGTCACCGAGCCCAAGAAATACTTCGGCGACGGCTTCGGTATCGCCATGCGCAAGCGTGACAAGGACCTGGCCGAGCAGATCAACGGCGCACTGGCGGAACTGAAGGCCGATGGTACCTACGACACCATCCACACCAAGTACTTCGGCGAGAAGAAGTAAGATCGCCTCCCATGTCATGCCCATGTCGAGACATCCTTCACGTCCGGCGCGCCTTTCTCGTATCGCCTCTTCCCTGCTGTTGACCCTTGGCGGTCTCCTTGCGCTCAGCGCCTGCAGTGAAGGCGATGACGAGGCTTCCGCTGGCGCCCAGCCGACACCTCCCACGATGGAAGTCGTCGCGGCCAAGGCTCAGCCGGTCGCGGCCTGGCACACTTACACCACCCGCCTGGAATCTCCGCAGAGCGTACAGCTGCGCCCGCGCGTGAGCGGTGAAATCGAAGAGGTCCTGTTCACCGAAGGCAGTCAGGTGAGCGCCGGCACCCCGCTGGTCCGCCTCGATCAGCGCCCCTTCAAGGCCGAGGTTGATCGTCTGGAAGCCGAGGTGGCTCGCGTCAAGGCAGAACTGGCCAACGCCCGCAGTGAATCCGGACGCGCGGCCAGCCTGGTCAAGCGCAACCTGATCTCCCGCGAGGAAGCCGATTCACGCAGCACCAGCGTCTCCGGTCTCAACGCCCAGCTCAAGGCCGCCATCGCCCAGCTCGAGCGCGCCCGTCTGGATCTCGACTACGCCACGGTGCGTGCCCCGATCGATGGCCGACTGTCCAATGCCCGCATCACGCGCGGCAATACCGTTCAAGCCGGTCAGAGCGTGTTGACCACCCTGGTGGAAACTCGCCAGCTGGACGCCTATATCGACATCAGCGAGCTGACCTGGAATCAGGACTTTGCCGACGTCTCCGCCGAGGATCATCTGCCGGTGGAACTGCAGCTGACAGGCCAGCAGGACTTCCCGTTCCAGGGCGAGCTCGACTTCATCGACAACAGCGTCGACATCGATACCGGTACCCTGCGCATTGGCGCCACCTTCGCCGCAGAGGACCCTGCCCTGCGGCCAGGCGCCTTCGCGCGCCTGCGCATCGCCTCCCCCGAGATTCGCGATGCCGTGCTGATCCCGGAGCGTGCCATCGGCACCGATCTGGATCGTCAGTTCGTGCTGGTGATCGGCGAAGATGACACCCTCGCCTACCGTGGCATCACCACTGGCCCGCGCTTTGGCCCGCTGCGTGCCGTCACCGATGGCCTGGCCGCCGGTGATCGCGTGCTGGCCGCCGGCCCCGCCAAGGCAGGCCCGGGCATGCCGATCACGCCCAAGCTGGTCGAGATGTCCGACGATGGTGCCCTCAAGGCCCTCGCCGAGCGTGTCGCTCGCCTGACGCAACACCAGAAGGATCAGCCGTCGCACGACAATGATCAGGATGCCGCGGCGCTGGCCGAGGCCGACCGCCAGGCAGCAGGAGGCCGTACGTGAACGTCTCCAGCTTCTTCATCAAGCGCCCGGTCTTCGCCGCGGTGCTGTCGATCCTGATCGTCATCTCGGGGCTGCTGTCACTGTTCCAGCTGCCCATCTCCGAGTATCCAGAAGTCGTGCCACCTACCGTGGTGGTGCGCGCCAACTACCCGGGCGCCAACCCGGAAGTCATCGGTTCGACCGTCGCCACGCCGCTGGAGCAGGAAATCACCGGCGTCGAAGGCATGCTGTACATGGACTCCCAGGCGACCTCCGACGGTAACCTGACCCTGACCGCGACCTTCGCGCTGGGCACGGATCTGGACAAGGCCCAGGTGCAGGTGCAGAACCGCGTGGCACGCGCCACGCCGCGACTGCCACAGGAAGTGCAGCAGCTCGGCATCACCACCGAGAAGGCCTCGCCCAACCTGACGATGGTGGTCCACCTGACCTCCCCGGATGGCCGCTATGACCAGCTGTGGCTATCCAACTACGCGCGCCTGAATCTCAAGGACAACCTCGCCCGTCTCGACGGCGTCGGTGACGTGCGCCTGTTCGGTGCTGGCGAGTATTCCATGCGCGTATGGCTGGACCCGGACGCCGTGGCGGCGCGTGGACTGTCTGCCGGTGACGTGATCAGTGCGCTGCGCGCCCAGAACCAGCAGGTCGCCGCCGGTTCCGTCGGTGCCCAGCCCGCCCCGGATGACAACCAGTTCCAGCGCCTGCTCAATGTGCGCGGACGTCTCGAGAGCACGCAGGAATTCGAGAACATCGTCATCCGTGTCGATGAGGATGGCCGCCTGACGCGCCTGAAGGATGTCGCACGTGTCGAACTGGGTGCCGACAGCTACTCGCTGCGCGCGCAACTCGACGGCAAGGATGCGGTGGCGATGCCGATCTTCCAGCGCCCCGGCTCGAATGCCATCGCGCTGTCGGATGCGGTCCGCGAGCGCATGAGCGAGATGTCCGATGCCTTCCCCGATGGCGTCAGCTACGACATCGTCTACGACCCCACCGTCTTCGTGCGCGGCTCCATCGAGGCGGTCATCGATACCCTGTTCGAGGCCATCCTGCTGGTGGTGATCGTGGTGATCCTGTTCCTGCAGACCTGGCGCGCCTCGATCATCCCGCTGATCGCGGTTCCGGTCTCGCTGATCGGTACCTTCGCGGTCATGCAGCTGATGGGTGTCTCGATCAATACGCTGTCGCTGTTCGGACTGGTACTGGCCATCGGTATCGTGGTCGATGACGCCATCGTGGTGGTGGAGAATGTCGAGCGCAACATCGAGCTGGGCCACTCTCCCATCGAGGCGACCCAGATCGCCATGCGCGAGGTGACCGGCCCGATCATCGCCATCGCGCTGGTGCTGACGGCGGTCTTCGTGCCCACCGCCTTCATCAGCGGCCTGAGCGGCCAGTTCTACAAGCAGTTCGCGCTGACCATCACCATCTCGACGCTGATCTCGGCCTTCAACTCACTGACCCTGTCGCCGGCGCTCTCGGCCCTGCTGCTCAAGCCGCACGGTGCCAAGCCGGACTGGCTGACACGCCTCATCGATGGCCTGTTCGGACGCTGGCTGTTCGCGCCGTTCAACCGGGCCTTCAATGCCATGTCCAACGGCTACACCGGCCTGATCAAGAAGCTGCTGCGCTTCGGTGTCATCGTCGGCGTGATCTATCTGGCACTGCTCGGCGCCACCGGCAAGCTGTTCGACAGCGTGCCCGGCGGCTTCATCCCGGGACAGGACAAGCAGTATCTGGTCGCGATGGCTCAGCTGCCGGACGCGGCAAGCCTTGATCGCACCACCGAGGTCATCAACGAGATGCAGAAGCTGGCACTCGAGACACCGGGGGTCGCCCATACCGTGGCCTTCCCGGGGCTGTCGGTGAACGGCTTCGTCAATGCCTCCAATTCCGGCATCCTGTTCACGCCGCTGGATGACTTCGAGGATCGCCAGTCGCCCCAGCTCTCCGGCCAGGCGATCGCCGCCGAGCTCAACCGCAAGTTTGCCGGCATCGACGAGGCCTTCGTCGCCGTCTTCCCGCCGCCGCCGATTCTGGGTCTGGGGACCACGGGCGGCTTCAAGTTGCAGCTGCAGGACCGCGGTAACCAGGGCTTCGATCAGCTGTTCGCCGCCGTGCAGACCATCACCGCCAAGGGCAATGCCGACCCGCGCCTGAGCAGCGTCTATTCCAGCTTCCGCATCCAGGTGCCGCAGTACGACATCGATGTGGACCGCGAACAGGCGATGATCATGGGCGTCCCGGTGGAACGCGCCTTCGAGACCCTGCAGATCTACATGGGCTCGCTGTACGTCAATGACTTCAACCGCTTCGGGCGGACCTATCAGGTACGCGCCCAGGCCGAGCAGTCGGCGCGTCTCGACCCGGATGACATCCGTAATCTCAAGGTGCGCAGCGACAACGGGCGCATGATTCCGCTGGGCAGCTTCGTCAAGGTGACGCCGACCACCGGGCCGGACCGCGTGATGCACTACAACACCTATGTCAGCGCCGACATCAACGGCTCGCCGGCACCGGGTGTCTCCAGTGATCAGGCCAAGGCCGCCATCGAGGAAGTGCTGGCAGCCAATCTGCCCCAGGGCATCGGCTACGAGTGGACGGAGGTGACCTACCAGCAGGTGCTGGCCGGCAACACCATGATCTATATCTTCCCGCTGGTGGTGCTGCTGGTGTTCCTGGTGCTGGCTGCCCAGTACGAGAGCTGGTCGCTGCCGCTGGCGATCATCCTGATCGTGCCGATGACGCTGCTGTCGGCGCTGGCTGGCGTGTGGCTGACGGGAGGCGACAACAACATCTTCACGCGGATCGGGTTGATCGTGCTGGTGGCGCTGGCCTGCAAGAACGCCATCCTGCTGGTCGAGTTCGCCCGTGAGCAGCAGCATGAAGGTCAGAGTCGCCTGGATGCCGTGCTGACGGCCTGTCGCCTGCGTCTGCGGCCCATCCTGATGACCTCGGTGGCCTTCACCGCCGGCGTGGTACCGCTGGTACTGGCCACGGGCGCCGGCAGCGAGATGCGCCAGGCGATGGGCGTGGCGGTGTTCTCCGGCATGATCGGCGTCACCGTGTTCGGCCTGTTGCTGACGCCACTGTTCTATGTCGGCATCCGCAGGATGGTCGAGAAGCGTACTCGGGAGCGGGTAGCATGTACGCCGATACCTTCAATGATCTGGCCCTTGAGGCTGAACTCGAGAACTTCGCGCATCGCTGGTTCTCTCTGCTCAACCGCCTGGCGCCGTCCCTCGAGCTGGCCGAGCTGCTGGGAGACGATGCCGTGATCCAGCTGCTGGATGAGACGCTCACTGGCAGCGAATTCCTGACCAATTGGGAACAGCGCCGAGATGATCTGCTGATCAACAGTCATGCACTGGGCTGGGTACGTGCCCGACGCGAGAGTCTCGACACGGCCACCCTGCGCATGGGCGGCGAGCACCGCGCCGCGCATCACGACGGCAGCGTGCTGCACACGCATTTCGATGCCGAGTGGGTGCTGGATCTGAGCTGGGGTGAGCCACGCATCCAGCGCATCAAGCTGCTGGACGTGCGCACGCTGTAGAATGCAGCATCGCCGGTGTATCGACATCCTCGAGAATGCCGGCATCGCTGACGACCACCTCACGCAAGGCATCACGATGTCGAAGGATCACTTCCCGCGCACCCTCACCGCCCTCAAGCGCTGCCAGCTCACGCCATAGCGTCCGCCCGAACAGCACCGGATGCCCGGGGCTGCCCTGCCTCACGGTGCAAGGCGTGAAAGGTCTGCGGCGTGATCTGCGCCATGTCCGCCAGCCATACCGCCGCCACCTGCACATGCGCCAGGGTGGCGTCCTCACTCAGCTGACGGAAGGCATCGCCGAGACTGGCGCCGAGGCCGTTGCCCGCCTGCGGCGCACGCCAGATTCGCCGGGCATGCTCACGCGCGAAGTCATCTCCCAGCAGTGCGGCGGGATCATCGTCCTCACGCAGCAGCAGACGCCAGTCCACCTCACAGGGCATGACCTGCGAAAGCGTCGCCATCAGGAGTGTCTGGCCATCCGCCAGACAAGCCTGACGCTTGTCACTGCCAAAGCGGCGACTCTGACCGGCCGCCATCACCAGAATGATCGTCTCACTCATGTCGGGTCTCACAGACTTTCCCGAGCGCGCCCGCTTTCCCGAGCGCGCCCACGCCGGATACGCACGATATCGGCCATGACCGCCAGCGCGATCTCGGCCGGCGTCTTGCTGCCCAGATTGAGCCCGATCGGCATCACGATACGCGCAATTTCCTCAGCGCTGAGCCCGCCACTGCGCGCCAGCCGCTCGGCGCGCGCCTGAGAGGTACGCTGCGAGCCCATCACGCCAATGTAGAAGGCGGGCTGGCGTACCGCCTCGATCATCGCGAGATCATCAATACGTGGATCATGGGTCAGCGCCACCACGGCGGTGGCCGCATGACAGCCCCCCGCCGCGATGAAGCGCGAGGGCAGCTCACGACGCAGGGTGACACCGGTGTGCGACGTCTTGCGGGCATCCCAGTCCGCCAGCACTTCCTCACGCGGCTCGCAGATGATCACCTCGAAGCCGAGGCTGACGGCGAAGGCCGCGCAGGCTTCCGCCACCGGCGAGAGTCCCGCCAAGAGAAGACGCGCCACCGGCCCGACCCTGAGCTGATAGCCGTACGCCTCGCCCTCGTGACCCTTGAGTGGCTCGACCCGCTCCCCCAGCCCGCTGTCCTGCTGAAGCGTACGCGCGCCATCCCCCGCCAGCATGACCTGACGCAGACGCGGCGTCTGACCCTCGAGTGCCTCGCGCAGTGCCTTGAGATGCGCGATGTCCGCCTCGCTGGCCGTGAAGCGCTCGACCAGCACGTCCAGCAAGCCACCGCACGGCAAGGCGATCCCCGCGCCCTGATGGCCGCCCTCGCCATAGCGGATCACCTGGGCGCTCGCGGTGAATTCGCCTCCCGCCAGGCGCGCCAGGAAGTCCTCCTCGACACAGCCACCGGACAACGAGCCACGATGCTGGCCATCGGCACGCGCCACCAGCCAGGCGCCCGGCTCACGCGGTGAGGAGCCGAAGGTGGACAGCACCGTACACAGCCAGATCGGGCTGTCAGGCCGCGTGCCATCTGACGGCGCCAGCCAGTCGATCGCCTGACAGATCACTTCAAGATCAAGATGTTGCATCAAAAATCTCTCATATCGGAAGCCGGCTCCCAGCCAGAAGACACGAAACCCGCCACCCGGGCATGCCGGAGTGGCGGGTATCAGACGCATTCACCGGTGAGGATCAGGCCTCGCTGAGCGCGGCCTTGAGCGCCGCCGGGCGCATCGGCAGATCACGCAGACGAACGCCTACGGCGTGATGGATGGCATTGGCCACCGCCGGTGCGACCACCGTGGTACCCGGCTCGCCAAGACCGACCGGCATCTCGGTACTGTCAACGAACTCGAGATCCATCTGCGGCACCTGATGCATGCGCAGCGGCTGGTAGGCGCCCAGATTCTGCGCCACCGGGCCACCCTCGCGGTATTCGGTGCCTTCGTGCAGCGCCATCGAGACGCCCCACAAAAGCGAGCCCTCCAGCTGCGCCATGGCGCCATCCGGGTGTGCGAGGGTACCGGCATCGACGACACTGGTCAGCTTCTCGATCTTGACCTCGCCAGTGGCGCGATCGACCTTGACCCGTGCCACGCAGGCCACCCAGGTCGGCATGCTGCGTTCCTGACCGAAGCTCAGCGCCACGCCCATGCCGGTATCTTCCGGCAGGCTGTCACGCTCGCTCCAACCGGACTTCTCCATCACGCGCGTGAGCACGTTGCGCAGACGTTCCGCCCCGCCCGTGCTGACCGGCGCCTTGCCGGCATTGCGGCCTTCGGCGTCCAGCAGCGAGAGGCGGAATTCAGCCGGATCCTGCTCGGCTGCCTGCGCCAGCTCATCGATGTGCTGCTCGACCGCCCATAGCGTCCAGCCCGGTGCGACGGAGCGCAGATACCCCGGCACGAAGGCCTCATGAGCGACCTTGTTCTGCTGCGCCCAGACACGCTGGGTGCCGACGTTGTACCAGTGGTCCGCGCCACTGATGGAGAAGGAATCCAGCTTGCCACCGCCTTCCACGGCTTCGGCGAGGAAGCTCGGCATCAGCGCGGCAGTCGGCCAGCCTGCCGCGGCGGCGTGCTCGGAGGCCACGACACGGCCCTCGGCATCCAGACCGGAACGCACACGCTGCACCGAGGGCGAGCGCACGCAATCGAAACGGCTATCGTCCGGGCGCGTGAAGATCATCTTGACCGGACGCCCCACGGCCTTGGCCGCCAGTGCCGCCGGCACGGCGTAGTCACCGTGGAGACGACGCCCGAAGCCACCGCCCAGATACAGCTGGTGGTGAGTGATCTTGCCATCCTCGACGTCCAGCGCCTTGGCGACGAGGGGAATCAGCAATGACTGCTGCTGGTTGCCGCAGTGGACATGCCAATGCCCCTCCTCCTCATAGGCCAGTGCATTGGCCGGCTCCAGAGTGAAGTGCAGCACGCTTGAGGTGGTGAAGGTGGACTCCACCGTGGTCGCCGCACCTTCGATCAGCGCGGAAGGGTCACCCTGATCCACCATCAGCGAGCCATTGTCACGACTCGGGGCGCTGACCAGTCGCTGGCCTTCTGCCTGGATCGCCGCCTCATCGACGTGATAGCTGTCGCCCTTGCTCCATTCCACCTTGAGCAGGTCAGTGGCACGCATGGCCGCCGAGAAGTTGTCGGCGATGACCGCAAGCCACCCCTGACACATGCCGGACGGATCCTTGAGCTCAATGGTCTGGCGATAGCCGATGACCTTCTGGGCTTCGCTGTCATCCACGGCCGTGACCTTGCAGCCGAAGCGACTCGGCGGCAACACCGGGCGCGCATGCAGCGTCTTGCCGACACGGGCTTCCACCTCGGCAGGCAGGGTGTAATCGATGCCGTAGACCGCCTGACCGTTGGTCTTGGCCGGCACGTCCAGCGCATTGCCCTTGGTGCCGAGCACGCGGCGCTCGGAGGCCGGCTTGAGCTCGATGGCCGCCAGCTCATCTTCCGTGAAGCTGCGCTCAAGGCCTGCCGCGACGATCTCGCCATAGCCCAGTGACTGATCGCCACTGATGACACGGCCCTTGCGCGCCTTGCAGCTCTCGACAGACACGCCCATCTGTCTGGCGCCCGCTTCGATCAACGCGATACGCCCGGCAGCCCCCGCCTGCGACAGCGGCTGGTAGCTGTGATTCACCGACCAGCTGCCGCCGGTGATCATGTAGCCCCACTTGGGATCGCTGTCGACGTAGACGATCTCGACGGAGGCCAGATCGGCCTCGAGCTCCTCGATGACCAGACGCGCCAGGCTGGTGGCGACGTGCTGTCCCATCTCGGCCTTGGTGATATGGATGGTGATGGTGCCGTCAGTGCCGATGGCATACCACATGGTCGGCTCGAAGGCGCCGGCGGACAGCGTCTCGCTGGCAGAGCGGCCGTCATCGGCGCCGCTAGCCAGGGCTGCGCCGGAGACCCCGAACGCCAGCATCGCGGAACCCGCGACACTGCCGATCAAAAAACCACGCCGCGTGATGCCGTGCTGGCTCGAGGGGTGACGAGTGGCTGCCTGAGCGCGCTGATGCCGGCCCAGCGTATCTTCAAACCTTGCCATGAGATGTCTCCTCGGCAGCAGAATGGCTCACGGCATCTGCCGTGGCACGCGGATCGAATGTGCCGACACCGGCAGTCGCGGCGGTGGCCTCGGTCTGCTGGCCCATCACCTGCGCCGTGTCGCGCTCACTGGCGATCGCGGCGGCACGCTTCACCGCACGATGGATACGCACGTACGCCATGCAACGACACAGGTTGCCCGCCATGGCGGCAGTGACCTGCTCATCGGTGGGGTTCGGTGTGTGCTTGAGGAAGTCAGCGGCCTGCATGATCTGGCCGGACTGGCAGTAACCGCACTGCGGCACCTGCTCCTCGACCCAGGCTTGCTGTAGCGGGTGGTCATCGTTCTCGGCCAGCCCCTCGATGGTGACGATGTCACCACCCTCGGCGGCCAGTACCGGCAGGACACAGGTGCGCGCCGCGGTGCCGTTCAGGTGCACGGTGCAGGCGCCGCACTGGGCGATTCCGCAACCGAACTTGGTACCGGTCAGGCCCAGGTGTTCACGCAGCACCCAAAGCAACGGGGTTTGCGGATCGACCTCGAGACTGACGGCCTTGCCGTTCAGAGTGAAGTTGGCCAAGGGGCTTCTCCTCAGGAGCATGAAGCAGGGGGATCTGACATGCAACTCAACTGGAAGGCGGCGATCGCGCTGGCAGCGCTGATACTCGCCATCAATACCGGCGCGCGCCAGGCGATGGGCTTCATGCTGCCACCGATGGCCAGCGAGCTTGCCTGGGGCATGGGCAGCCTGTCATTTGCCCTCGCCATCCAGAATCTGGTCTTCGGGCTGGCCGCGCCCATCGCCAGCAAGCTGTCGGATCGCTTCGGCACGCTCAGCGTCTTCCTGGTCGGCAGCCTGTGCTATGCGGTCGGCATGGGCGTCACCGCCCTCTGGCCGACTCCGACGGTGTGGATGCTGGGCGCCGGCGTGCTGGCCGGCATCGGTATCGGGGCGACCACCTTCCCGCTGGTGCTGGCCGCCGTCACGCGCGTGGTTCCCCTCCAGCATCGTGGCATCGGCCTGGGCATCGCCTCGGCCGGCGGCTCCTTCGGGCAGCTAGTCTACTCGGTCGCGACCCCGATGCTGGTGCTGATCGACTGGAAGATCGCCATGCTGGCGCTCGGCGCCAGCTGTCTGCTGCTGATTCCCATGGCCCTGCCCTTGCTGCGTCGCCCGCCGGCCGGCAGTGAAACACAGGCGGAGGATGTCCCGAGCCAGGGCCCGCTGCTGCAGGACCGGCGCTTTCTGGCGCTGGCCGGCGGCTTCTTCGTCTGCGGCGTGCACGTCGCCTTCATCGCCACCCACCTGCCCAATTTCGTGGTCGCCTGCGGTCTGCCCCTGAACGTGGCCGGCAACACGCTGGCGATCATCGGCGCGCTCAATATCGCCGGCACCATCCTGTTCGGTGCCTGGGGCGGCCGCCGTCACCCGCCGCAGCTGTTGATGCTGATCTATCTGTGCCGCGCCGCACTAGTGATGGCGATGGTGGTCATCCCGCCCAGCAGCATGCTGCTCTACGCCTTCGGCGCGATCATGGGCGTGCTGTGGCTGTCGACGGTGCCACTGACCAGCCAGGCCGTCGCGCTCTACTTCGGCCAGAAGCGTCAGGCCTTCGTGTTCGGCATGGTGCTGGCCGCGCATCAGGTCGGCGCCTTCCTGGGGGCCTGGGGCGGTGGTGTGGTCTATCAGCTGACCGGCAGCTACGACCTGCTGTGGATCGCCAGCGGCATCTTCGGTCTGCTGGCCGCGCTCGTGCACTGGCCGGTGCGCCGCGAGCCCAAGCGCATGGTGCAGCCACAACTGGCCTGAGTCGCGCCACGGCATCTGATTCTCAAATGTCAGACCACAATGGGCTCGGGCCAGGCGATCAACGCTGGAAGGCGTAGACATTGCCGACCTTCAACAGCCGCGTCAGCTCATCCAGCGCCGCCAGTGTCTCCTCGGCCAGCTGCGGGTCGGCGAGATCCGCCGGCGTCAGGCTGTCACGATAGTGACGCTTGACCCAGTCACCCAGCTCGCCGTGCAGCTGATCCGTCATCATCACACGCCCGGACAGCGCGGCGCGCTCGGCGTCACTCAGTACCACGCGCAGACGCAGGCAGGCCGGGCCACCGCCATTGCGCATGCTCTGCTTGACGTCCTTGACCAGCACTTCCCCGATCGGGTTCGGGCCGGCCAGAATCGCATTCTGCAGCGCATTCCATACCGCCTCGTTCTCCTGACACTCGCCCGGCACCACCAGCGTCATGCTGCCATCGTCATTGGAGAGCAACTGCGAGTTGAAGAGGTAGGAGGAGACGGCATCCTCGAGGCTGACGGCTTCCAGCGGCACGCGGATCGGGATCAGCGGTGTGGACAGTTTCGCGCGAATTTCGTTGAGCACCGCCTCCTCATCGCGGAAGGCCAGCTCGTGATAGAACAGCACCGGGCCATTGCCCACCGCGATGACATCGTTGTGGAAGACACCGGCATCGATGGCCTCCGGATGCTGCTGGGCGAACACCACCTGATCCTCGCTCAGGCCATGCTGACGCGCGACGGCCTGACTGGCTTCCAGTGTCTGACGCGCCGGATAGCGACGCGGTTCGACGCCGTCACCGCCGAAGGCCTGACGGCCATAGACGTAGAGATGCACGCCCGGCCCGCCGTGGCCATCACACAGCCGCGTATGATTGGCCGCACCTTCATCGGAGAAGGCCGGCGTCGCGGGCAGCGCAGGATGATGCGCGAAATGGGCATCGTCGGCGAAGATGGCACCGAGGATGCGTCCGGTGGTCGCGGGCTCCAGGTAGCGGTGGAAACTGGATTGCAGGTTGGCCGGCGTGAAGTGCACGCGGCCATCACCGCTGTCGCGCGAGGGCGTGACGGTGGCGGCGTTCGCCGTCCACATGCTGGAGGCGGAACACACCGCGCGCAGAAGCTGCGGTGCCTGCTCGCTGGCCGCCTTCAACACCTGGGCATTGCTGCCGGTGAAGCCGAGATCACGCAGTGCGCCAAGGTCCGGGCGCTGCTGCGGCAGCAGAATCCCCTGTGCATAACCCAGATCCGCCAGCGACTTCATCTTGTCGAGGCCCTGCAACGCGGCTTCGCGCGGGTTGGAGGCCAGCCCGCCGTGACGCATCGAGGCCACGTTGCCATGCGCCAGACCGGCGTAGTTGTGGGTCGGGCCGACCAGGCCATCGAAATTGATCTCTTGATACGGAGTATCGGACATGAAGGTCTCCTGCCACGACGCCTTGGCACCTCAGGGAGCAGGCACGGCGAGCGTCGTGGTCAACAATGGGTAAGCGGCAGCGGTGCCCGAACGGACGGCCTTACAGACGGATACCGGCCGGCAGGGTCGCGGGCAGCGCCAGCGCCTCGGCTTCCATCGAGGCGACCGGATAGCTGACATAGTCGGCCGCGTAATAGGCGCTGGGACGGTGGTTGCCGCTGTCGCCGATGCCACCGAAGGGCGCGTCGCCGGAGGCGCCGGTGGTCTGGCGGTTCCAGTTGACGATGCCGGCGCGAATGCGCAGCAGGAAGTCGTCCCAGTCAGCACGCTCACCGCCGATCAGCCCGGCCGAGAGACCGTAGCGGGTGTCATTGGCCAGCGCGATGGCCTCGTCCCAGTCGGTGTAGCGATGGATCTTGAGCAGCGGACCGAAGAATTCCTCGTCCTCGAGCGCAAGGCCGGTGACATCGATCAGCGCCGGGCTGAGCAGACTGGTGCCCTCTTCAAGCTGCTGCATGCGCACGAGGACATTGCCGCCCAGCGCTTCGAGATCATCCTGCGCCTTGAGCAGGCCCTCGGCCGCCGCGACACTGGCCAAGCCGCCATAGAAGGGCGCGTCCTGCTCGAACTGCCCCGCCACGCGCAACTCGCGCAGCGCCGTGGCCAGCGCCTCGATCAGACGATCACCGACCTCGCCCTGCGGCACCATCAGGCGGCGCGCACAGGTGCAGCGCTGACCGCCCGAGGCGAAGGCCGACTGGATGATCGCCAGCACCGCGGCGGTTTCATCCTGCACATCACGCACCACCAGCGGATTGTTGCCGCCCAGTTCCAGCGCCAGCAGCTTGCCGACCTGACCGGCGAACTGACGGTGAAGCAGCTTGCCGACCTTGGCACTGCCGGTGAACAGCAGCCCATCGATGCCCTCGGACTGGGACAGGGCCTGACCGACGTCCGCCGCGCCCTGCACCAGATTGATCACGCCGGCCGGCAGGCCCGCGGCCTCCCAGCATTGCAGGGTGAGATCGGCGGTGGCCGGAGTCAGCTCGGAGGGCTTGAACACGCAGGCATTGCCCGCCAGCAGCGCCGGTACCATGTGGCCGTTGGGCAGGTGCCCCGGGAAGTTGTAGGGGCCAAAGACGGCCATCACACCATGCGGGCGGTGGCGCAGGACCGCCTGGGTGCCCGCGACATCCTTGGCGCGCTCGCCGGTACGCTCGTGATAGGCCTTCACCGAGATCGCGATCTTGCCGATCATCGCGCCGACCTCGGTACGCGCTTCCCACAGCGGCTTGCCGGTTTCACTGGCGATGCAGATCGCCAGCGCTTCACGATGCTGCTCCAGCTGATCGCGGAAACGCTCCACCACCGCCAGACGTGCCTCGAAGCCCAGACGCGCCCAGGTCGGGAATGCCTGACGCGCTGCCGCGACGGCCTGCTCGACCTGCTCGGCAGTGGCCGAGGCGCCCTGCCACAGGCGTGCCTGGGAGACGGGGTCGGTCTTGGTGAAGGATTCGGCCTCCCCCGCTTGCCACGCGCCGTCGATGAAGAGCTGTTGACGCACGTTGAGTGTGGCGGGAGTCGGAGTCGTAGTGGTCATGGCATGCCTCATCGAAAGGGCGCGCCGCGTAAGCGACGCTGAACAAGGAGATAACGGGGCAGTTGGCGATCTGCCCCGCTGATGGCAAAAGGACGCAAGGCGACATGGGCCTGCGAGATGGCGCAAAGAAGCGGATGCCCGGGGCGAATGCTTCAGCTGGCCAGCACGCGTAGCGTGTCACCGCCGGTGACGCCGAGGCGTTCGGCCTCATCACGGTGAAGGCGCACATGGCAGGCACCCGCGTCGTCCCGCGTGACAGCATGGCTGATCCAGCTGGCGCGGAAGTCCGCCATACCGGTGGTGGCGGCCATCACGGCGGGACGCTCACAGGCCGGGGCATCAGACGCGATCACCTCGACACATGCCAGCTGGCTGTCACGGACGCCGCGCACGTCATCGATATAGGCCTCGACCGTCGGGCCGCCATCGAAGATGTCGACATAGCCTTCCCAGCGCAGCCCTTCCTTCTTGAGCATCGCCACCGCCGGGCGGGTGTGCTCGTGCACCTGCCCGATGGCGGCACGCGCCTGCTCGGAGAGAAACGGCGTGTAGATCGGGAACTTGGGCATCAGCTCGCCGATGAAGCTCTTCTGGCCCATGCCGGTGAGGCGGTCGGCCTCATTGAAGTCCATCGGAAAGAAGTGGCTGCCCAGACACTCCCAGAACGGGCTGCGCCCCTCGGGCGTGAAGACACCGCGCATCTCGGCCAGCACCTTGTCGGGGAAGGCCTCGCGGAACTGGGCCATGAACAGCCAGCGCACCTTGGAGAGCAGCGCACCGTTGCGGTCCTTGCGCCAGCCCTCACGCAGGAACAGCGAGCAGACCTCGGCATCGCCGGTGTGATCGGAGCACAGCGTCAGCGTATCCAGGGTGCGATGCAGATCGAGCTGCACCGAGGAATGCGCCAGCGAGCCGAGCCGGTAGTGATAGAACGGCGCATCGGTGCCCACACAGGCCTCGATGGCGCAGCAGCCCGCGATGCTGCCGTCGCGCTCATCCTCGAGCACGAAGAAGTACAGGCGATCATCGCCGGGTTCCCAGCCTTCGAAGGCGGCCAGGGTGCGCTCGATCTTGGCGCTGAGAAATTCATGATTGTCCGGCAGTGAGGTGAAGCCGACGCCGGTTTCCCGCGCCAGCACCTTGAGGCCTTCGATATCGTGACGAGCGATAGGACGAATACGCATTACAGCTCTCCCTCATCGACCGCCGGCAAGGGCATCGGCACGGCAAGCACCGCACGCCCTTCTTCCACCCCCAGTACCTCGGCCTGCTGCGGCGTCAGCATCAGCTGGCCGGTCGGCGTCAGTGCATAGCGCGCCAGCACGCAGCGGAAATCGCCGAGCCGCTGGTTGGCGACCATCGCCGGCACCGCGTCCGGCAGGCTTTCCTGCGGACGGATACGCACCGGGTGCCAGCCGCACTGCTTGAAGGTGTGCAGACGTTCGCACTCCGCCAGCAGCAAGGGGCCCGCATCGAAGATGTCGACGTGGCGCGAGCGCGAGAAGCCTTCGGCGAGCATCTCCTGCATGGCGTACTCGTGGCGCGGATTCTCGCGCCCGATGGCAGCGCGCGCCTGGGGCGTGAGAAGCGGCAGATAGAGCGGGAACGGCGGCATCACCTCGGCGATGAAGCTCTTGGAGCGCACCCCCGCCATCTGGTTGATGTCATTGAAATCACGATCAAAGAAGTGCTGGCCGACGCTGTCCCAGAACGGGCTGACCTGACGCTCGTCGCGCGTTTCCAGATAGCCCGGGAAGGCCACCGCCAGTTCATTGGCGAAGCGTTCCGGGTACTGGGCGATGAACATCATGCGTGCACGACGCAGCAGGCTGTCCGCATCCGTCTCGCGGTAGCGGGCATCCAGCGACAGCGCGCACAGCAGCGTGGCATCCGACACCTCATGCGACAGCGACAGCGTCTGCACTTCATGGCGCACGTTGAGCTGCTGCGAGGCGTGGATCAGCGTTTCCTGACGATAGGTGTAGTAGGCCTCCCGCGCGCCAGCCTCGGCGCGCAGCGAGGCGGTACCGACCACTTCCCCGCTATCGAGATCCTCGAGCACGAAGCAGTAGATCTCGTCACCGGGAAAATCGATCTCGGCACGCAGGCTGCGCTGGGAGCGCGTGATGCGCTCCTCGAGGCGGTCACGATGTGCCGGCAGATTGGTCAGGCGTGGCGTGGCCGAGGCCGCGAGCCGCTCGAGGGCGAGCAGATCGCGGCTTTCGGCAGGCCGCACCACCAGCATCGGGGCACTGCTCATGGCGCTGCTCATGCAGATGCAGAGGCGGCGACGAAGCTCGCCACGGCACGGTCGAGCTTGTCGAGACCGCTCTGGAGCTCGGCTTCACTGATCACCAGCGACGGTGCCAGACGCAGCACGTCAGGCCCGGCGACCAGCACCATCAGACCTTCTTCCATCGCCAGATTGAGAATGTCCTTGGCACGGCCCGCATAGTCCGGCGCCATCTGGGCACCGATCAACAGGCCCATGCCACGCACTTCCTTGAAGACACCGTGACGCTTGGCGATGCCTTCCAGGCCATTGCGCAGCAGTTGGTGGCGATGCGCGACGCCCTCGAGCACTTCCGGCGTGTCGATGGTCTCGAGCGCCGCCAGCCCCACCGCACATGCCAGCGGGTTGCCGCCGTAGGTGGAACCGTGAGTGCCGATGGCCATGGCCGGCGCGATGCGATCCGTGGTCAGCATGGCGCCCAACGGGAAACCGCCACCGATGCCCTTGGCGGTGGTCAGGATGTCCGGCACCACGCCGAAGTGCTGGTAGGCGTAGAGGTGGCCGGTCCGCCCGGCACCGCTCTGGACTTCATCGAAGATCAAGAGCGCATCGTGCTGGTCGCACAGCTCACGCAGCCCCTCGAGGAAGGCCTGCTCCCCCGGAATGATGCCGCCCTCGCCCTGCAGCGGCTCGACGATGATCGCGCAGGTGTCATCGCCCATCAGCTCGCGCACGGAGTCGAGGTTGTTGAATTCGGCGTGCTGGATCCCGCCCGGAATCGGCCCGAAGCCCTGGGAATACTTGGGCTGACCACCGACGCTGACGGTGAAGAAGGTGCGGCCATGGAAGGACTGACGGAAGGAGATGATCTTGTCCTTCTTCTCGCCATGGGTGTCGTGGGCGAAACGACGTGCCAGCTTGAGCGCGGCTTCGTTGGCCTCACCACCGGAGGAGCAGAAGTAGACCTTGTCGGCGAAGGTGCGCTCGGTCAGCGCCTTGGCCAGCGCCAGGGCCGGCTCGTTGGTGTAGACGTTGGACAGGTGCCAGACCTTGTCGGCCTGATCCTTGAGCGCCTTGACCAGTGCCGGGTGGCAGTGACCCAGCGAGGTGACGGCGATGCCGCCGGCGAAGTCGATGTACTCACGACCTTCCTGATCCCACAGACGGCTGCCCTCGCCGCGTACCGGAATGGCAGCCTGGGGTGCGTAGTTGGGCACCATGGCATGGTCGAAATCGGCACGGGTCAGCTGGGTCATCGTCTCTTCCTCATCGCGGGGCGTTGCGTGGCAGGCCGATGATCGGCGAGCCACGGGTCATGACTCCCGAGTATAGGGAGGCGAGATGACAAAGACTTTCAGCGAAAGGACGACGACTTATGTCAGGAGGCGACTTTTGTCACCGATGCGACATTTCAGGCCTGCAGCATGAGACGTTCGTCGCGCGGGCTGCGCCCGAAATGGTTGCGGAACGCCGTGGAGAAGTGAGCGGCGCTGGAAAAGCCGGTGGCCAGCGCGATCTCGCCGATGGGCTGATCACTCTCGCGCAAGAGCTGACGTGAGCGTGCCAGACGCAGATCCAGATAGTAGCGGCTGGGCACCGCCTGCAGATGCTTCTTGAACAGCCGCTCCAGCTGACGCCGCGAGATCCCGAGGTGCTCGCCGATCTCGTGGGTGGACAGCGGCTCCTCGATATTGGCTTCCATCAGGGTCACGGCCTCCACCAGCGGCTGGGGCGCATGGGCGAAACGGTTCTTGAGCGGCACGTGCTGTGGCTCGTCCGCCAGCCGGATACGCTCGCAGACGAAGTGCTCGGAGACCTTCTCGGCCAGGGCGCGGCCATGCTGCTGGGCGATCAACGTCATCATCATGTCCATCGCCGCGGTACCCCCGCCGCAGGTGACACGATCACGGTCCAGCTCATACAGCTGATGGGAGACGTTGACCTGCGGGAAGTCGCGACGGAACGACTCGGCACGCTGCCAGTGGATCGTCGCACGATAGCCATCAAGCAGCCCGGCGCGAGCCAGCTCACGGGTGCCGGTGGAGATACCGCCCAGCATCACGCCACGCTCGGCCAGACGCTTGAGCCAGGCCAGCAGCGCGGGATTCGAGGCCACCTCCTGCAGGCCCGCCTCACCCGCCGGCTGAGCACCGCACACGAACAGGGCGTCCAGATGGCGCGAATCACTGGCGACCAGGCTGTCCGGTGACAGGTTCAAGCCCGCAGCGGACGCCACACCGCGCCCGTCCAGCGCAAAGGTGACGGCCCGATAGAGTGTCTGCCCCGCGAGCTGATTGGCCACCTGCAGGGGCTCCAGCGCACAGGCCTGGGACAATAACGAGAAGCCGGGCAACAGCACGAAGCCGATCTGGCGTTGCTGGGCCTGGGGGGAAACCAGTGAATCCACGGGCATGGGTGTGAGTCGAGGTCCATCGCGTGAGGGTGGGGAAAACCTGCCGCCATATTGTGCCATGCCTCTGGCACTTGTGCCTGGCCCGGACTGGCATGACGCTCAAGATGAGGCCGCCACATACGACGACGCCACCCCGAAGGGTGGCGTCGTCATCGCTCTGCTGAAGCGCTCTTACATCTGCACGACATCGAATTCGACGTCGGTGGCGACGTCGGCATCGTAATCGACATCATCACGCGTGAAGCCGAACAGCTTGAGGAATTCCTGCTTGTAGCTGGCGTAGTCGGTGATATCGAACAGGTTGTCGCTGGTGACCTGCGGCCACAGTTCCTGACAGGCCTGCTGGACGTCGTCCTTGAGCTCCCAGTCGTCGAGACGCAGACGGCCGGACTCGTCGGTGACGATCTCGCCTTCACCATAGAAGCGCTCGGCGTAGAAGCGGTTGAGCTGCTCGATGGTGCCTTCGTGCAGGCCCTTCTCCTTCATGATCTTGTAGACCATGGAGATGTAGAGCGGCATGACCGGAATCGCGGCGCTGGCCTGGGTGACCACGGACTTGAGCACGGCCACGTGGGCACGACCGCCCTTGGCGGACAGCTTCTCGTGGATGCTGCCGGCGGCGCGGTCCAGATCTTCCTTGGCGCGACCCAGCGCACCGTGCCAGTAGATCGGCCAGGTGATCTCGGTACCGATGTAGCTGAAGGCCACGGAGCGGGCGCCATCCGCCAGCACGCCGGCGTCGTCCAGCGCCTGCATCCACAGCTCCCAATCCTGACCACCCATCACGGTGACGGTATCTTCGATTTCCTGCTCAGTGGCCGGCTCGACCTCCGCTTCGATGATGGTGTCCTTGTTGGTGTCGATGGCGGTCGCCCGGTAGGTCTCGCCGATCGGCTTGAGCACGGAGCGCTTCACTTCACCGCTGTCCGGCAGCTTGCGCACCGGAGAGGCCAGCGAGTAGACCACGAGATCGACTTCGCCCATGTTGGCCTTGATCAGCTCGATGGCCTTGGCGCGCGTCTCGTGCGAGAAGGCGTCGCCATTGATGGCCTGGCTGTAGAGCCCTTCCTGCTTGGCGAACTTGTCGAAGGCGGCAGAGTTGTACCAGCCTGCGGTACCGGCCTTCTTCTCGGTGCCCGGCTTCTCGAAGAAGACACCCAGGGTGTCCGCGCCGTAACCAAAGGCTGCCGTGATACGCGCCGCGAGGCCATAGCCGCTGGAAGCACCGATCACCAGCACCTTCTTCGGGCCACCGTCGCGCTTGTCACCGACCGTCTTGCGGGTGATGGCGATCTGCTCGGCAACATTCTGCTCGCAGCCCTTGGGATGAGTCGTGGTGCAGATGAAGCCGCGAACCTTGGGTTTGATGATCACGTAAGAACCTCGTTTGCTGTTGGCCCGGCGTGTACCCGCCGATGCGTGCCTGCTGCTGGCCGCTATTCTAGCGGCTGTCGGCGACGCTGTCCGCCCCGGCGGGCCAACCCGCGCTGTCTGACAGCCTTCGCTCGGGATCTCTCCATGAACGACCAGAACGCTCACCTCGCCCCCGATGTGGCCGCCCTGCTCGAACGCCGCCAGGAGGTCTGGCTGGCGCTGGCGCCTCTCTGGGAGGAGCGTGACCCCCGCGAGGCGGAGTATCAGCACATGGCCGAAGTGGTCGAGGCACACGGCCTGAGCTTCCGGGAACTCGAAACGCTGTATCGACTCGAAATGGCCCCGGTGCTGGTGCGTGAGCAGGTCAGCATGGCCCCGAGCTACAAGGAGCGCGACGAGAACCGTCTGCTGTCGCGCCTGCTGCAGCATACGCATCAGCTCACTCGCGGGAAGCGCCTCTTCTGGCTGCTGTTCTCCGGCCTGGCGACCATGCCCAGCCGTCACCGTTACGGCAACCTGCTCGAAGTGCTCCATCTGCGCGGCAACACGCCCCCCTCGCCTCAGGGGCGCTTGCGCAGGGGAGCTTTCAGGACACCGTCCTTGTAGCGTCGTTGCCAGTCCGTGAGACTCGACAGCCCTCGGCTGTCGCTGATGCGCTCTCCCCCCTCCAGCCGCTTGCTCATCCACAACGCGTTGCCATTGAAGCTGTAGATCGGCAGGAGATCGGTGCGCTCACTGGCCGGCAGGATGGAGCTGTTGAGGTTGTCCAGCACATCAGGCATCGACATGCCCGCGCCCTGATAGGTGACGACCATGTGGAACTGATTGAGCCTCAATGCCTTGACGTAGTGCAGGCGCAAGGAACTCTCCGGCACGCCCAGCTGACGCAATGTCAGATACTTGGCCATGGCAAAATCATCGCAGTCCCCTGCGCCGGCCCCCAGGAACTCAAGCGGGGTCGCCCAGTAATCCTCCTTCCCCCAGACGCGCATGTCATCGGTGAAATGCATCCGGTTGAAGAAATCATTGACCTCACTGAGCTGACGCCTGGCCGGCTGCCCGTCGAGATCCACGAGCAGCTGCTCCCATTGCTGGACTCTCGCCCACCCCGGTTGACCATAGACCTCGATGAAACGTTGTGCCTGCGTATCGCGGGCCAGTACGGAACCGACCGTGAACAGCATCAATACCCAGGCGATCAGCCAGCTGAAGCAGCGTCTCTGCCACATGGCGACCAGCCCCTGGCTGTCTATCAGGGCTTCCTCGCCATGACATCGACGGCCGGTGCCACATAGCCCTGATAGCCGTCGGCGCCAAGGGACATCACGCGCGCCTGGTCCTGTTCGGATTCGACCCGTGTCACGATCACCAGAGACTCGACCTGATGCGCCGTCATGCACAGGCTTTGCAACAGCTCGGTGTCCACATCGTCACGCTTGAAGAATGCCTGATCGATCTTGACGTAGTCCGGACGCAGCGCCTCCAGATAACTGAGCTCCTTCAGCTCACGTGCAAAGCGGTCAATGCCTCCACGCGCGCCCAGCCGGCGTGCACGCCGGAACAGCAGCTTGACGCGCTCCAGATGGCGAAGCGCGATGCTTTCCGACACTTCTATATCCAGACGCTTGCAGAGACGCGGATGGACTCCCAACCAGCTGATGAGTCCCGAGAAGCTCGCCTCATCATCCAGCGTCTCCTCGGTGAGGTTGAGCGCCAGACGTGGGGCCTCGATGCCATCGACATGGGCAGCCAGCCACTCCAGCGCATGCAGGTCGAAGCGTGCTCCCAGACGGAAATGGCGCACGACCGGCAGGAAATCGCCGGCTCGGTGCAGCTGGTCCCCTTCACGCAGACGCGCGAACAGCTCCCGGTGCAGCTCACTGCCATCATTGAACAGCACGGGCTGCGCCACGAAATCGAGCCCATCAGGGCGCTCCAGCGACTGCTCGATGACGTCTCGCCATTCGCCGCGTGGACGCGCCTGATCCCCTTCCTCGGCAAGCGCGACGCTGCTGCCATGCTCGATGGCCTGCAGCAAGGTCGTGTCCGCCACCGTGAACAACTGGGTGCGGGTCATGCCCGGCTCTCGCCTTGCCGCCCCGATGACACAACCGATCGGGCGGCTGTTCGCCATGGGATTGGCATCCAGCAGTCGATCGATATCTTCGGTGATGCCCTTCAAGAAGGCCTGCAGCGCGGACTCATCGGCTTCTGGCAACAGCAAGCCGAAGTCATGATTGGCCAATCGCCCTGCCACGATGGGCTCCCCGGCCAGCTCACGCTGCTCAAGCCGCTGGGCGATGGCGCGCAGCAGTGCATCGCGTCCCTTGTAGCCCTGCTCCTGATAGACGACTTCAAGCTGCGCGACCCGCAACAGTGCGAAGCTGCCTCCCAGAGGCTCACTCAGCCATTCATCCACTGCACGATTGAGGTAACCACGGTTGCCAAGCCCCGAGACAGCGTCCTGTTCTGCCTGGCGCTGCAGGCGCGCCAACTGCGCCGCCTGAGCCTCGAACTGGGTATGCAGACGCTGCCCGAGTCGATTGACCGCCGACGTGATGCCACGCAGCTCCTTGACACTGGTTTCCTCCAGAGGCGCGTCGAAACGCTGTGTCTCCATCTCGTTGAGACGTGCGGAGAGGCGGTCCAGAGGGCGCAGCAGGCGACGCATGACCAGCGAGGCCACCAGCAGGGTCAACAAGCCCCCCAACAGCAACCAGAGTCCGAGCCGTTTGGCGAGCTTCCAGAGGTCATCGTGCCCCTGGGCCGGCTCTCCCGTCAGCGAGATCGTCCCCAGAGAGGCCCACCCACCCGGCAATTCACGGGTGACCGTTTCTACCGGCATGGGAATCATCTGCTGAAACCACTCGGGTGCCTGGCTTTCTCGTGTGATGTCAAACGCGATGGGGGCCGGGAGCGCGACGCTTTCCAGCTGGATATCCCGGACATATCCACCATCCAGGGTGGCGCGAATCAGGGTTTCCGCGCTGGCAGCATCACCAAGCTCGACATGCGGCACCAGTGCAAGACTCAGGCTCTGGGCGAGATTCGAGAGCTCGACACGCTGTCGTTCGGCCAGTGAATCACGGGTATTGTTGACCTGAATGAAGAAGATACCGAAGGAAAACACCAACAGCACCAACAACATCAAGGTAAACAGGCGGCGCGAAAGACTCATCTGATTTCCTCATCAGCCGTCAGTATGACCACGGCACTGTCGGGTCGGTACGGCAACGTTCATTGAATCCAGCAATGCACCTGTCGCGGACAACAAGCGATAGTTGGCCGTTTCCAGGTCAAAACGTGCACGAATCAGATTCTGCTGCGAAGTGAACAGCTCACTTTCGCTGTCCAGCAGATCCAGCAGCGTCCTGCGGCCGATATCGAACTGCTTGCGATAACTTTCGCGCGTATCCGTCGCGGCACGCACATAGCTTTCCAGATAATCGATCTGACGCTTGAGATTCTCGCGTGCATTCCAGGCCAGTCGGATCTCGTCACGCACATCGCGCATCACGCGATCATTGTCATGCTCGACGGTTTCCAGCGCCGCCTGGCGTCCGCGAATCTCGGCCTGATCCCGCCCACCGCGATACAGGTTGTAGCGCATGACCAGTTCGACGCTCCAGTCATCGGAACTGCTCTCGTCCTGATCATAATCGTCCGTCAGCGTGCGATTGCCTTCGATGCTGAATTCCGGGTAGTTGTCACCCTTCTCAGCGTTCACCTCATGACGAGCCGCATCAATGGACACCCGTGCCGCTGCCAGCAGGGGGTTGCGCTGATTGGCCTGGACATAGGCACTCTCCACATCGGCACTGATCAGATCGGTATCGAGGCTGGGGAGGTTCAGATCCGTGGGCAGCTCACCGACCAGACGCAGATACGCCGAGCGGGAATCCTCGAGGTTGTTCCGGGCGGACAGCACGCTGGCCTCGGCATTGGCCAGGCGGCCATCCACCTGACGCACGTCACTGCGTGCGCCGAGACCGGACTCTGCACGACGCCCGATATCACTGGAAATACGACGGTGCGCATCGAGATTGGCCTGCGCATATTTGAGAATCAGCTCATCACGCATGACATCCAGATAGGCCCCGGCCGTATCCAACGCGACTTCATTGGCTTCGGCGGCCGTCTGCAGGCGCTGATAGTCAGCTTCGGTCTCTGCCTGACGGATGCGCTCGATCGTGGTGTCACCGTCCCAGAGCAGCTGGCGAATGGTGAGATCCAACCGACGATAATCGTGCCAGTCATCCTCGTCATTGACCCCATCATCCTCGGAGTCGAACTTGCCATAGCCCAGTCGTCCGGTCAGATCGACCGTCGGGCGATAGGCCCCACGCTGGACTTCCGCTTCTTCCAGACGCTGGATATGACGGGTCACCTGCAAGCGGGTACGCGGATTTTCCATCACTGCCTTGGAAACGGCTTCTTCCAATGACTGCGCAGAGGCGGAGAGACTGGAACTCATCCCCGCCATCACGCTCAATGCCAAGAGTGTCTTTTTCATTATGGGTTGCCCTTGAATACTTCATGTCCATGATCAACGTTCACGCAAGGCACCTTGCCTGGCGCGCAGAATCGGCTTCATCAGGTACTGCAGGATGGTCTGCTCACCGGTGATGACATCCACGCTGGCCTGCATGCCCGGGATGATCGTGAGCGGGTCTGAGTCACTTCCAAGGTGGTTCTGCTCCGTGAGCACCTTGATTTCATAAAAGCTGTTGCCTTCTTCATCCTGAACGGTGTCGGCACTGATCTGCTCCACCTCGCCTTCGAGCCCCCCATAGATGGTGAAGTCGTAGGCGGACAGCTTGACCACGGCAGGCTGGCCAATACGCAGGAAGCCGATGTCCTTGGGTGCCACCCGGGCCTGGACCAGCAGCTGATCTTCGATGGGAACGATTTCCATCAGATCTTCGCCAGGCTCGATGACCCCGCCTATGGTATTGATATTCAAGGTCTTGATGGCCCCCTGAACGGGAGACGTCACCAAAGTACGGTCAAGACGGTCCTGAAGACTGGTACGCCCCTCACGCAATCGCCCGAGATCCGCCTGAGTCTTGGCCAGCTCATCTGCTGCACGCGAGCGAAATTCCTGGGCAACACCGACACGATTCGAGATGGCCTCATCCAGCTCCGACTGCTTGCCGGGCACTGCCAGTCGCGCCGACTCCAGATCCCCCCGCAGATCATTCACCTCACGCTGGATCTTGAGCAGATCGACTTGCGATACCACGCCTTCACGTACCAGCGGTGCTGTCATGTTGAGCTCACGACGTGACAGCTGGTAGCTGCGCTCCAGGCTATTGATGCGTGACTTCAGCTCTCTCAGCTCCTGCTCCTTCTGCAGAATCTGCTCACGAGAGCCATTCAAGCCACTGTTCAACTGGTTGAGGTGGGTGCGATAGGCGGTCATCGCACGCGCGACAAGTGCAGGACTGCGAGTCTTGAACTCCTCATCGAATGGCAGGGGGACGCGGGTCATGACGACCTGGTCCTTCCAGTCATCGGCAGAGGCGTCCACCGCGATGGAATCCAGCTCGGTGTCGTACAGGATGATGGTGGCCTGCAGGCCATCCAGGGTCGAGACACGCTCGCGCAGGTCGGAACCGGCGCTGGTGTCATCAATGCGCAGCAAGGGCTCTCCGGGCGACACGATCTGCCCTTCCTTGATGTAGATCTCGCGCACGATCCCCCCTTCCAGATTCTGCACGACCTGGAGGTGGGTGGAGGGCACCACCTTGCCGGAACCTCGCGTCACGACCTCCAGGCTCGCCTGGCTGGCCCAGATGACGAACACCACGATGAAGGCCAGCACCATCCAGATCAGGATGCGTGACTTCCAGGGGGTCGCCAGCAGAACGGCTGAGCTTACGTCATCCAGGTGGTGAAGATCGCGCTGTTCAATCGGTGCCTTAGCCACGTTGAGCCTCCTGCTTGCGCCCGGACACACGCCTTTCATTCAAGGCATTCAATACCTTGTCCTTGGGACCGTCAGCGACGATACGCCCACCTTCCATCACGATGACGCGGTCTACCACTTCCAGCATGCTGCTCTTGTGCGTCACCAGCACCATGGTCTGGGTACGCGGCAATGACTTGAGCATACGCCTCAGACGCAGCTCGGCACGATTGTCCATGTGCGAACCGGGCTCATCGAGCAACAGCAGCGGCGGTCGCATCAGAAGCGCCCGAGCCATCAGGACCGTCTGACGTTGGCCACTGGACAGCATCCGTCCCCCTTCCCCGACCTGGCGATCAAGTCCCTCCGGGTGATGGCGAGTGAACTCGGTCACGCCGGCAGCATCGGCCGCAAGCTCAATCTGGGTATCACTGGCATGCGGCTGCCCCAGGGTGATGTTGTCGCGGATAGAGCCGAAGAACAGCGCACTGTCCTGACCGGCATGCCCGATATGACGCCGGACATCGGCGGGATGGATCTGGTTGAGGTCAAGACCATCGACTCGCACGCTGCCGGCGGTAGCGCGATAGAGTCCGCAGATCAGGCGCTGCAGGGTGCTCTTGCCGGCACCGATACGGCCGATGATGGCCACTCGCTCGCCTGGCTCGATGGTCAACGAGATATCGGTCACCGCCGGCGGCGTGTTGGGCGCATAGGCGAAGCCGACACGATCGAACTCGATCCGCATCTGCAGTGTCTCGCGATGCACGTAACGACGATCTTCTGCCTCTTCAGGCAACGCCATGATCTGCTCAAGCGCACTCATGGCACTGCGCGTCTGCCCGATACGGGTAATCAGCAGCGCCAGTTGCCCCAAGGGCTGAAGCGCACGCCCGGAAAGCATGACCGCGGCAATCAACCCACCCACCGAGAGTCGTGCATCCGCGATCAGATAGACCCCGAACACGACCAGTGCCACCGTGGTGGCCTGCGTCAATGACATGCTCAGCGAGCTGACGGATGTCGTCAGATTGCGGCTCTTCACCCCCCAATGAGCGATCTGACCCACCGCACGCTCATAGCGGCGCTGGGTCTCTCCCTGAGCATTGGCCAGCTTGAGGCTCTCGAGCCCCGAGACCGCTTCCACGAGACGCGCATTGCGCTCGGTCGCCAGCCGCGAGCCCTTCTCGATGCTGTTGCGAAGCGGTCTCTGTATCGCCAGGCTGTAGATCAGCAGGATGACGAGAGCTATCAGGGGGACAAGTACCAGGGGCCCGGCGACGATCCAGATGATGGCGAGAAACAGCAGCGCAAACGGCAGGTCGACGAGTGTGGTCAACGTCGCTGACGTGAAGAACTCGCGAATGGAATCGAATTCCTGGAGATGCTTCACATAGCCGCCCACGGAGCCGGGGCGCGACTCCATGCGCAGATTCATGGTCTTGGCAAACAGCTTGGAAGTCAGCAGCACCTCGGACTTCTTGCCGGCGGTATCCATGAAATAGGCACGCGTCTGCCGCATCACGAAATCGAATACCATGATGATCGCCATGCCCGTCGCCATGACCCACAAGGTGTTGAACGCCAGATTGGGCACCACCTTGTCATAGGCATTCATCACGAACAGTGGCGATGCCACGGCAAACAGATTGATCAGGACAGAGGCCAGAATCACGTCACGATAGATAGGCGTCGAGAGCTTCAGCGTCGACCAGAACCAGTGGCCATCGCTCTGTTCCAGCGTTTCCGGGGCGCGCTCATCGAAACGGTGTTCCTGCTTCAGGTAGACCACTCGTCCATCATGGCGTGCCGTCAGCGTTTCCAGTTCGATCCATGCATCGCCTTCCGCTTCCGGTTGATGGATTCGCGCCTTTTCTGTCTTGGCATCCACTTCCAGCAGCACGACAGCGCGCCCTTCATTCAACATCAGAATGCAGGGCATCAACAGATCGCTGATCGCGGTGATCTGTTGATTGACCAGTTTGGCGCTCAGATTGGCACGCGCGGCTGCACGGCTGACAAGCGCCAGAGGCAAACGCCCGTCCTCCATCGGCAGTCCGTCTGTCAGCACGGCGGCTGACCGGGGATTGCCGTGGTAACGCGCCATGAACACCAGCGCATTCAGCAGAGGGTCGCCCTCTCTTTCGCCGACCGGCTCTGGTCTCAATGGCGTGGGTTGATCGCTCAACCTGTCCTCCTTAGTGGGGCACTTCGCAGACATTCATTCGGTGAAGTCTAATGCAATAAAAGGCGTTGGTATTTGTCTTGAGACTGTTGCTGTCCAGCAGCGACTGGATGATCTGGGCATCGGAATCACCGCCCGATGTCAGATCCACATCCTGCAGAGTGATCTCCTGGGTGACATTGCTGCCCCCAGAGCCGTCCACACTGATCTCGATGGTGGTACCGCCGTCCCCATCTGACTCGAAGTGCAGGAAGCTCGAGAGCGCATCGGCGTCCCCATTGGACTGAAGGAGATCCGACAGATCGATGACGTCGCCATCCGCCACACTGAAGTCGGTGATGGTATCCGTCGCCATGCCGCCTTCGCTGTTGACGTCATCACCACTCATCCACTGGAAGGTGTCTGCCCCATCGCCACCGGTGAGGATGTCGTTGCCGGAGCCACCCACCAGAAGATCATCGCCCTCGCCACCGGACAGGATATCGTTGCCGGTACCACCTCTCAGCGTATCGTTGCCGCTACCGCCTTCCAGACGATCGCTGCCCGCACCGCCACTCAAGATGTCATTGCCGCCCTGGCCAATCAGATAATCGGCATAGAACGGGCCATCGCCATCGCCTGTCAGGGTGTCGTTGCCAGAGGTCCCGATCAGGACCGACAGCTTGTCGACGTCGATACTGACACTTGAAGTGTTGGTATCCCCGTCGTTGTCGACCGTGACGTAATCGAAGCTGTCCGTGGAACGCGCACTGACATTGTCCGGCGGCGTATAGGAGAAGTCACCGGTCCCCAGATTGAACAGCATGCTGCCACCCAGATCCGTCGAGATGGTCAACTCCAGGCTGCCTGCATCGTAGCTGCTGTTGTCGGTACCAGTGGCAGAAACAGCATTGGTATCCGGATCATAACTGTAGGTAGTGCCATCCACAGTGACCGACTGCAGATAACCACCATCCGCTCCCAACAAACTGCCATCTACGGAACTGCCTGATACCAGCTGACCACTGACGGGTGATTGGACCGTGGCAGCAAGCGTATCGTCGAGATCCTCGAAGCTGGTCACGACTGTACTATCGATATCTTCGTCCGCTGAACCATCGTAGGCAATTGGATTGAGGTTGTCTTCATCGACACTGCCTCCCAGTCCTATCGCGTATGACTTGATGCCATTCTCAACCAGAAAATCTGTCCAGATATTCTCTTCACTCTCCGAGATACCTGCATCATCACCATCACCAAAGTTAGGTTCACCATCGGAGAAGAAATAGGAAATGCTTTGCGCATCCTCCAATGCTCCATCTTCAGAATAATTCTCGATAGCAGCTGCAAGAGCGGAATCATAATTGGTATAACCACCGGCCTGCAGGTTATCCAGAATGCTCTCAGCCTCTCCTACGGTCACCCAAGCATTCTGAGCCGTACCGATGGATGAGAATGTCACCAGATTGATACGTACGTCACCAAAGTCATCGTAGGCCTCAATCAGAGACTTGATGGAATCAATAGCGCTCTGCAGGCGAGTTTCACCATCGATTCCATCAGTTGCATTCATGGAACCTGACACATCAAGAATGATAGTGAGATTGGTATCCACCAACGTCGAGGAGAAGCTCTGTGCTTCTTGCTGCTCGGGGGCATCATCCTCGATGCCGATGGTCAGCGTGCCGGTGGAGCTTGCGCCTTCGCTATCCGTTGCGAGTACACCGAAGTCCAGAGACAGGACATCTTCCCCGTCACCCGAGTGATCAACCGCCTGACTCAGAGTGAAGGTATAGGTGCCGCTGTCATCGATGGTGACCGTCGCGACTTCATTGCCCTCGGCATCGGTTGCCACCATTGATTGGGTGCCGCTGCCGGACCAGGTCACCGCACTGCCACCGGAGGTGATGGCCGTGGCAGGCGCCGTCAGCACCAGCGAGACACTGTCACTGTCGACATCCGTGACCGAAACCGTACCGGTGACGATGGTGGCATCGGTAGTATCCGTGAAGCCATCAGCCGCATCACTGTCGGCGATACCGCCTTCGAGCCCTTCTTCGCTGACGCGGCCTTCAGTCGCAGTCACCACCGGAGCGTCATTCGTCCCCTGAATGGTAATGGTGACATCCTGGGTAGCTGTCGCTCCCGCCGTATCCGTGACAGTGACGGTGTAGGTCAGGACCAGTGACTCGCCTGCAGACAGGTAGTCGAAGCTTTCCCCGGCAGCACTGCTGTCGAAGGTCCAGTTGAGCGTCCCTTCAGTGTTCTCGTCATCGATGATGGCGCCGGTGTCCACCCCCAGCAGCGCAAGCAGATCATCGTTGTCCAGCGCGCCAGTATCACCATTGCTGGAGACACTGGTCACGCTTGGCGTCACGCTATTGCTGAGATCCACATCCGTCACCGACAGCGTACCGCTGGTGCTCAGGGCGGAGTCCGTTTCCGTCAGACTGGCGGAGGCGCTATCACCACTGTTGACGCTGATCGCCGGGCCGTCGTTGCGACCATTGATGGTGATCGTCAGAGTGGTGCTGGAGGTATCACCGTCAGCATCCCTGATCACGTAGGTATAGACATCCGTGACCGACTCACCCGCCGCGAGGAACTGCAGATCTTCGCGTGCTGACTGGTAGCTGTAGGAGCCATCCGCTTCAAGCGTCAGCTCGCCATGAGCACCAGTGATCACAGCCGCCGCGCCATCGCTCACTGTCATCGCCACCGGAATGATCAGCCGCAGTGCCATCTTCCACATAGCTGTAGGAGACCACCCCGGTGTCGGCATCATAGCCTGTGACGGTCAGCGTCCCTTCGCCATCTGGATTGGAGATCACTACCGGTGAGGTGTTGGCATCCGTGATATCCACACCAGCGATCGTCACTGCCGCAATACCTGCCGCAGCTTTCACGGTAAAGGTATCGGTGACCGTACTTCCTGTCGCTTCGGTGACGGACTGATCTTCCAGTGAATTGATGACCGGCAGTGCATCATCAGTACCGGTGATCACGATATCCACTGTCGTGGTGGAACCATCGCTGAGCGTGACGGTGTACTGCTCGACAATCTCGTCTTCAGACGTCAGCCCCTGAACAGCAGCTGTGTCGTTGTCGAGCGTATAGGTCCAGCTACCGTCAGCATTGACAGTGAAGCTGCCGTAGTCACTGCTGTCATCGGTCGCGGCCACGAATGTCGGCGCAACACTATCGACATCGGTCGCGGTCAGCGTACCCGACGCTTGTGTCACACCATCTTCGGCAACAGCGCCATCATCGGCACTGATGACAACCGGGTCATCGACCGCCGTGACATCCTGGAAGCTGAGAATGGCTTCATCGAACTCGGTGCCATCCGTGATCACATAGGTGGTATCAGGCACCGGACCGTTGTAGTTCTCGCCGGGCGTGAAGGTGAAGGTACCATCGGCATTGATAAGTAGCGTGCCGACTTCGCCAAGATCCGCCGTCTCGCCCGGGTCGTAGGTATCGCCGTCAACAGTGAAGCTGAAGACGCTCAACTCATCACCATCGGCATCAACATCGTTGCTCAGGACGTTGCCGCTGACCGGAGTATCTTCCTCGACCAGAATCGGGCCATCGTCATAGGCCACCGGCTTGTCGTTCAAGCCCTGGACATTGATGGTGATGACAGCGGTATCCGAATCCCCATCCGCATCAAGAATGGTGTACTCGAACTCCTCCTTGACCAGATCACCCGCTCCCAATGCCTGGGCACGTACATCGTCCAGGTCATAACTGAAGCTGCCATCGGTATTGAGGGTCAGGCTGCCATAGCTGCCATCGACGGTAACACTACCCCCGTTGTCTGCCAGCAAGATGCCGTCCAGTTTCGTGATGGTCACGGCGTCGGCACCAAGCTCATCCTGACCACGACCCAAAACACTCGTGATGACATTGGTACTGATCACCGGCTCACCATCAGGGGAAGTATCGTCCTCACGAATGGTGTAGGTGTCATCATTGGCGACAGGCGCGGTATCCAGAACCGTGACGTCGAGGCTGTCGGTGGCTGTTGCACCGGTAACATCCGTCACCACCACGGTGAAGCTATCGACAACGCTGTCATCGTCGTCAGACCCCGTGATGTTGATGGTCAGCGTGGTGGTAGACGTATCACCATCACTGTCCTCCAGGACATAAGTGAAGACATCTTCCGCCTGCACACCATCAGCCAGCGACTGCGTCTTGGTGGTATCCAATACGTAGGTATAGCTGCCGTCACTATTGAGTGTCAGCGTGCCATAGTCGCCGGTGACGGTCGCACTGCCGCCGTCGGCAATCCCTTTATCGTCCAGTTTGCAGACCATGAACGGCGTATCGGCGCCCAGCGTATCGGCGGTGTCATTGATACCGTCAATCACGTTGCCAGTCAGTTCATCCGTCGCATCTTCCTCGATGGTGCGTTCATCAGGGTTGGCAACCGGCGCGGTATCCAGAATCTTGACGTCAAGGCTGTCGCTCGTGCTCTGTCCTGCCAAGTCAGTGACGACCACGGCGAAGTTGTCGAACACGCTATTGTCACCAGCCGTGTGATCCGCAGCCGTACCATCCTCCACATAGGTGTAGGACACGGTGCCTGAATCGTAGCCGGTAATGGTCAGCATCCCTTCGTCATCAGTCGCGCCCGGAATCACGATGGGGTTATCCACTGACGCCGAAGTGATATCCGTGCCATTGATGGTGACGCTGGCGATGCCGGCATCTGCCTCGACCTGGAAGGTGTCAGTGACAGTGGCACCCGTGGCCTCGGTCACTTCCTTGTCTGCCAGCGTGATGGTCGGCGCGGCATCGGTCGCGCCGGTGATGGTGATGTCGACCGTGGTGGTCGTCCCATCGCGGTGATGACGATGTTGACCGTGGTAGTCGTCCCATCGGTCAGCTCGACCACAAATGACTGGCTGACAGTATCGCCTGCATCCAGCCCCTGGACGGCAGCGGCTTCGTTATCGAGCGTGTAGGTCCACTCACCTGACTCATTGATGCTGAAAGTGCCGTAATCATCGCTTTGGGAGCCAGCGACCACATCGGTGCTTTCAACATCGACAAGCGTGCCGGAAGCTTCGGTAACGCCATCCTCTGTTACCGCGCCAGAATCACTGCCAACCAGTGTGCCCACGTCATTGCTGGTCGCGGTGTTGCCGGCCGGGTCGGTGACAGTGGCTTCGACGCTGTACTCGCCTTCGCTCAGCGGCGTCTCGGCATCGACGCTGTAGGTGCCATTCTCGACGGTGGCGGTGACGGTCTGCTCGTTGCCGTCACTGTCGGTGATGACCAGGGTCACGGTGCTGCCATCTTCGGCATCGGTGGTGCCGACGATGGTCGGCGTGGTGTCGGAGGTCAGCGCCGGCGCATCGACGGTCAGAGCCGGAGCGCTGACAGATCGATCTCGCCCACGTCATTGCTGGTCGCGGTGTTGCCGGCCGGGTCGGTGACGGTGGCTTCGACGCGGTGACGGTGGCTTCGACGCTATATTCGCCTTCGCTCAGCGGCGTCTCGGCATCGACGCTGTAGGTGCCGTTCTCGACGGTGGCGGTGACGGTCTGCTCGTTGCCTTCACTGTCGGTGATGAGCAGCGTGACGGTGCTGCCGTCCTCGGCGTCGGTGGTACCGACGATGGTCGGCGTGGTGTCGGAGGATTCGCCTTCGCTCAGCGGCGTCTCGGCATCGACGCTGTAGGTGCCGTTCTCGACGGTGGCGGTGACGGTCTGCTCGTTACCATCGCTGTCGGTGATGACCAGCGTGACAGTGCTGCCGTCTTCGGCATCGGTGGTGCCGACGATGGTCGGCGTGGTGTCGGAGGTCAGCGCCGGCGCATCGACGGGCTGGTCGCGGTGTTGCCGGCCGGGTCGGTGACGGTGGCTTCGACGCTATATTCGCCTTCGCTCAGCGGCGTCTCGGCATCGACGCTGTAGGTGCCGTTCTCGACGGTGGCGGTGACGGTCTGCTCGTTACCATCGCTGTCGGTGATGACCAGCGTGACAGTGCTGCCGTCTTCGGCATCGGTGGTGCCGACGATGGTCGGCGTGGTGTCGGAGGTCAGCGCCGGCGCATCGACGGTCAGTGCCGGCGCGCGCTGACAGATCGATCTCGCCCACGTCATTGCTGGTCGCGGTGTTGCCGGCCGGGTCGGTGACGGTGGCTTCGACGCTGTACTCGCCTTCGCTCAGCGGCGTCTCGGCGTCAACCGTATAGGTGCCGTTTTCGACGGTCGCGGTGACGGTCTGCTCGTTGCCGTTACTGTCGGTGATGACCAGCGTGACGGTGCTGCCGTCTTCGGCATCGGTGGTGCCGACGATGGTCGGCGTGGTGTCGGAGGTCAGCGCCGGCGCATCGACGGTCAGAGCCAGGTCGCGGCTTGCGTCGATCTCACCCACGTCATTGCTGGTCGCGGTGTTGCCGGCCGGGTCGGTGACAGTGGCCTCGACGCTGTACTCGCCTTCGCTCAGCGGCGTCTCGGCATCGACGCTGTAGGTGCCATTCTCGACGGTGGCGGTGACGGTCTGCTCGTTGCCGTCACTGTCGGTGATGATCAGCGTGACGGTGCTGCCGTCTTCGGCATCGGTGGTGCCGACGATGGTCGGCGTGGTGTCGGAGGTCAGCGCCGGCGCATCGACGGTCAGAGCCAGGTCGCGGCTTGCAGATCGATCTCACCCACGTCATTGCTGGTCGCGGTGTTGCCGGCCGGGTCGGTGACAGTGGCCTCGACGCTGTACTCGCCTTCGCTCAGCGGCGTCTCGGCATCGACGCTGTAGGTGCCATTCTCGACGGTGGCGGTGACGGTCTGCTCGTTGCCGTCACTGTCGGTGATGATCAGCGTGACGGTGCTGCCGTCTTCGGCATCGGTGGTGCCGACGATGGTCGGCGTGGTGTCGGAGGTCAGCGCCGGCGCATCGACGGTCAAGGCCAGGTCGCGTTTCCGTCGACGTCGACTCAGGATCCAACCCGAGGCCATCTTCGTCTTCTTCGGTATAGGTGGGATCGGTGAACCCACCTTCATATTCGTAGGAAGTGCGCTCGACACGGCCATCCCGACCGACGCCAGAGGCATCCAGGAAGCCACTGCGACTGCTGCCCGGAGACCCTGCATTTTCCCCCGCTGCCGGTGCCTCCTGAATGGCCGTCGGGTCTTCGCCTCGGGCAATCGCTTCGCGCAATGCTTCTACCGTCGGGTCGACAGGTGCGTCATCGCGAGACTCTGCGAGCAGTACCTCGATACCGATCGGGGCCCCTTGCGGCACCACCAACCGAGAACCGTCTTCCAGCACGATGATCGCTCCCTGCGGCGCGATCAGGGTGGCAGTAGGTTCAAGCGTCATTCCATTGACGACACGCTGCGACTCGTTAGTGGCGGAAACAACAAGTACTGTGCCTTCTGTGCGAATGACCTGAACCATGGGGACTTACTCCTGCTGGGGAAAGGTGCTGCATCATGCTGCGAAGGGCTTACGGCATAACGCTGACCACTGGCGACGCATGCTACGAGAAGACGAGCCGCCGGCATGAGAAGCGCCCTCTTGCGCGTCATCATTGTAAATCCATTGTTCAACGACTTCCGACAGCTGTAACAATTCTTTAACATTTTCCGGCTGCAGCCGTGCGACACGCCGCAGGTGACTGCCGGGCGCCTCACCCGGGCCAGGGCCAAGCCCGGAGCGCTCCAGACGCTTCGCCAGCCGACGGTAGGCTCTGACACCGGCATGTGTCGTTACCTCACGACCAGACCAGAGCACCAGCACCGCCCCTACCAGTACCACACAGGCCAGCAATCCGAGTACCCCCCAGACCAGCCACTCCCAGCGAAACTCGCCGAACATCCGCTGCCACAGACTACGCTGCTGTTCCAGGCGGAACCCCACGACACTTCGCTGCCAGCGGTACTCGAAACGCTCCCACTGACGCCTCAGATCACGAAGCATGGAATTATTCAGCGTGAAGGCGCGCAGACCGGCATCTGCCATGAAACCCGGCTGACCTTGCAGACTGAGCGCCCCCTGGGCAATACGCTCGGGAGCCACCGCCGCCGTCGGGTCGAACCGGTGCCAGCGCCCCCCATGGAACACCTCGACCCAGGCATGGGCATCGTACTGCCGAATGCTCAACTCACGCTCACCGCTCGCGGCGCCACCCTGCGCCTCTCCACCGAGATAGCCCGCCACCATGCGCGCCGGGATTCCTGCTGCCCGCGCCAGAAAGACGGTAGTCGATGCGTAATGCGTGCAATACCCCTGCAGGCTATCAAACAGGAAATCGTCCACACGATTCATGCCCTCAAGACGCGGGGGCGTGAGGGTGTAGTGGTAAGGCTGACGATGGAAATGCTGGAACAGGAGGCGAAGGAAGCCTTGGGGGTCTCCACCCGCCTGATGCATCAGATCACGAGCGAATGCGCGAGCACGGAGGTTGCCATCCTCAGGCAACAGCAGATCCAGACGCTGCATCCATTGTGGTGCCGCCAAGGGAGGCTGACCGGAGGAACTCAATTTCAGCAATGCACGGGTGTTGAGTGACGACATCCCTTCCAGAGTGCCGTCCACCAGATAACGCGCCTCCTGATCACTCGACAACGGAGCGCCGAGGCTTGGCCGCCAAGGGCGCGGGTCCGGCTCCAGCAACAGCTCATAACGGTGCCGGGGGCTGCCGCCGTCCACGCCCCTGCCACGCACGGCATAGCGCGACGCCGGCCCACCCAACGCACTCTGCAGCCTATCAGGGGAGGCACGTGACCAGCGCACGCCATCAAACAGACTCAAGGTATAGACACGCCAGTAGCGCTCTGAAGCTGCCGGCAAGGCACCGTCGAAACGGGCTCGGAAAGCCAGCTCGTCACTGCGCCCCAGCGCTGCGATATCACCGGGCGATACGCTATCCGTCAGACCGGTCGTGGCCTCTTCCAGCTGAGGAACGTTCCAGAGTGGCGGCAGACGGGGAAACAGCACGAACAATCCCAGCATCAGCGGCAATGACAAGCCCATCAACCAGCAAGTCTCACGCAGTGCCTCACCACTGCGGCGCGCTCCGGCGATCAGGACCAGACCACCGATCAGCCAGCCAGCGGCCAGAATCGCCGCAGCTGCCATCACCGGCCCCTGATCATGCAGGAAGGCGGAGGCCAGCACGACAAACCCCAGCCCACAGACCACGCGACCATCACGCAGGCTGTCAGTTTCCAGCAGCTTGAGCAGATAGATTCCCACCAGCAGGCCGATCATCGCCTCCAGGCGCAACATCTGCCCGTATTCCAGAAACAGCCCTGCTGCCACCAGACATACCGCCGCCAGCCGCAGCAGAATGCCGGCACGCGGCACGCGGGCGCGCAATTGCTGAAACCGCCATAGCGCCGCCAGCAGCGCAGGGAGTGCAAGCCAGATCGGCATCCACAACAGATGCAGCGCCAGCACGAGACACTGGCCAATGAACAGGTGGCGCAGTTCAAGCCAGCCAAGCGCCTGATCAGGCGTCAGAGGTTTGCGTTGCCACCAGCGGCGCTCTCCTCCAAACAAGGCCAGCGCTTCCAGTACGCGTCGCCGATGCGCCCCACCACTGGCGATGGCCAGCGTCTGGCCCGGCAGGCGCAGCCCATAGGTCGCCTGTGACTTCTCCGCCGCCAGCACGCGTGCCGTCAATTCGCCGAGACGCTGTTCCATGTCGCCATGGCACGCCTCGTAGTCCAGCCACAAGGAGGGGCGTGCCGGCGTCTCGAAACGCTTGGTGACCAGCTCACCGCTGCGCCCCCAGTGCTTCCAGGCCACATGCGCCGGTGGATCACCGGCCACATAGCGACGCAGGCCGGCGAAGTCGCCCTGCTCGACCTGTTCCAGCGTATTGCGACTGCCCTGCGGTGCGGCCGGCATCTGCGGACAGGGGTGGATCATCACCGGCATCTCGATCGCGACCCAGGACCACAGACGCACCAGCCCCAGCGGCCAGCGAGACTCCAGCGTCAATGGCGGCAAGGTGAACTGCCCACGAAGAGCGACCGGCAGCCCCATAGGCGCACTGCCCTCTCCGGCATGAATCTCGAGACGCTGACGACTATTCCCGAGACGCACATCGATGGCGCGCGCCCGCGCCCGCCCGCTCAGCCGGACCAGCAGGCGCAACTCACCGCCTGCGTAGGCCTCGCCATCCGCGATCAACTGGACGCGCACACCGGCAAGATTGCGCCAGCTTCGAAAGATGCTGATCACCGCCAGCGAGAACAACCAGAATGCGAGCGCATGCGCGAGGGAATTCTCGTAGTTGATCCCCAGCAGCAGCAGCATGCACACCAGCACCGCCCAGAACAGGCCGAAGGGCGTGGGCAGGATCATCAGACGGGCATGATGGAGCGCCTCACCGCCGGCGATGGACATCCTGCGCAACATGCGCGCCTTGAGTCGGCCCCATGGTCCGACACTGGCCGCTCGTGTCATGCAGGCACCACCGCCACCTGCCCCAGCAGATGGCGAGCCACGGCATCTCCCTCCGCGACACTGCCCTCGCTCAGTCGATGGCCGACCACCGGCGCCCAGACGGCCTGGACATCCTCCGGCAGCACGTAGTCACGCCCCGCGAGCAACGCCCAGCCACGCGAGGCGTTGGCCAATGCCAGCACGCCTCGCGTCGACAGGCCGTAAGGCACTTCCGGCGACGACCGTGTGGCAGCGACCAGTGCCTGCAGGTAATCCAGCAGCGGTTCAGAGAGGCGCACGCGCGTCACGGATGCCTGCCACTCACGCAGTACCTCGAGCGGCAACAGGGGACGCAGCGCCTCGATGTGCTGGCGACCGGCATTGCCTCTCAGTATCTCTCGCTCAGCCGCAGGCTCTGGATATCCCAACGAAAGACGCATCAGAAAGCGATCCAGCTGGGACTCAGGCAACGGGAAGGTACCGGATTGCTGAAGCGGGTTCTGAGTGGCGATGACGAAGAAAGGCTCCGGCAGACGACGCGTCTCGCCCTCCACGGTCACCTGTCGCTCTTCCATGGCCTCCAGCAGCGCACTCTGGGTCTTGGGCGTGGCACGATTGATCTCATCCGCCAGCACCAGCGAGTGAAAGACGGGGCCCGGATGGAAATGGAAGGCGCTCTCACGAGGGTCGAAGACCGACACGCCGAGAATGTCGGCGGGCAGCAGATCACTGGTGAACTGGACGCGCTGCATGTCGGTGCCGATCAGACGCGCCAGCCCCTGGGCCAGCGTCGTCTTGCCAAGCCCGGGCAGATCCTCGATCAGCACGTGGCCCTGACACAGCAGGCAGCACAGAGCGAGCCGGATCTGATGCGGCTTGCCCGCCAGCACGCTCGACAGTGCAACCTCCACCTCTTCCAGCTGTTGGGGCGATACCTTGGCATTCATGCGCAGACTCCAGCACAGAGAGTGGTAGGGAGAGTGGGACAGAAAGCCCTCACGAATGAGGCGCTCAAGCGCCGTACGGCTGTCCGGCGTTGAAGGATGCAATTCCAGCGCCTGTTGCGGTGTCACCCAGAAGGCGTCAGCCACCTCCTCGGCCTGAAGCGTCAAGGGACCGTCATAACGTGCGAGATAGGCGCTGCCATAGACATGATTGGTGGCATCGCGATAGCAGAAATCGAAGCAATGTCTGAGCGCGACGCCCCGGGCACCGATCTCCTCCTCCAGCTCGCGTCGTGCGGCCACGTGGACCGCTTCGCCCGCGCCGACCACCCCTCCGCTGGCGAGGTCGAAATACCCTGGAAAGACTTCCTTGCTCATGGTGCGTTTCTGGATGCACAGCTCTCCACTGGCATTGAGCACGAAGGCATAGGTCGCTCGATGCCAGTAGCGATAACGCCGCATCTGGCGACGAGGAGCCGTACCGCATGGGCGATTGCGTGCATCAACCAATTGAATGATTTCGTCCTGGATCACCGTACCCTGTCCTTTCCCTGTGCTTCAGACACCCCATACGACCCGCAGCGCCAACGCCAGCAACACGATACCGGTCAGGCGATTGATCCATACCGCCCGCGCCTGAAGCCAAGGCAGCACCCGCGAGTGCGACAGTGCCATCGCCACCAGCACATACCAGGCACCGTCGATGCCCATCGCCGTCACGACCACCAGCCACTTGCCCATCTCGCTCATCTCCGGCGTGATCAGCTGACTGAGCAGCGCCACGAAGAACAGGATCAGCTTGGGATTGGCCAGCGCCACCATGAAACCATCGCGAATCGCCATGGAACGGGATGTGGTGACGGCCTGAGCCTCAAGCGCCCCGCCACGGCCCGCCCGCAATGCCTTGACGCCCAACCAGGCCAGATAGGCCGCCCCCAGAATCATGATCGCCTGGAACATGCCCGGATAATGAACGATCAAGGCACCAAGTCCCCAGGCGGTGAGCGCGGCATACAACCCGACCCCCAATGCATGGCTGATACCGGCGGCGACTCCCGCACTTCTGCCACCTCCCAGCGTGTGGCGAAGCACCATCGCCAGACTCGGCCCGGGCGACATCGCCCCCATGGCGCACAGCGCAACCAGTGACAACCACAGATTCAGTGGCATCCAATGCATGACAGTCTTTCCATGTTCCAAGGAAATGAGACCACTACGCTGAACCTCACCGAATTCAGTCGAATGCTGAGAGGGAGAGGAGAAATGAAAGGGAAAGCTCGAGCGGCTCTGTGTTGTCCGGTATGTTCCGGCCTCAAGATGGACTATCAATACCATGCACCATCCGCCGACCATCTCGTGAACTGCCAGGATTGCCGCGAGTTCATCGGCATGTGGTCTACCCTGCGCCAGGAACTCGCGATACAGAGCACGCGCATTGCACTCCTTGACCCTTCCCTCGCAAGCAACAGCATCTACCGACGCGTCAAGAGCGTTCCACATCAGGCGTGAATCGCCGGCAGATGCGCCAGAGACAAGAAAGCCCCGACATCCGTTCGGGGCTTTTTTATGCCTGGCGAAGGCCAGAAACGCAAACAGCCGCTCGTGAGCGACTGTTTTCAAGATGGTGCCGGTGGTCGGACTCGAACCGACACGCCTATTAAGCGGCGGATTTTGAATCCGCTGCGTCTACCAATTCCGCCACACCGGCAATGGAGCGAAATTATACGGAAGCCTACGCCGAGGTCAACGAGTTTTCACGCCAGATCAGACACATGCAACGCATCCGTTGGCCATGTCACGAATCGATTCCGGCGATGCCTCTGGCGTTGCCCCCTCCGCTTCCGAGCGCCCGCTCCAGCGCAGTGATTATGATTTCAGTCTGCCGGATGAGCTGATTGCCCGCTACCCTTCCGAGCAGCGCAGTGATTGCCGTCTGCTGCACCTGGACGGCAAGAGCGGCGAGATCGTGCATCGCCACTTTCCTGACCTGCTCGAGAAGCTGGAACCCGGCGATGTCGTGGTCTTCAATGACACCCGCGTGATCCCCGCGCGCCTGCACGGCCAGAAGGCCTCCGGCGGCAAGATCGAGATGCTGCTGGAGCGTCCGCTGGATGCACACCGTGGTCTGGCGCACATCCGCTCCAGCAAGTCGCCGAAGCCGGGCACCGAGCTGATCTTCGAAGGCGGCATCACCGCCGTGGTCGAAGGTCGGCAGGACGCGCTGTTCGAGCTGCGCTTCCACGGCGAGACGCCGATGATCGAGCTGCTCAACCAGCATGGCCACATGCCGTTGCCGCCCTATATCACCCGCGATGACGAGCTGTCGGACCGCGAGCGCTACCAGACGGTCTATGCCAGGCGCGATGGCGCCGTGGCCGCACCGACGGCTGGCCTGCACTTCGATGAGCCGATCATGGCCGCCATGGCCGAGAAAGGCATCGAGACCGCCTTCGTCACCCTGCACGTCGGTGCCGGCACCTTCCAGCCGGTGCGTGTCGACAGCATTCTCGAGCACCACATGCACAGCGAGTGGATCGAGGTCGGTCAGGAAGCCTGTGACACGATTGCGCGTGCTCGTGCGGCCGGCCGTCGCGTGGTCGCTGTCGGCACCACCAGCGTGCGCTGCCTTGAAAGTGCTGCCAAGGCCCACGGTGGCGAGCTGGCACCTTACTCCGGTGACACCGACATCTTCATCTACCCCGGTTATGAATGGCAGGTGGTGGATCTGCTGATCACCAACTTCCATCTGCCGGAATCGACCCTGCTGATGCTGGTCTCGGCCTTCGCCGGTTACGAGCACACCATGGCCGCCTACCAGGCTGCCGTGCAGGAGCGCTACCAGTTCTTCAGCTATGGCGATGCCATGCTGCTGGAACGCGCCTGAAGAGAGAACCATGCGCAAAGAATGCTTCATGAGCTTTGAGAAGCTCGCCACCGATGGTCGCGCGCGACGCGGCCGCATGACCTTCCCGCGCGGCACGGTGGAAACCCCGGCCTTCATGCCGGTCGGCACCTACGGCACCGTGAAGGGCATGACACCGGAATCCATCAAGGAGATCGGCGCCGAGATCATCCTCGGCAACACCTTCCACCTGTGGCTGCGCCCGGGCACGGAAGTCATCGAAGCGCATGGTGACCTGCATGATTTCGCGCAATGGGACAAGCCGATCCTGACCGATTCCGGCGGCTTCCAGGTCTTCTCGCTGGGCAAGACGCGCAAGATTACCGAACAGGGCGTTCACTTCCGCTCACCGGTGGATGGCTCCAAGGTCTTCATGGGCCCGGAAGAGTCGATGGCCGTCCAGCGCTCGCTGGGGTCCGACATCGTGATGATCTTCGATGAGTGCACGCCGTATCCGGCCACGCATGATGAAGCCCGCAAGTCGATGGAGATGTCACTGCGCTGGGCCCAGCGCTCCCGCGATGCCCATGGCGATTCCCCTTCGGCACTGTTCGGCATCATCCAGGGCGGCATGTATCCGGACCTGCGCGAGAAATCCCTCGAGGGCCTGAAGAAGATCGACTTCGATGGCTACGCTATCGGTGGCCTGTCCGTGGGCGAACCCAAGGACGAGATGATCAAGGTGCTCGACTACCTCCCCGAGTGGATGCCGGAGGACAAACCGCGCTACCTGATGGGTGTCGGCAAGCCGGAGGATCTCGTGGAAGGCGTGCGCCGTGGTGTCGACATGTTCGATTGCGTGATGCCGACCCGCAACGCGCGCAACGGCCACCTGTTCACGCCGACCGGTACGGTCAAGATCCGCAATGCCGTCCACAAGCACGATACGTCACCGCTGGACCCGGACTGCGATTGCTACACCTGCACCAACTTCTCACGCGGCTACCTGCATCACCTTGATCGCTGTGGAGAAATGCTCGGTTCCATGCTCAACACCATCCACAATCTGCGCTACTACCAGACCGTGATGGCTGGTTTGCGCGGTGCAATTGAAGCGGGTACATTGCAGGACTTCGTGGAACAGTTCTATGCCGCGCGCGGCCTGCCGGTGCCGCCGCTGGCCGACTGATCGAATCGAAGCGCGACCGGAGAGCAACCCGCTCCGGTCGCCTTGGTATCTGACTCGAGACAGGCGTGAAGCAGCGCTCGAATCACGCTCATTGCATAACAACAGTTCACTCGTAACCTCTGGAGATACACATGCTGGAATTCCTGATTCCTGCCGCACACGCGGAAGCCGAAGCGGCTGTCGCCGGCGGCGGCGCCATCGGCCAGATCGTCATGCTGGTCGGCTTCGTGGTCATTTTCTATTTCCTGCTCTGGCGTCCGCAGTCCAAGCGCGCCAAGGAACACAAGAACCTGATCAGCAACCTGGCCAAGGGTGACGAGATCGTCATCGGTGGTGGCCTGGTCGGCCGCATCACCAAGGTCAGCGAGCAGTTCATCACCATGGAGCTGAACGAAGGCAACGAAGTCAACGTGCAGAAGTCCGCCGTGGCTGCGGTCCTGCCGAAGGGCACCATCAAGTCCATCTGATCTCCCTCCTGCTGCCGGCCCCTGTGCCGGCAGCATGCTATTTCTCTCCCGCTCCACCAAGGACAGGGCTGCCATGCTCAACCGCTATCCGCTTTGGAAGTACCTGGTGATCTGCCTGGTACTTGCCGTCGGCGTGATCTACGCATTGCCGAATCTCTACCCCGAAGACCCGGCCGTGCAGATCAGTGCCGCCAGCGGCGCCGATGCCATCGACCAGCAAGATCTCGATCGCGCCACCAGCGCCCTCGAAAACGCCGGCATCACACCCAAATCCGAGGAACTCAATGGTTCCACCGGCCTGATTCGCCTCACCAGCAACGACCAGCAGCTGCGTGCCAAGGAACTGATCAGCGACACCCTTGGCGATGACGCCATCGTCGCGCTGAATCTGGCTGATGCCACGCCGTCGTGGCTTTCCAGTCTCGGCGCCTCGCCGATGAAGCTGGGGCTTGATCTGCGCGGCGGGGTCCACTTCCAGCTGGAAGTCGACATGGACGCCGCGGTCAAGCAACGCCTGGAAGTCAACGCCAGCGCCATCAAGGAAACCCTGCGCGAGGAGCGTATCCGCTACCGCGGCAGTGAGGTCAACGATGGCACGCTGAGCCTGACCTTCTCCGACGACGAAGACCGCTCGAAGGCACGTTCACTGGTCTCGCGCGACTTCCAGAACTTCGAATACGATGAGCGCGATGTCGATCGTGGGGCCGTACTGGATCTCACTCTGACGACCGCCGCCATCAAGGAGATTCAGGATTACGCGGTCAATCAGAACCTGACCACGATCCGCAATCGCGTCAACGAGCTGGGCGTCTCCGAGCCGCTGGTGCAGCGTCAGGGCCCGAACCGCATCGTGGTCGAGCTGCCGGGCGTGCAGGACACGGCCGCTGCCAAGCGCGTACTGGGTGCCACCGCCAACCTCGAGTTCCGTCTCGAAGCGGCCAGCGACACGCCCTCCAGCGAGATGGAAACCTTCGCCTTCCGCAACCAGCCGGGGCGCACCGCCAACATCATGAAGGACGTGATCATCAGCGGTGACAGTGTCTCCAGCGCCAGCACCAGCTTCGATGAAAGTGGCCGTCCGCAGGTCAACATCAACCTGGATGGCACCGGTGGCTCGATCATGAACCGCGTCACGCGTGCTGCCATCGGCCGCAACATGGCGGTGCTGTTCATCGAGCACAAGACCCGCACGCGCACCGTGATGGAGGATGGCGAGGAAGTCGAGAAGCGCATCCCCTACACCGAGAAGGGCCTGATCAGTCTGGCGACCATCCAGAGCGCGCTGGGCAACAGCTTCCGCATCACCGGTCTGGATTCCCCGACCGAGGCGAAGGAGCTGTCGCTGCTGCTGCGTTCCGGCTCGCTGGCCGCGCCGATCTACTTCGTGCAGGAACGCACCATCGGTCCGAGCCTGGGTGCCGAGAACATCTCGCGCGGCATCCTGTCCGTCGAGCTGGGCCTGCTGCTGGTCGTGCTGTTCATGCTGGCCCGCTACAAGGCCTTCGGTGTCGTCGCCAACGTGGCCCTGACCGCCAACCTGGCGATCCTGATCGCCGCGATGTCGATGCTGGGCGCTACCCTGACCCTGCCGGGCATTGCCGGTATCGTGCTGACGCTGGGCATGGCGGTGGATGCCAACGTGCTGATCTTCGAGCGTATCCGCGAGGAAATGCGCTCCAAGATGCCGCTGCACCAGGCCGTGCATACCGGCTTCGAACGCGCCTTCACCTCCATCGTCGATGCGAACATCACCACCCTGCTGGTCGCGGTGATCCTGTTCTCCATCGGCAGTGGCCCGGTCAAGGGCTTCGCGGTCACGCTGTCCATCGGCATCCTGACGTCAATGTTCACGGCGATCATGGTCTCGCGCGGCATCATCAATCTTGCCATTGGCGGCAAGACACTCAAGAAACTCTGGATCTGAGGGGCCATCGTGATGCGACAGTTTGACTTCATGAGCAAGCGGCGCGCGGCCTTCATCGTCTCCATCGTGCTGACGATCGTGGCCATTGGCGCCCTTGTGATTCACGGCCTGAACCTGGGCCTCGACTTTACCGGCGGCACCCTGGTGGAAGTGCAATACCAGGCGGCGCCGGCGCTGGACAGCGTACGCCAGACACTGGAAGCCGCCGGCTACAAGGACGTCTCGGTCCAGACCTTCGGTGCCAGCAACGAGATTCTGGTGCGTCTGCAGCAGAGCTTCGAGGCCGGCATCGGCAATGACATCGTGGCGCACCTGCAGGCCACCGGCGATAGCGTCAACCTGATCCGTGCCGAGTTCGTCGGTGCTCAGGTCGGTGATCAGCTGCGTGACCAGTCCGGTCTCGGCATGCTGCTCGCCCTGGCCGTGGTGATGGTCTACGTGGCCTTCCGCTTCCAGTACAAGTTCGCCCTCGGCGCCCTCATCTCGCTGGGTCACGACGTCATCATCCTGCTGGGCATCTTCGCCCTGTTCGGACTCGACTTCGACCTGACGGTACTGGCCGCGGTGCTGGCCGTGATCGGCTACTCATTGAACGACACCATCATCGTCTACGACCGCATTCGCGAGAACATTCGCAAATCGCGTACCGATGACATGCCGTCGATCTTCAATGACGCGATCAACGCGACGCTGTCACGCACGCTGTCCACCTCCGGCACCACCTTGCTGGTGCTGCTGGCGCTGTTCTTCCTGGGCGGCGACATGATCCACAACTTCGCCATCGCGCTGATCATCGGCGTGGTCGCGGGGACCTTCTCGTCCATCTACGTGGCAGCGGCGCTGTTGCTGGTGGTCGGCCTGAAGCGCGTGGATCTGATTCCCCCGCCCAAGGAGCAGTTCGAGGACGGCGCGCCGTAAGCGCCTCGCTCGACAGCCCGGCACGGATCGCCAGGCACAAAAAAACCCCACCTCGCATGAGGTGGGGTTTTTTTCGTTCTCCGCGTCACCCTGCGGCTGGCAGGACTGCGAATCACGGCATCTTACAGGTGCGGCTGCATGGTCTGCGCCAGCGCCTTGTACAGGCGGGCACCCGCGGCCATCAGCGTGCCTTCCGCCACGACAACCGGCGTACCATCGGCGCTGCCGGCCAGTGCGCCACATTCCTTCAGGAACAGGCTGACGATCTCGCTGTCACCGGCTTCCAGACCCAGCACGTAGACGGCATCGACACGGCCGGCGGCCAGTTCGAGCACATCCAGCAGTGCACAGCCATTGGCACGCAGGGTATCGAGCTGCGGGCCGACCTGCTGGACGATGGACAGGTAGGTGGCCAGGTGACGCGGACGCTGCCAGCTTTCCGGCAGACCCATCGCCAGACGCGCACCTTCGATGGAGGTGGCATTGGTCACGCGGATACGGTGACCGGAATGCTGGGCGCCACGACCACGGCTGACGATGTACTCTTCGTCGGTGAACGGCGCGATGACCACGGCGTGCTCGGCACGCCCCTTGAACAGGCAGACCACGGATAGCGCGAAGCCGGAAGAGGCGGATGCCAGGTTGGAATACCCGTGCACCGGCTCGATGCGCCAGTGGTAGTCAGCGCCCTGGCCTTCGCCATCACGATGGTCGGTGTAACGGCCGGAGAGGCCGTGCTGCGGATAGCCGCGTTCCAGCTGACGCACGATGTGCGCTTCGGCGCGGCGTGCGGTGTCAGCGATGAAGGTATCGAGATCGTTGTCGTTGCGCGCGACTTCGATACGTTCACGAACACGGACGAACTGCTCTGCGGCGCCGCGTGCAGCACGCAGCGCAAATTGGACCATCGGATGCATGATCAAGGCCTTGACGAGTCGGAAGCTGTTAAAGAACGGACTGCTCCCCGCGCCGGCTTCATGCTAGGATATCGGGTCCTGACGCACGGCCGCGTCGATTGCCCCGCCCTTCAATCGCTATTCTGGAAGTCCTCATGCTTGAACGTCTGCGCATTGTCCTGATCGGTACCAGCCATCCCGGCAACATCGGTGGTGCAGCCCGCGCCATGCTCAACATGGGTCTGGCCGACCTCGCTCTGGTCGCGCCGCGCTGTCAGGTGCAATGTCAGGAGTCCGCCTCACGCGCCTCCGGCGCCGATACTCTGGTCGCCAATGCCCACGTGCATGAGACGCTGGAAGAGGCCGTGGCGGACTGCAGTCTGGTGGTCGGGTGCAGCGCACGCTCCCGCAATCTGCCATGGCCGATGATCACGCCGCGCGCCTTCGGCGCCACCCTGGCCGATGAGACCCGCCTGCCGGAGGCCCGCGTGGCCATCGTGTTCGGGCGCGAGGACTCCGGGCTCTCCAATGAAGAGCTGCAGCGCTGCCATCGTCACGTCCACATCCCGACCAATCCGGACTTCAGCTCGCTGAATCTGGCCGCGGCCGTGCAGGTGCTGGCCTACGAGTGCCGCCAGGGATGGCTGGCTGATCAGGAAGCCGCCGGCGAGACCCCGCGGGCCGAGGATGACCAGCCATTCGGCATCGACTGGGACAGTCCGTTGGCCAGCCACGCAGACCTCGAGCGCCTGTTCGAGCATCTGGAAAAGACGCTGATCAGCATCGATTTCCTGGACCCGGAACAACCGCGCCAGCTGATGGCACGCCTGCGCAGACTGTACCTGCGCGCCCGCCCCGACAGCATGGAAATCAACATCCTGCGCGGGATTCTCTCGTCAGTCGACAAGCAGGTCCGCCTGGCACAGACCGACGCGGCAAACCGCACTCTTTGAGGACACGCCATGTTCACTCGACTGCGTGAAGACATCAACAGCGTCTTTGCTCGCGACCCGGCGGCACGCAATTTCTTTGAAGTCCTGACCAACTATCCGGGTCTGCACGCTCTGCTGGCGCATCGCATCAATCATTGGTTGTGGCGTCACAACGCCAAGTGGCTGGCGCGCACCGGTTCGACCCTGATGCGCTGGCTGACGGGCATCGAGATCCATCCCGGTGCCACCATCGGACGCCGCTTCTTCATCGACCACGGCATGGGCGTCGTGATCGGCGAGACGGCGCTGATCGGTGATGACGTGACCCTCTATCACGGCGTCACCCTCGGCGGCACCACCTGGAATGCCGGCAAGCGTCACCCGACCCTCGGCGATGGCGTCATCGTCGGGGCCGGCGCCAAGATTCTCGGCCCGTTCACGGTCGGCGCCGGGGCCAAGGTCGGCTCCAACGCCGTGGTCACACGCGAAGTCCCGGCCGGTGCCACCGTGGTCGGGATTCCCGGCAAGATCGTCAAGCGCGCCGAACCGGACGTGGCGGAGGAGCCGCCCGTCGATCCGGAAAGCCGCGAAGCCATGAAGGAGAAGTTCGGCTTCGATGCCTACGGCATGGGCCAGGACATGCCCGACCCGGTCGCGCGCTCCATGCACGCGATGCTCGATCACATGCATGCGGTGGACAAGCGGATCGAACAGATGTGCGGCACGCTGCGCAAGCTGGATGCCAGCTATCGCGCCGGCCACCTTCCCGAGCTGGACGACGCCGATTTCGCGCAGCTGATCGATGAGCTGGGGCCCTGTGGTGGTGAGCCCGCCGGCCCTGTCGCCGATGCCATTCGCTCCACCAGCTCACGAGTTCCGCCATGCGCCTGACCACCAAGGGACGCTACGCCGTCACCGCGATGCTCGATCTGGCGCTTCATGCCAGTTGTGGTCCGACCTGCCTTGCCGACATCTCCGTGCGCCAAGGCATTTCCCTGTCCTATCTCGAGCAGCTGTTCGCTCGCCTGCGCCGTGCCGGGCTGGTCAAGAGCGTACGCGGCCCGGGTGGTGGCTACTTGCTGGACGTCGAGCTGGAAAGCACCTCCGTGGCACGCATCATCGATGCCGTGAATGAATCGGTGGATGCCACCCGTTGCCAGGGACTCTCGGACTGTCAGGCAGGCGACACCTGCCTCACGCACCATCTGTGGTGTGACCTGTCCGATGAGATCCATGGCTTTCTCGATGGCATCAGCCTGGCGGACCTGGTCGCACGTGAGGAGGTTCGCCAGATTGCCAGTCGTCAGCGCAAGGCCCGTTCGTCATGTCTTCAGGAAGTCACCATGCCCCAGCCGATCTACCTTGACTATGCTGCCACCACGCCCGTCGACCCACGCGTCGCCGAGCTGATGATGCGTCACCTGACGCAGGACGGCACCTTCGCCAACCCGGCCTCGCGCAGTCACATGCCGGGCTGGCTGGCCGAGCAGGCGGTCGAGGGCGCGCGTCGTCAGGTAGCCGACGCCATCGGCGCCGACCCGCGCGAGATCGTCTGGACCAGCGGTGCCACCGAAGCCGACAACCTGGCGCTGACCGGCTACATGCGCGCCAATGCCGAGCGTGGGCGTCACCTGATCACCTCGACCATCGAGCACAAGGCGATTCTGGATACCGCCAGTGCGCTGGAAGCCGAGGGCTTCGAGGTCACGCGTATCGCACCGCAGCCGGATGGCCGCATCAGCCCCCAGAGCCTGCGTGACGCTCTGCGCGCCGACACGATCCTGGTATCGCTGATGGCAGTGAACAATGAGCTGGGCAGCCTGAATGATCTCGATGCCCTCGGCGATATCGCCCGCTCGCATGGCGCGGCCTTCCATGTCGATGCCGCCCAGGCTCCCGGCAAGGTGCAGCTCGATGTCAGCCGACAGCCCATCGACATGCTGTCGCTGTCCGCGCACAAGGCCTACGGCCCCAAGGGGGTTGGCGCGCTGTACGTGCGACGTCAGCCGCAGATCAAGGTAGAGGCCCTGATCCACGGCGGCGGGCATGAGCGCGGCATGCGCTCCGGCACCCTGCCCACCCATCAGATCGTCGGCATGGGCGAGGCCTACCGCCTGTGCGCCGAACAGTTCGATGCCGACCACCAGCACCTGATCGCGCTGCGCCAGCAATTCGTCGCCGGACTATCCGGCCTTGAAGGCGTGCATTTCAATACCGATATAGACGTCAGCGCCCCCGGCATCCTCAACCTCGCCTTCGAAGGCGTGGACGGTGAGGCGATGCTGATGGCACTGCGCGGCATCGCGATTTCCACCGGTTCGGCCTGCAATTCCGCCAGTGTCGAACCGTCCTTCGTACTCACCGGCATCGGGGTGCCCCGTCCACTGGCGCTGGCGTCACTGCGCTTCAGCTTCGGACGCTTCACCACCGCCGCCGACATTGAATCCGCGCTCGGCGAGCTCAGGCATGCCCTGACCTCGCTGCGCGCCTGACCCGGGAGACTGCTCATGGCACACCTGTCGATTTCCCCCTCCGCCGCCGACCAGATCCGTGTCGTGCTGGCCGAGCGCGGCCACGGCCTTGGCCTGCGCGTCTCGGTCAAGCCCAGCGGCTGCTCCGGCTACAGCTACGTGCTCGACTTCGCCGATGAGGCCAACGAGGAAGATGTCGTCTTCGTCGATCACGGCGCGACTGTCTATGTCGACAGCGAAGCGCTGGCCGTGCTCGACGGCTCCGAAGTGGACTACGTCAAGGACGGTCTGAACCGCTACTTCCGCTTCAACAACCCCAACGTCAAGGACGAGTGTGGTTGTGGCGAGAGCTTCAGCGTGTAGACCTGGCTGCCGTGCGGCTCTTCAAAGCTTGTCTCAGGAGATTCACCATGACCCAGCGTACTCTGTCCATCATCAAGCCGGACGCCGTCGCCAAGAACGTGATCGGCGAGATCTACTCTCGCTTCGAGAAGGCCGGTCTGCAGATCGTCGCTTCCAAGATGGTTCACCTGTCCAAGGAACAGGCCGAAGGCTTCTACGCTGAGCACAGCGAACGTGGCTTCTTCGGTGAGCTGGTCGGCTTCATGACCTCCGGCCCGGTCATGATCCAGGTGCTGGAAGGCGAAGACGCCATCACAAAGAACCGCGACCTGATGGGCGCTACCAACCCGAAGGAAGCAGAAGCTGGCACCATCCGTGCAGACTTCGCCACTTCCATCGACGCCAACGCCGTTCACGGTTCTGACGCGCCGGAATCCGCTGCTCGCGAAATCGCCTACTTCTTCGGCGACAACGAAATCTGCCCGCGCGGTTGATTTCGCCTTGTGCGCCTGATGATGTCTGTCCCTTGCGGGCGTGATATCACCAGCCGTGCATGACTCGACGGCCCTGCCTGCGTGGCGGGGCCGTCGTGGTATCGGACGTGCTGAAGCGTCGTGCGCCAACCTGCATTCCCTGAAGCAGATTCGACGCTTGAGCAGGTCCGATACGCTTTTCTTGAAGCCCCGAGACCATGACTGATACCACTGCAACCGCTACCGATGCCGCGGCACCTGCCGACGTGAAGCTCACCAACCTGCTTGGCCTGCCGCGCCCGGCGATGGAAGCCTTCTTCGAGAGCATCGGCGAGAAGAAATTCCGCGCCACCCAGGTGATGAAATGGATTCACCAGGAAGGCGTCGACAGCTTCGACGAGATGACCAATCTCGCCAAGCCCCTGCGCGAACGCCTCAAGCAGGTCGCCGAGATTCGCGCGCCGGGCATCGTCTATGAAGGCGAGTCCAAGGACGGTACCCGCAAGTGGGTACTGGAAGTCAGCGACGGCAGCTATGTCGAGACCGTGCTGATTCCGTCCGAGAACGGCAATCGTCGCACCCTGTGCGTGTCTTCCCAGGTCGGCTGCTCGCTGGACTGCAGCTTCTGCTCCACCGGCAAGCAGGGCTTCGAGCGTGACCTGACCGCCGCCGAGATCATCGGCCAGGTGTGGGTCGCCACCCGTGGCGCCGAAGACCGCAAGGACACCCGCAAGCGTCCAGTCACCAACGTGGTGATGATGGGCATGGGCGAGCCGCTGATGAACTACGACAACGTCGTGCCGGCAATGAAGCTGATGCTGGACGACAACGCCTATGGCCTGTCCAAGCGTCGCGTCACCCTCTCCACCTCCGGTGTGGTGCCCAAGCTGGACCAGCTCGGCGACGAGATGGACGTCAGCCTGGCGATCTCGCTGCACGCGGCCAACGATGAACTGCGCAACGTGCTGGTGCCGATCAACCGCAAGTGGAACATCCGCGCGCTGCTCGACTCCTGCCATCGCTACCTGGCCAAGTGTGACGACGCGCGTATCGTCACCATCGAGTACACCCTGATCAAGGACGTCAACGACCAGATCCAGCACGCCGAGGAACTGGCCGCGCTGCTCGACGAGCTGCCGTGCAAGATCAACCTGATCCCGTTCAACCCGTTCCCGCATTCCGGTTACGAGAAGCCGTCACGCAATCAGGTGATGCGCTTCCAGCAGCGTCTCTATGAGCTGGGCTACACCGCCCCGGTGCGCGCGACACGTGGCGATGACATCGACGCCGCCTGTGGCCAGCTGGTCGGTCAGGTCAAGGACCGCACCCGTCGCGCCGAGCGTTACATCAACGCCATCCAGCTCGACGCCGACTGAGCCGCGGCGCCACGGCGCGAGTTCGCGGCATGCTGCTGTGCCTGAGTCTTGCCGGCCTGACCCTGTCGGGCTGCGCGACGCGCGTGGAAACCAATGACCCTTACGCGGCCCCCGATGACAACAAGGCATCGACGGCCTATGTGGAACTTGGCGAGGCCTATCTGAGTCGTAATCAGTTGCAACGCGCGGACAATGCCTTCCAGAAGGCACTCAAGCTGCAGCAGGGGAATGCCGAAGCCAAGGCCGGGCTGGCGATGATCTATCAGCGTCAGGGCGAGAACGTGCTGGCAGATGACTACTTCAAGCAGTCCATCGCCAGTGACCCCTCGTTCACGCGGGCACGCAACAACTATGCGGCATTCCTGTACTCGCGCGGGGAATACGTCGCCGCCTGCGAGCAGCTGGAAAAAGCCACGCAGGATCTGACCTATGATAACCGCGGCCAGCTCTACACCAACCTGGGGCGCTGTCAGCTGCAGCTGGGCAAGACGAGCGAGGCACGGGCGAACTTCGATCGTGCCGTCAAGATCAACCCGCGGGAAGCCGAGGCGTGGCTCGCCAAGGCGCGCATGGAACATGAAGCCGGTGACGATGACGCTGCCCAGCAGGCGCTGAGCCGATATTTCCGACTGAACGGCACCGACAGTGACAGTCTGGAACTGGCCGTGGATGTCGCCGTGGCACGCGGTGATGCACGTCTGGCGGACCTCTACGGCCGACAGCTGGAGCAGATCAGAACACGCGAGGCCGGACGCGCGGTCATCCGCACACCATGACAGTAACTGTTCACAGCAATACCGGAAGAGTACCCGGACAGGTATCCGGTCGTCCGTTCTTCCCTACAAGGATGCGCCATGAGCGAACATCAGCCCTCCCCTGACATGTCCGTCAGCGACACACTGCCTGGCAAGCTTCTCAAGGCTGAGCGGGAGCATCAGGGGCTGTCACGTGATGAAGTGGCAACACAGCTCAACCTGCGCCCCAGTCTGGTCGATGACCTGGAACGCGACCACTACGACCAGATCCCCATCGCGGCCTACCGCCGCGGTTACCTGCGCGCCTATGCCCGCTTGCTGGGCATGGATGAGAAAGCGGTCGTCGGCCAGTACAATGCCCAGTTCGGCACCACCGAGGTGGAGCGCCATCCTCCTGCGATGAGCCCCTCGGTGCGCCCGCCCGGCAAGCTGGGCAAGTACCTGTTTCGACTCGTCAGCCTGCTGGTCATCGCCGGACTGATCGGCCTCAGCTACGTCTGGTGGCAGAGTGGAGACTATGGACGCACCTCACCGTCAGAGACGTCCGACGCCGCTGCCCCTGCCGCTGACCCGCGCAAGCTGACACTGACCTTCAATACGGATTCCTGGACCGATATCCGTGATGCTGATGGCAAGAAACTGCTTTACGGCACCAACCCGCCAGGCAGCAGCAAGACGCTGGAAGGCAAGCCGCCTTTCAAGCTCACCATCGGCAAATCTGCGGGCGTCGTCCTTGAATACATGAACGAGCCGGTTGATCTGAAAAGCGCCACACGCGGCACCGTCGCCAAACTCACACTCGGTGAATGATCCGGAATCCCATGCATAGTCACTCCCCCATCAAGCGCCGCGTCTCGCGCAAGATTCATGTCGGCAACGTCGCCGTCGGCGGCGATGCACCGATTTCCGTGCAGAGCATGACCAATACCGACACCAACGATGTCGCCGCCACCGTCGCGCAGATCAAGCGCCTCGAGGATGCCGGTGCCGATATCGTGCGTGTCAGCGTGCCGGACATGGATGCCGCTGAAGCCTTCGGTCGCATCAAGCAGCAGAGCAACATCCCGCTGGTGGCCGATATCCACTTCGACTACAAGATCGCCCTGCGCGTCGCCGAGCTCGGCGTGGATTGCCTGCGCATCAACCCGGGCAACATCGGCCGTGAAGACCGTGTGCGTGCCGTGGTCAGTGCCGCACGTGACAACGGTATCCCGATCCGCATCGGCGTCAACGCAGGCTCCCTGGAAAAGGACCTCCAGAAGAAATACGGCGAACCGACGCCGGCCGCGCTGGTCGAATCCGCCATGCGCCACATCGATCACCTCGATCGCCTTGATTTCCAGGAATACAAGGTCAGCGTCAAGGCCAGCGACATCTTCATGGCCGTCGCCGCCTATCGCGATCTGGCCACGCGCATCGAACAGCCGCTGCACCTGGGGATCACCGAAGCCGGCGGTCTGCGTTCCGGTACCGTGAAATCCTCCATCGGCCTCGGTATGCTGCTGATGGACGGCATCGGCGACACCATTCGTGTCTCGCTGGCCGCGGACCCGGTCGAGGAGATCAAGGTCGGCTTCGACATGCTCAAGAGTCTCAAGCTGCGTGCCAAGGGCATCAACTTCATTGCCTGCCCCAGCTGCTCACGTCAGAACTTCGACGTCATCAAGACCATGAACGAGCTGGAGAATCGCCTCGAGGACGTGCTGACGCCGCTGAACGTCTCGGTGATCGGCTGTGTCGTCAACGGCCCCGGTGAAGCCAAGGAGACCGATGTCGGTCTGACCGGCGGCAGCCCGGCGAATCTGGTCTATCTGGACGGCAAGCCGGCCAGCAAGCTGACCAACGACACGCTCGTCGATGACCTGGAACGTCTGATTCGAGACAAGGTCGCCGAAAAAGAGGCCCGTGAGGCCGATACCATCATCCGCCAGGGCTGAGCACGTCTCAGTCGGCTTGCGCATCATCATGCCGCTGCCGCGGGGAGATGCGCAAGGATTCAGGAGAGAACGTTGAGCACCAAGATCCAGGCCATCCGTGGCATGAACGACCTGCTGCCGGACCACTCACCGGTATGGCAATACTTCGAACGCCAGGTGCAGACCCTGATGGGCCAGTACGGCTATCGCGAGATTCGCACGCCCATCGTCGAGCAGACGGCGCTGTTCAAGCGCTCCATCGGCGAGGTGACCGACATCGTCGAGAAGGAGATGTACACCTTCGAGGATCGCAACGGCGACAGCCTGACCCTGCGGCCGGAAGGCACGGCCAGCTGCGTGCGCATGGCGATGGAGAACGGTCTGGTCCACAACCAGATCCAGCGCCTGTGGTATGCCGGCCCCATGTTCCGCCACGAGCGCCCGCAGAAAGGCCGTTATCGTCAGTTCCATCAGGTGGGTGTCGAAGCCTACGGCATGGATGGCCCGGACATCGATGCCGAGATGATCCTGATCTCGGCACGCCTGTGGCGTCAGCTGGGCCTGCTGGAGCACGTCACGCTCGAACTGAACTCACTGGGTAGCCTGGAAGCACGTGCTGCCTATCGTGACCTGCTGATCGAATACTTCGAGCAGCATCTGGATGTGCTCGACGAGGACGCCAAGCGTCGCCTGCACAGCAATCCGCTGCGCATTCTCGATACCAAGAACCCGGACATGGCCGCCGTCGTCGATGCCGCGCCGCGTCTCGGCGATCACCTGGATGAAGCTTCCCGCGTGCACTTCGAGGGCCTCAAGGCACGTCTCGATGCGGCGGGCATCCAGTACGTCATCAATCCGCGCCTGGTACGTGGCCTGGATTACTATTCGCGCAGCGTGTTCGAGTGGACCACCACCGCACTGGGCAGCCAGGGCACCGTGTGTGCCGGTGGCCGCTATGACAGCCTGTTCGAACAGCTGGGTGGCAAGCCGGTACCGGCGGTCGGCTTCGCCATGGGTGTCGAGCGCCTGATCCTGCTGCTCGAGACACTGGAACTGGTCCCGGAGGCCGTGCGTGAGACCGTCGATGTCTATCTGATGTCGATGGGCGAGCAGGCCGAAGCCGAATCCATGCGTCTGGCCGAAGATCTGCGCAGCGCCCTGCCCGACCTGCGCCTCGTGCTGCATTGCGGCGGCGGCAGCTTCAAGAGCCAGATGAAGAAGGCCGACAAGAGCGGCGCACGCGTGGCATTGATTCTCGGTGAGAATGAAGTCATCGAAGGGACCGTGGGACTCAAGTTCCTGCGCGAGGAGCGTGATCAGGAAACCCTGAATCAGCGCGCCCTCGGCGAGCGTCTCGCGAGTGTCTTCAGCGCCTGAGACAGCCAGTGAATATCCGGCGGGGCCAGTGCGCCCCGCCTCCCGAATGCATGTGCCGGCGTACCGGCCAGGTCAAGGAGACCGCCCGTGGCGGAAGAGCTCAGAAGCGAAGAAGAACAGCTTGAGGCCATCAAGCGCTGGTGGAGCGAGAACGGCAAGTCACTGATCGCCGGTGTCGTGCTGGCCGGTGCCGGCATCTTTGCCTTCAAGGCCTGGCAGAATTACGAGGCCAGTCAGTCCGAGGCAGCCTCCATGCGCTATCAGCAGCTGATCAGCCTCGTCAGTCAGCCCACGCTGGAAGATGCGGGTGTCCAGCGGGCACGCAACCTGATCAGTGAGCTGGAAAGCGAGCACGCCGACAGTCTCTATACCCAGATGGCCCATCTGCTGGATGCCAGCATGTCGGTGAAGGCCGATGACCTCGACGCTGCCGCCAAGGCACTGCAGAGCGTGGTGGACAGCGACGCCGACAGCTATCTCAAGGGGCTGGCCAGCCTGCGTCTGGCCCGACTCCATGTGGAGCTCGGCGAGCAGGACAAGGCCTTGAGCCTGCTGGAGAACCCGCCCACGACCCTCGCGGCACAGGCCGCCGCCGTGCGCGGGGATGCACTGGTGGCACAAGGCAAGCGTGATGAAGCCGTCGCGGCCTATCAAGAAGCCAGCCGCCTGTCCGAGCAGAGCGGCCAGCCGGTCTACGGGCTGGATCTGAAACTCGCCGACCTCGCCGTGGAGAGCCCGTCATGAAACTGAATCACCGCCTGTCGCTGCCTGTGTCACTGCTGACCGTCAGCCTGTTGGCCGGTTGCGCCAGCAGTGCCCAGCCAGAGTATGCCCCCAAGGAACTCGTCGACTTCGATGCCACGGTGGCGCTGGATTCCGCCTGGAGCGAATCGGTCGGCAACGGCCTGGGTCGCGCTCACTACCCGCTGGCCCCCATCGTGGCCAATGACCGGCTGTTCGTGGCGGCAGAAGAGGGTGAGCTGGAAGCCTTCGATGCCAAGACCGGCGACGAGGTCTGGCAGATCACCCTGCCGGCCGGCATCACCAGTGCATTGAATGCCGACCCGTCTCGTCTGTATGTCGGTACCCGCGATGGCAAGGTCAGCGCCATTGACCAGCAGGACGGCAGCATCGAATGGAGCACGCGAGTCTCCAGCGAAGTGCTGGCCGCACCTCAGTACAACGAGGAGCTGATCGTGGTGCAGAGCGTCGATGGCAGCGTGACCGCACTGGATCGCTTCACCGGCGAGGAACAGTGGGTCTATTCCGCGACCATCCCCGCGTTGACGCTGCGCGGCACCGGCGCACCGCGCGTCATCCAGCCGGTCACCTTCGCCGGCTTCGCCAATGGCAAGCTCGTGACCCTGGACAACCGCTCGGGTCAGGAGCTGTGGGACCTGCGGGTCGCGGTGCCCTCCGGGCGTACCGAAGTGGACCAGCTGGTGGATCTGGATGGCCAGCCGGTGCTGACCCGTGACGGTCGCCTGTACGTCACCAGCTACAACGGCCGTCTGATCGCGCTGGATGCTCGCAATGGCGAGCCGCTGTGGGACAAGCCTTCCTCCAGCTACCTGACACCGATCGTCGTGGGTGACTACCTGTTCAGCATCGACAACGCCAGCCACATCCTGGCGATGGATGCCAACACCGGCAACGTGCTGTGGAAATCGGAAGACCTCGAGGGTCGCTGGCTGACCTCACCCGCCTTCATCGATGGCAAGCTGGTGGTGGGAGATTATGAAGGCTACGTGCACCTGATCGATGCCCAGAGTGGGGAAATGGCTGGCCGCTACGACGTCGGTGGCGACGGCATCAGCATCACGCCGCTCACCGAAGGCAAGCGCATCTTCGTCTACACCAATGATGGCGAGCTGACCGCACTGGATCTCGAAGCTCCCTGAGTCGCCGACGACGCCCTTCAGTGACCCAAGTCCGATATCATCGCTATCGCCCTGCCTGCACAAGGTGCTTTCCAGCCGTCATGGTTCGAAGCAGACCGCCCGGGGCCGGCATCGATGCTATCCCTGCGAATGCTGTGAGATTTCATGAACCCCGTGATCGCCCTGGTCGGCCGCCCGAATGTCGGCAAGTCGACGCTATTCAATCGCCTCACCAAGACCCGTGATGCCCTGGTCGCCGACTTCCCGGGCCTGACCCGTGACCGCAAGTACGGCACCGGCAAGGTCGGTGGCAAGCCCTACACCGTCATCGACACCGGCGGCATCAGCGGTGACGAGGAAGGTATCGACCTGATGATGGCGGGCCAGTCGCTGGCCGCCATCGATGAGGCCGACATCGTGCTGTTCATGGTCGACGCGCGCGCCGGCCTGAACATGGCCGATGAAGCCATCGCCAACCACCTGCGCATCAACCAGAAGAAGACCTGGCTGGTGGTCAACAAGACCGACGGCATGGACGAGGAAATCGGCAAGTCCGACTTCTGGACCCTGGGTCTGGGTGACCCGCGCGCCATCGCCGCCGAGCATGGCCGCAACGTCACCACGTTATTGGAAGAGGTGCTCTCGCCCTACCCGGAAGTCGAGGAAGGCGAAGACGAGGACCTGCATCCGGAGCTGGATGACCGCGGCGTGCGCATCGGCATCATCGGTCGCCCGAATGTCGGCAAGTCGACGCTGGTCAACCGCCTGCTGGGCGAGGAGCGCGTGGTCGTCTTTGATCAGGCCGGCACCACCACCGACGCCGTGGAGATTCCCTTCGAGCGTCGTGGCAAGCCGTATCTGCTGGTCGATACCGCGGGGATCCGTCGCCGCAAGAACGTGCGCGAAGTGGTGGAGAAGTTCTCCATCATCAAGACCCTGGAAGCGATCAAGAAGTGCAACGTCGCCGTGATGGTGCTCGATGCCCGTCAGGGACTGGTCGAGCAGGATCTCCACCTGCTGGACTTCGTGCTGACCAGCGGTCGCGCTCTGGTGCTGGTGGTCAACAAGTGGGATGGCCTGGAAAGCGAAGCCAAGGAGAAGATGCGTTCCGAGATCAAGCGTCGCCTGGGCTTTGCCGACTACGCCGACCTGCACTTCATCTCCGCACTGCACGGTACGGCGGTGGGTGACCTCTACCCGTCCATCGACCGCGCCTTCGAGAGTGCCGTGGCCCGCTGGTCGACCAAGCGCCTGACCACCCTGCTGCAGGATGCCACTCAGGCGCACCAGCCGCCGATGGTCAACGGCCGTCGCATCAAGCTGCGCATGGCGCACCAGGGCGGCGCCAATCCGCCGCTGATCGTGGTGCACGGCAACCAGACCAACAAGCTGCCGGAAGCCTACAAGCGCTATCTGACCAACACCTTCCGCAAGGTGCTCAAGGTCAAGGGCACGCCGATGCGCTTTGAGTTCCGCTCAGGCGACAACCCCTTCGACGGCGCCCAGGGCAGCGATGACCGCGAGCGCGCGAAAGAGCGTTCACTGGCGCGCACCAAGGAAGCCCGCAAGGAACGCAAGCAACGCCGCTGATGGCGTGAACTACGCCTGTGTGTGACGGCAGACTAGCGGATCTGATCCGCTAGTCTGCCCCATGAAAAAGCCGCCCCTGCAGATGACTGCAGGGGCGGCTTTTTCATGGAGCGAGCATTGTCGTCTCACAAGCACCTCAATCGCCAAGCACCAGAATCATGCCTCTAGTGTCTTCTGTCCCGCCCACAGATTGGCGAACTGCCAGGCAGCACGCCCGCTGCGCACCCCGCGCTGAGTGGCGTAACGCAACGCCTCGGCACGCGCCGCCTCGTCGAAGCTGCCCGCGCCGAGACGCCATTCCACCCAGTGCTGACAGGTCTCCAGGTAGGCATCCTGATTGAAGGGATGGAAGGCCAGCCACAGGCCGAAGCGGTCCGACAGCGAGATCTTCTCTTCCACCGCATCGCCATGATGCAGCTCGCCATCGACGATATGGGTGTCGTGATTGTCGCTCATGTGCTCCGGCAGCAGATGACGACGGTTGGACGTGGCGTACAGCAGCACGTTCTCCGGCGGGCCCGTCAGGGTGCCATCCAGCACGCTCTTGAGCGCCTTGTAGGCGTCATCGCTACCCTCGAAGGACAGGTCATCACAATAGACGATGAAGCGGTGCGGCTGTTGTGCCAGCTCGGCGACCAGCCCCGGCAGTGCCGGCAGGTCGTGACGGTCTATCTGGATCAACCGCAGGCCTTCACTGCCCAGGGTGTTGAGCAGCGCACGTACCAGCGATGACTTGCCGGTGCCACGCGCGCCCCACAGCAGCGCGTGGTTGGCCGGCCGACCCGCCAGGAAGGCGCGGGTATTGGCCAGCAGCTCGCGCTTCTGACGGGCGATGCCGAGCAGATCCTCGAGCGTCAGGGCATCACGCGGCGCGATCGGGGTCAGGCGGCCGCCCAGGGGGTGGCGGGTCCACAAGGCGGCGACGTCTCGTGTCCAGTCCACCTCGACAGCCGTCGGCGGCAGCATCGGCTCCAGACGGTCCAGCAACTGCGAGAGGCGGTGTTCAAACTCTGGTGACATGATGACTCCCTGTCAGGTACATGGGGCAAGGGCCGTGGCAGGCCCATGAGATCGCGCCCAGTATCTCATGCCCGGCGAGCCCGTCTGGCCTGACGTTGCTGTGATCTCAGCAACGTATCATTTCGCTGACTGCACCACTGCGCCTATCCGGTTATGCTGTCTGCACGTTTCTTGCACGTTCAGCACCGCCTTGCCGTGCACTCGAAGGTTGTCATCGTCACCATTGCCAGGAGGCCTCAATGCCAGGATTGCTCGATCACTCATCTCCCCGCGCCCTGCGCCGTCTGCTCCCGTTGGCGGCTCTTGCGGCGTCCGTCACCCTGAGTGCCTGCGCCAGTTCTCCTCTGGGCCGAAGCCAATTGACGCTCTATTCGGATCAGGAGCTGGAGAAGATGGGAGAAGCCAGCTTCAGCAAGTACCAACAGGAGCTGCCGGTGGTGGAAGGCCGCCAGGATGCCTATGTCAGCTGCGTGGCAGATGCCGTGACCGCCAAGGTGCCCGCCAGCTATGGCATCAGCGAGTGGCAGGTCAAGGTATTCGAGGATGACTCTGCCAATGCCTTCGCACTGCCGGGCGGCTACATCGGCGTCAACACCGGTCTGCTGGAAGTCGCCGAGAATCAGGATCAGCTGGCGACCGTCATCGGCCATGAGATCGCCCACGTGCTGGCCCGCCATGCCAATGAGCGCGTCTCGACCCAATCCCTGACGTCCGCAGGTCTTTCCCTGACCCAGGCACTGGCCGGGCTGGAAGGCACCGGTGGTGATCAGCTCATGGGATTGCTGGGCATGGGCGCCGAATATGGCGTGCTCAAGCCGTTCTCGCGTTCACATGAGTCCGAAGCCGACCTGCTGGGGCTGGACCTGATGGCCGAAGCCGGCTTTGACCCACGTGCCAGCATCAAGCTGTGGGCCAACATGAACGCCTCCGGTGGCGCTCAGCCTCCGGTCTGGATGTCCACTCACCCCAGTGACGAGCAGCGCATGACCGCGCTCAACGAGCGCCTCGAGACCGCATTGCCGACCTACCAGCAGGCACGGGCCGCCGGCGAGAAGCCCAACTGCGACAGGCTGCGCTGAGCCGGCTTACGCAGAGGATGTATCACATGACGCGACATGCACTCATCATCGACGATGATCCGGACTTTCGTGAGCTGATCGCCGGACTGCTTTCCACCTTCGGATTCAGCTGCATGGAAAGTGAGGGACTGCAGGACATCGCCTGTGACCCTTCCTCTCTGCAGGCAGACCTCATCCTGGTGGATTATGAACTGGGGGACTTCACCGGCGCTGATGTTCTCAGCTATCTGCGTGAGCGCAATGTCGAGGCGGGCATCATTCTGATGAGCGCCTGTCACGATGACGACATGCAGGCGATGATCAATCAGGGCCGACGCAGTGGCCTGGACATGCTGGGACAGCTCAGCAAGCCGTTCGATCTCAAGCATCTGGCGTCCATGCTCAATGATCTCGATGAACACCATAATCCGCTGACGCTCGCGGAGCTGGATGAGGCCCTGGCCCAGCAGCAGCTGCATCTCGTCTATCAACCCAAGATCGATCTTGCCAGTGGCCAGCTGAGTGGCGCCGAGGCCCTCGTGCGTTGGCAGCATCCTCTGCGCGGCATGGTCATGCCCAACCAGTTCATCGCCCTGGCGGAGCGCAGCAATCGCATCGAATCGCTTACCTGGCAGGTCATCAATCAGGGATTCGGTCAGCAGCAGGAGTGGCAATCACAGGGCCTCACGCTGAATCTGGCGCTCAATCTTTCCCCACAACTGCTGCGCTCGCGTGACATGCTGAAGAAGCTTGATGCACTTGCCAGCCAGCATCAGGTCGACCCCCATACGATCACCCTGGAGCTCACGGAAAGTTGCGGCATAGACTGTCTGACCTACGCCCGCCATCTCCTGAACGCCATTCGCGAGCGCGGTTATCGCCTGGCACTGGATGACTTCGGTACCGGCTTCTCCTCGATGATGCAGCTCTACAATCTGCCCTTTGACGAGCTGAAGATCGACCAGTGCTTCGTCGGCCGCAGCGATAGCCACCCGGAAGCCCGTGCCATCACGCGCACCATCGTCGAGCTTGGCCAGCGACTCAATCTCGCTGTCGTCGGGGAAGGCATCGAGACGACACAGCAACGCGACTACCTCTGCGATACTCGCTGCAATCTCGGCCAGGGCTATCTCTTCGCGCGGCCCATGACAGTCACCGACTTCAATGCCTGGAGCCACTGCCCACCCACTGCCGTCAGCGCCCTCATCCAGCGCCATGCGCCTTCCGTTCACTGACCTTCAGGAGAGCAAATATCCCTGCTCGAGAAGACTGTCGCGCGTCGGCACACTCAAGGCGCGCAGCGTGGCGACATGATGATGGGCCCGGGTCATGTCTTCGGAGATCGCGGCCTCCTCCAACGCCCTGGCACCGCTGGCGATACCGCTGCATCCCAACGAAGCAGAGGCCCCTTTCAGGGAATGCGCTTCCCGCTTGAGCTCCCCGAGATCCCTCTGCTGTAGCAGGGTCAACATCACGTCGAGTCGCCCCTCGAGGCGCGTCAGGTAATTGCTCAACAGTCGTGAGTAAGCCTCGCGACTCAGGGTGGCAAGCAGCTCCTGACAGGTCGCCTGCTGAAGCAGCGATGACCAGATATTGGTGCAGCACCTGCTGCAGGTCATCACGAGTGAAGGGCTTGTGCAGGACACCGTCCATTCCGGCCTCGATGCAACGGCGTGCATCTTCCTGCATCACGTTGGCGGTCATCGCGATGATCGGCAGGCGGGTCGCGGACGTCTCGGCTTCCCGTTGACGCCAGCGTCGTGTCGTCTCCAGACCATCCAGCACTGGCATCTGCATGTCCATGAAGATCAGATCAACCTCATGGTCCGCCTGCGACAGCCAGGCCAGCGCCTGCTCACCCTCCTCGACGATCGTGACCTGCTGCCCCAGATATTCCAGCATTGCGCGAGCCAGCGACTGATTGACCTCGTTGTCTTCCACCACCAGAACGCGGGCCTCGGGCAAGGGGGCTTCCCTCGCCGTCTGCTGGGGGCAGGCCTCGGAGGCTGTCAGCACCGGCAACGGCACGCGACACCAGAATCGACTGCCGAGGCCAAGATGACTCTCCACGCCGATCTCTCCACCCATTGCCTCCACCAGCCGCTTGCAGATGGCCAACCCCAGCCCGGTCCCTTCATGGCGACGTGCCATCGAGGTATCCACCTGGGTGAAGGGGGCAAACAGCTGACTCACCTGGTCAGAGGCGATACCGCAACCGCTGTCGTGGACCTCGAAATGAAGGGTCTCGTCCTCTTGCGACGACACCCGCAACCGGATGGTCCCCTGGGGACAGAACTTGAACGCGTTGTTGAGCAGGTTGGTCAGCACCTGGCGCAGACGATTGACGTCTCCCTCGACCCAGACAGGCAGGTCATCGGCACGCTCCTCCAGGAAGATGCGCGAGCACCCCTTGACGGCACCGTCTGCCTGACGGGTGTAATGCGCGGACAATGACTCGAGAAAGTCGGGCAGCGAGAAGCAGCGCCGGTCCAGCTCCAGCTTGCCGGCCTCGATCTTGGAGTAATCCAGCACGTCATTGATGACGGCCTGCAGACTCTCGGCACTCTGACGCAGCATCACCAGATATTGCTGCCCACGCTGGGTCGAGACTTCCTCACCGATGAGGTCCGATACGCCGACCATGCCGTTGAGAGGCGTGCGTATTTCATGACTCATGATCGCCATGAATTCCGACTTGGCACGACTGGCGGCCTGCGCCAGCTGCACCATGCCATCCAGCTCCTGAGTACGCTCCTCCAGCTTGCGGGTCTTGGAGGCCCGCCCGCGACTCTCGACGATCAGAGCGACCACCAGGACAGTGCCGCTGAGGGTCATCAGCAGGACCAGTGACAGCGCGAGTGCATACAGATTGAGAAGCTCCGTACGCTCCTTCGTGCGCTGCAAGGCAGCCTCCGCGTTGATATCCAGCAGCAGCTTGCCTGTCTGCTCCTGAAGAGAGACCAGGCGACTGAGCAGCTGCGCGTAGAGTGCCTCTTCACGCTGCTGACGACTCGCAAGCTCCATGATGCCGTTGTCCAGCACCTCGATTCTGGGCAGCATCGCCAGCAGCTGGACATGCAGTTCCGGCATCCCCGCCAGCATGCTGCCGAGTTGACCGTTCTGCAGCAGCTGTACCCGGCTGTACAGGATGTCCAGACGCAACAGCAGCTCACTGTCATCCATCAGTTCCGGTGGCGTGGGAGACTGCTGCTCCTCGGCCACCACCATGCGCAGCTCGCGTACCTCCCTGTCGAACTGATAGACCGCCCAGATCAGGTTCTCGCGCAGCTTGTGCTCAAGGGCCTGCTGGCGTTGGTAGACCAGCACGCCAGTCACCAGTGCCGAGACGAAAAACAGCGTCGCGGCAATGGCGATGGCGGTTCTGAAATGCAGAGAACGAAGAGGATTCATGCACAGGCATCCTGCCAGAGCTCATCAGACGGAGCGGAGAATGTGGGCTCAGCGTTCGATGACGATCCGCTTCACCTGCCAGACAGAGCGAGTCATGATTTCCTCGTTGAGGAGATCCGGCTGCTCGCTGAAGGGATAGATGATGAAGATCGGGCCATTGTCGCGTACCCGAAGACGCTTGCCCTCGGCCTGCATGGCCAGTATCACCGGGTAGTCGAAGTAATCCTGCACCGGGGCATTGGCCGCGTAGTCATTGAGCGCGACGATGCGCATGGTGCCACTGTCAACGCCCACCGCCTCCATCAGCGCCGAACCGAGCGGTCCGCTGAAGCTGACTTCACCGTCATGCCATGGCGTGGTGGTCACGGTTTCCCGCTGTGGCAGCGCTTGTAGCATCGCGCGATCGAAATGTGCCTCATCACCGGCATTGACGTGACGGATATCACCCGTGACGCGCAGCACGACCGGCCCTTGCGGTGCTTCCAGCGCCATGGCGAAGGGTGAGAGCGACAACGCCATCAGCAGGAGCCAGTGGCGCATGCGACGTGACGCCAGAATGAAGCGGCGTGAGAGTACGAGAAGAGGCATGAGGGAGACTCCTGTGGATCATGGGTAGCCATTGATCACGGCCAGTGATTCACCGTCGCGAGGCATCATCGCCAATCACGAGCCACCATGAGCAGAGGTGCACGACAGCAAGAGAGCAGCTGGGAACGAGTATAAGCCGCCATCGTCGGGCCAAACGTGAACCATTGTGACGCGGTCTCACGCAAGGGGCGCGTAGACTGCTGGTCATACCCACGCAGGGAGGCAACGACATGCATATCGGCATTCTCGAAGATGACCATGATCAACGTGATTATCTGACCCTGTGTCTCGAGTCCCAGGGGCATGAAGTGGCAGGATTCGAACGCGCGAGCCAACTGTTGCGCGCATTGCGTGAACGCAGCTTCGACCTGCTGATCATCGACTGGCAGCTGCCGGATGCCTGCGGCATGGAACTGACGCGTACGCTGCGCAATGAACACGGCTGGCAGGGGTTGATCCTGTTCATCACCGCAAGCCAGGGAGAGGAGGATGTCGTGCATGCCTTGCAGCATGGTGCCGACGACTTCCTGAGCAAACCCATCAATCCCAGAGAGCTGTCAGCCCGGGTGTCCGCGCTGGGACGACGCCTTGCCAACAGCAAGGCCACGGCCAGTACCGGATCGAACAGGATGAGCACACCATCTGGTGCGGCGAACATCCCGTCAATCTGACGCAGCGCGAATACCGGCTTGCCGTGCTGCTGTTGCGTCGTGTTGGAGAGCTGTTCTCGCGGGCTTACCTGCTCGAGATGGTCTGGGGGATCAATGGCGACATCTCCACCCGCACCGTCGACACCCATATCAGTCGCCTGCGCCGCAAGCTGGAACTCGACGGTCGGCGTGGCCTGCGCCTGAAGAGCGTGTATCAACATGGCTATCGTCTGGAAACCTGCACTCAGCCGCTGACCAGCATCTTGCGCAGCATGTCCGCCACGGGTGCCGTATCCGGGCGCTTGTGGCGCCACAGGAAGTAGGACTCGGCCGCCTGCTCCACCAGCATGCCGAGACCATCCTCGCCCCGTGCCCCCTGCTCGCTGGCCCAGCGCATGAAGACGGTCGGCTCGGCGGCATACATCATGTCGTAGGCCAGCGCCTGCGATGAGAACAACGAATCCGGCAACGGCGGCAACTCACCGCCCAGCGATGCGCTGGTGCCATTGATGACCAGATCGAACTGACCTTCGATGGCCTCGTAGCTGCCACCGGAGAGCTGACAGCCATCTCCCGCCAGGTCCGCGAAGTCCTCGGCCAGCGCGCTGGCCTTGGCAGCGGTGCGATTGGCGATCACCAATGCCGCAGGCTGCTTGGCCAACAGAGGCTCCAGCACGCCACGCACGGCGCCGCCAGCGCCAAGAATCAGGATACGCGCGTCCGTGAGCGGGGCCTCGAGACGCTCGAGGTCACGGGTCAGCCCGACGCCATCAGTGGTATCGCCATACAGCTGGCCATTCTTGCCCAGCAGCAGAGTATTCACGGCACCGGCGCGACGAGCGCGCGGACTCAATACCTCGACCAGCCGATAGGCCTGCTCCTTGAAGGGCATGGTGACATTCGCCCCCTGCCCGCCTTCAGCGACGAACTCGGCCCAGCCAGCCGCGAAGTCATCCACCGGCGCCAGTCGCGCCTCGTAGCTCAGGGAGTCCTTGAGCTGCTCAGCGAAGGCACGATGAATCAGCGGGGATTTCGAGTGGGCAATCGGGTTGCCGAATACAGCGTAGCGGGACATCAGGACTCCGGTGACAATCACAGTGAAACATCAGGGCCAATGACGCGATCAGGCCTCTTCGCCCAGCCAGTCGCGGGCATGCAGGAAGTCACGATAGAGCGCGGCTTCGGGACTGCCTTCCTCGGGCTGGTAACCATACTCCCAGTGGACCACCGGCGGCATCGACATCAGGATGGACTCGGTGCGTCCGCCGCTCTGCAGGCCGAACAGGGTGCCACGGTCCCAGACCAGATTGAACTCCACGTAGCGCCCGCGACGATAGAGCTGGAAGTTGCGTTCACGCTCGCCATGGGCCGTGTCACGACGGCGCTCGACGATGGGCAGATAGGCATCGAGGAAGCTGTCTCCCACTGACTGCTGGAAGGCGAAGCAACGCTCGAAGCCCCACTCGTTGAGATCATCGAAGAACAGGCCGCCGATGCCACGCGTCTCACCGCGATGCTTGAGGTAGAAATACTCGTCACACCAGGCCTTGTAGCGAGGATAGACATCACTGCCGAAGGCGATGCAGGCATCGTGCGCGGTCTGGTGCCAATGACGGGCATCTTCCAGCACCGGATAGAACGGCGTCAGGTCGTAACCGCCTCCGAACCACCAGACCGGCTCCTCGCCTTCCTTCTCGGCGATGAAGAAGCGCACGTTGCCATGACTGGTCGGGACATGCGGATTATGGGGATGCAACACCCAGCTGACCCCCACCGCGTGGAAACTGCGGCCCGCCAGTTCAGGGCGAACGGCAGTCGCCGAGGCCGGCAGCTCATGACCGAAGACATGCGAGAAATTGACGCCGCCCTTCTCGAAGACACCGCCATTCTCGATGACTCGTGAGCGGCCGCCACCACCTTCGGCACGCTCCCAGCTGTCTTCTCGAAAGTCAGCCTTGCCATCGCAGGCTTGCAATGCATCACACAGGCGGTCCTGCAGGTCGAGCAGGTAGACCTTCACGTCTTCAAGATTGGCGTGTGCCACGATGCCTCCGATGAATCGAAAATCAGGCCCGCAGGACCTCGCCGGTCACCAGATCACGAATGGTACTGGGGCGAGGATTGCCGCCCAGCGGCCCCGTCAGAATCACGTCATCCGCCAGCGCCTCACCGAAGGCAGCCTGCACTTCGGCAGCCGTCATCGCCGGAGCGTCTCCCGCACGATTGGCCGAGGTGGATACCAGCGGGCCATCCAGCGCCGCACACAGCGCCTGGACCAGAGGATGATCACTGACACGTACCGCCAGACTCACGTGCTCTCCCTTGAGCAGCGGATGCGCGCGACCATTGTCAGGCACCAGCCAGGTGAAGGGGCCGGGCCAGCTGGCCATCAACCGTTCACGTTGCTGCTCGGAGATCCCTTCAAGCCAGGGCTCGATCTGCGTCACGTCGCCGGCGATCAGGATCAGTCCCTTGGACGGATCGCGCTCCTTGAGCCGGATCAGGCGCGACAGCGCCTCGCCATCGTCGGGGTCACACCCCAACCCCCACACGGCCTCGGTGGGATAGGCGACGATGCCGCCACCACGCACATGCTCGGCAGCCGCCGCTACCGCGGAAAGATCGAACGAAACAGCACTGGCATTCATGATCCGCACGGACTCCTGGGCTCCACTCAGCGACCAGGCCATGCTGGCGACCCTCTGGATACAACGCAGCGCTGAATTCCATGGTCTGTCGCTGCAGGCCTTCAATGTGGCGCACGATCGCCTGAATCTGGCACTCGCGCGTCGCAGTGCCGAGGACAAGCCACTCGCGGTGGTCGTGGATGTCGATGATACCGTGCTCGACACCACCAGCTATGGTGGCTGGGCGCTGCGCGAAGGCCGTACCTACGACAGCCAGAGCTGGGCGGACTGGGTAGACGACGCCGTCTCCACCGCCTCCCCGGGCGCCGTCGACTTCCTCAACTACGCCCACGACAGCGGTGTCGATGTCTACTACATCACCAATCGCAAGGCGGTCGGCAAGCAGGCCACCATCGACAATCTCGCCGCACTGGGCTTCCCGCAGGCGAATGCCGAGCACGTGATGCCGCGTACCGACAGCTCCGACAAGACCGCACGCCGCGCCAGCGTCACGGCCGAGCACGACATCGTCATCCTGATGGGTGACAACCTGGGGGACTTCGATCAGGCCTTCCAGCAAGCCACCAGCGCGGCACGCCACGCGGAAGTCGAGAAGCAGGCCGGTGAATTCGGACGCCGCTTCATCATGCTGCCCAACCCGACCTACGGCGAATGGGAAGGTGTCGTCTATGACGGCAACTGGGGAGCAAGCGATGCAGAGAAGCGTGCCATGCGCGAGGCGGCACTGAATGTCTGGCAACCCGAGAGCGGCAGCGTCAGCCAAGGCAAGTGAGTTCACGTTGCCGGCCGTCGGCATCAGATGACTCAGCTCGGCGAGCATGTCATCGACATCACGCACCAAGGTAGCCCCCTGACGGATCAGCTCCAGACATCCGCTGGAGGCGATGTCATCGATCCGCCCGGGCAATGCGAAGACCTCGCGGTTCTGCTCCATCGCCAGACGCGCGCTGACCAACGAGCCGCTGCGCAGCGTGGCCTCCACCACCAGCACGCCATGCGAGAGGCCGGTGATCAGACGATTGCGACGCGGGAAATGACGGGCATGCGCCCCGGTACCAGGCGGATGCTCCGACAGCAGCAGGCCTCCGCTCTCCAGCAGCCGGAGCCGCAACTGATGGTGCTGGGCAGGATAGGTCACGTCGACGCCACACCCGAGCACGGCGAGAGTCGAGGGTGGCGCGGGATAGGCATCGGCTTCCAGACGCAGCGCAGCATTCAAGGCCCCCTGATGCGCTGCGGCATCGATGCCCAGCGCCAGGCCACTGGCAACGCTCCAGCCCCGGGAGACCAGCTCGGCGGCCAGGTCATGCGCATGCGTCATGCCAGCGGGGCTCGCCTTGCGGGCACCGACGATGGCCAGCATGGGCTGCTCGAGCAGGGAGCGCCTACCCAGGGCCCACAGCGCGATGGGCGGATCTGGCAACAGCGCCAGCATGGCAGGCCAGTCGGCATCGGCGGGGGTCAGCAGATGACGCCCCTGCTCTGGCGCATGCCAGGCAAGATCCGTCATCACCTGCTGATGAAGCGGTGAAGATGCGGGTCGCTCACACCACAGCCGCACAGGCGCGGCAAGGCGCGACGGCAGTGCCGCCAGCCACCCCTGTGGCCAGTCAGCTCGTTCAAGCAGCTTGGCCACGGTGTGCGTACCGATACCCGGAAGACGCGCCAGAAAGACGAAATCCGCCCGCGAGGGGCGGCGCTGCTCGACATCCAAATACCGGGCATGTCTGCTCAGCCATGCGGCTCCAGCAGCTTGTCTCCGACACTCAGCGGGCGCTCCGCCTTCATCACCAGGGCATAGCTGACCTTGTCATAGATACGGAAGACCATGAGCAGGCCGCCTTCTTCGCCCGGCAGAGTGATCGGCTCCCCTGTCTTGGGGTCGGTGATCGTCTCGCCCTGACGCTCGACACCGAACACGAAGCCCGGCTCCACGCCATCCCGGCTCCCGCGGTTGAGCGCCACGATGTCATTGCGACCGATGTTGCGCAGTCCGTCCGGTGCCGCGAGGATCTCGCCGCCCGACACCTCGACGGGAGGCTGTGGCTGGAAGCTGGTGCTGATGGCCCCGCCATCGGCCGGCAACAGCAGATCACCGTTGAGAATCTCGCGATTGGCCGAGACCACATGCATCACGCCGATGTCGCCCTCGCGACGCTCCAGCTGGACATCCCCGATACTGATCATCTCCAGGCCCAGGAATTCCTGGGTGACAGGGTCCAGGTAACGCTGCCCCGTCCGGTAGATGCTGAAGGTGTCATAGGCCGGCCACTGACCACGCGCATAGACGGTATCCCCGGCACCACTGATCAGACGCGTGTCGTCACCGGCCACCACGTAGGGCGCATTCTCGAGCAGGCCAGGATCGACCACGCGGTGGTCCTTGAGGAAGGCGGAGATCTTCTCGAGCGGGATCGGTGGCACGGCCTCGCGCTTGGGAATCTTGCGAATCTTGGGCGAGAGCTTGACCACGCCGCCCTGGCCACGCTCCAGGCGCAGACGAGGCTCGCCGTTCTCGTAATAGAGCGAGATGCGATCGCCCGGATAGATCAGGTGTGGATTCTTGATCTGCGGATTGGCACGCCAGACTTCCGGCCACAGCCAGGGCTCACGCAGAAAGCGTCCCGAGATGTCCCACAGCGTGTCGCCGCGCACCACCACATAGGTGGAGGGTACGTCATCACGTACGGTTGCCGCCTGCGCCAGCGACGTCCCTGCGCTTGCCCCCAGCGTCGCCATGCCAAGGAGTGCCGTGAACACGGCGTTGCCGACCAGTCGTTTCATGCCCATTCCTGCGTCCCTTGCGTTGATGCCACCTGTTGTTCTTGCCCCTGCCTGACGGAACTCGCGATCAATCATGACTATTGCCGCGATAGTAGCAGCATTGAAGGCCATCGGTTCCGTTCCTCGGCTGTGCACACTACAATATCAGGCAAATCTCCACTGACAGCACAACGGTAATTACACCAGTCATGGCCAAGCGCGAAATTCTTGAATTCCCCGATGAGCGTCTGCGCAATGTTGCCGCCCCGATCGACACCTTCGACGCGGAACTGCAGACCCTGATCGACGACATGATCGAGACCATGTATGACGCGCGTGGCATTGGCCTCGCCGCTACCCAGGTCGACGTGCATCGTCGTCTGATCGTCATCGACGTCAGCGAGGATCAATCCCAGCCTCTGGTATTGGTCAATCCCGAATACACGCCCATCGGCGAAGCGCAGGAGCCGATGCAGGAAGGCTGCCTGTCGATCCCGGAATACTACGCCGAAGTGCCGCGCTATCTGAAAGTACGGCTCAACGCTCAGGATCGCAACGGTGAGGCCTACGAACTCGAGGCCGAAGGCCTGCTGGCACATTGCATCCAGCACGAGAACGACCACCTCGAAGGCAAGCTGTTCGTCGACTACCTCTCCCCGCTCAAGCGTGATCGGGTGATGAAGAAGATGCAGAAGCGCCACAAGCTGCAGGAAGCGTGATCCCCCATATGAGAGCTCTTGCATGTCGAAAGCCCTGCGCATCGCCTTTGCCGGCACCCCCGATTTCGCCGCCGAATGTCTCGCCGCGCTGCTCGAAAGCCGCCATGAGATCGTCAGTATCCATACCCAGCCTGACCGCCCTTCCGGGCGCGGCCGCAAGCTGACCCCCGGCCCCGTCAAGCAGCTGGCACTCCAGCACGACCTTCCCGTCCATCAGCCGCTCAACTTCAAGGACGAGGCCGATCGCCAGATCCTGCGCGATCTCGAGGCCGACATCATGGTGGTGGTGGCCTACGGGCTGATCCTGCCGCAGGCCGTGCTCGACATCCCGCGCATCGGTTGCCTGAACATCCATGCCTCCCTGCTGCCACGCTGGCGCGGTGCCGCGCCGATCCAGCGCGCCATCGAGGCCGGCGACAGCGAATCCGGTGTCACCATCATGCAGATGGATGCTGGCCTGGACACCGGCGACATGCTGCTGATCCGTCGCACCCCGATCACCGCCAGCACTACTGGCGGCGAGCTGCATGATGCCCTGGCGGCACAGGGCGGCGAGGCCATCGTCACGGCCCTCGACGCCATCGCCGATGGCGATCTTCCGGCGACCCGACAGCCCGAGGAAGGTGTCACCTACGCCGCCAAGCTCTCCAAGGCCGAGGCGGAACTCGACTTCACCCGTCCCGCCGCCGAGCTGGACGCGCGCATTCGCGCCTTCAACCCGTGGCCGGTGGCCTGGACACGCCTGGACGGCGAGCCGCTACGCCTATGGATGTCGCGCATGGGCGAGCAGCGCCTCGCAGACTTCGTGTCACCCGGCACTCTGCTGGCGCCCGGCAATGATTGCCTGCGCATCGTCTGCGGTGATGGCCATCAGGTGCTGGAGATCACCCGTGCCCAGCTGCCCGGTGCCAAGCCGCTGTCCGTCAAGGACCTGCTCAACTCACGTGCCGCGCGCTTCCCCGAGGGCCTTGTCCTCGGCGCCGACCACGCCCCTGATTCCGATTCACAGACCGAGACTTCCGCATGAGCCAGTCAGACAACCCGTCCTCCAAGGGCAACGGCAAGAAGCGCAACTCCCTGCCGCCGGCCCGTAGCAAGGGCGGTGGTTCGAAGCACGGTGGTGCACGCCGCAAGCCTGACAATGCCCCGGCCTCACCGGGCGCTGCCGTCCGGGTTGCCGCTGCGCGCACCCTGGCGCCGGTACTGGCGGCAAAGACCTCTCTGAATCTGGACGGCCTGCCGTCTGGCGTCGCCGGGCGTGACCAGGGCCTCTACAAGGCACTGTGCTTCGGTGTCTGCCGCCAGCTGCCGCGTCTGGACGCACTCGCGGGCAAGCTTTTGAAATCGTCCTTCAAGGCGCAGGACCAGGATATCCACGCCCTGCTGCTGCTCGGCCTCTATCAGCTGCTGTACATGCGCATCGCGCCACATGCGGCCGTCGGTGAGACCGCTGGCGCCGCACGCGGCCTGGGCAAGGGCTGGGCGACGGGCGTGCTCAATGCCTGCCTGCGTCGTTTCCAGCGTGAGCAGGAAGCACTGGAAGCCGAGGTCGACAAGGACCCCGCCGTGGCGCTTTCCCACCCGCAGTGGCTGCTGGACACCTTCCAGCGCAACTGGCCGGACGACTGGGAGGCCATCGCCGCCGCCAACAACGCCCAGGCCCCGATGACATTGCGCGTCAATGTCGCCGCCATCAGCCGCGAGGACTACCTCGCCCAGCTGGCCGACGCCGAGATCGACGCCGTGGCCTGCCCCTTCGCCGAGCACGGCATCACTCTGGCCAGCGCCTGCGACGTCAGTGCCCTGCCGGGCTTCGAGGAAGGCCTGGTCAGCGTGCAGGATGAGGCCGCCCAGCTGGCCGGTCAGCTGCTGGCCCCCGCCGTGACGGCCATCAACCCCGAAGGGGAAGGCGTGCGCCTGCTGGATGCCTGCACCGCGCCGGGTGGCAAGCTGGCGGACATGCTGGAGCGCTTCCCCTCGCTGGACGCCACTGCCATCGACATCGACGGCGAGCGTCTCGAACGCGTGGAAGAGACACTGGAGCGTCTGGAACTGGGCGCCGGCGTCGTGTGCGCCGATGCCAGCGAGCGCGACTGGTGGGACGGCGAAGCCTTCGATGTCATCCTGCTCGACGCGCCCTGCTCCGGCAGTGGCGTCATCCGCCGTCACCCGGACATCAAGCTACTGCGTCGCCCGAACGACATCGGGGACCTGGCGCGCCTGCAGGGCAAGCTGCTGGAGAACCTGTGGGGCATGCTCAAGCCCGGCGGCACCCTGGTCTACGGCACCTGCTCCATCATCACCCAGGAGAACGCCCGGGTGATGGATCGCTTCCTGGCCGCCACGCCGGATGCCAAGGCCGAGACCATCAAGGCCGACTGGGGCCGTGTCTCCGGTGCCGGTCGTCAGATGCTGCCGCAGGTCAATGGCCACGATGGCTTCTATCTGGCGCACATCACCAAGGCCGGCGCCTGACGCTCGGCAGGATCACCGGACAGGCGTACCGCATCCCGGCTTGCGAGATGACGCGCCTGGCACATCAGGACAGCCGTGCCCCGACTCCCGGGGCACGGCTGTCTTCCGTCATGGCACTGGTTTATCCTGTGCCGACTGAGCAACAGCGGACGAGCCGGACATGAAAATCATCATTCTGGGTGCAGGTCAGGTCGGCGGCACACTCGCCGAACACCTGGCCCATGAAGAAAATGACATCACGGTCGTGGACACCGACACCGAGCGGCTGCGCGAGCTGCACAACCGTCTCGATATCCGCACCGTCACCGGCGCGGCCAGCTATCCCCAGGTGCTGCGTCAGGCCGGCGGCGAAGATGCCGACATGCTGATCGCGGTGACCAATTCTGACGAGGTCAACATGATTGCCTGTCAGATCGCCCACAGCCTGTTCCATACCCCGACCAAGATCGCGCGGGTGCGCTCCACCGCCTATCTGACCCGCAAGGGCCTGTTCTCCCACGATGCCATCCCGGTGGACGTGCTGATCAGCCCCGAGCAGGTGGTGACGGATCACATCCGCCGCCTGATCGAGTATCCCGGTGCCCTGCAGGTGCTGGACTTCGCCAATGGTGTCGCTCAGCTGGTGGCGGTAAAGGCCTACTATGGCGGTCCGCTGGTCGGTCAGGAACTCGGTTTCCTGCGTCGTCACATGCCCAACGTGGATACTCGCGTGGCAGCCATCTACCGGCGCAATCGTCCGATCATCCCGCGTGGCGATACCGTGATCGAGGCCGATGACGAGGTGTTCTTCATCGCGGCGCGCAAGGATATCCGCACCGTGATGGGCGAACTGCGCCGCGTGGACCGCAACTTCCGTCGCGTGGTGATCGCCGGTGGCGGCCACATCGGTGAGCGCCTGGCCGAGACGCTCGAGCACACCCATCAGGTCAAGATCATCGAGCACTCGCTGGCCCGTTGCACCGACCTGTCCGAGCGCCTCGACCGCACCGTGGTCCTGCACGGCAGCGCCACCTCCAAGCGCCTGCTGCTGGAGGAGAACATCGAGGACTGCGACATCTTCTGCGCGCTGACCAACGATGACGAGGTCAACATCATGTCCTCGATGCTGGCCAAGCGACTCGGCGCCAAGAAGGTACTGACGCTGATCAACAACGCGGCCTACGTGGACCTGGTGCAAGGTGGCGAGATCGATATCGCCATCTCGCCGCAGCAGGCCACCATCGGCGGTCTGCTGACGCATGTGCGCAAGGGCGACATCGTCAACGTGCACTCTCTCAGGCGCGGCGCGGCAGAAGCCATCGAGGCCATCGCCCACGGCGATGAGCGCTCCTCCAAGGTGGTGGGCCGGCGCATCGAGGACATCAATCTGCCCGAGGGTGCCACCATCGGTGCCGTGGTGCGTGGCAAGGAAGTGCTGGTCGCGCATCACGATCTGGTGGTGGAATCCAACGACCACGTCATCCTGTTCGTGGTCGACAAGCGCCGTATCCGGGAAGTCGAGCGCCTGTTCCAGGTCGGGCTGACCTTCTTCTGATGATGGCCGCCACGATGTCTCTCGCAAGCCGGGCTCGCTGCATGAGCCTGCGCGTCATCTATCGCATCCTCGGCATTCTGCTGATGCTGTTCAGCCTGACGCTGGTCCCGCCGATGCTCATCTCGCTGGCCTTCGAGGACCATACCCTCAGCGCCTTTGCCATCGCCCTCGGCATCACCCTGCTGACCGGCTTCGCGCTGTTCTATCCCAACCGGCATGCCCGCAAGGAGTTGCGCAACCGCGATGGCTTCTTGATCACGGTGCTGTTCTGGACGGTGCTGGGTGCCTTCGGGTCGCTGCCCTTCCTGCTCGCCGAGGACCCGAACCTGTCGATCATCGACGCCATGTTCGAGTCGTTCTCGGGACTTACCACCACCGGGGCGACGGTGATGACGGGGCTCGATCTGCTGCCCCACTCCATCCTCTACTATCGCCAGCAGCTGCAGTGGCTGGGCGGCATGGGGATCGTGGTACTGGCGGTGGCGATCCTGCCGACTCTCGGTATCGGCGGCATGCAGCTCTATCGCACCGAGATCCCCGGGCCGCTGAAGGACTCCAAGCTGACGCCGCGCATCACCGAGACGGCCAAGGCGCTCTGGTACATCTACGCCGCCCTGACCCTGGTGTGCTTCGCCAGCTACTGGGCCGCCGGCATGAGCTGGTTCGATGCCCTCGGCCACAGCTTCTCCACCGTCGCGGTGGGCGGCTTCTCGACCCACGATGCCAGCATCGGCTACTTCGATTCCGCCACCATCGAGATGATCTGCGTGTTCTTCATGGTGGTGTCCTCGATCAGTTTCGGCCTGCACTTCGCCGCCTGGCGCGAGGGGCGGATCAGTCATTATCTGCGCGATCCCGAGACCCGCTTCTTCCTGATCCTGCTGCTGATCCTGACCTGCGTGACCATCGCCGGCCTGCTGCTCACCGGCAGCTACGATGACAGCAAGGCGCTGCGCCATGGCCTGTTCGAGGCCGTCTCGGTGGCCACCACCACCGGCTTCGGCGTCGCCGACTTCACCGGCTGGCCGGGCGTATTGCCGATGATGCTGTTCATCGCCGCCTTCATCGGCGCGTGCTCCGGGTCCGCCGGCGGCGGCATGAAGGTCATCCGTATCCTGCTGATTCTCAAGCAGGGCGTGCGTGAGGTGCATCGTCTGATCCACCCCAACGCCATCCTCTCGGTCAAGGTGGGCAAGATGCGCATCTCCGAAGGGGTCGCGGAGGCAGTATGGGGCTTCTTCTCCGTCTACCTGCTGCTGTTCGTGCTGATGATGCTGGGCATGCTGGCCACCGGACTGGATCAGGTCACGGCCTGGTCGGCGGTCGGCTCTGCGCTCAACAACCTGGGGCCGGGACTCGGTGAGGTCGCGACCCACTACGGCGATATCCCGGGGGCGGCCAAGGGCATCCTGATTCTGGCGATGCTGCTGGGGCGTCTGGAGATCTTCACGGTTCTGGTTCTGTTCACGCCGGCCTTCTGGCGACGCTGAATTCGCCGACATTGGCCTCACGGCGAGCCAACAGCCGACGCATCGGTGCGGTCGGCTCCAGCACATAGTGAATCCGGCTGGCGCGATAGCAGTCATTGAAGGCGTCGAAGTAATCATCCAGCACGTTGGCCGCCTCCTCCTCCCCCGCCTGACGCAGCAGCTCCGCCGCCACCTCCGCCGTGCACAGATGTGACTGGGACGCCGGCTTGCGCAGGTGATAGCGCGTCAGACGCGTGGTGTGCAGCGGCAGCACCGGCAGACCATCCAGATAAGGGCTCTTGCGGAAGATGCGACGCGCCTGACGCCAGGTCCCGTCCAGCAGGATGAAGACCGGAATGCGCTCCTCGCCACTGGCGGTATGCGTCGCCACCTCGGGCCCGACACCGGCGATGGCATTCACGTCGACCACGCGATCAGCGTAGTCCGGCTGATCGTCCGGGAAGATGATGAACGGCTGATAGCGCTCATCTTCCAGCAGCGCCAGCAGGCGGGGGTCCGGCTCGACACGATACCAGCTGAAGACCTCGGTGCCCGCCAGCACATCAGCGATCAGGCGCCCGGTATTGGTGGGCTTGTAGTGCTCCAACGGGTGGGTGATCAACCAGAACGTGATCCGTGATTGCGCGCTGACCTGATACGGGCACAGGCAATTAAGCCTGGGCAGACGGCAGGCCTCGCAACGAATCACCTGGCTGCCACGCGCCTTGAATTCCCGTCGCGGGTGGCGTCCGTGCCACTCATCCGGCTCGCCACTGGGAAGCGTCGTGATACCGCTGGCCTCGCCCGGCTCGCCAGCGGCCGGCGTAAGACGGGAATCACACATGATGGGTGGTCAGTACCAAAGAAAAAGGGACGCGCATTCTAGCATGCGTGTCCCTTTCTCATGTTCGCGGCTATACCTCGTAGCGGTGCTTGCCGCCGGTCACGAACTTCGGCGGCCGACGCTTCCAGTAACCGGCCAGCAACGAGCCGGAGACGTTGTGCCAGATGGAGAAGATCGCTCCCGGCAACGCCGCCGTGGCGGAGAAGAACTGGCTGGCCAGTGACGCCGCCAGTCCGGAGTTCTGCATGCCGACCTCGATGGCGATGGTGCGCGAGGTACGCTCATCCAGTCCGAACAGGCGCGACAGGCCATAGCCGGCGCTCAGGCCGATGGCGTTGTGCGCCACGACGGCCAATGCCACCAGCGGGCCCAGCGTGGCCAGGCGACCGACATTGAGCGACACCACGATGGCGATGATCAGCACGATCGCCAGCATGGCCAGACTCGCCAGCGCCGATTCCCACTCGCGGATGGCGTCACGCGCGAAGTGATGCACGATGACACCCAGCACGATGGGCGCCACCACCAGCTTGGCGATGCTCAGCAGCATGCCGCTCACCGGCACGTCGATGTCCGTCCCCAGCAGCCACCAGGTCAACAGCGGCGTCATCACGATGGAGAGCAGTGTCGAGGCCATGGTCATCGAGACGGACAGGGCCACGTGACCACCGGCAAGCCAGGTCATCACGTTGGAGGAGGTTCCCCCCGCAGTGGCCCCCACCAGCACCATGCCGACCGTCAACGCGGGGTCCAGCCCCAGCAGCCGCGCGATCAGGAAGGCAGCCAGCGGCATCACGCTGTATTGCAGCAGCAGGCCCAGCGCGATGGGCCCCGGACGACGTGCGACACGCATGAAATCCTCACGCGACAGCGTCAGTCCCATGGCGAACATGATCAGGGCCAGCAGCGGCTGGATGACATCCTTGAGGGCCACGAAAGGCGCCGGCGCCAGCACGGCGAGGCCGGCGAACAACAGGGCCCACAGCGGGAAGAAACGATTCAGCGTCTCAAACATGCTTTCAATTTCCGGTCACCGAAGGTTGCTTGCCTCCGGGATTGCTGGCCCACCGCCCATGGCAGGCCTGAAGCCGCGCATCATAACGTATCAGGCAGGCCCAGGTGTCCCTGATACAACCAATGGCGCACAAGACGTGGCACTGCCTGCCCGGCGCTTTCCGCCAGGGGATGCACGCCGGGCTCCGCCAGCTCATGGGCATTCGGGTCCACCAGCACGATGGGGGCATCCAACGGTGCCGCTGCATAGAGATTCGAGGCCGGCATCACCTTGAGCGAGGTCCCCACGATCAACAGCAGATCCGCTTCCGCCGCGATGCCTTCGGCGACGCCGTAAAGTGGCACTGCCTCACCGAACCACACCACGTCCGGGCGCAACTGACTGCCCTTGTCACACAGATCTCCCAGCCGAATGCCACCGCGCGGCAGCGGGTAGCGCAAGCCGTGGTCGACGCTCGAGCGTGCCTTGAGAATCTCGCCATGCAGATGCATGACCTCACGCGAGCCGGCGCGCTCGTGCAGATCATCGATATTCTGGGTAATCACCGAGACACGAAAACCGGCCTGTTCAAGTTCTGCCAGTGCCTTGTGCGCCGCGTTGGGCCTGGCCCGCCGGACCTGGGCACGGCGATCATCATAGAAGCGCAGCACCTTCTGCGGATCACGCCGAAATGCCTGCGGAGTGGCGATCTCCTCCAGACGATGCTCTTCCCACAGGCCATCTTCCGCACGGAAGGTGCGCAGACCGCTTTCCGCGCTGATGCCTGCGCCACTGAGCACGACCAGATGCCGACCATGGCGCGCGCCAGGATCCCTGAAACCTTCACTCATCCAACACTCTCTCTCGCTGTGAACTTGATCGTCAGTCATCGATGAAGTCCTGGCTGCGATCGACCCCGAAACGTCGCTTGTTGCGATAGGGGTAGACATCGATCACCCGTCCCGCCGTGATGGCATCCTGCAGCCCCTTCCACCAGCTGGCCTGGAAGATTTCCGGATGCAGCTCGTAGAACAGCTTGCGCAGCCCAAGATCCGCGAACAGGAAGGGGCCGAATTCTTCCGGGAAGATGTCGTTCGGTCCCACGGAATACCAGGGTTCGCTGGCCATCTCCTGCTCAGGGTAGAGCGCTTCGGGAATCTCGCGGAAATTGCACTCGGTGAGATAGTTGATCTCGTCGTAATCGTAGAAGACCACCCGACCATGACGGGTCACGCCGAAGTTCTTCAGCAGCATGTCGCCGGGGAAGATGTTGGCCGCGGCCAGCTGCTTGATCGCATTGCCGTAGTCATTGAGCACGGCGCGCGTCTCATCCTCATCACACTGCTCGAGATAGAGATTGAGCGGCGTCATCATGCGTTCGGTATAACAATGCCGAATCAATACCTTGTTGCCGCGCAGCGTGATGGAGGAGCTGCAGACCTCCAGCAGCTCGGCCAGGCAGTCGGGATCGAAATGATCGCGTCCGACGGCGAAATTGGAGAACTCCTGGGTGTCCGCCAGACGGCCGACGCGGTCGTGGCGCTTGACCAGACGATACTTCTGGCGCACCTGGTCGCGGCTCATGTCCTTGCTGGGCGCAAAGCGATCCTTGATCAGCTTGAAGACCAGTCGATAGCTGGGCAGCACGAAGACCGCCATCACCATGCCTCGCACGCCCGGCGCGATGATGAATCGGTCGGTGCGGCTGGCGACGTGGTCGTTGAGGCCACGGAAAAGCTCGGTCTTGCCGTGCTTGTAGAACCCGATGGCAGCGTAGAGCTCGCCGATGGGCTTGTCGGGCATCAGTGTCTGCAGGAAGCCCACCACCTCACCGGGCACCTCGATCTCGACCTGGAAGTAGGCGCGGGTGAAGGAGAAGATGATCGAGACTTCCTCGGGCTCGATGATCACGGTATCGAGATAGACGCCGTCGCGTTCGGTATGCAGTACCGGCAGCACCAGCGGCAGCGTCTGCCCGCCGCCCTCGATGCGTCCGATGAGGTAGGCCCCCTTGTTGCGATAGAAGACGCTGCGCAACACCTCGAAGGTGGCATCGGAGGCCTCACGCACCTCGGGTGGCAACACCTCGAGCAGCATCTCGGCGCCCAATGTCACGTCGCGCCCCTGATGTTCGAAGGCGATCCCCAGCGGGGCCTCGCTCAATACCGTGTCCAGCGCCCCTGCCCAATCACCCTCGACCGGCACACGGTGGCTGATGCTCATCCCGGAGTGGCGAGCTGGCGCCTGCCGGGAGGATGACACGAACATCCAGTCATCCCGGATATGACGGTGGGAAAAGACACTGCAGAAGATGGAGTTGTAGAAGGTCTCGGCCAGCTTGTAGTCCAGGCGCTGATCGATCAGCGTCATGTAATGGCGTCGGGCCTCGCCCCACAGGGTGCATTCGCTCAGACGCTCAGGCTCGAAGGCGCGCGCCAGACGCTCCATGGTCGCGGCGACCTTCTCGTCATAGAGGTTGATGCGTGCCGCCGAGGCCTGCTGTGCCTCACGCCAGTCGGCCTCGATGAAACGCCGTCTGGCATCGCTGGAAATCTGCTTGAAGCGCGAGCGGTACTCATCAAAGCCATGCAGCACCGTCGCCGCCAGACGTTGGCCCTGCTGACCATTGCCACGTTCATCGACATCATTGTCCATCACCGCCCCCTGCCCTTGGGTCATCCGACATCCTCAGAGCATGCGGACAGTTGCCCTGTCAGGCGAGACGACAATGGTCGCGGGCCGTCAACTCTCGATGACGTTCCTGAAACGCACGACGCCACCTCGCGACAGGCGAGATGGCGTCGGGATTCGCGGATGTCAGCAGGATCCGGGCTTAGAGCTCCCGGCCCAATGAGGCCGCAGTCTCGGAGGCAGTCTGAACACGGCGCTCGGCTTCGAAGAGGTCTTCTGCCATGCCGGCCTGCTCCGAGTCCATGTCCAGCGCATCGATACGCGTGGCCTGGAAGCGATCGCGCTTCTCATCCAGCCCCGCGAAGTCGAACAGCTCACGGTCCGCCAGGTGCGAGGGTGCCACGGAAGTGACGGCACGGAACATGGTCTCGAGCCGCCCGGGATGCTGCGTCTCCCAGTCCTGCAGCATCTCCTTGACCACCTGACGCTGCAGGTTCTCCTGGGAACCACACAGGTTGCAGGGAATGATCGGGAACTGACGCGCCGTGGAATAGGCTTCGATGTCCGATTCGCGGCAATAGGCCAGCGGACGAATGACGATATGCCGCTGATCATCCGACAGCAGCTTGGGCGGCATCGTCTTGAGCTTGCCACCGAAGAACATGTTCAAAAACAGCGTCTCGAGAATGTCATCGCGGTGATGGCCAAGGGCGATCTTGGTCGCTCCTATCTCGGTGGCAAAGCCGTACAGCGAGCCACGCCGCAAGCGTGAACACAGCCCGCAGGTCGTCTTGCCCTCGGGCACCTTCTCCTTGACGATGGAATAGGTGTCACGCTCGAGAATGTGGTACTCCACGCCCACTGACTCAAGCCATGCCGGCAGCACGTGCTCCGGGAAACCGGGCTGTTTCTGATCCAGATTCACCGCCACCAGACTGAACTGGACCGGCGCATTGCGCTGCAGGTTCATCAGGATGTCCAGCATGGTGTAGGAGTCCTTGCCACCTGACAGGCACACCATCACCTTGTCGCCATCGCGGATCATGCCGTAATCCGTGATGGCGGTGCCGACATTGCGGCGCAGCCGCTTCTGCAGCTTGTTCAGCTCATGCTTGGCATCCGCTGCGTCATGCGTGCGGGAGGTGGCGTCAGTTTCAGGTGTGAACATGGGGCATCAGACAGGCAGTTTGGGAGGGCACACAGTCTAGCATCGGCCAGTGTCACGTCACAGAGGCGGGATCAGAACAGCCGCAGGACTTCCAGATAGCGGATGACCACTCCGCCCAGCATCACCATGATGCCGAAGCGCTGCAGTCGGAATTCGAGCGCGGTGAGCGCCAGCTTGCGAGACCAGAACATCAGTACTCCCCGGACATCCTGGGTACGACGGATGTAGAGGGAATAGGCAAACAGAACGATGGCAAGGCCAATGATCAATAACGTGTTGGTCGCGATCAGCATGTCGCACCTCGTGGGCAAGAACCCTGAATAGGCAAGAAAGGCAACAACGCGTGGTGCCAGTGTGGCCAAGCGGGTGATGTCTTGCCATTGGACATTCCGGCAACAGACCTTGGTTTATTAGCCAAGAGGGCATCAGGCGCTGCGCCATCATGGCGCTGGTCACGGCATCCCCCAGCGCAGTGTGCCGCCCGATCACCGGCACCTGCAGCGCCTCGGCCATGGCCTCGAAGCGCAGGTCCGGCGCGGCCTCGGGCTGAGCGTGACGACAGCGCTTCAGGTAGTCGCGCGCGAGATCATGACGCAGATTGGGCAGGTCGAAGCCGAAACGTGGCCGCAGGTGGCGATTGATCACCGCGACATCAAAATCGATGCACCACCCCACCAGCGGGCGATTGCCGATGAAGGCCAGCAACTGGTGCAAGGCGTCGCCGAGCGCCTCGCCACCATGCAGGTCGATTCCGCGCAGGCGATGAATCCGGATGGAGTCACCGCGCAGGCCTTCCGGACACTGGAGCTGCAACGACAGCGCGCTGGCCGTCCTCACCCGGCGCGCATCGAAACGTACCGCCGCCAGCGAGACCAGCTCGGCACGCTCGACATCGAGACTGGTGGTCTCGCAATCCAGTGCCACCCGCTCTCCCTCATGTTCACTGGCGTGCCAGGGTCTGAACAGCTCGGCAAACTCGCCATGCCCATGGCGGCGGCGGTCTGCCGCACGACGTAGCTGCTGGAACATGCCATCTCCTTGCGGCGCTCGGCCGCGCGTCAGTAATCCAGGTGATAACGATGGGTCAGGCGCTGCTTGAAATCCTTGACCCGACTCAAGGCATCGCGCAGCAGGTCCCGCTCCAGCGAAGACAACGACTGGGTGATGATGAGATTGGCACTCCTCCTCGAGATGCCGCAACTGCTGACGCAGACGCAGTTCGGAGAACAGCGACAGGGCCTCAGACAGATCTTCGCTGTCGCTGGCCTCGATACGCCCCTCCTCTACCAGCGCCTCAAGACGCGCAAAGGTGCCGGTCGCCATCACGCCACGCTCCAGCGCCATGGTGCGTACCCCATGCACGATGGGAAAGATGCCGCCCTTCTTGATGTCGATGCCATGGCGGGGTGAGCGCAGTGAGCCGAACAGCGTCAACGGCGTCGAGAACCGCAATGCCGGGCGCGCGAAGTGCGACAGCAGCAATTCATCACGTCGGGCATGCTGCACCAGGTGTCCGCGCAGACTGTCGACCAGCTCGGCATTGCCACCGCTGGCGCGTGCATCGAAGACGATGGCTAGATTCATCAGCGCCTCCCCATCGCGTCCGGCACACCAGCGCGCCACCTTGCCGCGCCAGCGGGATTCGGTCGCGACCCACTCTGGATTGGAGACCATGATGTTGCCCGGACACGGTGGATAGCCGAGGCGTGCCAGGGTAGCGCTGAAGGTCTGCATGGCGTCGCTGCAGTCTGGCCATTGATGTCCATCAGCGAGAATCAGCCCGTTGTCCTGGTCGGTCTTGAGCATCTGCTCGCCACGCCCCTCACTGCCCATCAGCATCAGACAGCAGGAGACTCGGTGCTGCTCTTCCACCAGCAGGGCGAAGGTGCGCTCGATCAGACGTCCATTGAGGGCGCTGAGCAGTGCCATGGCATGGCGCAGATGCGCGCCCTGGAGAACCAGCGCGCGGACCAGCTCCGGCAGGCGAGCACTGGCCAGCGCCAGCGCCTCCAGATCCGCCGCGCGCTCGATCTCGAGACTGACCAGCTGGCTACGATTGGAGAAGAAGCCCAGCACATCGGTCAGCTCGATGACTCCGACCACCTTGGCATCGGCAGCGAGCGATTCCTGCACCACCACGCGGGCGACCCGATGACGCGTCATCTGGACCAGTGCCTGAAACAAATAATCCTCGGCGGTGACCGCCACCAGCGCGAAGGTGCCCAGAGGGGCGAGACGATGCGTGGCAGGAAGTCCCTCCAGCACCAGTGCGTTGAGCAGATCGGTGCGCGTGACCACGCCACAACGGCCCTGTACCTCGATGATCAGACTGTCAGCACCAGCCTCTCCCATGGCCTTCACGCCTGCCTCGATGCTGCTGCTGGCTGGCATCACCAGTGGCGGACGCATGCAATCCATCACCCTCGCCAGCATGAAGCCTGTCTGGTCCCGGCTGCTGCCGAGTCGGGTGTCCCGATACGCCGCGAGCAGCCGGGCCTTGTCACGCAGGCTGTGCTGGAAATACTCCTCGAACCCGGGATTGCCTTCACACAGCTGACGGAAGTGGTCGGCCGGCAATTGATAGCAGAGCGTTTCCTGCTCGCAGACGAAGCGTGTCCGGCATTCGCCGTTGAGCAGGGTCAAGGCCCCGAACAGATCTCCCTTGCTGTAATGCCCGATGCGCAGACTCAGCCAGGCGTCGTGACCCTCACGTCGCGCCTGCTCCAGGGTGGCGGTGTCCGGCAATGGCGTTTCTGCCGCCAGCTCGACCACCTCGCCCTTGTGGATGATGAAGAGCGCCTCTCCCACCGCTCCCGGTATCAGCGGTTGCTCCAGGGCCGCGAAGTACTGCAGGTCGACGTTCTCGGCCAGCCGTGCCCGGCTGCGCTCATCCAGCAGGCTGAACGGCGGCTCGCCGAACGGAATTTCGACTAATGTGGCTTGCATGACAGGATCAGTGATCCACTGCCGTTCCTGCCCCGCGCGGCACGCGGATGTCCTCGACGATATGCTGGATGTGCTCGGGCGGCGGCGGTGTCACCTTGCAGACGACGACCGCGACGACGAAGTTGAGCACCATGCCCAGCGAGCCGATCCCCTCCGGCGACACGCCCAGCAGCCAGTACTCCGCCGTGTTGAGCTCCGGCGAGATGAACTTGAAGTAGACGATGTAGCTGAAGGTGAACACCAGCCCGACCAGCATGCCCGCGATAGCGCCTTCCTTGTTCATGCGCTTGGAGAAGATCCCCAGCAGGATGACCGGGAAGAAGCTCGAGGCCGCGAGACCGAAGGCAAAGGCCACCACCTGCGCCACGAAGCCTGGCGGATTGATGCCGAAGTAACCGGCGATCACGATGGCCACCGCTGCCGCCATGCGAGCTGCCATCAACTCCTGTTTCTCGGTGATGTCTGGCTTGAAGGTCTTCTTGAGCAGGTCATGCGAGATGGCCGAGGAGATGACCAGCAACAGCCCCGCTGCCGTCGAGAGCGCCGCCGCCACGCCACCTGCCGCCACCAGCGCGATGACCCATGCCGGCAGATTGCCGATTTCCGGGTTGGCCAGCACGATGATGTCGCGGTCGATGTAGACCTCGCTCTCGTTGTCGGTGGGCGTGTTGCTCACCAGACGCTGACCATACTCACCACGAGCGGCCTGGCTGTCGGCGTCGCCTTCATAGCTCGGCTTGCCCGCGAAGGGGTCACCGCCGCGCATCTGGATGATGCCGTCGCCATTCTTGTCGACCCAGCCGATCAGACCGGTGTTCTCCCAGTTGTAGAACCAGCCCGGCAGTTCCTCATAGGCTGTCTCGTTGACGGTCTCGACCAGGTTCACCCGCGCAAAGGCACCCACGGCCGGCGCAGTGGTGTAGAGCAGTGCGATGAAGAACAGCGCCCAGCCAGCGGAGATACGTGCATCCCTGACGGTCGGTACCGTGAAGAAGCGCACGATGACGTGCGGCAGACCCGCGGTCCCGCACATCAGTGCCGCCGTGATGAAGAAGACATCGATGGTGGATTTGGAGCCTTCGGTGTACTCGCGGAAGCCGAGGTCAGTCACGACCTGATCCAGCTTCTGCAGCAGATAGACGCCGGTATCGTTGCCCTGTGCATCCACCAGCGTGCCGCCGAAGCCGGTCTGAGGCAGCACGTGTCCGGTCATCATGATCGACAGGAAGACGGCCGGTACCAGGAAGGCGAAGATCAACACGCAGTACTGCGCCACCTGGGTATAGGTGATCCCCTTCATGCCACCCAGAACGGCATAGAAGAAGACGATCGCCATGCCGATGACGACACCGACGTTCACGTCCACTTCAAGGAAGCGCGCGAAGACGATGCCGGTGCCGCGCATCTGACCCGCGACATAGGTGAAGGAAATGAAGATGACACAGACCACCGCCACGGTACGTGCGACGCTCGAGTAATAACGGTCACCGACGAAATCCGGCACCGTGAACTTGCCGAACTTGCGCAGATACGGTGCCAGCAACATCGCCAGCAACACATAGCCACCCGTCCAGCCCATCAGATAGACGGAGGCGTCATAGCCCACATAGGCGATGATGCCCGCCATGGAGATGAAGGAGGCGGCAGACATCCAGTCCGCAGCGGTGGCGGCCCCGTTGGCGATGGGGTGGACCCCTCCGCCCGCCACGTAGAATTCCTTGGTAGAGCCGGCACGCGACCACACCGCAATGCCGATGTAGAGCGCGAACGAGGCGCCCACGAAAAGGTACGTCAGTAATTGAACATCCATTGGCGTTGTCCTTGGCGATATCGATCATCTTGTTCTCATTGCTCGTGGAGGTCGAAGCGTTCATCCAGCTTGTTCATCGAACGGGCGTACAAGATGATCAGCGCGAGGAAGAAATAGATCGCCCCTTGCTGAGCAAACCAGAAACCGAGTTTGAAACCGAAGAACTGGATATTGTTGAGGACATCCACCAACAGGATTCCGCATCCATAGGACACGACAAACCAGATCACGAGATACCCCATGATCAGTCTGATATTGGCGGCCCAATACGCCTTGGCATTCTCTTCCTTCATGACGGAGTTCTCGCATTGTTATTGTGATTGGCGAGAGACCCATCGGCGATGAACCGATGAATGGTCTCCATTGACTGAATCATTCGTCCTCATGGAGTGAGTGATATTCCCTGCGTCTTGCGTTGCTTATCAGGAAACTTGGCGACTCGCTTCTGACAGTAGCCAAGGGGCCAGCTCATCGCAGGCTGACTTTAGTCGAGAGCATGAGCCGGGCCTGCGTAGAATGGCGCTTCCAGAGAGGAGAGCAACATGTTCCAGGGGTGGTGGCTAATCGCAGTGGCGCTGGGCTATATCGCGGTACTGTTCATGATTGCGTGGCGAGGGGATCGCAACGCCAAGAAGCACGGGTCGGCCAGTCGCCGACCGGCAGTCTACAGTCTGGGGCTTGCGGTCTACTGCACCAGCTGGACCTTTTACGGCAGTGTCGGCCAGGCCGCGACCAGTGGCTGGAGCTACCTGAGCATCTTCATCGGGCCGATCCTGACCTGTCTGCTGTTCTGGCCGATCCTCTTGAAGATGATTCGCGTCGCCAAGCGACAGAACATCACCTCGATCGCCGATTTCATCGCCTCGCGCTACGGCAAGACGCAGTCACTGGCCGTGTTTGCCTCGCTGGTGGCACTGGTCGGCACCCTGCCCTACATCGCCCTGCAGCTGAAGGCGGTGTCGAGTGCCTATCAGGTACTGACCGACACCAGTGACGTCACGCGCACTGCCTGGCTGGGGGATACCGCCTTCTATGTCGCGGCGGTGATGGCGATATTCGCCATCCTGTTCGGCACGCGGCATACCGATGCCACCGAGCACCATGTCGGCCTGTTGCAGGCCATCGCCTTCGAATCTCTGGTCAAGCTGATCGCCTTTTTGACGCTGGGCGCCTATGTCACCTGGGGCATGTTCAATGGCCTGGGGGATCTTTTCACCAAGGCGGACACCTATCTGGAGCTCCAGCAACAGCTCGAGAACCAGACCTTCGGCTCCGGCTTCTGGGCCCAGACATTGCTGGCGATGCTGGCCATCTTCTGCCTGCCGCGCCAGTTCCATGTCGCGGTGGTCGAGAACACCCACCACTCGGATGCCCGCCGCGCCCGCTGGCTGTTCCCGATCTATCTGATCGCCATCTCCTTCTTCGTGCTGCCCATCGCCGCCGCCGGCCTGACGATGTTCCCGGATGGCTCGGTGTCACCGGACAGCTTCGTGCTGGCACTGCCGATGGCGGCAGATCAGACCTGGTTGACCCTGCTGACCTTCATCGGGGGCTTCTCGGCCGCGACCGGCATGGTCATCGTCGCGGCGGTCGCGGTCTCGATCATGATCTCCAACGAGATCGTCATTCCGCTGCTGTTCCGTTTGCGCTGGTTCGATACCGAAGCCCGCGACTACAGTCATATCGTGCTGCTGGCCCGCCGCCTGACCATCGTGATGATTCTCGGCCTGGCCTACGGCTTCTATCTGCTGATCGCCGAATACAGCACGCTGTCAGCCATCGGGCTGCTGTCATTCGCCGCCGTGGCCCAGTTCGCGCCCTCTCTGCTGGGCGGGCTCTACTGGAAGCGTGGCAATCGCCTGGGGGTCATCGTCGGCCTCAACCTCGGCTTCGCCGTCTGGGCCTGGACCCTGCTGGTTCCGGCACTGGCCCAGGCAGGCCTGATGCCCGCCGACATGGTCAATTACGGTCCGCTCGGCATCGACTGGCTCTCGCCGCATGGCCTGTTCGGCTTCCGCTTCAGTGACCCGCTGACCCACGGCGTGATGCTGTCTCTCGGCCTCAACCTGTTCGGCTATATCTTCGTCTCGCAGATGACGCCGCAACGCGTGGTCGAGCGCATCCAGGCATCCTTGTTCGTCGATAGCGTCGAGACGCGTCAGACCAGCGTCTCGCGCCCGTGGACCGGCTCTACCTCCGTCTCGGACCTGCGCGTACTCTGTGAGCGCTTCCTGAGCCATGAGCAGGTCGAACGCGCCTTCGAAGATTACGCACGCCGCAGCGGCCAGCCGCTGGAACTCCACGGGCGCGCGTCAATCGACCTGATCCAGTTCACCGAGCGCTTCCTGGCTTCCGTGCTCGGTGCCTCCTCGGCGCGGATCGTGGTCAACTCTGCCCTGCAGGGGCGCGGCATCGGTATCTCGGATGTCATCTCCATCGTCGATGAAGCCTCACAGGTGCTGGAATTCAACCGCGCCCTGCTGCAGGCCACCATCGAGAACATCCACCAGGGCATCAGCGTGGTCGACCAGCACATGCGCCTGGTGGTGTGGAATCAGCGCTATCTGGACATGTTCCGCTTCCCTGACAACCTGATCCGTGTCGGCGCCCCGATCGATCGCATCTTCCGTTACAACGCGCACAATGGTGAATATGGTCCGGGCGACCCGGAAGAGCATGTCGATCAGCTGCTGGACGCCATCCGTGACGGCGAGCCGCATCGCTACGTGCGCTATCGCCAGGACGGCACCGTGATGGAGATCCAGGGCAACCCGATGCCCGGCGGCGGCTTCGTCTATACCTACCAGGACATCACCCAGCAGAAGCGCACCGAAGAGGCGTTGATCCGCTCGGAAAACAACATCCGCATCTACACCGACAACGTGCCGGCGCTGATCGCCTACTTCGACAAGGAGTGTCGTTACCTCTTCACCAACCGCGCCTATGAAGCAGTGATGGGCATCGACCGTACCGCCGTCATCGGCGAGCCGGCCGAGGCGGCGATGCCTGAAGACATCTATCGCCAGCGCGCCCCCTGGATGACGCGCGCCCTGGCGGGGGAACGCGTTTCCTTCGAGATCTCGCTGGAAGCCCCCGAGGGCGGTGTGCGTTACATGCTGGTGACCTATACGCCGCACTTCAGCGGCAAGGGCAACATCCTCGGCTTCTTCGCGCTCTATCAGGACATCACCGAACGCCGCCTGGCCGAGATTGCCCTCAAGGAAACCAACGAGAATCTGGAAGAACGCGTTCGCGTGCGTACCCAGGAGCTGTCACAGGTCAACGAGGCATTGCGTACCGAGAACCGTGTGCGCGCGGAAGCCGAGCAGGCACTGCGTCAGGCCAAGCAGCTGGCCGAGGATGCCAACGCCTCCAAGACGCGCTTTCTGGCCGCGGCCAGTCATGACCTGCTGCAACCCCTGAATGCCGCACGCCTGTTCACCTCCGCTCTCGCCCAGCAGGTGGAAGGCGAGATGAAGACCACCACCAATCACATCGACAACTCGCTGCAGGCCGCCGAGGAGCTGCTCAGCACCCTGCTCGACATCTCCAAGCTCGATGCCGGCGCGCTGGCGCCACGTCGCAGCGTGTTCCGCCTGTCGGATATTCTCAAGCCGCTGAAGGCCGAGTTCGAGGTGATGGCGGAAGACCGAGGGCTGGACCTGAAGGTGGTGATGACCCAGCTGGCGGTGGATTCTGACGGCCAGATGCTGCGGCGCATCGTGCAGAACTTCCTGTCCAACGCCGTGCGTTACACCCGTCAGGGCCACGTACTGCTGGGCTGTCGCCGCCTGGGGGATCGCATTCGCATCGAAGTCTGGGACACCGGCCCCGGCATCCCCGAGTCCAAGCTGACCGAGATCTTCCAGGAATTCCGGCGTCTCGATCAGAGCGAGCGTCACAAGGAGAGCGAGAAGGGGCTGGGACTGGGCCTGTCGATCGCCGAGCGCATGAGTCGCGTGCTCGATCACCCGATCACGGTGCGCAGCTGGGTCGGTGTGGGGACAGTCTTCGCGGTCAGCGTCCCGATCAGCAAGACACTGCCGGCCGCTGAACAGCCGGATGCCGTCCCGGCCCGCAAGCGCGCCGGCAACAAGCTGACCGGCACCCGCGTGCTGTGCATCGACAACGAGAGCCTGATTCTGGAAGGCATGAAGGCGATGCTGTCCGGCTGGGGCTGCGAAGTCTTCACCGCCACGTCCATCGGTGGTGCCAAATCCGTGATTCGCAATCTGGATGGTGATCCGGATGCCATCCTCGCCGATTATCACCTCGACAATGAAGTGACCGGTCTGATGGCGCTGGATGCTCTGGATGAACGCCTGGCAGGCTCCGTGCCCGGCATCGTCATCACCGCGGATCGCACTGACGAAGTCGCCGAGGAGGTACGCCGTGCCGGCTATCACCTGCTGCTCAAGCCGGTGCGTCCGGCGGCGCTGCGCGCACTGCTGACGCGTACCCTGCAGGCCAATCGTGCCGAGAAGCATGCCAGCGGTACTCAGGAGCGAACCTTCGGCGGCTCGACTTCCAGACGCTGCGCCGCGATGACGGCCTGGGTGCGGGAATGCACGCCAAGCTTGCGCAGAATGGCGGTCACGTGCGCCTTGATGGTGGCCTCGGACACATTCAGCTCATAGGCGATCTGCTTGTTGAGCAGGCCTTCCGTCAGCATGTTGAGCACGCGGAACTGCTGTGGCGTCAGCGAGGCGATCGCTTCGGCAAAGCGGGACTCATCTTCGCTGGACTCGCCCATGGCTTCGGCGATATCCGTCGGCAGCCAGACTTCGCCTTCGAGAATCTCGCCGATCGCCTCGGCGATCACATCCAGACTTGCGGACTTGGGGATGAAACCGGAAGCGCCATAATCGATGGCGCGGCGCACCACGTAGGGCTCCTCGCTACCGGATACGACGGCGACCGGGATATCCGGCGTCTGACCACGCAGCTGGATCAGGCCTGAGAAGCCATGGGCTCCCGGCATGTGCAGGTCCAGCAGGATCAGATCAGCATCGGGGTGGCGGGCAACGATATCGTTGGTCGCGTCCATGCTGTCGGCTTCGACAATCTCTGCCTGTGAGGCCACTTGCCTGAGTGCCTGCGTCAGTGCGGCACGAAAGAGCGGATGATCGTCTGCAACGATGAACTTCTGGGCAAAGGCCATTGAGTCTCCTCCAAAACCCCGATGGTGATCATCACCGACCTTCCTGGCCGGTCAATGATCGCCGTTATTTTCTGGCATGTTACCCCATGGAACGCGCGTTTAACAAAGCAGCCCACCATCGGGAGACATACTGATGTTTCGCTCGGGGAACACGAGTATCGCACGGATTGCCCAATGATGAGTGGACAATGCACAAGTGAATTCTGACAGCATCCTGCGGATGGAGAGTCAGACCACCCTAACCGCAACGCGACTCGCATGCCAACCGACCAGTGCCACACCGGCAATCAGCAGGAAACCCATGAGGCTGGCAGCGTCCGGCACTTCCCCCCAGATCGCCCAGCCGGCCAATGCGGAGAACACGATGGTGAGATAGGAATAGATCGACACTTCCCCCGCGGGCGCCAGCCGATAGGCCGTGGTCATCAGGATCTGGCCACCGGCCGCGAAGACCCCGATCCCCAACAGGGCCAGTGCCTGTGGCGCACTGGGCATCACCGGATTCATCAGCATCGGCACCAGGGTGACGATGCTGGAGACCAGCGAGAAATGTAACACGATTGTCGCGGAAGCCTCACGCCCTCGCAGCGCCCGAATCAGTGTGTAGGCAGCGCCGGCCAACATGGCCGAGCCCAATCCGACCAGCGCCGGAAACAGTGCCTCCACACCTCCCTCGGCGAACGCCAGCTGCGGCTTGATGACCAGAGTCGCCCCCACGAAGGCAATCAGCATGCCTACCAGCCGCCAGCCGCCCAGGCGCTCTGCCAGAAACATGCCGGCAAACAGCATCACGAAAAACGGCGACAGCTTGTTTAGGATAGTCGCATCCGCAAGCAGCAGGTGATCGATGGCGTAGAAAAAGCTCATCACGCCGCCAAGCCCGATCAGCGAGCGCGCCAGCAGCAACGGCTGATGGTGCCAGTGTCCCAGCAGACGAGCGCCCGCCATGCGAACCATCACGACGGCAACCACCAGGCTTACGAGATTGCGCACGAAGACCTTCTCGAACAGCGGCAAGTCACCGCTCAACTTGACCATCGCGCCCATCAACGCGAAGGAGATCGCCGACAGGCACATCAGCACGACAGCGCGTGGACGGTTCTCGCCCTCGGTGGATGACGATGATGAAACCTGTGAGGAAGTGGCGGGCTGAGACGTGGCGCAGGATGCATCCGACTTGCCTGCTGACATGGGGGCTGCCTTGATCATGAAGTGAATGAGGAAATGCTCAGGGAGGCTTCGATGTCGCGACGTGTCTCGTCAGGCCTGCATGGCCGTCATACGACGAGTTCAGCGGTTGGCGCGATGCTCGATCAGATCATCCACCACCGTCGGGTCCGCCAGCGTCGAGGTATCCCCAAGACCGTCGGTCTCGTTGGCGGCGATCTTGCGCAGGATACGCCGCATGATCTTGCCGGAACGCGTCTTGGGCAGTCCCGGTGCCCACTGGATGACATCAGGTGACGCGATCGGCCCGATGTCCTTGCGCACCCACTGGGTCAGGGTCTTCTTGAGCTCATCGCTTGGCTCGATGCCATCATTGAGCGTCACGTAGATGTAGATCCCCTGCCCCTTGATGTCGTGGGGATAACCGACCACCGCGGCTTCGGCGACCGCCTCATGCGCGACCAGCGATGACTCGATCTCGGCCGTGCCCATGCGGTGCCCGGAAACGTTGAGCACGTCGTCGACGCGTCCGGTGATCCAGTAATACCCATCCTCGTCACGGCGGCAGCCATCGCCGGTGAAGTACATGCCGGCATAGGTGGAGAAATAGGTCTGCACGTAACGCTCATGGTTGCCCCAGATGGAGCGAGCCTGCCCGGGCCAGCTGTCGAGAATCACCAGATTGCCTTCGGTGGCTCCCTCGAGAATGTTGCCCTCGTTGTCGACCAGCGCCGGCTGCACGCCGAAGAACGGCAAGGTGGCGGAACCCGGCTTGAGATCCGTGGCACCCGGCAGCGGCGCGATCATGATGCCGCCGGTCTCGGTCTGCCACCAGGTATCCACCAGCGGGCAGTTGCCCTTGCCGATCACGCGGTGGAACCACTCCCAGGCCTCAGGATTGATCGGCTCACCCACCGAGCCGAGCAGGCGCAGGCTGTCGCGGGAACTGGAGTCCATCACGCCATCGCCGTGTGCCATCAGCGCGCGCACGGCGGTCGGGGCCGTGTAGAGGATATTGACCTGATGCTTGTCGACGATCTCCCCCATGCGCCCGTGAGTCGGATAGCTGGGCACCCCCTCGAACATCAGCGTGGTCGCGCCGTTGGCCAGCGGTCCATAGACGATGTAGCTGTGCCCTGTCACCCAGCCGACATCCGCCGTGCACCAGTAGATGTCGCCATCGTGGTAGTCGAAGACGTAACGATGGGTCATGGCCGCATAGAGCAGATAGCCGCCCGTGGTGTGCTTCAGCCCCTTGGGCGTGCCGGTGGAGCCGGAGGTGTAGAGAATGAACAGCGGGTCTTCCGCGCCCATCGCTTCTGCCGGGCAGTCGCTGGACTGACGGTCGACCAGCTCGTGGAACCACAGATCACGACTCCCCCAGTGCACGTCACCTCCGGTACGCCGCACCACCAGCACGTGGTCGACGCAGTCGGTGCCATCGCGCTCCAGCGCATCGTCGACATTCTCCTTGAGCGGCACTCGCTTGCCACCGCGCAGCGATTCATCGGCGGTGATCACGATACGCGAGCTGGAATCGGCGATCCGTCCTGCCAGCGCGTCCGGCGAGAAGCCCCCGAAGACCACCGAGTGCACCGCACCGATACGGGTACAGGCCAGCATCGCCATGGCCGCTTCGGGGATCATCGGCATGTACAGGGTGACCACGTCACCACGCCCCACGCCCAGTTCCTTGAGGCCATTGGCGAACTGGCTGACGCGCGCATGCAGCTCGCGATAGGTGATCGACTGGGACTCGCTGGGGTCATCCCCTTCCCAGATGATCGCCACCTGGTCGCCACGCTCCTCGAGATGACGATCCAGACAGTTGTGGGCCACGTTGAGCTGACCATCCTCGAACCAGCGCACATCGACATTCTCAGGGCCGAAGTCGGTACTGCGTATCACCGAGGGCGCCTTGAACCAGTCCAGCGACTGCGCCTGCTCGGCCCAGAAATCCTCGGGTGCCTCGACAGACTGCTGATACATGGCCTGATAGCGCTCACGATCTACCCATGCACGGGCGGCAACATCAGGCTTGACCGGGTGGACCTTGGCATCTTCGCTCATGCTGCCTCATACGACACGGGTACGCTGCGGACGAGTCATGGCTAGTCCGTTTCAGCTTAAACCCAAGCATGGGGGGGCCACACACTAGACCTTGGTAGACAATTTTTTCCCAATAATTTCAACTATTTATCAACAAATAACACCAAGGTCACAGCGACTTTCGCCGCAGAAAACCCGCGAATCGCTCAATGGCCCCTTGAGCGCTTTCCCGCACTGCCGGCATCGGTAACGCTGCCCACGAAGCGCATTGGCATGTCGACGATGACTCAGATAGTGCGGTGTCTCGCAATCGCATCCGTAGGCCCAGGGCATCGGACTCGCGCGGGAAACATCCATGCGGTGGGTCACCTCAGGTGCGACACCATAGAGATTCGTCATGACCTGCTGCCACTCCGGGCCATGCGGCTTGACCCGCTGGCCGCGCGCGCGCTCCACCACTTCCATCACCACCCAGTGCGCCACCTCATGAGGGACGGTCTGGCTCAGGAAGTGATGGCGGTTCTCGCACAGCAATTGCCAGTTGAAGCGCAGGCGCTGGCGCGCCGGTTCGGCTGTCCCGGCAGTGCGTCCTCTGAGACGACAGGACACGGCGGGCATGCGCATCTCGGGATAGTGCGCACGTGCGCGCGCCAGACAGGCCAGCACACGGGATTGCAGCATGGCATGCAGTTGCGGCTCGCTGAGGGCATCCAGTGTCTGCTCATCGGCCAACGGCAGGGGGTCGGCGACCGCATCACCGAGACACGCCAGTACATGGTCGACGGGAAAGCGATATCGACTGACGACACTGCCATCCACGGCGTGCGCGACACGGGAACAAGACATGAGACCTTCCCTATGGCCGAGCCTGTCCAGACCCAGCCGTTGCTGGATGATGAATCCCTCGACATCCTCGATGAGTTCCTTGAATCCGACCTGGTCGGCCCGGAAGCCCTCGACATCATCAGCGCGCATGGCTTCATGCTGGCACTGGCCATCGCACCACGCGAAGTGCCTTCCAGCCTGTGGCTGCCGGAGCTGTTCCAGGGGCAGCCAGCCTATGAAAGCCCCGAGCAGGAAGCCCAGGTGGTCGCGCTGTTCGAGCAGATGCGCGCCAATGCCATCGACGCCCTCGAGCACGGTATCCTGCCTGAGCTGCTGTTCGAGCTGGAACTCGGTGGCCTCGACCCCGTCGAGACGCCGATCGGTGACTGGTGTGCAGGCTTCATGGAAGGTGTCTTCATGGACGAGGAAGCCTGGTTCGGGACCCAGGAAGAGACCGCGGCCGAGCTGCTGCTGCCCTTCATGGCCATCTCGGGCGTATTCGACGATGAAGACCCGGAGATCGGCGAGCTGATCGCCGACCCCGTCGGTGCCCAGCGCTTCGTCAACCAGCTGCCGGAACTGCTGCTGGATCTCTACCTGCTCTATCGCGTGCCGCCGGAAAGCCCCAAGCCATCACCGCGCCGCAAGGGAGCCGCAACGCCGGGCGCCGCGGGCATTCCGCGTGGCAAGCATGCGGGCGGCAAGGGCAGTGGCAAGGGCGGCGCGAAGAGAAGCAGTGTCTGACATCCGTGAACTGGCTAGCGCAGCCGCGTCACCAGGCTATCCAGGGTGCCATAGCCCCACTCGCGACAGCGTTGCGCCAGAGAGCGTCGCTGCCAGGCAGCCCGGGTGATCTCGACGCTGCGCGCGAAATGCTGCTCGAACAGCGCCGCCACCTCCGCCGCGAAGCGATGGTCCTGCACCTCCTGATTGGCCTCCAGATTCCATTGCAGGCTCCAGTGATCGAAGTTGCATGACCCCAGCGTGACCCAGTCATCCGCCAGCGAGAACTTGGCATGCAGGAAGCGCGGCTGGAATTCATGGATCCGCACGCCCGCCTTGAGGAGACTCGCATAGAAACGCTGCCCCGCAGAACGCACGCCGGGATGGTCGTGATGCTGTCCCGCGATCAACAGCTGCACATCGACGCCGCGCCGAGCCGCCCGCTTGAGGCGTCGACGCATGCTGAAGGTCGGCACGAAGTAAGGCGTGCAGATCCACAGCCGCTTGCGGGTGCTGCTGGCCTGATGCTGGAGCGAGTGGCGAATCGCCTGATAACGAAATCCATGGCCCCAGACGACACGCCCGCGCATCCCCAGATATCCCGTGACGACGTTGACCGCATTGATGTTGACGCTGCGCACGGCCTCACGACGCCCCTGCCCCTCGCTGGCAGCGGAATCCCAGACCCGCGCGAACAGCCTGACCCAGTCACGGATACAGGGCCCCTCGATGCGTATCGCCACTTCTGACCAGGCCTCGGCAAACTCATCGACCGCCCCGAAACCGCCAGTGAAGCCCACCTCGCCATCCACGACCAGCAGCTTGCGGTGATCCCGCGTCAGGTTGCGACCGAACCGCCACCAGCGAATCGGGTTGTAGAAGCGCAGGGCGATGCCGGCCTCGGTCATGCGCTGGCGATCCGCCTCCTCGAGCCCCAGCGAGCCGAAGCCATCCAGCAGCACCAGTACATTGACGCCACGCTGGCACGCAGCGCTCAAAGCCTCGATCAGGACCCGACTGAGGTGACCGCTTTCGGCCAGATACAGTTCGAGCAGTATCGAGTGACGTGCGCCTTCCACCGCCTCCAGCATGCTGGGCAGAAAGCGCGCCCCCTCCGGCAGCAGGGTAAATCGATTGCCTGAACGCCACATTCCGAGCATGACATGCCTCCCGTCGCTCCCGCACTGGGCAGCTCCGCCATGTCGCCCGTCACCCTGTTATTGCGCCCTCTGCGCAACCTCAGCCGCCGTCTGCTGGACAAATGGGTGGAGCTGCGCGCGGTGGAACCCGACATCAACGCGCTGGACCACAGTGCCCTGAATCTCGACCCCGACCTGCCGGTGGTCTACGTCTTCCCCTATCAGGCGCTCTCCGATGAACTGGTGATCGAGCAGCTTTGCGAGGGGCGTGGCCTGCCGTCTCCCACTCTGCCCTTGAGCATAGGCGACATGCGACTGAGTCACTCGCGGTTGCGCCTGCTGCGTCACTCACGCAAGGGCAAGGGCCTGCTCTCCCGACGACTCGCGCAGCTGATCGAGGCACTGGAGAACGCCCCGGATGAGGTCGAGGTCCAGCTGGTACCGGTCAGCGTGTTCTGGGGGCGTGCGCCGGGCAAGGAATTCGGCTTCTGGAAGTTCATCTCCGCTGACAGCTGGCGTGTCACCGGGGTATTGCGTCGCGCCATCGCCATCCTCGTGCATGGTCGCTCGGTGGATGTGCACTTCGGCCAGCCGCTCAAGCTCCACGAGGTGCTGCGCGAAGGTCCCGAGGATCAGGCGCTGGCGCGCCGGCGCATCGCTCGTCTGCTGCGCGTGCACTTTCGTCGCGTGCGCACCCGACTGCTGGGGCCGGACCTCTCGCATCGCCACACCATGATCCGCAATCTGCAGAAGGCGCCCGCCGTACAGGACGTGATCAGCGAGCTGGCCCGCGACCAGAACCAGCGTCCCGCGCGTCTCGAGAAGCGCGCGTTGAGATACGGCCGCGAGATCGCCTCCAACATGGGCTATCCCGTGCAGCGCTTCCTGGCTCACGCCCTCAAGCGCTTGTGGCACAAGCTGTATGACGGCATCGAGATCCGCGGCATGTCGCGCGTCAAGGCGATCGCCGGGGACTGCGAGCTGATCTATGTGCCCTGCCATCGCAGCCATATCGATTATCTGCTGCTGTCCTACGTGCTGTTCCACGAAGGGCTGATGACGCCGCACGTGGCAGCCGGCAAGAATCTCGACATGCCGGTGATCGGCCCGATCCTCCGGCGTGGAGGCGCCTTCTTCCTGCGCCGCAGCTTCCGTGACAATCGCCTCTATGGCGCGGTCTTCGATGAATATGTCCACCAGCTGATCACCCGCGGGCACCCGGTGGAATACTTCATCGAGGGTGGACGCTCACGCACGGGGCGCATGTTGCCGCCACGTCCGGGCATGCTGGCGATGACGCTACGTTCCTTCCTGCGTGACACGCGCCGCGAGGTCGCCTTCGTCCCGGTCTACATCGGCTACGAGAAGGTCTTCGAGAGCCTCAGCTATCAGCGTGAACTGTCGGGCGCCAGCAAGAAGAAGGAGTCGCCGCTGGATCTGATTCGCGTGCTGGGGCAGCTCAAGCAGCCCTTCGGCAAGGTCTATCTCAACATTGGCGAGCCGCTCAAGCTGGGGGCCTGGCTGGACGAGACCACTCCCGAGTGGCAGGCCAGTCGCCACCAGCGGCGCCCGGAATGGCTGACCAGTGCCGTGCCGCGACTGGGCAACGAGATCGCCACGCGCATCAATGCCGCCGCGGCCCTCAACCCTGTCTCGCTGTCGGCGCTGGTACTGCTTTCCACCGCACACCACGCCATCGAGTCCAGCCTGATGCAGCGCCAGCTGGCCATGCTGGTGCGGCTGGCCGGCAAGCTGCCTGGCCGGCAGGACCACAGCCTGCCCGAAGGCACGCCGGAAGAATGGATCGCGCACTGTGCGCACCTGGGGCTGGTCACCCTACGCCCCCAGCACCTCGGTGAGCTGGTGATCGCCACACCGGAACAGGCCAGCCTGCTGACCTGGTACCGCAACAACGTCCTGCATCTGCTGGCGCTGCCGGCGCTGATCGCCTTCGCCTTCCGCAACACCGCCCAGTACACCCTGCAGGCGCTGGATGAGCAGATCAGCCCGGCCTGGCCCGTACTGGTACGTGAACTGTTCGTGCCGGAAGCCCCGGAGCTGAAAGGCGATATCGCCGCCACCCTCGCGCTGCTCAGCGACGAGGGCCTGCTGGAGCACCAGCCGGCAACCGAGAACACGCCCGAACGCTGGTCGCGTCCGGTCGCAAGCCAGGAATCCTCCGAGCAGCTGCGGCTGCTGGCCCAGCCGGTCCAGCCGACGCTGGAGCGCGGCTACCTGCTGATCGCGGCCTTGCTGCAACACGGCAGCGGCACGCTGGATCGCGAAGCCCTCGAGACCCACTCCGGCGCGCTGGCAGAGCGGCTGACGCTGCTCTCGGGCCTCAACGCGCCCGAGTTCTTCGACAAGCGACTGTTCCGTGGCCTGCTGGATACCCTGCTGGAGCTGGACTTCATCTGGCTGGACGACAACCGTCTGTGCTTCGGCGAAGCGCTGGAAGACCTGCAGACCCGTGGGCGCGACCTGTTCGACCCGGCATTGCGCCATCGCTTGCAGCATGTGCGCCTGCGCGATACGCCTTCGCGGCTAGCGCAGCGCCTGCTTGACGTAGACGTCGTAGCGGCTGGTCTTCTCCTCCACCACATGACTCGGCGCGATGCCGCCGATCGGCTCAGCCTTGCGCGGACGCTTGACCACCACCCGATGGGTCGCGACCTCCAGTGCCGAATCCAGCAAGGCCGGCGCATCCGCGTCATCCCCCGCCAGGGCACGGAAGAGTCGCATCTCCTTCTTCACCAGCGCGGACTTGTCACGGTGCGGGTACATCGGATCCAGATGCACCACCTGCGGCGGCTGATCCCACAGCGCGACGAGCTCTCCCAGATCACGCGAGGCATCCCCCTGCAGCGCCTGCATGCGTAGCGCGATCTCGCGTATCTCGTCGTCTGCACAGCCCTGCGCGCGGGTCAGGCCATCGACCAGGATCGCCGCCGTCGCGGCGACACGCTCGATCATCAGCACCGGCGATCCGAGACTGGCCAGCACGAAGGCATCGCGCCCCAGCCCGGCGGTGGCATCGACGATGCTTGGCAGCGCGCCGCGATTCAGGCCACAGGCCCGCGCGATCAGCTGATTGCGTCCCCCGCCGAAACGCCGGCGGTGGTCCGCCCGACCAGCGACGAAATCCACATGCAGCGGTTTGCCGTACTCGCGCTCGTCCCCGGCGATCACGACCCGCGGTACGCCCTGCTCGTCCTGCGCCACCTCGAGCCGCAGAGCCGGCAACGCATCATCGTCCCGGATGGCGATCCCGAAGTGTGCCGCCAGCATGGCGAGCTCCGGATGCACCGCCAGCTGCGAGCGAGCGATGGCGATCACGGGGGTCGCGTCAGCGGCGTCAGAGGAAGGAGCGAGGGGATCCAGCAACAGCATGCCGAACAGCAGCACGCCCAGCAGCAGACGGTAGATGACGAAGGGCAACATGCCGATGCTGTCGATGGCCTTGAGGAACAGCTTGATGCACACCAGCGCCGAGACGAAGGACAGCACAACACCCAGTCCGACATCGAACAGCTGGGCTTCACTGCCGGTCTCGATCAGCTCCAGCCCCTTGAGTGAGCCCGCCGCGAGAATCAGCGGAATCGACAGCAGGAAGGAGAAGCGCGCCGCACTCTGACGCTCGAAGCCCAGCAGCAGCGCGGCAGTGATGGTGATGCCCGAACGCGAGGTGCCCGGAATCAGTGCCAATGCCTGGAACAGACCGATGATCAACGCCCCCTTGAGCGTGAGCGTCGCCAGATCCCGCGTGCGCGTGCCCTTGGCATCCGCCCACCACAGCAGCAGACCGAAGACGATGGTGGTCGTGCCGATCACGGCAGTCGAACGCCCGGCCGTTTCCACCACATCGCCCAACAGGCCACCGAAGACGACGGCCGGCAGCGTCGCCAGCAATACCGCCCAGCCCAGACGGCTGTCGTCGGTCTGACGCGCCGCAAGCCCGCCTGAACCGCTGAACTGTCCGAACCAGCCAGCGAGGATATTGACGACATCCTTGCGAAAGGCCATCACCACGGCCAGCAGAGTACCGACATGGACCGCGACATCGAAGGCCAGTCCCTGGTCCGGCCAGCCAAGCACCTGGGAGGGCAGGATCAGGTGAGCGGAGGAGGAAATCGGCAGAAATTCGGTCAGACCTTGAATGACGGCCAACGCCACCACGTGCATGAGTTCCATGAAACATCCTTTTAAGAGTAACGGGCCTCAATGGCCCACACGGACGACAGACATCGCCTGTGGCACTGACTGACGCGAGAGGATGGCGATCCCTGGCGCCATCAGCGCCATGCCACCTCGTTGCGCAGATAGACAGGCTGCGCCTCGACGGCAGCGACTGCCTCGCCGCGCGCAAAGGCCTGCGCCGCCAGGATGACCATGTCCTCGGCATCCGGCTGCGGTGCCTCCAGGCGCTGCACGATGCTGGCGCGCAAGGCTTCCGGCAGCGCATCGTGCATGACCAGCCCGGAACCGATGGCCAGCCAGTCGTGCTCACGTAGCTCCTGGGGCAACTCCACGAGTCCCGGCGCCACGACCTGCTCGGGCAGCAGCTGGCTGACCTCGACCTCACCTTCGGCGGAGGTCGCCACACGATAGGCGCCGGTGTAAAGCTCGCCCATGCGGGCATCCAGCATCGGCAACACGAAACGGGCGTGGTGATGACGATGGGCCTGCAGCGCCAGCGCCGCCAGGGTCGAGACACCGATCACCGGCACCTCAAGCCCGAAGGCCAGTCCCTGAATGGTGCCAGCCGCGATGCGCAGGCCCGTGAAGGAACCCGGGCCGTGGCCATAGGCCAGCGCGTCCAGATCCTTCAACGTCAGCTGGGCATCTGCCAGCAGCGTCTCGATCATCGGCATCATCAGCTGGGTATGCTGACGGGGAGCTTCACAGCGCTCGGCAGTAACAACGCCGTCCTGCCACAGGGCAACGGAACAGGCGGAGGAGGATGCATCAATGGCCAGAAGCGTGGTCATGGGCGGTTCATCATCAGAAAAATGTGACGCGATTCTACCCGTCCCCCGCTAGCAGCAAAAGACGCAGGGTGTCCACGGCAGGTGTCGGCGCTGTGCGTCAGTCGTGCCACAGGCCGCGAACCTGCGCTGTCACTGCTCCAGCGCGCTGACCAGCTGGGCACGAATGTCATCGACGGAGCCGATGCCTTCGATGCGATGGTAGGCCGGTGCCTGGGCATCGCCAGTGGCAGACCAGCTGGAGTAGTACTCGACCAGCGGCTCGGTCTGCTCATGGTAGACGGACAGACGGTTGCGCACCGTGGCTTCACGGTCATCTTCACGCTGGATCAAGGCTTCGCCAGTGACGTCGTCCTTGCCTTCCTCGCGCGGCGGGTTGTACTCGATGTGATAGACACGACCGGAATCCGGGTGCACACGACGACCGGACAGACGCTTGACGATTTCCTCGTCCGCCACGGCGATCTCGACCACGTGGTCCAGCTTCACGCCCGCTTCCTTCATGGCGTCAGCCTGCGGAATGGTACGCGGGAAGCCATCGAACAGGAAGCCGTTCTCGCAGTCGGGCTGGCTGATGCGTTCCTTGACCAGAGCGATGATGATCTCGTCGGACACCAGCCCGCCGGTATTCATGATCTCCTTGACCTTGAGCCCCAGCTCGCTGCCGGCCTTGACCGCTGCACGCAACATGTCTCCGGTGGAAATCTGCGGGATGTTGAAACGCTCGCAGATGAACTGGGCCTGAGTGCCCTTGCCGGCGCCGGGGGCGCCCAACAGGATCAAACGCATCGGTACTGCTCCTTGAGTGTGCAAATGAAAAGCGTGAAACGGGTGTAAATGGGTCATCCGGGCTTGTGTGCCCTGCCCTCGACGGCAGATGGCCATCCGAGGCGCTCTGGCCGCCGAAGGGCTGACGATACCGCTCACACGGCCATCGCACAAGCACACCAAAGGCGCGCATGACGCCCCTTGGCACTGTTTTGGCCTCACTCGGCGACCTCTTCCGCCTGGCTGCTGCGACGTAGCCGCACCGCCTTGGCCCGCTTGCCGCGCAGCCGGATGTTGAGCATTTCCACCGCCAGCGAGAAGGCCATCGCCACGTAGATGTAGCCCTTGGGCACATGGACGCCGAAGCCTTCGACCATCAACATCATGCCGACCATGATCAGGAAGGACAGGGCCAGCATCTTGATGGTCGGGTGGCGATCGACGAAATCACCGATCGGCTTGGCCGCCACCATCATGATGCCCACCGAGATGACGATCGCGATGATCATCACCGTCAGATGGTCGACCATGCCCACCGCCGTGATCACCGAATCCAGCGAGAAGACGATATCGATCAACGCGATCTGGACCATGATCGCCATGAAGCTGGCACCGCCCTTCTTCGCGCCCTCTTCCGCCGGGTCCTCACCCTCGAGGTTGGCATGGATCTCATGGGTGCTCTTGCCGAGCAGGAACAGCCCCCCGAAGACCAGGATCAGATCCCGCCCGGAGAAGCTGAAATCCAGCACGCTGAACAACGGTGTCGTCAGTGACATCAGCCACGACAACGACATCAACAGCACGATGCGCATGCCCATCGCCAGGCCGAGACCGATCATGCGGCCACGTTGGCGCTGAGCCTCGGGCAGGCGCGCGACCAGAATCGACAGGAAGATGATGTTGTCGATGCCCAGCACGATCTCAAGCGCGGTCAGGGTCGCCAGAGCCACCCATGCCGAAGGGTCCATCAACCATTCCATTGTCTTGCTCCTTGTGTGTTGCGAGAACCGGCCTTCCCGGGGAGTGCCAGCACGATGCGGCAGATCGCGGCAGGTTGGCGTGAAGCATCGCATGTTGTACAGGGCAGCAACAGCTGTCGCCGCCCTGCCACGCCAACGGACATGCACAAAAAAACGGCCTCCCGAAGGAGGCCGTTCTGTCGACATCAGAGCAGCAGACGACGCACGTCGGTCAGCACCTGAGCCAGATACGCCGTGAAGCGTGCTGCATCCGCCCCGTTCACCGCCCGGTGATCGTAGGACAGCGACAGCGGCATCATCAGGCGCGGCTGGAAGGCAGCGCCATCCCACACCGGCTTCATCTGCGCCTTGGAGACACCCAGGATGGCGACTTCCGGCGTGTTGACGATCGGCGTGAAGGCAGTACCCCCAATGGAGCCAAGGCTCGAGATGGTGAAACAACCACCGGTCATCTCTTCGCGCTTGAGCTTCTTGGTCTGCGCCTTCTTGGCCAGCTCCACGGATTCGCGGGCCAGCTCCAGCAGGCTCTTCTGATCCGCATTGCGGATCACCGGCACCATCAGGCCGTCCGGCGTATCCACCGCGATACCGATGTGCACGTATTTCTTGTGCACCAGGGTCTCGCCGTCAGACTTGAGGCTGACGTTGAACTGCGGATACTTGGCCAGCGCGTGGGCAGCCGCCTTGATCATGAACGGCAGCGGCGTGAGCTTGGCGCCTGCCGCTTCTGCCTCGGCCTTCATGGACTTGCGGAAGGCCTCGAGCTCGGTGATGTCGGCTTCATCGAACTGGGTCACGTGCGGGACGTTGAGCCAGCTGCGATGCAGGTTGGTGGCGCCCGCCTTCATCAGGCGGCCCATCTTCGACTCTTCGATCTCACCGAACTGGCTGAAGTCCTGATCCGGCACCTGCGGGATACCGGCACCGCCGGTGGCCTGCGCGGCAGGGGCTGCCGGTGCGGACTTGGCCTTCTGCATCATCTGCTTGACGTAGGCCTGGACATCTTCCTTCACCACACGGCCCTTCGGACCGCTGCCGGAGACGTCCGCAAGGTCGACACCGAACTCACGCGCCAGCAGGCGAACCGCAGGCCCTGCGTGGACCTTGGCACCCTTGCTCGGCTTGTGGGCCGCCATCTGGGCTTCCGGGCTCGGCGTACCGGCCGGTGTCGGCTCAGGCTTCTGCTCGGCCTTGTCTGCCTTGGGCGCGGCCGGAGCCTCCGCCTTGGCAGCCTTCGGCGCAGGCTTGGCACCGGCGACCTCGAGGTAACCGATCAGGTCGCCCTCGGACACGGTGTCGCCTTCCTTGACGGAAAGCTCCACCACCTTGCCCTTGTAGGGGCTCGGGATGTCCATGGTCGCCTTGTCGGATTCCAGCGTGATCAGCGCGTCTTCCTCGTTGACCTCATCACCGACGGCCACGGCCATCTCGATGATCGGCACGCTGTCGCTGCCGGAGAGATCCGGGACACGCAATTCCTTGCGCTCCGGCTCACCGGAGGCCTGCTCTTCTTCGGCTGGCGGAGGCACTGTCACCGCCTTCACCGGCGATTTCCATCTGACCGATGACATCACCGGACGCGACGTTGTCGCCTTCCTTGACGGTCAGCTTGACGATCTTGCCCTTGTGCGGGCTCGGGACGTCCATGCTGGCCTTGTCGGACTCCAGCGTGATCAGCGCATCCTCGGCGTCGACTTCGTCGCCTTCGGAGACCGCCATCTCGATGATCGGCACGGCCTCTGAGTCGCCCAGGTCCGGCACGACGATGTCGACGGTCCGGGTACCACCGGAAGCGGCCTTCGGTGCAGCAGCGGCCTCTTTCGGCGCCTGCTGCTCAGACGCTTCCTGCTTGGGAGCCTCTTCCTTCGGCGCTTCCTGCTCGTCAGAAGCGTCAGAGGAGGTGTCACCACCGCCTTCCGCTTCCAGCTCCAGGATGTCGTCGCCTTCGGAGACGGTGTCGCCTTCCTTGACGAGAATCTTCACCACCTTGCCGCCCTTCGGTGCCGGCACATCCATGCTGGCCTTGTCGGACTCAAGAGTGATCATGGTGTCTTCGGCGGAGATGACATCTCCGACCGCCACCGGTATCTCGATGATCTCGACATCGGAACTACCGCCAATGTCGGGAACCTTGATGATTTCGCTGCTCAAGATCGTGCTCCTTCCAAAACGTGCACGGGGAGCGACACCCGAATCACCTTCGCATCATCTTGATGTCGAGGATGGAGTGCCGCTCGCCTGTTCCGCGATCTCCGCTCAGACGCTCAGCGGATTCGGCTTGTTGGGGTCGATGCCGTAGGTCTTGATCGCTTCCGCGACCACCTTGCGGTCGATCTCACCACGATCCGCCAGCGCCTTCAGGGCCTGGACGGTGACGAAGTTGCGGTCGACTTCGAAGAAGTGACGCAGCTTCTCGCGGGTATCGGAACGACCGAAACCATCGGTACCGAGCACGTGATAGTCAGCCGGCACCCAGGCGCGAACCTGGTCAGCAAACAGCTTCATGTAGTCAGTGGCCGCCACGACCGGGCCGTCACGTCCTTCCAGGCACTGGGTGATGTGCGGCTTGGCCGGGGTCTCTTCCGGCTTGAGGAAGGCCTGACGATCCAGTTCCAGCGCTTCGCGACGCAGCTCGTTGAAGCTGGTGACGCTCCAGATGTCGGCATCGACACCGTAGTCGTCCTTCAGCATCACGGCAGCGGCTTCGACTTCACGCAGGATGGTGCCGGAACCCAGCAGCTGAACGCGTGCCTTGCCGTCCTTCGCGCCTTCCTTGAGCAGGTACATGCCCTTGATGATGTCGTCTGCGGGCACCGTTTCAAGCTCCGGCTGCTCGTAGTTCTCGTTCATCACCGCCAGGTAGTAGAAGACCGGCTCGTGCTGCTCGAACATGCGCTTCATGCCGTCCTGCACGATGACCGCCACTTCGTGAGCGTAGGTGGGGTCGTAGGTGCGGCAGTTCGGGATGGTCGAGGCCAGGATATGGCTGTGGCCATCCTGGTGCTGCAGACCTTCACCGTTCAGGGTAGTACGCCCGGCGGTCCCGCCGACCAGGAAGCCACGTGCCTGCAGATCGCCCGCGGCCCACGCCAGATCACCGATGCGCTGGAAGCCGAACATCGAGTAGTAGACGTAGAACGGCATCAGCGGCAGGTTGTGGTTGGCGTAGGACGTTGCCGCCGCCACCCACGCGGACATGGCGCCCGCTTCGGAGATACCTTCCTCGAGAACCTGACCTTTCTGGTCCTCGCGGTAATACATGATCTGACCCTTGTCGACCGGCTCGTACTTCTGGCCTGCCGCGGTGTAGATGCCCAGCTGACGGAACATGCCTTCCATGCCGAAGGTACGCGCTTCGTCAGGAATGATCGGCACGACACGCTCGCCGAGGGTCTTGTGCTTGACCAGACCGTTGAGCACGCGCACGAAGGCCATGGTGGTGGACACTTCGCGGCCGTTGGAGCCCTTGAGCTGGGACGCGAAGATCTTGTCGTCCAGCGGCGGGATTTCCAGCGTTTCATACTCGGTGCGACGCTGCGGCAGGTAGCCGTTGAGACGTTCGCGCATGAGGTGCATGTACTTCATTTCCGGGCTGTCGTCCGCCGGCTTGTAGTACGGCACTTCCTCGAGCTGCTCGTCGGTCAGCGGGATACCGAAGCGATCACGGAAGGTCTTGAGCGCTTCGTGCTCCATGGTCTTGACCTGGTGGGCTTCGTTGGCCGCTTCGCCATCGCCCATGCCCATGCCGTAACCCTTGACGGTGTGCGCCAGGATGACGGTCGGACGACCATTGGCGTTGTTGACCGCCTCGTGATACGCCGCGTAGACCTTGTACGGGTCGTGGCCACCACGGTTCAGACGCCAGATGTCGTCGTCTGACATGTCCTTGACCAGATCGGCCGTCTCCGGGTACTTGCCGAAGAAGTGCTCACGCGTGTACGCGCCGCCATTGGCCTTGTAGTTCTGGTAGTCGCCGTCGACCGCCTCGTCCATGCGCTTCTGCAGGATGCCTTTCTTGTCCTGCTCGAACAGCGGATCCCAGAAGCGACCCCAGGTGACCTTGAGCACGTTCCAGTCGGCACCACGGAAGACGCCTTCCAGCTCGTCCATGATGCGGCCGTTGCCGCGCACCGGACCATCAAGACGCTGCAGGTTGCAGTTGATGACGAAGATCAGGTTGTCGAGGTTCTCGCGACCCGCCAGCGAGATGGCACCCAGGGATTCCGGCTCGTCACACTCGCCGTCACCCATGAAGCACCACACCTTGCGGTCGTACATGGACTTCAACTCACGCGAGTTGAGGTACTTCATGACGTGCGCCTGGTAGATCGCCTGGATCGGGCCCAGACCCATGGAGACGGTCGGGAACTGCCAGTAATCCGGCATCAGCCACGGGTGCGGATAGGAGGACAGGCCATTGCCGTCGACTTCCTGACGGAAGCTGTCCATCTGCTCCTGGCTGAGACGACCTTCCAGGAAGGAACGTGCATAGATACCCGGTGCCACGTGGCCCTGGATATACAGCAGGTCACCTTCGAAATCGCCTTCCGGTGCACGGAAGAAGTGGTTGAAACCTACATCATAAAGCGTCGCACTGGACATGAAGCTCGAGATGTGACCGCCCAGGCCCTTGTGGGCACGGTTGTTGCGGATCACCTGAGCGATGGCGTTGTAGCGGATAAGCGAACGGATACGACGCTCCATGAACAGGTCGCCCGGCATGCGCGCTTCGCGGTGCACGGGGATACTGTTGCGATGGGGCGTGGTCACCGAGAAGGGTACTTGATGGCCATCACGACGCAGGCGGTCGGCCAGGCGTGACATCAGGTACTGGGCACGATCCTCACCCTCACGATCCAGAACCGATTCCAGGGAGTCCAACCATTCCGTGGTTTCGATCGGATCGAGATCTTCTCTTGCCTCCAGACTCATAGACGTCTCTCCGAGTGAAGAAATTTTTTGTCAGTTGTTCCGACGAAATGCTACATCGGAACCAGTGGCGCTCTTCAGTGTGGGCACAGCCTTCTGAGTGGGCCGCGTCTCCGATAAAACCGCGGCAACCGGAGACTCCGGCTGCCAGATGCGTTGTGCTTCGTGCGTCAAAGCAGGGCACAAGATGCAGTCATTTGGCGTGAAAGATACCGCAAACACCCCCCCGTGCCAATTCGGTGCATGCTGCATTGCACCATCGCGAGGCACTTGCGACCTTAGTCCTGAATGTCGTCCAGCAGGCGATCGAAGTAAGCCCAGTCAAAGGCGGGACCAGGATCCGTCTTGCGCAACGGCGCAATCCGCGCATGCGAGGTGATGCGCTCACGGGTCAGCGCCGGGTAGCGGGCCATCAGGCCGGCGACCGTCCGTGCCAGCGTCCGGTACTGCACCTCGCGGTAGGGGTGCACCTCATCGCCCTCTAGCTCGATGCCGATGCTGAAGTCATTGAGCTCCACGCGCTCACGCGCTCCGTCATGCCAGCGCGACCGCCCCGCATGCCAGGCACGACGATCGAAGGGCACGAACTGCACCAGACGACCATCACGCTGGATCAGCACATGCGCCGAGACGCGCAGATGATGGATGTCGGCAAAGTAGGGATGGGCACCGGGGTCGAGCTGATTGGTGAACAGCTGCTCGATGGCCGGCCCCCCGAAGCGCCCCGGTGGCAGGCTGATGGAATGCAGCACCAATGCCGACACTTCGCCCTCGGGACGCGCATTGTGGTTGGGCGACGGCACCTGACGGGCATTTTCCAGCCAGTGCTCAGGGGTGACGGCCAGTCGCGCCAGCTGGCCCGACCATGGGGAGGAAGACGAGGGGGGCATCGATGACTCCAGACGGGAACGACATTGCACGCGGGGCGTGATCGCACACAGGGACTGACCGCCCGCGCGGCTTTTCCTATAATGGCGCACATTATGGCATGCTCGGCAGCCATGGGTCTGTGTCGGGGGGCTTCCTGCGGCGCGATACCAGCTCCGGCAGCACTTCTTGCACAAGGATCAGACGCGCATGAACTTCCACGACGCCCTCGCCGAGGATATCCGCACCAGCGCCGCCCGCCTGCTCGCCGAAGATGTTGGCGGTGGCGACATCACCGCCGAGCTGATTCCCGAAAGACAGTGGGCCAAGGCCCGGGTGATCAGCCGTGAGGCGGCCATTCTGTGCGGCGTGCCCTGGGTGGATGAGCTCTTTCGTCGCCTCGACTCGCGTGTCAGTCTCAAGTGGCTGGCCAGCGATGGTGACCGACTCGAGGCCGACACGCCCTTCCTTGAGCTGGAAGGCCCCGCTCGCTCGCTGCTGACCGGAGAGCGCGCAGCACTCAATCTGCTGCAGACGCTGTCCGGTACCGCGACCCGCGCCCACCACTACGCTTCACTCGTGGAAGGCAGCGGCGTGCGTCTGCTGGATACCCGCAAGACGCTGCCCGGCATGCGAGTGTCCCAGAAATACGCCGTCAGCTGCGGGGGCGGCCACAATCATCGCATCGGCCTGTATGACGCCTTCCTGATCAAGGAAAACCATATCGCCGCCTGTGGCAGCATCGCGGCCGCCGTCCGTGAGGCACGCGATATCGCCTCGGACCTGACCTGCGAAGTGGAAGTCGAGAATTTCGCGGAGCTGGAACAGGCGCTGGATGCTGGTGCCGACGTCATCATGCTCGACAACTTCAACAACGATCAGCTCATCGAGGCCGTCGCGCGCAACAAGGCGCATGCCAAGCCAGCCGTGCTGGAAGCCTCGGGCAACGTCAACGAGAGCACCCTGGCCGGCATCGCCGCCACCGGCGTGGATTGCATCTCGATCGGCGCGCTGACCAAGGACGTGACGGCCATCGACCTGTCGATGCGCATCTACACTGTCGAGACCCGCTAGCCAGATGACAGGTGAGTGTCTTCCTGCTGGTCAGCTCCTGTCCTGCTGATGTCACCGGTGACGCCGGTCCATCTTCACGACGCCTTGCCATACCGCCAGGGAGGCGCCCCATGTCCTCGCCATCTCCTCATCAGCGTCCGCCTGCCGCCTCCACGGTGTCAGGCGGACGCTGGCAGACCCGCCGCTGGAGCCTCTACGCACCGATCTACGACCGCGTGGCAGCGCGTGCCCTGCGCTCGGCACGCCGAGACGCCATCGCGACACTGGACCTGAAAGCCGGGACTCGCGTGCTGCTGCTCGGCGGCGGTACCGGGCTCGACCTGCCCTTCCTGCCCCGTGACATCGAACTCGAGGTGGTCGATGCCTCGCCTGCCATGCTGCGCCGCTGCCGCGAGCGCGCCGAGGCGCTGGGCTTCGATGCCAACGTCAAGCTGGGCGATGCCATGGCACTCGACTTTCCCGATGGCCACTTTGACGTCGTGATCGCCCACCTGATCTTCGCGGTCGTGCCAGAACCGCAGACAGCCTTCGATGAAGCATTGCGCGTGCTGGCATCGGACGGCGAGATGTCCCTGCTCGACAAGGGCTTGCGCGGTCAGCAGCCAGCCGGGGTGATCCGGCGGCTGCTCAATCCGCTGGCCCGCCTGCTGGCCACCAATCTCAGCGTGCCTCTCGATGGCCTGCTGGAAGGGCATGCCATACAGCGCATGGAAGACCGCGACCTCGGGCCTGGCGGCCTGTTGCGTCACATGCACCTTCGCAAGATCTGATCCGCACCGGCGCTGCCCCTTCGCCGTCGCTTGCCGTGAAGGAGGTTGCATGCAGATTGATCTACACGGACGCAGCGCCATCATCAGTGGTTCCACCGCCGGCATCGGCCTTGCCATCGCGACGGGACTCGCCCGCGCGGGTGCCAGCGTCACCCTGACCGGCCGTACCCAGGCACGTGTCGATGACGCCATCGCCCAGCTCAAGCGTGATGTCCCTGACAGCAAGGTACAGGGCGTGGCCGCGGACCTGGGCTCGCGCGAAGGCTGCGACACGCTGATCCAGACCGTCCCGGACACCGACATCCTGATCAACAATGTCGGCATCTTCGCCCCACAGGACTTCTTCGAGACCGACGACGACACCTGGGAGCAGTTCTTCCAGGTCAACGTGATGTCGGCGGTACGCCTGTCCCGCCACTATGCGCGCGGCATGAAGGAGCGCGACTGGGGGCGCATCCAGTTCCTGTCCAGCGAGTCGGCGCTCAACATCCCCAGCGAGATGGTCCATTACGGCATGACCAAGTCCGCCGTCCAGTCCGTCTCACGCGGGCTCGCCAAGGTGCTGTCCGGCACGCAGGTCACCGTCAACGCCATCCTGCCGGGGCCGACCCGCTCCGAGGGCGTGCTCGAGATGCTCAAGAAGAACGCCGAGGAGCAAGGCAGGACGCTTGAGGAGGTCGAGGCTGACTTCGTCCAGCAGACCCGCCCCACCTCCATCCTCCAGCGCATGGCAAGCCCCGAGGAAGTCGCCAACATGAGCGTCTACGCGGCCTCCGAGCAGGCCAGTGCCACGACAGGTGCCGCGCTGCGGGTGGAAGGCGGTATCGTCGATACCATGGCCTGATCGCCAGCCAGGTCCGTTACCCTGTCGAACGCAAGACGCCCCCACCGGGTGACCGGTGGGGGCGTCTTCATGTCCGATATCACCGTGACGCACGCGTCACTCGTCGAGACGTTTCTCGAAGCGCTCGCGCTTGAGGCAGATGCCGCCTCGCTTGACGTGCTCAAGCCCCAGACTCTCCCAGCCGCGGCGTGCAAGCCCTGGCGACAGCATCAGACTGGCCTCCAGACTCACCACCCGCACCTTGCGTCGGCGAAGGTCCTGTTCGGCCTCCTCCAGCAAGCGGGTGCCTATCCCCTGCCCGGTCAGCCCCGGGTAGACGTAGAGCATCTCGATCCGGGCCAGCGGCCATTCAGGGGCATACTCGCAGAAGGCGATGCAGCGCCCGTCCCGTTCGGCCACCAGCACTTCGAAGCGATGCTGGCGCGCCGCCCAGCGCTCGGCATCCCTGGGCACACGGGACGCCCATTGCTGGCGTTGCGCCAGATCATAGTGACTGGCCGCCCCCTGCATCACGGCCTGATAGAACACCTCGGCCTGATCCGCGGCGTGGCGCGGCTGCGCGGTCACGATGCTGATGCGCGAGGCTGCTGCGCGGCTATCGGTCTGGCTGTGCAATCGTAGGTCCTCCTTGTGCCCCGGGACGGGGCTCACCCGCTGAAGGACACTTCATCGAAGCGACTGGCCTGAGGGTGATCCCCCGTGACCATGCCGGGCTCACGGACCAGCTGCCAGGTCTGGAAGCCGGCGGCCGCGGCGGCATCGAGCTCAGCCACCACATCGGACAGAAACAGGATCTCGGCACCCGGCAGGCCCAGATGCGCGGCAATCCGACGATAACTCTCGGCCTCCTGCTTCGGCCCTGTCGTGGTATCGAAGTAGCCCGCGAACAGCGGTGTGAGATCCCCGGCATCCGAGTGACCGAACAGCAGCTTCTGCGCCTGGATCGAGCCTGAAGAATAGACATGCAGGGACAGCCCGCGTTCCTTCCAGTCACGCAATCCCTTCACGGCATCGGGATACACATGGCCGGTGAAGTCGCCGTCCGCGTAGCCCTTCGCCCAGACCATGCCTTGCAGGGCCTTGAGTGGCGTGGCCTTGCGATCGGCATCGATCCAGCCTTCCAGGATGCCGATCACGGTTTCGAGGTCCGCCTCGGGCGCCTCGGCCAGCTCACGGGTGGCTGCCAGCTGCTCGGCGACATCATCGCGCTCGGCATTGGCGCGCAGGAAATCGCCCAGATTGGCGCGCGCATAGGGGAACAGCACCTGATGCACGAAGCGAATCGAGCCGGTGGTGCCCTCGATGTCAGTGACGATGGCGCGAATCATGCGGACTCCTGGGAATGCGGGGCGGCAGTCTGGGTGAAGTGTTCCGCCAGCGCTTCATGACGCGGGAAGCGGGCGGCGATGTCGTTGTCGGTGAAGTTGGCGACCCAGCCCTCCGGATTGGTGAACAGGCGGATGGCGGTGAAGTCCGGCGTCGGTCCCATGTCGAACCAGTGCGCGGTACCGGCCGGCACGGCGATCAGGTCATCCTTCTCGCAACCGACCGCCAGCACCCGCTCACCCAGATGCAGGTAGAAGATGCCGCTGCCGCGCACGAAGAAGCGCACCTCGTGCTCCGCGTGGCGATGCTCATCGAGGAACTTGCCCCGCAGCGCTTCCCGCTCGGGGTGATCCGGCGTCAGACCGATCACGTCGGCGGTCACGAAGCCGTTTTCCAGCTTGAGACGCGCGACATCGTCGGCGTAGGCCGCCAGCACCTGAGCCTGGTCGGTGGGATCACGCAACTCGCAGCCCGCCGTCCAGCGCTCGAAGCGGATGCCTTCGGCCTCGAGTTCGCTGGCGATCCGCGCGCCATCGGTCGTGATCAACTGCGGACGCGAGGCGTCCTGTTCGGCGTAGATGGCCAGAAAGCTCATCGCTGTCTCCTCAGTTCCAGTTCACAGCCCATCAGGAAATCGAGCGCTTCGACATGCCGGCGGCAGGCCGTCATGCTGCTGGCCCAGGTATAGAGGCCATGACCACGAATCAGGTAGCCATGCAGGCCGGCATCCGCCTTGAGGCGGGCCCGCACGTCCAGCGCCAGTGCATCGATGTCCTGAGTATTGTCGAACACCGCCAGACGTACTGGCGTCTCATGGCTCTTGATACCTTCCAGGGCCTTGTTGAGCTCGAAGCCCTCCAGGTTCAGGGTGTCGCCCTCATGACACAGCGACAGCACGGTGGCGGCCCTGGAGTGGGTATGCAGAATCGCCTGCGCCTGCGGCAGATCCTCGTAGAGCTGGCCATGCAGGCGTGCCTCGTCCGAGGCCTTGCGTGATGTGCCCAGCAACCTGACGGCGAAATCGCTGACCAGGATATCGCCACTGGTCAGGCGGCCCTTGTGGCAGCCCGAGGCAGTCACCGCCATCAGGCGATCACTGAGGCGACAGGAGAAGTTGCCGCCCGTGGCGGGCACCTGACCGGCAGCGTCCAGTGCGCGCCCGGCCTCGATCAACTGCTGGCTCGCATGCGCCAGATGATCAAGATCCAGCGTCGGCTGCAGGCCATCGGCGGTGGCGGCAATGGCGATGGGGTCTGACATGGTCTGATTGGCCCTCAAGAATCGCGTGGAGCGCTCTCGCTCCGACGCCAGCATCACGACTCAGTGCCGCTGGGCACTGCTCTCGCGGCAGACTACACAAGCCAGCCCGGCGAGACCAGTCATGCCGTACGACGACGAGCATGGCATCATGGCGGCCCGGGATGTCACACGACATCCTGCCCCGTCATCACTTCAGCCTCTGCCACGGTCTTGCCATGTCCTCTTCCGATCAGCCCGCCAGCCCCCATCCGACCGCCGACACGGCCGAGCGCCCGATGAGCGATGCCGCACTGGCCAGGCGCATGCCGCAGCTGCCCCCTCATCTGCGTGAGCAGGCCATGGCACTGGGGCAACAGACCATGCAGCCGGTGGGCATCATCGAGAGCTGCTACCCGGACAAGTTCGGCATTCCCCGCCAGCCGGGTCTGGCACGCCATGCCACCGCCATCCTGCACCTGCTGCCGCCCTTCGATGACCCGGACTGCGTGCGCGACATCGACGGCTTCAGCCACCTGTGGATCCACTTCCTGTTCCACGCCAGCCCCACACGCTGGACGCCGCTGATCCGCCCGCCACGCCTGGGTGGCAATGCACGCACCGGCGTGTTCGCCTCGCGCAGTACCCATCGCCCCAACCGACTGGGCCAGTCGGTGGTCGAGCTTGCAGGCGTCGAGACAGGCGCCAGCGACAAGCCGGGTGGCAGACAGACGGGCAGGCACAGCGGAGTGCGCCTGCTGCTGCGCGGCCATGACCTGCTGGATGGCACGCCGGTGATGGACATCAAGCCCTATCTGCCGTGGGTCGATGCCGTGCCCCAGGCGCGCGCCGGTTACGCGCCTGCCCCGCCGCCACGCCATGCCGTCATGTTCAGTGACGAAGCCGAGCAGCAGCTTGAACAGCGCTCCGACAGTGCCACGCTGCGCGCGCTGATCGAGGAAGTGCTCGCCCAGGACCCGCGCCCCGCCTACCACGCCGCCAAGACTGCCGATGGCAAGCGTCAATATGGCGTGCAGCTGGTGGACGTGGATGTGCGCTTCACGGCGTACACCCAACCCGACGGCAGCCTGACGATGCAGGTCGCCGCCATCGTGGCCAGCTGAACGAGAGAGCGGCGCCAGATCAGGACAATGCCAGATTGCATTGGCGAACCGTCACGACTCCTGACCATACTGGGCGTGCATTCCAGCATCTTCACGTGTTCCACCGGGAGTCCGCCGCATGAGTATTCGTCTGCTTGCCTTTGCCGCCAGTACCCGCAAGGCCTCCGTCAATCGGCGCCTGATCACTCGCCTCGCCCATCTGGCCGGCGATCAGGGAGCCGAGATCAACCTGCTCGACCTCAACGACTTCCCGATGCCGCTCTACGATGGGGACAGCGAAGAAGCCAACGGGCGTCCTGCCAGTGCAGACCGTCTGCAGGCCCTGTTTGCCAGCCATCAGGGGCTGTTGCTGGCCACCCCGGAATACAATGGCTTCTTCAGCCCATTGCTCAAGAACACCTTTGACTGGCTGTCGCGTCCGGACACCGAAGGCCAGAGCGGCATGGATGCCTTGCGCGGCATGCCGGTCGGCATCGTCTCGGCATCCCCGGGCGGGATGGGCGGCATGCGCGCCCTGCCGTTCGTGCGACTCTATCTGAACAACCTCGGCATGCTGGTCGCTCCCCAGCAGATCGCGGTATCCCGGGCAGGCAGTGCCTTTCGCGAGGATGGCAGCCTGGATGACGAAGGTCAGGATCACGCGCTGGCGAGTGTCGCACAGCAGGTGATCGAGCTGGCGAGACTGCGCCATGCTCACGCCGTGAAATCGATCCCGATACGACGGCCGACTTCCTCGTAGGCTTCGATCACGCCGCCCAGACCCTGACGGAAGCGGTCCTTGTCGAGCTTCTCGCGCGTCTCGGCATCCCACAGACGGCAGCCGTCCGGCGAGAATTCGTCACCCAGCACGACCTCACCCTTGAAGACACCGAACTCGAGCTTGTAGTCGACCAGCAGGATGCCGCCATCGAGGAACAGCTGCTTGAGGATGTCGTTGACCTGGAAGGTCAGTTCCTTGGCGCGCGCCAGGTGCTTGGGCTCTGCCCAGCCGAAGGTCTCGACCAGCGATTCGTTGATCATCGGGTCGCCCTTCTCGTCGTTCTTGAGGAACAGCTCGAAGGTCGGCGGATTGAGCTCGAGGCCTTCCTCGACACCCAGACGACGCACCAGTGAGCCGGCGGAGATGTTACGCACCACGCACTCCACCGCCATCATGTCGAGACGCTTGACCAGACACTCGTTGTCGCTGACCAGACGCTCGAAGTGGGTCGGGATACCGGCCGCCTTGAGCTTCTCCATGATGAAGGCATTGAACTTGTTGTTGACCATGCCCTTGCGGTCCAGCTGCTCGATACGCTTGCCGTCGAAGGCACTGGTATCGTCGCGGAATTCCAGCAGCAGAAGATCCGGATCGTCGGTGACGAAGACGGATTTGGCCTTGCCAGCGTAGAGCTCTTCACGCTTTTCCATGAGATTCCCCCTGATGACGCTAGTCGCGTCGAGTGTTGAGGCGGTCGACGATGAATCGATCACGCTTGAGTCTGTCACGCCCAGTCGAGAAGGACCGTGGCGTTGGTGTATGGCGTGATTCGAGAGCTGTCCATCTGGTCAGCTCATCCAGAATCACAAACGCCCGATCGCGAAGCGACCGGGCGTCATGAGTATCAGGCGATGGCCTGCCAGCCAAAGCCGCTGTCCTGCGCGGCGATGATCAGGCGGCTATCGTCGTCCGCAAGCCAGGGGGCCAGTGCCTCCCGGGCCAATGACGGATGATTGTTGCTCTCCGACAGGTGCGAGGCGACCAGCCGCTGCAGGCGCTCCAGCCCCAGATACGGCAGCGCGGCACAGGCCTGGGCGTTGGCCAGATGGCCGAGCCGTCCACCGACCCGCCGCTTGAGGCTGGGCGGATAAGGGCCACTGGCCAGCATCTGCGGGTCGTGGTTGAACTCCAGCACCAGACCATCGCAGTCGGCAAAGCAGCTCAGCACGTGCTCGCTGACGTGACCGAGGTCCGTCAGCACGCCCAGACGCCGCGTGGCCGTCTCGCCACGTCGGCTGAACACGAACTGCACCGGCTCACGTGCATCATGCGGCACGGTCACCGGCAGGATCTCGAGATCCTTGATCGCGAATTCCTGCTGCGGCGTGATCAGATGACGGCTCGGCAACGTGCCGAGCTTCTTCGCGCGGCCGGCAAGCCAGGTGCCCGTGGTCAGATGCACCGGCACACCATGACGGCGCGCCAGCGGCCCGATGCCTCCCAGATGGTCACCATGTTCATGGGTGACCAGCACGGCATCCAGCTGCGAGGGATGCACCCCGAGCCGCGCCAGACGCGCCTCGCTCTCCTTGAGCGTGAAGCCACAGTCCACCAGCACCAGCGCCTCACGCGTGCGTATCAGCGTGCCGTTGCCCTTGCTGCCACTGCCCAGCGAGGCCATCGACATCACGCCGCTGCGGGCCGGCGCCGGCGGCAGACGCATCAAGCAGCATGCTCAGCGCAGCGTCGACGCCACGGCGTCGAGTAGCTCGCGGGCCAGTGCAGGCGTGGTCTCTTCACCGTCGGCGCGCTTGGCTGTGACCAGCGTATGATCCTGCTCGCCACGCAGCGTGAGCACCATCGGCAGCGGCTCGCCATCCCCGCCGATCCCCAGCCAGCCACCGTCGCGATCTTCCCGCGGGATGTAGTTGACCATGAATTCGCCACGTGAGCGGTTCTGATCCACCAGCTTCTGGTAGTCGGTGTTGAAGTTCTTCTGCAGCTGGTAGAGCAGCTCGGCCCAGCTGCGCTCGGTATCCAGTGCCAGGTCGATCTGCCAGGTACCGTCACGGCCTTCCAGACGTACCCGGTCGTCACGGCTGAGCGACTGCGCCGCCAGCGAGACACCGCTGTCTGCAGGCGAGGCGGCCAGATAGCCACGCAGCGCGTTCAGGCAGCTGCCGGAGACGTCACCGCCCTGCTGACAACGCACTTCAGAGGCGTCGGCACGCAGGCCCTGATTGACGCTGATCACGCCCTGGCTGGTGGTGATCTCGCCCTTGCCGGCATCGATGCTCTGCACGTCCAGCTGCTGGTCACGCGCGAAGGTCTGCAGGCGCGTCCAGACCGCTGCAGGCGCGGCATTCACCGCCAGCCAGCGGGCATCGCCACTCTGACGCAGGGCGACGAATTCACGCTGTCCCTTCTCGCTGGTCGCCAGCGGCTGCGGACGCGGCGCCTCGAAGTCATCGCTGGCCAGGAAATCGCTGCTGGCCTGTGGCACCGGCATCGAGTCCTGATATTCGGCGCGATTGCGTGTCTCGGGCAGCTCGAGCGGCGGCGCGATGCTGGCGTCCGCATACTCGCTGTTGCGGTCATAGTAATAACCATCACTGGAGCAGCCGGCGACCGCGAGAGCCGTCAGCAGGGCCAGTGGCACAAGACGCTGACTCATCAGTTGAGCACCTCGGCCAGTTGCAGCGCTTCATCGACCGTGGAGTGATACTGCTCGGACAGCCAGGTCAGCGGCAGACGCACGCCGGCTTCCGGTGCCAGCGCCATGCGATGCATGGCGTACTTGACCGGAATCGGGTTGGATTCGACGCCCATCGCGGAGTGCAGCGGCATCAGGCGCGTGTTGATCTGGTGAGCACGCTCGGCATCGCCGGCGACGGCGGCGGCGCACATCTCGTGCATCAGGCGCGGTGCGACGTTGGCCGTCACGGAGATGTCACCGTGGCCGCCCATCAGGATGAAGTCGCAGGCCGTGGGGTCATCACCGGAGTAGAGCGCGAAATCGGTGCCCTTGAGGCGGTCGATCAGCTCCTGACCACGCTCCAGATTGCCGGTAGCATCCTTGAGGCCGACGATGTTGTCGAGCTCGGCGAGGCGGAAGACCGTCTCGTTGTAGATATCGGAGCAGGTACGACCCGGCACGTTGTAGAGAATGACCGGAATGCCGGCCTGCTCGGCGACGGCCTTGAAGTGCTGATAGAGCCCTTCCTGGGTCGGCTTGTTGTAGTACGGCGCCACGGAGAGGCAGTAATCCGCACCGACTTCCTTGGCATAACGGGCAAGCTCGACGGCTTCGGAGGTGGCGTTGGCGCCAGTCCCGGCGATGACCGGAATCTTGCCGGCGACCGTCTCGACCACACAGCGGATCACATCGAAGTGCTCCGCGAAGGACATGGTGGTCGGCTCGCCGGTAGTGCCGGCGGCGACGATGGCATCGGTGCCATTTTCGAGGTGGAAGGCGACCAGCTGGCGCAGGGCGTCCCAGTCGATCTCGCCGGTGGCCTTCATCGGGGTCGCCAGTGCGACAATGCTACCTGTGATCATCCCTCGAATTCTCCTCTGGTGCCTGATGCGCCAGGCGTGTCCCTGTGCTGTTGAAACAGCAGATCCCGGGGACAGACATCTGACATAGATTGGTTGACGCAGGACTCTGATTGCGTGGGCACGCCGACACGCGAGTCGCGCCAAGGGTGATGATGTTACAAAGACCATCGAAGCCTGTACAGACGCCATCTGCACCGGTTGTGCAAAGCGATGGATTCCCTCGCCTGTCCACGGGACAGATGCACGCCGGACGGGCCCGATGACGCCGGTCGCCAAGGCGGTGAAACACAAGAGTTCTGCCCCGTCTTTGACAAGTTCGGGCGCCCTGCGTGTAATGCAGGACATACCGCAGAACCGGGCAAGCGCGATGCCCATGACTGCCGGTTTTTTTCCTCATTCCATACTGTCAGCCGCCACATGGCCGTCAGTCATCGCCAGGAGAGCACGATGAGCGTCAGCCTCGGTCAGCCAATTCCCGACTTTACCGCACAAGCCACCAGTGATACCGAAGTCACCCCGGCGAGCCTCAAGGGCAAGCAAGCCGTCATCTACTTCTACCCGAAGGACCACACGCCGGGCTGTACCACCGAAGGCGGTGACTTCCGCGACCACCTCAAGGAATTCGAAGCGGCCAACACCGTGATTCTCGGCGTCTCCCGCGACAGCCTGCGCACCCACGAGAACTTCCGGGCCAAGCAGGGCTACCCGTTCGAGCTGATCAGCGACCCGGACGAGACCCTGTGCAAGATCTTTGACGTCATTCACATGAAGAAATTCATGGGCAAGGAAAGTCTCGGCGTGGTGCGCTCCACCTTCCTGATCGACGCCGACGGCAATCTGGCGCGCGAATGGCGTGGCGTGAAGGTCAAGGGCCATGTCGAGGAAGTGCTGGACGCCGCCCGCGAGCTCGACGCCGGCCCTCGGCGCGGGAACGACGCGGCCAGGCGTAGAGCAGCGACTTCATCAGCGTGGCCAGCGGGATGGCGAAGAACACGCCCCAGAAGCCCCAGATCCCGCCGAAGAACAGCACGGCCAGAATGATCGCCACCGGGTGCAGATTGACCGCCTCCGAGAACAGCAACGGCACCAGCACGTTGCCATCCAGTGCCTGGATGATGCCGTAGGCGATCATCACGTACATGAAGGTATCGCCCAGCCCGAAATGGAAACCGGCCACGGCGGCCACCGGCAGGGTCGCCCCCGCCGCCCCGATGTAGGGAATCAGCACCGAGAAACCGACCACGATGGCCAGCAGCGCCGAGTACGGCAATCCGAAGATGACGAAGGTGACGTAGCTGACGCCACCGACGATGACGATCTCGATCACCTTGCCGCGCACGAAGTTGGCGATCTGGTCATCCATCTCGTTCCACACCCGACTCATCAGCAGGCGCTTGCGCGGCAGCAATGCCAGCGTGAACTCCACCAGCCGCTCGCGATCCTTGAGCATGAAGAACACCAGGATCGGCACCAGCACCAGATAGATCACCACGCCCATCAGGTTGCCGAGCGACGCCAGCGACAGGGACACCGCACGTTGCCCGAACTGGGTCAGCTCACGCCCGGCGGCGCCGACCCACTGCTGGACCTGCTCCGGCGTGATCAGGCCGGGGAAGCGCTGCTGCAACTCGCCCAGCCAGCGCTGACCCGAGGCGAACATGCCGGGAATCTCCTGGATCAGATTGGCCAGCTGATGCCAGACCAGCGGCAACAGGATCAGCGCACTGGCCAGCATGATGCCCATGAACACCAGCGTCATCAGACTGACGGCGGCCAGACGCGGCAAGCCGAACCGCTCCAGAAAGCTCACGCCGCTCTGCAGCAGGAAGGCGACGATCAAGGCCGTGAAGAATGGCGCCAGCATGCTGCCCAGCCAGATGACGGCCGCGAAGACCAGCACCAGCACCAGAAACAGCACCACCGCCTCCTCATCGGAGAAATAGCGCTCCAACCAGCCACGCAACAGGGTCTTCATGGTCATGAGGGGTCATCCTCCGTGAGCGCCTTGATCACGAAGCGATAATCACCCGCGGCCGTCTCTTCACGCGAGACCAGCGCGTGATCGCTCAGCGCCAGATAGGCGGGGATGTCACCCCAGGCGCCGGCGTCGCTGGCGAGGACCTCGAGTTGCTCGCCGGCACTCATGCCAGCCAGTGCCAGCTTGGTGCGCAGCAGCGGCAACGGACAGTGCAGGCCGCGCGCATCGAGCGTTGTCAGGTGGGTATCGGCCGTGGAATCAGCCGTCGGATTCGCAGTCTCAGCGCCAGGTCGTTCGAATGCCATCTGCCCTTCCGTTCTCGTTATGATGTTCTGCCACACGCCATGAAGGGTGCAGCTTGAAAACGCCCCGATTTAAGGGCACCTTGCCTGACAAAGCAACTTTCCGCCCCGCTCGTGCGGGCCGACTGTGCCTTGCACCTTATTGAAGAGGATTGCCTGCATGTCGTTGCTGTCCCCCTTGAGCGGTCGCGTTCGTCACGCACGCACCACACGCGTCACCCTATCCAGCCTGCTGCTCAGCCTGACGCTGATGGGTGCCTCCCTGGCCAGCCCCCCCGCCGTGGCGCAGAACGACTATGGACTGCCGGACCTGGGGAGCGCCAGCGGCGGCATTTCCAGCAACGATGAATATCGTATCGGACGCGCCTGGCTGCGCCAGTTCCGCGCCCACGTGCGTGAATGGGATGACCCTATCACGCTGGACTGGATCAATGGCATCGTTCGCAAGCTGGCGCCCTGGAGTGAGCTGGACCGCAATGACTTCATCATCACCCTGGTGGCCAGCAGTCAGCTGAACGCTTTCGCCGTGCCCGGCGGCGTGGTCGGCGTCAATACGGGGCTGTTCGCCTTCGCGCCGGACCGCGACGCCTTCGCCTCAGTGCTCGCCCACGAGCTGGGCCACCTCTCCCAGCATCACTTTGCCCGCAACATGGAACGTCAGGCTGAAACTCGCCTGCCGACACTGGCCGGTTTTCTCGCCGGCATGGTGATCGCGGCCGGCGGTGGCGGCTCGGCCGGTCTCGCGACCATGGCCGGCACCCAGGCGGCGGCGATCTCGGATCAGCTGGCCTACTCACGCCGCTTCGAACAGGAGGCCGACCGTGTCGGCATCGAGGCGCTGGCGCGTGCCGGCTTCGACCCCGAGGCCATGCCCCGCATGTTTCGCGCCATGCAGCGCATGGCCAGCCTGCAGGGCAGCAACGCGCCGGAATTCCTGCTGACGCACCCGGTCACCGAAGCACGTATCGGTGACACCCAGGCGCGTGCCGATGCCCTGGAGACCGCGACCCCTGATCCGCTGGGCACGCTGGCCTACGAGATGATACGCGCCCGTGCCCTGCTGGCGCTCAACCTGAGCCAGCCCTCCCAGGGGCTGGTGACCTTGCGTGAGGACTCAGCCGATCCGGATGCCATCGCCTACTACCAGGCACTGGCGGCCGCCGAGAATCACGAGATCGACAGCGCCCTCGCGGCGCTGGACCGCCTGCACGACAAGCATCCCGACCTCACCCTGATCAGCGCCAGTGCCATCGAGGTCGCCCGGGATGCACGTCGCTATGACGAGGCCACGCAACGCGCCAGACGCCTGCTGCGCCTGCAGCCGGATTACCTGCCGACACGCCTGGCACTTGCCGAGGTCAGGCTGCAGCAGGACCCCGCCAGCGCACGCCAACAGCTGGAAGACATGCGCCGCGAACATCCCGATGATCCCAAGGTGTGGAATCTGGCGGCCGAGGCCAGTGGCCGCAGCGGGCATCAGGCCGAAGCCTTCCTGTACCGGGCGGAATTCGAGCAGCTCGAGGGACGCATGGACAGTGCCTTCGCCCAGCTGAAACTGGCCGATGAGGCGGCGCGCAAGGCAGACGACTTCGCGCTGGCCAATCGCATCAATGCGCGGCGTGAGGACTTCAAGGACTACCGCAACGCCATCGAAGCGTTCTGAGTGATCAGCCACGATTGAACTCCAGCATGCGGGTCAGCGGCTTGAGCGCGCGCTCACGCAGGCTGTCGTCGACGAAGATTTCCTCGCCGTTGGCCTCGGCGGGATCACGGCGCAGCACCGCGGCCAGATTCTCGAGACCATTCATCGCCATCCACGGGCAGTGCGCACAGCTCTTGCAGGTCGCGCCATTGCCGGCGGTCGGCGCCTCGAACAGCTGCTTGCCCGGTGCTGCCTGCTGCATCTTGAAGAAGATGCCACGGTCGGTGGCAACGATCATCTGCTCGTGAGGCAGCTCGACGGCGGCCTTGATCAGCTGGGACGTGGACCCCACCACGTCGGCAAGCTCCACCACCGACTGCGGCGATTCCGGGTGCACCAGCACCGCGGCGTCCGGGTGGACCTTGAGCAGGTCGGTGATGCCCTGGGCGCGGAACTCGTCATGCACGATGCAGGCACCATCCCACAGCAGCATGTCAGCGCCGGTCTGCTTCTGCACATAGGCGCCCAGATGCTTGTCCGGGGCCCAGATCAGCTTCTCGCCCTTCGCGTGGAGGTGCTCGATCACGTCAACGGCGATGGAGGAGGTCACCACCCAGTCGGCACGCGCCTTCACCGCCGCCGAAGTGTTGGCGTAGACGACCACGGTGCGATCGGGATGGGCATCACAGAAGGCGGCGAATTCGTCTTCCGGGCAGCCCAGATCCAGCGAGCAGGTCGCCTCCAGCGTCGGCATCAGCACGCGCTTCTCCGGGGAGAGGATCTTGGAGGTCTCGCCCATGAAGCGAACGCCGGCGACGATCAACGTCGAAGCGTCATGACGGGCGCCGAAGCGCGCCATCTCGAGGGAATCCGCGACACAGCCGCCGGTGTCCTCGGCAAGCTGCTGGATGGCGTCATCGCAATAGTAATGGGCGACCAGCACGGCATCACGCTTGATGAGCAGCTGCTTGATCTCGGCGATCAGCGCGGCATCCCCTGCCGCGGGACGGGTCGGGCAGTACGCACGGGCGAGGTGCTCTCGCACCTGCTCGCGGACGCTATCGTGGGCCTCACGACCCGGCATGGCATTTGTCAGGCTGTTCATGTGTCTCTCACCTAGCCCACAGGGGCTCCCCCTGTGCTGAGTGGGTCAGGGCCCGGCCGGACATGAGCCGTGGCTCGCGCACAAGGATACGCCTGCCACGCTCCCCGCTCCAGTCGACCTCACGCCATTTCTGACGCATAACAAAAATTGCCCCGCGCCAATGAAGGCACGGGGCAAGATCTGGTGGGTCGTGAGGGATTCGAACCTTCGACCAATTGGTTAAAAGCCAACTGCTCTACCACTGAGCTAACGACCCGAAAACTGGTGCTTTGCAAGAGACCATTTCGAGAAATGGTGGGTCGTGAGGGATTCGAACCTTCGACCAATTGGTTAAAAGCCAACTGCTCTACCACTGAGCTAACGACCCGCCGCCGGGTGCTTTGCAAGAGACCATTTCGAGAAATGGTGGGTCGTGAGGGATTCGAACCTTCGACCAATTGGTTAAAAGCCAACTGCTCTACCACTGAGCTAACGACCCTTGCGAAGCGGGGCGTAAGATACCGCCATTCCTGAGACGACGCAAGTCTTTTGCAAAAAAACTTCAAGCAAATGACCAGCTTGACCGCTTCAGCGCGGCTTGCGTGTGCGCTGCGGCGGCTTCTTCATGGCGCGCACTGGACGACGCTTCTGCTTGTCGCGGCTCCAGCGGTTCTGCTCATCCGGCGTCAGGGCCGGCGCCTTGCGGTGCTCGAGACCTGCCAGCGTGGACAGTTCATCGATCTCGCTCTGCTCCATCTCCACCCACTCACCGGCGCGAGCGCGCTTGTCGAGGAAGATGTTGCCGTAGCGCACGCGCTTCAGGCGGCTGACGGTCAGCCCCTGGGAGTCCCACAGACGACGAACCTCACGGTTGCGGCCTTCCATGATCACCACGTGGAACCAGCTGTTGATGCCTTCGCCGCCGAATTCCTGCACGTCGGTGAAGCGCGCCGGGCCATCTTCCAGCATGACGCCATTGACCATGTTGACGACGTGCTCACGCTTGACCTCACCCATGACACGCACGGCGTATTCACGCTCGATCTGGGTCGACGGGTGCATCAGACGGTTGGCCAGCTCACCATCGGTGGTGAACAGCAACAGACCGCTGGTGTTGATGTCCAGACGACCGATGGCGATCCAGCGCTCACCTTTCAGGCGCGGCAGACGCTCGAAGACGGTACGACGGCCTTCCGGGTCCTTGCGCGTGCACAGCTCGCCTTCCGGCTTGTTGTACATGATGACGCGGCGCGCACTTTCCTCGGCGCCCTTGAGGTTCTGCGGGCGATCATCGAGGCTGACCTGGTCGTTGGGGCCGACGCGGTCTCCCAGCTGGGCGACCTTGCCGTTGACCTTGACGCGGCCGGCGCTGATCGCGACTTCCATCTCACGGCGTGAGCCGAGACCGGAGCGCGCCAGCACCTTCTGCAGCTTCTCGTCGTCGGCCAGCTTGTCGCCCTTGGCCTGCGGCGGCAGCGGACGCAATTCCGGGGCTTCGGCGGCGGCCGGCTTCTTGCCGACATTGGCCTTGCTGCCACGGGTGGACTTGCCCATGTCGCGACGCGGCTGTGCCTTGCCGTCGTTGCTGGCGTGATGCCTTGCGCTTATCAGTGTCTGTCTTGCTCATGACATGAACCATTTCATCAATAGGAATTTCGCTTACGCAGGGTCGTCATCATCGACGGTCCCGGCAGCGGAGGAGTCATTGGGTGGCGTATCGCCAGCCCCGTCCTCATCTTCTGCACCGCGCAAACGTTGGCTGAGGCGCGCTTCGATCGTGGCGAAGTCGAACCCCGAGCCGGTGGACGCCATCCCGGCGTGATCATGTTCCGCCTGTGAGGCGGAGGGTCCTGCGGTATTCGGTGAATCATCCGCGACATCGCATCATCGGCCGATGCCCCCCCGTCGCCCTCGCCATCCGGGTCTTCCGGCAGCGGCAAGGTCTGTGAGGGCGGCACATCATACAGCTCCGCTTCCAGCTGTTCGAGTCCTTCGAAGCCTTTCAGTTCATGCACCGGCGGCAGCTCTTCCAATGTCTTGAGCCCGAAGTCGTCAAGAAACTGGCGCGTGGTGGCGAAGACCGCCGGCCGCCCTGGCACGTCACGGTGCCCGACCACCCGCACCCAGCCGCGCTCGACCAGGGTACGCATGATGGAAGAGCTGACCGTCACGCCACGCACCTGCTCGATATCACCACGGGTCACCGGTTGACGATAGGCCACCAGCGCCAGCGTCTCCAGCAGAGCGCGAGAATAGCGCTGCGGGCGTTCTTCCCACAGCCGTGACACCCAGGGAGAGAACTGCTGGCGAACACGCAGCCGCCAGCCACTGGCGGTCTCGATCAGCTCCAACGCACTGGCGTCGGCCGGATGGCGCTCTCCCAGCCGGCCCAGTGCTTCACGCAGCGCAGGCTTGGTGGGGCTTAAATATTCATCGAACAATCCCGCCAGACGCTCCAGCGTCAGCGGTTCACCGGCAGCCAGCAGCGCCGCTTCGATGATCTGGTCGAGGGGGGCATCGCGCGAACTCATGACGGCGCGTTCTCCTGCTCGTCGGATGGGGGGAAGGAAGGTGACGTCTGCGCATCCTCGAACGCCGCGTCATCGTACGCTGCGTCATCGAACGCCCCCTGGTCGGCCGCCACCTCGTCTTCGTCGGCGAATTCCAGTGCCAGCCAGTCCTCATCGTCCTCGCTGTCAGGCTCCGGCGTACGGGCACGCACGTGAATGGGCGACAGCGGCGCATTCTGCACGACCTCGATCAGCGCCTCCTTGGCCAGCTCCAGGATCGCCATGAAGCTGACCACCACGCCGGCACGCCCCTCTTCGAGGGTGAACAGTCTCTCGAAGGGCGTGAAGTGCTCGTGGCTCAGCAGATTCATGATCGCCAGCATGCGCTCACGGGTCGACATCACCTCACGCGAGATGGTGTGCGCCTGGACGAGATCCGCCTGACGCAAGAGACCGGACAGCGCGCCGAGCAGCTCCGAGAGGTCCACTTCAGGGTGGACGACACGCGTCTCCAGCTCCGGCAGCTCCGCCGTGGCGACGAACCAGTCACGCCCCTGGCGTGGCATCTCGTCCAGCCCTTCGGCGGCCAGCTTGGTCTGCTCGTACTCCTGCAGACGCCGGATCAGCTCGGCGCGCGGGTCCTCTTCCTCGTCATCATCACTCTCCTTCGGCTGGCGCGGCAGCAGGCTGCGCGACTTGATCTCCGCCAGCATGGCGGCCATCAGCAGATATTCCCCGGCAAGGTCGATCTGCATGGCGTGCATCAGCTCGACGTACTCGATGTACTGATGCGTGATGGCCGCGACGTTGATGGCGAGAATGTCGAGGTTCTGACGACGGATGAGATACAGCAGCAGATCCAGCGGCCCCTCGAAGGTCTCGAGAAAGACCCGCAGTGCCTCAGGCGGGATGTAGAGATCCTGCGGCATCTCGGTGAGCGGCGTGTCGTTGACGCGCGCCAGCACGGCCGATCCCGTTGCAGGTGCGGTGATCAGCGGTGCGGGCTGATGCCCATCGGTCAGGGAAAAGCTGGCGCCATCGAGCAGGTCGCTCATGAAGTCTCCTGCAGGAGGCTGAAGTCGGGAGAACCAGGGCGATAGGTGAGGCCGATCACGCGTCGCAGCTCATCCAGAGTATCGCGAACGGTGTCCCGGGCACGCTCGGCACCCTCGGTCATCATGGTACGTACCTTGCCATGCTCGCCTTCCAGCGCCTCGGCGCGATCGCGGATCGGCGTCAGGGTGGCATCGATATGCTCGACCAGACAGCCCTTGCAGTCCAGGCAGCCGATACTGGCCTCACGACAGCCTGCGGCCGCCCACTTGCGGTCCGCTTCGGGAGTGAAGCTTTCATGCAGACTCCACAGCGGGCAACGCTCAGGGTCGCCCGGATCACTGCGCCGCACCCGCGCGGGGTCGGTGGGCATCTCGCGCACGCTGGCGCCTATCTCGGCACGCCCACTGCGCAGGAAGATGGCCTCCTCATGCGACGATAGCCGGGTCTTGAGTTCCATGCCCAGCAGCGGCTGGCTGTCCCCCTGCCAGTGTTCCGGCTCACCGAGGATGCGCCGCCCGCCGCCTTCCAGATAGCCGAGCAGGCGCTCCTGCTGATTGCGGTTGAGCTTGCTGGTCTCGGCCAGCAGTCCACGCGCGCGCTCGAAGGCCTCGAGATCCCCCTCTTCCTGATAGTCACTCAGCCATTCGCGATACAGGCGACCACTCTTCTTGCCGAGCCGCGCGATGGCCCGCTCCGCCTGCTCCTCGAAGCCGGCGTCGCGTCCGTAACGATGGTTGAAGCGCCTCGCCACCTCGCGGGTGAACTCGATGTGCGCGCGCTGTTCCGGTCCGGCGGGCACGACCTCGCCCCGCAGCGCCAGGATGTCGGCCGCCTGCATCAGAGGGGCACCCAACATCGCGAAACTGGCCCCCTGCTGCTCACCGAGTCCCGCCACCATCTCACGATAGCTGGGCAGACGCTCCAGCCATGCCTTGGGCGTCACGCTGGACAGGATCATGTGCACGTCGGTCAGCTCCGGCACCCACGACTGGATGAACAGGGTGGCGACCTTGGGGTTGATCCCACAGGCAAGGCAATCGATGACCATGGCCCAGCTGTACTGCTCGATTTCATGGGGCGCATGCCCACTGACCGCCAGCGCGTTCCAGTCGGCGATCAGAAAATAGGCATCGTGGTGGTACTGCAGCTCGGTCCAGCGTCGGATCACGGCATGATAGTGTCCGAGCGTCAGGTGTCCGCTGGGGCGTAAGCCGGACACCAGCCTGGCCGAGGTATCGGTGGCACTCACCTTGTGAGTTCTCCCTGAAACGTATGAAGCGGCCAGTCTACCAATCCCGGCCCCCGATCAGCATCCCCGTGACGTCGTGTCTCGTACGGGAGGCGTCATGCTCTGCGTCACGCAGACGACTCACCCCGCCGCGATGCCGGTGCGATAGCGCCCGGCGTAATCGAACAGCTTGTCACGGATCTGCCAGTAGCGGCCGCTCTTGCGCCCGATGACGAAGTCAGGGGCCTTGAGGCGCTCCTCGCCGGCCAATACCTCGGCGATGTCCTTCGGCGCCCAGTCACTGCCCGGCGCCCGCAGGTGCCGGGCGAGAAAGCTCAGGCGAAAGGCATGGCGCTGAGCGGACGTCTCGAGCGCGAACCACTCGGACAGATCGGTGCCATCCTCGTCGTAATAGGTCACCTTCAAGCGTGGCAGACCGCGCCCGTTGCGCGTCTCCTCCAGCTGCCAGCCACTGACGCGCAGCACCCGTGCATCACGCAGCTTGAGCGCATCGCGCAGCTTGTCATCCGGGTCCACCAGCCGCGCCTGACAGGCGTGACAATGGCGCGCGGCGATGTCATTGGCCTCGCCACACTGCGGACAGGCCTTGGCGCGATAGCGGAAATCACACTGCACCAGCGGCTTGCCCTCGCCGTCGGGCGACTCCACCAGCCCCTGACAACGCCGCCCGAAGTGCTCCACCACCAGCTCCCCATCCTTGCGCCCCCAGAACAGATTGGCATTGCCGCACACGGGACACTCGACCTGCACGATCTCGGTATCCCCTGCCGGTTTGGGGGTAGCGACTTCCGGCGCGTAGAGATCCCAGGGATTGCCGGCGTAATCGAGAATCAGGCAGTCCGTCTTGCCGGGACTCAGGCGTAGCCCACGCCCGACGATCTGCTGATAGAGACTGACGGACTCGGTGGGCCGCAGGATGGCGATCAGGTCCACGTGCGGGGCATCGAAGCCGGTGGTGAGCACCGCCACGTTGACCAGATACTTGAGCTGCTGCGCCTTGAAGGCATGGATCAGGCGCTCGCGCTCATCGCCGGGCGTCTCACCGGTGATCAACGCCGCCTCACCCTCGGGCAGGAGCCCCGTGACCTCCTCGGCATGCTCGACGGTGGAACAGAACACCATCACCCCACGTCGCTCGCGTGCCTGGGAGACGATATCCAGCACGATGCCTGGCGTCGCGCGTGAGCCCTGCACCACCTCGTTGAGCTCGGCTTCCTGGAAGCTGCCGCCGATCCCCGGTGCCAGCTGCGAGAAGTCATAGCGCGCCACGGCGACATCGACACGCCGCGGCTCGCTCAAAAAGCCCTGGCGCACCATCAGGCGCAACGGTTGCTCGAACACGCAGTCACGGAAGAAGCAGTCGTCATCACCGCGCACCATGCCGTGATAATGACGATGGAAGATGAAGCCCTGCCCGAGGCGATACGGCGTCGCCGTCAGCCCCAGCACCTTGAGGCGTGGATTTTGCTCACGCAGATGATGGATGACCTTGCGATAGCTGGCGTCCTTCTCCAGCGAGACCCGGTGACACTCGTCGATCACCAGCAGCGTGAACGCACCTGTCTGCTCACCGTCTGCTCACCTGGCGTGAAGGCCGCGAGATTGCGTACCACCGACTGCACCGAGCCGAACACCACCTGACGCGCGGCCTGCTTGCGCTTGAGGCCGGCACTGAAGATGTCGGCCTCCTTGCCATAGGATTCGTACTTGGCGTGATTCTGCTCGACCAGCTCGCGCACATGCGCCAGCACCAGCACGCGCCCGCGCGCGATACGCGCAAGCTCCGCGATCACCAGTGACTTGCCGCTACCGGTGGGTAGCACGACCACCGCCGCCTCGTCACTCTTGCGGAAATGCTCCACGGTGCGCCGGACGGCTTCCTGCTGATAGGGACGTAGCTCAAACATGCTCAGAAGCGCGGCGTGCGACCTTCAAGCCTGGCGCCAACACATTCCATGTGCTCCGGCTGGCCGAGCAAGCCGGATTGCAGCCTGGCCTCCAGGGCAAGTGCCTCGCCCTCCGGTGCCGCCAGCGCCTCGGCATACAGCCGGGTGATGCAGCGAATCGCCCTGGGAGAACGTGTCGCGATCTCCCGCGCCAGCGCCAATGCCTCTTCCCGCGGATTGGAGACCAGGCGCGTCACGAGCCCGGCTTCCTGGGCCTCGCGGGCGGCAACCTTGCGGCCGCTCCAGCTCAGTTCATGCAACCAGTCAGGACGCACTCCACGTGCCGTGACGCTGATGCCCATGTCAGGAATGATGCCCCAGTCGATCTCGAGCACCGCCAGGCGCGCATCCGGATCACACAGTCGGACATCCGCCCCCAGCGCGATCTGCAGCCCGCCCCCGAAGACATTGCCCTGCAGGGCCGCGATCACCGGTACGCCGGCATCCCGCCAGCCCAGTGCCAGCTGCTGAACGGTATTGCGCTCAGGCGTGCAGCCATTGGCCCCCGCGACGAGCAACTGCGGCACCCGCGATGCCTCTCTCATGATGGCGGCCATGTCGAGCCCCGCGCAGAAACTGGCGCCTTCTCCGGACAGCACGATGGCTCGCAGCCCTCCCTCCTCGGCACGTGCCCGCAACTCTGCCTGGGCACCGAGGATGGCATCGATCATCGCCCAGTCGAGTCCATTGTGCTTGTCGGGTCGATTGAGGCGCACATCGGCGACATGCTCATTGATCATCACTGTCACGCGGCGTGCGGACGGGCACTTTGCGGCATCACTCATGGCGGCTCCCTCGGTCTATTCGCGCTTGGCACCCGAGACGTCTGCCAGCGAGCGTGACTGGAAGCTGTCCGCCTGAGCCATCGCCCACACGCGGCGATAGAAGGGGAAATCGTCCGCTTCCTTGAGCAAGGCGCCGGGCGTCAGGAAGGGGTGCAGGTGCGAGAACAGACGCACCTCATTCTCCGACACGCGATGCACGAGATGGTCCGGAGTGATCTGCCACGGCGTCGAGAGCCCCGAGGCCGCGATGATTTCCGCCAGCGCATGCAGGGTGTTGTGATGGAAGTGCCGGACCTGCTCGGCCTTGTCTTCCACCACCAGCGACTTCTGTCGCAAATCATCCTGGGTGGCGATGCCCGTCGGACACTTGTTGGTATGACAGCTCAGCGACTGGATGCAGCCCAGGGCGAACATGTAACCGCGCGCGGCATTGACCCAATCCGCCCCCAAGGCCAGCACGCAGGCGATATCGAAGGCACTGATGATCTTGCCACTGGCGCCGATGCGCACGTCATCACGCAGCCCCGCGCCCACCAGGGTGTTGTGGACGAACAGCAGCCCTTCGCGCAGCGGTGTCCCGAGGTGATCGGTGAATTCCGTCGGCGCGGCTCCGGTGCCGCCCTCGCTGCCATCCACCACGATGAAGTCCGGCACGATTCCCGTTTCGCGCATTGCCTTGACGATGGCCATGAACTCCCAGGGCTGGCCCAGACACATCTTGAACCCGACCGGCTTGCCGCCGGACAGCTCTCTCAGCCGCTGGATGAACTCCAGCAACTCGACAGGGGTACTGAAGGCGCTGTGACTGGCCGGTGAGATGCAGTCCTCGCCCATCGGAATGTCACGCGTCTCGGCGATCTCGCGGCTGATCTTGCTGGCTGGCAGCACACCGCCATGCCCCGGCTTGGCTCCCTGGCTCAGCTTGATCTCGATCATCTTCACTTGCTCGCTGGCCGCCTGACGGGCGAACTTCTCGGCATCGAAGTCCCCCTTCGCGGTGCGGCAGCCGAAATAGCCACTGCCCAGCTCCCAGATCAGATCGCCGGCGAATTCCCGATGGTAGGGGCTGATGCTGCCCTCGCCGGTATCGTGCGCGAATCCTCCCAGCATCGCGCCCTTGTTGAGCGCACGGATGGCATTGCCACTCAGCGAACCGAAACTCATCGCCGAGATGTTGAACAGCGAGGCACTGTAGGGCTGCGCACACTGCGTATTGCCGATCGTCAGACGGAAGTCACGAAAGTCAGGCACTTCGGAGGTCTGCATCGAGTGTCCGATGAATTCGTAACTGTCGGAGTAGACATCCAGCAAGGTACCGAAGGGCTGCGAGGAATTGCGCTGGCGTCCGCGGGCATAGACCAGCTCACGTTGCTTGTGGGAGAACGGTAGCTGGTCGGTATCCGACTCGAACAGGTACTGACGCATCTCCGGACGCAGCGCCTTGAACAGATAGCGCATGTTGCCGATCACCGGGTAGTTGCGCCGCACGGCGTAATCCGACTGCCGCATGTCGTTGATGCCGACGGCGACCAACAGCAGAAAGATCACGGCCAGCGGCCACACCCAGGGGGTCTGCATCGTCAGAAGCAGACAGACGAGAGCCCCCAGCACACAGAGCAGAAAGACGGAATAACGCGGCAACAGCGACCATTTCAGCTTCATCACGACATCCTTTCAATCGACCCAACGACGTGCATTGCGGAACATGCGCAACCAGGCGCCATCCTGCTCCCAGTCATCCGGACGCCAGGAGTTGGTGACGGCGCGCGCCACACGCTCCGGGTGCGGCATCATGATGGTGACGCGCCCGTCGTTGGTGGTGAGACCGGTGATACCGGACGGCGAGCCGTTCGGGTTGGCCGGATAACGCGTGGTGGTCTGGCCGTAGTTGTCGACGTAGCGCAGTGCCACCTGGCCGCTGCTCTGCATCTTGCGCAGGTGAGCGCTGTCGCGGAACTCGGCACGCCCTTCACCATGCGCGATGGCGATCGGCAGGCGCGAGCCTTCCATGCCATCGAGGAACAGCGAGGCACTCTTCTCGACCTCGACCATCGCGACACGCGCCTCGAACTGCTCGGACTCGTTGCGCACGAAGCGCGGCCAGGCCTCGGCCCCCGGGATCAGCTCCTTGAGCTGGGAGAGCATCTGGCAACCGTTGCAGACGCCCAGCGCGAAGCTGTCGTCACGCTGGAAGAAGCGCTCGAACTGTTCACGCGCACGCGCATTGAACAGCACCGACTTGGCCCAGCCGCCGCCGGCGCCCAGCACGTCACCGTAGGAGAAGCCGCCACAGGCGACCAGACCCCGCATGGTGTCCAGATCGACACGTCCTTCAAGGATGTCGCTCATGTGGACGTCCACCGCCTCGAAGCCGGCGCGGTCGAAGCTTGCCGCCATCTCGAGCTGACCATTGACGCCCTGCTCACGCAGGATCGCCATGCGCGGACGTGCACCGGTGTTCAGGTACGGCGCCGCGATGTCCTCGTTGACGTCGAAGGTGGCCTGGACGGAGAGGCCCGGATCACGCACGTCGTTGATGGACTCGAATTCGCTCTTGGCACAATCGGCGTTGTCACGCGCGGCCTGCATGCGATAGCTGGTCTCGGCCCACAGACGCTCGGCACTGGCACGCGTGGTGGAGAGCAGGTTCTGGCCCAGCAGCGTGATGTTGATCTGCTCATCATGACGCGGCGTGGCGATCACGCCACTGTGCTCGAGACCCACGGCCTTGAGCTCGGCGAGAATGGACTCGGTGTGCTCGCGACGCACCTGCACCACGGCACCCAGCTCTTCCGCGAACAGCGCGCCGGTGGCCTGACCCGGCTCGGCGGCGGTCCAGTCGAGGGAGATGTCGAGACCGACACGCCCCGCGAAGGACATTTCCATCAGGGTGGTCAACAGGCCACCGTCGCTGCGGTCGTGATAGGCCAGCAGCTTGCCTTCGACATTGAAGCGCTGGATGGCCTCGAAGAAGTGCTTGAGGTCTTCCGGCTTGGCAAGATCCGGCGCGTCATTGCCGACCTGTCCATAGACCTGCGCCAGCGCGGAGCCACCGAGACGGTGAGCGCCATGGCCGAGATCGATCAGGATCAGGTCCGTCTCCACGGCCTCGCCATTCAGCGTGCGACGCAGCTGCGGCGTGAGGGTACGCATGGCGTCGGTGACCGGCGCGAAGCCTGTCATCACCAGCGACAGCGGCGCGGTGATCGACTTGTCTTCGCCGTTCTCGTCCTGCCAGGCGGTACGCATGGACATCGAGTCCTTGCCGACCGGAATGGTCAGATCCAGCGCCGGGCACAGTTCCATGCCGACGGCGTGGACGGCATCAAACAGCGCCTGATTCTCGCCGGTGTGATCGGCAGCGCTCATCCAGTTGGCGGAGAGCTTGATGTCAGACAGCTTGGCGATCGGCGCGGCAGCGAGGTTGGTGATCACCTCGGCCACGGCCAGACGCGCGGAGGCGGCCGGCGAGATCAGCGCGACCGGCGTGCGCTCGCCCATCGCCATCGCTTCACCGACGTGGCTGTCGAGGGAGCTGGTGGTGACGGCGCAATCCGCCACCGGTACCTGCCACGGACCGACCATCTGGTCACGCGCGACCATGCCGGTGATCGAGCGGTCACCGATGGTGATCAGGAATTTCTTGGAGGCGACGGTGGGCAGCTGCAGCACACGGGTCATCGCTTCACGCGGGTCGAGGTTGTCCAGTGCCAGTGCCGGCAGTTCCAGCGCCTGACGCTCGAAGCTGCGTGACATCTTGGGCGGCTTGCCGAACAGCACGTCCATCGGCAGGTCGACCGGACGCGTATCGAAGTGACCGTCCTTGACGATCAGCTCGTGCTCTTCCAGTGCTTCCCCGACCACGGCGTAGAGGCAGCGCTCACGCTCGCACAGCGCTTCGAAGGTGGCCAGATTCTCCGGCGCCACCGCCAGCACGTAGCGCTCCTGGGATTCGTTGCACCAGATTTCCAGCGGGCTCATGCCGGATTCGGCGCTCGGCACGGCGCGCAGATCGAACAGACCACCGCGACCGCCATCCTTGACCAGCTCCGGCAGTGCGTTGGACAGACCGCCCGCGCCGACATCGTGGATGAAGCAGATCGGGTTCTTGTCATCCAGCGCCCAGCAGCGATCGATGACTTCCTGCACGCGACGCTCCATCTCGGCGTTGTCACGCTGCACGGAGGCGAAGTCGAGGTCTTCGCTGGAGCTGCCGGAGGCCATGGAAGAGGCGGCACCGCCACCCAGACCGATCAGCATCGCCGGGCCACCCATCACGATCAGCTTGGCACCGACCGGAATGTCGCCCTTCTCGACGTGCTGGCTGCGGATGTTGCCGTAGCCGCCCGCCAGCATGATCGGCTTGTGATAGCCGCGACGCTCGATGCCACCGGCGCCGAAGGCATCCTGCTCATAGGTACGGAAGTAGCCGTTGAGGTTGGGGCGGCCGAATTCGTTGTTGAAGGCAGCGCCACCGATCGGACCTTCGAGCATGATGTCGTAGGCGGTCTTGATGCGCTCCGGCTTGCCGTAGTCGTGCTCCCACGGCTGTTCGAAGCCCGGGATACGCAGGTTGGAGACGCTGAAGCCGGTCAGACCCGCTTTCGGCTTGGAGCCGACACCGGTCGCGCCTTCATCACGAATCTCGCCACCGGCACCGGTCGCGGCGCCCGGATAGGGGGCGATGGCGGTCGGGTGGTTGTGAGTCTCGACCTTCATCAGGATGTTGATCGGTTCCTGATGGTAGGTATAGATGTGACCTTCGCCTGTCGGGAAGTAACGCCCGGCGGTCGGGCCTGCCATGACGGCGGCATTGTCACTGTAGGCGGACAGCACGCCATCCGGATGATGCTGGTAGGTGTTCTTGATCATCTTGAACAGCGAGTGCGACTGCGCTTCGCCGTCGATGGTCCAGTCCGCATTGAAGATCTTGTGGCGGCAATGCTCGGAGTTCGCCTGGGCGAACATCATCAGTTCGATGTCGGCAGGATTGCGGCCCAGAGTCTTGAAGGACTCGACCAGATAATCGATCTCGTCATCCGCCAGTGCCAGGCCCAGAGAGCCATTGGCCTGCACCAGTGCGTCACGACCACCGCCGAGGATGTCGACATGAGCAAGCTTTGCCGGGGCCTGATGCTGGAAGAGGCGCGCCGCGTCCTGAGTACGCGTCAGCACCGTTTCGGTCATGCGGTCGTGCAGGCGGGAAGACAGCGTGGCGAAGAGTTCTTCGCTCAGAGGGGCGTCGAGCTTGATGCGATAGGCGATGCCACGTTCGAGGCGGCGGACTTGCGGGAGACCACAGTTGGCAGCGATGTCGGTGGCCTTGGAAGACCAGGGCGACAGCGTGCCGAGGCGGGGAACGACGAGGAAGAGATGACCTTCGGGAGAGCTCTCGTCGCGACTGGGGCCGTAGTCCAGCAGACGCTCGAGCGTGGTCCGGTCGGTACTGCTCAGTTCACCATCGACCTCGGCCAGATGCAGGTACTCGGCATGAAGGGATTCCACCTCCGGCACCAGCTCGCGCAATGCAGCCAGTAGACGGGAGTGACGGAAGGCGGAAAGGGCAGGCGCGCCTCGCAGTTCGAGCATGGTCAGGGAAAGCCTCTGAAGCAGCGTGAACGGACAACCGCCGAGCGGCGGCAGCAAGCGCATATCATACGTGAAAGCCGCCCGTGAACGAAGCCCGACAGTCACATGCGTTGGATGACAGTGTGAAGCGCTGTCGGTATGGTGAAACCCCTGCCGTGAATGATGCTGACGCATGCTCAAGACCTCGCTTTCCTCCCTCATCACGCCCCTGCAAGCACTGCTGCGCCATTCGCGCCGCTGCTGTTGCCGGAAAAGACCCTGATCGCCCCGCCCTCCCGGCTTGACGATGTTCGCACGCGCGACTTCCTTCAGGTGGTGACTCGCAACAGCCCGACCACCTACTACCGTGGCCGTCAGGGCCCCACCGGTTTCGAGTATGAGCTGGCGCGAGACTTTGCCGACTACCTCGGCGTCAGCCTGTCGATGGATGCAGAACACAATATCGAATCCCTCACCCGAAGCGTGCGTGATGATCAGGCCGATTTTGCCGCCGCCACCCTCCCTCTTGACCTGTCAGAGCAGGGGCTGCGCTTCACTCGCCCGATTCTCGAACTGCAGGCGATGGTGGTCTATCGACGCGGAATGCAGCCGCCCAGAGAGCTTGAAGATCTGGTCGGCAAGCGGATCGGCGTCATCAAGGGAGCCGGTACCAGCCTGATTCTGCATGAGCTTCAACAGCAGCTTCCCGAGCTCAGCTGGAAGGAAACCGGCGAACTCGAGGTGGCCGACCTCCTGCAGCGCATCGAGGAAGACAGCCTGGACGTGGCGGTCGTCTACGCCCACCAGTTCAAGCTCAATCGGCTGTTCTTCCCCAATGTGGAGAACGGTTTCACCGTGGGGGACCCATTGACTCTGGCCTGGGCCTTCCCGGCGCAAGGAGATATCTCCTTGCTGAGCGCTGCCAACGATTTTCTCGAGACACGCAGCGAGGACGGCACCCTGGACCAGCTGGTCGACCAGTACTTCGGGCATGATGACTATCTGGAATATGTGGGCGCGCGTACCTTCATCCGCCAGGCACGAGAGCGGCTCCCGCGCTACATCGATACCTTCAAGCAAGCCGCTCGCGATACCGGCATCGATTGGAAACTGCTGGCGGCGGTGGGGTACCAGGAATCCCATTGGCAACCGAAAGCGACGTCACCTACCGGGGTACGTGGGCTGATGATGCTGACCAACGCCACCGCCCGCGAGATGAACGTGGCCAATCGTTTGGACCCCGTCCAGAGTATCGATGGCGGGTCACGCTATCTTGTGAGTATAAAGGGACGTCTTCCCGAAGGAATTCAGGAGCCGGACCGGACCTGGATGACATTGGCAGCCTACAATGTCGGTCTCGGGCACCTGCTGGATGCCAGGCGCATCGTGCGCATGAAGGGTGGCAACCCCGACCACTGGAAGGATGTGCGCGAGGCGCTGCCTCTGCTGCAGAAACGCCAATGGTATCAACAGGTACGTTATGGCTATGCCCGCGGTGGTGAGCCTGTCATCTATGTACGCAACATCCGGCGGTATTATGAAATACTCAACTATGTTTACCGCAGTCAGCAGCAGTTCTATCAGCTGAATGAGCGCCAGATAACCGATGATGAAGGGGACAACAATCCCTTCGATACCGTCCCCCCGATCCTGTGAGCATCAGGAGCTTCTAAGGACAGGGAATGACACGCAGATTCATCTTGATGTTGCTTGGCCTGCTTGCCTTCGGCGTCGCCTTGCTGGGCCTCTGGCCTCGCGCCGGCCACGAAGCCAATGCACTGCTGTTGATCATGCTGACATTGCAGGCGGCAGGACAGACTGCGTGGCACTGGCGCAACCTGTTCCTCAGTCCACTGTTTCTCGGCATGTCCCTGCTCATCAACCTGGTGCTTACCTGCACCTTTCTCTTGCCGGAAAGCTGGGTCGGTGTCGATCATTGGGGCGCGTTGCTGACCGCCCTGCCCGGTGACTGGCATGTCGCCAACATTCGCCCTCCGATTCTGATTCTGCTGGCATGCCTGGGGCTCAACTGCTGTTCTCTCTTGCGGATGCGCCTGGGCTTCGGCGCCACGATACAGCTGGCGCAGACGACTCTCATACTGATCTTCGCCATCATCGCCGACCCGAGTCTCTCCGTGGCCAGCATGCCGCTGGTAGGGGTGGAGCGAACCACGCTGCTTGCCTTCCTGGGCTTGCTTCTGGCTGCACAATGGCTAGATCTGCTGCCAGCGCTCACTCGCATGTGGCGACGCAACGTGCTGCCCCTGGCCATCTCTGCCTCCATCACGCTCGTCTGTCTTCTGGCGTGGCAACAGCAGACCAAGGATGAGAACAACCGCATCAACCAGGCGACCTATGTACTGGGCGACAAGATCGCGACACAGCTCTCACGCGAGATCGATGATCAACTCAATGCCATGCGGCGCTTCGCCGGCTTCTGGAGCCTGATGGGGCAGACACCTTCACGGGGTGAATGGCAACGTCTGGCACGAAATTATTACAATGATTTCAATTACTTCCAGAATATCGCCTTCATTGATCCCGACAGCGTGGTGACTCTGGTATTCCCCGACAAGGGCGGCAACCATGATCTGCTGGGCGTGAGGCTATTTGATGCCCAGCCAGATACTCCCCTGCGCAATCCGCTGGAGCTGGGCATTGAAGGCCACACCGGCATCATCGATCTCCTGCAGGGCGGCAAGGGCATGGTGTCCTACCTGCCTGTGCGCAATCCGCGTGATGGCGACATCCTCGGCGCCATCGCCATGGTGGTAGATCTGGCACCGCTGCTGGACCAGGCACTGGATGCCGCCCGCAATGATGCCTTTGCCATCACGTTGTCAGAACGCAGCAATGTCTACATTCATGTAGGCCCGGAAAGCCGTCTTGCTCCCTGGGGGCATCGAATCCCCATCGAACTTCCCGCCACGGACCTGACGCTGGGCTTGCAGCCGACGCAGCATTACCTCGCAGCAAGCCGTGGCCGCCTGCCAGAAGTCACGCTCCTGACCGGCATCATGCTCTCGTATCTGCTCTTCCTGGTGGTCTACATGTACCGCCGCGTCTCCCAGGAGCATGGCATCGTCAAGCAAGCCAACGATGCCCTGAAGGAAGAGATGACGCGCCGAGAGCGACTGCAGAACGAGATACAATGGCTGGCACGTCATGATGAGCTGACCCAGCTCCCCAATCGCCGTTATTTCCTCGAGCAGGTGCAGACCTTCAATGGCCAGATGCCACTGACGGTGATGATACTGGACATCGATTTCTTCAAATCGATCAACGACAAGCTGGGGCACCTCGAGGGCGATCGCTATCTGCAGAAGATAGCCTCGGTATCGCGAGCGCCTGTCGAGGCAGCGGGAGGGATTCTGGCACGTTTCGGCGGCGAGGAATTCGTCGTCTGCATCCCCGAATGCCCTCGTGCTGTCGGCCGGACGCTCGCGGAAGAGCTGCGTCGTGCCGTACAGGCGGCAGGTCTCCCCCAGCCTGCCACGGACAGTGTCGTCACCGTCTCGGTTGGCATGGCCTGCGTGGCCAGAGCACCTCTGCGACTGGAAGCACTGCTCCAGGCGGCGGATGAGGCGCTGTATCGCGCCAAGTCCAGTGGGCGCAATCAGGTCCAGGTCGCCGCCTGAAGCCTCATGCAGCGCGCCGCTCGGCAAAGAACTGCTTGAGCAGGCGTTTCGCCTGGGCAGCCAGCACCCCACCTTCTATCTGTACCTGATGGTTATGCCACGGCTGCACGAAGAGGTTGGCCCGAGACTCCACCATCCCCGTCTTCGGCTCAGCGGCACCATATACCACGCGCGCCACACGGGCATGGATCAGGGCGCCACTGCACATCATGCAGGGCTCGAGGGTGACATAGAGCGTGCAGTCATCAAGCCGATAGTTGCCAAGCCTGGCCGCTGCTGAACGCAGTGCCTGAATCTCGGCGTGTGCCGTCGGATCCGGAGTCCCCACCGGGGCATTGAACCCGCTCCCGATGATCTCCCCCTGTGGGTTCACCACGACGGCCCCCACCGGCACCTCTCCGGCCTCCAATGCCAGCCGCGCCTGATCCAGGGCGCGGTGCATGTAGTACTGATCCTTGCGAGGCAAGGATGGGACGATGACCGACGCTTCACCGACACCGCTTGAATCACTCGTCACCTTGCTGGGGCTGGAAACTCTGGAAGAGAACCTCTTCCGGGGTCACAGCCAGGATCTCGGCTTTCCACAACTGTTCGGGGGGCAGGTACTTGGCCAAGCGTTGTCCGCCGCGACACGCACCGTCCCCTCGGAACGGAAGGTGCATTCGCTGCATGGCTACTTTCTTCGCCCGGGGGATGCTCACAAGCCAGTCGTCTACCAGGTCGATGGCGTACGTGATGGCGGCAGCTTCACGACCCGACGCATCAGCGCCATCCAGAACGGCAAGACCATCTTCTTCTGCAGCGCCTCCTTCCATGGCAAGGAAGAGGGCTTCACGCATCAGCTCGCCATGCCCGATATCGAATCCCCTGAGCAGTTGATCGAACAGGGGGCACGCATCGAGTGTTACGAGGGCCATCCCATCGAGTTCCTGCGCATGAAGGCCCCGGATACGACAAGCGAGGGCGCGTCATCAGCGCCACCTCGTCAGCGCCTCTGGTTCCGTCTTTCAGGCGAGCTGCCGGAAGATGATGCTCTGCACCGTTATCTCCTGACCTACAGCTCCGACTTCAACCTGCTGGCCACTGCGCTGGGAGGACACGGTGTACGCTTCGGCTCCCCGGAGCTGCAGATGGCCAGCCTGGATCACTCACTCTGGTTCCACCAGGATGTTCGCGTCAACGACTGGTTGCTGTACGAGATGGATAGCCCATGGGCAGGCGGTGCTCGCAGCTTCTCGCGCGGCAGCCTCTACAATCGCCATGGCGAATTGGTCGCGTCAAGCGCTCAGGAAGGGCTGACGCGCCTGCGCCAACGCTCCTGAACGACACCGCCATTGCCACGAGATGCAGATCACTTCAGTGCCGTTCGGACCCGCGTACAGTTCTCGTCCCGATAACGCTGCTTGTAGTCATTGCGCTGAGACTGCCAACTACGCATCTGGCCTGAAGACCCGCCGCCACGACGCATGCCAGTATAATATTCGATCTTGTTCTTGATGAACTGGCAACGTTTTATCTTCTCTTCACGCTCACCAGCAGATGCCACCTCTGAAGCCATCAGACCTATCAAGAGCACCATCAACCCTGCCAGCAATGACCTTGATGGGATAAATGAAAAGTACCTCGACATGCCGCCTCCTTGCGCTTGTTCATGAGTGAGAAACTCCACACTACCATCGGCGCTAAGCGGTTTCACTTCCGAGTTCGGCATGGGATCGGGTGGTTCACGCTCGCTATGGTCGTCAGGCGAAACGGTGGCATCTTGCGATGCCTGAGTCTCGAGGCTTGTGGCCTCGCAACTCGCAATATGAATCATGCTGACCGATATGTCCCCCTTGGGTGTTATATGGTCAAGCCTCACGGGCAATTAGTACTGGTTAGCTCAACACATTGCTGTGCTTCCACACCCAGCCTATCAACCTTGTAGTCTTCAAGGGCCCTTCAGGAGGCGCAAGGCCTCAGGGAAGTCTCATCTTGAAGGGGGCTTCCCGCTTAGATGCTTTCAGCGGTTATCCCGTCCGAACGTAGCTACCGGGCAATGCCATTGGCATGACAACCCGAACACCAGAGGTTCGTCCACTCCGGTCCTCTCGTACTAGGAGCAGCTCTTCTCAAACTTCCGACGCCCACGGCAGATAGGGACCGAACTGTCTCACGACGTTCTAAACCCAGCTCGCGTACCACTTTAAATGGCGAACAGCCATACCCTTGGGACCGACTTCAGCCCCAGGATGTGATGAGCCGACATCGAGGTGCCAAACACCGCCGTCGATGTGAACTCTTGGGCGGTATCAGCCTGTTATCCCCGGAGTACCTTTTATCCGTTGAGCGATGGCCCTTCCATACAGAACCACCGGATCACTAGAACCTACTTTCGTACCTGCTCGACGTGTCTGTCTCGCAGTCAAGCACCCTTATGCTCTTGCACTCAATGCACGATTTCCAACCGTGCTGAGGGTACCTTCGTGCTCCTCCGTTACTCTTTAGGAGGAGACCGCCCCAGTCAAACTACCCACCATACACTGTCCTCGATCCGGATAACGGACCTGAGTTAGAACGCCAATGATGTCAGGCTGGTATTTCAAGGTTGGCTCCACCGCATCTGGCGACGTGGTTTCAAAGCCTCCCAGCTATCCTACACAGACAACATCAGCATCCAGTGTAAAGCTATAGTAAAGGTTCACGGGGTCTTTCCGTCTAGCCGCGGGTACACAGCATCTTCACTGCGATTTCAATTTCACTGAGTCTCGGGTGGAGACAGCGTGGCCATCATTACGCCATTCGTGCAGGTCGGAACTTACCCGACAAGGAATTTCGCTACCTTAGGACCGTTATAGTTACGGCCGCCGTTTACCGGGGCTTCGATCAAGAGCTTCGGACGAATCCTAACCCCATCAATTAACCTTCCGGCACCGGGCAGGCGTCACACCCTATACGTCCGCTTGCGCGTTTGCAGAGTGCTGTGTTTTTAATAAACAGTTGCAGCCACCTGGTATCTTCGACCGGTAAGAGCTTACGGAGCAAGTCCTTCACTCGAACCGGTGCACCTTCTCCCGAAGTTACGGTGCCATTTTGCCTAGTTCCTTCACCCGAGTTCTCTCAAGCGCCTTGGTATTCTCTACCTGACCACCTGTGTCGGTTTGGGGTACGGTCGCATGTGATCTGAAGCTTAGAGGCTTTTCCTGGAAGCGTGGCATCGATGACTTCCTGACCGTGGTCAGTTCGTCTCGCATCTCGACCTCAGAGGAACCGGATTTGCCTGATTCCTCGGCCTACATGCTTTCACCAGGACAACCAACGCCTGGCTCACCTAGCCTTCTTCGTCCCCCCATCGCAACCACATCCGGTACGGGAATATTAACCCGTTTCCCATCGACTACGCGTTTCCGCCTCGCCTTAGGGGCCGACTCACTCTGCTCCGATTAACGTAGAACAGAAAACCTTGGTCTTCCGGCGGGGGAGTTTTTCACTCCCCTTATCGTTACTCATGTCAGCATTCGCACTCGTGATACCTCCAGCAGACTTCTCAATCCACCTTCATTGGCTTACACGACGCTCCTCTACCGCTCATCCATAAGGATGAACCCGTAGCTTCGGTACCTGATTTAGCCCCGTTATATCTTCCGCGCAGGCCGACTCGACTAGTGAGCTATTACGCTTTCTTTAAAGGATGGCTGCTTCTAAGCCAACCTCCTAGCTGTCTGAGCCTTCCCACATCGTTTCCCACTTAATCAGGATTTTGGGACCTTAGCTGACGGTCTGGGTTGTTTCCCTTTTCACAACGGACGTTAGCACCCGCTGTGTGTCTCCCACGCTGCACTCACTGGTATTCGGAGTTTGCCTCGGGTTGGTAAGTCGGGATGACCCCCTAGCCGAAACAGTGCTCTACCCCCAGCGGTGATACGTGAGGCGCTACCTAAATAGCTTTCGAGGAGAACCAGCTATCTCCGGGCTTGATTAGCCTTTCACTCCGATCCACAGCTCATCCCAGCATTTTTCAACATACTTGGGTTCGGGCCTCCAATTGATGTTACTCAATCTTCACCCTGGCCATGGATAGATCGCCCGGTTTCGGGTCTATACCCTGCGACTGGTCGCCCAGTTAAGACTCGCTTTCGCTACGCCTCCCCTATACGGTTAAGCTCGCCACAGAATATAAGTCGCTGACCCATTATACAAAAGGTACGCGGTCACACCACGAAGGTGCTCCCACTGCTTGTACGCATACGGTTTCAGGATCTATTTCACTCCCCTCGCCGGGGTTCTTTTCGCCTTTCCCTCACGGTACTGGTTCACTATCGGTCAGCCAGGAGTATTTAGCCTTGGAGGATGGTCCCCCCATGTTCAGTCAAGGTTTCTCGTGCCCCGACCTACTCGATTTCACGATACTCAGACTTCGACTACGGGACTATCACCCTGTATCGTCAAGCTTCCCAGCTTGTTCGTCTGTCAGTTGTATCGCTTAAGGGCTGGTCCCCGTTCGCTCGCCGCTACTTGGGGAATCTCGGTTGATTTCTTTTCCTCCGGGTACTTAGATGTTTCAGTTCCCCGGGTTTGCCTCTATAGGTTATGTATTGGCCTATAGATACTCACCTGATGGTGAGTGGGTTTCCCCATTCGGAAATCGTTGGGTCGCAGGGTATTTGCCACCTCGCCAACGCTTATCGCAGGCTATCACGTCCTTCATCGCCTCTGGCTGCCAAGGCATCCACCGTATGCGCTTAATCGCTTGACCATATAACCCCAAGGGGTCTGTCAAGGATTACGAATCTGTCGGACCTCTCCGACATATCGTTTTGATGGAGATGTGCTTGGCGCACATTCCATCGTCAGCATGATTCACATTGTTAAAGAGCGGCTGTTCAGAGAACAGTGAGAAGTCACACAACCTTCTCGAGGAAGGCGATATGCTTGTCACTGTGAACTGTCAGCATTATCAGGTAGTAGAAGCTTGAACCGGAACTTGATGGTGGAGCCAAGCGGGATCGAACCGCTGACCTCCTGCGTGCAAGGCAGGCGCTCTCCCAGCTGAGCTATGGCCCCAAAAGTCGGCAAACCGTGTCGACAAAAGCACGAAGCTTTTGGTGGGTCTGGGCAGATTTGAACTGCCGACCTCACCCTTATCAGGGGTGCGCTCTAACCAACTGAGCTACAGACCCGACACTACTACTCGATAAACTAACTTGATCAGGTAATTCGTTGTGAGCACTTGCCGCGAGCAGTAGACAGTGTCGATAAGGAGGTGATCCAGCCCCAGGTTCCCCTAGGGCTACCTTGTTACGACTTCACCCCAGTCATGAACCACACCGTGGTGATCGCCCTCCCGAAGGTTAGGCTAACCACTTCTGGTGCAGTCCACTCCCATGGTGTGACGGGCGGTGTGTACAAGGCCCGGGAACGTATTCACCGTGGCATTCTGATCCACGATTACTAGCGATTCCGACTTCATGGAGTCGAGTTGCAGACTCCAATCCGGACTGAGGCAAGCTTTATGGGATTGGCTCCACGTCGCCGTATTGCAACCCTTTGTACTTGCCATTGTAGCACGTGTGTAGCCCTACCCGTAAGGGCCATGATGACTTGACGTCGTCCCCACCTTCCTCCGGTTTGTCACCGGCAGTCTCCTTAGAGTTCCCGACATTACTCGCTGGCAAATAAGGATAGGGGTTGCGCTCGTTACGGGACTTAACCCAACATTTCACAACACGAGCTGACGACAGCCATGCAGCACCTGTCTCAGAGTTCCCGAAGGCACCAATCCATCTCTGGAAAGTCCTCTGGATGTCAAGGGTAGGTAAGGTTCTTCGCGTTGCATCGAATTAAACCACATGCTCCACCGCTTGTGCGGGCCCCCGTCAATTCATTTGAGTTTTAACCTTGCGGCCGTACTCCCCAGGCGGTCAACTTATTGCGTTAGCTGCGCCACTAAGTCCTCAAGGGACCCAACGGCTAGTTGACATCGTTTACGGCGTGGACTACCAGGGTATCTAATCCTGTTTGCTACCCACGCTTTCGCACCTCAGTGTCAGTGTCAGTCCAGAAGGCCGCCTTCGCCACTGGTATTCCTCCCGATCTCTACGCATTTCACCGCTACACCGGGAATTCTACCTTCCTCTCCTGCACTCTAGCCAAGCAGTTCCAGATGCCGTTCCCAGGTTGAGCCCGGGGCTTTCACACCTGGCTGACTTAGCCACCTACGCGCGCTTTACGCCCAGTAATTCCGATTAACGCTTGCACCCTCCGTATTACCGCGGCTGCTGGCACGGAGTTAGCCGGTGCTTCTTCTGCGAGTGATGTCTTTCCTCGGGAGTATTAATCCCGAAGCGTTCTTCCTCGCTGAAAGTGCTTTACAACCCGAAGGCCTTCTTCACACACGCGGCATGGCTGGATCAGGCTTTCGCCCATTGTCCAATATTCCCCACTGCTGCCTCCCGTAGGAGTCTGGGCCGTGTCTCAGTCCCAGTGTGGCTGATCATCCTCTCAGACCAGCTACGGATCGTCGCCTTGGTGAGCCGTTACCTCACCAACAAGCTAATCCGACATGGGCTCATCCGATAGCGCAAGGTCCGAAGATCCCCTGCTTTCTCCCGTAGGACGTATGCGGTATTAGCCTGAGTTTCCCCAGGTTGTCCCCCACTATCGGGCAGATTCCCATGCATTACTCACCCGTCCGCCGCTCGACGCCTTCTAGCAAGCTAGAATCGTTTCCGCTCGACTTGCATGTGTTAAGCCTGCCGCCAGCGTTCAATCTGAGCCATGATCAAACTCTTCAGTTGAAAGCTTGATAGTCTGTTAAGCAGACCAAACTTGGTTCAGAGTCAAACTTCTCGTGAGAGGCTTGCTCCGATATTTGGTGACCTTGTCACCACTCATCGGCAAGCGCTCACACGAATTACCTGATCAAATTTTTAAAGAGCGTCGCTGTTAAGCGAGGAGGCATATTCTATCCGGAACGCTTGAGAAGTCAAGCACTTGATGATGAGTCAATCGACTGCCTCTAAGCATCATTCATGTGCCATGGCCGCAGCCATCACGAGGTCTCGCCCCGCTGCCATCTCGCATACGCTGCCCACGATGATCAGGCAGGGTGTCGGCAGCGGGCATTCTGCCAGACGAGCCACCATGTCACCCAGGGTGCCGTGCAAGGCCTGCTGCTCGGGGAGGCTCGCATTGGCCACCAGCATCATCGGCCAGTCTGACGGCAGACCATGGCGCTGCAGCTCATCACAGATGGTGTCGAGGCGATTCAGCCCCATATAGAAGAGCAACGTTTCATCCCGGCGTGCCAGCTGCTGCCATTCGGGCTGGTCATTCCGGTTGCACAGCTGGGCGGTCACGAATCGCAGCCGCTGAGCATGAGTCCTGTCGGTGAGCGGCATGCCCAGCGAAGCTGCCGCACCGGCGGCCGCGGTGATGCCGGGAACGACATGACGGGTGATGCCAGCCTCATCAAGTGCCGCCAGCTCTTCTCCCATGCGACCGAAGATACCGGGATCCCCGCCCTTGAGCCTGACCACACGCATACCCTCCTTGGCCAGACGCACCATCAGCGCGCCGATCTCGTCCTGGGGTACGCTGTGATTGCCGCAGGCCTTGCCGACGTAATAGCGCTCACAGTGCATCGGGAGCTGAGCCAGAATCTCGTCACCGACCAGGCGATCATAGACCACGGCATCCGCTGCATTGAGCATTCTCCAGGCCTTGAGCGTCATCAGATCCGGATCCCCCGGCCCGGCTCCGACCAACGCGACCTGCCCCGGAAGAAGCCCGTCCCAGGCAGGCGTGATGGCCCCGGCATCAGCCCGTGATGGTGCCTGTCCGCCAATGGCACGCCACTCGCGACGCGACAGCAAGCCTTCCGTCAGCCGTGCCATGGAGATGCCGAGGGTTGCTGAATTGATGCTCGACGCCATCAGGTCACGCCATTTCCAACGAATCAGTCCGCTCATCGGATCGCTCCTCTTCCACAAGACGTTTGAGTTCAGGCAGGCAGGAGCCACAGCGAGTGCCGCAGGCCAATCGCGCCCCCAATGCTTCCACGCAACGGTCACCCGACTGGATGGCCTGCCGAATCGTGAGTTCGCCGACCTGATGGCAGGCGCATACCATCGTCCCGACATCCGCCTGACCAGAGAGGCGTCCGGCGAGGAGACTGCGACGCTCAAGTGCAGAAAGCTGGTCAGAGGCGAAACATTCCCCCAGCCAGGCAATGTTGGGCTGTCGGTCGGAGCGTGCCGCGCCAGCGGTGACCCTCAACCACCAGATCAGCCGTCCCTCACGAAAACCCGCGGCACTGATGCCTCCCTGTGCCACATCCTGTGCCCAGAGCCCCGCCTGAACACTCAGATGCCTTTCACACCAGAGCGCCCAATCCGGCTGCCCTTCTCCTGCCAGCTGACAGCGCACCAATGTCGCCTGCGGGATGCGCGCCCAATAGCATCCCTCGAGCTCTGTCATCGCGCCTGCAAGATCTTCATGCCCACCCCATACGCCAGGGGCGATCAGCAAGGTGGCCTGCCATTCACAGGGCAATGGCATGACATCGACCGCGCCATGCTTGGATTCCGGCTGACCGGAGAGAGGATCGACCAGGCCGGCCAGCAACGCCCCGGCGCGCCCGTGACTGGCGAAGTGATCATTCCAGTGCATGGGGATGAACACCTCACCCTGACGCTGGCCATGACTGATACGCACACGCGCACGATAGTCGCCACGCACGCTCCCCTGCTCATCACGCCCTGCAAGCTGCGCCAGAGCCCCGTCCTGCAGGCCGCGAGCCGCGGCATCCTGCGGGTGAAGCTCCACGAAGGGTTCGGCGCGATGATTCATCAGGCGCGCGCTGCGTGCAGTCCGTGTCATGGTGTGCCACTGATCACGAATGCGACCGGTATTGAGGCGCAGCGGTGTCGCATCACTCAGCGCCTGATGCGGCAATTGCGGGGTCACGGGCACCAGCCGCGCGCGACCATTGGGCGTATTGAAGGTGGCATCCTCGAACAGCCGCAATGTGCCGATGAGCTCCCCCTTCTCACCACGCCGTACCGGCCATTGAATCGGTCTGAGCGCGTCATAGCCCTCGCGATCCAGCTCGGCCAGCGGCGCGATGTTGAACAGCCGCCTGATCGAGGAAGCCGCCAGAGGCTTGCTGCCCGCCTTGTGACGTGGCGCGACGTTGCGGAAGCCGGACAACCTGGCGTGCTCACGGAAGATCGCGTGGGGCCCCGAGTAGCCAAATGCCGCCTGGTACCCCATGCGCTTGCCGACCTCCGCCAGCTGCCACCAGTCGTGACGTGCCTCGCCCGGCGGTGCGAGCAACCCACGCTGACGCGAGATGCAGCGCTCGGAATTGGTGACGGTGCCATCCTTCTCGCTCCAGCTGCTGGCCGGCAACACCACATCGGCATACGCCAGGGTGTCGCTGTCCGCCATGCACTCGGAGACGATCACCAGCGGACAGGCCGCCAGCGCCGCACGTACGCGCGTACTGTCCGGCAGACTGACCGCCGGATTGGTCGCCATGATCCATAGCGCCTGTATCTCTCCACGCTCGATCGCCGCGAACAGTTCGACCGCCTTGTGCCCCGGCCCCTGAGGGATATTCGGGGCGTTCCAGAATTCACCGACCAGCTCCCGCGCGCCCGGCGTCTCGTAGTCCATGTGTGCCGCCAGCTGATTGGCCAGTCCACCGACTTCCCGGCCGCCCATCGCGTTGGGCTGTCCGGTGATCGAGAACGGTCCCGCCCCCGGCAGCCCGAGCTTGCCCCCGGCCAGATGGCAATTGATGATCGCATTGCCCTTGTCGGTACCGCTGGTCGATTGGTTCACACCCTGGGAGAACAGCGTCACCACATGCAACTGGGTCGCGAACCAGTAATAGAAAGTCTCGAGACGCTCCACATCGACATCACAGTCACGCGCGATTGCCGCCAGCGAGCAGTCTTCCCGCCTTGCCGCCTTGAGCGCCGCATCGAAGCCCTGGGTGTGCGCCTTCAGATAGAGGCGATCCAGGCGTCCGCGATCTGCCATGTAGGCCAGCAGACCATTGAAGAGACGCGCATCACTGCCGGGACGCAGGCCAAGATAGAGATCGGCGATCTCGCAGCTGTCGGTCACCCGGGGGTCGATCACCACGATTCGCAGCAACGGATTGTCGATACGCGCCTGCTTGAGCCGCTGAAACAGCACCGGATGGTTCCAGGCCAGATTGCTGCCGACCAGCACGACCAGCTCGGCACGCTCGAGGTCCTCGTAACTGCAGGGCACGGCGTCCGCTCCGAAGGCACGCTTGTGAGCCACGACGGCCGAGGCCATGCACAGTCGCGAATTGGTATCCAGATGAGGAGTACCGATGAAGCCCTTGAACAGCTTGTTGGCGACGTAATAGTCCTCGGTCAGCAGCTGCCCCGAGAGATAGGCGGCGATGCTTTCTCCGCCATGCGTCCTGCTCAAATCAGCAAAGCGTGCGGCGATCAGGTCCAGCGCCGTCTCCCAGCTCACCTCTCGCAATACCCCGGCCTCATCACGCACCTGCGGCATCGTCAGACGCCCATCGGCCGACAGCGTCTCGGCAAGCGCGGAGCCCTTGACGCAGAGCCGGCCATGATTGGCCGGATGCGCGACATCACCACTTCAAGCTCGACCGCCACACCACATCCGACACCGCAATACGGGCAGGTGGTGGTGGCACGACATCTAGCAGGTTGCGGGGCGTCTGGGGGATTCCTGACTTGCATCGACATCACTCCCTGGTGCATTGAGCACAGAACGTTGACCACGAAAAAGGCGCCTGACGACCGAGCACGAAGCGTGCGGTCATCAGGCGCCTTTGCCTGTTGCTGCAAACCAATGAAAGTTGGTGGTTTTTCGTCAGGCGGCACCAAATTCGCTGTATTCCTGACAGGTTGGGTCAATGACGACCCCGAATCGCAGGTCTCGCCGCGCATCCATGCGGATGCACGGCAGCCAACGGTCCGTCAGACCTGCCGCAGTCCCGAGTGACAGCCGTATCGTCGCGCAGCACTGCAACTCGCTATCCAATGCTTAGCCCTCATCTTCCAGGCAAAGGCGCCTGCTTGACGTCGTGAACTTCACGGCGGCAAGCAGGCGCTTTTTTTTTGCACTCGATATCCCATCGCAAGGAGGCAGCATGCATCCGTCATCTTCCACCGGCGACACGACCCCGCCCCTGATCATCATCGGTCATGGCATGGCGGCGCAGAAGCTGCTGGAGCAACTGGTCGCGCTGTCACCTGATCGCCAGCTCCCCTGGGCAGTCACGGTGATCGGTGAAGAGCCTCACCTGCCCTACAACCGCATTCAGCTCTCCCCACTATTGGCGGGCGAGACGCAAGCCGATGACCTGATCAGCCAGCAGGCCGACTGGTTCTCGCTGCATGGCATCACACGGATCAGCGGTGATCCCGCCTGTCAGATCGACCGCGCCGCCCGCTGTGTCGAGACCGCCAGCGGTCGCCGCATTCCCTATCAGCGTCTGGTGATCGCCACGGGGTCACGCCCGGCGCTGCCACTGCCGCTCCCCACTCACCTGCCTCAGGCACTGGATGCCAACGACTGGCCACCGGGACTGATGGGCTTTCGTGACCTCAGGAATGTCGAGCAGATGCAGGCCGCCTGTCGCACCGGAGCCGGTCACGACGGCAATGCCCTGGTGATCGGCGGCGGCCTGCTGGGGCTCGAAGCCGCCGAGGGCCTGCGCAAGGGTGGCCTTGAGGTGACGCTACTACAGCGCAGCGAGCGCCTGATGAACCGTCAGCTGGATGACGTGGCCGCTGGCTTGCTGGAGCAGGAGCTGAGCGAGCGCGGCCTCGAGATCATCACCGACGCGCATCTTGAGCAATGGCTCGAGACGCCGGCGGGCCGCATCACTGGCGTGCGTCTCAAGGATGGCCGTGAACTGCACGCCGGACTGACCATCGCCGCCACTGGCATCCGCCCCGAGATCACGCTTACGCGTGCTGCCGGCCTGGCCTGCCAGCGCGCTGTCCAGGTCGATGGCCACCTGCTCAGCAGTGACCCACATATTCACGCATTGGGCGAATGCTGTGAGGTGGAGGGCGAGACCTTCGGCCTGATCGAGCCCATCTGGGCACAGATCGAGGTGCTCGCACGCCATCTTCTTGAGCAAGCGACCCCGCCCTATCGCAATGCCCCCCTGGCGACCCGCCTCAAGGTCAGCGGTATCGACCTCTACAGCTGCGGCGAGCTGATGCCACATCCCACTGACGAGGTGCTGGTCTATCAGGACCATGCCCTGGGTGACTACCGCCGACTACTGCTGCGCGATGAGCGTCTGGTCGGGGTGGTGCTCTACGGCGATGTCAGTGCCGGCAACGCGCTGTTCGAAGCCCTCAAGGCAGGCACGCCACTGACAGCGATTCGTGACGACCTGCTGCTCATGCCCGCACAAGCGCTGGCACAACTGGACGAGCGACACCACCCCTGACACCTTCGAGGAGGCCGCATGAAACACCTGATCATCATCGGCAATGGCATGGTAGGCCATCATTGCGTCGAGCAGCTGATCGCGCTGGGCGCCACCGCGCACTACCAGATTCATGTCTTCGGCGAAGAGCGCCACATCGCCTACGACCGCGTACATCTCTCGGAGTACTTCACCGGACGCGATGCCGATTCTCTCGCGCTCGGCAGCGTGGAGGATTACGCCAGCGCCGGTATCACGCTGCACCTCGACGAGTGCGTCACGGCGATCGATCGCGACGGCGGCCATGTCATCACTCCCCAAGGGCGCTACCCCTACGACAGCCTGGTGCTGGCAACCGGCTCGACCCCCTTCGTGCCGCCCATCCAGGGCCTCGGTGAGCCGGGAAGCGAGGCCGCCGCCAGCAATCGTCTGGTCTACCGCACCCTGGAGGATCTTGATCAGATTCGCGCTGCCGCCGATGGCAAGACACATGGCGTGGTGGTCGGCGGTGGCCTGCTGGGACTTGAGGCCGCCAATGCCCTCAAGTCACTCGGCCTGGAAGCGCATGTCGTCGAATTCGCGCCACGCCTGATGCCGGTGCAGCTGGATGAGGATGGCGGCCTGGCACTCAAGCAACACATCACTGCGCTGGGCGTGGGAGTGCACCTCAATCGCGCCACCACCGACATCGTGCCCGGCGAGGAGTACCAGTGGCGGATGAATTTCTCCGACGGTGAGCATCTGGAAGCGGATCTGATCGTCTTCTCCGCCGGTATCCGTCCTCAGGATGCACTGGCACGCAGCGCCAGCCTCGAGATCGGCGAGCGCGGCGGCATCATCATCGATGACGAATGCCGCACCTCGGACCCGGAAATCTTTGCCATCGGCGAGTGCGCCCTGTGGCAATCGCGCATCTTCGGGCTGGTCGCGCCCGGCTATCAGATGGCACGCGGCGTGGCGTCCCTGCTGGCCGCCAGCACAGGCGATGCCACAAGCGATGCGCAGGAGCGCTTCCGCTTCCAGGGCGCCGACATGTCCACCAAGCTCAAGCTGCTGGGGGTGGATGTCGGCTCCATCGGCGACGCCCACGGCAAGACCGAGGGCGCAATCAGCTATCGCTACTGTGACGAGGCCGACGGCGTCTATCGCCGCCTGATCGTCTCGCAGGACCGCAAGCAGGTGCTGGGCGCGGTGCTGATCGGCGACAACTCGCGCTACGACACCCTGCTGCAGTACGTCACCAATGGCATCACGGCACCCAAGGACCCGGCGGCACTCATCCTGCCGGATGCCAGTGGCGAAGCCATCACGCTGGGCGCGGATGCCCTGCCCGACAGCGCCACGCTGTGCTCCTGCCACAACGTCTCCAAGGGCGATGTCTGCAGCGCCATCGATGCCGGCAACAGTGATCTGGGCGCCATCAAGGCCTGCACCAAGGCTAGCACCGGTTGCGGAGGCTGTGCGGCGCTGCTCAAGAAGGTAGTGGATGCCGAGCTGGAAAGTCGTGGCGTCGAGGTCGATCGCTCACTGTGCGAGCACTTCGCGCACACGCGTCAGGAGCTCTACTCGCTGGTGCGCGTCGAAGGCATCGAGACCTTCGCCGAGCTGATGGCCAGCCACGGCCGCCATCCGGATGCCCTGGGCTGCGAGATCTGCAAGCCGGCGGTGGGCTCGATTCTGGCCTCGTGCTGGAACGCGCCGATCACCGAGTCCTCGCACATCCCGCTGCAGGACACCAATGACACCTTCATGGCCAACATGCAGAAGAACGGCACCTATTCCGTGGTGCCACGCATCCCCGGCGGCGAGATCACGCCGGACAAGCTGATCGCCATCGGCGAGATCGGCAAGCGCTACAACCTCTATACCAAGATCACCGGCGGTCAGCGCATCGACCTCTTCGGGGCCCAGCTGCATGAACTGCCGGACATCTGGAGCGAGCTGATCGCCGCCGGCTTCGAGACCGGCCACGCCTACGGCAAGTCCACCCGCACGGTGAAATCCTGCATCGGCAGCACCTGGTGTCGCTATGGCGTGCAGGACAGCATGGCGATGGCGCTGACGCTGGAAGACCGCTACAAGGGCCTGCGTTCCCCGCACAAGCTCAAGTTCGCCGTCTCCGGCTGTACTCGTGAATGCGCCGAGGCCCAGAGCAAGGATGTCGGCGTGATCGCCACCGAGAACGGCTGGAACCTCTACGTCTGCGGCAACGGCGGCATGCGCCCTCGTCATGCCGAGCTGTTCGCGACCGACCTGGATGACGAGAGCCTGATCCGCACCATCGACCGCTTCCTGATGTTCTACATCCGTACCGCCGACCGCCTGCAGCGCACCTCCGTCTGGCGCGAGGGCCTCGAGGGCGGCCTCGACTATCTGAAAGAGGTGATTCTCGAGGACAGTCTGGGGCTTGGTGAGACCCTCGAAGAGCAGATGCAGCAGGTGGTGGACCGCTACGAATGCGAATGGGCCAATGCCCTCAAGAGTCCCGAGAAGCTCAAGCGCTTCCGCCACTACGTGAATGACCAGCGACCCGACCCGGCCGTGGTCAACATCATCGAGCGTGACCAGATACGCCCGGCAAGCCGCGGCGAGCTGATCAACGGCCAACCTGGCCACGGAGGTGCGCTCATGACATCGCCTGCACTCGCTTCCACACCCGGCACCTGACACCTCAACCAAGGAGGAGTCGCCACTTCGCTGGGTGACACTCTGTCAGCGCGGGGACCTGGTGCCGGGCTCCGGGGTGGCCGCCTGGCTGGAACAGGCCGGCCAGGACTTCCAGATCGCGCTGTTCACGCTACCCTCCAGCGCGGACAGCGACGCCCTCACGCTGTTCGCCATCGACCATCATGATCCGGTATCCGGCGCCAACGTGATCGCCCGCGGTCTGCTGGGCGATCATGCCGGTGAGCCACTGGTGATCTCGCCGCTCTACAAGCAGCGCTATCGACTCAAGGATGGCCAATGCCTGGATGACGAGACGCTCTCGCTTCAGGTGTGGCCGGTTCGCCTCGAGGGGGATGCCGTGCAGATACAGTGCTAGCGGACAGGCCGATGCCTGAAAAGCACATAAGCTATTGATGACGTACGGATATGCTCGAAAAATGGCACATATTTGGTGCACAACCATGCTGCAACGCACCATGATCCGCCCGGCAATGCGCACGCCTCGACTCGCCTGACCGCCACCTGGCAGGCATCTGGCGAAGAGAAAACACTCAAGCTATTGATTTTGAATGACTTGCTAGAAATCTGGCACCAGGTATGCAATCTATAAAGCGAGATGGCAAATGGCGGCTATCTCGCATGGCGTGCTCATTGCTGAGTCGAGGATCCGGGACCGGCGTATCCCCCTCGATATACAATGGCATTTAAGTCCACCCACTTGGGTGGACTTTTTTTCCTTCTTGCTGACCTCGCTTCTCATCCCCACCCTCGCCGCTCATTTTTCTTCCCGCTGCTGACGACGCGCGATCCAGCGTTGGCATTCCCCGATGATGCCGCTGCGGAAGCTGAGCACGCAGACCACGAAGATGGCGCCCAGTATCACGCTGACCCAATCCCCCAGCGCGGACTGCGCCAGCTGATGCTGAAGCCCGATGACCAGTCCGGAACCCACCAGCGGCCCGAGCAGCGTGCCGACACCGCCCAGCAGTGTCATCAGGATCACCTCCCCCGACATGTGCCAGCTGGCATCGCCCAGCGAGGCGAGCTGGAACACCAGCGTCTTGGTCGCTCCCGCAAGGCCCGCCAGCCCCGCCGACAGCACGAAGGCGACCAGCTTGTAGGCATCGGTGTGATAGCCCAGCGAGATGGCACGCGGCTCGTTCTCGCGAATCGCCTTCAGCACCTGACCGAAGGGGGAATGCACCACACGGCGGATCAGGGCAAAGGCCGCCACGAAGATCGCGAACACGACGTAATAGAGCGTGTGGTTGTCCGCCAGATCGAACACGCCGAACAGCTCACCGCGCGGCACGCCATGCAGGCCATCTTCCCCATGGGTGAACGGCGCCTGGATGAAGAAGAAGAACATCATCTGTGCCAGGGCCAGCGTGATCATCGCGAAGTAGATGCCCTGCCGCCGGATGGCCAGCGCGCCGAACAGCGTGCCGAGCACCACGGCCCCCAAGGTGCCGGCCACGATGCCCAGCGCGGGACTCAGGCCCGGATACTCCGCGAGCAGAAAGCCGGTGATGTAGGCACCCGTGGCCAGGAAGGCGGCATGCCCGAAGGACAGTAGCCCCACGAAGCCGAGCAGCAGATTGAAGGCGCTCGCGAACAGCGCGAAGCACAGAATCTTCATCAGAAAGACGGGATAGGCGACCCAGGGCGCCAGCAACCCGAGCAGGAACAGCACGAGATACAGCACGCCCAGCGGGGTGATTCTGCGCGATGCGCTGCCTGCACGCGCGGCCTGGTGGTCCTGTTGCAGTACGGCCATGTCAGGCCTCCTTTCCGAACAGCCCGGCGGGGCGAAGCATCAAGACCATCACCATCACCACGAAGATCACGGTATTGGCGGCCTCGGGATAGAACACCTTGGTCAGCCCCTCGATCAGCCCCATCGCGAGCCCGGTGAGGATGGCACCGAGAATCGAGCCCATTCCACCGATGACCACCACCGCGAACACCACGATCAGCAGGCTCGAGCCCATGGTCGGCGAGACGGGATACAAGGGTGCGGCCAGCACGCCGGCGAAGGCGGCCAGCGCCACGCCCAGTCCGTAGGTCAGTGACACCATCAAGGGCACATTGATGCCGAAGGCCTGCACCAGCTCAGGATTCTCGGTTCCCGCGCGCAGATAGGCACCGAGACGCGTGCGCTCGATCAGGAACCAGACTCCGAAGCAGACCACCAGTGCCGCCACCAGCACCCAGGCGCGATAGGTGGGCAGGAACATGAAGCTCAGCTTGAAGCCGCCGCTCAGCGCCTCGGGAATCGGATAGCTCGACCCCGAGACACCGAACAGATTCACCAGCGTGCCCTCGAGGATCAGCGCCAGCCCGAAGGTCAGCAGCAGGCCATAGAGGTGATCAAGATGCTGGATGCGGCGCAGCAGGAAGCGCTCGACAACAATGCCCAGCGCCCCCACCACCAGCGGCACCACGATCAGCGCCGCCCAGTAATTGAGCCCCAGATACTGCGCCCCCAGCAGCGCCGCGAAGGCCCCCAGCATGTACTGGGCACCATGCGCGAAGTTGATGATGCGCAACAGACCGAAGATCACCGCCAGCCCCAGACTCAGCAATGCATAGAAGGCACCGTTGATCAGCCCCAGCATCAGCTGGCCGAACAGTACCATCAGGGGTATTCCAAGAATCATCGTCATCCGCTCAGTCCTTTTCAGCGCCCACTTGCGTCAGCCGTTCGGCGCTGCCGATCCCGTGATCAGCAGCGCCATGCAACGCGTTTCGCGGCTCGACTGACGTTCGCCTTCAGCCCTTGACCAGCTCGCACTGGCTGTCCGCCAGCGGTCGGTAGGCCTCAGCGCCGGGAATGGTGCGGATCACGTCATAGACGTCCCACTCGCCTTGGGACTCGGCGGGCGTCTTGACCTTGACCAGGTACATGTCGTGCACCATGCGCCCATCGGCACGGATGGTGCCGTTGTTGGCGAACATGTCATTGACCGGCGTCTCGCCCATCTTCGCCCGTACGGTGGCGGTGTCATCACTGCCGGTGGCTGCCACCGCATTCAGGTAATGCAGGGTGCTTGAGTAGATGCCGGCCTGGACCATGGTCGGCATGCGCGCATTGCGCTCGTAATAGCGCTGGGACCAGGCACGCGTCTCGTCATTGAGGTCCCAGTACCAGCCGGTGGTGAGCTGCAGCCCCTGCGCGACCTCAAGCCCCAGCGCGTGCACGTCGTTGAGGAAGATCAACAGCCCGGCCAGCGACTGCCCCGACTGCACCACGCCGAACTGACTCGCCGTGGTCAACGCATTGACGGTGTCCGCCCCGGCGTTGGCCAGCCCGACGATCTTGGCGCCGGAACCCTGCGCCTGCAGGATGTAGGAGGAGAAATCACTGGTCGGGAACGGATGACGCACCTTGCCGACGATGCTCCCGCCGTTCTCGGTCACCACCTTTTCCACATCTCCTTCCAGGGCATGACCGAAGGCATAATCCGCAGTCAGCAGGAACCAGCTGTCGCCGCCTTCATCGACGATGGCCTTGGCCGTGCCATGCGCCAGCGGATAGGTGTCATACACCCAGTGGACATGATTGGGCGTGCAATGCTCATTGGTGATGCTGGAGGCCGCCGAGCCGGAGACGATTCCCAGCGTGTCCTGTTCGGCGAGAATCCGCGTCACCGCGATACTTACCGATGAGGCCACCAGGCCTGCGACCATGTCGACATTCTGCTGATCGATCCAGCCGCGCACCGTATTGGCACCGACATCGGCGCTGTTGCGGTCATCGGCACTCAATACCTCGATCGGCATGCCGTTGACGCTGCCGCCGAAGTCCTCGACCGCCATCTTGAGCGCATCCAGGCCGCCCGGGCCTGCCAGGTCACGATAGGTACCCGACATGTCGGCCAGATAGCCGATCTTGATCACGCCGTCACTGATATCGGCCTGCGCGATTCCCGCCGACAGCAGTGACCCCATCATGAGCGCGGACAGCGGCCACAGGCGCCGGCGTGTGGCCGCCGTGATGCGGCGTGACAACGGTGATGCGACAGGGGTGGCGTTGGATGAAACGGTGGCGTAGGGGTGGCGTTGGATGAAACGGTGGCGTGCATGACATCTCCAAACCGGTTTACCCGGCAATATTGTGATTGTTGTGGTGAGACGTACGGACTTCAGATTGGCGAATGCAACGGCGGTGCATGGCGGCAAGCCCGGTGCAGCTCACCCCGACCGGGAGTTCAGACCCCCAGTACCTTGTGCAGATATTCGTGGCGTGCCGGCAGCTCAGCGGCGGTGATCTCCTCAAGAATGGTGCCGTGCTCCATCAGGTAATGGCGGTCGGCCAGCGGTGCGGCAAAGCGGAAATTCTGCTCGACCAGCACGATGGTCATGCCGCGCGCCTTCAGCAGCATCAGCACCTCACCCAGCTTCTGATTGATGACCGGCGCGAGACCCTCGGTGATCTCATCCAGCAACAGCAGGTCGGCACCGGTTCTCAGGATGCGCGCCAGCGCCAGCATCTGCTGCTCGCCACCGGAGAGGCGCGTGCCCTGGCTGTTGCGCCGCTCATGCAGATTGGGAAACAGCGCGTAGAGCTCATCCAGCGACATGCCCTGATTCTGACCCTGACCTTGGCTCTGACCCTCGCCATGCCCTGCGCCCTTGACCATCGGTGGCAACAGCAGGTTTTCCTCGACGCTCAGACTCGAGAAGATGCCACGCTCCTCGGGGCAGTAGCCCACACCGAGATGGGCGATGTGATGCGGGGCCAGCTTCATGGTGTCGCGACCCTTGAGAAAGATCCCGCCACTGCGCCGCCCGACCATGTTCATGATCGCGCGCAGCGTGCTGCTGCGGCCGGCACCATTGCGACCCAGCAAGGTCACCAGCTCGCCGCGCCGCACCATCATGTTGACGCCATGCAGCACATGGGACTCGCCATACCAGGCGTTCAGCTCGCGCAGGCAGAGCTGCTCTTGCGGCGTGGCGGAGTCACTCGCAGGGGCCTGACGCTTGGCCGGGCTTTCCAGAATCTGGGTCATGAAACTTCCTCGCGCTGATCCGCTGTGACATCGGTCACCTCGCTGCCCAGATACGCCTCGCGCACCTCGGGGTCGGCCGATACGCTGGCGTAGTCGCCTTCCGCCAGCACGCGTCCGCGCGCCAGCACACTGATGCGGTCACACAGACGACTGACCACGCTCAGGTTGTGCTCGACCATCAGCACCGTGCGCCCACGTGCCGCGACGCGAATCAGCTCGACCACACGGTCTACATCCTCGGCGCCCATGCCCTGGGTCGGTTCATCCAGCAGCATCACCGTCGGCTCCAGTGCCAGCGTGGTGGCGAGCTCCAGCGCACGCTTGCGGCCATAGGGCAGACTGGCCGTCACTCGGTTGGCGTCCTCGCGCAGCCCCACCTCTTCCAGCAGATGCAGCGCCTGCTCATTGAGGCTGTCGAGGCTGCGCTCGGACTTCCAGAAGTGAAACGAGGTGCCCTGTGAGCGCTGCAGTGCCACCCGCACATTCTCGAGTACCGTCATCTGCGCGAAGACTGCGGATATCTGGAAGGAACGCACCAGCCCGAGACGCGCGATCTCATGCGAGCGCATGCGGGTGATCGACTTGCCACGATAGAGAATCTCGCCACGGGTCGCGGGCAGGAACCGGGTCAGCAGGTTGAAGACCGTGGTCTTGCCTGCGCCATTCGGTCCGATGAGCGCATGGATGTGGCCTTCCTGAATCTGCAGATCGACATCATCGACGGCGGTGAAACCACGAAAATCCTTGCTCAGGCCACGTGTCTCGAGGATGGGCGCCGTGGCAGAGACACCTCCACTGGCGCGCGGTCCCTGAATGGGAGGTGATGGCATGTCGGGTCTCCGTCCGCCGCATCAGCACTCGATGGCGTTGACGGCGAGCCCGCCCTTGGAGGTTTCCTTGTACTTGTCCTGCATGTCGCGGCCGGTGTCGCGCATGGTACGGATCGCCTTGTCCAGCGAGACGAAATGATCCCCATCGCCACACATCGCCATCTGGGCGGCGTTGATCGCCTTGACCGAGGCAATCGCATTGCGCTCGATGCAGGGAATCTGCACCAGGCCGCCGATCGGGTCACAGGTCAGCCCCAGATTGTGCTCGAGACCGATTTCCGCGGCGTTCTCGACCTGCTCCGGCGTCGCGCCCATCAGCTCGGCAAGGCCGGCCGCCGCCATCGCGCAGGCGGAGCCCACCTCGCCCTGACAGCCGACTTCCGCCCCGGAGATGGACGCGTTCTTCTTGCACAGGATGCCCACCGAGGCCGCCGTGAGCAGGAAATCGACCACATCCTCCTCGCGCGCATCCTCTTGGAATTTCATGTAATAGCTGAGCACCGCCGGAATGATGCCCGCCGCGCCATTGGTCGGCGCGGTGACCATGCGCCCACCAGCGGCATTCTCTTCATTGACCGCCAGCGCGAACAGGTTGACCCAATCCATCGCCGAGAAGGTCGAGGTGATGATCGACTTGCTGGACTCCACATCCAGAAGGCGCGCGTGCAGCCGCTTGGCACGCCGCTTGACGTTGAGCCCACCGGGCAGAATGCCCTCATGGCTGAGGCCGTTGTCGATGCATTCGTTCATCACCTCCCAGATGCGCCACAGACCGCGACGCACCTGAGCTTCGCTGCGCAACGAGCACTCATTGGCCATCATCAGCTCACTGATGCGCATCTTGTGCATGCGACACAGCGCCAGCAGCTCATTGGCGGTATTGAACTCATAGGGAAGGCGCAGGGTTTCGTCTTCCAGCAACGGATCACGCGCCGCTTCCACCTCATCGACCACGAAGCCGCCGCCTACCGAGTAGTAGACATTGCGGTACAGCTCCTCACGGTAGCCATGCGCCACCAGACGCATGGCATTCGGGTGATAGGGCAAGGGCTCGTCGTGCCACTGCATGTCGCGCACCCACACGAAGGGCACCGCGATGCGGTTGTCGAGCAGCAGCGTCTGGGATTCCAGCAGCTCCTCGACGCAGGGCTCGATGATGGTCGGGTCGATGGTCTCGGGCAGCTCACCCATCAACCCGAGGATGGCAGCCTTGTCGGTGCCATGCCCGACACCGGTCGCGGACAGCGAGCCATGCAGCTGCACCTCGATGCGCGCCACACGCTCGAGCAGATCCCTTGCGCGCAGCGTTTCCACGAATTGTGCGGCAGCGCGCATCGGGCCCACGGTATGCGAGCTGGACGGACCGACACCGACCTTGAAGAGATCAAATACGCTGATGGACATGACGACACCTCATCTCGAGTTCCCGCCGAGCCAGTGGCCGTGCGAGTGAATGACGCCATGATGAGGGAGGGGCACAGCCCACGCCACCTCAATGGCCAGACCCACGCCTGGCTTCAGGTATTCGCCTGCGCGGCGCGCCACGCCTCCTTCACGCGTGCCGCCGAGGAACTGCATGTCACCACGGGTGCAGTCAGCCAGCAGATCAAGCAGCTGGAGGAGCGGCTGGGCTTCAAGCTGTTTCTACGCCGTTCACGCGGGCTGGAACTGACGGGGGAAGGTGCGCGTCTGGCACGCGTGGTGGAGCAGTCCTACGGCGCAGTGGGGCTGGAGGTCAAGCGGCTGCGCAGCGGCCTGATGAGCGGCGTGCTGCGCCTGCGCTCGGTGCCGTCTTTCCTCTCGAAATGGCTGGCACCACGCCTGCCCCGCCTGCAGGCACGCTTCCCGGACATCGAGCTGCACGTACGTGCCGAGGACAGTGACTCACCCTTGCGCGAGGGGGATTTCGAGCTGGCGGTCGACCTCAACGATGGCCACTACCCCGGCATGCAGGTCACGGAGCTGATGGAAGAAGAGATCTTCCCCGTCTGCCACCCCGGCCTGATGCGCGGCCGCCCCCCACTGCGCAATGCTCAGGATCTCGCCTGGTACCCCCTCCTGCATGACGTCACTGCGTGGCGCGGCAGCCACGACCATGCCGAATGGGAATTCTACCTGGCGAGCATCGGCGCACCGGAGGTCAACGTTCAGCGTGGCTATACCTTCAATCGCAATCATCTCTCGATGGAAGCGGCCATCGCCGGCATGGGCGTCGCCATGGCAAGACGCACCCTGATCACCCATGAACTGAACAGCGGCATCCTGATTGCCCCGTTCGCGGAGCGCGTGCTGACCGGCAAGCGTTACGTCATCGTCCATCCCCACGGCACTCTGGACGATGGCCGTATCCAGGCCGTGCATGACTGGATCGTCGAAGAGGCCGAGCGCGACCGACTGAGACAGGGATGAGTGATTGATGACGCGACATCGATGCTCAAATGGCACCTCACAGTTTTCTTAAGGCAATATTAACCCGCCACCTTTGCATCGTTATAATGAGCAGGCAAACGACACCCTCACCCTGACAGGCAGTCCATGGACTGTCCGGAGAGTCCCTTGTCTCGCCTGACCTCACAGACACGACACCACCATACCGTCCCGCTGCCCATCAGCGCCGAACAGCCTCTTTATGGTCGCAAGCCGACCTCGCTGTTCATGCAGGCCTGCCTGCGCCTGGCCATCTATGCCCCCGTGGTGGCAGCGATGATGTCGCTGGTAATGCATGATGCCCATCACTTCGGCGATGTCGGCTTCAGCGAAGCCAGCTGGACGGAACACATGCAGAGCACCCTGCTGGCGCTGAGTGCCGCCACCATGTGGCTGGTACATTCACGCCTCCCGGATCTTCGCACCGTCAGCCTGCTGCTGTTCGGCCTGTTCGCAGCGTCATTGATCCGTGAACAGGACGCCATGCTCGATGGCATGCTCGGTGATGGCAGCTGGCAGATCCTGGTCAGCGTGGTCGCGATTCCGGTCATCATCGGCGTATGGCGCCATCGCACCCGCTTCGTGGCCGAGTTCGAACACTTCGGTCGCAGCTTCGCCTTCGGAGTGTTTGGCGCCGGCTTCCTGGCCACCTATGTCTTCTCGCGCCTCTATGGTCGCTCGGAGTTCTGGGAAACCCTGATGGGCAGCGCCTACCTGCGCTCGGTCAAGAATGCTGCCGAGGAAGTCACCGAACTGTTCGGCTACACCTTGATGGCGATCGCCGTGGCCGAAATCGTGCTGCTGGCCATTCGCATGGGTCGCCAGCGCCGTGCCCGACTGCGCGAACTCGACGCCGGATGAGAATGCCTGGACATCAAATGAGAATGATTATATTTTACTAAGCAGTGGATACCCTACAACTATCACCACTGCTCAGGAAAGACACCGACAAGACCCCGACCGTGTCATGCCCTCACCTTCAAGGAGCCTCACATGCGCTGGTTCAACAGCTACCGCCTGCACGGTCATAGTCTTGCCCCCCGTCTCCCGCAGCACAGTCTGGTCATCAGCATGCGCTGGCCTGGACACTGGCCCCTGGCACCGGGTACCACCATCGTGGTGGAACACCCGACGCTGGGACGGCTGATCAAGCATGTAGATCGCATCGACCACCACGGCCGCCTCTGGCTTTACGGAGAGCACCCCGATGGCTTGAGCAGTGAGCAGATGGGCCCGGTGTCCCGCCAGTGCGTCAAGGGACGCGTCATCTTCAGCGTGGCCGCGACCTCATCCTCGCATCAGCTGGGGCATGGAGCCTGACGGCACCGTCCAGAAACGACAACGCCCGCCTCCCATTCGCATGGGGGCGGGCGTTGTGCTGTCAGCGGGGCCAGCGGCTGAACCGTGGCCCCGAACGCTTCAGATCACTCTTCCATGAAGGAACGCAGTGACTCGGAGCGTGACGGGTGACGCAGCTTGCGCAGCGCTTTCGCTTCGATCTGACGGATACGCTCACGGGTGACATCGAACTGCTTGCCGACTTCCTCAAGGGTGTGGTCGGTGTTCATGTCGATACCGAAACGCATGCGCAGCACCTTGGCTTCACGTGCGGTCAGACCGGACAGGATGCCGCGGGTCGCTTCGATCAGACCTTCGCCGGTGGCGGAGTCGATCGGCGAGACCATGGTGCCGTCCTCGATGAAGTCACCCAGGTGCGAATCATCGTCGTCACCGATCGGCGTCTCCATGGAGATGGGCTCCTTGGCGATCTTGAGCACGCGACGCACCTTGTCTTCCGGCATCTCGAGGCGTTCACCCAGCTCTTCCGGCGTCGGCTCGCGACCCATTTCCTGCAGCATCTGACGCGAGACACGGTTCAACTTGTTGATGGTCTCGATCATGTGCACCGGAATACGGATGGTGCGCGCCTGATCCGCGATGGAGCGCGTGATCGCCTGACGGATCCACCAGGTGGCGTAGGTCGAGAACTTGTAACCACGATCGGTACTCGAACTTGTCCACGGCGCTTCATCAGGCCGATGTTGCCTTCCTGGATGAGATCCAGGAACTGCAGGCCACGATTGGTGTACTTCTTGGCGATGGAGATGACCAGACGCAGGTTGGCCTCGACCATTTCCTTCTTGGCACGCCGCGCCTTGGCTTCACCGATCGACAGGCGACGATTGACTTCCTTGAGCTCGCTGACCGGCAGCTGGACCATGTCCTGCTCGAAGGCGATCTTGCGCTGGGCACGCAGCACGTCGGCACGGAACGGCTCGAGCTTGTCGGCGTACTTCTTGCTGCCGCCGATGAAGCCGTCGAACCAGTCCATGTCGGACTCGTGGCCCGGGAATGCCTTGATGAAGCTCTTGCGAGGCACCTTGCCGCGCTTGACGAAGATCTGCAGGATGACCTTTTCCTGCTCGCGCACCTGCTCGACGGACACGCGAACCTGACCGACCAGGCGCTCGAAGTGCTTAGGCACCAGCTTGATCGGCGAGAACAGCTCGGCAAGACGCTCCTGCTCGGCCTTGGCCTCAGGAGAACCTGAACCGTACTTCTCGATGGCGGCCTTGGTCAGATCATTCTGCTCGCGAATCTGTTCGAAGCGCACGCGTGCAAGCTCAGGATCCGGACCACCCTCGGAAGCGGAGTCGTCCTCGTCGTCGTCCTCGCCTTCAGACTCCTCGCCTTCCTCGACTTCCTCAACTTCCTCGACCTCGACTTCAGCGACACCCGGTACGCCTTCATCCGGATCGATGAAACCGGAGAACAGGTCGGACAGACGTCCGCCGTCCTCGCCGAGCGTGCCATCGTAGGCTTCGAGAATGGAGTCGACCGCTCCCGGCAGGAAGGCCAGAGACGACATGACCTCACGCGTGCCTTCCTCGATCCGCTTGGCGATCTTGATCTCGCCTTCACGGGTCAGGAGTTCGACGGTACCCATTTCACGCATGTACATGCGGACCGGGTCGGTCGTGCGTCCCACATCGCTTTCCACCGCGGCGAGAGCAGCGACGGCTTCTTCGGCGGCGGACTCGTCAGTGGAGGAATCAGACATCATCAAGGTATCGGCATCAGGCGCTTCTTCAGCGACCTTGATGCCCATATCGTTGATCATGCTGATGATGTCTTCCACCTGTTCTGGATCAGCGATATCCTCGGGCAGGTGATCGTTGACCTCGGCATAGGTCAGGTAACCCTGTTCCTTGCCGCGCGCGATCAACTCCTTGAGACGCGACTGCTGCTGCGCATTACCAGCCATAGAACCCCTAATCTCGACGAAGAAGAATGAAGCACCTGGACGCGACGCTGCTCAGCGAGTAAGCGCCGGTTAGGGACGAAGAGAGCATCAAGCGCACCAGTATAGCGTGCCATCGGGAGATGCTGCCAGCGGCGTATTTGCCGGACCATCCAGGTGTGTTAGCGTTATCGGTTACGTTGCGGCAGTCCGCATCGGGAACTACCCCATTAGATAGTGTGTGTGAGAGCGTCTTTCAAGGTCAGCCAACGCTTTTTCATCCGCGCTTCAGCGCCGCGTTGCCAGCTGCATCAGCAGGGCCATCAGCCGCTGCTTCTCCTCAGCCGACAGCTTCTCGCCCTGCTTTTCCTTGGCCAGCAAGGCCTGGTATTCCGCCTCGGGTGACGTGCGCGCCAGCTGATGCTGGCAATGCTCCACCAGCCCCTTCAGCTCCTCGCTGCGCACTTCACGCGGGATGAGCAGCTCACGCGCGGCCAACTGCTCGAGGCGCGGCCCCTGAGCAGTGCCCAGAAAGTGCGCCAGCAGCACCTGAGGCGAACGATACTGGCCAGCCTTGAGCAATCTCACCACCTCGACCAGCAGACGGACATCCTCACTGTCTGCCGGCTCGCCGGCGCCTTCGATCCATTCATCGCTGGCCGGCAGCTCCGCCACCAGCTGCGGCTCATGCACCAGAAGGTGCAGCAGGCGCGTCAGCATGCTGACCGAGTGACGCGGTGACGTCTTGCGCGCCGCGCCATGCGAGGCCTGGCGCAGCTGCTGATGCTGCCGGAGACGCGCCTGCTGGGCATCACGCGCCGCGGCACGCTCCACCAGCATGGCATCCAGCCGCTCACGCTCCAGGCCACTGCGGCGCTCCAGCTCCTTGAGCAGCAGTGAACGCAGCACCCCCTCGGGCACCCGGGATATCCATTCCAGTGCCTGGGTCACGAAGCGCTCCAGCTGCTCCATGCGCTTGAGGTCGCGCCCTTCCGCCGCCTGCTCGAACAGGAACTCGGAGAGCCCCGAGGCGCAGGTCACCCGCTTCTCGAAGGCTTCCTGCCCTTCACTGCGCACCAGCGAATCCGGGTCTTCACCCTCAGGCAGGAACAGGAAACGTGCCTGGCGGCCATCGATCATGACGTCCAGCACCGTCTCCAGTGCCCGGCGCGCGGCCTGACGGCCAGCCTTGTCACCGTCGAAGCAGAACACCACTTCATCGACCAGCCGATAGAGGCGCTTGAGGTGTTCCTCACTGGTCGCGGTGCCCAGGGTGGCGCAGGCATTGCGAATGCCATACTGCGCCAGCGCCACGACGTCCATGTAGCCCTCGACGATCAGCATGCGCTCAAGCTTGCGATTCGCCTCGCGGGCCTCATACAGGCCGTAGAGCTCACGCCCCTTGTGGAAGACAGGCGTCTCGGGGGAATTCAGGTATTTGGGTTTCGCATCGCCCATCACGCGACCACCGAAGGCGATGGTGCGCCCCTTCCAGTCACGGATCGGGAACATCACGCGATCGCGGAAGCGGTCATAGCGCCGCCCACTCTCCTCGTGATGGATCAGCAGGCCGTACTCGATCTGCACCTCTTCGCTGACACCCAGCTTGCTCAGATGGTGCTTGAGATGTTCCCAGCCCTGGGGCGCAAAGCCGATACCGAAATCGCGCATCACCTCACGCGACAGCCCACGCCCCTCAAGATACTCACGGGCGGGCTGTGCGGCAGGTTCCGTCAGGCGCTGGCGATAGAAGTCAGCCGCCGCCTCAAGCAGATTGACACCCTCTTCACGGGCCTGCTCGCGGCGCTGGCGCTCGCGACGTTCATGGGGGCTCTGATTGCCGCCTTCACGGGGCACCTCGAGCGCCAGACGCGAGGCGAGCTGCTCGACCGCTTCCGGAAACGGCAGACGATCGAATTCCATCAGAAACTTGAGGGCACTGCCGCTCGCCCCGCACCCGAAGCAGTGATAGAACTGCTTGTCCGGAATGACGTTGAACGAGGGAGAGTTTTCCTGATGGAAGGGGCACAGGCCGACATAGCTCTTGCCAGCCTTCTTCAACTGGACACGCTCACCTACCACCTCGACCACATCGGTACGGGCCAGCAGATCGTCTATGAAGCCTTGCGGGATGAGACCAGCCATGGTTCGCCAGAAGTCATGGAAAAACGGACTGACCCCAACGCAGTGGAAACAGCAACGTGTGCAGTGAACTGACACACGACTCGGGAACAAACGGATCACCAGAGACAAAAACAAGCGGCCACCGTGAGGCAGCCGCTTGGTGTCCTTCCAGAGAGCAGTGGATCACTCCCCAAAAGTACGGATCAGTAGAGACGCTCGAAACGCTTGCGCTCACGCTGAACCTTCTTGGCGTGGCGCTTTACAGCGGCCGCCTGCTGACGCTTGCGAACAGCGGTCGGCTTCTCGTAGTGCTCACGACGACGCACTTCGGAAAGAACACCGGCTTTTTCGCAGGAGCGCTTGAAACGGCGCAGGGCGACGTCGAACGGCTCGTTGTCACGTACTTTAACTGAAGGCATTAAACACTCACCTACCTTGAGATCATGAGTTCGGTTTGAACGCACATCCGGTGCAGCCACTCCTCAGGAGCCACCAGCCAGCGACGGTAAACCGCCACCTGCAGGTCGATCCAGCATCAATCAGTCGCCTGCGACACCACCGGTGAGGGTAGCCGTCGCTGGCTGGAATCATGATTCGGGGAGCTTTTGCGGGGTGGTCGGATGCACGACCCAGTCTTGCAGAGTGCCATATTCTAGACACCCGTCCCCGCCTTTGCAAACGCGGAAACCGGAAATCGTCTCTCGCATAACGCCAGCTGGCGCGACACCCGTGCTCACAGCCAGTAGAATATCGCGCATTCACGGCACCCTCGCCTCTCGGGCTCGCTCAGGCAGCCTCGCTGGCCGTGCCGCCCTCTACTTCTGATATTTCCTGAGAGTCAGCCATGCGTGTGCTCGGCATCGAGACTTCCTGCGACGAGACCGGCGTCGCCATCTACGACACGGACCAGGGCCTGCTTGCAGACGCCCTCTACAGCCAGATCGCCATGCACGCCGAATTCGGCGGTGTGGTGCCGGAGCTGGCCTCTCGCGATCATACCCGCAAGCTGCTGCCGTTGATCCAGCAGGTGATGGACGAGGCGAATCTGAAAGCCGCTGACATCGATGCCATCACCTATACCGCAGGCCCGGGGCTGGTGGGCGCCTTGATGGTCGGCGCCTCGACGGCCCATGGCCTGGCCAGAGCCTGGCAGATTCCGGTGCTCGGGGTGCATCACATGGAAGGCCATCTGCTGGCCCCGATGCTGGAAGACGACGCACCGGAATTCCCCTTCGTGGCGCTGCTGGTCTCCGGTGGCCACACACAGCTGGTGGCGGTACGCGGGCTGGGCGAGTACGAGCTGCTGGGCGAGTCCGTGGATGATGCCGCAGGCGAGGCCTTCGACAAGGCCGCCAAGATGCTGGAACTGCCCTACCCCGGCGGCCCGCAGGTTGCCAAGCTGGCCGAGCAGGGCGATCCGAAGCGCTACCGCTTCCCGCGCCCGATGACGGATCGCCCCGGACTGGATTTCAGCTTCTCGGGCCTCAAGACCCACACCATGGTCACCCTCAAGAAGGCAAAGGCCAGTGGCGAGCCGGACGAACAGCATCGCGCCGACATCGCGCGCGCCTTCGAGGAAGCCGTGGTCGACACCCTGGTCATCAAGTGCCGCCGCGCGCTGGATCAGACCGGTCTCAAGCGTCTGGTCGTGGCGGGCGGCGTCAGTGCCAATACCCGCCTGCGCGAGCGCCTGAGCCATGAACTGGCCAAGCGCAACGCCCGCGCCTACTATCCGCGCGGTCGCTTCTGTACCGACAATGGCGCCATGATCGCCTACGTGGGTGCACAACGACTGAACGCCGGTGAGCAGGACACTGGCCCGATGAAGGCCGTACCACGCTGGCCTCTCGATAGCCTGTCCGCGCCGTCACGGCGCGACGCCGGTGCGGGAGATCCTCCGGCAACGCCAGCTGAACTCCACCGGCCACAAGGGCTGCGACTCGGCATGCCCATGCTCGACGAATGACTGCCACAGGCTGGCATAGTCGACCCCACGCACCGGGTGGCGCTGCTCGGCGAAGGCTTCCGCCAGTGGCAGCAGCACGAAGGCATTGCGATCCACTTCCTCGCGCGGCAGCAGGACACCGTCGATCTCGCCGGTCAGCTCACCGACCGTCAGGATGTCGATATCCAGCGTACGCGGACTGAACTTGGGGCTGCCCTCGAGGCGTCCGTTGGCGAACTCGACCTGCTTGCACCAGGCTTGCAGCTCACCGACGCTCCAGTCACTGTGGAATCCCGCCACCAGATTGTAGAAATTGCGCCCGTCGACGAACCCCACCGGCTCGCTTTCGTAGACGGAAGACAGCGTGAGCTCCCCGAAGGTCGCCTCCAGGGCATCCAGGCAGACTCGCACGTGATGATCACGTTCGATGTTGCTGCCGATGGAGACAAGCACCAGAGTCATGCGCTGACATCCACGAGCGTGCCGCGCTCGATGCGCACGCCCACCGCTTGCGCCTCCGGGACCGCCCCCGGCTTGCGCACCGTCATCCTGAGCCAGGGAATCCCGAATTCTTCCCGCAGCAGCGCGGCGAGACGCTCCGCGAAGGTCTCCACCAGCTCGAACTGGCTGTCGTCTGCGTAGGTCTGGATCCGAGCGCTGATGGCAGCATAATCAAGGGTATGCGTCAGATCATCCCCGGCCGCGGCAGGACGGATGTCCGTCGCCATCTCCAGATCGATCACCAGACGCTGGCGAATGGTACGCTCCCAGTCATAGACTCCTATCACGGTCTCAACTGCCAGAGCCTCGATCAGCACACGATCCATGGCGTTACCTCTATGCTTGTCGGATGAACCAGTAAAACGACGCCGCCAAAGGCCCCGCCATCATGCCCGAGATTCTACTGCACCCAGCCCCTGCTTGGCCAAACCGAGCCGCGCGATGCGCCTGTCCGCAAGCGACAGCATGCTGAGCGACATCATCGGCTGGGTGGCCACGCTGGCACACTGGCAGCAGCTGAGCCTGCTGCTGGCACTGGCCTATGGGGGAGGGTCGGTTCTGGGAGCGGTGTGGATCTGCCAGCGCCTGGGCCTGACCGACCCGCGACTGGCCGGCTCCTTCAATCCGGGCTTCTCGAATGTACTGCGACTGCACGGTGCCATGCCTGCCGCGCTGGTCCTGGCCTTCGATGCCACCAAGGGCATGCCTGCCCTGTGGCTGGGTGGCGAGATCGCCCTGCCCGCCTGGGCGCTGGGACTGATCGGACTGGCGGTGCTGATCGGCCACAGCCTGCCGCTATGGCATCGCGGACATCGAGGCGGCAAGGCTGTCGCTGCCGCCTTCGGCGTGCTGTTGATGCTGGCACCGGGCGTGGCCCTGAGCTGTGCCGCCCTGTGGATCGGACTGGCGTGGCGCCTGCGCACCGCCGCCATTGCCTCACTCGTCTCAGGGCTTGCCGCCCCGCTCTTCAGCCTGTGGCTGGCGCCGGAAATGAGCGGCGTGATACTCGTCTTCGCCAGTCTGATCGTGGTGCGTCACGCGCTCAATCTGCGCCGCCTGAGCGATGGCAGCGAACCGCGCCTGTAGACTCAGTGAGCGTGGCCACAACCACAGTGCGGCGCATGGACCTCTGGCGTGGCTCGCCACTCACGCAACGCCTCGGCAATCGCCTGCTGACGCTGCTCGCCCATCGCCCGCCCGATCTCGGCACCCTTGAGCCCCTGAGCGACCAGGGATTGCGGCGAGACCACCGTCGCGGCCTGCCAGGCGGCATTGCCCAGCCGCGCCAGCCCCTTGTCTTCCACTGCCAGCAAGGCCACCAGCACCGACTGACGCTCACCACGACGCCACGCATCGACGCCATCCAGCCAGACCTTGAGATCTTCCGCCTGCACGCCACCCTCACGATGCGACGCATCATTCAGCTCTCGGCACTGACGCGCCTGCTGAGCCGCATCGCGCACGGCACTGGGCAGACGCAGCTCCTGCGCCAGGGTATCGATCTCCTCACGCGACAGGTGCTCCACCAGCCGTGCCATGCGCCAGCAGACCATCTCCGCCTCATCGACCAGCTGTCGCGGCAGTCGATCCAGCCGCTCCAGCGCTGACTCAAGCGCACGGGCCTCCCTCGCCAGCGCCGGCATCAGCACGCTCAGGGCACCCAGCTCATCCAGCAGCTGGAAGTAGGCCTCAGGACTGGCTTCCCCCAGCGCCTTCTCGGTTTCCTTCCAGACACGCTCGGCGACCAGATGCGAGACTTCGCCGCTCTCGACCATCCCCTGCATCAACGCGCGAGTCTCCTCGGCGACCGTGAAACCCAGCCCCTGATAACGTGCCAGGAAGCGTGCCACGCGCAGCACGCGTAGCGGGTCTTCACTGAAGGCGTCGGAGACGTGACGCAACAGTCGTGCCTCGAGATCCGCAAGTCCGCCGTAGGGGTCCACCAGTTCGCCCTCGCCGGGCGGACTGTCCAGCGGCTCGGCCATGGCATTGATGGTCAGATCACGACGCACGAGATCCTCTTCCAGGGTCACGTCGGGGCTGGCATGCACGGTGAAGCCAACGTAGCCATGTCCAGACTTGCGCTCGGTGCGTGCCAGCGCATATTCCTCCTGCGTCTGAGGGTGCAGGAAGACCGGAAAGTCGCGCCCCACCGGGCGGAAACCACGCGCCTGCATGTCCTCGACCGTCGCGCCCACCACCACGAAATCGCACTCATGCCATGGCCAGCCCAGGCGCGCATCGCGCACGGCGCCCCCTACCCGATAGACCTCGAGCCCTTGCAGCAGGCGGTCCGATGACGCATCAAGTCGATGAGGGGCACTACGAGTCATGGGGACTCCTTGGCAGAAGGGAGATGAGACAATCAGGCAAAGGTGGGATCAGCTACCGCTTTCGACATCATCGCCATGGGTGAGCTGATACTGGGTGAAACCGCCATCGAGAGAGTAGACCTTCTCGAAGCCCTGCCCGGCAAGCCAGGCCGCTGCCTGCTGACTGGAGTGGCCGTGATAGCACACCACTACCAGCGGTGTGTCGCGAGGTGTCTCTTCCAGGATCGCCCCCGCACTGGCGTTGTCCAGATGCCGGCTGCCGGGAATGCGCCCCTGGGTGAAGCTGAGCGGATCACGGATGTCCAGCAGCACGTAGGGTTGTTCACCGTCGCGCCATTGCGCCAGTGACGCCAGATCAAGATGTTCGAAACTCATGGGAACTCCGCTGCGCGATGTCACCGCCGGTTCGAACACGCGCTGCCCCGTCTCGAGATCGAGCGCTGTCAGCCCGCCACCCCATACACAGCCGGTATCCAGTGCCGCGACATCCTGGCGCGCCGCTGGAGTCTCGCCTTCCAGCGCCGCCCAATGGCCGAACAGCAGGCGCGGAGAGTCATCCCAGGCCCCCTCGGGACGCGGAAACTGGAACCAGGGACGATAGCCCTCGGGCGCGGAATCCAGCCCCTCCTTGGCCGCAAAGTCCATGCGACCCTCGCGGTCCACGAAACGCATGCGGGTGAAGACATTCACGATGCAACGCAGCCGCGCGATGCCGCTGAGATCCTCCCGCCAGAGATCGGGCGTGTCGCCATACATCTCGCCGAGAAACTCGCGACAGGCGTCCCCCGCCAGTGCAGCTTCCGCCTCGCGGGCCAGCGCTGCCGCCTGATTCAAGGTCCAGCCGGGCAGAACGCCGGCATGCGTCATCACCGTGCGCCGCGCATCGATGGTCTCTTCCACCATCAACGGCTGGCGACGCAGCCAGTCAAGCAGCTCGTCGCGATCCGGCGCGTCCAGAATGGGCTGAAGCGTATCGGAACGCTTGAGGCGCCCGAAGCCATGCGCGACCGCCAGCAGATGCAGATCATGGTTGCCCAGCACGATGCGCGCACTGTCCCCGAGAGCCTTGGCATGGCGCAGGCATTCAAGCGAGCCCGGCCCGCGATTGACCAGATCTCCGGCCAACCACATCACATCACGTCCGGGCGTGAACTCCAGACGCTGCAACAGGCGTTCGAACTCAACGTGACATCCCTGCAGATCGCCAATCGCCCACTGCGTCATGCTGCTCCCCCGGCCGCCAATGCACCTGATGCGGCCCGGCCAGACGAAATGGCGCGATGGCGACTTCGAAGGTGCGCGCATGGGTGGCATCGGAGAAGGTATAGGCCCCCTGCATCACGCCGACCGGCATGTCGAGGACGGCCCGCGAGGTATAGCGGAAGCTTTCCCCCGGGGCGATCAGCGGCTGCTTGCCGACCACCCCCTTGCCGCGGACTTCCTGCTCGTTGCCGCTTCCCTGGGTGATCTTCCAGTAACGCGCCAGCAGCTGGATCGTCTCGTCGCTGCCATTGTGCACCGTGATGGTGTAGCGGAACACGAAGCGGTTCTCGCTCGGACGACTCTCGTCGGCGCAGTACTCCGGTACGGCGTCGACATGAATGTCCGCCACGCCGCTCATGCGTCGTGATCGCTGTCAGTGGCGGCGCTCCGCGACCGTCAGCGTCTGCGGGCGACGCGAGGGATCAATGCCCAGCGCCGTCAGCTGTTCGGCATCGATACGCCCCTTGAAGTTGTTGCGCAGGGTCTTGCGACGCTGAGAGAAGGCTTCCCGCACGATGATGGCCAGCAGCTTCTCGTCAGTCGCCGGATGCGGCAGCTCGGCATGCGGCACCAGACGCACGATGGCCGAGTCCACCTTTGGCGCCGGGAAGAAGGCACTGGGCGGCACCAGGAAGAGGTTCTCGACCGCACAGTAATACTGGGTCATCACCGACAGACGGCCCCAGTCCGTACCACCCGGCTCAGCCGCCAGACGCTCGACCACTTCCTTCTGCAGCATGAAGTGCATGTCGGCAATCGCACCACGCGCTTCCAGCAGGTGGAAGATCAGTGGCGTGGAGATGTTGTACGGCAGGTTGCCGACCACGCGCAGTGCCGGACCATCGCCCACCAGCGCCGGAAAATCGAAGCGCAGGGCATCGCCCTCGTGGATGACGAAATCGGGATAGTTGAAGAACTGCACGCGCAGCCCGGGGATCAGGTCACGGTCCAGCTCGATGACCTCCAGCTTGCCCGCCGCTTCCAGCAACGGACCGGTCAGCGCCCCCTGCCCCGGACCGATCTCGACCAGCCGCTCCCCCTCTGCCGGACGAATGGCCCTGACGATACGGGAGATGACGCCAAGATCCTGCAGGAAGTTCTGGCCGAAACGCTTGCGCGCACGATGCGCCGGGAAATGTTGGGACATGGGACTGACTTTCCTCCGGGGAGCCCTGTGGACTCCCGGACGGCGAGACCATCCTGGATGGTCGAATGACTGGGGTAGCGGGGGATTATCTCAGGCTCGCGCGGCGGCTGCCATCTCGATGGCCACCTGCACGGCCTGCACGAGACTTCCGACATCGGCCCGACCCGTGCCCGCGAGATCCAGCGCGGTACCGTGATCGACCGAGGTACGCACGATGGGCAGGCCCAGCGTGATGTTGGCCGCCTGACCGAATCCGGCGTACTTGAGCACCGGCAGCCCCTGATCGTGATACATCGCCAGCACGGCATCCACGCCATCGAGATGACGTGGCGTGAACAGGGTATCCGCCGGCAGCGGCCCCGCCAGCTGCATGCCCGTGGCGCGCAGTGCCTCGAGCGTCGGTGAGATCACCTCGATCTCCTCGACGCCGAGATGCCCACCTTCGCCGGCATGGGGGTTGAGTCCGCACACCGCGATGCGCGGCGTCTCACGCCCGAAGTAGCGTTTGAGATCTTCCGCCAGGATAGTGAGCACTCGTGTCAGCCCCTGCGGCGTGATGGCGTCGGCCACCTCACGCAGCGGCAGATGGGTGGTGGCCAGCGCGACACGCAGTCCCGGGCACGCCAGCATCATGACCACTTCCTCGACACCGCAGACGTCGCGCAGATACTCGGTATGCCCCGTGAAACCGGCGTGGCCGGCCTCGATCACGGCAGCCTTGGACAGCGGCGCCGTCACCATGGCACTGGCGTGTCCGGCCTGACAGGCGGCGATGGCCACGTCGAGCATCTGCAGGACATGATCACCGTTGCGCGCATCGATCACCCCCGGCTCACTGGGCACCGCCAGCGGCACCGGCCATACGGCCAGATGACCATTGCGGGCCGGTGGCAGGGGGTCGCCGGGGCTCAGCTCATGCAATTCAAGCGAAAGCCCCAGCAGGCGGGCACGACTGGCCAGCAGGTCGGGATCGGCGACCGCGACCAGCTGCGCCGGGAAGTCCTCGGCCTGAGCCGCCAGCATCACCAGCAGCTCGGGACCGATGCCCGCCGGCTCCCCGGCGGTCAGCGCGATCACCTCGGACGACATGGCGCGCTCACTGCTCATCAAGGCGGTTGTCGACATAGGCCTCGGCGCGGATCTGCTGCTGCCAGGCTTCCAGTTCGTCATTGAGCTTGCGCTGGAACAGGGTCTTGCGGACCTTGTCACGCTGGCTGGAATTGGTGACATCCTGCTGACGACGATTCTCGACCTCGATGATGTGATAGCCGAAGCGCGTCTTGATGGGCTGGCTGACCTCCCCCACCTTCAGGGCGTTCATGGCAGTCTCGAAGGACGACACCGTCTGCCCCGGGCTGACCCACCCCAGCTCGCCACCCTTGAGAGAGCTGCCCTTGTCGTCGCTGAACTCCTGGGCCAGCGCGGCGAAGTCCTCGCCTCCCAGCACGCGACGGCGGATGGACTCGGCACGCTCAAGCGCCTGCTGATCACTCATGTTCGGGTTGGGCTGGATCAGGATGTGACGCGCCTGAGTCTGGGAAATCAATGACTTGCCTGCGCCACGCTTCTCGATCAGCTTGACCAGGTGATAGCCGCTGGCACTGCGCAACGGCTGGGACACCTCACCTGCCTGCATGTCCGGCACCACATCGGCGAATACGCTCGGCAGCTCACCGCCGGCGCGCCAGCCGAGATCCCCGCCACTCAGCGCCTGGCTGCCAGCGGATTCCGCCGCTGCCACCTGGGCGAAGTCCGTCCCATCGGCGATCTGCTGACGCAGACCATCGGCACGCTCGCGCGCCGCCTTGACCTGAGCCGGTGTCGGCTCCTGCGGCAGGGCGACCAGCAGGTGCGCCAGGTGATACTGGATATCACTGCCGACGCCCTGCTGGTTGAGATACCGGTCGATCTCGCGATCGGAGATGCGCACCTTGCTGGCCACGCGACGCTGCTGGATCTGTTGCACCAGCAGTTCACGACGCACCTGATCACGCACATCGGCCAGCGACATGCCATCCTGCTCGAGCTTGTCGGCAAAGGCCTCCAGGCTCAGACCATTGTCCTTGGCGATTCCCCGCAGGGTGGCATTGAGCTGGGTGTCATCGATGCTCAGATTGGCCTGCTCCGCCATCTGCAGCTGAATCTGCTCATTGACCATGCGGTCGAGCACCTGGCGCTCCAGCACATTGCGCGGCGGCAGGTTGATACCGCGACTCTGCAGCTGTTGGCTGGCCTGGGAGACACGCCGCTCCATGTCGCTTTGCATGATGGCGTCCTTGTTGACCACGGCAACCACACGGTCGAGCAACTCGGCGGCACTCACCGGCAGGCTTGCCAGCGCGAATGCCAGCCCCAGCGGGGCAATCAGGGTCTTGCGCATCGGGTGTTCTCTCGACGTAAAAATGTTGATGGCGCCGCCTTGCAGCGGCGCCCTGTCGTCAGCGTGCGTGACGCATCCCGGGGGTCAGAAACCGGCGTTGCGATAGCCCGGCACCGCCTGCTCCAGATAGCTGTCCGCGCTCTGGCCGACGCCACCCAGTCCCTTGAACTCGAAGGTCAGGAAGATACCGTTCTTCTCTTCATCATCCGAGATGGTATTGGCGGTGTCGTTGTCATCCTGCCATTCCCTCCAGGTGACCTGGACGCCATAGCAGCAGTCGTTGTACTGGACACCCAGCACCTTCTCCAGCGAGCGGGAATTGGTGCTGTCGTACTGATAGCGGCCCAGCAGCGACCAGCTTGCGCTGACCGGCGTCGCGAACGAGAAATCCCACTCGTTGCGGGTATAGCCCAGCACGTCTTCATCGTCCTCATCATCGTAAGGCACGAACCCTTCGATCTCACGATTGAAGCCAAAGTTCAGTACCGTGCCCTGTTTGGCGCGATAACGCAGTGATGTCTGGGCACTTTCGGTGACACCGCGATCGAAGTCCTGGAACACGGCCTGGGTCGCGGTCCACTGGTCGTTGAGGACCACATCGGCCTGGAAGACCACCGGCGAGCGGTCACGCGTCGCCCGATAGTAATCGGAGTAGCTGTCGAAGTCGGAGCGCGACGTCTTGTCCGGGTCCCCATCCATGTCGATGTTGCGGTCCGACAGGTAGCTGGACTGGCCAACGCCCAGCTTGAGGCGTTCACGACCGCTCTCGTCACTGATGAAGCGCGAGGAGACGCCGTAGGAGATCTTGTTGGTGTCGCCTACTCGGTCGCCACCGCTGAAGCGGTAGGGAGACCACAGCTGATTCCAGCTGAAGGCATCCTCGGAGGTGTCGAAGTCCGGGAAGTCGGACTGATCGACCTCAGGGACATAGGCGTAGTACAGACGCGGCTCCAGCGTCTGCTTGTAACCTTCGCCGAACCACTCGGTATCACGGTCGAAGATCAAGCCGCTGTCCAGTGACAGCACCGGAATGGTCGCCGAGGTACTGCTGTCACGATCGGTCTCGCGATCCCCGTAGTCCAGGTCGTAGCTCAGACTGATCAGCTGGGCACGCGGCTCGATGAAGCTCCAGCTCTGATCACTGCGCCAGCCCACGGCCGGCGCCAGACGCAGACGGGTGCCGTTGGCGGCTTCATCGTCGTCGATGTCCGTGTCGGTCTCGTCCACATCACGCCAGAAGTAGGTGGCGTTGGAATTCCATTCTTCATAGAAGCCGCTGGTCTGGCTCCAGCGCGCGTTGGCAGTCAGGCTCGGCAGGCGATAGAACGGCTTGTCCTCGTCATCCAGCGGAAAGTCCATCCGCTGATACCCCTGCGCCTTGAACTCGAGATCCCAGACGTCGCCACGGTAATTCAGTCGCGCGAGACGCTCGAGGCTGTCCGTCTCGGTCTCGCCGAAGTTGCGCCCGAAGTCATCGAAGTAATTGCCGTCGGATGCCGCGCCATACTTGAGCTGATAGGCCGTGCGCGCGTCATAGCGACCAGAGTGCTGGTAATTGATGTACCAGCGATCCTCGCCGATGAGATCCTCTTCATCGTCATCCGGATCACTGCCGCCATCGTCATCGGCCAACCAGGCGCCTTCCAGCGTGCCTTCGTCGCCACGCGGCAGCAGGTAACGGAACTCACCTTCCAGCATCTCACCGCGCTCTGAAATGTAGCGAGGCGTGATGGTGGCATCGTAATTCGGGGCCAGGTTCAGATAGATGGGCTGGGCATAATCGAAGCCGCTGGAGCTGGTGTAGCTGAGCTGCGGCCACAGCAACCCGGTGTGGCGGCGGTCATCGACCGGGAAACGCACATAGGGCCAATAGAAGACCGGCACGCCGCCCATTTCCATGCGCGCGTGGGTCGCCTCCCCCCAACCGGACTCCCGGTCGATGGTGATATCGCTGCCGACCAGACGCCACAGGCTGTTGCCCGGCTCACAGGAGGTGAAGCTGGCATCCTTCAGGCGATATCGGCCATCTTCCAGACGCGCCAACTGCACCGCATCCCCCCGGATACGCTGCTTGTGGAAGACGTAGTGACCATTGTCGACGCTGGCCGCGTCGCTGTTGAGCGAGACGCGGGCATCATCTCCGCGCAGCAGCACGCCGGGCTGACGGTAGGTCACCGGGCCCTTGGCCGTCGCGGTGTCTCGCGCCTCGTTGACGCTGACCTCAGGCGATTCCAGCTGGGAATCACCCCGTCTGAGCACTACCTCGCCCATCAGGGTCGCGACGCCGTCATTGCCATAATTGGCCTTGTCGGCGGAGGTCGCGACCTGCTCGGGCGTGTCACCCGCATCGATCCGGTAGGCCGGTGTCACGTAGCGACCGCTGCACAGCTGCCCCTGCGGCATCTCATCATAAGGCTGCCAGTCGAGCTGGCTTGCCGACAGCGGCTCCGGCGGGGCGGCTTGCGCCATCAGCGGCGCGCCAGCGGCCAGCGGGGCCAGCGTCCACAGGAGACGCAGCACCAGCGGCTTGAGCCGCCATGTCGCCGGCTGGCTGACGGGGAGACGCGTCGCCGTCGTGGAAGACGCAAGACGACGATGCGGCCGCCCGAGGGCGGACACCGGCTTGCCCGTGTGTATTGAATGGCTGCGCTGGGCCATGGCTGCTCTGTGTCCTTGGCTGGGGGAATCGGTATTATACAGGCCCAGCAACCGGCCTTCCTGCTTGCCGGTTCCGCCTGTCCTGTGGTCACCACACCCCAGCATGCGGGGCCGCGGCACAGGCGTCAACTGACAGCCGGCCCCCGTATCCGCCGACAGGAGCCCCGCCCCATGACATCCGACGCCCGCCGTCAGGCCCTCCACGCCTGGGCTGCCGCACGCCACGACCTCGCCCCCGACGCCGTCCGCATGAGCGCGGTGGCCGACGACGCCAGCTTTCGTCGCTACTTCCGCCTGCATCTCGATGAGAGCGCCCCCGGCATGTCGCCCCGCATCCTGATGGATGCACCGCCGGAAAAGGAGGACAGCCATGGCTTCGTCGCCATCGCTCGCCAGTGGCGGGAGGCCGGCCTGCCCCTGCCCGAGGTCTTCGCCTTCGATGACGCCCGAGGCTTTCTGGAGCTTGAGGATCTCGGTGATACGCCACTGATGACGGCCCTGACCAGCACCGAACACGCCGACCACTACTATGGCGAGGCCATCGGCCTGCTCGAGCAGTTGCATGAACTGCCGCTGGCCGACCTGCCCGCCTATGACGATGCGCGCCTCAAGGCCGAGATGGACCTCTTCCCCGAATGGTGTCTGGGGCAGCTGCTCGACATGCCGCATGACCGCCGCTACGCCGCCTGGGAAACGCTCTGCGGACAGCTGCTGACGGCCGCGCGCGCGCAACCTCTCGTCACCGTGCACCGCGACTTCCATGCCCAGAACCTGTTCCTGCATGCCGATGCCGGCCAGTCGCGGGAGACGCTGTGGATCATCGATTTCCAGGATGCCGTCATCGGCCCCGAGAACTACGACCTGATCTCGCTGCTGCGTGACCGCCACTGGCGCTGGCCGGAGCCCGCCATGGCGCGCTGGATCGAACAGGCCCGCCTTGCCGCCCTGCCACGCTATGCCGCCGCTGGCCTGCCGGCCCCCAGCCCGCTCGCGTATCGTCAGAGCGTCGAGCGCATGGGGGTGCAGCGCAATCTCAAGATTCTCGGCATCTTCGCGCGTCTGACCCTGCGCGACGCCAAGCCACGCTATCTGACGCTGATGCCACGCTTCCTCGGCCATCTGCGTGAAGGTCTGGCCTTCTGCCCCGAACTGATCTCCTTCACCCACTGGCTGGATGAGGTGCTGACCCCGGCGCTGTCACTGCGCCTGGCCTCCGAGTGCGAGGCACGAGGCCTGCGACTGGCCAATGGCGAGACGCCGGAGATCAACCTCGACGACTACGATGAGCTGGCCGCTCTGGCCGATCGCGCGGCACGCCTGATGCGCAACGCTCATTGATTCACCGAAGGGAGAGAATTCGTCATGGCAATGAACACCAGCATCAAGTGGACCGATGGTCGCCAGTTCCTCGCGGAATCCGGCAGCGGCCACAGCGTCGTCATGGATGGCAATCCGGAAAATGGCGGACGCAACACCGGCCCGCGCCCGATGGAGATGCTGCTGATGGGGCTGGGCGGCTGCACCAGCTTTGACGTCATCCAGATTCTCGAGAAGGCCCGCCAGCAGGTCACGGACTGCCGCGCAGACCTCACGGCCGAGCGCGCCGATGGCGTGCCCAGCGTCTTCACCAGCATTCACGTCAACTTCGTGGTCACGGGCTACAACCTCAAGGAAGCACAGGTAAAACGCGCCGTGGAGCTGTCCGCCGAAAAGTACTGCAGCGCGTCATTGATGCTCAGCGCCGGTGGCGTCGAGATCACGCACTCCTACGAAGTCATCGACAGCGCCGCCTGATCATCTCCCGGCACTCCCCCTCTACTCACGCCAGCGAGCGACGCTCGACGGGAATTGACGCTGGCGTGTCAGCCCTGCCTGTGCATAATACGCCCCTCAAACCGGTTGTCTTCCCGGTCGCTCCTCGGCGCATCGGATGTCATACCACCCTCCCATCTCAAGGAGGCCTGGACGTGAGCGATCAACTCCGCCTTCACGGGTTCAACAACCTCACCAGTTCGTTGAGCTTCAATATCTACGACATCTGCTACGCGCAGACCGAAGAACAGCGTACGGCGTATATCGATTATATCGATGAACTCTACAACGCCGAGCGCCTGACCCAGATACTCAAGGATGTCACCAACATCATCGGTGCCCACGTGCTGAACATCGCACGTCAGGACTACGAGCCGCATGGTGCCAGCGTGACCATCCTGATCGCCGAGCATGAGCTGGAAGAGACGGACCCCGCCCAGACGGAGCCGGGCCCGGGCCCGCTGCCCGAGACGGTCGTCGGCCATCTGGACAAGTCACACGTCACGGTGCACACCTACCCTGAGTCCCACCCGGACAACGGCATCAGCACCTTCCGTCTGGATATCGATGTCTCGACCTGTGGCATGATCAGCCCGCTGAAGGCGCTGAACTATCTGATCCACAGTTTCGACTCCGACATCGTGACCATGGATTACCGCGTGCGCGGCTTCACCCGCGACGTGGATGGCAAGAAGCTGTTCATCGATCACGACATCACCTCGATCCAGGATTACCTGGCGGAAGACACCAAGTGTGCCTACCAGATGGTCGATGTGAACGTGTATCAGGAAAACATGTTCCACACCAAGATGCTGCTCAAGGACTTCGAGCTGGACAACTACCTTTTCGGCACCTCGCGTCGCGAGCTGACCTTCGAGGAAGCCACCAACATCGAAAGCCGTCTGCGTCGCGAAATGCTCGAGATCTTCTACTCGCGCAACTTCGACTGAGCCGGGCACGCCTCCGGCCTCGTCCAGACGCCGAGCCATCTCGTCATTGACCTCACGCTGGAGCGCCTCACGGCGCTGTTCGCGCTCCGCCAGCGACTCCCCCTGCATCACCGCCACTTCATCGAGCCGGGTGCGCAATTCACGCACCTCGGTCGTCAGCTCGCTGATCTGGTGATAGAGCGCGCGGGTCATGTCGCGCTGGGCACGCGCCGCGCGCGCCTCCTGCTCACTGTCATCCTCGATGAAGATCGAACTGATGTAGGCCGCGAAGCTCCCGAACAGCCCCACGCCTCCCACCATCAACAGCACGGCCACGACCCGCCCCAGGGTGGTGATGGGATAATAGTCCCCATAGCCGACGGTGGTCACCGTCACGACGGCCCACCACAGCGCCTCCTCGGCAGTGTTGATGGGGCTGTCGGGGTTGGGAGTCTCCACCATCAGCATGGTGAGTGCGCCGAAGACCACCAGCAGCACCGTGGCAGTGGCCGCAGAGGCGAACACCCCCTCGGCGCGATTGCGGAACAGCAGCTTCCAGATCATCTCCATCGACTTGATGGCGCGCAGCACTCGCAGTATCTGCACCACGCGAAACAGCCTCGCCCCCTGGAAGAGGCCTGCCGGAATACAGGCCAGCAGGTCGATCCAGCCCCACTTCATGTACTCGCGCTTGCTCTTCGCACTGGCGAACCGCTTGCAGAAATCGACGAAGAAGAACAGGCAGACCACGTAGTCCATGTACTGCAGCAGTCGCTGGACCGGAGGCGACAGTTCGAAGATCAGATCCACGACCATCGCACCGATGACATACAGTGACAGCACCAGAATGAACAGCTGAAAGGGCGTGACGCGTTCCTGCATCCGAGGATAGCCTCATGCGCCCGCGCTCATGACGTCTTGTCGCGCGACTCGTCGTCACTCGGGGGCTGGAAGGTAGACTGCTCGCTGATGTCTTCCCCACTGATGCGATTCAGAAGCTTGCGCAACTTGTGACGCTGGCGGCGTGATGACAGGCGATTGGAATCCCAGCGCTCCGGTACCAGCGCACATTCTCCATTGGCATCGTGCAGACGGAAGGCACGCTCGACGCCGATCGGGTGGTCTTCACTGCCATAGATGCCGATGATGCTCAGCGTCAGGCGCTGGAATTTCAGCTGCTCATTGCTGGGCCAGTGACCGTCGAGCGAGATGCCATTGCGGCGCGCCATGCGCTCGATGACTTCAGAGAACGTCCCGATATGCAGGAAGTCGCCCGAGCCCAGCGGCCCCTGGCGCGTGGTATCGGAGATACGCCATTCACTGCTGCTGGAAGCCTCCTTCGCGGACTGTTCGCTGTCGCCGTCCTGCTGATTGTCACTTTGCTCGTCACCTTCCTGATAGCTGCGTTCGAACTCGGTGACATCCATCAGCAGGCTGCCATGACTGGTATCTAGCCGGGCGATGATGTGCTCGATGAAGATCGATTCGGCACTCATGTTGCTGACGATGCACAGGCTGTCGATCCCCTTGGACTTGCCGCGATTGATCAGCACGCGCGGGCGCCGCTGGCGACGGAAGTTGTGATACAGCAGCTGTGCGTAGACCAGCCAGATGAAGAACGAGCCGATACTGGCAATCGCCGAGATGGTTTTCGAGTGATTCGCGATCCACTCCATCATGCTGACCTCCCCTGTCAACGTTGTCTGATGCACCCTTTCTTGGGGATGGCGACAGGGGATTGCGAGCATTGATATGGCGTTTAATCACGCCGCGCTCCCCCAGCAAGGATTGCCAGATGGCGATGACACGCTCGCGGTGCATGGCGATGAGCGGCACCTGTTCGAGATTGATGAGGCTGCCACGCTTTTCCAGCGCGAGGCGGTGGCTGGTATTGCGATAGGCCAGATAGGCCTCGCGCAGTTCACTGGCCTGTTCACCCGGCAGGCGCCCACAGGCCTCCAGCGTCTCGAGCAGTCGCATGTTGTCACTCCATCTCAGAAGCTCCGGCTCCTGATGACTCATCGACAACACGCAGTACTGGGCCAGAAACTCGATATCGACGATGCCTCCCGCATCCTGCTTGAGGTGGAACTGGCCTGCATCCCGGTCCTTGGCGGAACTCCCCAGGTGATCCCGCATCTTGTGGCGCATGGCGACGACTTCCTTGCCCAGGGCATCGGTCTCTCGGGCCTGCCCCAGCACCTCCCGACGTGTCTGCTCAAACGCCAGCGCCAGCGCCGGATCCCCCGCCACGGCACGTGCCCGCACCAGCGCCTGATGCTCCCAGGTCCAGGCCTGGGAAAGCTGGTAATCACGGAAGGAAGCCAGGCTCGAGACCAGCAGTCCGGAGTTGCCGGAAGGCCGCAGGCGCATGTCGACTTCGTAGAGGGCACCGGCCGGAGTCACCGCGGTCAGCAGATGAATGATGCGCTGACCCAGCCGGGTGAAGAACAGCGGGTTGTCGAGGGGGCGCGGGCCATCCGTCTGGCCCTTGCTGGCGGCATCGTGCAGGAAGACCAGATCCAGATCCGAGCCATAGCCCAGCTCGATGCCCCCCAGCTTGCCGTAGCCGACGATCACGAAGCAGCCGCTCAGACTGTCCCCGGTGATCGGCTGGCCATCCCGCCCCAGCGGAAAGCCGTGCTTGCGGGTCAGGGTCTTCCAGGCCATCGCCAGCACCTGCTCGAGGATCACCTCGGCGATGAAGGTCAGATAATCGCTCACCTTCATCAGCGGGCGCGCCCCCGCGATGTCGGAGGCCGCGACGTGCAGCACCTGGGCGTGCCGGAAGACGCGCAGCGCCTCGAGCAACGCCTCTTCATCATCTTCGGGGATGCGTGACAGCGCGATGCGCAGCTCATCGGCCAGACGCACCTTGTCGGCGGGCGAGTAGAGATTGTGCGGGTGCAGCAGCTCGTCCAGCAGCACCGGATAGCGCGCCAGCTGCTCGGCAATCCAGGGGCTCGCCGCACACAGGCGCATCAACTGCGTCAGTGCATCAGGATTCTCGCGCAGCAGCGCCAGGTAGGCCGTGCGACGCAACACGGCCTCGATCAGCGGCAGCACACGCTCCAGCACGCGACTGGCATCATGCTCGCCGGGCTTTTCCGGATCGCCCGCCGCCGAGCCCAGCGCCTGCAGCAGTGAGGGCATCAAGGCATCCAGACGATCAAAACCGATGCGCTGCATCCCCTGCACTGCCCGTGAGCGACGCAGGCTGTTCAGGCGCCGCAGACTCTCGTCGGGCGCCTCGAATCCGCTTTCGGCGAGCAGCTCCCGACCCTCTTCCACCGTCAGCTCATCACGCCACAGGGCACGCCACTCATCGAGTGCCTGCTGCCCTTCGGGCGGTTCGGTTTCCTCGTCTTCCGGCGCGGCGATCACGTTGTCGAAGTGCAGCCGGATGCGAGCGCGCACCTCTTCGAGTCGCTCGGTGAGCGCCTCCCAGTCCGGCAGCTGCATCGCCAGCGCGAGACGCTCGCGCCCCAGCGGGTCCAGCGGCAATGTCTGGGTCTGGCGGTCGGCCTGCGCCTGCAGGGCATGCTCAAGATCACGCAGGAAGACGTAATCCGGCACCAGCTCATCCACGACCGCCTGTGGCAGCAGGCCAAGCTCGGGCAGTCGCGCGAAGGCTGTCTTGAGTGAGGTGGCCTGCAGTTCCGACTCGCGGCCACCGCGGATCAACTGGAAGGCCTGGGCGACGAATTCCACTTCGCGAATGCCACCGGACCCCAGCTTGATGTTGTCAGAGAGCCCGCGGCGCTTGACCTCGCGATTGATCATCCCCTTCATCTCGCGCAGGGATTCGATGGCGCCGAAGTCCAGATACTTGCGGTAGACGAAGGGTCGCAGATGCGCGATCAGTCGCTCGCCCGCGGTGATGCTGCCGGCCACTGGACGCGCCTTGAGCATCGCGTAGCGCTCCCATTCACGCCCCTGATCCTGGTAGTAGCTGGCCAGCATCGAGAAGCTGCCCACCAGTGGGCCGCCGTCCCCCAGCGGCCGCAGGCGCATGTCGACGCGGAACACGAAGCCATCGGCGGTCATCGCATCCAGCGCCGCGATCAACTTCTGGCCCAGCCGCGTGAAATATTCCTGGTGATCCAGCGACTTGCGCCCGCCCGTCGTCTCGCCCTTGTCGGGGAAGGCGAAGATCAAGTCGATATCGGAGGACAGGTTGAGCTCTCCGGCCCCCAGCTTGCCCATGCCGAGCACCACCAACCGCTGCGGCTCTCCGAAGCGATCCGCTGCCGGGCGGCCATAGCGCGGTTCAAGAAAGGCCTCCAGCCACCCCAGCGCACCTTCAAGCGAGACCTCGGCCAGTCGCGAGACCGCGCCCGCCGTGTCCCACATGCCCGTGCCATTGAGATCACGCCAGATGATGCCCAGCATGCGCAGCTGGCGGAAACGCCGCAGCACCTGCTGCATCGCCTTTTCATCCTCGGCGGCCGACAGCCCCTCCGTCAGCCGTACGCTCAATTCCCGTGGCGGCAAGGCGCGTTCAAGCTCGCCGCTCTCGATCAGTTCGGCCAGAAGCTCAGGGCGACGGCACAGGGTATCGAGAGCGAAGTCCGACAGCGTGACCAGACGGGCGAGCTCGAGACGTTGCTGCGCCCCCAGCGCCAGAAACGTCGCCACGGGCGAGCTGGCATCGCCGCGCATCTCGCTGAGGCTCCGGGCCTGCATCAGGCTCTCGTTCAGACGCTCCCGTGCGGCGCCGGCAGCCTCCTCCAGTGTCTGGCGACTGTGCTCGGATTGCTGGCCGAGCAGCGACTCCAGCGGCAGGAAGTCTGCCGGCAGCGGGAGATCCGCTGACGGGCGGGAAGAGTGGGGAGGCGATATGCCCTATCCGAACAGCTTGTCGTAGAGCAGCGTGCCCCAGGTCAGGCCCGCGAAGATCAGACCGAGCATCACCGCTGCCGAGCCCATGTCCTTGGCGCGCCCGGACAGTTCATGAAACTCCGGGCCGATGCGATCGATCGCGCACTCCACCGCGGAATTGAGCAGCTCGACCATCAACACGATCAGGATGGAGCCGACCAGCAGCAGCCACTCGATGTGCGATTCCCCGATCCACCAGGCGAACGGCAAGAGTAGCGCGCACAGGATCAATTCCTGCCGGAAGGCTTCTTCATTGCGCCAGGCCGCCTTGAGCCCCTTGAGAGAGTAACGCGCGGAGTGCTTGAGGTGGGTCAGGCCGGTATGCCGTGATTTCATCTTCGGGTCTCGTGCAGACGCAGCACGGTGGCTGCAGAGGCCGATCTTTCAATCGGACGATGACGTTTACCAAAAACACGTCTCGGGGAGAGCTGCCAGCACACCGGCTGGCGACCTCGCAGCGCTAGCTGCGCGGTTTTCACGACCAAAGGCTACCCGAGACCTCATCACCGAGCATGCTCTAATACCGCCAGGCGCTCGATGACGGCGGCGATGATAGCAAAGCCCGCGATGTTGCGGCATTGCCGATACTGTCATCCAACAACAACAAGTCAACGCCCGGGAACTGCCCATGCCTTCCTCATCTCACGACACACGCCAGACACTCGGTCACGGACTGGCGCGCAACTTCCTCGGCCAATCGCCGCGCTGGTACAAGCAGTTGATGTGCCTGTTCCTGATCACCAATCCGCTGCTGCTGTGGTTCAGCGGCCCTCAGGGTGGGGTGATCGTCGGCTGGCTGTTGCTGGGCGAGTTCATCTTCACGCTGGCCATGGCGCTCAAGTGCTACCCGCTGCAACCCGGCGGCCTGCTGGCGATCGAGGCCGTCGCCATCGGCATGGCCTCCCCGGATGCCATCATGCAGGAGATGGAGCGCAATCTGCCGGTGATCCTGCTGTTGATGTTCATGGTGGCAGGCATCTACTTCATGAAGCCGTTGCTGCTCTATACCTTCACCAAGATCATTCTCGGCGTGCGCTCCAAGACCTGGCTGTCGCTGATGTTCTGTCTGGCCAGCGCCCTGCTGTCCGCCTTCCTGGATGCCTTGACCGTGACCGCGGTGATCATCGGTATCGCGGTGGGCTTCTACTCCGTCTATCACAAGGTGGCGTCAGGCAAGAATTTCGATACCCAGCATGATCACGCCAACGACATCAGTGTCGAGGCGATCCATAGCGAAGATCTCGAGGACTTCCGTGGTTTCCTGCGCTCGCTGTTGATGCATGGTGCCGTCGGTACCGCGCTGGGGGGCGTCAGCACCATGATCGGCGAGCCGCAGAATCTGGTGATCGCCAAGGCCGCCGAGTGGGATTTCCTGTCCTTCTTCCTGCAGATGGCCCCCGTCACCCTTCCCACCTTCTTCGCCGGACTTGCGCTGTGCGTGCTGCTGGAACGCGGCCGCTGGTTCGGCTATGGCCAACGCCTGCCTGCCAGCGTCCGCCGGATTCTCGAGGACTATGATCGCCACCAGGATGCGCGCCGCACCCCGCGCGAGCGCGCAGCGTTGATCGTGCAGGGGGTGGTGGCCATCCTGCTGGTCCTGTCACTGGCGCTGCATCTGGCCGAGGTCGGGCTGATCGGGCTGGCGGTGATCATCCTGTTGACCGCCGGCAACGGCATCACCGATGAGCATCAGATCGGACGCGCCTTCCAGGAAGCGCTGCCCTTCACGTCACTGCTGGTGGTGTTCTTCACCATCGTCGCCGTCATCCACGAGCAGCATCTGTTCCAGCCCTTCATCCAATGGGTGCTCAGTCTGCCGATGGAGGACCAGGCGGGGGCGCTGTTCCTCGCCAACGGACTGCTGTCCGCCATCTCGGACAATGTCTTCGTGGCGACGGTATACATCACTCAGGTAAAGAACGAGTACCTGGCGGGCAACATCAGTCGTGAGCATTTCCATGCGCTGGCGGTGGCGGTCAACACCGGCACCAACCTGCCAAGCGTGGCGACCCCCAATGGTCAGGCGGCGTTCCTGTTCCTGCTCACCTCGGCCATCGCCCCGCTGGTCCGGCTGTCCTACGGGCGCATGGTATGGATGGCGCTGCCCTATACCGTGCTGATGACCCTGGTCGGCCTGGCCACCGTGCGCAGCTTCATCTGATCAGCGGCCCCGGTTGCGGCCCCGGTTGCGTCAGTCTCATCCCAATGTCGAGGTCTCGGGACTTCCCCGCGGCGTCGCTTGCAGGCACTGTGAGACCGAGCGTCTCACGCCAGACGCCCTGACACCTTCACGCAGGAAGAGCGCCAACACCAACGCCAATCACGAGGAGACTGCCATGTCCCGCGCACTGATGCTGCACGACGAGACCCCACGCGCCCGAGTCGTCGAACTCTCCGATGATCAGCTACCCGACCTGCCTGTCACGGTGGCCATCGAGCGTTCCGGCCTCAATTACAAGGATGCGCTGGCCATCACCGGCCGTGGCAAGATCGTGCGCGAGCTGCCCTTCGTGCCGGGCATCGATTTCGCGGGACGTGTCGAGGCCTCCGATTCGCCGGACTTCCAGCCAGGCGACGAGGTCATCCTGACCGGCTGGGGCGTGGGCGAGCGTCATTGGGGCGGACTGGCCGAGCGCATGCGCGTCAAGCCCGAGTGGCTGGTCAAGCGCCCCGCGAACCTGAGCGCCGAACAGGCCATGGCCTTCGGCACGGCGGGCCTGACTGCCATGCTGTGCGTGATGCGTCTCGAAGAGGCCGGCCTGACGCCCCAGCAAGGCCCGGTGATCGTCACCGGTGCCACTGGCGGGGTCGGCAGCTGGGCAGTGCAGATGCTGGCCGAGCAGGGCTTCGAGGTCCACGCGGTCAGCGGCAAGGCCGAGCAGCGTGAGTGGCTCGAGTCACTGGGTGCGAGCGAGGTCCATCTGCGCAGCGATTTCGAGGAGAAGGGCCGTCCGCTGGAGAAGAGCCGCTGGGCCGGTGCCGTGGATACCGCCGGTGGCCAGGTACTGGCCAACCTGCTGGCGCAGATGCATTACGATGGCAAGGTGGCGGCCGTGGGACTCGCGGCGGGCGCCGACCTGCCCACCAGCGTGATGCCATTCATCCTGCGCGGCGTCTCATTGCTTGGCGTCGACAGCGTGATGATCAATGCCGAGCGTCGCCAGCAGGTGTGGCAACGCCTGGCCGAGGTCTCCAGCGAGCTGCACGCGCGGATGCAGCTGGAGACGGTGGGACTGGATGACATCGCGGCACGTGCCGAGGCCATGATCGACGGCAACATCAGTGGCCGCGTACTGCTGGATCCCGCCCGCTGACATGCCGGCGCGCACCACGAATCGCAGCCGATCACGGAAAAAATGCGTCATTGCCTCGAAAATTGCGCCAAGTCATTGATTGTTGCGGTGCAATACGCTGTTTGAGGTTAGCCAAGGCGGCCTCACGACGCTATGCTCTAGGCATCTCGTTACGCCCTGTCGAGCGTCCCGAGTGCCCTCCCCTCAGCCATGCCGGGCGTGTGGAGGATCACCCCGCCTTCGGGCGGGGTTTTTTGTGCCTGTCACACAGGCCATGAAGACGAAAGCCCCCGCCAGCTGGCGGGGGCTTTCGTGTCATGCAGTCACGGCCGATGGATCAATTGCGCTCGATCATCGCGGTCAGGTCCTCCGCGACCGGATCCAGCACCTGCGGCCAGGAAAGATACGGCACGGCGGCACGCCCGTTGACCATCACGGCAAAGGCTCCCCAGCGGCCTGTCTGGGTGCGGAAGTAGCCCGAGATTGCGCGCACCGGCACAGGATTGTTGAGCGTTCCCGTCTTGACCATCACGTGATTGCGGAAGGTCTCGCTGCCGCGCCGAATGAAGCGCATCGGACCATTGGCCGGTGCCTGAAGCCCAGCAACGAAAGTGGGGAACAGGGCCGGACGGTGGTACATGCTGTCGAGCAACGCGATCAGACCATTGACGCTGGTACGGTTCTGCGAGGTCAGACCACTGCCTGAATACAGCGTCAGCGGGCCGTGACCCGGGATCGCGCTGGCGAAGGTCTCAAGCTTGGCGCCTCCCTGACGCAGCGTGGCCTGACTGCCACCGACCAGTGCCAATGTCAGCTGGTCGGCCATGAAGTTGTTGGAGTAGTTGAGCATCCGCGTCAACAGCTCCTGCATCGGCTTGCCCTCGACACTCCCCAGCTGTACCGCACTGGAAGGCGGCGCCGTGGTGGTGGTGTCCACGCCGCCCGTGACCGCGATGCCGGCACGCGCCAGCATGTCGCGCATCAGCTCGCCGGTATACAGCGCCGGATTGGACACGGCACGGTAGATGCTGCGCGGCTGGCTGTCGGCGGCGATGGTGCCACTGACGACCAACGTATCGCGCCCGTTGCTGGTGGTACGCCGCGCATTGAGGGCATTCTTTCCGCCGGCCGCGACGGTGGTGACCTGATTGTCGAAGATCTCGGTGGGCTGGGTCGTGTCACAGCTGGCAAGTCGCGCCGGCGCCTGACTGCCCGCCCCCGGCATCACCTTCACGCACCAGCTGGCATAGTTGCTGGCCGCTGACGACAGCAGCGCATCATAGGCGTTGCTCGAGCGACGCGAGGCATTGCAGCGATCGGTACTGATGCATGGCACCGGCCCGAAACGCCACTGACTGACCAGCAGGCGTCCCTCGATGCGCCGGATGCCTCTGAAGCGCAGCTCTTCGGTCAGGCGCCACAGTTCTTCACTGGTCAATGCCGGGTCACCACTGCCCTCGAGCACCAGATCGCCGGTCAACACGCCGTCATTGATCGAGCCCGTGCTGCGCAGACGTGTGGAGAAGCGATACTGCGGCCCGAAACGGTCCAGCGCCGCGCCAGCGATATAGAGCTTGGACAACGATGCGGGCGTCAATTGCAGGCCGGGATCGACCGAGGCCAGCGTCTCGCCGGTGTCCAGCATGCGAGCCTGGGCACTGACGATGAAGCCCTTGTCAGCCAGGCGAGTGAGGTTGTCGAACCCGGCTGCCTGCGCCGGCCCGGTCGCCACCAGGGTAGCGCCGGCGGCGATGGCCAGTCCGCGCAGCGAGCGCGTGAAGCGCAGCGGCATTCCCGACACCGCGGGGTGTGCCGCTGCCTTGAACGGGCGAAGCAGTGAAGAGAGCAACGTGGGCAGCAACGCAGGTCGCGCAGAGGTTGGTGCAGTGCGAAGTAGAGGCATGAGGCATCCAGTGACGTCGTCGGTGAGCATCCATGTCACAGCCGGATTGGCGCCGTGATGCCTCTAGCTTAATGAGGAGTGGCGCTGGAAAACAGATGCAGGACGGCAACTCCCCCCACGATCATCGCCAGACCCAGGATCGCCGGCAGGTCCGGCATCTCGCGATAGACCACCGCGCCGAACAGGGTGACCAGCACGATCCCCAGTCCAGACCACACCGCATAGGTGACGCCCAGCGGCAGGTCCCGCAGCACCAGCGTCAGAAGATAGAAGGCGATGCCGTACCCCACCACCACGATCAGGCTGGGGCCGAGTCGCGAAAAGGACTCGGAGGCCTTGAGCGCACTGGTCGCGATGACCTCTGCCAGTATTGCCAGCGCCAGAAAGACATAACTCATCGACTCACCTCATGGAATGTGGTGACGGGTGCTTCCGCTCACGGGCAGCCTTGCGTGCCAGCAGGCGGGTCATGACCGCGTCGAACAGTGGATTGAAGATCATGGCCCAGACAAGGAAGAAGGCCACGAAACCAAGGTCCAGCAACAGTGCCTGCCATAGCCCGATCTCCAGCCAGGCCGCGACGAGGAAGACCGTCACCAGCACCAGCCCCAGCTCGAAGCCGAGTGCCTGGGTGATGCGCTGAAGCATATTGCGCTGGCGAGTCGGTACCCAGCGGTCGAACATCCAGTTCCAGACCGTACTCCAGATCACGGCCAGCGTGGACATCACCACGGCCAGGCTCCCCATGCTCGCCAGATCATGCCCCGTCAACATGGCGGACAGCGGGGCCACGATCAGAATGCCGCCCAGCTCCAGCAACCCAGCTTGTGCCAATCGCTCTTTGTTGGAACGCATGGCTGTGCGAGGTGGATATGTCAGGCATTCTAGAGGTCATGGAGATGGATGAAAGTTAGTATCCATCTAGTATTCAGATGGATCGAGGCAAGAGGCAAGGCAATGAACTGGACACTGGAACAGCTGACGACGCTGCGTTGCGTGGCGGAAACGGGGTCTTTCTCTGCCGCGGCACGTCGTCTGGGCCGTGCGCAGTCCGCCGTCAGCACCGCCATCGCCAATCTGGAGATGGACCTGGGCTGCGAACTGTTCGATCGCACCCCGCGTACCCCCATCCTGACACCTGCAGGCAAGGCACTGCTGCACGAAGCCAATAGCGTACTGGTGCAATGCCAACGCCTGGAGGCCCGTGCACGCACCCTCAGCGAGGGCCTGGAAGCCAGCCTGACTTTGGCGATCGATGAAGCGCTGGTGGAGATGCCACCCGTGATGGAAGTACTGGAAAAGATGGCGGTGCAGTATCCGACACTGACACTGAATCTGCTCAATGGGGCTCAGGATGAAGTGGCGCGCTGGGTGGAGCAGCACGAGGCCAACCTCGGCATCCTGTTCTGCCAGCCGCTCTGCGCCATGGCACTGGAGCGGGAGGCTCTGGGACGACTGGAGCAGGTGCTGATCGTCGCCCGCGACCATCCCCTGGCACAGCTCGAGAGCCCGACCCACAGCGATCTGGCGGATCACCGTCAATTGATGATCGGTCAGCGTCAGCAGCTGGGCCCCGGCCAGGAAGCTCCTCGTTCACAGCGTTTCTGGCAGCTCAACAGCTTCTATGCCATGGCGGAACTGACGACACGTGGCCTGGGCTGGGCACAGGTGCCACGCCACATCGCCCATTACCCGCCCTTCCAGAAGCGGCTGGCGATACTGGACCTGAGTGCACTGGGCGCCACCGCCGATATCGATATCGAATTGATCTCGCGACGTGACAGCCCCCGCGGCCCTGCCGCCAGCTGGCTGCGCCAATCACTGCGCGACACCTTCCGTGACAGTCACGCCGCCATCGCCAACCAGAACCTGCCGCCGGCATGACACGCCTCACACCTGCAGGGGGTAACGCTCAGGCGTGTGCTCGAGCTGGCATTCAAGGCGCCACAGCGCCTGACCGGACTCATGATACTTGCGCTCGAAGTGGGTCAGATAATCGCCGTGCGGGACAAAGGCCTCTGCCGTCACCTCGACACCGGTGGCATGACCGATGGCCTGAGCGAATTCCAGTGCGTAGATCTGCCAGTTGGTGCGCAACTCGAGCCGACCGCCCAATGCCATGATGATCGGAAATACCGGATGGCCTTGCCAGCGCATCTTGAGGTGACGCGCCTTGGGATAGGGATTGGGATACAGCAGGGTGTGATGAGCCGGCGCCCAGCCTGCCGCCAGTGCGAGACGCCAGAAATCAACGAGATCAGCACGTACCAGCAACGCGTTGTCCGGAAGCTCGCCGTGCTTGCGAGTGAGGCGGTCCTCGCTGCGATCGACCCCGATCACCGCATGATCCGGATGGGCCAGTGCCAGCAGGCGGGTCGAGCGCCCGACGCCACAGCCGCTGTCCAGCCACAAGGGCTTGTCCTGTTCCGCCAGCCAGCGTTGCGCCTGTTCAAACGCCTCACGCGTGTGCTCCGCGACTGGCTTGCGAAGCGGATTTGCCATCGCACGGCGTACGCGCCGCTCGATGTCCTCGTGGGGGCCGGTCTGGGGAGAGTCGATCTGACGGGAGTTGGCGTACATCGGAATTCCGGTGGCAGGCGAGCAGAAAATGGACGAGGGAATTCTAGCAGATTCCTCTGGGTGCATGACGCCTGTATTGAGGGGGTGTTATCATCGCGGCATCATTTGGACGAATGCCCGCAGAGGCGTCGCCCAGACCAACGACTCACAGCATTTTTCACGAGGAAAGCGGCTTGTCACACTTACCGGTGATCGTCGGCATGGGCGGAGTCAACGCCGCCGGCAGGACTTCGGGTCATCAAGCCTTCCGGCGCACGGTGCTCGAGACTCTGTCGGAGACGGACCGCCAGGAGACCCTGCTGGGCCTTGCATCGCTCATGAATCTCGCCCGCTGCGACGAGCAGGGTCAGTGGTTCGATGCCGAAGGCCAGCCCGCCGAGCCACAGGCACTCGCGGCTCGTCTGGAAGAGCAGGTACTGGCACATTCCCTGATTCGTCGCATCGAAGACGAACGCTTCAATGACGCCGGGATTCCCGCCAACCGCCAGTCACGCCTGACGTTGACCGAGGACCTGAGCTTCACCCTGCGCAGCCGCCAGCTGCCGGAGCAGCCACCCGCCGCGTGGCAGATCCGCGAGCTGGACAATCGTCGCGTCGAAGTCACGGTACCGGCAGGCGAATTCGATGTCCTGCTGCCGGACAACCGCAGGGCACTGGTCCGCGCCGCCGGTCAGCTGCCCAGCGGCTTCGCGCCGGAGCAGCTCTACCGCAGCGTGCATCACCCTCGCGGCCTGTCGATGACGATCTTCGGCGCCAGCGATTGCCTCGGCGACAGCGGACTTGACTGGGACTCGCTGCGCGACAGCCTCGACCCCGACGACATTGCCGTCTATGCCGGCAACTCGATCGGCCAGATGGACACTGAAGGCTGGGGCGGACTGATGAAGTCCTTCGTGGCCGGCGAGCGCGCCACCTCCAAGCAGATGCCGCTGGGCTATGCCCAGATGCCGGCCGACTTCCTGAATGCCTATGTGCTTGGCAATGTCGGGGGAGCCGGTGCCGCGATGGGTGCCTGCGCCAGTTTCCTCTACAACCTGAAGCTGGGCCTGAATGACATCCGCAGCGGACGCCGTCGCGTGGTGATGGTAGGCACGGCGGATGCGCCCATCACGCCGGAAGTCATTGAAGGGTTCCGCAGCATGGGAGCGCTGGCCGATGACGAGAGCCTCAAGGCCCTCGATGCGCTGGAAGTCCTCACTGACAGCGATTACCAGAAAGCCTGCCGTCCCTTTGCGCGCAACTGCGGTTTCACCATCGCCGAAGCGACCCAGTTCGTGATTCTGATGGCGGACGAGCTGGCGCTGGAGACCGGCGCTCGCATCCTGGGCAGTGTCCCGGATGTCTTCGTCAATGCGGATGGCTGGAAGCGGTCCATCTCGGCACCGGGCGTCGGCAATTACATCACGCTGAGCAAGGCGGTGGCGCTGGCGCGAGACATCGTCGGCGATGAAGGCGTACGCCAGCGCAGTTTCGTGCATGCACACGCCACCTCCACACCGAAGAACCGCACGACCGAATCCCATGTGCTCAACGAAGTGGCGCGGGCCAACGGTATCGAAGCATGGCCTGTCGTGGCGGTGAAGACCTTCGTCGGCCACAGCCAGGGCAGCGCGGCGGGTGATCAGACGGTCTCGGCACTCGGCAGCATGACCACCGGCATTCTGCCGGGCATTCCGACGCTGGATGCCATCGCCGAAGACGTGCATCACAGCCATCTCGACATCCGACGCGAAGCTCGCGAATTCTCGGCCGATGTCGCCTTCATCAATGCCAAGGGATTCGGTGGCAACAACGCCAGCGGCGTGGTGCTGTCGGCCGATGTCACGCTGAAGCTGCTGACAGCGCGACATGGTGACGACGCCCTGGCGGCCTGGCGTGAGCGCAGCGGCCTCTGTGAGCAGCGTCGGGCGGACTATCTGGACAAGGCGCAGCGCGGTGAATTCACGCCGACCTACCGCTTCGGCGAGGGTGTGCTGGAAGGGCCGGAGCTTGAGATCACTGATCGCGAGATCCGCATTCCGGGATACGCGAAAGCCGTCTCTCTCAAGGTCGACAACCCCTTCGGGTCACTCTACCGCTGATAGAGCACGAGTTCGTCATGCCCAAGAACATTGCCGTCTACCCCGGCACCTTCGATCCGATCACCAATGGCCATACCGACCTGATCGAGCGTGGTGCTCGCCTGTTCGACAAGGTCATCGTCGCGGTAGCCTACAGCCCGAGCAAGCAACCCGCCCTTCCACTGGAACTGCGCATCGAGCTTGCCCGACAGATTCTCTCGCATCTCGACAATGTCGAGGTCATCGGCTTCAGTTGTCTGCTGACGGAGCTGCTGGAACAGCAGAATGCGCGTATCATTCTGCGCGGCCTGCGCGCGGTATCCGACTTCGAGTACGAGCTGCAACTGGCCAACATGAACCGGGCACAGGCGCCGCACGTCGACAGCCTGTTCCTGACCCCGGAACTGCAGAACTCCTATATTTCATCGACCATCGTGCGCGAAATCTCGCGACACGGGGGTGATGTGTCGCGTCTGGTGCACCCGATAGTGGCCGAGGCTCTTGCCAGCCACTTCAATCCGCCCGGCGCCGACACCGCCACAAGCTGAGGACACCACCATGGCCCTGATCATCACTGATGAGTGCATCAACTGCGACGTCTGCGAGCCGGAATGTCCCAATGGCGCCATCTCGCCGGGTGAAGAGATCTATGTCATCGACCCGGACCTGTGCACCGAGTGCGTCGGCCACTTCGATGAGCCGCAATGCCAGCAGGTCTGCCCGGTTGACTGCATCCCGCTCGACCCGGCCAACAAGGAAAGCCAGGAAGAGTTGATGGAGAAGTACCAGATCATCACGGCAGCGCTGGGCAACTGACCTGCACCTGCCCCCCTTCACGCGCACGGAATGCACATGTCATCACGCCAACTGCCGTCAGCCCTGAAAATGCCAGCCTTCAAAGCCCATACTCCACTTCCCGCCTCGGGATTGGTCGGTCTGGCCGGAATGCTGGTCTTGATGGTGCTGCTGATCCTGCTGCCACGCCCCGATATCTTCACGTCAGTCGCGCAATACCTCATCCCGCATTCACTGCTTGAGATCGGTGCGGTACTGGTCGCCTCGATGGCGGCCATCTCCATCTTCCAGGGCCATCGCAGCACGGTCCCCGTCAGCTTCGTGGTGATGGGCTGTGCCTTTCTGCTCTCGGCCTTCTTCGACCTGATTCATATCTTCAGCTATGACGGCATGCCGAACTTCGTCAGTGAGGCGTCGGTACAGAAAGCCATCCACTTCTGGCTGGCGGGGCGGACGGCCTTCGTCGTGGCGCTGCTGGCACCCTGCCTGATCACCTCACGCCCGATGACGCGCCGCCGGCTGCCACTGGCGTTCGTCTTGACGCTTGTCATTGGCCTGCTGGTCAGCTGGGTAGGGCTCTATCATCTTGACTACCTCCCCGCGACCTTCATCCCCGGAAGCGGCCTGACGGCGTGGAAGATCGGTTACGAATGGGTACTGGCGATCGGATCCCTGATCGCCGCGATCCTGCTGCTCAGCTCCCGACGTCTGCCCGAGGGCACCAACATCAGCTGGCTGGCCGTCGCCGCGCTTGCCACTGGCCTCTCGGAGCTCTGCTTCACCCTGTATGCCACTGCCCACGACGTCTTCAATCTCCTGGGGCACCTGTACAAGGTGGCCGCCTACGGCATGCTCTACCACGCCATCTATTCCTCACGCCTGGTCTACCCCTACCAGCGACTCAAGGACATGAGCAGTGCGCTGGCAGAAGCGGAACAGCGCTGGCAGTTCGCGCTGGAAGGTTCAGGCGCCGGTGTCTGGGACTGGAAGCAGGACAGCGATCAGGTCTTCTACTCTCCGCAGTGGAAAGCCACGCTGGGCTATGAAGAAGAGGACATCGGCAGCAGCTTCGACGAATGGAAATCGCGCATACACCCTGACGACATGCAGCGGACGCTGGAAGACCTCAAGCAACACTTCGAGGGGCACAGCGTCGAGTACCGCAACGAGCATCGCATGCTGACCCGCAGCGGCGAATGGAAGTGGATTCTGGATCAGGGAAGAGTCGTCGAACGCTCACCGGACGGTCGACCATTGCGCATGATCGGCACTCACAGCGATATCGACTGGATCAAGGAACAGCAGCAACGCCTGATCACCAGTCGGGCACGGCTGCGCTCCATCTACCATTCGGCCCCCGTGGGCATCATCGTGGCAGATTGCAGCGGCACCATCGTCGATGCCAACTCCGCCATGCACAACCTGCTGGGCAGAGGTGAAGCCGAGCTCTTCCAGCAGTCCCTCTGGGGGCTGTTCTCCCTCGAGGAAGTCAGTCGCCTGAAGCGTGCCTGGGGGCAACTCCAGCGCGAGGGCGGCAACTTCCAGGACGAATACCACATGCAGACCGCGCGCGGGCATCTGTTCTGGGCGGAAGTCACCCTTACTCCGCTTGAAGGCGAGGATCGCACCCTGGTACTGGTCAACAACATCGAGGACCGTCGCCGCGCCATCGAATTGCTGGAGGAGAACGCGACGCTCTATCAGGAAGTCTTCAGTACCGGCAACGCCATCAAGCTGCTGATCGACCCGGAACTGGCTGAAATCATCGATGCCAACCCGGTCGCCGCCGATTTCTACGGCTACAGCATCGGTGAGATGTGTGGCATGCCCCTGGGACGCATCAACGTGCTGGCAAGCCAGACGCTCTCGAAGCGCATCCGTTCGGTGGTCAACCGTACTGACAACCACTTTGAAGCCAGCCATCAGCTGGCCAACGGCGAACTGCGTGACGTCGAGATCTTCACAGGCCCGGTTGACCTCAATGGCCGCACCCTGCTGTTTTCGATCGTGCACGACATCACGGATCGCAAACGCGCGCAACGAGACCTCCAGATCGCCAATCTCAAGCTGTCGCGCCTCTCGGAAAGCCGCACCCAGATCCATCATCTTTCGGAACGCCTGTTGACCTGCTCACGACTGGACGAGATCGTCACCCAGCTCAATGTGCGCCTGCCCAGCCTGTTCGCCGGCTGCGAGGGCACGCTGCAACTGGCAGATCCGGCGGATCACCAGCAGAAGACACATATCCAGTGGGGGACGGCTCCCACGGAAGTCTGCGTACTCAATCACTCACTGAGCGTCGGGGATACGGTGATCGGTAACTTCACGCTGCAGATCCCCTCTGACAGCGAGAGTCAGGAGCACCTCCGCCCGCTGGCAGAGGACGTCTGTCAATTGATCATGCTGGCGCTGGCTGACCTGCAACTGAAACAGGGGCTGGCCCATGAGGCACGTCGGGACACCCTCACTCGACTCTACAATCGCCGGCATCTGGATGAAGTGCTGCCACAGAAACTGGCAGAAGCCAGCATCGGCAACCCCCTTTCACTGGTAGTTCTGGATCTGGACAACTTCAAACAGGTCAACGATACCTACGGTCATGAGATGGGGGACCAGGTTCTGTCTCGCCTCGCCAGCATCATCCGCGAGTCGCTGCGCAGCTCGGATGAAGCCTGCCGTTATGGTGGGGAAGAGTTCGTCATTCTGATGCCGGGGGCCAGCGCTGCCGTGACACGCGCACGCGTCGAAGCCATCCTTGAAGCCTTCCGGGAAGAAAGTTTCGAGCATGACACCCTGGGACAGCTGACAGGGCTGAGCTTCTCCGCCGGCGTCGCCAATGCTCCCCACGACAGTCAGTCGACCGACACGTTGTTCAGCATGGCCGACAACGCGCTCTATCAGGCCAAGCGCTCGGGCCGTCAACGCGTTCTGTGCTTCAACAATCTGCCCCCCACCTCGCACCGACCGCCATCTCTGGCAGCTCGCCTGGCCGATCATCCTTTCCAATATCTCGGTGCCGTTGCTCGGACTGGTGGATACCGCCGTGGTCGGGCATCTGGAAGATGCGATCTATCTGGGTGCCGTCACGCTGGGCGCGGTGCTGTTCAGCTTCCTTTATTGGGGCTTCGGCTTCCTGCGCATGGGCACGACCGGCATGACGGCCCAGGCACATGGCCGTGGCGATCACGACCGGCTGCGAACGCTGCTCGGACAGGGCATTCTGCTGGCACTGGCCATCGGCATGCTGCTGATGCTGCTCGGCTCGCCGCTCATTTCGCTGGGCCTGGGCTTGATGGAGGCCAGCGAGACCACTCGCGCACTGGCCCATGACTACGCCAGCATTCGCCTGTGGTCGGCACCCGCCGTACTGATCAATTACGTGATACTGGGCTGGTTTCTGGGCCTGGGGAATTCACGGGTGACGCTGGGTATCCTGGTGCTGACCAATGTGCTCAATATCGTGCTGGATCTCGCCTTCGTCCCAGGCCTGGGGATGACCAGTGATGGCGTGGCCCTGGCCAGTGTGATCGCGGATTACTGCGGGTTGGCGGCCGGCCTGTGGCTGGTGTCACGTCAACTCTCCCGCATGCCGGGTCACAGTGATCGCGCCGCCCTGTTATCACTGTCCGCCTGGAGCGTACTGATCCGCGTCAATCAGCACCTCTTCGTGCGCACCCTGTGTCTATTGGGCGCCACGGCCTATTTCACGTCCCAGGGAGCCAGCTTCGGGGACGAGACTCTGGCGGCCAATGCCGTGCTGCTGCAATTCGTGATGATCACGTCCTACGGGCTCGATGGTTTCGCGCAGGCTGCTGAATCCGAGGTCGGCCGCGCCGTGGGACAGGGAGACTGGCAGCGCTTCACTCGCAGCGTCAGGGCGGCTACGCGCTTCTCGTTGGTCACTGCCGCCGCCGCAAGCCTGCTGCTATGGCTCCTTGGCCCGCAGATGATCGCCCTGCTTACGGACCTGCCCGAGGTACGACAACTGGCAATCACCTATCTGCCCTGGATGGTCGCCATGCCGTTGGTGGCCGTATGGAGCTACCTGCTGGACGGGATCTTCATCGGTGCCACGGCGACACGTGAAATGCGCAATACGCTGGTGGTCTCCCTGCTGGCATTCATCGGACTGTGGCCCCTGCTCGAGAGCTTCGGAAATCATGGCCTGTGGCTGGCGTTCCTGCTGTTTACCAGCGTTCGTTCTGTCGTGCTCGGCGGCTACTATCTGCATCATCGCCGTCACCACTGGCGCTGAAAAAAGCCACAGGGAGCATCACATGCTGCAATCGCTATCCCGGCCAGCCGTCAAGCTGGTCGAGCGCTATCTACCTGACCCCTATATCTTCGTATTGCTGTTGACCGTCGTCGCGGCCGCAGCCGCCATGCTGATCGAGCAACGCTCCCCCGCCGAGGTAATGCGCTACTGGGGCGATGGCTTCTGGAATCTGCTGACCTTCTCCATGCAGATGCTGCTGGTATTGATCTCGGGGTTCATGCTCGCCAATACGCCGCCGGTGAAGAAGGGCCTGGCCAGCATCGCCTCGCTGGCCAGAACGCCTGGCAGTGCCATCATGCTGGTCACCTTCGTCTCGCTGATCGCCAGCTGGATCAACTGGGGCTTCGGACTAGTGATCGGTGCACTGTTCGCCAAGCAGCTGGCCAAGATGATCAAGGTGGATTACCGGCTGCTGATCGCCAGCGCCTACTCAGGTTTCGTGATCTGGCATGCGGGCATCTCGGGCTCGATTCCGCTGACCATCGCCACCGCGGGCCACTTCACCGAGGAGAGCATCGGCATCGTGCCCACCTCGGACACCATCTTTGCCTTCTTCAATATCGCCATCGTCGCGGCGCTGCTGCTGATCATGCCGCTGGTCAATCGCGCCATGATGCCCTTCGAGAAGGAAAGCGTGTACGTGGATCCGGCCCTGCTGGAGGAAAAGCCCACCGAGATCAGCGACCAGCCTCGTCCCGCCGAGCGTCTCGAGAACTCACCGATCCTCGCCTGGGTCGTGGGGCTGTTCGGCCTCGCCTGGCTGGTGGATCACTTCGTGATTCGTGGCGGTGGCCTGAATCTCAACGTGATCAACTTCAGCTTCCTGTTCCTGGCCATCGTGCTGCATAGCACGCCGCGCAAGCTGCTGGACAGTCTGAACGAGGCCATCAAGGGCGGCGCCGGTATCGTCATCCAGTTCCCCTTCTATGCCGGCATCATGGCCATCATGGTGCAGTCCGGACTGGCGACTACCCTCTCCGAGGGATTCGTGTCGATCGCCAGCGCCGAGAGCCTGCCGTTTTGGTCCTTCATCAGTGCCGGTATCGTCAATCTGTTCGTACCTTCCGGTGGTGGGCAGTGGGCGGTTCAGGCACCGGTCATGATTCCTGCCGCCCAGGCATTGGGTGCCGACCTGCCACGCGTCGCGATGGCCGTCGCCTGGGGCGATGCCTGGACCAACATGCTGCAGCCTTTCTGGGCACTGCCTGTCCTGGCCATCGCGGGCCTGAAGGCCAAGGACATCATGGGGTTCTGTCTGGTGCAGCTGCTGGTGACCGGTATCATCATCTCACTGGGGCTGACCCTTCTATGAGACTCGCTCATCAAGGATTCCTGCATGAATGACACCCAGCCTGATCAGGCCACCCTCAATGACGCCCTCCCCGGTCAGCACCAGTTGATCATGACCGAGTTGATGACACCGGACATGGCCAACTTCAGCGGCAAGGTGCACGGTGGCGCTATTCTCAAGAAGCTGGATGAAGTCGCCTACGCCTGTGCCAGCCGCTACAGCGGCAGCTACGTCGTCACTCTGTCGGTGGACCAGGTGCGCTTCAAGCAGCCGATTCACGTCGGCGAGCTGGTGACCTTCCTGGCCTCCGTCAATCATGTCGGCCGCTCCTCGATGGAAATCGGCATCAAGGTCGTCGCCGAGTCCATCCAGGGTCGCCTGATTCGTCATACCAACAGCTGCTACCTGACCATGGTCGCGGTGGATCCGGACGGCAATCCGGTTCCGGTGCCGCCACTGAACCTGGAAACCCAGGAGCAGAAACTGCGCTTCCACAAGGCCGCGATTCGCAAGAAGCTGCGCAAGCAGGCCGAGGAAGAGGAAAAGCGCCAGGAATCGATGGAATTCTGACGACGACGAGGCAGGGCAATCACTGCATGCAATGCTCGGTGCGCGCCTGCTGGCACTCTGCGAGACTCCACAGACGAGCCAGGCGCTCTTCATCGAGCTGCCGCTGGATGTCCGCGGTACCGCATTTCAGCTGCGTGTCTGGCAGCAACTGAATACCACCCTGAGCGGCGAGACCCTGACCTACCGGCAACTGGCTGAAGCTCTGGGGCGACCCACTGCCAGCCGCGCCGTCGCCAATGCCTGCGGTGCCAACCCCCTCGCCCTGCTGACGCCCTGCCACCGCGTGGTGCGTGGCGATGGTGGTCTCGGTGGCTATCGCTGGGGAGTGGAACTCAAGCAGGCAAGGCTGGCTCAGGAGGCCGAATCCTCCGGCAGATCATGAGGCCCGCGGCTAGAGCGTCGTGCAACGCAACGGCGGCGGGGCATGCAGCACCTCACGGACGATCTCCAGGGCCCGCGTCAGGACCTCACGACTCTCGGCGGCACTCAGGCACAGCCGCAATGCCTGTGGTGGAGGTTCATTGCCGACACAGAAAGGCTCGGCACTGGTGACATGTACCCCGCGCCGAGCCAATGACTCGACCACAGCCTGGCTACGCTGCCCTTCGGGTAGCACCAGCCACAGATCGAACGATGAAGGCCGCGAAGAGAGCGTCCACTCCCCCAGCAGAGTACGTGCCAGTCGCTGGCGCGCCCGCATCTCCTCCACCTGCCAGTCCACCAGCTGTGTCGCATTGCCACTGGTCAGCCAGGCGCAGACCGTTTCCATCAGCAGCGGTGCCACCATCCAGCTGTGACTGCGCAGCACCGCGCCAATCCGGGACAGCACTTCCACCGGGGCGCGCAATACGCCCAGACGCAGACCGCCAGCCAGCAATTTGGAGGTACTGAAGACATACAGGGTGCGCTCAGGTGCCATCTGATAGAGACGAGTCCCGCACTCCTCCCTCGGCAGATACTGCACGCCGTCTTCCAGAATCCAGAAATCGTGCTGGCGCGCAAGGGCAACCAGCGCCTCTCGCCGTGCGTGGGACAGCTGCGCCGCCCCCGGATTGTTCTGCTCGGCCATCACGTAGACCATCCTGGGCACCTGCTGGCGACACAGCCGCGCCAGAGCCTCGACATCCATGCCCTCCTCATCCAGCGGTACTCGCAGCAGCTTCAGGCCCCGCTCAGCACTCGCGGCGATCAGTCCGGGGTAGGTCAGCGCTCCCGTGACCACCGCCTCTCCGGGGGCCAGCAAGGCCGACAGCGCGAGAGTAATGCCATTCTGCCCTCCCTGCGTCAGCATCAGCTCCTCGGGGTCGACCGGCATGCCGAGCTCGCTCATCCAGCTCGCCAGCAATTGGCGATGACTGCCCACCCCGAATTCATTCTGGTATTCGACACTCCGCACCAATGCCTCGGGGGAGTGGCTGATCGCGGTCAGCGCCGCCGCCATCCCCTGCTGCCGCGCCGGATGCGGCGGTGGCAGGCTCATGGTGAGATCCATCACACCAGAGGATGCCGAAAGGGAGTCATCCGACTCCGCCGCGATCCCGAATGATGGCCTGGCATGCAAGGCATGTCCGAAGCGCCTGTCGGGCACAGGCCCCGCGCTGACCGGCGCATTGACGTAGGTTCCGCTCCCCACACGCGCCCTGACCAACCCATGTCGCTCGGCCTCGGCATAGCCGCGTGTCACGGTACCGATCGTCACGCCCAGCGCATCCGCAAGTCGGCGTTGCGGCGGCAGTCGCTCATCCTCCTTGAGCAGGCCTGAGGCGATATCGAGGCGGATGGCCTCCGCCAGCGCACGATAGCGCGGCAGGGTGGGATCAAGTGTCGGAGTCCATATTGTCATGGTGACAAAAAACCTGTTGACGGTAATTGTCATCAGATTATGCTCAAAACATGGCACCAACAAGCCATAAAATGCTGGAACGTGCCGACATCCATCACAATTGCACCCATACAATAATGCGGCATCACGCCAACGCCCCACACGCTGAAGGACACCCATGGAATCCCTCGCCTTTCTTGCCCCAGCCACGCTCTACATGCTGTCGATGACCCTGACACCGGGGCCCAACAACGTCATGCTGACGGCTTCCGGAGCCAATCATGGCTATTGGCGCACCCTGCCGCATATCTTCGGCATCATGATCGGCTGCCTGGTGCTGTTCATCGGCATCGCGCTGGGACTGGGACTGGTCTTCGAGCGCTACCCCATCGTGCAGACACTGCTCAAGGTGTTGGGGAGTGGCTATCTGCTCTATCTGGCCTGGAAGATTGCCATGGCCCCACCACCCGACCTGTCGAGCCGACAGGATGCACGGCCGATGAGCTTTCTGGCAGCCGCGCTGTTCCAGTTCGCCAACCCCAAGGCCTGGGTCATGGGTATCGCGCTGATGGCGGGCTTTCTCCCGGAAGACGGGCCGGTGTGGCTCAACGCGATCCTGCTGGCGAGCTTCGCGGAACTGGTGGCGCTGCCCTGCATCTCCCTGTGGGCAGGCTTCGGCACCGCCATCGGGCGTCTGCTGAATACCGATCGCGCCTGGAGGATCTTCAACCGCGTGATGGGGGCACTGACGGCCTCCTGCGTCATCTTCATCCTGGGCTGATCCCTCCATGCTGACGCTCTATGGTGATCGCCGCTCCGGTAACTGCTACAAGGTCGAGCTGCTGCTGCACCTTCTCGAACGCCATCACCATTACATCGAAGTCGACATTCTGGCCGGCGATACTCGCACGCCGGAATTCCTGACCCGCAACGTCAATGGCAAGATCCCGCTGCTGGAGCTGCATCGCGGTGAGACACTGTCAGAGTCCAACGCCATCCTGAACTACCTCGCCGATGGCAGCGATTATCTGCCGAGTGACCCCTTCCTGCGTGCCAAGGTGCTGCAGTGGCAGTTCTTCGAGCAATACAGCCATGAGCCCTACATCGCCACTGCCCGCTTCATCAATCGCTACCTCGGCCTGCCCGAGGAACGCCGTGACGAGTACGCCGCCAAGCAGGAGGGCGGCAAGCGTGCCCTGCGGGTGATGGAGCACCATCTCGCCGAACATGACTGGCTGGTAGGGGATCAGTTCACGATCGCCGACATTTCCCTTTATGCTTATACGCATGTCGCTGATGAAGGCGGTTTCGCGCTGGATGATTATCCTGCCATACAGGCGTGGCTGGCACGTGTCGCGGCGCGCCCGGGCCATTTCGATATCCCGCGCGACTGATACGATGCTACCCGTCACCTATCGCCCCATGACACCCGCCGACCACTCGGCCTTCATGCACATGATGGAGGCCACCCCGGGGGTGGTGATCCGCAAGGCGGATGAGTATGCCGCCGTCGAGCGCTATCTGATCCGCAACCCCGGCATGAGCCACTTGGCCTTCTCCGGCGTGCGGCTGGTGGGATGTGCCATGTCCGGGCATGATGGCAAGCGCGGCTACCTGCAACATGTGATGACGGCCCCGGACATGCGAGGCCAGGGGATCGCGAGAACATTGGTCGAGCGCTGCCTGGACGCCCTGGCACAGGAAGGCATCGACAAGGTGCACCTGGATACCCTGCATGACAATCATGAGGCCCACCGCTTCTGGGAGCGTCTGGGCTGGGCGAATCGCAATGCCGAGATCGTGCGCTTCTCGCGCCTGCTGGTGGACGACCCCAACGCCTGACCTCTCTCGCTGATTTCCCGCAACCCTCGCTGAGCAAGGAGCTCTGACGTGCAATTTCTCGAAAATGATGACCTCGGCAAGTTGATCCTGCGCCTGACTCTGGGACTGCTGTTGCTGTTCCACGGCCTCTCGAAACTGCTCGGTGATGGCGGCACGTTGAGCTGGATCGCCGGCGAGCTGGAGAAGATGGGGATACCAGGCGTGGTGGCCTATGGGGTCTACATCGGCGAGATCATTGCGCCCATCATGCTCATCCTCGGCGTGCACGCCCGCATCGCCGGCCTGATCGTCGTCGCCAACATGCTGTTCGCCATTGCGGTGGCTCACATGGGGCAGCTGCTGAGCCTGTCATCGTCCGGTGGCTGGGCATTGGAACTGCAAGGCTTCTTCCTCGCCAGCGCACTGGCCGTCGTCTTTCTCGGCAGTGGCCGCTTCGCGGTGCAGGAGGACTGATGGCCGACGTCGTCACTGCCAGCACCTATTGCGAGAATGCTCCCCAGCACCCGATTCATGGTCCCTATCATGATCACGAATACGGCTTCCCGGTCAGCGATGACCGGGTACTGTTCGAGCGTTTCGTGCTGGAGATCAACCAGGCCGGCCTCTCCTGGCTGACGGTACTCAAGAAGCGCGAGGCCTTTCGCGAGGCCTACGAGAATTACGATATCGCGCGTATCGCCGCCTATGGAGATGAAGAGCGCGCGCGCCTGTTGAGCGATGCCGGCATCATCCGCAACCGCCTCAAGGTCAATGCCGTGATCCACAACGCGGGCGTGGTACTGCAGATGAAGGACTCGCACGGCAGCTTTCTCCAATGGCTGGATGCCCATCATCCGCAACCCTTGTCCGCCTGGGTCAAGCTGTTCAAGAAGACCTTCCGCTTCACTGGTCCCGAGATCGTCAACGAGCTGCTGATGAGCTGCGGCTATCTGCCGGGCTGTCATCGTGACGACTGTCCGGTACAGGCTCGCGTGCTGGACGCCGGCCCGCGCTGGGCCGAGCCGGGTGCCCTGGAGGCGATCCATGCGGATGCCTGACACCAGCTCGTCCTCTTCACTCCCCCTTCCCTCTCGCAGGTAGCCCGCCGATGGACTCCCTTACCCAGATCTGCCTCGGAGCCGCCGTGGGCGGTGCCGTCATGGCGCCCGCCATCCGACACTTGCCCGTCGAAAGACGCGGCGCTGCCATCCGTTATGCATTGCTCGGTGGAGCGGCACTCGGCACCCTGCCCGATCTCGACGTGATGATCGATTACGGCGACGCCGTCGCCAATTACACCCATCATCGCGGCTTCAGCCATTCCCTGCCGGTGCTGGGGCTGCTGGGCATTCTGCTCGGCTGGCTGCTCGCCCGTCTTCCACGCCTGGCACCATTGGGGCGTGGCCGCCTGATCGCCTACTGCCTGCTGTGCCTGATCACGCACCCGCTGCTGGATGCCTTCACCACCTATGGCACCCAGCTGCTGTGGCCATGGCCAAGCCGACCGGTGAGCCTGGCCAGCATCTTCATCATCGACCCGCTCTACGCCCTGCCGCTGCTGATCACCGGCCTGTGGGTCGCCATACGCGGCCACGCAGGACGATTGCTGGTCACTGGCCTGATGCTCTCGAGCCTCTATCTCGGCTGGGGGCTGGCCGCCAAGAGCTGGGTGGAACATCGCATGGCGCCGGTATTGGCCAGTCAGGGATTCGCGGACGCCCCACGCATGGTGCAGCCCACGCCCTTCAACAGCCTGCTATGGCGGGTCAGCGTGGTCACGCCGCTGGCGGATCACGAGTGGATGGTCGGTGTCTTCGATTCCGACGAGCAATTGATGGCACTGGCGCGACGGGATTTCCCGCGCCAGCCAGCGCTGGATGCCGAGGTCGGGAAGCTTGAGGATGGACAGCGTCTGCGCTGGTTCGCCGCGCCCTACCTGCGGGCGAGCCGCGAGCGGACATCAGAGGGTGAGACGCTGCTGGCGGTGACCGATACCCGCCTGGGCTCGCCCGGCTACCACCCCTTCCGTTTCGCGCTGGCCCGCCAGACCAGCACACGTGAATGGCATTCTCTGGACGACAGCCAGCGACTGCCCAGTCAGCGTGTCGATCGCGCTGCCTTGCTGAGCCTCTGGCAAGCCATCCATGACCCGGCATCTCGCATGCAGCCAGGCCAGCGCACCGTCTCTGCCACGCCCTCCAGCCCCTCGGCCGAGACAAGATAAAGCGCCGCTGATGAAGGCCCAAGAGACGACAACGCCCGCCATGGAAGCCATGGCGGGCGTTGTCGTCTCAGTACTGCGGACAGGATCAGCCGAGGTACTTGATCATCACCCCAGCGGCCACCGCCGAGCCGATCACACCGGCCACGTTCGGCCCCATCGCGTGCATCAGCAGGAAGTTGTGCGGGTTGTACTCGAGCCCGACCTTGTTGGAGACACGTGCCGCCATCGGTACCGCCGAGACACCGGCCGACCCGATCAGCGGATTGATCGGCGTCTTAGAGACCTTGTTCATCAGCTTGGCCATCAGTACCCCGCAGGCCGTGCCGATACCGAAGGCGACCACGCCGAGGGCCAGAATGCCCAGCGTCTCCACCGCCAGAAACTTGTCGGCCTGCAGCTTGGAGCCCACCGACAGTCCCAGGAAGATGGTAGTGATGTTGATCAGCGCGTTCTGGGCGGTATCCGACAGACGCTCCACCACACCGCACTCGCGCATCAGGTTACCGAAGCAGAACATGCCCAGCAGCGGTGCGGCGTCCGGCAGCAGCATCGCCACCATGATCAACAGCACCAGCGGGAACAGGATCTTCTCGGTCTTGGAGACCGGACGCAGCTGCGTCATCACCAGGCTGCGTTCCTTGGCGGTGGTCAGCGCGCGCATGATCGGCGGCTGGATCATCGGCACCAGTGCCATGTAGGAGTAGGACGCCACGGCGATCGCCCCCAGCAGCTCCGGTGCCAGCAGACTGGCGACGTAGATGGAGGTCGGGCCGTCCGCACCACCGATGATGCCGATGGCCGCCGATTGCTGCAGGCTGAAGTCCATCAGGCCCATCGAGGTCAACGCCACCGCGCCCAACAGCGTCGCGAAGATGCCGAACTGCGCCGCCGCCCCGAGGAACAGGGTCTTGGGGTTGGCCAGCAACGGGCCGAAATCCGTCATCGCCCCCACGCCCATGAAGATCACCAACGGCGCGATGCCGGAAGCGATCGCCACGCTGTAGAAGCTGTACAGCATGCCGTTGGAGAAGCCACCATCCAGCGCCATGTTGCTGGCCTGCTGCTTGAGCACTGCGGGAATCTCGCCATGCAGTGCCTGCTCCACCGCGTGACGCGCCTCATCCAGCGGCAGGCTGGCGATGTTGACGTTGAGCAGATTGGCCATCGAAGCCAGCAGCTCCGGCTTGCCGAGATGCGCCGCCTGCTCGGCAGCAGACAGCGCCAGTCCGGCTTCCGGAATGTTGGCCAGAATGCCGCCGAAGCCGATCGGCACCAGCAGCAGGGGTTCGAAGTTCTTGCGGATCGCCAGATAAAGCAGGCCAAGGCCGATGACGATCATCGCCAGCTGGCCGAAGCTCATGTTGTAGAGCCCCGAGCCGTGCCAGAGGTTGAGTATCTTGTCCATGTCGTGTCGCCTTGCAGAGGAGCATCACCGACCGGCCCGTCGTACATGCCGACGGGCCGGACACACCGGCTCAGAGGGTGATCAGAACGTCGCCGACACTGACACTGTCGCCTTCCTTGACCTTCACCGCGGAGACGGTACCGGCCTGGTGGGCACGGATCTCGGTCTCCATCTTCATGGCCTCGAGAATGATCACGACATCTCCTTCCGCCACGCTGTCACCGACGGCGACATTGACCTTGAAGATGTTGCCCGCCAACGGCGCATTCACCGGCTCACCGGAGGCGGCCTGGGCGGCAGGTGCGGCGCGGCTGCCGGAGCCGATGCCGCAGGCTCGCTGGCCTGCACCTGGGTGATGTCTCCGCCTTCGGCAACCTCGACGACATACTGCTTGCCGTTGACGTTCAGGGTGTAGGTCTGCGGGCCGCTCGACGCGCCTTGAGCACTGACGGCCGGAGCACTAGAGACCGGCGCTGCGGCGGCCTTGGATGCCTTGTCATCGACAGCCTGCGGGGCGGGCTCGAAGGCATCCGGGTTGCCACGGTTGCGCAGGAACTTGAGGCCGATCTGCGGGAAGAGTGCATAGGTCAGCACGTCATCGGTCTCGCGTTCGCCGCTCTCCAGCGCGATACCTTCCTCCCTGGCCTTGCCCTTGAGCTCCTCACGCAGACGCTCCATCTCCGGCGTCAGGTTGTCTGCCGGGCGGCAGGTGATCGGCTCGGCGCCTTCCAGCACGCGGGACTGAAGTTCGCTGTCGAAGGGTGCCGGCGCCGCGCCATATTCCCCCTTGAGCAGCGCCTGCACTTCCTTGGAGATCGACTTGTAGCGCTCGCCCATCATCACGTTCATCACCGACTGGGTGCCGACGATCTGTGAGGTCGGGGTCACCAGCGGGATATAGCCCAGGTCCTTGCGTACGCGCGGAATCTCGGCGAGCACGTCATCCAGCTTGTCACCGGCGCCCTGCTCCTTGAGCTGGCCTTCCATGTTGGTGAGCATGCCACCCGGCACCTGGGCGACCAGAATGCGCGAGTCGATACCGCGCAGACTGCCCTCGAATGCCGCGTATTTCTTGCGCACTTCGCGGAAGTAGGCCGCGATATCCTCGAGCTTCTCGAGGTCCAGTCCGGTATCGCGCTCGGTGCCTGCCAGCATCGCGACGACCGATTCGGTCGGGCTGTGGCCGTAGGTCATCGACATCGAGGAGATGGAGGTGTCGACGTTGTCGATGCCCGCCTCGATGGCCTTGAGAGCCGTGGCGGTGGAAAGCCCGGTGGTGGCATGGCACTGCATGTGGATCGGGATCGACAGGCTCGCCTTGAGGCGCGAGACCAGCTCGAAGGCGGTATACGGCGTCAGCAGGCCCGCCATGTCCTTGATCGCCAGCGACTGGGCCCCCATGGACTCGATCTTCTGCGCCAGCTCCACCCACATCTCCAGCGTGTGCACGGGGCTCACGGTGTAGGAGATGGTGCCCTGGGCATGCTTGCCCTGATCCAGCACTGCCTTGAGCGGACGCTCGAGGTTGCGCGGGTCATTCATCGCGTCGAAGACACGGAAGACATCGACACCGCTGGTCGCGGCACGCTTGACGAAGGCATCCACCACGTCATCGGCGTAATGACGATAGCCGAGCAGGTTCTGGGCGCGCAGCAGCATCTGCTGCTGAGTCTTGGGCATCGCTTCCTTCAAGGCACGAATGCGCGCCCAGGGGTCTTCGCCCAGGTAGCGGATGCAGGCGTCGAAGGTCGCGCCGCCCCAGCTCTCCAGCGACCAGAAGCCGATGTCGTCCAGCTTGGCGGCGATCGGCAGCATGTCATCGAGGCGCATGCGCGTGGCCAGCAATGACTGATGCGCGTCGCGCAGGACCACATCCGTGATGCCCAGCGGTTGCTTGTCCATGAGTGATCCCTTGTTCTTTATAATGTGGATATCGGGTTCTGCCGTGGTGGCAGGCTTGCCTTTCACTGCGCCTGCCACACAGAATATTGCACTCGAGAGGTGGTCTCCCCACCGGACGGCTCATGATAGAATCGCCGCTTTCTCGCTGCGGTGTCGCTCCGGCGCTCTCAGTGCTTGTGATGATCCTGGCGAAAGCGGTGAATCGCCGCCGCCATGACAGCCGTCAGTTCGCTGTCATCCTCTGCTGCAGGTGCCGCCGAGACAGGCGCGCGCGTCGTGCGCGGTGCAGCCGGTAGCGGCGCGGGCGCAAAACGGTCCACCAGCTTGGCCATCGCCATCATGGCGACTACCAGCAGACTTAGAAACACGAACACGAACCCCATCCCGAACACCATCAGGTTCAAGCCTTCACCGAGCAGATCATTCTCTTGCATGCCAGTGTCCTCGAGTCATTCTCGTCATCGCGCCCCCATGCAGCGGCATTCAGTGCTTGTTGATCGCTTTAAAGTGCCTGATTCCACGGCAATTGCAATGACACCATCGTTGACCCCACAAGCCCTCGCGCGGGCTGGCCGCATCGGCATCGCGCCGATGGAAGGCGTGATTGATGACATCACGCGCGAATGTCTCACCGGCCTTGGCGGCTATGACTGGTGTGTGACGGAATTCGTGCGCGTGACGCATGTCAAGCTACCGCCTCGCGTCTTCAAGCGTATCTGCCCGGAGCTGCTGGAAGCCTCCCCGACACGGACGGCACGCACACGACACGACACACCGGTCGCATTGCAGCTGTTGGGTGCCGACCCCGAGGCGCTGGGCATCAACGCTCGCGTCGCGGCACGCCTGGGGGCACCCAGCGTCGACATCAACTTCGGCTGCCCGGCCAAGACCGTCAACCGTCACGACGGAGGCGCAGCCCTGCTGCGCTCGCCGGACCGCGTCTTTCGTGCGGTGGAGGGCGTGCGCAATGCCCTCAAGGGCACCGGGGTACCCGTCACGGCCAAGATTCGCCTCGGCTTCAACGACCGTCGCCTGGCACTGGCATGCGCTCAGGCAGCCCAGGCCGGGGGCGCCACGCAGCTGGTCGTGCATGGGCGCACCAAACAGGAAGGCTATCGTCCGCCAGCGCACTGGGAATGGATCGGCAAGATCACGTCCGAACTCTCCATTCCGGTCGTTGCCAATGGGGACATCTGGGACATGCCCTGCTACTGGCGGGCTCGCTCACTGTCCGGCTGTCGCGATGTGATGCTGGGGCGTGCCGCCCTGGCCGACCCCTTCCTCGCGGCGCGCATCAAGCACTGGCAGATGACCGGGGAGTTGCTGCCCGAGACGGACTGGACACAGCGTGCACAGGTGCTGCTCTCCCACGCCGAACGCTGCGCCCATCTGCCTGACAAGGTGATGGTGCCGCTGCTCAAGCAGTGGATGAACATGATGCGCCAGAGCGGCAACGAGGAAGCGGAACGTCGCTTCCAGGCCATCAAGCGCCACAAGGGGCGCGCCGAATTCTTCACCGGTCTGGTTGCAGGTACCTCGCTGGCATTGGCGCCGAGTCTGTTGACATCGGTGACCCGCATGCCGGAATCCGCTGCCTGACTTTTCTTCAGACGAAGAAAAACCCGCTTCAGTGAAGCGGGTTTTTCAATTGGCGCGCCCTGGAGGATTCGAACCTCCGACCGCCTGATTCGTAGTCAGGTACTCTATCCAGCTGAGCTAAGGGCGCATAAACCTTGAAATCTGTGGCCTGAGCATTTCAAATGTCTTCAGGACTTTGTCTTGCATTGCAGTGGCGCGCCCTGGAGGATTCGAACCTCCGACCGCCTGATTCGTAGTCAGGTACTCTATCCAGCTGAGCTAAGGGCGCATCTTACTGCATTTGTACCTAATGGCGGAGAGAGAGGGATTCGAACCCTCGATAGGGCTATAAACCCTATACTCCCTTAGCAGGGGAGCGCCTTCAGCCACTCGGCCACCTCTCCTCATCAGGTACGGCGCATATCTTACTCATTTGATTGGGCTTTGTCTAGCCCCTGTGTCGATTTTTTGGCTTCGATGCAGAGCATCTCATCACCATTCGACAACAGGCTCGAGGCTGCGCGCCCCCAAGCAATCTCCCCGCATGAACCAGAACATGACGATGGCTAGCCTGTCGTCGCGTCTCGTTCGAGGGAGCGGGAATAATACCCAAGAAGAAGTCGTCTGTCTCCCCCTTTCCAGGAAAAAAGTGAATTTTTTCCTTATGCCATCAGGCGATGGCATCACCATTGTCTTCCTTCTCGCGCTGGATACGCTGATAGATCTCTTCACGATGGACGGCGACGTCCTTGGGTGCGTTGACACCGATTCGCACCTGATTTCCCTTCACACCGAGCACGGTGACGGTGATGTCATCACCAATCATCAGCGTTTCACCTACTCTACGGGTCAGGATGAGCATGACTGATCTCCTTGTCAGTAATTCAATGCAAATCAGGCAGTCTCGTCGCTGACGGCTTCCGCATCCAGGCCGAAGGCGGTGTGCAGTGCACGCACGGCCAGCTCCATGAACTTCTCGTCGATCAGAACGGAGATCTTGATCTCGGACGTGGACACCATGCGGATGTTGATGCCCTCTTCCGCCAGCACGCGGAACATCTTGGAGGCGACACCGGCATGGGAACGCATGCCGACACCGACCAGCGAGACCTTGGCGATATTGTCATCGCCTCTGAGCTCACCGCCGCCGACGGACGGAATGACCGTCTCGTTGAGGATACGCTGGGTCGCCTTGAAGTCGCTCTTGGCCACCGTGAAGGAGAAGTCGGTCGTATTGCCGTCCGGGGAGACGTTCTGGACGATCATGTCGATCTCGATGTTGGAATCGGCGATCGGGCCCAGAATCTTGGAGGCGACACCCGGAATGTCCGGCGTGTTGAGCAGGGTCAGCTTGGCTTCGTTGACATTGAAGGCAATGCCAGAGATCAGCGGTTCTTCCATGTTGTCTTCTTCCTCAGCGACGATCAGGGTACCCGGGCCATCCTCGAAGGAAGACAGCACACGCAGGGGAACATTGTACTTGCCGGCGAATTCCACCGAACGGATCTGCAGGATCTTGGAGCCAAGGCTCGCCATTTCCAGCATTTCCTCGACGGTCACCGTCTCCAGACGACGTGCCTTGGAGCACACACGTGGATCAGTGGTGTAGACACCATCGACATCGGTATAGATCTGACACTCGTCCGCCTTGAGGGCTGCCGCCAGGGCGACGCCGGTGGTATCGGAGCCACCGCGCCCCAGTGTCGTGATATTGCCTTCATCATCGACCCCCTGGAAGCCAGCGACCACCACGACCTTGCCAGCATCGAGGTCTTCGCGCAGGTCATCGGTGTCGATGCGCTGGATACGCGCCTTGGTGTGCGCGCTATCGGTACGAATGCCTACCTGAGCGCCGGTATAGGAGGTCGCGTCGACACCGATCTTCTGCAGTGCCATGGCCAGCAGGGAGATGGTCACCTGCTCACCGGTAGAGACCAGCATGTCCATTTCGCGCGGCGTCGGGTCATCGTTGATCTCGCTGGCGAGACCGATCAGTCGGTTCGTCTCGCCACTCATGGCTGAGACGACCACGACAACCTGATGTCCTTCGTCGCGGAATCGCTTGACCTTCTCGGCGACGGCCTTGATCCGCTCCACCGAGCCGACCGAAGTGCCTCCGAACTTCTGAACGTATAGCGCCATGTGCGTTTCCGTTATCCGTGTCCGTTTGCGTTGTCCCCACATGAGACTCATGCGGGCCCAAAAAGAGGCCGGGTCTCCTCACGAGAAGCCCGGCCTTCATCTTGTCTTCTTACCCCAGCTGGGCGTCTACCCAGGCTGGCACGCCGGCCAGTGCCCCGGGAAGCGATGCGGCATCACTGCCACCGGCCTGCGCCATGTCAGCACGACCACCGCCCTTGCCACCGACCTGCTCAGCCACGTGACGCACCAGATCACCCGCCTTGATGCGCGAGGTCAGATCATCGGTGACGCCCGCAATCAGGCTGACCTTGTCACCATCCGCGACGCCAAGCACCAGAATGCCGGAACCCAGCTTGGATTTCAGGTCATCCATCAGGCCACGCAACTCCTTGCCGGAGACGCCTTCGACCTGCTTGGCCAGCACCTTGAGCCCCTGGACATCCGCGATGTCGCTCAGCATGTCACTGGCAGAAGCGGACGCCAGCTTGGCCTTCAGACGCTCAAGCTCCTTCTCGAGACCGCGGTTGCGCTCAAGCAGACTGGTGACACGCTCCTCGACCTGCTCCGGCTTGGCCTTGAGGCGCTCGCCCAGACGAGTCAGGGTCGCTTCCTGCGCCAGCAGGAAATCACGTGCCGCACGGCCAGTGATGGCTTCGATGCGGCGCACGCCGGAGGCGATGCCAGTCTCGGCGATGATGTGCATCTGACCGATATCACCACTGCGCTTGACGTGAGTCCCACCACACAGCTCGATGGAGAAGGCATCCTGACCGATGGTCAGCACGCGGACCTGCTCACCATACTTGGCATCGAAGAGTGCCGCCGCGCCGCGCGCCTTGGCTTCATCGAGAGTCATGAACTCGATGGTGGTCTCGGCGTTGGCGAGAATCTGCGCATTGACGATGCGCTCGACCTCGGAGAGCTGTTCTGCGGTCATCGCCTCAAAGTGACTGAAGTCGAAGCGCAGGCGCTCGGCCGTCACCAGCGAGCCCTTCTGCTGGACGTGCTCACCCAGCACCTGGCGCAGCGCTTCATGCAGCAGGTGCGTGGCGGAGTGGTTGCGCACGGAGGCAGCACGCAGATCTGCATCGACCTGCGGACGCACCGCGTCGCCCACCGCGAGCGAACCTTCGATCAGCACACCGTGATGCAGATGATGTCCGGCCTGCTTCTGGGTATCACTGACCTGGAAACGGCCGCCCTCCAGATGTAGATAACCGGTATCGCCCGCCTGACCACCGGACTCGCCATAGAACGGCGTGGTATCGAGTACCACGATGCCCTTGGTATCGGCCTCGAGACGCTCGAGCGTATTGCCTTCGCTGTCGAACAGCGCGGTGACGGTCGCCTCACCCTCGAGGTGATCATAGCCGGTGAATTGCGTCTCGCCTTCCAGCGTCAGGTTGGCGGAATAGTCGCCCCCGAAATTGCTGGCAGCACGTGCACGCTCACGCTGAGCTTCCAGCGCGGCCTCGAAACCGGCCTCATCGAGGATCAGTTCGCGCTCGCGGCAGATGTCGGCGGTCAGGTCGTAGGGGAAGCCGTAGGTATCGTAGAGCTTGAAGATGGTTTCGCCGTCGAGGGTATTGCCATCCAGCTCGGCGATGGCCTCCTCGAGCAGCTTCATGCCGTGCTCCAGCGTACGCGCGAACTGCTCCTCTTCCTTGAGCAGCACACGCTCGATCTGCTCACGCGCAGAGCGCAGTTCCGGATAGGCATCGCCCATCTCGGCATCCAGCGCCGCGACCAGCTTGTAGAAGAAGCTGCCGCGCGCGCCCAGCTTGTGACCGTGACGCACGGCACGGCGGATGATGCGACGCAGCACGTAGCCACGCCCTTCGTTGGACGGCAGCACGCCATCGGCGATCAGGAAGGCACACGAACGGATGTGATCCGCCACCACGCGCAGCGAGGGAGTGGTGATGTTGTCATGACCGATGATCTCGGCCGCCGCCGCCAGCAGATTCTGGAACAGGTCGATCTCGTAGTTGGAGTGCACGCCCTGCATCACGGCCGCGACGCGCTCCAGCCCCATGCCGGTATCGATGGACGGCTTGGGCAGCGGGTTCAGCGTGCCTTCGGCATCACGATCGAACTGCATGAAGACCAGGTTCCAGATCTCGATGTAGCGATCGCCATCTTCGTCCGGGCTGCCCGGCGGGCCACCGGCGACGTCTTCACCGTGATCATAGAAGATCTCGGAAGACGGGCCACAGGGGCCGGTGTCGCCCATCTGCCAGAAATTGTCCTCGTCGAGACGCGAGAAGCGGTTCTGATCGATGCCGACCTCGTTGAACCAGATGTCGCGGGCTTCGTCATCGCTGACGTGCACGGTGACCCACAGCTTCTCCTTCGGCAGGCCCAGCTCTTCGGTCAGGAACTTCCAGGCGAACTGGATGGCTTCGCGCTTGAAGTAGTCACCGAAGCTGAAGTTGCCCAGCATCTCGAAGAAGGTGTGGTGACGTGCGGTGTAACCGACGTTGTCCAGGTCATTGTGCTTACCGCCGGCGCGCACGCAGCGCTGTGCCGAGGTGGCACGGCTGTAGCCACGCGGATCACGGCCCAGGAAGACATCCTTGAAGGGCACCATGCCGGCGTTGGTGAACAGCAGGGTCGGGTCGTTGTTCGGCACCAGAGAACTGGTGGGAACGATGGTATGCCCCTGCTTCTCGAAATAGGTCAGGAAGGCGTTTCTGATTTCTGCGCTTTTCATAGAGGTTCCGTAGCGATGTGCGTAAAGACGCTCCGGGGGTCTTCTTCTGCATGACTTCCGCATGGTTTCTGCATGTTCATCCATGTGGGAATGCATGGAGGTGCAATGAAAAGCATGAAAGAAGGCGCCTGCCCCGTGCCGTCGCAAGACGACCTAGTATAACGCCTGTTCGCGCAAGCTAAAGGGGGGGAAATGGCTTGAGTGACCGGTTTGCGCGTTCCGAGCCATTGCCCGGGCAATGGCTGGCCTCACGCCTCGTCTTCCGTCCAGGCGGACTCCATGGCGTAGCGCAACTGCTCGTAGTCGAAGCCGCGCTGGAGCAGGAAGCGCTCTCGGCGCGCACGCTCCTTGTGACCCTCGCCCGCTGAGGAAAAGCGCCTTGCCAACGTCTCGCGCGCCAGCTCGAAGAAGTCCACCGCATCAATATGTCCGAAGGCATCAGGCACCGGATCACAGGCAGCACGCATCACGGCACCTGACGTCTCGTTGTCGATGCCACGCTGGCGCAACTCCTGCTGGATACGCCTGGGGCCCTGCCCCCTCAGCACCCGTGTCCGCAGGAAGCTGGCGGCGAAGCGCTCATCGGATTGCAGGCCTTCCTCGACCAGACGCTCCAGCACTTCCTCGATCAGCAGCTCGACCTCATCACGACTCAAGCGCGTCTCGGCGCCCTCCTCGCCACTCGCGGACTGCTCCGCCAGCGCATCATCGCTGACGGTCTGCAGGTAGTCGCGCTCCTTGAGATAGTCGTGCAGCTCGCGACGGCTGTGCTCGCGGCGTGCCAGACGTGCGATGGCGTCATTGCGGGCACGCCGTTGCGGCGTCATCGCGCCGACATCGAGGGGCTGATAGTCCGGCCCGGCGGTCTCTCTTTCCTGATCGTGCATGTTGGCGCTCCATCGAGATCCAGATCATCTTCATTTTCGGCGACCACTTCTTCCTTGGCCTCTTCCTTGGTTTCCGGAGAAGCCAGCAGCTGGGCGCGAATCTGGCTCTCGATCTCTTCCATGATCGCGGGGTTGTCCTCCAGATACTGGGCGGAGTTGGCCTTGCCCTGACCGATCTTGCTGCCCTGGTAGCTGTACCAGGCACCTGCCTTGCCGACCAGACCACACTGCACGCCCAGATCAATGACCTCACCGGCGTGGTAGATGCCCTTGCCGTAGAGAATCTGGAACTCGGCCTGGCGGAACGGCGGCGCGACCTTGTTCTTCACGACCTTGACGCGAGTCTCGTTACCGGTGACTTCATCGCCGGACTTCACGGAGCCGGTACGACGGATGTCGAGACGGACACTCGAGTAGAACTTCAGCGCGTTACCACCGGTGGTGGTTTCCGGGCTACCGAACATCACCCCGATCTTCATGCGGATCTGGTTGATGAACACCACCATGCAGTTGGCATTCTTGATGTGACCCGTCACCTTGCGCAGCGCCTGGGACATCAGACGCGCCTGCAGGCCGACGTGGGAGTCACCCATCTCACCCTCGATCTCGGCACGCGGCGTCAGGGCTGCCACGGAATCGACGATGATGACGTCGACACCACCGGAACGCACCAGCATGTCGACGATCTCGAGTGCCTGCTCACCGGTATCCGGCTGGGAGACCAGCATCTCGTCCAGATTGACGCCGAGCTTCTCGGCGTAGGACGGATCCAGCGCGTGCTCGGCATCGATGAAGGCACACACCTTGCCCTGCTTCTGGGCCTGGGCGATGACCGAGAGCGTCAGTGTCGTCTTGCCCGAGGATTCCGGACCGTAGATCTCGACCACTCGACCGAAAGGCAGGCCACCGATGCCGAGCGCGATATCCAGGCCCAGAGACCCGGTGGATACCGACGGGATGGCCACACGCGGGGCATCGCCCATGCGCATGACGGCGCCCTTGCCGAACTGGCGCTCGATCTGGGACAGCGCCGCGTTCAGCGCCTTGGTACGATTGTCGTCCTGTGCCATGTGGCCTCCTGTCGAACGGCGGCGCCGCATGGGCAACCACCTGAAATAGGAAATTCTCAAGCTTCGGGTGATGCAGAGACTGTCAGCCTAGCGGCTGGGCTGTCATGGCAAAACCCTGTATACATGGACAGTATGATGCCGCATGTTTCATCGTTCTGCCAGTCCGGTGATGCGCTTTTTCAGGCAGCAGTCTCAACGCAGAGGGTTGCATGCGTCTCGAGCCTCACCAGTTCAGCCCTGCCAGGCTTCCACGCATTCGATCAAGCCTTGCAATGCCACCCTCACGGCGGCGTCGCGCACGGCCTGCCGGTCTCCCGGAAAGTGGAAACACCGCGCCTGCTGTCGCGCCTCACTGCCCCATGCCAGCCACACCGTCCCCACGGGCTTTTCTTCACTGCCGCCTCCCGGACCCGCCACACCACTGATTGCCACCCCCAATTCGGCACCGCTGTCACGACACGCTCCCTTGACCATCTCGCGCACGACGGCCTCGGAGACTGCCCCGAAGTCCGCGAGCGATGCTTCGCTGACGCCGAGCAGACGCCGCTTGGCAGCATTCGAGTAGGTCACATAGCCCGCCTCGAAATAGCCGGAGCTACCGGAAATCGCCGTGATCGCGGCACTCACGCCACCCCCGGTGCATGACTCTGCAGCAGTGATCTGGACTCCGCGCGCCAATGCCAGCGCCTGCAGCTGCTCGGCCAGTGCATTCGCATCCGGTGCCTCGGACGTCGTATCCGTCAATCGGGCCATGAACGAACTCCTTTCTAGAAGTGGTCTGAGGAAAAGGGAAGCGAGCAGGAGGCATCACAGGCATTGGAGCCGGCCGTGCCAGTCCGTAGAATATCGCGCATCCCGCATGCCGTGTTCTCGCATGTGCGTCTTTTTCCCATTGCAGTGCAGTCAAGGAAGTCCATGGCCATGGCCAAGAACAGCGCGCCCCAGATGACGCCGATGATGGCGCAGTACATGAAGATCAAACGCGAGCACCCCGGTGTGCTGCTGTTCTATCGCATGGGCGACTTCTATGAGCTGTTCCATGAGGACGCCAAGCGAGCCGCGCAACTGCTCGACATCACCCTGACGGCACGTGGCAGCTCCGGCGGCTCCCCCATTCCCATGGCAGGGGTGCCTTATCACAGCGCCGAGGGTTACCTGGCACGCCTGGTGAAAATGGGCGAATCCGTGGCCATCTGCGAGCAGATCGGCGATCCCGCGACCACCAAGGGCCCCGTCGAGCGCAAGGTGGTGCGCATCGTCACACCGGGCACCCTGCATGACGAGGCGCTTCTGGATGCCAGCCGTGACAATCTGCTGGTGGCGCTGCATCGAGACGGTGAGACCTGGGGCCTGGCGGCACTGGAGCTTTCCTCAGGACGCTTCAGCGTACTGGAAGTCAATGGCGATGAAGAACTGCTGGCCGAGATCCAGCGTCTGTCACCCGCCGAGCTGATGGTCGGCGAGAGTCGTGAACTGCCAAGCAGTCTTGCCTCACGCCCGGGCCTGACCCGTCAGAGTGACTGGCATTTCGACCATGAGACCGCGTTGCGCCTGCTGTGCGATCAGTTCGGCGTTCAGGACCTCAATGGTTTCGGTTGCAGTCATCTGACCTGCGCGGTCACCGCTGCTGGTGCCCTGCTCGACTACGCGCGTGACACGCAGCGCACCGGTCTGCCCCACGTGACGGCGCTGGCCGTGGAGAGTCGCGACGATTCGGTCGTGATCGATGCCGCCAGCCGTCGCAACCTCGAGATCGACACCAATCTTGGCGGCAGCAGCGACAACACGCTGGCCAGCGTATTGGACGTGACTGCTACCGCGATGGGCTCACGCCTGCTCAAGCGCTGGCTCAACCGCCCGCTGCGCGATCAGACCCAGATCGGCCAGCGCCAGGCGGCAGTGCAGCGCTTGATTGAGGGTGACTACCCCTTCGAACTGCAAGGCCTGCTCAAGCGGATCGGCGATGTGGAGCGCATCCTGGCGCGTGTTGCACTGCGCAGCGCCCGCCCGCGGGACATGGCGCGCCTGCGTGATGGCCTCAATACACTGCCAGAGCTGCGCGCCGTGCTCGCCAGCGTCGAGAAAGGCAGTGCCATCGATGACCTGCGCGATGGCATCCGCCTGTTCCCCGCCCTCTCGGCCATGCTCAGCGAAGCGCTGATCGAGAATCCGCCGGTCGTGCTGCGCGATGGCGGGGTGATCGCCGATGGCTACGACGATGAGCTGGACGAGTATCGCGGCCTCTCCGAGAACGCCGGTCAGTATCTGGTGGCCCTCGAGACCCGTGAGCGTGAGCGCACCGGCATCAGCAACCTCAAGGTCGGCTACAACCGCGTTCATGGTTACTTCATCGAGCTGCCGCGCTCCCAGTCAGCGGAAGCTCCGCCGGAATACATCCGCCGCCAGACGCTCAAGAATGCCGAGCGCTTCATCATCCCGGAACTCAAGGAATTCGAGGACAAGGCGCTGTCGGCCAAGTCCAAGTCGCTGGCCCGCGAGAAGCTGCTGTATGAGCACCTTCTGGATGACCTGAATACCGAACTGGATGGCCTGCAGCAGACGGCACGCGCCCTGGCGTCACTGGATGTGCTCACCGCCTTCGCTGATCGCGCCGCCGCACTGGACTTCGTCCGCCCACAGCTCAGCGACACGCCGGGAATCGACATCGAAGGCGGCCGCCACCCGGTGGTGGAACATGTCAGCGACCACCCCTTCGTGCCCAACGACGTGCGCTTTGACGATGCGCGCCGCATGCTGGTGATCACCGGCCCCAACATGGGCGGTAAATCCACCTACATGCGTCAGACCGCGCTGATCGCACTGCTCGCGCATACCGGCAGCTTCGTACCCGCCGCTCGCGCCTGCATCGGCCCGCTGGATCGCATCTTCACGCGTATCGGCTCCTCGGATGACCTGGCCGGTGGCCGCTCGACCTTCATGGTCGAGATGACCGAGACTGCCAGCATCCTGCACAACGCCACCGACGAGAGTCTGGTGCTGATGGATGAGATCGGTCGCGGCACCTCGACCTTCGATGGCCTGTCATTGGCCTGGGCAAGCGCCGAGCACCTGGCCCGCACGCGCGCCTTCACGCTGTTCGCGACCCATTATTTCGAGATGACGGCACTCCCCGAGCACGTCGATGGCGTGGCCAACGTTCACCTGACCGCCGCAGAGCATGGCGATGGCATCGTCTTCATGCACCGTGTCGAGGAGGGGCCGGCAAGCCAGAGTTATGGCCTGCAGGTTGCCCAGCTGGCCGGGGTCCCGCAGAACGTCATCCTGCGTGCACGTGAGAAATTGACCAGTCTCGAGCAGCAGGAGGTCGATCGTCCGCAGGTTGCCCGTGAAGATGCACTCGGCCAGCCAGTACCGCAGCAGAATGACCTCTTCGCGGCACCGCCTCACCCGATCGTCGAAGCCTTGACCCAGCTGGACCCGGATGACCTGAGCCCCAAGCGGGCACTGGAACTCATCTATGAATGGCGCCGACACTCGACAGTGCGCGATGGGCATAGCACCATTCCAAAACGATCCGCCCACGCTGATTGCGAGGGCGGCAGAGCGCCACTAGAATAACGCCTTATAACACTCGCGCCGCTTATAACCTGAAACTCAAGATGCCGCTCAGACGGCACAGAGTGGCGCTGGACCACGACCTACGAGAGACGCCGACCCGCGTCAGGAGACCCAGATGGCATTCATCGTCACCGAGAACTGCATCCGCTGCAAATACACTGACTGCGTGGAGGTCTGCCCGGTCGATTGCTTCTATGAAGGCCCCAACTTCCTGGTCATCAACCCGGACGAGTGCATCGACTGCGCTCTGTGCGAGCCGGAGTGTCCCGCGGAAGCCATCTTCTCCGAGGACGAAGTGCCGGAGAATCAGAAGGAATTCATCGAGCTGAATGCCGATCTGGCCGAAGTGTGGCCGAACATCAGCGAGAAGAAGGACGCCATGGAAGACGCCGAGAAGTGGGATGGTGTCGAAGGCAAGCTCGAATACCTGGAGCAGTAAATGCCCTGCCCGACCTGGGCACAAAAAAGGGCAACCCCGAAAGGTCGCCCGCTCCAAGCGTGTCCCTGTCGATCCGTCCTGGATCGTGTTCCTGGGTGCTGTCCCTGCCCGTCATGGCATCCTGCCATTCAGAGCGCACCGTCACGCATGGGGGCATTGTGGCACTGCTTGCGCAGCTGTCCCACCACAATGCCCGTTTCTGCTTACTGGCCCTTGATCTCTTTCAGGCCATTGTAGGCGACATCGCCCAGCTGCTGCTCGATCACCAGCAGGCGGTTGTACTTGGCGACACGGTCAGAGCGGCACAGAGAACCGGTCTTGATCTGCCCGGCACAGGTACCCACGGCGAGGTCGGCGATGGTGGTGTCTTCGGTCTCGCCACTGCGGTGGGAGATGACCGCAGTGAAGCCAGCGGCCTGCGCCATCTTGATCGCATCCAGGGTCTCGGACAGTGAACCGATCTGGTTGAACTTGATCAGGATGGAGTTGCCGATGCCTTCATCTATACCACGGCTCAGGATGCGCGTGTTGGTGACGAACAGGTCATCACCGACCAGCTGCACCTTGTCGCCGAGCTTGTCGGTCAGCAGTTTCCAGCCTTCCCAGTCAGACTCGTCCATGCCGTCTTCGATGGACACGATGGGGTATTCGTCCGCCAGCTCGGCCAGGTAGTCGACGAAACCACGTGCATCGAAGCTCTTGCCTTCACCAGACAGATTGTACTGGCCATCCTTGTAGAACTCGGAGGAGGCACAATCCAGCGCCAGGGTCACGTCAGTGCCCAGCGTGTAGCCCGCATCGCTGACCGCCTGCTTGATGACCGCCAGCGCTTCGGCATTGGAGGCAAGGTTCGGTGCGAAACCACCTTCGTCGCCCACGGAAGTGCTCAGATCGCGGCCCTGCAGGACCTTCTTGAGCGCGTGGAAGATCTCGGCGCCGGTGCGCAGCGCTTCACGGAAGGTCGGCGCGCCGACCGGCTGGACCATGAACTCCTGGATGTCGACATTGTTGTCGGCATGCTCGCCGCCATTGATGATGTTCATCATCGGCACCGGCATGGAGTACTTGCCCGGCTGACCGTAGAGCTCGGCGATGTGAGCGTAGAGCTCGATGCCCTTGGCCTGGGCAGCTGCCTTGGCAGCGGCCAGGGAGACCGCGAGGATCGCATTGGCACCCAGCGATTCCTTGTTCTCGGTGCCATCCAGCGCCAGCATGGCGTCATCCAGCGCACGCTGGTCCAGTGCATCCATGCCCACGAGACGCTCGCGGATCGGGCCATTGACGGCTTCGACTGCCTTCAGCACACCCTTGCCCAGATAACGGCTCTTGTCGCCATCACGCAATTCCAGCGCTTCGCGCGAACCGGTGGAGGCACCGGAAGGCGCGCAGGCGCTGGCACGTTGTCCACCTTCCAGCACGACCTCGGCCTGTACGGTCGGGTTACCACGGGAATCGAGCACCTCAAGGGCGCGGATTTCGACGATATTGGCCATCTTGTGTCGTCCTCTACACGGGGGATTGAAACACCACGACGGGCATCTTGCCCATAGCGCAAAAAGGCCGCTCACAGGGTAGTGAACGGCCAGTAGTCATGTTCAGCGAATATCCAGCGGCGCAAAGCCCTTCACCAGCGAATCCAGCGATTGCAGCTGGCGCAGGAAGGGTTCGAGCTGATCCAGCGGCAATGCGCAGGGGCCGTCACATTTGGCATTGTCCGGGTCCGGATGTGCCTCGAGGAACAGGCCTGCCAGCCCCAGCGCCACGCCGGAACGGGCCAGATCGAAGACCTGCTCACGACGACCACCGGCGGAATCGGCCCGCCCACCCGGGCGTTGCAGCGAGTGGGTGACATCGAACAGCACCGGCAGCCCCGTATCCTTCATCTCGGCCATGCCGAGCATGTCGACCACCAGATTGTTGTAGCCGAAGCTGGAGCCGCGCTCGCACAGCAGAATCCGGTCATTGTCCGCTTCACCGCACTTGGCGACGATATGGCGCATTTCGTGCGGGGCCAGGAACTGCGGCTTCTTGACGTTGATGACGGCACCGGTGCGCGCCATGGCCACGACCAGATCCGTCTGGCGCGCCAGGAAGGCGGGCAGCTGGATGACATCGGCCACTTCGGCCACGGCAGCTGCCTGATGAGGCTCGTGGACGTCAGTGATGACCGGCACGCCAAAGCGCGACTTGATCTCGGCGAGGATCTCGAGACCCTTCTCCATCCCCGGCCCGCGATAGGAGTGCATGGAGCTGCGATTGGCCTTGTCGAAGCTGGCCTTGAAGACGTACGGCATGCCGAGGCGCGATGTCACCTCGACATATTGCTCGGCGACCTCCAGTGCCAGCTCACGCGATTCCAGCACGTTCATGCCACCGAAAAGCGTCATCGGCCGATCATTGGCGACTTGCAGGCCTGCAAATTCGATCACGCGTTGTTCGTTGCTCATCACTGCACCGTCCATCAAACTGGCGTGACGCCCGGCGATCACCCTATCACTCGCCGCGAGTCCGCGCCGCCTTGTGATTGAGCGCCGCATTCACGAAGCCGGAGAACAGCGGGTGACCATCACGCGGGGTGGAGGTGAACTCCGGGTGGAACTGACACGCGACGAACCACGGGTGGTCCGGCAGCTCGACCATCTCGACCAGCGAGTTGTCGACGCTGCGGCCCGAGAAGATCAGACCGGCCTCTTCCAGCGCCGGCACGAACTGGTCGTTGACCTCATAGCGGTGGCGGTGACGCTCGACGATCTCATCGCTGCCATAGGCCTGATGCGCCTTGGAGCCGTTGAGCAGACGACAGGCCTGACCGCCCAGACGCATGGTGCCGCCCAGGTCGGATGCCGCGTCACGGGTCTCGATCTTGCCTTCCGGCGTCAGCCATTCAGTGATCAGACCGACCACCGGGTGCTGGGTGTCGTGAGTGAACTCGGTGGAGTTCGCATCAGTCCAGCCGGCCACGTTGCGGGCAAACTCGATGACCGCGACCTGCATGCCCAGACAGATACCCAGATACGGCACCTTGTTCTCACGTGCGAAGCGTGCGGTGGCGATCTTGCCTTCCACACCCCGCTCGCCGAAACCGCCCGGCACCAGCACCGCGTCCTTGCCGATCAGACGATCGGTACCGTTGCGCTCGATCTCTTCGGAATCGATGAAGTCGACGTTGACCTTCACACGTCCCTGGATACCGGCATGAATCAGTGCCTCGTTCAGGGACTTGTAGGCGTCCAGCAGCTCCATGTACTTGCCGACCATCGCGATGTTGATGGTCTTGAGCGGGTTGAGCTTGGCATCCAGTACCGACACCCACTCGGACATGTCGGCCTCTTTGGCCTCCAGGCGCAGCTTGTCGCAGACAATCTCATCGAGACCGGCTTCATGCAACATCAGCGGAATACGATAGATGGTGTCGGCATCCTGCAGCGACACGACAGCACGTTCCTCGACATTGGTGAACAGCGAGATCTTGCGACGCTCGCTTTCCTCGATCTCGACTTCGCTGCGGCAGATCAGGATATCCGGCTGGATACCGATGGAGCGCAGCTCCTTGACGCTGTGCTGGGTCGGCTTGGTCTTGGTCTCACCAGCCGTCTTGATGTACGGCACCAGCGTGAGGTGCATGAAGATGGCACGCTCGCTACCCAGCTGGGCGCGCAACTGACGGATCGACTCCAGGAATGGCAGGGACTCGATGTCACCGACGGTGCCACCGATCTCGACCAGCGCGACGTCATAGCCTTCACCGCCAGCGATCACGCGACGCTTGATCTCGTCGGTGATGTGCGGGATGACCTGAACCGTTCCACCCAGGTAGTCGCCGCGGCGCTCCTTGCGCAGCACGTGCTCGTAGACACGGCCGGTGGTGAAGTTGTTGCCCTGGGTCATGCGCGAGCGGATGAAACGCTCGTAGTGACCGAGGTCCAGATCGGTTTCCGCGCCATCTTCAGTGACAAAGACTTCGCCGTGCTGGAACGGGCTCATGGTGCCCGGATCGACGTTGATGTACGGATCCAGCTTGAGAATGGTGACCTTGAGGCCACGGGCCTCGAGAATAGCCGCCAGCGAAGCGGATGCGATGCCCTTGCCAAGCGAGGACACAACGCCGCCCGTCACGAAGATAAATCGTGTCATGGAAACCTGCCGAAAACGTGAGCTGTAGGAGAGATCCGGGGGAACGGATCAGGATGGGTCGCCAGTCTAGCGGAAAGGCTGCTCCGGCTCAATTTGATTGCCACTCCATCCATCCTTGGTGACGCCGCCACGGGCACCCGCCCAACGTATCAGGCCCGCCGTGGCGGGCCTGATACGTGATACTGCGATCTCTTTACACTTCCAGGAAATCGAGAATCCCTTCTGCGGCCCGGCGACCTTCATCAATGGCGGTCACCACCAGATCGGAACCGCGCACCATGTCACCACCGGCGAACACCTTGGGATTGGTGGTCTGGAAGGCGAGTCGCTCGGCACTGGTCGCGATGCGCCCACGCTCATCGACCCCGATATCGAAATCGGTGAACCACGGCGCAGGACTGGCCTGGAAGCCGAAGGCGACGATGACGGCATCCGCCGGCAGGATCTCTTCGGAACCCGGCACCACTTCCGGACGCTGGCGCCCGTTGGCATCCGGTTCACCCATGCGGGTACGCACGACCTTGACGCCCTCGACCTTGCCCTCACCGACCACCGCCACCGGCTGGCGATTGAACAGGAAGTCGACGCCTTCCTCACGAGCATTGGTCACCTCACGACGCGAGCCCGGCATGTTGGCCTCGTCGCGACGGTAGGCACAGGTCACGGTATCGGCGCCCTGACGGATGGAGGTGCGGTTGCAGTCCATCGCGGTATCACCACCGCCGAGCACCACGACCTTCTTGCCTTCCATCGAGACGTAATCGGCCGGGTCCTTCTCGAAGCCCAGGCAGTGATTGACGTTGGCGATCAGGAAGTCGAGCGCCTTGTGAACTCCCGGAAGATCCTCGCCCGGGAAACCGCCGCTCATGGCGTTGTAGGTGCCCATGCCCAGGAAGACGGCATCGTATTCCTCGAGCAGGGCATCGAAGCCGATGTCACGACCGACCTCGACATTGAGACGGAACTCCATGCCCATCTCTTCGAAGATCTCGCGTCGGCGCGTCATCACGCCCTTCTCGAGCTTGAACTCCGGGATACCGAAGGTCAGCAGCCCACCGATCTCCGGGTGACGATCATAGATCACCGGACGCACACCGTTGCGCACCAGGATATCGGCTGCCCCCAGACCCGCCGGGCCGGCACCGATGATGGCGACGCGCTTGTCCGTCCAGCTGACCTTGGACATGTCGGGGCGCCAGCCCATCGCGAAGGCGGTGTCGGTGATGTACTTCTCGACCGAACCGATGGTGACGGCACCGAAGCCATCATTCAGGGTGCAGTCGCCTTCACAGAGACGATCCTGCGGGCAGACGCGCCCACAGACTTCGGGCAGCGAGTTGGTCTGGTGCGAAAGCTCCGCAGCCTCGAGGATGTTGCCCTCGGAGACCAGCTTCAGCCAGTTGGGGATGTAGTTGTGTACCGGACACTTCCACTCGCAGTAGGGGTTGCCGCAACCCAGGCAGCGATGCGCCTGACTGGCCGCTTCCACCGGCTTGAACTCGGCGTATATCTCGTTGAACTCGCGGGCACGCACGCGAGCATCTTTCTTCTGCGGGTCCTGACGACCCACATCGATGAACTGGAAGTCGTTGGCGAGCTGATTGGCCATGATAAATCCTCTCTCAAAATCCGGGCACCGTCGCGGTGCGGGCCCTCACCCGGGGCTTGCCAGGGTGAGGGATGCGATCACTCCGGCTGACGCCGGGACTGATCGAGCAATCCCCCCAGGCTTGCCGCCTTGGGCTTGACCAACCAGAAGTGACGCACGAAGTCAGGGAAATCACGCAGGATGTTGCGACCGCGCTCGGAGCCGGTCTCGGCCACGTATTCCTCGATCACTTCGCGCAGATGGCGACGATAGGCCTCCATGGCTTCGGTATTGATACGGTGGATTTCCACCAGCTCGTGGTTGTACTTGTCGACGAAGTCTCGACTCTCGTCCAGTACATAGGCGAAGCCGCCGGTCATGCCTGCACCGAAGTTGACGCCGGTTTCGCCCAGCACGCAGACCAGCCCGCCGGTCATGTACTCACAGCAGTGATCGCCCGCCCCTTCGATGACGGCATGCGCACCGGAGTTGCGCACCGCGAAGCGCTCGCCGGCAGTTCCCGCGGCGTACAACTTGCCGCCGGTCGCCCCATACAGGCAGGTGTTGCCGATGATGGCCGTCTTGTGGCTCTCGAAGCGCGAGCCGCGCGGCGGCACGATGGTCAGCTTGCCGCCATTCATGCCCTTGCCGACGTAATCGTTGGCATCGCCTTCCAGATGCATCTCGAGGCCATGCGCATTCCAGACCCCGAAGCTCTGCCCTGCCACGCCGGTCAGGCTGACCTTGAGCGGCGAGCCCGCCAGTCCTGCCTCGCCATACCGCTTGGCGATCTCACCGGAGACACGCGCCCCGATGGAGCGATCGCAGTTGGTGACATGGAAGCTGAACTCGCCACCGCTGCGGCTGTCGATCGCCGACTCCATCGCCGCCAGCATCTCGAGGTTCTTGGCGCCGGGGTCATGCGGCTCGTTGCGGCTGACCTGGCAGAACTGCGGCGCGTCCTCGGGCACGAAGTCATTGCCCAGCAACGGCGTGAGGTCGAGACGACGCTGCGCGTTGGTCTCGCCTTCCAGCACTTCGAGCAGATCGGTACGACCGATCAGGTCGGTGATCTGGCGCACGCCCAGCAGCGCCATCAGCTCGCGCACCTCTTCAGCGATGAAGCGGAAGTAGTGCTTGACCATCTCGACGGTGCCGCGGAAATGCTCATCACGCAGCGCCTGGTGCTGGGTCGCGACACCGGTGGCACAGTTGTTCAGGTGACAGATACGCAGGTACTTGCAGCCCAGCGCCACCATCGGTGCCGTCCCGAAGCCGAAGCTCTCGGCCCCCAGAATCGCCGCCTTGACCACATCCAGACCGGTCTTGAGACCGCCATCCGTCTGCAGACGAATCTTGTGACGCAACTGATTGATGCGCAGCGCCTGGTGCACCTCGGGCAGCCCCAGCTCCCACGGGGAACCGGCATGCTTGATCGAGGTGATCGGGCTGGCCGCGGTGCCACCGTCGTAGCCGGAGACGGTGATCAGGTCGGCATAGGCCTTGGCGACACCGGTGGCGATGGTGCCGATACCGGGCTCGGAGACCAGCTTGACCGAGACCTGCGCTGACGGATTGACCTGTTTCAGGTCAAAGATCAGCTGTGCCAGATCCTCGATGGAATAGATGTCATGGTGCGGCGGCGGCGAGATCAGTGTCACCCCCGGCACGGCGTAGCGCAGACGTGCGATCAGGTCGTTGACCTTGCCGCCCGGCAGCTGACCGCCCTCACCGGGCTTGGCGCCCTGTGCGACCTTGATCTGCAGTACCTCGGCATTGACCAGGTACGCCGGCGTGACACCGAAACGCCCGGACGCGATCTGCTTGATCTTGGAGGAGCGCACGGTACCGTAGCGTGCCGGGTCTTCACCGCCCTCACCGGAGTTGGAGCGCCCGCCGGCCTCGTTCATGGCCTGCGCCAGCGCCTCATGTGCCTCGGGAGACAGCGCGCCGAGAGACATGCCGGCGCTGTCGAAGCGCGGCAGCAGTGATTCGACGGACTCGACTTCCTCAAGCGGCAGCGGCTCGGCCACGGGCTTGAGGCTCAACAGATCGCGAATGGTCGCGACCGGACGCTCGTTGACCAGGCGCGCGAATTCCTTCCACTTGCCGTAGTCCCCCTGCTGCACGGCCTGCTGCAGCTTCATCACCACGTCAGGGTTGTAGGCGTGGTACTCACCACCGTGCACGTACTTGACCAGACCGCCCTGCTTGATGCGCTTGCGCGGCAGCCAGGCTTCACGCGCCAGCAGCTCCTGCTGGAACTGCAGCTCGGCGAAGCCGGCGCCTTCGATGCGCGAGGCCATGCCGGTGAAGCACATGTCCATGACTTCACTGTTGAGCCCTACGGCCTCGAACAGCTGCGAGCCACGGTAGGAGCCGATGTGCGAGATGCCCATCTTGGACAGGATCTTGTAGAGGCCCTTCTGCATGCCCTTGCGATAGTTCTCGCGGGCATCGGCCGGGTTGCCGGACAGCTCGCCGGTGCGATGCATGTCGGCCATCACCTGATAGGCAAGGTAGGGGTAGACCGCCGTGGCACCAACCCCGAACAGCACTGCCATCTGGTGTGCATCACGCGCATAGCCGGTCTCGATGACCAGATTGACGCGCGGACGCAGTGCCAGTGCTCCGAGGTGATGGTGAATGGCGCCAGTCGCCAGTGCGGCATGGATCGGCAGCTGTCCCTTCTTCAAGCCACAGTCGCTGAGTACCAGGATAACCTTGCCATTGCGCGCCGCTTCCTCGGCCTGCTGACAGATGCCCTGAAGCGCCTGCTTCAGAGAGTCCTGACTCGGGTCATAGTGCAGCTTGAGCGTCTGGGAGGTGAACGCCGGGTCCTCATGATTGACCAGCGCATTGAACTTGCGCGGTGACAGCACCGGCGTGGTCAGGATCAGACGATGCGCGTGTTCCGGCGTCGCGTCGAAGATGTTGAGCTCGGCGCCACAGCAGGTCTCCAGCGACATCACGATCGCTTCGCGCAGCGGATCGATCGGCGGATTGGTGACCTGGGCGAACTTCTGGCGGAAATAGTCGGTCAGTACGCGGTTCTGGCGCGACAGCACGGCCATCGGGGTGTCATCCCCCATGGAGCCGACCGCCTCCTGACCGCTCTCGGCCAGCGGGCGCAGCAGCTGATCACGCTCTTCAAAGCTGACCTGGAACATCTTCTGATAGACGTCCAGCGTGTCCGCTTCCATCGGCTGGAAACGCGCCAGCTCGGTCAGCGCGGACTCGAGGTAATTGGCATTTTCACGCAACCAGCGCTTGTAGGGATGGGCCCCCTTGAGGCGCTCGCTGACCTGATCGGTGTGCAGCACTTCACCGGTCTCGGTATCGACACCCAGCACCTGCCCCGGCCCGACACGCCCCTTGGCGACGACATCTTCCGGCTTGTAATCGTAGGTACCGATCTCGGAGGCCAGCGTGATGAAGCCATTGCGGGTGATGACCCAACGCGCCGGACGCAGACCGTTGCGGTCCAGCATGCACACGGCGTGGCGACCGTCGGTGAGCACGATGCCCGCCGGACCATCCCAGGCTTCCATGTGCATGGAATTGTATTCGTAGAAGGCCCGCAGGTCGGAATCCATCTGCTCGACGTTCTGCCAGGCCGGCGGCACCATCATGCGGATGGCGCGATAGATATCCATGCCACCGGTCAGCAGCACTTCCAGCATGTTGTCCATGCTGGAGGAATCGGAGCCGACCGTGTTGACGATCTCGTCCAGCTCGGCGATCTCGGGCAGCTGCTCGGAGACGAAGTTCTCCTTGCGCGCGTTTGCCCAGCCACGGTTGGCCTCGATGGTGTTGATCTCGCCGTTGTGGGCGAGGAAGCGGAACGGCTGGGCCAGCGGCCAGCGCGGCGCGGTGTTGGTCGAGAAGCGCTGGTGGAAGACACAGATCGCGGTCTCGAGGCGCGGGTCGCCCAGGTCCTTGTAGAAGCGCGGAAGGTCTTCCGGCATCACCAGACCCTTGAAGGAGATGACCTTGCCGGACAGCGAGCAGACGTAGAAGTCCTCTTCGCCCTTCAGCGCCTGCTCGGCGTATCTGCGCGCCATGAACAGGTCGACATTGAAGGCGATATCGGTACGTTCACTGGAAGCTGCAACGAAGACCTGACGAATGCGCGGCAGGCAGTCGCGGGCCATCGGGCCGCACACGCTGTCATCCACCGGCATGTCACGCCAGCCGAGCACCTCGAGGTTGCGTGCCGTCAGAGCGGACTCGAAAGCATCACGCGCGGCCTGTTCACGCGCGTCATCATTCGGCAGGAAGAGCGTACCGACGGCATAGCGCTCGCCCAGCTCGAGCCCGAGCGTCTCTCGGGCGATCTGGCGCATGAAGCCATCCGGCATCTTGAGCAGCAGGCCGCAGCCATCACCGGTCTTGCCGTCGGCAGCGATACCACCGCGGTGAGTCATGCACGTCAGGGATTCAATGGCAGTCTGCAGCAGCTCATGGCTTGCCTGCCCTTCCATATGGGCGATCAAGCCGAAGCCGCAGTTGTCGCGGAACTCTCCCGGTTGGTGGAGACCTTTATTCATGGGGCGTGCCTCACGGAGAAATCATGTGTCCAGATGCTTTTCAACAAGCATTTTCGAGGTTATAGTTATCGGTTATCTTTATTTTTATGCCTGCCGATAGTGGCGCCATCAGTGTCGCAACACGACGCCAGATTTCCCTCGAGCATATCCCCGCGCTTCCCCACCGCGCAATTCTCCACAGGTCGCCCATCGGGCAAAAAAACCTGACAAAACCGAAGGTTAGAGACACCTCATTCCAAAAAACCCTGTAGGCTCAAGCGCTTAGCGGGTAGACATGCCTCGCGGGTTTCGCCTTGCAACTTTAGTCTTGGATGAATAAAAAACAGCGTTTTTATTCAATTCTCCCCATACCGATTACGCATACGGCATACCAATTCAGGAATTTTTTATTCAATTCTCCCCATACCGATTACGCATACGGCATACCAATTCAGGAATCACGCCCCGCTAATGGCCCACTGACGCTCGACAAAAAGAAAAGCCGCCACCCTGAGGTGACGGCTTTTCTTCTGCGGCAGATTCCGTGCACCAGCCAACGGCTGGTCGAGGGATCAGTGGCTGCTGCGCGGCCAGTGCTCCAGCATGTCCGCCAGCAGGCCGGCAGGCGCCTCTTCGGTAATCACCGCACGCCCGATACGCTCGAGCAGGATCAGACGCAGACGGCCATCGACATTCTTCTTGTCCAGCTGCATGTGACGCAGGAAGTCCTCGACCCCCATGTCCTCCGGCGCTTGCAGCGGCAGACCGGCCTTGCCGATCACCTTGGCGATACGCTCGACATCGGCACTCGACAGCCACCCCATGCGCGCCGAAAGTTCAGCGGCCATCAGCATGCCGGTGCCGACGGCTTCACCGTGCAGCCAGACGCCATAGCCCTGGTCCGTCTCGATGGCATGCCCGAAGGTGTGGCCGAGGTTGAGCAGTGCGCGCACGCCCTGCTCGGTCTCGTCCTGCGCCACGACATCCGCCTTGATCGCACAACTGCGGCGGATGGCCTCTCCGAGCAAGGTTTCATCCAGCGCCATCAAGGCCTGCATGTTGTCTTCCAGCCAGCTCAGGAAGCTTTCATCCCACAGCAGGCCATACTTGATGACCTCGGCCATGCCCGCCGACAGCTCACGCTGCGGCAATGTCCTGAGGCTTGAGGTATCGATCAACACCAGTCTCGGCTGCCAGAAGGCACCCAGCATGTTCTTGCCGCGCGGATGATTGACGCCGGTCTTGCCACCCACCGAGGAATCCACCTGCGACAGCAGCGTGGTCGGCACCTGGATGAAGGCCGCCCCCCGCTGATAACAGGCGGCGGCAAAACCGGTCATGTCGCCGATGACTCCCCCACCGAGGGCGATCAAGGTGCAACGACGATTGAAGCCGGCCTCGAGCAGGGCATCCCAGATCAGACCGATACTGGCCATGTGCTTGGTCTGTTCGCCATCCTCGAGAATCACCTCTCGAATATCCAGACCATCGCCAAGTGATGCCTTGAGCGCCTCCAGATACAGTGGCGCCACCACGGTGTTGGTGACGATCATCACCTGACGACCGGCGAGATGCTCACGAATGAGGTCTCCTCGCGCCGTCAGGCCCGGGCCGATGTGAATGGGGTAACTACGCTCGCCAAGTGCGACATCGAGACGATGAGCGGGAGCCAGGGACATGATGATTCTCCTTGCGGCGAAACGAATGACGGCGCCTGAATGTAAGCGAGAGCCAGACTCCCCAGGGGAGTCTAGCCATGCACGTGGAGCGGGTCTGACAATGCCTTGAGCCGGCGCCGGATCTCGTTGGTGACCGCACGCGGGCTGCGTCGATCGGTACGCACGATGATATCCGCGGTGTCGCGATAGAGAGGGTCTCGCAGCTCGAAGAGACGCTTGAGCACCCGCCCCGGGTCATCCTGCTGGAGCAGAGGACGATTGCGGTCACGTCCGGCACGCTTGAGCTGCTGCTCGACCGGAGCATAGAGATAGACCACCGTGCCGCGCTCTCGCAGCACGCGCCGGTTGGCTTCGGCCATGATGGCACCGCCACCGGTGGCCATCACGACATCGGACAGCGAGGTCAGCTCGTCAATCACGGCCTGCTCGCGCCCGCGAAAGCCCGCCTCGCCCTCGACATCGAAGATCCAGGGGATGCTGGCACCGCAGCGATCTTCGATCACGTGGTCGCTATCGCAAAATTCACGATGCAAGTCGGCCGCCAGCAGGCGGCCGATAGTGCTCTTGCCGGCCCCCATGGGGCCGACAAGGAATACGTTGGGAATCACATGCATCAGCGCACCGCCAGGCCGTCCTCGATGATCTTCGGGGTAATGAATACCAGCAATTCTACCTTCTCGTTGGACTCTTCGGTATAGCGGAAGAGATTCCCGATCACCGGCAGATCCCCCAGGAAAGGTGTCTTGAAGACGCTGCGTATCTGTTCGGAGGTCAGAATACCGCCCAGCACCACCGTCTCGCCATCATTGACCAGCACCTGAGTCTCGATTTCATTGGTATCGATGGCCGGCTCGCCATTGAAGCTGTCATCGGACACGTCGTCATTGTTGATCAACAGATCCATGATGATGCGGTTGTCCGGGGTGATCTGCGGCGTGACCTCCAGCGCCAGCACCGCCTCCTTGAACTCGATGTTGGTCGCGCCGCTGGAGGTCGCCTCCTCGTAGGGAATTTCCTGACCCTGCTTGATGACGGCCTTCTTCTGGTTGGCGGTGATGATCTTGGGCTGGGAGATGGTCTGGCTCTTGCCTTCGCTTTCCAGCGCCGAAAGCTCCAGATCCAGCAGGATGTCGCCGGACAGGTAACCGAAGCTGAAGGTGCTGCCCGGATCACTGTCGTCACCCAGATTGACGCTCAGGCCACCGTCACTGGTCGTGCCGGTCGACGCACCTTCCAGGCCGAACTTGCCGTTGCTGCTGTTGGAAAGCCCCCAGTTGACACCGATTTCACTCGACACGCTGCTGCGCGCGATCACGATGCGCGCCTCGATCTGGACCTGACGCACCGGAATGTCGAGATACTCGAGGGTACCGCGAATGGACTCCAGAGTGTCGCGCGTGTCCTGGATCAACATGGTGTTGGTACGCTCATCCACCATGACACGACCGCGCTCGGAGAGCAGGCCGATACCGCCTTCACCGCGCAGCAATGCCGCCAGGTCCGCCGCCTTGGCATATCGCACCTGAATGTACTCCGTCGTCAGGGGCGCCAGCTCCTTGACCTGCTGATTGGCTTCCAGCTCCTTGCGCTCAAGTGCCGCCAGCTCTTCCGCCGGCGCGACCATCAGCACGTTGCCCATGCGGCGACTGGCCAGGCCATTCGACTTGAGCACCAGGTCCAGCGCCTGATCCCAGGGCACTTCCTTGAGGTTCAGGGTCACGTTGCCGGTGACGTTGTCACTGGCCACCAGATTGAGCCCAGTGAAGTCCGCGATGATCTGCAGCACCGAGCGCACTTCGATATTCTGGAAGTTCAGCGAGATCTTCTTGCCGGTGTACGGGAACTTGTCCTTGATCCGCTCCGCCTGCTCTTCCCGTGTCAGCGGCTTGACCTCAAGCACCAGCTCGTTGCCGGCCTGGGTGGCCAACTGGGTGTAGTAGCCATTGGCATCCACCACCAGGCGCACACCATCACGAGTACGCTGCGGGTCGATCCTCGAGACCGGAGTCGCGAAATCACCGACATCCAGCACCTGATTCAGCTCTGGCGGCAGGGCGACACCCTTGAGATCGATATAGATCTTGCGGCCACGCTCGGTCACACGAGACTCGACATTGGCGCGATTGAAGTTGACCACGACACGCCCTTCCCCCTCACTGCCCCGACGGAAATCGATACCACTGACGGAAGGCTCCGCCGCGACTTCCAGGCGGCCACCGGACCGCCCTGCTCACCGACGATGACATAGAGGCTATTGCCTTCGGTACGCGTCACATAGGGACGGGTCTGGCTGAGCTTCATGACCAGGCGCGTACGCGAGCCGGCCTCCAGCGCCACCAGCTCCTCGACCCCATTGAGGCCGAGCTCGAAGCGGCGCTTGTCCAGCTGACTGCTGGTATCCATGAGATCGATGGTGATACGCGGCGGTGTCTCGATCCGGTATCCCTTGACCTCAGGCACCCCGCCGGCGAAATCGAGCTTGAGCTCCATCCGATCGCCACCCAGCGAAGTGAATTCCAGATCCTGCAGCGTGGAGGCCGCCTGCGCCACACTCGCCATCAGGCTGCCGAAAGCCGCCAACCCCAGCAGACTCATTCGTTGCAATCGCGTCATGTTCCCTTGTCCCCTGTCTCGCTGCGGCTCCGCCCAGCCATTGTCAATGCCATGGCGCGGGTTCGTTCGATCCAACCGCCCTGACCGTTGGGCACGATTTCCACCAGGTCCAGCTGAGTATCACCGATGCGAATGATGCGGCCGAAATTGCTCCCCATGTGTCCGCCGACACTCACACGCTGCACCTCCTGCTCCGGCGTCAAGATCAACGCCGAGCGACTGCCGTCCACATCCAGGGTCCCCACCATGCTGAGCTGCTCCATCGGCCAGGCCTCAAGAGGCTCGCGGGGGCGATCCAGATCCGGCCGCACGCCATTGTCCACCATGGCGAGCTCCTCCTCCGGCTCCGGCAGTCGCGACTGGAAAGGACTGCGAGCATCCGCCATGTCGTACGTCACGGGATGATACTCGGGCTGAGGCGGCAGGTCCTTGACCTGCCCCGTCGGCCGCCCTCTGAGCGACTCGAGCTCGCTCTCCAGCGCAGGCAGCTGCGGGTCACCACAACCGGCCAGCAGTGTCAGCAACATCGCACCACCCAGCACGACATTGGCGGTAGTTGTAAGTCTTGGCCAGCAGCGACAACTCCAGGTCTTCACCCTGCGAGACCGGTGTCAGCACGAAGTCATGCAACGTCACGATACGCGAAAGCCCGGCGACCCCAGACACGAAGGCGGCAATGCGGTGGTAATCGCCGCGCACCTTGATATCGAAGGGCTGCTCGACGTAGAAATCGCGATTCTGGGCCGGCTTGAGGCGAATGTATTCCACCTCCAGCTGGTTGTTGATGGCCGTCTCGCTGATGTCATCGAGCAGAGCCGGCACTTCGGCATCGGTCGGGAGCATCTCGAGCAGCTGTTCCATGCGCGTCTCCAGCTCGGCCATCTGCTCACGCATCACGGGCAGATTGGCCGCCTTGAAGGCCTTGGTCTCGAACTGGCTCAGCAGCTGACGCTCCTTGGCTTGCAGGCGCTCAAGATCCTCGGCCTTGGGCGCCGCAAGGAACCAGTGGGACGCCCAGAACAGGGCACCAAAGACGATCAGCACCAACACCACCTGCAAGGTGACGGGCCAGATACCCGCCTCCTTGAGGTCGAGATCCTGGAAGTCCGTCGACTTGAGACGACGCACTTCGGCATTGAGGAAACTCATTTCCGACCTCCCTCCGTCGGTGTCTCGGGAATCATGATATTGAAGCTGCGACGATCATCGTCGCTGCTCTGTACGTCGGACAGTGTCGGCGTACCGAAGACATCCGATGCCGCAAGCGTGCGCATCAGACCGGACACCTGACGCGTATTCTCCGCGATGCCGTTGGCCTTGATCTGACGTCCGCTGCGACTGATGCTCTGGTACCAGGCACCCTCGACCAGCGTCGCAACGAGCTGATTGAAGACACGTACCGTTTCCGGGCGCGAGAACTGCAGACTGCGAATCAGCTCGATCTGCGCCAGCATCTGATCACGCCGACTCTCGATATCCTCGACTTCCTTGATATCGCGATTCAGTCGCGCCATTTCCTTCTCGATGAAGGCATGCCGCTGCTTCTGCGCCTCGAGCTGGCTCTGGTAATACTCGCTCATGCCAAACCCGGCTCCCACCCCCACCACGGCGGCCAGCGCCAGGATGCCGAAGAAGCGCTTGCTGCGTTTCTCGCGACGCTCCTCACGCCACGACAGCAGATTGATCTCGATGGTCATGAGCGCTTCCTCATCGCAAGCCCGCAGGCCGTCAACATCGCAGGGGCATCACCGGCCAGCGCCTGGATGTCGACTCGAGGGTTGACGCTCATGTGCGTGAAGGGATTGGCCATGATCACTTCCAGTCCGGTGTGCCCTGCCAGCGACTCACGTAATCCGGGAATGGCGGCTGTCCCTCCTCCCAGCAGAATGCGCTGGACCTCACGACGCTTGCCGGCGGTGTAATAGAGCTGCAGGGAGCGCGCGATCTGCTGCACGAGCGTGTCACGGAACGGATCCAGCACTTCACTGTCATAGGTGTCCGGCAGACCACCACGCTTCTTGGCCAGGCCCGCTTCGTCATTGGAAAGATCGAAACGGTTCATTATCTCGTCGGTCAGCTGACGCCCCCCGAACACGGCATCCCGGCTGTAGACGATGCGACCATTCTGGATGACATGAAAAGCCGTCATGGTGGCACCGATATCGACGACCGCGACGCACTCTTCATTGTCGTAGGTAGGGGGGAGCTGGTGGCGCAATTCACCGAAGGCACGCTCCAGCGAAAAGGTCTCGACATCGACCGCTGACGGCTCAAGGCCGGCCTGCTCGAGCGCGGAGGTGAGCTGATCGACATCCAGGCTGCGACAGGCCACCAGCAGCAGATCCTGCTGATCAGGATTGCGGGCATTGACCCCCAGATGCTGGAAGTCGAACGCCACGTCATTGAGCGGGAAGGGAAAATGCTTCTCGGATTCGAGCGCGATGCGCTGCTCGATCTCGTCATCGGCCAGATTGGTCGGAAAACTCAATGTCTTGGTGATGGCGGCACTGGCCGGCACCGCCACGACGGCTCGTCGCGAGCGCGGCTGGGCCTGCTCGACCGCGCGCTTGATCGCCAGCACGACTTCATCCATGTCGCGGATGCGCCGCTCGACGACTGCGCCTTCCTTCAAGGGGCGCACCGCGTAGCTATCGATCTGGTATCGATTTCCGTGTCTGGACAGCTCCAGGAGCTTGACGGTCGCCGATGTGATATCGACGCCAATCAGTCCCTTGCCGGCGGATTTGAGTCCCAGCAATTGGCATTCCCCTGCTCTGATGACGACCCCGTCTGACTGGCGGGCCGCCGCTTCCCGTGCGGCACCGCCGCGGCATCCTCTTCTGCTGAGAGGTTACATTATGTTTCGCAGAATAACACAACAGACGCGCAAGACAGGGTTCAACGCTGGCCGCATCTGGACCCGCTACTTATAATGCCCCAGCAATGGAATTGCCAATCCCCCCGCAGCCACCCGCCTTTCATTACCCACGGACCCTGTCTTGCCCATGAAGCTATTGAGACGACTACTTTCGCCAGTGTTCTGGCTGCTGCTGTCACTGTGTGCTGCGGGATTGCTGGCCATCGTCGGCGCCTCCCTGTATTTCGCACCTGGCCTGCCCGATGTTCATCAATTGCAGGATACCAAGCTGCAGACGCCGCTGCGCATCTACACCCGTGACGGCAAGCTGATCGGCGAATACGGTGACCAGCGCCGCATCCCGGTCACCTTCGACGAGATCCCCGAGACGTTTGTGGACGCCCTGCTCGCGGCCGAGGACAGCAATTTCTTCTCGCACCCGGGCATCGACCCCAAGGGCCTCGCGCGTGCCGCCGTCCAGCTGGCTTCCAGCGGCAGCATCCAATCGGGCGGCAGCACCATCACCATGCAGGTCGCGCGCAACTACCTGCTGACGCTGGATCAGACGTTCACGCGCAAGATTCGCGAAATCCTGCTGTCACTGCAGATGGAGCAGATCCTCTCCAAGCAGGAGATCCTCGAGCTCTACGTCAACAAGATCTTCCTGGGCCATCGCGCCTACGGGATCGCGGCTGCGGCACGCACCTACTATGACAAGTCTCTCGATGAACTGACCCTGGCCGAGCAGGCCATGCTGGCAGGCCTGCCCAAGGCCCCCTCCAGCTTCAACCCGCTCACCAACCCTCAGCGCGCCCTGATCCGTCGCAACTGGATCCTGCTGCGCATGAAGGAACTGGGCTATATCGAGCCTCAGGCCTATGACGAGGCCGTCAAGGCACCGATCACCGCGGCACGCCATTACACGCGCCCGGAAGTCGAGGCGCCCTACGTCGCAGAGATGGCCAGAAGCTTCGCGGTCGATCGTTTCGGTGACAAGGCATATACCGACAATGTGCGCATCACCACGACGCTGGACAGCAAGCTGCAGCCGCAGGCTCGCGATGCCTTGATCAAGGGCCTGATCGACTATGACACCCGCCATGGCTGGCGTGGCGTGGAGGAATCCGGTATCGCGGCGTCACTGGCGGAAGCTCAGGACCAGACCGATCAGGCCGGCCTCGAAGAAGAGATCTCTCGCTCTCCCGAAGTGCTGGAAACGGCCAGACAGGCCGCCCAGAAGAGCGAGAAGCGCATCGAGGGCATCGACCGCGATGTCTCCAACTGGCTGAAAGTGCTGGATCGCACGCCGGACTATGGCCCGCTCGAAGCCGCCATCGTGGTGGAAAATGATGGCAAGCAGATGAAGGTCCTGCTGGCAGACGCCAGCCTGGCCACGATTGGCTGGGACGGTCTGAAATGGGCGCGCGAGTACAAGAGCTCCCGCTGGCGCGGTGGTGTACCCGGCTCTGCCGCCGAGATTGCCAAGGTCGGCGATCTGGTGCGCGTCATCAAGGAAGATGATGGCTATCGCCTGGGTCAGCTGCCGGATGCCCAGTCGGCCATCGTTTCACTGGACCCGGAAAATGGCGCCATCCTCGCACTCCAGGGCGGCTTCAGCTATTCCGCCAGCAAGTTCAATCGAGCGATACAGGCACGTCGTCAGGCCGGCTCCATCTTCAAGCCGTTCATCTACCTCTCGGGGCTCGAGCAGGGCGGCATGTCACCGGCGACCATCATCAACAATGCTCCGGTGGTCATGCAGGATGGCAACAAGGTATGGCGCCCGGAGAACGCCGGCGGCAAGTTCACTGGTCCGACCCGGATCCGCGTTGGTCTCTATCGCTCCCTGAACCTGGTGTCCGTGCGACTGCTGCAGACCGTCGGTCTCGAGAAGACGCTCGACTTCCTCGTCAAGGTGGGCTTCAAGCGCGAAGAGCTGCCCAACGGTCTGTCACTGGCACTGGGCAGCGCCTCGCTGACACCGCTGGAAATGGCCCGTGCCTACGCCGTACTCTCGAACGGCGGCTTCCGTGTCGAACCCTGGTACATCGACACCGTCACGCGCGGTGACGACGAGACCGACTACGAAGCTCATCCGGCCGTCGCCTGCGCCAACTGCACGCCGGGCATGGTGACCGTCAATCGTGATGGCCGTCAGTATCCGCTGGCCGAGCGCATCGCCTCGCCGGAATCCATGTACCTGATCCGTGACATGATGGAAGACGTCATCAAGCGCGGCACCGGCCGTGGGGCCCTGACGCTTGGTCGCGATGACCTGGCTGGCAAGACAGGGACCACCAATGACCAGCGTGATGCCTGGTTCTCCGGCTTCAACAGCAAGCTGGTCGCGACCGTCTGGGTCGGCAAGGACTCCAATGACACCCTCGCCGAGTACGGTGCCCAGGCCGCGCTGCCCATCTGGGTCGACTACATGCGTGGCGCCCTCAAGGGCATGCCATCCGCCAGGATGGAGCGCCCCGATGACATCGTGAGCGCGACCATCGACCCGGAGTCCGGCAAGCGCCTGCACAGTGGTCAATCCGGCGGCGTCAGCGAGCTGTTCCGCAAGGACAATCTGCCGCCCTACAAGGAACGCACCATCCGCAAGGAGCTGGAGCAACAGAGCGGCTCAGAAGGCACCGGAACTTTCGAGGCCATCTTCTGATCTGACCGGAGTCTGCATGCTTCACCCATTGCCCACACTGCGCATGACCCTGCTGCTGTGTCTGGCCCTGAGCCCGCTTCGCGAGGCCAGTGCCGATGATGACCTCTTCTACGCTCCCCCCGCCGCCAGCGAGGATTCCGAGCCATTCAGCGGTCAGGCCGAGCTGGGCTTTACCAAGCTCTCCGGCAACTCGAACAGCGAAACCTTGCTGGGCAAGGCCCGCCTGTCCTGGCACCTCAAGCCCTGGACCCACACCTTCCGCATGGAAGCCAAGCATGTGTCCAGCAGCGGCGAGACCACCACCGAGCAGTACCTGATCGGTCAGCGTGAGCGCTATGACCTGGGGCGTGATCGCTATGCCTTCGGGCTGCTGCGCTGGGAGAAGGAGCGCTTCTCCGGCTATGACGATCAAGTCACCTCCATCGGGGGGTACGGGATTCGCCTGCTGTCAGGCCCTGAGCACAACCTCTCTGTCGAGGCGGGTCCGGGCTATCGCTACGACAATATCACCGAGGGGGATCACGAGAACTACCTCCTCGGCTACACGGCCATGGACTATCGTTGGCAGCTGTCTGATACCTCGAATTTCGAGCAGCAGTTCTCGGTGGAAGGTACCCGGGACAACATCATCAGCCGCAGCTATACCGCACTGACCGTCTCCATCAATTCCAGCCTGGCCTTGAAGCTCTCCCACGAGATCAAGAACAACACCAGCCCGCCGGATGACACGGACGCCAAGACCGACACCACCACCGCCGCCTCGATTCTCTACAGCTTCTCCGATGACGCTTAACCGTAGACCTGATCCGCATTGGTCAGCGGGTAATGCGCCGGATAGGGCTTGCGCGCGACACCGGAATCGATGGCGGCTTGCGCCACGGCAGCCGGCAGACGCTCGAGCAGACGCGCATCCATCGGCGTCGGGATGATGTACCCCGGACCGAATTCGAGGCTGTCGATCTCGTAGGCATCCAGCACGTCCTGGCTGACCGGCTCGCGAGCAAGGTCCTTCAGCGCGTGAACGGCCGCCAGCTTCATCTCTTCATTGATGCGTGTGGCTCGCACGTCCAGCGCACCGCGGAAGATGAACGGGAAGCCCAGCACGTTGTTGACCTGGTTCGGGTAATCGGAGCGACCTGTCGCCATGATGACGTCCGGACGCGCTTCGCGAGCAGTATCCGGATGGATTTCCGGATCCGGGTTGGAGCACGCGAACACGATCGGCGTGTCAGCCATCTTCTTGAGCTGCTCGGCCTTCAAGAGGTTGGGGCCGGACAGGCCGACGAAGACATCCGCACCTTCGATGACATCATCCAGCGTACGCAGCTCGGTCTCGGTGGCGAACATCGCCTTGTACTGGTTCAGGTCATCACGGCCGCTGTGGATCACGCCCTTGCGATCGAGCATGAAGATGTTCTCGACCTTGGCACCACTGGAGACCAGCAGCTTCATGCAGGCAATCGCGGCAGCACCGGCGCCCAGGCAGACGATACGCGCGTCTTCCAGGGACTTGCCGGCGATATCGAGTGCGTTGAGCATGCCGGCAGCGGTGACGATGGCCGTGCCGTGCTGGTCATCATGGAAGACCGGGATGTTGCACTGTTCGATCAACGCCTGCTCGACTTCGAAGCACTCCGGTGCCTTGATGTCTTCCAGGTTGATGCCACCGTAGGTGGTGTGGATGCGACGCACGGTATCGATGAAGGCCTGCGGGCTTTCCGCATCGATCTCGACGTCGACGGAGTTGATGCCAGCGAAGCGCTTGAACAGCACGCCCTTGCCTTCCATGACCGGCTTGGAAGCCAGCGGCCCGAGATTGCCCAGCCCCAGGATGGCGGTGCCATCGGAGATGACGGCGACCAGGTTGCCCTTGCCGGTATACAGGTAGGCATTTTCCGGATCGGCAGCAATCTCGCGGCACGGCTCGGCTACACCCGGGCTGTAGGCCAGCGCGAGGTCCTTGGCAGTTTCTGTCGGCTTGGTCAGCTCGATGGACAGCTTTCCGGGAATCGGTTCGGCGTGATATTGCAGTGCTGCTTTCTTCATGGCATCAGACATGCGTGTCATCCGGTATTTTAGCGGGGGTTGGCTGTGACCAGAATATAGAAAAACCCCCTCGCGAACAACCAACGCAACTTGTTGTTATAAAAGGAATTAATACGGATGTTTAAAAACTGTTTTAGCCATTCGTCTAACGTTATGGATGCCCCACTCAGTCATAAACCTTTCCTTATCACTGACGGGTCGGCGTGGCGTTTCGCCCCGCGTATCTCATGAAAATCCGCGCAATGACCGCGCGCATCGGTTTTTTCGTTGATGGCGCTGCGCGATGCACAGCGCCATGCAAGCGACAAGCAGCTGAAGGTATCAGCGCTTGATGGCAGCACCGAAACGCTTGTTGAAGCGCTCGACGCGGCCACCGGTGGTAGCCTGCTTCTGCTTGCCGGTGTAGAACGGGTGGCACTCGGAGCACACGTCCAGCGCGAAGGTCTGCTTGGAAGTGGAACCGATTTCGTGCTGCGCGCCGCAGGAGCAGGTTGCGGTCTGGCGCTGGTAGTCCGGATGGATACCCTGTTTCATGGTGTGTAACCTCAGGTCGCTGTGCACCGCCACCTGATCGATTGCCAGGCACCGTACACGGGTTTTGGATGTAACCGGTCATTCCGCCGACTCCGACGGAAGGCGACGCATTTTACCAGCCATCTGCGACAAGACCAAACTTTGTGGCGTTTATTGCCGGCAACACTCTGTAGACTGCGTGGCGTTTTCCTCTCGTCATCTCATTCTCTCTTCCTCGGATGCCTTGCGTGCCTGACACCAGCGACAAGACTGCGACTCACCTGCCCGGACGTGTACTGGGCATCGCGATTCCCGGCCCCCTGCGCGACCTGTTTGACTATCTGCCAGCACGCCAGCCACCTCGCCATGGCTGGCAGGTCGGTCTGCGCGTGCGCGTCGAGTTCGGCCGTCGCCAGCTGGTCGGGGTGATCGCGGAGCTGCGCAGCGACTCAGCCTTTCCCATCGAGAAGCTCAAGCCCGTCAGCGAGGTGATCGACGAAGCGCCATTGCCGGCCGACTGGCTGTGGATATGTCAGTTCACCGCACGCTATTACCAGCACTCACTCGGCGACACCTTCGCGCAGGCGATGCCATCACTGCTGCGCCAGGGACGTGCCCTCGAGGCACGCACCCGTGAGCGCTGGTCACTCACCGACAAGGGGCGTATCACGGAGCCGGCCAGCCTCGGCCGCGCGACCCGCCAGATCGCATTGCTCGAGCTGCTCGCTCAGCACCGTCATGGCCTGGTACACAGCGCGATCACCGCCCAGGGCTTCACCCGCCAGCAGCTGGAAACCCTGCGCAGTCGTGGCTTCATCGAATCACGTGAAGAGCCTGTCACCGGCGCCACCCCGGAGCAGGCCAGCAAGGGCGTGCTGGCCGAGCCCAGCCTGGCACTCAATGACGAGCAGGGCCGCGCGCTCTCGCGCCTGCATGAAGGCCTGAGTCGCTTCTCCCCCACGCTGCTGGAGGGCGTGACCGGCTCCGGCAAGACCGAGGTCTACCTGCAACTGATCGAGGCGGTGCTGGATCGCGGCGGCCAGGCTCTGGTGCTGGTGCCCGAGATCGGCCTGACGCCCCAGACGCTGGAGCGCTTCCGCAGACGTTTCCGCGTCCCCCAGGTGATGCTGCATTCCGGCGTCAGCGATGGCGAGCGCCTCGATGGCTTCGAGGCGGCACGCAGCGGCCGCGCGCGCATCGTGATCGGCACGCGCTCTGCCATCTTCACGCCGATGGCAAAGCTCGGGGTGATCATCGTCGACGAGGAGCACGACGGCTCCTTCAAGCAACAGGATGGCCTGCGCTATCACGCCCGCGATCTGGCGCTGGTACGTGGCAAGCAGGAAGGCATCCCGGTAGTGCTCGGCAGCGCCACGCCGTCTCTGGAAAGCCTGCGCCATGCCCGCGAAGGGCGCTTCACTCACCTGCATCTGCATCAGCGTGCCGGGCGCAGCCAACCGGCACGCCTGCACCCGATCGACCTGCGCGGCCGCATGACGCTGGGCGGACTCTCCACCCAGAGTCTGGACGCCATCGAGAAGCGCCTCGCCCAGGGCGATCAGGTGCTGGTATTCATCAATCGGCGCGGCTTCGCTCCGACGCTGACCTGCCATGCCTGCGGCTGGATCGCCGAATGTGACAACTGCGACGCACGCATGACCCTGCATCGCCATCCCCCGCAGCTGACCTGCCATCACTGCGAACGCACCCGCCCGCTGCCGGATGCCTGCCCGGCCTGCGGCAGCGGCGATGTTCGTCCACAAGGCGCGGGCACCGAGCGCACCGAAGAGCTGCTCGGCGAGAAATTCCCCGACGTGCCGGTGCTGCGCATCGACCGCGACAGTACCCAGCGCAAGGACGCCATGAGTGAAGCGCTGGCAGTGATCCGCCGTGGCGAACCCTGCCTGCTGGTCGGCACCCAGATGCTGGCCAAGGGCCACCACTTCCCCCACGTCACGCTGGTGGTGGTGGTCAATGCCGACAGCGGACTCTACGCCGCCGACTTCCGTGCGCTGGAGCAATCCGCCCAGCTGCTGGTGCAGGTCGCCGGGCGAGCCGGACGCGCCGAGCGCCCCGGTGAGGTGCTGATCCAGACCCGCCATCCGGAAGACCCCAACCTGCTGACACTGATCCAGGCCGGCTACCCACAGCTGGCCGGCGAGCTGCTGGAGGAGCGCCGCATCGCGCAGTTGCCGCCGTTCAGCCATCTGGCCTTGCTGCGCGCCGAAGCCACCGATCAGCAGCAGGTCGAGCAGTGGCTGTTGAAGGTAGGAAGCGCCCTGCGTCAGCACATCGACAGTGCCGACCTCAAGGTGGACTGCCTCGGCCCGGTACCGGCGCCGATGGAGCGCCGCCAGAATCGCTATCACGCCCAATTGCTGTTGCGCGCGGCGAAACGCGGCCCGCTGCATGAAGCCGCCGCCTGGCTGGTGACGCTCTGCGAGCAGGATCGTGACGCGCGCCGCCTGCGCTGGTCACTGGATGTCGATCCCATCGGCATGGCCTGAGTTGAACTGACCACTATCCCGCCAGGACACGGATTGCGCCGTGATTGATCACGACGGTTTATGCAAGCCGCAGGATCGGTGATAATGCCCGCCATCGTGCAGCGACATCCGCACTCCCCCATTGCCCGCAGGCCTGATGCCTGCAACCGCCTGCTCCAGAGCACGCGGTGCGACCTGAGCCGTGAAGAGACCGATATTCCATGAAAGAGACGATCATCGAACTGCTGGGCCAGGCCCTGGATTCCCTCAAGGCCGACGGCACCCTGCCCGCCGACGCCAGCCCGCAGATCAAGGTCGACCCGACCAAGGACAAGACCCACGGCGACTACGCCAGCAACCTGGCGATGATGACGTCCAAGGCTGCCGGCATGAAGCCGCGTGAGCTGGCCGAGAAGCTGGTCGCCGCCCTGCCGGCCTCCGACGCGGTCTCCAAGGTCGAGATCGCCGGCCCCGGCTTCCTGAACTTCTTCGCCGAGACCGGGGCGGTGGCCGACATCGTGCGCCGCGTCTTCAGCGAAGGCGACCGCTTCGGGCACAGCGACGTGGGCGCCGGTGAGAAGGTCCAGGTCGAGTTCGTCTCCGCCAATCCGACCGGGCCGCTGCATGTCGGTCACGGGCGTGGCGCCGCGGTCGGCGACGTGCTGTGCCGCCTGCTGGCCGCCACCGGCCACGACGTCACGCGCGAGTTCTACTACAACGACGCCGGCGCCCAGATCAACAATCTGGCGCTCTCCGTTCAGGCACGCGCCAAGGGCCTGGGCCCGGATGACGCCAGCTGGCCGGCTGATGGCTATCGCGGTGACTACATCCGCGAACTGGCCGCCTCCTACATGGCCGGCGATACCGTCGAAGCCGATGGCAAGCAGGTCACGGGCGCCGCAGAACCTGACGATCTCGACGCCATCCGCGTCTTCGCCGTCGCCTACCTGCGCCATGAACAGGATCTGGACCTCAAGGCCTTCGGCGTCGAGTTCGACGTCTACTTCCTCGAATCCTCGCTCTACCGTGACGGCAAGGTCGAAGACACCGTCAAGCGCCTGGTCGACAACGGCTATACCTACGAAGACGATGGCGCCATGTGGCTGCGCACCACCGACTTCGGGGATGACAAGGACCGCGTGATGCGCAAGCGTGACGGCGGTTACACCTACTTCCTGCCAGATGTCGCCTACCACCTGGACAAGTGGCAGCGCGGTTTCACCCAGGTCATCAATGAACAGGGTGCCGACCACCACTCCACCGTGACTCGCGTGCGTGCGGGCCTGCAGGCCCTCAAGGCCGGCATCCCGGAAGGCTGGCCGGACTACGTGCTGCACCAGATGGTCACCGTGATGCGCTCCGGTGAGGAAGTGAAGCTCTCCAAGCGTGCCGGCAGCTACGTGACCCTGCGTGACCTGATCGAGGAAGTCGGCCGCGACGCGACCCGCTACTTCCTGGCGGCGCGACGTGCCGACTCCCAGCTGACCTTCGACATTGACCTGGCCCGCTCCCAGTCCAACGACAACCCGGTCTACTACATCCAGTATGCCCACGCCCGCGTGCACAGCGTGCTGCGCAAGGCCAGCCGTGAAGACAAGGCCTTCGATGAATCTCTGGCCATGGCGCAACTGTCCTTGCTGACCAGCGATCAGGAAAAGGCCGTGATGAATCGCATGGCCCAGTTCCCGGACGTCGTCACCCACGCCGCCAAGGTGCGGGAACCGCAGCAGGTCGCTCAGTATCTGCAGGACCTCTCCTCTGACTTCCACACCTGCTACAACGCGGTGAAGGTGATGGTCGAGGACGACGCGACCCGCAACGCGCGCCTGGCGCTGGGTCTGGCGACCGCTCAGGTCATCCGCAACGGCCTGGCCCTGCTGGGTGTCAGCGCTCCCGAGGAGATGTAAGCCATGGCTGCTCGCCGCCCCGCCAGCAAGAAGCCCGCTTCCCGTCAGGGAGCCAGCCCCCGCCGGCAGCCCGCCGCCAGTCAGAGCCGCGGCTTCCCGGGGTGGCTGTGGGGGATCGTCGGTCTGGTCGCCGGCTTCGTGCTGGCTCAGTATTTCCAGCAACAGGCGCCGCGTCTGCCGGTGGCTGCCATCGTGCCCAAGGCCAACACTCAGCAGAATGGTCAGCAGGCCGCACAACAGGGTAGCCAGCAGGACAAGGCATCGCAGAAGGACACTCCCGAAGAGAGCGGCGGCAGCATGCCGACCTTCGAGTTCTACACTCTGTTGCCGGAAACCGAGGTGATCGCCCCCAAGGTGGATGAGTACAAGTCCACTCCGCGTCCGGGCAGCGCCGAGAGCACCAAGAAGTCCGAGGCTTCGCTGACCAACTACATGCTGCAGGCGGCCTCCTTCCGCGAGATGTCCGATGCCAGGAAACTGGCCGGCAAGCTCAAGGATCTCGGCCTGCTGGCCAAGGTCAGTGACGTCAATGCTTCTGGCGGTACCGTCTGGCACCGCGTTCAGGTCGGCCCGTACAAGGACACCCGCGAGCTCAACCGCGCACAGGATCTGATGAACACCCAGGGCATCGAGCCTCTGCTGATCAAGCTGCAATGACCTCGGCATGACGCCACAGGTCAACGGGCCCGCTCACCGCGATCCGCCACGGTGGCGGTGACACGTCGCGGCAAGCAGTGGCAATTGCCAGACTGACGACCACCACCCGTTTTACGCGACGAGGCCCTGGCCTCGTCTGCCCCGAAATGCCATGCCCGGCCCCGTTCACCTTATTCCAATCGCCGGCATGCTCTCTCAGGAGTTATCCATGACCACGATCGTCTCCGTGCGTCGCAACGGCCAGGTCGCCCTGGCTGGTGACGGCCAGGTATCCCTTGGCAACACTGTCATGAAAGGCAACGCAGCCAAGGTGCGTCGCCTGTATCGCAATCAGGTGCTGGCCGGCTTCGCTGGCGGTACCGCCGATGCCTTCACGCTGTTCGAACGCTTCGAAGCGCAGCTCGAGAAGTATCAGGGCCAGCTGGTGAAATCCGCCGTGGAACTGGCCAAGGAGTGGCGCTCCGACCGCGCCCTGCGCAAGCTGGAAGCCATGCTGGTGGTGGCCGACAAGCATGCCTCGCTGATCATCACCGGCAACGGTGACGTGGTCGAGCCCGAACACGGCGTGCTGGCCATCGGCTCGGGCGGCAACTTCGCCGAAGCCGCCGCCCGCGCCCTGATCGAGAACACCGAGCTGTCCGCCCGCGAGATCACCGAGAAGTCCATCTCCATCGCGGCCGACATCTGCGTCTTCACCAACCACAATGCCATCATCGAGGAGCTGTCCTGAGATGTCCCAGATGACCCCGAAGGAAATCGTCAACGCCCTCGATCAGCACATCGTCGGTCAGCCGGAAGCCAAGCGTGCCGTGGCCGTGGCCATGCGCAATCGCTGGCGTCGCATGCAGCTCAACGATGATCTGCGCCCGGAAGTCACCCCGAAGAACATCCTGATGATCGGCCCGACCGGTGTCGGCAAGACCGAGATCGCTCGTCGTCTGGCCAAGCTGGCCGGCGCGCCCTTCCTGAAGATCGAGGCGACCAAGTTCACCGAGGTCGGCTACGTCGGACGTGACGTGGAATCGATCATCCGTGACCTGGTCGAGGTCGCCATGAAGCTGGTGCGTGAAGAGGCCATGAAGGAAGTGCGCGACAAGGCCGAGGATGCCGCCGAGGATCGCATCCTCGATGCGCTGCTGCCGCGCGCCCGTGGCGAGGAATATGATGCGGCGGCCAACAACAGCAGCACGCGTCAGATGTTCCGCAAGAAGCTGCGCGAAGGTCAGCTGGATGACAAGGAAATCGACATCGAGCTGAGCCCGGCCAGCCAGAGCCTGGATTTCGCCACCCCGCCGGGGATGGAAGAGATGACCAGTCAGCTGCAGTCCATGTTCTCCAGCATGGGCAAGCAGCAGAAGGAAAGCCGTCGCATCAGCGTCAAGGAAGCCCTCAAGCTGGTTCACGAGGAAGAAGCGGCCAGAATGGTCAGCGATGAAGACCTCAAGAGCCGTGCCATCGAGGCCGTCGAACAGAACGGTATCGTCTTCCTCGACGAGATCGACAAGGTCGCCAAGCGTGGCGAGTCCGGCAGTGGTGGCGACGTGTCCCGTGAAGGCGTGCAGCGCGATCTGCTGCCGCTGATCGAGGGCTCCACCGTCTCCACCAAGCACGGCATGGTCAAGACGGACCACATCCTGTTCATCGCTTCCGGCGCCTTCCACCTGTCCAAGCCCTCGGACATGATTCCGGAGCTTCAGGGCCGTCTGCCGATCCGCGTCGAGCTCAATGCCCTGACCCCGGACGACTTCAAGCGCATCCTGACCGAGCCGTCCGCGGCATTGATCCGTCAGTACAAGGCGCTGCTGGCCACCGAAGGCGTCGAGCTGAGCTTCGCGGATGACGCCATCGAGCGTATCGCCCAGATCGCCTATCAGGTCAACGAAGGCACCGAGAACATCGGCGCGCGTCGTCTGCATACCGTGATGGAACGCCTGCTGGAAGAGATTTCCTACGAAGGTGCCGATCAGGCGGGTGAGCTCAAGGTCGATGCCGCCTATGTCGATGCTCGCCTGGGCGACCTAGCGTGTGACGAAGACCTGTCGCGCTACATTCTCTGACGTCTGGCGTCAGCGCCTGACCCGCGAGAAGCCCTCATGGCGGCAATCGCCACCCTGAGAGATGCCACTGACGCCCGATCCGGCTTGGCCCGGTTCGGGCGTCAGTGCATCATGCGACATAGATACGTCGACGCGCCCGAGATGTCGCTCGACGCTCCTGTTCCTTCGGCAGCCAGCAGCGCGACTACCGCCTCAATGAGCGCCATGCCCGTGACGCCGACGAGGCCCCGGTACCGACGCGCGTGCACTATCACAAGTCGGAGCGTGAACTGGAACTGGGCTATGCGGATGGCCAGACTTTCCGCCTCAGCACCGAATTCCTGCGCGTGATGTCCCCCTCCGCGGAAGTGCGCGGTCACGGTGTCGGCCAGGAAACGCTGCAGGTCGGCATGCGCCACGTCGGTCTGGCCAACATCACCCAGAGCGGTCGCTATGCGCTGAAGCTGCATTTCGATGATGGCCACGACAGCGGCCTCTACACCTGGGAATACCTGTGGGAACTGGCCAACCGCCGCGATGCCATGTGGGCCTACTACCTGCGCCAGCTGGAAGAGGCCGGTGCCTCGCGTGAGCCGCTGGGCATTCCGCTCAATCAGCTGTAAGCCACTGATGCCAATGGGGCGCGGCAAGATGTCCGACTCGACGTCTTGTCAAAAGACAGCCCGCTGGCCAGCGGTTACAATCGAGCCACTGCGAAAGCTCACCATATTGCGCTGACGTCCCCCATGGGTGGCGTCACAACAGGGGAAGTCATGGACAAGCGTACGACTCACTTCGGTTATCAGGAAGTTGCCGTGGACGAGAAGGCAGGCCGCGTCGCGGATGTCTTCCACAGTGTCGCCGCCAAGTACGACGTGATGAATGACCTGATGTCCTTCGGCATCCACCGTCTGTGGAAGCGCATTACCCTGGAGCGTGCCGGTGCCCGTCCGGGCCAGACGGTGCTGGACATTGCCGGTGGCACCGGGGATCTGACGCTGAAGTTCTCGCGCCTGGTCGGGCCGAAGGGTCGCGTGGTGCTCGCCGATATCAACGCCTCGATGCTCAACGTCGGGCGTGACAAGCTGCTCGACCGCGGTGTGGGTGGCAATGTCGAGTATGTGCAGGCCAATGCCGAGGCGCTGCCCTTCCCTGACAACACCTTCGACATCATCACCATCGCCTTCGGGCTGCGCAACGTCACCGACCAGGCCAAGGCCCTGCGCTCCATGCAGCGCATCCTCAAGCCCGGAGGCCGTCTGCTGGTGCTGGAGTTCTCCAAGCCGGTCAATCCGCTGCTCTCCACCGCCTACGATCAGTACAGCTTCCGCCTGCTGCCGAAGATGGGCGAGATGGTCGCCGGCGACGCCGATTCCTACCGCTATCTGGCCGAATCCATTCGCATGCACCCCGACCAGAAGACCCTGGCCGGCATGATGGAAGAGGCAGGTCTCGAGCGTGTCGAGTTCACCAATCTCACCGGTGGCATCGTCGCGCTGCACCGTGGTATCAAGCTTTGAGGCTGTCATGGCATTGCTGACCCCCCTGCTGGTGGCGACGGCGGAACGCACGCTCAACCGCCTGCTCGCCCGTGACCCCGCCTCCGCCATGCGCCTGAATGCGCTTGCCGGCAGACGCCTGCTGCTGCGCCTGGAGCGCCCCGCCTTCGACCTGCTGGTGCACTTCGACCTGCAGGGGCTGCATCTGCTGCGCCTGCCCGAGGCCAACGAGAGCGACGGCGACGTGGTGGTGGAGCTGGACATGGAAACTGCCGCGGCACTGCTGTCCGGTGAGCCCATCGAGCGCTTGATGTTCGAGGGCCGCCTGGCCGTGCGTGGCCGTCTGCACCTGCTGGAAAGCGCACGGGACCTGGTGATGGATCTCGATCTCGACTGGGAAGGGGCCTTGAGCGAATGGTTCGGCGAGACCCCCGGTCATAGTCTGGCCACCGGCCTGCGCAGCCTCGGTCGCTTCGGGCTGACCAGCCGTCGTGAGCTGGAGCTGGATCTGCGCGAGTATCTGACCGAGGAAGCACGCTGGCTGCCCGGCCATGCCCAGCTGCAGGTCGCGCGGGACGAGCTGACCGAGCTGACCCAGTGCCTGGATCGCACCGAGGCACGCCTGGCGCGCCTGCGACGCCATCTGGAGGCCGTCACCACGCCACGGTCCGCTGATCGGGAGTGCCAGCCGTCGTGAGACTCTATCGCCTGCTGAGCATCCTGTGGGTCATCGCCCGCTATCGACTGGATGATCTGATCCCGCTGTCTCGCGTACCTGCGCTGCTGCGGCCGCTGGTCAAGCTCTCACCGCTGCGCCTGCTGCCTGTCGGCAAGCGCTCGCGTGGTGAGCGCCTGCGGCTGGCACTCGAAGCGCTGGGCCCGATCTTCATCAAGTTCGGCCAGATGCTCTCGACTCGTCGTGACCTGCTGCCACCGGACGTCGCCGATGAGCTCAAGCGCCTGCAGGACCAGGTGCCGCCCTTCGAGAACGAGGTGGCGCGCGAACTGGTCGAGCAGGAGCTGGGCATGCCGGTCGAGGAAGCCTTCGCCGAATTCGAGGCGCAACCGCTGGCCTCGGCTTCCATCGCCCAGGTCCATGCGGCACGCCTGCACGATGGTGCCGACGTGGTGGTCAAGGTGATCCGCCCGCGCATCGAAGAGGTGATGCGCAAGGATATCGGCCTGCTGTATCTGCTCGCGCGTCTGCTGATGAAGCTCTCGCCGGAAGCACGGCGTCTGCGCCCCGTGGAAGTGGTCTCCGATTACGAGGCCACGCTGTTCGACGAGCTGGACATGCACAAGGAGGCCGCCAACACCTCCCAGCTCAAGCGCAACTTCCTCGATTCGCCCCTGCTCTACGTGCCGACCATCCACTGGCCGCTGACGCGGCGCCGGGTAATGGTGCAGGAGCGCATCCGCGGCATCCCGGTCGCCGACATCGACGAGCTGGAAGCCCAGGGCACCGACTTGAAGAAGCTGGCCGAGCGCGGCGTGGAGATCTTCTTCACCCAGGTGTTCCGCGACAACTTCTTCCACGCCGACATGCACCCCGGCAACATCTTCGTCTCGCGAGAGAACGCCCATGACCCGCAGTTCATCGCCATCGACTGCGGTATCGTCGGCAGCCTGACCCGCGAGGACCAGGACTATCTGGCGCGCAATCTGCTGGCCTTCTTCCGTCAGGATTACTACGAGGTCGCGGCGCTGCACATCGAGTCCGGCTGGGTCGGGGAGGGCACGCGCGCCAACGAGTTCGCCGCGGCCATCCGGGCCGTCTGCGAGCCGATTCTCGAGAAGCCGCTCAAGGACATCAGCTTCGGCCAGGTGCTGCTGGGCCTGTTCCAGACCGCGCGCCGCTTCAACATGGAAGTCCAGCCGCAGCTGGTCCTGCTGCAGAAGACGCTGCTCAACATCGAGGGCCTCGGCCGTCAGCTGTATCCGGATCTCGACCTGTGGGCCACCGCCCGCCCCTATCTGGAGCGCTGGATGAAGGAGCGCGCCGGCCCCAAGGCGTTCTGGGCCGAGATGGTCAAGCAGGCTCCGGAGCTGTCACATCAGCTGCCGCAGCTGCCGGTGATGGCCTTCCAGGCCATGCAGCGCATCGATGATGAACACCGCGCTCGACAGCGTCAGACCGAGGCACTCGCCACGCTGCGCGATCGTGTCAATCATGCGTCCAGCACCGGCTGGCGCTTGCGCGCAGGTGGACTGCTGATCGCCGTGGCCTTCGGCTGGCAACCGCTGATCGCCTGGGCCGAGACGCAACCGATGATGGTGCTGGTCGGCGCGGGGCTGGGCATCGTGCTGTTGCTGTGGCGCTAGCCGCCAGACCCCATGCTTTCAGGAATGATGATTCATGAGTGATATTCTCAACCGCCTGTCAGACGTACTGGCAGAGCGGCGCGACGCTGATCCGACGTCCTCCTATGTCGCGAGCCTGCATCACAAGGGCCTCAACAAGGTATTGGAGAAGATTGGCGAAGAGGCCACGGAAACGGTACTGGCCGCCAAGGATTTCACTCAGGACGACGTGGACTCCCACCGTGCAGTGATCGGTGAGACCGCCGACCTGTGGTTCCACTCGCTGGTGATGCTTTCTCACCTCGGGCTGGACCATCAGGACGTGCTGGATGAGCTGGCGCGACGCTTCGGCGTCTCCGGCCATGATGAAAAGGCCGCTCGCGGTCAGTGATGATCAAGCAGACGACTTGCAGCGCAAGCCGATTTCCCTGGCAGTGGTGCTCTCACCCTGCAAGACTCAAGGCCTCGTGACCTAGTCCCATCGGCCAAAATGGAGAACTTCCCATGTTAGGTGGCATCAGTATCTGGCAGCTCCTCATCGTGCTCGGCATCATCATCCTGATCTTCGGCACCAAGAAGCTCCGCAACGTCGGATCAGACCTCGGTGGCGCGGTCAAAGGCTTCAAGGGCGCCATGAAGGAAGAGGAAAAGGCCCCCGAAGACACGGCTCCTCAGCAGAAGGTCTCCCACGGTGAATCCCGCGGCGATACCATCGATGTCGAGGCCGAGCGCCGCGATACCGCTGACAAGCGCTCGTAAGCCGCATGTTCGACATCGGCTTTTTTGAACTGGCACTGATCTCGCTGCTGGCATTGATCGTGCTCGGCCCGGAGCGTCTGCCCCGGGCGGCGCGTACGGCGGGATTGTGGCTGGGGCGCATCAAGCGCAGCGTCTCGGGGATCCAGCAGGAAATCAGCGCCCAGCTGGAAGCCGAAGAACTGCGTCAGACGCTCAATGAGCAGAAGAAGCAGCTCGACGAGACCCTGGCACATGCCCGCAATGAGGCGCGTGAGGTGGAAACCACCATCACGCGTTCCTCGCCCGCGTCACAGGAGGATGCCAACGCCTCGCCTGCCGCCGACAGTGCTCGCTCGACCACGGAGACGACCTCAGGCGAGCAAGAGACCTCCGCCACCCCCACCAGTGAGTCACGGGAGCCGCGTTCCTGATGAGTGATCCGCATGACCCGCAGCCCTCCGCCTCCGGCGAGGCTGCCCACGCCCCGCTCATCGAGCATCTGATCGAACTGCGCTCCCGCCTGCTGCGTGCGACTGTCGTGGTCCTCGTGGTATTCGCGGCGCTGTATGGCTTCTCCAATCAGATCTATCTGTATGTGGCCGAGCCGCTGATGGCCCTGCTGCCTCCCGGCTCTCAGATGATCGCCACCGAGGTGGCCTCGCCCTTCCTGGCCCCCTTCAAGCTGACACTGGTGGTGGCGCTGTTCCTGGCGATTCCGGCGGTGCTCTATCAGGCCTGGGCCTTCATCGCGCCGGGACTCTACGAGAACGAGAAGGCGTTGGCGTTGCCGCTGCTGGCCTCCAGCATCCTGCTGTTCTATGCGGGCGCGGCGTTTGCCTACTATGTCGTCTTCCCGCTGCTGTTCCAGTTCTTCACCACCACGGGCCCCGAGAACGTGGCGATCATGACGGACATCAATCAGTACCTGAATTTTGTCCTCAAGCTGTTCTTCGCCTTCGGTGTGGCCTTCGAGATTCCCATCGCCACCTTCCTGCTGATCTGGACGGGGGCCACGTCCGTGGAGGTGCTGAGCAAGAAACGCCCCTACATCGTGATCGCCTGCTTCGTGGTCGGCATGCTGCTGACACCGCCTGACGTCATCTCGCAGTCATTGCTGGCGATTCCGATGTGGCTGCTGTTCGAGGTCGGGATTCTCGCCGCACGCGCCTTCAAGCGCCGCCGTCCGGCGAGCGATGATGAGGCCTCGCAGCAGGCCCCCTGATCAATCCTGTTGACTGGCCTTGGCCTGGTCTTCCTCGATCCAGCCGTTCAGACGCTCCACCAGCTTGAAGATGCCTTCGGCAGCCTCGGAGATGCGCTCTGCCTGCATGTAGGCTGGCGTCGTGATCACGCGATTGGCGGCATCAATCACGATATCCGTCACCTCACAGCTCTTGTGCAGACCGCCCTGGGCACTGATGGCGCCGGAGACTTCAGGGTCCGTGCCGATGGTGACCGAGATCCCCTCGCCCAGCAGCTTCGGCATCATCACCGGCGCGATGCACATCACGCCGATCGGCTTGCCGGCCGCATGGAAGGGCTGCACCACCTCGCGCAGACCATCCACCAGCGTCAGATCCGCGCCCTTGACGGCAAAGTTGCTGAGATTCTTGGCGGCACCGAAGCCACCGGGCAGAATCAGCGCGTCGAAGTCCTCGGCGGACAGCTCCGGCAACGGACGCACCTTGCCACGCGCCAGGCGAGCCGACTCGGTCAGCACATTGCGTGTCTCGTCCATTTCCTCGCCGGTGGCGTGGTTGAGCACATGATGCTGATCGATGTCCGGAGCGAAGCACTCGTAGCGGATGCCCAGCTGATCAAGCCGAAGCATGGTCAGGGTCGTTTCGTAGATCTCGGAGCCATCATAGACACCGCAACCGGATAGGATCAGGGCTACCTGCTTGGTCATGTGTTACTCCATTGACGGTGAACTGGTCGTATGGGCGCCGTCTGACCTGTAATATCATTGAAATATTATAGACCTAGACTTCCAGCGTCCCTCACGGAACCGGAGCCTTAGATCCGGAGAGCCTCTCTTGAGTCAACGTACCCCACGCCAGTTTCCTGCGATTCGCATGCGCCGCATGCGCAAGGATGATTTCTCTCGCCGCCTGATGCGCGAGAACCAGCTGACGGCCGATGATCTGATCCTGCCGGTCTTCGTGCTGGAAGGTTCGCAGCGTCGTGAAGCCGTGACCAGCATGCCCGGGGTCGAGCGCCTGTCCATCGACCTGCTGGTCAAGGAATGCCGTGAGGTCCATGCGCTGGGCGTGCCGGCCATCGCGCTGTTCCCGGTGATCGATGCCGAGGCCAAGAGCCTGCTGGCCGAGGAGTCCTACAACGCCAATGGCCTGGTGCAGCGCGCGGTGCGTGCCCTCAAGGAAGCCATCCCGACGCTGGGCGTGATCACCGATGTGGCGCTGGATCCCTACACCGTGCATGGCCAGGACGGCATCCTCGATGATGACGGCTACGTGCTCAACGACCGCACCGTGGACACCCTGATCAAGCAGGCACTGTCACACGCGGAAGCGGGCGCCGATGTCGTGGCCCCTTCTGACATGATGGACGGCCGCATCGGCTCCATCCGTGCCATGCTGGAACAGGAAGGCCTGATCAATACCCGCATCATGGCCTATTCGGCCAAGTACGCCTCCAACTACTACGGCCCGTTCCGTGATGCGGTGGGCTCGAGCGGCAATCTGGGCAAGGCCGACAAGCAGACCTACCAGATGGATCCGGCCAACAGCGACGAAGCGCTGCATGAAGTGGCCATGGATCTCGCCGAGGGCGCCGACATGGTGATGGTCAAGCCGGGCATGCCCTACCTGGATGTGGTGTCCCGCGTGAAGCGTGAACTGGAAGTGCCGACCTTCGCCTACCAGGTCAGCGGCGAGTACGCCATGCACATGGCCGCCTTCCAGAACGGCTGGCTGGATGCCGACAAGGTCATTCTCGAATCATTGATGTGCTTCAAGCGTGCGGGTGCCGACGGCATTCTCACCTATTTTGCCCGCCGGGCCGCGGAACTGCTGGCGGAGAAGAATCGCCTTTGACTACCCCGGCGACCGGACCGTGTCTGACCGGGGTCATGGAGTTGATGATGGAACAGACCCACAAGAACGCCATAGATGACGCGTCAGACACCTCGCTGGACACCGCTCCCCAACCGCATCAGGACGCTGCCGCCCCGGCGGCGTCCCGGGGGAAAGAGGGCGACATGGAGCTGGTCACCGACGAGCCGCCAGCCCTTGAACCTCCGCCCCTGCGCGTCAATCGCACGCGCAAGGGCATTCACGCCAAGGTCACGCCCTCCCCCGAAGCCGACCTGGCCGACCCCGCCCTGTATTTCAACCGTGAGCTGTCGAATCTGCAGTTCAACATCCGGGTACTGGAGCAGGCGCAGGACACTTCGCATCCGCTGCTCAACCGGCTGATGTTCCTGCTGATCTTCACGTCCAACATGGACGAGTTCTTCGAGATCCGCGTGGCGGGTCTCAAGCATCAGATCGCCTTCGACCGCACCGAGCCCGGCCCGGATGGCATGCTGCCCGGCAAGGTGCTCGACGAGATCTCGCGCATCACCCACGAGCAAGTGGAGCGCCAGTACCGCATCCTCAACGAAGAACTGATTCCGGCGCTTGAAGAGCAACACATCCGCTTCCGTCGCCGCAATCAGTGGAACGACGCCCAGAAAGCCTGGGTTCGCGAATACTTCGAGGAAGAGATTCAGCCGGTCATCAGCCCGATCGGGCTTGATCCATCACATCCCTTCCCGCGCCTGGTCAACAAGAGCCTCAACTTCATCGTCGAGCTGGAAGGCAAGGACGCCTTCGGGCGCGAGGGCGGCCTGGCCATTCTTCCGGCTCCACGCTCGCTGCCGCGCTTGATTCGCGTGCCGGAAGCGCTCGCAGAGAGCGGCTATACCGAGTACGTCTTCCTGTCCTCGATGATTCATGCCCATGCCCAGGAGCTGTTCCCAGGGATGAAGATCAAGGGCTGCTACCAGTTCCGGCTGACGCGCAACGCCGACCTCTCGGTGGATGCCGAGGATGTCTCGGATCTGGCCTCGGCGCTGCGCGGCGAGCTGCTGGCGCGGCGTTACGGCGATGGCGTGCGCCTGGAAGTGGCGGACAACTGTCCAGAGGCGCTCTACACCTTCCTGCTCAAGCAGTTCGAGCTGGAGAAGCGAGACCTGTATCAGGTGAAGGGACCGGTCAACCTCAATCGCCTGATGGAAGTCATCGGCGACGTGGGCCGCGAGGACCTGCTCTACGCACCGTTCACTCCCGGCACGCCCAAGGCACTCAAGAGTGACAACAGCCTGTTCGATGCCATTCGCCGCGAGGACATCCTGCTGCATCACCCCTTCCAGTCGTTCTCGCCGGTCGAGAGTCTGCTGGCCGAGGCAGCGCGCGACCCGAACGTGCTGGCCATCAAGCAGACGCTCTATCGCACCGGAGCCGATTCCAACATCGTCTCCTCGCTGGTGGAAGCTGCACGCCAGGGCAAGGAGATCACCGTGGTGATCGAGCTGCGTGCCCGCTTCGATGAAGCCGACAACCTGCAGCTGGCCTCCCGCCTTCAGGAGGCAGGCGCCATCGTCATCTACGGGGTGATGGCCTACAAGACCCATGCCAAGATGCTGCACATCGTGCGGCGAGAAAATGGCGAGCTGCGCCACTATGCGCACCTCGGCACCGGCAACTACCACGCCAAGACGGCGCGCCTGTACACCGATTACAGCCTGCTGACGTCCAATGAGACCTTGTGCGAGGACGTCCACAAGGTCTTCCAGCAGCTGACCGGCATGGGCAAGCAACGCAATATCGAGAAGTTGCTGCATGCCCCCTTCACACTGCATGAGCGACTGGTGGAGATGATCGACCGGGAAGCGCGCAACGCCGAGAAGGGCAAGCGCGCCCACATCATCATCAAGTGCAACTCACTGACCGAACCCAAGCTGATCCGCGCGCTGTATCGCGCCTCACGCGCGGGCGTGCAGTGCGATCTGATCATCCGCGGGGTCTGCTGTCTGCGTCCGGGCGTTCCGGGCATCTCCGACAATATCCGCGTCCGCTCGGTGATCGGTCGCTTCCTGGAACATACTCGCACCTTCCACTTCCACAATGCCGGCCAGCCGGAGACCTGGTGTTCCAGCGCGGACTTCATGGAGCGCAACATGTTCCATCGCGTCGAGACCTGCTTCCCGTTGCTCGACAAGAAGCTGGCGCAGCGCATCCGCAAGGACCTGGACACCTATCTGGTCGACAACTGCCAGAGCTGGCGCCTGGAAAGCGATGGTCACTACACCCAGCTGGATGCCGGCGATGCAGAGCCGATCAGCGTGCAGGAAACCCTGCTGTTCGCCTACGCTGCCAAGGCCTGATCGCGCCCATCAGACACCGATCTGACCACCATCTTCACGCTGGATGACGACGGTCGCGGCGCGCGGGCGCACACTGCCGTCAGTTTCGGCAGTCGCATCCACACTCTGCGGCCAGTTGCCGGGATGCTGGATATTGACGAACAACGCCGTCCTGTCAGGTGTCGCGAAGATGCCGGTCACTTCACAGCCGTTCGGGCCAACCGCGAAGCGCTTGAGCTGTGCCTGGTTATCGGCACCGATCACGGCAGCATCCCCTTCGGCCTGCTGAAGCGCGGCCGGCACGACCGCCAGTAGCTGGTCATTGGTGGCGTCCGCCACACCGGCGTAGCCGTTGTCCGTCTGGATCCACAGGATACCCTGCTCGTCCTCACGTTCGTCGAAGTAGAGGCCATCCGGACTGGCGAATTCATTCATCTCAGTCAGGCCGGACAGGTTGTCGGCATCACTGGCCGCCGCGCCGAACACGAAGATCTCCCAATCGAAGGCGGTGTGATCTCCCGCCTCACGCCAGCGGATGATCTGCCCAGCCTCGTTGTCACCGCGCGGGTTGGCGGCATTGGTCGGCGCCGTCTTGTAACCGACTCCCGGCTCCTCGATGGCCTTGCCGTCATTGGTGAAGGCCGCCGCGGTACCCTCTTCGGTGCGCTTGGAGTTGTTGGTCAGTGTCATGTAGACCTCACCGGAAGCCGGGTCGACGGCACCCCACTCCGGGCGGTCCATCGGCGTGGCGCCCAACAGATCCGCCGCGTCCGCGGTATGGATGATGACACCGGCCAGATCATCGGCCGCCAGGCCCAGTGCAGCGGCCAGCGTCCGGCCATCCCTGGTCACGGCATCCGGCGTCAGCTTCAGCCACTTGCCAGTACCGTCGGCGGAGAACTGGGCAACATACAACGTGCCCTTGTCCAGATACTTGTCACCGATCGTCAGGCGATTCTTGTCGGCTCCCGGCACGTGCGCATCGGCGGCCTCCCATCTGGCATCGGAGACGAACTTGTAGATGTATTCGTTGCGCGAGTCATGGCCTGAATAGAACACCACCGGCTCGCCTTCGACCAGCTTGCCAGGCCAGCAGCCTTCATGGCGGAAACGTCCCAGCGCGGTGCGCTTGACGGCCTTCTCACCGGTGTAGGGGTCGATCTCGACGATGTAGCCGAAGGTACGCGGCTCATTGCGATAATCCTTGTCGGCACTGTCCGCCGTCGGCGTATTGTCGAAGCGCGCGAATTCGCCATCGACTTCGCTGGCATCTCCCGCGGCGGTTTCCCAGCCGTAGCGGCCACGCTCGGTCTCGATGCCGATGCGATCATCATCGCTCTGACGATCACTGCGCTTGACGAAGTACCCCGGCCAGTTCTCCTCACAGGTCAGGTAGGTGCCCCAGGGGGTATAGCCGTTGGCGCAGTTGTTGTTGGTACCACGCGTGCGCGTGCCCTCCGGAGAGAAGGCAGTCTTGACGTAATCACTGCCTGCCACCGGGCCACTCAACACCATCTCGCTGGCGCTGGTATAGCGACGGTTGTAGCCGGAGTTGCTCACCACATCCCACTTGCCGCCGGCATCCTTCTTGACTTCGACGACGGTCACGCCGTGGGCATTGATCTCGGTACGCACTTCATCGGCCGGGCGCTTGCCGGACTCCGCATTGGTCGCGCCGCCCTTGGGCGCCCACAGGGCATCCTGATCGATGTACTCATTGTTCATCACCAGCAGGAAATTGCTGGAGGCGGTGTCTTCGCTCAGCGCGAAGTTGTGCATGCCGTCGTGATGCATGCCGATGCTGTTGAGCTGGGCCTCCGGCGTCATCGCCAGCGATTCACTCCACTGCGGTGCCTTGTCGTTGAGCGGAGTGCCCCACGGTGCCAGGACATGGGCGGTATACCCTGCAGGTACCACGAAGGCATCCGTGCGAGAGCCCTTGATGGACTCGAAGGCCAGCGCCAGCGGTGTCTTCGCCGGAGTCCCTGTGGTCTTGCCGCTGTCGGCATTGGCCGCACCGCTCAGGCCCGCCAGCCCGAAGCCGCCCAGCATGCTGGCAGCCGCCATGCCCAGACCACCCTGCAACACGCGACGACGGGAAAGGTGCTTGTCGATGATGGAAGAGAATGTCTCGTTGTGACTGGCATTCAGTAGGCGATGATCTTCAATTTCCTTGCTCATGCTGCTTCCCCGTAGTCAGGTTGCGGGTTGTTCTTTTCAGGCCTGGCCCCTGTGGGGCCGCCAAGGGCAACAAGAGTGATACGCGAACCAAATGACAGTCGTATGACGTCAGGCGTCTCGCAGACGCTCTGCCGCCAGACTCAACAGATGCTCCGTCGTCTCCCACCCGAGACAGGCATCGGTCACGGAAACGCCATGGCGCAGCTGCGAGAGCTTGTCCGCTGCCGGCAATGCCTGCTTGCCCTCGTTGAGATGGCTTTCCAGCATCACGCCGATCAAGGCGTCATCACCGGCCAGACGCTGGGAGAGCACATCCAGCATCACTTCGCTCTGACGACGGTGGTCCTTGCGCGAGTTGGCATGACTGCAGTCGACCATCAGTCGCGGTGTCAGACCGGCCCCTTCCAGCTCTCGCCGGCAGGCGGCCACCGAGTCTGCATCGTAGTTGGGCTGACCATGGCCGCCCCGCAGCACCACGTGGGTGTGGGGATTGCCCGCGGTCTCGATCAGCGCCGGGCGCCCGCTGTCATCCATGCCGAAGTGGCGATGCCCGTGAGCTGCCGCACCGATCGCCTGCACGGCGACCTCGACCCCACCATCGGTTCCATTCTTGAAGCCTACGGCGCAGCCAAGGCCGGAGGCCATCTCGCGGTGGATCTGTGACTCGGTGGTGCGTGCCCCGATGGCCGCCCAGCCGAGCAGGTCTTCCAGGTAGGCGGCGGTCAGCGGCTGCAGCAGCTCCGTCGCCACCGGCAGGCCCATCTGGTTGATCTCGCGCATCAGCTCGCGCGCCTGACGCAGGCCGCTGGCCATGTCATCACTGCCATCCAGATGCGGATCATAGGCCAGCCCCTTCCAGCCCACCGTCGTGCGCGGCTTCTCGACATAGACACGCATCACCAGCTTGAGGCGATCACGGACCTGCGGTTCGATCACCGCAAGGCGCTGGGCGTATTCACGCGCGGCCTTGAGATCATGGATGGAACACGGGCCGACTACCACCAGCAGGCGATCATCCTCCCCGGCAAGAATCGCGTTGATCTCAGCGCGGTGCTGGCGAATCTGGCCGGCCAGGTCAGCATCCACCGGCAGCTGCGCGCGCAATTCGCTGGCGCTGGGCAGGGCTTCACGACTGATGCGTCCGGGAGTGGTCGGTGTCTGGGCGGCATCGAAGCGGGTCACGGGGGTAGTCTCGGCGGTCATGGTGTCGACAGTGGTATCGGCTGTGTGCGGGTCATTCGTCAACACGCGTTCAAGGCTGGCGTTCATGGTCTTCTCTCCTGTGACGAAGCTTCGGCTTCATCACGCAATATTCACTCTGACAGACAGGGACTTCGCGAATCGTCACCCCGATGTTGCTCGCCCTGCCCCGCGGTGACAGCGGAAAGAGGCAGGACGCCGCTAAATCGCCAGCGCCAATAACCATGCACGACCCGAGCGGAAGCGAAAGAGAAGCGGGTAGTCGGGATCGTGGTACGCATGGTCATTCCTCCAGTCATTCATGCTGCAATCATCGTTGGCACGTTAGGGTGGCACGCCTCTCTCGTCATGAGAGATTGCCGGGCCCAAACGCAAGAACCCCCGGTCGTGGCTGCGACCGGGGGTTCTTCAAGGTGGTGGCAGCCCGTACGAGACAGGCACGCCGTAACCTCAGGCGCGCCCCTGTGTAAACCAATACCAATAGCCAGCCGCACACGCAGCCGGATGACTCTATCCTTGCACTACGAAACGTCGCACGCAAGCGTGATCGGGCAACAAACCGTTGCCTGCACGTATAAAGAAGGACTATCAGCCCGGAGTGGCATCAGTATAACCTTTGGTTGTCGAACGACATGATCGGCAACGCGCATTCGTCCAGCGGTGCCTGACACCGCGCCCACAGCTTGGAATGCATACATGCAGGATTCCCGAAATGATGCACTGATAGAGTATCTGTCGGGATGTGCCCGGCAGGATGCCAAGGCACTGGATCGACTTTATCGCGCAACCAGTGCGCATCTATACGCTCAGTTGCTGCGTATCTTGAGACATGAGGCATCCGCGCAGGATTGTCTTCAGCAGGTCTACATCCGGGTATGGGCCGCCGCCGGCCAGTATGACGCCGGCCGCGCCCGCCCGATGACCTGGCTCGGCACCATGACCCGCAACATCGCCATCGACTGGATACGTCGACAGCGACCCAGCGAGCACGACAGCGACGAATTGATCGCTGCCATGCCCGGTCGAAGTGATATCGAGGCAGATGTCGACCTGGCCCAGCACAGTGGTGAACTCCACCAGTGTCTGGCCGAGCTGAATGACGATCAACGCCGCGCCCTGGAACTGGCCTACTTCGAAGGCCTCACCCACCAGGATCTGGCCAACCAACTGGACCAGCCCTTGGGCACCGTCAAGAGCTGGGTCCGACGTGGACTCGAGAGGTTAAAGACATGCATGAGTCATTTGATCTGAGCGATCCCGAACTGCGTGAAACCGCAGCGGGCGAGTACGCGCTCGGAACCCTGACACGCAGTGAGCGCGCCGCTTTCGAGTCGCTGCTCTCCGTGAGTCACGACCTGCAGCGCGATGTGGAGCGCTGGCGCGAACACCTGAACGTGTTCAATGAACAGCTGCCCCCTGTCGCGCCGCCCGCCGATGTCTGGCAAGGCATCGCCGAGGCGACGGGCACCGCCCGGCAGCCGTGGTGGCGTCGCCTGGGCCTGTGGCAAGGCATGACGGCCACGGCGTTCAGCCTCGCACTCGCCGTCAGCCTGACCTTCAGTCTGGGTCAGAACGAGAGCATGGAGAGCGACTACGTGTTCGTGGTCAGCAACCCTGACAGCAGCCCCGGCTGGATCGTCAATGCCTCCCACTCGGGTGAGATGATGGTCCAGGCCGTCAGCCCCAACGCCCCGGCCCCCGGCAAGGTCTGCGAGCTGTGGCTGATGGCCAAGGATGGCAAGGAGCCGATGTCACTGGGCATCCTGCCGCACTCCGGCACCATGAAGGTGGAGGTGCCGAAGGAATATCTGGCCGCCTTCCCCGACAGCGATCTGGTGATCACGCTGGAAAATCCGGGCGGCGCTCCCTCCGGTCAGAACATGGGGCCAACGCTCAAGAAAGGCCAGTTCACCGCCGTCGAAGGCCGCCACATTCTGTAGGCACTAAAAAGCCCCCGCTTCTCAGCGGGGGCCTTTTTCATGCTGCCCTAGATGACGTCCGCCATCCACCGGCAGTGTCGTGCCCGTGACATAGGGACTGTCCAGCAGATAACGCAGCGCCTGCCAGATCACCCCTGGGCCCGGCACACTCTGCATCGCAGACTTGGCCCGCGCTCGCTCGGCGTAGTCATCATCGTCGTCCGGGCGCAGCATGATCAGCGCCGGCGCGATGGTGTTGACCTGGATGCGTGGCGCGAACATCGATGCGAACGACAAGGTCAGATTCTCGAGCCCCGCCTTGCTGGCCGCGTAGGCCGCATGCTTGCGCGAGCCTTTCTGGACCACGAAATCACTCATGTGAATGATGTCGGCCTGAGTCTCGATACCTGCCTCCAGCAGATCACGCAGCGCCAGATTGATCAGATACGGCGCCTGCATGTGGACGCGAAACAGATGCTCGAACATCTCGCCGCGCTCCTCCGCCCCACCATCCGGCGCCCAGTCGCTGGCATTGTGCACGATGGCCCTCAACGTCGGCGTCATCTCACGAATCGTCGCGATGAAGGCCTGGATGCCCGCCTCACTGGAGAAATCCGCCTGGACGGTGCGGATACCCAACGCCCGCAGGGCATCGAGCTCTTCGCGCTCACGTCGGTAACTGATGATGACGGGATGGCCATCATCCACCAGACGTTCGGCGCAGTAGCGCCCCAGTCGCTGGGCGCCACCGGTGATCAGAATGGGGGACTGACTCATTCACTCGACTCCTTCAGGCAACGTCAGGCAGCTTCAGGCAACGTCAGGCAGCTTCAGCCGGATACCAGCGCCGGATCCAGCAGCGGCTCGCGTGGTGCATAACTGAAGACATCGGAGCTCAGCGCGCTGGCCTCGACCCCCAACGGCGTCAGCGCATCGACACAGGCATAGACCATGCCGGGCGAGCCCGACAGATAGACGCGCTTGCCTGCCATGCTCTCCGCATGCGCTCGCAGCGCATCATCGATACGACCGATATGGCCATTGAAGCTTGCCTCGACCCCAGCCGCTTCCAGTGCCTGATGGTGAGCATCACCCGCCTCAGGCGCTTCTTCCAGTACCGGCACGTAGCGGAAATTGGGCTGACTGGCGGCCCAGTGGAGCGCGGCGCTTTCCAGATACAGATCCCGACGCTCACGCGCGGCCCACCACAGTTCGATGGGCTGATTGAGGCCGTGTGCAAACGCTGCCTGCAACATGGCATGCATCTGCGAGAATCCGGTACCGGCACAGATCAGCACGACGGGACTGGGGTCGTCGAGATCGAGCACGCATTCGCCATTCGGCAGGCGCAACTCCAGCTGATTGGCCGCGACCAGCAGGCTGCGCAGACGCGCCGAGTTGCTGCGCTCCGGCCAGTGCTGGATATGCAGCTCAAGCACGCCATCTCCCTTGGCAGCGTTGGCGATGGAGAACGGTACCCAGGTGGTGTCGTCGAGCTTCATCTCGAGATACTGGCCCGGCGCATGCGCCAGGGCCTCGGGACGTGCGGCAAAGCGCACACGAAACACGTCCGGGGTCAGGTCTTCCACACTCTCGACATGACAGGTCAGGGTCCGCGCCGTCATCGTATCCTCTTGTTGTCTGAAGCCTGCCGCGACTCAATCCAGAATGCCCAGACTGTCCCAGCGCTCATCGACCCGCGAGACGATCTCGTCGCTCATCACGATGGGCTCGCCCCATTCGCGGTCGGTCTCGCCGGGCCACTTGTTGGTGGCATCCATGCCCATCTTGGAGCCGAGCCCCGCCGTTGGCGAGGCGAAATCGAGATAGTCGATCGGCGTATTGTCGACCAGAACGGTATCACGGCTCGGGTCCATCCGCGTGGTGATGGCCCAGATGACATCTTCCCACTTGCGGGCATCGACATCATCATCCAGCACGATCACGAACTTGGTATACATGAACTGGCGCAGGAAGCTCCAGACTCCCATCATCACGCGCTTGGCGTGGCCGGGGTACTGCTTCTTCATCGTCACCACCGCCATGCGGTAGGAGCATCCCTCCGGCGGCAGATAGAAGTCGACGATCTCCGGGAACTGCTTGCGCAGAATCGGCACGAAGACCTCATTGAGGGCCAGACCGAGAATCGCCGGCTCATCCGGTGGACGCCCGGTATAGGTCGAGTGATAGATCGGATCGCGCCGATGGGTGATGCGCTCGATGGTGAAGACGGGGAAGGTCTCGACCTCGTTGTAATAGCCGGTGTGATCGCCGTAGGGGCCTTCCGGTGCCATGTCATCCGGATACAGGTAGCCCTCGAGGATGATCTCGGCGCTGGCCGGCACCTCGAGCTCCGACAGGCCACATTTGACCAGCTCGGTGCGCGAGCCGCGCAGCAGCCCCGCGAAGGCATACTCGGACAGCGTATCCGGCACCGGAGTGACAGCGCCCAGAATCGTCGCCGGGTCAGCCCCCAGCGCCACGGCGACCGGGAAGGGCTCACCCGGATGGGCCTTCTGCCACTCACGGAAATCCAGAGCCCCGCCACGGTGCGCCAGCCAGCGCATGATCAGCCGATTCTTGCCAAGCTTCTGCTGACGGTAGATGCCGAGGTTCTGACGCTCCTTGTGCGGCCCGCGGGTAATCACCAGCGGCCAGGTCACCAGCGGCGCGGCATCTCCGGGCCAGCAGTGCTGGATCGGAATCATGTCGAGATCGACATCATCCCCTTCCAGCACGACTTCCTGACAGGGCGCACGCTTGACCCGCTTGGGGCCCATGCTCATCACCTGCTTGAAGATCGGCAACTTGTCCCAGGCATCACGGAAGCCTCTGGGCGGCTCCGGCTCCTTGAGGAAGGCGAGCAGCTCGCCGACTTCGCGCAGCGCCTCGACCGATTCCTGCCCCATGCCCAGCGCCACACGACGCGGTGTGCCGAACAGATTGCCCAGCACCGGCATGCTGTGGCCCTTGACGTTCTCGAACAGCAACGCCGGACCACCCGCCTTCAGGGTGCGATCGCAGATCTCGGTCATCTCCAGGTAAGGGTCCACCTCGGCACGAATGCGCTTGAGTTCGCCCTTCTCTTCCAGCGCCGCGATGAAATCGCGCAAGTCTCGATACTGCATGGGAGTTTCCGGTCGGCTTGATCAGGTTCCGAGCATACCATTGCCAGCCGATAGTCGGCAGGCCGACAACGCAAGACGCCCATCTCCTGATCAGGAGATGGGCGTCTCGGGAAGTGCTCAGCGGCGCTTCATGGCCTCGAAGAACTCGAGGTTGGTCTTGGTATCTTTCAGGCGGTCGATCAGGAATTCGGTCGCGGCCACGTCTTCCATCGGATTGAGCAGCTTGCGCAGGATCCACATGCGCTGCATTTCATCTTCAGACGCGATCAGGTCTTCACGACGCGTACCGGAACGACGGATGTTGAGTGCCGGGAAGACACGACGCTCGGCCAGCTTGCGGTCGAGGTGCGCTTCCATGTTACCGGTGCCCTTGAACTCCTCGAAGATGACTTCGTCCATCTTGGAACCGGTGTCGACCAGTGCCGTGGCGAGGATGGTCAGACTGCCGCCTTCCTCGATGTTGCGCGCGGCACCGAAGAAGCGCTTCGGCTTCTCGAGGGCATGCGCATCGACACCACCGGTCAACACCTTGCCGGAGGACGGCACCACGGTGTTGTAGGCACGCGCCAGACGCGTGATGGAATCGAGCAGGATGACGACATCCTTCTTGTGCTCCACCAGACGCTTGGCCTTCTCGATCACCATCTCGGCGACCTGGACGTGACGGGCCGGCGGCTCATCGAAGGTGGAGGCCACGACTTCGCCGCGCACGGTGCGCGACATTTCGGTGACTTCCTCAGGACGCTCATCGATCAGCAGCACGATGAGGTGACATTCGGGGTTGTTGCGAGTGATGGAGGCGGCGATGTTCTGCAGCATCATCGTCTTGCCCGCCTTGGGCGGTGACACGATCAGACCACGCTGTCCCTTGCCGATCGGGGCCGTGAGATCCAGGATGCGCGAGGTGATGTCCTCGGTGGAACCGTTGCCGATTTCCATCAGCAGACGCGATTGCGGGAACAGCGGCGTCAGGTTCTCGAACAGGATCTTGTGCTTGGCGTTCTCGGGACGGTCAAAGTTGATCTGATTGACCTTGAGCAGCGCGAAGTAACGTTCCCCTTCCTTCGGCGGACGAATCTTGCCGGAAATGGTATCGCCCTTGCGCAGATTGAAGCGGCGAATCTGGGACGGGGAAACGTAGATGTCGTCGGGGCCAGCAAGGTAGGAAGAATCCGCACTGCGCAGGAAGCCGAAGCCGTCCTGCAGGATTTCCAGCACACCATCACCATAGATATCCTCGCCGCTTTTCGCGTGCTTCTTGAGGATGGCGAAGATGATGTCCTGCTTGCGCGAACGTGCCAGGTTGTCGATCCCCATGGTCTGGGCGAGTTCCAGCAGTTCCGGGACGGTATTTTGCTTGAGTTGGGTAAGATTCATCGGCTTAGATAAGAAGGGAATCGAGAAGACGAGCAGGAGGCAGAGACTGACACTGTACTGTGTGAGTGCAGGCTGATCTCGACAGCATTCCCGGGGGCAAGCGCCTGAGTGGAAAGAATACAGGTGCCAAAGGTTCAGGAAAGATCACTCACCACGGCCGTACAACGGATTCGGCAACGGAGTGTCGAGCGACGCAGCGACTGCAGCCCGTCCGCAAGGACATGGGGCGTCGTGCTTCCTGACGTAAAAGTCTTCTCGATATGGAATCTAGCGGTATGAATCGCCTGGTGGCTGACCTGTGAATATAAGGACAGAATTACCAGAGGGCTGGCTGACAACTGGGGGACCGTGGGACGGTCGACATGACGCAATCAGAGAGCGTGTAATCAGGCGAACGCCTCGATGGTAGTCAAGCTTCACCTCGAACGCAAGTCCCGTCACCAGTGACGATGCACCACTGTTGAAGCTGGCCGCCATCGATCTCGGCTCCAACAGTTTCCATCTGCTGCTGGCCAATCATCAGGCCGGACAATTGCAGGTCGTGGCCAAGCAGGGCGAGAAGATCCAGCTGGCAGCTGGCCTGGATGAAGACGGCATGCTCAGTGAAGATGCCATGGAGCGTGCGCTCAACTGCCTCGCACAGTTCGCGCCCTTCCTGGATGGCATCGAGGCGGAGCATCTGCGCATCGTCGGCACCAACGCGCTGCGTGCCGCGCACAACAGCCAGACATTGATCGATCGCGCCGAGGAATTGCTAGGGCATCCCATCGAGATCATCGCCGGCCGTGAAGAAGCGCGCCTGATCTATCTGGGGGCCGCCCATGCCCTGGCCGATGTGCATGGCAAGCGCCTCATCATCGACATCGGCGGCGGCTCGACGGAATTCATCATCGGTGAACAGTTCGAGCCGCTGTTGCTGGAAAGTCTGCACATGGGCTGCGTGGCCTATACCAAGGCATTCTTCTCTGACGGCGAGATCAGCGAGAAACGCATGCGCCGTGCCGAACTGGCCGCTCGCTCGGAGCTGGCCAGCATACAGCGCAGCTATCGCGAGCTGGGCTGGGACGACCCCGTCGGCTCCTCCGGCACCATCAAGGCAGCCGCCAGCGTGATGGAAGCCCATGGCTGGGCAGCACACGGCCTGGTGACTCGCGAGGGACTCCATCGGCTGCGCACCGCTCTCTTGGGATTCAAGCGTCTCGACAAGGTCAGCCTGCCAGGCCTGAAAAGTGACCGCGCCAGCGTCTTCCCGGCCGGGGTCGCGATCCTGTGCGGTATCTTCGAAGCCCTGGAACTCGAGCAGATCCGCTACTCCGATGGCGCGTTGCGCGAAGGCGTGCTGTTTGATCTGATCGGTCGCAATACGGCGGAAGACTCGCGCATCGCGGCCATCGATCTGCTGCGCCGTCGCTATGGTATCGACACCCGCCATGCGGCCAACGTGCGCGATACCGCGCTGGCGCTGTTCGACCAGGTCGCGGATGCGTGGTCACTGGGGGCAACCTCCCGTCAGATGCTGGCCTGGGGGGCCGAACTGCATGAAGTCGGGCTGGCCATCTCGCATAGCCAGTTCCATCGTCATGGCGCCTACCTGATCGAGCATTCCGACCTGCAGGGGTTCTCGCGACCGGAGCAGAAGGCGCTCGCCTTCCTGGTACGCGCCCATCGTCGCAAGTTCGCCAGCCGGGAGCTTGCCAATCTGCCGCTGACGCTCCAGCCACGCCTCGCCCGTCTGGCACGCCTGCTGCGCATCGCCGTGATGCTCAATCATTCACGCCCTGAACAGCCTGTCCTCGGCACGCAATTGAGCGCCAAGGGCGACGAATTGCGGCTGAGCCTGGCAGAAGAATATCGGGATCACAGTCTGATCTGTGATGACCTGACCCAGGAAAGCAGTCTGCAGAAGGCCGCCGACATGACGCTCACCCTCGCGCTACCCGCAGCTGGTGGCGCTGCCAGGGTGGGATGTCGGCTTCCTGCAGCAGGCGCTTGAGGTCCCGCCGGCCCCTGTCAGCCAGACGCATGACATCACCCGGCTGACGCTGACCGATCACGACTTCGTCCTCCTGCGCGGCCAATGCCTGCCAGCTCTGTCTCGCCCGATCATCCAGTTCACTCTTGCTCTTGCTCTTGCTCTTGCTCTTGCTCTTGCTCTTGCTCTTGCTCTTGCTCCTGCCCCGGCGTGACGCGCTCCGCGCCTGACAGCCGTACCTTCGCCAGCAGCTCGGCCGCCAGCTCATCCAGCAATGACTGCTCTTCCTGGAGCTGCTGCGCCGAGCGCGCAAGGCTGCCCGCAGCCTGTGGCCAACGCCCTTCGAGTGCCGGCAGCACCGTGTGACGCAGATAATTGCGATCGAAACGCTGACTGAGATTGCTGGGGTCCTCGCACCAGTCTCGTGAGACACACAGCCCTTGCTGACTCGCCAGAGTCTCGAGATCACGGCGAGAGACATCCAGCAGCGGGCGTACCAGTCGTGCACGCGCATGGGGGGGCAGATCTCGCCCAGTGGGCGAGTTGCCCACAGTCAGCGCCCGCTCAGGCGGCATGGCCGCCAGCCCGCGCCCGCCACTGCCGCGCAGCGCGTTGAGCAACAATGTCTCGGCCTGATCATCCTGATGCTGCGCCAGCCACAGGCTATCGCCCGCCGCCAGACAGGCCGTCAGTGCCGCCAGCCGCGCCTCACGTGCGGCAGCCTCCACGCCTCGCGACTTGAATGCCGCCTCATCCAGCGCCAGATGGCGCACACTCAACGGCAACCCCAACCGCGAGGCCAGCCTGCGCGCCAGACGCTCGAAATCATCATTGGCCGCCTGCAGGCCATGGTGCACATGCACCAGCCGCAGTCGCCGCGGGCACTCCTGCGTCGCTCGTGCCGCCAGCCTCGCCAGCATCACCGAATCCAGTCCGCCCGAGAGTGCGATCCATACCGTGTGCCGTGAATCCGTTGTTGCCAACGCCGCACGGACGGCAACGAGTGCGCGCGATTCCGCCATCTCGCCAAGAGACTGCGGAGACGAGGACATCGAGTCCAGTGAAGAAGACAGAGACATGCCGAGCTCCCGTCGCGAAAGCAGATGGATGGAGTGAGCGGAGAAAAAGCGGCCCTGAACGCAAGGACGCCCCCGGAAGATTCCGGAGGCGTCCTGGTCACTCAGGCGTGAACTGCATGCGCATCAAGCGTGATGTGCAGAGATCATGCCGGTGCGCCGTAGCTCATCAGGCGCTGGTAACGACGCTCCAGCAGGGCGTCGGTATCCAGCGCGCCAAGACGCTCCAGGCCTTCACCCAGCGCGGCCTTGATGCTGTCGGCAGCAGCTTGCGGATTGCGGTGCGCGCCACCCAGCGGCTCCTTGATCAAGTTGTCGACGAAGCCCAGCTCCTTGAGGCGCGAGGCCGTGATGCCCATGGCATCAGCGGCATCGGCGGCACGCTCTGCGCTCTTCCACAGGATGGAGGCACACCCTTCCGGCGAGATCACCGAGTAGGTGGAGTACTGCAGCATGTTGAGCTCGTCACACACGCCGATGGCCAGTGCACCACCGGAACCGCCCTCACCGATGACGGTGGAGATGATCGGGGTCTTGAGACGCGACATCACTGCCAGATTGTAGGCGATGGCCTCGGACTGACCGCGCTCCTCGGCACCGATGCCCGGATAGGCACCCGGGGTGTCGATGAAGGTCAGGATCGGCATCTTGAAGCGCTCGGCCATCTCCATCAGACGGCAGGCCTTGCGGTAGCCTTCCGGACGCGGCATGCCGAAGTTGCGACGCACCTTTTCCTTCACGTCACGGCCTTTCTGGTGACCGATCACCATCACCGGCTTGTCGTCGAGACGCGCGATGCCACCGACCAGGGCTTCATCGTCCGCGTAGTGACGGTCGCCGTGCAGCTCATCGAAATCCGTGAACAGGTTCTCGAGGTAGTCGAGGGTATACGGACGCTGCGGATGACGCGCCAGCTGAGATACCTGCCAGGCACCGAGGTCCTTGAAGATGGACTCGGTGAGCTTGGTGCTCTTGTCCTGCAGACGAGCGATCTCGTCAGACAGGTTGACCTGGGAGTCGTTACCGACCAGACGGAGTTCCTCGATCTTGGCCTGCAGCTCGGCGATCGGCTGTTCAAAGTCCAGATAATTGGGATTCATAAGGCGTTTCGTTCGTCGTCTCGGGCAGCCAGGAAAGCGAGTCGGCCGGGTCACTCCCCCTGAGCAAGCGCTCAGGCGATCTGTGGCTCACGGCGGTCACAGTCGGCATGGAATTGGGTACGGAAAAGATAGGGGGGCATTATCGCACCCTGTTCGACAGGTGCAAACCTTGCCCGCCCGTTCGGCGCGGGATTGCCTCTCCCCCACGCCCTTCACCACCTGGTTTCACTTGCATCACTCACGGTACTTGAGTCGCACGCCGCGCTGGCCTTCCACCTCACCCAGCTGGATCAGCAGTTCATCGCTGGGGGCGACGCGCCATTGCTCACCAAGCTCCAGCCAGGCCTCCGCGGCGGCATTGCGATAGCGTAGCCGCATCGGCAGGCCTTCGCTGGCCAGGTGCGGCGTCAACAGCGTGGACAACTGCTGGGTGAAGCGTCCGCCGATATCCTCGGCGGCGATGCTCATCTCGACGGCCTCACCGAAGCGCGCCCGCGCATCGATGATCGGCGTGACATCCTTGCCACGCAGGCGCAGGCCGCCGGAATAATCATCCTGACTGACCTCCCCCTCGACGATCACCACGCTGTCAGGTACCAGCTTGTTGCGTACCTGATCGTAGAGTTCGCCGAACATCGAGGCCTCGATGCGTCCGGTGCGATCATCCAGGGTCACGAAGGCCATGGTATCGCCACGCTTGGACTTCATGGTGCGCATGGCGATCACCAGCCCGGCGATGCGCTGCGGCTCCCGCGACGGTTTCAGGTCGCTGATGCGCGCATTGATGAAGCGCTTGAGCTCACCTTCGTATTCATCGATGGGATGGCCGGTCAGATAGAGCCCCAGGGTGTCCTTCTCGCCGGTGAGGCGCTCCTTGTCGGTCCACTCACGCGCCTTGCGATAGCCGGCGTAGACATCCGTTTCCGGCTCGCTGAAGGCATCGCCGAACATGTCGGTGATGCCGACATCGTTGTTGGCATGATTCTGGGAGGCGGCCTTGAGCGCATCCTCCACCGCCAGCATCAGCACCGCACGGGACGGGCCGATGTTGTCCAGCGCCCCGGAGCGGATCAACGCCTCCAGGGTGCGCTTGTTGATCTTCTTGGCATCGATGCGCTTGCAGAAGTCGAAGATGTCGCTGAACGGCCCACCCTCGGCACGTGCGCTGACGATCGCCTCGATCGGGCCCTCGCCCACGCCACGGATCGCGCCCAGCCCGTAGACGACGCGCCCTTCGAGGTCGACGGTGAACTTGTAGCCACCGATGTTGACGTCCGGTGGCGTGACCGTCAGGCCGATATGGCGGCATTCCTCGATCAGCGGTACCACCTTCTCGATGGTCTGCATCTCGGTCGAGATCACCGCGGCCATGAACGGCCCCGGATAGTGCGCCTTCAGCCAGCCCGTCTGGTAGGAGACGAGGCCATAGGCCGCCGAGTGGGACTTGTTGAAGCCGTAACCGGCGAACTTTTCCACCAGGTCGAAGATGTTGCCCGCCAGGTCCTTGTCGATGCCCTTCTCGGCACACCCTTCCATGAAGCCGGCACGCTGCTTGGCCATCTCTTCCGGCTTCTTCTTGCCCATCGCGCGGCGCAGCATGTCGGCCTGGCCCAGCGTGTAGCCGGCCAGCACCTGCGCGATCTGCATGACCTGCTCCTGGTACAGGATGATGCCGTAGGTCGGCTCCAGTACCGGCTTGAGCAGCTCGTGCTGATAATCCGGGTGTGGATAAGACACTTCGGAGCGACCGTGCTTGCGGTTGATGAAGTCATCCACCATGCCGGACTGCAGCGGGCCCGGACGGAACAGGGCCACCAGGGCGATCATGTCTTCCAGGCAGTCAGGCTTGAGCTTCTTGATCAGCTCCTTCATGCCGCGGGATTCCAGCTGGAAGACCGCCGTCGTCTCCGCCTTCTGCAGCATGTCGAAGGTCTTGGCGTCGTCCAGCGGAATGTCATCGATCTCCAGCGGCGGCAGCCCTTCACGCTCACGGACCTTGTCGACCATCTCGGTCGCCCAGTCGATGATGGTCAGGGTACGCAGCCCCAGGAAGTCGAACTTGACCAGCCCGGCTTCCTCGACATCGTTCTTGTCGAACTGCACCACCAGACCGCTGCCATCCTCTTCACACAGCAGCGGCGAGAAATCGGTCAGCTTGGTGGGAGCGATCACCACGCCCCCGGCGTGCTTGCCGGTACCGCGGGTGGTGCCCTCGAGCTTGAGCGCCATCTCCCAGATTTCCTGGGCCTCTTCATCGTTCTCGATGAATTCCTTGAGCTGAGGCTCCTGCTCGATGGCCTTCTCCAGCGTCATGCCGACTTCAAAGGGAATCAGCTTGGAGAGCTTGTCGCCCAGCGAGTAGGGACGCCCCTGGGCACGCGCCACGTCACGCACCACCGCCTTGGCGGCCATGGTGCCGAAGGTGACGATCTGCGAGACCGCATTGCGCCCGTAGCGCTCGGCCACGTAATCGATGACGCGATCGCGCTTCTCCATGCAGAAGTCGACGTCGAAGTCGGGCATGGAGACACGTTCCGGGTTCAGGAAGCGCTCGAACAGCAGGTCGTATTCCAGCGGATCCAGATCGGTGATCTTCTGGGCATAGGCCACCAGTGAGCCGGCACCGGAACCACGCCCCGGGCCGACCGGCACGCCGTTGTCCTTGCCCCACTGGATGAAGTCCATGACGATCAGGAAGTACCCGGGGAAGCCCATCTGCAGGATGATGTCGAGCTCGAAGTCCAGGCGGGAACGATAGCGCTGTTCGGTGTCAGCCCAGGCTTCGCTGTCGCGGGGATGCCTGTCGCGCGGATAGAGCTTCTCGAGGCGTTCCGTCAGGCCATCATGGGAAACCTTGCGGAAGAACTCATCCATCGTCATGCCTTCCGGCACCGGGAACTCGGGCAGGAAGTAGGTCCCCAGCTGAACCGTCACGGAACAGCGCGCCGCGATCAGCACGCTGTTCTCGAGCGCTTCGGGAATGTCGGCGAACAGCTCGTGCATTTCCTCGGCGGTCTTCAGGTACTGCTCATCGCTGTAGCGGGTCTCGCGGCGCGGGTCATCCAGCGCCTTGCCTTCCCCGATGGCCACGCGTGTCTCGTGGGCCCAGTAGTCCTCACGCTTGAGGAAGCGCACGTCATTGGTGGCGACCACCGGGGTATCGGTCGCCTCCGCCAACGCCACCGACAGGTGCAGGCACTCTTCCTCGTACTGGCGCTGGGTACGGGTCAGCTCCAGATAGAAGCGATCCCCGAAGACCGCCTTCCATTCGCTCAGCAGGGTCCGTGCGGTGTCTTCGTGATCCGAGAGCAGATGACGCCCGATCTCGCCCTCGCGCCCCCCGGACAGCACGATCAGCCCCTCGGCCTGCTCGAAGATCCACTGCTTCTCGAGATAGGCACGCCCCTGCTTCTGGCCGTCGGTCCAACCACGCGAGATCAGCTCGGTCAGATGGCGATAGCCGATGTCATTCATCGCCAGCAGCGTGATGCGGTAGGGACGCGTGACGTCCTGCGGATTGGTCATCCACAGATCGGAACCGATGATCGGCTTGATCCCGGCCCCTCGGGCATTGGAGTAGAACTTGACCAGCCCGAACAGGTTGGCCTCGTCGGTGACCGCGACAGCCGGCTGGCCTGCCGTGGCGGTCGCCTTGATCAGCGGCTTGACGCCGGGCAGACCATCGACGAGAGAGAACTCGGTGTGAACGCGCAGGTGAACAAAGGGCGTGGTCATGGAATCGGCTCGTGAAGTCTGCGTGACGGTAAAGGATTCAGTCGCGGCGGGTGACGATGGCCGCGCTGACGCTGCCGGCGCCTTGGACGCTGAAGGCGGGGACTCCGCTGCCAAGGATAGCGCGTCGGGGGCAGCGTCTGAAGGCGCCTCGCCTGTCAGGACGACCTCGACTGACGGGGATGCCGTGGTCTCACTGGCATCAGTCAGACCACGGCTGGCGGCTTTTTTGCAGCGGGAGACTGGCTCGGCTCACTCGTCCGGCCCCGACGAATGCCCTGATGACTCGACAGCCTTGTCCGGCTCAGCGGCTGGCTCAACCGGGGCCGGCAGCGCGATCAATGCATCTTCCGGCACGGCCTGCGGCACATGCCCGGCCATGTAAAGCCGCTTGACCGGCCCGAAGCTCTTGCGATGCAGGGTAAGGATGCCATGCGTCTCGATGGCGGCCTGATGCTCGCGGGTCGGGTAGCCCTTGTGACGCGCGAAACCGTAGGCGGGGAAGCAGGCATCCAGCGCTGCCATCTGGGCATCGCGGTATACCTTGGCCAGTATGGAAGCCGCGCCGATGGCGGCGTGGCGCAGGTCGCCCTTCACCACTGCCATGCCGGGAATCTCGTGCCCCGGCAAGCGGTTGCCATCCACCAGCAGATATTCCGGGCGTACGCCCAGGGCATCGACAGCACGCCGCATCGCAAGGTGCGTGGCCTGATAGATGTTCAGCTCATCGATCTCTTCACTGGTAGCCTCGGCGATCGCCCAGGCCCAGGCACGCGTACGAATCTGCTCGTACAGTGCCAGGCGCTTCTTCTCGCTGAGTTTCTTGGAGTCGGTGATGCCCTCGATGGGGTCATTCGGGTCAAGAATCACCGCTGCCGCCACCACGGGCCCGACCAGCGGTCCACGCCCGACCTCATCGATACCTGCCAGCAGCTCCCCGTGATAGGGGATCACCAGCGCCGGAAAATCATCGGCGGGTTTGCGCTTGCGGCTGGCGGGCAGAGTGGCGGGTCGATCGGCAGAGTCGGTCATGGTATCTCGGGGCGTCAGACAACCGACAGACCACTGTTGCGGCCTGCCGATCAGGGGGTATCAGTCAGTAAAGGCATCACGGGCGGTCGTGATCAGCGCCCCGCCAGCTCACCGATGGCAATGGCGGCCGCGGCGCTGGCATCACAGGTCAACTCACGATGCATGGCGACGAAGCGCTCACGCAGCTCACGCTGGCGACAGACATCGCCGGCGGCACGCGACAGCAAGGGAGCGAGGCTTTCCTCGATGGACTCCGGCGTGGCTGCGTCCTGGATCAGCTCCGGCACCAATGTCTCGCGGGCAATCAGGTTGGGCAGCGAAATCCACTCGGTCTTGACCATGTGCCGTGCGATGCGGTGGGTCATCGGCGCCATGCGATAGGCCACCACCATCGGACGATGACACAGCAGACATTCGAGCGCTGCCGTACCGGAGGCCAGCAGCACGGCATCGGCGGCAGTCATCGCTTCACGCGACTGGCCATCGATGAGGTGAATGCGACTGCGATCCAGCGCCTCGCGCCCCTGCATCAGTGACTCAAGCTCGCTACGCCGCAGCGACGTGGCGGCCGGAATCACCACTTCAAGCGCAGGGTAACGCTGGCAAAGGCGCTCAATGGAGGCCAGGAAGGTCTCGCCGAGGAAACGAATCTCGTTGCCACGGGATCCCGGCAACACCGCCAGCAACTGCACGTCGGGGGCAATCCCCAGCTGCAGGCGAGCAGCATCGCGATCATCCTCGAGCGGCAACTCATCCGCCAGCGGATGGCCGACGAAGGTCACCGGCACCTGATGTTCGCGATAGAAGGCCGCCTCGAAGGGCAGGAAGGTCAGCATGCGATCGACGGCACGGCGGATGGTCTTCACCCTGCCCTGACGCCAGGCCCAGACGGAAGGACTGACATAGTGCGCCGTGGTGATGCCCCGCTTGCGCAGGCGCAGCTCGAGCCCCAGATTGAAGTCGGGAGCATCGATACCGATCATCACGTCAGGCTGCCACTCAAGCGCGTCGCGCAACAGATGGCGACGCACCTTGATCAACTCCGGCAGATGCTTGAGCACCTCGACCAGCCCCATGATGGAGAGAGTTTCCAGCGGATAGAGGCTGTCGAAGCCTTCGGCCTGCATGCGCGGCCCCCCGATGCCACGAAACTCGACATCGGGATGACGCGCCTTGAGCGCGCGCATCAAGCTGGCACCGAGGATGTCACCGGAGAGCTCTCCGGCTACCAGGTAGATGCGCATGCTCAGCGTGTCAGGCCACGAGTGGACGCCTTGAGCGAGGCGATGAAGACATCGCGCTCGGCGAGAGGCGGCTCACCTTCCAGCTTCTCGAGTGCCTGCGCCAGTGTCAGCCCCTGACGGAAGACCGTCTTGTAGGCCGCGTTCAGGGCGGAGATGGTCTCGCGACTGAAACCACGGCGCTTGAGGCCGACGCTGTTGAGGCCATGCGCCTCGGCAGGGTGCCCATTGACCATCACGAAGGCCGCGATGTCCTTGGTGATGATGGAGCCACCGCCCGCCATGGCGTGCTCGCCGACATGACAGAACTGGTGCACCGCCGACAGTCCGCCAAGAATGACGTGATTGCCCAGATGGACATGCCCCCCCAGCGTCGCCTGATTGGCCATGATGCAGTCATCCCCGATGATGCAATCATGGCCCACGTGCGAGTAGGCCATGAACAGGTTGCGACTGCCGATGCGTGTCAGGCTGGCATCCTGGACGGTACCCCGGTGCAGGGTCACACCCTCGCGAATGACGTTGTCATCCCCGATCTCCAGGCGTGTCGGCTCACCGGCGTACTTCTTGTCCTGGCAATCCTCACCGACCGAGGCGAACTGGAAGATGCGGTTACGCTCACCGATGACCGTCGTACCCTTGATGACGACGTGCGGCCCCACCACCGTGCCAGCGCCGATCTCGACGTCGGCACCGATCACGCAAAACGGACCGACCTCGACATCGTCGGCCAGGCGGGCGCCGGGATCGACAATGGCAGTAGGATGTATCAAGCGACCTTCCTCTCGGCACAGATGATTTCGGCTTCACAGACCACATCACCGTCGACCTTGGCCTGACAGGCGAACTTCCAGATACCACGCTTCTCGCGCAGCACGCGGGCGCTGATCTCGAGCTGGTCGCCCGGCATGACCGGACGCTTGAAGCGCACGTTGTCACTGCCCACGAGGTAATAGATGTAACCATCGGCAGGACGCTTGTCGACCGTCTTGAAACCCAGAATACCTGCCGCCTGAGCCATGGCCTCAACGATCAGCACACCCGGCATGATCGGGTGTCCCGGGAAGTGGCCATTGAAGAACGGCTCATTGATGCTCACATTCTTGCGCGCGACGATGAACTCGCCAAGGGACAGTTCCATGACCCGATCGATCAGCAGGAAAGGATAGCGGTGCGGGAGATACTCACGGATCTCGTTGACGTCCATAACCATTGGCTTGCAACCTCTGAAATAACGAAATGCCTGCCGCACTCGGGCAGGCATGTAATGACGGTCCGGACCGCCGTTCTGGCAATGGCGCGCATTATAGCGTCCTTGCGCGCGACTGGCAGCCGCTCATTGCCCGCAGCGCTACCTGTCCTTCAAGTCCTTCTCGACCTGGTTCAGACGTCGTGCGAGCTGATCCAGCTGCTTGAAACGCACGGCATTGCGGCGCCACAGGCCATTGTCCATCGCCCCGGTACCCGACGAGTACACGCCCGGCTTGGTGATGGAATTGGTCACCAGACTCATGCCGGTGACCTGCACGCCATCACAGATTTCCAGATGCCCGGCAAGCCCCACGCCACCGCCCATCAGACAGTAGCGACCCACCTTGGTGGAACCGGCGATGCCGACACAGCCGGCCAGCGCCGAGTGATCTCCGATCTGCACGTTGTGCGCGATCTGGACCTGGGAGTCGATCTTGACGTCATTGCCGATGATGGTGTCGCCGAGTGCTCCTCGGTCAATGCTGGTGCAGCTGCCGACCTCGACATCATCACCGATCATCACGCCACCCAGCTGGGCGATCTTGTGCCAGCCCTTGCCGTCGTGGGCGAAACCGAAGCCGTCGGCACCGATCACGCAGCCACTGTGCAGGACTGCCCGCGCCCCGATGACCACCCCGTGATAGAGCGTGACATTGGGATGCAGCAGACACCCTTCGCCCAGCACGCTGTCAGCGCCAATGACGCACCCGGCCTGGAGACGGGAGCCATCCCCGATACTGACACCGGGGCCGACCACCACCTGCGGGCCGATCTCGACATTCGCGCCCAGCGTGGCCGTCTCATCGACGACCGCACTGGGATGCACGCTGGCCTGCGGTGCCTGTGCCATGGGATCGAACAACCGTGACAGCTCTGCATAGGCCAGGTAAGGATTGTCCAGCACCAGCGCATGGCTCTTGCACTCGTCGAGATGACTCTCGTGCAGCAGCACCGCCGTGGCCTGAGAGTCCGCGAGATACTTGAGGTAGGCGCGATTGGCGAGGAAGGCGATATCGCCTGGCGCCGCGTCCACCAGCGTCGACAGACCAGAGACCCGAACGTTCGGGTCGCCAACGAGTCGAGCACCCAGCCGCTGAGCCAGATCCTCGAGAGTGTAGGAGAATTGTTGCTTTTTCATGCTGTCTCTAGGCGTCGGGCGCCGCTGGCTCGCATTCGCGTAGGCATGCTCAATGCTGGCATCGCGCGCCGTGACGCGCGACGACATCAGTTGAGCGAGTTGAAGACCTGGGTGACCTCATCGGTCAGGTCGAGACCATCCTTGCTGTAGACCGTGGCACTGCGGTCCACCAGCAACTCGACACCGTGCTTGTCGACGACCTGCTGAATGGCCTTGTCCAGCTTGGGCTTGGATTGCTTGAGGAATGCCTGCTCGGCCTGCTGCTGCTGCTGCTGGACCTGGCCGCGCAGCTGCTGGAACTGCCCGCCCTTCTGGCGCAGTTGCTGCTGCAGTGACTGGCGCTCGGAATCCGACATCACCGCACCATCCTTCTGCAGCTTGTTCTGCATGGTCTCAAGCTCCTTGGCCAGCGCCTTGGCCTGATCCTGCTTGCCAGCCAGCTGATTCTTGAGCTGATTCATGGAGCGCTGGGCAGCATCGGAGCTCAACAGCGCCTGGCGCCAGTCCATGACCGCCACTTCCGTGGCCTGGGCCATCATCGGGGTCGCAAAGGCTGCGAGGCCGCCTGCCAGACACAGTGCGCGGGTCAATTTACGCATCATAAAAGCCTTAGAAGGTCTGGCCCAGTGAGAACTGGAAGATCTCGGTGTCGTCGTCGTCATCGTCACCGATGGGCTGCGCGACACTGAAGGTCAGCGGGCCAACCGGCGTGATCCATGACAGGCCGATACCGGCGCTGTAATTCAGATCGCCGAGGTCCACGCCACTCTCACAGGAACTGGAATAGCTGGAGCCGACATCGTAGCAGGACGTCAGATAGGTATTCCCCGCATCCACGAAGAACGACGGCTGGACGCTGCGCTTGTCCTTGACGAAGGGCATCGGGAAGATCAGGTCGATCCCGCCCTCGACCAGAATGTTGCCGCCCAGGGTATCGTCATCACCGTCATCGACCTCGGTGGATGCCTGACCCAGGGTGTTGGAGCTGTAACCACGCACGCTGCCCAGACCACCCGCATAGAAGTTCTTGAAGAACGGGTAGGTATCGCCGGAGAACGAATTGGCATAGCCAAGTTCGGTCCGGAACTTGAGCGACCAGTCATCATGCAGTTCGAACAGCTTCTGCCCCTTGTAGCGGAACTTGTAATAATCCGCATCGGAGCCGGGCACTGCCACTTCCAGTGACAGCAGCTGCGAGCTGCCCGCCGTGGGCAGGATGCCGCGGTTGAGATTGTTGCGCGACCAGCTGGCGGTCAGCTTGTAGAGGTTGAAATCCTCGCCCTCATCACTGATGTACTGCGTGACCTCGGCGGGGCTGTCATCGAAGTCCTTGACGCGCACGAACTCGTAACCGGCACCGAAATTCAGGCGCGACAGTTCGTTGATCGGGTAACCGAAGTTGATGCCACCGCCGAAGCTGTCGGTCGCGTAGCTGGCGACATCGTCATCATCGTCGTAATCCACCTTGCGGTAGAACAGGTTGTAGCCACGCGAGATGCCATCCAGTGTCCAGTACGGGTCGGTATAGCCGAAGCTGACATTGGTGTAGTCATCGGACTTCTGGGCATTGATGTTGACTTCGTTGCCGGTGCCCAGGAAGTTCTTCTGCGACAGCCCCACCCCGTAGATGACCCCGTCACCCTGAGAGAAGCCGACCGACGCCGAGATCGAGCCCGACGGCTGTTCCTCGACGTTGTAGTTGACGTCCAGCTGGTCCGGCTCGCCGGCGACCGGACGCGTGTCCACATCGACCTGCTTGAAGAAGCCGAGACGCTCGAGCTTCTGCTTGGATTGCTTGATCTTGTCCGTCGAGGCAGGCGCACCCTCGAGCTGGGTCATCTCACGACGCAGCACCTCGTCCGCCGTCGTGGTATTGCCCTTGAAGTTGATGCGACGCACGTAGGCGCGCTTGCCGGGGTCGACCGCAAAGGTCAGATCCACCGTCTCGCTCTCTTCATTGACCTCAGGCACGGCGTTGACATTGGCGAAGGCGAAGCCGTCGGCTCCCAATGCCTGACGCAGGGCCTCGCTGGAAGCCGTCACATCACGCTGGGAATAGAGGGCATCCGGAGCGAGCTTGACCAGATCACGCGCCCGCTCTTCCTTCATCTTGATGTCGCCGGCGAAACCGATCTCACCGATCTTGTACGGCTTGCCTTCGTCGACATTGATGGTGACGAAGATCTCGGACTTGTCCGGCGAGATGGACACCTGGGTCGAGCGCACCTGGAAGTTCACGTAACCACGATCCAGATACCAGGACTTGAGCGTCTCGATGTCCCCGGTCAGCTTCTCGCGCGAGTATTCGTCGTCGGAGAACCAGCCGAAGAACCAGCTCGGGCGGTCTTCCAGCTCGAGCTGTTCACGCAGGGTCTCGTCATCGAAGGCGGAGTTGCCGACGATGTTGATCTGGTGGATCTTGGCGACCGCACCTTCCTTGACGTCGATATTGACCTGAACACGGTTGCGCTCGAGGGTTTCCACCGAGGTCTCGATGCGAGCGCTGTAGCGGCCCTGCGCCTGGTAGACGCGCTCCAGCTCACGCTGCATCTCTTCCAGCGTGGAGCGCTGCAACACCTGACCTTCGGCCAGCCCGGCTTCCTTGAGGCCCTTGCGCAGGTCCTCGTCGGGAATCTGCGAGTTGCCGTCGATCTCGATCTTGGAGATCGTCGGGCGCTCGACCACGTCGATGATCAACACATCGCCATCACGCTTGAGGCGGATATCATCAAACAGGCCAGTGTCGAACAGCTGGCGCGCCGCGGAGGACAGATCATCATCCTCGACGGTCTGATCAGCGGAGACAGGGAAGGCGTTGAACACGGTGCCCGCAGACACGCGCTGAAGGCCTTCTACCCGGATGTCGGATACTTTGAAAGACGCGGCCAAGGCGCCTTGACTGGCCCCGAGCAGCGCAGCTGCCAATCCAATGGTCTTGAGTTTCATGCAGTCGCTTCGCTTCTCTGGATTCCGCCCGCTTGGATAAACAGGCACCTTATACACAACCCCTGGCTACTGACAAGACAGCACCCCTGGGGGTCGGCAATCGGGGCCGAAGTCGTGTGGGCATGATGACGGGAGTTGGCCATGTTGGCCAGCCCGTGCAATGAATTGACCCTCATGAGGGGCGACAGTTCAGCTCTGGTTCATCTTGCAGGAAACGGTTACCACAGACGCATGAGGTCGAAATAGATCGCCATGAACATCAACGACCCGACCAGCGCCATGCCGATCCTGAGCCCGGCATTCTGCACCTTCTCGGACAGTGGCTTGCCGCGCACCGCCTCGACCAGATAGAACAGCAGATGCCCGCCATCCAGCACCGGAATCGGCAGCAGATTCAATACCCCGAGACTGATGGACAGATACGCCATGAAGCCCAGGAAGGCTTCAAGCCCGGAGCGAGCCGTATCACCGGCGATCCGCGCGATGGTGATCGGTCCGGACAGGTTGGAGGGCGCGATCAGGCCCACCAGCATCTTGCGGATGGAGTCCAGCGTCAGCACCGTCATCTCGCCGGTCTTGCTCACCGCCTGCCCTACGGCAGCCAGGGGCCCATAACTGAGCTCACGCTGATACTCTTCCGGCCAGCTGACATTCTCGACACCGGCGCCGACCTGCCCCACGACACGCCCGTCATCGAGCGCATTGCTCGCGGGCGTCAGCGACAGCGTCTCTTCCTTGCCATCACGCGCCACCAGCACGGACAGCGTCTCGCCCGGCGCACCGCGCACCCGCTCGACGAAGTCGATCCAGTCCACCACCAGCACGCCATCAATGCTGACGATACGGTCTCCCGCCTTCAAGCCGGCAGCCTGCGCCGCACCGTCCTCCAGCACTCGCCCCAGCACCGCCGGCAACTGGGGCCGCCAGGCGGTGATGCCCAGCGTGACCAGCGGACGCGGCGGATCCTGATCCACCAGGAAGCGCTCGACATCCAGTGTCTGTTCACGCGAGGCACTGGCGCCCGGAGCACGGGTGGTGATCGTCAGCTGGTCGTCCCCTATCGCGCCGATGAGGCGCAGATTGATCGCCTCCCAGCTTGGTGTCGGCTGATCATTGATGGCGACGATTTCCGCATCGGGCGTCAGCCCGGCACGCCCTGCAGGAGAGTCCGGCGCCACCGCTCCGACCATCGGCACCACGGTCGTGGTACCGGCGACGAACAGCGCCCAGTACGCCAGAATCGCCAGCAGAAAATTGGCCAGCGGCCCTGCCGAGACGACGGCGATGCGCTTCCAGACGGACTTGGTATTGAAGGCCAGATGGCGCTCCGACGGGTCGACTGGCCCCTCGCGCTCATCCAGCATCTTGACGTAGCCGCCCAATGGAATGGCCGCGACACCGTATTCCGTGCCGTGGCGGTCCGTCCACGACCAGAACGGCTTGCCGAAACCGATGGAGAAGCGCAGCACCTTGATGCCGCAACGACGCGCGACCCAGAAATGACCGTACTCATGGATGGTGATCAACACCCCCAGCACGACGATCACGGCAAGAATATTCTGGATCACACCCATCACGCGCTCCTGGAAATTGGTGCCCGAGATGGGCAGCCTGCCCTGTCACGCCCACAAGGAAAGTGACAAGACAGTGCAAGATAGGATTTCAGGGCCCGACGAGGGCCAATTGGGCGGCTGCCAACTCACGTGCCGCGGCATCTTCGGACAGGATCACCTCGAGACCATCCACCGCCAGGGGCGGGCGAGCCTGCATGACGGCTTCCACCACCACCGGGATACGATCGAAGGCCAGGCGGCCCTCGAGGAAGGCTGCCACTGCCACCTCATTGGCGGCATTCATCACTGCAGGCCAGGTGCCGCCTGCCGCGATGGCTTCACGCGCCAGACGCAGACACGGGAAGCGCGTCTCATCGGCGGCACGGAAGTCGAGTCGCGCCACCTGGAAAAGATCCAGCGGCTCGACGCCGGCATCGATGCGCTCCGGCCAGGCCAGCGCGTAGGCGATGGGCGTGCGCATGTCGGGATTGCCCATCTGGGCCAGCACCGAACCATCACTGTAAGCCGCCATCGAGTGAATGACACTCTGGGGATGCACGACGACCTGGATGTCGTTGGGCCCACAGGCGAACAGCCAGCAGGCCTCGATCAGTTCCAGCCCCTTGTTCATCAGGGTGGCACTGTCGACGGAGATCTTGCGCCCCATCGACCAGTTGGGATGCGCGCAGGCCTCGGCCGGCGTCACCGTCGCCAGGCGCTCGGCAGGCCACTCGACCTCGTCACGGAACGGGCCACCCGAGGCAGTCAACAGCAGCTTCTCGACCCCGATGGGGGCCAGCCCATCGCGATGCTCGGGCGGCAGGCACTGGAAGATGGCGTTGTGCTCGGAATCGATGGGCAGCAGCGTCGCACCATGCTGCTTCACCGCATCCATGAACAACTGGCCGGCACACACCAGCGCCTCCTTGTTGGCCAGCAGGACGCGCTTTCCCGCACGCACCGCAGCCAGAGTCGGCAGCAGCCCGGCAGCACCCACGATGGCCGCCATCACGCTGTCGACCTCGGGGGCCTCGCTGATGTCCACCAGCGCCTGCTCACCGTGACGTACCTCGATGGGCGTGCCCTGGTAGCTCTCGACGCCCTCGAGCGCCTCACCGAGCCACAGCGCCGCCTCGGCGGAGGCGATCACCGCCACCTGAGGTCGATGGACCAGGCACAGCTCCAGCAATGCCTCATGGCGCGTGGCGGCACTCAATGCATGCACCACATAGCGCTCCGGATGGCGCGAGATCACATCCAGCGTGCTGGAGCCGATGGAGCCGGTGGCCCCCAGAATCGTGATGCGCTGCACCGGCGCATTGGAGGACATGTCACCCGCCATCACGCACCACCTCCCAACACCCAGGGCAACAGTAGCGCAAACAACGGCACGGCCGCCGTCAGACTATCGATGCGGTCCATGATGCCGCCGTGCCCCGGCAACAGCTGACTGGAGTCCTTCATCTCACGCTCGCGCTTGAACATGCTTTCCAGCAGGTCTCCCAGCACCGAGACGCCAGTGACGCCCAGTGTGACCAGCAGCAGCGGCAGCCAGTCGGCCTGCCCTGCCAGCGCATAGCCGGTGGCCAGCAATCCGGTGGCGACCAGCCCGCCGTAGACACCTTCCCAGGACTTGCCCGGGCTGACACGTGGCGCCAGCTTGCGCTTGCCGAATCGCTTGCCGGAGAAATAGGCACCGATATCCGCCGCCCACACCATCAGCAGCACGTACAGCAGCCACTCGCCACCGCTGGTCTTGAGCTGGAGAAAGCCGAACCAGGTCGGCAACAGTGCCAGGACCCCGACACCCAGTCGCATGCCGGTGGCATGCCATTCCTGACGCTTTTCGGGGTAATGCATCACCCAGCGCAGATTGACGGCCCATGCCAGCGCCGCCAGATAGAGCGGCCAGCGAGCCTGGGAGGCATCCGCCCACCACACCAGCAGCATCGCCAGCGCCATGCAGGCAGGAAACAGCAGACGCGCCGCGCCGGCACGCACGCCGGCAAGATTGGCCCACTCCCAGGCGGCCAGTGCCACCACGCCCCCGGTCATGACCGCAAAGGCGGCACCGTCGAGGCCAAACAGCCCCCACAGCGCCAGCGGGGCGAGAATGAGCGCGGTGATGATTCGTTGTTTGAGCACTAGAGCCCCTCGGCGTCGAGTTGTTCGCTGGTCATGCCGTAGCGCCGTTGACGCTGGGCATAGGCATCGAGCGCCTCATCGAAGGCCGCCGAGTCGAAATCAGGCCACAGCACCGGCGAGAAGTAGAACTCGGCGTAGGCCAGCTGCCAGAGCAGGAAGTTGGAGATACGCTGCTCGCCACTGGTGCGAATGCACAGATCCACTTCCGGGAGCGAACTCAGACAGACCTCGGCCCCGAGGCGGGACTCGTCGATATCCGCGGCCTTGAGCTCGCCTCGCTCGACCTGCGTCGCCAGACGTCGGGCAGCCTCGGCAATGTCCCAGCGGCCACCGTAGTTGGCGCAGATGACCACATGCATGCCGCGATTGTCGCGCGTCATCTCTTCGGCACTGCGGATATGTTTCTGGATGGAGCTTGAGAAGCGGCTGCGCTCCCCGATCACGGAGAGGCGTATGTCGTGTCGATGAAGCTTCTTGACCTCACGCTTGAGCGCCATGAGGAACAGCTCCATCAGCGCACTGACCTCATTGGCCGGACGCTTCCAGTTCTCGCTGGAGAAAGCAAACAGGGTCAGTACCTCGACGCCCTGCTCGGCAGCGCGACGGATGGTACTGCGGACGGTCTCGGCACCGGCACGATGGCCACGGATGCCAGCCCAGCCGCGGGATTTCGCCCAGCGGTTGTTGCCGTCCATGATGATCGCCACATGGCGTGGCGTGGAGAGGGAATTCGGTGACGTCATGGGGTCTCGCTACGAGCACCGGATGCCGCCGACAGGGTGCCGGCGGCAGACCCGATCAGACCTGCATCAGGTCAGTTTCCTTGTGCTCCAGAGCACTGTCGACTTCCGCCACATACTTGTCGGTCAGCTTCTGGATCTCGTCTTCTCCGCGACGTGCATCGTCTTCGGAGATGTCCTTGTCCTTGAGCAGGCTCTTGATGTCGCCATTGGCGTCACGACGCACATTGCGAAGCGCCACGCGGGCGTTTTCCGCTTCTGCACGCGCCTGCTTGGTGTAACCACGACGCGTCTCTTCCGTCAGCATCGGCATCGGCACGCGAATCACGTCACCGGCGGTGGACGGGTTGAGACCCAGGTCAGAAGTCATGATGGCCTTCTCGACCTTCGGCACCATGGGCTTTTCCCACGGCACGACAGTCAGGGTGCGCGCATCTTCGGTGGTGATGTTGGCCACCTGATTCAGCGGCACCTGGCTACCGTAGTAGTCGACCGTCACGGCATCGAGAATGCTCGGATGCGCACGACCGGTACGAATCTTGCTGAAGGCGGCACCGAGGGACTCGATGGTCTTCTTCATGCGTGCTTCGACGTCTTTCTTGATATCGTTGATCACAATCTTACCCTCTATCAATCAGCGTGCCTTCCTTGCCACCCACCACCAGGTTGAGCAGCGCGCCTACCTTGTTCATGTTGAACACCCGTACCGGCATGTCATGGTCACGCACCAGGCAGATGGCGGTCAAATCCATCACGCCGAGCTTCTGCTCCAGCGCGTCGTCATAACTGAGGCTCTCGTACTTCACGGCATCCGGGAACTTGACCGGGTCCTTGTCGTAGACACCATCCACCTTGGTCGCCTTGATGACGGCATCGGCATCGATCTCGATGCCACGCAGACAGGCGGCGGAATCCGTGGTGAAGAACGGGTTGCCGGTGCCGGCGGAGAAGATGACGACGTCACCCGAGGTCAGATAACGGATCGCGGTACGGCGGTCGTAATGTTCTACCACGCCACTCATCGGGATGGCAGACATGACGCGAGAGCGGATGTTGGAACGCTCCAGTGCATCACGCAGCGCCAGACCGTTCATGACGGTGGCCAGCATGCCCATGTGGTCGCCGGTCACGCGTTCCATGCCGGCTTCCTGCAGGGCCGCGCCACGGAACAGGTTACCGCCGCCGATCACGATGCCGACCTGGACACCGATGCCCACCAGCTGACCGATTTCCAGCGCCATGCGATCCAGCACCTTGGGGTCGATGCCGAACTCGCCATCGCCCATCAGGGCCTCACCGGAAAGCTTGAGCAGTATGCGCTTGTACTTGGCATTGCGTTCAGCGGAAATGGTGGCCATGCGAATTTCTCCTGATACTGACATACGGGGACGGGGCGGCCCGAAGGCGGGGGCCAGATACACGATGGCGTGCGACTAAGCGCACGCCATCGTGAGAAGCGAAAACAGTCAGCCCTTACGCGCGGCTGGCCTGCTCACGGACTTCAGCTGCGAAGTCCACTTCTTCCTTCTCGATACCTTCACCGACTTCCATGCGCACGAAGGATACCACTTCACCGCCGGCAGCCTTGACGAACTCGGCGACGGTCTGGTTCGGGTCCTTGACGAACGGCTGTTCGGTCAGGCTGTTTTCAGCCAGGTACTTCTTCAGACGGCCCTGGGACATCTTCTCGGCGATTTCCGCCGGCTTGCCAGCCATGTCCGGCTGAGCAAGGATGATGGCCTTCTCGGCGTCCATCTGTTCCTGCGGCATGTCTGCCGGACGTGCACAGACCGGGTTCACGGCTGCGACGTGCATGGAGACGTCCTTGGCCGCGTCAGCGGTGCCGCCCTGCAGCAGGGTCAGAGCCGCGATGCGACCGCCGTGGACGTAACCACCGACGACACCACCGGCCGGCGCTTCGACCAGCTCGGCGCGACGCACGGAGATGTTCTCACCGATCTTCTGAACCAGCTGACCACGAGTGTCTTCCAGCTCGCCTTCCATCAGGGAAGCGATATCGGTGTTCTTGGTCTCGAACACGCGGTCGGCGATCAGCTTGGTGAAGGCCTGGAAGTTGTCATCGCGAGCGACGAAGTCGGTCTCGGAGTTGACTTCGACCATCACGCCATAGCTGGCATCGTCGGCGACCTTGATGACGATGGCGCCTTCAGCGGCCACACGGCCAGCTTTCTTGGCGGCCTTCAGGCCGGAGTTCTTGCGCAGGTTCTCGATCGCGAGCTCGATGTCGCCACCGGCTTCGGTAAGAGCCTTCTTGCATTCCATCATGCCGAGCGCAGTACGCTCACGCAGTTCCTTGACCATAGATGCGCTGATAGCTGCCATGGGATGAAACCTCTGTCGTGTCGACGTCTTTGAATACGGGAATTCGGTCACGACCGCTTGAGCGGTCGCAAATGAGGGGGCCGTGGCCCCCTCATTGCCTGACCTGACTGCCGCTTGGCTAGGCCATGCCGCACTTAGTGTAGCGCAGCGTGTGTGACAGTCAGATCAAGCCGCCAGGATCACTCTGCTGCGTCTTCTTCAGCCGCAGTTTCGACGAACTCACCGGCCAGCTCTTCTTCCTTGTTCTTGCCACAGGCGCCTGCAATTGCCTGGACATAGATCTGGATGGCACGGATGGAGTCATCGTTACCCGGGATGACGTAGTCCACGCCGTCCGGGTTGGAGTTGGTATCGACGACGCCGATGACCGGGATGCCCAGCTTGTTGGCTTCGTTGATCGCGATGCGCTCGTGGTCAACGTCGATCACGAACATGGCGTCCGGCAGGCCGCCCATTTCCTTGATACCGCCGATGGAACGCTCGAGCTTGTCCTGCTCACGAGTGGCCATCAGGACTTCTTTCTTGGTCAGCTTCGCGAAGGTACCGTCTTCATGCATCTGCTCGATTTCGCGCAGGCGCTTGATGGACTGACGGATGGTCTTGAAGTTGGTCAGCATGCCGCCCAACCAGCGATGGTTGACGTACGGCTGGCCAGCCTTGCGAGCTTCTTCCTTGATGATCTTGCCGGCAGCGCGCTTGGTGCCCACGAACATGATCTTGTTGCCATTGGCAGCCATCTTCTCGACCACTGACACGGCTTCGTTCAGCGCCGGCAGGGTGTGCTCGAGGTTGATGATGTGGATCTTGTTGCGAGCGCCGAAGATGAACTTGGACATCTTCGGGTTCCAGTACTTGGTCTGGTGACCGAAGTGTGCGCCTGCCTTGAGCAGATCGCGCATGTTGACTTGCGCCATGTGAATATCTCCTGGATATCGGGTTGGGCCTCCACGTCCCCCATGGATCCGACCGCTTGCGCGGCACCCGGGACCATGTGACGGAACGTGTGTGGATTGGGGTTATGTACGTCAGTCCTTTCAATGTCGCCTCGGCCAGATGCCCGGAGGTGGCCGATCGAGGAGAATTTGCAGGAAAGCGCGCGGCTTTATACCATAGCTCGACCACGATATGAAGTCGCGACTGCCCGACACGGCACGCGATGCGTCGCGCCATTCCCCCGCCACGCGCGGCCTGGCGGCGTTTCATCCCTCTTATCTCCTGCCTCGAGTCCTCATGAACATTCCCATCAAGACAGCTGAAGAAATCGACAAGATGCGCGTCGCCGGCCGTCTGGCGGCTGAAGTGCTGGAGCTGCTCGACGAGCACGTCCGTCCCGGTGTCACCACGGGCGAGCTCAATCGCATCGCTCACCATCACATCACCGAGGTTCAGGGCTGCATTCCGGCACCGCTCAACTACCACGGCTTCCCGAAATCGATCTGCACCTCGATCAATCACGTGGTCTGTCACGGCATCCCCGATGACAACAAGAAGCTCAAGAAGGGTGACATCCTCAACATCGACATCACCGTGATCAAGGACGGCTATCACGGCGACACCTCGAAGATGTACATCGTCGGGGAACCGACCATCCAGGCGGAGCGCCTGTGCCGCATCACCCAAGAATGTCTCTACAAGGGCATCGAGCTGGTACGCCCGGGCGTGCGTCTTTCCGAGATCGGTCGCGCCATCCAGAAGCATGCCGAAGCGGCAGGTTACAGCGTCGTGCGTGACTTCTGCGGCCACGGTATCGGTGCCGGCTTCCATGAGGACCCGCAGGTGCTGCACTATGACGGCTACGAAGCCCGTGCCGACGCCGAGCTCCTGGAAGGCATGTGCCTGACCATCGAGCCGATGGTCAATGTCGGTGGTTACAAGGTGAAGGTACTCAAGGACGACTGGACAGCCGTGACCAAGGACAAGAGCCTGTCCGCGCAGTGGGAGCACACCCTGCTGGTCACCGCCACCGGCGTCGAGGTGCTGACACGTCGCACGGAAGAGGACCTCTCCTTCCTCGAGGGTTGATCACGATGCTCCTGCACCACTACCACTTCGTCGAGCGTGAAGCGCTCTACGATGCCGTCACCTTCGACGGCGAGCTGGCCACGACGAAGACGCCCATCCCGCTGTTCAAGCGGGCTCTGGCACAGGTACAGGAGCGTCTCGAGGCCCGCTTCAAGGCGGGTGCCGACATCCGCGACCTCATCCATGGCCGAGCCCGCGCCATCGATCGCCTGCTGGCCATCGCCTGGCAACGCCAGGCCTGGCCGGATGATGGCATCGCCCTGCTCGCCGTGGGCGGCTATGGCCGTGGTGAGCTGCACCCGCACTCCGACATCGACCTGCTGCTGTTGCTGGAGCAGGACGATGACATCCCCTACCGTGAGGCGCTGTCCGCCTTCATCACCTTCCTTTGGGACATCGGGCTCGAGATCGGCCAGTCGGTGCGCTCGCTGAGTGACTGCGAACGTGAGGCCCGTGCCGACGTCACCGTGATCACCAACCTGCTGGAATCCCGTGTCATCGCCGGCCCGCAGCGGCTGCGCGAGGCCATGCGCGAGCGCCTGGGTACCGACCGTCTGTGGCCGGCCGAGGCCTTCTTCGAGGCCAAGTGGCAGGAGCAGATCGCTCGCCACCACAAGTTCGCCAATACCGAATATCACCTCGAGCCCAACATCAAGTCATCCCCCGGTGGCCTGCGCGATATCCAGATGATCGGCTGGGTCGCCAAGCGTCACTTCGGGGTCGAGCGCTACGACAACCTCGTCGAGCTGGGCTTCATGAATGACGCCGAGCTGCGCATCCTCAGCCAGGGCCAGGCCTTCCTGTGGCAGGTGCGCTTCGCGCTGCACATGCTGGCCGGACGCGCCGAGGACCGGCTGCTGTTCGACCACCAGCGCACCATCGCCGAGCTGTTCGGCTTCCAGGACACGCCCGAGCACCTGGCGGTCGAGCAGTTCATGAAGCGCTACTATCGCCACGTCACCGCCCTGGCGGGCCTCAACGACATGCTGCTGCAGCACTTCGATGAGGCCATCCTGCGCCATGACGAGCCGGTCAACATCGTGCCGCTCAATCCGCGCTTCGAGATTCGCAGCGGCTACATCAGCCTGCGCGAGGAAGGCGTGTTCCGCCGTCGCCCCGCCGCGCTGCTGGAGCTGTTCCTGCTCATGGCCCAGCACCCCGAGATCGAGGGCGTGCGCGCCGACACCATCCGCGCACTGCGTGATCATCGTCACCAGATCGATGACGCCTTCCGTGACGACGTCCGTCACCAGAGCCTGTTCATGGAGCTGATGCGCTCCGGCGGCAACGTGCCACGCGTCCTCAAGCGCATGGCGCGCTACGGCATCCTCGGCAAGTACCTGCCGGCCTTCGGTCGTGCCGTCGGCCTGATGCAGCATGACCTGTTCCACGTCTACACCGTCGATGCCCACACCCTGCGTCTGCTCAAGGTCGCCCAGGAATTCCGCGCCCCTGACGCGGAAGAGGAATTCCCCGTCGCCGCCGCCTTGATCCGTGAACTGCCCAAGCTGGAATTGCTGTGGATCGCGGGGCTCTATCATGACATCGGCAAGGGACGCGGCGGCGATCACTCCGAGATCGGCGCACTGGAAATCGAGGACTTCGCCCGCCGTCATGATCTCAGCCAGCGCGACACTCGCACCCTGAGCTGGCTGGTGCGCCACCATCTGCTGATGTCGATGACCGCACAGAAGCAGGACATCGCCGACCCCGAGATCATCACGCGCTTCGCCGAGATCGTCGGCGACGAGACGCATCTCGACTACCTCTACGTGCTGACGGTGGCCGACATCAATGCCACCAACCCCTCGCTGTGGAATGGCTGGCGAGCGGCGCTGCTGCGTCAGCTGCACATGGAGACGCGCAGGGCGCTGCGACGGGGCCTGGAGCATCCGCCGGAACGCCACGAATGGATCGCCGAGACCCGCGAGGAAGCCCTGTCACTGCTGGCCGGCATGGGCACCTCACGCAGCGACGCCGAAGCGCTGTGGGCCAGCCTCGGTGACGACTACTTCGTACGCTACGCGCCCAGCGAGGTGGCCTGGCACACCCAGGGCATCCTGGCACGTCAGGCATCGCCCCAGCTGGACGAGCATGGCGAACCTCTGCCGCTGGTGCTGACCAGTGCCCCCACCGAAGAGATGACCGAAGGCGGCACCAAGGTCTTCATCCATACCCGCTCGGTGGACAACCTGTTTGCCGCCACGGCGGCGGCACTGGAGCAGCTGGGGCTCTCGATCCACGATGCACGCATCGCCACCTCGAGCCACAACTGGACGCTCAACACCTTCATCCTGCTCGATGACGACGGTGAGCCGATCCGCGATGCCGCACGTCTCGCCGACATCCGCACCCATCTGGTCGAAGAGCTGGATGATCCGGATGACTACTCGGTGATCGTCAACCGTCACACGCCGCGTCAGCTCAAGCATTTCCGCATCGCGCCACGCATCACGCTCAGCCAGGACTACACCAATGGCCGCAGCGTGCTGGAAGTGATCGCCTCTGACCGCCCGGGTCTGCTGGCGCGCATCGGCCGCGTGTTCATGGAGCACGAGATCGCCATCGATGCCGCCAAGATCGTCACCCTGGGCGAGCGCGTCGAGGATATCTTCTTCATCACTGACCGCGCCGGTGAGCCGATCACCGACCCAGAGCGCCAGACGCGCCTGCGTGATGCCCTGACCGAAGTGCTCCAGGTCGGCGAGCGCGGCTGACACGGACACGTCACGCAGGCATGAACAGCGAGAGGCCGCCGGCACCCCGCGATTGAGGGGACCGGCCGCCTTCCCTATAATCGCGAGTCGACCTGCATGGCAGTCCGGCCGGCAACGGCCATCACCCATGGAACGTGCATGAACCCGGATCTCGACCAGCTCAAGCCCTACCCGTTTGAAACCCTGGCCAAGCTGCGCGAGGGCGTCGTCCCCAACCCCGCTCTGGACCCGATTGCGCTGACCATCGGCGAGCCGCGTCACGCGCCGCCCGAGTTCGTGCTCGACACCCTGCGCGAGCACATCATGGGCGTGGCCAAGTATCCCGCCACCGGCGGCCTGCCGGAATTGCGCTCCGCGATCGCCAGCTGGCTGGAGAAGCGCTTCTCGCTCAACGCCACCCCGGATATCGACCAGCAGGTCCTGCCGGTCACCGGCACCCGCGAGGCACTGTTCGCCTTCATCCAGGCCTCGCTGGACAGCACGCGTCCGGCGCGCGTACTGGTGCCGAATCCCTTCTATCAGATCTACGAAGGCGCGACGCTGCTGGCCGGCGGCGAGGTCACCTACCTGCCCTGCCCCGCCGAGAACGGCTTCCGCCCCGACTATGCCGCGGTGCCGGCCGAGGTATGGCGTGACACCCAGATCGTCTTCGTCTGCTCGCCGGGCAACCCCACCGGCGCGGTGACGCCGCTGGCCGACTTCCAGCAGCTGATTCGCCTCGCTGACGAGCACGACTTCCTGATCGCCTCCGACGAGTGCTATTCGGAGCTTTACCTCGACGAAGCCACACCGCCGCCGGGCCTGCTGCAAGCCTGTGCCGCCATGGGTCGTGATGACTACGCGCGCTGCGTGGTCTTCCACTCGCTGTCCAAGCGCTCCAACCTGCCGGGCCTGCGCTCCGGCTTCGTGGCCGGCGATGGCGAGGTGATCCGTCGCTTCCGTCACTACCGCACCTATCACGGCTGCGCGATGCCGCTGCACCACCAGCACGCCTCCATCGCCGCCTGGAATGATGAAGCCCACGTGCTGGCCAATCGCGACGCCTACCGCGAGAAGTTTGCCGCCGTGACCGAGATCCTCGCGCCGGTGATGGACTTCCCGACCCCGGAAGCCAGCTTCTATCTCTACCCGGCCGTGCCGGGCGGGGATGACGCCGCCTTCACCCGCGAGCTGCTGCGTGAGGAGGCCGTCGGCGTGCTGCCGGCAAGCTACATGGCGCGTGAGGTGGACGGCGTGAATCCGGGCGCCGGACGCATTCGTCTGGCGCTGGTGGCCGAACTGGAACAGACCGTCGAAGCCGCCCGGCGCCTGCGTCGCTTCGTCGAACGCCTGCGCTGAGCGCCAGGCCTGCACGGGCTGACAGCAGCCCAACACTGGATGACAGCCCCGCGCGGCGGGGTGGATTGGCTCAAGGAGACCGCCATGCACGTGCTCTACGGCATCAAGACCTGTGATACCTGCCGCAAGGCGCGCCGCGCTCTCGACGACCGGGGCGTGCCCTATCGCTGGCATGACCTGCGTGAGGATGGCCTCTCCGCCAGCCTGCTGGAATCCTGGCTGGAGCAGACCGCCTGGAGCAGCCTGCTCAACAAGCGCAGCACCAGCTGGCGCAACCTGAGCGATGAACAACGTGACAGCCTCGATGCCAACTCGGCACGTGCATTGATGCTGGAGCACCCGACCCTGATCAAGCGTCCCATTCTCGAGCGTCATCCCGCCGACAATGAGATGGATCTGGTGATCGGCTATGACAAGGCGGTCTACGAACCGCAGGACTGAGCTACCCCTTACACCACTGGACACCCCGGAGATTGACACGATGTTGAGCCTTGCCCTCGGAATCGGCACCCAGAACACCACCGGCGACTGGCTGGAAGTCTACTATCCTGCCCCGCTGTTCAAGCCGACCGCTGCCGTTGCTGACGCCGCTCGCAAGGCACTGGACGCACCGGCTGGCACCACCGCCACCAGCTTCCTGCCGGAACACTGCGCCGCCCTGGCCAGCGCCCTGCGCGACGCCGGTGACAGCGCCCAGGCCGAACTGGCCGAGAGCCTGGCCGCCAGCCAGCGCCCGCTGGTCGCCATGTTCATCGAGGAAGACGCCGCCCCGCAGAGCGTGCCGGAGGTCTACCTCAAGCTGCACCTGCTGTCTCACCGCATGGTGCGTCCGCACGGCATCGATCTGACCGGCATGTTCGGTCTGCTCAAGAATGTCGCCTGGACCAGCGAAGGCGCCATCGACATCGAGGAGCTGCCGGCGCGTCGCCTCAAGGCCCGCCTGGAAGGTCGCACCCTATCCGTGGACTGCGTCGACAAGTTTCCGAAGATGACCGACTACGTGGTGCCGACCGGCATTCGTATCGCCGACACCGCGCGTGTGCGTCTGGGCGCCTACCTGGGCGAAGGCACCACCGTGATGCACGAAGGCTTCTGCAACTTCAATGCCGGCACCGAAGGCCCGGGCATGATCGAAGGCCGCATCTCCGCGGGCGTCTTCGTCGGCAAGGGCTCTGATCTGGGCGGCGGTTGCTCCACCATGGGCACCCTGTCCGGTGGCGGCAACATCGTCATCAAGGTCGGCGAAGGCTGCCTGATCGGCGCCAATGCCGGCATCGGCATCCCGCTGGGCGATCGCTGCACCGTGGAAGCTGGCCTCTACATCACCGCCGGCACCAAGGTCATGGTCTTCGACAACGAAGGCCAGGAAGTCGAGACGGTCGCGGCCCGTGAGCTGGCGAGCCAGGACGACCTGCTGCTGCGTCGCAACTCCGTCACCGGCCGTGTCGAGTGCCGCACAAACAAGAGCGCCATCGCGCTCAACGATGCCCTGCACGCCCACAACTGAGGCGCGTGACGGCTGCCTGTCAGGCCCCCGAATTTCGCGTTGCCGCTCCTCGCGGCGACGCCTGCAGCGATGGCCCATGATGACTGATTCACACGCACCGCTTCCGTCACGCCCCAGCAATCTCTCGCCGACGCTGGAACTGGCCTTCGACCTGATCGAACGCCCTTCCGTCACACCGGATGATCTGGACTGCCAGGCCCTGATGATCGACCGTCTCGAGGCACTTGGCTTCACGATCACCCGCCTGCCCTTCGGTGATGTCGAGAATTTCTGGGCAGTACGCGGTCATCATGGTCCGGTGCTGGCCTTCGCCGGCCACACCGACGTCGTGCCCACCGGCCCGGAAGCCAACTGGCAGTACCCGCCGTTCTCACCGTGCATCGATGACGCCGGCTTCCTGTGTGGCCGTGGTGCCGCCGACATGAAGGGCTCGCTGGCCGCGATGCTGACCGCCACCGAGCGCTTCGTGACCGCCAACCCGGACCACGAAGGCCGCATCGCCTTCCTGATCACCTCCGATGAGGAAGGCCCGGCGGTTCACGGTACCCGCGCGGTGGTCGAGTATCTGCGCGAGCACCACGAACGCCTGGATTACTGCATCGTCGGCGAGCCGTCCTCCACCGACTATGCCGGTGACGTGATCAAGAATGGCCGTCGCGGCTCGCTGGGTGCCGTCATGCACGTGAAAGGCGTGCAGGGCCACGTGGCCTATCCGCACCTGGCACGCAACCCGATCCACGAGGCCGCCCCGGCACTGGCCGCCATGGCCGCTGAACACTGGGACGACGGCAACGACTTCTTCCCGGCAACCAGCTTCCAGATTTCCAACATCCGTGGCGGTACCGGCGCGACCAACGTCATCCCCGGCGAGCTGGAAGTGGTGTTCAACTTCCGCTATTCCACCGAGCTGACCGCCGATGACCTCAAGCGTCGCACCTACGAGATCCTCGAGAAGCACGGTCTGGACGTCGAGATCGAGTGGAACCTGAGCGGCGAGCCCTTCCTGACACCGGAAGGCGCGCTGGTCGATGCCGCCGTGCACGGCGTGGAACGCGCGCTGGGACGCAAGCCGGTACTGTCCACCTCCGGCGGCACCTCGGACGGACGCTTCATCGCCACGCTCGGCACCCAGGTGGTAGAGCTGGGGCCGGTCAACGCGACCATCCACAAGATCGATGAACGCGTCATGGCCAGCGACCTGGACCAGCTCTCCAGTGCCTATGAACACATCCTGGAATACCTGTTTGTCCCCGCGACCCGAGAGACCACGGCATGAGCGACACCCCGCACACTGACGCCGATGAGCAATACCCGGACATCGAGATCTACCTCAAGCCCTTGAGCCTGGAAGCGCTCGGTGCCTGGCTGGGCGAGCAGTTCGGGCAGGTCGTCGTCTTCCAGCCGGCCGGCAAGCTGCAGCACCGGACCCGCCTCACGCGTGACGGCGCCGAGATCGCGGTACTGGTCGTGGAGAAAGTCGCTGACGGGTTCGCCAGCCTGTGGTTCGACAGCGCCAGCACTCCCTGGGCACGTGATGTCGACTGTGCTCGCGCCGCCGCCCGAGGGCTGCAGGTCGAGGCGCGCTGCTCGCTGGGCAGCTGGCAGCCAGGTGATGAGCCGGACCGCTTCTTCCGCGTCATGGCCGATGGCAGCGAAGAGGCCTTCACCTGGCCAGACCAGGGCTGAGTGACGCGACGCTCGTCACCCCAATGTGCAGGCCATGAACGACAACGCCCCGCAGGCTAGCCTGCGGGGCGTTGTCGTCTTTCACTGAGCGAGTCAGCGATCAGGTGATGACCGTCACGTCATCCGCCTGCAGGCCACGCTCATTGCTGATGACGTGGTAACGCACCTTCTGACCTTCGGCCAGCGTGCGATGGCCCTTGCCACGGATGGCACGGAAGTGCACGAAGACATCTTCACCGCTCTCGCGGGTCACGAAGCCATAGCCCTTGTTGACGTTGAACCACTTGACCTCGCCGATCTCACGATCGTCGTCCTCGACTTCGGCCAGCGCCGCGGAACGCGGTGTCAGCACCGGAATGGCCAGGGTGGCGACCAGCAGCAGAATGAAGACGGCGACGGCAGCAGCGGCGTAGGCCAGTTCAAAGCCCTCGACGCTGAGTGCCGTGGACAGCGTGTCGGCCAGCTCGCCGCCGGTCAGGGTGATGAAGACGGCAATCAGCAACGGTGCCGGCAATGCCAGCAACAGACTGATGATGAAACAACGGAAGAACGATTTGGAACTCATCAAGATAAACTCTCTAAGCAATGGATTAAGGTGGAACGCGATGCGACCGTCAGTCGTCGGACCTCTGCCTGAACGCAACGCCTCACGGCGATGCCCGTGGCTGTGACTGACACTCGGATGCTCGGCTGGAAGCACGCCTGGAGGCGCTCGAAAGCCGCCTGGCCCACCAGGATGACTGGCTGGAGACGCTGGATCGCACCGTGATTGCCCAGCAACGCCAGATAGAGACGCTCGAGCGCCTCACCGCGCTGATGAGCGCGCAGCTGCACCAATTGCGCGAATCAGGCAGTCAGGCCATCCAGATAGCGCTCGGCGTCCAGCGCCGCCATGCAGCCAGTACCGGCAGAGGTGATCGCCTGGCGATAGACGTGATCCATCACGTCACCACAGGCATAGACACCGGGGATGCTGGTCTGGGTGGCATTGCCTTCCAGGCCGGACTGGACCTTAAGATAGCCGCCCTGCATCTCCAGCTGGCCTTCGAACAGGCTGGTATTCGGACGATGGCCGATGGCGATGAACACGCCCATCGAGCTCAGCTCCTTGGTGGCGCCACTCTCGACATGACGCAGACGCACGCCGGTGACGCCGGAGTTGTCACCCAGCACCTCATCCAGCGTGTGGTGCCATTCCACCGCCATGTTGCCGTTCTCGACCTTGTCGAACAGCTTGTCCTGCAGAATCTTCTCGGCGCGCAGGCTGTCGCGACGGTGCACCAGGGTGACCTTGGAGGCGATGTTGGACAGGTACAGCGCTTCCTCGACCGCGGTGTTGCCGCCACCGACCACCACGACTTCCTGATTGCGATAGAAGAAGCCGTCACAGGTCGCGCAGGCCGAGACGCCCTGGCCCATGAACTGCTGCTCGCTCGGCAGTCCCAGATACTGTGCACTGGCACCGGTGGCGATGATCAGCGCATCACAGCTGTAGCTGCCGTTGTCACCCTTGAGCAGGAACGGACGCTCGCCGAGAGTCACTTCGTTGATGTGATCGAACAGGACTTCGGTCTCGAAGCGCTCGGCGTGGCGGCGCATGCGCTCCATCAACTCCGGCCCCTGCACACCGGCATCATCGCCCGGCCAGTTGTCGACATCGGTGGTGGTGGTCAGCTGGCCACCCATCTGCATGCCGGTGATCAGCAGCGGCTTGAGGTTGGCACGCGCGGCATAGACGGCAGCGGTGTAACCCGCCGGGCCGGAGCCGAGGATGATCAGACGTTCGTGACGGACATTGCTCATGGATGACCTCAGGGTGAACAGGGACTGCGCAGATTAGCGCAGACGCGCCGAGCTTTCAGCACTGCGCTCAGACCGGCATCGCAGAAGCTTATGACGCTAGCCTCAGATACACGGAAGCCGCCGCCAGGGGCGACGGCTTCCGGTTCGCCTGCCAGTCGAGCCACTCATGCTGATCGCGACCAGGCAGCGACTTACAGGCTGCTGGAGTGACCTGCCAGGTACTTGGCGACACCTTCAGCGGTGTCCTTCATGCCTTCCTGACCTTCTTCCCAGCCTGCCGGGCAGACTTCGCCGTTGGTCTGGTGGAACTGCAGGGCCTTGACCATGCGGACCATCTCGTCGACGTTGCGGCCCAGCGGCAGGTTGTTGACGACCTGGTGCTGAACGACACCGTCTTCGTCGATCAGGAAGGACGCGCGCAGTGCGACGCCAGCTTCCGGGTGCTCGACACCGAAGGCCTGCACGATTTCGTGCTTGACGTCAGCCACGATCGGGAAGCCGACTTCACCGATGCCGCCAGCGTCCGGAGAGGTCTTGCGCCATGCGTGGTGAGTGAACTGGGAATCGATGGAAACACCGATGACTTCAACGCCGAGTTCCTTGAACTTCGCCAGACGGTTGTCGTGGGCGATGATTTCAGACGGGCAAACGAAGGTGAAGTCCAGCGGCCAGAAGAACAGCACACGCAGCTTGCCGTTGGAATCAGACAGCTTGTAGTTGTCGACGATGGTACCGTCGCCCAGCACAGCTGCGGCTTCGAAATCCGGGGCCTGACGTCCGACCAATACGCTCATGGTGATCTCCTGAGAAATGATGATGGAAGGCGCAAAGCCGCCTTCGTGATGAATCGCCACACAGACTAATCGCCTCAGGTGGCAGATGCCAAATGTTTGGCGCAATCACCATCATAGAGTTTGCCTATGAAAGCTCGATGACGTCAGAGCACGTCATCGTCCTGGCCGATATCCAGGCCGTCCAGCTCACCACTGACGGGGTCCACCTGCTGGCGCACCTGAATCGGCTGACAGCAGCGCTCGCAGTCGATGATGTTGGTCAGACTGCCCTCGTCCAGATCCAGGAACACCGTGAAGGGCGTGTCACAGTAGGGGCAGTTGATTTCCGCCTCGTGCAGCGCCTCACTGGTCACGCCCTCATGCTTGTCCTCGAGCAGCTCATGCCCCGGCCACTCATCGGACTGCCCCGAGGAATGCTCCGCCAGCCACTGCTCGACGGCAGCATCCAGTACCTCGTCATCTTCCGGCAACTCACCCGGCTCACCTCAGGCGACGCGTCGCAGCCGGCCAAGGCACCTGACGCACCTGTTGGATGACACATCAGCAGTCTGGCCGGTGAAGACAACGACAAGGAGGAGAATCATGGGTTCCCAGCGCTCTCAGTCACTGGATTCGCTCAATACCCTCTCCGAACTGCAGGTCGGAGACAGGCAATATCACTACTACTCGCTCAAGAAGGCCGCCGAGTCGCTTGGCGACCTGACGCGACTGCCCTTCACGCTCAAGGTGTTGCTGGAGAACCAGCTGCGCTTCGAGGATGGTGACACTGCCACCAAGGACGACATCAAGGCGCTGGCCGACTGGCAGAAGACCGCCTCCAGCACTCATGAGATCGGCTATCGCCCGGCCCGGGTGCTGATGCAGGATTTCACCGGTGTGCCCGGGGTCGTCGACCTGGCCTCCATGCGTGACGCCGTCAAGACACTGGGCGCGAACCCCGAGAAGGTCAATCCGCTGACCCCGGTGGATCTGGTCATCGACCACTCGGTGATGGTGGATCACTACGGCGACCCGAGCGCCTTCAAGGACAACGTGCGCATCGAGATGGAGCGCAACCGCGAGCGCTACGAGTTTCTGCGCTGGGGCCAGCAGGCCTTCGACAACTTCTCCGTCGTCCCGCCGGGTACCGGCATCTGCCACCAGGTAAATCTGGAATATCTCGGTCGCGCCGTCTTCACCCGCGAGGAAGATGGCAAGACGCTCGCCTACCCTGACACCCTGGTCGGCACCGACTCCCACACCACCATGATCAATGGCCTGGGCGTGCTGGGCTGGGGTGTCGGCGGGATCGAGGCGGAAGCCGCGATGCTCGGCCAGCCGGTCTCGATGCTGATTCCGGAAGTGGTCGGCTTCAAGCTGACCGGCAAGCTCAACGAAGGCATCACCGCGACGGACCTGGTGCTGACCGTCACCCAGATGCTGAGAAGCCGTGGCGTGGTCGGCAAGTTCGTCGAGTTCTACGGTGATGGCCTGGACGACCTGCCACTGGCGGACCGCGCGACCATCGCCAACATGGCGCCGGAATATGGTGCCACCTGCGGCTTCTTCCCACTGGATGACGAGACGCTCAACTACATGCGTCTGTCCGGCCGCTCCGATGAACAGGTCGCGTTGGTCGAAGCCTATGCCAAGGAGCAGGGTCTGTGGCGTGAGCCGGGCCATGAGCCGATCTTCTCCGACACCCTGGAGCTGGACATGGGTGAGGTCGTCGCCTCTCTGGCCGGCCCCAAGCGTCCGCAGGATCGCGTCGCGCTCACCGACATCAAGCAGACCTTCGAGAAGATCCTCGATGACCAGCTGGGTCAGATTCCCGCGGTCGAGGACGGCAAATGGCTGTCCGAGGGTGGCCAGACCGCCGTCGATGTCGAGCAGAGCTAGAGAACACGAGAAGGATACCGACTACAGCGAGCTGGACGGCGAGACCTTCCGTCTCGATCACGGGGACGTGGTCATCGCCGCCATCACGTCCTGCACCAACACCTCCAACCCCAGCGTGATGCTGGCGGCAGGCCTGGTGGCCCGCAAGGCACGCGAGAAAGGCCTGCGCACCAAGCCATGGGTCAAGACTTCTCTGGCACCGGGTTCCAAGGTCGTCACCGACTATCTCGCCTCGGCGGGGGTTCAGGATGACCTCAACGAGCTGGGCTTCAATCTGGTCGGTTATGGCTGCACGACCTGCATCGGCAACTCCGGCCCGCTGCCGGACCCTGTCGAAGCCGCCATCAACGAGCGTGACCTGACGGTCGCCTCGGTGCTGTCGGGCAACCGCAACTTCGAGGGTCGCGTGCATCCCAACGTCCGCACCAACTGGCTGGCGTCACCGCCCCTGGTGGTGGCCTACGCCCTCGCCGGCACCGTGCGCACCGACCTCTCCAAGGAGCCGCTGGGCAAGGACAACGACGGCAACGATGTCTTCCTCAAGGACATCTGGCCCACCCAGGCGGAAATCGCCACGGCCGTCGAACAGGTACGCACCGAGATGTACCGCAAGGAGTACGCTGAAGTCTTCGACGGCGACGAGACCTGGCAGGCCATCGAGGTACCGGAAGCCGAGGTGTATGAGTGGAAGGATTCCACCTACATCCAGCATCCGCCGTTCTTCGAAGGCATGGAGCGCGAGCCAAAGGCCGTGCAGGACGTCGAGAACGCTCGCGTGCTGGCCATGCTCGGCGATTCGGTGACCACTGACCACATCTCACCGGCCGGTGCCATCAAGCCGGACAGCCCGGCGGGTCGCTACCTCAAGGAGAACGGCGTCGAGGTCAAGGACTTCAACTCCTATGGCTCACGTCGCGGCAACCATGAGGTGATGATGCGCGGCACCTTCGCCAACGTGCGCATCCGCAACGAGATGCTCGATGGCGTCGAGGGCGGCGAGACACGCCACGTGCCCTCCGGCGAGCAGATGGCCATCTACGATGCCGCCATGAAGTATGCCGAGGAAGGCACGCCACTGGTGGTGGTCGCGGGCAAGGAGTACGGCACCGGCTCCTCACGTGACTGGGCCGCCAAGGGCACCCTGCTGCTGGGCGTGCGTGCGGTGATTGCCGAGTCCTATGAGCGCATCCACCGCTCCAACCTGATCGGCATGGGCGTGGTGCCGCTGCAGTTCCCCGAAGGCGAAAGCCGCCAGTCTCTCGGCCTGACCGGTGATGAGGAAATCAGCATCAGCGGTCTGAATGACCTGACGGCCGGCGGCAAGGTCCAGGTCACCTTCAAGAGCGACAAGGGTGAGCAGAAGATCGAGGCGCTGTGCCGCATCGATACTGACAACGAGCTGGAGTACTACCGCCACGGCGGCATCCTCCACTACGTGCTGCGCGGCATGCTGTAACCCGCCAGCCGCTGACCGCAGCGCTGACCGCAATACAAAAGCCCCCGCAGGCATGGCCTGCGGGGGCTTCTTCATTTGCACACTCTGTTTCAGGCAACCTGTTTCAGGCAATCTGCTTCATGCGCTCACTGACGGCGCAGGCGCAGGCGCGATCAGAACGCCTTGCGACGGTAGGCGCGGTAACGCGGCTGCCAGAAGTTCTTCTCGATGTTGGCCTGGATGATCTCATCGCTGGAGGTCAGCGCCACACCATCGGCCTGGGCCTGACGTGCTACATCAAAGGCGATCTGACGGCTGATGTCCTGGATGTCGCCCAGCGACGGCAGCAGCGCGCCCTCGCCCTTCAGGACGATGGGAGCGTTGTTGGCCAGCGCGTTGGCGGCGGCCATCAGCATGTTGTCGGTGATGCGTGAGGCGCTGGATGCCAGCACACCGAGACCGATGCCCGGGAAGATGTAGGCATTGTTGCACTGGGCAATCGCGTGGGTGTGGCCGTTGTGCTCGACCGGCGCGAACGGGCTGCCAGTGGCGACCAGTGCCTTGCCGTCGGTCCACTCGATGACTTCCGCCGGGGTCGCTTCGACGCGTGAGGTCGGGTTGGACAGCGGCATCACCAGCGGGCTCTCGCAACCGGCCTGCACGGCACGGATCACGTCTTCGCTGAACAGGCCACGCTGGCCGGAGACACCGATCAGCACGCTCGGCCTGGCGGCCTTGACCACATCCAGCAGGCCGCGGTCACCGAAGTCGGCCACGCTCTCGACGTCGTGAGCCAGACGGCTCTGGAAGTCGTAGAGGCCTTCCATGTCGCTGGTCAGCAGGCCGAAGCGATCGACCATGAAGACACGCTTGCGGGCCTCGGCCTCGTCCATGCCTTCCTTGACCATCGCCACCACGATCATCTCGGCGATGCCACAACCGGCACTGCCGGCACCCAGGAAGGTCACGCGCTGGTCGGAGAGCTTCTCGCCCTTGGCCTTGCAGGCCGCCATCAGGGTCGCGACCACGACGGAGGCGGTGCCCTGGATGTCGTCATTGAAGCAGCAGACTTCATCGCGGTAACGCTCGAGCAGCGGCATGGCATTGGCCTGCGCGAAGTCCTCGAACTGGATCATGGCCTTTGGCCAGCGACGCTTCACGGCTGTGATGAACTCGGCCACGAAGGCGTTGTAGTCATCACCGGTGACGCGCTCGTGACGCCAGCCCATGTAGCGCGGGTCGTCGAGCAGCTTCTGGTTGTTGGTGCCCAGATCCAGCGAGATCGGCAGGGTATAGGCCGGGCTGATGCCGCCACAGGCGGTGTACAGCGACAGCTTGCCGATGGGGATGCCCATGCCGCCGATGCCCTGATCGCCCAGCCCCAGGATACGCTCGCCATCGGTGACGACGATGACCTTGACGTTGTCCTTGGTCGCGGAGCGCAGGATGTCATCCATGTGCTCGCGGTCCGGGTAGGAGATGAACAGGCCACGGTGGTTGCGGTAGATGTTGGAGAACTCCTCGCACGCCTGACCGACGGTCGGGGTGTAGATGATCGGCATCATCTCCTCGAGGTGCTCCTCGATCACGCGGAAGAACAGGGTCTCGTTGTCGTCCTGCACCGAGCGCAACAGGATGTGCTTGTCGAGGTCGGTGGCGCACTGCTGATACTGGCTGTAGACGCGCGCGACCTGCTCTTCGATGCTCTCGACATTCTGCGGCAGCAGGCCCATCAGATTGAAGCTGACACGCTCCTCGAGGCTGAAGGCGCTGCCCTTGTTGAGCAGCGGCATCTCGAGCAGGCTCGGGCCGGCGTAGGGAACGTACAGGGCGCGCTTGGAAGTATCCGTCATGGCGAGACTCTTGAATCAGTGGGGACGACCTCACGCTCGGCAAGCTTCTCGGCATGCCGGCAGACACGCGCAGCATGCCCGCTGAAGCACCGCAGAAGACCTGCTGGCAACCGGGCGTCCGAGGGACCTTTCGACGTGCAGTTTCCACGTGCGAACAAGGCATGATGATAGCACGCGCAGTGCTATCTCCGGCAGCCTGTGCAGGGCCGACGTGCGTTGCGCAGACAAGGGTGCTGCATGACGAGAAACGCCCCGCTCATCCCCCTGACGGGGAAGGAGAGAGGCGTTCGCGGTCACGTGCGGGGAATGGCTCAGGCCAGATCGGCGCGCGATGCCGGCTTGCGCGGCGCAAGCGCGAAGAACGGGCGCAGCTTCACGCCCAGCATGTTGCCGGCGAAGGCCATCACCAGCCACAGCCAGCCATGCAGACTGCCGGAGGAGATGCCACCGAAGTAGGCACCGATGTTGCAGCCGAAGGCCAGGCGCGCGCCGTAGCCCAACAGCAGACCACCCAGCACGGCAGCCACCACCGAGCGCAGCGGAATGTTCCACTTCGGCGCGAACTTGCCGGCCAGCAGTGCCGCCGCCAGCGCCCCCACCACGATACCGATGTTCATCACCGTGGTGATGTCTTGATAGAGCGGTGCGGCCAGCGCCTTGGCATTGCCCGCCGCCTGCCAGTAGCCCCAGTCACTGACATCGAAGCCCAGCGCGGTATAGGCCTTGGTGCCCCACAGCGCGAAGGCTGAGGTGATGCCCCAGGGACGACCAGCCAGCGCCAGCGTCACGAAGTTGAGCAGCGCCAGCGCCACGGCTCCCGCCAGCAGCGGCCAGGGACCCCGCAGAAAGCGTGACAGACCACGCGGCTGACTGTCGGTCACGGTGGCCTTCTCGAGCTCACCGTGACGGCGCTTCTCCAGCGTGCGTGTCACCACCACGATGATGGCGAACAGCACCAGGCTGACGATGATGCCACCCAGCGCGCCGAAGCTGTCCACCAGCGAGACGGCGGGCAGCGACGGCAGGCTCTGCCACCAGCTGAAGTGCGCGGTGCCGATCACCGAGCCGACGCAGAAGAAGATCAGGGTGATCACCATGCGCGCATTGCCGCCACCGACGGTGAACAGCGTGCCCGAGGCGCAGCCGCCGCCCAGCTGCATGCCGAGCCCGAACAGGAAGGCACCGACCACCACCGAGATACCCAGCGGCGAGACGAAGCCGGAGACCTCCTGCCCCCACAGGCTGCCCGAGGCCAGCACCGGGAAGAACAGCACCACGGCGATCGCCAGCATCAGCATCTGGGCACGCAGGCCGCGTCCTCGGCGCTCGGTGATGAAGACTCGCCAGGCGGAGGTGAAGCCGAAGGCCGCGTGGTAGAGCACCACGCCCAGCGCGCCCCCCACCAGCAGCAGAAAGCCCTGGCGCCAGCCGGACACCATCCCCAGCAGGATGGCAGCCACCACCAGCAAGCCTCCGGCCAGAATGGCCTTCGGGTTGATGGCGGTCGTCGGCAGGCCGGACTGGCTGGCCTTGCCGGGTATCGCATCGTGACTCATGTCTTGCTCCTTTACACGAAGTTGCCCAGACCGACGGCACGACGCAGGCGCTCCATCATCGGCGCGGCCTCATCGCGCGCACGCTCGGCACCACGCTTGAGGATGGCTTCGACATGTGCCGGATCTTCCATCAGCTCGACGTAACGCTCACGCGGCGCCTTGAGATGGTCGTTCAGGTATTCGAACAGCTGATTCTTGGCATCGCCCCAGCCAATGCCGGCGGCGTACTGCTCACGCATGGCGGCGACTTCCGCCTCGGTGGCGAAGGCCGAATAGATCTGGAACAGCGAACAGGTATCCGGGTCCTTCGGCTCCCCCGGCTCCAGCGAATTGGTCTTGATCTTGCGCACGCTCTTGAGCAGCTGCTTCTCGGTGCCGAACAGCGGAATGGTGTTGTTGTAGCTCTTGGACATCTTGCGGCCATCGAGGCCCAGCAGCAGCTGGGATTTCTCGTCGGTCACCGCCTCGGGCATGGTGAAGTAGTTGCCCTTGAAGAGGTGGTTGAAGCGCCCGGCCATGTCACGCGCCATCTCGATATGCTGGATCTGGTCACGCCCCACCGGCACCTTGTGGGCATTGAACATCAGGATGTCCGCCGCCATCAGCACCGGATAGCTGAACAGCCCCATGCTGATGCCACGATCCACGTCCTCGATGCCCGCTTCCTCGTTCTCGGCCACGGCGCCCTTGTAGGCATGCGCACGGTTCATCAGGCCCTTGGCGCAGACACAGTTGAGCAACCACATCAGCTCCGGAATCTCCGGCACATCCGACTGGCGATAGAAGATGGCGTTGTCGGTGTCCAGCCCCAGCGCCAGCCAGGTGGCGGCGATCTCACGGCGGGATTCCTGCACGCGCTTCGGGTCCTGACACTTGATCAGAGCATGGAAATCGGCGAGGAAATAGAAGGACTGGACCGTCGGGTCCTGACTGGCCTCGATGGCGGGCTTGATGGCGCCGACATAGTTGCCGAGGTGAGGGGTGCCGGTGGTCGTGATGCCGGTAAGAACGCGGGTCTTGGTCATGGATGCACTTCTTGGGCGTCTGAGTCGGGGAGTCAGCCCTTTGCCAGGGCATCTTCCAGCGAGATCACCGGCATGCCGAAGGCAGCGCCGACTTCCGCAATCGTCAGCTGGCCGGCATGCACGTTGAGGCCTGCCGCGAAGTGACGATCTTCCCGCAATACCTTGCGATAGCCGCCATTGGCGAGCTTCACCACATAAGGCAGCGTCGCGCTGGTGAGTGCCTGGGTCGAGGTACGCGCCACGGCCCCCGGCATGTTGGCCACGCAATAATGCACGACACCATCGACGAGATAGGTCGGTTCCGCATGGGTCGTGGCGCGACTGGTCTCGAAACATCCGCCCTGATCGATCGCGACATCCACCAGTACCGCACCGGGCATCATGTTGCGCAGATGCTCGCGACGGATCAGCTTGGGAGCTGCGGCACCGGGCACGAGCACGGCCCCGATGATCAATGCCGAATGGCGTACCGCCTCATCCAGCGCCTCGGATGTCGAATAGACCGTACGAATCTGTCCCTGATAGCGGTGATCCAGCGTCTCGAGGCGGTTCAATGACGTATCGAGAATCACCACCTCGGCGCCCAGCCCCAGCGCCATGCGCGCCGCATTCTCCCCCACCACGCCGCCGCCGATCACCGTGACCCGCGCCGGTGGCACGCCAGGCACACCGGGCAACAGCACCCCCATCCCGCCTTGCGCCTTCTCCAGCGCATGCGCGCCGGCCTGGATCGCCATGCGCCCGGCAACGCGACTCATGGGTGCCAGCAGCGGCAGACCACCGGCGATGTCGGTGATGGTCTCGTAGGCAATCGCGGTCACCCCGCTATCCAGCAGGCTTTCGGTCAGCTCACGGGCGGCGGCCAGATGCAGGTAGGTGAACAATGTCTGGCCGCTGGTGAGACGCGCCACCTCGGCCGGCTGAGGCTCCTTGACCTTGAGTATCAGCTCGGCCTCACGAAAGACCTGCTCGACATCCGATTCAAGACGAGCCCCGACCCCCTGGTACTCGGCGTCACTGAACCCACTGCCCTCACCCGCACCACGCTCGACGATGACGTCATGGCCATGGGCAATCAGCTCTCGCACCCCGGCGGGCGTCAGAGCGACACGGTATTCGTGGTTCTTGATTTCCTTCGGCACGGCGATCTGCATAACGAGCTCCTTGCACTGCTGGCGGAATACGGCGATGTCATCTCGACACCTCCTACAAGCACAGCAGACTCGTCAGCGTCGCGCCAATCAGATGCCAGCAAGATTCACCAAAACACGACAGCAATGCAGTGGAATGCAGGGAATCATCGTTGGCTGGCAGCATCCTCGCTCACCAGCGCCGCCGAATAGCATTCACGGTAAGCCTCGGGCATGCGTCTGGCTCGCCCACTCGAGAGTTCGATGCAGACGAAGCGCGTGCGCGCCTCCAACAGCGTCAGGCCATCCGAGCAACGACGCAGCTGAAAGCGGCGCGTCAGGCTCAGGCGGCCATCGCACGCCACCAGCCAGGTGGCCAGCATCAGCGAATCGCCAAGCCGTGCGCTGGCCAGATAGTCGATCTCGTGACGATGCACCACCATGCCACGATCCTGGGCACGATAGTGTTCAAGGCCCAGCCCCAACGCTTCGGAATGCGCCCAGCTGATTCTCTCCAGCCAGCGCACGTATTCGGCATTGTTGACATGGCCATAGCCATCCAGCGCCTCGACACTTACCGCGATCGGCAGCAGGAAGGGAGACGGCAGCGCCCACCCTCATGCCACGAACTCCGTGTCGTCATCCTGCTCGCGGGGCCCTGCATCATCACGCATGGGCGCACTGGCACCGCAGGACCAGCATTCACTGAAGCTGCCTTCGAGGCGCTCCCCGCAGGCGCACTGCCAATCCGGCTGCGCAGGCGCGGCCTCGATATGCGCCAGCAGCTGGCGAGCGCGGGCGAGGTTGTGCTCGGCAACCCACAATTGCGGCTCGCAATCGTTGACGGGCAACTCCCCGGCTGCCGAACCCAGCAGACGGTTGCGCAGCTCGCACGGGATACCTTCGCTTTCCAGAAGGTTGCGCCAGTGATCCAGCAGCACGAGATTGTGATGGGATGTCAGTCGTCGATACATGCCGTCAGACTATCAGAGTCCGGGCGCTACGGAAGCCATCAACGACAACGCCGCCCCGAAGGGCGGCGTTGTCGTTCGTGCCAAAGGACACGTTCATCGCTCGCGATCCCGATCGCGCTCCTGGTCGCGACCCGAGACTCGATCTCAGTCGCGATAGACCCGCACACCGAGCGCCTTGAGGTAGGAGGTCTCGGGGATGGACGGGTGCACCGGGTGGTCGCTGGCCTGATGGCCCTGGAAGATGACCTGACCGTGGCGGTCCTGGTGACGCACGGCGCCGCGCACCACATCCATCAGGCGCTCCGGCGCCAGATGCATGGAGCAGGAGCCGGACATCAGCAGACCGTCGCGGCCCAGCAGGCGCATGGCTTCACGGTTGAGGCGTGCATAGGCACGCTCACCATTGGTGATGTCCTTGCGCTTGCGGATGAAGGCGGGCGGATCCGCGATGATGACGTCGAACTGCTCGCCTTCCGCGCGCAGGGCCGTCAGTGCCTCGAAGACATCCGACTCCGCGATGGAGACGCGATCCTCGACACCGTTGAGCACGGCGTTGCCCGAGACTCGCTCAAGTGCCGCACCGGAGGCGTCGACACACAGCACTTCGCTGGCGCCATGCGCCGCCGCCTGCACACCCCAGCCACCGACGTAGCTGAACAGGTCCAGCACGCGCTTGCCTGCCACCTGACGATTCAGCCAGGCACGGTTGTCGCGGTGATCATAGAACCAGCCGGTCTTCTGGCCATCCAGTACCGGCGCGCTGAACTGGACCCCATTCTCTTCCAGCAGCACGCTTTCCGGCAGCTCGCCATAGACGACTTCGACGTTGCGCTCGAGCTGTTCCTGACGGCGACCGCTGGAATCGTTCTTGAACACGATGGCGGTCGGCTTGACGACCTTCAAGAGCGCATCGACGATCACTTCCGCCAGTCGCTCCATGCCGAAGGTGTTGAGCTGGCAGACCAGCACGTCGTCGAAGCGATCGACGATCAGACCCGGCAGCAGGTCGCCCTCGCCGTGGACCAGACGGTAGAACGGCTTGTCATAGAGGCTCTCGCGCAGTGACAGCGCCTGGTTGAAGCGATGCACCAGCAGCGAGCGGTCCAGACGCTGTTCCGGGTTGCGCGAGACGATACGCGCGCAGATCAGCGAGTTCGGGTTGACGTAGGCAACGCCCATCGCGCGGCCGTTGCTGGCCTCGATGATCGCCTGGGCGCCCGGTTCGAAATTCTTGAGCGGCGTCGCGACGGTATCGACTTCATTGGAGTACAGCCACAGATGGCCAGCCTTGAGGCGGCGATCAGCATTCTTCTTCAGGCGCAGACGTTCAGTCACGGGAATCATCCATAAGACAGGGAAAGGGACAGGACGACGACAGGGCGCGCCCGAATGGGGCCATTCTAGTCGTCATGGCGGCCCCGGTCACGGAGCCTCCGGTCAAGTGATCATCCGGCACTAGCTCTGGCAATGAGGGCAGAAGCAACTGGCACGCTGCCCGAGCACCAGGCTCATGATCTCATGGCCACACTCGCGGCAGGGCTCGCCCCCTCGCCCATAGACGTTGAGGCGCTGGGCGAAGTAGCCGGGCTTGCCATCACCACCGACGAAATCACGCAAGGTGGTACCGCCTTGCTCGATGGCGGCCGCCAGCACGCTGCGTGAGGCCTCGGCGAGGCGCTCATATTCCTCCAGGGAGGTCTCCCCCGCCGGACGACGCGGGTCGATGCCGGCCATGAAGAGCGCCTCACTGGCGTAGATGTTGCCCACGCCGACCACATTGGCGTTGTCCATCAGGAAAGGCTTGATCGCCACGCGTCGCTTGCGCGAGCGCGCGAAGAGAAGCTCACCGGTGAAGGCGTCCGACAAGGGCTCCGGCCCGAGCCTCGCCAGACGTGTGTCAGCGTGCGGGTCACCGCGCACGAAGTCGACGAAACCGAAGCGACGCGGGTCGTGATAGCGCAACACCTGGCCATTGCCCAGCACCACATCGACATGGTCATGCGTACGGGGCGGCGTGCCGATGGGTACCAGCCTCAGACTGCCGGACATGCCCAGATGCCAGAGCAGGTGGCCATCGGCGATCGGCAACAGCAGGTACTTGGCACGGCGCGAGAGCTCACCGAAACGCTGCCCCACCAGCCACTCCGCCAGCTCACTCGGTACTGGCGTGCGCAGCCGTGGCTGACGCACGATCACCTCGGTGACCTCCTGGCCCTCGACCAATGGTGCGATACCACGGCGAGTCGTCTCGACTTCCGGTAATTCGGGCATGCTTCCTCCTCGACTGACCGCCAGACGCACAACAGGGTGACGACAGAAGCCGCCACCCTGTTGCAGGATGCCCGGAACTCCGACATCCAGATACTCGAAAACCCGGTCAGGACCGGGTTTTCGAGGGTTCCGACAGCACGCTGGCGGGAGACAAGATCACTTGATCTTGGCTTCCTTGTACATCACGTGCTTGCGAACGACCGGATCGTACTTCTTGAATTCAAGCTTGTCCGGAGTGTTACGCTTGTTCTTGTCGGTGGTGTAGAAGTGGCCAGTACCGGCACTTGACACCAACTTGATCTTGTCACGCATTTTCAGTTTCCTTCCACAGTCGCATTCACCGAACGATTGAGAGCGTTGCCCTCGGCTCGGTTGCCATTGCTACAGGGGCTGTCTTCTAGTGTTTAGAAGCGCTCGCCACGTGCAGTGAGGTCCTTGAGGACTTCGTCGATACCCTTCTTGTCAATGATGCGCATGCCCTTGGTAGAGACGCGCAGCTTGACGAAGCGCTGCTGGGATTCAACCCAGAAACGGTGGGTGTGCAGGTTCGGCAGGAACCGGCGACGAGTCTTGCGCTGGGAGTGAGAAACGTTGTTACCAGTCACCGGGCGCTTGCCGGTAACCTGACATACTTTGGACATTGGAGCCTCCAACCGCTGCGTTGGCTAAGTTGTTCAAAACCTGTCGGGCAAACCGGAAGTGGCAGGCGCCGCCTCATGCCCTGATTTCAAAGTGTGTTACGTCCATTCCGGAAGACAAGCTTCAGGGTACTGGAACGTGCAGGCGCAGCATTTTACCCGAAGAGGAACGCGAAAGCACGCCCAAGACGGATTTTTTTCGCCAACACGCCTTAGCCAGACGCTGTCACTCAGCCAATGTCGGCCAGAGTGGTCGCGAATTCTGTGGTGGGTGGTACGGGAGGCGCAACATTACCACAATCGACGCCCTGTTTTGCAATCCCTGCGATGCCTGGCTCACAACCAGCCACGCTCGGCGAAGGAGATCACCTCGCCGTCCCCCACCACGAAGTGATCCAGCACCCGGATATCGAAAAGCCCCAACGCCTCTTCCAGGCGCTGGGTGATACGACGATCGGCATCACTGGGCTCCGCCACTCCGGAGGGATGGTTGTGGGCGAGTATCAAGGCGCCCGCGTTGAGCGCCAGCGCCCGCTTGACCACTTCGCGCGGGTAGACGGCAGCAGCATCCAGCGTGCCGGTGAAGAGTGTCTCGAAGCGAATGACGCGATGCTGACTATCCAGGAAGAGTGCGGCGAAGACCTCATGTGGCAGATCACGCAGATGAGAGGAGAGGTAGCGCCGTACCAGCAGCGGTGAGGTCAATGCCGCCCCGCGCATCAACAGGCTTTCCAGATGTCGACGGGACAGCTCCAGCGACGCCTGCAACTGTACGTACTTGGCATCTCCCAGGCCTCGCGCGGCACAGAAATCCTGCTGACTGGCTTCCAGCAGTGGGCGCAGCCCGCCGAAGGTGGTCAACAGGTCGCGCGCCAGGTCCACCGCCGAACGTCCCTTGATTCCCACTCGCAGGAAGATTGCCAGCAACTCGGCATCTGATAGCGCAGCAGCCCCCGATGACAGAAGCTTCTCACGGGGCCGCTCCCCGATTGGCCACTCCCTGATGCCCATGCACATTCTCCTCGCGACAGACGGCGTGCCCGGCCAGCGACGCTACGCAAGGTTGCATCACGGTGATATGGTAGAGGACACCATGCACTCACTCGCCGGACGGCGCATTCTGCTGGGCATCAGCGGCGGTATCGCAGCGTACAAGGCGGCGCTCATCACTCGTCTGCTGAAAAAGGCCGGGTGCGAGGTACGCGTCGCCATGACCGAAGGTGCCCAGGCCTTCATCACGCCGTTGACCCTGCAGGCGCTGTCGGGCAATCCCGTGCATACCTCGCTGCTCGATCCTGAGGCAGAGGCCGGCATGGGACATATCGAGCTGGCGCGTTGGGCGGAGGTCATTCTCATCGCCCCCGCCACTGCCGACCTCATGGCCCGCCTGGCCCATGGCCGTGCCGATGATCTGATCACTACCCTGTGCCTGGCCAACAACGCACGCTGGGTCGTGGCCCCGGCGATGAATCAGGCGATGTGGGCGCACCCTGCCACCCAGCGCAACGCCCGGCAGCTCAGTGCCGATGGCTGGACGCTGCTCGGCCCGGCCAGCGGCGAACAGGCGTGCGGCGACGTGGGAGCCGGGCGCATGCTCGAGCCAGAAGAGATCGTCGCCGGTCTGAGCGAGCTGCTCGACGAGGGCGAAGGGCGAGCCGGCACCATTGCCGGCAGCGGGCCTGACCATCACCATCACCGCCGGTCCGACCCGGGAAGCGCTGGATCCGGTGCGCTATCTGAGCAATCACAGCTCCGGAAAGATGGGGTATGCCCTGGCCAGCGAAGCCGCGGCACTGGGCGCAAGAGTTCGCCTGATCAGTGGGCCTGTCGCCCTGCCCACACCGCCTGGCGTCGAGCGCATCGATGTCGAGTCAGCCTTGCAGATGCAAGGCGCTGCCGAAGCGGCGCTGCAGGATAGCCAGGTCTTCATCGGCTGCGCCGCCGTCGCCGACTTCCGACCTGCCGCTGTCGCCGAGCACAAGCTCAAGAAGCAGGTCGGCGAAGAACAGATGCAGGTCCATCTGATCCGCAATCCCGATATCATTGCCGGCATTGCCGAGCAGAGTCAGGCGCGGCGCGCCAACGGACAGCCCGCTCCGCTGGTGGTCGGCTTCGCCGCCGAGACTCGCGATGTCCTTCGCTATGCCCGCGACAAGCTGACACGCAAGCGTCTCGACATGATCGTGGCCAATGACGTCAGCACCCCGGGACTGGGGTTCGGCAGTGACAGCAATGCCGCCACCCTGGTGTGGCGACGCCCCGGCCAGGCAAATGACAGACTGCATGAACAGGCCATCGCAGCCTGCCCCAAGATTGCGCTGGCGCGTGCGATTCTCGAGCGCGCACTGGCACTGCATCAAGACGGCGCCCTCCATGGTGCCGCCAATTTGAACATGGCGACCTCCGCCATCGATGACCAGGAAACACCTTAGATGACCCGCCCCCGGCTCGAACTCAAGATCCTCGACGAGCGCGTTCGCGATTACCCGCTACCCCACCATGCGACTCCCGGCAGTGCCGGCATGGACCTGCGCGCACTGCTGGATGCCCCGCTGACACTGGCCCCGGGCGCCTGTGAGCTGGTGCGTACCGGCCTGGCGATCCACATCGCCGACCCCGCACTGGCCGGCATGATCCTGCCGCGCTCCGGTCTGGGGCATAAACACGGCATCGTGCTGGGCAATCTGGTCGGTCTGATCGATTCCGACTACCAGGGCGAACTGATGATCTCGGTCTGGAACCGCGGCGACAGCGAGTTCGTGCTGGAACCCGGTGAGCGACTGGCACAGTACGTGCTAGTCCCGGTTGTACAGGCCGAACTGGTCGAGGTCACGGAATTCGAGGCCAGCCAGCGCGGTGAAGGCGGCTTTGGCCATTCTGGTCGTCATTGATCACGATTGATTCAACCGACAGGGATGCACCATGAGTCAGGTACCCGCTTCAATTTTTCGCGCCTACGACATCCGTGGCATCGTGGATGAGACCCTCACCGAAGACGGCGTGCGCGCCATCGGCCAATCCATCGGTAGCGAAGCCGCGGCACGCGGTGAGTCCACCGTCGTGGTCGCCCGCGATGGTCGCCTCTCCGGCCCGCGCCTGTCCAAGGCGCTGATTGCCGGCCTGCGCGATGCCGGCCGTGATGTCATCGACATCGGCATGGTGCCGACCCCGGTGCTCTACTACGCCACCAATATCCTGGAAGGCACCCGCTCCGGCGTGATGCTGACCGGCAGCCACAACCCGGCCAATTACAACGGTCTGAAGATCGTGCTGGCGGGTGAGACCCTGTCCGGCGACACCATCACCGACCTTTATCGCCGCCTGCAGGAAGGCGATCTGGCGCAAGGCGAAGGTAGCCTGCGTGAAGAAGACGTGCGCGAACGCTACCTGGATCAGATTACCGGCGACGTGGTCGTCAAGCGCCCGCTCAAGGCAGTGGTCGATTGCGGCAATGGCGTGGCTGGTGAGCTGGGCCCGGAGCTGATCCGTCGCCTCGGCGTCGAGACCATCCCGCTGTTCGAGGAGATCGATGGCAACTTCCCGAACCATCACCCGGACCCGGGCAAGCCGGAGAACCTGCAGGACCTGATCAGAACCATGCAGGAAACCGGCGCGGACATCGGTCTGGCCTTCGATGGCGACGGCGATCGCCTCGGCGTCGTCACGCCCAAGGGCGAGATCCTGTATCCCGACCGTCTGATGATGGCACTGTCGGAAGACCTCATTGAACGTGTACCGGGCGCGCGCATCATCTTCGACGTCAAGTGCACCGGCAACCTGGCCACCGTGATCGAGAAGGCGGGAGGCACACCGGAAATGTGGCGCACCGGCCACTCCCTGATCAAGGCGCGCATGAAGGAAACCGGCGCGGCCCTGGCCGGCGAGATGAGCGGCCACATCTTCTTCAAGGAGCGTTGGTTCGGCTTCGACGATGGCCTCTACGGCGCGGCGCGTCTGCTGGAAATCCTCGCCAAGCAGGATGTCGATGCCGACACCTTCTTCGCACGCTATCCGCAGGATCTGGGCACCCCCGAGATCAACGTGGAAGTGACCGATGAGACCAAGTTCGCTATCGTCGAGCGACTGGCCAGCGAAGGTGACTTCGGTGACGACGGCGTGAAGACCACGCTGGATGGCATTCGCGTCGACTACGCCGACGGCTGGGGCCTGTGCCGCGCCTCCAACACCACACCGGTGCTGGTACTGCGCTTCGAAGGCAAGTCAGAGGCGGCGCTGGAGCGCATCAAGGACAGCTTCCGCGCCGCACTGAAGCAGGCCGAGCCAAGCATCACCGCCCCGTTCTGATCCTTTCGGACCCAATTTCTGTGGAGTGATACGTTGATGAGCCACGCCAACCGCGACCCGCACCAGGTGGTCGAGGTCCTGTCCGAAGCCCTGCCCTATATCCAGCAGTTCTCGGGCAAGACCGTGGTGGTCAAATACGGCGGCAACGCCATGACCGAAGATACCTTGATCGACTCCTTTGCCCGCGACATGGTGCTGATGAAGGAAGTCGGCATCAACCCGGTGGTCGTGCACGGTGGCGGCCCTCAGATCGGCGCCCTGCTCAAGAAGCTGAACATCGAATCACGCTTCGTCGACGGCATGCGCGTGACCGACTCAGAGACCATGGATGTGGTCGAGATGGTACTGGGCGGCCTGGTCAACAAGGGCATCGTCAATCTGATCAACCAGTGCGGCGGCAAGGCCATCGGCGTCACCGGCAAGGACAGCGGCCAGATTCGCGCGCGTCAGCTCAAGGTCACCCGCCACATGCCGGGCATGAATGCCTCGGAAATCATCGATATCGGTCACGTCGGTGAAGTCGAGCATGTCTCGACGGATCTGATCGAGCTGCTGACCCGCAATGACTTCATTCCGGTGATCGCGCCGATCGGCGTCGACGATGAGGGACGCAGCTACAATATCAATGCCGACCTGGTCGCCGGCAAGGTCGCAGAAGCGCTGGGGGCGGAGAAGCTGATGCTGCTGACCAACGTCGCCGGCCTTCTGAACGCCGAGGGCGAAGTCATGACGGGGCTGACCACCGAAGCGGTGGATGGACTCATCGAGGATGGCACCATCTATGGCGGCATGCTGCCCAAGATCAGCTGCGCGCTGGATGCCGTCAAGCAGGGCGTGCGCAGTGCACACATCATCGATGGTCGCGTACCGCATGCCACCCTGCTGGAAATCTTCACCAATGCCGGTGTCGGCACCTTGATCAGCAATGCTGATCCGGACACCTCCAAGGCATGAAGAGCATAAAGCCGGGGCCAGACTTCCGGTGATTCGCGCGAGGCCAGCGACACGCCTCAGGACACGGACCCGCCCGCAGCACATCGCTGCAGGCCGCGAGAAATGACAAGATTCCATGACGCAGGCGAATCCAAAACAATCACGTCGCGAACAGATCCTCCAGGCACTTGCCTTGATGCTGGAAGAGGACAGCGGCAAACGTATCACCACCGCGGCATTGGCACGTCAGGTCGGCGTCTCCGAGGCTGCACTCTATCGTCACTTCCCCAGCAAGGCGCGCATGTTCGAAGGGCTGATCGAGTTCATCGAGAGCACCCTGTTCGAGCGCATCGCGCTGATTCTGCAGGACAACGATACGGCTCATGCCAGGGTGCACCATATCCTGAGCCTGCTGCTTGGCTTTGCCGAGAAGAATCCCGGACTGTGCCGCCTGCTCAACGGCGATGCCCTGACCGGGGAGACGGCTCGTCTGCGCGTGCGCATGGCGCAGCTGTTCGAACGTCTCGAGACCCAGCTCAAGCAGGTACTGCGCGAGGCCGAGCCTCGTGAAGGCCTGCGGCCTGCCATTACCGTGACAGCCGCAGCCAATCTCCTGCTGGCCAGTGCCGAAGGCCGCATCGGACAGTATGTCCGCAGCGACTATCGCAAGCGACCCACCGAGCACTGGGAAGAACAGTGGAGACTGTTGAGTCGCGACCTGCTGCTGAGCAGCCAGGAGCGGATTGCCGTCTGACGGCCCATAACGCTCGACGATGGCCGTCGCCGTCATCGGGCGCGCCAGCAGGTAGCCCTGATAACTGTCGCAGCGCAATCGCTTGAGCCCCTCGAACTGCGCCTGTGTCTCGACACCTTCCGCCACGATCTCGTGCCCCATCGAATGCCCCAGACTGATGATGGCACCTACCAGCTGGATGGCCTGCTCATTGGGCGTCCATCTTCATCACGAAGCTGCGGTCGACCTTGAGCACATCCAGCGGCAGGGAAGACAGATAGGACAGTGACGAGTATCCCTGCCCGAAGTCATCCAGCGCCACACGCACACCGAGCTCCCGCAGTGCTCTCAGTACGCTGAGCCCACCCTCCATGTCCTGGATCAACAGGGTCTCCGTGACCTCGACCTCCAGGCGCGTCGGCGCGAGATTCTGACTCTCGAGCACGCTGATCACTTCATGCTCATAGCCCGAGGTCAGCTGGCGCGCCGAGAGGTTGACGGCCATGCGCGGCATGTAAAGGCCGCTTTCCTGCCAGCGCACCATCTGGGCGCAGGCCTCTTCCAGCACGAAACGCCCCAGCCGGAAGATGAGTCCCGTCTCTTCCGCGAGCGGAATGAACTGGGCCGGAGAGATCATGCCCAGCTCAGGATGCTGCCAGCGCAGCAACGCCTCGACCCCCAGCAGCTCTCCCGCCGCGTTCAGCTGCGGCTGGTAGTGAAGGAAGAGCTGCTGGCGCTCGATGGCCTGACGCAGGTCCTGCTCCAGCGTCATGCGCGAGGCGACATGCTTGTCCAGCGAGGACTCCCAGCGCAGGGCATGATCGCCACGCGACTTGGCATGATAGAGCGCCACGTCCGCATTGAGCATCAACGCCTGGGCATCACCATCTGCCTCGGCCAGGGAGTAGCCGGCCGTCAGGCTGATGATCAAGGGACGCCCGAGAATCGTGAAGGGGCGCTCCAGCTTCTGCTGGACATCGGCCACGATCTGCTCGGCTTGCTCGCCGACCTGAGGGAAATAGAGGCCGAACTCATCCGCCCCGAGACGCGCGACCAGGCCACCGGGCGGCAGGATGCGCCGCAGGCGCTCACCGATCGAGACCAGCAGCTGATCCCCCGCCTCATGCCCCAGGCCATCATTCACCGTCGAGAAGCGATCGATGTCGGCATAGATCATCACGCCTCCGATCGCGACCCGCTCATCCGCCGCCGCCATGAAGGCCTTGCGGTTGTAGAGCCCCGTCAAGGCATCGTGGCGCGCCAGGTAGTCGAGCTGACGCTCCGACTCCTTGTGGGCGCTGATATCCAGCAGCAGGCCTTCCCAGTAACGTACACCCTCCTCTCCCTCGATCATCACGCTGCGGTCCAGCACCCAGCGCTCGTGATCCGCGACGATTCTGAACACCTGTTCATGACGCATCTGAGCGCACATCGCCCAGTGACGCGCCGACGCGACGGACGGGCGATCCTCGGGATGGATCAGCTCATTGAGAGTGATGCCGGCCCCGACCAGAGACTCGGCCGAACGTCCGAACAATTCCGCGGCGCCACTGCTGATGAAGGTCAGCGTGCCGGTGTTGACCTCGATGCGATACACCACGCCGGGCAGGTTATCCATCAAGGTCACCAGAGTACGCGAGCGCGCCGCCATCGATTCGAGCTCGCCCTCCAGCTCATCGTGGCGCTCACTGCGTTGCCGCTCGGCACGCGCGATCATCACGCCAAGCACCACCAGGAAGATGCCTCCCAGCAGCAGACCGAACCAGATACGCTGCCACCAGACCCACCACAGGCTCGAGACAGGCTGACTGACGACGCTGAACAGCTTGAGTGGTGCGATAAAACTGCCCGCCGCCATGCGCGGACGGCCATCAAAGCCGTCCACGTGATAACGCCGCACGCCACGCTCGGAGATGTACTTGCCCATGTTGGCCAGCGTCGGCAACGGCAACTTTCCCGTCACCCCCAGCGCGTGCTCCTGGGGGCTGGAAAACAGCAGCAGTCCGTTGGTCGAGAACAGGCGCAGGCGCTGCCCGTCATCCGCCCCCGGATTGGCCAGCAGACTTCTGGACTCCGAGAAATCCAGGCACCCGATCAGCAGCCACGCCTTGTCCTCGAGCTGCATATGGCGATAGAAAGGCAAGCCGGGCTGTCCGGACCCGAGAGGCAATGCCGAACCGAACAACAGATTGCTTCTGCCGGGCAGGGATTGCGCCTCGGCCTGCGAGAGCTGCCACTTGCAGCTGCGCCCGACACCGATCTGATTGAGGCTGCTGCCACGATAATCGGCGAACGGCACCATCATCAGGGAGACCAGCGCCGGATGACGCCCCAGCGCACTCTCGAGCGAGCCTCTCCACTGTCTTGGTGTCTCCTCGTGCAACACACGCTCGAGCACCATCATCTCGCGGGCGACATCCGCCACGAGCTGTTCAGTCGAGATGTGCAGTTGCGTATCGAGCGCTTCGAGGCGTTGCATCTCCTGTTCGCGGACATCAAACCATTGTCCCGCCAGAAACAGCCCGCCCAACACCACCAGCAAAGCGACATTGATGCCAAGGATGCGCCACAGTGAATGTGTGCCTGGTTGACGCGAGGTAATCGGGTCCACATAGCCACCAATTCAGGCAGCGAACCCTTCGCTCATGTCACCCATCGATTCACGCAGCTTCTTCATGGCGTTCTTTTCCAGCTGACGGATACGTTCTGCCGAGACACTGTAGATGTCTGCCAGCTCGTGCAACGTCGCCTTGTTGTCGCTCAACCAGCGCTGCTGGAGGATATCGCGCGAACGCTCATCCAATGCTGCCAGTGCCTTGAGCAGACGCCCGTGGGAGTCATCTTCCAGATCCTGCTGCTCGACCTGAGCCGCCGGATCGAGACTGTGGTCCTCGAGATAATTGACCGGCGCCTGGTAAGCGGAGCTCTCGTCATCACTGGGACCCGCATCGAAGCCGGCATCGTGAGCCGAGAGACGACTTTCCATCTCGCGTACCACCGATGGCTTGACGTCCAGGTCGCCTGCGATGGCGTCCACTTCTTCATTGTTCAGCCATGCCAGACGCTTCTTGGCACCGCGAAGATTGAAGAACAGCTTGCGCTGGGCCTTGGTGGTCGCGACTTTCACGATGCGCCAGTTGCGCAGCACGAACTCGTGAATCTCGGCCTTGATCCAATGCACGGCAAAGGACACGAGGCGAACGCCCTGATGGGGGTCAAAGCGCTTGACCGCTTTCATCAGGCCGACATTGCCTTCCTGGATCAGGTCCGCCTGCTGCAAGCCATAGCCGCTGTAGCTGCGCGCGATATGTACCACGAAGCGCAGGTGCGACATGACGAGTCGACGGGCCGACTCCAGATGATTCTCTTCATGCAACCGCAGGGCAAGCTCATGCTCTTCTTCAGCAGTAAGCACAGCGATACGGTTCACCGACTGGATATAGCCGTTTAGATCTTGACCCGGTGACAGGTGGCCAAGTGGCTGAAGACTGGTGCTCATAATGCAGATGTCTCCATGGTTGCCTAACACGCATGCAAGTAGTGAGACTGTGAAGGTTGCGACAGGTTCCCGTCAATAGCTGTACATGACGTGTACAATTGTCATGACGAGTAGCGCTTCGTAACGCCAGCGGGTGTGCGGTACGTTTAACCACCCACCAGCCCCTTCACTGACGCCCGGCGCAATTGTTTCCGGAGCGTAACTGATGACCTTTCTGGAGAGGAACACTGGCGGAAAACCGCGAAAAAAGATCGGCATCAGCGCGGAGAAATACTCGCCAGATGACGTCCGACCGCGATCCAGGCCCCCAACCAACCCAGTATTGTACTCGAAAACAGCAGCGTGGTACCCCCTGTGATGCCCAGTGCGGGCAACACATAGTTGCCGCCATAACTTTGTACAAGAGCCGTCACGGGTGCCGCCAACCAGTTACCGCCAAGCGCCAGAATGCCACACGCCAGCAACCCGCCGCCCAGGCCATACCAGGCACCGCTATAAAGGAAGGGACGCCGCACGAAGGCGTGGGTCGCACCGATCAGGGTCACGACCTCGATCTCCTGCCGGCGGCTCTCCACCGACAGCCGGATGGTATTGCCTACCACCAGCAGCACTCCCAGTCCGAAGAGTAGCGCAAGTCCCAGCGTCACTTTCTGACCCAGCTCACTCAATTGACGCAGACGCTCCAGCCACGCCAGATCCAGCCGTGCACTCTCGACGCCCGGCTCGCCCTCGAGGCGTGCGGCAAGATCGCGGACGGATTCCGGCGAGGTATCCAGCGGCGTGATGACGATGCTGGCCGGCAAGGGGTTGTCGTCCAGCAGGCTTAGTGAGCGCTTGAGATCGAGTGCCTGGGCGAATTCCTGCATGCCCTCGGCGGCAGTGATCAGGCGTACGCCCCCGACGCCCGGGGCGCCGCGCAGCTTGTCCGACAGCGTCAGTGCCTGGCTCTCGTCGACCGACGTCTCGAGATAGAGGGTGAGCTGAGCGCTGTCATTGAGCTCATTGTCCAGCAGGCGCGCGCTGTCCAGCGCCAGCCACAGCGCGGCAGGCAGTGTCAGCGCGATGGCGATCGCCAGCATGGTCAGCAGGCTGGCGACCGGAGTGACCAGCAGACGGCGTGCGCTGTCACGCGCCATGGCGCCATGATGACGCAGCCAGCTGCGATAGCGACTCTCGACGGAAATCCGGCTGGAGCGCGCGCCCTTGCGCGCCTGACGCTCGACAGACTCCGTGGATTCGACAGCGTCCGAGGCGGCCTTGGCGGCACGACCTCTTCCCGCCTGGCGCTTGTCGGACGAGGACTCGTGGTGAGTGCGGGGAGGGCTCATCGGGCCTCCTTGTCGGCAATCAGGCGACCGTCGGAAAGCTCCAGCGTGCGATGGTGCAGACGCGCGATCAGCGCCAGATCATGACTGGCGATCATCACCGTGGTACCGATGCGATTGAAGTCCTCGAACAGACGCATGATATCGGTCGAGAGTTTCGGGTCCAGGTTGCCGGTCGGCTCATCCGCCAGCAGCAAGGCTGGCTTGTTGACCACCGCACGCGCGATGCCCACGCGCTGCTGCTCCCCCCCGGAGAGTTCGATGGGCAGCGCCTTCTCACGATGCAGCAGGCCCACCTTGTCGAGAGCGGCACGCACGCGACGCGCCTGCTCGCGCGGCGTGCCCCCCTGGATCATCAGGGGCAGCGCCACGTTGTGGAAGATGTTGCGATCGCTCAGCAGCTGATGGTCCTGAAAGACCACACCGATCTGGCGGCGGTAGTAAGGCACCTGCGAGGCATGCAGGCGTCCGATATCGTGCCCGGCCACCAGGATACGGCCACGCGAGGGACGCTCGAGGAGCATGATCAGCTTGAGCAATGAGCTCTTCCCTGCCCCGGAATGCCCGGTCAGGAACGCCATCTCGCCACGCTCGATGCGAAAATCGAGCCCGGCGAGTGCATCGAAGCGCCCTCCATAGCGCTTGCCCACATGCTCGAAGGCAATCATGCCTCGCGTGTCTCCGCGCCATCCGCCGGACGTGCATCCTCTTCCTCTCCGGCACGCGCGAACAGGGCGTTGACGAAATCGTCCGCCGCGAAGGGCCGCAGATCATCCACTCCCTCCCCGACACCGATGTAGCGAATCGGCAGATTGAGCTGCTTGGCCAGCGCGAAGATGATGCCACCCTTGGCGGTACCATCCAGCTTGGTCAGCGTCAGGCCGGTGATGTTGACCGCTTCATGGAAGGTGGAGGCCTGTGACAGCGCGTTCTGGCCGGTACCGGCATCCAGCACCAGCATCACTTCGTGGGGCGCGGCGACGTCCAGCTTGGCCATCACGCGCTGCACCTTCTTGAGCTCTTCCATCAGGTGGCTCTTGTTGTGCAGACGACCCGCGGTATCGGCGATCAGGATATCGACGTTACGCGCCTTGGCGGCTTCCAGGGCGTCATAGATGACCGAGGCGCTGTCAGCACCGGTGTGCTGCGCGATGACCGGCACCTTGTTGCGCTCGCCCCAGACCTTGAGCTGTTCCACCGCTGCGGCACGGAAGGTATCGCCCGCCGCCAGCATCACGCTGCGGCCCTGGCTCTGGTAGCGCTTGGCCAGCTTGCCGATGGTGGTGGTCTTGCCGACCCCGTTGACCCCGATCATCAGGATCACGAAGGGGCCATCGCCCTTGGCCGGCAGCTCGAGATCCTTCGCGACCGGCGCCAGCATCACGCGCAGCTCTTCCTGCAGCGCTTCGTAGAGCGCCTGCGGCTCCTTCAATTCCTTGCGCGAGATGCGCGCGGTCAGGTTGTCGATGATCTCGGTGGTGGCCTCGATGCCCACATCTGCCATCAGCAGCTGGGTCTCGAGGTCTTCCATCAGCTCATCGTCGATCTGCTTCTTGCCGAGGAACAGACTGGCGACACCCTCGGTCAGGTTGGCGCGCGTCTTGCCTAGACCTGCCTTGATGCGCGCGAAGAAGCCACGACGCGGCTTCTCACGTCCATCGCGCGCCGTATCGCGGGCATCCTCATCGTCTACCGTGGCATCAGCCTCCGCCACGGCGACTTCGGCAGCACGGGCCTCTTCTTCCAGGCGAGCCTGCTCCAGCGCGGCCTGTTCTTCGGCCTCGATGGCGGCCAGCTGCGCGGCAGCCAGGCGCTCTTCTTCTTCGCGGGCGGCGAGGCGCTCAGCTTCAGCCCTGCTTGCCGGAGTCCTGCTCGTGGGGCGTGGCATCTTGTGTCTGTTCAAGAGCCTGTTGCTCGAGGGCCTGCTGCTCGGAGGCTTGCTGCTCCTGAGCCTTGTGTTTCTTGCGCTTGAAAAAACCGAACATGGCGAGACAGTCCTGAACTCGTGAAAGTGGCGTCATCCTACCATCCCTTCAGGCCTTAAGGTACGCACCACGCGGCATCCGGCGTCGCACATGCTAGACTCGCGGCATGAAAAAACGCGCACCTCACAAAGGCCCCGCACGGGGCAAATCCTCAGCCCCCTCGCGCTCTGGCAAGGCAGGGCCAGCGGGGCGTCTGCGAATCATCGGCGGACGTTTCAAGCGCCGCCTGCTGACCGTGATCGAGGCGCCCGGCCTGCGGCCGACGCCAGACCGCGTTCGCGAGACACTCTACAACTGGCTCGGCTTTCATGTCGGTGGCGCCAGAGTACTGGATCTGTTCGCCGGCAGCGGCGCACTGGGACTCGAGGCGCTGTCACGGGAGGCAGCCCAGGTCACCTTCGTGGAACGCGAGAGCCGTGTCGCTCGGGCGCTGGCCGACAACATCACGACCCTGAGCAATGAAGGCCAGCTGCCGGCGACGGTCATCACCGCCGACGTGATCCACTGGCTACAGAGCGGCACCCCGCCCGAGGAGGGCGTGGATCTGGTCCTGCTCGACCCGCCCTTCCGGCTCGGACTCGCCGCCGAGAGCTGCGAGCTGCTCGAGTCGCGGGGCTGGTTGAAGGATGGCGCCATGATCTATCTGGAAGTCGAGGCGGAGCTGACGCCTCAGGTCCCCGCCAACTGGCAGCTGCATCGCGAGAGTCGCGCCGGCGACAGTCACGGACGCCTCTATCGACGCCAGCAACCGGCCTGAGCACCTTTCGCGCTTGTGTCGATAAAGGCAGCATCGTAGTCTGCCTGCAGGCGGGTATCGCTGCGCCGTTCCGGCAGGGACTGCCGGGGTGGCCGATCTTCATCGCACCAGCATTCACCGCATACTTTTACCGCCCTCAACGAACACCCTCGAGCCCTTGGGGCCCGACAAGGAGATAGCATGAGCACTGAACTCTTTACCCAGCTTGAGCAGAAAGTCGGCCAGGCGATCGACTCCATCGAGATGCTGAAGATGGAAGTCGATGAGCTGAAGGAAGAAAACCAGCGTCTGAGCGACGCCAAGCAAGGCCAGGGCGAGGAACTGGAGCAGCTGCGTCAGGCCAATGCGCGCCTGCAGGAAGAGCGCGACCAGTGGGCGAGCCGTCTGGAAGGCCTGATCGCCCGCTTCAGCGAGAACGAGAGCGAGACCCAGAGCGCCTGATCGGTTGCGGCGCCTCTTCAATCAGCGCATGCAGACGTGCCTGAGGTGCCACCGGCTCAGCCACCACCGGCTCTGGCCATTCACAGGCCTCGGTGGGCAGCGCATTGGGCAGCTGATAGCGACCGACCCAGGCGGTCAGGCCCATGGCGTCCAGGTATTGCAGGCGTTGCGGTTCAGAGGTCATGGTCAGTGCTTGCCACCGCCCAGGCAGTTGGGGGATTCGGGAATCTCACCGCCGCGCGCCGTCCATTGCTGCGGGGTATACAGATGCAACGCCAGCGCGTGGACGGGGCCGGCGAGCTCTTCATCCAGCAGGGCGTACAACAGCTGGTGACGCTTGACCGGCATCAGGCCGTCAAAGCGCTCGCTGACCAGCGTGACCTTGAAGTGCGTCTCGGAATTGGCCGGCACGCTATGCATGTGGCTCTCGTTGACGACCTCGACCATCAGCGGGTCGAGCGTCGCTAGCTTGCTTTCTATCCGGGCCTGGACGCTCATGCGCGATCTCCTTGAATGGGGCGTCAACAGACGGCGCGCGACGGACTCAATCGAGATCCGCCAGCAGCTCGTCGTCCACTTCGCAGACTTCCAGCGGCGCCTCGTCATCCAGGTCAACGGCCAGGTAGCTGTGCTCGACGGTCAGGAAGCGCTCGAACAGCGCCTTGTCCATCGGCTCCGGCCAATGGCGGGTGTCTTCCTCCCAGGCGCGCAGCTCGCTTTCCAGCACGTCCAGCCAGCGCTCGGACACGAAGCCATCCAGCGCTTCGCGAGTGTCCATCTCGGGAATCAGGTAGACGGTACTCTCCTGATTGACATCCTCCAGCGCCAGATCCTCACCTCCCTCACCTTCGGATTCCAGCGAGTTGATCCAGTCGACAAACGCCTGGGTCGGCTTGACGCTCAGGGCGGAACGGTTAAGCAGCTTCATTCTGCACTCTCCAGGACATTCAGGGGCTGACTGACAGGACGCCGACCATTATGGCCGCTCGCAGGCAACAAAGCCAAGCACCGCCTCGCCTCATCCGTGACGATTGCGCCTCGGCCACCGCTCGTCGTCAGCCAATGTCGCCCTGCAGAGACCACGACGCCCCCGATCGAGGATCGGAGGCGTCGCAAGTGCCATCAGCGCGGTTCGTCACGATGACTCACCACGGGAGGCGAGCAGCGCGATCAGCCCTGCTGCGGACGCATCGCCGGGAACAGCAGCACATCGCGGATGGAGGCGCTGTCGGTCAGCAGCATCACCAGACGGTCGATGCCGATGCCTTCACCCGCCGTCGGCGGCATGCCGTATTCCAGCGCGCGCACGTAGTCGGCGTCGTAGAACATGGCTTCGTCATCCCCGGCATCCTTCTCGGCCACCTGAGCCTGGAAGCGCTCGGCCTGATCTTCGGCGTCGTTGAGCTCCGAGAAGCCATTGGCGATCTCGCGGCCACCGACGAAGAACTCGAAGCGATCGGTCACGTGCGGGTTGGCATCGTTGCGACGCGCCAGCGGGCTGACTTCGGCCGGGTACTCGGTGATGAAGGTCGGCTGGTCGAGACGGTGCTCGGCGACGGCTTCGAAGATCTCGGTCTCGAGCTTGCCCAGCCCCCAGATCGGCTTGACCTGGATACCGAGACGCTCCGCCGTGGCGCGTGCGGCGTCGTAATCGGCCAGGTCGGCTGCGGTGATGCCATCGCCATACTTGATGATCGACTCGCGCATGGTCATCTGGATGAACGGCTGGCTCAGGTCGTACTCGCTGCCCTGACAGGTGATCTGCGTAGTGCCGAGCACTTCCTGAGCTGCGGTGCGGATCATGTCTTCGGTCAGCGCGATCAGGTCACGGTAGTCCGCGTAGGCCCAGTAGAACTCGAGCATGGTGAACTCGGGATTGTGACGCGTCGACAGCCCTTCGTTGCGGAAGTTGCGGTTGATCTCGAACACGCGCTCGAAGCCACCCACCACCAGACGCTTCAGGTACAGCTCCGGGGCGATGCGCAGGTACATTTCCATGTCCAGCGCATTGTGGTGCGTGATGAACGGACGCGCGGTCGCGCCACCCGGAATCTGCTGCAGCATCGGCGTCTCGACTTCCATGAAGCCGCGGTCGCTGAGGAAACGACGGATGGAGGCGACGATGCCGGCACGCAGCGCGAAGGTGCGACGTGACTGCTCGTTCATGATCAGATCGACATAGCGCTGGCGATAGCGCATTTCCTGGTCGGACAGACCATGGAACTTGTCCGGCAGCGGACGCAGGTTCTTGGTCATCAGCTGGGCACTTTCGATCATGACGTACAGATCGCCCTTGCCGGACTTGTGCACCGGGCCACTGGCACCGACGATGTCGCCGATGTCCCAGCCCTTGATGTCCTCGAGCAGCGCTTCCGGCAGGCCCTTCTTGTCGACATAGAGCTGAATCTGGCCGGAGACTTCCTGCAGCACGATGAAGGGGCCACGCTTGCGCATGATGCGCCCGGCGACGGCGGCCTTGCGGTCCAGCGTCTCCAGCTCGGCCTTGTCCTTCTCGCCCAGCTCCGCCTGCAGGTCAGCGGCGAGGCTGTCACGACGGAAGTCATTCGGGAAGGCGCTCTTGCCTTCGGCGGCGGCCTGCTCACGGCGGGCACTCAGCTTGGCGCGACGTTCGGCGATCAGGCGATTCTCTTCCTGAGCCTGTTCGGCGGCCTGCTGCTCATCAATGGCGGGGGTCTGCTCTGTCGACATGGAGGGGCCTGTCTCGTATCAAAGGGTCATGGCCAAAGCCACGACAGATCAAGATCAGCCTGGGGATAGCGCATCAGGACTGATCGCGATTCGGGAATTCGTGGCCTCCGCCGGCGATACCGGCGGAGGCGAATGGGCGCTGGTTCGCGAGTCTCCTCGCGATCAGAGCCCCATCTTGAGGCTGGCGACGATGAAGTCATCGAGATCGCCGTCGAGCACCTTGTCACAGTTGCTCGACTGGACACCGGTCCGCAAGTCCTTGATGCGCTGGTCATCGAGGACGTAGGAGCGGATCTGGCTGCCCCAACCGATGTCGGACTTGGAGTCCTCGAGTTCCTGCTTGGCGGCGTTGCGCTTCTGCATCTCGGCTTCGTAGATACGCGCCTTCAGCATCTTCATGGCGCGGTCACGGTTGGAGTGCTGGCTGCGCTCGGTCTGGCAGGCCGCCACGATCCCTGTCGGGATGTGGGTGATACGTACCGCGGAGTCGGTGGTGTTGACGTGCTGACCACCGGCACCGGAGGAGCGATAGGTATCGGTGCGCAGATCGGCCGGATTGATGTCGATCTCGATGTTGTCATCGATTTCCGGCGACACGAACACGGACGCGAACGAGGTGTGACGACGGCCGCCGGAGTCGAAGGGACTCTTGCGCACCAGACGGTGCACACCCAGCTCGGTGCGCAGCCAACCGAAGGCATAGTCGCCCTCGATGTGAATGGTGGCGGACTTGATGCCCGCGACTTCACCGGCACTCGCCTCGACGATCTCGGTCTTGAAGCCGTGATGCTCGGCCCAGCGCAGGTACATGCGCAGCAGCATGTTGCCCCAGTCCTGAGCTTCGGTACCACCGGAGCCGGCCTGGATGTCGAGGTAGGCGTTGTTGGCATCCATGTCACCGGAGAACATCCGGCGGAACTCGAGCTTCTCGAGACTGGCCTTGAGCTGATCCAGCTCGCGGACGACTTCGTCCACGGTGCCTTCATCCTCTTCCTCGACCGCCATCTCCAGCAGGTCAGCGCAGTCGGACAGGCCGTTGCTCATGTCGTCGAGGGTCTTGACGACCAGCTCCAGCGACGCACGCTCCTTGCCGAGTTTCTGCGCGTATTCCGGGTCATTCCAGACATCCGGATTCTCGAGTTCGCGAGTGACTTCCTCTAGCCGATCCTGCTTTTCGGCATAGTCAAAGATACCCCCTCAGGACTTCTGCCCTTTCGGACAGGTCCTTGATGAGGTTGGTGATCGGATTGATCTCTTGCATGGTCGTCCTGTCTTGAGGCGATGATGCGTGAATGGGGGACACCTGCGCAGATCGACAGCGCGCGAAGCCCGATATTGTAGCCATTTCCCGGCGTGGCGACCATGCCCGCCCCATCATCCGTGGCCAGGTGGCCGAAGGACGCTCTCGGGTATCCGTCACGCTGCCCGCCAGCCGGCAGCTGCCTGCCTTCCATGCGACTGCGACCAAAGTCATTCAAACGGCTGTCAGCCCCAGAACGCCCGATTTTCCGTGTCTTGCATGGCGATCATCGAATGCATGCATGAGCTATCCATTTTTTAACATGGACAGCAGGCAGGAAAAGACTCGATGGTAGAAGGCATCACTCGTATTCCCCCTAACAACAATAGCGAGCCTCCCTACCATGGCACTACTGCACTCCTCGTCTCATGCGCCGGCCCTCCCCAAGCGCTTCGCGCTCAAGCGACTGGCAAGCTCCCTGCTGCTGGCCGGGAGCATCGCCGCTTCCCCGGGCCTCATGGCCGATACGCTCAAGCTGGCGATCATGGGAGAGCCGGCCTCGCTGGACCCGCAGCAGATCTCCGGCACCTGGGAAAATGACGTGGTGGGCGATCTCTTCGAGGGGCTGGTCACCGAAGCCGCCGATGGCGAGCGCATCCCCGGCGCGGCCGAGTCATGGCAGATTTCCGATGACGGCAAGACCTATACCTTCACGCTGCGCCAGGACGGCAAGTGGTCTGACGGTGAGCCGGTGACCGCCGAGGACTTCGTGTACGCGCTCAAGCGCATCATGACACCCGAGAACGCCTCGGATTACGCCTACATCCTGTATCCGATCAAGAATGCCAAGGCCATCAACAGCGGCGAGGCCGAGCCGGATACCCTCGGCGTGCGAGCCGTGGATGACCACACTCTCGAGATCACCCTCGAGCGCCCGACGCCCTACTTCCTGGACCAGCTCTCGCATTACACCGCCTACCCGCTGCCGAAACATGTGGTGGAGAAGTACGGCAAGGACTGGACCGACCCCGGCAAGATGGTCTCCAACGGCGCCTTCGAGCTGAGCGAGTGGCAGCCGCAGACCCGCATCGTCGCGGTCAAGAATCCTGAATTCCACGATGCCAAGGAGGTCGCGCTGGATGAGGTGATCTACTACCCCATCGAGGAGCGCAACAGCGCCCTGAAGCGCTTCCGTGCCGGCGAGATCGACATCGCACGCGAATTCCCCACCCAGCAATACGGCTGGCTGAAGGACAATCTGCCGGACGCCACCCACGTCGCGCCCTACCTGGGTATCTACTACTACGTGCTCAATTCACGCGACGGCCATGCCACGGCAGACCCGCGGGTGCGCGAGGCGCTCAACCTCTCCATCCGCCGCAACATCATCACCGACAAGATTCTCGGCACCGGCGAAGTGCCGGCCTACAGCTTCGTGCCCACCGGCGTGAACCACTACGACATCCAGGAGATGCCCTTCAAGGACATGTCGATGGATGAACGCATGCAGAAGGCCAGGTCTCTGATGGAGGACGCCGGCTACGGCCCGGACAACCCGCTGGAGCTGACCCTGCGCTACAACACCAGCGAAGACCACAAGAAGGTGGCCATCGCCGCCGCCGCGATGTGGAAGCCGCTGGGCGTGAAGGTCAATCTGCTGAATGCCGAGGTGGCGGTGCACTACGAGGACATGCGCCAGGGCAAGTTCGATGTCGGTCGCGCCGGCTGGATCGGCGATTACAACGACGCCCAGAACTTCCTCAACCTGCTGGAAACCGGCGTGCCCAACAATTACGGCGCCTATTCCAACAAGGCGCTGGATGACGACATGCAAAAGGCCGCCGATACCCTCGACATGGATGACCGAGAAGCCCTGATGCAGGACGCCGAGCGCAAGGCGCTGGATGACTACGCCGTGTTGCCGATCTACTACTACGTGTCACGCAACCTGGTGAATCCCAAGCTCAGCGGCTGGCAGGGCAACATCGAGGATATCCACCGCTCACGCTGGGTCTCGTTCTCCGAATGAGGCGAGCCTGCTGAGCCTCTGACCAGGCTCGCCGCTCTCTCGAATGTCATGGGTTCACGCGGCTGTCCACCGGGGCAGCCGCGTGGCATCTGCCAAGGATGGCACCAGAAGATGCCGTCGCGCCCCACGGGCGTGACAAGGAGTCGACGCATGTCCCCCACTTCCTCGATGCAATGCGCGGCAAGCCTCGGCGCAGGCCTGCTGCTGTCCGTTCTCTCCGTGTCCATGAGCGCTTCCAGCAGCGCCATGGCCGCACAAGCCACAAGCTCCACAAGCTCCATAAGCCCCGCAAGCCAGGACGAACAGATCCTGCGCATCGCCAATGGCGCCGAACCCGGCTCGCTGGACCCGCAACAGACCAGCGGCACCTGGGAGACACGCATCGTGCGTGATCTGTTCGAGCCGCTGATCGCCTACTCCGCCGACGGCGAGCTGATTCCCGGGCTGGCAGAGCGCTGGGAGTCGTCCGCCGATGGACGGATCTGGACCTTCCATCTGCGCGCGGGGCTTGTGTGGTCAGACGGCACGCCGTTGACCGCCGAGGATGCAGTCTTTGCGCTGCGCCGCCTGCTGACACCGGCTACCGCGGCCCACAACGCCACCCTCTACTACCCGATCGTCAATGCCCGCGCGGTGAATACCGGCGCGCTGCCCCCGGATCAGCTCGGCGTGGCCGCGCCCGATGCGCAGACGCTCACCATCACGCTCAGTCATCCGTCGGCAACACTGGCGCAGACGCTGGCGATGAGCGAAGCCGCCCCGCTGCCACGCCATGTCATCGTGGCCAATGGCGCTGACTGGACGCGGCCGGCCAACATGGTCACCTCGGGCGCCTTCGTGCTCAAGGAATGGGCGCCGCAGTCGCATATCACGCTGACACCCAACGCGCGCTATCACGGCGCACAGAACGTCACTCTCGACGAGGTGGTCTACCTGCCCATCGAGGAGAGCCATGCCGCGCTCAATCGCTTCCGTGCGGGTGAAGTCGAGATCGCCTATGGCGTACCCGCCAGCCACTACGCGTGGATTCAGGACAATCTGGCCGAGGCCCTGCACACCTACCCGATCCTCGGCGAGTACTTCTATGTCTTCAATCTGCGCGAGGGCTCGCCCGTGGCGGACCGGCGCATTCGTCGCGCGCTGAATCTGGCCACGCGTCGTGAGGTGATCACCGAGCGCATTCTCGGCATGGGCCAGATCCCCTCCTGGCATTTCGTGCCCGAGGCGTTGAGTGAACATCAGGGCGCGCGCTTCGACTTCGCTGACTGGTCGATGGACCGGCGCATGGCGAAGGCCCGCGAGCTGATGGCAGACGCGGGCTACGGGCCAGACCACCCGCTTGAGCTGACCCTGCGCTACAACACCCTGGAAGACCACAAGAAGATCGCCGTGGCGCTCGGAGCGATGTGGAAGCCGCTGGGCGTGCACGTGACGCTGACCAATACCGAGGCCGCGGTGCATTACCGGGATCTGGCGCTGGGCGATTTCGAGGTCGGCCGTTACGGCATGATCGCGACCATCGCCGATGCCTACGACTTCCTGAACGCCTTCAGCAGCAACAACACCTCCAACGCACCCGGGCTCAGCTCACCGGCTTACGATGCGCTGATCGAGGCGGCGGCGCGCGAGGGCGATGACGATGCTCGCCGGCAACAACTGCACGATGCCGAGCAGTATCTGCTCGACCACGATGTGGTGCTGCCGCTCTACGACTACGTCACCTCCAGCCTCGTGACCCCCGCCATCAGCGGCTGGGCCCCCAACGCGCTGGACGTTCACCCGAGTCGCTATCTGCATATCGACACCTCGCACTGACAGACCACAGCCACCCATAACAACGACACACCCGGGCAGCGGCCCGAACGGAGCACTGGATGCTGAGCTACACCCTCAAACGGTTGCTGCAGGCGATTCCCACCCTGCTGATCGTGATCACCCTGTCGTTCTTCCTGATGCGGGTCGCCCCGGGCGGCCCCTTCGATGGCGAACGCCGCCTGCCGCCGGAAATCGAGCAGAACCTGCGCGCGGCCTATCACCTGGATGAACCGCTGCCGATGCAGTACATCCGCTATCTGGGTGATCTGGTACAGGGCGATCTCGGCCCGTCCTTCAAGTACAAGGACTTCGACGTCAGCGAGCTGATCAGCCAGGGCTTCCCGGCCAGTCTGGAACTGGGCATGTGGGCGATTCTGGCCGCGTTGCTGATCGGCGTGCCGCTGGGGGTGATCGCGGCCATCCGGCGCAACTCGACGGCGGATTACGTGGTGATGAGTACCGCACTGGCGGGGATCGCGGTGCCCAACTTCGTGATCGCTCCGCTGCTGGCGCTGGTGTTCGGCGTGCTGCTCGGCTGGCTGCCGGCCGGCGGCTGGAACGGCGGCGCCTGGCAGAACCTGCTGCTGCCGGTGGTGGCACTCTCCATCCAGCAGATCGCCTACATCGCCCGCATGATGCGCGCCAGCATGATTGAGGTACTGGGCAGTCACTACATCCGCACCGCCCGCGCCAAGGGGCTGAGCGAGTGGAAGGTGATTCTGCGCCATGCCTTGCGACCGGCGATGCTGCCGGTGGTCTCCTACCTCGGCCCGGCCATCGCCGGGATCATCACCGGCTCGATGGTGATCGAGCAGATCTTCGGCATTCCCGGCATCGGGCGCTATTTCGTGCAGGGTGCACTCAATCGTGACTACACCCTGGTGATGGGCACGGTGGTCTTCTATGGCGCCTTGATCCTGCTGCTCAACCTGATCGTCGATCTGCTCTACAGCATGCTCGACCCGCAGATCCGCTACGACGACTGACCCGAGGCCCTGACATGTCACAGACAACTCCCGCCCCCCACGGCACCGGCGCTGCCAGTGCCTTCGACGGCCAGCCCCCTGCGGCACCGGCAGGCGACAGCCTGACCCGCGATGCCTGGCGTCGTCTCAAGCAGAACCGCGCCGCCATGTGCAGCCTGGTGGTGATGACCCTCGTCGTGCTGGCCTGCCTGATCGGCCCATGGCTGACGCCCTTCGAACTCGACGAGGTCGACTGGAACGCCATCGGCACCGGCCCGGACCTGGCCTCCGGCCACATCTTCGGCACCGACGTCAACGGCCGTGACCTGCTGACCCGTACCCTGCATGGCGGCCAGATCTCGCTGTCGGTGGCGCTGGTCGCCACCTTCGTCAGCCTGGTGATCGGCGTGCTCTACGGCGCCGTCTCCGGCTACTTCGGCGGGCGCACCGACAATCTGATGATGCGCTTCGTCGACATCATGTATTCGCTGCCGTTCATGTTCCTGGTGATCCTGCTGATGGTGGTGTTCGGTCGCAACATCTTCCTGATCTACGCCGCCATCGGTGCGGTGGAGTGGCTGGACATGTCGCGGATCGTGCGCGGCCAGGTGCTGGCACTCAAGAAGCGCGAATTCGTCGAGGCGGCGCATGCACTCGGCGTGCGTGATCTGCAGGTCGTGACGCGTCACCTGATTCCGAACGCGCTGGGCCCGGTGATCGTCTACGTCACGCTGACGGTGCCCAAGGTCATCCTGCTGGAGAGCTTCCTGTCATTCCTCGGGCTTGGCGTGCAGGAACCGCTGACCTCCTGGGGCGTGTTGATCTCCGAAGGCAAGGACATGATGGAGACCGCGCCCTGGATGCTGCTGGTGCCCTCGGCCTTCCTCGCCGCGACCCTGTTCTGCCTCAACTTCCTCGGCGATGGCCTGCGTGACGCCCTCGACCCCAAGACTCGCTGAACCGGAGCGCTGATCATGACCTCTTCACCTTCACCCTCCGGCACCGCCTCCAGCCTGCCGCCAGCACGCAACGCCGCCGACCAGGCCCGCGCCGACACCCTGACTCGCCTGGGGCTGGCGGCCGAGGCGCCGGGCACGCCGCCGCTGATGGAAGTCGATGACCTCAAGGTCGACTTCCAGCTCCCGGATGGCGCGGTACCCGCCGTCAAGGGCGTCAGCTTCACCCTCAACAAGGGCGAGACGCTGGCGCTGGTCGGCGAGTCCGGCTCCGGCAAGTCGGTGACCTCGACCGCCATCCTGCGCCTGCTGCCGGAACTCGCCGAGATCAAGGGCGCCATCCGCCTGCGCGGCGAAGACCTGCTGAGTGCCTCGACGCGGCGCATGCGCGAGCTGCGCGGCAACCGTATCGCCACCGTCTTCCAGGAGCCGATGACCTCGCTCAACCCGCTGCATCGCATCGGACGACAGATCATCGAGGTACTGGCACTGCATCGTGACCTCAAGGGCCGCGCGGCCCGTCACAAGGCGCTGGAACTGCTCGAGCAGGTCGGCATTCCGGAGCCGGCGCGACGTATCGACAGCTATCCCCACGAGCTGTCCGGTGGCCAGCGTCAGCGCGTGATGATCGCCATCGCGCTGGCCTGCGAGCCGGACCTGCTGATCGCCGATGAGCCGACCACCGCGCTGGACATCACGGTGCAGGCGCAGATCCTGCGGCTGCTCAAGTCGCTGCAGCAACGCTACGGCATGGCGATCCTGTTCATTACCCACGACCTGAGCATCGTGCGCCACTTCGCGGACCGCGTCTGCGTGATGCGCCACGGCGAGCTGCTGGAGACCGGCACCACCCACGAGGTCTTCGACAACCCGCAGCACGCCTACACCCGCATGCTGATCGATGCCGAACCGGCCGGCGAGAAAGCACCGGTGGCCGCGGATGCACCGGTACTGCTGTCGGCACGCGATGTGCGCGTCAGCTTCACCATCAAGCGTCCGCTGTTCGGCCCCAAGGTCGCCTTCGAGGCGGTGCGCGGCATCGATCTCGAGGTCCGTCGTGGCCAGACCATCGGCATCGTCGGCGAGTCCGGCTCCGGCAAGTCCACGCTGGGTCGTGCCCTGCTGCGTCTGCTCAAGAGCCAGGGCAACATCGACTTCGATGGCGTGGACATCGCCGCGCTGGACAAGTCCGGCATGCGACCGCTGCGCTCGCGCATGCAAGTTGTCTTCCAGGACCCCTTCGGCTCCCTGTCGCCGCGCCTGACCGTGGGCGAGATCATCAGCGAAGGCCTGCGCGTGCATCATCCAGAGCTCAATCGCGCCCAACGCGACGCACAGGTCTGTGAGGCACTCTGTGAGGTCAGCCTCGACCCCGGCATGCGCAATCGCTATCCGCATGAATTCTCCGGCGGCCAGCGCCAGCGTATCGCCATCGCTCGCGCCCTGGTGCTCAAGCCGGAATTCCTGTTGCTGGATGAGCCGACCTCGGCGCTGGATCGCTCGGTACAGGTCACGGTGATCGACCTGCTGCGCGACCTGCAGGCGCGTCATGGCCTGACGTACCTGTTCATCAGCCATGACCTGGCGGTCGTGCGTGCACTGTCAGACCACCTCATCGTGATGAAGGAAGGCGAGGTGGTGGAAAGCGGCAGTACCCACGCCATCTTCGAGGCGCCCCGTGAGCGTTACACCCGTGAATTGATGCAGGCTGCCTTCGCCCCGGACCTGGGCCAGGCGCACCACTGACACCCTGAACACGACGACATGCCTGATGGGCGCTTCGGCGCCCATCAAGACCCCGCTTTGCCTGAGAAAAGGCTCAGGCAACCGGGTGCGTGCACCCGACCGAGGCCGGAGCAGGATGCTCCGGCATTCCCCACACCGATGGAAAGACATGCACAGGATGACGATGCAACCTACAACAACAGCCAGCATCCCCCTTCTCACTCACCCTCGTCTGCGTCACGCGATTGGCGCAGCCCTGCTCGGCACGGGACTGCTGAGCATGAGCCCCATGGCTCAGGCCATCGAGGTCTACAAGACGGATACCGACCGCGTCGAGTTCAGTGGCCGCCTGGCGGCGTTTGCCGTGATCCAGGATGGCGCACACGATGAGATCTACAACGGTGGCTCGCGGATTCGCCTGATCCACGAGCATCAGTTCCAGCAAGGCTGGAGCTCGATCATCCGGGCCGAATGGGGCTTCGACCCCTGGTTCAAGGATGGCACCAATGCTCACTACAAGCGCATGCTCTACGCTGGGGCGGCACACGAGAAATGGGGCAGCTTCACGGTCGGCAAGCAGTATGGCCCCTGGTACGACATGGTGGCCGTCAACACCGACTGGTTCTGGATCAATGGTGGCGAGGCGTCCGGTACCTTCGAAGGCCGCAGCGGAGATGGTGGTCTGCATGGCACGGGACGCCCGGACAACTCGCTGTACTGGAAGAAGGGTTTCGGAGAGTTCACCGTCGGCCTGCTCTACCAGCTCAGTCATGATGGCCAGCACAGCAACGAGACCTCGCTCTTCGAGGACGGCGTCTTCACCACCGAGACCGAGTACTCAGGCTATGAGCGCGACTACAGCTATGAAGCCGCGCTCAACTGGCATCCGAACGAGGACGTCACGGTGGGCGGGGTCTTCCACCATACGGAGCTGAGCGACTACGAGAGCGGCAACAGCGAGAACGGCGATGTCGATGCCTGGTTGCTCGGCGGTCACTGGTCGCCGGGCAACTGGTACATCGCGCTCGTCGGCGGGGAATATCGCAACCATATCGCCGGCAGCACCCTGGACTCCTCGGAAGCCTTCGTCGACAAGGCGCGCGGCGCGGAATTCGTGGTCAATTACAAGTTCAAGGAGGTCATCTGGGGCGATGACAGCGTCGAGCTCTATGGCGGCCTGAACCACCTGGAAGACACCGACAGCGAAGCCCGCTACGCCTATCAGATCCTGGGCGCGGCCTGGCGGGTCAAGGACCTGACGCTGGCCACCGAGTACCGCTTCGACAACAGCCGCCAGTCAGACGGCAGCGAGTACAGTGCTGACCGGGACCAGCTGATGTTCCTGGCACGCTACGACTTCTGATCGTCATGTCAGACGCTGGTGACGGACCGCCGATGCTCGCGCTGAGGCGATGGTCCCGCCCCTGCCGGATGGCCTCCGGCAGGGGCAACAAAAAACGCCCGGTCATATGACCGGGCGTTTCTGTATTGGTTGTTGTATTGGTTGTCCTGAGATCCGCTCAGCGTTTCAGCTGCTTACGTACTCAGAAGCGATAGGTCGCGCCGAGACCGAAGCCATGCGCTTCATTCTCGTAATCAGCTTCATAGGTCCCACGGTTGGGCTCGCTCAGGCTGACGGTGGCCGTCTCTTCCCACAGGTAGGTGTAGGCCATGTCGATGGTCAGCTCCGGCATCGGCGTCCAGCCGGCCCCCAGCGAGAAGATGGTGCGATCCCCGGACGGGATACGCGCGCTGCGATGCTCATCCACGGTCGGGCTGTCATCGAAGGCCATGCCGGTACGCAGCACCCACTGCGGATTGAGCTGATAGCTCAGACCGACCGCATACTGCCAGCTGTCCTCGTAGCCCTGCTCCTCGACGATGTCGTTCATGTTGTCGACTTCCACCGCGATCTCGTCGAAGCGGCTCCAGTGCACCCAGGTCACGCCCGCCATCAGCGTCCAGCGATCATCCAGCTTGTGCGTCACGGAGAAGTCGATGCTTTCCGGCAAGGTCACGTCCAGCGACGCATCCTGCTCGGTATTCGCGAAGCCCGTGCCAGTGAAGACATTGTTGTACTTGGCCTCGCCTTCCAGGCTGTAGTCGACCTTGGAGCGATAGGACAGACCGAGACGGGTACTTTCCACTGGCTGGAAGATGACCCCGACGTTGTAGCCCCAGGCGGCATCGTCGCCCTTGATCTTGACCTTGCCATCCCCTGCGCCGACATCGACAGTATTCGACGTCAGCTCACCCTTGATGCTGTTGTAGGTCACACCGGCGCCGATGGCCCACTTGTCATTGATGCGGTAGGAGATGGTTGGCTGGGCGGTGACCACCTCGACTTCACTGTAATTGGCGAAATAACGGCCACGGAAATCAGAGCCATAATCGGTGATCACACCAAAGGGCGCATAGACCCCGAAGCCCAGCGCGACCTGATCGTTCATCGGTTGCACGTAATAGAAGGAAGGCACTGCCGCCCCCGGCACCATGTCGCCGTCATCTCCGCCAGAGACTGGCCGACCGAGTGCATCATTCGCGCTGGCGACATCAATATCGGTATTGACGTCCAGATAGGTCACCCCACCGGTGATCTGGGCGCGATCCAGGAAGGACATGCCAGCCGGGTTGCCGAAGACGGTGGAAGCATCGTTGGCATTCGAGGCGCGCCCGGCGAAGGACGTCCCCTGAGTGCTGACGCTCTGCTCGTTGAGCTGGAAGGCCCCCGCGTGAACGCCACCGGCATAAGCCGTGGCAGCCGCTGCCAGCGCGACCCCGAGGGTGAGTTTGTTCATCTTGTTTTTCATTATGGATGGCGTCCCATTGCAGGTGGCTTGGAGAGCTGCATGTTGTTGTTATCGTTCGTTGATGCATAGCCCTGACACCTACGTTTTGGGCGAGTCGCCCGTTCAAGTCAAGGGCGAACGTTTGTTTGAATAGGGAGATTTCTAGTATTTGGGGAACTTTCATTCATGTCTGCACTGTCAGCCTTCCTCTCTAGCCTATTGGTCGAACATCAGGTTTTTCGTATGTAGTGGGTCGCTTGACCTATGTCCTGCACATAGGTCTTACACTGAGGATCATTCACGGAACATTGGCTGCCGATAGACCTTCAGGGCAGCCGAATGCTCTCTCCGCCACTCTTGATCACGAGGAGATGATGCAATGAAAGTCGCTGAACTGGCCCGCGAAGGAAACGTCACCGCCGAAACCGTTCGCCATTACACCCGCCAGGGCCTGATCACGGCCCGGCGCGATCCCGTCAACAACTACCAGCGCTTCGATGAGCAGGCGCTGGTACGTCTCAAGTTCATCAGTCAGGCACGCCAGTTGGGCTTCAGCCTTGCCGATATCAAGCAGATTCTGCAGCAGGCTGACCAGCATGACTCCCCCTGCCCCATGGTGAGAGACCTGCTCAAGGAACATCTGCCCCGAGTGCGTGAGCGCATCCGCGAGCTGGAAGCCCTGGCAGAGCGCATGGAGCATGCCATGGAGAGCTGGCAGGACATGCCGGACGGCGTGCCGGATGGCAACAGCGTGTGCTGCCTGATCGAGGGCCGACGGATAGCGGAAGTCTTGAGCTCTCGCTGTCCGGCATTACCTGCGCCAGCTGTGTCGCCACTATCCAGAAGACACTGGATGGCCTGGATGGCGTGGAACATGCTGAGGTCAACTTCGCTTCGCGCACGGCACAGGTCAAAAGCCAGCTTGCGACCACCGAGATCATCGCGGCCATCGAAGACGTGGGATATGGGGCCAGCGTGGTGAAAGACCCGGGCGCCAATGACGCGCAACAGCAGGAAGAGGCTGACCAGGAATATCGCTCTCGCATCCGTGACAGCGTGCTGTCACTTGGCATCGGTATCCCGCTGATGATCAGCATGTTCTTCCATCATCCCGGCTTCGAAGGTCTCGAACGTGGAGTGTGGCTGGCCATCGGGGTCGCGGTGCTGGGTGTGCTCGCCACCGCAGGACGCAGCTTCTTCACCAGCGCCTGGAAGGCCTTCACCCATCATCAGGCCAACATGGACACGCTGGTGGCACTCGGTACCGGAGCGGCATGGCTCTATTCCATGGGCGTGCTGATCTTCCCCGAGACGGTGCCTCAGGCGGCTCGTGGCCTCTACTTCGAAGCCTCGACCATGATCATCGGCCTGATCAGTCTTGGTCAGGCACTGGAGGTCAGAGCCCGCGGGCGTACACAGAAAGCACTGCGCGCGCTGCTGGATCTGCAGACCCGTACCGCTCGGGTCATTCGCGAGGGCGAAGAGCGCGAGATCGATGTCAACGACGTACGCAGCGGTGACCACGTGCGCATTCGCCCCGGTGAGCGCATCCCGGTGGATGGCAAGGTGATCGAAGGACAGAGCCACATCGATGAATCGATGTTGAGCGGTGAGCCACTGGCTGTCTCACGTGGTGTCGGCGATGACGTGGCTGCCGGCACGCTCAACACGCGTGGCAGTCTGGTCTTCGAGGTCGAGCGCATTGGCAGCGAGACACGCCTGGGCCGCATCATCAGTCAGGTGCGTCAGGCGCAGAACTCGCGCCCCCCGATCGGACGGCTGGCCGATACCATCTCCGGCGTATTCGTGCCCAGCGTGATGATCATCGCCATTGTCGCGGCGCTTCTCTGGTTCAACGTCGGGCCCGCCCCGACTGGCGTGCATATGCTGGTGGTCGCGACGGCGGTTCTCGTCATCGCCTGCCCCTGTGCACTGGGTCTGGCGACGCCGATCTCGACCATGATCGGGGTCGGCAAGGCAGCGGAACATGGCGTGCTGGTGCGCAGCGGTGAGGCACTGCAGACCGCCAGTCGCTTGACCGCACTCGTGGTCGACAAGACCGGTACCCTGACGCGCGGCAAGCCGGAAGTCACTGAAACGCATCGGGTCTCGGGGGAAAGCGAGCAGGAGGTGCTGGATGCCGCCCATGCCCTGGAGCGGGGCTCCGAGCACCCCCTGGCCACCGCGCTGCTGGCACATATCGAAGCACAGCGTCCCGAGGCCTCGCGCAGCAAGGCCTTCAATGACTACCAGACCATCAGCGGGCGCGGCATTCAGGCTCAGGACGATGCAGGCCGCACCTGGCGCATGGGCAACGCTGCCATGCTGGAGGATGCAGGTATCAGCCTTGCACCGCTGAGTGAGCAGATCACGTCGCTGGAAGACAATGCCCGCACCGTGATCCTGATGGCACGTGACAATGCATTGATCGCCGTCTTCGGGCTGGCCGACCCGCTGCGTGACGATAGCCGCGACGCCATCGCTCGCCTGCATGCCGTTGGCCTCAAGGTGATCATGCTGACCGGTGACAATCATCACACGGCCGCTGCCGTGGCCCGTGAGACCGGGATCGATGACTATCGTGCCGGCGTCTCACCGGATGACAAGCACGATGAGATCGCCCGCCTCCAACAGGAAGGCCATGTGGTGGGAATGGTCGGCGACGGCATCAATGATGCGCCGGCGCTGGCGCTGGCCGATGTCGGCTTCGCGATGGGTGAAGGTACTGATGTCGCCATCGAGACGGCCGGCATCACGCTGATGCAGCCCTCCCTGGCAGGGGTCGCGGACGCGATCGCAATCAGCCAGGCCACGCTGCGCAACATCAAGCAGAACCTGGTGGGTGCCTTCGGCTACAACCTGATCGGCATTCCGATTGCGGCAGGCATTCTCTATCCCTTCACCGGCATGCTGTTGTCGCCGGTGATCGCCGGGCTGGCCATGTCACTGTCTTCCGTGACGGTCGTGACGAACGCCAACCGCCTGCGGGGGTTCACTCCCCCGGGGGCAGCTCGGTCACGTACGGACAGCACAGGAAATTCTTCCACCATGCCACAAGGAGAGTCAGCATGATCTGCATACTCGTCAATTTGATAGGGCTTGGCCTGATCGCTGCCATCGTCTGGTGGTTCTGGCTGGCCAGGTCATGAACCACGGCTCTGCCACCGATCCGTAGCGTGTACCTCTCCGAGCACGACTTTTTCCTGCGCACAAAGAGAACCGCCCCTGCAGCTGGGCTGCAGGGGCGGTTCAGTATAAGTGCCTGACGAGGATCTTTTTCACGCACAAAGAGAACCGCCCCTGCAGCATGAGGCTGCAGGGGCGGTTCAGGTATAAGTGCCTGACGATGACCTACTCTCACATGGAGAAACTCCACACTACCATCGGCGCTAAGCGGTTTCACTTCCGAGTTCGGCATGGGATCGGGTGGTTCACGCTCGCTATGGTGTTTGCCTAAGCAAACCCCTTGGGTGTTATATGGTCAAGCCTCACGGGCAATTAGTACTGGTTAGCTCAACACATTGCTGTGCTTCCACACCCAGCCTATCAACCTTGTAGTCTTCAAGGGCCCTTCAGGAGGCGCAAGGCCTCAGGGAAGTCTCATCTTGAAGGGGGCTTCCCGCTTAGATGCTTTCAGCGGTTATCCCGTCCGAACGTAGCTACCGGGCAATGCCATTGGCATGACAACCCGAACACCAGAGGTTCGTCCACTCCGGTCCTCTCGTACTAGGAGCAGCTCTTCTCAAACTTCCGACGCCCACGGCAGATAGGGACCGAACTGTCTCACGACGTTCTAAACCCAGCTCGCGTACCACTTTAAATGGCGAACAGCCATACCCTTGGGACCGACTTCAGCCCCAGGATGTGATGAGCCGACATCGAGGTGCCAAACACCGCCGTCGATGTGAACTCTTGGGCGGTATCAGCCTGTTATCCCCGGAGTACCTTTTATCCGTTGAGCGATGGCCCTTCCATACAGAACCACCGGATCACTAGAACCTACTTTCGTACCTGCTCGACGTGTCTGTCTCGCAGTCAAGCACCCTTATGCTCTTGCACTCAATGCACGATTTCCAACCGTGCTGAGGGTACCTTCGTGCTCCTCCGTTACTCTTTAGGAGGAGACCGCCCCAGTCAAACTACCCACCATACACTGTCCTCGATCCGGATAACGGACCTGAGTTAGAACGCCAATGATGTCAGGCTGGTATTTCAAGGTTGGCTCCACCGCATCTGGCGACGTGGTTTCAAAGCCTCCCAGCTATCCTACACAGACAACATCAGCATCCAGTGTAAAGCTATAGTAAAGGTTCACGGGGTCTTTCCGTCTAGCCGCGGGTACACAGCATCTTCACTGCGATTTCAATTTCACTGAGTCTCGGGTGGAGACAGCGTGGCCATCATTACGCCATTCGTGCAGGTCGGAACTTACCCGACAAGGAATTTCGCTACCTTAGGACCGTTATAGTTACGGCCGCCGTTTACCGGGGCTTCGATCAAGAGCTTCGGACGAATCCTAACCCCATCAATTAACCTTCCGGCACCGGGCAGGCGTCACACCCTATACGTCCGCTTGCGCGTTTGCAGAGTGCTGTGTTTTTAATAAACAGTTGCAGCCACCTGGTATCTTCGACCGGTAAGGAGCTTACGGAGCAAGTCCTTCACTCGAACCGGTGCACCTTCTCCCGAAGTTACGGTGCCATTTTGCCTAGTTCCTTCACCCGAGTTCTCTCAAGCGCCTTGGTATTCTCTACCTGACCACCTGTGTCGGTTTGGGGTACGGTCGCATGTGATCTGAAGCTTAGAGGCTTTTCCTGGAAGCGTGGCATCGATGACTTCCTGACCGTGGTCAGTTCGTCTCGCATCTCGACCTCAGAGGAACCGGATTTGCCTGATTCCTCGGCCTACATGCTTTCACCAGGACAACCAACGCCTGGCTCACCTAGCCTTCTTCGTCCCCCCATCGCAACCACATCCGGTACGGGAATATTAACCCGTTTCCCATCGACTACGCGTTTCCGCCTCGCCTTAGGGGCCGACTCACTCTGCTCCGATTAACGTAGAACAGAAAACCTTGGTCTTCCGGCGGGGGAGTTTTTCACTCCCCTTATCGTTACTCATGTCAGCATTCGCACTCGTGATACCTCCAGCAGACTAGGATGAACCCGTAGCTTCGGTACCTGATTTAGCCCCGTTATATCTTCCGCGCAGGCCGACTCGACTAGTGAGCTATTACGCTTTCTTTAAAGGATGGCTGCTTCTAAGCCAACCTCCTAGCTGTCTGAGCCTTCCCACATCGTTTCCCACTTAATCAGGATTTTGGGACCTTAGCTGACGGTCTGGGTTGTTTCCCTTTTCACAACGGACGTTAGCACCCGCTGTGTGTCTCCCACGCTGCACTCACTGGTATTCGGAGTTTGCCTCGGGTTGGTAAGTCGGGATGACCCCCTAGCCGAAACAGTGCTCTACCCCCAGCGGTGATACGTGAGGCGCTACCTAAATAGCTTTCGAGGAGAACCAGCTATCTCCGGGCTTGATTAGCCTTTCACTCCGATCCACAGCTCATCCCAGCATTTTTCAACATACTTGGGTTCGGGCCTCCAATTGATGTTACTCAATCTTCACCCTGGCCATGGATAGATCGCCCGGTTTCGGGTCTATACCCTGCGACTGGTCGCCCAGTTAAGACTCGCTTTCGCTACGCCTCCCCTATACGGTTAAGCTCGCCACAGAATATAAGTCGCTGACCCATTATACAAAAGGTACGCGGTCACACCACGAAGGTGCTCCCACTGCTTGTACGCATACGGTTTCAGGATCTATTTCACTCCCCTCGCCGGGGTTCTTTTCGCCTTTCCCTCACGGTACTGGTTCACTATCGGTCAGCCAGGAGTATTTAGCCTTGGAGGATGGTCCCCCCATGTTCAGTCAAGGTTTCTCGTGCCCCGACCTACTCGATTTCACGATACTCAGACTTCGACTACGGGACTATCACCCTGTATCGTCAAGCTTCCCAGCTTGTTCGTCTGTCAGTTGTATCGCTTAAGGGCTGGTCCCCGTTCGCTCGCCGCTACTTGGGGAATCTCGGTTGATTTCTTTTCCTCCGGGTACTTAGATGTTTCAGTTCCCCGGGTTTGCCTCTATAGGTTATGTATTGGCCTATAGATACTCACCTGATGGTGAGTGGGTTTCCCCATTCGGAAATCGTTGGGTCGCAGGGTATTTGCCACCTCGCCAACGCTTATCGCAGGCTATCACGTCCTTCATCGCCTCTGGCTGCCAAGGCATCCACCGTATGCGCTTAATCGCTTGACCATATAACCCCAAGGGGTCTGTCAAGGATTACGAATCTGTCGGACCTCTCCGACATATCGTTTTGATGGAGATGTGCTTGGCGCACATTCCATCGTCAGCATGATTCACATTGTTAAAGAGCGGCTGTTCAGAGAACAGTGAGAAGCGCGCTCTGTCGAGCACGCTTGCCACTGCTGGCTAAGCCAGCAATAAGATCAGGTAATTCGTTGTGAGCACTTGCCGCGAGCAGTAGACAGTGTCGATAAGGAGGTGATCCAGCCCCAGGTTCCCCTAGGGCTACCTTGTTACGACTTCACCCCAGTCATGAACCACACCGTGGTGATCGCCCTCCCGAAGGTTAGGCTAACCACTTCTGGTGCAGTCCACTCCCATGGTGTGACGGGCGGTGTGTACAAGGCCCGGGAACGTATTCACCGTGGCATTCTGATCCACGATTACTAGCGATTCCGACTTCATGGAGTCGAGTTGCAGACTCCAATCCGGACTGAGGCAAGCTTTATGGGATTGGCTCCACGTCGCCGTATTGCAACCCTTTGTACTTGCCATTGTAGCACGTGTGTAGCCCTACCCGTAAGGGCCATGATGACTTGACGTCGTCCCCACCTTCCTCCGGTTTGTCACCGGCAGTCTCCTTAGAGTTCCCGACATTACTCGCTGGCAAATAAGGATAGGGGTTGCGCTCGTTACGGGACTTAACCCAACATTTCACAACACGAGCTGACGACAGCCATGCAGCACCTGTCTCAGAGTTCCCGAAGGCACCAATCCATCTCTGGAAAGTCCTCTGGATGTCAAGGGTAGGTAAGGTTCTTCGCGTTGCATCGAATTAAACCACATGCTCCACCGCTTGTGCGGGCCCCCGTCAATTCATTTGAGTTTTAACCTTGCGGCCGTACTCCCCAGGCGGTCAACTTATTGCGTTAGCTGCGCCACTAAGTCCTCAAGGGACCCAACGGCTAGTTGACATCGTTTACGGCGTGGACTACCAGGGTATCTAATCCTGTTTGCTACCCACGCTTTCGCACCTCAGTGTCAGTGTCAGTCCAGAAGGCCGCCTTCGCCACTGGTATTCCTCCCGATCTCTACGCATTTCACCGCTACACCGGGAATTCTACCTTCCTCTCCTGCACTCTAGCCAAGCAGTTCCAGATGCCGTTCCCAGGTTGAGCCCGGGGCTTTCACACCTGGCTGACTTAGCCACCTACGCGCGCTTTACGCCCAGTAATTCCGATTAACGCTTGCACCCTCCGTATTACCGCGGCTGCTGGCACGGAGTTAGCCGGTGCTTCTTCTGCGAGTGATGTCTTTCCTCGGGAGTATTAATCCCGAAGCGTTCTTCCTCGCTGAAAGTGCTTTACAACCCGAAGGCCTTCTTCACACACGCGGCATGGCTGGATCAGGCTTTCGCCCATTGTCCAATATTCCCCACTGCTGCCTCCCGTAGGAGTCTGGGCCGTGTCTCAGTCCCAGTGTGGCTGATCATCCTCTCAGACCAGCTACGGATCGTCGCCTTGGTGAGCCGTTACCTCACCAACAAGCTAATCCGACATGGGCTCATCCGATAGCGCAAGGTCCGAAGATCCCCTGCTTTCTCCCGTAGGACGTATGCGGTATTAGCCTGAGTTTCCCCAGGTTGTCCCCCACTATCGGGCAGATTCCCATGCATTACTCACCCGTCCGCCGCTCGACGCCTTCTAGCAAGCTAGAATCGTTTCCGCTCGACTTGCATGTGTTAAGCCTGCCGCCAGCGTTCAATCTGAGCCATGATCAAACTCTTCAGTTGAAAGCTTGATAGTCTGTTAAGCAGACCAAACTTGGTTCAGAGTCAAACTTCTCGTGAGAGGCTTGCTCCGATATTTGGTGACCTTGTCACCACTCATCGGCAAGCGCTCACACGAATTACCTGATCAAATTTTTAAAGAGCGTCGCTGTTAAGCGAGGAGGCATATTCTATCCGGAACGCTTGAGAAGTCAAGCACTTGATGATGAGTCAATCGACTGCCTCTAAGCATCATCAAGCGGTGAGGAGCGTTGCTCGATCACCTGTTCCGTAAGGAGTGCGGCGTATTCTAGCGAATCGCCCGGGATTGTCAACTGATGATTTGGAAGCGGACTTCAAAAACATCAAACAAAACAACCACCTGCAAACCTCTTTCACCGCTGGTAACGCCATGCGTCCCCGGCAGCGGATGCGTACTTTACGCACGATCCGGGCTGAGCACAAGGGCTTTCTGGCCAGATACCGCAATTCATTCAAGCACGCTCATGCTGGTACGGCATGCTCCAGCATCAGCTGCAGCGATTCTCTCCCCCGCCAGCGATTGCGCGACAGCTTGTAAGCACACTTCAGAGCGGCCCCCACGCCGAATGCCGGCGATTCCCCCGGCGACAGCGCCCGGAACCAGATCGCCTTGAGGCGTGTACGCCCGAGCGAGAGCTCAAGCGACAGATGTGTGCCATCGGCACCTACTGGTCGCAGACTCTCGACCAGGAAACTGCCCTCGAAGAGAGGCGCCTCGAACTCACGCCCGAAGGGCGCCAGACGCTCGAGTTCATCCAGGGTCTCCAGGCTCAACTGCCCTTCTGCCAGTTCACCATCACTGAGAATCAAGGGGTTGAGCGCCCTTTCACCCAATTGCTCCGCGGCCGCCTGTTGCAGAGCACGAGTGAAGGTATCCTTCTCCGCCAGGGGCAAGCCCACCCCTGCCGCACCTCTGTGCCCACCGAAACGCGGCAGACACTGCGGTGCCAGGTCATGCGCTCGCTGCAACGCATCCCGCAGATGCAATCCTTCGATGGAGCGCCCGGACCCGGTCAACATGCCGGGCACCGCGGCTGGTGTCAGCACGACGGTCGGACGCCCGAACTGCTGCACGAGACGTGAAGCGACAATGCCCTGCACTCCCGGGTGTCCATCTTCCAGATGCACCACGATCACCTGATGCCCTTCCCGCAACGAGGCGAGCGCCAAGGCGCGCGCCGACTCCACCATCTCGGCTTCGATCGCCTTGCGCGACTGATTGTCCTGATCGAGCACCTCCAGCGCGCGCTGAGCAGCCTCATCTCCACGCGCCAGCATGAAATGCAGTGCGGCGTAAGGATCATCCAGTCGTGAGCGGGCATTGATGCGCGGCCCCATCTGGAAGGCCAGCGTCTCGGCATCGAAGGGCACGCTATCGGCCCCGAGCCGCTCTGCCATGGCTCGCCAGCAGGGCTCCTGCATGCGATTGATCAACGTCAGACCCAGATTGACCACCGCACGATTGATCGCACTGCCCCCCAGTGACACACAGTCCGCCACCGTCCCCAGCGCCACATATGACAGCCATGGCGACAACTTGGGTGCATCCCCCGGCAATCTGCCTTGCTCGATCAGCACATTGCGCGTCAATGACATGGTCAACCAGGCCACCATGCAACCGGCGATGGTCGCATCCGGATAGGCACAATCGTCACGTGTCGGATTGACGGTCGCGTAGGCGGAAGCCGGCGGCCCTTCCTGAGGCAGCGCATGGTGATCCGTCACCACGACCTCTATCCCCGCTTCCTTGAGCAGCGCCAGGCGCGCCTCATCACTGGAACCACAATCCGCGGTGACGATCAGGCTCGGGCGCGGCGACAATGTCATGATGCGCTCGACCAGCGGCAGACTGATGCCGTAACCATCGTGGATGCGATGACCGATCAGACTGTGCACCCGGTCGTAGGGCACATCGAACAGCTCCGTCAGCGTGCGCAGCATCACCACATGCGAGGTGATGCCGTCCACGTCATAGTCCGTGAGGATGCCGATATGCTCACCCTCGGCGACAGCACGCGCGATGCGCTCTGCCGCCCGCCGGCCATCCGCCAGCCGCTCGGGATGCTCGATATGCCGGAGCGCCGGCGTGACCAGCGCCTCCAGCGGCGCCTTGCAGCTCTCCAGCGTCAACCGCCCTGCCAGTACTCGTGCCTGCAGTTCGCTGAGCCCCGTCGCGATCCCCTGCTGGTAGAGGCGCTCATCTCTGACGCGAGGCTGGATGACCCGCGCGATGCTGGCCGCCAGCGTACGCTCATCAGGGCGCGATGCGGTGCCTTGTGCCAAGGAGGGTGACAAGGAGGGAGTGACAGACATGAAGAACTCCTGACAAACGACATGGCCGTCATTTCGACAGCGGACTGCGAAAATGACGGCCATGAAAGAAGGACGACGACTCAGCCCCGGAGGCCTGAGCCGTCGTTGATGCGATCACCCGCGGCGATTCTCGCGCACGAAGTCCTGCACGGCGGCCAGTTCGGCCGGCAGCACGCTGTAGCGCTCTTCGCGCTCCAGCAGGTCATGCAGATGTGGCGGCAGATCGACACCCGCGAAACCAGCACGCGCCACCGCTTCGGCGAACTTGGCCGGATGCGCCGTCGCCAGCGTGATCATCGGCGTCGCGGTATCCGTCCGGCAGACTTCTGCCGCGCGATAGCCTGTCGCCGTATGCGGATCGAGGATCTCGCCGGTGCGCTGATGCGCTTCACGGATGACTTCGAGAATCGTCTCGTCGTCGACACTGTGGCTGGAGAACAGCTCACGCAGCCTGGCCAGCGGGGCATCTGCCAGCGCCGCCGGTTCGCGCGAGAAGTGCTCGAGCAGTTCACGGATCGCCTGACCATCACGGCCATAGGCTTCGAACAGCAGACGCTCGAAGTTGGAGGACACCACGATATCCATTGACGGTGCCAGCGTCGCCTTCAGCTCCTGACGCGAGAAGTCGTTGGAGGAGATGGTGCGATGCAGGATGTCGTTGGCGTTGGTGGCGATCACCAGCTGACGTACCGGCAGCCCCATGCGCGAGGCCAGATAGCCGGCAAAGATGTTGCCGAAGTTGGCCGACGGCACCGTGAAGCTGACCTGACGCGCCGGAGCGCCCAGCGCCACACCGGCGGCCACGTAGTAGACGGTCTGAGCCATGATGCGCGCCCAGTTGATCGAGTTGACCGCGACCAGACGCGTGCCATCCAGGAAATCCTGGTCGGCGAAGCTGGCCTTCACCATCGCCTGGGCATCGTCGAAGTTGCCTTCGATGGCGACGTTGAAGACGTTGGGCGCCAGCACGGAGGTCATCTGGCGGCGCTGTACTTCGGAGACGCGGTTGTGCGGATGCAGGATGAAGATATCCACGTGATCGCAGGCACGGCAGCCCTCGATGGCGGCAGAACCGGTATCACCGGAGGTCGCGCCCATGATCACCGCTCGCTCGCCACGCTTGGCGAGGAAGTGATCGAGCAGGCGACCCAGCAGCTGCAGCGCGACATCCTTGAAGGCCAGCGTCGGGCCGTGGAACAGCTCCAGCAGGTAATGGTTGCTGTCGAGCTGATTGAGTGGCACGACCGCATCGTGACTGAAGGTCGCGTAGGTCTCGCGCACGAGTTCACGGAAGGTCTCGTCATCGATGGCACCATCGACGAAGGGCTTCATGACACGGAAGGCGATTTCCGCATAGGACTCACCAGCCATCGCCGTCAGTTCTTCGGCACTGAACTGCGGCAGGGTTTCCGGCACATACAGGCCACCATCGCTGGCAAGCCCCGTGAGGACCACATCTTCAAAACCGAGCGCCGGCGCCTGGCCGCGCGTGGAGATATAACGCATGTCGTGTCTTCCCGTGGCGTTCGCCACCGTTATGATTCTTGCTCTTCCGGCCTGCGCCGGCTGCCCAGCGGTACCGAGCCATCTACCTCGATGACCCGGTACCATTTGCCCGCGATCAGGCGTTGTCGTCGAGATCCTCGACGCGAATGCGCACCACGGAACCGGCGACATCCACCAGCGCTTCCAGCTGGCGAATCGCTTCGTTCATGTGCAGTTCGCGCGCGCGGTGCGTGAGCAGAATGATCGGCACCAGCTCGCCTTCGGTGGCCTCCTTCTGGATGATCGCCTCGATGGAGATACCCTGTTCGGAGAGAATCGACGCGACACGCGCCAGGACCCCCGGACGATCCACCGCATGCAGACGCAGGTAGCAGGCCGTCTCGATCTCTTCCATCGGCAGGATCGGCAGGGTGTCACCGTGCTGATTGATTTCAGCGAAGGCCAGATACGGCACGCGGTAGCGGTGGTCGGTGGCGATATCGCGCGCCACATCGAGCAGATCCGCCACGACGGCAGAGGCCGTCGGCTCGGCACCGGCGCCGGCACCATAGTAGAGGGTGGGGCCCACTGCATCGCCCATCACCTCGATGGCATTCTTGACGCCATGCACGTTGGCCAGCAGGCGCTCCTTGGGAATCAGCGTCGGATGCACGCGCAGCTCAAGGCCCTTGGCCGTGGCGCGGGTGATCCCCAGGTGCTTGATGATATAGCCCAGGTTGTCGGCCTGCTCGATGTCATCGGCCGTGATGCGCGAGATGCCTTCGGTGTAGGCCTTGTCGAACTGCAGCGGCACGCCGAAGGCGATGGAGGCCAGGATGGTCAGCTTGTGGGCGGCATCGATGCCTTCAACGTCGAAGGTCGGGTCCGCTTCGGCATAGCCCAGCGCCTGCGCCTCGGCCAGCACGTCATCGAAACTGCGGCCTTCATCGCGCATCGCGCTGAGAATGAAGTTGCCGGTGCCGTTGATGATGCCGGCCAGCCACTGGATACGGTTGGCGCCCAGGCCTTCCCGCAGGGACTTGATGACCGGGATGCCACCGGCGACCGCTGCCTCGAAGGCCACCATCACCCCTTTCTCGGCTGCGGCGCGGAAGATCTCGTTGCCGTGCACGGCGATCAGCGCCTTGTTGGCGGTCACGACATGCTTGCCGTTGGCGATCGCTTCCATCACCAACTCATAGGCCACGTCATAGCCACCGATCAGTTCGACCAGCACATCGATCTCGGGGTTGCGCGCGACCTCGAAGATGTCATGCGTGCGGCTGACGCCGGTGATATCGCAGTCAGGGTTGTCACGACGAGCGCCAACCTGTTCGACGATAATCGGGCGTCCAGCACGACGCGCAATCTCATCGGCATTGCGTACCAGCACGTTGAACGTGCCGCCGCCTACGGTACCCAGACCACAGATTCCTACTTTCACCGGTTTCAACGTCGCTTTCCTCTCTTGTTACGGTATCCAGCCTTGGAGGCCGCGCCGGAGCGCCATGGCCTTGCCGACCTGTCGTCGGTCTATTATCCAGACAGCTCGCGTCTGTGTCTTTCGTGACCACGGTAGCAAGGCAGGACGCCCTGTCAACGCGCAGCCACTCTGAGGCGTCACACCATCAGCCATCCAGTCCCAACATGGTGGTCAGGCGATCCACCGGCAGATAGCCCGGCACCATCTTGCCATCCGGCATCACGATGGCCGGTGTGCCCTGCACGCCCATGCGCGTACCGAGCTGATACTGGCTTTCCACCGGGGCATCACAGCTGGCTTCCTGCTTGGGCGCCTGCCTCTGATTCTTGATCTGATTCATCGCCTCGGTGCGATTCTCGGCACACCATACCTGAGCCAGCTCGCGTGCGCCCTGCGAGCGCAGACCGCCACGCGGGAAGGCCAGATAACGCACTTCGACACCACGCGCATTGAGCTCCGGCACTTCCTCATGCAGCTTGCGGCAATAGGGGCAGGTGGTGTCAGTGAAGACGCTGATCACCGCCTTGACCTCACCCGCCGGGCGGAAGATGACCATGTCGTCCTCACTGACCTCGGCCAGCAGCTTCTGGCGCTCGCCATTGGCCTTCTGCTCGCTGAGATTCACCAGCCCCTTGTCACCGTCGTTGCGGTACATTTCCCCCACGATCAGGTGCTTGCCCGTCGCATCGGTGAAGAAGGTCTCGCCGCTGGTGAGCTTCACCTCGAAGAGACCCTCGATCGGACTGGAAGCCAGCGACTCCACCGGCAACGGCTGGCCATTGACTACCAGCTTGTCACGCAGATCATCCAGCGCGTCAGCCTGGGCGAGCGGTGCCATCACGCTCAGCAGGGTAGCAGCGCTCAACAGACGCAACGCCTGTGGCAGGCGCTGCGGGCGGCGGGTGAACTTGCTCATCAGACTCTCCTTGGCGTCCGCGGGGCGAAGTGCCTGGTATCAACCACGCGGATGATGTTCGGCGTGCAGGCGTTCCAGACGCGCCTGAGCCACATGGGTATAGATCTGGGTCGTGGATAGATCACGATGACCCAGCAACAGCTGCACGACACGCAGGTTGGCACCATGATTGAGCAGGTGCGTCGCAAAGGCGTGGCGCAGGGTATGCGGTGACAGGGGCTTGTCGATACCGGCCGTGACGGCGTGGCGCCGGATGCGGTGCCAGAAGGTCTGCCGCGTCATGGCCTTGTCATGCCGACCGGGAAACAGCGCCGGGCGCGTCTGGTCGGCCATCATCGCAGGTCGGCCAGCCGACAGCCAGCGTGACAGCCAGTCACAGGCCTCCTCGCCCAACGGCACCAGCCGCTCGCGATCGCCCTTGCCGATCACTCTGACCACGCCCTGGCGCAGATTGAGCGCATCGACCCGCAGACCGACCAGTTCACTGATGCGCAATCCCGCGCCATAGAGCACCTCCAGCATGGTACGGTCGCGCAGGCCGATGGCCGTCTCGAGATCCGGCGCCTCCAGCAGGCGCTCGACTTCCTCCTCGTCGAGCGTGCCAGGCAGGCTGGGGATCACGCGGGGAAGGCGCACCTCATGCACGGGATCCGCCTCGATCATGCCCTCGGCCAGTGCCCAGCGATAGAACCGCCGCAACGCAGACAACAGTCGCGCGGTGGAGCGCAGCGCATGCGATTCACGTCGTGAGTCACAGAATGCCTGCACCTGCACAGGGGTCGCCTCCAGCAATGGCGTGGCTTCGCCTCCGGACTCCTGCTGCTCCAGCAACCACCGCTGCCAGCTCTCGAGGTCACTTCGATAGGCACCAAGCGTGTTGTCACTGGCGCCGCGCTCCAGCCACAACGTATCGAGAAATGCCGCGACCAGCGTCTCGTCATCCTTCATGCCTGCTTCCTCCTTCCCGATGATTCTACCGTGACGCCCTGACGTTGAAATGAATCCGACGGTCACTGCGGCAACTTTCCCTCATCCACAGACACAAAGACCCCGCCATGCGAGGCATGGCGGGGTCTTTGTGTGGCGGAGGAGCAAGTGGCAATTCGCTCCTCCGCCGTACTGCCGAGTTCTGCAGTCAGGGAATGCGGAGCGCTTAGCCCAGCTTTTCCTTGATGCGTGCAGACTTGCCGCTACGCTCACGGAGGTAGTACAGCTTGGCCTGACGGACGTCACCACGACGCTTGACGTCGATGGCAGCAACCTGCGGGCTGTAAGTCTGGAAAGTACGCTCGACGCCCACACCGTGGGAGATCTTGCGGACGGTGAAGGCGGAGTTCAGACCGCGGTTACGCTTGCCGATCACCACGCCTTCGAAGGCCTGCAGACGCTCGCGGGTACCTTCGACGACCTTGACCTGGACGACGATGGTGTCGCCCGGTGCAAAGGCCGGGATTTCCTTGGCCATCTGCTCGTTTTCGATCGCCTGGATCAGTTTGTTCTTGCTGCTCATCGCTAGCTCCAAATTCGTTAGCATCAACCCTGAGGCTGATGTTCGTCATGACCCCGGCACCGCAAACGGCCTTGAACACGGGGATCGACCTTGTGTGTGACGCGCCACGGGGCTCCCGCAAGATGACTCCGGGCCGTGCCGCACCTCCGCCACGGTGGCGGCCTTCTCCTGACGGCGAACGCGAGGTCCGCGAAGGTCAGGCCTTGCCTTTCCGGGCGTGCTGCGCGATGAACTCGTCAAGCAGCTTGCGCTCCTCACGAGTCAACGTGCGGCTCTCCAGCAGATCCGGACGCCTGAGCCAGGTACGTCCCAGAGACTGTTGCAACCGCCAGCGCTTGATCAGGGCATGATTGCCACTGAGCAGCACTTCCGGCACTCGCTTGCCGTCGATGACTTCGGGGCGAGTGTAGTGCGGACAATCGAGCAGGCCGTCGGTGAAGGAATCCTCCTCCGCACTGGCTTCATGCCCGAGTACGCCCGGCACCAGGCGCGCTACCGTATCGATCAGGACCATGGCTGGCAGCTCACCGCCAGACAGGACGTAATCGCCGATCGACCATTCCTCGTCGATCTCCTCTTCCACCACGCGTTCGTCAATGCCTTCATAGCGTCCGGCCACCACGATCAGGCGCTCATTCGTCGCCAGTTCGCGGGCACCGGCCTGATCCAGCTTGCGGCCTTGCGGGGAGAGATAGATCACGCGGGCGTCGTCACCGCCAGCGGCACGGGCGTCACGAATGGCGCCTCGCAGGGTCTCGACCTTCATCAACATGCCGGGACCACCGCCGTAGGGACGATCATCGACCGTACGGTGCCTGTCGGTGGCGTAGTCACGCGGGTTCCAGAAATCGACCTCGAGCAGGCCCTTGTCGACCGCTCGGCCGGTCACGCCACTGGCGGTGATCGCCGTGAACATTTCCGGAAACAGACTTACTACACCAATCCACACAGGCGTCAGCTCTCTGTGCTTTTCATCAGAATTCGGGATCCCAATCGACGCTCATGCGTCCATTGACGAGATCCACATCGCGAACCACCTGATCGGGCAGGTACGGCACGAGCCGTTCCTTCTCATCGATGCTGTCGTCGTTCGGCTTGATCACCAGAACGTCGTTGGCACCGGTTTCCATCAGGGTGTTCACTTGTCCGAGGCGCTGGCCATCCAGCGTCACCACCTCGAGACCTTCCAGTTGATGCCAGTAGTACTCACCCACCTCGAGCTGCGGCAGTTGCTGCTTGGGCAGGAGAATCTCCGCCCCGGCCAGCGCCTGCGCCGCTTCGCGATCGTCGACACCTTCCAGCTGCGCCACCAGACCCTTGCCATGACGACGTGCCTGGGCAAGTCGCGCGGGAATCTGCTTCCCGTCAAGCTTCAGGATCCAGCCGGCATAGTCGAAGATGCCATCGATCGGGCTGGTGTAGGAGTACACCTTGAGCCAGCCTTTCACGCCATAGGGGCTGGTAAGCTTCCCCATGACCACCACATCATCGCCATGCGAGGTGTGTGCGGTCGGCTGCGGGTTGTTCGAGTGAGTAGGCATCCTGGAAATCAAGCCTGCTGCTTGCCAGCTTCCTTGATCAGCTGAGCGACACGGTCAGAGACCTGTGCGCCCTGCTGCTGCCAGTGAGCGATGCGCTCGAGATCGATGCGCAGACGCTCTTCCTGGCCGCGAGCGACCGGGTTGAAGAAGCCGACGCGCTCGATGAAGCGGCCATCACGGGCTGTGCGGGAATCAGCTACAGCCAGGTGGTAGAAGGGACGCTTCTTGGCGCCACCACGTGCCAGACGAATGGTAACCATTGCGTAATCTGTCCTTCGTGTTGAAGTGAAAATCGTGCCACAGAACTCGGCTTCGCATGGAGGGTCCACACGAAGAGGCGACATTCTACGGAAAATGCCAAGCCTTGGAAACCTTTTTCCATGGCCATACGCGCGCCCCGCGACACGAGCCGTGTCACGGGGCGCGATTCGTGACTCTGACGCCTCGAGATCCTGACGGCGGGAAGCGTCCGAGCCTTGCCCGGGACTCACCCATGCCTCCAGCATTCGCCGCCCGGGCCACCCATGCCTCCCATGCCGCCGGGGCCACCCATGCCACCGGGGCCACCCATGCCACCGGGACCGCCGCCGCCCATCATGCCGGACATGCCACGCATCATCTTCTGCATGCCACCTTTCTTGCCGGCCTTCTTCATCATCTTGGCCATCTGCTTGTGCTGCTTGAGCAGACGATTGAGGTCCGGCACCTGGGTACCGGAGCCCATGCAGATGCGACGCTTGCGCGAGCCATTGATGAGATCCGGGTTGCGACGCTCCTTGGGTGTCATGGAGTTGATCATCGCCTCGAGCTTGCCCAGCTCCTTCTCGCTGGCCTGGCTCTGGGCGACTTCCGCCAGCTGCCCCATGCCCGGCAGCTTGGACATCAGGCTGCCCATGCCACCCATGTTCTTGAGCTGCTGAAGCTGATCGCGGAAGTCCTCGAGATCGAAGCCCGAGCCTTTCTGGACCTTCTTGGCCAGCTGCTCGGCCTTGGTCTTGTCGACGCTGCGCTCGGCTTCCTCGATCAGCGACAGCATGTCGCCCATGCCGAGGATACGCGAGGCGATGCGGTCCGGGTGGAAGGGCTCGAGGGCATCGACCTTCTCCCCCATCCCCATGAACTTGATCGGCTTGCCGGTGATGTGGCGAACGGACAGCGCCGCACCACCACGCGCATCACCATCGGCCTTGGTCAGCACGACACCGGTCAGCGGCAGGGCTTCATGGAAGGCCTTGGCGGTATTGGCGGCATCCTGACCGGTCATCGCATCGACGACGAACAGCGTCTCATCAGGATTGACGCTGCGATGCAGCGCCGCGATCTCGTCCATCATGTCGGCATCGACATGCAGACGGCCGGCGGTATCCACCAGCACCACGTCGTGGAACTGGATACGCGCGTGCTTCATCGCCGCTTCAGCGATGGCGACAGGCTGCTGGGAGGAGTCGGAGGGGAAGAAATCCACCTCGACTTCCCTGGCCAGCGTTTCCAGCTGGTCGATGGCGGCCGGACGATAGACGTCCGCCGAGACCACCAGCACCTTCTTCTTCTCGCGCTCACGCAGATAACGCGCCAGCTTGGCGACGGTGGTCGTCTTGCCCGCACCCTGCAGACCCGCCATCAGAATGACGGCCGGGCTGCCCTTGAGCACCAGACCTTCATTGGCTTCGCCCATGATCGCTTCCAGCTCCTGCTGGACGATCTTGACGAACTGCTGACCCGGCGACAGGCTCTTGGACACTTCCTGACCGACGGCACGCTCGCGCACGCGGTCGATGAAGGCCTTGACCACCGGCAGTGCGACATCCGCCTCAAGCAACGCACGGCGCACTTCACGCAGCGTGTCCTTGATGTTGTCTTCCGTCAGCTTGGCCTGGCCGGTAATCGACTTCAGCGTCTGCGACAGGCGATCACTCAAACTTTGAAACATGGGCCTCTCCGGCTAGGGACGTCTGGGGGCCGCTCATCCTGTGGCGCATTATACGCACAGGGCGGGTCTGTCTCCATGGTGGATGCAATCACATGAGTGCATTCGGTATAGTCACATCATATAGGCAGCGTCTCGTACAGGACCTGCCTCCTCGTACATCCTCGGCACCTGGACAACAGCACATGCAGGCTCTGCCCTTTGCCTTTCTGGCCATCATCTTCTATCTCGGCGCCGGCCTGTGGCAGGGCCTGACGCTCATCCGCCGGGTACCGTCCAGACCACGTCTGGTACGCGGCCTGGCACTGGTAGCCGTCGCCTGCCATGCCGTGATCGTCTGGCTCACCATCAGCCATGGCGGCGAGCTGCACCTCGGACTGTTCGAGAGCGCCTCGCTGGTCAGCTGGGCCATCAGCCTGCTGCTGATCCTGGCCAGCATGCTCAAGCCGGTGATTGCCGGCGGTGCTGCCCTCTTCCCCGTGGCGGCCATCTGCGTCCTTGGCGTGATGAATCTTCCCAGCGCCAATACCGAGAATCCACTTTCCGCGGGGCTCATCGCCCACATCCTCACCTCGGTGGCGGCACTGGCCTTCTTCAGCATCTCGGCCATGCAGGCCGGTCTGCTGTCATTGCAGCAGCATGCGCTGAAGAAGCGTCACACCCGCGGCATCGTCCAGGTACTGCCCGCGCTGACCAGCATGGAGCGCGCACTGTTCGAGCTGATCTGGGCCGGAATGATCCTGCTCAGCGTGTCGATTCTCAGCGGCATGATCTACCTCGACAACCTGTTCGCCCAGCACCTCGCGCACAAGACGGTCCTGAGCTTCGGCGCCTGGGTGATCTTCGCCGTGCTGCTGTTCGGCCATCATGTCCTGGGCTGGCGCGGACAGCGCGCGGCGCGCTGGACGCTGGGCGGCTGCCTGGTGCTGGCGCTGGCCTTCTTCGGCACCAAGTTCGCCCTGCAGGTCGTGTTTTCCCACTGAGCGTCGCTGTCGTGACGGGCAGCACCCGCAGCAGCTGGTGCATTGCCGTCACGGCAGCAGTATCATGCGCGTAAATCCGCCACCGAGGACCCTTCACTCTTGAGCGACGACACCCCGCTGGGGCTGCTGTTCGGCCTGCTGGTCATCCTGATCTTCCTGTCTGCCTTCTTCTCGAGCTCCGAGACCGGCATGATGTCGATCAACCGCTATCGCCTGAGCCACCGCGAGAAGAGCGGTGAGCGCGGCGCCAAGCGCGTCACCCGCCTGCTATCTCGCCCGGACCGTCTGATCGGCGTCATCCTGATCGGCAACAACTTCGTCAACAATCTGGCAGCGTCTCTGGCCACCATCATTGCCATCCATTACTTCGGTGATGTCTCCGGCCCTGCCATCTCCACTGCCGTCCTCACCATCGTGGTGCTGATCTTCGCCGAAGTGACGCCCAAGACCATGGCCGCCGTGAATCCCGAGCGTATCGCCTATCCGGCGTCGGTGATTCTCGAACCCATGCTCAAGCTGCTCTATCCGCTGGTCTGGCTGGTCAATGGCATTTCCAATGGCCTGCTGCGCCTGTTCGGCGTTCGCGATGTCAGCGGCGGGGCCGACAGCCTGACCCGTGACGAGCTGCGCACCGTGGTCCACGAGGCTGGCAGCATGATCCCGCGCCGTCACCAGGGCATGCTGCTGTCGATCCTCGACCTCGAGAACGTTACCGTCGATGACATCATGGTGCCGCGTCAGGAAATCTTCGGTATCGACCTCGATGATGATCTCGACATCATTCTCAGTCATATCCGCGCCAGTCAGCACACACGAGTGCCGATCTACAAGGGTGACATCAACAACATCATCGGCATCCTGCACCTGCGCAATGCGGCCCGTTTCCTGTCACTGGACGAGGTCACCAAGGCCTCCATCATCCAGGAGGCCCGCGAGCCCTACTTCATCCCGGAATCCACCCCGCTGCATACCCAGCTGCTCAATTTCCAGAAGCAGAAGCGCCGCATCGGCATCGTGGTCGACGAGTATGGCGATGTGCAGGGGCTGGCGACCTTGGAGGATATCCTCGAGGAGATCGTCGGCGAGTTCACCACCGACGTGGCCGGCACTCATCAGGAAATCCATCCTCAGGACAACGGCAGCTACGTGATCGAGGGTACCGCCAACATCCGCGAGATCAACAAGGCCATCGGCTGGCAGCTGCCGACCGATGGCCCCAAGACGCTCAATGGTCTGATCCTCGAGCACCTGGAATCCTTCCCGGATGCGCCAGCCAGTCTGGCCATCGGCACGACCCGCATCGAGATCCAGCAGGTCAAGGACAACCAGATCACCTCGGCACGCTGTTGGCAGGCCTCGCGCACCACGCGCACCTGACGACGACTGTCCTGCACCACCACCCCGCACGCTTCACGCTGATGCTGGCACTGATGGTGGCGCTCGCGCCTCTGGCGACCGACGCCTATCTACCCGCCATGCCTTCCATGGCAGGCGACTTCGGTGTGGACGAGCATCGCATCGGCCTGACCATCACCATGTTCTTCTTCGGCTACGCGATGGGTCAGCTGGGCGGTGGCCCGCTGTCCGACAGTCTCGGGCGCCGCCCCGTCGCCCTGAGTGGTTTCGTGCTGTTTCTCGTCGCCGGACTCGGTTGCGCACTGACACGAGACTTCCACTGGCTGCTGGTCTGGCGAGTGCTTCAGGGCATCGCCACCGGCATGACCGGCGGTGTCTCGCGCACCGTGGTGAGAGACGTCGCGACCGGCAAGGACGCCGCGCGCCTGATGACCAACGTGACCATGGTACTGATGACGGCGCCACTGATAGCGCCGTCCCTGGGCGCCCTGGTGATCTCGCTGAGCCACTGGACGACGATCTTCTTCACGCTGGGAGTCTACGGGCTGATAGTCGGTCTGATCATCCATCGCTGGCTGCCGGAGACCCACCCCGCCAGCGAGCGCACGCCCTTCAGACCACGCAACGTGCTGCGCAGCTATGGCGACGTCCTCACCACCCGGGGAGTCCCGGGGCACCTGATGCTGATCCTGTGCGGGCCCGGCATCATGTTCACCTTCATCACCAATGCCAGCTACCTGTATCAAGGGCTACTCGGGATGACACCGCCGCAGTTCGCGCTGGCCTTCGGCGCCAATGTGGTCGCGATGTTCGTCGGCAACCGTCTCAATCACCTCGGCCTCAAGCACCTGCGCACGCGCACGCTGGTCAAGCTGGCATTGAGCGTCCAGCTGACCGGCATCACCTGGCTGCTGGGGCTGGGCCTCACTGGCACGATCAGCGCCGCCACCCTGATTCCCGGCATGCTGGTGGTACTTGGCGCAGGCGCCATGATCACCCCCAACGTGATGGCGGACTACCAGTCGCTGTTCACCCGCGGCCACGGGGTCGCCAACGCCATCTCGGGCACCGCGCTCTTCCTGGGCGGCGGACTCTACGGTGCGATTGCCAGCCTGTGGCTGAACGGCTCCAACATGCTGCCGGTACCGCTGGTCATGCTTGCCGCATGCCTGGTGGGCGGCATCGGCTTCTGGGTCACCCGCCACACCGCGCCATCCAATCAGCCTGCCGCCCACGGCAGCAGCTCCAGCGCCGCCGGCAGTCCGCCAGGCGTGTCGCCTTGCGATGCAGATCGCGCACGGCCTCTTCCAGCTCCGCAGCCTTGACGTTCTCCGGCGCGAAGGTGCGACCGACGCACAACTCCACCCGACCACGCAGGCGACGCGGCCACTTGGCAAAGGCCGGCCCGCCGCCGTGGGAGAACCACGACCCCCACAGCCCCCCCAGAGCCATCGGGATCACCGGCGCCGGATCACGCGCGAGGATCAGCTCCAGCCCACGCCGGAAGCGTCCCACTTCCCCATCTCGCGTCAGCTTGCCTTCCGGGAAGATCATGACCACCTCGCCATCGCGCAGCGCCTTGCCGACCTCTTCCAGTGAACGACGCACACCGGCGGGGTCCTTGCGCGAGGAATCCACCGGAATGGCCCCCGCAATGCGGAAGAACCATTTCAGCCAGGGAGAGTGATAGATCTCGGCATCCATCAGAAACCGCAATGGGCGCGGGCTGGCGCCGCCGAGTATCAGCGCATCCATGAAGCTGACGTGGTTGCACACCACCAGTGCCGCGCCTTCCGCCGGTATCCGCCAGCGCCCCTTGAGGTGCAGCCGATACATCAGGTGAATGAGGATGAAGATGATCAGCCGCAGGAAGGGCCGCGGGTCACGCAGCATGCAGATCACCGCGATCAATCCGCTGATCAAGGACAGCAACAGCAGGAAGTCCGGAATATCACGCCCCATCACGCCCAGCACCAGAATGCCGGCACCGGCCGAGAGCACCATCAGCAAGGCATTGAGCACATTGTTGGCCGCGATCATGCGCGCGCGATGGTCCTCGGGGCTGCGCAGCTGCAACAGCGTGTAGAGCGGCACGATATACAGGCCGCCGCCGAAGCCGATGACGCCGAGATCCAGCCACATGCGCCAGAATCCGGCGATGCCCAGCAGCTCGATCAGCGGCGTGGCCATCTGGGCCTCAGCCAGCGCCGGGCGCAAGGCAAGGTCCAGCCCGCCGGCAAAGATGATCAGCGCCCCGAAGGGCACAAGCCCTGTCTCGAGTCGTCCGCGCGAGACACGCTCACAGGCCAGCGACCCCAGGCCAATGCCGATGGCAAAGGCCGCCAGCAGGGCCGATGTCGCCCCTTCGGCCCCATGGACGATATCCCGCGCATACGCCGGCAATTGCGTCAGATAGCTCGCGCCGAGGAACCAGAACGCACTGATGCCGAGCAGCGCCCAGCGTAGCCGACGATTGCTCAGCCCCTCGCGCATCACCGCCACGCTGCCGGACAGCGGCCGCCAGGGCACCGGCCCCGGAGAAGCGGAAGGCGCCGGCGGAATGCGCATGGCAGCCAGTACGCCAAGCACCGCCAGCGACACCAGCGATGCCGACAGCGCCCAGCGCGCCAGCTCACCGCCCAGCGCCATCAAGGCCGCGGCCGCCAGGGTACCGATCAGAATGGCGAGGAAGGTGCCCAGTTCGACCCAGGCATTGCCACTGACCAGCTCATCGGCCTTGAGATGCTGAGGCAGGATGGCGTACTTGACCGGGCCGAACAGCGCGGACTGGGTGCCCATCATGAACAGCAGCGCCAGCAAGAGCTCCCAGGCCTCGAAGATCAAGGCACCCGCCGCCACGCTCATGGTGGCAAGCTCCAGCCACTTGAGCCTGACGATCAGCCGCTGCTTGTCGAGGCGGTCCGCCAGCAGGCCGCCCCAGGCGGAAAACAGCAGAAAAGGCAGGATGAACAACCCGGCGGCCAGATTGTTGACGACGCCGGTGTCCCAACCGCGCTGCTCGATGACCACGAAGGTCAGCAGCAGCAGCAGCGCGTTCTTGAAGAGATTGTCATTGAAGGCCCCGAGGGCCTGGGTCCAGAAGAAGGGGGCAAAGCGTGGCCGCCGCAGAAGGTCTCGACTCATCGCCCTGCTTCCGTGGCATCCCCCGAGCCTGCAGCCTCGCTGCGCACCTTGAGCCCCGCCAGCATGGTATCCAGCAGCTGGTCGAGCAGTTCCGTGACTTCCAGCGGCTGTCCTTGCCACAGACCCAGGCGTTCATTCATGCCCAGCTGGACCAGGCCATGCACGCTGCCCCACAGGGTTCGCGCCATGCGCTTGGCTTCCACTGACTCCACCTTGGGAGCGTACTCGACCAGAGCCAGCTCCACTCGCTCGAACAAGCCTTCGATCATGGCGTTCTGACGCTGATCCAGCTCCCCTTCCTGAGCCAGCGGGAAATCGAACAGCAGCTGCCAGCGATAGGGGTCGCGCTGGGCAAAGCCCCAATAGGCTCGCGCCAATGCCTTGAGACGCTGGGAGGGGCTCGGGGTCTCCTGCCCGGCAATCGCATCGCGCAGACGGTCCAGGGTCGAGCCAGGTTGCGCAAGGACAAGGCGTGAACGGGCTGCTGCTTGAGCCATTCATCGCATGTCTCCATTACCCGCGCATGCAGCGCTTCCGGTGCATGCTGACGTGGACGGGCCATCGAATTCCTCTGGTGCTCTCTTGAAGCGCCCCGTGTCAGCCATTGAATCGAACAGTGTTTCCGTCCAGCATATCGAGACTGAGCACAAACGCAAGCGCCACCAAGGTGTGGCATGCTGGCGACTGCCGCGTGCAGCGGGGCTCTCGCGAGCGCCTGGTGAGCGCCAATCGCGCTCCGCGCCTGCCGGTCTCGATGCTGCGCCTGGAAGGCCCGAGGCTTCGCCAGGTGCCAGCGCTCTGGGGGCTGACGCCCAGCTGGCTGGAGGTCATGGACCACGCGCCCCACGTGGCGCGCGCCGAGTCGCTGGAAACGCGACGCATGTTCCGCGACAGGCAGGCCCGGTGATCAAGAGCGCCAATGACCAGCGCGACTATCGCAGCCTGACGCTCGACAATGGCCTCAAGGTGCTGCTGGTGAGCGACCCGGCGGCTGACAAGGCTGCCGCTGCCATGGACGTGGAGGTGGGCAGCGCCCAGGACCCCGATGACGTTCCCGGACTTGCTCACTTCCTCGAGCATATGCTGTTCCTCGGCACCGATCGTTATCCAGAGCCTGATGCCTATCAGGAATTCATCACCCGTCACGGCGGGCAGCACAACGCCTTCACCGCCAGCCAGGACACCAACTACTTCTTCGATATCGCACCGGATGCCTTCGCCGAGGCCCTGCCGCGCTTTGCCCGCTTCTTCGTCGCACCACAGTTCAATGCCGACTACGTCGACCGCGAGCGTCATGCCGTGCATTCCGAATATCAGGCACGCCTGCAGGATGACGGGCGGCGCGTGAATGAGGCTGTCGAGCAGGCACTCAATCCAGATCACCCCTTCAACCGCTTCAGCGTCGGCAGCCTCGAGACACTCAAGGACAGCGAGGCCGGCAGCCTGCGCCAACGCCTGGTGGACTTCTATCAGGCGCATTACGGCGCCGGCGTGATGCGCCTCACCCTGGTCGGCCCCCAATCGCTGGATACGCTGGAGTCACTGACGCGCCACAACTTCTCCGATGTCCCGAATCGCGAGCTCTCACGGCCACAGATCGACGCGCCGCTGGTCACTGCCGATGAGCTGCCCGCACGCGTGGAGGTCAAGGCACTCAAGCAGGAGCGCGAGCTCGACTTCATGTTCCCCATCGAGGACCCCGTCGCGCAGTATCGCGTCAAACCGGTCAGCTATCTTGCCAACCTCATCGGACATGAAGGGGAAGGCAGCCTGCTGGCGGTGCTCAAGGACAAGGGCTGGGCGGATGGGCTCTCGGCCGGCGGCGGCCCGAGCGATGGCGAGAATGCCCTGCTCAGCATCAATGTCACCCTGACGCCCGAAGGCGCCCGGCACCAGCCGGAAATCCGCGCCGCGCTGTTCGACTATCTGGCATTGATTCGCCAGCAGGGCTTGAAGGAGTGGCGCTACAAGGAGCAGGCGGCGCTGGGCGAGCAGGAATTCCGCTTCCAGCAGCGCAGCTCTCCCGTGGACCTGGCCAGCAGCCTGGCCATGATGATGACGCGCTATCCGGTCAAGGATGTGCTGGCCGCGCCCTACCTGATGCAGGACTATGACGCCGAGCTGATCGAGTCGACCCTTGATCGCCTGACGCCAGAGAATCTGCTGGAGGTCTACTCCGGCCCTGATGTCACGGGAGAGCAACAGGGCAAATGGTTCAAGGCGCCCTATACCCTGACGCGCCTCACGGACGATGCCGTCGCCCGTGCCGGAGACGATCCCTCGCTGGCCGCCCGGCTTGCCCTTCCGGCTCCCAACCCTTATCTGGCCAGCGACTTTCAGGTCCTGAATCTGCCCGATGCGCCGCCACGTCAGCTGATCGACGAGCCCGGTGCCGAACTCTGGTATCAGGGTGATGACAGTTTCGGGGTCCCGAAGGCCGAGTGGCGCTTCGGGCTGCTCAACCCCGCCGTGAGTGCCTCGGTCGAGGATGAAGTCATGAGTCGCGTATTGGCGGCATGGCTGAACGACAGCCTGAATGCCCGCCTGTACCCGGCACGTCTGGCCGGACAGGATGCTCTGGCCTATGCCCATGGCCGCGGCATCACGCTGCAGTTCAGTGGCTGGCGCGACGGCCAGCAGCCGGAAATGCGCGAGGTGCTGGATCAACTGGTCAATGGTGACATCGACTCTCAACGACTGGCACGCATCACGCAGCGCATGACACGCAGCCTGAGCAATCGCGCCCAGGCGCCCCTGTATACGCAGCTGGGCCGCAGTCTCAGTGAAGCGCTGGTCGGCCAGCCCACCACCGTCTCGCAGCAGCAGGACGTGCTGGCGCAGGTCACCAGCGAACGTCTGGACGCCTTCCGCAAGCGCTTCCTGGCACGCCTGCATGTCCAGGCCATGGTGACAGGCAACCTGAGCGACACTCAGGCACGCGAGACCGGTCAGCTGGTGATCAATGGCCTGGCCCCCCGCGTCACGCGCGACGGCATCCCGGAGCTTGCCATCCACCGGGTGGACCAGCCCCTCGCGTTGCGACCGGAGAGCTCACGCGGTGATGCCGGCGCACTGCGCTACCTGCAGGGCAAGGATCGCACGCTCGAGAGTCAGGCCAGTCTGGCCGTGCTGGGCCAGCTGATCGAAGCCCCGTTCTACAGCCGGCTGCGCACCGATGAGCAACTGGGCTACATCGTCTCGGCCAGCTACTCCCCCATGCTGGATGCCCCGGGCCTGAGCCTGCTGGTCCAGTCGCCTTCCAAGGACAGCAAGACCCTGTTCTCGCGCATGGATGCCTTCTTCACGACCTTCGATGAGCGCATCACGGCGCTGGATGAGGCCACGCTCGCCAGCTATCGCAGTGCAGTGATCGATGGTCTCGAGCAGAAGCCGCGCCGCCTCTCCGAGCTTGCATCACGCAACTGGAGCGAACTGAGCTTCGGCTGGACCGACTTTGATCGCCGCCAGCAGCTGATCCACGCCGTGGAGCAGGTCAGCGTCCAGGATATCCGTGACGCCTGGCAGCAGGTGACTCAGGCGGCGCCGCTGGAACTGGCCTTTGATCCCGAGATCCCCAGCGACTTCGATCAGCGCCTGCCGACGCTCGCGCTCCCCCTGTTGCCGGAGGCGCCACGTGCCGAGCACGGTGCCACCACCGCCGCTCCCTCGGCGCAACCTGCGGGCAATGCCAAGCATTGAATCAGCCAAAGGCCTGTGGCGGCATGATGCCTTCCACATACATCGCCAGTTCTTCCAGAATCTGCACGCGCGCCGAATCCTGCTCGTTCTGGGCCAGACGCTGGATCTCGCTGACGAAGCCCTTCACGGTCAGGCTGGCGACCTGCTCGTCATTCATGCGCTCCCAGCGCCACTGCTCCCAGCGCTCCCGCTCGGCTGAATCAAGCGTGTAGCCGTAGCTGCGTGCGCGGTAGCGGAACAGCATCTCCTCGAGTCGCCCATCCTGGAAGGCGAAGGGCGTGTCATCCAGCGCCTCGGGGTGAGAGGCACGCACGCGCTCCATCTCCTTGCGGTCCGCGGGCGAGAAGAAGCCTCCCGAATAGAGCATCAGGTCCGGGTCAGCCGGGCCGGCCGGCGGCGTCTCGGCAAACACCTGGGCGACCTTCACTCCGACCCCCGCATTGTCCTTGAGCCACTTCCAGTGCTCACGACATCGTGCAGGGTCGAGCTTGAGGCGCGCGACGATCTCGCCGTATTCCCCCTGGTGAGGGCCGGAGACATCCTTGAGCGCCGTCGCCGGCATCAGCACCGGACTCTTGTTGAGATGAATGACCTTGAGGGGGATGCGCTCCTCACCTTCCGCCAGGTCATCCGCACTGGCGAACACCCGCGCCCGAATCTCCTCGGGAGTGAGATCCATCAGCGGTGCCGGGTCCACCGACAGGTCATAGACGATGACGCCATTGGCATTGGAGGGGTGCTCCGCCAGCGGCACCACCAGCGCACCGCATGCTCGCGAGGCCGGATAGCGACGTGAGATGTGCAGCATCGGCTTGCGCGCACCGATGTCCAGCAGGCTGGCGACATGACGCTTGTTGCGCAGCTTGAGCAGATACTCGAACAGCCGGGCATTGCGTGACTTGAGCAGACGCGCCAGGGCGATGGTGGCCCGCACATCGACCAGGGCATCGTGCGCGCCGGCATGCTCGATGCCATTGGCGGCCGTCAAATCTTCCAGACGGAAGCTGGGGGCTCCGTCCTCGCGCCGGGGCCACTCGATCCCCTCGGGGCGCAGCGCATGGAAGGCACGCACCACATCGATCAGGTCCCAGCGCGAATTGCCGTTCTGCCACTCACGCCCGTAGGGGTCGAGGAAGTTGCGATAGAACAGGTGACGGCTGACTTCATCATCGAAACGCAGGCTGTTGTAGCCCACCGAGCAGGTGCCCGGCACGCTCATCTCGTCGTTGATGCGCCCGGCGAACTCGGCCTCCGGCAGGCCGCGACGCTCGGCCTGCTGCGGCGTGATCCCCGTGATCAGGCATGCCATCGGATGAGGCAGGAAGTCGTCAGCGGGCTTGCAGAAGAGCGTCAGCGGCTCACCGATCTCGTTGAGCTCCGCATCAGTACGAATGGCGGCAAACTGCGATGGACGGTCGCGGCGCGGGTCGGCGCCGAAGGTCTCGTAGTCGTGCCACAGGAAGGTGGGCTCTGCCACAGGAAATCTCCACGCGGACGGTCAGAAAATGCACATGCCAGAACACCGCGCCCCTCATGCCTCGCCGGGGCGCGGCAGAGTGACGTTCAGCTCGAGCACCGAACAATCATCCTCGCGGTCCAGCGAGATGTTGATGGCATCCTGATCGACCTGAACGTACTTGCGAATCACCTCCAGCAGCTCACGCTCCAGCATCGGCATGTAGTCCGGCTGGTCACGCTGACTGCGCTGGTGAGCCACGATGATCTGCAGCCGCTCCTTGGCGACATTGGCCGTCTTCTTGCGCTCTCGCTTCAGAAAATCCAGTAATTTCACTTGCGCCCCCCTCCAAACATTCTGGCCAGCAGACCGCGCTTCTCGACTTCATGGAAGCGCAGCTGGACTTCCTCGCCCAACAGGCGGGAAACGCAGTCCACATAGGCCTGACCAGCATCGCTCTTCTGGTCGTGGGTCACCGGCACCCCCTGGTTGGAGGCGCGCAGCACGGCCTCCGACTCGGGAATCAGGCCGATCAGCGGGATCGACAGGATTTCCTGGATGTCCGTCAGATTCAGCATGTCACCCCCGGTCACGCGCGCCGGATGGTAGCGGGTGATCAACAGGTGTTCGCGCACCGGAGAATCGCCGCTCTCGGCACGGCGTGTCTTGGAAGACAGCAGACCGATGATGCGATCGGAATCGCGCACCGAGCTGACTTCCGGGTTGGTGACCACCACCGCTTCATCCGCGAAGTACATCGCCAGCTGGGCACCGCGCTCGATACCGGCCGGGGAGTCACAGATGACGTAGTCAAATTCTTCCCGCAGGCTTTCGAGCACCTTCTCGACGCCTTCCAGCGTCAGCGCATCCTTGTCACGGGTCTGGGAGGCCGGAAGGATATGCAGGTTGTCGATGCGCTTGTCGCGGATCAGCGCCTGCTTGAGATTGGCCTCGCCCTGGATGACGTTGACGAGGTCGTAGACCACGCGCCGCTCGCAACCCATGATCAGATCCAGGTTGCGCAGACCCACATCGAAATCGATCACGACGGTCTTGTTGCCGCGCAGAGCCAGTCCGGTGGCAATGGCGGCGGCGCTGGTCGTCTTGCCGACTCCGCCCTTGCCTGACGTCACTACGATAATCTTGGCCAAAGGTATCTTCCTTGCTGAGAGTCCCCCGTGAAACGGGGATCACCGGTAAATATTGGATATCGTTCGAGGCACGCCGGCATCACTCAACCGAGGCGTGCGATACAAAGCTGGTCGTGTTCGAGCACGACTTCGACACTGGCACCCAGCAGACGGTTGTCGATGTCGTCCAGCCGCTTGTAGGTTCCCGCTACCGAAAGCAGCTCGGCATGCAGTTCCTTGCAGTAGATGCTGGCATTGCGATCGCCATGGATACCGGCCAGCGCCCGGCCGCGCAGGGCGCCATAGATGTGCACGCTGCCGGCGGCCAGAATCTCGGCACCGGCATTCACGGCACCGATGATCACCAGATCACCCTCTGGCGCGCTGACCTGCTGCCCTGAGCGCACGGTACCACGGTAAACCTTGCTGGCATGGGCCGGCACCCAGTCGTGACCGGCGGCACGGACTCCAGCGTCCGGCCGCGATTTTCCTGGGGCGGGAACCACCCGAGACCCAATGCCCAGGCAGACTGGCGCACCGGGTCGCCACCACCGCGCACCGCCACCGGCAACAGCTTGTGGCCGCGACACACGGCGCAGATACGCTCCAGCGCCAGGTGCGGCTCGTCGAGCTTCTCGACGCTCAACACCACCGGCGTGTGCTGAAAGAAGGCGGGGGACTGGCTGAGTTTGCTGACCAGTTGGGCACGGATCTGCTCCGGGTCTCCACTGACCAGTTCCATGACCGTCATCGGCAGCATACCGCCTTTGAAGGTGAAGGCCTGGGAGGCCCTGTCCGTACTGAGACTCATGACCTGACTCCGGGTTGCGTGAGGGAAGTGACACCCTCCGACACTCGTGACATCGCTCTGCTGAACAAAGCTATGTGAGCTGACACGGCGCTGCAACTGATGATACGGCCAGCAGTCCACACTGTCAGGTGTCGCGAGGCCACGACGCACCGATGGGCGCGTGAGACCACACAACATGGCCTCGTGACTGATAAGATAGCGGGGTGACGAAATTCATGCGCCGTCACCCCGCCGAGTGACTGGCCGCTGTTGCGCCCCTCTATTTTTTTGCCTGGATAACCGCTCTCTCATGACCGGACTGCTTTCCCGCCTCACTGGCCGCCTGGGGTCAGATGGAGAAGCTGCCGCGTCAGGCCTGGGAAGACAGCGTGCCATCACGCTATCGCTCGCTGCTGCGAGAGTGGGAGCGACTGCCGGCCGCCGACGAACGCTGGCGCGAGCTGACCGACCAGTTCTCGGCCCCTGCCGAGCTGCTCGAACGTCATCAGCGCCTGCAGCAACAGCTGCAGGACCCGCTCGATGCCTGGTATCGCCATCAGCTGTGCCACTTAATCTGGAAGCCATCAGCGCCGAACTGGATCAGCTGGACACCTACCTGGAAGCCGGCAAGCTCAAGCCCGCCAGTCGCCTGCATCGTTCACTGCGCGACCGCACCGAAGGCCAGCTCGACAGCGAGCGTCAGACGCGCCTTCGTCAATTGGGCGCTCGCGTCGCGGAGCTGCGTGACTGGCAGAACTTCGTCGCCGCTCCCAAGCGTGAACAGCTGCTGGAAGCCATCACCACATTGGCCGAGCGCGAGGACCTCAGTGATGAGCAGCGCGACCGCCAGCATCAGCAACTGATTCAGCAGTGGCGCAGCCTGGGCGATGCCGCTGCCAGCCGTGAGTCCAGCCAGTCCTTCCGCAGCGCCTCGGACAGCATCAAGCAACAGCTGCAGGATTACCGCGAAGCGCGCAAGCAGGCACGCGAGCACAACCTTGCCATGCGTGAGGCGCTCTGTGAGCAGCTGGAATCGCTCAATGGACACGCCATGGGCGATGCGGACCCGGACGCCCTGCGCCAGATCCGCGACCGCGCACGCGAAGAGTGGCGCCGTCACACTCCGGTACCGGCAGGCCCGGGCCGCCAGCTGTCGCATCGCTTCGGTGAAGCGCTGACCGCGCTGCAAGGCTTGATCGACCAGCGCGCCGGCGAGATCGCCGCGGCCAAGCAGGCATTGGTGGACGCCGCCGAAGCGCTGGCCGATGAAGACGCTCCGGCACGTGCGCGCGCCGAGCAGGCCAAGGCACTGCAGACTCGCTGGCGGGAACTGGGCCGTGCCCCCAAGGGCGAGGAGCAACGCCTGTGGTCTGCCTTCCGCGCCGCCTGCGACCGCATCTTCGCCGCACGTGATCAGGACCGTGAAGCGCGTGACACGCGCGAGCAGGTCCGCCTCGAACAATGGCAGGCTCTGATCGAGCGCCTCGATAGCTGGGAACCGACGACCCTGGAAGACGCCGCCCAGCTGGACGACGCCCTCAAGGAAGCCGACGCGCTGGGTGCCCTGCCGCGTGGCAAGCGCGGTGACGGCATGCGTCGGCGCTGGAATGGCATTCTCAAGCGTCGCGAACAGCGCCTGGATGAACTCCATGCCCAGCAGCTGCGCCAGGAATGGCAGCAGTGGCGCGACCTGCTGGAGCAACATGCCGTCGCCGATGCCAGTGCACGCCAGGGCAATATCGAGGATGTCGAACTCCCCGAGTCATCGGCGTTCGACGATGCCAGCCGCCAGGCCAATGCCGCGCGCAACCAGATGCGCCGTGCCGAGCCGGTCAGCGCCAACGCCGCCAATGAGCGCCTCGCGGAGCTGCGTGTCCATCTGGCGATCCTGTTCGAGGCGCCGCTAGGTGCGGAAGACGAATCGCGGCGCCTGACCGTTCAGGTGGCCCGCATCAATCAGCAACTGGGCGAGCGCCTTGAGCGTGATGAGGAACTCGACGAGGTGCTGGATGCGCTGCTGGCCAATGGTCCGCTGGACTGGGAAGCCTGGCAGGCCGAGTTGCCGCGCTTCGATGCCCTGTTCAACCACTGAGGACATCAGCCCATGAACTGGCCACCATTGATGTCCAGATTGGCACCGGTGATGAAACCGGATTTCTCGTCCGCGAGGAATGCCACCGCGCGAGCGATCTCGTCCGGCTGACCATAACGCTTGACCGGAATCGTCTCGCGGATGGATTCACGAATCTCTTCCGGAATCTTCATGATCATGTCGGTGGCGATATAGCCCGGCGACAGAGTATTGACGGTGATGCCCTTGGTCGCCGCCTTGGCGGCCGAGTAGTTCACCTGACCGAACTGGCCCTTGCGGCCGTTGATGGAGGAAATGTTCACGATGCGGCCGTACTTGTGCTCCAGCATGTCATTGATGACGGCACGGCAGGTATTGAAGACGCTATCGAGGTTGCAGTTGATGACTTCGCGCCACTGCTCGTAGCTCATCGCTCGCGAATTTCATTGACGCCTGCCTGACAGGCTTCGAAGTTGTCCAGTTCGATACCGGAAAGCGCGATGTTCTCGAACCCGTGCCACCGGTGACCCATGCAACGGGTGCTGTTTGCGTCATGTTATTGTCTCTCCCTGTTCCTGGAACGTCCTGTGCCCGCTGATTACGGGATAACGGTTGACTCAGCACTGTATATCCTTATACTACGCCCCACGTTGATGCGGGGTGGAGCAGTCTGGTAGCTCGTCGGGCTCATAACCCGAAGGTCATCGGTTCAAATCCGGTCCCCGCTACCAACCTCTGATGCGTCAGCAGTTGGAGCAAATGGCAGTACCACATGATGTTGCGGGGTGGAGCAGTCTGGTAGCTCGTCGGGCTCATAACCCGAAGGTCATCGGTTCAAATCCGGTCCCCGCTACCAAGAATTCGAAAGGCCTGATGCCCTGCATCAGGCCTTTTTCGTATGCGTGACATTCCTGTGCGAGGATATCGACGAGGCCAGCGCCCGGCCCTTGTTCCTCCCATTCTCCACGCCCATCACCTTCACACTCATCACCTTCACACTCATCACGTCAGTCTCGAAGGAGTGCCTGCATGCGCCACTGGCTGGTCAAGACCGAACCCGACGCCTTCTCGCTGGAAGACCTGCGCCGCGAGTCGCCGGCACTCTGGGATGGCGTGCGCAACTATCAGGCGCGCAACTTCCTGCGCGAGATGCAGCTCGGGGATGTCGTGCTCATCCAGCACTCCAGCTGCAAGGTACCTGCAGTGGTCGGGCTGGCCGTGGTCAGCGAGCTCGCCCTGCCGGTTCCGGGGCATGCATCATGATCATCGATCCCAATACCGGCCAGCCACTGACCGGCAATGACAGACATGAGCAATCTGCAGCAGGTCCTCGAGGCCTCGCAGCAGGTACCGGTGCTGTTGGACTGCTGGTCTCCCCAGAGCGAGCATTGTCGCGTCCTGACGCCGATTCTCGAGATGCTGGCCCGTGAGTATGCCGGTGGCTTCATCCTCGCCAAGCTGAACGCCGAGGAACAGCAGGACATCGCTGCCCAGCTGGGAGTGCGCTCGGTACCCGACGTCAAGCTGGTCATCCAGGGCGGTCTGGCAGGCAACTTCACCGGCGCCCGTCCGGAAGCCGAGATTCGCCAGTTCCTCGAGCAGCACAAGGTGATGCCTGCTGCCGGTGCCGGCCCCAGCCTCGTCGAGCAGGCCGCCAGCGCACTGGAAACCGGCGATCTGGCGACCGCCAAGGCGATTTACCAGCAGCTGGCGCAGGAATCCTCATCGCCGAGGCGCCGAGCCCGGAAGAGGTCCAGGCCATGATCGAGCGGGATGACAGCGAGGCCCGCTACCAGCGCGCCATGCGTGATCTTGCCGATGGCCACTACGAGCTGGCGCTCGATGCCCTGATCGGCCTGATGAAGACCGACCGTCAATACGCCATGCGTGATCTTGCCGATGGCCACTACGAGCTGGCGCTCGATGCCCTGATCGGCCTGATGAAGACCGACCGTCAATACGGGGATGATCTGGCCCGCAAGACGCTGCTGCGCGTGTTCGATGCCCTCGGCGCGACCCATGAGCTGACCGTGCGCTTCCGCCGCCAGCTGTTCGCCCTGATGTACTGAGTCGGCGGTATCTCCCAGCCATAGTGCTCACGGCTCCAGTCGCGCAGACTGTCGTCGAGCCCCTGAGGACAACCCCGTGGAATGACTACAGCATAAGGCTTTGTGCATGTCCGAAGACACCTTTTACCCGCAAGCACAACGCGGTCTCCTTACGTTTAATCACCGTTTCATGAAGCATGATAAACGCAGGGATTTCTGCACCTGCCGAGGAGTAAAGTGCTTTCAACCGTCCAAGAACGGTAATTCAACAAGAATCCGCTGGCCTCAATGACCACCTCCCTGATTGTCGGACTGGATGGAACGCCGGGCGGCGACAGTGCCATCGCACACGCCAAGCGCGTCGCGACGCTGGTCGGCCCCGAAACCCGCATCATTCTCTGCTATGTCGTCGAATGGTCGCCCTACAGCTTCAACACGCCGGAAGAGAACGCCCAGCGTGCGAGTCGCCGTGAAAGCGAGATCAAGCTGGCACGCGAGCGCGTTCTCGCGCCTGCCATCACGGAGCTCGAGAAGGAGGGGTATCAGGTGGAAGGCCGCGTTCGTCACGGTGACGCCGCCGAGATCCTGAGCCTGCTGGCGCGGGAAGTGAATGCCGAGCAGATCATCGTCGGTCGCAAGGGGGAGAGCATGCGCTCTCGTATCTTCGGCAGCGTGACCGCGCATCTGATCCAGGAAGCCTCGGTCCCCGTCACCGTCGTGCCCTGATCCCGAGGTCCCTTCTCATGAGTCGATTCCGCTCCCTTGCCCCCTGGGCTGCTGCCATGGCAGCGCTCATGGCCGCAGGCTCTGCCCGTGCCGAAGGCATGGATCAGGCCATCAGTGACATCGTCGGGCCGATCGTCAATCCGATCGTCTCCACCATCTTCTATTCCGTGCCGGTGGCAGGCACCCAGTTCCCGCTGATCGTCGGCTGGCTGATCATCGCTGCCGTCGTCTTCACGCTCTATTTCGGCTTCGTGCAGTTCCGTCTGTTCGGGCATGCCGTGCGTCTGGTCAAGGGCGACTACACCGACCCGAAGGATGAAGGCGAGGTGTCCCACTTCCAGGCACTGGCCACCGCGCTTTCCGGCACGGTCGGGCTGGGCAACATCGCCGGTGTCGCGGTCGCCGTCTCGCTGGGGGGGCCGGGCGCGACCTTCTGGATGATTCTGGCCGGTCTGCTCGGCATGGCCTCCAAGTTCTGCGAATGTACCCTTGGCGTGAAGTACCGCAACGTCAATCCCGATGGCTCCATCTCCGGCGGCCCGATGTACTACCTGTCCAAGGGCTTCGCGGAGAATGGCAAGGCCGGGCTTGGCAAGATCCTGGCGATCTTCTTCGCCATCTGCGCCATCGGCGGCTCCATCGGCGGCGGCAACATGTTCCAGGCCAACCAGTCCTATCAGCAGGCCGTCAACGTCACCGGCGGTGATGCCAGCTTCCTGATCGGCTACGGCTGGCTGTTCGGTCTCGTGATGGCCGCCATCGTCGGCATGGTCATCATCGGCGGCATCAAGTCCATCGCTCGCGTCACCGAGAAGCTGGTGCCGATGATGGCGGTCATCTACGTGATCGCGGCTCTCATCATCCTGGGCTTCAACTTCAGCGCGATTCCGGCGGCCTTCGGCGCCATCATCGAAGGTGCCTTCGCACCGGTCGCGGTCGGCGGCGGTATCGTCGGCGTACTGATCCAGGGCTTCAAGCGCGCCGCCTTCTCCAACGAAGCCGGTATCGGCTCCGCCGCCATCGCCCACTCTGCCGTGAAGACCTCCCAGCCGGCCACCGAAGGCATCGTCGCGCTGCTCGAACCGTTCATCGATACCGTCGTCATCTGCACCATGACCGCACTGGTCATCGTCATCACCGGCGCCTATCAGGTCGAAGGCCTCGGCGGCGTCCAGCTGACGTCCTACGCCTTCGAGACCGCCTTCCCGTGGTTCCCGTATGTGCTGGCGCTGGCGGTGCTGATGTTCGCCTTCTCCACCATGCTGTCCTGGTCCTACTACGGCCTGAAAGCCTGGACCTACCTGTTCGGTGAGAGCAAGGGTGCCGAGATCGTCTACAAGCTGATCTTCCTCGCCTTCGTGGTCATCGGCTCCTCCATGAGCCTCGGTCCGGTCATCGACTTCTCCGACGCCATGATCTTCGCCATGTCCATCGCCAACATCATCGGTCTCTACTACCTGATGCCGGTCGTGAAGCGCGAGCTGAGCCAGTACCTCGCCAAGCTGAAGTCCGGCGAGATCGCCCCGATCGACAAGGAGACCAAGCGCCAGAACGCGTGACACCTCCCAAAGCCTCTGCCCTTCGGCAGGGGCTTTTTCGTTGTCGATCATGCAATTCCGTCACCAGGACGGCGGAAACCACCCAAGTCGCATTGCCGCGGCGCAGCGCAATGGGTAGGGTGTGGCGCTCACTGGCCGAACTGGCCGGAATTCGTTTCAACGAGGACGTCTCATGCTCGCTTCCATGCACGCCATGGTGCTGCGCAACCCCGGCCCGGATGCCGACTTCGAATGCACGCAATGCCCACTGCCGGAACCCGGCCCCGGACAGGTGCGCATTCGCGTCGCCGCTTCCAGCGTCAACCCGCTCGATCTCAAGCTGGCCAGCGGGCAGGTCGCCCTTCTCCCCCCCGAACCCTGCATCCTGCATGGTGATGTCGCCGGCATCGTCGATGCCGTCGGAGACGATGTGCTGACCTTCTCACCGGGCGATGAAGTGCTCGGATTTGCCGGGGGTGTCGCGTCTCACCCCGGGGCGCTGGCGGATTACATGATCGCCGATGAGCGTCTGATCACCCGCAAGCCGCGCCGCCTGAGCTTCATGGAAGCCGCGGCATTGCCTGCAGTGTTCATCACCGCCTGGCAGGCGCTGGTGGAACGTGGCCAGCTGGAGGCGGGGCAACGCGTACTGATTCACGGCGGCGCCGGCGGTGTCGGTCATGTCGCACTGCAGATCGCCCGTTGCATCGGTGCGGAAGTCGCCACGACCGTCTCCACGGATGACAAGGCGCAGCTGGCACGTGCCTGTGGCGCGGACCACGTCATTCGCTACCGCGAGGAAGCGGTGGCCGACTACGTGGAGCGCCTGACGGCTGGCCAGGGCTTTGATCTGGTCTTCGATTGCGTCGGGGGTGACAACCTGGCCGCCAGCTTCGCCGCCAGCAGGCTGGGCGGGCGCATCGTGACCATCAATGCGCGCACCACGGCAGATCTCTCGCCGCTGCATGCCGGTAGTCGCAGCCTGGAAGTACTATCGATCCTGCTGCCGCTCAGCGCCGGCATCGGTCACGAGCAGCAGCGTCAGGCACTGGGCAAGCTGGTGGAACTGGTCGAGGAAGGCGAGTTCAAGGTGCGCCTGGACGAGCGCCAGTTCGACTTCCGTGAAGTCGCCGAGGCACACCGACATCAGGCCTCCGGCAAGGCACTGGGCAAGATCTCCCTACTGCGCCGCCAGTTCTGGGACGCCACTTGATGACAGCGGTACTGCATGGGGAGCTTGGCCTGCAGCTGCTCAAGCTGCTGATTTCGGTCGCGGTGGTGATCGGCCTGTCGTTGATCGCGGAGCGTCTCTCGACGCGCATGGCCGGGCTGCTGTCCGGCTATCCGCTCGGCACGGCCATCACGCTGGGCTTCATCGGGGTCGAGATTTCCCCCGAATTCGCCGGTGAGAGTGCCATCTACACGCTGGCCGGATTCTCCTCGACCCTCGCCCTGGGGGTCGGTTACTGGCTATGCGGGCGTGCAGAGGGGCTGCGCGGTGTCATCAACGGTACTCTGGGTGGCCTGCTGGGCTGGCTGGCGGCCAGCGTGATCCTGGCGCAGTTCGAGTTCACCCGTGTCAGCGGCGTGATCGTGACGCTGATCGCCATCATGCTGTGCATGCGCCTGTACCGCGACGTACCGGAAACCCGCAGTCGCAAGGCCCCGTTCTCGTGGCCTTCGCTGCTGGCGCGTGCGGGCCTCGCGGCCGGCATCGTGTTCGGCATCACCGCGCTGGCCCATCTGTTGCCACCGTCCTGGGCCGGGCTGGTGGCGGCCTTCCCTGTCACCATGTATCCGCTGTTGATCATTCTGCATCTGACTCAGGGGCCGGCCGCTGTCGCCACCGTGATCAAGCACTACCCGGCGGGCCTTGGTTCGCTGCTGTGCTATTCACTGGTGGTCTCGCTCAGCTACCCGAGCATGGGGGTCGCGGCGGGCACCCTGCTGGGGTTCGTGATCGCGACGGCATGGCTGGGCGTGTTCACGCCGCTGCAACGACGACTAGCCGCACGGCGTACAGCCAGCGTCTGAGCTTCCTGATAGGCTGAAAAGCCCGCAAGGACGCACAGGAGCGATGACATGTACTTCAAGACGCTGGAGCCGGCCTTCTTCGATACCGATGCCCTCGGACATATCAACAACACGCGCCTGCCGGCCTGGTTCGAGTGGGCGCGCAATGACCTGTTCCGCGTCTTCGTGCCGGATCTCGACCCGCGCAAATGGCCGCTGATCATGGCGCGCATCGAGGTCGACTTTCTCGCCGAGCTGCAATACGGCCAGGATGTCGAGATTCGCACCTGGCTGTCGCGGCTTGGCGGCAGCTCCTTCACCGTGACCCAGGAAGCCTGGCAGCGCGGTGTCTGCGGGGCGCGTGGCCACTGCGTGCTGGTGCAGTTCGATCATCACGCCAAGCAATCGCAGCGCATCGAAGGCGAGCTGCGCACGACCCTGCTCTCCCACCTGCACGAACACACTGACAGCGCCGAGCTGGATCTCCCTGCCCTGCGCGAGAAGGCCCGCGCGCTCGGCACGCACAGCACGGCGCCCGTCGGGAGCGTACCGGCATGACACCCGCGCTCAAGCTGCTCAAGGGCAGGCCTCACCGTACCCTGGAATATGCCCATGACCCTCGGGCGCCTGCGTATGGCGAAGAGGCTGCCCAGGCGCTGGGGCTTGAGCCGGCACGGGTCTTCAAGACACTCGTCTGTCAGCTGGAAGGCAGCAGTGCCCGCCAGCCGCTGGTGGTCGCCGTGGTGCCCGTCACCGGCACGCTGAACCTCAAGGCACTGGCGCGTGCCTGCCATGCCCGCAAGGCAGCCCTGGCCCCCCACGAGGCCGCCGAGCGCGCCACCGGCTATGTGGTCGGCGGCATCAGTCCACTGGGCCAGAAGAAGCGGCTGCCGCTGTGGGTGGATGACAGCGCCGAGGGGGTGGAGGAGATGTTCATCAGCGGTGGACGCCGAGGACTGGAGATCGGTCTCGCTCCCGCGCTACTGTGTGAACTGGGCAATGGGCAGTTCGCGCCGCTGGCGCGTGAGGACTGAGGCTCTCGCCACCTGTCACCCTGACGCTCCCTGCCGCCACGCCAGCGAGGAGGCCCGATGGGCATTCGCTACAGCAAGTGGATCTATCCGGACATGACCGAGCTGCATGCGCAGGTCGAGGCCTCGCTGGAGCAGTGGTTCGGCGAGCGCTTCGCCGACTACCCGCACATCAGCTTGCCGGGCCTTGACCCCTACGATTATGATGGCTGGTTCAATCGTCTGGCCCCGGAGCTGATGGCGCGCGGCAGTGACTACTGCGAGCGCGAGTGGCATGGCTATGTGCCGAGCCCCCAGCAGCTCAACCAGGCGTTCTTCCGGGCCGTCTCCCGGTCCAACAAGTGTGTGCTGGAGCCTGACTGCAAGCATGGTGATCCTGACCAATCATAGTCCCGACGCGCGTGAGCTCGAGATCATCGAGCGCCAGCTCGGGCGCAAGCCGCGCGGCATCCAGGCCGTGGCCGCCACCGATGGCGAGGGCACCCCGCTGGTGCTGCGCATGCATTCGCTGGTGGATGGCAAACCCTTCCCGACCCTCTACTGGCTGAGCGACGAGCGCCTCAAGATCTCGCTGTCACGCATCGAGGCCGAAGGCGTGATCAAGGAGCTGGAAGAGAGCCTCAAGACCGACGAGGAACTGCTGGCGCGCTATCGTGCCAGTCATGAAGCCTATGTCGCCGAGCGCTGGAGCTTCATGAGCGAGGCCGAGCGCAGCGCCATCGAGTCCCAGGGCTTCGCTGAGCTGATGCGTGAGCGTGGCGTCGGCGGCATCCGCGACTGGAATCAGGTGCGCTGCCTGCACACACAGTACGCCCAGCACCTCGCCTATGCCGAGGGCAATGCCATCGGGCACTGGGTCGATGCCCACTACGACGTGCTGTCCGAGCTGCCCTGAGCCCTGCCTGCGATCGAGCCGACACTCAGTCCCTCGAGCAGAGGCCGTCGGCCAGGAGGCACAAGACGCAAGAAGCCCGCCAATTGGCGGGCTTCTTGCGTCGTGCAGGGGGCGTTTCGGCTTACAGCGAGTGCGCGAACACCAAGGCGATGCACAGCGGGCAGATCAGGCGCACGTACCACGGCCAGATCTTCCAGAACAGGCTGGACTCGATGTCCGGCGCCCCGCTCTGGATCTCCTTGAGCAGCGCATGGCGCGACATTGCCCAGCCGACCAGCAGACACATCACCAGCGCGACCAGTGGCTGGCTGTACTGGGTGGTCAACATGATCACCAGACCGAACAGCGCCCCGAAGTTGGCGGCGATGGTCAGACTGATGGCCATGATGGCGGCCCCGACGGCCAGGGTGGCGGCACGCCGTCCCAGCCAGCCACGCTCGACCACGAAGGATACCGGCACTTCCAGCATCGAGATGGAGGAGGTGATGCCCGCCACGCTCATCAGCGCGAAGAACGCCACCATCAAGACGTCTCCCGCGCCACCCATCTGACCGAACAGCGCCGGCAACGTATCGAACAGCAGCGTGTCGGAGCTCTTGAGCAGGCCGTCGGCATCGAAGATCTCGACGCCCAGATGACGCGCGGCATACATGGCCGGAATCACCAGCAGGCCGGCCAGGAAGGCGATGCCGACGTCGATCAGCGTCACCAGCACGCCGAGACGCGGCAGGTTCTGCTCCGGCCCCAGATAGGAGCCGTAGATCAGCATCGCCCCCACGCCGAGCGACAGCGAGAAGAATGCCTGGCCCATCGCGCTCAGCATCAGGTCAGCATCGAAGATGCGATCCCACTGCGGGGTGAGATAGACACTCAGGCCTTCATCGGCGCCCGGCAGGGTCAGCACGTAGCCGATCAACCCCACCAGCAGGGCCAGCAGCAGCGGCATCAGACGTGTGGACCATTTCTCGATCCCGCCGCGCACGCCACCGACCACGATCGCCATGGTCAGGGCGAGGAAGACCGCCGTCAGCGAGACATTGCGCGTGAAGTCGAAGGTGGTCAGCCAGCTGGCGGCGGACGACATGCCCAGCGCCGCGCTGACCGGCGCGGCGGTATAGCCCAGCAGCCAGCCCGCGACGATGGCGTAGAAGGCCAGGATCAGGCTGGCGGTCAGCATGCCCGCCCAGCCCGCCAGCGCGCCGAAGCGCTTGGTGATGCCGCGCCCCAGACTCATGCTGGTGACGATATTGGCCTGACCATGCCGCCCGATGACCAGCTCGGCCATCAACGCCGGCCACGCCAGCAGGAAGGCCAGCACCAGATACATCACCACGAAGGCCCCGCCTCCGTTGTTGGCGGTCTGGGACGGGAAGCCCCAGACGTTGCCAAGCCCTACTGCCGAACCAGCGGCGGCCATCAAGAAGCCCAGCCGACTGGCGAAGCGTCCGCGCACCTGCGCCATCTGTCTCTCCTGCCTTGTTGTCCCGCGCCCGCCGGGGCGTCAGCGCCCGCCAGCCGTCGCCTGCGGGGGCGGCAAGGGTAGCAGAGCAGGCCCGTGAATGCAGGTACCACAACACACCTTCAGGAGAGCAACATGCATCGCATCTGTGTCTATCTGGGTTCCCGCGAGGGGGCCTCCCCGCATCACCGCCAGAAGGCCGAGGCACTGGGGACCGCGATCGCCGAACGTGGCTGGGGACTGGTCTATGGAGGAGCACGTGCCGGACTGATGGGCGCTTTGGCAGATGCCGCGCTGGCCGCAGGCGGTGAGGTGGTCGGCGTGATCCCGCAGGCGCTGGTGCGCAACGAGAAGGCACACACCGGGCTGACTCGGCTGATCGAAGTGGCGGACATGCATGAGCGCAAGGCGCAGATGGCCGCGCTGGCGGATGGTTTCGTGACCCTGCCGGGCGGGATCGGCACGCTGGAGGAGCTGTTCGAGACCTGGACCTGGCAATACCTGCGCTTTCACGCCAAGCCGATCGCCGTCCTCGACAGTGACGGCTTCTACGCGCCGCTGCTGGAATTTCTGGATCGCACCGTCGAGGCGGGCTTCCTCGACGCGGATACTCGCGCCCGCCTGATCAGCGAACGCGAGATCACTCCCCTGCTGGACCGCCTGGCCCCCGGCTCCCCGAGATAGCGGCTGCGCTTGCTGGCGGTGATGCGTCGGATATCGACCATCACCAGCCCATCGATGCAGTAGCCGAAATCGGCATCGACGCTGAAGTCGAGGAAGCGAGTGCCGCCGGGCTCGGTGACCTCGGCGTACTGCTTGTAGAGGGTCGGCACCGTCACGCCCATCGCGTCCAGCTGGGCGCGCAGGCGACGGAAATCGCCCTCGGCATCCTGACCATCGAACAGACGCTCCGCCTCATGGGCGGCACTGCCCGGTGCACTCTGCGCGACCGGTGCCCGTGCACGCGCCAGCCCCTCCTCATCCCCGTAGTAGTGGCGGTAATAGCTGACGATCAACGCCCGAGCAGCCTCCGGGTAGCTGTTGGAGAGCGTGACCGGGCCGAACAGCCAGCGAATCTCGGGGTGACGGCGCAGATAGGCACCCAGCCCCTGCCACAGGTAATCGAGACTGCGGCGCCCCCAATAGCGTGGCTGCACGAAGCTGCGCCCCAGCTCCAGGCCCTCCTGCATATGCGCGAACATCTCCGGCGTGAAGCGGAACAGGGTCGGGCTGTAGAACCCCTTCTCGCCATGTGCCGCCATGATCTTGCCCACCTCACCGATGCGATAGGCCCCGGCGATCTCGAGATCGGCGTCATCCCACAGCACCAGATGGCGGTAATGCGCGTCGTAACGGTCAATGTCACGACGCTCTCCCGTCCCTTCGCCGACGCGGCGGAAGCTCAACTCGCGCAGCCGACCGATCTCGCGCATCACGCTGGAACCGGGAAAGGCATCGAACAGGTAGATCTTCTTGCCGTCGCGGGTCTCACCCAGCAGCTCACACGGCGTCAGTTCCTCACGCAGCGCCTGGCGCTCCTCCGGATGACCGATGGCCTTCTCGGTCACGAACAGCCCGCGCTTGCCGCGTCCGATGCGATAGAGATGCTTGCGCAGCAGGCGTGTCTTGGCATTGGTGCTCAGGGCATCACTGTCGAGACGCGCCAGCGGAATCAGTTCCCCGATGCGCAGCTTGAGCTGACGTTCGCGCTGGCGAAACATCTCGTGGGCCAGCAGGGGCGTGCCGAAGCCACGGTTGATCGATGACAGGGTGTAGAAGAGTGTCGAGTTGCGACCACTGACGTGAATCGGCAGTACCGGCGCGTTGGTCTTGCGCGCGAAATGCAGGAAACCCGACAGCCACTTGCCGTCACGCGGCCCGGTCGGTCCTGCGCGCGAGACCTCTCCGGCCGGGAAGATGATCACGGCCTCTTCATTCATCAGTGCCTCGCAGATCTGGGTGCTGCTCCTGCGATACCCGCGGCGACTGAGGTTGTCCAGCGGCAGCAGCAAGGGCGCCAGCGGCTCGACCTTCATCAGGATGTCGTTGGCGACGATCTTCACGTCACGCCGCACCTCCCCGACCAGCTTGAGCAACGCGAGCCCATCCAGCGAGCCCAGCGGGTGGTTGGCGACGATCACCACTCGCCCGTAGGCAGGGATGTTCTCGCGCTCCCGCGAGGAGACGGAGTAGGCGAAGGAGAAGTGATCGAGCACACGGTCGATGAAGTCAAAACCGCGCAGACCGGCATGCTCGGCGAGGAAGGCATTGATCTCGCTCTCGTGAACCAGACGCCGCAGCAGCGCCAGCGCCGGGCGACGAATCAGAGGGTGGCGCCTGGCAAAGGCGGGATACTTGGCGGCGATGACACGGGCGGTATCGATCATGCTCACTCCTTTGCGCAACGCGGTGCGTCACTCGCAGTCTGAAACAGAGGCTTGATATCACGTCAGAATCGCGCCACTTCATGACAGGTGCGTCACAGTCCCCGTACAGTGAGATGACAGACATCCGTCTGAGGACGGAGCGATCACAGCAAGGCAGCCACGATTGCCAAGCCAAGGAGATAGCGAATGTATGCGATAGCCGTCGAGAACGAGGCGCTGGTCTGGCAGGAAACCGAGGCCCCTTCAGGTATCGCCTCGGACGAGGTGCGTATCCAGGTGGCCTGGGCCGGCGTCAACCGCGCGGATCTGATGCAGCGCGCCGGGCAGTATCCGCCCCCGGCCGGGGAAAGCGAGATTCTCGGTCTCGAGGTCAGCGGCACCATCCTCGAGGTGGGCAGACACGTGGAACGCTTCCAGGTGGGGGACCCGGTCTGTGCCCTGCTGGCAGGCGGAGGCTATGCCGAAGAGGTGGTGGTCAATGTCCTGCAGGTACTGCCGGTGCCGGAGGGCTTCGGCCTGCGTGAGGCGGCCGCCCTGCCGGAGATGTTCGCCACCGCCTGGCTGAACCTGTTCATCGAGGGCAACCTCAAGCACAAGGAACGCGTCCTGCTGCACGCCGGGGCCAGCGGTATCGGCACCACTGCCATCCAGCTGTGCGGCCTGTTCGGCCATCCCTGCTTTGTGACCGTCGGCAGTCAGGAGAAGCTGGACACCTGCCTGCGACTGGGGGCCGATGCCGGCTGGAATCGCCACGATGGCAGTTTCGTCGATGCCGTGAACGAATGGGGCGGCGCTGACATGATTCTCGACCCGGTCGGCGGCGGCTACCTGTCAGGCAATCAGCAGGTCCTGAACCAGGATGGCCGCATGGTATTGATCGGCCTGATGGGCGGACGCATGGACGAGCTGGATCTGGGCCGCATGCTGATGAAGCGCCAGCGGTTGATCGGCTCGACCCTGCGTTCCCGCTCGCCCAAGGGCAAGGGCATGGTGCTGGATGCACTCTATGTCCACGTCTGGCCACGCCTGGCGCGAGGCGAGATACGTCCGCATATCGACAAGAGCTGGCCGATCCAGGACGCCGAGGCTGCACATGCCTATGTGCAGGACAACGCCAGCACCGGCAAGGTGCTGCTGGCGGTAAGCGGGGCCTGAGTCGCTCAGTCGTTGCGCTCGATGGCCTGGGCCTTCTGCCAGGTCAGTTGCAGCAGACGGGCATCATCTCCAGCGCGATGGCGCTGGATGCCGCCTTCGGCGATCACGGCTTCCTTGAGCTCGGCCCAGCGATTCAGCTGCTCCTCATCCAGCAGCCGGCGCAGCGCTTCCAGCCGGAAGTGCGGCAGCATGCCGGCATGATGGAACAGCAACGACAACCAGGTATTGTCGTAGCCCCAGCTATCGCTGTACGCGATACGTGTCTCGCTTAGCTCATCATTGATCCACTGCGCCACTTCCCGCACCGGGCGACCTTCACGTGCCAATCGGGCGCGTGAAATGCCATGCAACAACTCAGCCTTGGGGTCCCAGTGCACCCACTCTTCCAGCGGCTGGATGAGGAAGGCACAGCTGCTGCCATCGGTACGCGCCAGACCGATCTCGATCGGGTAGCTGCCGCGGCCAAAGCCGGAGGCTTCAATATCGAGCAGAATAGGCAGCGTCACACGCGTCTCCCACGGTATCTCAGGCAGCCAAGGACCAGGCAAGAAGGGGTTGAATGTCTTCAGGTTACGGGAATTGCCCCCCGTTTGGCGAGTCCTGATTGGCTCAGTGGAGGGCGGCTTCGTCACCGCTGCGTGCATGCGCTTCCCAGTGCTCCGCCTTGTGCGGGCAGACCGCCAGCCCCAGCGAGCCTTCACGATAGGCACGTGCCAGACGCTGCGCGGCAAGCGCATGATGACGCTCTGCCGCACGTGCATACCAGGTCACGGCCTTGGCCGGGTCACTCTGGTATTGCGCGCAGCCATGCTCGTAGATGCACCCTGCCTGGTACTGGGCATGGATGTCACCCGCCTGTGCCGCCTTGACGACGAAACGGGCACCCTTGGCCTTTTCCTGCGCCGAACTGCCGCGCTGGAACAGCATGTGGCCGTACAATGACAGCGCACCGGTATGACCGGCCTTAGCGCAGTGATTGAACAGACGCATGGTCAGACGATGCTTCTGCTGAGAGCCGGAAAGCCAGGAGGCGTGGAACAGACGCTCCGCCAGGCGGTATTTCAGTCCGGTCATCAGGGTTGAGGCCTGCGGCATGACGAGTAACCTTGAAACAGATAAGAGGGATGACGCCGTATCTGGCCCTTTCCTGAGCCTGCGACGCTGTTCTCCTTGCCAACGCTGTCAGTTTGCCCATGCGGGCGGCCTCGCGAGGCTGCTCCCCTGACAACGGGGCGCCAAGCATACTCGCGCAATCAGGGGGACTCAAGCCCGCCTTGTGGGTTTTTGTTACGCTGCTAATATGTGCGCCGTCCCGCGAGTGAATTGCCAACCACCCGACAGGGGAATCCTGCATGCAACGTAGAGCTCTAGGCCGCACCGGCATTGACGTGAGTCTGCTGTGCCTTGGCACCATGACCTTTGGTGAGCAGAACAGCGAAGCCGATGCCCACCAGCAGCTGGATCGTGCGCTCGATGCCGGCATCGACTTCATCGATACCGCCGAGATGTACCCTGTCCCGCCCAATGGCGAGACCCAGGGCCGCACCGAGCAGTACATCGGCAGCTGGCTGGCCGCACGCGGCAACCGTGACCAGGTCAAGATCGCCACCAAGGTCACCGGCCCGGGCATGGACTACCTCCGCGGTGGTTCACGCCTGACCCGCGAGCAGATCATCGCCGCCTGTGACGACAACCTGCGCCGCCTGGGCACCGATTACATCGACCTCTATCAGCTGCATTGGCCGGATCGCAAGACCAACTTCTTCGGCAAGCTGGGTTACCAGCCGGTGGAAGACGAGGACATGACGCCGCTGGAAGAAAGCCTCTCCGCGCTTGGCGAACTGGTCACCGCGGGCAAGATTCGCGCCGTGGGTCTGTCCAACGAGACGCCCTGGGGCGTGATGCAGTGCCTGAATCTGGCCGAGCGCCTGAATCTGCCGCGCGTCGCCAGCGTCCAGAATCCCTACAATCTGGTCAACCGCAGCTTTGAGGTCGGGCTGGCCGAGTTCGCGCACCGCGAAGATGTGGGCCTGCTCGCCTATTCGCCGCTGGCCTTCGGCACCCTGTCCGGCAAGTATCTGGATGGCGCCCGTCCGGAAGGCGCGCGTCTGACCCTGTTCGAGCGCTTCCAGCGCTACAACGCGGAGCCGGCCCAGCACGTCATCGCCTGCTACGTGGATATCGCACGCCGTCATGGCCTGAACCCGGCGCAGATGGCACTCGCCTTCGTCAACACGCGTCCGTTCCTGACCAGCAACATCATCGGTGCCACCACCATGCTGCAGCTGGAGAGCAACATCAAAAGCCTCGAGGTGGAACTGAGCGACGAGGTGCTGGCCGAGATCGAGATGATCCACAACACCGCGCCGAACCCCTGCCCCTGATCTGCCCCTGACGCGCAACCCCGACAGGCCGGTCGTGATGACCGGCCTGTTCGTCTCCAAGGAAACCCCATGAATCCCGCTGAACTGAGCATGATTCTCATGGCCGTGGCCGCCGGTGCCATGATGCCGATCCAGGCCGGCGTCAATTCCACGCTGGCCCTGCAGACCCACAGTTCGCTCATGGCCGCCATGGTCAGCTTCGTGATCGGCTCGATCGCCCTGATCGGTATCGTGCTGGCCATGCGATTGCCCATGCCGGGCATTGGTGCCCTGAAAGCGGCTCCCTGGTGGAGCTGGACCGGTGGTCTGCTGGGGGCCTTCTTCGTGGCAGCCAGCGTGATCCTGGTACCCAAGCTGGGCGCGGCCACCATGATGGCCACCTTCCTGGCGGGCCAGCTGACGGCTTCGGTCGTTCTGGATCACTTCGGTTGGGCAACCTTCCCGCAGCATGATCTCTCGCTGGGGCGCGTGGCGGGCGTGCTGTTGCTGTTCGCTGGCGTCTTCCTGATCCGACGCTATTGATGCCTTTGGCGTCACGCATCGCAATCTATGGCCCCGATAGTCCCGACGGACTCGGGGCCATGTTGTCTGCCTGATATACTGAGACCTTTCCCCTGTCAGGAGGTCTTCATGCTGAGTGTGATTTCGCCCGCCAAGTCGCTGGATTTCGACAGCGCCCCCGTGACCTCCCGTCATACCCAACCCGACTTTCTTGATCAGGCTCAACCACTGATCGATATCCTGCGCGAGCAATCACCGCAGGACATCGCAAGCCTCATGAAGCTTTCCGACAAGCTGGCCGGCCTCAATGCCGCTCGCTTTCAGGAATGGCAGCCCCCCTTCACGCCAGACAATGCCAAGCAGGCGGTACTGGCCTTTCAGGGAGATGTCTATCAGGGCATGGCGGCAGAAACGTTCAGCGAGGAAGAATTCGAGCGCGCGCAACACAGGCTGCGCATTCTCTCCGGCCTCTACGGGCTACTGCGCCCGCTGGATCTCATCCAGCCGTATCGCCTGGAGATGGGCACCCGCCTGAGCAACCCGGCCGGCAAGGACCTCTACGCCTACTGGCGCAAGACGCTGACGCCGGCACTGGAGCAGGCCGTCGAAGACAGTGGCACGCCGATACTGGTCAATCTGGCCTCCAACGAGTACTTCAAGGCCATCGACGCCAAGGCATTCCGCCACCGTATCGTGACGCCGGTCTTCAAGGACGAGAAGAATGGTCAGTCCAAGATCATCAGCTTCTACGCCAAGCGTGCACGCGGCCTGATGAGCGCCTGGATGCTCAAGCACGATATCGAGACGGCCGAGGACCTCAAGGACTTCGATGTGGCCGGTTACCGCTTCTCCAATGCCGCCTCAGAGGGCGATACGCTGGTCTTCACGCGCAGTGAAGCCGACGCGGCACGCGCCTGACGCGCGTCCTGCAGGTCGCCCTTGCAGGTCGCCCTGCGACTCACCCACCCAACCCGGGGAACGCCAGGTGCTCTCCTGCCCGGGGTTTGAGATAACGGCGATGAATATCACCGAAAAGGACGTGATCCGCGCTTCCAAGCCATTCGTAAGCCACCATCTCGGCGCTGACGACACTGGCCCCCGCCGCCTCGCAGCGGGTCACTCCCAATGCTGCCTCACGCGGGCGGCGACTGGCGACACCATCAGCTACCAGCGCCACTCGATACCCCGCACCGCATAGTGACAGCACGGTCTGCATCACGCAGACATGCGCCTCGGCACCACATACCACCAGCTGATCACATCCGCTCTGCTCCAGCGCCTTTCGAAAATCCTGCGCCTCCAGCGCGCTGAAGCTGCGCTTGGTGAAGCAGCGGGTTCGCTCGCTCAGCAAGTGTGTCATGGGAGCACTTTCGCCCAGCTTGTCCGGACAGTGCTCCGTCAGCCACACGGGAATTTCCAGCGCCTGGGCGATGCCGCCCAGCCAGATGGCACTGTTGATGGCTTCGGTTCCGCCACTCAGTACCGGCATCAGGCGGGCCTGAAAGTCGATCAGCAACAACAATGACCGCCTCGCCATCAGGTGTTGAGACTTTTCGTCGTCCATTGGTCCTCCCACGTCGATTCTAGGGCTAGAATGGGGCTTCCACTTACACGCTAGCGCATCCAAGGAGATCCCACATGCGCCATCTGTTCATCATGCTGATGGTCGGCTTGCTCGGCTTCGGTCTGAGCGTCGAACACGCGGAGGCCAAGCGCCTCGGCGGCGGCAAGAGTTTCGGTAGCTACTCACGATCCGCTGACAGCGGAAAATCCTCCAGCTCACTATTTGGCAGCAACAAGGCCACCAACAGCAGCACTGCAGCGAAGTCCAAGCCCTCCAGCGGTCTGTCCAAGTTTGCCGGCCCGCTGGCAGGTCTGCTGGCAGGCGGACTGCTGGCATCGCTGTTCTTCGGCGGCGCCTTCGATGGTCTGCGCATGACAGACTTCCTGATCATCGCGGTGATCGCCTTCATCGCCTTTAAGTTCCTGAGCGCGCGCAAGAAGGCCGCCATGGCGAGCGGCGGGCCGGCAGGCAGCGGTAGCGCCTCCCCCCGTCACGATGATCAGCCACGTAACGTGCAGGCACGTGAAGCGCACCAGGAGCAGGGCGAGTCGCTGGCGCCTGCTGGCGGTATCGGTGCAGGGCTGGGCGGCGGAGCTCCCGTCAGTGAGCCGGCCTGGTTCGACAAGGAACAGTTCCTCGGTGGTGCCAAGGAGCACTTCATGACCCTGCAACGCGCCTGGGACAACAATGACCTGCCGCGCATCCAGGAATACGTGACGCCGGAGCTCTACAACATGCTGCGCGAAGAACGCGCTCAGCAGCCAGCCAACAACCGTACCGAAGTCGTGCGTCTGTTCGCTGAACTGGGCAGCGTGCAGGAAATCGGCAAGCAGGCGGAAGCGACAGTGCTGTTCCACGGCGTGCTCGACGAGAATGGCGAGCAGAACGAGTTCAACGAGACCTGGCACCTGGTCCGTGAGCTGCGCGATGGTGCAGACTGGTACATTCAGGGTATCGAGCAGAACAGCTAAACAGCTCCTCCCTCCCTGATGCGGTCTTCACACTGTGAGGACTCCATCAGATACCAGAGCGGCCGGATGATCACTCATCCGGCCACTTTTTTTTGCCTGCAAGGCAAGGAGCCAGACGGCAGACATAAAAAAACCGGCCACTGGGGAAGTGGCCGGCGGACTGGCTGCTCGACTGCAAGGCAGGAGTGCCATATCTCAAAAAGTCTGCTGATGGGATAGCACAGACAAGTTTCTAAGCAAGGGAACGTCGAAACTCACCTACTCAGAGTCTGGCATGACGCTTTAGTTCACCCTGATGAAGAAAAAGTCGAGCAACTCCGAGGTGCGAAACCCGCGACGCCTGACTCTCTTCTCTTTCGTGCCACTTTTCTCCTACGCACAAAGAGAACCGCCCCTGCAGCAAGGCTACAGGGGCGGTTCAGTATAAGTGCCTGACGATGACCTACTCTCACATGGAGAAACTCCACACTACCATCGGCGCTAAGCGGTTTCACTTCCGAGTTCGGCATGGGATCGGGTGGTTCACGCTCGCTATGGTCGTCAGGCGAAACGGTGGCACCTTGCGGTGCCTGAGTCTCGAGGCTTGTGGCCTCGCGACTCGCAATATGAATCATGCTGACCGATATGTCGTCGATCCTGTCGCAATCCCGGCGGTTCGTCGCAATCCCGGCGGTTTCCCGGCGTTTACCTAAGCAAACCCCTTGGGTGTTATATGGTCAAGCCTCACGGGCAATTAGTACTGGTTAGCTCAACACATTGCTGTGCTTCCACACCCAGCCTATCAACCTTGTAGTCTTCAAGGGCCCTTCAGGAGGCGCAAGGCCTCAGGGAAGTCTCATCTTGAAGGGGGCTTCCCGCTTAGATGCTTTCAGCGGTTATCCCGTCCGAACGTAGCTACCGGGCAATGCCATTGGCATGACAACCCGAACACCAGAGGTTCGTCCACTCCGGTCCTCTCGTACTAGGAGCAGCTCTTCTCAAACTTCCGACGCCCACGGCAGATAGGGACCGAACTGTCTCACGACGTTCTAAACCCAGCTCGCGTACCACTTTAAATGGCGAACAGCCATACCCTTGGGACCGACTTCAGCCCCAGGATGTGATGAGCCGACATCGAGGTGCCAAACACCGCCGTCGATGTGAACTCTTGGGCGGTATCAGCCTGTTATCCCCGGAGTACCTTTTATCCGTTGAGCGATGGCCCTTCCATACAGAACCACCGGATCACTAGAACCTACTTTCGTACCTGCTCGACGTGTCTGTCTCGCAGTCAAGCACCCTTATGCTCTTGCACTCAATGCACGATTTCCAACCGTGCTGAGGGTACCTTCGTGCTCCTCCGTTACTCTTTAGGAGGAGACCGCCCCAGTCAAACTACCCACCATACACTGTCCTCGATCCGGCTCCACCGCATCTGGCGACGCGGTTTCAAAGCCTCCCAGCTATCCTACACAGACAACATCAGCATCCAGTGTAAAGCTATAGTAAAGGTTCACGGGGTCTTTCCGTCTAGCCGCGGGTACACAGCATCTTCACTGCGATTTCAATTTCACTGAGTCTCGGGTGGAGACAGCGTGGCCATCATTACGCCATTCGTGCAGGTCGGAACTTACCCGACAAGGAATTTCGCTACCTTAGGACCGTTATAGTTACGGCCGCCGTTTACCGGGGCTTCGATCAAGAGCTTCGGACGAATCCTAACCCCATCAATTAACCTTCCGGCACCGGGCAGGCGTCACACCCTATACGTCCGCTTGCGCGTTTGCAGAGTGCTGTGTTTTTAATAAACAGTTGCAGCCACCTGGTATCTTCGACCGGTAAGAGCTTACGGAGCAAGTCCTTCACTCGAACCGGTGCACCTTCTCCCGAAGTTACGGTGCCATTTTGCCTAGTTCCTTCACCCGAGTTCTCTCAAGCGCCTTGGTATTCTCTACCTGACCACCTGTGTCGGTTTGGGGTACGGTCGCATGTGATCTGAAGCTTAGAGGCTTTTCCTGGAAGCGTGGCATCGATGACTTCCTGACCGTGGTCAGTTCGTCTCGCATCTCGACCTCAGAGGAACCGGATTTGCCTGATTCCTCGGCCTACATGCTTTCACCAGGACAACCAACGCCTGGCTCACCTAGCCTTCTTCGTCCCCCCATCGCAACCACATCCGGTACGGGAATATTAACCCGTTTCCCATCGACTACGCGTTTCCGCCTCGCCTTAGGGGCCGACTCACTCTGCTCCGATTAACGTAGAACAGAAAACCTTGGTCTTCCGGCGGGGGAGTTTTTCACTCCCCTTATCGTTACTCATGTCAGCATTCGCACTCGTGATACCTCCAGCAGACTTCTCAATCCACCTTCATTGGCTTACACGACGCTCCTCTACCGCTCATCCATAAGGATGAACCCGTAGCTTCGGTACCTGATTTAGCCCCGTTATATCTTCCGCGCAGGCCGACTCGACTAGTGAGCTATTACGCTTTCTTTAAAGGATGGCTGCTTCTAAGCCAACCTCCTAGCTGTCTGAGCCTTCCCACATCGTTTCCCACTTAATCAGGATTTTGGGACCTTAGCTGACGGTCTGGGTTGTTTCCCTTTTCACAACGGACGTTAGCACCCGCTGTGTGTCTCCCACGCTGCACTCACTGGTATTCGGAGTTTGCCTCGGGTTGGTAAGTCGGGATGACCCCCTAGCCGAAACAGTGCTCTACCCCCAGCGGTGATACGTGAGGCGCTACCTAAATAGCTTTCGAGGAGAACCAGCTATCTCCGGGCTTGATTAGCCTTTCACTCCGATCCACAGCTCATCCCAGCATTTTTCAACATACTTGGGTTCGGGCCTCCAATTGATGTTACTCAATCTTCACCCTGGCCATGGATAGATCGCCCGGTTTCGGGTCTATACCCTGCGACTGGTCGCCCAGTTAAGACTCGCTTTCGCTACGCCTCCCCTATACGGTTAAGCTCGCCACAGAATATAAGTCGCTGACCCATTATACAAAAGGTACGCGGTCACACCACGAAGGTGCTCCCACTGCTTGTACGCATACGGTTTCAGGATCTATTTCACTCCCCTCGCCGGGGTTCTTTTCGCCTTTCCCTCACGGTACTGGTTCACTATCGGTCAGCCAGGAGTATTTAGCCTTGGAGGATGGTCCCCCCATGTTCAGTCAAGGTTTCTCGTGCCCCGACCTACTCGATTTCACGATACTCAGACTTCGACTACGGGACTATCACCCTGTATCGTCAAGCTTCCCAGCTTGTTCGTCTGTCAGTTGTATCGCTTAAGGGCTGGTCCCCGTTCGCTCGCCGCTACTTGGGGAATCTCGGTTGATTTCTTTTCCTCCGGGTACTTAGATGTTTCAGTTCCCCGGGTTTGCCTCTATAGGTTATGTATTGGCCTATAGATACTCACCTGATGGTGAGTGGGTTTCCCCATTCGGAAATCGTTGGGTCGCAGGGTATTTGCCACCTCGCCAACGCTTATCGCAGGCTATCACGTCCTTCATCGCCTCTGGCTGCCAAGGCATCCACCGTATGCGCTTAATCGCTTGACCATATAACCCCAAGGGGTCTGTCAAGGATTACGAATCTGTCGGACCTCTCCGACATATCGTTTTCCATCGTCAGCATGATTCACATTGTTAAAGAGCGGCTGTTCAGAGAACAGTGAGAAGTCACACAACCTTCTCGAGGAAGGCGATATGCTTGTCACTGTGAACTGTCAGCATTATCAGGTAGTAGAAGCTTGAACCGGAACTTGATGGTGGAGCCAAGCGGGATCGAACCGCTGACCTCCTGCGTGCAAGGCAGGCGCTCTCCCAGCTGAGCTATGGCCCCAAAAGTCGGCAAACCGTGTCGACAAAAGCACGAAGCTTTTGGTGGGTCTGGGCAGATTTGAACTGCCGACCTCACCCTTATCAGGGGTGCGCTCTAACCAACTGAGCTACAGACCCGACACTACTACTCGATAAACTAACTTGATCAGGTAATTCGTTGTGAGCACTTGCCGCGAGCAGTAGACAGTGTCGATAAGGAGGTGATCCAGCCCCAGGTTCCCCTAGGGCTACCTTGTTACGACTTCACCCCAGTCATGAACCACACCGTGGTGATCGCCCTCCCGAAGGTTAGGCTAACCACTTCTGGTGCAGTCCACTCCCATGGTGTGACGGGCGGTGTGTACAAGGCCCGGGAACGTATTCACCGTGGCATTCTGATCCACGATTACTAGCGATTCCGACTTCATGGAGTCGAGTTGCAGACTCCAATCCGGACTGAGGCAAGCTTTATGGGATTGGCTCCACGTCGCCGTATTGCAACCCTTTGTACTTGCCATTGTAGCACGTGTGTAGCCCTACCCGTAAGGGCCATGATGACTTGACGTCGTCCCCACCTTCCTCCGGTTTGTCACCGGCAGTCTCCTTAGAGTTCCCGACATTACTCGCTGGCAAATAAGGATAGGGGTTGCGCTCGTTACGGGACTTAACCCAACATTTCACAACACGAGCTGACGACAGCCATGCAGCACCTGTCTCAGAGTTCCCGAAGGCACCAATCCATCTCTGGAAAGTCCTCTGGATGTCAAGGGTAGGTAAGGTTCTTCGCGTTGCATCGAATTAAACCACATGCTCCACCGCTTGTGCGGGCCCCCGTCAATTCATTTGAGTTTTAACCTTGCGGCCGTACTCCCCAGGCGGTCAACTTATTGCGTTAGCTGCGCCACTAAGTCCTCAAGGGACCCAACGGCTAGTTGACATCGTTTACGGCGTGGACTACCAGGGTATCTAATCCTGTTTGCTACCCACGCTTTCGCACCTCAGTGTCAGTGTCAGTCCAGAAGGCCGCCTTCGCCACTGGTATTCCTCCCGATCTCTACGCATTTCACCGCTACACCGGGAATTCTACCTTCCTCTCCTGCACTCTAGCCAAGCAGTTCCAGATGCCGTTCCCAGGTTGAGCCCGGGGCTTTCACACCTGGCTGACTTAGCCACCTACGCGCGCTTTACGCCCAGTAATTCCGATTAACGCTTGCACCCTCCGTATTACCGCGGCTGCTGGCACGGAGTTAGCCGGTGCTTCTTCTGCGAGTGATGTCTTTCCTCGGGAGTATTAATCCCGAAGCGTTCTTCCTCGCTGAAAGTGCTTTACAACCCGAAGGCCTTCTTCACACACGCGGCATGGCTGGATCAGGCTTTCGCCCATTGTCCAATATTCCCCACTGCTGCCTCCCGTAGGAGTCTGGGCCGTGTCTCAGTCCCAGTGTGGCTGATCATCCTCTCAGACCAGCTACGGATCGTCGCCTTGGTGAGCCGTTACCTCACCAACAAGCTAATCCGACATGGGCTCATCCGATAGCGCAAGGTCCGAAGATCCCCTGCTTTCTCCCGTAGGACGTATGCGGTATTAGCCTGAGTTTCCCCAGGTTGTCCCCCACTATCGGGCAGATTCCCATGCATTACTCACCCGTCCGCCGCTCGACGCCTTCTAGCAAGCTAGAATCGTTTCCGCTCGACTTGCATGTGTTAAGCCTGCCGCCAGCGTTCAATCTGAGCCATGATCAAACTCTTCAGTTGAAAGCTTGATAGTCTGTTAAGCAGACCAAACTTGGTTCAGAGTCAAACTTCTCGTGAGAGGCTTGCTCCGATATTTGGTGACCTTGTCACCACTCATCGGCAAGCGCTCACACGAATTACCTGATCAAATTTTTAAAGAGCGTCGCTGTTAAGCGAGGAGGCATATTCTATCCGGAACGCTTGAGAAGTCAAGCACTTGATGATGAGTCAATCGACTGCCTCTAAGCATCATTCCAAGCGGTGAGGAGCGTTGCTCGATCACCTGTTCCGTAAGGAGTGCGGCGTATTCTAGCGAATCGCCCGGGATTGTCAATCGATGATTTGGAAGCGGACTTCAAAAACATCAAATAAAACAATCACCTGCAAACCTCTTTCACCGCTGGTAACGCCATGCGTCCCCGGCAGCGGATGCGTACTTTACGCACCAGCAAGGCTTTTAAACATCCAGCCATGCTTCTCCGAGCACGACTTTTCCTGAGCACCACTTTTTCTCTGCGCACAAAGAGAACCGCCCCTGCAGCTGGGCTGCAGGGGCGGTTCAGTATAAGTGCCTGACGATGACCTACTCTCACATGGAGAAACTCCACACTACCATCGGCGCTAAGCGGTTTCACTTCCGAGTTCGGCATGGGATCGGGTGGTTCACGCTCGCTATGGTCGTCAGGCGAAACGGTGGCATCCTTGCGGATGCCTGAGCTCCTCGAGGCTTGTGGCCTCGCGAACTCGCAATATGAATCATGCTGACCGATATGTCGTCGATCCTGTCGCAATCCCGGCGGTTTACCGAAGCAAACCCCTTGGGTGTTATATGGTCAAGCCTCACGGGCAATTAGTACTGGTTAGCTCAACACATTGCTGTGCTTCCACACCCAGCCTATCAACCTTGTAGTCTTCAAGGGCCCTTCAGGAGGCGCAAGGCCTCAGGGAAGTCTCATCTTGAAGGGGGCTTCCCGCTTAGATGCTTTCAGCGGTTATCCCGTCCGAACGTAGCTACCGGGCAATGCCATTGGCATGACAACCCGAACACCAGAGGTTCGTCCACTCCGGTCCTCTCGTACTAGGAGCAGCTCTTCTCAAACTTCCGACGCCCACGGCAGATAGGGACCGAACTGTCTCACGACGTTCTAAACCCAGCTCGCGTACCACTTTAAATGGCGAACAGCCATACCCTTGGGACCGACTTCAGCCCCAGGATGTGATGAGCCGACATCGAGGTGCCAAACACCGCCGTCGATGTGAACTCTTGGGCGGTATCAGCCTGTTATCCCCGGAGTACCTTTTATCCGTTGAGCGATGGCCCTTCCATACAGAACCACCGGATCACTAGAACCTACTTTCGTACCTGCTCGACGTGTCTGTCTCGCAGTCAAGCACCCTTATGCTCTTGCACTCAATGCACGATTTCCAACCGTGCTGAGGGTACCTTCGTGCTCCTCCGTTACTCTTTAGGAGGAGACCGCCCCAGTCAAACTACCCACCATACACTGTCCTCGATCCGGATAACGGACCTGAGTTAGAACGCCAATGATGTCAGGCTGGTATTTCAAGGTTGGCTCCACCGCATCTGGCGACGTGGTTTCAAAGCCTCCCAGCTATCCTACACAGACAACATCAGCATCCAGTGTAAAGCTATAGTAAAGGTTCACGGGGTCTTTCCGTCTAGCCGCGGGTACACAGCATCTTCACTGCGATTTCAATTTCACTGAGTCTCGGGTGGAGACAGCGTGGCCATCATTACGCCATTCGTGCAGGTCGGAACTTACCCGACAAGGAATTTCGCTACCTTAGGACCGTTATAGTTACGGCCGCCGTTTACCGGGGCTTCGATCAAGAGCTTCGGACGAATCCTAACCCCATCAATTAACCTTCCGGCACCGGGCAGGCGTCACACCCTATACGTCCGCTTGCGCGTTTGCAGAGTGCTGTGTTTTTAATAAACAGTTGCAGCCACCTGGTATCTTCGACCGGTAAGAGCTTACGGAGCAAGTCCTTCACTCGAACCGGTGCACCTTCTCCCGAAGTTACGGTGCCATTTTGCCTAGTTCCTTCACCCGAGTTCTCTCAAGCGCCTTGGTATTCTCTACCTGACCACCTGTGTCGGTTTGGGGTACGGTCGCATGTGATCTGAAGCTTAGAGGCTTTTCCTGGAAGCGTGGCATCGATGACTTCCTGACCGTGGTCAGTTCGTCTCGCATCTCGACCTCAGAGGAACCGGATTTGCCTGATTCCTCGGCCTACATGCTTTCACCAGGACAACCAACGCCTGGCTCACCTAGCCTTCTTCGTCCCCCCATCGCAACCACATCCGGTACGGGAATATTAACCCGTTTCCCATCGACTACGCGTTTCCGCCTCGCCTTAGGGGCCGACTCACTCTGCTCCGATTAACGTAGAACAGAAAACCTTGGTCTTCCGGCGGGGGAGTTTTTCACTCCCCTTATCGTTACTCATGTCAGCATTCGCACTCGTGATACCTCCAGCAGACTTCTCAATCCACCTTCATTGGCTTACACGACGCTCCTCTACCGCTCATCCATAAGGATGAACCCGTAGCTTCGGTACCTGATTTAGCCCCGTTATATCTTCCGCGCAGGCCGACTCGACTAGTGAGCTATTACGCTTTCTTTAAAGGATGGCTGCTTCTAAGCCAACCTCCTAGCTGTCTGAGCCTTCCCACATCGTTTCCCACTTAATCAGGATTTTGGGACCTTAGCTGACGGTCTGGGTTGTTTCCCTTTTCACAACGGACGTTAGCACCCGCTGTGTGTCTCCCACGCTGCACTCACTGGTATTCGGAGTTTGCCTCGGGTTGGTAAGTCGGGATGACCCCCTAGCCGAAACAGTGCTCTACCCCCAGCGGTGATACGTGAGGCGCTACCTAAATAGCTTTCGAGGAGAACCAGCTATCTCCGGGCTTGATTAGCCTTTCACTCCGATCCACAGCTCATCCCAGCATTTTTCAACATACTTGGGTTCGGGCCTCCAATTGATGTTACTCAATCTTCACCCTGGCCATGGATAGATCGCCCGGTTTCGGGTCTATACCCTGCGACTGGTCGCCCAGTTAAGACTCGCTTTCGCTACGCCTCCCCTATACGGTTAAGCTCGCCACAGAATATAAGTCGCTGACCCATTATACAAAAGGTACGCGGTCACACCACGAAGGTGCTCCCACTGCTTGTACGCATACGGTTTCAGGATCTATTTCACTCCCCTCGCCGGGGTTCTTTTCGCCTTTCCCTCACGGTACTGGTTCACTATCGGTCAGCCAGGAGTATTTAGCCTTGGAGGATGGTCCCCCCATGTTCAGTCAAGGTTTCTCGTGCCCCGACCTACTCGATTTCACGATACTCAGACTTCGACTACGGGACTATCACCCTGTATCGTCAAGCTTCCCAGCTTGTTCGTCTAGTTCGTCTGTCAGTTGTATCGCTTAAGGGCTGGTCCCCGTTCGCTCGCCGCTACTTGGGGAATCTCGGTTGATTTCTTTTCCTCCGGGTACTTAGATGTTTCAGTTCCCCGGGTTTGCCTCTATAGGTTATGTATTGGCCTATAGATACTCACCTGATGGTGAGTGGGTTTCCCCATTCGGAAATCGTTGGGTCGCAGGGTATTTGCCACCTCGCCAACGCTTATCGCAGGCTATCACGTCCTTCATCGCCTCTGGCTGCCAAGGCATCCACCGTATGCGCTTAATCGCTTGACCATATAACCCCAAGGGGTCTGTCAAGGATTACGAATCTGTCGGACCTCTCCGACATATCGTTTTGATGGAGATGTGCTTGGCGCACATTCCATCGTCAGCATGATTCACATTGTTAAAGAGCGGCTGTTCAGAGAACAGTGAGAAGCGCGCTCTGTCGAGCACGCTTGCCACTGCCGGCTAAGCCAGCAATAAGATCAGGTAATTCGTTGTGAGCACTTGCCGCGAGCAGTAGACAGTGTCGATAAGGAGGTGATCCAGCCCCAGGTTCCCCTAGGGCTACCTTGTTACGACTTCACCCCAGTCATGAACCACACCGTGGTGATCGCCCTCCCGAAGGTTAGGCTAACCACTTCTGGTGCAGTCCACTCCCATGGTGTGACGGGCGGTGTGTACAAGGCCCGGGAACGTATTCACCGTGGCATTCTGATCCACGATTACTAGCGATTCCGACTTCATGGAGTCGAGTTGCAGACTCCAATCCGGACTGAGGCAAGCTTTATGGGATTGGCTCCACGTCGCCGTATTGCAACCCTTTGTACTTGCCATTGTAGCACGTGTGTAGCCCTACCCGTAAGGGCCATGATGACTTGACGTCGTCCCCACCTTCCTCCGGTTTGTCACCGGCAGTCTCCTTAGAGTTCCCGACATTACTCGCTGGCAAATAAGGATAGGGGTTGCGCTCGTTACGGGACTTAACCCAACATTTCACAACACGAGCTGACGACAGCCATGCAGCACCTGTCTCAGAGTTCCCGAAGGCACCAATCCATCTCTGGAAAGTCCTCTGGATGTCAAGGGTAGGTAAGGTTCTTCGCGTTGCATCGAATTAAACCACATGCTCCACCGCTTGTGCGGGCCCCCGTCAATTCATTTGAGTTTTAACCTTGCGGCCGTACTCCCCAGGCGGTCAACTTATTGCGTTAGCTGCGCCACTAAGTCCTCAAGGGACCCAACGGCTAGTTGACATCGTTTACGGCGTGGACTACCAGGGTATCTAATCCTGTTTGCTACCCACGCTTTCGCACCTCAGTGTCAGTGTCAGTCCAGAAGGCCGCCTTCGCCACTGGTATTCCTCCCGATCTCTACGCATTTCACCGCTACACCGGGAATTCTACCTTCCTCTCCTGCACTCTAGCCAAGCAGTTCCAGATGCCGTTCCCAGGTTGAGCCCGGGGCTTTCACACCTGGCTGACTTAGCCACCTACGCGCGCTTTACGCCCAGTAATTCCGATTAACGCTTGCACCCTCCGTATTACCGCGGCTGCTGGCACGGAGTTAGCCGGTGCTTCTTCTGCGAGTGATGTCTTTCCTCGGGAGTATTAATCCCGAAGCGTTCTTCCTCGCTGAAAGTGCTTTACAACCCGAAGGCCTTCTTCACACACGCGGCATGGCTGGATCAGGCTTTCGCCCATTGTCCAATATTCCCCACTGCTGCCTCCCGTAGGAGTCTGGGCCGTGTCTCAGTCCCAGTGTGGCTGATCATCCTCTCAGACCAGCTACGGATCGTCGCCTTGGTGAGCCGTTACCTCACCAACAAGCTAATCCGACATGGGCTCATCCGATAGCGCAAGGTCCGAAGATCCCCTGCTTTCTCCCGTAGGACGTATGCGGTATTAGCCTGAGTTTCCCCAGGTTGTCCCCCACTATCGGGCAGATTCCCATGCATTACTCACCCGTCCGCCGCTCGACGCCTTCTAGCAAGCTAGAATCGTTTCCGCTCGACTTGCATGTGTTAAGCCTGCCGCCAGCGTTCAATCTGAGCCATGATCAAACTCTTCAGTTGAAAGCTTGATAGTCTGTTAAGCAGACCAAACTTGGTTCAGAGTCAAACTTCTCGTGAGAGGCTTGCTCCGATATTTGGTGACCTTGTCACCACTCATCGGCAAGCGCTCACACGAATTACCTGATCAAATTTTTAAAGAGCGTCGCTGTTAAGCGAGGAGGCATATTCTATCCGGAACGCCTTGAGAAGTCAAGCACTTGATGATGAGTCAATCGACTGCCTCTAAGCATCATTCCAAGCGGTGAGGAGCGTTGCTCCGATCACCTGTTCCGTAAGGAGTGCGGCGTATTCTAGCGAATCGCCCGGGAATTGTCAATCGATGATTTGGAAGCGGACTTCAAAAACATCAAACAAAACAATCACCTGCAAACCTCTTTCACCGCTGGTAACGCCATGCGTCCCCGGCAGCGGATGCGTACTTTACGCATCGATCTCGGGCTGAGCACAAGGGCTTTTTCCATCGATTGTCATTTCGAGGACATGCGGGCGACACCTATTCTCTCGTCGCTTGCTGACACCTTTCTTCCCTGGCCAGAAACGCATTCGGCCCCGCCAGAAATGGCGGGGCCGAATATCGATCATCACACCAATGGCAGCTGGCGCTTACTTGTTGCCGCGCAGCTTGCGGCCCAGTGCCATGATCGGGCCACTGGCGACATAGCAACCGAACAGGCCCAGCAGCATCACGGACGGCTCCAGCGAGATGACCACGAAGGCCAGCACGATGGCGAGCAGCGCGACGAAGGGCACCGGCCCCTTGAGGTCGATCTCCTTGAAGCTGTAGTAGCGGATGTTCGACACCATCAGGATACCGGCAGCCGCGACCACGAAGACCATCAGCGACTTGAAGGCGAAGGTCTCGGCGTCGAAGTTGTGCATGGTCCACACACAACCAGCCACGAGTGCCGCCGCTGCCGGACTGGGCAGGCCGATGAACCACTTCTTGTCGGTGGAGCCTATCTGGACATTGAAGCGCGCCAGGCGCAGCGCCGCGCCCGCGACATAGACGAAGGCGGCGATCCAGCCGATCTTGCCGACATCCTGCAGAATCCAGCTGAAGGTGACCAGTGCCGGTGCCACGCCGAAGGACAACATGTCCGCCAGGCTGTCGTACTCCGCACCAAAGGCGCTTTGCGTATTGGTCAGGCGAGCCACACGTCCATCGAGACCATCCAGCACCATCGAGACGAAGATGGCGATGGAGGCATTGGCAAACTCGCCGTTCAGCGCACATACCACAGCGAAGAAGCCAGAGAACAATGCCGACGTGGTGAACAGGTTGGGCAGCAGGTAGATGCCACGCCGACGAACGGGCTTGCCATCCTCGATGGCCTCTTCCACGACTTCGCTGTCGTCGGTGAATTCTTCCACCACCTTGTCCAGCACGGAACTGCTACGGCGGGTCGGTTCTTCGGGGGCATCTTCTGCGCCGGGATGTCGATTTTCGTCAGTCATGGGATTCCTTGCATCATGCCTCGTCGTGGCAGGGTAACCACATTCTACACCTGCCAGTGAGCGCGAATAGTAGTGACACCCTAGCGGCCTCACCGTCGACTGTCACTTCCCTCCCCCATTCGATAGCGCTTATAGAGCAACAACGCAAGCGGGGCGCCCTCCTGATGGAGAGCGCCCCGCTCATTTCACGCCGGATCCAATTGGCAGGATCAGTTGCGTGACTTGTCGACCAGCTGGTTGGCAGTGATCCACGGCATCATGCCGCGCAGCTTCTCACCAGTCTGTTCGATCGGGTGCTCGGCGTTCTGACGACGACGGGCCGTCATGGACGGGTAGTTGGTGTTGCCTTCCTGGATGAACATCTTGGCGTATTCACCGCTCTGGATGCGCTTGAGTGCATTGCGCATGGCGACACGGGACTGCTCGTTGATGACTTCGGTGCCGGTCACGTACTCGCCATACTCCGCATTGTTGGAGATGGAGTAGTTCATATTGGCGATGCCACCTTCGTACATCAGGTCGACGATCAGCTTGAGCTCGTGCAGACACTCGAAGTAGGCCATTTCCGGTGCGTAGCCGGCTTCGGTCAGGGTCTCGAAGCCCATCTTGACCAGCTCGACCGCGCCACCACACAGGACAGCCTGCTCACCGAACAGATCGGTTTCGGTCTCGTCCTTAAAGGTGGTCTCGATGATGCCGGTACGACCGCCGCCGACGCCTGCCGCGTAGGACAGTGCGATGTCCTTGGCCTGGCCAGTCGCATCCTGGTGGATGGCGATCAGGTCCGGGATACCGCCGCCCTTCACGAACTCGGAACGCACGGTGTGACCCGGTGCCTTCGGCGCGATCATGATGACGTCGAGGTCAGCACGCGGCACGACCTGGTTGTAGTGGACGTTGAAGCCGTGAGCGAAGGCCAGTGTCGCGCCCTGCTTCAGGTTCGGTTCCACCTGGTTCTCGTAGATGGCCTTCTGGTTCTCGTCCGGCGCCAGGATCATGACCAGGTCGGCCGCCTTGACCGCTTCCTCGACTTCAGCAACCTTCAGGCCAGCCGCTTCGGCCTTGGCCCAGCTGGAGGAAGAGCGACGCAGGGCTACGGTGACGTCGACGCCGGATTCCTTCAGGTTGTTCGCGTGGGCGTGGCCCTGGGAACCGTAACCGAGGATGACCACTTTCTTGCCCTGGATGAGGGAGAGGTCACAATCCTTGTCGTAATAGAGTTTCATCGTCATTGCTCCTGGCGGCTCACCCCGTCAGTGGGATGGCGTGAGATCTTGAAAGAGTGTCTGTTGTTCTTGCGACCCTTCCCGCGAGGGAAGGGCGTATGTCAGTGTCCAACGCCGACGGCCATCTATCCTGACCGCTCTGCGTCCCTGGGAGGTCGTGCGCCTTGGATCAAGGTCTGCCGTCCTCCTCCTGCGCGGCGATGAGTCCACCTTACCCGCACCTCGACATTGCGTAAAATGCTATATTTGCACCATCATATGCCATATGGCGCAACACAAGGCATTTCCCCCTTCAGCACTCATCGACAGCGGACTCCGGCATGGACAATCGTCAACTCAAGCAATTCCTAACCCTCGCCGAAACGCTGCATTTCGGACGCGCCAGTACTGCCCTGCACCTGAGCGCCTCTGCCCTGTCACGTGCCATTCGCGCCATGGAAGAGGAACTGGGCGTCAGCCTGTTCGAGCGCGACAACCGCAGCGTCGCACTGACACCGGCGGGAGAGCGCTTCCGTCGTCATGCTCGCGAACTCCTGAGTCAATGGGATGACATTCGTCAGTCATTGCTAGAAGACAGCGACGAACTGCGTGGCGAGCTATCCCTGTACTGCTCGGTGACCGCCAGCTACAGCTTCCTGTATGAGATTCTCGCCTCCTTCCGGGCCCGCCATCCGCATGTGGAGCTCAAACTGCATACCGGTGACCCCGCCGTGGCATTGGAGCGCGTGCTGATGGGCCACGAGGACCTGGCGATCGCCGCACGCCCGGACGTGCTGCCCTCGCGCCTGGCCTTCACCGACTTCGCCGAGTCGCCGCTGCGCTTCATTGCCCCGCGTCGTGATGGCCCCGGCCATCAGCTGGAAGGCATCGGCGAGGCGGACGATTCGTCAGCGGGGGACGACCACATCGACTGGGCGCGCGTCCCGATGATCCTCTCCGAGACCGGCTTGGCGCGCGAGCGCTTCGATGCCTGGTGCCATACTCGTGGCATCAAGCCGCGCCTGTATGCCCAGGTTGCCGGCAACGAGGCCATCGTCAGCATGGTCGGATTGGGCTTCGGGATCGGCGTGGTGCCGCAGATCGTGCTCGACAACTCCCCGCTGGCCGATCAGGTGCGCATCCTCGATGTCGATCCGCCGCTGACCCCCTACAAGGTCGGGCTGTGCGTACAGGAGAAACGTCTTCGACATCCACTGGTACGCGCACTCTGGGAACAGCTGCCCGGTACCCCGCGACGGCCAGAGGAGTGATGACGCCACAACGAAAACGGCGCCCCGAGGGGCGCCGTTCTTGTCTTGCGTTTCCACAATCACCGTCTTACAGGCTCAACACCTTCTCACCGCGGGCGATGCCGGAGACCCCGGTACGTGCCACTTCCAGCACGCCTACCGGCTGCATCGCCGCCAGGAAGGCATCCAGCTTGCCACCGTCACCGGTGATCTGGATGGTGTAGAGGCTCGGCGTGATGTCAACGATCTGGGCACGGAAGATGTCCGCCGTGCGCTTGATCTCGTCACGCTGGGCGCCCAACGCCTTGACCTTGACCAGCATCAGCTCGCGCTCGATGTGGCTGCCCTCGGTGAGATCCACCAGCTTGACCACATCCACCAGCTTGTTGAGGTGCTTGGTGATCTGCTCGATGACGCGATCTTCGCCGACCGTGGTGACGGTCAGACGTGACAGGGTCGCGTCCTCGGTCGGGGCCACGTTGAGGGTCTCGATGTTGAAATTGCGCTGTGAAAACAGGCCGACGACCCGTGACAGCGCGCCCGGTTCGTTTTCCATCAGAATGGAGATGATATGGCGCATCAGGTCCGCTCCGTCTTCGTAAGCAGCATGTCACGCATGGAGCCGAGAGGCACCTGCATCGGATAGACGTGTTCACGCGGGTCGACATAGATGTCGAGGAACACCAGCTCGTCCTTGTTGCGGAAGGCTTCTTCCAGCGCAGGTTCGAGCTCCTCCACCGTGTGCACCTTGATGGCACGGAAGCCATAGGCGCCCGCCAGCTGCACGAAGTCAGGCAGCGACTCCATGTAGGAATGCGAGTGACGGGACTTGTAGTTCAGGTCCTGCCACTGACGCACCATGCCCAGCGACTGGTTGTTGAGGTTGATGATCTTGACCCCGATCCCGTACTGCTTACAGGTCGAGAACTCCTGCATCATCATCTGGAAGCTGCCTTCCCCGGTGAACAGCACCACATCGTCATCCGGGTAGGACATCTTGATGCCCATGGCCGCCGGGAAGCCGAAGCCCATGGTGCCCAGACCACCGGAGGTGATCCAGCGGTTGGGGCGCTGGAACTTGTAGTACTGGGCGGCGAACATCTGGTGCTGACCGACATCGGTGGCGACGAAGGCTTCGCCACGCGTCGCGCGGTGCACGGCTTCCACCACCTGCTGCGGCTTGAGCGGCTCGCCCGGGGCGGACGGCTCATACAGCTTGCCTTCACGCTCGGCACGCCAGCCATCGATCTGGGTCCACCAGGCCTCCAGTGCATCGGGGTTGGCCAGCTCACGACCCTGCACGAGGCTGATCATCTCGTTGATCACGGCATCGGCCGGACCGACGATCGGTACATCGGCGCGCACGGTCTTGGAGACTGAACTCGGGTCGATGTCGACGTGGATGATCTTGGCCGTCGGGCAGAACTTCGAGGTGTTGTTGGTCACGCGGTCATCGAAGCGCGCGCCGATGCAGATGATCAGATCGGTGTGGTGCATGGCATTGTTCGACTCATAGGAGCCGTGCATGCCGGGCCAGCCCAGACACTGGCGATCGCCCTGCGGATAGGCACCGATGCCCATCAACGAGGTGGTGATCGGGAAGTTCAGACGGCGCACCAGGTCGGTCAGCGCTTCGCTGGCACGACCGGAGACCACGCCACCGCCGGTGAAGAACAGCGGGCGGCGGGCCTTGAGCATCAGCTCGACGGCCTTCTTGATCTGGCCGCTGTGGCCACGGGTGACCGGGCTGTAGGAGCGCATGCGTACCTTCTTGGGGTAGCTGTACTCATAGCGTTCGGTCGGGGCGGTCATGTCCTTCGGGATATCGATGACGACCGGCCCCGGGCGACCACTGGAGGCCAGATAGAAGGCCTTCTTGATGACTTCGGGAATCTCGCTCGGATGCTTGATCGAGAAGCTGTGCTTCACGATCGGGCGAGTCACACCGACGATGTCGGTTTCCTGGAAGGCGTCTTCACCGATCAGGTGGCTGGCGACCTGGCCACACAGCACGACCATGGGAATCGAGTCCATGTAGGCCGTGGCGATACCGGTCACGGCATTGGTCGCGCCGGGGCCTGAGGTGACCAGCACGACTCCGGGCTTGCCGGAAGCGCGTGCGTAGCCATCGGCTGCGTGGGTAGCAGCCTGTTCGTGGCGGACCAGAATGTGCTGGACCTTGTCCTGACGGAACAGGGCGTCATAGATGTGCAGCGCCGCTCCACCGGGATAGCCGTATATATACTCCACGCCCTCGTCATGCAGCGCGCGGGCGATCATGTCAGCGCCGGAAAGCAATTCCACTTGGTTGTTCTCCCCTGGAGGTCTCGAGTGCGTCCGGCAGCAATACGCAAGCCGGATCGAGTGCGACCTGAATGTCGCTACCGCAACAGTTGCGGCACCTGATGCCAAACCCTGGCGTCTGCGGCCCGGTTAGGGCCTGCACTCTTGTCGCATCGGTTGGATGCGGTCGGGGCTGATGGCCGATCGGTACGGTTGGCGTACCCTGATCGGCATATCCTTCGACAGGCGGACAGCGACTCAGCGTCTGTCCTTCACGTGGCGCTTCGAGGGTCGCCCGAATGGCCACGCCCGCAATCAGGAATGGTCAAGAGTCCAACAGCCGCAAGGGGCTGTCAACTCAACCTTACGCCAGTGTGCGCCGCCTACGCCAAATGCCACACCGATAACGGGAAATCCGGCCATATGCGTGCGTAAAACCTCACAGATGGCATTTAATTCGCAATTTTCTGCCTCGTGATTTTCAGCATCCCTGCCGCCGGGTTGTCATTTTGCGCCCAGACGACAGACACGAAAACGCCCCACCGCAAGTGGAAGACAGACTTCCGTCACGGTGGGGCGTCACTCACGGGCGCGCGATTCAGCGCGTGAAGGTCAGTTCTCCGCCCTCTTCGCCGACCTGGATCACGTCACCGGGCACGAATTCACCGCCCAGCAGCGCCTGGGCCAGCGGGTTCTCGATACGGCTCTGGATGGCGCGCTTGAGCGGACGCGCACCGTAGACCGGATCGAAGCCTGCCTTGGCCAGCAGCGCCATCGCGGCATCAGTGATCTCGAAGCCGAGATCACGTTCGGCCAGCCGCGCCTTGAGCCGCTCGAGCTGAATACCGGCGATGGAGGCGATCTGCGCCTGCCCCAACGCGTGGAAGACCACCACTTCATCGATGCGGTTGATCAGCTCCGGCCGGAAGTGATTGCCCACGACTTCCATGACCGCCGTCTTCATGTCGTCGTACTGGAAGGCCGCCTTGCGATCGACACTCTCTTTCTGCGTGTCTTCCTCGTCCGCCAGCTCGCCATTGAGACCGCTCATGCGCTGGATCATCTCGGACCCCAGATTCGAGGTCATCACGATCACGGTATTGCGGAAGTCGACGGTACGCCCCTGCCCATCGGTCAGGCGGCCATCTTCCAATACCTGCAGCAGGATATTGAAGACATCCGGATGCGCCTTCTCGACCTCGTCGAGCAGCAGCACGGAGTACGGCTTGCGACGCACGGCCTCGGTCAGATAGCCACCCTCTTCATAGCCGACATAGCCGGGAGGCGCGCCGATCAGACGGGCCACGGAATGCTTCTCCATGAACTCGGACATGTCGATGCGCACCATTGCCTCTTCGGTATCGAACAGGAAGCTGGCCAGCGACTTGCAGAGCTCCGTCTTGCCGACCCCGGTCGGGCCGAGGAACAGGAAGGAGCCGTTGGGGCGATTCGGGTCCGATAGCCCGGCGCGTGAGCGACGCACCGCATTGGCCACCGCGATCACCGCCTCGTCCTGACCGATCACCTTCTCGTGCAGCGCCTCTTCCATGCGCAGCAGCTTGTCGCGCTCGCCTTCGAGCATCTTGGAGACCGGAATGCCGGTCCAGCGCGAGACGACCTCGGCAATCTCCTCCTCGGTGACATTGGAGCGCAGCAGCACGTGGGCGGAGGTATCCGCCTCGCCTTCGCCGGCTTCGCTGATCTGCTTCTCGAGCCCCGGAATCACGCCGTACTGCAGTTCCGACATGCGGCTGAGGTCGCCGGCACGCCGCGCCTGTTCCAGATCGATGCGCGCCTGTTCCAGTTCGGCCTTGAACTGCGCTGCCCCCTGGATACTGGCCTTCTCGGCCTTCCAGACCTCATCGAGATCGGCATATTCGCGTTCCAGCTCCGCGATCTGGTCCTCAAGCGCGCCGAGACGCTTGAGTGCCGCTTCGTCGGTCTCCTTCTTGAGGGCTTCACGTTCCATCTTGAGCTGGATCAGACGGCGGTCGAGACGATCCATCTCCTCCGGCTTGGAGTCCAGCTCCATGCGGATGCGTGACGCGGCTTCATCGATCAGGTCGATCGCCTTGTCAGGCAGCTGACGGTCCGTGATGTAGCGCGATGAGAGGCGCGCGGCCGCAATGATCGCACTGTCAGTGATATCCACCCCATGGTGCACCTCGTAGCGTTCCTTCAAGCCACGCAGGATGGCGATGGTGTCCTCCTCGCTGGGCTGATCCACCTGCACCTTCTGGAAACGACGCTCCAGCGCGGCATCCTTCTCGATGTACTGGCGATACTCGTCAAGCGTGGTGGCACCGACACAGTGCAGCTCGCCACGCGCCAGCGCCGGCTTGAGCATGTTGCCGGCATCCATCGCGCCCTCGGCCTTGCCCGCGCCGACCATGGTGTGCAGCTCATCGATGAACAGGATGACCTGGCCTTCTTCCTGCGACAGCTCCTTGAGGACGGACTTGAGGCGCTCCTCGAACTCACCGCGGAACTTGGCCCCCGCCAGCAGCGAGCCCATGTCGAGAGACAGCACACGCTTGTTCTTGAGGCCTTCCGGCACCTCACCATTGACGATACGGCTGGCCAGCCCCTCGACGATGGCGGTCTTGCCGACACCGGGCTCACCGATCAATACCGGGTTGTTCTTGGTGCGACGCTGAAGGACCTGAATCGTGCGGCGAATCTCCTCGTCACGCCCGATCACCGGGTCGAGCTTGCCGTCGCGCGCACGCTGGGTGAGGTCCATCGTGTACTTGTTGAGTGCCTCTCGATTGTTCTCGGCGTCGGCATCTCCCACCGCCTCGCCACCGCGCAGTGCATCGATGGCGGAGGTCAGGGCGGGCTTCTTGATGCCCGAGGAGGTGAACAACTTGCCGAGATCACCGCCCAGCTCCAGCGCGGCCAGCAACGCGAGCTCGGAAGCGATGTATTGATCGCCGCGTTTCTGGGCTTCGCGGTCGGCCAGGTTCAGAAGCTTGCCGAGCGCCTGGGAAGGCGCGACATTGCCGTCGAACTGGGACACGGTGGGCAGGTCATCCAGTTGACGCTTGAGCCCGCTCATCAAGCTGGTGGCATCACCGCCCGCCTTGTTGACCAACGCCTTGAGACCGCCATCGCGGTCCTCCAGCAGGGCCAGCAGCAGGTGCTGGGGATGGATTTCATTGTGGCCTCGCCCGACGGCGAGCGACTGGGCATCCGCAAGCGCGTTCTGCAGCTTGCTGGTGAGTTTGTCGATGCGCATGGTGCCTTCTCCTGAGAGTCATGGCGGTACTCCTCTTCTCAGGAGCTTCGCCTGTAACATTTCGTATCTAACCCTAGAGATGGGGGTCAGCGTAACCAGATCACCGTGGCCATTCGCCCCGTCACGCCATCATCACGGCGATGGGAGTAGAAGCGCGATTCCGAGGCGGTACAGAAGTGACCGCCACTGACATGGCCGACCCCCGCACGCTCCAGCCGCAGGCGAGCCAGCTTGTAGAGGTCGCCCATGTAGTGGCCCAGCCGATAGGGGCTGGATTCGAAGGCGTCGTCGGCCTCGGGGAGATCCGCGATGAAGGCGTCACGCACCTCGGGGCCGACCTCGAACTGGGCATTGGAGATCGCCGGACCCAGCCAGGCCATCAGCTCGCCCGGGTCATCTCCAAGACGGGCGACAGTGGCTTCCAGCACACCTTCCACCAGGCCACGCCAGCCCGCATGCGCCACCCCGACCCGCGTCCCCTGTCGATCACAGAACAGCACCGGCAGGCAGTCCGCCGTCATCACCACGCAGGCCTGCCCCGTACCGGTACTGATGCAGGCGTCAGCACGTGGTGGCACCGCCTCATGGCGCTCATCGGCGTGACAGACGTCAAAGGCATCCACCACCTGAGTCCCATGCACCTGATCCAGCCACGCCAGTGGACGACCATCATCGACCTCGGCCGCGAGCAGGTCACGCACCCGCGCGACCATCGCCGGATCATCCCCGACATGCCGCGCCGGATTGAAGCCAGCGTATGGCCCCTGACTCGGGCCGCTCTCACGCGTGGTCACGAAGGCCTGCACCGGACTGGGTGCTGGCCAGTCCGGCAGAATCAGGGTCGGGCGTAGACTGTCGTCGTGCATAACCTCTCCTGGCGCGATGGGATACGCGAACCGAGCCCCTCAGCGGGCGATGTCTTCCTTGAGATAGTCGATCAAGACCAGCATGTCACCCGGCATCTCGGCGCGGAATTCGACTTCCTTGCCCGTGATCGGGTGGATGAAGGCGAGGCGACGGGCATGCAGCGCCTGACGCGGGAACTGACGCAGCAGCTCCTTGAGCGGGTCACTGGCCCCCGGCGGAAGCTTCAGACGGCCTCCGTAGACCGGGTCCCCGATCAGCGGATAGCGCTGGTGCGCCATGTGCACACGGATCTGGTGGGTACGCCCGGTTTCCAGCTTGCAGCGGATATGGGTATGACCCCGGAAGCGCTCCACCACGCGAAAATGCGTGATCGCCATCTTGCCGCTATGGGTCACGGCCTGACGCTTGCGATCCTTGGGGTGACGCCCGATGGGCGCATCCACGGTACCGCCCGCCGTCAGCACACCGGTCACGACGGCATCGTACTCGCGAGACACGGTACGCGCCTGCAGCTGCTCGACCAGGTCCGCCTGGGCGGTCAGCGACTTGGCGACCACCATCAGGCCACTGGTGTCCTTGTCGAGACGATGCACGATACCGGCACGCGGCAGCATGGCATTGCCCGGACAATGGTGCAGGATGGCATTGAGCAGCGTGCCATCCGGATTGCCGGCCCCCGGGTGCACGACCATGCCGTGCTCCTTGTTGATGACCAGCACGTCGTCATCCTCGAAGACGATCTCGAGCTCGATGTCCTCGGGGCCATGACTGACTTCTTCTTCAAGCTCGGCGGTCAGGGCCAGACGTTCACCGCCATAGACCTTCTCGCGGGGTTTGACGGCGGCACCGTCGAGGGTCAAGGCACCGGTCTTGATCCAGTGCTTGAGGCGCTCGCGGGAATAGTCGGAGAAGATCTCGGCGCAGGCCTGATCAAGGCGCATGCCAATCATCGCCTCCGGGATCCGCTCTTCGCGGTTGATGGTGTCTGCCATATTGCTCTCTGAGGCCGTTTCGCAGGAAAGGGCCTTTGCTTTATAGTGAGTGCGGATCGGCGGATTCTAGCATGCCCGCCATGGATTGCCCGAGATGAGGAAACCGATGCGCGCCCTTCCCTTGACTGCCTTCGCCCTGGCCAGCACCTTGCTGGTCGGCTGTGCGTCCAACGAGCCGGCACCGGATCTTCAGGAGCAGGAGCTGTACCGTCAGGCTCAGGTTTCCCTGGATACCAGCCGCTTCAACTCCGCCGTGCAGCAACTTGAAGCACTGGATACTCGCTTCCCGTTCGGCAGCTATGCCGAACAGTCGCAGCTGGAGCTGATCTACGCCTACTACCAGGTGGACAACTGGGAAGCCGCACGCGCGGCGGCCAGCCGCTTCATTCGGCTGCACCCGGACCACCCGCAGGTCGATTATGCCTACTACATGCGTGGACTGGCAGCCTATAGTGCAGGGCGCTTCAGCCTGGAATCGCTGGACCTGATCGACATCTCCAAGCGGGATCTCGGTGCGACGCGGGACGCCTACGTCGACTTCGGCGAACTGGTGCGCCGCTTCCCCAACAGCACCTACGCCGCAGATTCGCGTCAGCGCATCATCTATCTGCGCAACGTACTCGCGCGTGGCGAGCTGCAGACTGCCGATTTCTACCTGCGCAAGCAGGCCTATCTGGCCGCCGTGAAGCGTGGCGAGTGGGTGATCGAGCACTACCCTAACACTCCTGCCACTCGCGATGCGCTGGCCGTGATGGTCGAAGGCTATCTGGGCCTCGGTCTGCGCGACCGCGCCAGCGAGACGCTCAAGGTGCTGATCCAGAATGATCCGGACAACAAGCGTCTGGATGGCCGTACCTTCGAGCCGCGCTACGTGAAGGCGGATGACCTGACCGTCTGACGATCACGGGCTTTTTTCGTGCTGTCAGCATGGCCAGAATCGTCGGACTCAGGCGCTTTCAGCGGCTTGCGCAAAGAATCCGCAATCCCTGACACCGGACATGAGTTGCCTCAGTCGCCGGCCGCCCAGCCATTGACGATCGGGTAGCGACGGTCACGCCCGAAGCCACGCGGCGTGACACGCACGCCAACCGGTGCCTGACGGCGCTTGTACTCACAGCGGTCGACGAGACGCACCACACGATAGACATCCTCTTCCTCGAAACCGGCACGGATGATCGCCTCGGCACTCATGTCACCCTCGATGTAATGGGTGAGAATCGCATCCAGGGTGTCGTAGTCCGGCAGCGAGTCGCTGTCGAGCTGGTCTTCGGCGAGCTCCGCGGACGGCGGACGCGTGATGACACGCTCCGGAATCGCCGGGCCCATGGTGTTGCGCCAGTTGGCGAGACGGAATACCCAGGTCTTGTAGACGTCCTTGAGCGCATTGTAGCCACCGACCATGTCGCCATAGAGCGTGGCGTAACCCACCGCCATCTCGCTCTTGTTGCCAGTGGTCAGCACCATCAGGCCCTTCTTGTTGGAGATGGCCATCAGCAGCACGCCACGACAGCGTGACTGCAGGTTCTCCTCGGTGGTGTCGCGCTCACTGCCGGCAAAGCTCTCCGCCAGTGTCTCGGTGAAGGCCTCGACCATCGGCGCGATGGGCATCACCTCGTAATTCACGCCCAGCAGTGTCGCCTGCTCGGCAGCGTCTTCCCTGGAGATGTCCGCGGTGTAGTGATACGGCATCATCACCGCATGCACGCGGTCCGCGCCCAGCGCATCGACGGCAATCGCCAGCGACAGGCCGGAGTCGATGCCACCAGAGAGACCCAGCACCACGCCCTTGAAGCCGCTCTTGTTGACGTAGTCACGCAGGCCGGTGACCAGTGCACAGTAGAGCGACTCTTCCGGTGACAGCAGCTCGGCGATCTCGCCGCTCTGCGGCGCCCAGCTACCGCCTTCCTCCTTGAGGAACTGCACCGGCATCAGGCCGACATCCCACCAGGGTGCCTGCACGCAGGTATTGCCCTCGGCATCGATGGCGGCGGAGCCACCATCGAAGACCAGCTCGTCCTGGCCACCGATCTGATTGACGTAGACCAGCGGACACTTCACTTCGGCCGCCCGCTGAGCGAACAGATGATTGCGCTCGGCCGGCTTCTCCAGATGATAGGGCGAGGCATTGAGGCTGACGAGAATGTCCGCGCCGGCATCCCGCGCCTGACGAACGGGCGCGCCATCCCACAGGTCTTCACAGATCACGATACCCAGACGGGCGCCGCGGCATTCCACCACGCAGGCCTCGGAGCCCGGCGTGAAGTAACGCTGCTCATCGAAGACCTGATAATTGGGCAAGGCCTGCTTTGCGTACTCGGCGATCCACTCGCCATCCTTGAGCACGCCGGCCAGGTTGTAGCGCTTGCCGTCACGCATGCCGGGGTAGCCGACGATGACCATCACGCCACGCGCGACCTTGCTGGCCATCCGCGCGCGCGCCTCGTCGAGTCGTGCCTCCATGGATTCGCGCAGCAACAGGTCTTCCGGCGGGTAGCCGGTCAGACACAGCTCGGGCAGCACGACGACGTCGGCCTTGTGCTCGAGACTCGCTTCACGGACGGCTTCGATGGCACGCTCGGTATTGCCGGGGATATCACCGACCAGCGGGTCGAGCTGGGCCATCACCAGAGTCAGATCTTGCATGCGGTAAGGATCTCTCGATTGGCGGTTCGATAAGGGGCCAGTACACTGTGGCCAGACATCTGGCTCAGACTGCTGAGCCGTGCACCGGCTCATCAGTCTCATGATGGCCGCCATTGTCCCGCAAGGTCGCGCCGCTGGCAAAAAGCCACGCGCGCCGCCTCATCTGGGAGTCATATAGGAATGAGCCTGTTGATCATCCGTCTGCTGGTATTCGTCGTCCTGTTCTGGGCAGGCCTGCGCCTCTATCGCATGTATCGCCAATGGAAGCTGAGCCAGGACAACCACGATGACGGCCAGCCTGCCGAGCGCGAGGCCCAGAACATGGTGCGCTGCGCCTACTGCGATCTGCATCTGCCGGAAAATGACGCCATCCGCCATGAAGCGCTGCACTTCTGCTGTCAGGAGCACCAGCAGCATTTCCTCGACGAGGGCCCACGCAAGTAACGCACTGTCCTCAGGCCCAGCGCGTCGCGTCTGGCTGGGACGAGGCTTCCAGCGTGGCGATCTCGCCCAGCAAGGTCTCGGGCTGGTAGGGGGTGGGGTCGATGATAGGCGTACGCCCCAGCAACTGGTCCGCCAGCAGGCGGGTCGAGGCCGGCGCCAGTACCAGGCCATTGCGATAGTGACCGGCATTGACGTGCAGATGGCGGCGTTCGGGCACGGCACCGATGAACGGCGTGCCGGTCGGTGAGCCCGGGCGCAGCCCCGCCCAGTGATGCTCGACCTCACACTCGGCCAGCGCCGGGATGATCTCGCAGGCGCTCTTGATCAGCGACTCACGCGCCTCAAGGGTGGTCGCCTTGTCGAAGCCGACCTCCTCCAGCGTGGAACCCGCCACGATGCGCCCATCGGCACGTGGAATCACGTAGCGTCCATTCTTGAGTACCACGCGCTCCACCAGCCCCTTGGGTGCCTTGAACAGCACCATCTGGCCGCGTACCGGCCGCACCGGCAGCGCCAGCCCCGCCTCACTCAATATCTCGCGACTCCAGGCGCCCCCACAGACCACGACCTGTCCGGCGGACAGCACTGAATTGGCGGTCTGCACGCCGATGGCGGTGTCGTCCTGCAGCAGAATGCCCTGCACCGCGACATTCTCGAGCAGACGTACGCGCGGGTGGGCATCGAGAGCGGCGCGCAGTGACTTGCCCAGGCGCGGATTGCGGATGCTGCCCAGCGTCGGCATCCACAGCGCCGATTCGCAACCGGGCGCGACGGCCGGTGCCTTGTCGTAAAGAAAGTCAGCCTCCACGCGCGTCAGCGGCTTGGTGTATTCCTCGGACCAGCTCAGTGCCTGCTCGGCATCCTCGACATTCAGGTACAGCAGACCCTGCTGGCGATATTCGGGGTCGATGCCGGTGGTCTCGATCAGGCGCCTCGGCCAGCGTGGGGTAGAAACCTTCCGACCAGGCAGACAGGCGTCGAGATCGGCGCACTAGTAACGCCACGGATACAACGGCGAGACGATACCGCCGCCCGCCCAGGATGCCTCGCGCCCACACTGGCCCCGCTCGACCAGCGTGACCGTCTGGCACCGCCATCCGCCAGTTGCCAGCGCAGTCAGCATGCCGATCACGCCACCGCCTACCACCACAAAGTCATTCACGCCTGTTCGCTCCTGCCTCAAGACCGGGAAAGGCTTCCAGAATACGCCGCCCGCAAGGCGGTGCAAGCGAGCCGCGCGCAATCCAGCATCGCACCGAGCGAGGCCGCTCTCGCCACTGCTACCAGCAATCGCCATCGCCGGTCGTGTCGCGGATGCCGGTATTGGTGAGGGTCAGCGCAGGGCAATCGCTATCGGCGCTCTGAGGCGCCACCGCAGTCGCGATCAGCGTGAAGCGGGTCGTCGTGGCGCCATCCTCCAAGCTCAGGGCGTAATAGCCTTCCGGCGACTCGGTGGCGCGCCCCAGTCCCTCCTCGTCACAATCGCTGTCACCGGCGATGCTGGTCGCGTAGCCACCGCAACGCGCCATGTAGCGCTCCTGAGCCTGTGCCAATGACATCAGTGCCGCCTGCCCATCGGCACGACGTGAGCGGATTACCTGATCCTGATAGCTCGGGTAGGCGATCGCCGCGAGGATGCCGACGATGACGACCACGATCATGATTTCCGTCAACGTGAAACCGCGGGCGTACCTGCGGTGAGACAGTCAGCGCAGTTGATACCAGGAAACACGACCGGTATCCGTCGAGCTGGACACGTTCAGGTCGTAGGATGAGACGGTGCCTTCTACCGTTCCCAATGAGCTGCTACCCACATAGACCGTATTGCCGACACTGACGCTGGACGTCGGCGTACCGCTCAGTTTCACGCTGACGACCACATTGCCGACGGCGACGGTGTTGTCGATGATGGTGCCGACCAGATCATCGGCGCTGAAGGCTTCATCCTGATTGAAATCGAAGATGGTCACATAGCTGCCTTCGCTGTCGTCGTAGGTCGGCAACCCTGTCTCGGTATCCAGCGCGACCAGCCAGCCGCCCCCGGTGCTTTCACAGAAGTTGGTCCCCGTGCTGGAGGTGCTGGTAGAGAAGACCACCAGGTTGGAGAGCAGGTTGGCCGGCTCGACCAGCTCTTCCTGCTCGGAGGCATCCAGATCCAGATACCAGCCGAAGCGATCGCTGTCCTGATCTTCCAGCTGGCTGGGGTAATAGCTGAAGCTGTCGCCACCGAGAGTCCGTCCAGTCAGCTCCCCGTTGGTGTAGCTGCCACTGACGAAAGTCCGCTCCTCGAGGTTGCTGCGCATCAAGCTGGTGTGACTGCCACCGGCATCCAGCACGGTGTAGAGGCTCTGGGTGACCCAGGCCTCGTCCTCGGCATCAGCGTACATGTCCTGCCCTGTTCCGAAGGACACCAGCAGATTGGGCGAAGACATGGTCTGCGTGCCTCCGGAGTAGCGACTCAGCGTCGGTTTGACCGTGATCGGTTGCAGCGCATCCGTCTGGCACTCCCCGCCAGTCAGGCTGGTAGCACAGGCCGTGAACAGCCGCGTGACACTCCACTTGCTGCTGTCATCATCACTGAGATCGAACTTCCACAACCGCCCCTGAAGATCCCCTCCATAGGCAAAATCGACGGTGCCATTGCTGTCGATATCAGCAACCTGCAGATTGGCCAGGCCGCCGGTCACCCCACTGGGGGACAACTTGGCGATCACGCCACCGGCATTGACTCCATCGAGCTCCAGCGCGAACAACGTCGGCGCGGCGTTCTCATCGGCGGTTTCCAGGCCATTGCCGACCAGCACCGCACTGTCACCATTGTTCAGTGATACGATATGCGCACTGCCGAAGACATGCCCCATGTCATCATCGTCGCTTGAGCCGAATTCCCAGCGCACTACATCATCTTCATCGAAGTCTTCACCCGCCACGGCCTTGGTGACATTTAGCACGAACAGGCCGCGTCCACCGCCCGCCAGACCGGATACCAGCCACTCCTCGCCATCCAGACTGGCGATACGCACTTCACCATCGACATAATAGCGATGCTGATAGCCCGGGTCGGTCAGATAGCCCAGCCCTGCGTCGTCCTCTTCGCTATAGAGCAGCTCCGGAATGTAGGCGAACTGCTCGCTACCGGTATTGAGGTCGAAGGCGTGCAGCATGCCGTCGTTGGCCCCGACGAAGACACTGCCCTGTGTCGTCGAGTCCTCACGTGTCACGACGACTGGCGATGAGCCGATGATGTCGCCCAGCTGCACGCCAGTGCGTTTGCGCAGACCATCGCCCTCATATTCATCACTGCCCCGCAACCACTCGATCGCTGCCTTCACATGGTCATCGGTAGAGTTGCCACCGACCTCCATGCGCGCGAGATCGTTGCGCTGGCTGGAGCTCAGGCGGCCCGCGTTGTCAGTCGTGAACTCGACGCCGTTCCCCCCGGACATGGTGAAGACCGTACGTGTCTCGAGGCCATCCTCCTCTGCCAATGCCTCACTCAGCTGGGTGGCAGCACTCCAGAGCTGGTCTTCATCCTCGACATCCTTGCCCTCCTGTACCGAGGAGGCCACTACATCTCCCGTCCAGGTCGAGGCGGAATAGCGGCTCTCGACCAGTCGGCTGTCCGTCTCGACACTGGCCGTCGTCAGATTGGTAGATAGGCCGCTGACACTGTTGCCTACCGCGACGATCTCGGAGGCGATCGCCGCCAGCGCCGAGACGAGATCCGTCGGGCTGGAGGCATTGAAGTAGGAGCCCCCGCCATCGATGGCGGCCTGTTCCAGATCATCGATGGTGCTGGAGCTGCTCTCCGTAACGCGATCCTTGTCATCCCAGTCGTTACTAGTCGACTCGACCCCGAACGCCACCGTATAGGTCGTCATCACCTGCTTTTCATAGGTCCCGCTTCCAAGCTTCGGCAGGAGATCATTATGTGCATAATAATAAGCGACATCCGCCAAGGTGGCATCGCCACCAGATCGGCCATTACTTTGTTGCCAAGTGCGACCATCACCGTTGGCATCACGAATATCTCTTTCAATCGCATTGGAGTCTGAGGAGTCCTCGGAATTCCAGAAACCATCGGTTATGAGAACAGTGAAATTCTGCTGACACATGCCGCCTTCATCTTCTGAGAGTATCGGCGTAGCTCCTAGAGATGGATAATTATCGCTATAATATTCTCCAGCACGATACAGTGCCTCACGGAGAGGCGTTACTTGGAATTATTTCCGACTCGACAATAGCATCTCTGATCTCTTCAAGATGTTTGTTGCCGCTATCGCTATTCGTCACCAGCTCAACCACTGCCCCCAAAACATTGGTTACGTATTGGATAATCGAGTCAAAAATATTATCAACTTCAACTTTTCTCGAAGTACTAGCACCAGGATTTATCGTAATGAAACCTGTGCGATACTCAATGCCTGAAAGTAGCTCCAAACCAGCAGCCTTACCAACACTCAAACGACTCCTGTAGTAAGTAAACCAGTTGGCATAATTAACCTTCTTATAAATCAGATTATAACCCTGTTCGTATTCACCACCCTCGAAGGTATCCTCGAATGACATCGAGCCCGAATCATCCAATACCAGCAGGACGTTGGGGGTGACCCCGACGCTCTGGGTAGTGGGCAACTGAAGTAGCGTGTCGCTGTCTGCCAGTACGGGCAAGGTGACCACCAGCAGCCCGCCTGACAGCAAGACCGGCAGGTGAATACGACGCAAGCCGCTGCGGCGGGGTGAGTGCTTCGATTTCATCGATAGATTCCCTTCAATCGGCCATCATGATTTCGCTTTGCACCACTGCCAGTGCACGCTTTCTGCTCTCAAGGTCTCCCGCGCTCTCAAGACTCCAACCGGCGGCCGTGATGCGGAAGGCATTCAACAACCGGCTGCTGCTCAGGTTGTCGTCATTCAGAACGCCTTCTGTCGTTTCCCCAAGATATTCAATGACATAGTTACCATTGGCAGCCGCATTGCCACTCAGGATGCCCTCGCCATCCCAGGCGTCTGCCTGCAGAGGATCGAAGTCCAGACTTTCTCCCGCCGTCAGGTCATAGAAACCATCCTCGCCGAAGTCATCCAGCGTCAGCTCGCCCTCGAGCAGACGACTTTCGGCCTGCTGCTGAAGGCTCTCGGCCTCGGCATAGGCGTTGTCGTAGAACTGGGTATTCATCAGCATGCGGGTCTGCAACTGGGTATCCTCATTGCCCGTCACTGCCATCACGCCGACCACGATCAGCATGATCAACACGACCAGCAATGCCATCCCCTGCTGACGAGGATGCCGGGGGGCGTTCATCTGATTCATAGACCGATATTCCTCGGGCTCAGGGTAATGTCGAAGGTACGTTCCAATTCACCATCATCCTCACCCTCGACGTTGATCGTCGGTGGCGTCTTGAGGGTCAGGCTGATGTGGATACGTCTGACGCTACCCCAGTCATTTGCGGCTTCCACTTCCGCCGCGCTGCGCTCTACTGCGAAACGACTCGCACTGCCACTGCCCGAGGCCGTATCGAAGGACAGATCCAGCGCTTCGACGTATCGCGCCACTTCTTCATCACAGCCTGCGGTCGGGTCACCACCGACATCTTCTCCGTTCAGGCACAGACGGACGGGAGAATCGTCATCGGTCTGCGACAGCAGCAGATACCAACGCTGCAACGGGTAGACATATGCCTGGGTCTGCTGGGCACCGCCGTAGCCATGTTCCACAGCACTCGACAGATCCAGTGAATTGCTGCCATCGCCCGCCAGGCGAGCGATATCACCACTCTCGCAGTCACTGATCAGCACGACGCTATCCGCCTCCAGCGTATCGGCGGCGTAATCTTCAAGTACCAACGACGTATCCCCCTGAGCGACACTCGACCCGAGCTGCCAGCCACGCTGCGCTCCCAGTGCGGGTACCTGCAGGGCCAGGCGGTCGTAGGTGACCCCCGCCACCGTGTCGGACTCGGCCGTCAAGGGAGCATCGGACAGCGCGTGGCTGCCGGTGCCATCACTGACACTGCTCACCGACGCACAGCCGGAAAAACCGGCATTGCGCACCAATGGCTGCAAGCGACGCGTGACATGGCGCGCAGACTCCTGCAGGTAGGACACGGCAGACGTCGTGTTGAGGGTTGAGCGCGAGGCAAGAAAGTACTCCAGCGCCATGGCGGAAATGAACAACCCCAGCACCAGCGCCAACATCAATTCGACCAGGCCGACGCCCTGCTGGGCACGCCGTGAAGGCATCGAGCGAGGCGCCCTGGGCGAGCGCGACGCGCAGGCTCGCCGCGAGAGAGAGACTTTCAATGACATCAGGGCACCACTCGTATCTGTAGGGTCTCGCTCAACGCCTGAGCATCGGCGTCCATGCTGTCTGCGTTCTGACCCAGCGGCGCGGCACCGCTCCAGCCGAGGGTCAGTGTCAGAAGATCACTCCCGCTGCTGGCGATGGCCCCGACCGGCGCGTTCAGTCCACTGTCCTCAAGCCGGTCCGCCCACACCGCTACATCGCGTGCCGCCAGCTCAGCAACACTGCAGGGACAATTGCCGGGATTGCCCGCGCTCTCGGTGTCGAGGCCAGCGTAGTCATCCACGCCGTCAGGGTTGGCCTGGATACGCTCCGCCATGCTGATCAACAAGATGCGAGCTTCGGTACGCGCATAACTCTCGTTGTTGGCCTGCAGGCTCTCCATCTGCATGAGTCCGAAACCCAGCAACGTCAGCCCCATCAGCAACAGGGCGATCAGAGCCTCCAGCAGACTGGTACCTTGTTGCCCCTTTCTCGCGGGATGCGAGCCCACCTCAGCAACTCTGGTCATCGCTGCCATATGTCTCCGTCAGTACTCGTCCAATGGGGGTCAATTCAAGCTGGCGATGGCCCTGACCACCCGACTGGTCACAGATCAACAGCCAGGTGGAGTCCGGTGTCGCGCCCTGGTCATCAAAGGTCACGCCGGTGACATCTGCCTGCACGGTGATGGCGGCATCGAACAGGCGCAACAGATCATCGCCCAGCGATACTCGTGCATCCGCCTGAGTGCCCTGCACGACCGCCCAGCCATTGCTCCAGCGGGTCGAATTCATGCAGGCATCACCCGCGGCATTCAGCGGACAGAGCGTGATGCTGCCACCACTGGCCACCGCCTCGCTGCGCGCGTAGTTGACCGAGGCAATGAGTGTCTCGGCGGTACTGGTCACGGCATTGCGCGCGACCACTCCCTGCCAGGCGGGGACGGCGATCGTGATCGTGATGACCAGCACTGCCAACGTGATCATCAGCTCGATCAACGTGAATCCTTGCTGCCCCTCCTGCTGACGTGTGCGTCGAAGCGCATGAAAAACTGACATCGTCATATCCCTGAGAAACACGCAGGCGAAGGTGCCCTTCGCGATGTAAAATGGGGCAATGTAACGTCAACCAGCCACATACCAGCAATTGCTACTGTCGGTGCCTTCTGAATCTGCCAATACCGCAGCTCCCTTGATACCCAGCTCCGTCAACGTGAAAGTGGCGCAGTCCTCATCATTGGCCTGACTGCCCGTGGCAGTGGCCGTCAGCGTATAGCTGTCGGCGTCCCCCGCGACGGCCAGTGTATAGAAGCCCTCCTCGCTGGCCGTATCCGCCTGTCCAAGCCCGATCCCGTCTCCGCCGAGCCCCAGAGCATCATCACAGTCCGTGGCGGTAGTCACACTGGCGGTCGCATATTCTCCGCAGGTGGCCATGATGCGCTCCTGGGTCTGGGCAAGCGCCAGAAGGGACGTGATGGCATCCGTGCGGCGTGAGCGCTCCACCTGATCCTGATAGCTGGGATAGGCGATAGCGGCCAGGATTCCGATGATGGCCACGGCAATCATCAGCTCCATCAAGCCGAAACCACCTTGTGATCGAGAACCGCCAGTTCGTCTGATCATCAACGCCCCCTGCGAAGCAGCGTGATATCGATCACCGGTCTTGGCTCGCCGCGCGGATCGAAGCGTACCTCGACCTCCTGCCCCGGATTGAGGTGGAATGCCTGAAGTTCTCGCCCATTGCGATTGAGGACGCGCGTGGAGGGCAGGATCACGAATCCCATGTCGTTGAGCTGCAGCTGGTCCCCCTCCACCTGGTCAATCACGCCTGTGACGGTCTGCTCCATGTCCAGCTGAATCAGGGTATCTGCCGCCATGGCCGTCCCGCCCCACCCCGTGAGGAGTGCACAGGCTGCCAGCATCCATGCGCCGCCGCTCCGCTGCCACTTGTATCGTGATGTCTGCATGTTCCCTCTCCTAGCGCAGCTGGTACCAGGCACTACGGCCTTCCAGTCCATCGATCCCGAAGTCCATGGCCATCTCGACCACTTGATTGGTACCGCCCTGACCGACGTACTGGGTATCTCCCAGGAACTTGGGCGAGGTGGGCTCCCCGTCCGTCTTTATCGACAGCACGACCTGATTGTTGACGTTGTCGCTGGCATCCACCTTGCCGTCGCCATTGTAGTCAAAGACCTGCTGGACACTGTTGTTGCTGCGGACCGGTTGCAGACCATTGCGCAGGCTGAGGGCATTCAACCAGCCGCTGGCACCACCGGTACAGGGGCCATTGCTGCCCGGGATCGTGGTATTGAAGACGATCAGATCGCCACGTACTGCCGGAATCGTCACCAGACGCTCCCCGGAATCGGAAAGCTCCACATACCACCCGTACTGGATGCCATTGTTGTTCTGATTGGCATAATCGACACCCACACCGGTGACGGTACGTGCATCACTGACCCCGGTGATGTTCGTGAAGCTCTGCTTTTCCAGCTGTCCGTGATAACGACGCGTCGTGTCGCCCGTGTGCAATACGCTATAGAAAGACTGCGTCGAGGTGTCGATGGCATCCTGCAGTGTCAACAGTTGCCCCGTCCCCCAATAGACATTCAGGTACGGCGTATCGACGGTACTGTTGAAGACACCGCTGCGTGCCACGGCCACTCGCGAGGTGATGGGCTGGCGCGAAGCCGTCGGACAGGTCGATGTCGTGCTGTTCAGAGCCACCGCACATGACTGGAAGAGGCGCGACGTCTCGCCGCTCCCCACGTCATCCAACGAGAAATCACGCATGTCGAACACCCAGACATTGCCGTGAAGATCACCCGCGTAGACCCAATCGGTAATGCCATCGGCATCGATGTCCGCCAGCTCCGGGCTCGACAGGCCATTGCAGTCGCTGTTGGCTGACGTGCAGGACCCCCCGGCATTGCTGCCCTGCTGTGAATCCAGCAGCGCGAAGTTTTCCGGGTCCTCCAGATCCACGATGAACAGTTTGGCACGCCCGTCACTATCCGCGTTGTAGCCATTGCCGAAGATGGCGTACCACTTGCCATCATCAAGTCGAGCAACCTGAATGTCGCTGAAGGTGTAACCGAGATCCTCGTGGGTGAATTCCCACTGCACGATATCCGCCGGCGAGGTGCCATTGGACTCCCCCAGCGTGTCGAAGGCTTCGGGATCCGTGATATCCAGCATGTAGACCGCCTTGCCACCCGCGCCAAGCCCCCCCACCAGGACCGAATGCCAGCTGGGAGCGTCTTCCTCTCCCAGTTGTACGTGGACATCGCGCGCGACAGGCGTGGCATCGACGTAATACTGGTGAACATAATTCTGGTCGGCGAGCTGACGAATGCCACGCCCTCCCTCGATGCTGAAAGCGGCATATGGCATGTAGGCGAATTTCTCTTCCCCGCTTTCCATGTCGATGGCATGCAACATGCCATCGTTGGCACCGATGTAGATCATCGACTGGCGATCTTCATGCAAGGTCTTGAAGGAGCGGTACGAAGACACTTCCATGTCATTGCGGTAGCTGGCGGAAGGCGGGCCGACGATGGCCGGCGAGGCGTGGACGATATCACCGAGATAGTTGTCGTCACGATCACGGAACAAGGTACCTTCATAGGTATCATCGCCCTTGAGATAGCCGATCAGATTCTCGAGCTCCGACGTTCTCACGGCAAGCGGTGTCCCATTGAGCGTGAGGAAGGTCCCGCTCGTATCCAGAATCTGCCCCGTCAGCTGCGTCACGCAGCACGGCATCGGTCAACAGCGTCTCGTCCAGGAAACCGACGAGGTCGAGAATCTGTTCCGCCTCCAATGAGCCGGCCTCCTCGATATCAAAGAAGAAGGCCTTCTCGTCGACGTCCGAAATCCCCGGATTATAGGTGATCACCTTGCGACTGCTGCTGCGACCGGCATCGTCACGCAACCACTCCGCGACGGACCACTCGGATGTGCTGCTCAAGGTGCCATCGCTGCCGATCTTGCGTGCGACCACATCCCCCGCCCAGTTGGCCGGGTCATAGGTCGTCTGGATGACATAGGCATCACTGGTCTGGCTACCACTGCTGATATCCAGACTGCCGGTGCTGGCAGCACGCCCCGCGATTGACTGGGCGATATTGTTCAATGCATCGATCAGGGCCTGGGGGTTGGCAGCACTCAGGTACTCGCCGCGTCCATTCCAGGCGGCATGGCGAAGATCATCAATGGTGGTATTGGTATTGGACACCGGCTGAGGCCAGGTGAAGGAGGTATCGATACCGGATGGATTCTCGGTCAGGGAACCATCCACCCCGAAGCCGACAGTGTAGGTGACCATGTGCTGGGACGGGTTTTCATCCACATCCGGCACGGTGGGAACGCTATTGATCAGATCAGTGCGCAGGTCGGTGCGATAGTAATACATCGCCACGTCACCCAAGGTATTGGAGTAACTGTCACGGTGACTGGCACTGATGTAATCACCGCTGCCACCATCGACATTGCCGACACTGGGACTTGAGCCATTCCAATAGCCATCAGTCATCATGATCGCGTAATTCTGCTGACACATGCCGCCTTCATCCGCACTCAGGATGGGCGCATTGTTGCCAGTACTGGCGAAGTATTCGCCGGCATTCTTCAAGGCCGTGCGCAGTGGAGTCCCGCCGGAGGGATAAGCGGTGAACAGCTCTTCCATCAGGTCGTCACGTTCATCGGCATCGGTCATGTCCGCGACGTTGCGGTTGTTGCGCCCCTGGATGGTACGCAGGCCTACCCGAGACTCGTTGGTATCGATGACGCCTGCCATGGCCGACTTGGCAACGGACATGCGGTCGCGGTAATAGGTGAACCAGTTGGCGAAGTTGGTCTTCTGTGCGGCGGACTGCTGATCGATGTAGACCCCGGAGTCTCCAAGCACCGACGAGGCGGGCTGATAGCCCCAGTATTCGACGCCCTGATTGAGCGTATCCTCCCAGGCCATGCTGCCCGAATCATCAAGGATGAACAGGATATTGGGCTGAACACCCGTGGCTTCCGTCACTGGCGCACGAGCGATTTCCCCGGGAGCCGCCAGGCAAGGCAGAGCGAAAAGGCATAGGGCACCACTCAGCAGATAACGCATGTTCATGCTCCTCTCAGAAGTAAGGGCCCAGTTCCAACTCGCTTTGCACCACTGTCCAGGAGGCGCCATTGCCGCCTCCCAGGCCCATTGCACTGACGCGGAAGGCATCCAGGCGCGTACCGACCGCATTCAATTCGTTGCTGGTATTCAGTGGGGGCTGCCCGACCTTGCCCAGATACTCGATCACGTACGCCCCGATCACCGCGCCGTTATCATCATCCAGCGTATCGATGCCATTGGCCTGCCAATCCGCTTCAGAGAGCGGGTTGATCGGCGGCGCATCCTCAGGGAGTGCCAGCATCAGCCCAGCCGAGTCATCGAAATCGCCCAGTTCCCAGGCGCCATTCTCCAGGCCCTCCTGCAACGCCCGCTCACCGATGCTGAGGCTGGTCTCGGCGTTGTAATAGGACTGCTCGAAGTTACGGCTGTTGACGGCCATCCGGGTCTGCAACTGACTGTCCTCCACGCCGGTGACGGCCAGCAGACCGATCACCACCAGCATGACCAGCACGATCAGCAGTGCGATGCCTTGCTGATGCGCGGGCCCCCTCGTTGCCGCGCAGGGCCCGGATGTTGACGGCGATGTATGCATCAGCTGCCCCTCAGTTGCAGATTGCGCGGCGTGAACGTGAGATTGAAGGTGCGTGTCAGACGGCCATCGTTATCTCCGCCCGGCACCACGCCTGGCAGGCTCTCGAGTGTCAGGGCGATCTCGATGCGACGCACCTCATCCCAACGGTCTTCGCTGCGAACCGTGGCGGCAGGCACCTTGACCCGATCGACACTGCCGTTGCCGGTGGTGTCCAGACTGAAGCTGACATCGAAGCCCTCGACGCCAGAGGCCAGCTCTTCGCGCGCAAAGGTGGCATCAATGCGATCGAGATACAGCGCACGCACCGAGCTGTCATTGGCCTGATCATCCAGCCGGAGCTCCCAGGCCTGCACCGGATACAGATAGGCATTCGATGACTGTGAACTGCCATAGGAACGCGACAGGGTATCGTTGGTCTCGATACTGCCCTGGGTCGTCCCCGACACCTTGAAGACATCGGTGCTGTTGCAATCACTGACCAGCGCGAACTCGTCGGTCACGAAGGCCGCTTCACTGCCATTGCGCACGCTCAGTGGTCCGCCCAGTGAGGTCATGCTGCTGATGAGCGTGGTCTCATCGCCATCCTTGCTGGCGGCGACGAACGTCAGATTGAAATAGCTGAGGCTACGCTGGGTACGCTGCTGCCCACCGAAGGGCGCCGTGAGATCGTGGGAGTCATCCACTGAACTGGCATTGGTGATATCACGACTGTTGGCACACCCCGCGTAGCCCACATTGCGCATGAGGGGCTGAAGCCGGAACGAGACATAACGCGCCGACTCCTGAAGATAGGACAGGGCTTCCTGGGTACTCACGGTACTGCGTGACGTCGAGAACATCTGCACCGCCATCGCCGTGATGAGAAGCCCCAGCACCAGACTGATCATCAGTTCGACCAGGCCAACCCCCGCCTGATGCAGAGACACGCGGGTTCATGGCTCCACCTCGAAGCGATATGCCTGGATATCCATTCCACCATTGAGCGTATCGCTCCATTGCACCTGGACACTGACGTCATGCACCCCGATACCGGCACCGCCGACCAGGCGCTCGTCTACCGTCACGTTGCCGACACCGCTGGTCAGAGTGGAACCCTGAATGGCCGTTCGCCAGTCGATCACATCCTGATTGGCCAACTGAGCAGGCGTGCAGTCTGACGAGCATCCATTGTCCGGTGGGTCCTGCGTATCGGCACCATCGTATTGCGCAATGGCTTCGAGATTGGCTCGGATGCGCTCGGCCATGTCCAATGACAGCAGCTGTGCCACCGTATTGCTGTAACTGACGCGCTGATGCTGCAACGTCTGCACCTGCAGCAGCCCCAGCCCCAGCAAGGAGACACCAAGCAGCAGCACGGCCACCAGCGCCTCGATCAGACCGACGCCACGCTGATCACCAACACCGCCCCCCTCCTTCCGCGCCGGTATTCATGACCTCATCCATCCACAGAATGCCGCAGTCATCGTTGAGCTGTGCTCCCTGCGGAGTGGCTTGCAACACGAAGGTGCTCGGCGTGAGGCTGCGATAGGAGATCAGGTAACGCAGATTGCCGCCGGCATCCTCGATACTGCTGACGCCATCGGCTGGCAACTCACCCTCCAGCACCGGCGCCTCGGAGAAATCGTGGCCATAGAAGCCATGCAACTGCCTGGCCTGCTGGCCCAGCGCCTGCTGAGCATGAGAACGCCAGCTGCGCTCCACGTACCCGAGATAGGATGGCACTGCTACCGCCGCCAGAATCCCGATGATCGCGACCACCATCATGACTTCGATGAGCGTGAAGCCTCGAAAAAAGCCGCGACAGAGTCGCGGCTTTCAGATGACCAATGACTTACAGAGCGTTACAGCTCGCGAATCTGATCCGAGGCGATCAAGCGCTCCTTGAGCTCCTTGGGCATGGAGAAGACGATATTCTCCTCCTGACCTTCCAGTTCCTCGGGCGCCGAAGCCCCCAGTGCCATCAGGCGATCGATCACGCCCTGCACCAGCACTTCGGGCGCACTTGCGCCTGCCGTGATCCCGATACTGCCGATACCCTCGAGCCAGGCGGCCTCGATCTGCTCGGCATCATCGATCAACCAGGCCGGGGTCTGCATGCGCTCGGCCAGTTCGCGCAGGCGATTGGAGTTGGAGCTGTTGGGGCTGCCGACCACCAGCACCACATCGCAGGCTTCCGCCAGCATGCGTACGGCGTCCTGACGATTCTGGGTCGCGTAGCAGATATCGTCCTTGCGCGGCCCTTGAATCGCCGGGAAGCGTTCGCGCAGCGCATCGATCACACGCGCCGTGTCATCCATGGACAGTGTGGTCTGGGTGACGAAGGCCAGCTGACCCGGGTCCTTGACCTCCAGGCGCGCCACATCGGACTCGTCCTCCACCAGGTGGATGGTGCCACCCTTGGAGGTGTCATAGCGACCCATGGTGCCCTCGACTTCCGGGTGACCCTCATGGCCGATCAGCACGCAATCCTGGCCCTTGCGCGCATAGCGCAGCACTTCCATGTGCACCTTGGTCACCAGCGGACAGGTGGCATCGAAGACCTTGAGGTTGCGACGCTCGGCCTCTTCCTGCACCGCACGCGAGACACCGTGGGCCGAGAAGATGACGATGACGTCATCCGGCACTTCGTGCAGTTCCTCGACGAAGATGGCGCCGCGCTCCTTGAGGGAGTCGACCACGAAGCGATTGTGCACCACCTCGTGACGCACGTAGATCGGCGGCCCGAACACGTCGAGCGCCCCGTTGACGATATCGATGGCGCGATCCACTCCGGCGCAGAAACCGCGCGGGTTGGCCAGCTTGATCTGCATGACAGGCTCCGCTTGATGGCAAGGGGCACACGTGTGAGGCGCCCCTGGAAAAGAAGACTCAGTGCGTGGTCGCGGGGGAGACGGACAGCACCTCGACCTCGAAGGTCAGGGTACGCCCGGCCAGCGGGTGGTTGAAGTCGACCTTGACGTCACGCTCATCGATCTCGCGAATGATGCCCGGCAGCTCCGAGCCTGACGGCTCGGCGAAGGACATCACCATGCCGACCTCGATCTCGTCATCGAAGCTCTTGCGCGCCACGGTCTGGACATTCTGCGGATTGTGCTGACCGAAGGCATGCTCCGGCGTGACCGTGAAGCTGCCGGTCTCACCTGCCGCCATGCCCATGATCGGCCGCTCGAAGCCCGGCGGCAGATTGCCATCGCCTACCTGGAAGGTGGCCGGCGTCTTGTCGAAGGTGGAATCCACTTCGGTGCCGTCTTCCAGACGCAGACGGAAATGGAGGCTGACCTCCATGTTTTCGGCGATACGATATTCGCTCATGCTGACCTCGTTTGCGCCACTCACTCGGAGCGGCCACGGAAGGATTCGATGATCAGTGCCACGGCTCCCAGGCTGATGGCGACGTCCGCCACATTGAAGGCCGGGAAGAAGGCATTGCCCCAGTGGAAGGACAGGAAGTCCACCACGTAACCATGCACGACACGATCATAAAGATTGCCCAGTGCGCCACCCAGTACCAGCGCGATGCCCAGCGCCGTGAAGGTCTCGTGACGCTTGAGGCGCGCAAGCCAGATGCTCAGACCGATGGCCGCCACCACGGCGATGCCGGCGAACAGCCAGCGCTGCCAGCCGTCATGACCGGCCAGGAAACTGAAGGCCGCGCCGGTATTGTGCAGCAGCGTCAGATTGAAGACCGGCAGCACCTCGTTGGCCTGACCGTAGATCAAAGAACTGCTGGCCAACCACTTGGTGGTCAGATCCAGCACCACGATCACCACTGACAGCCACAGCCAGCGCAACGGCGAACGCATCGGCTCACTGGCGGCCGAGCCGGCCTCACTGGCAGGCGGTTGTGAAGAAGACGTCATGTTACCTTCCCGAATGAATCCGTCGGCGGCAAGACACGAACGCCGGGCCAGAGCCCGGCGTTCGATATCAGCGCTCAGCGGAGGCTGAACGATGCCGCGGTCGCGTCAGCGATCACGCGAAGTGACGCGTCTCGCCTTCGCCATCCGGCAGGTTGGTCACGCAGCGGCCACACAGAGTCGGATGTTCCGGCAGGGTGCCGACTTCCGGACGGTGGTGCCAGCAACGTTCGCACTTGGCATTCTCGCTGACCTTGACCGCCACCTTGAGGCCGGACACTTCGGTCTCTTCTGCGTCACCCGCAGCATCGAGAGGCGCCAGGGTCACGCCGCTGGTCAGCATCACGAAGCGCAGTTCGTCGCCGAGACTTGCCAGCAGAGTGCTGAGCTCATCATTGACGTAGAGGGTGACTTCCGCCGCCAGGCCATTCTTGACCAGACCGGCGTTGCGCGCGCCTTCCAGCGTCTTGTTGACCGCCTGCTTGACGTGCAGCACCTGCTCCCAGAACTCACGCCCCATGGGGGCATCATCCGCCAGGGTGGTCAGGCCGGTGTAGGCCGTCTCGAGGAAGATGGTGTCCTTGCGCGGACCCGGGATGTTGGCGTAGATCTCTTCACCGGTGAAGGAGAGGATCGGTGCCATCCAGCGTGCCAGCGCCTCGATCACGTGATACAGCGCCGTCTGGCAGCTACGACGCGCACGCGAGTTCGGCTGCGTGGTGTACTGGCGGTCCTTGATGACATCCAGATAGAAGCCGCCCAGCTCACGCGAGCAGAAGGTCAGCACCTGCTGGTAGATGTCGAGGAAGCGGTATTCCTCGTAGGCCAGCTCGACACGTGCCTGCAGCTGGGCGGCACGATCGACCACCCACTGGTCCAGCGCCAGCATGTCGTCAAAGGCCAGCGCATCACGCTCGGGCTCGAAACCGTTCAGGTTGGACAGCAGGAAGCGCGAGGTGTTGCGAATGCGGCGATAGGCATCGGCAGTCCGCTTGAGGATCTCGTCCGAGACGGCCATCTCACCGGAATAGTCATTAGAGGACACCCACAGGCGCAGAATGTCGGCACCCAGCTTGTCCATCACCTGCTGCGGCGCGACCACGTTGCCCACTGACTTGGACATCTTGCGGCCCTGCGCATCGACGGTGAAACCGTGAGTCAGCAGTGCCTTGTAGGGCGCGTGGCCGTCGATGGCACAGCCGGTCAGCAGTGACGAGTGGAACCAGCCACGGTGCTGGTCGGAGCCTTCCAGATACAGGTCGGCACGCGGACCTTCCTCGTGACCATGCGGGTGCGAGCCACGCAGCACATGCCAGTGGGTCGTTCCGGAATCGAACCACACATCCAGCGTGTCGGTGACCTTCTCGTAGTTCTCGGCCTCATCGCCCAGCAGCTCCTGGCTGTCGAGTGACCACCAGGCATCGATGCCGTGCTCGGCGACGCGATCCGCGACCGCTTCCATCAGCGCGACGCTGTCAGGGTGCAGTTCGCCAGTGGCGCGATGCAGGAACAGCGGAATCGGCACGCCCCAGTTGCGCTGACGCGAGATGCACCAGTCAGGGCGGTTGGCGATCATGCTCTTCAGGCGCGCCTGGCCCCAGGCAGGAATGAAGGTGGTGTCCTCGATGGCGGACAGCGCCTTGTCACGCAGGGTCACGCCATCGGTGCCGGCGATGTCCATGCCGACGAACCACTGGGCCGTGGCGCGATAGATGACCGGCGTCTTGTGGCGCCAGCAGTGCATGTAGCTGTGGGTGATCTTCTCGTGCGCCATCAGCGCGCCGAGTTCTTCCAGACGCGCGACGATGTTCGGATTGGCCTTCCAGATGAACTGACCACCGAATTCCGGCAGGTCCGGCACGTAGACGCCGTTGCCCTGCACCGGGCTCTCGATCTCGTCGAAGCTCATGCCGTAACGACGGCAGGTGTGGAAGTCATCCTCGCCGTAGGCCGGCGCGGAGTGGACGATACCGGTACCGGCACCGGTCTCGACGTAGTCGGCCAGATAGACCGGCGACAGACGATCGTAGATCGGGTGGCGGAAGTTGAGATTCTCCAGTGCCGCGCCATTGACGGTCGCCAGTGTCTCGCCACTCAGCCCGAAGCGCGCCAGGCTGTCGTCGACCAGCTCCTCGGCGAGCACCAGCAGGCGCTCGCCGGTATCGACCAGCGAGTAGACGAAGTCCGGGTGAACGTTGAGCGCCTGGTTGGCCGGAATGGTCCACGGGGTGGTGGTCCAGATCACGATCGCCGCCGGCTTGCTCAGTGACTCGAGGCCGAAGGCCTTGGCCAGCGCCGCGCTGTCGTCTGCCGCGAAGGCGACATCGATGGCGTCAGAGGTCTTGTCGGCGTATTCGACTTCCGCTTCCGCAAGCGCAGAGCCACAGTCGAAGCACCAGTTGACCGGCTTCAGGCCCTTGAAGACATAACCGCCCTTGACCATCTCGGCCAGCGCACGGATCTCGCCGGCTTCGTTGGCGAAGTCCATGGAGCGATACGGGTTACCCCAGTCACCGACGATGCCGAGACGGATGAACTCGTGCTTCTGACCTTCCACCTGCACGCCCGCGTATTCGCGGCACAGGTGGCGGGCTTTCTCGGACTCGAGATGCTTGCCGTGGGTGGTCTCGACCTTGTGCTCGATGGGCAGACCATGACAGTCCCAGCCCGGCACGTAAGGCGCATCGAAGCCCGCCATCGTCTTGGACTTGACGATGATGTCCTTGAGAATCTTGTTGACGGCGTGACCGATGTGAATATTGCCGTTGGCATAGGGAGGGCCGTCGTGGAGCACGAAGCTCGGACGGCCCTTGCCTGCTTCACGCAGACGCGCGTAGAGGTCAATCTCGTTCCAGCGGGCCAGTTGGTCCGGCTCACGCTTGGGGAGATTGCCGCGCATCGGGAAGTCGGTATCGGGCAGATTCAAAGTGTGCTTGTAGTCGCTCATAGCCTTTCGGGTCAGCCGTCGTGGGGGCGGGAAGCCTGAGCTTCCCGAGCTGTGGAATCAGACACCTCAGCAGTGCCGTGTAAGGGTGCCGTCGGCGCATTCATCATCAGTGCGCTCAGCGGACGGCTGGCCAGCGGCAGGTCAGCCATCGAGGTCATGCAATCGAGCAATGCCTGCTCATCACTGGCGGGCGTCTCACCTGCGGCCAGTGCGAAGAAGCGGCGTGCCAATGCGATATCGGCGTAGATGGCGGCCTTGAGAGCTTCCAGGCCATCGAAGCGCTGCTCGCCACGCAGGAAGGCACAGAAGCTGACACGCATCGACTGGCCATAGAGGTCCTCCGCGAAGTCCAGCAGGTGAACCTCAAGGACCGGGCGCGGCGTGCCGACCGTCGGGCGCCAGCCGATATTGGCTACCGCCGGGCAGGCGCGGCCATCGGCCAGATGCGCCATCACCGCGTAGACGCCGGAGACCGCCAGCGGCGCATTCGGCAGCGGCAGATTGGCGGTCGGCACGCCGATGGTACGCCCCAGCTGACGGTCCGCGACCACGCGCCCCTGCCAGTGATGGGCTCGTCCCAGCAATCTGGCGGCCAATGCCATGTCACCCGCGGCCAGTACCTTGCGCACGCGAGTGCTGGACACACGCTCACCGGCGATCTCGAAGGTGCGGGTATGCTCCACCGCGAAGCCCTCGGCGGCGCCGATGCGCTCCAGCAGCGCGAAGTCACCGGCACGATCACAGCCGAAGCGGAAGTCGTCGCCGACCACCAGGTGGCGCACGCCGAGACCATCGATCAGTACCTGCTCGATGAATTCACGGGCCGACAATGAGCGCAGCGCCTCATTGAAGGGCAGGCACAGTACGCGCTCGGCGCCGTGGCTACCCAGCAGGCGGACCTTTTCCGCCAGTCGCGTCAGGCGTGGCGGCGCCTTGTCACCCGCGAAGAACTCGCGCGGCTGCGGCTCGAACACCACCACCGTGGCCGGCAGCCCATAGGCCGCCGCGCGCTCGCGCAGTTGCTCCAGAATCGCCTGGTGGCCGAGGTGCACCCCATCGAAATTGCCGATGGTGGCCACGCAGCCGCGACTGCCATCCTGCTTGCGCAGGCGGGCGAGATTGTGGAGTCCTCTGATCAAGTCCATGCGTGCATCACACAAGCCGCCGAAAGTGGTCGATTATAGCGAAGGGGCACGGCGCTGACAGCCACCGTTGCCCCACCAGAGAGAAAACTGCTGGAACGCGAGATGTGAATCGAGAGTCGGGGCTCAGCCCTGCATGCGGAAGTGGCGCGGACGTATGCCGCAAAGCCCCAACCACAGTGCATAGACCAGCACACCGCCGACGACCAGCGCCCCCATCATCGCACAGCGCTCCCAAAGGCCCCAACCGAGCCAGGTGGTCCAGTCCGGTGACAGCCACAGCAGGCCGCCGCCCATCAGGGCGCAACCGCCGATCAGCGTCAGCGAATAGCGCCCCCAGCCCGGCTGGAAGCGCAGCACACCCTCGCGATACAGGCCACGCGCCAACAGCCCGGCATTCAGGAAGGCCGACAGCGCCGTGGCCAATGCCAGGCCCGCATGGGCCAGCGGCACGATCAGCGCGAGGTTGAAGGCCATGTTGGCGACCATCGCGATGATGCCGATCTTGACCGGCGTCTTCGTGTCCTGACGCGCATAGAAGCCCGGTGCCAGCACCTTGATCAGCATGAAGGCCAGCAGCCCGAAGCTGTAGGCCCGCAGGCTCTGGGCCGACATCACCACATCATTGTCCGTCATCGCCCCATAGTGGAACAACGTGATCAGCAGCGGCTCCGCGAGCACGCCCAGCGCCAGCGCCGCCGGCACGCCGATCAACAATACCGAACGCAGCGCCCAGTCGAGCATCTTCTGGAAGTGCTCCAGCGACTGCTCCGCGTGACGCTTGGAGAGCGCCGGCAGAATCACGGTGCCGATGGCGATGCCGATGATGCCCAGCGGCAGTTCGACCAGCCGGTCGGAGTAATAGAGCCACGACACGCTGCCGGTGACCAGAAACGAGGCCAGCACGGTATCCAGCAGCAGGTTGATCTGCGAGACCGAGACCCCGAACAGCGCCGGTGTCATCAACTTGAGGATGCGCCGCACGCCTTCGTGGGCGAAGTTCGGCCATGGCTTGGGCATCAGGCCAAGACGCAGCAGGAACGGCACCTGGAACAGCAGCTGCACGCCACCGGCGATCAACACGCCCCAGGCCAGCGCCATGGCGGGTGTCTCGAAACGCGGTGCCAGCAACAGCGCCGCGCCGATCAGGCTCAGGTTGAGCAGCACCGGGGTGATGGCCGGCACCGCGAAGCGGTTCCAGGTATTGAGCACGCTGCCGGCGAAGGCGGTCAGCGAGATCAGCAGCAGATAGGGAAAGGTCAGGCGCAGCATGTCACCGGTCAGCGCCAGCTTGCCGGCATCGTCACCGAACCCCGGCGCGAAGACCCACACCAGCCAGGGCGCGCACAGCATCGCCAGCGCCGTGATCAGCGCCAGGATGACGCCGAGACTGCCACTGACGGCATCCAGCAACTCGCGGACCTCTTCCCGCGTGCGCCGGGTCGCATACTCGGACAGCACCGGAATGAAGGCCTGATTGAAGGCCCCCTCGGCGAACAGACGACGCATGAAGTTGGGGATCTTGAAGGCCACGAAGAAGGCATCCGCCCCGCTGCCTGCCCCCAGCAGACTGGCGATGATCACGTCTCGCGCCAGCCCCAGCACCCGCGACAGCATCGTCATCACGCTGACGATCAGCCCGGAGCGCAGCAGTCCCGCACGCACCGGCAGGCTGTCTCCACTGCTGGTCTCTGCCTGAGCCGTCGCCTGAGAGCCAGTCTGCACGGCCTGGCGACCCGACTCCTTCCCGACATCCTGATCGCCTCTGGGCGACTCATCCTGCGGCTTGCTCACCCTGACACCCCTTTCACTTCCCTGATCCGATACCGATGCCATCCAACACGATAGACAGACACAAAAAAACCGGCCGAAGCCGGTTTTTTCACGCGAACACGTCTCAGACAGCCAGTGCCTTGACGCGTGCGTTCAGACGGCTCTTGACGCGAGCGGCCTTCTTCTTGGACAGGATGTCCTTGTCGGCGTAACGGTCGAGGACCTTCTGCGCGACATTGAAAGCGGCCATGGAAGCAGCGTGGTCACCAGTCTTGACGGCCTTCAGCACGTTCTTGACGCTGGTACGCACGGCGGAACGCTGTGCGGAGTTGTGCTGACGACGGACTTCAGCCTGACGAGCGCGCTTGCGAGCTTGCTTGGAGTTTGCCACTTTGATGCTCCTTATGAGTCCACCCGTAGGCGCGTACTCATGAACTTGAATTTGGAAGACGTTGTCGCGAGGCGACAGCGGGTCCGGTCATCTCTCGCTTTCGACACTTGACGTGAAGACCATAGAGAAATCAGCGACTTGACGTGGAAGCCCCGCCAAGCCTTCGCCATCGGAGCGGACCAGCTCCCGACAGGACGGCAGAGTCTAGCATGGCCAGACGGATGACTGCCAGCATGAGGCCCGCATCGGCAGGCCTCATGCGCCCTACAGCACGATGAGGTTGTCGCGATGGATCAGCTCCGGCGCCTCAATATAGCCCAGCGCAGCCTCGATCTGATGACTCGGCAGCCCCAGGATGCGCTCGGCGTCGACCGCGGAATAGTTGACCAGCCCCTTGGCGATCCGCGCGCCGGATTCATCGACACACTGCACCAGGTCACCGCGCTTGAAGGCTCCCTCGATCTTCTTCACGCCCACCGGCAGCAGGCTGGAACCACGCGTGGTCAGCACGCTGACGGCACCGGCATCCAGCGTCAGGGTGCCCCGCACCTGCAGTTGCCCGGCGATCCAGCGCTTGCGCGCCGCGATCGGCGCATGCTCGGGCAGCAGCAGGGTACCGAAGCGCTCGCCAGCGGCTAGGCGCGTGATCACGTCAGGCTGGCGGCCGGAGGCAATCACCGTCAGCGCGCCACTGCGGGCTGCCAGGCGCGCCGCCCGCACCTTGGTGGCCATGCCGCCACGCCCCAGCACCCCGCCGCCACCGGCGACCTTGACCAGCATCGGGTCATCGGCCTGCGCTTCCTCGATCAGCCTGGCCGCCGGATCATGGCGCGGGTCGGCGTCGTACAGCCCTTCCTGATCGGTGAGCAGCAACAGGGCATCGGCTTCCAGCAGATTGGCGACCAGCGCGCCGAGCGTATCGTTGTCACCGAAGCGAATCTCGTCGGTGACGACAGTGTCATTCTCGTTGATCACCGGCACCACGCGCAGCTCCACCAGGGTGCGCAGCGCCGAGCGTGCATTCAGGTAACGCTTGCGATTGGAGAGATCGTCGTGGGTCAGCAGAATCTGGGCGGTGGTCAGGCCGTGACGATGGAAATGCTCTTCATAGCACTGGGTCAGGCCATTCTGGCCGACCGCCGCCGCGGCCTGCAGCTCATGCACGCCACTGGGTCGCGCCGTCCAGCCAAGCCGGGACATGCCGACGGCGATCGCGCCGGAAGACACCACGATCACCTCGATGCCACGCGCATGCAGTGCCGCGATCTGGTCGACCCAACGCCCGATGCCGGCATCGTCCAGCCCGCGGCCGTCGTCGGTCAGCAGCGCACTGCCGATCTTGACCACCACGCGCCGCGCCCTGGCCAATGCCTCACGTCCGACCCGACTGCCCATCTCCGCCACTTCCGCCACCTTCTGCTCCGCCACCGCACTATCTCCTGTCATGTGGTCTCCCGCCCCGCTCGGCAGGCTGTGACTGCCCCGTCGCGTCATTGTCCGCTCCCGCCCCGCTGCTGTCATCACCCTCGAGCGGCACCTGCAACGAAAACGCCCCGCCGCGAGACCAGAAGGCTCGGGGCGGGGCGTGAATCGCGAAGCGGGTCGCTCGTCACTCAGTGACTGCCTCGCAGGGCAGCCACCGGACGAACCTCGACCTCAGGGCGCGTATTCGACCTCGACGTCGTAATCGTCGTCATTGAAGTCGTCATCGTCCTCTTCTTCGTCATCCTTCTTGCGCTTGCGACGTGTCAGGCGCTCTTCAGCGCGCTCCAGCGACTCGTTCTCCATCCGCGCCAGCAGGGCGGCATGCGCCTCGGCAGCTTCCGGATCTTCCGCCAGCTGCAGGCGTTGCTCGCCCAGCCAGCGGTGTGCGGCCTGCACCAGCTCCTGAGTGCCGATACCACTGGCCGCGGAGACGACGAACAGCTCACCTTCCCAGCCCAGACGCTCGACGAGGTCCTTGACCATCGCCTCGCGATCCTCTTCCGCCAGCAGATCGATCTTGTTGATCACCAGCCAGCGCGGCAGCTCCGTGAGTGCCGAGGAGAAGTTCTTGAGCTCATTGAGAATCGCCTCGACCGCATGGACCGGGTCGCTCTCGTCGAAGGGCGCGATATCCACCACATGCAGCAACAGGCGCGTGCGCGTCAGGTGCTTGAGGAAGCGCAGCCCCAGGCCGGCACCATCCGCCGCCCCTTCGATCAGGCCGGGAATGTCGGCCATCACGAAGTGCTGGTGGCTACCGATCTTCACGACGCCAAGATTCGGCACCAGCGTGGTGAAGGGGTAGTTGGCGACCTTGGGCTTGGCCGCGGAGACGGCGCGAATCAGCGTCGACTTGCCGGCATTCGGCATGCCCAGCAGGCCGACATCCGCCATCACCTTCATCTCGAGACGCAGGTTGCGACGCTCACCCCAGGTGCCCTTGGAGGTCTGGCGCGGCGCGCGATTGGTGGAGGACTTGAAGTGGATGTTGCCCAGACCACGACGTCCACCCTGCGCAACCAGCACCAGCTGGCCGATTTCCGTCACGTCACCGATGATCTCGAGGGTTTCCTCGTCGATCACGGTGGTGCCGACCGGCACCTTGACGATCAGGTCCTCACCCGCCTTGCCCGCCATCTGACGGCCCTGGCCGGCGTCACCGCTCTCGGCCTGGTAATAGCGCTGGAACTTGAAGTCGATCAGGGTATTGAGGGAATCATCCCCGATCAGGTACACACTACCGCCGTGCCCGCCGTCACCCCCATCGGGGCCACCACGCGGCACGTATTTCTCACGGCGAAAACTCAGGCAACCATTGCCGCCACGTCCGGCCTCGACAATGATCGACGCTTCATCAAGGAACTGCATGCTGCTCTCTCCTGACGACGACCCGGGCCGTCATGCGACAAAAAAGCCCCGCCTGAGCGGGGCTTCCTTGCAGACCGTCATACGATACCGGGGCATCGTCCAGTCTGCGTAAGCTGTCAGACGTTTCAGGCAGAAACGATGCTGACGAACTTGCGGTTCTTCGGACCCTTGGTCTCGAACTTCACGTGGCCGTCGGCCAGAGCGAAGAGAGTGTGGTCCTTGCCGATGCCAACGCCAGTACCGGCGTGGAAACGGGTGCCGCGCTGACGCACGATGATGTTGCCGGCGATAGCCGCTTGGCCACCGAACAGCTTCACACCAAGGCGCTTGGATTCAGAATCGCGACCGTTGCGGGTAGAGCCCGCCGCCTTCTTATGTGCCATTGGATAATTCTCCTATGGTGGGTAGCGCTGCAATTACGCAGAGATACCAGTGATCTTGACTTCGGTGAACCACTGACGGTGGCCCGCACGACGCATGGAGTGCTTCCGGCGACGGAACTTGATGATGGTGACCTTGTCGCCACGGCCGTGAGACACGACCTCGGCAGCAACCTTGGCACCTTCAACCAGCGGAGCGCCGACCTTGATGTCGTCGCCTTCAGCGACCATCAGGACTTCGTCGAACTGGATAGTTTCGCCAGTGGCGACTTCAAGCTTCTCGAGCTTCAGGGTCTGGCCTTCCTGAACGCGGTACTGCTTGCCACCGCTCTTGATAACTGCGTACATGATTCTCTCCATCGAACTCATCAAGGGTGTGCTCTTGGGTGGCCTGCTGCGAGTGGCGCCCCTTCTGGAGCCATCTGACAGGGAGCGGGATGAGTCACGGCCGCGTATTATAGCGCCGCGTGCCGCGATCGACAAGCAATGTCAAGATGCACACGCCCGACCCGCCGCCAGCCTGCATCCCTGCGCGGGTGCACGCCTTGACGGCCATAGGGGTGCCCCATAGCATAACCGGCAAATGGCACGCCACGGCGGCCTCACCTCTCGCTACGGGCACGACGACCTCATGCAAGCCGACGCATCGACCCTTCACGCGGCAGTGGCAGATGACTTCGCCGCCGTAGACCGCACCATTCTCGCGCAGCTCGAGTCGCGCGTGCCGCTGGTCCAGACCATCGGTCAGTACATCATCCAGAGTGGTGGCAAGCGCCTGCGCCCGGTCCTGGTGCTGCTGGCAGCCCGCGCACTCGGCTATCAGGGTGATCGCCACATCAACCTGGCCGCACTGATCGAGTTCATGCACACCTCGACACTGCTGCACGATGATGTCGTCGACGAGTCCAGTCTGCGTCGCGGTCGCTCCACCGCCAATGACACCTGGGGCAATGCGCCCTCCGTGCTGGTCGGTGACTTCCTCTATTCCCGCTCTTTCCAGATGATGGTGGAAGTCGGCTCGATGGACGTGATGGCGATTCTCTCCGCCGCCACCTGCACCATCGCCGAAGGCGAGGTCCTGCAGCTGACCAACATCGGCAATGCCGACATCGATGAAGCCGCCTACTTCGAGACCATCCACGGCAAGACCGCCATGCTGTTCGAGGCGGCCGCGCATGCCGGGGCGATACTCGCCCAGGAAGCAGATGGCACCGTCACGGCGGCACAGGTCAGCGCGCTGCAGAACTATGGCCGCTACCTGGGCCTCGCCTTCCAGCTCATCGATGACCTGCTCGACTATCAGGGCGACGCCGAGACCATGGGCAAGAATGTCGGTGATGACCTGGCCGAGGGCAAGCCGACCCTGCCGTTGATTCGCGCCATGCAGGTCGGAAGCCCGGCGCAGGCCAGCCTGGTACGTGGCGCCATCGAGAAGGGCGGACTGGAGCAACTCGACGAGGTACTGGAAGTCGTGCGCCTCACCGGCGGCCTCGACTATACCCGCAGTCGCGCGCAGGAAATGGCCGACAACGCCCTGGCGGAACTCGAGGCGCTGCCGGAGAGTGACTTCCGCGACAGCCTCGAACGCATCGCGCTGTTGAGTGTCGGCCGTCAGGCCTGATCCCCAACGTGACGAGAAGCACCGGCAGGATGAGGTGAAGAGAAGCGCGCTTCTCGACAGCCGAATTGCCCCTTGAGACATCGATAAAACTTTTTGACCTCAAGGGCTTGCAAAGCAAAGCTGTCTGCGTATAATTCACCTCCGTCGAGACAAGCTCACGACGCATCGGAGTATAGCTCAGCTTGGTAGAGCGCTGCCTTCGGGAGGCAGAGGTCGTAGGTTCGAATCCTGCTACTCCGACCAGATATCTGAAAAAGCCGCTGATCACTGATCAGCGGCTTTTTTGATGCTGGAAGGTTTTCCCTCCAATGCCTTACATCCCTCAGGATGCCACATGCACACACTGCGCCTTGCCATGCTGTCCCTGCTGCTCACCTCCCTGCTCTCCGCCTACGCCTCCACCCGTACCCAATGGGAGAAGCCCGGTGCCAACAGCACGGAGGCTCACAACACCTGGGCCGGCTGCCAGTACGAACTTGGCCTGACGGACAAGTCAGACAACGAGAAGCAGACGCTGCTGAAGTACTGCATGGAGCGTGAAGGCTACCGACTGCAGAGCTACTGAGTCGCTCACCTGCGTCAATCGGACATCCAGGTGTCACTCGCCTTGCGGGCCCGCTCGCGACCAGCACGTTCTCGGTCGCGGCGGGCCTTTTGCTTGAGGTAGTAACTGCGCAGCGCCAACCCTAGTCCACAGGCAAGCATCAGGGCGAACACCAGCCCCTGCCACGGGCGGGCGGCATCCCCCAGCCAGGTTTCCAGCGCGACGATGGCGATAAGGCCGGCGGCCTGACTGGCAACGGCGATCGCACGGCTACGGTCATAATGATGTGAAAGCATGGGGATATCCCTGGAGCGTCCTCGGCGCCAGAGCAATGCTCAGCGCGCGAGGCGTGGATGTCGAAGTCCGTCGATTATCGCATACTCGAGCCTCACGACTGCAGCGCCGGCCAAGCGCCTTCCCGGACACCGCCAAAGGATAACCGCATGGATGCCATCGCTCTGGGCCCTGCCCTGATTTCCGTCGAACGCCTCTATGCCTTCGTGGCAGCCCTGGTGATGCTGATCGAGTTCTCGCTGCTGATTCGTCTACTGGCGCGCATGCACGCCAGGGGCACGACCGCGCCCGCTCACGACTCTTCACCGCTGAGCCCCTCGCGCTGGTTCAATCGCATGCTGGTCAGCTGGGTGATCGGTGCGCGCCTCACTTACGTCGCCCTGCACTGGGCAAGTTATCAGCAGACACCGCTGGATATTCTCAAGCTGTGGCAACCGGGCTACCACCTGCTCGGCGGCATGCTGGCCGCGACCCTGGCCAGCCTGTGGCTGCTGCGCCGGCATGGCGTGATTCGCCAGGTCATCGCGCTGGGCAGTCTGACTCTGGGCCTGACCGCTTTCCTCGGCCTCAAGCAGCTCGACCCGCTGGGCAGCACGCATTCCATCGAGCGCATGCCGTCGATCACCCTGCATCATCTGGATCGTCGCCCGGTGTTGCTGGATGAGGTCCGCAATCAGCGCGTGATCGTCAATCTGTGGGCTACCTGGTGCCCGCCCTGCCGCCGGGAGATGCCGCTGCTGGCCGAGGTGGACGCCCGGCCGGATGTCACCGTGGTGCTGGCCAATCAGGGCGAACAGGCGCTCGCGGTCACTCGTTTCCTCAAGAGTGAGCGACTCACGCTGGAATACGCCCTGCTGGACCCCGCCATGCAGCTGATGGGGCTCGCCGACGCACAGGGCCTGCCCGCCACCCTGATATTCGATGGCGAAGGCCGCCTGATCGAACGCCACATCGGCGAGTTGAGCCGCGCCCAGCTGCAGGCGCTGATGCCCCCGTCTGGATCGTGACGCCTCACAAGGACAAAAGGCGCTTAAGCCACGGCGCGTGATCCGGTAAGATACCGCGCCCCTGTATTCCCGATTCCCGTCTTTGTCCTACCCCGAGGCATCATGAGCGACTTCATTCCCGGTCAGCGCTGGATCAGTGATGGTGAGGCCGATCTCGGCCTTGGCACGATCCTCAATGTCGATTTCCGCACGGTTACCGTCCTCTTTGCCGCCAGCGAAGAAACCCGCACCTACAGCCTCCGCGAGGCGCCCCTGACCCGAGTCGCCTTCGGCAATGGCGACCGCATCCAGTCCGACGATGGCGAATGGCTGATCGTCGATGACTCCAAGGAAGTGCGCGGCCAGATCCTCTACATCTGTGAACGTGAAGGCGAAAGCGCCGGCGAGCTGCTCGAGCTTCCCGAGGCACGCCTCAACGACAAGATGCAGTTCAACCAGGCCCGTGACCGCCTGCTGACCGGCCAGGTCGACCGCAATGACTGGTTCGACCTGCGTTACCGCACCCTGCGCCACTTCCATCGTGTCGAGCAGAGCCCCGCGCTGGGCCTGTCCGGCCCCAAGGTCGACCTGGTACCGCACCAGCTGTACATCGCCGATGAGGTCTCGCGCCGTCACGCACCGCGCGTGCTGCTGGCCGATGAAGTCGGCCTGGGCAAGACCATCGAAGCCGGCCTGATCCTGCATCGCCTGCTGCTCAGCGGTCGTGCCCGTCGCGCCCTGATCCTGGTACCGGCGAGCCTGACCCACCAGTGGCTGGTCGAGATGCTGCGCCGCTTCGCGCTGGATGTCTCGCTGCTCGATGAAGAGCAATGCAAGGCCCACGGCACGCGCAACCCCTTCGAAGGCAACCAGATCATTCTGGCCAGCCAGGACTGGCTGTTCGCCAATCCGTCACGTCAGGTCCAGGCTGCTGCCTGCGACTGGGACATGCTGATCGTCGATGAAGCCCACCACCTCGACTGGAGCGAAGACAAGGTCGGCCCGGGCTATGCCTGCGTCGAATCACTCGCTCGCCAGACCGCCGGTGTGCTGCTGCTGACCGCCACGCCGGAGCAGATGGGGCTGGAGAGCCACTTCGCGCGCCTGCGCCTGCTCGACCCGGAGCGCTACCACGACCTGGAGCGCTTCAAGGCCGAGGAAGAGGGTTACGTCGCCGTGGCCTCGGCCATCGACAGCCTGGACGCCCTGCCGACTGACACCAGCGGCCTGGACAGCCTGACCGCCGTGCTGGATGACGGCGACAGCCGCGCCCTGCTCGAGACCCTGATGGACAGCGACAGCGATGACGCCCAGCGCGACAGCGCCCGTCGTCAGCTGCGTGACCAGCTGCTCGACCGCCACGGCACTGGCCGCGTGATGTTCCGCAACTCGCGCACCCACGTCGAAGGCTTCCCCGAGCGTCGTCTGCACGTCCACGAGCTGGAGTTGCCCTCCTCCTACCGGCGTGTGGTGCGCAAGCTGGAGCGTGACGAGGACTACCTCGATGACCTGCTGATCGAGACCGGCATGAACCACCCCGAGGTGGTGCTGTTCCTCGACGAGATGTACCGCGCCCTGCCCGATGACCGCATGAACGCCGAGCCCTGGTGGCAGATCGACCCGCGCGTCATGTGGCTGCTGGAAACCCTGACCGACCTCGGCAACGAGAAGGCGCTGGTGATCTGTCACACCGCCGATACCGCGCGTGAGCTGTCCGAAGGTCTGCGCGTGCTGGGCGGTGTGCATGCACCGGTCTTCCATGAGGGCATGAGCCTGGTCGAGCGTGATCGCGCCGCCGCCGCCTTTGCCTCCGAGGAAGAAGGCGTGCAGCTGCTGGTGTGCTCGGAAATCGGCTCGGAAGGCCGTAATTTCCAGTTCTGCCACCACCTGGTGATGTTCGACCTGCCGGTGCATCCGGACCAGCTCGAGCAGCGCATCGGGCGTCTGGACCGCATCGGCCAGCAATTCCCGATCGAGATCCACGTACCGGTCTTCGAAGGCTCACCGGGCGCCCAGCTGCTGCGCTGGTACCGCGATGGCATGGACGCCTTCAGTGCGCCCCACGGCATCGGCAGCGAGCTGTATTCCCAATTCGGTGACGAGCTGGAAGAAGCCCTGCTCGACAGCGAAGAGATCGACAGCATCATCGAGCAGACCCGCGAACGCTTCGACGCCCTGCAGGCCGAGCGCCAGTCCGGTCGCAACCGTCTGCTGGAACTCAATGCCTGTCGTCACGAGCGCGCCGCGGAAGTCATCGCCGCCATCGAGACACTGGACAACGACAAGGCGCTGCCGGGCTACCTGGAGCGCGCCTTCGACATCTTCGGCATCGAGAGCCGTGACCTCGGCGATGGCATCACCTACCTGGCACCAGGCCCGCACATGCTCGACGGCCTGCCGGGGCTGGTGAAGGGCGAGGAAGGCTTCAGCGTCACCAGCGACCGCGCCACGGCGCTGTCACGCGAAGATGTCCAGCATCTGTCGTGGGAGCACCCGCTGGTCCGCGAGATGCTGGTGCGCATCATCGATGGCTCCATGGGCAACACGGCGCTGGCACTGCTCAAGCACCCGGCGATCCCGGGCGGTCGCCTGATGACGGAAGTGGTGTTCCGCACCCAGTCCACCGCACCGCGCGGCTTGCGCCTGGGTCGCTTCCTGCCACCGACCGCCATCCGGGTGCTGCTGGATGAAAACGGCAGCAACCTGTCCGACAAGGTCTCCTTCGGCGGGCTGGCCAAGAACCTCAAGCCGGTCAAGAAGGCGGTCGCGCGTGATCTGATCAAGCAGAGCCACGCGACACTGCGCAAGCTGATGAGCGACGCCGAGCAGGAAGCCGAGCGCGAACTGCCGAGCATCGTCGAGCAGGCCCAGCAGCAGATGCGTGAGCAGCTCAGTGCTGAGCTCGCCCGCCTCGAAGCATTGGCCAGCCACAACCCGTCGGTGCGCGAGGAAGAGCTGGAAGCGTTGCGCCAGGAGCGTGCCGCTCTCGATGGCGCCATCGAGACCACGCGTCTGCGTCTGGACAGCGTGCGCGTCATCGTCACCGTGGATGCTCACGAACGTTGATCTGCCCGCCGATACCACGACCGAGCATGGCTGGCAGGGACAACGCCTTGCCGAGGAGGTCGCGCGTGTCGAGGGAGTGGGGCTGACGCTGCTGGCGGCAGGCGATGACTGGTGGGCGATCGACAAGCCGGCCGAGCTGCCCTCGGTACCGGGCCGCGACCCTTCACGCTTCGACAGCGTCCATTCGCGCCTGTGCCGGTTGAGCGAGGACACCCGTGCCGTGCATCGGCTGGATGTGGCAACTTCCGGGGTGCTGCTGGTGGCGCGCAATGTCGAGGGACAGCGGCGGCTGTCGCGCCTCTTCCAGTCGCGCACCCTCGAGAAACGCTACGTGGCCGTGGTGGCAGGGCATCTCACGCCCGACGAGGGCAGCATCGCCCTGCCGCTGCGCTGTGACTGGCCGCGCAGACCGCGGCAGATCGTCGACTTCCTCCATGGCAAACCGGCACTGACGCACTATCAAGTCGAGCGTCACCTGATGCTCGATGGCCAGCGCCCGGATGGCTCGCCTCAGACCCTCGCCGCCAGCCGTGTCCTGCTGACACCTCATACCGGGCGCTCGCATCAGCTGCGCCTGCATATGCTGGCGCTCGGCCATCCCATCATCGGTGATGGCTTCTATGCACGCGGGGCGGCACTGAATGCCAGCCCTCGCCTGCTGCTGCATGCCGCTCAGCTGGTGATTCCGTCAGCGACAGGCAGCGACGCGCCATCGCTGGTGCTGAACGCTCCGCTGCCGTTCTAGCCGCCAGAATGTCGGCGAAGGCCACGTCGAGGGTCGGGTAGTCGAAGGTGAAGCCTGCGGCCAGCAGACGCGCCGGCACCATGCGGGCGCCCTCCAGCAATAGCGTGCTCATCTCTCCCAGCCCCAGCTTGAGGGCCTTGGCCGGCAGCGGCAGGATCGCCGGGCGCCCCAGACCGCGCGCCAAGGCGTGGGTAAAGCCCATGTTGGTGACCGGATGCGGTGCACTGGCATTGAAGGCCCCACTCAAGTCCTCATCCTCCAGCAGACGCTCGATGATGCGGATCAGATCATGGCGGTGGATCCACGGCATGTAGTGACGGCCATCGCCGAGACGCCCACCCAAGCCGAACTTGAAGGGCGTCAACAACTTGGCGAGCGTTCCGCCATCCGCTTCCATCACCAGACCGATGCGGATGATCGCCAGGCGAACACCACAGTCCGAGACTGGCATGGCGGCCGCTTCCCAGTCGCGACACAGGCGATGATTGAAGTCATCGTGAGGCGTTGCCTGCTCGTCGATCTCGACATCACCCGGCTCACCCGCCTTGGGCTGCGCGCCGTAATAGCCCATCGCCGAACCGGATACCATCACCTGGGGAGCCTGCCCCTCAGCCGCCAGTTGCTGACACAGCAGCACCAGATGCTCGGTGGTTTCCAGCCGCGAGCGACGCAGCTCTTGCTTGTGATCCTCGCTCCAGCGCCTCCCGGCAATCGATTCCCCCGCCAGATTGACGATGCCCTGTGGCTGCCAGTCCTTGAACATCAGCGCCGAATCCGCCGCCTTCAGGGTGATGCCCAGTTCGGCGAACTGCCGCTCGGCCCGCTCCGGACGACGTGACACCACTGCCAGCTCATGCCCGGCCGCGGACAGTGAGCGGCAGAGTGCCTGCCCGACAAATCCCGTTGCCCCCGTGATCAAGATTCGCATGCTGTCCTCCTCGGCGATGAAGCATCGAGTGTGCCAACTCTTGCCATGAATCTATACCTTTATTGTACAATCCTGCACAAGAAGTTAACTTCAAGGGATGCCGGCGTCATTTCATGCTGCATCCTCCCAGTCCATCTTCCCCAGCAGGAGTCCTGCCTGATGTCAGTATCGTCCATCGCCATCATCGGTGCCGGTATCGCCGGTCTCTCTGCTGCTTCGTACCTGGCAGCGCAGGGTCACGCGGTGACGATCTTCGAGAAGGCACGCGGCCCGGGCGGTCGTCTGGCCAGTCGGCGCACTCCCCACGGCCCCCTCGACATCGGCGCTCAGTATTTCACCGCGCGTGATCCGCGCTTCCAGTCAGCGCTCGAGACATGGCGGGCAGACGGTATCGTCGCCCCCTGGGGTGACAGGCTGTTGCGTCTGGGCAAGACAGCGTCTGACACGCAGGAATGGCAGCGGCTTCGCGATGATTCTGCCCGCTATGTGGCCAGTCCGCGCATGAGCGCCCTGAGCCGCCACCTGAGCGAGGAGCTGCCGGCCAATGCCACCCTGCACACTCGCCTGCGCATCACACGCCTGATCCACGATGAAGCGGCGGCGCGAGACCCTGAGCCTGCTGGCCACCGCCGGCTGGAGCCAGACTCACCTGGAAGACTCGCCTGAGGACATCTGCGCGGCACTCTGGCAAGCCTTCACGGCACTGCCCGAGATCCAGGCGCTTGGCGAGGACTGGAGCGAAGACAAGGTATCGCTCACGGCCCATCGCTGGCGCTATGCTCATCCGACCCACAGGAAGCCCTCATGAGCAAGACGGAACACCAGGATGATGCCTTGATCCTGCTGGCGCATGGCTCGCGTGATCCACGCTGGCGCGAGCCCTTCGAGGCACTCGAGACCTCGCTCGCCAGTCGCCTGAAGCGCCCGACACGTCTGGCCTACATGGAGCTGTGTGACCCGCTGCTGACCGACACCATCGACGCCCTGGCGGCGGACGGTGCGGCGCGTATCGACATCCTGCCGCTGTTCTTTGCGGCGGGCCGCCATCTGCGCGAAGACGTCCCCGCCATGCTCGAGACATCCCGCCAGCAGCATCCGGATTGTCCGATCACGTTGCTGGACCCGGTGGGTGCCCATCCAGCGTTTGTCGAGGCCTTGATCGAGATTGTGGAGCAACAGGACAACGCGACGCGTGATGCCACTTGTCAGGCCGAGGCGGCTGCGCCATCCTGAGCCCCACATGTACAGCTAATGCACAAGATGCATTGCCGGCATCCCGCAGCGCTTCGAATGCAGAGGTAACACCATCCATGACTGACAAGGCCACGGAAACTGCCAGCTCGCCCCTGTTTCCGATCCGTGAAGTCTCACGCCTGACCGGCGTCAATTCGGTCACGTTGAGAGCCTGGGAGCGCCGCTACGGGTTGATCGAACCGCGCCGTACGCCCAAGGGACATCGCCTGTATGCCCGCGAGGACATCGAGCGCATCGAGCACATCCTGCAGTGGCTCAACAGAGGCGTGCCCGTCAGTCAGGTGCGGGAGCTACTGGATCAGCCCCAGCCAGAGACGGCGCCGATGCCGGATGAAGGCAGCTGGGGCGGCCAGCAGCAACTGATCATGGCCGCCATCGACGCCCAGGATGAGTCTCGGCTGGCGGAGCTCTACAACCAGAGTCTGGCGCTGTATCCGGTCAACAGTGTGGTCGAACGCCTGTGGAAGCCGGTGGTCGAGCAGCTGGAGGAGCGTGGCACCACGACCTTCGGGGCCCGATTGGCACAATGTTTCCTCGAGAGCTTCCTGCGCTCACGTATCGGCGCCCGCCTGATGTTCGCGAATCAGGAGCGCCATGCCCCGCACATCACTCTGACGCGCCTGCCGGATGAACCGGGGTTGAGCTGGCTGCTGCTGCTGGCGCTGGTCGCCAGCGATGCCGGTTATCACGTCAGCCTGCTGGATGGCCCGCTGCCCCTGGCCGAGCTGCCACTGGCCGCTGAGCGGTTCCAGGCGCAGGCCGTGATCCTGGTCGGCACTCAGGCCGAGCGCAGCGATGTCATGCGCCGCCAGTTGCCGCGGGTGGCAGAACAACTCTCCGTGCCGTTGGCCATCGCTGGCCCGGCCGCCCAGATTCGCCAGCAGGAGCTGGTGGACGGGCCCCTGGAAGGTCTCGGGGCCGACCCCGTTCAAGCGGTGGTCCGCCTGAGGTCCTTGCTGGCTCGTTGATCCCTCTGCAGCTCGTGTGGCTGCGAAGCGACCTGCGCGTGCATGACAATACCGCCCTCTCGCAAGCGGCCGCACGCGGCCCGGTGGTGGCGGTGGTCACCCCCTGCTATGCCCAGTGGATGACCCATGGTCATGGTGCCAACAAGCTCGACTTCCTGCGTCGCGGTCTGCACGTCCTGCAGCAGGCACTCGCCGGCCATCACATCCCGCTCAAGGTCCTCGACTGCGACACCTTCGCGGAAGTGCCCGAAGCGCTGGCCACGCTGTGCACGCAACTTGGCGCCCAGGCGCTGCACTTCAATGACGAGTACGCCGTCAATGAGCGCGAGCGCGACAGACTCGTCCGCGCGCGCCTGGCCGACAGCGACATCCGCCTGCATCGCTACACTGACATGCTCGCCTTCACGCCCGGCGAACTGCTGACCGGCAAGGGCGATTACTACGGCGTCTTCACGCCCTTCTCCAAGCGCTGGCACAAGGAGATCGACGCGCGGCGTCTGGCGCTCAATGAGGCTCCCGCGGTGCAGGATGCGCCCCGAGACGCCGAGGGACGCGAGATTTCGGGAGACGCCATTCCCGCGCTTCCCGACACGCTAAGCGTCGACGTGGAACATGGGCCGAGCGAGCCGCTGGAGGCGGAGCGATGGCCTGCCGGCGAGGATGCCGCCCAGGAGCGCCTGGAGCGCTTCATGACCTTCCGGGCGCGCCGCTACCACGAGCAGCGCGACCTGCCCGCCACGCGCGGCACCAGCGAACTGTCCCCCTATCTGGCGCTCGGCATGATCTCGGCTCGACAGTGCTACGCGGCGGTATTGGCGGAAAACGGCAGTCTCGCCGACGGTGATGTCGGCCTGACCACCTGGGTCAACGAGCTGATCTGGCGCGAGTTCTACCAGCACATCCTGGTCGGCTTTCCGCGCGTCAATCGCCACCGTCCCTTCCAGCGCCATACCGAAGCCCTGCAATGGCGCGATGATGACGCAGGCTTCGCCGCCTGGTGCGAAGGGCGTACCGGCTACCCCATCGTCGATGCCGCCATGCGCCAGCTGGTCGAGACCGGCTGGATGCACAATCGCCTGCGCATGGTGACGGCCATGTTCCTCACCAAGCACCTGTTGATCGACTGGCGCCGTGGTGAGGCCTACTTCCTGGCGCACCTGGTGGATGGTGAATTGGGGGCCAACAATGGCGGCTGGCAGTGGGCCGCCTCGACCGGCACCGATGCCGCGCCCTATTTCCGCATCTTCAACCCCACCACCCAGGGGCAACGCTTCGACAAGGACGGCGACTTCATCGCAAGCTTCGTGCCTGAGCTGGCCGACCTTCCCGCCAAGCGTCGTCACCAGCCCACGGCTGACGACTGCCATGCCTGTGGCTACCCGCGCCCGATCGTCGACCACAAGGCCGCCCGCCAGCGAGCCCTCGATGCCTTCAAGGCGCTCACCAGAAGCGAATGACCCTGCCAGTGTCTCGACGTCAGGAGCACAGCCATGCAATCGCTGCCCCCCGAGATGAGCCCGGCGCTGGTTCGGGTCTGTCGCCTTTACGAAAAGCTGGACAAAACCTCTACAGAGCTGCTGAAATCAGTCTATAGTGACGATGTCGTTTTTCGCGACCCTCTGCACGAAGCTCAGGGCCTGGAAGCGCTCAATCAGTATTTCTCAGGGTTGTACACGAATGTCTCATCGATTGATTTCGTGTTTCATCATCCGCTGGGCCCGAGAGAGCGCGGAGCAGGGACTGGCATGGTTGAGCTGGACGATGACCTATCGCCATCCGCGCCTGAACGGCGGCAGCGATATCGTGGTGGAAGGTGCCTCACGCCTCGAATTCCGACACGGCAAGGTATGTCGGCACCGTGACTTCTTCGATGCCGGCGAGCTGCTCTACGAGCAGGTGCCGTTGCTGGGCAAGGTGATCAGGCTGCTCAAGCGACGCATGGACTGAGCCACGACACGCAAGCGCATCTGGTTGACCGGTGCCAGCTCCGGGATCGGTGAAGGGCTGGCACGTCGCCTGCTGGCCGATGGGCATCGTGTCGTGCTGAGCGCACGCTCCACCGACAAGCTGAAGGCCATCGCGGCCGACGCCGAACAAGGCCCCGGTGATGCACTGGTGATCACGCTGGATCTCACCGACCGTGATGCCATCCGCACGGCCGCACGACAGATCGAGGAAGACTTCGGTGGACTCGACCTGATGCTCCTCAACGCAGGTACCTGCGAATATCTGGATGCACGTGATTTCGAGGCCGATCTGGTTCACCGAGTCTTCGCCACCAATTTCCAGGCAGCCGTGGATGTGATCGAGAGCGCGCTGCCCCTGCTTCGCACGGCTGCCGCGCAGGGGGGAGAGCGGCCACAGCTGGCGGCGGTGTCGAGTGCCTCGGCCTACCTGCCGCTGCCACGCGCCGAAGCCTATGGGGCTTCCAAGGCTGCAGTGAGCTACTTCCTCGAGTCGCTGCGGCTGGACCTGGATGCCCAGGGGATCGATGTCAGCGTGATTCATCCGGGCTTCGTTAAGACACCGCTGACCGAGCGCAATGACTTCCCGATGCCGATGCAGGTCACGGTCGATCAGGCCGTCGAGGCGATCGTGTCAGGGCTGGCGCGTCACCGGCTCGATATCCACTTTCCCAGGCGCTTCACGCTGCTGGTGAAGCTGCTGGGCATTCTACCGCCGACATTGCGCCGCCAGATCGGACTGCGCATGACGCGAGATTGACCGACATCAGGCAGGTTCCTTCTCTGGAGTGGCATGAATACAACGACGTCACAGGCAACAGCTCCTCTTCCCCGCCAGCGGATCGCCGTCATCGGCAGCGGCATCAGCGGCATGGCAGCGGCCTACTACCTCAGTCGTCACCACGAGGTGCATGTCTTCGAGTCGGCCGAGCGTCTCGGCGGCCACACTGCGACCATGGACGTGCAGACCGCCGATGGCAGCGAATGGGCCATCGATACCGGATTCATCGTCTTCAACGACCGCACCTATCCCCACTTCCAGCGCCTGCTGGAGCGTCTCGATGTCGCCTATCAGCCCACCGAGATGAGCTTCTCGGTACACACCACCGCCGAGGACTTCGAGTACAACGGCCATACGCTGCTGTCGTTGTTCGCCCAGAAACGCAACCTGTTGCGCCCGCGCTTCTATCGACTGCTGCGTGACATCCTGCGCTTCAATCAGCAGGCCGCGGCGGACCTGGACAGCGGCAGGCTCGCCGAGGACGCGACCCTGGGCAGCTATCTCGACGCCAACGGCTACTCGCAGGTGTTTCGTGAGCATTATCTGCTGCCGATGGGCGCGGCGATCTGGTCCGCCAGCATCGCGGACATCGAGCGCTTCCCGCTGCAGTTCTTCGTGCGCTTCTTCCGCCATCACGGCCTGCTGTCGATCAACGATCGTCCCCAGTGGTTCACGCTGATCGGTGGGTCACGCAGCTACATCGCCCCGCTGACCGAGGGCTATGCCGAGCGCATTCACCTCAACAGCGAGATCCGCCAGATACGGCGCGATGTCGACGGCGTGACACTGGAGCACGTCGATGGGCGCTGCGAACGCTTCGATCAGGTGGTGCTGGCCTGTCATGCGCCTCAGGCACTGGCTCTGCTGAAAGACGCCAGCGCCTGTGAGCAGGACGTGCTCTCGGCGATCACGACCCAGCGCAATGACGTGGTGATGCACACCGACACCTCCCTGCTGCCCAGGCGCCGTGAGGCCTGGGCGAGCTGGAACTACCGTCTCGATGGCCGGGATGACGCCCAGCGAGCCAGCGTCACCTACGACATGAACATCCTGCAGCGCCTCGATGAGCGCGACTATCCGCCTCGAGAGACCTTCTGCATCACGCTCAACGACAGCGATGCCATCGACCCCGCCCTCGTACTGGGCCGTTACGCCTATGATCACCCGCGCTTCACGCTTGAGGCCGAGGCCGCCAAGCAGCGCTTCATGGAGATCTCCGGTGTCTCGCCACGGTCTGGTGGCCCGGTGGGACGCACCCATTTCTGTGGTGCCTGGTGGCGCAACGGCTTCCATGAAGATGGCGTGTGGAGTGCATTGCGCGTCGCCGAGGCACTGGGTGCCCGCGAGGCAGACGATTGAAGGCGCCCGCCAGCCGTATCGGCTACGGCACGCTGCGCCATCGCCGCCATGCGCCGCGCCAGCATGCCTTTCGCTATCGCGTCGCGATGGCGTGGCTGGCGCTGGATGAGCTGCCGGACCTGATGGCAGGCCGGCGTCTGGCAAGCGCCAGCCGGGCGGCACCGCTGGCCTTTCGCGAACGCGACCATCTCCCGGCAGCCCTGCACGGTCTGACGGATGGCCCATTGATCGAGCGTGTCCATGAGGCTTGTCGACGCGAGCTCGCCATGGCGGGCGATCATGCGCCCCTGCCGCAAGGCCGCATCTTCCTGCTGACCCAGCTGCGGCATTTCGGGGTGGGCTTCAACCCGATCCGACTCTATTACCTCTACCACGCGACGGGCCAGTTGGGCGCCGTGCTCGGTGAGGTGACCAACATTCCCTGGGGCGAGCGTGTGCTGTATGCCTCGCGCACCGATTCGCGACGGCGCATGCATTCGGCGCATTTCGACAAGCGCCTGCATGTCTCGCCCTTCATGCCGATGGGCATGCGCTATCACTGGCGCTTCAATGACCCCAGCAACGATGAGCTCCTGTTGCACATGGAAAATCATCCACTGGGCGAGGAAGTGACACGCAAGCCCGGGGAATCACTCTTCGATGCCAGCCTGAGCCTGCATCTGGAACCCGCGACTCCACGCGCCATGACCCGCCTGCTGCTGCGCTTCCCGTGGATGACGCTCAAGACCGTGGCAGGCATCCATTACGAGGCGCTGCGTCTGGCGCTCAAGCGCGTGCCGATCTTCGATCATCCGCGCCCTCAGCCAGAGACTCGGCATCCGTCATGAGGACATCACCATGAGCCAGTTTGAACCCGTTCCCCCCAGTCCGGTGGCAATCCCCCGTCACGATGACCGCCTGACCCGCCTGCTGCGCCCTCGGCTGCTGCGCATGCTCGACAGACTCGAGGGCGGCAGCCTGACCGTGCTGGAAGGTCGTGAGCGCCATGTGCTGGGGCAAGGGGGGCCACGTGACATCACGCTGCGCATCCACGATTCGCGCGCCTGGCGGCGCATGGCACTGGGGGGCACCGTCGCGGCGGCGGAAGCCTACATGGACGGTCAGTGGGAGACGGATGATCTGGTGGGGCTGGTGCGTCTGTTCGCCTTCAATCTGGAACAGGTCAATGACTCGGTGGACAGCGGGACATCGCGCCTTTCCAAGTGGGCGCTGAGTGTCGCCTACGCGCTGGCGCGCAATACCCTGGCGGGCTCGAAGCGCAATATCTCGGCGCACTACGATCTTGGCAACGACCTCTTCGCGCTGTTCCTCGATCGCGAGCACCGCATGTACTCCGCGGCGGTCTTTCCGCATCCCGAAGCAGACCTCGAGGAAGCCTCGACGCACAAGCTGGAGCGACTGTTCGACCTGCTGGAGCTGGGGCCACAGCATCATCTGCTGGAGATCGGTACCGGCTGGGGCGGCCTTGCCATCCATGCTGCCCGAACGCGCGGCTGTCACGTGACCACCACCACCATCTCCGATGAGCAGCATGCCTATACGGCGGCACGCATCGCCGAGGAAGGACTGGAAGATCGCATCACGCTGCTCAAGCAGGATTATCGTGCCCTCGAAGGCCGCTTCGACCGTATCGTCTCGGTGGAGATGATCGAGGCGGTCGGGCATCAGTATCTGCCGACCTACCTGAAGACTCTCGAGCGACTCCTCAAGCCCGAAGGCCTGATCGCCCTGCAGGCCATCACGATCCGTGATCAGCGTTTCGCGGCCGCCAGCCGCGAGATGGATTTCATCAAGCGCTACATCTTCCCGGGCGGCTTCCTGCCCTCACATGGCGCCATACTGGGTGCCATGCAACGTGATACCCAGCTGAACCTGCTGACACTCGAGGATATCGGCCTGCATTACGCGGCCACGCTCAAGGCGTGGGGGCAGCGTTTCGAGGCACGCCTCGACGATGTCTATGCACAGGGGTATGACGAACGCTTCGTGCGGATGTGGCGCTACTACCTGGCCTACTGTGAAGGGGGCTTCCGGGAGCGCACCATCGGCACCTGTCAGCTGCTGCTGGGAGGCCCTGGCGCCCGCCCGGTGCAGATGGGACTCAAGGACTGGAACGCCTGAACGTGCGCTCTCCACGCATCACCCCACTGCTGAATGCCGGGCTGTTTCAGCTTGGCTGGTTCAGCTGCGTGCTGGGGGGCGCCTGGGTCGCACTGCTGGTCACCCCGCTCATTCTGGCCGCGCATCTGGGCTGGGTCGTCCCACAGGCCCGGCGCGCACGAGAGCTGCGATGGCTGGGGGGCTTTCTGGCACTGGGCATGGTGGTGGACGGCGGTCTGACCCTGGCCGGTGGCTACTCGCTGCCAGCCACCGCGCCGGACTGGACACACTGGCTGCCGCTGCCCGTGTGGATGTGGTGCCTGTGGCCGTTGTTCGCCAGTACCGTACATCATGCATTGCACTGGCTATGGCAGCGCCCATGGCTCGCCGCCATCGGCGGGGCGACAAGCGCGCCCCTGTCCTATTACGGCGGCGCTCAGCTCGCTGACGTCACGCTCGCCGATTGGCTGTTGCCGGCACAGGCCCTCATCTGGGGCGGGCTATGCCTGGCCATCTCGCGCTGGAAGATGGACAACTGGCCGGATTCATAGCCATTGAGACGCTCGATGACGTCCGCCGCCGGCGCGGGACGGGAGAAGTAGAAGCCCTGAATCCAGCCACAACCGTGCGATACCAGGTACTCACGCTGCTCTGCCGTCTCGACACCCTCCGCGATCATCTCCATGCCCAGCCCCTTGGCCATCGCCAATACCGCCATGGTGATGGCCGCATCGGAGCGCTCCCCCGGCAAGCTGCGAATGAAGGCGCGATCCAGCTTGAGCTTGTCCACTGGCAGATCCTTCAGATAGGACAGCGACGAATAGCCGGTCCCGAAATCATCCACCGCGATCTGGTGGCCTCTGCTGCGCAGGGTCGCCAGCCGGCGCGAGATGTCACCGGCGCGCTCATCCAGCAACACCGATTCGGTCAATTCCAGGCCGATGCTGTCCGCCGGCACGTCATACTCCAGCAGCAGCGCGGCCAGCGAGGCCTCGAAATTGCCCTGTATCAGCTGCAGTGCCGAGACATTCACCCAGATGCACAGGCGGTGTCCCGCACGTCGCCAGTTCGCCTGCTGCTGCACGGCCTCGCGCAGCACCCAGTTGCCCAGTCGCAGCATCAGGCCATGGCGCTCGGCCAGCGGGACGAAGTCAGCAGGTGACACCGGCCCACGCAATGGATGCTGCCAGCGCAGCAGCGCCTCGACACTGCTCACCTTGCCGGTACTGGCCTGATGCTGACACTGGTAGTGCAGCTGCAACTGGCCATGGCTCTCGAGCGCTGCCCGTAGATCGTTGGCCAATCCCAGCTGGAGATCGGCACCGGAGTCCAGCGCCGGCTGGAAGCGCATGTCGATATTGCGACCGTGGCGCTTGGCGGCGTAGAGCGCGCTTTCCAGGCGCTGCATCACCACTTCGGGATCACGCCCGTCCTCCGGTGCACGACAGCTGCCGATCGAGAGCGCCAGGTGGAGAATCTGATCGTCCACTTCCAGTGGCTGGGTCAGCGTCGAGCGCAGCTCTTCGATCCACTCACCGTGGTCTCCCCCCGCCGTGGTTCGCAGAATCACGAACTCGTCACCGCCGATGCGTCCTGCGACACCGCCGCGTGCCAGCTCCGTGAGGCGCCGCGCGAACAGCTTGAGCAGACGGTCTCCCCCCTCGGTGCCCAGCGAGTCGTTGATGCTCTTGAGGGCGTCGATGTCGATCAGCGCCAGGTCCAGGGCTTCACCGGCCCGCAAGCTGCCCAGACGACTCACCATCAGGTCACTCAGACGACGTCGATTGGGCAGGCCGGTCAGAGTGTCCTCCAGCCCGATGCGCTGCAGGTCTTCCTCCCGCGCCTTGTGGCGCGAGATATCCGAGAACAGCGCGATGTGGAACACCTCTCCTGCGCGCTCCATGCGTCGCGCCCTCAGCCACTCAGGGTACTCATCGCCCTGCTTGCGCCGGTTCCAGACCTCGCCCTCCCAATAGCCATGCACCGCCAGGGCCTGCCAATAGCGGCGATAGAAGTCCTCGTCATGGCGACCCGAGGACAGCAGGGAGGGGTTGCGCCCGATGATCTCCTCCGGCGCGTAGCCGGTGATCCGACTGAAGGCGGCATTCACCGCCAATACCTTGTTCTGACTATCACTGATCAGGAGTCCATCGCTGCTGAGGTGCACGGCCGCCTCCAGCAACTCGCGCCGCAGATGCAGTCGGCGCATCAACCGCAGGATGTCCGCGCCTGCCAGGATGACCGGTATCAGCGCGCACAGTCGCAGTTCGAGGCCTGGCAGCCACGGCATCAGGCACAGAGCAATGACTCCCCCCCAGATGAGGGGGCGATTGAAGGAAGCATTCGGCCACATACCGGACCCTCGGTCGATCTTATCGACTGGCACGCCAAAAGCTGAAGCAGATATTTGCACCGCCCCATGGTGCCCTTTAGTCTGCCCCCCACGTGCATTCAGTGGGGCCAGCCATTAGACTAGCCCCATTCGGGCGTTGTTACGCCCCGTACGGCATAACCATCCCGCTACTCGGAATGACTCAGTGACCAAGCAACACTCCTTTACTCGCGACGAGCTGCTGGCCTGCGGCCAGGGCGAACTCTTCGGCCCGGGCAATGCGCAACTGCCTGCTCCCAACATGCTGATGCTGGATCGCATCACTCACATCAGTGAGGAAGGCGGTAGCCACGGCAAGGGGCAGTTGATCGCTGAGCTCGATATCACTCCGGACCTGTGGTTCTTCGACTGCCACTTCCCGGGCGATCCGGTCATGCCGGGCTGCCTGGGCCTCGATGCCATGTGGCAACTGGTCGGATTCCACCTCGGCTGGCTTGGCAACCCGGGCCGCGGTCGTGCGCTGGGCTGCGGAGAAGTGAAATTCTCCGGTCAGGTCCTGCCGACCGCCAAGAAGGTGACCTACACCATCAACATCAAGCGGGTCATCACTCGCAAGCTGATCCTCGGCATCGCCGATGGCACAGTCACCGTTGATGGCCGCGACATCTATCAGGCCAACGACCTGCGCGTCGGTCTGTTCACCTCCACTGCGAACTTCTGAACGGGAGGCTCCCATGCGTAGAGTGGTAGTCACCGGGCTGGGCATTGTTTCCTGCCTGGGCAATGATCGCCAGCAGGTCCTGGAATCCCTCCAAGAGGGACGTTCCGGTATCCGCCGCAAAGAGGAATACGCCGAGCTTGGCTTCCGCAGCCAGGTCGCGGGCGTAGTCGACATCAACCTCGAAGACCATATCGATCGCAAGCAACTGCGTTTCATGGGAGATGCCGCGGCGTATGCCTACATCTCCATGGAGCAGGCGATCGCTGATTCCGGCCTGAGCCCGGAGCAGGTCTCCAACGAGCGTACCGGCCTGATCGCCGGTTCCGGTGGCGCATCTTCCGCCAACCAGGTCGAGGCCGCTGACATCATGCGCGCCAAGGGCCTGCGCCGCGTCGGACCGTACCGCGTCACCCGCACCATGGGCTCCACCGTCTCCGCGTGCCTGGCCACGCCGTTCAAGATCAAGGGCATCAACTACTCGATCTCCTCGGCCTGTGCGACATCGGCTCACTGCATCGGCAGCGCTGTCGAGCAGATCCAGCTGAACAAGCAGGACGTGGTCTTCGCTGGCGGCGGTGAAGAAGAACACTGGACACTGTCCTGCCTGTTCGATGCCATGGGCGCGCTCTCCACCAGTTACAACGACTCGCCGGAAACCGCGTCTCGTCCGTACGACACCACCCGTGACGGCTTCGTCATCGCTGGCGGTGGCGGCATGCTGGTACTGGAAGAGCTGGAGCACGCCAAGGCACGTGGCGCCAAGATCTACGCCGAAGTGACAGGCTACGGCGCAACGTCAGACGGCCACGACATGGTGGCACCGTCCGGTGAAGGCGCCGCACGCTGCATGCGTCAGGCGATGGCAACCGTGAACGGCAAGATCGACTACATCAATACTCACGGCACCTCGACGCCAGTGGGTGATGTCGCCGAACTCAAGGCCATCCAGGAAGTCTTCGGTGCGGACAGCCCGGCGATGAGCTCCACCAAGTCGCTGACCGGCCACTCTCTGGGCGCCACTGGCGTGCAGGAAGCCATCTACTCGCTGCTGATGATGGAGAACGACTTCATTGCCGCCTCCGCCAACGTCAGCGAACTGGATGAACGCGCCGACGGCCTCGATATCGTCACCACTCGCCGTGATGGCGTAAAGATCGAGCGTGTGCTCTCCAACAGCTTCGGCTTCGGTGGCACCAACGCCTGTCTGATCCTGGAGCGCTTCCAGGACTGAAGCGCTCAGACGCCCACGCTGTCTGCCGGTGCCTTTTCCTCGAGTGGCGGACGTGGAGTGCGGGATATCCGCTGCAAGGTGTCTTCCACCCACCCCTCGACATCCGCGATCACCGCATCCGGCTTGCGGCCGGTGGTCTCGATCGCAGGCCCGAAGACGACATGCAGGGTGCCAGAACGCTTGATCCAGCTGTCATTGGGCCAGATCTCGCCTGCATTGTGGGCCACCGGGACGACCGGCACTCCAGCACGACAGGCAATCGCGGCACCTGACTTGTTGAATTTCTTGCGCGTCCCCGGTGCCAGGCGCGTCCCTTCCGGGAAGATCAGCACCGTGAAGCCATCCTTGAGCCGCTGCGTTCCCACGCTCAACACCTGCTTGAGCGCCTTGGCGGGCTGCTTGCGGTCCAGCGGAATCGGCTCAAGCAGCTTGAGCCCCCAACCGAAGACGGGAATCTTGAGCAACTCCTGCTTGAGCACGGTGCACAGCGGCCGCTTGACCACCTGCAGATAGATGGTTTCCCACTCACTCTGGTGGTTGGAGAGCAGAACGCATGCCCCTTCGGGCAGCTGCTCACGTCCGCTGACCTCTACCCTGACGCCACAGGTAAGACGGAACCACCAGAGCACAAGGTGGTTGTAACTATGCAGAACGCGATAACGTGCCTTGAGCGGCAAGCAGGCTGCCACGGGTACCAGCACCAGGGCACTGAGCAGCAACGCCATGAAATAACCGAAGTAAAACAACACACTACGCAGTGCATTCACAGTAAAGATCTCCGCACGTCAGACATCCTCTTGAGGTGAGGTCACCGGGGTGCGCTGTGCCACCCAATCGTCCAGCAGGCGGGACAGCTCCAGCCGCCAGGGTTTCTGATGCACCCCGAAGGTCTCCAGCACTCGTCGACAGTTGAGCACTCGGCGCAGCGGAGTTCCCGAGTTGAGCGTCAACGCCTTGATCGGGCCGGGTGATACCTCCTCCCCGATCCCCTCGAGCCGAGTGATCAGCTGAGTCCGCACCACGCTGATGAAGGCGTAACTGCTGACAGGCTCGGTACCCGCCAGATGATAGGCGCCCCAGGAACCCGCACCGCAACGTTGCTGTTGCAGCATGCCGACCAGCGCCATGGCCACGGCGTCGACACTGGTCGGGCACAGGATGACGTCTTCCGCAGCGCGGACTTCCTGACCCGCGAGCAACGACTCGATCAGCGTCGGCAGCCAGGCATCACGGCCATCGGGGCCGAACAACGGCCCGAGACGCACGATCAGATGGCTCGGCAATTCGGCGCGGATACGGTCGCCCGTGGCGATGACCCGACGCAATGCCGTATCGATGGGGGACGGCACCTCTTCCTCATCGAGCAAGCCTTCCCCGCCCTGCTCGAACATCTGGTCCGCCACGCACCACACCAGCGGCGTGTCTGTCTCGACACAGGCCGCCAGCACGGCTTCCACGTGCTCGGCATGCGCCGTGACGTCTGCCGGTGCCGAGTCCGCAGGACTGACGAAGGGAGGCACGATCACCACATCCGCGCGATGCGAGCGAATATCACTGGCGTCGATACGCACGGCATCGAGCACTTGAAGCTCGAGATCCGTACGGGTGTTGGCCACTCGGGCCAGGCCGAGGCTCAGGCAATGCCCGGCATCCAGCAGCAAGAGTTTCACAGGCACACTCCGGCAAACAGACGCATCGGCACGAAGCGTGCCGATGCAAAGGCGACATTCTATCAACCTTGCAGGCTGGCTGCAGGCCCGTTGTCGCGCCGGGGACCAGAGGTGAGCAGCACCCCTCCCAGCGGCTGGGGGCGACCGATACCATAGCCCTGAACGAGATCGACACCGATCTGCTCAAGTGCCGGCAGCAACTCACGTCGCTCCACGTATTCGGCGATGGTGACGATGCCCATCTGGGCACAGATGCGGCAGATGGCCGAGACGATGGCAGCGTCCAGGCTGTCACGGGTCAGATTGCGCACGAAGGCGCCATCGATCTTGAGCTGATTGACGGGCAACTCCTTGAGATAGGCGAAAGAGGACATTCCGCTGCCGAAATCGTCCAGCGAGAAGCTGCAGCCAAGGCGACGAATGCCACGAATGAATTCGCGTGCTTGCGCCAGATTGCTGATGGCGGCCGTCTCGGTGATCTCGAAGCACAATCGCTCAGGCGCCACGCCACTCTCCTCGATCATGGTGATCAGCTGATCGCGCAATGGCATGTCACTCAGGCTTTGCCCCGAGAGATTGATGGCCAGGATGGCGTCTTCTTCAATGCGCCCGTCATTGGATTTCAGTACCTGCAGCGCTTCAGTGACGACCCAGACATCAATGGCAGGCATCAGCCCGAAGCGCTCGGCAGTGCCCATGAAGTGGGCCGGGGTCATATGCTCGCCCTCGGCATTGACGTAGCGCAGCAATACTTCGTAGTAAGGCCCACTGGAAGGGCGGCACAACGATTCAATCGGCTGGATATAGAGCGTGAAGAAGCGTTTCTCCAGCGCTTCCTGCAACAGAGGCAACCATTGGAGCTCGCGCTGGGCACGCTCGAGCCCGGCATCTTCCTCGTGATAGGCATGCACCTGGTTGCGACCATTCTGCTTGGCCATGTAACAGGCCGCGTCGGCCTGACGCAGCACTTCCGTGGCCGGTGCACTCCCCGTGATGGACGCCAGGCCGATGCTGACACCCAGCTGGAACTGACGCCCATCCTCGAGATAACGATAATCCGCGATGGTCGAGCAGAGTCTCGAGGCGCGCTCCAGTGCCTGTTCACGATTGCATCGGTAGAGGATGACCGCGAATTCATCGCCTCCCAGACGGGCGAGCACATCAGAATCCCGGATCTGCTCGCGCATCAGATGCGCAATCTCGCGCAGCACGGTATCCCCCGCTGCATGACCGCAGGTGTCGTTGATGACCTTGAAGAAGTCGAGATCCAGATACAGCAATTGATGCAGATCGCCGTCTTCCAGCGAGGCCCCCAGAGCATCATCGAAGGCACTGCGGTTCTGCAGCCCCGTCAGACTGTCATGATGGGCCTGGAAATCGAGCCGACGAATCATCGCCTGGCGATAACTGATGTCACGGAAGACCAGCACGGCACCTTCCACCTCATCATTGCGAGCGCGTACCGGAGACGCCTTGAGCTCTATCGCACACTCACTGCCATCCCTGGCGACCAGCAGGGTCTGGTTCGCCATGTGCACGACCTCCCCGCGGCTGAGCACGACATCCAGGTGGGTATCCATCATGTGGAGGGAGCCCTCATGGCGCAATTGCAGAATGCGCGCCCAGGGGCGGCCCCGGGCCAGCGCGGGATCCCAGCCACACAATTCTGCCGCGATGGGATTGATGTGGCGGATCATTCCCTCCCGATCAAGGCTGATCACCCCTTCATCGATGGAATCCAGCATCACGGTCACCTGATCCCGTTCGTGACGCAATTCCCGGGTGCGGTACTCCAGCAGACCGCTCAACCGCGCCCGATAGTGTCGACTGCGCCGCACACGACTTTCTGCCTTCAGCGCCAGCAACGTCAGTCCCAGCACGGCCAGTGAGGCAACCCCGAGTATCACTGCCAGCCAGACATGCTGCCCGGCACCACTTCCATCGCCGCCATGCCCAGATAGTGCATCCCTGCGATCGCTCCCCCCATCAGCAACGCAGCAAGGGCCTGATAACTGCGACGCGGGCGGCGTTGATGCAGAAAGAGCCCTCCAAGCCAAAGCGCAGCCGTCGAGGCGATGACGGCCACCAGAATCGACAGTCCCAACAACGGGGCATCGTAGCGATACGCCATCGGCATCTGCATCGCCGCCATGCCGAGATAGTGCATCGAAGCGATCCCGCCCCCCATCACCGCTCCGCTGCCAAACAGCCATGGCAGCGTCAAGCGCGACAGCGTGTTGGCCCACAGCGCCAGTCCGGAAGAGAGCACGGCCACCATCATCGAGAGTAGCGTCAAGCCCCACTCATAGGTGACCGACGTACCGATGTCATAGGCCAGCATGCCGATGAAATGCATTGACCAGATGCCCAGGCCCATCGCCAGAGCCCCACCCAGCAGCCACCCCAGGCGACTGGCACGCGACACCGACAGCGCGACCTGCCGAATCAGCTGCAAGGCAGCATGAGATGCCAGTACCGCGACCAGAATGGAAAGCAATACCAGTGAGGGGGAATAGCTACCATGCATGAATGACCTCAATCATCGGGGGCCTGCCAAGGGGAACGAGCTGAAAGTGGACATTGCGGGGCCGGCGGCTGACCACCGAAGTTGCCACCCTGCTGCGGTGCCGGCGGCTGGCCTGCCGAACTGGCCACCCTGCTGCGGAGCTTGCCGACGTGCCTGCTGCTGACGACCGCCGCCACTGAAGCCGCCACCGCCGCCGCCTTCACCACGGGTATCCAGCATCTGCATGTCATTGGCGACGATTTCGGTGCTGTAGCGGTCGTTGCCGTTCTGATCCTGCCACTTGCGCGTCTGCAGACGACCTTCGATATAGAGGCGTGAGCCTTTCTTGACGTATTGCTGAGCGATTTCCGCCAGCTTGTTGAACATCACCACACGGTGCCATTCGGTACGTTCCTGACGCTGACCGCTCTGACGGTCATTCCAGGTATCCGTGGTGGCGAGGTTGAGGTTGCACACCGCACTACCGGACGGAGTGAAACGGACTTCCGGATCCTGACCGAGATTACCGATCAGAATGACCTTGTTTACGCCGCGAGCCATGAAGATTACTCCTGAAAATAGACCGGTGCACATCAGGCACCGGCGAAGGTATCGAGTGCACTGACAGTGATCTGCCAGTGTCAGGGTTCAGCTGGCAGGTGCCTCGGCACCTGCCGGAGTTTCGCCATCACGCTGACGAGTGAAAGTCGCCAGCGCCTTGTCATCCAGTGTATCGCGTGTGACCTTCAGATAGGCGACCTGTTCCTCACGCACGACCAGAGCTTCTTCCACGCCGGCAATGGCCAGCAGGCGCGTCTGCAACTCGACGGCCGGAAGCCTCGCGGCTTCTGGCGACAGGCCGACCACTTCACTGCCAAGATGTCGCGGCGGCTGCATGTTCCAGACCACAGCCAGCCACAGCAGCGCCAGCAACCCCATGCCGAAGAAGACGCCACTCAGCCCGAAATGGCCCGTCAGCCAGCCGCCGCCGACACCCCCCACGAAGGCACCGAGGAACTGGCTGGTCGAATACACCCCCATCGCGGTGCCCTTGGCACCGGCCGGCGCCAGCTTGGAGATCATCGACGGCAAGGTGGCTTCCAGCAGATTGAAGGCCACGAAGAACAGCCACAGCAGGCCAAGGAAGGGCACGAGACCTGCGTGCTCGATGCCATCCACCCCCAGCAGCAACAGGCTTGTCGCGATGGTCGCCACGGCGCCCAGGAAGACCGGCTTCATGCGGCGGTACTTCTCGGCCACGATGACCAGCGGAAGCATGGCGACAAACGCCAGGCCCATCAAGGGCAGATAGACCCAGCCATGATGGGCGGGCGCGATGCCGAAGTTGACCAGCTGCTGCGGGATGGCCACGAAACAGGCCGTGAGGATCATGTGCAGCGCAAAGATCGACACATCCATGCGCAACAATGCGGAATTCGCAAGAATGCCCTTGAGCTGGCGACGATCAAGCCCCACATCTTGATGCTGACGCCTGGGTGCAGCAGGCACCAGTTTCCAGAGTACGAACACGCTCGCCACGGCCATGATGGCCGTCAGCCAGAAGACGCCCGAAAGTCCGAACGCATCCGCGGTCAGGGGTCCCGCGACCATCGCCAGCGCGAAGGCGACGCCGATCGACATGCCGATGGAGGCCATCGCCATCGTGCGCACCTCCTCTCGCGTCTGATCGGCCAGCAGCGCCATGATCGCACCTGCCACGGCACCGCTGCCCTGCAGGCAACGACCAAGGATGATCATCTCGATGCTGTCGGCATTTGCCGCGACCAACGAGCCAAGGATGAACAGCCCGAGTCCGAAGCCGATCACGGCCTTGCGCCCGAGGCGATCGGACAACCAGCCGAAGGGGATCTGCAGCAGTGCCTGGGTCAGGCCATACCCGCCCAACGCGACGCCGACCAGCGTCGGCGTCGCGCCAGCCAGATCACGGGTGTAGAGCGCCAGCACCGGCAACACCATGAACAGCCCGAGCATGCGGGTGGCATACAGGCTGGCAAGGCCGACGATGGCGCGACGTTCCGGCGCTAGCAGTCGAGAGGTCTTCATGGATGGCGGCGGGCTCCGGAGCAGGACAGTCAAGAAAGGGAGGATGGGTGCTGATCACCGATGGACTGCACATTCTAAGGCTCGCCTGTCGGCTTTGAAAGCATGCAGCCTTTGCCGGGCGTTTCGCCCGCGCCTTATAATCGTTGCTTTTATCGACGCAGCCCGAGGTGGCAATGGACAGGATTCAGGTCAGGGGTGCGCGCACCCACAACCTCAAGAACATCGATGTCGAACTGCCGCGTGACAAGCTGATCGTGGTGACCGGGCTCTCCGGTTCCGGCAAGTCGTCACTTGCCTTTGACACACTCTATGCCGAGGGACAGCGGCGCTACGTCGAATCACTGTCCACCTATGCTCGCCAGTTTCTGTCGATGATGGAAAAACCGGATATCGACCACATCGAGGGTCTGTCACCGGCGATTTCCATCGAGCAGAAATCGACATCGCACAACCCCCGCTCCACCGTCGGTACCATTACCGAGATCTACGACTACCTGCGCCTTCTGTACGCTCGCGCCGGGACGCCGCGTTGCCCGGACCACGACATCGATCTGGAAGCCCAGACTATCTCGCAGATGGTCGATCAGGCGCTGGCCCTGCCCGAGGGCAGCAAGCTGATGCTGCTGGCACCGGTAGTCAGCGGGCGCAAGGGCGAGCACCTGCAACTGCTTTCCGAGCTGCGCGCCCAGGGCTTCGTCCGCGCGCGTATCGATGGCCTCATCGTCGAGCTGGATGACCTCAAGCCGCTGGAGAAGAACAAGAAGCATGATATCGACGTCGTCGTTGATCGCTTCAAGGTGCGCGAGGACCTCAAGCAGCGTCTGGCCGAGTCCTTCGAGACCGCACTGAACCTGGCCGATGGCAGCGCACGGCTGCACTTCATGGATGGCGAACAGGAAGACCTGGTGTTCTCCTCGCGCTTCGCCTGCCCGGTGTGTGGCTATGCCCTGGCCGAGCTGGAGCCACGCCTGTTCTCCTTCAACAACCCGGCTGGCGCCTGCCCGACCTGTGACGGTCTCGGGGTGAAGCAATACTTCGACCCGGAGAAGCTGATCAGCCATCCGGAGCTGTCGCTGGCCGAGGGCGTGATCAAGGGCTGGGACCGTCGCAGCGTCTATTACTTCAGCCAGCTGCAGTCCGTCGCCGAGCACTATGGTTTCGCTCTGGAAGCCGCCTGGGAATCACTCAGTGATGAAGCGCGTGATGCCGTGCTCAATGGCAGCGGACGTGAGGACATCGCGTTCAGCTACGTCAATGACCGCGGCCGCAAGGTGACGCGCGAACATCCCTTCGAGGGCGTACTGCCCAACATGGAGCGGCGCTACCGTGAGACCGAATCCAACATGGTGCGCGAGGATCTCGCCCGCTATCTGGCCGTTCAACCCTGCCCGAGCTGCGATGGCTCGCGTCTGCGCCGCGAGGCACGCAATGTCTACGTCGACAATCGCACCCTCGCCGAGGTCGTGCGCCAGCCGATCGGCGAAGCGTGGGAAGAGTTCGGCAAGCTGAGCCTGCCCGGGCGCAAGGGCGAGATCGCTGCCAAGATCGTCAACGAGATCCAGGCGCGCCTCGAGTTCCTCGTCAATGTCGGCCTCGACTATCTGACGCTGGAGCGCAGCGCCGACACCCTTTCCGGGGGTGAGGCACAGCGCATCCGTCTTGCCAGCCAGATCGGCGCCGGCCTGGTCGGCGTGATGTACATCCTCGATGAGCCCTCCATCGGCCTGCATCAGCGTGACAATGATCGCCTGCTCAAGACACTGGTTCACCTGCGTGATCTGGGCAACACCGTGATCGTGGTCGAGCATGATGAAGATGCCATCCGTGCCGCGGACCACGTACTCGATATCGGCCCAGGCGCCGGCGTGCACGGCGGCGAGATCGTCGCCCAGGGCACCCCGGCGCAGATCGAGGCGACGCCCGGCTCATTGACCGGACAGTACCTGAGTGGCGAGCGTGAGATCGCCGTGCCGCCCTATCGCCTGCCCGCCAATCCCGAAAAGGTGCTGCGCCTGACAGGTGCCACCGGCAACAACCTGCAGAACGTGACGCTGACGCTGCCGACAGGCCTGCTGACCTGCATCACCGGCGTCTCCGGCTCAGGCAAGTCGACACTGATCAACGCCACGCTGATGCCGCTGGCCGCCCGTGAGCTCAATCGTGCGACCACGCTGACCCCGGCGCCCTACGGCAAGATCGAGGGACTGGATCTGTTCGACAAGATGGTGGACATCGATCAGAGCCCCATCGGGCGTACACCTCGCTCCAACCCCGCCACCTATACCGGGATCTTCACGCCGATCCGCGAGCTGTTCTCCGGGACCCAGGAAGCGCGCGCGCGCGGCTACAAGCCGGGCCGCTTCAGCTTCAACGTCAAGGGTGGGCGCTGCGAAGCCTGTCAGGGCGATGGCCTGATCAAGGTCGAGATGCACTTCCTGCCTGACATGTACGTGCCCTGCGATGTCTGCAAGGGCAAGCGCTACAATCGTGAGACGCTCGAGGTCCAGTACAAGGGCAAGAACATCCATGAAGTGCTGGAGATGACCATCGAGGAGGCACTGGAGTTCTTCTCACCGGTGCCCGCCATCGCGCGTCGACTGCAGACACTGATGGATGTCGGCCTGTCCTACGTTCGCCTCGGCCAGAGCGCGACCACGCTCTCCGGCGGGGAAGCCCAACGCGTCAAGCTGGCGCGCGAGCTGGCCAAGCGCGATACCGGCAAGACGCTCTACATCCTCGATGAACCGACCACCGGCCTGCACTTCGAGGATATCCGACAACTGCTGGTGGTCCTGCACCGCCTGCGCGATCACGGCAACACCGTCGTCGTCATCGAGCACAACCTGGATGTGATCAAGACCGCTGACTGGCTGATCGATCTGGGTCCGGAAGGCGGCTCAGGCGGGGGGCAGATCATCGCCGAGGGGACACCGGAGCAACTGGCAACGCAGGAGGTCTCGCATACCGGTCGCTTCCTGGCACCGCTGCTGAAGCGCCAGAGAGCCTCCAACGCCAAGACAGGCGCTCAAGACACGTCAGCGGACAGCACTATCAGGCATAAAAAAAGGCCAACCCCGAAGGGTTGGCCTTTTCTTGTGGACGAAGCAAGCCGAAGCTTACTCTTCGCCCGCTGCCTCGGAGGCAGCCGGACGATCGACCAGCTCGACGAATGCCATCGGGGCATTGTCACCGGCACGATAGCCACACTTCAGGATGCGCAGGTAACCGCCCGGACGGGTGGTGTAGCGCGGGCCGAGCTCATTGAAGAGCTTGCCGACCGCTTCCTTGGAACCGGTACGAGAGAACGCCAAACGACGGTTCGCAACGGAATCCTGCTTGGCCAGGGTGATCAGCGGCTCGATATGACGACGCAGTTCCTTGGCTTTCGGCAGGGTAGTCTTGATGACTTCGTGCTCTACCAGAGAGATGCACATGTTCTTGAACATGGCTTCACGGTGAGAGCTGGTACGGTTCAGGTGACGACCACTCTTACGATGACGCATGGTTGTGATTCCTTACCAGTCTGGGGCTTGAGCCGACCGGGCTTCCTTAAGCGGAAGCCTTGTCGTCCTTCAGGCTTGCGGGCGGCCAGTTTTCCAACCGCATGCCGAGGGACAGACCACGCGCGGACAGCACGTCCTTGATTTCATTCAAGGACTTCTTGCCGAGATTCGGGGTCTTCAGCAGCTCAACTTCGGTGCGCTGAATGAGATCACCGATGTAATAGATATTCTCGGCCTTGAGACAGTTCGCACTGCGAACGGTCAGCTCAAGATCGTCTACGGGACGGAGAAGGATCGGATCGATTTGATCTTCCTCTTCTTCGACTTCCTGTTCCTTGTCTGCTTCCAGATCAACGAAGGCGGCCAGCTGCTCCTGCAAGATGGTTGCGGAGCGGCGGATCGCTTCTTCCGGATCCAGCGTGCCGTCGGTTTCCAGGTCAATCACCAGCTTGTCAAGGTTGGTGCGCTGTTCAACACGCGCCGCCTCGACAGCATAGGAGACCCGGCGAACCGGCGTGAAGGTCGCATCCAGCTGGAGACGGCCAATGGCACGTGATTCGTCATCTGCAGAGAGACGCGCGTCAGCCGGTTCGTAGCCGCGGCCACGAGCGATCTTGAGTTGCATCTTCAGCTCGCCACCATCATTCAGGTGAGCGATGACGTGATCCGGATTTACGATTTCGAGATCATGGTCACCGGCGATGTCGCCAGCAGTCACGATGCCCGGGCCCTTCTTGTTCAGCGCCAGCACAGCTTCGTCGCGACCATGCATCTTGATGGCCACGTCCTTGAGGTTCAGCAGGATTTCGATGACATCCTCCTGTACCCCTTCAATGGCGCTGTACTCGTGCAGAACGCCTTCGATCTCAGCTTCCACGACGGCACAGCCGGGCATGGAAGACAGCAGGATGCGACGCAGAGCATTCCCCAGGGTGTGGCCGAAACCACGCTCGAAGGGCTCGAGGACGATCCGCGCATGATGGGCGCTGACTTCCTCGACCTTGATATCGCGAGGACGGAGAAACTCTGTCACTGAGCGCTGCATAAGAACACCTTTAAGGCTGCCAAACGGATAATCTGGGTACTCCAGCCGGGCCGACGAATCAGCCCGGCATCACATTACTTGGAGTACAGCTCGACGATCAGGTTTTCGTTGATATCGGCAGACAGGTCGCCACGCTCGGGGACAGCCTTGAAAGTGCCTTCCATCTTCTTGGAGTCGACGTCGACCCAGGAGACATCACCGCGGTTGGCAGCGAGTGCCAGAGACTGCTGGATGCGAGCCTGGTTCTTGGCCTTCTCACGAACGGTAACCACATCACCGGCCTTCACATTGAAGGAAGCGACGTTGACGGTACGGCCGTTCACGGCGATCGCCTTGTGGCTGACCAGCTGACGTGCCTCGGAACGCGTGGAGCCGAAGCCCATGCGGTAGACGACGTTGTCGAGGCGAGCCTCGAGGAGCTGGAGCAGAACCTCACCAGTCGCGCCTTTCACGCGAGCGGCTTCTTTGTAGTAATTGCGGAATTGCTTTTCCAGAACGCCGTACATGCGACGAACCTTCTGCTTTTCACGCAACTGCAGGCCGTAGTCTGAAAGACGTTGACGGCGCTGGCCATGAACACCCGGGGGTTGTTCGGATTTGCACTTCTTCTCGAACGGAGTCACGCCACTCTTCAGGAAGAGGTCGGTGCCTTCACGACGAGACAGTTTGCACTTCGGTCCAATATAACGAGCCATGAGTCTGTCTCCTTAAACGCGGCGTTTCTTCGGCGGACGGCACCCATTATGCGGGATGGGGGTCACGTCGGTGATGCTTTGCACGCGGAAGCCTGCGGCATTGAGAGCACGCACGGCGGACTCACGACCCGGGCCCGGGCCCTTGACCAGCACGTCGACGTTCTTCACACCATATTCGGCTGCAGCGGTCGCTGCACGTTCACTTGCGACTTGCGCAGCGAACGGGGTGCTCTTGCGAGAACCACGAAAACCCGAACCACCGGCAGTTGCCCAGGAGAGAGCATTGCCCTGGCGGTCTGTGATCGTCACGATAGTGTTGTTAAAAGAGGCATGGATATGCGCGATGGCATCCACTACCTGCTTTTTAACCTTCTTGCGCTTACTCGGGTTAGCCATTAGATGTTTCCTGTCTAAACGCCAGTTCGTTTACTTGCGAATCGGTTTACGCGGACCTTTGCGTGTACGTGCGTTGGTCTTGGTGCGCTGACCGCGCAACGGAAGACCACGACGATGGCGCAGGCCACGATAGCAACCGAGGTCCATGAGACGCTTGATGTTCAGCGTGATCTCACGACGCAGGTCGCCTTCGACGGTGTACTTACCCACCTCGGCACGAACCAGGTCCAGTTGTTCAACAGACAGATCAGCGATCTTGACGCTCGGTTCTAAACCGAGAGCGGCGCAGATCTGCTGTGCACGCGTACGGCCAATCCCGAAGATATAAGTCAGCGAGATCGCCGCGTGCTTGTTGTCCGGGATATTGACGCCAGCAATACGGGCCATCAGTTTTCTCCGAAAGGTTAGCGGCGGATTTTACATCCACAAAGGGCGCAATAGCATACCCCTTGATCCCGTTGGGAACAAGGGGGTATGCCAGCACCCGAGCTTGTATTCAGCTAAGCGGGGTCGAGGGATTAACCCTGACGCTGCTTGTGGCGCGGCTCAGTGCAGATGACCCGCACTGCGCCACGACGCCGAATGATCTTGCAGTTACGGCAAATTTTCTTGACGGAAGCTCGAACTTTCATCGTTCTCTCCAGTTTGCTAACAGGGGCTGCGCAATCAGCGCATCATGCCACCGCTGCCATAGCCTTTGAGGTTGGCCTTCTTCATCACCGACGCATACTGATTTGACATCAGATGCGACTGCACCTGGGCCATGAAGTCCATGACCACCACAACCACGATGAGCAGAGAGGTACCGCCGAAATAGAACGGAACCTGCCAGGCGACAACGAGGAATTGCGGCATCAGGGAGACGAGGGTGATGTAGAGGGCGCCGAACAGCGTCAGGCGAGTCATCACCTTATCGATGTAACGGGCCGTCTGTTCGCCTGGGCGAATCCCCGGCAGGAAAGCTCCTGACTTCTTGAGGTTGTCAGCAACATCCTTGGGATTGAAGACCAGCGCCGTGTAGAAGAAGCAGAAGAATACTACAGCGGCAGCGAAAAGCAAGATGTACAGTGGCTGGCCCGGCCCGAGAGCCTGAGAAGCCGTCTGCAACCATTGCATGCTTTCACTCTGGCCAAACCATTGGCCCATCGATGCAGGGAACAGCAGGATGCTTGACGCGAAGATCGGCGGGATGACCCCGGCCATGTTGACCTTCATCGGCAAGTAGCTGCTCTGACCGGCATACATCTTGTTGCCCACCTGACGGCGCGGATAGTTCACCGTGATGCGGCGTTGACCGCGTTCGATGAACACCACAAAGGCAACGGTAACGACTGCGAGCAGCGTCAGCGCCAGCAGCGGAAGCACATTCCAGGCACCATCATTGCGCGCCAGTTCGAAAGACTGGCCGATGGCACTCGGCAGCCCGGCGACAATACCAGCAAAGATGATCAGTGAGATCCCGTTGCCGATACCCTTCTCGGTGATCTGCTCTCCCAGCCACATCAGGAACACTGCACCAGCCACGAACGTACTCACGGCGGTGAAGTAGAAGCTGAAGTCAGCGGAATAGGCGACACCGTTTCCGACCAGTCCGACTGCCATGCCGATCGATTGGACCAGGGCCAGTACGACCGTGCCGTAGCGCGTGTACTGGCTGATCTTGCGACGACCGGCCTCACCTTCCTTCTTCAACTGCTCTAGCTGAGGCGAGACCACCGTCAGGAGCTGCATGATGATCGACGCGGATATGTAGGGCATGATGCCCAACGCGAAGATACTCATTCGCTCCAGTGCACCACCGGAGAACATGTTGAACATGCTCAGGATGGTGCCCTGGTTTTCCCTGAACAAGGCAGCAAGCTGGTCAGGATTGATACCGGGAACGGGGATGTGTGCACCGATTCGGTACACCACGATGGCGATGAACACGAAGCGCAAACGCGCCCAGAGTTCGCTCAACCCACTTCCCTGCATCGCCGGTACGTTTCCTGACTTAGCCATTTAGTCCTCTACCTTGCCACCGGCAGCTTCGATCGCAGCACGGGCACCCTTGGTGACCTTGATGCCGCGGACCGTGACTGCCTTGTCCAGTTCGCCGGAGAGCATGACCTTCGCGAACTTCGTGGAATCACGAAGCACGTTGGCCTTCTTCAGCGTTTCGAGGTCGACGATATCACCGTCTACCAGTGCCAGCTCGCTCAGGCGCACTTCTTCGGAAACCAGAGATTTCGCGGAAGTGAAACCAAACTTCGGCAGGCGACGCTGCATAGGCATCTGACCGCCTTCGAAGCCCGGCTTGACGCTGCCACCGGAACGGGACTTCTGGCCCTTGTGGCCACGACCGCCGGTCTTACCAAGACCGGAGCCGATACCACGACCGACACGCTTTGCAGCGTGCTTGGAGCCCGGGGCCGGACTCAGGGTATTCAATTTCATGGATTACTCTCCCTCAACACGGACAAGGTAATGAACCTTGTTGATCATGCCGCGTACCGCGGGGGTGTCTTCCAGCTCGACAGTGTGACCGATGCGACGCAGCCCAAGGCCTTTCATGGTGGCCTTGTGCTTTTCGAGGACGCCGATGGTGCTGCGGATCTGGGTTACCGTGATCTTAGCTGCCATGGTGCCTTACCCCGCAATCTTGTCGACAGACAGGCCACGCTTGGCGGCGATGTCTTCCGGAGATTTCATGGCAGCGAGACCGTTGATGGTCGCGCGCACCACGTTGACCGGATTGGTGGAACCGTAGCACTTGGCCAGGACGTCATGGACGCCTGCCAGTTCGAGCACGGAACGCATCGCACCGCCGGCAATGATGCCGGTACCTTCGGATGCTGGCTGCATGTAGATCTTGGATGCGCCGTGACGAGCCTTCACCGGGTACTGCAGGGTGTGGCCCTTCAGGTCAACCTTGATCATGTTGCGACGAGCTTGGTCCATTGCCTTCTGGATCGCGACCGGCACTTCACGCGCCTTGCCACGACCGAAGCCAACACGACCATTGCCGTCACCAACGACAGTCAGAGCGGTGAAACCGAAGATACGGCCGCCCTTGACTACCTTGGCGACGCGGTTGATCTGCACGAGCTTCTCTTGCAGGTCACCGCCCTTCTGTTCGATATTCGCCATCGTAAAACCCTTTAGAATTCCAGGCCGCCTTCACGTGCGGCATCGGCCAGGGCCTTCACGCGACCGTGGTACTTGTACCCGGAGCGATCGAAAGCCACTTGCTTGATACCCGCTTCCTTCGCGCGCTCGGCAATCAGAGCACCCACCTTGGCGGCGGAGTCCGAGTTACCGGTAGAACCTTCGCGCAGGCTCTTGTCGAGCGTGGATGCGGTGGCCAGGACCTGGCCGCCATCCGGCGAGATGATCTGCGCGTAGATGTGACGCGGGGTGCGGTTCACGCACAGGCGAAACACGCCCAGCTCGCGGATTTTCGCACGAGCGCGGCGGGCACGACGGAGACGAGATTCTTTCTTCGCGTTCATAACCCTGCCTTACTTCTTCTTGGCTTCTTTACGACGGACGACTTCGTCGCTGTACCGAATACCTTTGCCCTTGTAGGGCTCCGGCGGACGGAACGCGCGAATCTCTGCGGCGACCTGACCCAAAGCCTGCTTGTCAGCAGATTTCAGGACGATCTGAGTGTTCTTCGGCGTTTCAGCCGTAACACTTGCCGGCAGTTCATAGTCGACCGGGTGTGAGAAGCCCAGTGTCAGGTTGATTGTCTGGCCTTTGGCCTGGGCACGATAACCCACACCATTGATTTCCAGAGACTTTGTGAAGCCTTCGGAAACACCAGACACCATGTTGTTGACCAGAGCACGTGTGGTACCAACCATTGCCCAGTTCTTGGCAGTCTCAGCCGGGGCGAAGGTCATCTGACCTTCTTCCAGGTTGATGACCACGTCCTGGTGGACGGTCAGTTCCAGCTGGCCATTGCTGCCCTTCACGGTCAGCTTGTCGCCATCGAGTTTTGCCTCGACGCCGTTCGGCAATTTAACCGGATACTTGGCTACGCGGGACATTCCAAACTCCTAGAATACGGTGCAGAGGACTTCGCCGCCGACACCAGCTTGACGGGCCGCACGATCGGTCATCACGCCCCGGGAGGTGGAAACGATCGCAATACCCAGGCCATCTGCGACTTTCGGCAGCTCGCCCTTGCCTTTGTACTGGCGCAGGGACGGCTTGGAAACACGCTTGATGTTCTCGATAACCGCCTTGCCTTCAAAGTACTTGAGGGTCACGGTCAGTTCCGGCTTCGCGCCTTCTGCGACAGCAAACTCGGAAATGTAACCCTCTTCCTTCAATACGCGGGCCACTTCAACCTTGAGCTTGGAAGACGGCATGGTAACCGTCTCCTTGGTGGCCATCTGCGCATTGCGGATACGAGTGAACATATCCGCCAGAGTGTCTTGCATGCTCATTTACGTTGCGCTCCTGAATTCTTGCAGTGGTGTTACCAGCTGGACTTGGTCAGACCAGGCACGTCACCACGCATAGCGGCTTCACGCAGCTTGTTGCGGCTCAGGCCGAACTTGTTGTAGTAGCCGTGCGGACGGCCAGTGATACGGCAGCGGTTACGCTGACGGACCGGGCTGGCATCACGCGGCAGCTGCTGCAGTTTCAGCTGTGCGTCGAAGCGCTCTTCTTCAGAAGCGTTGACGTCATTGATGATGGTCTTCAGTGCGTCGCGCTTGGCGGCGTACTTTGCGACCAGCTTGGTGCGCTTGAGCTCACGCTCAACCATGCTTTTCTTTGCCATGATCCACCCTTATTTCTTGAACGGGAAGTTCAGCGCGCCCAGCAACGCACGACCTTCATCATCGGTGTTGGCGCTAGTGGTGATGGTGATGTCCAGGCCACGAATCCGGTCGATCTTATCATACTCGATCTCCGGGAAGATGATCTGCTCACGCACACCCATGGAGTAGTTTCCACGGCCATCGAAGGACTTCGGGTTCAGACCGCGGAAGTCACGAACGCGCGGGATAGCCACGTTCACGAGACGGTCCAGGAAGTCCCACATACGATCGCTGCGCAGGGTCACCTTGACACCGATCGGCCATCCTTCGCGGACCTTGAAGCCAGCGATGGACTTGCGTGCCTTGGTGATGATCGGCTTCTGACCAGACAGCATCTGGAGATCGGCAAACGCGTTGTCGATCAGCTTCTTGTCAGCGGTGGCTTCACCGATGCCCATGTTCAGGGTCACCTTGGTGATACGCGGCACCTGCATCACGTTGGCGTAGCCGAACTGCTCTTTAAGCTGGGCGGCCACTTCGTTCTGATAACGTTCTTTCAAGTTCGCCATGTTGTACCCGACTCGCGTTAGGCGTCGATCAGCTTCTGAGTCGACTTAAAGATGCGTACCTTAGTACCGTCTTCCTGAACCTGGATACCGACACGATCCGCCTTGCCGGTCTCCTGGTTGAAGATGGCCACGTTGGACGCGTGAATCGGAGCCTCGCGCTCGACGATACCCCCCTGGGTGCCCAGCATCGGGTTGGGCTTGGTGTGACGCTTGATCATGTTCACACCGGACACTAGCAGACGCTCACCTTTCAGCACCTTGCTGATGGTACCGCGCTTGCCCTTGTCCTTCCCGGCGATGACGATGACTTCATCGTCACGTTTGATCTTTTGCATATCCGCTTCCGCTCCTTACAGCACTTCGGGCGCCAGGGAAATGATCTTCATGAACTTCTCACTGCGAAGTTCACGGGTAACCGGGCCGAAGATACGGGTACCGATCGGCTGTTCGTTGGTGTTATTCAACAGAACGGCCGCATTACCGTCGAAGCGGATCACGGAACCGTCATTACGACGGACACCGGCTTTGGTACGAACGACCACTGCCTTCATGACTTGGCCTTTCTTGACCTTGCCACGCGGGATAGCTTCTTTGACGGTGACCTTGATGATGTCTCCAACACGAGCGTAACGGCGGTGTGAACCACCCAGCACCTTGATGCATTGCACCCGGCGCGCGCCACTGTTGTCGGCGACATCCAGCATTGTCTGAGTCTGAATCATCGGTTTTCTCCAAACCTAATCTGACTGCCTGGTGGGAACTGGCCTAGGGATCAACCCTTGGCCTGTTCAACCACCTCGACCAGGGTCCAGGCTTTCTTCTTGGACAGCGGACGAGTCTCGGCGATAGAGACGGTGTCACCGATCCGAGCCTGATTCGCCTCATCATGGGCGTGCAGCTTGGTGGAGCGTCTCAGGTACTTGCCATAGATCGGGTGACGCTCACGGCGCTCGACCATGACAACGATGGATTTTTCCATCTTGTCACTCACCACCTTGCCGGTGAGTGTGCGTGCTTTAGTTTCTTCGGCCATTTTACTCACCTGACTTCTGGTTGAGCACAGTCTTAACCTGAGCAATTTGGCGACGAGTCTGCTTGAGCAGGTGAACCTGGCTCAGCTGACCGGTAGCCTTCTGCATGCGCAGATTGAATTGCTCACGCAGCAGTTCGAACAACTGCTCCTGGAGCGCCTCGACTGACTTTTCACGGAGTTCTTGGGCTTTCATCACATCACCGTCCGCTTAACAAAGGTGGTGGAGATCGGCATCTTCATAGCGGCCAGACTGAATGCTTCACGGGCCAGCTCTTCGGATACACCTTCGATCTCGTAAAGGACCTTGCCGGGCTGGATCTGTGCGACCCAGTACTCGACAGAACCCTTACCTTTACCCATACGAACTTCCAACGGCTTGTTGGAAATCGGCTTGTCTGGGAAGACGCGGATCCAGATCTTACCGCCACGCTTGACGTGACGAGTGATGGCACGACGGCCAGCTTCGATCTGACGAGCGGTGATACGACCACGGCCGGTGGCTTTCAGGCCAAACTCACCAAAGCTTACCTTGCTTCCGCGATGCGCCAGGCCACGATTGCGACCTTTCTGCATCTTGCGGAATTTCATACGCTTGGGCTGTAACATCGATTACCCCCTTACTTGCCTTTCTTCTTGGGTGCGGACGCGGGCTGCTTCGCCTTGGCTCGCACCTCTTCGATGCCACCGAGGATCTCGCCTTTGAAGATCCAGACCTTGACACCAATGATGCCGTAGGTGGTGTGAGCTTCGAAGGTGGAGTAATCAATGTCAGCACGCAGGGTGTGAAGCGGAACGCGGCCTTCGCGGTACCATTCGGTACGGGCGATTTCGGCACCGCCGAGACGACCGGAGAGCTGAATCTTGATGCCCTTGGCGCCCAGACGCATTGCGTTCTGCACAGCACGCTTCATCGCACGACGGAACATGACACGACGCTCGAGCTGACCTGCCACATTGGCAGCGACCAGCTTGGCATCGAGTTCCGGCTTGCGAATCTCCTCGATGTTGATGTGGACGGGAACGCCCATCATCTCGGAAACTTCACGACGAAGGCGATCGACATCTTCACCTTTCTTACCGATCACGATACCCGGACGGGCAGTGTGAATGGTAATACGGGCGTTGTTTGCCGGACGCTCGATGCTGATGCGGCTCACGGAAGCGCTTTTCAGACGCTCTTCCAGGAATCCACGCACCTGCAGATCGTTGTTCAGTTTGTCGGCATAGGTAGCGCCTTCGGCGTACCAGACAGAGGTATGATCCTTGACAATACCCAGTCGGAAACCTGTCGGATTAACTTTCTGACCCATTGGTCGTCTCCTACTTCTCGGCTACCTTGACGGTGATATGACAAGTGCGCTTCAAGATGCGATCCGCACGGCCTTTGGCACGTGGCTGGATGCGCTTGAGCGTCATGCCCTCGTCGACACAGATAGTCGAGACGCGAAGCTCGTCAATGTCCATGCCGTTGTTTTCTTCCGCATTCGCGATCGCGGACTGCAGAACCTTGCGAACAATCTTCGCGGCCTTCTTCGGTGAGAAAGCGAGCAGATTCAGCGCCTCGGCGACCGGCTTACCGCGCACCTGGTCAGCCACCAAACGGGCCTTCTGGGCGGATAAACGAGCGCCGCGCAGCTTAGCAGCTACTTCCATCTCTTAAATCCTCTCTGGCTTACCGTTTGGCTTTTTTATCTGCAGCGTGCCCGCGGTATGTGCGGGTGGCAGCAAACTCGCCGAGCTTGTGACCGACCATTTCCTCAGAAACGAGAACCGGGACATGCTGGCGACCGTTATGGACGGCAATGGTGAGCCCGACCATGTTCGGCAGGATCATGGAACGACGCGACCAGGTCTTGATCGGTTTGCGGTCGTTCTTTTCCACTGCTGTCTCAACCTTCTTCAGCAGATGAAGGTCAATAAATGGACCTTTCTTCAGTGAACGTGGCACAGCCGTTACCTCTCAATATCTGTTACTTGGCCTTGCGGCGACGGACGATAAGCTTATCGGTGCGCTTGTTCTTGCGAGTCTTGTGACCCTTGGTCGGGACGCCCCACGGGCTGACCGGATGACGGCCACCAGAGGTACGACCTTCACCACCACCATGCGGGTGATCGACAGGGTTCATCGCGACACCGCGAACGGTCGGGCGCACGCCTCTCCAACGCTTAGCACCGGCCTTGCCCAGTTGACGGAGGCTGTGCTCGGAGTTGCCCACTTCGCCGAGTGTTGCACGGCATTCGGACAGCACCTTACGCATCTCGCCAGAGCGCAGACGCAACGTGGTGTAGTTACCGTCACGTGCCACGACCTGGGCACTGGTACCTGCACTACGAGCGATCTGAGCGCCCTTGCCCGGCTTCAGCTCTACACAGTGAACGGTGGAACCCACCGGGACATTGCGCAGCGGCAGAGCGTTGCCTTTCTTGATCGGTGCGTTGACACCGGACTCGAGACGGTCGCCAGCAGAGACACCTTTCGGTGCAATGATGTAGCGACGTTCGCCGTCGAGGTACTTCACCAGCGCGATGTTCGCGCTACGGTTCGGATCGTATTCCAGGCGCTCGACGATGGCCGGAATGCCATCCTTGTTGCGCTTGAAGTCGACCAGACGGTAATGGTGACGATGACCACCGCCGATGTGGCGAGTAGTGATGCGACCATTATTGTTACGACCACCGGACTTTGACTGCTTTTCAAGCAGCGGAGCGTACGCGCGACCTTTGAAAAGTTCGTCATTGACGACTTTTACCAGGTGGCGGCGACCGGCGGAGGTAGGTTTTGTCTTAACAATTGCCATGTTCCGTACTCCTGCCTTACTCGGCGCCAGAGAAGTCTTCGATGGTCTCGCCGGCGGCCAGAGTTACATAGGCCTTGCGATAACCAGCGCGACGACCAACACCGCGAGCGGTGCGCTTGGTCTTGCCTTTCATGTTCAGAACCTGAACACGATCGACTTTCTTGCCAAACAGCTCTTCGACGGCTTTCTTGATTTCGGGCTTTGTCGCGTCGCTGGCAACCTTGAACACGTACTGGTTGTTCTCGGCAGCGACCGCGGCCTTCTCGGTCATGTGAGGACCAAGCAGGACCTTGAATACGCGTTCCTGATTCATCCCAGGTTCTCCTCGAACTTGCGCAGGGCAGCGACAGTCATCAGCACCTTGTCGTAACCGACGAGGCTGACCGGGTCAGCGCCAGCGACATTGACGACGTCAACATACGGGATGTTGCGCGCAGCCAGGTACAGATTGACGTCCTGCTCTTCTGTGACGATCAGCGCTTTCTCAAGGCCCAGTTCCTGGAGCTTGGCGATCAGCAGCTTGGTCTTCGGAGCATCGACAGTGATTGCGTCGACCGCGACCAGGCGATCCTGACGGACCAGCTCGGACAGGATGGAACGCATGGCAGCGCGATACATCTTGCGGTTGACCTTGTGCGAGTGGTCCTGAGGACGTGCTGCAAAGGTCACACCGCCAGAACGCCACAGCGGGGAACGGATGGTACCGGCACGAGCGCGGCCAGTACCTTTCTGACGCCACGGCTTCTTGCCACCGCCGGACACGTCAGAACGGGTCTTCTGAGCCACGGTACCCTGACGCGCACCAGCCAGATAGGCGGTGACGACCTGGTGAACCAGAGCCTCGTTGAAGTCCTTACCAAAGGTAGCATCGGAGACGTCTACTGCGCCGCCTGCACCTGCAAGATTAAGATTCATCGGTTAATTCCCCTCAGCGAGCTTTCACAGCGGAACGCACGATCACTTCGCCGCCCGGAGCACCTGGAACGGCACCCTTGACCAACAGAAGATTGCGCTCAGCGTCGACGCGGACCACTTCCAGGCTCTGGACGGTGGAACGGACGTTGCCCATCTGGCCAGCCATCTTCTTACCTTTGAAGACGCGGCCCGGGGTCTGACAGTTACCGATGGAACCCGGCGCGCGGTGCGACAGTGAGTTACCGTGGGTAGCGTCTTGGGTGCGGAAGTTCCAGCGCTTAACTGCGCCCTGGAAACCTTTACCCTTGGAGGTGCCAGTCACGTCAATCTTCTGACCAGCTTCAAAGAGGGATACGGTGAGTTCGCCGCCCACTGCAGGAGCTTCATCGCCTTCTTCCAGGCGGAACTCCATCAGGGAACGACCAGCCTCAACACCCGCCTTGGCATACTGACCAGCAGTTGCCTTGGTGAGGTGCTTGGCCTTGCGGGAACCAGTTGTCACCTGAATCGCATTGTAGCCATCAGTCTCGACGGACTTGATGGTCACGATGCGGTTCGGCTCAACTTCAATCACGGTAACCGGCACGGATGCGCCAGCTTCGGTGAAGACGCGGGTCATCCCGGCCTTCTTACCGACTAAACCGATAGACATGTTCAGTCTCCTTTAGTGTACGGGGCTGTCACCCGCTATGGCTGCCCTTTCCAGAGCATTCCACTAGCACATTGTATGACGCCATCCCGGCGTGGCGGCTGCTGCTCCATCATTGAGAGCGCTGGGCCGCAGTGACTAGTGAGGTATCAGTCAACCTTGATCTGGACGTCCACACCGGCGGCCAGGTCAAGCTTCATCAGCGCGTCGACAGTCTTCTCTGTCGGCTCGACGATGTCGAGAACGCGCTTGTGGGTACGAATCTCATACTGGTCACGCGCGTCCTTGTTGACGTGCGGAGATACCAGGATGGTGTAACGCTCGCGACGGGTCGGCAGCGGGATCGGGCCACGAACCTGAGCACCGGTACGCTTTGCAGTTTCAACGATCTCTGCAGAGGACTGGTCGATCAGACGGTGGTCGAATGCTTTCAACCGGATGCGAATCTTCTGGTTTTGCATTGCCCAAAACTCCAATGGATGTCGACGGCGTAGGCCGTCACCCACGCATTCAAAGGATGCGCATTATAGGCAGACTGACATCAGGTGTCAAACATGCGAGAAAAGGGGGCCCAACAGGGCCCCCTTCTGTGTCAGGTAAGGAGAACCTTACTCGACAATCTTGGCCACGACGCCAGCGCCGACGGTACGACCGCCTTCACGGATAGCGAAGCGCAGACCATCTTCCATGGCGATCGGAGCGATCAGAGACACGACCATCTGGACGTTGTCGCCCGGCATGACCATCTCGACGCCTTCCGGCAGCTCACAGGTACCAGTGATGTCAGTGGTACGGAAGTAGAACTGCGGACGATAGCCCTTGAAGAACGGAGTGTGACGACCGCCTTCTTCCTTGGACAGAACGTAGACTTCTGCTTCGAACTTGGTGTGCGGCTTGATGGAGCCCGGCTTGGCCAGAACCTGACCACGCTCGACGTCATCACGCTTGGTGCCACGCAGCAGAGCGCCAACGTTCTCACCAGCACGACCTTCGTCCAGCAGCTTGCGGAACATCTCGACACCGGTAACGGTAGTCTTGGTGGTGTCACGCACGCCGATGATCTCGATCTCTTCGCCAGTCTTGACCAGACCACGCTCGATGCGGCCAGTCACGACGGTACCACGGCCAGAGATGGAGAAGACGTCTTCGATCGGCATCAGGAACGGCTGGTCGATAGCACGCTCCGGCTCCGGGATGTACGCATCCAGGGCCTTGATCAGGTTGGCAACGGCGGTAGTACCCATGCCGTTGTCGTCCTTGCCTTCCAGAGCCATCAGAGCAGAACCGATGACGATCGGAGTGTCGTCACCCGGGAAGTCGTACTCGCTCAGGAGTTCGCGCACTTCCATCTCGACCAGCTCGAGCAGTTCTTCGTCATCGACCATGTCAGCCTTGTTCAGGAAGACAACGATGAACGGAACGCCGACCTGACGGGACAGCAGGATGTGCTCGCGAGTCTGCGGCATGGGGCCGTCAGCTGCGGAACAGACCAGGATAGCGCCGTCCATCTGGGCAGCACCGGTGATCATGTTCTTGACGTAGTCAGCGTGACCCGGGCAGTCGACGTGCGCGTAGTGACGCACTTCGGACTGGTATTCCACGTGAGCGGTGGAGATGGTGATACCACGCTCACGCTCTTCCGGGGCGTTATCGATGGAGTCAAACGCACGCGCGTCACCACCGAAAACTTCTGCAGAGACACGAGTCAGTGCCGCAGTCAGAGTGGTCTTGCCGTGATCGACGTGACCAATGGTGCCGACGTTGACGTGCGGCTTCGAACGCTCAAATTTTTCCTTAGCCACTGCTATAACCTCTTTCGTTAGCTAATCGGTTACTTCTGGTTGATGACGGCTTCGACGATGCTGTTCGGCGCTTCGTCGTATTTCGCAAACTCCATGGAGTAGCTTGCGCGGCCCTGGGTCTGTGAGCGCAGGTCGGTCGCATAACCGAACATCTCACCCAGCGGCACCAGTGCATTGATGATCTTGCCAGTGGAAGAATCATCCATGCCCTGAACGAGGCCACGACGACGGTTCAGGTCGCCCATGACGTCACCCATGAAATCTTCAGGCGTGACGACTTCGACTTTCATGAGCGGCTCAAGCAGCACTGCACCCGCTTTCGGGGCACCGGCCTTGATCGCCATGGAAGAGGCAACCTTGAACGCGGTCTCGTTGGAGTCGACGTCGTGGTAGGAACCATCGAACAGCGTGACCTTGACGTCGATCATCGGATAACCGGCGATGACACCATTCTTGAGCTGCTCAGCGGCACCCTTCTCGACGGCCGGCACGTATTCCTTCGGAACCGCACCACCGACGATCTCGGACTCGAACTTGAAGGTCATTTCTTCGTCGTCGCCCTTGTCCTCTGCAGTCAGAGGCTCAATGCGAAGCCAGACGTGACCGAACTGACCACGACCACCGGACTGACGAACGAACTTGCCTTCCTGCTCGACCTTGGTGCGGATGGTCTCACGGTAAGCCACCTGCGGCTTGCCGATGTTCGCCTCGACATTGAACTCGCGACGCATGCGGTCAACGAGGATATCCAGGTGAAGCTCACCCATACCGGAGATGATGGTCTGACCAGACTCTTCGTCGGTCTCGACGCGGAAGGACGGATCTTCCTGGGCCAGCTTGCCCAGTGCGACACCCATCTTTTCCTGGTCGGCCTTGGACTTCGGCTCGACGGCGACGGAGATGACCGGCTCAGGGAATTCCATGCGCTCAAGCACGATCTTGTTGTCCGGATCACACAGGGTATCCCCGGTGGTCACGTCTTTCAGACCGATACATGCGGCGATATCGCCAGCATAGACTTCCTTGATCTCCTCACGAGAGTTGGAGTGCATCTGGACGATACGACCGACACGCTCCTTCTTGCTCTTGACGGAGTTGAAGACGCCATCGCCAGACTTCAGCACGCCCGAGTAGACGCGGATGAAGGTCAGGGTACCCACGAACGGGTCGGTCGCGATCTTGAACGCCAGCGCCGCGAACGGAGCCTTGTCGTCAGCTTCGCGGGTCTCGATGGTACCGTCCTTGTCGTCAAGCTCACCTTCGATGGCCTTGACTTCAAGCGGAGACGGCATGTATTCGATGACCGCATCCAGAACCGCCTGGACACCCTTGTTCTTGAAGGCAGAACCACAGGTCACGAGGCAGATTTCGTTGGCCAGGGTACGCTGACGCAGCGCAGCCTTGACTTCTTCCTCGGTCAGGTCGCCTTCTTCAAGGTACTTGTCCATCAGTTCTTCGGACGCTTCAGCAGCAGACTCGAGCATGTGCTCACGCCATTCGGCAGCTGTGTCTTGCAGCTCAGCCGGAATGTCGATCAGCTCATAGTTCATGCCGTGATTGTCTTCGTCCCAGACGATCGCCTTCATCTTGATCAGGTCGATGACGCCCTTGAACTCGTCTTCCGCGCCCCAGTTGATCTGGATCGGCACGGCGTTCGCGCCCAGGCGCTTGCGCACCTGTTCGACGACCATGAAGAAGTCCGCGCCAGCGCGGTCCATCTTGTTGACGAAGATCATGCGCGGAACTTCGTAACGGTTGGCCTGACGCCAGACAGTCTCTGTCTGCGGCTGGACACCGGAAGAACCACACAGCACCACGACCGCGCCATCGAGAACACGCAGTGAACGCTCGACTTCAACAGTGAAGTCAACGTGCCCCGGAGTATCGATGATGTTGATACGGTGCTCGTCGAACTGCTTGTTCATGCCCTGCCAGAAGCAGGTGGTCGCCGCAGAGGTGATCGTGATGCCACGTTCCTGTTCCTGCTCCATCCAGTCCATGGTGGCAGCACCATCGTGGACTTCGCCGACCTTGTGGGACAGGCCGGTGTAGAACAGGACGCGCTCGGTAGTGGTAGTCTTACCGGCGTCGACGTGGGCACAGATACCGATGTTGCGGTAACGCTTAAGTGGAGTCTTGCGTGCCACGGTGAGTATCCCCGTTGTTTAGAAGCGGTAGTGGGAGAAGGCCTTGTTGGCTTCTGCCATGCGGTGCACGTCTTCACGCTTCTTCACAGCAGAACCCTTGCCTTCAGCGGCATCCAGGATCTCGCCAGAGAGGCGCTGCACCATGGTCTTTTCGCCGCGCTTGCGCGCAGCGTCCACCAGCCAACGCATGGCCAGTGCCTGGCGACGGGACGGACGAACTTCGACCGGCACCTGGTAGGTAGCACCACCGACACGACGGGACTTCACCTCAACCATCGGCTGGATGGCTTCCAACGCCTTGTCGAAGAGATCCAGCGGCTCATCATTGGAGCGTTCGGCAACACGGTCGAGGGCACCGTAAACGATGCGCTCGGCTGCAGACTTCTTGCCGCTGATCATCAGGTGGTTCATGAACTTGGCCAGGCGCTCGCTTCCGAACTTCGGATCCGGCAGGATTTCGCGCTTAGCTGCTACACGTCTTCTAGGCATGATAAGCCCTCAGTAGAAGGGTCCTTCAGGTAAACCCGGGATGCCTCGCGATGGACGCGACACCCGACCTTACTCTTATCAGACCGATATTAAACTTTGAATTACGCCTTCGGACGCTTGGCGCCGTACTTGGAACGGCCCTGCTTACGGTTCTGCACGCCAGAGGTATCCAGTGCACCACGAACGGTGTGGTAACGGACACCCGGCAAATCCTTCACACGACCGCCACGGATCAGAACAACAGAGTGTTCCTGAAGGTTGTGACCTTCACCGCCGATGTAGGAAGAGACTTCGAAGCCGTTGGTCAGGCGAACACGGCAGACCTTACGGAGTGCGGAGTTCGGCTTCTTCGGGGTAGTGGTGTATACGCGAGTACACACGCCACGCTTCTGCGGGCATGCCTGCAGCGCAGGGACGTCACTCTTGGACGCCTGACGCTTGCGCGGCTTGCGCACGAGCTGGTTTACGGTTGCCATTTGCTTGCTCCAATGGGTTGTACTGCCTTCCAACAATCGGACAGGATGCACCTGCCCTACTGTTAAAGGCTGCATATTCTAGGGCTTGGGCCACAAGGGCGTCAACCCCGCCGTCAGCGACGGCGGGGCTCAAGACCTCAGAGGTCGTCGTCGTCCGCGTCGAGAGCGGTCAGCTGGGCACCCAGCTCCTGCTCGACGTCCTGTGCCGACGGGGCCGGTGCGAGCGGCAGGCCATCACGACGGCGGCGACGCTCATCGTGATAAGCCAGGCCAGTACCCGCCGGGATCAGGCGACCCACCACGACGTTCTCCTTCAGACCACGGAGATAATCGCGCTTGCCGGTGACAGAGGCTTCGGTCAGAACTCGTGTGGTCTCCTGGAAGGAGGCCGCCGAGATGAACGATTCTGTCGCCAGGCTCGCCTTGGTGATACCGAGCAGGATGCGGTCGAACTTGGCCGGGAACTTGCCTTCGGCCTCGAGACGCATGTTCTCTTCGACGACACGGGCGTATTCCACCTGGTCGCCGGTGATGAAGCTGGAATCGCCGGAATCGGTGATCTCCACCTTGCGCAGCATCTGACGCACGATGACTTCGATGTGCTTGTCGTTGATGCCGACACCCTGGAGGCGATAGACCTCCTGGACTTCGGTGGTGATGTACTTGGTCATTTCCGCGACGCCGAGCAGACGCAGGATATCGTGCGGATTGCTCGGGCCATCGGAGATGACCTCACCCTTCTCGACCGTTTCCCCTTCGAAGACGCTGATCTGGCGCCATTTCGGGATCAACAGCTCGAACGGGTCACCTTCGGCCGGCGTGATGGTCAGGCGACGCTTGCCCTTGGTTTCCTTGCCGAAGGTCACGGTACCGGAGATCTCGGCCAGGATGGCCGGTTCCTTCGGACGACGTGCTTCGAACAGGTCGGCAACGCGCGGCAGACCACCGGTGATGTCCTTGTTACCGGACGCTTCCATCGGGATACGTGCGATGACGTCACCCACACCGACGGCTGCGCCATTCTCGGCGGACACGACGGCATTGCCCGGCAGCAGGTACTGGACCGGCGTGTTGGAGCCCGGCAGTGTCACGTGCTTGCCACTGGAATCCACCAGCATGATCATCGGGCGCTTGTCACGTGCCGCGGACGGACGTGAGGCGCTCTCGATGACTTCGATGGAGGACAGGCCTGTCATCTCGTCGGTGGTACGGTTGATGGTCTGACCATCTTCCATGTCCGTGAACTGCACCTGACCCGCCACTTCGGCGACGATCGGGTGAGTGTGCGGATCCCACTTGGCGACGGACTGACCGGATTCGACCTTGTCACCGTCACGTACGGACAGCTCGGCACCATACGGCAGCTTGTAGAACTCACGCTCACGACCGTGATCGTCAGCGACAGCCAGCGCACTGGAACGCGAGACGACGATCAGCTTGCCATCCGCGCGCTCGACCGACTTGATGTTGTGCAGACGCACGTGGCCGCCGTGCTTGACCTGGACGCTATCCACGGCAGAAGCACGCGAGGCGGCACCACCGATGTGGAAGGTACGCATGGTCAGCTGGGTACCCGGCTCACCGATGGACTGTGCCGCGATGACACCGATGGCTTCACCGACGTTGACCTGATGGCCACGCGCCAGATCACGGCCATAACAGGCCGAGCAGACACCGTGCACGGTTTCACAGCCGATGGTGGTACGCACGATGATCTCATCGACGCCCATGGTATCGAGCTGTGCACACCAGGCTTCATCCAGCAGGGTGCCGCGTGCGATCAGGACCTCATCAGAGACCGGATCGACGACATCCTGTGCCACGACACGACCCAGCACACGCTGAGACAGCGGGACGATGATGTCACCGCCTTCGATGACCGGGTGCAGGATCAGACCTTCCTGAGTGCCACAATCCGCTTCGGTGATGACCAGATCCTGGGCAACATCGACCAGACGACGCGTCAGGTAACCGGAGTTGGCGGTCTTCAGTGCCGTATCCGCCAGACCCTTACGGGCACCGTGGGTGGAGATGAAGTACTGGAGTACGTTCAGACCTTCACGGAAGTTGGCGGTGATCGGCGTCTCGATGATCGAGCCATCCGGCTTGGCCATCAGGCCACGCATGCCGGCCAGCTGACGAATCTGGGCCGCGGAACCACGAGCACCGGAGTCAGCCATGATGAAGACGCTGTTGAACGACTCCTGCTCCATCGGCTTGCCGTCTTCGCCGTTGACCACTTCGCCCTTCCAGTTGACGACGGTCTCTTTCGAGATACCCGCCATCATCTCCTTGGCGACACGGTCGTTGGCACGCGCCCAGATATCGATGACCTTGTTGTACTTCTCGCCCGCGGTCACGAGACCGGAGGAGAACTGGTCTTCGATCTCTTTCACTTCGTCTTCGGCCGCGTCGATGATGACCTTCTTCGCGTCCGGAATGACGAAGTCGTTGACGCCGATGGAGGCGCCGGACCAGGTCGCGAGACGGAAGCCGGTGTACATCAGCTGGTCAGCGAAGATGACGGTGTCCTTCAGACCGACGCGACGGTACGCCTCGTTGATCAGACCGGAGATGGCTTTCTTCTTCATCACCTGGTTGATCAGCTCGAACGGCATGCCCTTCGGCAGAATGCGGAACAGCAGTGCGCGACCGATGGTGGTGTCGTGCAGGGACGTCTTCTCGTACAGCTCGCCGGATTCTTCATCCTTGAGCGTCTCGGTCAGACGGACCTTGACCATCGCGTGCAGGTGAGCGCTGTGCGTGCCGAAGGCGCGCTCGACTTCACCCAGGTTCGCGAAGGCCATGCCCTCACCCTTGGCACCGATCTTCTCGCGGGTCATGTAGTACAGACCCAGCACGACGTCCTGGGACGGCACGATGATCGGCTCGCCGTTGGCCGGCGACAGCACGTTGTTGGTCGACATCATCAACGCACGCGCTTCCAGCTGGGCTTCCAGCGTCAGCGGTACGTGGACGGCCATCTGGTCACCATCGAAGTCGGCGTTGTACGCCGCGCAGACCAGCGGGTGCAGCTGGATGGCCTTGCCTTCGATCAGCAGCGGCTCGAACGCCTGGATACCCAGACGGTGCAGAGTCGGGGCACGGTTCAGCAGCACCGGGTGCTCGCGGATGACGTCGGCGAGGAAATCCCAGACTTCCGGGGCTTCACGCTCGACCATCTTCTTGGCGGCCTTGATGGTGCTGGCGTGACCGGAGGCCTGCAGCTTGGCGTAGATGAACGGCTTGAACAGCTCAAGCGCCATCTTCTTCGGCAGACCACACTGGTGCAGACGCAGGGTCGGGCCGACGGTGATGACGGAACGACCGGAGTAGTCGACACGCTTGCCCAGCAGGTTCTGACGGAAACGACCCTGCTTGCCCTTGATCATGTCGGCCAGTGACTTCAGCGGACGCTTGTTGGAACCGGTGATGGCGCGACCGCGACGACCGTTGTCGAGCAGTGCATCCACGGATTCCTGCAGCATGCGCTTCTCGTTGCGCACGATGATGTCCGGCGCATTGAGGTCGAGCAGACGCTTGAGGCGGTTGTTGCGGTTGATCACGCGGCGATACAGATCGTTCAGATCCGAGGTCGCGAAGCGGCCGCCGTCCAGCGGTACCAGCGGACGCAGGTCCGGCGGCAGCACTGGCAGCACTTCCATGATCATCCAGCCCGGCTTGTTGCCGGAATAGTAGAAGGCTTCCAGCAGCTTGAGGCGCTTGGACAGCTTCTTGATCTTGGTCTCGGAGTTGGTCTGCGGAATCTCTTCGCGCAGGCGCTCGACCTCTTCTTCCAGCTCGATGTCCTCGAGCAGCGCCTTGATGGCCTCGGCACCCATGCGGGCATCGAAGTCATCGCCGAATTCTTCCAGCGCCTCGAAGTACTGCTCATCATTGAGCAGATGACCCTTCTCGAGGGTCGTCATGCCCGGATCGATGACCACGAAGCTTTCGAAGTACAGCACACGCTCGATATCACGCAGAGTCATGTCGAGCAGCATGCCGATACGGGACGGCAGCGACTTCAGGAACCAGATGTGCGCGACCGGGCTGGCCAGTTCGATGTGAGCCATACGCTCACGACGCACTGCCGCCTTGGTCACTTCAACGCCACACTTCTCACAGATGATGCCGCGATGCTTCATCCGCTTGTACTTGCCACACAGGCACTCGTAGTCCTTCACCGGGCCAAAGATCTTGGCACAGAAAAGACCATCACGTTCCGGCTTGAATGTCCGGTAGTTGATGGTTTCAGGCTTCTTCACTTCACCAAAAGACCACGAGCGAATCATGTCCGGAGACGCCAGGGTAATCTTGATGGCGTCGAATTCTTCGGACTGCGCCTGCGATTTGAGAACTTTCACCAAATCTTTCATGGGTCGCTCCGTTGCGGAGTTGTCATGGGCAAAGCCTGGCTGCTGACACCAGGCTTTGCGGACCGTCAATACTTGTGGCTTTTCGGCGTCAGCCTTCCAGCTCCATGTCGATACCCAGCGAGCGGATTTCCTTCACCAGCACGTTGAAGGATTCGGGCATGCCCGCCTGCATGGTGTGATCGCCATCTACGATGCTCTTGTACATCTTGGTACGGCCTTCCACGTCATCGGACTTGACCGTGAGCATCTCCTGGAGGGTGTAGGCAGCGCCGTACGCCTCGAGGGCCCAGACCTCCATCTCACCGAAGCGCTGACCACCAAACTGCGCCTTACCACCCAGCGGCTGCTGCGTGACGAGGGAGTAGGAGCCGGTCGAACGCGCATGCATCTTGTCATCCACCAGGTGGTTGAGCTTGAGCATGTACATGTAACCGACGGTCACCTTGCGATCGAACTTCTCGCCGGTGCGGCCATCGTAGAGGTCCATCTGTCCGGAATCAGGGATACCGGCCAGCGTGAGCAACTGCTTGATCTCGTGTTCCTTGGCGCCATCGAAGACCGGCGTCGCCATCGGCACGCCCTTCTTCAGGTTGTGCGCCATGGTGATGATCTCGTCATCGCTGAGCACGGAGAGGTCTTCCTGGCGGCCACCGACGGTGTTGTACACCTTGTCGAGGAACTCGCGGATCTGCTTGACCTGCTCGGCACGCTCTTCGCGCAGCATGTGCTCGATCTTCACGCCCAGACCACGCGCGGCCATGCCGAGGTGGGTCTCGAGGATCTGACCGACGTTCATGCGCGACGGAACACCCAGCGGGTTCAGCACGACATCTACCGGCTCGCCGTAACCATCGAACGGCATGTCTTCCACCGGCATGATCGCGGAGATGACACCCTTGTTACCGTGACGACCGGCCATCTTGTCACCCGGCTGGATACGGCGCTTCACGGCGACGTATACCTTGACGATCTTGAGCACGCCCGGTGCCAGATCATCGCCCTGGGTGAGCTTGCGCTTCTTGTCTTCGAAGCGCTCGTCCATCTCGCGACGACGGATCTCGAGCTGCTCATCGGCCTGGGCCAGCAGCTCATTGAGAGATTCATCCTGCAGACGCAGCTTGAACCACTCCTGACGCGGCAGGGCCTCGAGGTAGTCATCGGTCAGCACGTCGCCCTTCTTGAGCTTCGGACCACCGTTGACCGCCTGACCGACCAGGTTGCGCTGCAGACGCTCGAAGGTCGCCTCTTCCGCGATGCGGTAGGTTTCCTGCAGGTCCTTGCGGACCTCGGCCAGCTGCATCTGCTCGATGGAGAGCGCACGCTGATCCTTCTCGACGCCGTCACGGGTGAAGACCTGAACGTCGATGACGGTGGCCTTCATGCCGGTCGGGGCACGCAGAGAGGTGTCCTTCACGTCGGACGCCTTCTCGCCGAAGATGGCACGCAGCAGCTTCTCTTCCGGCGTCAGCTGGGTCTCGCCCTTCGGCGTGACCTTGCCGACCAGGATGTCGCCCGGATTCAGCTCGGCACCGATGTAGACGACACCGGACTCATCCAGCTTGGAGAGTGCGGACTCGCCGACGTTCGGGATATCGGACGTGATTTCTTCCGGCCCGAGCTTGGTGTCACGCGCGACACAGGTCAGTTCCTGGATGTGGATGGTGGTGAAGCGATCCTCCTGCACCACACGCTCCGAGAACAGGATGGAGTCCTCGAAGTTGAAGCCGTTCCAGGGCATGAACGCCAGACGCATGTTCTGACCCAGTGCCAGATCCCCCATGTCGACGGACGGGCCGTCGGCCAGGATATCGCCGATGGCGACTTCGTCGCCCGGGCGCACGATCGGACGCTGGTTCTGACAGGTGTTCTGGTTCGAGCGGACGTACTTGGTCAGGTTGTAGATATCAACGCCGGCTTCACCGCCGATGATCTCTTCTTCCCGCACACGCACGACGATACGCTTGGCATCGACGGAGTCGATGACGCCGCCACGACGTGCCACGGCGCAGACGCCGGAGTCACGCGCCACGAAGCGCTCCATGCCGGTACCGACCAGCGGCTTGTCAGCCTTCAGGGTCGGAACGGCCTGACGCTGCATGTTCGCACCCATCAGGGCGCGGTTGGCATCATCGTGCTCGAGGAACGGGATCAATGCCGCAGCGACGGAGACGACCTGACGCGGAGACACGTCCATCATGGTGACCTTTTCCGGCGCCATGAAGGTAGTCTCGCCACGGTGACGCACCTGAACCAGGTCGTCGACCAGACGGTTGTTCTCGTCGACGGTCGCGGAGGCCTGGGCGATGATGAAATCGCCTTCCTCGATCGCGGACAGATCGACGACGTCGTCGGTGACCTGACAATCCACGACCTTGCGGTACGGCGTCTCGAGGAAGCCATAGCTGTTGGTCTTGGAGTAGGTCGCCAGGGAGTTGATCAGACCGATGTTCGGGCCTTCCGGCGTCTCGATCGGGCACAGACGGCCGTAGTGCGTGGCGTGAACGTCACGAACTTCGAAGCCGGCGCGCTCACGGGTCAGACCACCCGGACCAAGCGCGGAGACACGGCGCTTGTGCGTCACTTCGGACAGCGGGTTGTTCTGATCCATGAACTGGGAGAGCTGGCTGGAACCGAAGAATTCCTTCACCGCCGCCGCAACCGGCTTGGCGTTGATGAGATCCTGCGGCATCAGGCCTTCGCTCTCGGCCATGGAGAGACGCTCCTTGACCGCACGCTCGACACGGACCAGACCGACACGGAACTGGTTTTCCGCCATTTCGCCCACAGAGCGAATGCGACGGTTGCCCAGGTGGTCGATGTCATCGACATCGCCATTGCCGTTACGGATGCTGATCAGTTCCTGCATGACGGTCAGGATATCGTCCTGATCGAGCACGCCGCTGCCGGTATCGCTTTCGCGACGCAGGCGACGGTTGAACTTCATGCGACCCACGCCCGACAGGTCGTAGCGGTCTTCGCTGAAGAACAGGTTCTGGAACAGTGATTCTGCCGCGTCCTTGGTGGGCGGCTCGCCCGGACGCATCATGCGGTAGATCTCGACCAGTGCCTCGAGCTGGTTACGCGTGGTATCCAGCTTCAATGTGTCAGACACGAACGGACCGCAATCCAGATCGTTGGTGTAGATGACCTCGAACTGGGTGATCTTGGCCTGGGCCATCTTCTCCAGCAGTTCCGGGGTGATCTCGCTGTTGCATTCGCACACCAGCTCACCGGTGGCCGGATCGATCTGATCCTTGGCCAGCACCTTGCCGTAGAGGTACTCCATCGGCACTTCGAGACGCTCGAGGCCGGAGTTTTCCATCTGACGGACGTGCTTCTGGGTGATGCGACGACCTTCTTCCACGATCACGCTGCCATCGGCATCCTTGATGTCGAAGGCGGCAGTCTCGCCACGCAGGCGTGACGGCACCAGCTCAACGGAGAAGCCGCTGCGCTCGATGTGGTACATGGTGGTATCGAAGAAGGTACCGAGGATCTCTTCGCTGGTCATGCCCATGGCACGCAGCAGCACGGAGGCCGGCAGCTTGCGACGACGGTCGATACGGACGTAGACGTTGTCCTTCGGGTCAAACTCGAAGTCCAGCCAGGAACCGCGGTAAGGAATCACACGTGCGGAGTACAGCAACTTGCCGGACGAGTGGCTCTTGCCCTTGTCGTGATCGAAGAACACACCCGGCGAGCGATGCAGCTGAGACACGATGACACGTTCAGTACCATTGATGACGAAGGTACCGTTCTCTGTCATCAGGGGGATTTCCCCCATGTAGACTTCCTGCTCCTTGATGTCCTTGATCGCCTTGTTGGACGATTCCTTGTCGTAGATCATCAGGCGCACTTTCACGCGCAGCGGTGCAGAGTAGGTCACTCCGCGCAGCTGACATTCCTTTACGTCGAACGCCGGCGTACCGAAACGGTAGCTGACATACTCGAGCGCTGCGTTGCCAGAGAAACTGGCAATCGGGAACACGGACTTGAAGGCAGCGTGAAGGCCGACTTCCAGGCGCTGTTCTGGCGCCCTGTCCTGCTGGAGAAAGTCGTGGTAGGAATCAAGCTGGATGGCCAGCAGGTAAGGCACATCCATCACTTGGGGCAGTTTGCCAAAATCCTTGCGGATGCGTTTTTTCTCAGTGTATGAGTAAGCCATCTGTATTCCCCAGCTTGTTCACCTTGGGTGACCGATGCGTGGTCGGCTCATACCTGATGGCGCGGCGATGTCCATCAGGCGCGGACGGCAAGCCTCCCTTGCGGGCTGGCTCGCCGTCATAATTCGTCTTGCAACAGAAAAAGGCTGGTGGCGGAGTCCGCCACCAGCCAGGAAGCTTACGCAGCGTGCGTAGCCTGGAACACGAGTTACTTGAGTTCCACGGACGCGCCAGCTTCTTCCAGCTTCTTCTTCGCTTCTTCAGCGTCTTCCTTGCTCACGCCTTCTTTCAGGGTGGCCGGAGCGCCGTCAACAGCTGCCTTGGCTTCTTTCAGGCCCAGGCCAGTCAGTTCGCGAACAGCCTTGATGACGTTGACTTTCTTGTCACCAGCAGCAGTCAGAACGATGTCGAACTCGGTCTGTTCTTCAGCGGCTTCACCTGCAGCGGCCGGGCCAGCAACGACGGCGGCAGCGGCAGAAACGCCGAACTTCTCTTCCATTGCTTCGATCAGCTCAGCCACTTCCATGACGGTCATGTCAGCGACGGCGTTGATGATGTCTTCTTTGGTCAGTGCCATTTTAGCAATCCTAAACTTTGCGGAGCAAAGATGCTCGGTCAAACGGAAATCGATTCAGGCTGCACGAGACAGCCAGGAGGAAGAAGCGACGCTTACGCGGCGGCTTCGGCTTCCTGCTTCTGATCGCGCAGTGCTGCGATAGTACGGACCAGCTTGCCTGCAGAAGCTTCCTTCATGACAGACAGCAGCTTGGACAGTGCTTCGTCGCGGGTCGGCAGAGATGCCAGACGGTCGATGTTGGCCGCCGGGATGAACTCGCCTTCGTAGGCCAGTGCCTTGACTTCGAATGCCTCGACCTTCTTGGCAAATTCCTTGAACAGACGAGCGCCAGCGCCCGGGTGTTCCATGGAGAATGCAAGCAGGGTCGGGCCGACGAAGGACTCGTTCAGCACCTCATAAGAGGTACCGGACAGCGCACGGCGAGCCAGGGTGTTGCGAACAACACGCAGCTGGACGCCCGCTTCGCGGCACTGCTTGCGCAATTCGGTCATTGCGCCAACAGTTACACCACGAGAGTCGGCAGCGACTACGGAGAGAGCACCCTTGGCGGTTTCGCTGACCTCAGCAACAATTGCCTTCTTGTCTTCGAGACCTAAAGCCACGGTGTTGACTCCATTTCGTGCCGGGGAACGAATTCCCCAGTGGTTTACCATCTCTCTCACCTGAACTGCGCGGGAGAGTCTTGGAGGATGGCTGCCACCAGCGAGGCTGGGACACCATCTGCGCAGGCTGCGCGCGATGCAGGCATCACGTCGCGATTAAGCCAGCCCTGCCACCGAAGCGACAAGGCTGGCACCTGCGGTCTTTGACGGCGCCCCGCGGCTGAGCACGGGGACCGCAAAGTGAAACATTCTGTGACTGCCTTACGCGTACTTGGCGTGATCGACGGTCAGACCCGGGCCCATGGTGCTGGACAGGGTGATCTTCTTCAGGTAGATACCTTTGGAAGTGCTCGGCTTCAGCTTCTTCACTTCGGCGACCAGGGCGTCGATGTTACCCTGAATCGCGTCTGCACTGAAGTCGATCTTGCCGATACCGGCGTGAATGATGCCGTTCTTGTCAGTACGGAAACGCACCTGACCTGCCTTGGCATTCTTCACGGCAGTCGCGACGTCCGGCGTCACGGTACCGACTTTCGGGTTCGGCATCAGGCCGCGCGGGCCGAGGATCTGACCCAGCTGACCGACGACGCGCATGGCGTCCGGAGAAGCGATGACGACGTCGAAGTCCATCACGCCTTTCTTGACCTGCTCAGCAAGATCGTCCATGCCGACGACGTCTGCACCGGCTTCCTTCGCTGCTTCAGCGTTGGCGCCCTGGGTGAAGACAGCGACACGCACGTCGTTACCGGTGCCGTTCGGCATGACGGTAGCGCCGCGAACGACCTGGTCGGATTTACGCGGATCGACACCCAGATTCAGAGAGACTTCAACAGTCTCCTTGAACTTGACGGTGGACAGCTCGGACAGCAGGGCGACAGCTTCTTCGACGCTGTAGACCTTGCCGGATTCGACTTTTGCGTTGATCGCCTGGGCGCGCTTTGAAATCTTGGCCATGATCAAAGACCCTCCACGTTCAGGCCCATGCTACGGGCAGTACCGGCGATGGTGCGAACAGCAGCGTCCAGATTGGAAGCTGTCAGATCCGGCTCCTTGGTGGTCGCGATCTCTTCGAGCTGAGCGCGAGTCACGGTACCGACCTTCTTCTTGTTCGGCTCGCCAGAACCGGACTTCAGACCAGCAGCCTTCAGCAGCAGGACGGCGGCAGGCGGCGTCTTGGTGACGAAGGTGAAGCTGCGGTCGGAATACACGGTGATGACCACAGGAGTCGGGAGGCCCGGCTCGACGTTCTGGGTAGCGGCGTTGAACGCTTTACAGAACTCCATGATGTTGACACCGTGCTGACCGAGGGCAGGACCCACGGGCGGGCTCGGGTTAGCTTTACCGGCTGCGACCTGCAGCTTGATGTAAGCCTGTACTTTCTTGGCCATGATAGGACTCCATTTTGGGTGGTAGCGCCTTGCGGCTCCCCGTGAAACCGGGCCGCCTCAGGCGACCCGTCGTGTTGCCGTGATGCTCGTATCCAGACAGGAAAGGTGATCCAGAGATCAGTCCTTCTCGACCTGCGAGAACTCGAGCTCCACTGGCGTGGCACGCCCAAAGATCAGCACGCTGACCTGCAGACGGCTCTTTTCGTAATTCACTTCTTCGACGACGCCATTGAAATCGGCGAAAGGACCGTCGGTGACGCGCACTGTCTCGCCCGGCTCGAAGAGAGTCTTCGGACGCGGCTTGTCAGTACCGTCCTGAACGCGACGCAACATGGCGTCGGCTTCTTTCTGGGTGATCGCAGCCGGCTTCTCCGGCGTGCCACCGATGAACCCCATGACGCGCGGGGTTTCATTCACCAGGTGCCAGGACTGATCATTCATGTCCATCTCGACCAGCACGTAGCCTGGATAGAACTTGCGCTCACTCTTGCGGCGCTTGCCGTCACGCATCTCGACGATTTCTTCCACAGGCACCAGGATCTCACCGAAGTGTTCTTCCATGGCATACAGCTTCACACGCTCATTCAGGGAGCGCATGACCTGCTTTTCGAAACCGGAATAGGCGTGTATGACATACCAACGCTTGGACATGGAAACTCCGTTAACTGACGATGCCGGACATCAGCCAGCCGAGGGTGGTATCGATGAGCCATAGCAACAGGCCCACGATAAGCACGGCACCCAGCACGATGGCAGTTGTCTGGACAGTTTCCTGTCGGGTCGGCCAAACGACGCGCTGGATCTCGCGGCGCGCACTGCTTGCCAGCTCGACGACATCACGACCCTTGTTGGTCGTGATGGCCAGAGCAGCCGCTGCAACGCCAAGCACGACGACGCCAAGCACGCGATAAAGCAGCGCTTGGTCAGCAAAATAGGCGTTGCCGGCAACAGCCAGCACAAGAAGAATGACAACGACCGACCACTTGAATCCGTCGTGGCGCGCTTCCTGCACCTCGGCGTTCTGTTTCATCAAAGAGACTCCTCAAGGGTGCAGCGATCGCTAGAATCGAGAATCGGTAAGAAGTCGAATACCATCCTGGGGAAGGATGGCAGGCCAGGAGGGAATCGAACCCCCAACCTGCGGTTTTGGAGACCGCTGCTCTGCCAATTGAGCTACTGGCCTGTAACACTTGCGTGTTCCAGAGACTAAAAACAAGGCTGAATTAACAGCGGGCGCCATCATAGCTGAGACAACCCATACTGACAAGCCTTATCTTTGACCGCGACCTGGGAGGTCGTCGGAAACGAAAAAGACGAGCCAAACTGCGACTCGCCTTTCCGTTGTATGGAGCTCGTGGGCGGATTTGAACCGCCGACCTCACCCTTACCAAGGGTGTGCTCTACCCCTGAGCTACACGAGCAAAACCTTTGCGCAATCTCGTCAGACGAGATGAACTGGAGCGGGCAGCGGGAATCGAACCCGCGTCATCAGCTTGGAAGGCTGAGGTTCTACCATTAAACTATGCCCGCTTTCCAACTCTTGCTGCCCTGATGAACATGCCATCATGAGCGAATCTGGTGGTGGGGGAAGGATTCGAACCTTCGAAGCTTTCGCGGCAGATTTACAGTCTGCTCCCTTTGGCCACTCGGGAACCCCACCTCTTCTATGGCGACAAATCTTACGTCGCTTGGGATACGCTGTCAAGTGCTTGATTTCTTTTGACTTCAAGCGCTTGAGGGAATGTATCTCCTCAGAACGGGGCGTAGTATGTCAAAGCATCTGGGTAAGTGCAAGCCCTGAGCGAAGTTTTTCCAGATCAGCAACGCGCGGCTGCTCCGGCGCGCCTGACAGGCGTCCGGCACGCTCCGCCGCTGTCAGCGGGAAAAGCGCCTCGAGACCGGCATAGACCATGTCCGGCCATAATGCATGAGGAACCCGCAGGCCTCTCGCTACCACGCGTGCATCCCCTCCGGTCAGCAACAGCGGCAGCGCGACCCCCTCACGATCACACACCTCGGCATACAACCGATTGACGGCACTGACCGCCGCCATGTAGATCCCGTGATTGACCGCCTCCACCGTATTGCGTCCCGGCGCCAGCAGGCTGTCCACCTCACTGTCCGGGTCGATGGCCACGTTGCGCGTCCCCAGCTTGAGGCTCTCCTTCATCAGGCGTAGCCCGGGAATGATATAGCCCCCGAGATGCTTCCCGCCCGGCAACACGAAATCCACGGTAATGGCGCTTCCACAGTCCACACTGCAACATCCGCCGGTCAGATGATGCCCGGCAAGCGCGCCAAGCCAGCGATCCACCCCCAATCGCTGCGGCTCTTCATACCCGCAGGTGACCCCCAGCGCCTCACGTGTCGAGCGTGCCACATGCACTGCCCCGACCTGCTTGCGCAGCAGCTCGACGGTCTCATCCAATACCTGCTTGCGCGCCACGCTGGAAATGCGCACTGCCGTGACGACGTCCAGATCGGGAATATCCTCCCCTGGACGCCACTCTTCACGTGTCCATACTGCGCCGCGTGAGCGGATCTCGCTGGAGACAGTGTCCTTGAGACGCCACTTGGACAAGGTGTTGCCGATATCAAGATCCAGAATCATGAGACAGCGCGCAGACTGATCTCGCCACCGGCGAGTGTGATGGTTTCGCCATTCATGCGCACCTCGAGATTTCCGTTGATATCCACACCTTCAGCGATGGCTTCCTCCCGCTTGTCGCCTCGCAGAATCACCACATCGCGCCCCTTGAACGCATTGCGCTCATTCCAGCGCTGCTGCCAGGCAGAGAACCCTTCAGCTTCGAACTCAGGCAACAGGGCCAGCAGCGACTCCATCAGGCGAGCCGCATAAGCGTTGCGTGAAGCGCCCGGGATGATGTCACGTACCGCCGCGACCGATTGCCCGATATCCTCGCGATGACTCGCCGGCAACTCGATGTTCAACCCGATACCGATCACGACATCACAAGGCCCGGAGACATCACCTGTCACCTCGACCAGAATGCCGGCAATCTTCGGCTGGTCCTTCTGTATCTGAAGCAGGACGTCATTCGGCCACTTCAGGCGCGCAGGCAACCCATCCGCCTCCAGCACCTCGGCGACGGCCACGCCGATCGCCAGGCTCAAGCCTTCCAGTGACGCGGCACCTGACTCGAAGCGCCAACCAAGTGAGAAGACCAGGCTGCGGCCCCATGGCGTCTGCCACTCGCGACCACGACGACCCCGCCCGGCAGACTGCACCTCAGCCAGGCAGACCTCTGCATGACCCGCTCCCTGGCGAAAGCGCTCACGGATGAAGGTATTGGTGGAATCCAACGATTCCTCGATGAACAGGCGCTTCAGATGCTTGCGAGTCTCGCGTGGCAGCGCTTCGATGATCCGCTGTCCATCAAGCAACTCGATAGGGTTGGCCAGTCGATAGCCCAACCCCTTCACAGCCTCAAGCGGGATATCAAGCGCCTCAAGTTTCTTGAGCTGCTTCCAGACCGCCGTACGCGACACCCCGAGCTCTTCGCCCAGGGCCTCTCCGGAGTGGTAGTCACCATCTCCGAGCAGGCGAATGAGATCACGGATGGTCATGCGGGGAGCGTCCCTGTGCAAAAGGGCACATTCTATCGGATTCATGGGCTTGCGAGCCAAGAACAACGACCAAAGTTCGGGGGCTTTTCACTCATTCCAGGGGGAGCAGCGCCATCCACCATAGCAAGGCACCGCACAATCCCCCCCAATACAGCCAGTTCAGTCCGATCTTCCGGTGCAGAAGGCGGCATGCCAGGGCGATGACCCCTAGATGCCCCAGCAGCATCAGGCTGGCGGCTCCTCCCAACTGTGCCTGAAGGGGCAAGGCAAGCGGGAGGGCGTAACCACCTAGCATGCCCAGCGCGGCCAGCCATGGGCCATGATGGCGGGCACGCTCCAGCGTCCACAGACTCAGCAGAGCCAACAGCACGAAGGTGACGAGTGGAGAAGCCAACGACAGCAGGTAGTGACCGGCCAATAGACTTGCTGCGGTGACCAGACTTCCCGCACCACTCACGGCTCCGGTCAAGCTGGGAGATTGCGTCGTGCGCCAACGTAGCCATTCAGCCAGCACGATCATGCCGATGCCGAAGCCCAGCCCCAGCGCCAGTCGCATGCCCGGCCCCAGCAGCCCCTGCTCAAGGGAGTAACCGACCAGCATCACGCCCGCCATGACCAGAGACAGGGCACCGACAAGTATCATCCAGTGCTCTTTTTCCTACGCACAAAGAGAACCGCCCCTGCAGCTGGGCTGCAGGGGCGGTTCAGTATAAGTGCCTGACGACACAAAGAGAACCGCCCCTGCAGCAAGGCTACATGGGCGGTTCAGTATAAGTGCCTGACGATGACCTACTCTCACATGGAGAAACTCCACACTACCATCGGCGCTAAGCGGTTTCACTTCCGAGTTCGGCATGGGATCGGGTGGTTCACGCTCGCTATGGTCGTCAGGCGAAACGGTGGCACCTTGCGGTGCCTGAGTCCCGAGGCTTGTGGCCTCGCGACTCGCAATATGAATCATGCGCAAACCCCTTGGGTGTTATATGGTCAAGCCTCACGGGCAATTAGTACTGGTTAGCTCAACACATTGCTGTGCTTCCACACCCAGCCTATCAACCTTGTAGTCTTCAAGGGCCCTTCAGGAGGCGCAAGGCCTCAGGGAAGTCTCATCTTGAAGGGGGCTTCCCGCTTAGATGCTTTCAGCGGTTATCCCGTCCGAACGTAGCTACCGGGCAATGCCATTGGCATGACAACCCGAACACCAGAGGTTCGTCCACTCCGGTCCTCTCGTACTAGGAGCAGCTCTTCTCAAACTTCCGACGCCCACGGCAGATAGGGACCGAACTGTCTCACGACGTTCTAAACCCAGCTCGCGTACCACTTTAAATGGCGAACAGCCATACCCTTGGGACCGACTTCAGCCCCAGGATGTGATGAGCCGACATCGAGGTGCCAAACACCGCCGTCGATGTGAACTCTTGGGCGGTATCAGCCTGTTATCCCCGGAGTACCTTTTATCCGTTGAGCGATGGCCCTTCCATACAGAACCACCGGATCACTAGAACCTACTTTCGTACCTGCTCGACGTGTCTGTCTCGCAGTCAAGCACCCTTATGCTCTTGCACTCAATGCACGATTTCCAACCGTGCTGAGGGTACCTTCGTGCTCCTCCGTTACTCTTTAGGAGGAGACCGCCCCAGTCAAACTACCCACCATACACTGTCCTCGATCCGGATAACGGACCTGAGTTAGAACGCCAATGATGTCAGGCTGGTATTTCAAGGTTGGCTCCACCGCATCTGGCGACGTGGTTTCAAAGCCTCCCAGCTATCCTACACAGACAACATCAGCATCCAGTGTAAAGCTATAGTAAAGGTTCACGGGGTCTTTCCGTCTAGCCGCGGGTACACAGCATCTTCACTGCGATTTCAATTTCACTGAGTCTCGGGTGGAGACAGCGTGGCCATCATTACGCCATTCGTGCAGGTCGGAACTTACCCGACAAGGAATTTCGCTACCTTAGGACCGTTATAGTTACGGCCGCCGTTTACCGGGGCTTCGATCAAGAGCTTCGGACGAATCCTAACCCCATCAATTAACCTTCCGGCACCGGGCAGGCGTCACACCCTATACGTCCGCTTGCGCGTTTGCAGAGTGCTGTGTTTTTAATAAACAGTTGCAGCCACCTGGTATCTTCGACCGGTAAGAGCTTACGGAGCAAGTCCTTCACTCGAACCGGTGCACCTTCTCCCGAAGTTACGGTGCCATTTTGCCTAGTTCCTTCACCCGAGTTCTCTCAAGCGCCTTGGTATTCTCTACCTGACCACCTGTGTCGGTTTGGGGTACGGTCGCATGTGATCTGAAGCTTAGAGGCTTTTCCTGGAAGCGTGGCATCGATGACTTCCTGACCGTAGTCAGTTCGTCTCGCATCTCGACCTCAGAGGAACCGGATTTGCCTGATTCCTCGGCCTACATGCTTTCACCAGGACAACCAACGCCTGGCTCACCTAGCCTTCTTCGTCCCCCCATCGCAACCACATCCGGTACGGGAATATTAACCCGTTTCCCATCGACTACGCGTTTCCGCCTCGCCTTAGGGGCCGACTCACTCTGCTCCGATTAACGTAGAACAGAAAACCTTGGTCTTCCGGCGGGGGAGTTTTTCACTCCCCTTATCGTTACTCATGTCAGCATTCGCACTCGTGATACCTCCAGCAGACTTCTCAATCCACCTTCATTGGCTTACACGACGCTCCTCTACCGCTCATCCATAAGGATGAACCCGTAGCTTCGGTACCTGATTTAGCCCCGTTATATCTTCCGCGCAGGCCGACTCGACTAGTGAGCTATTACGCTTTCTTTAAAGGATGGCTGCTTCTAAGCCAACCTCCTAGCTGTCTGAGCCTTCCCACATCGTTTCCCACTTAATCAGGATTTTGGGACCTTAGCTGACGGTCTGGGTTGTTTCCCTTTTCACAACGGACGTTAGCACCCGCTGTGTGTCTCCCACGCTGCACTCACTGGTATTCGGAGTTTGCCTCGGGTTGGTAAGTCGGGATGACCCCCTAGCCGAAACAGTGCTCTACCCCCAGCGGTGATACGTGAGGCGCTACCTAAATAGCTTTCGAGGAGAACCAGCTATCTCCGGGCTTGATTAGCCTTTCACTCCGATCCACAGCTCATCCCAGCATTTTTCAACATACTTGGGTTCGGGCCTCCAATTGATGTTACTCAATCTTCACCCTGGCCATGGATAGATCGCCCGGTTTCGGGTCTATACCCTGCGACTGGTCGCCCAGTTAAGACTCGCTTTCGCTACGCCTCCCCTATACGGTTAAGCTCGCCACAGAATATAAGTCGCTGACCCATTATACAAAAGGTACGCGGTCACACCACGAAGGTGCTCCCACTGCTTGTACGCATACGGTTTCAGGATCTATTTCACTCCCCTCGCCGGGGTTCTTTTCGCCTTTCCCTCACGGTACTGGTTCACTATCGGTCAGCCAGGAGTATTTAGCCTTGGAGGATGGTCCCCCCATGTTCAGTCAAGGTTTCTCGTGCCCCGACCTACTCGATTTCACGATACTCAGACTTCGACTACGGGACTATCACCCTGTATCGTCAAGCTTCCCAGCTTGTTCGTCTGTCAGTTGTATCGCTTAAGGGCTGGTCCCCGTTCGCTCGCCGCTACTTGGGGAATCTCGGTTGATTTCTTTTCCTCCGGGTACTTAGATGTTTCAGTTCCCCGGGTTTGCCTCTATAGGTTATGTATTGGCCTATAGATACTCACCTGATGGTGAGTGGGTTTCCCCATTCGGAAATCGTTGGGTCGCAGGGTATTTGCCACCTCGCCAACGCTTATCGCAGGCTATCACGTCCTTCATCGCCTCTGGCTGCCAAGGCATCCACCGTATGCGCTTAATCGCTTGACCATATAACCCCAAGGGGTCTGTCAAGGATTACGAATCTGCCGGACCTCTCCGACATATCGTTTTGATGGAGATGTGCTTGGCGCACATTCCATCGTCAGCATGATTCACATTGTTAAAGAGCGGCTGTTCAGAGAACAGTGAGAAGCGCGCTCTGTCGAGCACGCTTGCCACTGCCGGCTAAGCCAGCAATAAGATCAGGTAATTCGTTGTGAGCACTTGCCGCGAGCAGTAGACAGTGTCGATAAGGAGGTGATCCAGCCCCAGGTTCCCCTAGGGCTACCTTGTTACGACTTCACCCCAGTCATGAACCACACCGTGGTGATCGCCCTCCCGAAGGTTAGGCTAACCACTTCTGGTGCAGTCCACTCCCATGGTGTGACGGGCGGTGTGTACAAGGCCCGGGAACGTATTCACCGTGGCATTCTGATCCACGATTACTAGCGATTCCGACTTCATGGAGTCGAGTTGCAGACTCCAATCCGGACTGAGGCAAGCTTTATGGGATTGGCTCCACGTCGCCGTATTGCAACCCTTTGTACTTGCCATTGTAGCACGTGTGTAGCCCTACCCGTAAGGGCCATGATGACTTGACGTCGTCCCCACCTTCCTCCGGTTTGTCACCGGCAGTCTCCTTAGAGTTCCCGACATTACTCGCTGGCAAATAAGGATAGGGGTTGCGCTCGTTACGGGACTTAACCCAACATTTCACAACACGAGCTGACGACAGCCATGCAGCACCTGTCTCAGAGTTCCCGAAGGCACCAATCCATCTCTGGAAAGTCCTCTGGATGTCAAGGGTAGGTAAGGTTCTTCGCGTTGCATCGAATTAAACCACATGCTCCACCGCTTGTGCGGGCCCCCGTCAATTCATTTGAGTTTTAACCTTGCGGCCGTACTCCCCAGGCGGTCAACTTATTGCGTTAGCTGCGCCACTAAGTCCTCAAGGGACCCAACGGCTAGTTGACATCGTTTACGGCGTGGACTACCAGGGTATCTAATCCTGTTTGCTACCCACGCTTTCGCACCTCAGTGTCAGTGTCAGTCCAGAAGGCCGCCTTCGCCACTGGTATTCCTCCCGATCTCTACGCATTTCACCGCTACACCGGGAATTCTACCTTCCTCTCCTGCACTCTAGCCAAGCAGTTCCAGATGCCGTTCCCAGGTTGAGCCCGGGGCTTTCACACCTGGCTGACTTAGCCACCTACGCGCGCTTTACGCCCAGTAATTCCGATTAACGCTTGCACCCTCCGTATTACCGCGGCTGCTGGCACGGAGTTAGCCGGTGCTTCTTCTGCGAGTGATGTCTTTCCTCGGGAGTATTAATCCCGAAGCGTTCTTCCTCGCTGAAAGTGCTTTACAACCCGAAGGCCTTCTTCACACACGCGGCATGGCTGGATCAGGCTTTCGCCCATTGTCCAATATTCCCCACTGCTGCCTCCCGTAGGAGTCTGGGCCGTGTCTCAGTCCCAGTGTGGCTGATCATCCTCTCAGACCAGCTACGGATCGTCGCCTTGGTGAGCCGTTACCTCACCAACAAGCTAATCCGACATGGGCTCATCCGATAGCGCAAGGTCCGAAGATCCCCTGCTTTCTCCCGTAGGACGTATGCGGTATTAGCCTGAGTTTCCCCAGGTTGTCCCCCACTATCGGGCAGATTCCCATGCATTACTCACCCGTCCGCCGCTCGACGCCTTCTAGCAAGCTAGAATCGTTTCCGCTCGACTTGCATGTGTTAAGCCTGCCGCCAGCGTTCAATCTGAGCCATGATCAAACTCTTCAGTTGAAAGCTTGATAGTCTGTTAAGCAGACCAAACTTGGTTCAGAGTCAAACTTCTCGTGAGAGGCTTGCTCCGATATTTGGTGACCTTGTCACCACTCATCGGCAAGCGCTCACACGAATTACCTGATCAAATTTTTAAAGAGCGTCGCTGTTAAGCGAGGAGGCATATTCTATCCGGAACGCTTGAGAAGTCAAGCACTTGATGATGAGTCAATCGACTGCCTCTAAGCATCATCCAGCGGTGAGGAGCGTTGCTCGATCACCTGTTCCGTAAGGAGTGCGGCGTATTCTAGCGAATCGCCCGGGATTGTCAATCGATGATTTGGAAGCGGACTTCAAAAACATCAAATAAAACAATCACCTGCAAACCTCTTTCACCGCTGGTAACGCCATGCGTCCCCGGCAGCGGATGCGTACTTTACGCACGATTCGGGCTGAGCACAAGGGCTTTTTCAAGAGATTGTCATCACGCTGTCACGCTATCCTTGCCTTGATGCCGAGGCACGATCCACCAGGCCAAGAATCGACTGATAACTGAGCCCTGAGTGCTCACTCAGCCCTATCTCACAGGTGCGCGAGTTGGAGACACCATAGTCACAGTCGGCGACCACGTCCTTCAGCCCTTTCAGCGCCGAAGCATTGAGCTCCGGTGTCGCGAAGCCCTTGTCTCCCGCGAAACCACAGCAGGTGATCTCTTCCGGCACGACGATTTCGGTCGCACACTGGCGCGCCAGTGCCACGAAACGCTCCGCCAAGCCCATGCGAACACTGGAGCAGGTGACATGCACCGCGACTCTTGCCTTGAGCGGTGTGATCGAGAGGTGTGGCAATAGATAGTCGAGCACCAGCTGCACCGGCTCGACCAGCGTCAGCGATACCTCGAGATGTTCACGTGCGTAGGCCTGTGCCTGGGCGAGACACGGGCTGGTATCACAGAAGATCGGCAGACGCCCGCCATCACTCGCTTCCACCAGCGCGGCTGCCAACTCGGCGGCCTTGGCATCCCCGGCCTCGAACTGGCCCTTGGACTGGAAGGCCATTCCGCAGCACAGAGCATCCACTCCCTTGGGCAGAACGACTTCGAATCCCGCCTTGTCCATCAGGGCCAGCGCCATCTCGGTGGCGCTGCGCGGATCGATGTCGTCAGTGGCGACCCCGAAGACACGCGTAGCACAGGACGGAAAATAGACGACATGCCCATTGGGCGTCTCGTTGCGCCCCAATGGCTGCGCCAGACGCTTGAGATAGGGGCGCGGAGCGGCGCCTGGCATGCTGGGGGTCCATTGCTGCACCCTGTCGCCGGAGACCTTGCGTGCGGCCTGAGTCAGCCGTCGCATGTTGCGCGTACCGACCACACCATGCAGCCCATCTGCCAGGCGCAAGACACCGCGCATGCCACTGGTGACATGGGTGAAGTGCTCGCCGGCCCAGTGCGCCACCTTCACCTTGCCCGGATGATCGGCACCGGCGTTCTCCTCGTGGCGCAGACCGCGGATCAGATCCCCGGTATTGATGCCGACCGGACACTGGGTCGCACACAGACCATCTCCCGCGCAGGTCTCCATGCCTTGATAGGCGTAATCCTTCTTGAGCGCCGCCAGCTGAGCGCGCTGCCCGTCCGTCGGCATATCAAGGGCGGCGAGTCGTGCGATCTCACGCCGGATGACGATGCGCTGACGTGGAGTGAGGCTGAGATTCTTCGACGGACAGACCGACTCACAGAATCCGCACTCGATGCAGCGATCCACCAGCGGGTCTGCTGCCGGGAGAGGCTTGAGGTTCTCCAGATGCAGACGGGAATTGCGCGTCAGGATGACTTCCGGATTGAGCAGATTGTCCGGGTCGAAAGCCTCCTTGATACGCCACATCAGGGCGTAGGCCTCCTTGCCCCACTCAAGCTCTACATAAGGTGCCATGTTGCGACCGGTGCCATGCTCGGCCTTGAGCGAACCACCGTACTCCTGCCCCACCAGCCGTGCGACGTCATCCATCAATGCCTGATAGCGCTCCACCTCGCCTTCACGCTCGAAGCCCTGCGGGAAGACGAAATGCAGGTTGCCTTCCAGCGCGTGGCCGAACAGGATCGCCTGAGAGTAGCCATGACGCAGGAAGACCTCCGTCAGCGCCCCGACCCCTTCCGCCAGCCGCTCGACGGGGAAGGCGACATCCTCGATGATCACGGTGGTCCCCAGGTCACGCACCGCACCGACCGCCGGAAACAGCCCCTTGCGGATCTTCCAGTACAACGCATAGCGCTGCGCATCCTGGGTGAAGGCCCACGCTTCACAGGTCTCGATGCCTTCCAGCACGCGGGCGACCTCCGCCATGCGCGCCTCCAGCTCCTGCTGATGCGCGCCGCGCACATCCACCAGCAGCGCGACCGCCGCTTCCGGCAGGGTGCGCAGCACCTCCGGCATGCCCGGCGCGTCCTCGACGGAGCGCAGCGCCGCGCGGTCCATCAGCTCCACCGCCGCGACCGGCGCCGTCTTGAGCAGCATGGTGGCGCGACAGGCCGCATCGATGTTCGGGTAGTAGACCAGCGCCGCCGCCTTGTGCGACTCCTCGATCACCGTGCGATAGGTGATCGAGGCGATGAAGCCCAGCGTGCCTTCCGAGCCGATCATCAGATGCTTGAGGATCTCGAGACCATCGGCATAGTCGACCAGCGCATTGAGGCTGTAGCCGGTCGTGTTCTTGAGGCGGTACTTGTGGCGGATGCGCTCCGCCAGTTCAGGGTCCGCCCGCACATCGCAGGCCATCCTTTCCAACGCTGCCAGCAGGCCAGCGTGGCTTGCACGGAAGGCCTGTACGCTCTTCGGCACCGCCGTATCCAGGCAGGTGCCATCGGCGAGAATGACGCGAATGTCCTCCACGGTGCGATAACTGTTGTGTGCCGTGCCGCAGCACATGCCGGAGGCGTTGTTGGCCGCGATGCCACCGATCATGCAGCTGTTGATGGAGGCCGGGTCCGGGCCGATCTTGCGCCCGAAGGGGGCCAGCAATTGATTGGCACGCGCGCCGATCACCCCCGGCTGCAGACGGATGCGACTGCCCTGTTCCAGCACCTGCGCCCCACGCCACTCACCGCCCAGCTGGATGAGCACCGAATCCGTCAGCGCCTGACCGGACAGCGACGTCCCGGCCGCCCGGAAGGTTACCGGCAGCTTGCGCGCCCGACACTCGCGCAGCACATGTCCCAGCTCCTGCTCGTCATGCACGCGCACCACCAGCTGCGGCACCAGACGATAGAAGCTGGCATCCGTGCCGTAGGCCAGCGTCCGCAACGCGTCGTGAATCAAGCGCTCAGCGGGAAGGTGCAATGCCAGCGCCTCGCGCAATGCCAGATAGGCAGCTGCACGCTCAGTCGCCGATGGGGTCTCGCTCAAGGCATCTCGTGCAATGGCGTCAGGAGCAGTCATGGCAGCAATGGGTCACTCAGGCCAAGCAAGTGGAACGCCAGCAAGCCAAGCACGCCAGAAGCCAATAGATAGTAAGCCGTCGGAATCGCCGTCATGCGCAGGGTGCGTCCCTCACGCCCCAGCAGGCCGACGGTCGCCGAGGCCGCCACCACATTGTGGATGGCGATCATGTTGCCGGCCGCCGCCCCGACCGCCTGCAGCGCCACCATCAGCGCTCCCGACAGCCCGAGCTGGGCAGCGACATTGAACTGGAACTGGGACAGCATCATGTTCGAGACCGTGTTGGAGCCGGCGATGAAGGCCCCCAGCGCGCCGATGCCGGACGCGAACAGCGGATACGCCTGACCGAGACTGTCGGCCACCACGTTCGCCATCACCACCGGCATCGAGGCCAGGTCGTTCAGATTGACGCCGGAGTTGATCAGGATGCGCACCATGGGAATGGTGAACACCAGCACGAATCCGGCCCCGACCAGCGTGCGCCAGGATTCACTGGCCGCCGCCACCAGCTGACGCGTCTGCATGCGATGCAGCATCAGGGTGATCAGTGCCACGAAGACCATGATGCCGCCCGGCAGGTAGAGCGGTTGTATCGACCCCGACACACCGCTGGCCCCCAGCAGGTCCGTGGCACTGAACTGCACGCTGACCAGCCACGCCTTGACGTCGCCCGACACGCGCGAGGCGACCAGCAGCAGCGCGATCAGGCCATAGGGCAGCCATGCCAGCCACAGTGGTAGAGGACGTCTGCCGGCGGCGGCCATCTCGACCTCATCACGCTCCAGCGTCAGGTCGCCCAGCCAATGCCTGGGCCATTCGGCCTCGGGCGGAAAGTCCCAGCTGTCCTTCGGCAGCAGAAAACCGACACGCGCCGCCGGTACCACGATGATCAGGCCGACCAGGGCACCGATCAGTGACGGGAATTCCGGGCCGAGGAAGACTCCCGCCGCCACGTAGGGCAGCGTGAAGCACAGCCCGGCGAACAGCGCGAACGGTGCGATCGACAGCCCTTCACTCCAGCGTTTCTTCGCGCCGAAGAAGCGCGTCATCATCACGGTCATGAACAGCGGCATCAGCAGGCCGACGATGCCATGCACGATGGCGACTTCCGAGGTGATCAGCTGCAGGAAGGCCTCCCAGCTGGAATGATTCGCCAGCAGCTGCTCGCTGAGGCTGGTCTTGTCGAGGCCTGCGTTCACGCCGATCACGATCGGCGTGCCCACCGCACCGAATGATACCGGCGTCGACTGGATCATCATGCCCACCATCACCGCCCCCAGCGCCGGGAAGCCGATGGCGACCAGCAGCGGCGCCGCGATGGCCGCAGGCGTCCCGAAGCCGGAAGCGCCCTCGATGAAGCTGCCGAACAGCCAGGCGATGATGATCGCCTGTACGCGCCGATCCGGGCTGATGGTGGTGAAGGCACCGCGGATCACCGCGATCGCCCCGGAATGCTTGAGGGTGTTGAGCAGGAAGATGGCGCCGAAGATGATCCACAGCACCGAGACGGTGACCATCAATCCCTGCAGCGTGGAGGCCAGAATGCGCGTCAGCGACATCTGCCACACGAAATAGCCGATGGCAGCGGTGACGAGGAAGACCAATGGCATGGCGCGGCGCGCGGGCCATTGCAGGCCGACGAGCAGGATGCCCGCCAGCAGAATGGGGGCAAAGGCCAGCAAGGCCAGGAGGGGCTCGGACATGACGGAAACTCCGCAGGCGAATTGTTGTGATTGTTGTCGGGCACAGCAGTGAAGCACTCGGGGTTGCAGCACTCGGCGCCACCTTTCACTCCTGCCGCAAGGACACTTCCATGCGTTACGCCCCCGTCCGCCAACCCCGTATCGCCGATGTGCTCACCGAGCGCCTCGAGAGCATGATTCTCGAAGGCAGTCTGAAGCCCGGTGAGCGGCTTCCTCCGGAGCGCACCCTCGCCGAGCAGTTCGAGGTCTCGCGACCGTCCGTACGGGAAGCCATCCAGAAGCTGGCGGCGCGCGGGCTTTTGACCTCACGTCAGGGTGGCGGCACCTACGTGTCCGAAGAGTTGGCGCGCGCCTGGTCCGACCCGCTCAGTGCGCTGCTGGGTCGGCACTCCGAGTTCAATCTCGACCTGCTGGAGTTTCGCGACGCCCTGGAAGGCATCAGCGCCTATTACGCTGCCATGCGCTCCACTCCGGCCGACAAGGAGATGCTGCGTCAATGCTTCGAGACGCTGGAGAAGAGTTTCGAGGGACGTGACCCGGAACTGGAAGCCGGCGCGGATGCCGCCTTCCACCTCGCCATCGCCGAGGCCGCACACAACGTGGTGCTGCTGCACTCGATGCGCAGCCTGTTCCAGTTGCTGGAGAAGAGCATCGTGGCCAACCTGCGCCACCTGTTCGAGAAGCCGGAATCGCGTCCGCGCCTGATCCAGCAGCACCGCACCCTGTTCGAGGCGATCATGGAAGGACGCGCCGAGGACGCCCGCAACGCGGCCCACGAGCACCTGGTGTTCGTCGAGGATTCACTGCTGGAGCTGGAGCGCGCCGAAACCCGTGCACAGCGTGCCCTGCGCCGTGCACAGGCCATGCCGGAGCGCTGAGGGTGCTGAGCCCTTGCCCAGGAAGGCCTGCCGATGAAGGACACGCGTCTGCCTCACCACTGGCGTCTGCTGCTGGCGATCGTGCTACCGATCGGTCTGATGCTGTGCGTCTGGCAGGCGGTGGCCGTCGCGCGCAGCCAGTCACTCGAGCGCCTGACCCATGAAGCAGACAACGAGTTGCGCCTGACCGCCGCCAGCCTGCGTGGTCAACTGAGTCAGCATGCCTACCTGCCACGGCTGGTCGCCGAGAACGATCAGCTGCGCGCTTTCCTTGATGCCCCCGATGACCCCAGCGCCGAGATGGCACTCAATCAACGGCTGGATCGCATGCGCGCGCTCGCGAAGGTGTCCGACCTCTACCTGGTCAACGACGTCGGCACCACCATCGCCGCCAGCAACTGGCGCTCGGCATCCACCTTCATCGGCCAGAACTATCGCTTCCGCCCCTACTGGAAGGACGCCATCGATGGCGGCGAAGCACGCTTCTACGGGCTGGGGACCAGTTCCGGCGAGCGTGGCTACTTCTTCAGCGCCAGCGTGGTGAGTCCCCGCGGGCGGCGCGGCGTGGTGGTGGCCAAGGTGCAGATCGCCGCGCTGGAAGCGGCATGGCTGGATCAGAATGCCGACATCATGGTCACCGACCCGCACGGCGTGATCTTCATCGCCAGTCAGCCCGACCGGGTACTGCGCACGCTGGACCCCCTCAGTGACGAGACCCGCAACCGGCTGCTCGACACCCAGCGCTATGCCAATCAACGCCTGCGCCCCCTGCGGCTCTATCACCGTGAAGCCTTGTCCGATCTGTCGACCACGGTCGAGCTGCTGCAACTGACGCCGGGCGATCTCTGGCAGCACGCCTGGTTGAGCCTGTCACGCCCGCTGCCGGACATCGGCTGGCGCCTGCATGTGCTCAAGCCCCTGGCCCCGCTGCGCGGCAGCATCTGGCAAGCCGCCGGACTGGCCGCCGGTGGCTACGTACTGCTGTGCCTGCTGGCGGGGCTGGGCTGGCAACGGCTGCGCATCCTGCGCGAGCGGCGTCTGTTCGCCGAACGTGAACGACAGTCGCTCGCCGCCAGTCAGCAACGGGTGCGGGGCATCATCGACCGCACTCAGGCGGGGCTGTGCATCCTCGATGAACGTGCTCACCTGGTGTACCTCAATCCTACCGCCGTGGCGCTGTTCGGTTCGCCCTTGAGCGCCGATGCCTCACGGGACGACAGCCCCCGGCAGCCCAGCGCACGCGAAGGGCGTGACCTGCGCGAACTGTTCCTGCCGGCCGAGCGTGCGCTGCTGGACCACCTGACCCGCCCCCGCCCGATCGGGCCGCTGGAAGTGCATGGCCTGCGCAGCGGAGTGGCCGTGCCGCTGGAGCTGTCCTGCGCCCCGCTACCGAGCCCCAATGGCCCGCGCTGGCTGGTGACGGTCTTCGATGTCAGCGAGCGGCGCGCCCAGGCCGAGGCCCTCGCCCAGGCACGCGATGCCTTCGAGCAACGCGTGGTCGAGCGCACCCGTGACCTCGCTGCCAGCAATGCGCGCCTGAGCGCGGAAGTCGAGGAGCGTACCCGCGCCGAGCGTGAGCTGCGCGCGACCCGCGATGAACTGATCCAGACCGCCAAGCTGGCAGTGCTTGGCGAGCTGGCCGCCGGCATCAACCACGAGCTCAACCAGCCACTGGCCGCCATCCGCGCCTATGCCGAGAATGCCAGCGCCTTCCTCGCCCGTGCCCAGACACCTCAGGTCGAGAGCAACCTGCGCCAGATCACCGAGCTGACCCAGCGCATGGGCGAGATCAGCGCCCAGCTGCGCCAGTTCTCGCGCAAGAGTGGTGACCGCCTGGAAGCGGTCGACCTCGCCACCAGTCTCGACTATGCCCTGCGCCTGCTGCAGCCACGCCGTGATGCCCAGGCAGTCGACATCACGCGTGAGCAGAGCACCGCCCTGCCCAGGGTGCGCGCCGAACCGGTACGCCTCGAGCAGGTACTGGTCAATCTGCTCAGCAATGCACTGGATGCGCTGGGCGACAGGCCGTCAGCGCCAGCCTGCCTCCAGCTGAACCTGCATGAACGAGCCGGCAGTGAAGGCACGCAAGTGGTGCTGGAAGTGCATGACAACGGCCCGGGGCTTGCGCCAGCCCAGCTGACACGGGTCTTCGAACCCTTCTATACCCAGCGCGCCGATGGCAAGGGACTGGGACTGGGGCTGTCGATCAGCGCGCGTATCGTGGCGGATCTCGGCGGCACCCTCGAGGCGCATCCCTCACCGCTGGGGGGCGCACTGTTCCGACTGACGCTGCCGGCGTCGGGCACGCCCTCACAGCCCCTTTCCCCACGCCCTCACAGCCCCTTTCCCCATCCGCCGCCGCCAATTCACAGGAGCCGTCATGAGTGATGTCACGAATGCTGACATGCAGGTGCTGGTCGTGGATGACGAACCACATCTACGCGACAGCCTGAGCCAGAGCCTGATGCTGGCCGATTACCTCACCCGGCCGCTGGCCAGTGCCGAGGAAGCGCTTGAGATCCTGAACACCGAAGCCCCCTTCGAAGGCGTGGTGATCACCGACATCCGCATGCCGGGCATGGATGGTCTGAGCCTGCTGCGCGCTGCCCGTGAGCTGGATGACGAGCTGCCGGTGATCGTGATGACAGGGCATGGCGATGTCGATACCGCCGTCTCCGCCATGCAGGGCGGCGCCTGGGACTTCATCGAGAAACCCTTCGATCGTGAGCGGCTGCTGGACGGGGTGCGGCGTGCGGTGGCCGCCAGGCGTCTGGCGCTGGAGAACCGCTCACTGCGCGAGCAGCTGGATACCCAGCGCAACAGCGCCGGGCCACGTCTGGTCGGCAGCAGCGAGGTGATTCAGCGCCTGGATGCCCAGGTCTCACGGCTGGCGGCGGTGGATGCCGATACCCTGCTGTACGGCGAGACCGGAGCCGGCAAGGATCGCGTGGCCCGCTGTCTCCACGAGCGCAGTCTCCGTGCCAGCAAGCCCTTCGTGGCACTCAATTGTGGCGGCATGCCGGAGACGTTGATCGAGTCGGAGCTGTTCGGCCACGAGAAGGGGGCCTTTACCGGCGCCAGCGAGCGCCGGATCGGCAAGCTGGAACACGCCGACGGCGGCACCCTGTTTCTCGATGAGATCGAGTCCATGCCGATGTCGTTGCAGATCAAGCTGTTGCGTGTCCTCCAGGAGCGCAGTATCGAGCGACTGGGCAGCAATACACCGCGCCCCATCGACATCCGCGTCATCGCGGCCACCAAGCGTGACCTGCGTGAAGCGGCCAGCGCCGGCGACTTTCGTGAAGACCTCTACTACCGCCTGAACGTCGTCACGCTGTATCTGCCGCCACTGCGTGAGCATCGCGAGGATATCCTGCAGCTGTTTCGACACTTCGCCATTCTGGCCAGCGAGCGCACCAGTCTGGAGGTTCCGCCGCTGGATTCGCGTACGCTGCAGGCGCTGCTCGACCATGACTGGCCAGGCAATGTGCGTGAGCTGAGAAACTGTGCGGAGCGTCATGTGCTGCTGGGGGGACTGGAGGGCAATATCGGCGACAGCATGGCGGAGGGGCAGCCGTCGTGTCAGACACCGGCCATCAGGCGAGACAGGCTGGCGCCGAAGACGGACAGCGGTCCCTGCAGGTGCATGATGTCCACCAGCACCGCCAGCGGCGGTAGCCAGGGAGTCATCGCGGCGATCACCGCCACCATCGCCAGCGAGTTGCCCGGCTCGCGGTAATCGAACAGCTTGAAGGCAGTGCCGAAACTCTTCTTGAGACGCGCTCCGACCATGTCGACGCTGTACATCTCATCCAGCAACAGATGGATCATGGCGCCGAACAACAGGGCGGCGCCCTGCCACCAGGCCTGCTCCTCGCTCTGGCCGAGCAGATGCAGACTGGCGGCCGTCACGCCCAGCGAGCACAGCAATGAGGCCAGCAGGGAATGCCAGATGCCGCGATGGACGGTGAAACGCTTGAAGATGGCGCTGGCCACATAGCGCACGCCCAGATAGGTCGCGCCGCCCGCCATCATCAGCGGCCCCGCCAGCAGGCGGTCCTGCAGCAGCAGCACGCAGGCCATGGTCGCCAGCACCGCAAACAGCGTGAACAGGATACGGATGGCGCGCGAGTTGTCGGAGTCGATGTCCGGCAGGATGCCACCGAAGGTCGTCAGGCTCGCCAGCGGCACACCCTCCGCCAGTGACCACAGGCCGCCTTGCCAGCCGGCCGCCGCCACGATACCGCCGGCAAAGGCTGCCACGGTGATATGGGTACGAAAATTGGCCATGAGATACGGGTCGCGAGCCCTCGACGATGTCACTGGACCAGTCACCACACACTGGCACTGGATATATGTCCAGATTATGACGCAAGCATTTCATGAAAAACAATGGCTTGTCCGGGTTTGTGAGTGCAGATGCTGCCTCCACCGTCAACGCTCGGGAAATGCAGCCCCCGAAACGCGCACTCCCCCGCCAGCCAGGGCCGACGGGGGAGTGCTCTTTGCTGCGCTCGGGGAACTCCTTGAAGGAGGTTCAGCCGGCGTAATCCTCAGCCAGATGCTGATCCTTCAGCTTGACGTAGTTCACCGCCGAATAGGTGAAGAACTCACGCTCGCTGTCCTTGATGGGACGCAGCGCACGCGCGGGATTGCCCGCATACACATGCCCGCCTTCGAGACGCTTGCCAGGCGGCACCAGTGCGCCCGCCGCGATGATGACCTCATCCTCCACCACCACACCGTCCATCACGATGGCTCCCATGCCGACCAGCACGCGGTCATGGATGGTGCAGCCGTGCAGCACGGCCTTGTGGCCGATGGTGACGTCGTCACCGATTTCCAGCGGATGGCCGCCCGGATTGAAGTCGCTGGCGTGAGTGATGTGCAGCACTGCCCCGTCCTGCACGCTGGTACGCGCGCCGATACGGATACGGTGCATGTCGCCGCGGATCACGGCCAGTGGCCATACCGAGCTGTCATCACCGAGGGCGACATCGCCCAGTACGACACTGCTGGGGTCGATGAAAACCCGTTCGCCCAGCCGCGGCGTCAGGCCCTTGAAGGATCGAATGCTCATGCCTTGCCTCCTGAATTAGGCCACCAGCCTACTGCTCCCATCGTCATGATGCCAATAGCGCGGCAGCCTGAATCGCGTTGCGGTTTGCTCGACGTCTACTTGAAGAAGCTCCACCCCAGCACGACCAGCACCAGCGGAATCGAGATCCAGCGCAGCACCCAACGCCAGCAACGGAAGAAACGACGCGACGTCCCCAGCCCCGCCAATGCCAGATTCTGCGGCATGATCCAGCCCGCGAAGATGGCGATCAGCAGGCCGCCGATCGGCAGGAAGAAGTCCGGCGGAATCGTCGTCACCACATCGAAGGCGTTCATCTCGCCCAGCAGGTGCACTTCCTTGAGGCTCGAGAAGGACAGCACCGACAACAGGCCCATCGCCCAGACCGCGATGCCCACCGCCAGCGCGGCACGCCGACGTGTCATTCCCCAGCCCTGCAGCACCTCGACGATGGGCTCGGCGATGTTGATCGAGCTGGTCCAGGTCGCCAGCAGCAGCAACAGAAAGAACAGCGCCAGCAGCAGGCTACCGCCCGGCAGATTGGCAAAGGCGATGGGCAGGCTGACGAACATCAGGCCGGGCCCGGAAGCCGGGTCCAGCCCCTGACTGAACACCGCCGCGAAGATGGCGATCCCCGCCAGCAATGCCACCCCGATGTCCAGCGCCGCCACGGCGATCGCGGCCGTCGGCAGACTCTGGCGCTCCGGCATGTAGGCGCCATAGGCCATCAGCGCACAGGCGCCGACCGCCAGCGTGAAGAAGGCATGCCCCATGGCATTGAGTATCACGTCCAGCGTGATGGCGTCGGGATTGGGCATGAACAGCCAGCTGATGGCGGGACCGAAGCCCGGAGTGCTGATGCTGTAACCGGCCAATGCCAGCAACAGCACGTAGAGCAGCGGCATCATCAGGTTGTTGAGACGTTCGAGCCCCGAGGAGATGCCGGCGGCCACCACGCTCATGGTCATCAGCATGAAGACGGTGTGGTTGAAGGTCATGGTGACCGGGTCTTCCAGAAAGGCACCGAAGGAGGCGCCGATCTCCGGCGGGCTCATGCCGCTGAAGTCCCCCTTCAGTGAATCGACCAGATACTCGATCGACCAGCCCGACACCACCGAATAGAACGACAGGATGAAGAACATGGTGATGGCACCGAAGAAGCCCAGCCAGCGCCAGTTCGGCGTACGGCCAGCGCTGGTCGCCAGATGGGCGAGCGCCTGCATCGGCCCGCGCCGACCGGCGCGACCGATCATGATCTCGGCCATCATCACCGGCAGGCCCAGCAGCAGCACGAAGCCGATGTACAGCAGCAGAAAGGCCGAACCGCCGTTCTCGCCCGTCATGTACGGGAAGCGCCAGATGTTGCCCAACCCGACGGCAGCGCCGGTGACGGCCAGGATGAAGGCGCGGCGACTGCCCCAGCGTTCGGTGGTTTCGCTCATGTCTGCTCTCGTGGTCCTCCTATCGGGTCGATAGATTGAATAACACGCGCCAAGGCCTCACATTCTAGGTATCCCCGCGGCGACGGTGACACCGTTCTCGTGGCGCCTCCGATGCGCCAGTCTTCCTTTACCGTTCACCGCTGCCGCCCATCCGAATGACGCGAGGTACACGATGTCGATCAATCCCCTGCTGGAACGCAACACTCTGCCCCCCTTCGACACCCTCAAGGCCGAGCATGTCGAAGACGCGATCAGCGAACTGCTGGAGCACAACCAGCAGGAGATCGAGCGCCTGATCGAGGCCACCCGCGACGACACGCGCTGGGACAACTTCGCCGCGCCGCTGGAAGCGCTGGGCGACCGCCTGAGTCAGGCCTGGTCACCGGTCTCGCACCTCAACTCGACCATGAATTCCCCCAAGCTGCGCGAGGCCTATCAGGCCTGTCTGGCCAAGCTGTCGGCCTACTCCACCTGGGTGGGTCAGAACAGCGATCTGGCTGCGGCCTATCAGCGCCTTGCGGACAGCGATGAATTCGCAAGCCTCGATGAAGCCCAGCAGAAGGCGATCACCAACAGTCTGCGCGATTTCCGTCTCGCCGGTGTCGATCTGCCCCAGGACAAGAAGCAGCGTTATGGCGAGATCCAGGCGCGCCTGTCCGAACTCTCCAACACCTTCTCCAACCATGTGCTGGATGCCACCCAGGCCTGGCACAAGGATGTCGAGGAAGAGGCGCTGGCGGGCGTGCCGGAAAGCGGCCTCGCGGCGCTCAAGGCCAACGCCGAGGCCAAGGGGCTGGAAGGCTATCGCATCACCCTGGACTTCCCGAGCTTCTTCCCGGTGCTCAGCTACGCCGACAACCGCGAGCTGCGCGAGGAGGTCTACACCGCCTTCGTCACCCGCGCCTCGGAAAAGGGTCCCAACGCCGGTGATTTCGACAACGGTCCGGTGATCGAGGAGATTCTGGCCCTGCGTCAGGAACTGGCCAGGCTGATCGGTTTCGACGATTACGCCTCACTGTCACTGGCGACCAAGATGGCCGACTCGCCGGCACAGGTCATCAGCTTCCTCGAGGACCTCGCGACCCGCGCAGTGCCCCAGGCGCGTGAAGAGTTCAACGAGCTGGCGGCCTACGCCACCGAAAGCCTCGGCATCGATGACCTGCAACCGTGGGATGTCGGCTACGCCAGCGAGAAGCTGCGCGAATCACGCTACGCGATCAATCAGGAACAGCTGCGCCCCTACTTCCCGGCGCCGCAGGCCATCGACGGACTGTTCGAGGTGGTCAATCGCCTCTACGGCATCACCTTCCAGCAGCGTGAAGTGCCGGTGTGGCACGACGACGTCAGCTACTACGAGGTGATCGAGAATGACACGCCGATCGCCGGCTTCTATCTCGATCTCTATGCCCGCGAAGGCAAGCGTGGCGGCGCCTGGATGGACGAGTGCCGCGTGCGTCGTCGCCGCGAGGATGGCAGCCTGCAGTTGCCGGTCGCCTATCTGACCTGCAACTTCACCCGCCCGGTGGGTGGCCGCCCGGCGCTGCTGACCCACGATGAGGTGGTCACGCTGTTCCACGAGTTCGGCCACGGTCTGCATCACATGCTGACCCGTCAGGAAGTCGCCGAAGTCTCCGGCATCAATGGCGTGGCGTGGGACGCCGTCGAGCTGCCCAGCCAGTTCATGGAGAACTTCTGCTACGAGCGTGAAGGGCTGGATCTGATCGCGCGTCACGTGGATACCGGCGAGCGCCTGCCCGACGACATGCTCGAGCGCCTGCAGGCGGCACGCAACTTCCAGGCGGCGATGACCATGGTCCGCCAGCTGGAATTCTCGCTGTTCGACTTCCGCCTGCATCACGAGCTCGACACGCCGTCCGCCGGCGATGTCCAGACGCTGCTCGACGAGGTACGCAGCAAGGTCGCCGTGGTCCCGGCGGTCGAGTTCAACCGCTTCCAGAATGGCTTCAGCCACATCTTCGCCGGCGGTTACGCCGCGGGTTACTACAGCTACAAGTGGGCCGAAGTGCTGTCGGCGGATGCCTTCAGCGCCTTCGAGGAAAGCGCCGTCTTCGACACCGCCACCGGTCAGCGATTCCGGGAAGAGGTACTGGCCAAGGGTGGCTCGCGTGATGCCGCCGAGCTGTTCCGCGCCTTCCGGGGCCGTGACCCGCAGGTCGATGCCCTGCTGCGTCACTCCGGCATCGGTGCCCAGGCGGCCTGAGATCACACACCGCTGTCCCTGCGCCCCTGACCTTTGCCGGTCGGGGGCGTATCATATGGCGCATCGTCCGCCTGACGCTCGCATTGCCCGATGCCGAGCGGCCTGACACAACCAGATCCTGACTGGAGGCACCATGTCTACCATCAAGCGCTTCATCGCGGGTGCCGTCTGCCCACGCTGCGGAGCAATGGACCGCCTGCGCACCTGGGAGCAGAACGAGACACGCTACCGTGACTGCGTGTCCTGTGACTTCTTCGAGCAACAGGCCATCGAGGAACCGCCCACCCTCGAGGAGCTGTCCACGCGCGTGAACGCGCCACGCGACGAGCCCGCGAGTGATGAGGTCCAGCCGGTGCGTATCCTGGACCCCGGCAAGCTGCATTGACTCATTTGACCACGCCGCAGGCAACGCGCGAGCCGCCACCACCCAGCTTGGGCGTATCGGTGTAGTTGTCACCGCCGGAGTGGATCATCAACGCATGACCGCCGAGATCGCTCTCCTTGAGGCGCGGAGCCAACACCGGCAGCGAGATCTTGCCATCGGCATCGACGCTCAGCGCCGGAAGATCGCCCAGGTGGCCATCGCCATACGGGCCCTGGTGGGTGCCGGTCTCCTCTGGGTCGAAGTGGCCACCTGCCGCGGCACCGGCCACGGCCTCACCGTCCTTCTCGGCGGGTTCGCAGCTGGCATTGGCATGCAGGTGGAAGCCATGGATGCCGCTTTCGAGTCCTTCGATCTTCGGCGTCAGCAGCAGACCATCAGCAGTGTCCTCGGCCATGATGCTACCGACGGTCTCGCCGACCCCGTCACTGCTGACACGATGCATTTCCACCTCGGTGGCCGCCTGGGCGACACCGCCGAACAACCAGGCACCGAGCGCCACCGCAGCGGCGCTCTTGAAGGGCTTTCTGGTAGATGACGCAAAGGATGCCGTGTGCTGTGTCTCGTGATTCATGACCAATCTCTCCTTCACTGAGGCCGGCTTCACTGCCGACGCCTTGAGTGGCTTGCGGGCCGCTGTCGCAAGCGGCTACCCCTCAGACCTCAGGGCGAGAGACGTCACATTCAATGCAATTCTGCCAATGACTTGCCGCGCACGCCGGGCGAGCACACCTCAGCGAGAAGAGATCCCCAGGTTTTCCAGCACCTTGAGACACGGCCCGGCCTGGTTGAGGGTATAGAAATGCAGACCCGGCGCGCCGCCATCCAGCAGACGCTGACTCATCCGCGAGATCACCTCGGTACCGAAGGCCTGGAGGCTCTCGCTGTCATCGGCGTAGCTCTCGAGCTGCCTGCGAATCCAGCGCGGAATCTCGGCACCGCAGGAGTCGGAGAAACGCGCCAGCTTGGTGTAATTGGTGATCGGCATGATGCCCGGGATGATCGGCTGCTGGATGCCCAGATCACGTGCTCGCTCCACGAAGTGGAAGTAGGCATCGGCATTGAAGAAGTACTGGGTGATGGCGATGTCGGCCCCGGCATTCATCTTGCGTGCGAAGTTCTCCAGATCCATACGGTAGTTGTCAGCCTGCGGGTGACACTCCGGGTAGGCGGCCACCGCGATCTCGAAATGATCGCCGGTCTCGTCACGCACGAACTCCACCAGCTCATTGGCATGGCGCAGTTCACTGCGCGCGCCCATCCCGGACGGCAGATCACCGCGCAGCGCCACCAGGCGCTTGATGCCCTGCTCGCGATACTCGCCGAGAATCTCGCGCAGCTCACCACGGTCGCTGCCGACACATGACAGATGCGGCGCCGTGCAGATACCGCTGCTGCGCACGGACTGCACGGTATTGAAGGTGCGCTCACGCGTGGAGCCACCAGCGCCATAGGTGACCGAGAAGAATGCCGGGTCCAGCGCGGCCAGGCGGTCACGGACACCCATCAGCTTTTCACGTCCCACCTCGGTATTCGGTGGAAAGAACTCGAAACTGATGCCTGAGGGGTGTTCGCTGGCGCTCATGGGGCGGCCTCCTGGTCGGTCGTGTCCGGCATTGATGTTCTTGTCGCTTCACAAGGAACCGTGATGGATCACCTGGATCTGCAGCAACCGCTCTGGATGCTGATCACCTTCGTTGCCATCGGCGCACTGTGCGCCCGCAAGCTGGCCATCGACCCACGCCCCATCGCCACCTTGCTGATCTACGTGATCGCGCCGCTGACCTTCTTCCGCGGACTGGTGCTGGGCGAGCCCTCCTTGAGCGATCTGGGTCTGACATTGGGCCTGTTCACGCTGTCGAGCCTCATCTGTCTGCTGGTGCGTCCACTGGCCGCGAAGTTCTTCCCGCCGCAGGAGGCCGCCTTGCTCGCCTTCTCTTCCGGCACCGGCAACACCGGCTACTTCGGCCTGCCGGTCGCGATGCTGTTGCTGCCGCCGGAAGGCGTGACCCAGTACCTGTTCTGCCTGCTCGGCATCACCCTGTATGAGTTCACGCTGGGCTTCTACGTCAGTGCGCGCGGGCAGTTCTCGATGCAGCAAAGTCTGGTGAAGATCGCGCGGCTGCCGCTGATCTACGCCTTCATGGCCGCACTGCTGGTCGGCACGCTGGGGCTTCAGGTGCCGGGGGCGGTCATGGAGGGGCTCGACTACTTCAAGTACAGCTACACGGTGCTGGGCATGATGATCATCGGCATGACGCTGGGGGGTGTCAGCCTGCGCGAGGTCGACCCGCGCTTCATCCTGGCCGCGACTGCCCTGCGTTTCGTGATGTGGCCGCTGCTGAGTCTGGGCAGCGTGATGCTGCTGGGCAGCCTGTTCGCACTCGACCCGGTACTGGCGCAGGTCCTGCTGCTGCTGGGGGTGGTGCCGATGGCCGCCAATGTGGTCGTGCTGGCCATCGAGCTGAACATCCAGCCGGCCAAGGGCGCGATCGCGGTGATGCTGACTACCCTGGCGGCCCCGCTGATCATCCCACTCTACCTGTCATGGATGCTGACGATCAGCGGGCTGGGGTGAGGCTCAGGCCCCGGCCATCTCGGGGGTGACGGCCTCGGTGGCAGGTGGCACGGCCTGACGCGGCATCACATGACGCGGCGCCGTCTCGATGATCTGCCCCTGCCAGTCGATCAGATGCAGTGCGCCGTCGCCATCTTCCGCCAGCGCAGTGCAGTGCTCTACCCAGTCGCCGTCGTTGCAGTAGAGCACGCCATCCTCGACCCGAAAGCCCGCCTGGTGGATATGCCCACCGACATAGCCATCCAGGCCTTCGAGACGTGCCTGGCGCATGGCCGCCTCCTCGAACTGGGCCACATAGCGCTGGGCGACGCCACTGCGGCGCTTGAGCGCGCTGGCCAGCGACCAGTAAGGCAGACCGAACATGCCACGCGCGCGGTTGCACCAGCGATTGAGCGACAGGATGAAGCCGTGCATGCCATCCCCCAGCGTGAGCAGCCACGGCGCGATGCGCACATGGGTATCGAATTCATCGCCGTGGGAGACCAGCAGGCGACGTCCACTGCCCGTGGTATGAATCGCGCGCCGCTCGATGCTGACGTTGTGTAGCTTCAGACCGCACAGACGACGGAAGGCGGCATCGTGATTGCCGGGAATGTAGATGACCTCGCAGCCACTGCGTGCCAGGCGCAGTACCCGCGCCACCAGCGCCTGCTGGTCCTTGTCGAGCACCGCACGCTTGCGCATCGCCAGCAGATCCACGATATCGCCGACCAGATACAGACGCTCAGGGCGCACGCGCCGCAGCAGTTTCGCGAGCAGCGCCGCCTGACAGTCCGGCGTGCCCAGATGCACGTCCGAGATGAACAATGTCCGCACCTGGCCGAGTGACGCATGCCGTGGCGCCGCCTCTGCAGAAGACGCCGGCCGCTCACGCCTGCTGATTGCTCCCCTTTACCACCGCATGCCGGCCGGCGCGCTTCTGGCGGTACATGCGATCATCCGCGATGTGGATGAGATCCTGCACGCTGATCTCGCCCTGCAGTACCGAGTCATGCGTGACCCGCCCGATGCTCACCTCGACCGGAAAGGCGATCTGCTCCTCGAGACGTTGCGCCTCCAGGTGATGCATCAGCTGATTCGCCGCCTGCTGACTGGCCATATCGCAGGCCCCGGGCAGCACGACCAGAAACTCGTCTCCGCCCAGACGGCAGGCCATCCCTTCCTCTCCCGCGGCCTGTGCCGCGCCTGCGGCGACCAACTGGATCAGCCGGTCCCCCTGGGGATGGCCAAAGGTGTCGTTGACGTACTTCAAGCGATCGACATCCACGAACAGGATGGATAGACACCGGCGTTCTCGCAGGCTGGCGGCCAACGTCCTGTCGAGAAACTCGAGACCACAGCGGCGGTTGGGCAGGCTGGTCAGCAGGTCATGGTTGGCACGGTATTCCAGCTCATGCTGCTGCGTGAGCAGCTGCTGATTCATGTGGCTGAGCTCGGCGTTGCGCACCTCCAGTGCCCGGCGCAGCTTGACGGTACGCAGGAAGGTGGAGCTGCGAGCGTGCGCCAGCGCCGGCGCCATGATCATCGTCGCGATCATGTAGGCACCTCCCGCGCCGGCAAGGTCCTTGAGCGAGAGCGGGCTCAGCCATAGAAAGAGCGGCAGATAGCCCAGTATCAACGGCAGACTGCTGACCAGCTGGTACCGCCAGCCCCACACCAGCCAGGCCGGCATGGCGATCAGCATGGAGGTCGAGAAGCTCAGGTTCCACAGCGATAGCGTGATGGCATCCTGGATCATCGTCGCGCCGAAGCAGAAATACAGATTGGCGCAGACGGCGCCGAGCAATGCGATATCGTCACCTTGCCGCGTGAGCCAGCAGGCACATAGATGCGCGCGGAGGCGGCATCTCCCAGCCAATATCCCGAGAAGATGCCATACAGCCCTGCCGCCATCAGGCCGCCGATGAACAGCGTGAAGTGGGTGATGTCACCCAGCGGCAGGAAGCTGATCACCAGCGTCACCGCCGAGGAGGCCAGCAACGCCTTGACCGCCGCGACATTGACGCCCTTCTCGAAGAAATACTCCCCCTGCGCGCTGTCGGTGAACAGTGCCCGGGTGTTGATGCCGCCCTTGTGGATCAAGTAGTGATCGAACAGGATCACGCCATACACCGGGCCGATGGCTGCGGCGAGAATGCCCACGGTGTACTGGATGATTTCCGGATTGTTGAACAGATTCCACGGCGTGATGAAGATGGAGCCGACGGCGGCGAGCATGCCGCCCATCCGCCAGCTGATGCGCGACGGCGCCACATTGGAGAAATCGAACGCCGGTGACACGAAGTTGGCCACGATGTTGATGCCGATGGTCGCCAGCACCAGGGTCAGGATGCCCAGCGCCGCCGCGACACCGTTGTCGATGCGCGCGACAGTCTCCATCGGGTCATGCAGCATCTCGCCGAAGATGGGCTGGGTGCCGGACACCACTACCACGGTGATGACGGCAAACAGCAGGAAGTTGACCGGCAGGCCCCAGAAGTTGCCACGCTTCACGTCACCAGGCGTGGCGCAGTAACGCGAGAAGTCACCGAAGTTGAGCGTCGGACCCGCGAAGTAGCCCGCCACCAGGGCCGCGGCGATCACCATCTGCCACAGGGCATCACTGCCGGAGAGTGTCTTGCTGCCCAGCGTGAAGCTGATGTTGTCCCAGCCGGCCTGCCAGACAATCCAGCCCGCCAGCGCGAACATCACCACATAGACCGCCGGTCCGGCGAAATCGATGAAACGGCGCACCGCGTTCATGCCCCACCAGAACACCAGCGCCTGCAGCACCCACATGAACAGGAAGCAGTACCAGCCAAGCTGCGAGAGGCCGAGGTACTGGACCTCGGTCAGCCCCTCCAGCGACGGCACGTAACGCAGCAGCACCAGCATCAAGGCATGTGCCGCCAGATACGTCTGGATGCCGTACCACACCACCGCGATCAGCCCGCGGATGATCGCCGGGATATTGGCGCCATAGATGCCGAAGGACTGGCGGCAGACCACCGGAAACGGTACCCCCGTCTGCTGGCTGGGCCGCGAGATCAGATTGGCGAACACCTGCACCACCAGAATCCCCACCAGCATCGAGACCAGAATCTGCCAGCTGGCCAGGCCCAGGGTGAACAGACTGGCGGCGAAGACATAGCCACCGACACTGTGCACGTCGGACATCCAGAACGAGAAGATGTTGTACCAGTTCCAGTTCTGCTCGCAGGGCGCGAGGTCGTCGTTGATGAGCCGCTTGCTGGCGTTGCTCAGGTCAGGGGGAGTCTGGGGTGTCATTGTTGTCTCCAGAGGGGCGCCATGTTGCGTCTCAAGGTCATCAATCCCAACACCAGCCAGGCGATGAGCCAGCAGATGGCGCACTCGCTGCAACGACAGCTCGCGGACGACGTCCGACTCGAGGTACTGACCGCCGAGCATGGCGCCCCCAGCATCGAGACGGCCGTCGAGGAAGCCATGGCGGTGGTCGCGCTGCTGAGTCTGATCACCCGGGACAGAGAAGGCCTGCTGGACACGCCCCCCGCCGATGGCTATCTGCTGGCCTGCTTCGGTGACCCCGGCCTTGAGGCCGCCCGCGAACTGAGCCCCGTGCCGGTGATCGGCATCGCCCAGGCCGCCATGCACATGGCCACGCTGGCGGCTCCCTCCTTTGCCATCGTCACCAGCATGACCAGCACGCTGCCGATGTCCGAGCAGCTGCTGGAGCGCTATGCGATGCGTCCGCTGTGCAAGGCGCTGCTGGCCTGTGACGTCCCGGTACTGGCGCTGTCCGAGGCACGCACTCCCCCGCAGGCGCTGCTTGAGAGCTGTGAGCAGGCCAGGGCGAGCGGTGCCGGCAGCATCGTGCTGGGCTGCGCCGCGATGGGGCCGCTGCGCGACGCCATCGCTCGGGATATCGGTCTGCCGGTGGTCGACCCGCTACTGGCGGGACGGGATCTGCTGCTGACATTGATGCGCCAGCCCGCCGTCACCCGCGCGGCACCGGGCGGCGAGGCCAAGCCGCTCAGCGGCGTCTTTGCCCGGGGGCTGGCCGCCCTCTGACCCGCCATTGCGATGCCCTTGGCTTGCCTCTCTCGACAGCAACGAAAACGCCCCCTCACTGCTATCAGTGAGGGGGCGTTTCTCTTGGCAGGCTCTGACTCAATGCTGGTCGTGCGGCGCCTCCGAGCGAGAGCGATCTCCGACGACTGCGGTCACCAGCTTGCCGATGCTCAACCCCTGCACGAGGATCGAGAACAGCACGATGATGTAGGTGGTAACCACCAGCGGCTCGCGGAAGTCACCTTCGGGAATCGCCAGGGCCAGTGCCACCGAGATGCCGCCACGCAGTCCCCCCCAGGTGAGCACGCGCGTGGTGCCGGCCCGGAAGGTATACCAGCGCCGCAAGATGCTCAGCGGAATGCCGATCAGCGCCAGACGCGAGAGCAGGATGACCGCCACCAGCGCCAGGGCGATACCGATCGAGGTCAGGGTGATCGGCATCAGCACCAGCTCGAGGCCGATCAGCACGAACAGCACCGCGTTGAGAATCTCGTCGACCAGCTCCCAGAAACCGTCCAGATAGCGGCGGGTGTTGTCGGACATGGCGCCATCACGCGCCATGTTGCCGATGATCAGCCCCGCCACCACCATCGCGATGGGGCCGGAGACGTGCAGCGCCGAGGCCAGCGCGTAGCCGCCCAACACCAGCGCCAGGCTCAGCATCACCTCGACCTGATACTGGTCGATGCTGCGCATCAGCTGATAGACCAGCGCCCCCAGTGCCAGACCGAGCAGAATCCCGCCGCCGGCTTCCTCGAGGAACAGGAGCCCCATGTGGCCGAGCTCGACCTCACCGCTGCCCGCCGAGGCCGCGCTCAACAGCGCGGTGAACAGCACCACCGCCACGCCATCATTGAACAGTGACTCGCCGACGATGCGGATCTCCATGTCGGCAGGCGCCCCGGCGCTGCGCATGATGCCGAGCACGGCGATCGGGTCGGTGGGCGAGATCAACGCGCCGAACACCAGGCAATACAGGTAGGGCACCTCGATGCCGGCCCACTGGAACAGCCACCAGGCGGCGGAGCCGATCACCAGGGTCGAGACCAGCACGCCCAGCGTGGCCAGCAGGCCGATGGAGCGCCGGTAGGCCTTCAGACGCGAGAGATCCACGTGCAGCGCACCGGCGAACAGCAGGAAGGACAGCATGCCGTCCATCAGCAGGCTGTTGAAGTTGATGCGCCCCAGCCAGTCTTCCGCGATGTCGGCCACGACGGTGGTCACTGCGAAGTGATCCAGCCCGATCACGCCGAGTGACAGCACCAGACCGATGGCCATCACGCCGATGGTCGGGGGCAGGCGCAGGACCCGGTGGTTGAACCACATGCACACGGCAGTGATGGTAATGAACAGTGCAGCGAGATTGAGCATCCGAAAACGATCCTTTGCAGTGGCGCCGATACCCTGGCGGGCATGACGTCCTTGTCATTCCCCAGCACTGGCCGTGACTACCAGAGATCGCCGTGACGTTCACGGTGACAGAGATAGAGACGCAGCTCGAACTCACGTTGATGATACTCCGGCTGCATGTGACAGCAGAGTCGATAGAACGCCTTGTCGTGGGCCTTCTCGCGCAGATGCGCCAGCTCATGGACCACGATCATGTTCAGCAGCGGCTCCGGCAGGCGCCGAAACAACGACGAGATGCGGATCTCGTGCTTGGCCTTGAGCTTGTTGCCCTGCACCCGCGACACGAAGGTGTGCAGCCCCAGGGCGTTGTCGATGACGTGAATCCGGTCGTCATAGACCACCTTGCTGATCGGCGCCGAGCTGCGCAGGTACTGATTCTTCAGCGCCATGGTGTAGTCATGCAGCGCACGGGCCCCCTGCAGCTGATGTGGCTCGGGATATCTAGCGAGAAAGAAGGCTGCCGTCTTGCCCGACGCCAGCAGTTCACTCGCCTGCTGTTGGATCTCGGGGCCGTAGCCCTTGAGATAGCGTAGATCAGCCACTGGGCCTCTCTCCTGTTGCTGTCCCACAAAGGGTCAGAGGGGCGAGATGCCCCTCCCCTGCCAGGCCTGTCGAGCTGACGACCTTACAGGCCGGCAGCAGCCTTGAGGCCAGCGGCACGGTCGGTCTTTTCCCACGGGAAGGCGGTGAAGGTTTCGGTCTTCTTCTCGCCGGTCACGTCGGTCCAGCTGTAGCTGTGCTCGAACGGCTCACGACCGAAGTGGCCGTAGGCAGCGGTCAGCTGATACATCGGGTGCGCCAGATCCAGCATGGTGGTGATGGCATACGGACGCAGGTCGAAGTGCTCGCGCACCAGCTCGACGATCTTGGCATCGCTGATCTTGCCGGTGCCGAAGGTGTTGATCGAGACGGAAGTCGGCTCGGCGACACCGATGGCGTAGGAGACCTGGATCTCGCACTTGTCGGCCAGACCGCTGGCGACGACGTTCTTGGCCACGTAACGACCGGCATAGGCGGCGCTGCGATCGACCTTGGACGGGTCCTTGCCGGAGAAGGCACCACCACCGTGACGGGCCATGCCGCCGTAGGTGTCGACGATGATCTTGCGGCCCGTCAGACCACAGTCACCCACCGGGCCACCGATGACGAAGTTGCCGGTCGGGTTGATGTGGTATTCGGTGGTCTCGGACAGCCACTCGGCCGGCAGGACCTGCTCGATGATCTCGCGCTTGACCATCGCGCGCAGGTCTTCCTGGGACACTTCCGGGTCATGCTGGGTGGACAGCACGACGGCTTCGACGGCGACCGGCTTGCCGGCTTCGTCGTAGCGGAAGGTGACCTGACTCTTCGCATCCGGACGCAGCCACGGCAGCATGCCGTTCTTGCGCAGTTCCGCCTGACGCTCCACCAGACGGTGAGCGTAGTGGATCGGCGCCGGCATGAAGGAGTCGGTCTCGTTGGTGGCATAGCCGAACATCAGGCCCTGGTCGCCCGCGCCCTGATCTTCCGGCTTGGTGCGATCGACGCCCTGGGCGATATCGACGCTCTGCTTGCCGATCAGGTTCAGGACACCACAGGTCTCGCCGTCGAAACCGACATCGGAAGAGGTGTAGCCGATATCCGTGATGACACGACGTACCAGCTCCTCGAGATCGACCCACGCGCTGGTGGAGATCTCACCGGCCACGATGGCCACGCCTGTCTTGACGAGCGTTTCGCACGCCACGCGTGCCTGCTTGTCGCGCGCGATGATGGCATCGAGCACGGCATCGGAAATCTGGTCGGCAATCTTGTCCGGGTGCCCTTCGGACACGGACTCGGATGTGAAGAGTGAGTATTCGCTCATTGGTCCTCGACCCTCTTTTCGGATGCGGGGATGATTCGGCCACTGACGGCAGATGGCTGCTTGAGACCGAGTAGAAACACGCTTGCGGCGCACGTTGAGGACTGACACAGACGGCCCGGCCTCGGGGGGGCGAGTTTACACGCCACTTATGTGAGTGCCTAGCGCCATGCGGACTGCACGACGGCCGTTTCGAGACCTTTTTGCCACAAGAAGGACACCAACCGGCATAAGTCAGCAAGACGCATGGACGGCTGCGGGGCCCGGATGCGATTTGCCGCGCCCCGTCATCTCGGTGACAATACTGGCCCGGAGATCGCGTACGGGCGAAGCTTCGTACGCACAAGGTTCACGCGACGCACTGTCCTTTCCGGCGCGCTGCGCACCACAGGCAGAACGCCGTGATTCATTGCCACACTCTTGACGCCCCGCAGGCGAGGAGCTATTGCATGCCTTCCCGTTTTGACCTGGCCAACGCCATCCGTGCACTTTCCATGGACGCCGTTCAGAAGGCCAAGTCTGGCCACCCCGGCGCCCCCATGGGCATGGCCGACATCGCTGAAGTGCTCTGGAACGACCACCTCAAGCACAACCCGGCCAACCCGAACTGGGCCGACCGTGACCGCTTCGTGCTGTCCAACGGCCACGGCTCCATGCTGCTCTACTCCCTGCTGCACCTCACGGGCTACCAGCTGAGCCTTGAAGATCTGCAGAACTTCCGCCAACTGCATTCCAAGACCGCCGGTCACCCGGAATACGGTTATGCGCCGGGTATCGAGACCACCACCGGCCCGCTGGGCCAGGGGCTGGCCAATGCCGTGGGCATGGCGATCGCCGAGAAGACACTGGCGGCGCAGTTCAACCGTCCGGGCCACACCGTCGTCGACCACACCACCTGGTGCTTCCTGGGCGACGGCTGCCTGATGGAAGGCATCTCCCATGAGGTCGGCTCGCTGGCCGGCACCCTGGGTCTGGGCAAGCTGATCGCCCTGTATGACGACAACGGCATCTCCATCGATGGGGAAGTCGAAGGCTGGTTCACCGATGACACCGCCAAGCGCTTCGAAGCCTATGGCTGGCACGTCGTGGCCAACGTCGACGGCCACAAGCCGGAAGAGATCAACGCCGCCATCGCCCTGGCCAAGAGCCACGACGACAAGCCGAGCCTGATCATCTGCAAGACCGTCATCGGCTTCGGCTCCCCGAACAAGGAAGGCACCGAGTCCTGCCACGGCGCTCCGCTGGGTGACGACGAAGTCGCGGCGACCCGCGAGAAGCTGGGCTGGACCCACGCACCCTTCCACATCCCGGAAGACATCTATCAGGGCTGGGATGCCAGCGAGCGCGGCGCCAAGCTCGAGAGTGACTGGGATGCGCGCTTCGCCCGTTACGCCGACGCGCACCCGGAACTGGCCGCCGAGTTCACCCGTCGTCTGGAAGGCAAGCTGCCGCACGCCCTGAGCAGCGAGAAGATGATCGAGGACGCTCAGGCCGCCGGCGACAGCCCGGCATCGCGCAAGGCCTCCTTCGAGTGCCTGAACCAGCTCGGCCCGCAGCTGCCGGAACTGCTCGGCGGCAGCGCCGACCTCGCCCCGTCCAACCTGACCTTCTGGAAGGGCGCCCAGGCGATCACCCGCGAAGACTTCAGCGGCAACTACCTGCACTACGGTGTGCGTGAGTTCGGCATGGGTGCGATCATGAACGGCGCCGGTCTGCACGGCGGCTTCATCCCGTACGGCGCGACCTTCCTGATCTTCATGGAGTACATGCGCAACGCCGTTCGCATGGCCGCCCTGATGGGTCAGCAGGCCGTCTACGTCTTCACCCACGACTCCATCGGTCTGGGCGAAGATGGCCCGACGCACCAGCCGATCGAGCAGCTGACCAGCCTGCGCACCACGCCGAACCTGTCCACCTGGCGTCCGGCGGATGCCGTGGAGACCGCAGCCGCCTGGGATGCGGCCATCAAGCGTCACTCCGGCCCGACCGCGCTGATCCTGTCGCGTCAGAACCTGCCGCACCAGAACCGCGACAAGGCCCAGCTGGCCAACATCAGCCGTGGCGGTTACGTGCTGAAGGACGCCGCCAACGGCCAGCCGGAACTGATCCTGATCGCCACCGGCTCCGAAGTCGGTCTGGCGATGGATGCCGCCGCCGAGCTGGAAGCCGCCGGTCGCGCCGTGCGTGTCGTGTCCATGCCGGCCACCGACCTGTTCGATGCCCAGGACGCGGAATACCGCGAATCCGTGCTGCCGTCCTCCGTCACCGCGCGCGTGGCGATCGAAGCCGGGCATCGTGACTACTGGTTCAAGTATGTCGGCCTGAACGGCGACATCATCGGCATGGAGACCTTCGGGGAATCCGCGCCGGCTGGCGACCTGTTCAAGCACTTCGGCTTCACGGTCGAGAACGTGGTCGAACGCGCCAACACGCTGCTGGGCTGATCACCGCCTGACTCACCCCGTCGATGACGGAGTGAGACGCAGATCGACGCCGCCGCCTCCCGCTGGGAGCGGCGGCGTTTTCGTCTGTGCGACACTCGAGAAGCCCTCCACCGTCACCGGCTGTCGCCTGTAGTCGACGCACTCCATGTCACTCACAGCTTGATGACACGATTCATCCTGCATGAACGGTCATTCTCCGGCGATCCAGCCCTCGACAGACAGCGTGGATGGCGACTACACAACCCCTCCAGTTGGGTAGTGTGACTACGTGTTCTTAGACGAAAAAAACCAGAAATCAGGCGCTTGCGCGCCTTTCGCTCCCTCCGCCCAGCAAAGCGATGCGCTACCATGGACCCCCTGAAAAACACTCGGAACGAGACCTCATTGAGCCATCAGTCCCCTCTGCCCACCTCCGACGCCTCCCAGGAGGCCAGCATGCGTCTTCGCCAGGGGAACGCCCCCTTGCGAGTGGCCATCAATGGCTACGGACGCATCGGTCAGTGTGTGCTGAGAGCGCTGGTGGAACGTGAAGCACGTGGCGAGACGCTGCCACTGGAAGTGGTGGCGATCAACGAGCTGTCAGACCTGGACACCATCACCTATCTGACACGCTACGACACCACCCATGGCCGCTTCCCCGGCACGGTGGAGCAGCGCGACGGCCAGCTGGTCGTCAACGGCCATGCGATCAGCATCCTGTCCGAGGCCAATCCAGACTGCCTGCCCTGGCGGGCACTGGGGATTGACCTGGTCCTGGAGTGCTCAGGCAGCTTCAAGGACCGCGCCACCGCCGAGCGCCATCTATCGGCAGGCGCGGGACGGCTGCTGTTCTCCCAGCCCGGCGATACCGACGCCGATGTCGATGCCACCATCGTGTGCGGCATCAACCAGTCGGCGCTGGCCCCCGCCGGGACAGGGCAGGACGCTGGCGGCATGCGCATCGTCTCGGCGGCGTCGTGTACGACCAATTGCCTGATCCCGATCCTCACGGTGCTGGAGCAGGCCTTCGGGCTGGAGCGTGGCGTCACCACCACGGTGCATTCGGCGATGAACGACCAGCCGGTGATCGACGCCTACCACCAGACGGACCTGCGCCTGACGCGCTCCGCAATGAGTTCGATCGTGCCGGTGGATACGGGGCTGGCCAAGGGCATCAACCGCCTGATGCCGCATCTGGAAGGACGCTTCGAGTGTCTGCACCTGCGGGTGCCGACCATCAACGTGTCCTGCATGGACATGTCCATCGAGGTGAAGCGCGACGTGAGCGCGGACGAGGTCAATGACCTGCTGCGCGAAGCCTGCGCACGACGCCTGCAGGGCCTGATGGGGTTGAGCGAGGAGCCGACGGCGTCCATCGACTTCAACCACGATCCGCGCTCGGGTATCGTGGATGCGACCCAGACCCGTGTTGCCGGCGGCCGGCTGATCAAGATGCTGTGCTGGTTCGACAACGAATGGGGCTTTGCCAATCGCATGCTGGACGTCGCCACCCATTGGCACGCCTGCGAGATGACAACGCCTCTGGCGACGGGAGCTCTCTCCACCGATTCACGACCAAGGAACCCGTCATGAACGTGCAAACGATGACCGCCCTCGACCTGTCAGGCAAACGCGTGCTGATCCGCGAAGATCTCAACGTGCCGGTTCGCAATGGTCAGGTGACCAGCGACGCGCGTATCCGCGCCAGCCTGCCGACCATCACGGCGGCCCGCGATGCGGGAGCGCGCGTCATGCTGATGAGCCATCTGGGCCGTCCCACCGAAGGGCAGCCGGAAGAGCAGTTCTCTCTGGCACCGGTCGCGGCACACCTGGGCGAGCTGCTGGGCAGCCCGGTGCGTCTGATCACCGACTATCTCGATACGGCACCGGACGTCGCCGAGGGCGAGGTCGTACTGCTGGAAAACGTGCGCTTCAATGCCGGCGAGAAGAAGGACGATGAAGCGCTGTCTCGCGCCTACGCCGCCCTGTGCGACATCTACGTGATGGACGCCTTCGGCACTGCGCACCGCGCCCAGGCCTCCACCCATGGCGTGGCACGCTTCGCCCCGGACGCCTGCGCCGGCCCGCTGCTGGCTGCCGAGCTGGAAGCCCTCGAGAAGGCACTCGCCGCGCCGCGCGCGCCGATGGTCGCCATCGTCGGCGGCTCCAAGGTCTCCACCAAGCTGGACGTGCTCAAGGCGCTGTCCGACAAGTGCCATCAGCTGATCGTCGGTGGCGGCATCGCCAACACCTTCATCGCCGCCGCCGGTTACAACGTCGGCAAGTCGCTCTACGAGGCTGACCTGCTGGAGACCGCTCGCGCGCTGATGGACAAGGTCGAGATCCCGCTGCCCACCGACGTCGTCGTGGCCACCGAGTTCTCCGACAAGGCCGAGGCCATCGTGCGTGACGTTGCCGACGTGCGTGATGACGAGATGATTCTGGATATCGGCCCGGACACCGCCTCCCGCTTCGGGGCGCTGCTCAAGGATGCCGGCACCATTCTGTGGAACGGCCCGGTGGGCGTGTTCGAGATCGACCAGTTCGCCAACGGTACCGAGAAGCTGGCCATGGCCATCGCCGAGAGCGACGCCTTCTCCATCGCTGGCGGCGGGGACACCCTGGCGGCCATCGACAAATACGCTGTCGAGTCCCGCGTGTCCTACATTTCTACCGGTGGCGGTGCCTTCCTCGAGTACGTGGAAGGCAAGACGCTACCGGCCGTGGCGGCATTGGAAGCCGCTGCAAGCTGACCCGGGCTGCGCTACTCCCTTTTCCATTCCCCAAGAAGACAGGTGATGTCATGGCATTGATCAGCATGCGCCAGATGTTGGACCACGCAGCCGAGTACGGATACGGCATTCCCGCGTTCAACGTCAACAACCTCGAGCAGATGCGCGCCATCATGGAAGCCGCCGACCACACCGACTCTCCGGTGATCGTCCAGGCCTCTGCAGGCGCTCGCAAATACGCCGGCGCGCCGTTCCTTCGCCACCTGATTCTGGCCGCGATCGAGGAATTCCCGCATATCCCGGTGGTCATGCACCAGGATCACGGCACCTCGCCAGCCGTCTGCCAGCGCTCCATCCAGCTGGGCTTCAGCTCGGTGATGATGGACGGTTCGCTGGGGGAAGATGGCAAGACCCCGACAAGCTACGAATACAACGTCGATGTGACCCGTCGCACCGTCGAGATGGCGCATGCCTGTGGCGTGTCCGTCGAAGGCGAACTGGGTTGCCTCGGCTCGCTGGAAACCGGCATGGCCGGTGAAGAAGATGGCATCGGTGCCGAAGGCAAGCTGGATCACGACCAGATGCTGACCGACCCCGAAGAAGCCGCCGACTTCGTCAAGAAGACCCACGTCGATGCCCTGGCCATCGCCATCGGCACCTCCCACGGCGCCTACAAGTTCACCAAGCCGCCGACGGGTGACACCCTGTCCATCCAGCGCATCAAGGAAATCCACGCCCGCATCCCCGAGACTCACCTGGTGATGCACGGCTCTTCCTCCGTGCCGCAGGACTGGCTGGAAATCATCAACGAATACGGTGGCAAGATTCCGGAAACCTACGGGGTTCCGGTCGACGAGATCGTCGAAGGCATCAAGCACGGTGTGCGCAAGATCAACGTCGATACCGACCTGCGCCTCGCCTCCACCGGCTCCATCCGTCGTTTCATGGCCCAGAACCCGTCTGAATTCGACCCGCGCAAGTACCTGAAGGAATCCGTGAAGGCGATGCGCGACATCTGCATCGCACGCTACGAAGCCTTCGGTGCTGCCGGCCACGGCAGCAAGATCGACCCGATCAACCTCGAAGCGATGTTCGAGCGTTACCACCGTGGCGAGCTGGACCCGAAGATCAACTGATCTGACGGCGTACCGCAGGAGACATCATGGCCTCGCTCAAGGATCAACTTTCCGGGCTTGTCTATTCCACTGAACACGGCGCCACCTGCCCCGAATGCCGCCGCGCCGAAGCCGACTGCGAGTGCGCGGACCTCGCCGAGCGCGAACGGCTCGACAGCCTCGATGGCGTGGTGCGTATCCGCCGCGAGACCAGCGGCCGCAAGGGCAAGGGCGTGACCACCGTGAGCGGGATTCCGCTGGCGGAGAAGGAACTCAAGGCGCTTGCCAAGACTCTCAAGCAGCGGTGTGGCACCGGCGGCAGCCTCAAGGACGGTATCGTGGAGATCCAGGGCGATCACCGCGAGACGCTCAAGACCGAGCTGACGCGACGCGGCTATACCGTCAAGCTGGCCGGCGGCTGAACCTGCTGCTCGGCACGCTGGGGCTGGCGGGCTGCATGACCGGCCCTGACTTCGCTCAGCTGGAGGCACGCGTGGTGCCACAGCAGGCCTTCCAGGCACCGGGTGATGCGCTGCTGGAGGTCCGCCTGGTGGATATCTCCAGAGCCGATGCACCGGCCAACCTGATCGCCAGCACCCGCTTCGGCGGTCTGCGCCAGGGGCCTTTCCCGGTCAGCCTGCAATATGATCGCAATGCCATCGAGGATGGCCATCGCTATGCACTGCAGGCCGACGTGCGCAGTGACGGCAAGCTGTACTGGATCAATGACAGTGTGGTGCCGGTACTGGACACTACCCACAACGCAGCGCAGGGTGAGGTCGAGGTGCCGATCGTGCCGCTGCCACGTGCGCTGGGCCACTGAATACGCTCCCCTCTCCTGTAGATAGGACATCCCGATGGATTGGCTGGAATACCTGTTACCTGTCTTCTTTCTCACCCCGCTGGGCGCCATCGCGCTGGTGGTGCTGGGCATGCGCGGCCTGCATGAGCGCCGCATCCAGTCACCCCTGACCCGCCGCCAGCTGCGCGAGCCGGGCCAGAGCCTGCGAGACCGCCTCGATGACGCCTTCCAGTCATTGTTTCTCGATGGCGCACTGGGACCGCTCATCACACTGAGCCCGCTGATCTATGGCATGGGACGCATGGTGTTCGGCGAAGAGCAGAACTGGCTGGAGTGGGCGGGCTATGGACTGGCCTGCGCGCTGTTCGTGCTGATCTTCGCGCTGCGCCTCACCCGCCACTTCCAGCGCATCCGCAAGTTGAAGCTGGGGCTGGCCTGCGAGCTGTCCATCGGCCAGGAGCTGGATCAGCTCATTCGCCCGGAGCAGTTGAGCAGCGTGGTCTATCATGACGTCCCCGCCGACGGCTTCCATATCGACCATCTGGTGCTCACGCCGCTCGGTGCCTATGCCATCCGCACCAAGGCGCGCTCGCGTCCGCTGGATGCTCTGGGAGCGATCAAGAACGAGGTCAAGCTGGAGGATGGGCGCCTGCACTTCCCCGGCGGGCGCGAGCGCAAGCCGCTGCGCGAGACACGCGTCGCGCGTGACTGGACTGCCGCCTGGCTCAAGCGCGAGTGTGGTGTCGAGGTACCGGTACACGGCATTCTGGCGCTGCCGGGCTGGCAGATCATCCGGCGTGGTGAACAGCGCAAGGGCGACCCGGACGTCGTCAATGGCGAAGGGCTGGCCGAGTGGCTCAGCACCCATTGCATGACCCCGGAGGATGGCTGCCCGGCGCTGGATGAGGCACTCAAGCAGCGCATCAACGAGGCGATTCTGCTGCGGGTACAGGCCGAACGCCCGCCCGTCACAAGGACTTGCCAAGCGGGCCGGCGCGACGTTAAATACGCGCCGGTCCAGCCCTGGCTCCTTGATCGCGCCATCGCAATGATGGCGCTTCTGGCGACATATCCCCCATGAAACTCATCACCTTCGACGCATTTCGCACCCTCGGTATCGCCGGCGTTCGCTACATCAAGCCGGAACGCATGCTGGATCACCTCGACGAGATCCGCGCCGCTGACATCCTGCTGTTTCCCGAATACTGGCAGATCACCACCCTGGTCTACGGCCTGGGAAAACGCATCTTCCCGAGCCTGCCCAGCTACGCCATCGGCCACGACAAGGTCGAGCAGACGCGCGTCTTTCAGGCCATCTGCCCGGACAATGTGCCGCCCACCGAGATTCGGGGTGCCAGCCGTCAGGCAATCGACGACATCGAGGCACGCTTCGGCTATCCGCTGATCGTCAAGGAAGTGAAGAGCTCCATGGGGGCCGGGGTGAAGCTGATCCAGTCACGTGGCGAGCTGGAAGCCCACGCAGCCGAGCACCCGGTGCTGTATGCCCAGCCGCGGCTTGATATCGATCGTGACCTGCGCATCGTGGTGGTCGGTGGCGAAGTCATCACTGCCTACTGGCGCGTCACGCCGCTGGGCGGCTATCGCTCCAATGTCAGTCAGGGCGGCGAGACGGCCTATGACAACATCCCGGCGCCCGCCATCGAGCTGGCGCTGCAGCTGGCCGAGGCGCTGAGTGTCGACCACGCCGGCTTCGATATCGCGATGGTCGATGGCCATCCGATGGTCTTCGAGTTCAATCGTCTGTTCGGCAACCAGGGCATTCAGGACAGTTCACGGCGTATCGGTGCCGCCATCAGTCGCTATCTGGCCCTCGACAATGACGACAAGGACCCGACGCCGCCGGTGCTGACACCGCGCCGCTCCCGCAGCGAGACACTGCAGGAAACCGCCTGAGTCACAGTCGGGAAGGACGGCTGTGCGGGTCGCCTTCGACATGATCCTTGGGCGTGTCCTGCTGCGGCTTGCCCGCCGCAGGCACGTCCTCGTCCGGAATCTCCCAGGTGCCCTCTTCCGTCCAGGGGTCGTCTTCCGGGAATTCCTCGATATTGATCTCCTTGACCGTGTAATCCGGCTGATAGCGCAGGTCATAGTGCGCGGCGCGCACGATGGAGATGCACAGCAGCAACGCCACCGCCAGCAACGGCACGCCACCGATGATCGAGGCCGTCTGCAGGGTTTCCAGCCCGCCGACGAACATCAGTACGATCGGCATGAACGACAGCGCGAAGGCCCAGAAGAGACGGTTCCAGCGCATCGGCTCCTCATCCACTTCCTTCTGGACCACGGCCGCCAGGATGTAGGAGATGGAGTCGAAGGTGGTGGCCGTGAAGATCAGTGCCAGCAGCGTGAAGGCAAAGATCACCACATAGTCCAGCGGCAGGGTATGCAGCATGGCGAAGATGGCAGCGGTCGGGCTCTGCTCGTTGAGTATGGTCACCACGTCCAGCTCACCTGACAGCTGCAGGTACAGGCCGTAGTTGCCCATCACCATGAAGAACAGGAAGCAGCCCATGGTGCCGAAGAACATCGAGCCCGCCACCATCGCGCGAATGGTGCGACCCCGCGAGATGCGCGCGATGAACAGCCCCACGCTGGGCGCGAACACCAGCCACCAGGCCCAGTAGAAGATGGTCCAGTCCTGCGGGAAGTGGGTGTTCTCGAAGCCCTTGAACTCGGCGAACGGCTCAAGCCAGGTCGCCATGTGGATCAGATTGCTCATCACGCGCCCCAGCGCGTCCAGACCGGTATTGGCCATGAACAGGGTCGGACCTGCGATGAAGATGAACAGCAGCAACCCGACCGCCAGCCAGAAGTTGATATCCGACAGCAGCTTGATGCCCTTCTTAAGCCCCACGTAGGCGCTGTAGCCGAACAGCGCGGTACACACCAGCAGCACGACGACCTGGGTCATCAGCGACTTGGGTACGCCGAACAGCTCATGCACCCCCTCGTTGATCATCGGAGCTGCCAGACCGAGCGTGGTCGCCCCGCCACCCAGCATGCCGAAGACGAAGCTGATGTCGACCAGCTTGCCCAGCCAGCCACGCGCCAGCTTTTCGCCGAGCACCGGCATCAGCGCCTCGGAAATCTTCAGGACACTGTGGTGACGCACGTAGTAGAAGTAGGCGATCGGCACGGCGGGAATCAGATAGATCGCCCATGCCAGCGGCCCCCAGTGGAAGATACCGTAGGCGGCGGCCCATTCCGCGGCCTCCGGTGTCTGACCTTCCACGTGGAACGGCGGCGACTGGTAGTAGTAGACCCACTCGATCATCGACCAGTAGAGGATGGAGGCCCCGATACCGGCGCAGAACAGCATGGCCGCCCACGACACGATCGAGAACTCGGGCTTCTCTTCGGCGTCGCCCAGCTTGATCTGCCCGATATCACTGAAGATGATGTAGATCATGAAGCCACCGGCTCCGACACCCAGCATCAGGTAGAGCACACCCAGCTTGCTGGTGACGAAATTCTTGGCCGCCGATACCCACATCGCACCCTGCTCGGGGAAGATGACCAATGGCAACGTCACTGCCAGCAGCAGAAAGATCGAGCCGAAGAAGGTCGGCTTGTCGATCATGTCGAAGGCCTTCTCTGGCTTGTTCTCCGCGTTGGCAGCGGTTCCTCCGGGGGTTTTCTTGCTCATAAATAAGCCTCGTTTATCGTTATTGCCCTGCATGATAATAGCTTATCATGAATGAGGCTCAGTCGCCGCGCAAGCGGCCACCCATCTCCTGAGCGAGGTCCACGGCGAAGTGATCGGTCATGCCGCCGATGAAATCGAGCATGCGCCGGTAACTGCGGTAGAGATCCCAGTCACGCGTCGGGGTGTTCTCGCCGATCAGCGCCAGCACGCGCTGATGCTTGAAGCTGGAGCGCCCCGTGGTGTGCAGCTCATGGGCAGCCCCGATGAAGGCTTCGAGCAGGATGCCCAGCGTGGTGTAGGCGCCGATTTCCAGCTTGGCCTTGCGCTCGTTGCGAAAGATCTTCTGGCGCGCCAGATTCTTGGCTTCCCGCACGCCCCAGCCGAGATCGGGATGACACAGATCCAGCAGGTCCTCACTGAGGGTGCCCGCCAGCAATTCCGCCTCATGCTGCACGAAGGCCTGGGCCACGTCATTGACCGCCCGCTCCATCGCCGCGCCCCTGAGGGCCGCCACCTTGCGCCGCTGTGACGTGCCACGCGCGACCATGTCGTCATACTCCCGCGGCGCGCCACCACTGATGCCGGTCAGAATCTCGTAGACCTCCTCGAACTGCAGTATGCCCATCTCGAGACCATCCTCGAGATCGAGCAGCGCATAGCAGATGTCATCGGCAGCCTCGACCAGCCACGCCAACGGGTGGCGACACCAGCGGCCATCGTCACGCGCCAGCAGCCCGCAGCGCTCGGCCACCTGATCCAGCAGTTCACGCTCACTCTGGTAGCAACCGAACTTGCCGCCTGCCGTGGCGTGCTTCACCGTCCAGGGATACTTGAGCAGGGTGCCCAACGTCGCCGCCGTCAGGCGCATGCCGCCATGAAACTGGTTGTATTCGATCTGGGTGACGATACGAAAGCCCTGGGCGTTGCCTTCATAGGTCAGCAGGTCTTCGCGCTCGGCCTCGCTCAAGCCTGACAGACGCCCGTGGTCACTGGCGGCCTCTGCGGCAAACCAGTCACGGATGGCATATTCTCCGGCATGCCCGAAGGGTGGGTTGCCGATGTCATGTCCCAGACAGCCGGTCTGGACGATGACGCCGAGGTCGGCGGGCGTGACCCACTCGGGCAGATGGTCCTTCAACTTCTCGCCGACCATCATGCCCAGCGAACGCCCGACGCAGCCGACCTCCAGGGAGTGGGTCAGACGCGTGTGGATGTGGTCGTTGTCGGTCAGTGGGTGCACCTGGGTCTTGCGACCCAGCCGTCGGAAGGAGCCCGCGAACACGATCCGGTCGTGATCCTTGTGGAAGGGCGTACGGCCCATCTCACGCGATACGGTGCCCGGTGCGTCATGCAGGCGACTCGGCTCCAGCAGTCGTTCCCAGTTCATTGATGACATCAGGCAACTCCTTGGCAGGCGCCCGAGAAACGACGCCGGCGAGCAGACAACGGTGAATGACGGGCAGAAAAAAAGAGAACAGGGATTGTGGCACCCTGTTCTCTTTCTCTCCAGACCGCTGGGCGGTTCTCCTGTCCCTCAATCCTCGGCCAGTGCCGGCAACAGCACCTTGAGCTTGCGCGTCAGCGTGTTGCGTCCCCAGCCCAGCAACTCGGCGGCTTCGCCCTTGCGACCGCCGGTATGCTTGAGCGCCGTCTCGATCAGGATGCGCTCGAAGTCGGGCACCGCCTCTTCCAGCAGATGGGTATGACCGGCGGCGAGTGCGCGGTCCGCCCATTCACGGAAGGCACCACGCCAGTCCCCGGACGCGGCCTCGGTGCCACTGACGTCACGCAGTTCCGGCGGCAGATCCTCGACCATCACCTCGCGGCCCGAGGCCATCACCGTCAGCCAGCGACAGGTGTTCTCCAGCTGGCGCACGTTGCCCGGCCAGTCGAAGCGCGTGAGGTGCTTCTCGGCCGCCTCGGTGAGCACCTTGGGGTCCGTGGCCAGCTCGCGTGCGGCTTCGGCGAGGAAGTGCTGCATCAGGCGCGGGATATCCTCACGGCGCTCTGACAGCCGTGGCAGGTGGACGCGAATCACGTTGAGGCGGTGGAAGAGATCCTCGCGGAAACGACCATCCTCCACCAACGCCTCCAGGTGCTGGTGGGTCGCGGCGATGATACGCACATCCACCTTGACCGGCGTGATGCCCCCCACGCGGTAGAACTCGCCATCCGCCAGCACCCGCAACAGACGTGTCTGGGTTTCCGCCGGCATGTCGCCGATCTCGTCCAGGAACAGGGTGCCACCATCGGCCTGCTCGAAGCGTCCGCGACGCAGAGCGGTGGCACCGGTGAAGGCGCCCTTCTCGTGGCCGAAGAGCTCTGACTCCATCAGGTCCTTGGGGATCGCCGCCATGTTCAACGCGATGAACGGCTTGGCCTTGCGGGGCGAATGCTGATGCAGCGCCTGGGCGACACGCTCCTTGCCGGTCCCGGATTCGCCGTTGATCAGTACGGTGATGTGCGACTGGGACAGGCGACCGATGGCCCGAAAGACCTCCTGCATCGCTGGCGCTTCCCCGATGATCTCCTTGGTCAATCCTTCCGGCACCACCGCGGGGGCCTTGGATTCCCGCGCGTGCGCCACGGCGCGCCGCACCAGCGCCAGCGCCTCATCGACATCGAAGGGCTTGGGCAGATACTCGAAGGCACCGCCCTGATAGGAGGCCACGGCACTGTCGAGGTCGGAATGGGCCGTCATCACGATCACCGGCAGGTCCGGATAACGCTCGCGGACTCGTGCCATCAGATCGAGGCCATCGATACCGGGCATGCGGATGTCGGTGATCAGCACATCCGGGCACTGTCGCATGATGCTGGCTTCTGCCTGATCCGGGCGCTCGAAGCTTTCCACCTCGAGGTCAGGCTGGGCCAGAGCGCGCTCCAGTACCCAGCGGATGGCGCGGTCATCATCGACGATACAGACGCGTGCAGTCTCGCTCATGAGGGATCTCCAGAAGTGCCGGCAAGCGGGATTAATAGTCGGAATTCGGTATGGCCGGGGCGCGAGTCACACTCGATCAACCCCTGATGCTGGTGCAGGATGCCCTGGGCGATGGAAAGCCCGAGCCCTGAGCCTTCGGCGCGCCCCGAGACCATCGGGTAGAACAGCGTCTCGCGCAGCGCCTCGGGAATGCCCGGGCCGTTGTCGCTGATCGCCAGCTCACAGACCAGACGATGGCGCTCATGACCCAGCGTGAACTGCCGCCGGGCCCGCGTGCGCAGGGTGATCTCCCACGGCGCCTCATTGCCATCGGCTGATTCGGGCTGCGGCTGCTCGTTGAGGGCCTGGGTCGCGTTGCGCGCGATGTTGAGCACCGCCTGGATCAACTGGCCTTCATCGCCGATGACTTCAGGAAGGCTCGGATCATAGTCGGCCGTCAGCTTGATGTGATGCCCTTCCGCCGCCAGCAGGGAGCGCACCCGCTCGGTCACCGAGTGGATATTGACCGGCGACTGCAGCGGTGGCCGATTCGGCCCCAGCATGCGATCGACCAGATCGCGCAGGCGATCCACCTCCTCGATGATGATGCGCGTGAACTCCACCATCTGCGGTTCCGGCAGATCGCGCTCCAGCAACTGGGCCGCGCCCCGGATACCGCCAAGCGGGTTCTTCACTTCATGCGCCAGCCCGCGTGTCAGCACCTTGACGGCTTCCTGCCGAGCGATCAGCGCCTCCTCGCGAGAGATCTGCATCAGACGATCACGCGGCTCGATTTCCACCAGCAGCTCATTGGCGCTGACCGGGGTCGCGGTGAAGTCCACCGTCAGCGGCTCGTTGGCCGCATTGACGATCTCGGCCTCACGCTGGGTATAGGGATGCTGTTCTTCCAGCGCCTTGCGCAGCACCTTGATGGGCTCTTCATCCAGCCCGGTCAGATGTTCAGGGGAGCTGCCCTTGACGCGCACCAGGCTGACCGCCAATAGCGTCTCGGCCGCCGGGTTCAGCCATACCACGCGCAGCTGTGCATCCAGCACCACCACGGCAGTATTCAGGTGTTCGAGCAGTCGTTGATGCATGCCTTTATCCGCCATTCGCAGTACGTCTCCCTGTTCTGCAATAACCGCGCCAGTCTGGTGCAAATGCCGCGTGCATGGCACCCGCGCCGATGCACCTCTTTCGGGCGTCGATTTGAAGCACCATTATGGTGCACTCTCAGCCACCCCCGGCATTGGCCGGGTTGTTGGGATTGCGCGGGAGATTGACGCTGGCGCGTTGCACGTAGACCACACGGGGCTCGGTGGTCTGGCGCACTCGTCCGGAGGCATCCAGCAGCTCCGCCTGGATGACATGCTTGCCACGCTCGAGCCCCGGCACCATGAAGACACTGCTGTTCATGGCCGATTGCGACGGCGCGCCATCCACGGTCACGCGTACCTTGTGCTCGGGACGCAGCTGCGGCTCGATGGCCAGGCGCACCGCCAGGTTGCCGGCCTGCCCCGTGGGCAGCGTCTCTTCATTGCTCGGGCTCTGGATGAAGAAGCGGGTATAGCCACGGAAGCTGACATCCACGGCAGGCGCGGAGGGTCGGCTACCGCGAGGGAGCAGACTCGGTGGAAGGCACCACACTCAGCGGCGTCAGCTTGACCTTGCTGCCGCCCGCCGGCTGATCACTGAACACCACGTTGCCGTTGGCATCCACGTGCCGGTAGACCTGAGCCGCCTCGAGCTCCGCCGAGACGCTGCCCAGGGCCAGCACCGCTGACAGTCAGACGCTGTAGTACATGTCGAATTCGAGCGGGTGAGTCGCCATGCGCAGGCGCTGGATGTCTTCGCCCTTCAGCTCGAGGTAGGCATCGATCATGTCGTCGGTGAAGACGCCACCTTGGGTCAGGAACTCACGATCGCCGTCCAGCGCGGTCAGTGCCTGTTCGAGGCTCTCGGCCACGGTCGGGATGGACTTGGCTTCTTCGGCCGGCAGGTCGTAGAGGTTCTTGTCCATGGCATCGCCCGGGTGGATCTTGTTCTTGATGCCGTCGATACCGGCCATCAGCATCGCGGAGAACGCCAGGTACGGGTTGGCCGTCGGATCCGGGAAGCGAGCCTCGACACGCTTGCCTTTCGGGCTGGCGGTGTACGGGATACGGATGGAAGCGGAACGGTTGCGGGCAGAGTAGGCCAGCATGACCGGGGCTTCGAAGCCCGGCACCAGACGCTTGTAGGAGTTGGTGGACGCATTGGTGAAGGCGTTCAGCGCACGAGCGTGCTTGATGATGCCGCCAATGTAGTAGAGGGCCATTTCGGACAGACCCGCGTACTCGTCACCGGCGAACTGGTTGTCGCCATCCTTCCAGAAGGACTGGTGAACGTGCATGCCGGAACCGTTGTCACCGACCAGCGGCTTGGGCATGAAGGTCGCGGACTTGCCGTAAGCGTGCGCCACGTTGTGGATCACGTACTTGAGTTCCTGAACCTCATCGGCCTTCTTGACCAGGGTGTTGAACTTGACACCGATCTCGTTCTGGCCGGCGTTCGCCACTTCGTGGTGGTGAACTTCGACTTCCTGACCGATGGCTTCCAGGGTGTTGCACATGGCAGCACGGATATCGTGGAAGCTATCGATCGGCGGGACCGGGAAGTAGCCGCCCTTCAGACGCGGACGGTGACCCAGGTTGCCGCCTTCCGGCGTGGAATCGGTCGCCCATGCACCTTCTTCGGAAGAGATCTTGAACATCGCGCCGTTCATCTCGTTCTTCCAGTGCACTTCATCGAAGATGAAGAATTCCGGCTCCGGACCGAAGAAGGCAGTATCGCCCAGACCGGTGGACTTCAGATATTCCTCGGCACGCTTGGCGACGGAACGCGGGTCGCGCTCATAGCCCTGCATGGTGGCCGGCTCGATGACGTCACAGCGCAGCACCAGAGTGGTGTCTTCGGTGAACGGGTCAAGGAAGGCAGTGCCGTCGTCCGGCATCAGGATCATGTCGGACTCGTTGATGCCCTTCCAACCTTCGATAGAAGAACCATCGAACATCTGACCATTCTCGAAGAATTCTTCGTCAACCGTGCGCGCCGGGATGGAGACGTGCTGCTCCTTGCCCTTGGTGTCGGTGAAGCGCAGATCAACCCACTTGACTTCGTGTTCTTCAATCAGGGCAAGTGTCTTCTCAGCCATGGTAATTCTCCGATGGAGCCGGCGGCTCTTTTTTTCATCTGTCACAAGCGCGCGGAAAAGACTTGAGAGACAATCATTTGGGCACTTCAGGCCAATCCATGGCCCTCACTGACCCGCCTCGTGAATGCACGATGCTGGCAGGAGGCATGCCATGCCCCCTATAATGCGCCCCAAATCACAAGCGCCCGGTACGCGAGCGCCCATTTTCCGCACAGGTTCCCGTCGTGATCGAGAAACTTCGCAACATAGCCATCATCGCCCACGTTGACCACGGTAAAACTACCCTGGTCGACAAGCTCCTGAGTCAGTCTGGCACCCTGGACCGCAAGGCCGAGGGTCAGGAACGCATCATGGATTCCAACGACCAGGAAAAAGAGCGCGGCATCACCATTCTCGCGAAGAACACCGCGATCCAGTGGAACGATTACCACATCAACATCGTGGATACCCCTGGGCACGCTGACTTCGGTGGCGAAGTCGAGCGCGTGATGTCCATGGTCGATTCCGTACTGCTGCTGGTCGATGCTGTCGATGGCCCGATGCCGCAGACTCGCTTCGTGACCCAGAAGGCTTTCGCCCAGGGTCTGAAGCCGATCGTCGTCGTCAACAAGATCGACCGTCCGGGCTCTCGTCCTGACTGGGTCGTCGACCAGATCTTCGATCTGTTCGACAACCTGGGCGCGACCGACGAGCAGCTCGACTTCCCGATCATCTACTGCTCTGCCCTCAACGGCATTGCCGGCATGGATCCGGAAGACCTGCAAGACACCATGGACCCGATGTTCCAGTCCATCGTCGACATCGTCGAGCCGCCGAAGGTCGAGCTGGACGGCCCGTTCCAGATGCAGATCTCCGCACTGGACTACAACAGCTACGTCGGCGTCATCGGTCTGGGCCGCATCAAGCGCGGTTCCGTCAGCCCGGGCCAGCAGGTTTCCATCGTCACCAAGGAAGGCGCTGTCCGCAAGGGCAAGATCGGCCAGGTCATGACCCACATGGGTCTGGACCGCGTGCAGACCGACAAGGCGACCGCCGGCGACATCGTCTGCATCACCGGTATCGAGAACCTCGCGATCTCCGACACCATCTGCGACACCGCGACCGTCGAAGCGCTGCCGCCGCTGACCGTCGATGAGCCGACCGTCTCCATGACCTTCCAGGTCAATGACTCTCCGTTCGCCGGTCAGGACGGCAAGTTCGTCACCAGCCGCAACATCCGTGAGCGTCTGGATCAGGAACTGATCCACAACGTCGCCCTGCGCGTCGAACAGGGTGAGACGCCGGAGAAATTCGTCGTTTCCGGCCGTGGTGAGCTGCACCTCTCCGTACTGATCGAATCCATGCGTCGTGAAGGCTTCGAGCTGGCCGTGGGCCGCCCGGAAGTCATCATCAAGGAAATCGACGGCAAGAAGCAGGAGCCGTACGAAGAAGTCATCATCGACTGTGAAGAGCAGCACCAGGGCTCCATCATGGAAGAGCTGGGCTACCGCAAGGGTGAGCTGACCAACATGAACCCGGATGGCAAGGGTCGTGTGCGTCTGGACTTCATCATCCCGTCACGTGGTCTGATCGGCTTCCGTGGCCAGTTCCTGACCCTGACCTCCGGTACCGGCATCCTGACCAGCCGCTTCGATCACTACGGTGACCTGAAGGAAGGCGCAGGCGTCGAGCGTCGCAACGGTGTCATGATCTCCATGGTGCCGGGCAAGGCACTGTCCTACGCCCTGTACACTCTGCAGGAGCGCGGCAAGCTGATCATCGGTCACGGTACCGAAGTCTATGAAGGCATGCTGGTGGGTATCCACAACCGTGCCAACGACCTGGTCGTCAACCCGACCAAGGCCAAGAAGCTGGATAACATGCGCTCCACCGGCAACGACGAGAACATCGTGCTGACGCCGCCGATCCGCTTCACTCTGGAACAGGCGATCGAGTTCCTGGATTCCGATGAGCTGGTGGAAGTCACTCCGCTGCACATCCGTATCCGCAAGAAGTACCTGAAAGAGAACGAGCGCAAGCGCGCCAGCAAGTAAGACGCCATAGAAGACCCGTATGAAAGGATTCATCAATGAGCATCAAGGAACGCCTGGAAACCCTGCCCTGGGACACGCTGGCACGCTACCGTCTGATCGAGATCATCGCCCTGTGGGAAGGCCGCGTCACGTCACGTCATCTGGGCAACGCCTTCGGGATAGCACGCCAGCAGGCGTCACGCGTCATGAAGACCTATCGCGAGACCGTCGCCGAACACAATCTTGAATATGATCCCGTGATCAAGGGCTACCGCCCCTCCGCCAATTTTCACCCGATGCTGACGCGGGGTGAGGTGGATGAATATCTGCAGCTGCTCGGCAATCATGACAATCTGAATCCCCACTTCACCGGACTCGGACTCGGTCAGGCCAACACCGAGGCGCTCCGCTTGCCGTCCCGCAGCGCCAGCCCGCCCGTGGTCCGGACATTGATTGAAGCGGCCAGCCAGGGAGCACGCCTGGAGGTCACCTACGCCTCTTTGAACTCCCCTCAGGGGGAAGAGCGTATCCTGTGTCCACATACGCTGGTCTATGCCGCAGGTCGCTGGCATGTGCGGGCCTTCTGTGAGAAGAACCGGGCTTTTCGCGACTTCGTGCTGTCTCGATTCCGCGATGTCCCTGAGCTGTTCGGCGAGGCACTTGAAGGCAGTCAACGTGAATTCGATGACGGCTGGGAAACCCGGGTCACCCTGCGCCTGGGGGCAGACCCTCGCCTGACGCCAGATGAGCGTGGCCTGATCGAACAGGACCACGGCATGGTCGACGGCGAGCTTCACCTGCCAACTCGCGGCGCCCTCGTCCAGTATGTGCTGCGTGAGCTGGGCATCAATCCGGATTATCTGGATGAGTCGCCCCGTGCGCAGCAATTGGTGGTGTTGAATCATGCCGAGATCAGCGACTGGTTGTTCGTCAGCTCCAGCGCCTGAAACGATGGCTTGCAGGACTATCCGGACTATCCAGCGCTGAGTGAAGTTTATATGATGACTTCTGCACACAGTCCTTCGCCTACCCGGCGGAGGGCTGTTTTTTTGGTAACTCGCCAGGCCTTGTCAGCAAGGCGCGGATACCACACCTGACAGGAGGTCACATGGCCACACTTCCCTCGATCATCATCAATCGTCTGGATGCCGAACGCCTCGAGCGCCTGATTGATCGCGTCTCGGCTGCCGACCGCCAGGTGGCGGAACAGCTCGAGGACGAACTGGAGCGCGGCGATATCGTCGAGCCTCACGAGGTGCCCGCCGATATCGTCAGCATGAACAGCCGCGTGGAGTTCACGGATCTGACCCGCCAGCAGACCCTGATACGCACGCTGGTCTATCCGCACGCCCTGTCAGACCAGCAGGATGGCCTGTCAGTACTGGCGCCTCTGGGAGCCGCTCTGCTGGGGCTGCGGGTCGGTAGCCTCATCGAGTGGCAGCTGCCGGATGGCAGCCTGCACGAGGTACGTATCGAGGCGCTCCACTACCAGCCGGAAAGCGCGGGCGATCTGCACCGCTGACAGCGCCTAGCGCATCAGCAGGCGGCGGATCAGACCATGGATGGCGCGTGCTGCCGGCCCGTCGGCATAGGGCGGATACATCAGCTTCGCGCCATTCATGCGCCCCTTGGCAAAGACGCCCTTGGCCTTGCTCAGCGTCTGGAACCCTTCCCGCCCGTGGTAATGCCCCATGCCGGATGGCCCGATGCCGCCGAACGGCATGTCATCCTGCGCCACATGCAGCAGGGTGTCGTTCAGACACATTCCGCCTGCATGCGTGCCCTCGGTGACCCGCTGCTGTTCGTGCTTGTCGTGGCCGAAGTAGTAAAGCGCCAGCGGGCGTGGGCGCGCATTCACGTAGGCCATCGCAGCGGACAGCTCATCCACCGCCGCGTCCGGCAGCGCGACAATCGGCAGCAGCGGCCCGAAGATCTCCTCCTGCATCACCCGCATCTCATCCGTCACCTCAAGCAGTGCCAGCGGCGGCATCAGACGCTTCTCGACCAGCGCCGGGTCATCCCAGTCAGGGCTGTCGAGCAATGGCCTGAGCGTCGCACCCTTGGCCAGTGCATCCTCGAGCACTTCCCTCACGCGCTGGTATTGACGCTGATTGATGATGCGCGAGTAATCCTGCGTCTCGGCGAAGCGCGGATAGAAGCGCTGGAAGCACTCCCCCAACGCCTGAACCAGCGACTCGATCTGATCTTCCGCACACAGCACGTAATCCGGAGCGACACAGGTCTGGCCGGCATTCATGCCCTTGCCGAAGGCAAGACGTGAGGCCGCCTCGCGGCGCTGCGCGTCGTCCGCCATCAATTGGCGCGACATGATCACCGGCGACTTGCCGCCCAGCTCCAGCGTGACGGGGGTCAGATTCTCCGCCGCGGCGCGCATCACATGCCGGCCCACCGCCGTGCTGCCGGTGAACAGCAGGTGGTCGAAGGGCAGTGCCGAGAAGGCCGCCGCGACCTCGGCCTGGCCGGTCACCACCGCGACCTGCACTTCCTCGAAGGCATCCGCGAGCATGCCGCGCAGCGCCTCGGCGGTTTCCGGCGTGAATTCGCTCATCTTGATCATCACCCGATTGCCGGCGCTCAGCGCGCTGATCAAGGGGCCGATCGCCAGATACAGCGGATAGTTCCACGGCACGATGATGCCGACCACACCAAGTGGCTGGTAGACGACACTTGCACTGGCTGGCTGGAAGGCGGCGCTGACGTGGCGCTTCGAGGGCTTCATCCAGCCCTTCAGGTGACGGCGTGCATGGCGAATGCCCTCGTAGCTCGGTACCAGTTCCGCCAGGCGTGTCTCGTGAGCACTGCGATGACCGAAATCTCGGCTGATGGCCGCGACCAAGGCCTCCTCGTGCGCCTTGAGGGCATCACGCAGCGCTGCCAGCCAGCCACGCCGCTCCTCGGCACTCGGCATCGGCGCGTGGGCGAAGGCTGCTCGCTGAGCGTCCAGCAACTCACGCATGCGAGCCATCTCGACAGACGTCGTCGTGGCTCACTCCGTTTTAGAACACTCGTTTGATGGCGTCAAAGAAAGTCTGCACGACAGTCCACGCAAGCCAGAATGCAAGAAGCCCCCGCACCGTGAGGTGCGAGGGCTTCTCGGATGTCATCTTGCCGATCGGCCGATGACGGAATTCGTTGGCGCGCCCAGCAGGATTTGAACCTGCGACCCCTGCCTTCGGAGGGCAGTACTCTATCCAGCTGAGCTATGGGCGCGCATGCCATGGTTGCGGAGAACCAAGGCGCGCTTATGGTAACGTCTTGATTCTACGTTGTCGAGATATCACGCCCGTCACACGGTTGCCGCCCCCTCGGCCAGCGCTATACTGGCTCGATACACAGCCTTCAAAAGGTGCACCTCATGCAAGCTCGCCAGCCATCCGCGTCATTCCTCACGCGCTCATCCCTGCCGGTTTCCCTGAGCGCGATGCTGTTCAGCGTGCTTGTCAGTTCACAGGCGCTCGCCGCGGACAATTCGCATGACGCCATCGCCGAGCGCCTCAAGCCGGTGGGTGAGCTATGCCTGAAAGGTGAGAGTTGCGCAGGTGACATGGCCGGAGCGGGCCAACAGCCGTCTGCGGCGGCGGAGACCGACTCCGCCAGCGCTGCCAGCGCGATCGACGGCGAGAAGGTCTACGGCGGTATCTGCATGGCCTGCCATACCACGGGCGCGGCCGGCGCACCGCGTCTGGGCGAGGCCAGCGACTGGGAAGCGCGTCTCGCCAAGGGCGACGAGACGCTCTACACCCATGCCATCGAAGGCTTCAATGCCATGCCGGCCAAGGGCGGCAACCCGGCGCTGTCCGATGAGGAAGTGAAGGCCGCCGTGGACTATCTGCTCGACTCCGTGCGCTGACCCTCGAGCGCGACTAACCGAGCAGGGAACGCAGGCCCGCGATGGCATCCCGTCCGCGGGCCACCTTCTTCTCCTGATCCTGCGGCTTGTCGGCACGCCCTTCCCACTCGAGATCCTCGGGGGGCAGCTCGTCCAGGAAGCGACTCGGCACACAGTCCATCATCTCGCCGTAGGTCTTGCGCTGCCGGGCCAGTGTCAGCACCAGCGTGCGCCGTGCCCGCGTGATGCCGACATAGGCGAGGCGACGCTCCTCCTCCACCGTCTCCATCTCGATGGAGTTGCGGTGCGGCAACAGGTCTTCCTCCAGCCCCATCACGTAGACGTGCGGGAATTCCAGGCCCTTGGAGGCATGCAGCGTCAGCAGCTGCACACGGTCCGAATCGTCCTCCTCGGCCTGCTGCTCGAGAATGTCGCGCAGCACCAGACGTGAGATGGCCGCCGCGACATCACCGGTCTCGGTGTCACCGACCATCGCCTCGCTGCCTTCAAGCTCTTCCACCTGGTCCTGGGGATTGCCGCTGATCGACTTCTCCAGCTGGTCGATCAGGATCCAGACGTTGGCCATGCGCCGTTCGGCGATCTTGGGGGCACTGGCGTTCTGATACAGCCAGCCCTCGTAATCCACTTCATGAAACAGCTCGCGGATCGCGCTGATCGACTGACCGGCATCCATCTCGCGGCGCACGCGGTCCAGCGTGTGGGTGAAGCGGCCGAGGCGGTCCAGCGCCCGCTCGCTGAGCTGCTCGCGCAGGCCCATCTCGCTGCAGGCGGCGTAGAGTGACACGCCACGCCCGGTGGCGTAGTTGGCCAGCTTCTCCAGCGTGCCCGGCCCGACTTCGCGTCGCGGCACGTTGACGATGCGCAGGAAGGCGTTGTCATCGGCCGGATTGATCAACAGCCGCAGATACGCCATCGCGTCCTTGATCTCGTTGCGCCCGAAGAAGGAGGTACCGCCGGAGAGCTTGTAGGGAATCTGGTAATGCTGCAGCTTCAGCTCCAGCAGGCGCGCCTGGAAGTTGCCACGATAGAGCACCGCGAAATCACGCCACTCGGCGCCTTCCTTGATGCGCCGCGTCAGGATCTCCCCCGCCACGCGCTCGGCCTCGGCCTCTTCGTTGCGATTCATGATGATGCGGATCGGGTCGCCATCGCCCATCTGCGACCACAGCGTCTTGTCGTAGACGTGCGGGTTGTTGGCGATCAGGGTGTTCGCTGCGCGCAGGATGATGCCGGTGGAGCGATAGTTCTGCTCCAGCTTGATCAGATTCAGGCGCGGGAAATCCTCGCCGAGGGTGACGAGGTTCTCGGGGCGCGCACCGCGCCAGGCGTAGATGGACTGATCATCGTCCCCCACCACGGTGAAGGTCTGACGCTCCTGCATCAGCATCTTCACCAGCAGATACTGACTGATGTTGGTGTCCTGATACTCATCGACCAGCATGTAGTGGATGCGCCGCTGCCAGCGCGCCAGCACCTCGGGATGGTCACGGAACAGCACCACCGGCAGCAGGATCAGGTCATCGAAGTCCACCGCGTTGTAGGCCTTGAGATGCCGGTTGTAGGCCTCGTAGATCACCGCGGCGTACTGGGCATCTTCATCCTCGGCATGCGACAGCGCCGCCCCGGGCAGGATGAGGTCATTCTTCCAGGTGGAAATCTGGCTCTGCACCGCATTGATCTGCTCGGCGTCGGTGTCGGCTTCCTTGTGCATCAGTTCCTTGATCAACACCTTGGCGTCATCGGTGTCGAACAGCGAGAAGCCCGGCTTGTAGCCCAGTGTCTTCAGCTCGCCGCGGATGATGGTCAGGCCGAGGGTGTGGAAGGTTGAGACGATCAGCCCGTGGCCCTCGCGGCCCTTGAGCATCTTGCCGACTCGCTCCTTCATCTCGCGCGCCGCCTTGTTGGTGAAGGTCACGGCGGCGATGTTGCGTGCCTTCATGCCGCATTCCTGCACCAGATAGGCGATCTTGGTCGTGATCACGCTGGTCTTGCCGGAACCGGCCCCTGCCAGTACCAGACAGGGGCCATCGATGGCGCGCACGGCTTCCTGCTGGCGGGGATTGAGCTTGGCGAGGCGATCACGGATCTCGGTCATCACGGTGTCCTGCTGGGCGAGGAAATCAATCGAAGAAACATCTCTGGTGGTGCCGGGCACGACCGGGCAGCGCACTCAATCAAGCTGCACGGCCCCGGCAAAGTCGAGCTGACGCCAGCTTTCGTAGACGACGACGGCGACGGCATTCGACAGATTCATGCTGCGGCTGTCGGCCAGCATCGGCAGGCGCAATACCTGCTCGCGGGGGAGACTGTCGAGCATCGCCTGTGGCAGGCCGCGCGTCTCCGGGCCGAACACCAGCGCATCACCGGCCTGGAAGCTGGCCTCATGCGGCGCGGTGCGGCCCCGCGTCGAGAGCGCGAAGATACGCGCAGGCTTCACGCTCGCGACGAAGTCATCGAGGCTGGCATGGCACTGCACACGTGCCCACTCATGATAATCGAGTCCGGCACGCCGCAGGCGCTTGTCCTCCAGCTCGAACCCGAGCGGCTCGATCAGATGCAGGCGAAAGCCGGTATTGGCGCACAGGCGGATGATGTTGCCGGTATTGGGCGGAATCTCGGGCTGATAGAGCACGATATCGAGCATGAGCGAACTCGCGGCAGATGACGAAAGCCAGGACAACGCAAAGCGGGCCCCGAAGGGCCCGCCATCTTACCGCAATGCGCATCCGTCGCGCAGCGTCGCGCAGGGCGGGAATCAGAACTGCAGACGCATGCCGACCAGCGGGCCGGAATCCAGCGTGCGCTCGTCACGGTTGTCGAAGTCCGCCTTCACCTTGCGGTAGCCGACATAACCTTCGACGTTGTCGATGACCTGGTAGCGGGCGCGCAGACCGTATTCGTAGCTGTGCTCCAGCTCGTCGCTGGTCACGACGTTCGGGGTGACGTAGCCATAGCCACCCAGCGAGACGCGCGGCGCGCCCGGCAGGTAGTAGTAGCCATAGCCGCCCAGGCCCAGACCGCCGCCGTCACCGTGGTCGGTGTCGTACTGGCTCCAGCGTGCGCCGAGGCCCACGTCGTATTCGCTGGTGCGCTCGGTGCCCAGCAGCTGGACGTGACCGGCGGTGACATCATCGTGGTCATCGCTGGACAGGATACCGCCGCCGAGCTGGACGCCGTTGCTGATCTCGCCGTTCAGCTCGCCCTGGACGGCTTCACTGTTGAGGTTGAGATCGGCGTTGCCGGCGAGTGCCGGGGCGGACAGGCTAGCGGCAAGGATAGCTGCCGAAAGGCCGAGAATGTTACGGTAAGCTGTCATGTGCATGTCTCTCTACGTGACTGGGAAATGTGGTGTGCGCGGGTCATGAGCGCTCTCAGGCGCTCTGGAGACCGTACTGCGCACGATAGTCGCGGATAGCTGCCGCGTACCCAGACAGTTCCTGCTGTGCGTATTGCTCAAGATACTCCAGCACCTGGTCGAGCGTCACGATACTGACCACGGGCATGGAGAAACGTGCTTCCACTTCCTGGATGGCACTGTTCGCTTTCAGGCCACCCTGTCCATCCGGAGCACGCTCCTGACGGTCCAGAGCGATCACGACCCCCGCCGCCTTGGCACGCTCGGCGTGGATGATCTCCATCACTTCGCCGATGGCGGTACCGGCGGTGATGACGTCATCGATGATCATCACGCGGCCTTCCAGGGGCGCGCCGACCAGCGAGCCGCCTTCACCATGCGTCTTGGCTTCCTTGCGATTGAAGGTAAACGGCATGTCGCGCTGATGGTGGTCGGCCAGCGCGACGGCCGTCACGGCACCCAGCGGGATGCCCTTGTAGGCAGGGCCGAACAGCACGTCGGCCTCCAGGCCCGAGTCGACGATGGCGCGGGCGTAGAAACGGCCCAGGCGCGCCAACGCCTGACCGGAGCGGAACAGGCCAGCATTGAAGAAGTAGGGGCTCACCCGCCCGGACTTGAGCGTAAACTCGCCAAACCGCAGCACGTCCTGCTCGATGGCAAACTCAATGAACTCCCGCTGGTAGTCCTGCATCCGATATCACCTTTGAATTCGTTAGCCATTTACCAAATCGTCTAAAGCTCGGGTATCATACAGGCGCGACGAACCAGGGACCACGTATGAAAATCGCTACAGTTAACGTCAATGGTATTCGAGAAGCGGTCAGCCGCGGCTTCCTCGACTGGCTTGCCAGTCAGGACGCTGACGTCGTCTGCATCCAGAACCTCAAGGCCAAGAGCTTCGAGCTCGACGACAGCATCCTCTACCCGGAAGGGTATGAAGGCTACTTCCTTGACGCCGAGAAAGACGGCTTCTCGGGCGTAGGCCTCTACTGCCGCCAGATTCCCAAGGCCATCATGTATGGACTGGGCTTCGAGCAGTGCGACAACGAAGGCCGCTACCTGCAGGCCGATTACGACCGCTTCAGCATCTGCTCCTTCCTGATGCCTGACGGCAGTGATCCGGACGCCAAGGGCGCCTTCATGGAGCAGTATCAGGAATACCTCAGCAAGCTGCGCCGCAAGCGTCGTGATTACATGATCTGCGGCACCTGGCATGTGGCCCACAAGACCGTCGATCTCGCCAACTGGTCCGACAACCAGATGACGCCCGGCTTCAAGCCGGAAGAGCGCGCCTGGATGGATCAGGTCTTCGGCCCGATCGGCTTCATCGATGCCTTCCGTGAGGTCAATCGCGAGGCTCACCAGTACTCCTGGTGGCCGGCGCTGGACAGTGACCAGCCGCGCGCCCGTCAGGAAGGCTGGCGCCTGGACTATCAGGTCATCGACCCGAACCTGCGTCGTCACATCAAGGACGCATGGATCGATACCGACGCGACCTTCAGCGAATTCGCACCGGTGATCGTCGAGTACGACCTCGAACTGTGATCCGTCGCGTCTCGCCTTGAGCGCTCGGCCTCGGGCCACCCTGCCAGTCGCATGATGTGCCATCCGGCACTGACGAAAACGCCCCCACCGCGCAAGCGATGGGGGCGTTTTCCGTCGGGTCCCGAAAAAGGACTCAGGCCTCGGCGGGCATGCCCAGCGCCGCACGCTGCGCGGCGAACAGCTCCGCTCCGGTCCGCTCGGCGAGATCCAGCAGCGCGTTGAGCTCGGCGCGATCAAAGGCTGCGCCTTCGGCCGTGCCCTGCACCTCGATCAGCCCCTTGCCTTCCGCCATCACCACGTTCATGTCGGTATCGGCCTTGCTGTCTTCCGGATAGTCGAGATCCGTGACCGGCACGCCCTTGTAGATACCGACGGACACGGCGCTGACCAGACTCACCAGCGGGTCGGTCTTGATCTTGCGCTCACGCTGCAGGCCCTGCAGCGCATCGACCAGCGCCACACAGCCACCGGTGATCGCCGCGGTACGCGTGCCGCCATCGGCCTGCAGCACATCGCAGTCGATGGTGATGGTGTATTCGCCCAGCTTCTTGAGGTCCACCGCAGCGCGCAGCGCACGGCCGATCAGACGCTGGATCTCCACCGTACGGCCACCCTGCTTGCCACGCGCCGCCTCACGATCACTGCGGGTGTGGGTCGCCCGCGGCAGCATGCCATATTCGGCGGTCAGCCAGCCCTTGCCGGAACCGCGCAGCCAGCGCGGCACGCCCGCCACGACAGAGGCGGTGCACAGTACGCGGGTATCCCCGAACTCCACCAGCACCGAGCCCTCGGCGTGACGAGTGAACTCACGGGTCAGGCGGATCTCGCGCGGCTGCTCCGGGGTGCGGCCACTGGGACGGGTCACGTTGGCTTCGCTCATGGGGATTCCTTGTTACAGTCTTCGGGAGGCCAGAGTCTACACGCCGCAGCCACGGGCGACGACCTTCGCACCGCGCGGGCCAGACCTGCTCCTGATAACTGGGCGCTCAAGAGCGGCACGCGTACACTTCAGGCTATCAGCGCGGTCGCTCATGCACCGCCTCTCTTCTGACAGCCAACCGACAAGGAGCACGTCATGGTCCACAGCATGACCGCCTTCAGCCGCCAGACCCATGAAGCCGACTACGGCACCCTGACGCTGGAGCTGCGCTCGGTGAACCAGCGCTATCTCGAACCGCACTTCCGCCTGCCCGACAGCCTGCGCGAACTCGAAAGCGCCTTCCGCGAAGGCCTGCGCAAGCGCCTCAGCCGCGGCAAGGTCGAACTCTCGCTGCGCTTTGACGCCGAAGCCGGTGCCGACAGCCTCGCCGTCGATGCCAGACGCCTGGGCGAACTCAGCCGCGTGCTCGCCGAAGTCGGCCAGCACTGCCCGGACGCCCCGCAGCCCTCACGCCTCGCCCTGCTCGACTACCCCGGCGTACTGGTACGCGAAGGAGCCGATCAGGAGCGCATCAAGGCCGATGCCTTGAGTCTGTTCAAGCGCGCGCTGGACGAGCACATCGAAGGCCGCGCCCGCGAAGGCGAACGCCTCGCCGAACTCATCACCGCTCGCCTCGACAGCGTCGACAGCCACGTCGCCGAAGTCCGCCGCCTGATGCCGGACATCCTCGCCCGACAGCGTGAAACCCTGCTCGCTCGCCTCGAGGAAGTTCGCGCCACCCTCGACCCGCAACGCCTGGAAGCCGAACTGACCCTGATGGCCCAGAAGGCCGATGTCGATGAAGAACTCGACCGCCTCGACACCCACGTCAGCGAAGTCCGTCGTCAGCTCACCCAGAAGGGCCCCATCGGCCGCCGCCTCGACTTCCTGATGCAGGAACTCAACCGCGAAGCCAACACCCTCTCCTCCAAATCCGTCGTCGCCGACACCACCCGCTGCGCCGTCGAGCTCAAGGTACTGATCGAACAGATGCGTGAGCAGATTCAGAATATCGAGTGAAGTCTTGTGACAGGAGTTAGTCGGATGAGCAGACCCGAACCATGGAGTGGTGAAGAAGTTATTGCGACTGTCGAGACGTATAAGAAGATGCTAATTGCAGAGTTATGTGGCCAGCATTATGTGAAGACAGAACACAATCGCGAGCTTGCCAAGAAATTACATCGTCGCTCGAGAGCCTCTATCGAGTTTAAGCATCAAAACATCAGCGCCGTGCTACGAGATGCTGACTGCCCCTATATCAATGGCTACAAGCCGATGAGTAACTATCAGGGCATGCTGGTCGATGTCGTTGAGCGCCATCTGCTTCGTACTGAGCTATTCGATCAAGCAGCGCGCAATGCGGCGGATCGCCCGGTGATTGATGCGCCAGCCCCAAAGGATACCTCGATCATTGTGACGCCGCCGGACTCTAAAACACCTCCGATAAGCGTGCAGGAAGCTAAACAACGTTACGTAACACCCACACCGGTTAAGCGCGATTACCTGGCGCGAGAAGCCCGCAACCATGCACTGGGGAGTGCCGGCGAGCGTTTTGTGGTGGCCTTTGAGAAGATGCGCCTCAGAAAAGAAGGCCAGACATCGCTGGCCGAGAAGGTCGAGCATGTGGCGAAAACACAGGGCGATGGCTTGGGCTATGACGTCCTGTCCTTTGAGGCTGATGGCCGAGAGCGCTGGATCGAGGTGAAGACGACGGCATTCGCCAAAGAGTGCGCTTTTTTCATCACGCCAAATGAACTCAAGTGCTCACAAGCCAATCCAGAGCACTACCATCTTTTCCGCATCTTTAGCTTCTTAACCCAACCCAACATGTACTGCTTGAGGGGGGATCTTTACCCGCAATTGACGCTCAATCCGCAAAGCTATCGCGCACACCTACTGTGAATGGCTGGCTCCCGTGTCCTAGCAATTGAAACTCTGCCCGACAGGCGCCATCTTGTCTGCATCCCTCAGCTGAGGGCATTTCCGCTCAAGGAGTCAGGCATGTCTATCGAACAAGTGCTGTACCGTGCAGAAGCCACTACCACTGGGGGTCGTGAGGGCAAGTCGCGTTCTTCCGATGGTGCGCTGGATGTCACCCTGAGCACACCGAAGGAGCTGGGCGGTGGTGGCGGTGAAGGCACCAACCCGGAGCAGCTGTTCGCGGCGGGTTACTCTGCGTGCTTCATCGGTGCCATGAAGCACGTGGCCAGCACTGACGGCGTGACGCTGCCGGAAGGCCTGGAGATCACCGGCAAGGTGGGTATCGGCCAGATTCCGGCCGGTTTCGGTATCGAGGTGGCGCTGGATATCAGTCTGCCGGGCATGGACAAGGCCGAGGCGGATGCGCTGGTCGAGAAGGCGCACCAGGTGTGCCCTTACTCCAACGCGACGCGTGGCAACATCGATGTGACGCTGAACGTCAGCGTCTGATGACTGGCGACTGATCGCCAGACACGAAAACGCCGCCCCTCGGGGCGGCGTTTTTGATGGTGCGACACACTCATTGCTCTCGAGCGTGCGAGCCGATCAGACGCCCTGCTCACGCGCCATGCGGCGGGCAATGCAGCGGAGCGTTCCACAGGCTGGGCAGCAGAATCAGTGACACTGGCACGGCGGTGACGACGATGAAGGATTGCAGCGCATTGATGCCGCCATCGCCCATCGAGATCAGCAGCGCCGCGACCACGCCCATCATCAGGCTCCAGAACACGCGCACGCCACGCGGCGGATTGTCGTGGCCGCTCATCACCATCGAGACGGCGTAGGTCATCGAGTCACCGGTGGTGGCGACGAACAGCGTGGTCAGCACCAGGAACAGCACCGAGATGGTGAAGCCGAACGGCAGTTGCTGGGTGATGGCGATCAGCGCTGCCGGCAGGTTGAAGCCGGTGAACGGGCCGGAGACGCTGCCCGGGTTGCTCAGCTCGAAGGCGAGACCGCTGCCACCGATGATGGTGAACCACAGGCAGGTTACCAGCGGCGAGATGACCGCGATCAACAGCACCATCTGACGCAGGGTACGGCCACGCGAGATGCGCGCGACGAACATCGCCATCAGCGGACCATAGCCGATGAACCAGCCCCAGAAGAACAGCGTCCAGCCATTCAGCCAGCCATCGTCAGCACGGAAGGTGGACATCGGAGACGAAGTCGCCGACGTAGCGCACCATGCCCTTGCGGGAAGGCATCCAGCAGGAAGCCGGTCGGGCCCATGATCAGGATGAACAGCAACAGCGCGCCGCCGAGCAGGACGTTGGTGCTGCTCAGGAACTGGATGCCACGGGTCACGCCGCTCACCGCTGACAGGGTGTAGATGACGGTCAGCACGAGCAGCAGGGTGAGCTGGGTCGTGTAGGTATCGGGGATGCCGAACAGCGCATTGAGGCCATAGCTGACCTGCAGGCCGAGGAAGCCGATGGGGCCGACGGTACCGGCGACCACCGCCAGCACGCAGCAGGCATCCACCAGTGCGCCGACGGGGCCACGCATGACGCGGTCGCCGAACAGCGGGTAGAGCAGCGTGCGCGGCTTGAGCGGCAGCCCCTTCTCGTAGTGCAGGTACATGAAGATGATGCCGGTCAGGCTGCCGAGCATCGCCCAGGCCAGGAAGCCCCAGTGCATGAAGCTCTGCGCCAGCGCGTTGTAGGCGGCATCGGCGTTGCCCGTCGGCGGCATTCGGCGCCGAACACCGGCGGCGGCGAGGTGAAGTGAGCGATCGGCTCGGCCGCTGCCCAGAAGACACCACCGCCCGCCAGCAGCGTGCACAGGATGATGGCCATCCAGCGCAGCGTCGAGATATCCGGCGCGGCGAGTCCGCCCATGCGCCACCCGTCCGGTGCGGCCGATGGTCATGCACGATGGCGATGACGAAGGTCGCCAGCATCAGCGCTTGCCAGTAGGCACCGAAGTAGTGGGTCGAGACACCGAAGGCACTCTGGATGAGCGCGGAGACACCGTCGAGATCGACCAGTGCGGCGATGGCGAACAGCGCCAGCACGCCACCACTGATGATGAAGACAGGCCAGTCGATACCTTGCGGGGAGTGTGCGGGAATCAGCGGGGGGAGTTACCGGTGTGGCGGAGCCGGACGAAACAGTCCGGGAAGAATCCGTCATTAGTCAGCCTCTGGGCATGATCTGAGTAGACGGTGCAGTGTATCAGTCGAGACAGGAGGAAATAGGCGATAAGCGGTTGTTTTTACACCTATGTAACGCGACGTATCATCAAGCCTACAGCCGTTTTACATTCAATCAGAGTCCTTGCTCGCGGGCCATCCTGCGCGCGATGCCGCGGCGCATTCCACAGGCTCGGCAACAGGATCAGCGAGACCGGCACGGCGGTGACGACGATGAAGGATTGCAGCGCATTGATGCCGCCATCGCCCATCGAGATCAGCAAGGCTGCCACCACGCCCATGATCAGACTCCAGAACACGCGCACGCTGCGTGGCGGGTCGTCGTGCCCACTCATCACCATCGAGATGGCATACGTCATCGAGTCGCCAGTGGTGGCCACGAACAATGCCGACAGAATCAGGAACATCACGGACATGATGAAACCGAACGGTAGCTGCTGGGTGATGGCGATCAAGGCCGCCGACAGGTTGAAGCCGGTGAACGGGCCGGACACGCTGCCGGGATCGGCCAGCTCGAAGGCCAGACCGCTGCCACCGAGAATGGTGAACCACACGCAGGTCGCCAGCGGCGACAGGAGAGTGATCAACCACACCATCTGGCGCAGCGTGCGGCCCCGCGAGATACGCGCGACCAGCATCGCCATCAGGGGTCCGAAACCGATGAACCAGCCCCAGAAGAACAGCGTCCAGCTGTTCAGCCACCCAGTGTCCGCGCGAAAGACCGCCATCGGCGACGATGTGTTTCAGGTAGTCCACCATGCCCTAGCGGGAAGGCCTTGAGCAGGAATTCCGTCGGTCCCATGATCAGGATGAACAGCAACATCGCGCCGCCGATCAGCACATTGGCGCTGCTCAGGAATTGAATGCCGCGCATGACACCACTCACCGCTGACAGGGTGTAGACGGCGGTCAACATGGCCAACAGCACCAGTTGCGTCGTGTAGGTGTCGGGAATGCCGAACAGCGCGTTGAGCCCGAAGCTGAGCTGGATGCCGAGAAAGCCCACTGGCCCCACGGTGCCCGCGATGACCGCCAGCACGCAGCAGGCGTCCACCAGCGCTCCCGCAGGTCCTCGCATCACCCGGTCGCCGAACAGCGGATAGAGCAGCGTGCGCGGCTTGAGCGGCAGACCCTTCTCATAGTGGAGGTGCATGAAGACCACGCCGGTCAGGCTGCCCAGAACCGCCCAGCCGAGAAATCCCCAGTGCATGAAGCTCTGCGCCAGCGCGTTGTAGGCAGCATCGAGATTGCCCATCGGCGGCGTTCGGCGCCGAACACCGGTGGCGGCGAGGTGAAGTGGGCGATCGGCTCCGCCGCGGCCCAGAAGACGCCGCCCCCCGCCAGCAACGTGCACAGGATGGTCGCCATCCAGCGCGGCGTGGAAATGTCCGGCGTGTCCAGGCCACCCATGCACCACCCGTCCCGTGCGACCGAACGTCATGCACGATGGCGACAAGGAAGGTGACGATCATCAGCGCCTGCCAATAGGCACCGAAGTAGGCGGTCGAGAGATCGAAGGCATGCTGGATGAGCGACGAGACGCCCTCGAGATTGACCAGTGCGGCGATCACGAACACCGCCATCACGCCACCGCTGAGGAGGAAGACGGGCCAGTCGAGGCCCCGGGAGGAAGCGCGGGAAACAGGGGTAGGGGCTGCTGAAGTTGCGGCGCCGGACGAAAGGGTCCGGGTGGTATCCGTCATTTATCTGCCTCCCATGACATCGCCTCGCCGCCGTGATTTCACCCCCTCGATGAAACTGCGCAACCAGCGCCTGCTTCAGGACGTGACCTGCTCCCGGAGCGCGCCGCTCGATGTGGCCTTCGTGCTGCTGGAGCACTTCTCCCTCCCCGCCTTCACCTCCGGGCTGGATGCGCTGGTGACTGCCAATCTGCTCCGTGACGATCCCTTCTATCGCCTGCACACCTGTGGCCTGAACGATGGCAGCGTACGCAGCGATCTTGGCATCGACATCATGCCCGGCCTGACGCTTGCCGAGCTGGACCCCGCCCAGTGCGATCTGCTGATCGTGTGCGGAGGCTATCGCGTGATGCTGGAAGAGATTCCGAGGCTCAACGAGCTGCTGCGCCGTGCCGCCCAGCAGGGCTGTCGCCTGGGCAGTCTGTGGAACGGCAGCTACTTCCTGGCCTCGGCCGGGGTGATGGAGGGCCATCGTTGCACCATTCACCCCGAGAACGCGGCGCTGTTCAGCGAGACCTTCCCCGCGCTCGAGCTGTCCCGAGCCCCGCTGGTCGTCGAGGAAGCGCGTCTCAGCAGTGCCAGCGCCGCCAGTGCGCTGGACATGATGCTGGAAGGCATGCGTCAGCGTCACGGGGAGGATCTGGCGCGCAGCGTCGAGGAGATTCTGGCCTGCGAGCGCCCGGCCACGCCCAGTCCGTGGCATGTCGAGCAGACGCTGCCCGCACCGGACAGTCACCTTCCCGAGGCACTGCGCTCCATCCTGGAGTTGATGAGCAGCAACCTCGAGGAGCCGCTGAGCATGACCGACATCTCGCACTGCGTCTCCCTGTCGCGGCGCCAGATAGAGCGGCTTTTCACGCGACATCTGGATACCACGCCATCTCGCCATTATCTGGAGATGCGCCTGACACGCGCCCGCCAGCTGCTGACCCAGGGCAATGCCAGCATCACCGATGTCACCGTGGCCTGCGGCTTCGTCAGCACCACACATTTCAGTCACTGCTTTCGGGATTACTTCGGCATGTCACCGACGCGCGCTCGCCAGAGATGCTGACAGTCCCTTGCCACTGATGAGCCGCTTTCACGGCCTCGCTTCATGCACACATCAGGCGGAAGCCGTCTGCAATTCGCGGCGCTCATGGCGCTGCCCGAGCAGGAAGACGATCAAGCCGGCGATGGCCATGGCCACCCCGACCAGGCCGATGGAGGAGTGGGACGGGCCATACGCGAAGGCCAGGCCACCACACCAGGCGCCCAGCGCATTGGCGATGTTGAAGGCCGCGTGATTGAGGGTCGCCGCCATGGTCTGGGCGTCTTCCGCCACATCCATCAGGCGCATCTGCAGCGCCGGTGCCAGGCCGATGCCCGTGCCGACCAGTCCGACGAACAGGATACCGCTCCAGACACCGTCGGCGGCGAAGTAGAAGCCACCCTGTACCAGCGCGCTCCAGATCAGCACGGCAGGAATGGTGCGCATCAGGTCGATGTCCGCAGCACGGCTACCGAGCAGGTTGCCGATGATGGTGCCCACCCCGAAGACGGCCAGCACCATCGGCACCAGATTCTGGGACAGTCCGGCCTGGACGTTGAGCGTCTCCACCGCATAGCTGTAGACACTGAACATGCCGCCGAAACCGATGCAGGCGATGCCAAGGGTATAGAGCACCCGCGGCTTGATCAGCGCGGCCAGCTCGGTCAGCGGCGTCGCGTTCTGATTGCCTGCCTGATAGGGCACGAAGCCACGCACCAGCACGGCCGTCGCCAGCGCCAGCAGGCCGACGAGGAGGAACGCGGAATGCCAACCGAACAGACTGCCGAACCAGGTCGCCGCTGGCGCCCCGATGAGAATCGCCACCGTCAGCCCCATCATCACGCGCCCGACGGCACGGCCACGCTCGCCGGCGGGAGCAGCATCCGCCGCCACCAGTGCGGCCACCCCCAGATAGACGCCATGCGGCAGCCCCGCGATGAAGCGCAGCGCGGCGAAGCTGGTCAGTGAGGGGGCCATCAGGCTGGCCACGTTGCTGAGCGCGAACAGCAGCATCAGGCCAATCAACAAGCCACGCCGCGGCAGGCGTGCGCCAAGCGCCGAGATCAGCGGAGCACCGACTACCACCCCCATCGCATAGGCGCTGATGGCATAGCCGACCTGCTGGGATGACACCTGAAAGTCCGCGGCGATGTTGGGCATCAGCCCCATGATCACGAATTCGGTAGTGCCGATGGCAAAGGCACCGAGTGCCAGCGCCAGTTCGGCGATGCGCGGATGGCGCGCAACGGGGGAGGCAGACATGTCCGGGTCTCCTGAAACTTGAAAGGGGGCAGGCCACGGATGGCATTGCCTGCGCATGGCTGGCGCTACGCAAGGCAAAAGACCGCGCGCCATTCATCATCTGCCAGGAAGGCGGGAATGAATGGCGCGCGGGACAGGTAACAGGTGATGCGCTCGTGCGTGGCGTCTCTCTTGGACGCCTGCTGCACGTCGGCCGATGCTTGAGCGATCAATGAAATATACGACCATTGTTGCAGATAACGCCACGCCGGCCCAACCGATTCATCACGACAACTGTGGTGCCGGAAGTGCAACATCGGTACATGACACCGTCATGTCTGCCTGCAGCCCAAGCAGGGGTGAGTGTGCGATAATGCGCCGATTCAGCGACAGCAAGCGGATCCCTTCCATGTCTTCGACATCATCAGCACCCTCCACTGCCGCCAGCAACGCCCGTGGCACTCTCTACATCATTTCCGCGCCCTCCGGCGCCGGCAAGACCACACTGGTCAAGGCATTGCTGGAGCGCATGAACGGCATCGGCGTATCCGTCTCGCACACCACCCGCGGCCAGCGCCCGGGCGAGCAGGATGCCGTCAACTACCACTTCGTGGATGTCGATCACTTCAAGACGATGATCGAGCAGGGCGACTTCTTCGAGCACGCCCAGGTCTTCGACAACTTCTATGGCACCTCGCGTCCGGCGGTCGAAGCTCGCCTGAGCAAGGGCGAGGACGTCATCCTCGAGATCGACTGGCAAGGCGCCCAGCAGGTACGCGCCCAGGTGCCGGAAGCCGTCTCCATCTTCATCCTGCCGCCGTCGCGTGAAGCGCTGCTCGAGCGCCTGTCCGGTCGCGGTACCGATGGGGAAGACGTCATCGCCCGGCGCATGCGTGACGCCGTCAGCGAGATGTCCCACTACGACGAGTACGACCTGATCGTCATCAACGATGATTTTACTCAGGCATTGGACGAGCTGTGCAGTCTGATCACCGCCGAGCGCGCACGCCGCCCGCGCGTCCAGGCGCGCCATGCCGCATTGCTGGACTCCCTGCTCGCCGGATGACGCCCGTGCACGAAGTCCAGGATAGCGCCCTACTTGTCACGCCACAAGGGCGTCGAGTAGACTCGATTCCCTTTCAGAATCATTGGCCGCTGCGCTGTCTCGCCCCTGGCGGGCTGGCGCAGCGGCATTGTGCTTGCGTCGTGTGCGAGATACTGTCAGATGATCAGGGTATGCGGCCCCTAGCGGTCGCGGCACTCTGCGCTGATTACACGCCGACAGCGAACCCCCGAATATCCCGCTATTGAAGGTGCACTGCCATGGCCCGCGTAACCGTAGAAGATTGCCTCGAGAACGTCGACAACCGCTTCCAGCTGGTGATGATCTCCACTCGTCGTGCCCGTCAGCTGTCACGTGGCAGCCGCAACGCCCAACTGCCGTGGGAAAACGACAAGCCGACCGTGCTGGCCCTGCGCGAAGTGGCGGCGGGTCTGGTCAACCGCGACATCCTGAATGAGCCGGTCGAAGCTCCAATCCAGCGCAAGCCGGTGCTGCCGCAGATCGAGGACTGAGCCCCGGCTCTCCCTCTCCTGTACGTGTGCTGATCCGCACCTCCAACGTCGCGCCATCATGGCCATCACGCGGGGTGCGGGCCCGGAACCACCTTGAGCCAAGGCCGCTGAATGTTCACGATCGATGACCTGGCAGACCGCCTGGGCGGTTATCTTCCCGAGGAAGAGATCCGTCAGGTTAGGCGCGCCTTCTATTACGCCGAGCAGGCCCACGATGGCCAGCGCAGGCGTTCCGGTGAACCCTATGTAACCCACCCGCTGGCGGTGGCGAACATTCTCGCCAACATGCACATGGACCATCAGAGCCTGATGGCGGCCATGCTGCACGATGTCATCGAAGACACCAGCGTGACCTTCGAGGCACTGGCCGGCCAGTTCGGCGAGCCGGTGGCCTTGCTGGTCGATGGCGTCTCGAAGCTGACCCAGATCACCTTCGAGGACAAGGCCGTCGCTCAGGCCGAGAACTTCCAGAAGATGGTGCTGGCGATGTCCCAGGACATCCGCGTCATCATCGTCAAACTGGCCGACCGTCTCCACAACATGCGTACCCTTGGTGCCCTGCGCCCCGAGAAGAAGCGGCGCATCGCCCGTGAGACGCTCGAGATCTACGCCCGCGTCGCCAACCGCCTCGGTATCAACACCATCCGTGTCGAACTGGAAGATCTGTCCTTCCAGGCGCTGCACCCGATGCGCTCCGAACGCATCAAGCGTGCCGTCACCGCCGCGCGTGGCAATCGTCGTACCCTGATGCGCGAGATCCAGGCCAGCCTGCAGAACGCGCTGGAGCGCGATCAGCTGCCCGGCTCGGTGATCGGCCGTCAGAAGCATCTGCTGTCCATCTACCGCAAGATGCGTGACCAGCAGAAGCCCTTCAATGAACTGATGGACGTGTTCGGCTTCCGCATCATCACTGATGACGTGGACAGCTGCTATCGCATCCTCGGCGTGGTGCACAATCTCTACAAGCCGGTACCGGGACGCTTCAAGGATTACATCGCGATCCCCAAGGCCAATGGCTACCAGAGTCTGCACACCACGCTGTTCGGCATGAACGGCATGCCCATCGAGGTGCAGATCCGCACCCGCGAGATGGAAGCGATGGCCAACAACGGCATCGCGGCCCACTGGCTGTACAAGGCCGGGCAGACCGACCGTCCCATCGGCGCCGGCAGCCACGCACGTGCCCGCGAATGGGTACGTGGCCTGCTCGAGATGCAACGCCATGCCGGCAACTCGCTGGAATTCATCGAGCACGTCAAGAACGACCTGTTCCCCGATGATACCTACGTGTTCACCCCCAAGGGCGACATCATGGAGCTGCCGCGCGGTGCGACGGCGGTCGATTTCGCCTATGCGGTGCACACCGATGTCGGCAACAGCTGCATCGCCTGTCGCATCGATCGTCATCTGGCACCGCTATCCTCGCCACTGGAGAGCGGTCAGACCGTCGAGGTCATCACCGCACCAGGCGCCAAGCCCAACCTGGCGTGGCTCAACTTCGTCACCACCGCCAAGGCGCGTTCCGCCATTCGCCACTACCTCAAGCATCAGCAGCGCAGCGAGTCCGTGGCATTGGGCCAGCGCCTGCTGATCAAGGCACTCGCCGGCCTGGACATCACCCTCGAACAGCTGCCGCCCCAGCGCCTGGATACCCTGGCGGCGGAGCTTGAGCTGGAAGGCGGGCGTGATGATCTGCTCGAGTCCATCGGTCTCGGTACCCGCGCCGCCTACAGCGTGGCGCAGAGCCTGCTGAACGACAGGATGAGTCCCGCGGCACAGCAGCCCAAGTTCTCGGCCAAGGATGGCAACGTCCAGCCGGAGGACAGTGGCATCGGGCCGATGCAGGTCAGTGGCGGCGACAGCATGGTCACCAGCTATGCACGCTGCTGCCACCCGCTGCCTGGAGAGCCCATCATGGGCCACCTGTCAGCCGGCAAGGGCCTGGTGGTCCATCGTCAGGAATGCAGCAATCTGACCGAGCTGGCCAGCGATCCGGAGCGTGTCTTCCCGCTGACCTGGGCCGAGCAGATCGAAGGCGACTTCACCGTCGCCCTGCGCATCGAAGCCCAGACCCAGCGCGGGCTGATCGCCGAGCTGGCCGAACTCGTCACCGACGCGGAAGCCAATATCGAACGCATCGGCATCGAGGAGCGCGACGCTCACCTGGCCATCGTCAATCTGACCCTGGCGGTACGTGATCGCATTCACCTGGCACGCATCATCAAGCGCATGCGCAACCTGTTGCACGTGGAGCGCATTACCCGCGTCATCAGTTGATCCAGTCACAAGGAGCACAACATGAGCAATCGCGCGATCATCAACACCGACAAGGCACCCGCTGCCATCGGGCCGTACTCCCAGGCCATCAAGGCGGGCAACACCGTCTATCTCTCCGGCCAGATTCCGCTGGACCCGCAGACGATGGAAGTCGTCGAAGGCGGTATCGAGGCGCAGGCGCGTCAGGTGTTCACCAACCTGAGCGCCGTGTGTGAAGAGGCCGCCGGCAGCCTGGGCGACATCGTCAAGCTCAACCTCTACCTGACGGACCTCGATGACTTCGCTCGCGTCAACGCGGTGATGGAAGAGTTCTTCAGCGCGCCCTTCCCGGCGCGTGCCGCCGTCGGCGTCAAGGCACTGCCCAAGGGCGTGGCCTTCGAAGCCGAGGGCGTGATGGTCATCGGCGACTGATCAGCGGCGCTCAGCGTCCGGAAAGCTCGCTCTCCGGTACCGTCACGCCATGCTCCTTGAGCACCTCGGCATAGCCCTCGCGGAAGGTCGGGTAACGGAAGCGATAGCCACTCTCGAGCAGCAGCGCATTGCCGCAGCGCTTGCTGGAGCGACGCCGCAGCGGCGACTGGATCACCTCGGTGGATTCGACCTTGAGCTGACGTGCCAACCACGCCATCACCTCGTGCAGCGGTGCACCATCACAGTCGGTGGCCAGGTAGATCGGCTCGACCGGCTTGCCCTCGAGACTCAGTGCGATCAGGTGCGCCAGCACCCCCGCGCAGTCGTCACGATGGATGCGGTTGGAGTAGAGTGGCGGATTGCTGGCGGCGATGCGCCCATCGCGCGCCTGACGGATCAGCATGTCGCGACCCGGCCCGTAGATACCGGAGAAGCGCACCACGGTGCCATTGAGCGAGGAGTCGAGCAGGACCTGCTCGCCTTCCCGCATCAGCTGCCCCGAGAAGCTGGTGGCGTCGGTGGGGGACTGCTCGTCGACCTCTTCGCCTTCCTTCTGGGCGTAGACGGAGGTTGAGGACACGAAGAATACGCGTGTCGGCGGGTTGGCACGCGATTCCAGCTCCGCGACCAGCGCACGAATGCCATCGACGTAGGCGGCCCGATAGGCGTCTTCGTCGAAGTGGTCAGCGCTCAGCACGTGTACCACGGTGTCGGCATCTGGCAAGCTGGCCAGAGCACCTTCCGCGGTGATGTCCAGTGCCAGCGTCTCGATACCGAGATCCGCCAGCCTGGACACATCGCGTCTGACACCGATGACGTGCTGATCGGCCTTGAGCAGCTCGCGCGCCAGCGCGCTGCCAACGTCGCCACAACCGAGGATGAGACTCGTCTTCTTCACCTTTGCCGTGCTCCTTGGTAAAACGAATCGGTACCCACCGCATCCCAGGATGCCAGTTCCGGGCAGGAATCATGACTCTAACAGAACTCCGCTACATCGTAACCTTGGCCCAGGAGCGTCATTTCGGACGCGCCGCAGAGCGCTGCTTCGTCTCGCAGCCGACCCTGTCGGTGGCCGTCAAGAAGCTGGAAGAGGAGCTGGGAGTCGCACTGTTCGAGCGTTCCAAGTCCACCGTACAGGTCACACCGCTCGGCGAGAAGATCGTTCAGCAGGCCCAGCGCGTGCTGGAACAGTCCAGCGTGATCAAGGAGCTGGCCAATGCCGGCAAGGATCAGCTCTCCAGCCCGTTGCGCATCGGCGCCATCTATACCATTGGACCTTACCTGTTTCCGCATCTGGTGCCGGAACTGACGCGGCGTGCGCCGAAGATGCCGCTCTACATCGAGGAGGGCATGACCGGCGATCTGCGCCGCAAGCTCAGAAACGGTGAGCTGGACATCATCATCGTGGCGCTGCCCTTCACCGAGACCGACGTGCTGACCAAGACGCTCTACGAAGAACCCTTCGAGGTGCTGTTGCCATCGGGTCACGCGCTGCTCGAACAGGACAGCATCGCCAAGGAGCAATTGATCAATGAGCGTCTGCTGATGCTGGGCGAGGGCCACTGCTTCCGGGATCAGATTCTCGAGGCGTGTCCGGCCATCGGCCATCAGATCAACAATCCCGAGAATACCCTGATCGCCGAGGGGGGCTCGCTGGAGACCATTCGTCACATGGTCGCCTCAGGCCTCGGTATCACCGTGCTGCCCTACTCGGCCACCGGTACCGGCCATTACGAGAGCGGCGTGCTCGAGACACGTCCCTTCAAGGACCCCGCCCCCAGCCGCAGCGTGGCCCTGGCATGGCGTGCCAGCTTCCCGCGCCCCAAGGCGATTGACGTGATCAGCCAGGCGATCGCCGAGTGCTCGACCCGCGCCCGCCAGAGCAACGAGAACGGCATGCAGGGTTCCGCTTCCCAGAGCCACGAACCGGCATGAGCAGGGCGGGCACGGACGCCTCATCTGCCGGGCCCGCCAGCGCCGGTGTCTTTGCCACCGGCGCGCTGGCGCAACCGCTGGACAGCCTGAGCGGGGTCGGCCCCGCGCTGAGCGAGAAACTCTCGCGGCTGGGACTGGAGCGCGTGGCGGACCTGCTCTTCCACCTGCCGCTGCGTTATCAGGACAGGACTCGCGTCACCCCCATCGGCACGCTCAAGAGCGGCATGGAGGCGGTGGTGGAAGGCGAGGTGACGGCCTGCGACATCGTCAAGGGTCGCCGGCGCAGCCTGCTGGTGCGCCTGCGCGATGGCAGCGGCATCCTCAGTCTGCGCTTCTTCCACTTCTCTCCCGCCCAGCAACAGCAGTTCCAGCGTGGCCACAGCGTGCGCTGCTTCGGCGAGGCGCGTGCCGGGGCCACCGGTCTCGAGATCTATCATCCGGAATACCGTCTGCTCGGTCAGGGCGCGGCCCCGGTGGAAGACCACCTCACCCCCATCTATCCGGCCACCGAAGGACTCAATCAGGCGCGCCTGCGCGGCTTGATCGGCCAGGCCCTCAAGCAGCTCGAGGAGACGCCCCATGAGCTGCCGGACCTGATCCCCGACACCCTGCGCGCACGCTTTCGCCTGCCCGGGGTGATCGAATGCCTGCGTTTCCTGCATGAGCCACCGCCGGATGCGCCCGTCGATCAGATGAGCGACGGCGTGCATCCCAGTCAGCGGCGTCTCGCCCAGGAAGAACTGCTCGCCCATCAGCTGAGCCTGCGGCAGGTGCGAGCGCGCATCCAGCAGGATGGCGCCCCCTCGTTGAGCGCCAGCGGTGGCCTGAGCACCCGCTTTCTTGCCCAGTTGCCCTTCTCGCTGACCGGCGCCCAGCGCCGTGTGCTGGATGAGGTACGCCGTGACCTGGCGCGCGAAGTGCCGATGCTGCGCCTGGTGCAGGGCGACGTGGGCTCGGGCAAGACGGTGGTGGCGGCAATGGCGGCCCTGATCGCCATCGGTGGTGGCTGTCAGGCCGCCTTGATGGCCCCCACCGAGATCCTCGCCGAGCAGCACTATCGCAACTTCCGCGAATGGCTGGAGCCACTGGGCATCGAGGTCGCGTGGCTGGCCGGCAAGCTCAAGGGCAAGGCGCGGCTGGATGCCAAGGCGGCCATCGCCGATGGCCGGGCACGCATGGTGGTCGGGACTCACGCGCTGTTCCAGGCCGACGTGACCTTTCAGCGCCTGGGGCTGGCGATCGTCGATGAGCAGCATCGCTTCGGCGTGCATCAGCGTCTCGCCTTGCGCGAGAAGGGCGAGGCCGGCGGCCTGACCCCCCATCAGCTGATCATGACCGCCACGCCGATCCCGCGCACTCTGGCGATGAGCGCCTACGCGGATCTCGATCTCTCGGTGATCGACGAGCTTCCCCCGGGGCGTACCCCGGTACAGACCGTGGCAGTGGCCGACCCGCGGCGCCCCGAGGTGGTCGAGCGCATTCGCGCCGCCTGCGCCGAGGGTCGTCAGGCCTATTGGGTATGCACGCTGATCGAGGAATCCGAGGTGATGACCTGTCAGGCCGCCGAGGTGACGCGTGACGAGCTGACCGAGGCGTTGCCGGAGCTGTCCATCGGTCTGGTGCACGGCCGCATGAAGGCGGCCGAGAAGGCCGAGGTGATGGCGGCGTTCAAGGAAGGCGAACATGACCTGCTGGTGGCCACCACGGTGATCGAGGTCGGGGTCGATGTGCCGAATGCCAGCCTGATGGTGATCGACAACCCCGAGCGTCTCGGCCTGTCGCAGCTGCACCAGCTACGCGGGCGTGTCGGGCGTGGCAGCACCGAGAGCTTCTGCGTGCTGCTCTATCATCCTCCGCTCTCTCAGCACTCCAGGCAACGCCTGGCGGTGATGCGCGAGACCACCGACGGCTTCAAGATCGCCGAGAAGGACCTGGAGCTGCGCGGGCCCGGCGAAGTGCTGGGCACGCGCCAGACGGGGCTGGCGGGGATGAAGATCGCCGATCTCGAGCGTGACAGCGACCTGATCGCCCCGACCACCACCCTGGCCGACGCCATTCTCACTGAGGCCCCCCAGGCCGCGGAGCCCCTGATCCGCCGCTGGCTGGGGGAGGCGGCTGGCCAATACGGCGCCGTCTGAGCGCCCTGCCCACCTGTCCCCCAACGCACTCCTTCAGCTGGCGCGGCTGGCCTTGATCAGCTGGGTGCCGGCACTTTCCAGCGGCTGCAACAGCCGCAGCACCAGAATCAGCTGTGACAGCGCCAGGCGCCCGGTGGTGGACTCGACCTGCTCGATCTCGGCCTCCAGCGCCGCGATCTCATGATCGCTTTCCAGCGTGAGGGTGATCTCGCCGCCCGCCTCCAGCTGCTCACCCAATGTCGTCAGCTGCTGACTCAGACGCTCGCCATGGCGCAACAGCGTCTCGATGCCGCTGCTGGCGGACGAGGTAGATTCCAGCTCGCCACGATGCGCCGCCAATGCCGACAGATACCCCAGCGCGGTATGGGCATGGAGCAGGAAGCCGAAGCCCGGTTCCACGTCACGCCGGAAATGGCCCGGCTCCTTGCGCGCCGTCGCCAGCAGGCTCGAGAAGGCGGCGTCGGCATTGTGGGCATTGCGCCGCGCCAGGCGGTAGGCCAGGTCATCGCGCTTGCCGTGACGATACTGGGACAGCACCTCCCCCAGATAGCGCCCGCTGGTCTTGAGGCTGACACCGGCCTGACGATAGAGCTTGCGGCCCTGCCAGTCCGGCAGGATCAACACCACGGAAAGCCCCGCCAGCAGGCCACCGACCAGCGTATCGAACAGTCGCGGCCAGATGAGATCGAAGCCATCACCGACCTGGTTGAAGCAGGCCAGCACCATCAGGGTGATGGCCGCCGTCGCCAGGGTGTAGCGTGACCCGCGCGTGGCGAAGAACAGCACCCCCGCGACCACGGCGATGCCGGCCTGGAGGGTGGGGGCCGGGAACAGGCTGATCAGCGCCCAGCCGGCCAGCAGACCGATCAAGGTACCGACGATGCGCTGAGCCAGGGTGCGCCGGGTATCGCCGAAGCTGGGCCGGCAGACGAACAGCCCCGTCAGCAGAATCCAGTAGCCCTGGGTCGGGTGGACCGCCAGCAGCACGCCATAGCCGGCCACCAGGGTCGCGGTCAGGCGCAGTGAATGACGGAAGATCGGCGAGCGCGGGGTCAGATGGCTGCGAATGCGCTCGAGCATGTCCCGCGTGCCGTGAGGCGAGCGATCCAGCAGGCTGTTGTCGCTTTCACTGCTGCTGGCTTCCAGATCGCCGAGTCGCTCGATCTGCCCTTCGATCAACCGCAGGTTGCCCGCCAGCGCCTCCAGCGCCTGCATCAGATGACGCCATTCAGGCCGATGCTGCTGCTTGAGATACTCGAGCGAGGCGTTGAGGTCTTCCAGCGCCTGCTGGCTGTCACTGGCCTCGAAGGGCTGACGCATCAGCAGCGCCCGGCCCAGCCCCTTGCAGGCGCCGCCCTGCTGCTCCAGCAGGCGCTGACAGCGGAACAGGATATCGTGGTGGAAGAAGGCATCACTGAGCTGGCCATAGGGGTAATGGCTCGAACTGGCCCGCTCATGAAGGTCCTGGGCGATGAAGTAGAGCCGCAGGTAGCGATCCAGCTTGCTGGTGTCGCGCCGCCCGGCAAGACGCCGGAAGACCATCTCCTTGGTCTGGTTGAGCGCCACGACCACGCGACCATTCTGCTCCGCCAGCGCCAGACGACGCGCCGAGCGATCCACGTTGCGCAGTGGCTCGAACAGCTGAGCCTTGAGAATCAGATAGCGGCCCAGTTCACGGTAGAGGGTCGCCATGCTGTGCTTGAGCGGCTGACGCGAGAACAGCGCGCACCACAGTACCGACAGCAGGCCATACCAGGTCGCGCCGATCACCAGCAGCAACGGCTGGACCAGATTGATGCCCAGTCCCGGCTCACGCAGCCACTCGGGCAGGCTGCGTTCCAGCAGCGCGATCTGCCCATCGCCATGCTGCTGCTCGAGACTGATCATGGTGTACACGGCCAGAATCAGCGAGGCGCGGGCGATGGCCCCGTAGCGGGCATCGATCGCCGCCAGCATCGGCAGAGTGAAGGTGGCCAGCGCCAGGCCGATCACGAAGGGCAACGGCATGCCGAACAGCAGTTCCACCGAGACGGCGGCGATGCTGAAGCAGGCCAGTGTCATGCCCAGCGCGCGCAGTCGCCCGCGCCAATGGTCATCCGTTTCCGCCAGTCCCGAGGCAATCACGCCGAGAAACAGCGGGATCACCAGCGCCATCTCGTCCAGCCAGAACCCTACCGCCATCACACCGCCCAGCGCGATGAGCATGCGCAGCGAATAGCTGAAGGCATCCAGCGTCCACAGTCGACGCAGGGAGTGGATGAGCGAGTGTTGCAGGGAGCGTGTCATGAAGTGTTCCGTGACCAGGGCGCACTCATGCCTACCCCGGATTTCATGGAGAATACCGATGCACCCACTCATCGAACGTGTCACTGGCGCCCTCGGGCTGTCACCGGAGATTGCCGAACAGGCGGTCGGCCTCATTCTCAAGTTCGTGCGTGAACAGGGCCCGGATGGGCCGGCGGCATCACTGCTGGGAGCCATTCCGGGCGCCGAAGGGTTGATCGGCAGCGCTGGCGAGGAAGCCGCCGAGTCCGGGGGCGGTGGCCTCATGGGCGGCCTGATGGGGGCGGTCAGTGCATTCACCGGAGGCAGCGGAGGGGGAGCACTGGAGCTGGGCCAGAAGCTGATGGGACTGGACCTGAACATGGATCAGGCACGTGGCGTGGCCGATGAGACGCTGAGCTATGCGCGCGAGCAAGCCGGCGATGGTGTGGTCGACCAGGTCATCGAGGGCATCCCGGGCCTCAAGCATCTGCTGTGACACCTTGTTCAGCGAATCCGCTTGAGCAATGACTGCAGACGATTGAGCTGGGCGGAATCCCCGACCAGACGCACGCGCTGCTCCATCATGCCATTCAAGAAGGCCTTGGGAGACGGCTTGAGCAGGAAGGCCACCGCACTCTCAGCATGCGCGAAGCGCAGCTCAAGCTCCGTATCCACCGGCAGACCGGTGCCGGAGGTCACACCTTCCCGAGACATCCGATAATGACGCGCGATGCTCAGATCCTCCGTGGCAACGCCCCAATCCAGCGAACGCGTCTCGAGCTGAGCGCGAAATTCGGGGTCGCGCCGGAAGGCACGCTTGAGCAGCAGGCCCAGTACCCACAACAGCAACTTGAGCTTCATGGCGTCATTCCTTGCGCGGCGACGTGGACCAGACTTACTTGGTCACCGCATCCTTCAATGACTTGCCCGGCTTGAAGGCCACTGTCTTGCTGGCCGGGATGGTCAGGGGTTTGCCTGTCTGGGGGTTCTTGCCGGTACGCGCTGCACGCTGACGCACCGTGAAGGAGCCAAAACCAATCAATGAAACATCGTTGCCCTTGGCGACCGTGTGGGTGATCTCGTCGAGAATCACGTTCAACACTTGACTAGCCTTGTCCTTGGACAGATCCGCACGCTCGGCGATGGCCGCAGCGAGTTCTGGCTTGCGCATGAAAAGCCCTCCTGGTTTGGCATTCTGCACGGGCGGCTCAGCCGCCGATTCTGACGGAAACTTCACTATCGTGCCTGACTACGCTGGCTTCAAGGGGTCTGCGACCATCGGCCATGGCATCGCCTAGCCTAGCAACGGCGGTGCCTGCCGCGCCAGCTCGACTTTCCTGCGAACGGAGGCGCCTGTCAACGCATATCCAATCAAGCGTTCGTTCGCATCGAGAGCGCGTGCATCGAGATCATCTCCCTCGCCCGTGATGTCCCAGCGCGCCACGGCCGTCCGAGGCGGGTAGGCCACGATGGGCAGCGCCGGTGTCTTGACCAGCACGGGCCAGGCCTTCCAGTCGAGCTCGACCGCCTCGCCGCACAGATTGGCGGCCAGCACCCGGGCTGCGGCCTGCAGGGGCTGCACGTACATGGCATTGACCCCTTCGACACTGGCGCAGTCTCCCAGCGCCCAGACATGCGGCCGGGAGGTGGCAAGGTGACGATCGACGCGGATGCCGTCCCCACCAGCACTCAACCCCGCGCCCTGTGCCAGCTTGATGCGTGGCGCGAGCCCCGTGGCCAGCAGCACCAGCGAGCCCTCCACCGCATGACCACTCTGCAGCACCACGCTGACGGGCGCCTGCGTTGCCTTGCCGGCGGTGATGGTCTCGACCATCTCTCCTTGCAGCCGACGCACGCCGATGGCATCGAAGGCCTTGCCAAGTCGCCGGCCGAGCGCCTGGGGAAGCAAGCCATCCAGCGGAGTGTCTCCCGCCGCGACCAAGGTGACCTCATGTCCTGCGGCTTTCAGGTCATTGGCGTATTCACACCCCACCAGACCGGCACCGACGATCACGACACGGCCACTCTCCCCCGCCTCACGCGCTGCCGTCAGCGTGGCGCTGAAGGCGGCGTAGTCATCGAGATCATTGATGCTCATCACGCGCGAGCCGACCGAGTCATCGATGGGGAAGGGTCGCCGCGGCGCGGCACCGAGTGCCAGCACCAGCTCGTCATAGGCCAGGCATTCCTCGCCCAGCCAGACCTGTCGCGCGTGGGTATCGATGCTCGTCACTCGCTGATGGGTGCGCAGCTCGGCGTCCAGTTCATCCACCAGGGCCACGGAGGTCTGCCGTGCCAATGCCCGGGCGCTCATGCCCTTGGCAAAGGCGGTGGACAGCAGAGGCTTGGCGTAATCGTGGCCACTGTCCTGACTGACCAGGATCAGTCGACTGTCCTTGTCACGCGCACGCAGGGCACGCGCCAGGCCAATGCCGGCCATGCCGGTGCCGATGATGACAAGGGTACGAGGGTCGCGCATGGCGCCATCTCCTGAGATCGATCCGAGAGGACGGCGGTCCGCCGTCACTGGCAGCCCGCCGCGAGCCTGCAAGGCGTCATGCCGGCCGGCTGGTGGCCATGGCTGTCCTCCAGTGACTCGCTGACCCAGCGTCTCGATCACGCCATGCGCATGCTCGATGGTCAGGGGCTGCGCGTGCGCCTGCTGCTGCAGGACACCGGCCCTGCCCGGCGTGATGAGGCGCGGATGCTGGGTATCGCGCCACGACGCCATGTCTGGCGGCGCGAAGTGGCCCTGTGTCATGGCGATGAGCCCTGGGTGATCGCGCGCTCGCTGGCGGCGCTGGACCTGGCCCATGGCCACCGTCTTTCGACGCTCGGCGAAGGCTCGCTGGGCCATTGGCTGTTCCGCCAGCCCGACCTGACCCGCAGCGCCATCGATGTCAGCCGGGCGCCACTGAGACTTGCCAGCACGCAGCCGCTGGCACGCACCGCCAGCCTGTGGATGCGCCGCTCGATGTTCTCGCACGGTCGCTTCCGGGTACTGGTCCAGGAAGGTTTCACCCCTCGGTTCCAGCACGCTCTGGAACTCCGCTTCCCGCCCGTCCAAACTGGCCGATTACCTCGCCCTGACTCGTCTGGACCGCCCCATCGGCACCTGGCTGCTGATGTGGCCGACCCTATGGGCCCTGTGGCTGGCGGCCGATGGGCTACCGGACCGCGATACGCTGCTGATCTTCGTGGCTGGCGTCTATCTGATGCGTGCCGCCGGCTGCGTGATCAACGACTACGCGGATCGCCACTGGGACAAGCATGTCGAACGCACCCGGGATCGCCCGCTGACCTCAGGACGCATCACGGAGCGCGAGGCGCTGACCCTGTTCGGTGTGCTGGTCGCGGCCGCCTTCGTGCTGGTGTGCTTCACCAACCTGACCACGGTGCTGCTGTCGATCGTCGCCGTGCTGCTGGCGGCCAGCTATCCGTTCATGAAGCGCTTCCATCATCTGCCGCAGGTGGTGCTGGGTGCCGCCTTCGGCTGGGCGATTCCGATGGCCTTCGCGGCGACGCTTGAGGAGGTGCCGACCTATGGCTGGTGGCTGTTCGCGGCCAATCTGATGTGGACGGTGGCCTACGACACCGCCTATGCGATGGTCGATCGCAATGACGACCTCAAGGTCGGCATCAAGTCCACCGCCGTGCTGTTCGGCCGCGCCGACACGCTGATGATCGGTCTGCTGCAGCTGGGCATGCTGGCGGTGTTGATCGGCATCGGCCTGCACCTGGCGCTGGGCATCTTCTACTGGCTGGGGCTGGCCGCGGCGGCCGTGACCTTCGTCTGGCAGCAGCGCCTGATTCGCGAGCGGGAGCGTGGCCCCTGCTTCCAGGCATTTCTCAACAACCACTGGTCCGGCCTGCTGATCTTCGCGGGCATCGCGCTGGCGACCTGGCCAGCTGCCTGACCCCTGCTGGCAAGCCGGGCGGCAAGCTGCCAAGCTGGCGATTGTCATCTCACTGTCATATAAGCAGGTTGTAATCGTCATCGACTTGTCATTCTGGCGCGTGCGCCGACTGCTGCATGGGATCTAGCGATGAGCTCCAAGACCGTACTGATTGTCGACGACGAATCCTCGATACGCGAGATGATCGCCGTCGCCCTGGAAATGGCGGATTACCGCGTGCTGGAGGCCGACAATGCCCAGGACGCCCACGCCATCGTCGTCGATGAAAAGCCCGATCTGCTGTTGCTGGACTGGATGATGCCCGGCACCAGCGGGCTGGAACTGGCGCGCCGCCTCAAGCGTGACGAGACCACGGCGGAGCTGCCGATCATCCTGCTCACCGCCAAGGGCGAGGAAGACAACAAGATCCAGGGGCTCGAGGCCGGGGCGGACGATTACATCACCAAGCCCTTCTCGCCACGCGAGCTGGTGGCACGCCTCAAGGCCGTGCTGCGCCGCACCACGCCCAAGGGCGTCGAGGAGTCGGTGGAAGTCGAGGGTCTGATGCTCGACCCCGCCAGCCACCGCGTGACCGCACACGGCAACTCCCTGGAGGTCGGCCCCACCGAATACCGCCTGCTGCAGTTCTTCATGACCCATCAGGAGCGCGCCTACACCCGCAGCCAGCTGCTGGATCAGGTCTGGGGCGGCAATGTCTATGTCGAGGAGCGCACCGTGGACGTGCACATTCGTCGTCTGCGCAAGGCGCTGGGCGAGGGGCATCAGCACTTGATCCAGACCGTCCGCGGTACCGGTTATCGCTTCAGCGCCCAGGCCTGAGACGCGGATGCGCTACTGGACGAACGAGCTATGGCGGCTGGGCTATCTGGCGGGCGGCTTCGGGCTGGTCGGCGGACTGCTCGGCCTGCTGGGCTGGGGCCTGGCGCTGGGGCTGGCGCTGTACCTGTTCGTCCATCTCAAGCACCTCAAGAGCCTCTACACCTGGCTGATCACCAACCCCCATGAAGAGCCGCCGCCCGGCGATGGCGTCTGGGGGGATCTGCTCGATCGTCTGTATCGCTACCAGAAGGGTCAGCGTCAGGCGCAGGAGCGACTGCGCAGTATCCTCAATCGCATCCAGGAATCCTCGGAAGCGATGCGCGATGGCCTGGTGATGCTCGACAATCACGGCGACATGGAGTGGTGGAACAGCGCTGCCGAGCAGTTGATCGGCCTCAAGGCCAGTCACGACCGCGGCCAGCACGTCACCAACTATCTGCGTGACCCCGTGTTCATCGATTACTTCAATCGGCTGGCCTATCGTGAGCCGCTGACCCTGCAATCGCCGCTCTCCGACAACCTGACCCTGCAGATCTCCATCACCCTGTTCGGTGACAACGAGCGCCTGGTGATGGTGCGCGATGTCACCCGTCTCTACCGTCTCGAGGAAATGCGCCGCGACTTCGTGGCCAATGTCTCCCATGAGCTGCGCACGCCGCTGACGGTACTGGCCGGCTATCTCGAGACCTATTCCGACTATGCCGATGACCTGCCCCCGCGCTGGCAGCGTGGCCTGGGACAGATGCAGAGTCAGACCGACCGCATGCAGCACCTCGTCGAGGATCTGCTGACCCTGTCGCGCCTGGAGACCGACGAGCTGTCGGGCGAAGGACGTCGCATCGACATGGCACAGCTGCTGACGCGTATCCGGGAAGATGCCGAAGGCCTCTCGAAGGAGCGGCATGTCATCACGGTGGCGGTCGAGCCCGGACTGGCCCTGATGGGTGAGGAGCAGGAGCTGAGAAGCGCGATCTCGAATCTGGTCTTCAATGCGGTGCGTTACACGCCGGAAGACTGCCACATCACGCTGCGCTGCCAGAGCACCAGCGAGGGCGTGATGGTCGAGGTGGAGGATGACGGTGACGGCATTGATCCCGTGCATCTACCGCGCCTGACGGAGCGCTTCTATCGCATCGACAAGGGACGCAGCACCGCCACTGGTGGCACCGGGCTGGGACTGGCCATCGTCAAGCATGTGCTGATCCGCCATCAGGGCCGCCTGGAGATCGACAGCCTGCCCGGCGAGGGCGCACGCTTCCGTTGTCATTTCCCGGCGGAACGCCGCTGCGCGACGACTGCAGCCTGGCTCAGCGGCGCGGGGCAGGCAGCTGTCGGTAGTGGCTCTGCCACATCAGGACGGCACCCGCCACGGCCCCGGGAATGAACAGCAGGTTGGCCAAGGGCACCAGCGTCAGCACGAACACGGCACCACCGAAGGTCAGTGACGGCCACCAGCGCGCCTTGAGACGCTGCTTCATGTCGCCGAAGCTGACCTGATGGTTGTCCATCGGATAGTCCAGATACTGGATCGCCATGCTCCAGGCCGAGAACAGCCCCCACAGCAGCGGTGAGAGCAGATTCAGGCCCGGAATGAAGCCGAGAATGAACAGCGCGATCATGCGGGGAATGAAGTAACCCAGTTTGGCCATCTCGCGCCCCAGCGAGTCGATCCCGATCTTCACCAGGCCACGCTCATCCTCGATCAGGGTGCCATCCAGTCGATGCTCGACCTTCTCGGCCAGAATGCCGTAGAACGGCGCCGCGATCAGATTGGTCACCAGGCTGAAGGTGAAGAACACCGCCAGCAACAGACTCAGCACCAGCACCGGCCAGATCAACCAGCTCAGCCATTCCAGCCAGCTGGGCACCTTGAGCATCCAGTAATCGATCCAGCCCTCGAACTGGCTGAACAACAGCCACAGCGTGGCACTGTAGAGCACCAGGTTGATCGCCAGTGGTACGAACACGAAACGGCGTAGCCCGGGGGTATAGACCATGCGGGTCCCGCGGACCAGCGCCGATACGGCATCAATCATGCGACGTCCTCGTCATTTCGTGAAAGGCGGCTGCCCCTTGTCGAGATCCTGCGGCTGGAGGTCATGGGTGTCGGTGTGACGCACGTCCACGCCCTTGACCAGGAAGATGACGTACTCGGCGAGGTTGTCGGCGTGATCCCCGATACGCTCCAGCGCACGCAGAATCCACATCACGTTGAGCACCGGGGTGATCTGGCGCGCGTCTTCCATCATGAAGGTCATCAGCGAACGCATCGCGCTCTGGTATTCCAGATCCACCGAGGCATCCTCACGCAGTACCTTGAGCGCCAGATCCGTATCGAAGCGGGCGAAGGCGGTCAGCGAGTCACGCACCATGCTGCGCACATGCTGACTGAGGTGACGAACCTCGACCATGCCACGCGGGCTCTGGCCGTTCTCGACCAGCGAGATGGCATTGCGCGCGATCTTGCTGGATTCATCGCCGATACGCTCCAGGTCCGAGGTGGCGCGAATCACGGCCAGCACCAGACGCAGATCGGAGGCCGCCGGCTGACGGCGCGCCAGCACGCGGGTGCACTCGTCATCGATCTTCAGCTGCATGTCGTTGACGGCCTTGTCATTGTCACGCACGCGTGTCGCCGTCTCGCTGTCACCCTCCAGCAGGGCCGTGACGGCATCCTGCAGCTGCTTCTCCACCAGACCGCCCATGGCCAGCAGGTGTGTCTTCAGCGCATCCAGCTCGTGATTGAACTGCTGGGATATGTGCTTGCCGTGCGAATCGCTGGTGATATCCATTACCCTCTCCCGGGAAGTCATCCGCCGAGGCAGGCGGCTGGCGCAGGCGGCTCCCTCCTAGCATGACGCCTCTTGATTGCAGTTATATTTCACTCCCGAAACGACCGGTGATGTAGTCCTCGGTCTGGCGACGACGCGGATTGGTGAACAGCTGATCGGTCGGGGCATATTCCACCAGCTGCCCTTCATGCAGAAAGGCCGTGGCATCCGAGACACGTGCTGCCTGCTGCATGTTGTGGGTGACGATGACCAACGTCAGGCGTGAGCGCAGCGAGCGGATCAGCTCCTCGATCTTGAGCGTCGAGATCGGGTCCAGCGCCGAGGCTGGCTCATCCAGCAGCAGGACTTCCGGCTCCACCGCCAGCGTGCGCGCGATCACCAGGCGCTGCTGCTGGCCACCGGAAAGCCCCAGCGCGCTGTCGAACAGCCGGTCCTTCACTTCCTCCCACAGCGCCGCGGCCCGCAGACAGGATTCGACCTTGTCATCCAGATGGCGCTTGTCATTCTCGCCGACCAGCCTCAGCCCGAAGGCCACGTTCTCGTAGACCGACATCGGAAAGGGGTTGGGCGTCTGGAACACCATGCCGACGCGCCGGCGCAGCATGGGGACATCCACGCCCCGGGCATGGATGTCCTCGCCTTCCAGCCAGACCTTGCCGCTCAGGCGTGACTGCTCATCGAGATCAGTCATGCGATTGAAGGTGCGCAGCAGGCTCGACTTGCCACATCCCGAGGGACCGATGAAAGCCGTCACGCGCTTGCGCGCGATGCGCAGGCTGATATCGTCAAGCGCACGCCGTCGGTGACGCTCCTTGCCCACCTGCGCCTGATAATCGAGGCACAGGTGGCGGGTTTCCAGGCACGTGTCCTGTGCAGAGTCACGCTTCATTCGGTGGCTCCCTTGTAACGTTGTGCCAGCATGTGACGCAGGCGAATGGCACTCAGATTGAGGCACAGGATCACGACCACCAGCACCAGCGCGGTCGCGTAGACCAGCGGGCGACTGCTGAAGGCATCGCTGCTCTGGAAGGCCAGATCATAGACCTGATGGCCGAGGTGCATGAACTTGCGATCCAGATGCAGCCACGGGAAGCTGTCATCCAGCGGCAGGTCCGGCGCCAGCTTGACCACGCCGACCAGCATCAAGGGCGCGACCTCGCCTGCCGCACGCGCCACCGCCAGAATCAGCCCGGTCATCAAGGCCGGAGATGCCGCGGGTATCACCACGCGCCTGAGGGTCTCAAAGCGCGTGGCACCCAGTGCCAGCGCGCCTTCGCGCAGGCGATGCGGCACCCGCGCCAGCCCCTCCTCCGTGGCCACGATCACCACCGGCAGCGTCAGCAGCGCCAGCGTCAGCGATGCCCACAGCAATCCACCGGTGCCGAAGGTGGGGGTCGGCAGACGCTCGGAAAAGAACAGTTCATCCAGGCCGGCCCCCAGCCCGTAGACGAAGAACCCCAGCCCGAAGACCCCATAGACGATGGAAGGCACGCCGGCGAGATTGCGCAGCGCGATGCGGGTCAGCCGCGTGAGACGCCCCTGATGCGCGACCTCGTGTAGATAGAGGGCCGCCATCACGCCGAAGGGCATCACCAGAATCGCCATCAGCACCACCATCAGCACGGTACCGAAGATGGCGGGCCAGATGCCGCCACTGCCTTCATTGGGCGAGCCGGAGACGAAGTCGCGAAAGCGCTCCAGCGTCAGCAACAGTCGTCCGCCAAAGCCCATGGCATTCGGCTGCCAGACATGACGGATGTCATTCAGCGCGATGCGCCCCTCATGACCGCCATTGCCCCCGAGCAGCAGCTGGCCGGCGTCCAGGGCTCCCCGGAGGGCCAGCAATTGCCCCTCACGGGTGATCAGTGCCTCGCGTGTCGTCTCGAGCTCCGGAGAATGATCCAGCTCACCGGTGAGCGGATCACTCAGCGCTCTGGCCATGCCATACAGCACTCGCCCGTCGCGCATTTCCAGCATCAGTGCCTGGCGAGGAAAGCGGATATTCTCCATCAGGGTATCCGGCAGCCACTGCCAGCTCGCCGAGGCCCCATCCTGAGAGGAGGTCTGCAGCAGCCACCAGCGCTGCGACTGTCGCTCACGTTGCTGATCACCGGTGTCCGCTGCCGAGGGACGCAGCTCCTCATGCATCAATTCGCCCAGCAGGTGACGGTTGTCCGCCGCCGGCTCGCCACGGGTAGTCTTGAGCGCCGTGACGCTCTGCCCCGGCTGGGTGGTGAGTTCGACCTCGACCAGCCGTGAGGGCCAGAAGTGACTGAGCGAGCCCACCACCAGCAGGCTGATCAGCCCCAGCACCAGTACCAGCGAGACACTGACCGCCATGGCATTCAGCCAGCCCCAGGGGCCACCATCACGCCAGTAACGCGCCAGACGCGCCGTCACAGGCTCACGAGGTCTGAGCAACGAGGACGGCGGTACCGCATCAGGACGACTCATCCCCAGCCTCCACGTTGCGGCGGCATGAAGCGCAGCCGCAGCACTTCCGCCAGCGTATTGACCACGAAGGTGAAGAGGAACAAGGCCAGCGCGGCAAGGAACAGCAGGCGGTAATGGCTGCTGCCGACCTCGGCTTCCGGCAACTCGATCGCCAGGGTCGCCGCCAGTGAGCGCACTCCCTCGAACAGGCTGGCATCCACCAGCGGCGTGTTGCCGGCGACCATCAACACGATCATCGTCTCGCCCACGGCGCGCCCCATGCCGATCATCACCGCGGAGAACAGCCCGACGGCGGCGGCCGGCAGGATCACGCGGCGCAGACTCTGCCAGGGTGTCGCCCCCAGTGCCGCGGACCCCGCCGCCAGTCCGCGAGGGACTGAGGACAGCGCATCCTCACTGAGCGTGAAGAGTGTCGGCATCACCGCCAGCCCCAGCGCCATGCCGGTCACCAGGGTATTGCGCTGGGCGTAATCGATGCCGTGATGGGCAAACAGCCATTGACGGATGTCGCCCTCGAACCACCAGGCTTCCAGTTGATGAGCCAGCGTCACATCCAGCCACAGCAGCAGCATCAGCAGCGGCAACAGCCCGAAGGCGGCCATGTTTTCCGGCATCAGGCTGCGCAGTGCGCGCGGCGACAGGGTCCACACGAAACCGGCCACCATGGTGCCCAGCGGAATCAGTACCAGCCCCAGCAGCACGGCCATCAATTCACGCTCGACGAAGGGCGCGACCACCAGCGCCGCGATGAAGCCGATCACCACCGTGGGCAAGGCCTCCATCATCTCCAGCATCGGCTTGATGCGCGCCCGCTGGCGCGGGGCCATGAAACAGGCCACATGGATGGCACAGCCCAGTCCCAACGGCACGGCAAACAGCAGGCCGACCAGCGCGACCTTGAGCGTCCCCCACATGATGGGTACCAGCGACAGGCGGGGTTCATGGGCACCGGTGCTCTCCAGCTGCCAGATCCAGGCCGGTGCGTCACGCCCCTCATACCAGACCTTGCCGAAGATCGCGCCAAGCCCCACGACCTGATGCGGATCACGGATCTCGAGACCCGCATAGGCCTGTTCAAGAGCCCCCAGTCAGAGACCCTCGCCCTCATCCAGCCCCAGACGTTCACGCCACTGGTTCAGCTGATCGTCCGGCAACGGTACATAGCCTTCCCGCAGGATGGCCTGTTGTCCCTGACGCGACATGATCAACGACAGGAACGCCTGCTCCAATGACGGCAGCGGCTCGTCTGGCACACGATTGACGTAGATGTACAGGGCGCGTGTCAGCGGGTAACGCCCGTCGCGGATACTGGCCCGACTCGGAAATATCGCCATGCTGCCGGCGTCACGACTCACCGACAGCTGTTTGACCATGGGAGATGAGGTGCTGAAGCTGGCGTAGCCGATCCCGCCCGGCGAGGAGCCCACGGCGCCGATGATCGACGCCGACCCCGGTTGCTCACTCACGTCCAGTCGGAAGTCGCCGCCACACAGGGCGACACGCCGGAAGGCACCGTAGGTCCCGGAGGTGGCACTGCGCCCGAAGCGGCTGATCTGACGCTCAGCCCAGTCTCCCGACAGCCCCAGTTGCCCCCACCGATCGGCCCGCTGACTGCCACACTCATGACTGGCCGAGAAGATGGCATCGAGCTGCGCGATGCTGATCGTCTCCAGCGGATTGCGGCGATGTACGAGGATGCCCATGGCATCCAGCGCCACGGGGACTTCCAATGGCGGATACCCGAATGCCCGGATGAAGTCCTGGCGCTCCTGATCGCTCATCGGCCGCGACATCAGCCCCACCCGTGTGGTGCCGGCAATCAAGGCAGGCGGCGCCGTCGAGGACCCCGCTGCCTGCAACTGGACCCGCACCCCTGGATGGTAGCGACGCAGCTGAGCCGCCCACCGCGTCACCAGCACCGAGAGGGTATCGGAGCCCACGGCCGTCAGGTTGCCGACGACCCCCGGCACGGGGCGATATTCAGGTACCTCGGCCAGGAAAAAGCCGCCCTCAGGGGCGGCTTTTTCATTGTGCAGCTCAGCTCTCGCCCAGCACCCGGGCACGCGCATCAAGGAAGCCCTGTTCACCGATGCGCGTCCAGGGGGCGACCTGCTGCTGGAAGGCGCGGTAGGACTCGTAGACACGCCTGGCGTCCTCATCCTTGGCGATGAACTCGTCCAGCACCTCGTTGGACGCCTTGAACAGCGCCGCGTAGACATCCTGCGGAAATTCGCGCAGCTCAACGCCATGTTCCTCGACCAGCGAGGTCAGGGCGGTGGCATTGCGCAGCGCGAATTCATCCACCATCGCATGATTGGCAATCCTGGCTGCCTGGATCACCACCTGCTGGAGGTCTTCCGGCAACGCCTGCCAGGCCTCGAGATTGACGGTGCCTTCGAGAATGGCGGAGGGCTCGTTCCAGGCCGGGGAGTAGTAATACTTGGCCACCTGATGCAGACCGAAGGCCAGATCATTGTAGGGACCGACCCAGTCGGTGGCGTCGATCACACCGGTCTCCATCGCAGTGAAGATCTCGCTGCCCGGCAGATTCACCGCACTGGCACCGATGCGGTTCATCACTTCACCCGCGAGCCCCGGCAGGCGGATCTTCAGGCCTTTCATGTCCGAGAGACTGTTCACTTCCTTGTTGAACCAGCCGGCCATCTGGGTGCCGGTATTGCCCACCGCCAGCGGCTTGAGGTTGTGACGCGCGTAGATCTCGTCCCACAGCTTCATGCCATCGCCGTGATACAGCCAGGCGTTGGTCTCGGTGGTATTCATGCCGAAGGGCACGGCGGTGAAGAACTGGGCGGCAGGTACCTTGCCCTTCCAGTAATAGGACGCCGAGTGGCCCATCTGGGCTGTCCCGGAAGACACGGCGTCGAAGACTTCCAAAGCCGGCACCATCTCACCGGCCCCATAGACCTTGACCTGAAGACGACCACCGGAAAGCTTCCCGATCAGACTGGCGAACTCATTGGCACCGGTGCCCAGTGCCGGGAAGTTCTTCGGCCAGGAGGTCACCATCTTCCAGTGGATGGTTTCCTCCTCGGCGGCATTGGCCGTGGAGACGAAAGGTGCAGCGGCGAGACCGGCAGCACCGGCCCCCAGAGCAGAGAGAAAACGGCGGCGTTGCATGGGGCGTTCCTTGTTCGAGTTGTGGGCAATGCATGACGCGGCATCAAGACAGCAGATTATCTGCCACTATGCCGCGACCCATGGATGGCCCACAACTGCACCAAGGCCGTAGTGCCGCGCAGGGTCAGCTCAGCACTTCCAGCTTGGCGAAGCCCAGCACCAGCCACTTGTCGCCTTCGCCCTCGAAGCTGATCTGCACACGCGCTCGCTCGCCCTGGCCTTCGGCGTTGATGACCACGCCCTCGCCGAACAACGGATGACGCACCAGGCTGCCGAGCGACAGCGCCGGCATGTCGCCATTGGCCTCGACACTCTCCTGACGCGGCCCGGAGGGGCGACGATTCGGCGTAGCACGCTGGGTCGAGACCGGACGCGAGACCTGGCCACGCAGGCGCACTTCCTCCAGCAGCTCTTCCGGCAGCTCACGCAGGAAGCGCGACGGTCGCTGGAAGGTCTCCTTGCCGTGCATGCGCCGCAGCTCGGCGTAGGTCAGGTAGAGGCGCTGCATGGCACGGGTGACACCGACGTAGCACAGGCGACGCTCTTCCTCGAGGCGCCCCGGCTCCTCCAGTGACATCTTGTGCGGGAACAGCCCTTCCTCGACCCCGGCGACGAACACCACCGGGAATTCGAGCCCCTTGGCGGAGTGCAGCGTCATCATCTGTACGCATTCCTCGCCTTCGGCGGCTTCATGATCACCGGCATCCAGCGCGGCTTCGGCGAGGAAGGGCTCCAGCGCCTCGGCCCCTTCGCTGGGGGCTTCCGGGTCCATGCGCTCGCCCTGACTGAAGGCGCGACAGGCGTTGACCAGCTCGGCAAGGTTCTCGAGGCGCGCCTGGCCCTTCTCGCCCTTCTCGGCGGCGTGATGCTCGCGCAGGCCGGAGACGTGGATGACGTGCTCGACCAGCTCATGCAGCGCCATGCCGGCGGTGTCGTTGTCGAGGCCATCGATGATGTCGGCGAAGGCACGCACGGCGGTGGCGGCGCGCCCCTTGAGGGCGCCATCGGAAACCGCATCGCTCATCGCCTGCCACATGGTCAGGTTGCCGTAGCGCGCACGCTCGCGCAGCTGCTCGACGGTGCGCATGCCGATGCCACGCGCCGGCACGTTGATCACGCGCTCCAGGGCGGCATCGTCCTCGCGGTTGTTCATCAGACGCAGGTAGGCGAGCGCGTTCTTGATCTCGAGACGCTCATAGAAACGCTGGCCGCCATAGATGCGATACGGCATGCCCTGGCGGATCAGCGTCTCCTCCAGCACGCGTGACTGGGCGTTGGAGCGATACAGGATCGCGATCTCGTCGCGACTGTAACCATGCTCATTGACCAGTTCGCGGATGGTATCGGCGATGTAGCGCGATTCGTCGATGTCGTTGAAGCCGGCATAGACCCGAATCCGCTCGCCACGGCCGCTGTCGGTCCACAGCTCCTTGCCCATGCGCCCGCCGTTGTGGCTGATCAAGGCGTTGGCAGCCTCCAGGATGGCGCTGGAGGAGCGGTAGTTCTGCTCCAGACGCACCACCCGGGTATTGGCGAACTCCTCGGTGAAGCGCTGGATGTTCTCGACCCGCGCGCCACGCCAGCCGTAGATGGACTGGTCATCATCGCCGACCACGGTCATGCACTCGCGATCGCCGGCCAGCAGCTTCAGCCAGGCGTACTGCAGGGTATTGGTATCCTGGAACTCGTCGACCAGCAGGTGGGCGAAGCGCTCGCGGTAATGCGCCAGCAGATGCGGCGTATCGCGCAGCAGCTCCAGCGAGCGCAGCAGCAGCTCACCGAAATCGACCAGGCCGCCGCGTTCACAGGCGAGCTGATAGAGCTCGTACATCTCGACCATCTTGCCCATGTAGGCATCGCCATGGGTCTGGACCTGATGGGCGCGCAGACCTTCCTCCTTGCAGCCGGCGATGAAGTACTGGACCTGCTTGGGCGGCCAGCGCTCATCATCGACGTTGTGCTCCTTGAGCAGCCGCTTGACCATGCGCAGCTGGTCATCACTGTCGATGATCTGGAAGTGCTCAGGCAGGCGCGCCTCCTGCCAGTGGGTGCGCAGTAGACGGTGACTGATGGAGTGGAAGGTGCCGACCCACATGTGGCGCAGGCTGCTGCCATTGAGCGCCTCGAGACGCGTGCGCATCTCCCGCGAGGCCTTGTTGGTGAAGGTCACCGACAGGATGGCGTAGGGCGAGAACTGATATTGGTCCATCAGCCAGGCGATGCGGTGAACCAGCACGCGGGTCTTGCCGGAACCGGCCCCCGCCAGTACCAGCATGTTGCCCGGCGGCGCGGACACGGCCTCACGCTGATGCGTGTTGAGGTGATCGAGGAGGGGCGATTCGGACATGCAGGGCTCACCACAGGGCAGAGGAATCGAGGAGCGGAGCAGCATGAGATTCACTGCCCCTGTTCAGGCATCCACCTTATCACAGCGGCCTGCCTTGCTCTTCCTTGCCTCAGTGGGTATCGAAATCGTGGTCGTCGATGCGCAGGGTGGCGAGGCTCTTCTTGACCGCTTCCAGTTGCTCCTTGAGCTTGGGCCCACGCGCCTTGGCGACACCGACCGCCAGCGTATCGACGATCACCAGGTGCGCGATGCGTGAGCTCATCGGCGTATAGATCTCGGTATCTTCGTGCACATCGATATGCAGCGGCAGCGTGACCTCATCCGCCAGCGGCGAGCCGCTGGGACACAGGCCGATGACGGTCGCGCCGGCATCCCGTGCCAGACGCACGCTGGCGATCAGCGCCTTGGTGCGTCCGGTCTGGGAGATGGCGACCACCACGTCGCGCGGCCCCAGCGTCACCGCTGACATGTTCTGCATGTGCGGGTCGGTGTAGGCGGCAGTGGAGATCTGCAGACGAAAGAACTTGTGCTGGGCATCGTGGGCCACGGCACCCGAGGCGCCATAGCCGTAGAACTCGACCCGGCTGGCGGAGGCCAGCGAGTGGATGGCGCGTGCGACGGCTTCGGCATCCAGACGGTCACGCACTGACAGCAGCGTGCCGATGGTGGAATCGAACAGCGAGTGAGAGAACTCCGCCACGCTGTCGGAGTCATTCATCGAGAACTGGGCGAACTGGGTGCCCGTGGCCAGGCGTTGCGCCAGCTGGAGCTTGAAGTCCTGGAAGCCGGCAAAGCCCATCGCACGACAGAAGCGCACTACCGTCGGTTCACTGACCGAGGATTCACTGGCCAGATCGACGATCCGCATGTGAATCACCTCCTCCGGATGGCGGAGGACGTAACGGGCAACCTTCTGTTCAGAGCGGCGGAAATTCTCCATCCGGCTCCTCAGGTCGTCGAAGATGGCATGACTCACGGCACACTCCTTGCAGACTTCATGGGCATGCCTGAGCTTACGACATCCCCCGGGGGGTGTCGCCATCACAGGCGGTCTATGGTCACAATTTTGTCAAGTGAGCTATAGTAAAACGGTGTGGCGCCAGTGAAAGCCCACATCCTTTGGATGCCATGGAGGTCGAATCATGCGTAATTCAGAGCAGGTAGATACGCTCAAGAACGAGCTTCTCGATATTTTCATGACCCTCGGTGCCGACGAACATCAGGCCCGCAAGAAACAAAGCGCAGTCCGCCACCTCCGCGCCAGACGCGGAATCGAAATGCACAACGAAATCAAGCGCCTGAGCGAGGATTTAAGCGACATCGAAGTGCTGGAAACGGAAAGCGATATCGATACCCACTACAGGCTGGAGGCGAAGACCACCACCACGCCGATCGGGGCGATGAAGCGCGCCACGAAGCTCCACAGCTTGAAGGCCGAGTCGCTCATGTTGAGCTGACTGCGCACTTCATCACGCCCCATGAACCAGCCGACGAAGACGATGGTCGCCAGGCCGGTCAGCGGCAGCATCAGCTTGCTGGTCGCGTAATCGAGCAGGTCGAAGATGGTCATGCCCTCGAACTTGGCGAACATGCCCAGCGGCGCCACATCACTCCACAGATTGAAGGACAGGATGGTGGCGATCCCCAGCAGCCAGGTCGCGATCCCCGCCACCCAGGCAGAGGCCACGCGTGACATCGGCGTCTTCTCTTCCAGCCATTCGACGATGGGTTCCAGCAGCGAGATGCCTGAGGTCCAGGCCGCGAAGACCAGCAGCACGAAGAACACCACGCCGAACACTTCTCCGCCCGGCATGTGGCCGAAGGCCAGCGGCAAGGTCTGGAAGATCAGGCCCGGGCCCGCAGCGGCGTCGAGACCATTGGAGAACACCACCGGGAAGATGGCCAGCCCCGCCAGCAGAGCGATGACGGTATCCAGCACCACCACGATCAGCGCGGTACGCCCGATATTGACGTCATCGGAGAGATAGGAGCCGTAGGCCATCATGATGCCCATGCCCAGTGACAGGGTGAAGAAGGCATGCCCCATCGCCGCCAGCACGCCATCCTTGTCGAGCTTGGAGAAGTCCGGTGTCAGCAGCCAGGCAGCCGCTTCCGCGAAGCCATCAGTGGTCGCCGCATACCCGACCAGCATGACCAGCATGACCGCCAGCAGCGGCATCAGGATCTTGGCGGCACGCTCCAGACCACCCGCGACGCCCCCGGCCACGACCAGGATCACCATCAGCATGAAGGCACTGTGCCAGGCCAGCAGGGTGGTCGGGTCGCCCAGCAGACCACCGAACAGACTGCCTGCCGTGTCAGAGGTCAGGCTTTCGAAGCTGCCACTGGCGGCGTCGGCGATGAAGGCCAGTGCCCAGCCACCGATGACACTGTAGAAGGACAGGATCAGATAGGCGCCGAGCACACCGGCCACCCCGATCAACACCCAGGCGGGGCTACGCTTGAGGCGCGCACTGATGTGACTCATGGTCGAGATCGGGTTCTTCTGTCCCAGGCGGCCCAGCAGCCACTCGGACATCAGGATCGGCAGACCGATCAACAGAATGCAGACCAGATAGACAAGAACGAAGGCACCGCCGCCGCTCTCACCGGTCATGTACGGGAATTTCCAGATGTTGCCCAGTCCGACGGAGGAACCGACGGCGGCCAGGGTGAAGGCCAGGCGAGAAGACCACTGAGCGTGGGAATGCGGTTTGGATGACATGTGAGTCCCTGATTCGTCGCGATGATGCCAGCCACGGGTAGCGGCCTGTGGCATCTTGTTGTGCTTGTTGCATCATGCTGGCGAGACGGAAGGATGAACCGTGGCCGACAGGATGGCGTCGCAGGATCACTGCTGTGGTGCATCTGGCCGTCATCATGGCCGGATAGGCCCGTATGACAGACAGACTGGTGTCGATAGACACGCCGGAATGGACACGCTGCCCGCCCCGCGCTAGAAGAGACGTCCTTGTCCTTCCCCGGGGAAGGCACCGATCAATGGCCGATCAAGCCGCTCCAGCACCTGATTGGCCAGACGACGCGCCAAGGCCGGAGCCGCCTTGTTGTCAGGAGTATGCACAAACAGGAAAGGGCTTTTCCCCTGACTTATCCACAGGGAAAGGCGTTCCACCCAGGGCTGGAAGAAGGCCAGATTGGTCGCGTCGTCATGATGCCCGATGAAGCGGACCAGCGGTTGGCGTGCGCTGGAGAACACATGCAATGGGCGATGCGGCTTTTCCGAGCGTGCCACGGCAAGCCCTGGATGCGCGGTATCAGGGCCACTGAAGAGTGGACGGACATCCAGCATCACGCGATCGACTCCGTGACTTATCAACAAGCGATTCAACTGTCGTTCCACCGAGCCCTTGGCAAAGAAACTCGGGGCACGGGGCTCCACGGCCCAACCAAGGCCAGCACCCTCGACATGCGCGAAGAATTGCGCAAGACGCGGGAGTACCTCCTCCCCCAGGTCGCGTGGCAGCTGGATCATGATCGGCCCCATGCGCGACTTAAGTGGCGCAAGCCGCGCCAAGAATTCCGCCAGCTCCTCCTCGATTCCCTGAAGCCTCAACTCATGGGTCAGTCGTCCCGGCAACTTGAAGCAGAAGCGGAAGTGCTCGGGCGCCTGGCGGGCCCAGCTGGCCACGGCGCTCTCCGGCGGCAGAGCATAGAAGCTGGTATTGCCTTCGACACAGTCGAAGACCTGCGCGTAATCCGCCAGATGCTCGCGCGGGCCACTGCCCGGCAGCAGGCTGCCGCGCCAGTCATCGTTGGCCCACATCGCGAGCCCTAGATGAAGATGCCCCGCCTCCGTCGGTGCGGAGGATGCATGAAAATGGTGCATGAAGGCGCCATAGCTAGAGGAATGTGAGGGTCAAAGGCCCAATACACCGAATAATATCGTCTGCTAGAGCGACGTAAGCACAATAAAAACTGTCATCACGGCGTGCTATGGTCCACTTCCTGCATGAACCGTCAGTCGGAAGCCATCATTGTTGACTGCCCATACCCCGGAGCCTGTCATGACTGCTTTCCAACGACTCATCCTGCGTGCCAACGACAGCCGCTCCCGTGCGGCCAATGCCATCACGCTGCGTAGCCTGATCACGCTCTTCGAGGGCTGTCTGCTGGTGGCACTCGGCGTGCGCCTGCTGCAGGCCGGCGGCTTGCTGGTCAGTGGTACTGCCGGGATGTCATTGCTTGGCTCGGACCTGACGGGCTTGAGCTTCGGCAGTCTGTTCTTCCTGATCAACCTGCCCTTCTACGGGCTGGCCTGGAAGCAGCTGGGGCTCAACTTCACGCTGCGCACCCTGGGATGCGTCAGTCTGCTCTCGATCCTGACGGATCTACTGGCGGTCAGTCTGCCGCTGGGCGACGTCAATCTGCCGGTGGTGGCGATTGCCGCAGGCCTGCTCATCGGGCTGGGGGTCACCCTGCTGTTTCGCGAGAACGCCTCCCTCGGCGGACTCAACATTCTCGCGCTGGATCTGGAGCGACGCTTCGCCATCCATGCAGGCCGCACGACTTTCGCCTTCGACCTGCTGCTGATCGCGCTCGCCGCACTGGTCTATCCCTGGCCGCAGGTCATCTGCTCGGCACTGGCGTTCGCCACGCTGTCCTTCGTACTGGGGCGCTACCACCGCCGCACGCCTCAATGGCAAGCAGGTGCAGGCAGCTCACTAGCGGCGACCACGCCCGCCATTGGAGCCGCCGCCGCCCTTGTACGACGGGCTCTTTCCCCCGGCACTTCTGCCGCCAGGATTCTTCTTGCCAAAGGTCGTGTTGCCAGAGGACTTGTCCCCCCTGCTCGCCGCATCGCGCTCATCGCGACGCTCTCCGGCCTTGCCACGCGTGCGTGGCTTGAGGCCGCTCGCGAGCTTGCCCGCGCCATTGGCGTTCTTGCTGCCCGGCTGGGAGCCGCCCTTGCCGGCGCTGCTGCGTTCCTGATTGCCACGAGCGGATCTGGACTCATCGGTACGCTCCCGCCGCCCCGCCCCTTCCTGGCGAGCCCCCGTCCGTATCCTGCGCGGCACGCTGATGGCGCGCGGCAGTCGCGTGTTGGGAAGGCGTCGGCGCCGCCGCCAGTCGTGAGGCCTCCTCGGTACCACTGGAGCCTTCGATCATCCAATGGATGTCGTCCATCTCCTTCTGGGTGAGATAGCGCCATTCGCCGATGCCCAGCCCGTCCAGGCTGACATTCATGATGCGCACCCGCTTGAGCTTGAAGACCTCATAGCCCAGCGCCTCGCACATGCGGCGAATCTGGCGATTGAGCCCCTGCGTCAGGATGATGCGGAACACATAGGTGGAAATCTGCTCGATGCGGCACGGCTGGGTGATGGTATCCAGAATCGGCACGCCGGCTGCCATGCGCTTGAGAAAGTCCGGGTTGATCGGCTTGTCGACCCGCACCACATATTCCTTCTCGTGGGCGTTGCCGGCCCGCAGGATCTTGTTGACGATGTCGCCGTCACTGGTCAGAAAGATCAGGCCATCGGAGGGCTTGTCGAGGCGACCGATCGGGAAGATCCGCTTGGGATGGCCGATGTAGTCAATGATGTTGCCTTCCACGTGGCGCTCGGTGGTACAGGTGATGCCCACAGGCTTGTTGAAGGCCAGATAGACCGCTTCCTGCTTGGCCTTCAACGGCTTGCCGTTGACCAGCACCTCATCGCCCGGCGCGACCTTGGTGCCCATCTCGGGGACGACACCATTGATGGTCACTCGCCCTTCGGCGATATGGCGGTCCGCCTCGCGCCGCGAGCAGAAGCCCGTTTCGCTGATGAACTTGTTGAGGCGGGTAAGCGATGCGTCGCGATCAGTCATGGCAGGTCACGTGCGTGCGCCGGGCGATGAACGCGCAGCGGACGTAAGAGGATAAGAAGGCAGGCGCACAGGATACCAAAAACGGCAGCCCTGAGGCTGCCGTTGGCCCGATGAGACTGAGCTCATCTGCTGCTGCGCCAGACATGACGCAGCCGTCTTGCATCGCGGGATCACTCGACCGTGACGCTCTTGGCCAGGTTACGCGGCTGATCGACATCGGTGCCCTTGAGCACGGCGACATGGTAGGACAGCAGCTGCAGCGGCAGAGTGTAGAGAATCGGTGCCAGCACTTCGACTGACATGTGGCATGCGCAGACGACGCGCACGCCTTCAGCTCTCTTCGAGACTGATATTCTCGTCAGCGAAGACGAACAGCTCCCCGCCACGTGCACGCACTTCCTGCAGGTTCGACTTGAGCTTCTCGAGCAGCTCGTCGTTGGGTGCCACCGCGACCACCGGCATGTCGGCATCCACCAGCGCCAACGGGCCGTGCTTCAGCTCGCCCGCCGGATAGGCCTCGGCGTGGATATAGGAGATTTCCTTGAGCTTGAGCGCGCCTTCCAGCGCGATGGGGAACTGGGTGCCACGCCCGAGGAACAGCGCGTTGTGCTTGTCGGCGAAGGCCTCTGAGAGACGCTCGATCTCGCTGTCCATGGCCAGCGCCTTGGTGACCAGTGACGGCAGCTGACGCAGCTCACGCACCACCTCGGCTTCCCCGGCCTCATCGCCACCCCGCACGCGACGCAGCGACAGCGTCAGCAGCATCAGACCGACCAGCTGGGTGGTGAAGGCCTTGGTGGAGGCGACGCCGATTTCCGGTCCGGCCATGGGTCATCAGTGACTGAGGTCCGATTCACGCACCAGCGAGCTGCCCGGGACGTTGCAGATCGCCAGACTCGCCGAGGTAATGCCCTGCCTGCAGCGACTCGCGGTTGAGCTTCTGGATAGCCCGCAGTGCGGACAGCGTGTCGGCGGTCTCGCCGGACTGGGACAGGGTGACGAACAGGGTGCCATCGGCCACCACACACCGGACGGTAGCGGAACTCTGAGGCGACCTCGACCGCCGCCGGAATGCCGGCCAGACGTCTTCGATCCAGTAACGCGCCACCATGCCGGCGTGGTAGCTGGTACCACAGGCGACGATCTGCACCTGCTTGACCTGACGGAAGAGGTTTTCCGCCTCGCTGCCGAAGCTGCGCACCAGCACGTGATCACCGTTCAGGCGACCTTCCAGCGTGGCAGCCAGCACACGGGACTGCTCGTGGATTTCCTTGAGCATGAAGTGGCGATAGTCGCCCTTGGAGGCGGCATCCTGCGCGTGCTCGAAGGTCTGGACCGGGCGCTCGTTGGCCTCGGTGATCAGACGCTCGCCCTGCTCGAAGATCTCGATCTGCTCGGCGGTCATGCGCACCAGATCGCCTTCCTTGAGATAGATGAAGCGATCGGTGACCTGCAGCAGCGCCAGCTGATCGGAGGCCAGGAAGTGCTCGTCGATCCCGACACCGATCACCAGCGGGCTGCCCTGACGCGCGCCGATCAGCACGTCCGGCTGGGCACGATGCACCACGCCCAGCGCGAAGGCGCCATCCAGCAGGGCGACGGCCTTCTGGACGGCGGTCAGCAGGTCCTGGCTCAGGGTGTATTCACGCGCCAGCAGGTGGGCGACCACCTCGGTGTCGGTCTCGGAGGTGAAGACATACCCCTGACCTTGCAGCTCGCGCTTGAGCGTCTCGTAATTCTCGATGATGCCGTTGTGGACTACGGCCAGGCTGTCACCGGACTGGTGCGGGTGAGCATTGGCTTCACTCGGCGCCCCATGCGTGGCCCAGCGAGTGTGAGCGATACCCACGCGTCCCTTGAGCGGTGATTCTTCGAGACGCTCCTGCAACGCCGCAACCTTGCCCAGCGCACGCACGCGATTCAAGCGGCCCTCTTCGGACAGCACGGCCATGCCGGCACTGTCATAGCCACGGTATTCGAGGCGGTGCAGACCCTCGAGCAGGATGTTCTGGACGTTACGACTGGCGACGGCGCCTACGATGCCACACATGAGCAATCTCCTTATGCTGTTGCTGGCGCCACGAGCGGGGCAATCAACACCTCGACTCCATGAGCGCGAATCTGGTCACGCGCAGCATCAGGCAACGCGTCATCGGTTATCAGGGTACTGATGCTGGACCAGGCCAGCTCCAGGTTGGGAATGCGACGGCCCAGCTTGTGGGATTCCGCCATCACCACGACTTCTCGCGACACCTCGGCCATCACGCGTGACAGGCCGATCAGCTCATTGAAGGTGGTAGTGCCACGTTCGAGGTCCAGACCATCCGCGCCGAGGAAGACCTGGTCGAAGTCGTAACTGCGCAGCACCTGCTCCGCCACCTGTCCCTGGAAGGAATCGGAGTGCGGATCCCAGGTACCACCGGTCATCAGCAATACCGGCTCGTTTTCCAGCTCGCGAATGGCATTGGCCACGCTCAGCGAGTTGGTCATCACGATCAGGTCATCACGCCCCTTGAGCTCGGGGATCAGCACCACCGTGGTGGTACCGCTGTCGATGATGATGCGCTGATGGGCGCCGATACGGCTGGCTGCCAGGCGGGCGATGGCCTGCTTGGCGGCACTGACCGGTTCGTCATGCACGAGCAGTTCACGCGGCATGGCCACGGCGCCGCCGTAGCGCCTGAGCAGCAGGCCGCTCTTCTCGAGAAAGGCCAGATCCTTGCGGATGGTGACCTCGGAAGTGGCGAGTTCCCGCGCCAGTGCCTCGACACTGACTTCACCGTCACGTCCCAGTTGTTCGAGGATCTGGTGACGCCGTTGTGGTGTCAGACGCTTGGACATCAGGGCCCCCTATAAAGTTTCGAAACGAAAGATAAGCGAGGAATAACGAAACATCAAGTGAAAGACGAGACAGGATGAGACGATTCATTCCTGAAAACGGGGAGACACCTGTCGGTGCCTCCCCGTTTCTGATGCCCACCTTCACTCACCAGCAAGCATCGCGACTGAAGCTGCCGAGCTGCCGTTCACTTCTTGGTCGGACGCGGCCATTCCGGCTTGTCGATACGCTTGCCACGCGCCACGCTCAACGCACCTTCGGCGACATCGCGGCTCAGGGTCGATCCAGCGCCCACGGTGGCACCCGCACCGATCTTGAGCGGCGCCACCAGCGCGGAGTTGGAGCCGATGAAGGCATTGTCGCCAATTTCGGTTCGGAACTTGTTGGCACCGTCATAGTTGCAGGTGATGGTGCCGGCACCGACGTTGACTGCCTCACCGAGGGTGGCATCACCGACATAGCTCAGGTGATTGATCTTGGCGTTCACGCCCACCTGGGCATTCTTGGTCTCGACGAAGTTGCCGATGCGCGCGCCGCGCGCCAGTTCGGTTCCAGGACGCAGACGTGCGAAGGGCCCGACATTGTTGTCACCTTCCAGTACCGCACCATCGATGACGCTATGCGGCGCGATGTTGGCGCCGGCACCGATGGTGGCATTGCGGATCACGCAGTGGGCGCCGATGACCACGTCATCTCCGAGACTCACTTCGCCCTCGAAGACACAACCGACGTCGATGCTGATATCGGTACCGATGGTCAGCTTGCCGCGCACGTCGATGCGCGCCGGGTCCGCCAGGCTGGCACCTTCGGTCATCAGGCGGTTGGCTTCACGACGCTGGAAGGCGCGCTCGAGATCGGCCAGCTGCAGACGATTGTTGACGCCCTGCACTTCCTCGACCGCCGCCGGCTGGGCGGTGGCGATGTTGACACCTTCGCTGGCCGCCATGGCGATGATGTCGGTCAGGTAGTACTCGCCCTGGGCGTTGTCGGCGGACAGCGCCGGCAGCCAGCGCTTGAGCTGGGCACCGGTGGTCGCGAGGATACCGGTGTTGCCTTCCTGGATGGCCAGCTGCTCCGGCGTGGCATCCTTGTGCTCGACGATGGCGCTGACGCGACCTTCGCTATCGCGCACGATACGGCCATAGCCTGTCGGGTCTTCCAGAATCACCGTCAGCAGGCCCAGAGTCTGCTCACTGACTTCGGCCAGCAGCGCCTCGAGAGTCTCGCGACGAATCAGCGGCACATCGCCATACAGGATCAGCACCTTGCCATCGCCGATGGCTTCCAGTGACTGGGCCACGGCGTGACCGGTGCCCTTCTGCTCTGCTTGAACGGCAAAGCTCGCGCCGGTGTCGGCCAGCTGCTGCTGCACACGCTCACCACCATGACCGATGACGACATTCAGATGCGCACCGTCCAGGCCTGCAGCGGTGTCAGCCACATGACGCACCATCGCCTTGCCTGCCAACGGGTGCAGCACCTTCGGCAATTTGGAACGCATGCGGGTGCCCTGGCCTGCGGCAAGAATGACGACGTCGGTACGCTCTGCACTGCTCATCGGTGAACTCCTGTAGAAAGCGGGTCTTCATACCTGAAGCCCCTGAAAATAATGGCGCCATCATAGCAGCTGAACCCTGAGCTGCCAGTGACGAGGTTTACCCACGGCCCTGTCGCCGAGAACAGACCCGCGAAAGCATCAGTGGGCATAAAAAAAGGCGACCCGAAGGTCGCCTCTTTCCTGTCACTGGCCGTCATGGCCCAGTGCATCTCAGCGCGTGTGACGACGCATCTGCTGCACGGTGCGCAGCTTGGCCATCGCCTCGGCCAGTTCGGCCGTGGCGCGTGAGTATTCCAGTTCGGAAGCCTGATCGTTCATGGCCTTCAAGGCCACTTCCTTGGCTTCCTGGGCTGCCGCCTCATCCAGATCGTCGGCACGTACTGCGGTGTCGGCGAGGACTGAAACGAGGTTCGGCTGCACTTCGAGGAATCCACCACTGACGTAGTAGATTTCCTCAGCCCCACCCTGACGCTGAACGCGAATCGGGCCGGGTTGCAGCTCGGTCAGCAGCGGTGCGTGACCCGGCATGATGCCGAGGTCACCTTCGCTGCCGGCAGCCACGAGACGCTCGACCAGGCCGGAAAAGATGCCTTTCTCAGCGCTGACGATGTCGCAATGGACGCTCATAGCCATACCTGTTTCCTCATGCCTGAACAGGGAAATTACATGCCCTTGGCTTTCTCGACAGCTTCGTCGATGGTGCCGACCATGTAGAACGCCTGCTCCGGCAGTGCGTCATATTCGCCGTCCAGGATACCCTGGAAGCCGCGGATGGTGTCCTTGAGGGACACGTACTTGCCCGGCGCGCCGGTGAAGATTTCCGCCACGAAGAACGGCTGTGACAGGAAGCGCTGGATCTTGCGCGCACGTGCCACGGTCTGCTTGTCTTCGTCAGACAGCTCGTCCATCCCGAGGATGGCGATGATGTCCTTCAGCTCCTTGTAGCGCTGCAACACACCCTGAACGTTACGGGCAGTGTTGTAGTGCTCCTCGCCGACGACCAGCGGGTCGAGCTGACGAGAGGTGGAGTCGAGCGGGTCAACGGCCGGATAGATACCCAGCTCGGCAATCTGACGAGACAGTACGACAGTCGCGTCAAGGTGCGAGAAGGTGGTCGCCGGAGACGGGTCGGTCAAGTCATCCGCGGGGACGTAGACGGCCTGCACGGAAGTGATCGAGCCGGTCTTGGTAGAAGTGATGCGCTCCTGCAGGACGCCCATCTCTTCCGCCAGTGTCGGCTGATAACCCACCGCGGACGGCATACGACCCAGCAGTGCGGACACTTCGGTCCCTGCCAGGGTGTAACGATAGATGTTGTCGACGAACAGCAGAACGTCACGACCTTCGTCACGGAACTTCTCGGCGATGGTCAGGCCGGTCAGTGCTACGCGCAGACGGTTGCCGGGCGGCTCGTTCATCTGACCGTAGACCAGGGCAACCTTGTCGAGAACGTTGGATTCCTTCATTTCGTGGAAGAAATCGTTACCTTCACGAGTACGCTCACCCACGCCCGCGAACACGGAGTAACCGCTGTGCTCGGTGGCGATGTTACGGATCAGCTCCATCATGTTGACGGTCTTGCCGACACCGGCGCCGCCGAACAGACCGACCTTGCCGCCCTTGGCGAACGGGCAGACCAGGTCGATGACCTTGATGCCGGTTTCCAGCAGCTCGTTTGATGCTGCCTGTTCCGCGAAGCTCGGGGCTGCACGGTGGATCGGCATGTGCTCATCCGCACCCACGTCACCCGCTTCATCGATCGGCTGACCCAGCACGTTCATGATGCGACCCAGAGTCGCCGTGCCGACCGGCACGGAGATCGGAGCACCAGTGCTCTCAACTGCGAGACTGCGCTTGAGGCCTTCGGTCGAACCCATTGCGATAGTACGGACCACGCCGTCGCCCAGCTGCTGCTGGACTTCGAGTACGGTCTCGCTATCGGCGACGTTCAGGGCGTCGTAGACCTTGGGCACTGCGTCCCGCGGAAACTCGACGTCAATCACCGCGCCGATGATTTGTACGATACGTCCGCTCATTCCTGGTTCCTCTTAAACCTGCGATTGAAACCTGCTTGCCTGTTGCCACGCTGTCATCAGACGGCGGCGGCACCGGATACGATCTCGGAGATTTCCTGAGTGATCGCTGCCTGGCGGGCCTTGTTGTAGACCAGCTGGAGGTCGTCGATCAGGTCGCCGGCGTTATCGGTCGCACTCTTCATTGCGATCATTCGCGCTGCCTGTTCGCAGGCGATGTTCTCGACCACGGCCTGATAGACCTGGGCCTCGACATAGCGCTTGAGCAGCTTGTCGAGCAACGAGACGGCATCCGGCTCATACAGGTAGTCCCATGTAGTGGGACCGGTTTCTTCGTCGTTCTGATCAGCTTCGAGAGGAAGCAGCTGACGCACGACCGGCTTCTGCGTCATGGTGTTGACGAACTCGTTGAACACCACGTACAGACGGTCGAGGCTGCCCTCGTCGAATGCGTCCAGCATGGCCTTGACGCTACCGATCAGATCCTGGGTACCCGGGGAATCCCCGAGACCGGACTTGGCGGCAAGCAGGTTGCCACCGTAGTTGCGGAAGAAGGTACCGGCCTTGGAGCCGAGGGCACAGAAGTCCACCTCGACACCCTGGTCGCGCCAGCTCTTCGCATGCTTGGTGACAGCCTTGAACAGATTGGCGTTCAGGCCACCACACAGGCCGCGATCACTGGAGACCACGATATAACCGACACGCTTCACATCGCGTTCCATCAGATACGGATGGCGATATTCCGGGTTGGCCCGGGCGATGTGTCCTACAACCTTGCGGATCTGATGGGCATAAGGCTGGCTGGCCGCCATGCGATCCTGCGCTTTACGCATCTTCGACGCAGCCACCATTTCCATGGCACTGGTGATCTTTTGCGTATTTTTGATGCTCCCGATCTGGGAGCGAATCTCTTTTGCAGCTGCCATAGCGATCTGCCTTATTCATGCCACCCGAAGGGAAACGACAAGGCCCGGACTGGCCGGGCCATGTCACTTACCAGCTCTGGGTCGCCTTGAACTTCTCGACGCCAGCCTTGAGACCATTCTTGATCTCGTCATCGTAGCCGCCGGACTGATTGATCTTGTCCAGAAGATCCGCGTGCTCGGAGCGCATGTAGTCAAGCAGCGCTTTCTCGAAGCCCAGCACCTTGGCGACTTCGACGTCGTCCAGGTAGCCTTCGTTGGCCGCGAACAGCGAGATCGCCATGTCGGCCACGGACATCGGAGAGTACTGCTTCTGCTTCATGAGCTCGGTGACACGCTGACCGTGCTCGAGCTGCTTGCGGGTCGCTTCGTCCAGATCGGAGGCGAACTGCGAGAAGGCTGCCAGTTCACGGTACTGAGCCAGTGCCAGACGCACACCACCACCCAACTTCTTGATGATCTTGGTCTGGGCAGCACCACCGACACGGGAAACAGACAGCCCCGCGTTGATGGACGGACGGATACCGGAGTTGAACAGGCTGGTCTCGAGGAAGATCTGACCGTCGGTGATGGAGATCACGTTGGTCGGAACGAACGCGGAGACGTCGCCACCCTGGGTCTCGATGATCGGCAGCGCGGTCAGGGAGCCGGTCTTGCCTTTCACTTCACCCTTGGTGAACTGCTCGACATAATCGGCGTTGACGCGTGCAGAACGCTCAAGCAGACGGGAGTGGAGATAGAAGACATCACCCGGGTAGGCTTCACGGCCCGGCGGACGCTTGAGCAGCAGGGAGATCTGACGATACGCCCATGCCTGCTTGGTCAGATCGTCATAGACGATCATCGCGTCTTCGCCGCGGTCGCGGAAGTACTCGCCCATGGTGCAACCGGCGTACGGTGCCAGGAACAGCATGGCAGCCGGGTCGGAGGCACCAGCCGCGACGATGATGGTGTGTTCCATCGCGCCGTGCTCTTCGAGCTTGCGCACGACGTTGGCGATGGTGGACTGCTTCTGGCCGACGGCGACGTAGACGCAGGTAATGCCCTTGCCCTTCTGATTGATGATGGCATCAATCGCGATGGCGGACTTACCGATCTGGCGGTCACCGATGATCAGCTCACGCTGACCACGGCCGATCGGCACCATGGCATCGATGGACTTCAGACCAGTCTGCACCGGCTGGTCGACCGGCTCACGGGCGATGACGCCCGGAGCGACCTTCTCGACCGCGTCAGTCAGCTTGGCGTCGATCGGGCCTTTGCCGTCAATCGGGTTACCCAGAGCATCGACCACACGGCCGACCATTTCCGGACCCACCGGCACTTCGAGAATGCGACCGGTGCACTGCGCGGTCATGCCTTCTTCGAGTTGCAGGTAGTCGCCCAGGACGACAGCGCCGACGCTATCACGCTCAAGGTTGAGCGCCATACCGAAGACGCCACCCGGGAATTCAATCATCTCACCGAACATGACGTCTGCGAGGCCGTGGATCTGCACGATGCCGTCGGAGACGCTGACGATGGTGCCCTGATTACGGGCTTCGGATGCGACGTCAAGCTTTTCGATACGCTGCTTGATGATGTCGCTGATCTCGGAAGGATTCAGTTGCTGCATGCCATGTCCCTCGGACTCAGGAGTTCAGTGCTTCGGAAAGCCGGGCCAGCTTGCCGCGCACGGAGCCGTCAATGACGGTATCTCCGGCACGGATGATGACGCCGCCGAGCAGCGTACTATCCACCTGAGTGGTAATGGAGATGTCGCGGTTCAGACGCTTGCGCAGGGCGGTGGCGAGCTTCTCTTCCTGCTCGCTTTCCAGTGCAAAGGCGGACACCAGGGTCACCTCGACACGCTGTTCCTGCTCGGCCTTCTGGGCCTCGAACAATTCGGCCACGGAGGGCAGGGCCGCGAGGCGGTCCTGCTCACCGAGAGTCCGGATGAAGTTGCGTGCGTTGTCGTCCAACGCGTCGCCGCACACGTCAATGAAGGTGTCGACCTTGTGCTCGGTAGAGAGCTTCGGGTTGTCGAGCACCGCCTTGACGGTCGCGTCGACAGCGACGTTCGCCGCTGTCGACAACATTCCGGACCAGGCCTCTAGCGCCTGCTGGCCGCGTGCAAACTCGAACGCCGCCTTGGCGTACGGGCGAGCCGCGGTGGAGGTAGACGTTTCAGCCATGGAATCAGTCTCCTCAGAGCTCAGCAGCGAGTTTGTCAATCAGCTCGCGGTGCTTGGCTTCGTCGATGGAGGATTCCAGGATGCGCTCTGCACCGATCACTGCCAGAGATGCGACCTGACCACGGAGCTCGTCCTTGGCCTGGTTGATCTCCTGGGTGATCTCTGCGCGCGCCTGAGCGACCATACGCTCGCCTTCGGCACGGGCAGCTTCACGAGCTTCCTCGATCATCTGGTTGGAACGCTTGTGCGCCTGCTCAATGATGCTTGCTGCTTCTTCCTTGCTTTCCCGCAGTGTCTCGCTGGCTTTTTCCTGCGCCAGTTCGAGGTCACGGGTAGCACGGCTGGCAGCATCCAGACCATCTGCAATCTTCTTCTGACGTTCTGCCAGAGCCTGTGTGACCGGCGGCCAGACATACTTCATGCAGAAGAAAACGAAGACCGCAAAGGCGATGGCCTGACCAATCAGGGTTAAGTTCAGATTCACGCCAGCACCTCTCGCTTCACGATTGTTGGGTCATAAACACGGTTGGCCTGTGGCCAGCCGATGTTTAACCGACAAACGGGTTGGCGAAGGTGAAGAACAGCGCGATACCGACACCGATCATGGTCACGGCATCCAGCAGACCAGCGACGATGAACATCTTGACCTGCAGCTGCGGGATCATTTCCGGCTGACGCGCGGCGCCTTCCAGGAACTTGCCACCGAGGATACCGAAACCGATGGCGGTGCCCAGGGCGCCCAGACCGATCAGCAGGGAGACGGCGATAGCGGTCATGCCAAGAACTTGTGCTTCCATTGTGGAACTCCAGTTTTAGTCAAGTTTAAGTCAAGGGTTGAGGGTGTGAGCAGAGCTCGGAAATCTTGCCCCGCGCCACGAATGGCACGGGGCGGGTTACATCAGTGATCTTCGCTGGCCATGCTCAGATAGACGATGGTCAGCATCATGAAGATGAATGCCTGCAAGGTGATGACCAGGATATGGAAGACTGCCCACGGGAAGTGGAGCGGCAGCTGCCAGATACCGACCAGCGAGATCAGAATGAAGATCAACTCGCCTGCATACATGTTACCGAACAGACGCAGCGCCAGAGAGATCGGCTTGGCGATCAGCGTCACGAATTCAAGCAGGAAGTTGACCGGGATCAGCGCGATCTGTGCCAGCTTGTTCGGGGTATTGAACGGGTGCAGCGTCAGTTCGGCCACGAAGCCCTTGAGGCCCTTGACGCGAATGGAGTAGAAGATGATCAGCGCGAACACGGACAGTGACATGCCCAGTGTGGCGTTGATGTCGGTGGACGGTACCACCTTGAAGAACACGTGAGCCGGATCGGCGCCGAACATCTCGCCAACCTTGGCAGCAACGCCCGGCAGCCAGTCGACGGGGACCAGGTCCATCAGGTTCATCAGGAAGATCCAGCAGAAGATCGTCAGCGACAGCGGCGCGATCAAGCGGGAACGACCGTGGAAGGTCTCCTTGACGGACTGATCGACGAACTCGACCATCAGCTCGACGAAGTTCTGCAGACCACTCGGCACGCCGGTGGTCGCGGACTTGGCGACCTTGCGGAACAGGCACAGGAAGATCAGACCCAGCCCGATGGACCAGCCCATGGTGTCCAGATGGATGGCCCAGAAGCCCATGTCGGAGGCTTCCTGGGCACTGTGCGCCATGGACCACCCGTGTTCGGGGTGGTTACCGAACGTCAGATTCTGCAGGTGGTGCTGAAT